>CALSNJ010000007.1 GCA_943787745.1 uncultured Alphaproteobacteria bacterium | reverse complement strand
CGATTGTTGATGATGATGGTCTCCTGCCGATCACGACGGATGGTCTGCTCGAATGGTCGCGCCGTCAGGAATAGCTGTCTGAGTTTGTCGGTAGGTCGTATCCGGGTCGTCCGGCCTTCACCTGTCGTTCTGTCCCGAGTAACCCGGCACAAGATCAACAGCCCTTTGTCGGCAAGGTTGCGGACAATCTTCGGGTACTGCCCGTCCATGAATCGGTACTTCTTCAGCCCGTAGGCCGTATCGTTCCCCATCGGGATTGCCGTGAACAATCGTTCGTCGCGACACCACATCAGATACAGGTGCAGGATAATGATGCGGAGTTCCCGGCGTGGATACGCTCCGAACTCCCGATACTCGCGCCTCTCCGGCAGGTACTCCGGCAGATACTGGTGACACAGCCTGTTGATCAGAACGACATGCTCAGGATGTTGGCTCGACAGGGCAAACGACAGCGGTACAGACCAGTCGTCGCTGTAAGGGTTTATGCCGTAGTGAGCCGTCCATTTTGATGATTGATCTTGGTCCGACGTCGTCGGTGGTACCTCGCAGTCGGCGAGTTGGGTGTCATCGGTGTATTCGGAATTGGGGTCGGGTCCCATAGCTTGGTCCTGTCCGGGGTGTCGCAGATTTCTGCTTACCCAGATGATCAGGCCGATTCGGGACTTACCCAAGGGGTTTTGAGTACGAAGACTGGCATGTGTTTCGTAAAGGCGTCTGACGACAAAGCCGCTTTGGCCTTCGGTTACAGGCCGCGTGTCAGTTTCTGAGTACAAGGTAGGGCGGTCAATTACTGACACGCCCGGGAAGAGGCCCAAACCACTGCTTCGACACGAAGTCGACCCGTGTCTGCTTCGGCAATGATTTGTCGGCAACGACACCACAGATGAAATCTTCGTAGCTGTCCGAGGACCCGCTGATTGCCGACGTCATCTGGTGAAAGAACCTGCGGAAGACATCTCCGCTCAGGTAGACCACCACCCCATCACGGTCCCTGATGAAGTCCGTTGTGGTTGTCGCCGCCCCCGGGTCGGTTACCGAAACGTAGAAGTAGTCAACAACCGGCCGCCCCTGCCGTGGACACCTGATCCGACCCTTCAGTCGCTGTCCTGTGTCGTCCCCGGTGAATGTGGTGGTGAAGAACCCGTCTTTGTCGATGTCGTTCGTACTTATCTGAATAGCCATGCCGATACTCCTTCTGACCCCAATTTTACGATGGGAAAAGAGGTTTCAGAAGTGAATTTGGGTAAGCTAGAGTAAAGTCATGATCGACATACGACCCATCCTCGTCGCCATCGCACTGTCACTTGCCGTCGTCACACCGGCGTCGGAGCAGGGTTTTGGAAAGGACTTTTAATGAACTTCCTTAAAATTATACCCATCACGATTGCACTATCACTTGCCGTCATATCTCCTGCAAGTTCAAAAACTATGAGGTCTACAACAGGTGCGAATTTAGGAGAAATCAAAACTATAGGAGAGGGTAAAGAGAACGCTAGGCTCTCCATTGATGCCTCCAACGTTTCTGTAAAAAAAGTTACCTATGGACGGTATGCAAATCAAATATATTGGGAGAATTGGAATATCGAAGGGGGATTTCTAGAATTACAACAAACCCCAAACACCTTTGCTCACGCTGACAAAGCAGAGGTAAAAAATATTTTTGAAATAAGATACAGAAATGATTTATATCTTATATCTAATGTAGAGATAAATAAGTTAAGAAATGATTTATATCAGGTTAATTATAGATACAATAATATAAAAAACTGCTCTTATATCTTTTTCACATATGGAACTCCGGGTAGATTTGATGGCTCCGGAGATAAAAACATACGATTAAATTTATGTGATATTTCGTCTAACGTCGATAAAGAAACCATATCACAAGAAGCATTGTATCTACTCGGATCGATTCGCCATTTCGGGAATAAAGTCCGGACTGGATACAAGATACCTAAGAAGGGTGATATCGAAAAATTAGGTGGAGTTTTCGCAAAAGCCAAAGTATCTCCGGAAATGCAATTAACAATTGGAGAACAAAACTCGTGTCGATCGGCTACTTTGCCCAGCGGAGAGTGGGACTATTCTACTGCGTCTAGTCAGTGGTATATTGATAAAGCAAAATTACTCGGTCTTGACAAGAATTGTCGAAACCATATCAGGGGACAAACTGGCAAGATACCAATCCCAAAAACCGAAGGTGGTCAAAGCGGCAAATTGTCGGTTGAAGATCTACTTTCAAAAGTGAATTCACTTTTGGAGAAAGGCCTTATTAGCGAGGCAGAAGCGGAAGAAAAAAGGAGGGATATATTGGGCCTTAAGGGGAAGGTTCGTTCGCCCGGAAAAGATATAGTTAACGTTGATAATTACACTATTATTTGTCGCCCTAAATCGTTCCGACCCGTTGCCCCTTTCTCTGAAAATGTTATATATGATCATGCAAGTGGTACATGGACATTTATAATTAAAGATGAGAAAATATCAGTAAATAAAGTGGGTCTTAGTGTGGATGGTAAAATAAAAATAAAAAAGCTAGGTGATAAAAAGTTAGATATTTTATGGAACGAGAAGATGTCCAACCCCTTAGGGCAGGAAGCCGTTCTTACGTATCAGGCTAAAATACGTGGTCAAAGTTTTGATCTGGATCTGCGGATTAAAAACGATCGGATAGATGGATCTGCGGGGACAGCGACGGGCCTCTGTGAGGAACAAGGTTGAACATCGCTGGGGAAACTACCCGCCATGACAGACAATATCCCTTCAACGATCAGGGAGATTGTCGATGCCACTCAACGAGAAACAGACCCGGTTTGCCCACGCCTACGTCGCCTGTGGCGGTAACGGTCGGGCTGCTGCCATACAGGCCGGATACAGCCACACCAGCGCCGCCAAGAGGGCCTGTGACCTGCTGAAGGTCCCGGAGGTGCAGACATCGTCCAGACCCACCGTGACGCCGTCCTGAGGGCGACTGAAAACTTCGATATCGTCGAGGAACTGATCGGTCTCTACAGGATGTCGGTAGCCTCGGGGAGTCTTGCAGTGGCTCACAACGCATTGGCAACTCTGGGGCGACTGCAGAACCTAGAACCTGCCAGACGGGTGGAGGTTCGCAACCTCGATCCTGATGAAATTGACCGACAGATCGCCCATTACCTGGACGTGATTGGCACCGTCCAAAAGGAAAGGCCCCCGGAGACGATGCCTCGCGGGAGCCTGAATTAGCTGTCAAATCGCGCGGCTAAAGGAGAAAACCGCCATATTGTGACGGGGGTTTTTCGACTGCGGCACTCACCGTCTAATCCGCATCCACCCACCCGCATCTGCGGCCCCGGTGGCAGGGTCATTGTCGTTTAGCGTCTAAATCTAAAGACGGAATCGGGCATGAGTGTGACGCGGTCAGGCTAACTTCCGGGCAAGGTCCTGGGGTCGCAACTGGACGTACCGCTGCAGCATTCTGAGATCCTTGTGACCGGTGATTGCTGCCACCTCCATTACGCCGAGACCCTTCTCGAAGAACCGTGTTGTCGCTTCATGTCTGAGGTCATGGAACCGAAGGTCCATGATGTCTGCCCTTCGGGTTGCTCTGTTCCAAAGGCCCTTTAGTGCCTCGGGGTGGACCGGTATGACGACACCAGTCAGGCTCCTTGGCAGCGCCTCGATGGTTTGTCGTGCCAATGGCGACAACGGGACATCCCTGCTGTCACCATTTTTGGTCATGGGCAGATGAACGTAGCTTTTGTCGAGCTGGACATGCTCCGAGCGAAGACTGAGTAACTCACCTCTGCGCATCGCCGTCTCAATGGCGAGGACAACCAGCGGCTGAAGGTAAAGGTTCGATGAGGCCTGACACGACACCATCAGCCGTGCCTCTTCATCGCCCTCCAGTCTTCGGGTTCGACCCTTTGGCTGTGTCGGTTTCCGGAGGTTAAGTGCGGAGTTACCGGGCAAATTGAAGCCCCACTCCGACGTCGCAATGCGGATGGCGTGGCTGATGATCGAGAGGTCTCGGTTACAGGCGGATGCACCAACCTCTTTGAGCCGCTCATCGCGGTACCGGGCCAGATGGCCAGAGTTCAGTTTCGACAACCAGATATTAGACAACCATGTGCGTCTAAGCCGGGAGACAATGTACTTCTCAACATAAAAGCCACGCTTGGTTGGCGTTACCTTTCGACCATAGCGTTCGAGCAACTGCCCGACGGTGCAGTCATTTGTAATTAAGTGGCCAAGGTCGATCTGTCGTTCCGTCTCTGCAGCCCAACGACGAGCGTCGGACAGGTGATCAAAGGTCTTGGTCTGCAACGGCGTACCCTGACGCCGAATACGGGCCGTATATCGCCCGTTACGTTTCATTATTGATGCCAAATCCATCTCCTGTGGCACAGGAGTGGTACAAGCAGGGAGGCTGGACTGTTTTCTAACCTGTTAAACGACCACTAGAATCGCCTAACCTCTTATCAAAATTCACGGCTTCCTTACGCCGCCGTAGCCAACTCGTTCACCCACGGAAAGTCGCTGTGTTCCAACAACGAGTGGGAAGAACTGGCCGAATACGGACGCCCACACAACGCCACGGCACCGCGCACCATCTCGATTTAGGGATAAGGAAAATTCTGGTCGGGAAGAGAGGATTTGAACCTCCGGCCCCTACGTCCCGAACGTAGTGCTCTACCAGGCTGAGCTACTTCCCGACGGCGGGTTTCATACAACGGCGGGCGCGCCTTTGCAAACGCCCAAACGCCTCTAGCGAACGATCAGAACCGACTGACTTGCATGCCGTGCGACACGGGCCGCATTGGGACCCAGCAGGTAGTCGCTCAGTTCATGACGATGCGCCGACATTACGATCAGGTCAGCCCCCAGTTCCTTGGCCGTCATGATGATCTCCTCATACACCCGGCCATGTTTGACCACGTGCTGGATCGAAATATCATCCGGCAAATTCTCGCTGACAAAGCCATGGAGGCGCTTGTCGGTTTCTGCAATGGCTTTCTCGGCAAAGTCATCGGGAAAGAACGATCCGACCACACTCATGCCGAAATCGGGCACCACAGTCATCACGTGCACCGTGGCGCCAAAAGCCTTGGCATAGTCGACCGCGACCGGCGCGGAGGCCTCCCAGGACGCCTGATCCTCAAGGTCCACCGGGAGCAATATATGCTTGTACATGTCGCGTCCTCCTATGCCGCTGCGACGACCGGCGAATCTCCGTCGCCATCTCGTTTTTGCTTCCGTCGCTTCTGGTAGAAATACATCGCGGCCCAGAGCGCGAGACCGATGCCCTGTATGATCTCCCGTTCCAGCCCGATCTGATTTGTGATCAGGGCCGGCCTGAACATGGCCAATGCCAGTAGCAACAGGAATATGCGCTCTGCCCAGTTACATTTGTCCGCGAAGTACCCCTGCATGAAGGCGGCGAAGGCAAACATCGCTATCAAAGCGACCACAAACACCCAAACAATACCGATCGGGTCGTTCAGCCAGATAATGTCCCCATTAGCGGCCACGCCCGAGATCATCAGCAATTCGGTGTTGAACAGGAACACGAAAGGCAGGATCGCCGTGCGTATGTCGTAGGTGAAACCCTGAATACCGGTTTTGATCGGGTCAGATTTGGCGATCGCGGCCGCAGCATAAGCGGCCAGGCCCACCGGGGGCGTGTCATCAGCCAGAATTCCGAAGTAGAACACGAAGAGATGGGCTGCGATGATCGGGAAGACCAGCCCGGCATCACCGCCAAGCTCGACAATGACCGGAGCTGTCAGCGTCGCCATCAGGATGTAGTTCGCCGTCGTCGGCAAACCCATACCCAGAATCAGACTGGTGACGGCCGTCAGGATCAGCATCACCGAGACATTGCCACCCGAGACCGTGCCGATCAGGTTCACGAAACGACCCGTCAGGCCGGTGGTGCTCACCACACCCACGATGATACCGGCCGCTGCTGTTGCAACGCCCACACTCATCATGCTGCGCGCGCCCGCAATCAGCCCGTGCCAGATATCCAGAACACCGTCGAGGAACGCCACCCACAGGATCGCCCCAACACGGGTTTCCGGGTCCAGGCTTCCGGCCCGCTTATGTGCCCCAAGGGCGAGATAAGCGATGATCGGACGCTGAACGAGTATCAGCACCACCAGCGCTTCAATCGCTGTCAGCGCCGAGAAGATCGGCGATCGTTTTTCGATCACAAGGAACCAGATCAAAACCGTCAGCGGAATCAGATAATGGCTGCCGTTGACAAAGGTCTTGAGCATCGGCGGCAGTTCACTCTTAGACACCGGCCGGAGATTGAGCTTCAGCGCTTCAAGATGCACCACATAGAACAAGGCCATGTAGGAGATGACCGCTGGGAACAACGCCGCGCGCACCACATCCAGATAAGGAATACCGATGATGTCGGCCATGATGAAGGCGGCCGCACCCATGATCGGAGGCATCAACTGGCCATTGGTGGAGGCCGCCACTTCGACCGCGCCCGCCTTGTAAGCCGGTAGTCTCACTTTTTTCATCAGCGGGATCGTAAAGGTGCCCGTCGTCACCACATTGGCGATCGAAGAACCAGACACGAGGCCCGAAAGCCCCGAAGCCACCACCGCAGCCTTGGCCGGCCCACCGATCTTGTGCCCGAGGCCGGAGAACGCGACGTCGATGAAGTACTTGCCCGCGCCAGCCCGGTCGAGAAGCGAGCCGAACAGGACGAACAGGAAGACAAAGCTGGTCGAGACACCGAGCGGGACACCGAAGATGCTGGTGTCGGTCAAGTACATCTCAAAAATGAAAAACTCGTAAGTGGTGCCGCGATATCTGAGGATATCCGGGACCCAGGATTCACTGCCCATGAACGCGTAGATAATGAAGACGATACAGATCGCACTCAGCGCCACGCCCAGCGCGCGTCGTGCGGCTTCCAGAAGCAGGACGATCAGGACCGTGCCAACAATCACTTCACGGGTGCCGCCCAGACCGCCCATCGCCTGCAAATCGTCCTGATAGACGACGAAGAAAAGCGACGATCCGGCCGCGACCACTGCCAGAATCATGTCGGTGATCGGGACGAATGTACGATTGGACCGCTTAGGCCGCAAAAACGGGAACACCCGATGCAGGGTCCGCGCCCAAAGCGCCGGGTTGCGATAGTCGTAGGCTGGGAATGTTAGAAAAACGAGGGCAAGCGCAAAGCCCAGATGCCAGGATCGTGCGAAACGAGATTCGACCGGGACCTCGGCAATGAAGAGCTGGAAGAGCGACCAGGCCACACAAAGACCAGTGATGACGGCCACGACAATCCGGTTTTCGGGGCTTCGGGGGCCACTTTCTGCTTCCGCAATGAAGTCGCGTTCTTCTTCGGTTTGTGCCGCGCCGTCAGCTGCCGTGTTGTCCGAACTCATCCCATAACCCCCCAGTTACTTTGGTACTTACTTACATACATAAAGGGCGGCACCCGAAGGTGCCGCCCGATACTGATTTGGCTTACATCCAGCCGCGTTCTTTGTAGTACTTCATCGCACCGGGATGGATCGGGGCCGACAGGCCGCCGAGCATGTCTTTGGGTTCGAGCACCCGGAATGCCGCATGGGTTTTCTTGAGTTCATCAAGATTTTCGAAGACCGTCTTGGTGTAGTCGTAGACGAGCTGATCGTCGACATCGGCACTGGAGACAACCGTGGCTTTCACCGCATAGGTCTCAAACGGACCGACACCCTTGACCATTTCGCCCGGATACTTCGCCAGAACATAGTACGGCTTGTCGGAGATGAACTTCTTCACCGCGTCGGAGTTAAGGTCGAGGATCTTGATGTCGGTCGAGTTGGCCGGCTCTTCAATCGCCGCACTCGGCATGCCGACGGTATAGACAAAAGCATCAACCTTCTTGTCGACCAGTGCGCGCGAGGCTTCGCCCTGCTGCAGGCCTTCAGCCTTGATGTCCTTTTCAACATCAATGCCGTAAAGCGGTAGGAAGTCCATCGAGTTGCCACGCTGGCCGGAACCCGGGTTGCCAATGTTCACGGTCTTGCCCTTGAGGTCCTCAACCGAGTTGATCCCGGCGTCCATGCGGGTCACCAGAAGCACGGCTTCGGGGTGCATCGAGAACACGCTGCGTAGCTTACCAACCGGCTTGCCGTCCCAATCAGCTGTGCCATTGGTTGCCTGCCAGTTGCGATCAGACTGGGCCACACCAAAGTCGAGCAGGCCGCGGTTCACCGCATTGATGTTGAAGACCGAACCGAGCGCGGGGCGACCGACGCAGTTGTACTTGCCGCCCGAATGCTTGTTCATGACCTGACAGGTCTGCAATGCGACCTGATAGTAGACGCCGGTGACAGAGCCACCGCCGATCAGAATGTCGCGCTGCTGGGCGCTGGCATCCGGCGCATGGACGGACATACCGCCCCAACGCGATCGCGGCTGCGCCAGCGACTGACAGGATTTAATTTCGATAATGAGACATAATCTCTCCTCTTCCCTGAACCTTGTTTGATTTGTTGTGACGCGCAATCCCCAGAAAAGTGACCGCACGGTCTTAACTCCTTCGCCACTTGGGTAGCCTGACATCAGTTTGTCACAGCTTTAAAACGATGAAACCCCGCCAAACTCATACTTTTGGATGACAACAAACGGACGGATCGGGTTTAAATGCTGGCAATCGCCCCATCAACCGCATCACCGAGGTGTTCCACGACCATACCCACCTCAGCGTCGGTGAGGATAAACGGCGGTGCCAGCAGAATATGGTCACCGCGCACCCCGTCGATCGTGCCGCCGCCCGGGTAACACATCAGGCCGCGCGCCATGGCCTCGGCTTTTATCCTGACATTGAGTTTATGCGCCGGATCAAACGGCTCCTTCGTCGCGCGGTCCCGCACAAGTTCCAGCCCGCGAAAGAATGTTCGCCCGCGTATGTCTCCAATATGAGGATGGTTCCCGAACCGGTCCTGCAGATGTTCTTCGAACAGAGCCCCCAGCTCGTGAACCCGCGCCATCATCGCGGGCGACTGCAGCTTTGTCTGCACAACACTGCCGGCCGCACAGGCTGTCGCATGGCCGATGAAGGTGTGGCCATGCTGAAAGAAGCCCGAGCC
The DNA here is from genome assembly GCA_943787745.1 of uncultured Alphaproteobacteria bacterium. GTDB lineage: Bacteria > Pseudomonadota > Alphaproteobacteria > UBA6615 > UBA6615 > JABJAG01. The sequence continues at coordinate 260,989 of CALSNJ010000007.1, read as the reverse complement.
GTCATAAAAGGCCCGAAAAATCTTTTCTGCCATCAGCACCGCGCCGATGGCTGATAGCCTGCCGCCAAACCCTTAGCCAAAGTCACAATATCCGGAACAATGCCGTCCTGTTCGAAAGCGTAAAGCGTCCCGGTGCGCCCCAGACCGCACATGATCTCGTCCAAGATGAGCAGCACGCCTTGGCGATCGCAGACTTCGCGGACTTTACGAAAATACCCCTCCACCGGCTCGACTCCACCTGAGGTCGCGCCCACGACGGTTTCGGCGATAAACGCGATGACCCGCTCGGGTCCCGCCGCCTGTATTTCGGCCTCCAGTTCATCAGCCAGACGAGTCCCGAAAGCATCGTCGGATTCACCGTCCTTTTGCTCCCGATAGGCGTAGCACGGCGTTACATGACGAGACTCCGCCATGATTTCGCGGAACGGTGCGCGACGCCATTCATTGCCGCCGACCGAAAGCGCGCCCAGTGTGTTCCCGTGATAGGACTGGCGTCGGGCGATAAAGACAGAGCGATCGGGCTCGCCGATTTCAACGAAATACTGGCGCGCCATCTTGAGCGCAGACTCAACGGCTTCAGACCCGCCGGAGGTGAAATACACGCGATCAAGACCCTCGGGCGCACCCGCGACCATGCTGTCTGCCAGCGCCTCCATGGGCTCATTGGTGAAGAAGGCTGTATGCGCAAACGGCATGGCAGCGCTCTGCTGCTGGATTGCCGCGATAACATCCTGGTCACTGTGGCCCAGACAGGACACCGCCGCCCCGCCACAGGCATCGAGATAACGCTTCCCGTCACGATCAATCACATAGGGACCGTCACCGGCCACGGCATAGGGCAGACGACTATGGGCATGCCGATGGAGAACACGTGAGTCCGGACGCGGGTCATCGTCGTTCGATGAAACCTGCGTCACAGGATCAGGACCGCCCACGCTCGTGCGGGCGGGGCAGCTCGAATTCGTCATCGGAGTCTTCGGCCATTTGGTCCGGTTTCGATTTCCGGTCTTCCTCGGTCCAATAGGCGCCAAAACTTTCAAGCTGATGCTCGCTCTCGGTCACACGCGACAAGGCGTCCTGACCGCCCTGCGCAAGAACCTGCGCCACCAGCACTTGAGAAATCGTCATCGCCGGCACCACAGAACGGAAAAGCGCTGGCGTGTCAGTCCCCACCAGAAGCAGATGTTGGGTCAACGCGGCGAGCGGAGACACCAGACTGTCAGTGATGGCAATGACTGTCGCGCCATGCTTCGCGCCGTACTCCGCGGCCTCTATCGTGCCGCGCGAATAAGGCTCGAAAGAGAACACAAGCATCGCATCTTCATCGGAGACGCCCCGCAAGCCATCGGCAAAGGTTCCGCCATTGCCATCGACCAGGATCAGATTGTCCCGAAACATCGAACAGGCGTAGTGCACATAGAATGCGGCCGGAAACAGGCTCCGTTGGCCGATCAGATAGATGCGCCGCGCACCGGCAAGTGCCCGCGCGGCTTCCGCCAATTCATCGGCGCCAATCGCTTCAAGGCTCAGCGCGATATTCTCACGATCGGCCGCGACCATTTCATTGGCCAGCTGGGAAAGCGCGCGCCCGCCGCTGCGCCGCCCGGTGCGCGCGAGCAGATTACGCGCCCGCTGCCCAAAACCCGATGGTTGTTGGCGCAAGGCGTCCCGGAATGGCTCGCGCAAGGTCTCGTAACCATCAAATCCGATCGCCTGTGCCAGACGGACCATTGTGGCGGGCTGGACATCGGCGCGCTCTGCAAGCTGCCGCATCGATGTGAAGGCGATCTCATCCGGCCGCTCGATCAGGTAATGCGCCGCGCGGCGAAGCTGAGGACTGAGATTTGGGTATACCTGCTGGAGATCGGCAAGAATCTTGTCGCTGGCGGATCGCCCACTTGGATTTTCCGATGTCAATTTCTCGCTCCCGCAAATATTGCCGCACTGCTTATCAGATGAAACACCTGTTGCAGATTATGTATCATATGAAACGCCTGTTTCAGCGCCGCGACAAGATCAAATTTGTATGCCTATCCAGACATTGTCGTGACGCAAGCGCAGGTCTAGCATCCCGAAGTAATACAAACGACCAGCTCAGAGTGTTTCATGGACATCGCCGACCACATTCGCACGATCCCGGATTTTCCAAAGCCCGGGATCCTGTTTTACGACCTCTCCACGCTTCTCGCCCATCCGCAGGCTTGGCGCCACACGGTAGACTTACTCGCTGTCGCAATCCGGCAGCATGAACCGGACCTGCTTGTGGGCATCGAGAGCCGCGGGTTTCTGGTCGCGGCTCCACTGGCGCTCCAGCTTGGCTGCGGATTCGTGATGGCGCGCAAATCGGGCAAGCTGCCCGGCGACACGATTGCGCATACCTATGAGTTGGAATACGGGACCGATACGATCGAACTCCAGTCGGACGCTGTTGCACCGGGTCAGAAGGTTGTCATTCTAGACGACTTGCTGGCCACGGGAGGCACCGCAGGCGGCGCACTTACATTGTTGCGTCAGGCAGGCGCTGATGTCCGTGCCGCAGCGTTTATCATGGAACTGGACGGTCTGGGCGGGCGAGACCATCTCGACATTCCCGTCACGTCGCTTCTTACATTTGATGCCTAGAATCAGGCGACAAATTTTCCGTCCAATTCTTCAGTCACAAACGTCTCAATGATCTCCTCGAGCGAGGCGTCCGGCTGCATGCCCAACGCACTCGCACGTGCGCCATCGGAAAACCAGGCCCATCCATCCACGATTTCCTGAATCAGGGCGTCAGGTTCGAACCTGACGCGGTCCGCCACGGAATCACCGCCATAAGAGCGCAAGGCGTCCAGCATCTCGGACACTTTTGGCGATAGCCCGTTCATCATCACCGAACGGTTCATGCCCAAAATGGCGCCATCGGCATTGTGAATATCAATGAAGGCCTGCACGGCGCGTTTGGGAGACAGAATCAACATTCGTGATTCCGGTTCCACCGGGTTTACAACTTCATCGCCCTGCAAAGGTTCCCGCAGAATCGAGCTGGCAAAGCCCGAGGCCGCTGCATTCGGCTTGCCGGGGCGAATTACAATGGTCGGCAGGCGCAGGGTGCGACCATCAACAAATCCCTTGCGGGTGAAGTCATTTACCATCAGCTCGCCGATGGCTTTTTGTGTCCCATATGAGGTTTGCGGTGTCAGCGCCGTCGAATCATCAACCGATCGTTCTCCGCCATAGACGGCAAGCGAACTGGTAAAAATGATCTTCGGACAACGACCTGTCTGGCGCGCAGCTTCCAGCACATTTCGGCCTCCATCCAGATTGACGGCGTAGCCCAGATCGAAATCTGCCTCCGCACCTCCGCTGACGACAGCCGCGAAATGGAACACCGCGTCGGTCTGCGTATCAATCAGCCCCGCCACGACCCCACGGTCACAGATATCACCCGTCACAATCTCCACGCGCGGATCATCGGGTGGAGGTTCGACCGGCGGGAATGCATCAAACAAAACCAACCTGTCGACATTCTGCAGTGTGCCGTCGGGACCAATCAGTTCCGGCGCCGCGAGGATGCGCAGGGCCAGCCGACGACCGAGCATCCCCGTCCCGCCTGTGATTACCACCTTCATGTCACGGTCTCCCCGATGTGAAACTCTCTAAGACAGCGCTGGCTCGAGCCGATCAAGCGCTTCGGAAAGCGTCGCGCCCTCCGCGGCAAAGCACAAGCGCAACCACCCTTCACCCGATTCACCAAAAGCACGGCCCGGCGCCATGCCGACGCCCGTCTCTGCAATCAACTGCTTGGCATAGGCCACGCTGTCGGTCATGCCATCGACCGCAAAAAATGCGTAGAACGCACCCTCTGGTCGCGCGAGCCGAACACGAGGCATGGCAGCCAGTCGCTGAAACACCAGATCACGATTGCGCCGGTAACGCTCCACCATTTCGACGACAAACGGTTCACCATCGCGCATGGCGACAACCCCGGCATGCTGCACAAAGGTCGTCGGCGAGGCGACATTGAACTCGTTCAGCTTTGAGAAAATTGGTCCCAGAACCGGCGGGTGGGTCAACCAGCCCAACCGCCACCCGGTCATCGACCAGGATTTGGAGAAACTGTTGACCACAATCACCCGATCATCAGGTTCCGCCAAATCGAGGAAAGACGGCGCGCGCGCTCTGTCATATATCAGTCGTATATATACTTCATCAGACACGATATACACGCCGCGCGTCCGGGCAAATTCCAGAAGCTCGCGCTGCTGGTCGCTTTCCATCACCCAACCTGTCGGGTTACCCGGTGAGTTCACATAGATCGCGCGCGTCCGGTCATCACAGGCTGCCGCGATATCGTTCATATCCAGATGCCAGGTGCCGGTTTCATCGGGTTTGAGCGGCACCGAACGTGCTTCACCTCCCATCACCTCGACTGTGCCCGCACAATTCGGCCAAAGCGGGCCGATGATCAAGACATTGTCTCCGGCATCCACCAGCGCCTGAGAGACCAGCATGATCGCCGCCATGCCCGACGCGCTCACCGTAATTCGGTCCACATCAATGGGACGACCGATCAGGTTGGTGGAGTAGCTCGCAATGGTCTCGCGCAATGGTGGAATGCCGCGGTTTTGAGCATAGAAAACATGGTCATTATCCAGCGCTTCATGAACCGCATTCTTAATATAGTCCGGTGTCGGCAGATCCGGCTCCCCAAACCAAAGCGCGATCACGTCGTCCCGGCCAATATTGCTTTCGGCCACCTGACGAATGCGCGAGCCCTCAAGCCTCCCAATCGCGGGCCGGACCCAGCGTTCAGTCTCATGCGTATCGTCGGTCATCGCTCAATTCTCTCGCATATCCAGAACATGTGATCTCCGTTTCAACACCAAGAGCACGAAGACAACAAGGCCAATCACCGGAAATGCCAATCCCAGCGGCGCGCCAAGCACGAAGAAGGTGGCCCCATCCACAAAGGTCCAGAGAACGGGAATGATCGCGAGCCACACGGCTGCGCGGCCTTCGGCCAGAAGCAGAACGCCAAGCGTCACGAGCACCGTCGCTGTGGGGTCTGCAGCAAACATCGGTGCCGCCGCGAAGGTTTCATTGCCATAAATAAATCCAAGCATCGGCCAGGACGTCGCGCCCATTCCGACCACCACAACACCGGCTAAACCCTGCGCGCCGGGGACAAATCGAAAATTCAGTCTGCCGCGCGCAAAACATATCCATGCGATCAGCAACGCCTGGACCCCAAACAGAACAGCATAAGCCGGTGCGGCAAAATTGATGGTTGAGAAGTGCAACAAATGGAACCCGAGGCCGGACCACAACCACGCGACAACAAGCACCGCGCCCAAAACGCGCGCGCCAGCCGCAAAGGGCTGCATCGCACAGGCGATCGCAATTATCGCAAGTGGAAACCCGGCAAGTGGCAACGGCCAGATCGACTGATTGTACTGCTCGATTGCCGCAAAATAGGTATCGATGGTGAACGGAAGCATTTTGGACCCATCACGGAACAGGGACCCCCATCGTGCGGCACCCTTTTCACGCTGTCACCCCTGATCGGGACCTAAAGCGCTTCCACGTGGCGCACCATCCGCGCGCGCATCCCGGCATCGGGCATGGGCCCCCGTCCGACCCCCATATTCTCGACCATATGCGGGATTTGCGATGTTGCCGGGATCGCACAGGTAACCGCCGGGTGGGACACAACGAATTTCAGCAGGAATTGTGGCCAACTCGTCGCGCCTATTTCACCGGCCCATTCAGGAAGCGGTTTGCCTGCGAACTGGTTGATCAGTCCCCGGCGTCGGAACGGACGATTGATGATCACGCCGATTCCGCGTTCGGCAGCCAACGGCAACAGACGCGCTTCGGCCTCCCGGTCGAGGATGTTGTATGTGAACTGCACGAAATCCAGCGGATGATTTTCCATGATCGCGGCAAAGTCGCCATGGCGTCGCCCATGTGATGTGGTGATCCCGACATAGCGCACGCGACCGGCTTCCTTGTCGGCCGCCAGCGTCTGCAGGTGTTCCTCCCAATCGACAAGATTATGAACCTGCATCAGATCAAAGCGGTTAAGCCCCCAGAGCCGTCGCGCTTGGGCCATCTGGCCCGGTCCCTTCTCAAATACCGGCGTCCAGACCTTGGTGGCCGAGAACAGGCTGTCCGTCGACATGCCTTGGGCCTGGAGATGCCGGAGGCTCCATCCAATAACGTCCTGCGCGGACCCGTACATTGGCGAAGAATCCACCATGCCGCCGCCTTGCGCAAAGAAAGTCTTGAGCACATCCGCGCGGGCCGTTCGCACCGCGATGTCTTCTCCCACATTGAAGGTCACCCACGACCCCATGCCGATGACCGGAATGCGTTCACCCGAAGACGGGATGGGACGCGTCAGCATGGGACCACTTGCTGCCTGTGCTTCCTCCAACGGCAACAGCGATCCCGCCGCAACCGCCGCCCCTATTCCCGTCGCATGTGCCAGAAATGAACGGCGGTTATATGTAGGTGTGCGATATCTCATACCGTGAAAATTGCCCTCATAACGCCCGTGATCAAGCCCTCCGAACAAACAATTGCGTGAGTTGTTCGATCAAGCTGGATTTGCTCCGCTCTGGCGGATCGGGCATATCTGGGTCAATCCGAACCAAAAGGTATGTTTCCAAATGTCCGACTTCGAAGCACGTGATCTGACCGAAGGCCTGAATGGCGAACTGGGCTTTCGCCTGATCGATTGGCGCGACGGTTTTGCGCAGATTTCCGTGGATATCGACCATCGCCATAAAAACCGCCAGGGCGGTCTGCATGGTGGTGTCACGGCCACACTGATCGATGCGGCAACCGGGTTTTGCGGTGTCTATGAAACGGACCCCGAAAAACGACGCGGCAATGTGACGGTATCCCTCACGGTAAACTTCGTCGGTCGAGCCAAAACCGGAACAATCATCTGCACTGCCGAAGTCGTCCGCGCTGGACGACGCATCTATTTCGCATCGGCGCGGGTGCACGACTCCGATGACAATCTCGTTGCAACGGCCGAAGCCGTCTATGCCTATACTGACGTCAACGCACAGCGCAAACCGTCATCCAGTTAGGCTCCGATCATGTCCCTGCCTCCTTCCCTGCCTTCCGCAAAATTTCACATCGGACAATTGGTAAGGCATGAGTTGTTTGATTATCGCGGTGCGATCTTCGACGTCGATCCCGTCTATAGCGGCACGGACCAGTGGTACGAACAAGTGGCCCAGTCACGCCCGCCAAAAGACGCGCCCTGGTACCACGTGATGGTCCATGACGCGCTCCACACCACCTACGTCGCCGAACGAAACCTGAAGACCGAACCGGATCCAACCCAAATCGCACACCCGCTTCTTGGCGAGCATTTCACGGCCTTTGATGGCACGCGCTACCTTAACAATGACAAGACGAACTGACGGCCAAAGCTTGACTCTCCCCCCGACACAAACCATCGTCTTTCGCATCGTAACTCTGGGGTGTCCTGCAATCGTGCAGGTCTGAGATCATACCCATAAACCTGATCCGGATCATGCCGGCGGAGGAAGTTGTTGCGACGGGCCTGCAAAAGGCCCTCCACCGCCCAAATTTTTCGGATCGATGTTCGGGAGTATCCGATGCGGACGTTGCCACGCCTCGTCATCACCTTTGCCACCGGCATGGCAGCAATCCTTTCACTGGTCACAACAAGCCACGCCGAACCCTTGCGTGTCCCTGTACTGGTACCAATTACCGGATTTCTATCCCTTGAAGGCACAAGTCAGAAGAACGGTGCCGAACTCGCCCTTGTGGGCACCGATGTTTCCTTCAGCGTGATCGACACTGCGACAGCGCCCGAAATCGCCATCAATGCCTTCGAGCGGGCAGTTGACGCCTCTGACGTGGTCAGCGTCATTGCCCCCATGCTCGGCACACAGATGCTGGCGCTGGTGCCGCTGGCAGATGAATTCGGCATCCCCCTGATTACGGTGTCAGGCACCGCAAAGATTACCGAACTGGGCAGCCCCAATGTTTACCGCTTCTTCCCCGGAGATGCCGTGGTGAAAGCGGCACAAGCGCGCTATGCGGTTGAAGAGCTCGACGCAAGCCGCCCCGCTATCATCTCCCAGACAACAGCCTATGGCCAAAGTGGCCGGGCAGCACTGGAAGCAAACCTGAGGCGGATCGGAACACCACCGGTCTTTCAGGAATCCATGGATGTCTCGGTCAAGGACATGCTGCCAGTTCTGTTGAAGGTTCGTGATTCCGGAGCAGATGCCTTGTTGTTGCAATTGCATTCCGGGCCGACGGCCCTCGTCATTCGACACGCAAAAGCACTTGGTCTGGATATCCCGATCATCGCCGGATCTGCCATGCACCAACCCGAGACTGCAGCCCTGCTCGAACCGGCCGAACTCAAGGGCGTCTGCGCCGAATCTGGTTCTTCACCGGTTTCCGAAACGAGTGAGGAGATGCAGGCCTTTGTGGACGCCTATCGACGCTCCTTTGACCGGGAACCCGACGCCTTTGCGCTGGGTCAGTATGACGGAGCACAGATGATCCTCGCGGCGATTGCCGCAGGCGCACAAACGGCCGATGCCGTACGCAGCCACCTGCAGACCGCCCGGCACGAAGGACTTGCGATGACTTACAAGTCCGATGGCAAGGGCAACATGGCGCATTCTGCCGTGATCATCTGTTATGATGGAACAGGTCGCGTGCCGCAAATCGTCAAGCGATACGAAAACCTGACCGGGGTCCTTCTGGACTGAATGAGGGCGACCCGCAACCGGCACCTACTGTCATGCTCCTGACCCAAATTGCATTAAACGCCCTCGCACTGGGGTCTGCCTACGCATTGGTCGCAATCGGGTTCGTGCTGGTCCTCAATGCGACCACAGCGGTGAACTTTGCCCATGGCGAAGGTGTCGTGGCCGGCGGGTTCGCGGCCGTTGCGCTTGCCATCCTGCTCCCACCGGACATCCCTATTCCCGGACTGCTGCTTCTTCCCGGCGTTCTGTTGGTCACGGCACTTCTTGGTCTTGCCATCGGCGCGCTGGCCTATCTCCCGATCCGCAAACGCCCCCCCATCTCCGTGTTTGTCTCCACAATTGCGGTGGGCATCATCATCGCCAACGGGTTGAACGCGACCTTTGGTGCCGCACCGCGCACCGCGCCGCCCCTGATCGGGGTTGGAACGATCGAGTTTCTGGGCGCCAGCCTCAGCCGGCAATCGCTCGCAATCATTGGAATAACTGCGGTTCTGATGTCCGGCCTCGCAATGGTCCTGCAGCGAACCCAGCTCGGGCGACAGTTCCGCGCCTGCGCACAGGACCCGGAGATGGCGCGTGCACTTGGCATCCGCCTCACTCGCATCACCATGATCAGCTTCGCGCTTGGCACTGCCTTTGCCGGGGCGGCCGGACTTTTGCTCGCGCACCAGTTTTTTATCAGTCCCTCTGATGGCGGTACGCTGATCCTGAAGGCTTATATTGCGGTTGTCATAGGTGGCTGGGGCAGCCTGCGCGGTGCTGCAGCGGGCGCCATGCTGATCGCCTTCTTCGAAGTCGGCGTGGCCACCTTCTCATCCCAGCCATTGGCCGAAGGGCTGCTCTACATCGCTGTGCTGCTCGTCCTGTTTTTCCGTCCGCAAGGTCTGTTCGGTGAACCGCAGCAGGTGCGGGTATGAACGCCCGTACTTCCATGAGTGTGGCTGGCGGTGCGGCCCTGACGATTTATGCGCTGTTCTTTGCTTCTTCCTATGATCAGCGAATCCTCACGCTGTCGGGCATCTATGTGATCCTCGTCCTCGGCTATCAGTTTATCTTCGGACACGCGGGGGCCCTGAGCCTTGCGCAGGGTGCTTTCTTTGGTGTCGGCGCCTACACCACGGGGATCCTGGGCAGCAAGTTCGGAGCCGACTTCCTGCTCACCTTCCCGCTTTCTATTGTGGTTGCCGCCACTCTGGCGGCGCTGGTCTCCCTGCCAGTTCTTCGCCTCAAGACCCATTACTTTGCGCTCGCCACCCTCGCATTGAGTCAGTTGCTTCTGCTCGTCGCCATCAACTGGGAACCTGTGACTGGCGGTGCAAACGGTCTGCCGGGGGTTCCACCCGTCACGATTCTTGACTGGAAACTTACCCGCGGATTGCCGCTCCTGACGTTCGTCTGGGCGATCGTTGGTATGGCGATGGTGATTGCACATATGCAGATGCGCGCTGGGCGTGTCGCAGCGTTCACGGTGATGCGTGAAACGCCGCTGGCCGCGCCGTCTTTCGGGATCGACAGCGGGATGCTTCGCTTGCGTGCCTTCCTGCTCAGCGCGGCTTTCGGTGGCGCAGCGGGTGCGCTTTTCGTGCACACCAACCGTGTCGTGTCACCTGAAACACTTGGGTTTGGTGTCATGATCACCTGCCTGACCATGACCGTCGTCGGCGGGCGCTTCGGGATATTGGGTGCAGTGATCGGCGCGCTTCTGCTGACCCATTTGCCGGAATGGTTCCGGGGATTCGATGAATACTATCTGGTCGCCGTCGGCATCCTGCTGCTTGCCGCCGTTGTCTTTGCACCGGAGGGAATCGTTGCCCTGATCGCACCGGCCAAAGCACCCCACGAAAATGATAAACCTTCTTTGCATACGCAATCGAAGAGGGCCTCGGCGACAAAGCCCTCACGGCTGGCACTTGAAGCTATAGACCTCGCCAAGTCCTATGGTGGTGTGCGGGCACTGGATGGGGTGACACTTTCATTCGGTCCCGGAGAGATTGTCGGCGTGATCGGCCCGAATGGTGCCGGTAAAACCACTCTTGCCAATGTTCTGACGGGACTGACCCCGGTCGATCAGGGCACCATCAGGCTCGGTGGGCGTGATATCACCAATACGCCAGCTCATATCATCGCACGCATGGGATTGGCCCGGACCTTCCAGACACCACAACTGCCCAACGCATTGACGGTGCGGGACCTGGTCGAAACCACCCAGCGAGCCCATGGAATGTCACCCGCGGCCGACGAGGCCCTCGACCTGCTCACCATCCGCAGTATCGCAGATGCGAGATGTGACACGCTCCCACACGGCTTGCGCCGTCAGGTTGAGATCGCACGTGCCATTGCGACCAACCCTGGCATCCTGGTGCTCGACGAGCCCGCAGCCGGGCTTTCACCGGACGAGCAGGACGAAATTGCGGCAATCTGCATTTCTCTCTCCGCCTCCGGCATGGCAATCCTGCTGATCGATCACAATATCGAATTCCTGTCTCCCTGCGTGTCCCGGCTCATATGCATGGAAGCCGGACGCGTCATCGCTGACGGCGCATCGGACGAAACCCTCACGAATCCGGACGTGCGAAATGCCTATTTCGGCGTGATTTCGTCATGACCGGTATTGCACTTCATATTCGTAACCTGAGCGTCACTCATGGTGGCGTGGCGGCAATTCACGATGTCAGCATCTCGGTTTTGGCCGGCGAAACCGCAGTGTTGCTCGGTGCCAATGGTGCCGGAAAATCAAGCTTGTTGCGCGCAGTGATCGGCCTCGCATCATCGACCGGCAGTGTATCGCTGGGTGGCACCGATATTTCACAGTGCACAACAGAAGACCGAGTTCGGCTTGGTCTCGCATGGGTGCCTGAGGGACGCCGGGTGTTTCCCGGCCTGACCGTTGCTGAAAACCTGCTCGTCGCCAGTCTTTCACGCCATGCCGAGCGGCAACGGAAACTGGAAGAGGTTTTTTCCCTGTTTCCACAACTCGCAGGACGACCGTCAGATCACGCCTGGCAATTGTCTGGCGGACAGCAGCAGATGCTCGCCATCGGACGCGCCATCATGGCAAAACCGATGGTCTATCTGCTGGATGAACCATCGCTGGGCCTCGCGCCCGCCGTAGCAGAGTCGGTCGCCATTGCGCTGCAGCAGCTCGCATCGGGCGGCGCGGCCATTCTCATCGGAGAGCAAAACGCAGGATTTGTAAGATCGATCGCCGACAAAACGATCATGCTGCGCAACGGACAAATCACCACAGCCCCGGCAGATCAGGGGCAGCTTACGTGAACAATCCAGCCGTCCTGTGCTCCAGCCTCGGGCCAGACCGTCGCCGTAACCGGACCCTCAACGGACAACTGTGCGCGATAACTGCAGGCCACCTCACGCGCCACGCGCTCCGATACAGCGACCCCGGACACCTGATCAAGCACCAGAGAGAGCTGGTTTTCTGCCTCCACAGAGACAACGGATAGATCACCACGCGCTGATGCCCACTCCAGAAATGCGTTTTCCAGATCGCCGAAAGCCGGTGCCATGAAGTTTTTGGGCAAATTTATGAATGCGCGACTGATCCAGCCGGTCTCTACGCTACCATCGAAATCTCGGATATGAATCCACCGACCTTCTTCGTCGAAAGCTACAACACGGTCGCCACGTTTGAGCCGTCCGACAATTTTCTGACTTTGACCCGGCCCGGCCCGAACGTTCAGCGTCCGCGCCGAAATCGTGCCCTCCCAACTCTTTGGAGACTCCTGCGCATACGCGGCATCTCCCAACGAGAGCAGCACAGAAAACAACAACGTCATCAGGCATTTCATGCGGCATTTGCCCGGCGATAGCGCATCGGCTTGTCCTTTTACGCGCGTGACCTCGACTTGCGCGATCGGTCTTGCAATTATGCCACGTCTTGAGGTCCGGACATAATGAACGCGCAAAAATTCCAGCTACGCTACTCACAGGTTGAAGATCGCATCCTAATCATCGTTACTGACGATGCTGATCAGGATGAGGTGTTTGGACTGACACGCCGCCTTGTAAAACGGCTGGTGCCGGGGTTGGAGAAAGTCCTCCGGCAGGCAGGACATCTTGTTCAACCCCAGGTTCCGGAGCAGACACCTGTGACACCGGGCCCAACGCCTGCCGAAGCTGTCGCGTTCAGCGCGCAGCACAAACAGAAAGCGCAACCCCAGACAGAGACCGCTACATCGGAAAACGATGAGTCTTCGGTTCCTGCCCCCGTTGCCGTCCCGTCCCACCTGGTGACCCGGCTGCGCGTTACGGACAAGGGGAAGGGACAACATCTTTTGCAACTCACGGACGGCGTCAGGTCGCTTGGCGTACCTCTCAATGACGAGCAACTCGCCCAGTTCTCACATGGCATTGTCACCGTGCTCAAAAACGCCGATTGGGGTCTGGACGCGACCGGATCCGAGAATGTCGACGAACCATCCGCTGATACCGGTAGCGCAGCTCTGGATATCTCCGCCGACAGCCCGTCCAAGTATCGCCACTAGGACACGGATATCCGCGACTCACGTCGCAACGCTAGGTTCGGCATTCAATCCGCAACGAACGACCCGAGGCCCCGATGGCACGCCCCGAAAAAGCAAAACACACTTCCGATGCAGCCCGAGCGGCGGCCATGGACACAGCCCGGCATCTGCTTGATATCGGCGCGGTGAATTTCAAACCCGAAGACCCCTACACCTTCACATCCGGTCGGGTCAGTCCCAGCTATATCGATTGCCGCCGCGTCATCGCGTTTCCCGAAGCCCGGGAGGCCATGACAGCCCATGCCGTCGATCTGATCGACCGGGAGATCGGACGCGACAACATCGATGTTGTTGCCGGGGGCGAAACAGCAGGCATTCCCTACGCCGCCTTTATCGCCGTCGCGCTGGGCAAACCCATGGTGTATGTCCGCAAAGAGCCCAAGGGCTTTGGCCGTATGGCACAGATCGAAGGCGCACTGGAAGACAATGCAAAAGTGCTTCTGGTCGAGGACTTGACCACCGATGCCGGCAGCAAGGTTCGTTTTATCGATGCCCTCCGCGAAGCTGGCGCGACTGTCGAACACACCTATGTTGTCTTCCACTACGGGATTTTCGCCGAAGCATGGGAAACCATGGAAAATCTGGGTGTGGGATTGCACGCATTGGCGACATGGTGGGATGTCCTGGATGCCGCCCGCGAGAACAGCATTTTCAGCGCCGAACAGCTCGACAGTGTCGAGGAATATCTCAGCGCGCCGGACAGCTGGACGCCGATGGGATCCTAAGGGGAACCCGACCCGCGCATTCGTGACCGTATTGATCTCGACATCGCTACACGCACATGGCCTACAATCATCCCTCATGTTGTGAGGGAGAGTATTTGTGTCTGCCCATCGGATTCTTGCCACCGCCGCACTTGCGACGGCCCTAAGCACAGGCGCGGCGCAGGCTCAAAAAGATGAGCTGGTCATCGGGATCAGCCAGTTCCCACAGGGTTTTCACCCCAATATCGCCAGTCATGTGGCGCTTTCCCTGATCAACGGCATGACCCGCCGACCGTTCACCGTCTATGACGCGGAATGGAAACTGATCTGTCAGTTGTGCACCACGCTCCCATCGCGCGAAGCCGGCACAATCCGGGACTGGACCACGCCGGACGGCAAGCCGGGACTGGAAGTCGACTACACCATTCAGAAGGGTGCAACCTGGGGTGATGGCAAGCCGATCACAACCGAAGACGTCCAGTTCACCTGGGAAATCGGGCGCAACGAAACCTCCGGTGTGAACAATCAGGAACTCTATCGCCGCATGGAGAAGATCGTGTCGAAGGACGACAAGAGCTTCACCATTTTCTGGAACAAGCGGACCTGCGAAGCCGAAGCCATCAACGATTTCGAGATCGTGCCCGCACATCTGGAACGGGACGCGGCGAGTGAGCCTGCTGCCTATCGCACCCGCAACGCCTATGACAGCGACCCAACCCAGGCCGGGCTCTATTTCGGGCCCTATCGGATTACCCGCGTCGAACCTGGCGCGACAGTCGTGCTCGAACCAAACCCGACATGGTGGGGTCAGAAACCGTTCTTCAAGAAAATTACAATCCGGACCATTGAAAACACGGCGGCCCTCGAAGCAAATCTTTTGTCCGGCGAGATCGATTACATCGCGGGTGAGGACGGCATTTCGCTCGATCAGGCGCTGGAATTCGAGAAACGTCACGGCAAGAGATTCGACGTCGTTTTCAAACCCGGGCTGTTCTACGAGCACATCGACCTGATGCTCGACAATCCGGTCCTAGAGGACGTCCGGGTAAGACGCGCCCTGCTTCACGGGATCGACAGGGCTTCCATCAGCACGCGCCTGTTTGAAGGCAAGCAACCCGTGGCGGATACATCGGTCCATCAGCTGGATTCGGTCTATGTGGACAGCATTCGCAAATACGCATTCGACCCCGAACTGGCCAGAACCATGCTCGACGAAGCCGGTTGGACCGACATCCGCAAGGACATCCGCCACAACGCTGCCGGCGATCCCCTGCGTCTTGAAATCATGACAACAGCAGGCAACCGTGTGCGCGAACTGGTTGAGCAGGTGATCCAGTCCAATCTGCGCGACATCGGTGTGGATCTGCGTATCCGCAATCAACCGGCACGGGTTCTGTTTGGACAAACCATCCGGCAGCGTGAATTTACCGGCATGGCCATGTTTGCCTGGTTTTCCAGCCCCAGAAATGTGCCGCGGACCACGCTGCATTCCTCGATGATCCCAACCGTGGAAAACGGTTGGTCAGGCCAGAATTACCCCGGCTATCGCAGCGCCGTCATGGATGAGGCCATCGATAAAGTTGAAGTTGAATGCAGTGATGCCGACCAGAAGCGCCTCTGGACCACCATCCAGCAGACCTACGCCGAAGACTTGCCGGCTTTGCCCCTCTATTTCCGGGCCAACGCGTTCATCATGCCCAAATGGCTGCACGGCGTAACACCAACCGGACACCAGTACCCAAGCACATTGTGGGTCGAAAACTGGACCGCGAAATGACGACAGAAAGACATCGTCATACCCGCACCTGTTGCGGGCATCCACGTCCATCGGCCCCCACAACGATCTTCGAGGCACCAACCACGTGGATGGCGGGAACAAGTCCGGCCATGACCGTTTTTTGATCGGCTTCCTGACACGTCGGCTTTTGGGCATGGCCATCGTTCTGACGGTGATGTCGTTCATCGTTTTCATGCTGATCGGCCTGATGCCTGGCGATCCGATCGACATCATGATCGCGTCCAACCCGGACCTGACACCTGCGGATGGCGAACGACTCAAGCGCCTGCACGGCCTCGATCTGCCGCTCTGGGAGCGTTACACAAACTGGCTGGGTGGCGTTCTGCATGGCGATCTTGGCTTTTCGCGCACCTATAATCGCCCTGTGCTGGATATTCTGCTCCCGCGCCTTGGTAACACGGTCATCCTGCTTGGCCTGAGTTCGCTGGTTGCCATTGCCATCGCCATCCCGCTGGGGGTGATCGCCGCCACCCGACCCCAGTCCCCCCTCGACGGCGCGATCAACCTGTTCTGTTTTGCGGGCATTTCGGTGCCGCCCTTCTGGTTGGCGCTTGTGTTCATCATGTTCTTCGCCGTGACACTCGGCTGGCTGCCCGCCGGGGGTATGGGATCACCCGAAACAGGTCTGCTGGGGCGGCTGGAATTTCTGATCTTGCCTGTTGCGACACTCACCATTGCCAGCCTTGCCGGATATACGCGCTTTGCCCGCGCAGCGATGATCGAGGTCTTGCGCCAGGATTACATTCGAACCGCCCGCGCCAAGGGGCTCGGGTCGGGCCGGACCGTGTTCGGCCACGGCTTGCGCAACGCCATGCTGCCGCTGACCACGATCATCGCGCTCGATTTCGGTGCGCTTTTCTCCGGGGCCCTGATTACCGAAACCATGTTCGGTTATCTGGGCATGGGGAAGCTGATCTACGATTCCATCCTCGGGAATGATTTCAATCTCGCGCTTGTCGGCCTGTTGCTGGCAACGCTCGTGGTTCTGATCGGAAACTTTCTGGCCGATATCGCCTATGCGGTTCTCGATCCACGCATTTCCTTCCGCGTATTGGAAGCTGCATGACTATCGCCCAAACGTCCCCGGGCGTCGCGACGGCAGAACCCAACCTCTTCTGGAAGCGCCTGCGGCGCAACCGGTCCGCCATGGTCAGCGCGGTGATCCTTGTTGCCATCACCACACTCGCGCTGCTCGCCCCGGCCTTTGAAAGCCTGCTCGGGATCGAGGCAACCCGGGTGGATCTGTTCAACCAATACGCCGCCCCCAGTGCCATCCATTGGCTCGGCACCGACGAAGCCGGTCGTGATGTCTTCATCCGCCTGCTCTATGGCGGACGCATCTCACTTCTCGTTGGTCTGGTGGCCGCGATCGGTGCAGCCGTGATCGGCACAACCATCGGATTGTTGGCGGGCTACCGCGGCGGGTGGCTCGACACCTTCCTGATGCGTTCCACGGACGGTGTGATCGCCCTGCCCTTGTTGCCACTGCTGATCATTCTTGCCGCGATCGACCTGACCAAAATCGGTATTCCCGAAAGCATCGCAACCTCGGAAATGGCGAGCCTCTATCGCATCGTTTTCATTATCGCGATTGTCGGCTGGACCACGGTCGCCCGTCTGGTTCGCGCGGCCACCTTGTCAGTGCGGACACGGGAATTTGTGCGCGCAGCTGAGGCCATGGGTGCCGGGTCCACGACCATGATGCTCCGGCATATCCTGCCCAACGTGGTGTCCCCCATCATTGTGGCCACCACGCTTTCGATCGGATCCGTGATTCTGCTTGAATCCGTTCTAAGCTTTCTGGGGCTCGGCATTCAGCCGCCGATCCCCAGTTGGGGCAACATGCTGACCAACGCCCAGGAACTCGCGACCCGCGCGCCCGCGCTGGCAGTCTGGCCCGGTGCCGTCATCTTTGTGACGGTTCTGGCCTTCAATTTTCTCGGGGATGGCCTTCAGGATGCGCTCGATCCGCGCTCAGTGCGCCGCTAGGACTCCCGCATATGCCCTGGCTCATCCTCATCGTACTGCTGCTTGCCATCGTATTCGGCCCCAGCCTCTGGGCGCGGACGGTGTTGTCCCGGCATGCCGCAGATCGCCCTGATTTCCCCGGCACCGGCGGCGAACTCGCCCGGCACCTGCTCGACGAGGCCGGCCTGTCCGAGGTGCGTGTCGAACAAACCGAAAGGGGCGACCACTATGACCCGGAAGACAAGACGGTCCGTCTTTCGGAAGCCAATTTCGACGGCCGCTCGCTGACCGCCGTCACGGTCGCCGCCCACGAGGTCGGACACGCCTTGCAGGACGGCAACGGATATGCGCCTCTGCGCGCACGAACCGATATGGTCAAATGGGCGGCCCGTCTTCAGAAGATCGGCTCGGCAATCCTTTTCGGCTCGATCCTGCTCGGCGCGGTCACGCAAGCGCCCGGACTTGGTCTCCTCATGGCAGCTGCGGGAATCGCGACAATGGGCAGCGCGGTTGTCGTTCACCTGATCACGCTGCCGGTAGAGTTCGACGCCTCATTCGGGCGGGCGCTTCCGATTCTTGACTCGGGCGGATATCTGCCGCCCGAAGACATGCCCGCAGCACGCAGTATCCTCAGGGCTTGCGCGCTGACCTATGTCGCCGGGTCACTCGTCAGCCTGCTCAATCTCTGGCGATGGATTCGCTTCCTGCGCTAGCCAAAATTCTAGCGGACCGGCAGCGCGATGAATGTCCCATTGTTCTGCCGCGTCACTTCACGCATCAGGGTCTCAAAACGACCGTTGGATGTTGGCGAGAGAAATCCGATCGCGTGCACACGGGCCAGCGGCTTTCCGGTAATGCGGTTCGCATTTGCCCGCCGGAGGGTGCGAATCACCGTGTCGTAACTCGAACCCGTGTAGTCATCGCCAAAGATGTAGATCGAGACTTTCTGGTTCGGGTTCACATAGCGTTTCAGGGCAACTTCAAGCCCTTCCACAGGGCTGCTGTTCGACGCACTCTTCCAGTTCCGGAACAATCGAATAACGCTGTCACGGCGTGCTTTGGTGTCGGGTATCCAGCGCCCGGCATACCCACTAACGAGATGCGTGCCATTGTCATTGAGGATCTGGAAGCCCTTGATGCGGGGGTGGATGTTGATGATGTTCTCGACCTCGCTGGTCACGCGCGACCAGATGGCCTGCATGCTGCCCGAGGTATCGATGATGAAGACCACATAGTCGCTGTCGACAGGTATACCACCGACTTCCTCATCCCGGGTCTCCGAGGTATTGGGCGTGATGCTCGCGCGCTGGTTGTCGCGCAAAGAACGCTCAACCAACTCCAGACCTGCCAGGTTCTCATCGAGGCTTTCCGCTTGCGCATTCGCCGCACGTAGTTGGTTCTTGGCCCGGGCTGCTTTCGTGCTCTCTTCGGTCAACCTGTCCTGGATATCTTCCAAAGTCTGGGTTTCCTGCACGAGCGCGCTTTCCAATGCCTCAACACGTGCTTCAGCCGCCAACACCTGATCAAGCGCCTGCTTGGTTTCCGATGTGAAGTCCGGCAGCACGGATTCCGCGAAGGTCGAAATCAGAACAAGCAGAACGACCGCACCAAACCCGCAGGAAATGATGTCGAGAAACGACAGGCTGAATATTTCCAACTCGCGGGATTTTCGCTTCAAGGCCAGCTCTCCGCGGGGCTGATCAACAACCCGTTTGTTGCCGCAGTCCAGCGCCAGAAATGTGCCGCCGCTTCAGGGTCGCCCTCAAGCGGAAGCAGAATCACGTTGGTTCGGACCTTATCCATACCGGCATTGTTGACCGTATGGCGAAACAGGCGCGCGCGGCATTCACCTGATATCGAGGTGGAGCCGCCCCACAAGGCGCTGCAGCCAGAGAACGGGTTAAGGCTGCGATATCCCGAATTTCCCGCCGTCGGCAGACCATCGGTGATCAGATACAGATCGGTCGGCTTGTGCGCCGAAATGGCCTTGAGCCCGGCCGCAAGGTTCGTCGCACCCCCCGGGACGATCTTGTTCATATCTGAAACAATCTGCCACAATCCAGCGGCGTCACCTCCCGACACCCCAGCCGAGTTTCCAAGGCCCTGCGCTGTCTCCCCAAATGCCACCACGCGTACACTTGTATCGCGCGGCAATCGCGCCAGCAGCCATGCAACAACCCGACGTGTGCGCTGCCATTTGGGAGCCTGAATGCGCACACCGGGAGCCATATTCTTGCTCCGGATGATATCGATCAGCTTCTCTTCGGTCATGGACGCCGAACTGTCGACGAGAATACCGATACGTTTGCCTTCAACCCGCAATCCGATCACGTAGTTTTCTTCACCGACCTGCCGGTTTTCGACAATATCGGTATTGTCCTGCACCTCGATGGTCTTGATCGTTTCCTCGAGGGTTTTTTCCTCACTGCGACGTGCAGTGATCTCCACCTGTTTTTCCTGAAGCTCGCGCCGGACTCGGGATATCTCACTCTCCAGGGCTTCAACCTGTCCCGTTGTCGCCGCTTTCGCGCGCAACGCACTCACCACTTTTGCGCTCAGTTCCTCTTCGGTGCTCTGGAGCCGTTCGAGATCGGAGGTCAGGCGTTCGCTTTCATCCGAGACATGCTCCACATCGTGCTTGACGAGCATCAACACGAGAATGATCGCACCCAACCCACAGGACATGACATCCAGAAAGGCGAGGTTAAACCCCTCGGATTTACGGCGCGGTCTCAGCTTTTGCCCACGGAGCTGATGCGGTTCAACAGGAAGGATTCGCAGTACTCTTGCGTGTCCGTCACCATGGAGTCCTGCAATCTCTGAAGCTGATGCAGCAGAAACATGAGCACAACGCTGATCAACAGCGCCACAAAGGTTGAATTGAAGGCAACACCAAGGCTCTCGGTCATGCCCGCGATATCACCGGCAAGCGCCTGATCCGCCTGGGACAATGCCTGACCAATACCGCGCACGGTGCCGATAAAACCGATGGCCGGGATCGCCCAGATCAGATACCGGACCATGGAATTTTCAGCCTCCTGTTTCACCGCCAGCGCCTCGACATTTGCATCGATGGTCTCTGATGTGTTCTGCACATCTTCGGTAATCAGGAAGCGCCGAAGGCTGGCTGCAAGGGTCCGCACAAGCGGTGTGGTCCGGATACGGTCGGGAAGTTTCTCCAGCGTGTCGAGCATGGTGAGGAGGTCGCCCTCGTCTTCGGCCGCACCGTCGAGCAAATCAACATTGAACAGGTAACGGTCCTTCAGGATCGCAAAGCATTTGTCGAGGATCATGAATGTCCCCCACAGCATCATGATGATGCAGATTTCCTGCTCCCAATCCTTGAGGATCACCAGCAGATCGCGCGGGGCACTTTGGCCGGCTGCGCGCGCAGCCTCGATCACTTGTGTTGATTCGGGCCAGATATAGCCAACATAAATCAGATGAACGACGATGATCGAAACGACCAATGCGAGGGTGTTTTTGATTGCAGATGCCATAATCGGAATCGCTCTCCTGTCGCGCTATATGTCCACCGGGAAGGACACCGGTGAATTCAGACTGATACTCGACTGGGCATAGGCAAAACCAATCAGGCCGCCCCCCATGGCAAGCGCCACGGCCAGCACAATGACCCGGCGAATTCGCGGCCTATCGCGCGAGATTGCTTTGTGCACCATGCAGATACCTTCCTATTCTAAATCCGATTTCATCGCTGCCCTGAGATCCACCTTCTCGATAAGCGGCCCGCAACTGGGTCCGCGTTCCCGACTTCCAGCTGGAGCCCTTGATCACATGGGAGTCTCCAAAACCGGGCCCGAGCGGATTGATCTCGACCTGCCCACGATCCGGCGGCTGCAAGGAATAGAAGTCATGCACCCATTCACTCACATTGCCCGTCAGGTCAAAAAGCCCTGACATTTCTGCCGGGAAACTTCCGACCGGTGCCGTTCTGGCATAGCCGTCGTTGTATTTGGGCACGTAAAACCGCGTGAGCCCATTGGCAGATTCATCTGCGATATTCCCTGCCTTGCGCGGCACGGTCGCCGTGTCACCCCAGGTGAAAACGGTCTGGGCGGGGCGCCCGGCCTTCCGCGCCAGCCATTCCCATTCCGCTTCACTGAGCAAACGGTAGCCGTCACTGGTCGGACTGACATCCGCAAGCCGTCCATTGGAAATGCGATAGAAAGGGGTCAGTTTCTCGCGCACGCTGAGCCAGTTTGCAAATTCGGCAGCATCAACCCAGGAAACCCCTGTAACAGGACGAGAGGTCCCACCGCGCCGCCCGCCGCGAAACTGTGCGAACTGTCCATTGGTCACCTCATGGCGCGAAGCATAAAAGGCTTTCGTCAGGCTGACCCGCCGCTCGAACTCATTGGCGCGCTGACCTTTCTGGCTTCGGGGGGCCCCCATAACAAGGGCGCCAGGTTCAAACAGGTTGAGTTTGATACCAACAGAATTCGTATAGGAACGTGGGGATTCAGCCAGTCGTGCCGCGGTTTCGCCAATCAGTTCTTCTCGAATGACGAGACTACGTTGGCCGGATGGTGTGACCGTCTTGCGGACGGTGCGATAGCCCTTTTTGCGCAACTCGATCTTGTGCGGGACCGCCTGCAGCTGCAGCTCGGCGCTGCCCGTTCCCACCTTCTTGCCGTCCACGATAATATCCGCACCCGCGGTGGTCCGAATATCGACAACGCCAAGCTCTTCCTGAAGCTGCATTGTCAGCTCGCGTTGTTCCTTTGATGTCAGGCGCACGGTCTCGCTTTTGAAACGATAGCCGGGCCGCACATAGGTCACCGTGTGATCTTCATTGGCGGTCACTTCGATTTCTCCGGACTCCGGAACACGGCGCCCATCGACAAGGAGCTGGCCACCTGCCGGGATCGTACGAATGCGCAAGACCGAGGTCAGCGGCTTCAGAATGTAGCGACGTTCCAGAACAGGTGCCGTGTTGGTGATCTGAATATCTTCTTCAACCGGCTGACGATCTTCGCCAACAATACGAACCGCATAGGCCCCGCCTGCCATCGGCAATTCAAGAGGGGTTAAACCCAGACTTGTTTCGTCGAAAAACACCTCGGCCCCGGACGGTTCGGACTTGATGGATATCCGCCCGGCGACCGGATTCAGATCGAGGCGAATTTCTTCGGTTTTGCCACGTCGCAGTTCAACAAGCTGCTCAACGGACTGAAAATGCGGATGATCGACGTTCAGTGTATAGCTGCCGGCGGCGCGCTCGACATCAATGGCTGAGCCGACCGCGATCTGCGTCCCGTCAAGATTCCAGCGGGTTTCGGGCAAATCACGGGTTGTTGCAGCATCAATTCGCCCCGGCAAAGCCTCAAGCCGCACCGCAACTATACGTCCGGCCTCTTCGGGCCTGATTGTATGCACGACCTCTTGAAACCCCTCCGCTGCAACGCGGACGACAGGAGATCCGCTCAGGCTGTAGACAGTGGTGCCAACCGTCAGACCTATCCCGGAAACCAACTCTACAGATCCGAGCTGTTCGGCTTCTTCCGGTGCGATCTTCATCACCGTTCCGCTGGTCGACGCCAACACCCCGATGACCACAAGGCCTATGACGACCAGACCAATCACGCCCCCGAGGTAAAACCGAACCTGACGTCTGCGGGCCTGCCGCAGTCCCTCTTCAAACGCGCTCATCGGGATAAATCTCCAACACCAGACCTTCAGTGCCGGGCGGAATATCAACCTGAATAAGTTTGGAACGGAAGCCCGCACGCGCACCTTCGAATGTGTAGCTCCCCGGCCTTAGTTCGATGGTTCGGTCCGTTGTCGCGCCAACCTGCCCGACGCCGCGTACGGAAATTCTTGTAATCCCATCGGACAGGATACGAATTGAAACCTTGGTTCCATAGGCCTTCACAAGCGCTGCAACCTCTTCGCTTCGCGTGGCGAGCGAGGGGCTCAAATCGGCAATATCGCGCGCTTTCGACACAAGCGCTGATGCATGCGCAGCAACGCTCTCTGATGCCAATCGTTCAGGCTTGTCGAGCACCTTCACCATCTCGGTTTGCAGTTGATTGATCTCCCCGGCAAGTTGATAGCCGCCATTGACCTGCGGATCATCGGGCACGATTGCGCCCGCGCGCGCATAAAAATCCTCGGCAGCGATCCAGTCATCGGCACGGCGCGCATCGGCGGCCGATGCCATCATCTTTTCAAACTCCATCTTCTCGGCCAGCGCAGCAACCTGCCGGGACAGCAATCGCGTCTCGCTGCGATCCGAAAACATCTCACGCGCTGCGCTCAAATCCGCGCGCGCACTCGACAACCGGCGTGACTGAACATTCGCCAATCCGGACTGAACCCGGCCAGCATATGCCCGTTCCTTCCGTTCTATCTGAATCTCCTGGCGCCGCAACGCAAGCTCCGACCGATCGGCGTCAAGCGCGAGGGCCTCGCCAAGGTATTTTTCCTCAGCCTCCAGATCGTTTTCAACACGCGCCACCGAGGCCTTCGAGATCGCATTCAAAATCTCTGGAAGTCGCGCCACCTCAGCTTCGAGAGCCTCAGCCTCGGCCGAGTCCGGCTTCAACTGGCGGGCCCGCGTGATCTGCGGCAGGGCCTGATCATAGTTGTCTGTGTCATAAGCCGATCGCGCCTCACGCAAGGCCGCATCAAAAGCGAGATCACGTGCATCGAGAGATTTTTGGGCTTGCGACGTCGCAGCTTCCAAACCTTCCAACGCCTCGCTGTATTGCCCGCGGGAGAACTGCGCGAAGGCTGACTCTTTTTGCGCGATGACGTCTTGCTGCGTGGCGGCGTCCCAACCGGCAAAGGCAGTGGATGAAATGTCGGGCTCGATGTCCTTCTGGAAGGTCTCGAACAGCGCCTTGAACTGATCGCGCGACGCCGTGTCATCGTCGAATTGCTGCGGTGAAACCGGATTGCCTTGCGATATCTCGCCTGAAATCTCGCTATCCCGAGCCGTTCCCGGTGAAGGGTTGGCCGATAGGCGCGTAACATTGTCATCCGGAGCCCGCGCATCCACGCGCACAGGACTCCCGTCCTCGCGGACCGGTTCGGCAGTTACAGCTGTGCCCTCGACCTTGGGCCAGACAACAACAACCGCGACAAGAAACAGCCCAAGCAAAACCGCCGCGCCGGCAAATCCGCCAGCAACGATCAGCCGTCGCCGCCGGGATGCGCGGCTTTCCTGTTCGAGTTTTTCGAGAAGCATGGAACGCGCAGACCTAGAGCTGTACCTGCGGGGTCTTTTCCTGCTCGAAAATTTTCTGCAGAAACTCCCGCCACTGGGCAAACTGCTCCTTGGCGGTCCCCGTCAATTCGACGGTTTCTTTTTGGAACGCGATCACACGGGGGGCCAGATCGATATCGATCGACTGGCCAAGTTCCTCGAGCGCGTCGCGATGCACTTTGGCTTCCTCGCTGGTTTGGAAACTGTCCGTGAGAAGTTTCGCGCCCACAACGCCGCCAACAATGGCACCCGTTGTGGCGGCCGTAGCGCCGGCCGACGAGCTCGATCGAGCCCCCGCCATGATGGCCAAGACACTCAGCCCGATCGCTAGAACACCCAATGCAGCCTGCCCTGCCGCCTTCTCGTTCGCCTCACTTCGGGCCTCGAGCTCCAGCAAGCTTTGTTCCTGCCATACAAGGTAGCTATCCTGCATATTGGCACTGAAGGTTCGATAGTGTTCCTGCAAGCCATCAACGAACAGCTGATCGCGGACACGCACGGCCCGCGTCCGGCGGAGCATCGGGTCCGCTTCGCTCGGGAAACTGACAAGCTCAACGGTGCGGCCTGTTGCATCGAGATGCTCGGCAAACGCTTCCTCGGTAAAATTTGAACCAAAGCGCAACTCGGTCACATGCTGGATCGTCTCCAGATCGGCAACCTCATAATCTTCCAGTTCCAAAGCGATGCGGTTGGCGGCTTCGGCGAAAACCGGGTCATAAGGGTCGCGGCCTTCGTTGCGCGGATTTTTGTGGAACCCCGGATCGACGGTGTGATCAAACGTCCGGGTAAACCAGTTGTCGCCGGTGATGTCTGTCACTTCGACCTGTATCTCCACATCCTCGCCATTCGATTCGAGAATCTTTCCCAGCACGTACAAGTCGCCGGTTGCCGTCTGATCCGGCACGACGCGAACAGCCCCGAATGCTCCTGTATCCTCGAGTGCTTCTTTCAGTTTGACCGCGAACCGGTTGGCTTCTGCACGACGCAATTCGGGCCAGACACCCTCTTCCTTGTAATCCTCGGCATTTTCCGAAAGTCCAGGGTCAAAGACCGGAACCACGATATCGAGCTTGGGCTTACCCGGGTCGACGACCGCTTCACCGGTCTTGTCAAAAATTGATGACAGCTGAGGACCCACGTTTGGCCCGCCCGCGCCAGCCGTGCCCGCTCCACCCTGATTGGTGACACAGCCGGTCAGCACCAAACTGAAACAGACCGCATAGACACCCATTCTCTTCATCAAAAAACGCATCGATCTCTCCATCACCAACCGCTATTTGACCTGCGGTAAGCCCTTATATCTGCGGTATTCGTTCCAGAGTTTCTTTTTCAGCTCCGGGTCAGGCTCGTCAATCGCAGCTTGTCGTATCTGCGCCTCCAACACACTGTCATTGTCGGATGGCGGAATGTCCTCGGGCAGCTTTCCATTGTTCAGGACACGCGTCCGGGTTCCGGCAACCGTGCCGTCGCCTGTACCGCCTCCTTGACCGGCCTGCTCTGGATCAATTTCACGACCCGCGCCCGATGCCCGCGTCTGTTCTACAGGCTCAGGGTCGGGTTCGTCTCCGGCAATATCACCTGCAGCAACAGAAGGAGACCCGGAAACTGAGGGCATATCTTCGCCTTCACCCTCGACACCCGTGGCCTGCGCCGAACCCGCCTGCGTGCCGTTTGTTCCCTCAGACCCCGAAGGGGGTGGGGTCAGGCTCGGCAAGGTTGTAACGGATGGATTTTGGCTCGGATCCGGGTCGGGCTCATTCCCGGAAATATCTCCGGGTGATGCGGAGGAAGATTGTCCTTCAGCAGTTTCGGCGGATTCACCTTCCGCAGCCGCATTTTCTGCTCCATCGGCGCCGCCGGATTCCGTTTCGGCACTTTCGGCGGGTGTTTCGGGGTCTTGCGGATCAAGCTTGTCGTCGTCGGGCGCCGCGCACTCATCATACCGATTCAGGGACCGGGTCAGGGCAAGATCCATACGCCGGATCTTCTCCTCCAGCGTCAGCCCTTCTTCATCGGCGTAGTCGATGGTCGAACGATCACATTCATCCGTGGCATTTGTGATCTGGCCGCTTCCAACCCCAGCAGATTGCGCCCATGCCGGAAGCGCCAGCGCAACCGGCAACCCCACAAACACCAAACAGCCCAATCGAAACAGGTTTTTCACCCGTACTCTCCCTCGTGACGTATTCTTTTGATGCTACAGCGGACGACCACGGAACCTCAACAAAAGTGCAGGTTACGGCTCCATATGAGCCAGAATTGTGGTTTTTTTCCGGCCATCACCCCCAAATTGGGGCCACAACGACACATTCGCCCTGATCGCTTGGCATTCGTGCCCCGGGCGTGTATGTAGACGCCTCCTCGCAAGAGGCTGCCCGGGATCGGTTGTTTTTCCCGATGCCCGGAGCAAATTCAGTCGGAAGGGGGTGATTCCCATCGTCCAGGTTGTTGTACGCGACAACAATGTCGATCAGGCGCTGAAAGCGCTGAAGAAGAAGATGCAACGTGAAGGCGTGTTTCGTGAGATGAAACTGCGGCGCTCATACGAGAAGCCGTCGGAGAAGCGTGCGCGCGAAGGCGCAGAAGCCGTTCGCCGTCAGCGCAAGCTCGCCCGCAAGCGTAAGGAACGCGAAGGCTTCTAGCCCCCTCTTTCCTTCCAGAAGAACACACGAATCAAAAACGGCCCCGGATTTGTCCGGGGCCGTTTGTTTTTGGTCGTTGATGTCGAGATGCTAGTGACCGCCGCCCTTGAGCGTCTTGACGATGTTCTCGCACATCTTCTTGGCGTCATCGAACAGCATCATCGTGTTGTCCTTGTAGAAGAGCGGGTTGTCGATACCGGCATAACCCGAGGCCAGCGACCGTTTGATGAACAACACCGTACCCGACTCATCCAGATTGAAGACCGGCATCCCGTAAATCGGGCTGGACTTGTCGGTCTTCGCAGCCGGGTTGGTGATGTCATTCGCACCAATCACGAAGGTCACGTCGGTCGAAGAGAAGTCCGAATTGATCTCATCGAGTTCGAGCACATCGTCATAAGGAACATTGGCTTCCGCCAGCAACACATTCATATGCCCCGGCATACGCCCGGCAACAGGATGGATCGCATAACGAACCTTGACGCCCTTCTCTTCGAGCACGCTGACCATCTCGGCCAGCGCATGCTGGGCCTGAGCCACCGCCATGCCGTAACCCGGAATGATGATGACGGAGTTGGCCTGTTCCATAATGAAGGCTGCATCTTCGGCCGAGCCCTGACGCACGGTGCGATCCCCCAGGTCTTCCATGCCGGGAGCAGCGGCTTCACCACCAAACCCGCCCAGGATCACACTGAAGAACGAACGGTTCATCGCCCGGCACATGATGTAGCTGAGGATCGCGCCCGAGGACCCGACCAGGGCACCCACAATGATGAGGGCCGGGTTGGAAAGCGTGAACCCAATCCCGGCTGCAGCCCAACCCGAATAAGAGTTCAGCATCGACACCACAACGGGCATATCCGCGCCACCGATTGGCAGGATCAGTGTCACACCGATGATCAGGGACAAGATCACAATCGCCCAGAATGCACTCGGTGATTCCGTCGCCGCCAGCCAGATCACAGCCACCACCAGAGCAACACCAAGTGCCAGATTGACCATGTGCTGGCCCTTGAAGACCAGCGGCTTGCCCGTCACCAGGCCCTGGAGCTTGCCAAACGCGATGATGGAACCGGTAAAGGTGATGGCACCAATGGCTGTCCCAATCGACATCTCGATCAGGCTACCCATATGGATGTTGCCCACGCTCCCGATGCCATAAGCCTCGGGTGAGAAAAACGCAGCACCGGCCACGAGGACAGCTGCGAGGCCAACCAGTGAATGGAAAGCAGCGACAAGCTGCGGCAATGCGGTCATCGCGATCTTCAAAGCGATGATGGCGCCAATGGCACCGCCAATCGCAATGCCGATCACAATCGCACTGAGCGACGTCACGCCTGGCAACGCGATCGTGGTCAGGATCGCTATCACCATGCCGGAGATGCCGTAAATGTTGCCCATCCGCGCGGTCTTGGGCGAACTCAACCCCTTCAACGCCATGATGAAACAGACGCCGGAGACCAGATACGCAAATGCAGTCAATGATGCAGACATATCGAGCGCCCTATTTCTTCGCGCGGTACATCGCGAGCATTCTCTGCGTCACGATAAACCCGCCAAAAATATTCACCGACGCCAGAATGACGGCGATAAATCCGAAAATTTTCGAGATGTTCCAGTCATCCGGTCCGGCCGCGATCAGCGCCCCGACGATGATCACAGAGGAAATCGCGTTGGTCACCGCCATCAAGGGCGAATGCAGAGCCGGTGTGACGCTCCACACGACGTAGTAGCCGATGAAACAGGCCAGCACGAAAACCGTGAACAGGAATACAAAGGGGTCGCCCGCGCCGGCGGTTTGCGTGAGGGCAAGCTGAGTTGCCTCCTGCGCAAGTCCGGCTGCATTCTCAGCAACCGTCGCGGCCTCATTGGCCAGACGCGCTGCGTTGTCAGCGAGTGTCGAAGGATCCATGGATCAGGCTCCCTTCTCGGTTGAATCTGTTTCCGAAGCGCTGTCCGAATCGGACCCAGCATCTTCAGTGGCGACCGGTTCGGGCGCCTTCTCCTCTTCCGGCAACAACGCGGGATGAACCACCTTGCCGTCACGCGTCAGGCAGGTGCCCTTGATGATCTCGTCTTCCCAGTCGATATCGATCTTCTTCCCTTCGGTATCGACAAGCAGTTCAACGAAGTTCATCACATTGCGCGAATAGAGCGCCGAGGCATCTGTCGCGAGACGCGATGGAAGGTTGAACTCACCGAGAATTTTGACCCCGTTGGCCGTAACCGCGATCTCACCGGGCTTGGTCTGCGTGACGTTACCGCCCTGCTCCGCCGCAATATCAACGATCACTGATCCCGACCGCATGGACGCGATCATGTCGTCATTCACCAGGGTCGGCGCAGGCCGCCCCGGGATCAGGGCCGTGGTGATCACGATATCCTGGTCCTTGATATGTTCCGCGATCAACTCAGCCTGACGGCGTTTGTAATCGTCCGACATTTCCTTGGCATACCCACCAGCGGTTTGTCCGGTGTCGCCCTCATCGGCCTCAACCATAATGAACGTGGCCCCAAGGCTCTGAACTTCTTCCTTCGAGGCCGCGCGCACATCGGTTGCCGAAACGATGGCCCCCAGACGGCGCGCAGTTGCTATCGCTTGCAGTCCGGCCACGCCGGCCCCCATCACAAAGACCTTGGCGGGATTGATGCGCCCCGCGGCGGTCATCAGCATGGGCATCGCCTTGCCGTAATTGGCCGCACCGTCAATCACCGCCTTATAGCCGGTCAGGTTGGACTGAGAGCTCAGCACATCCATGGATTGCGCGCGACTGATACGCGGCAGCATTTCCATCGAAAACGCAGTGATATTCCGCGCCGCATAAGCATCAACTCCGTCCCGGTCTCCGTAAGGATTGTGCAGGCCGATGAGGAAAGCCCCGTCCGGAATGTCAGACAGGCCGTCATCCCCGGAATCCTGGGCCAGCGGGCGTTGTACTTTCAAGACGATATCAGCACCGGCAAACACTTCGGCGCGCGTCGCACCGACGGTCGCACCGGCTTCGACATAAGCGGCATCAGAAATCGAAGCGGCTTCACCCGCTCCACTTTCCACGGCCACATCGAAACCCCATTGCAGGTAACGCTTGATCGTATCGGGTGTCGCCGCAACACGCCGCTCGTGCGGGCGCCGCTCTTTGGCAATCGCGATCTTCATAACGTGAGGAACCTCGGTTCGGTCGAACTCATTGGGACCCGGCCTATGCCCCCGAAAGTGGCCGGTCACAGCGCAAATTTAGGGCGCGGATGGAATATGCCGCGCCGTTCCCGGCAGAGCAACCCGGCACATCGTCCTGTGTGTTTTGTCATTTGGGCACAATCGGAACAGAACATCTCGAATATGGTGCAAAACTGATCTGTTTTCGTAAAAATGACGTACCGATCAGGCAACCTCCTGAAAGGGCTCGAAGATGCGCAAGACACCAAAAGCCAACCTTAAATACTTCATGGTCGCCGCATTGCTGACCCTATTCGCAGCGCCGGCCGCACAAGCGCAGAGTTTCGAGCGCGGGCTCTCGGCCTATAACCGGGCCGACTATGACACCGCATTGCGCGAATGGGACGCATTGGCGCAATTCGGTGACCCAAAGGCGCAGTTCGCCCTTGGCCTCATGCACACCTTCGGTCATGGCGTGCCCGAAAGCGATATCAACGCGATGGACTGGTATCAAAGAGCGGCCAACCGCGGACATTCCGGCGCGCAACTTTTTCTGGGCCATGGATATGAAACCGGGAACGGTGTCGAACAGGATTACGAAATCGCCTTCCAGTGGTACCTGCGCGCGGCCGAGCAAGGTCTGGGCAGAGCACAGAATAATCTGGGGCGGCTTTACGAGTTGGGACATGGCGTCGAGGTCGACCTTGATATCGCCACCTATTGGTATGAGGAGAGTGCGCGAAGCGGTAACGCCAATGCGCGCAAAAATCTCGCGCGCCTGTCCAGCAACACCACGACCAACGAGTAACGCAGATGCCCGCGCTGTGGGCGTCAGGTCCCGCATGCCGCTCCCCCACACGGTCGAGGCCTCGGTTTTTCGGACTCGCGGCCTTCAGCCTTGCGATCGCAACAGCCGCAACGAACCCCGCACAGACCAGCACGGCAGAACCTCTCATGGACGCATACCGATGGAATAAACGTCCCGTGATTGTCGCGGCACCCAACGCCAATGCATCGCTCGTGCAGGACCAACGCAAAATCCTGTCTGTACAAAAACACGCCCTGCAGGCGCGAGACATGGTGTGGATCGAGATCTTGGGAGATCAGGTCACAATTGATGGCAAGGCGATGCCGGACATAGCCGCATCGCAGATCCGGGATAGATACGGGATCAGGAAAGGGGAAGCACTTGCCCTTCTTGTCGGCAAGGACGGGGGCGTGAAGATGAAAAGCCCAACGGCGATCTCCGCCCATGAGCTGTTTGAAACAATCGACGCCATGCCGATGCGTCGCCGGGAAATGAATACAGGAAACTAGCAACGCATCCGCATGACAGGTCGGCGGGTGGTGGTAGACTGGGCATGCACCCGTCACCCAGACGGCACCATACACCGGACCCGTCTCATTCTTCGCAAACCACCAAAAATTCCCCTGCTGACCGTACTCATTTCGAGCAGCGCGATTGCGTACAATCTGTTTCTGCCATCCATGCCGGATATCGGGCTGGTGTTCGGGGTGTCGATATTCACCGTGCAATCCACGTTGATCGCATTCCTGGTGGCCTACGCGCTGGCGCAGTTCTTCTATGGCGGGGTGTCGGACCGTTTCGGACGTCGGCCGACCTTATTGTGGGGCCTCGCGATCTATGTGATCGCAAGCCTGCTTTGCGCCTTCTCGACTTCAATCACCATGCTGCTGCTCGCGCGCATTCTGCAGGGTATCGGCGCGGCCGGGTCTATCGTCATGGTCCGTTCGATTGTGCGCGACCTGTTTGATCGCAAGGATTCAGCCCGCGCGCTCGCCGTCATATCAACGGTCATGGTGTTTGCGCCCGCAACAGCACCTGCCATCGGCGGCTATCTGCATATCCACTTTGGCTGGCAATCATCTTTCTTTGCCCTCGCGATCCTGGGGACCGTGCTCTTTGTCTATTGCGCCTTGCGTATGGCAGAAACCAACCGTCCGGCCCACGCCGATTTCATCTCGAATCTCCGGGCCATGATCCAGGGTTACCGCGTGCTGATCGGCGAGCGCTCCTTCATCGCCTACAACCTGAATATCGGATTTATCGGTGGTGCCATTTTCGCCTGGTTTGCAGGTGTCCCGATTGTGCTGATCGACAGTTACGGCGTTGCCCCCGACACCTTCGGCTACTTGATGCTGACCGCAACATCGGGCGCATTTTGCGGTTATGGCAGTGCGATCTGGCTCACCGGCAAGCTGGGGGTCAACCGGATGATTGTGCTGGGCACGAGCATCGGCATGGCTGGCGCGACCCTTTATCTCGTGCTCCCGCTGATGGGGATTTTCACACCTGTCGCCGCAATCTCGCCGATCTTCATTTTCAATGTCGGGCTGGCCATGACATTCCCCAACGTGATGGCCGCAGCTGTCAGCGTGCGACCCGAATATGCCGGAACCGCCGCTGCGATGAACGGCCTCATGCAGTACGGCATGGCCGCAATTACAACACTGATCGTCGGGCTGCTGCCGCACGTGACGCACCTGCCACTTGCATGGGTCATCTTCCTCTCCCAGTTGGCGGCATTCGCCGCCAGTATTGTGGGTTGGCGCGCACGTCCGCAGGAATAATTACCCACAACCTGCGGTTGCGATTCATTACAATATTAACAATATTGAGTTGTCAGTATGACGTCCGCCGTCATCCGCAAGTTCTTATTGCCCGCAGAACGCGCCCGGCTGGCGCAGCTGCACCAGAGATCGCCGAATGCCGGTACACCACCTCGTCGAAAACCGGACCCAATTGCTCGTGTTTCACTTTTTCGGGGATGTTGCATATCAGCAGGTTGCTGAGGCCGCACAGGCCATCGCGCAATCTTCGAAGCCCGCAACAACCTATCGCAGCCTGCTTGTGTTTGACGGATCCACCGATCTTTCAAAAATTGGCCGACAGGAGTTACAGGCGATCAAGTCCATCATGAACACCACCCATGACGAAGCATCTCTGCAGCGCCCGGCGGGCGCCATCGTGATTGACGGGTCTCTCGATGCCGGGATCATCATGCCGTTGTGGAAAGCGATCTGCGACGAAGATATCGAAACCGAAATCCACTATCGATTTTTTATTGAGGTCACGCCAGCGCTTGCATGGCTGGACGTGCTTGAAACGCCCACCCTGCGCAGAATGCTGGCACGGCCCCAATAGTTCTCAAGCAACAACGCTGTTCAGCCACCATAGAAGACGTTCTCGCCCAGTTCGTTCATATGCAAGCCGAACGCATCGGAACGCCCATCGATCTGCGCACCACCATGCACAGCACGGACCTCAGCAATGACGGTGTGATGATCCCCCTTCTCAACGATCTCGACAACGGCACACTCAACACATGCTGCGGCAGATTCCAGGACCGGCGCCCCATTCGCACCGTTGTGAAACGCCTCACCACTGATTCCCCCCCCGGAAACCTCAGCCGGCTTGAAGAATTTAAATGCCAGCCCCTGCTGGCCCTTGCCGAGGAAGTTCAACGCGAATCCACCGCTTTCCTTCAGCGCCACATAAGCACCTGAGTCCGGTTTTACTCCGAGCGCGACGAGAGGCGGATCAAAGGACACTTGCGTCACCCAGTTGACCGTTGCCGCTGTGATGTCTCCGCCAGAAGCGCGCGCGGTCAGAACATAGATTCCATAGGGAATCATGCGCAGAATTTTCTTTTTGAGATCGGAATCCATTGCGGCATGCCTGTCTGTTTCGTTGAACTGCCAAGCACGATGCTGCAACGAGCGACCGCATCGAATGATCTGAATCAATTCCCGGCTGTGCTTCTGCTCCTAATCTGTTT
Organism: uncultured Alphaproteobacteria bacterium; assembly: GCA_943787745.1. Lineage (GTDB taxonomy): Bacteria > Pseudomonadota > Alphaproteobacteria > UBA6615 > UBA6615 > JABJAG01. The sequence continues at coordinate 226,398 of CALSNJ010000007.1, read as the reverse complement.
CCAATCATCGAAACGGAGACAAACATGTCACTCAGCGCCCTTGATCATTGCTCGATTCGCACAACCCACCTGCCCGAAACACGGGCGTTCTTTGTCGATATCCTCGGCATGGACGATGGTGCACGACCGAATTTCGATTTCCCGGGACACTGGCTCTATGTCGGTGACAAACCCGTTGTTCATCTGATCGGGATTGACGCAGAATCTCCAGAAGGGCTCGAAACCTATCTGGGTGGAACGGTCGATCCCGATTCACTGAAAGACGGTTCAGGTGCATTTGACCATATCGCGTTTCGTGCGAAGGACCCATCCGTCCTGATCCAGCGTCTTCGCGAAAATGGCTGCGACTATCGCGAACGTATGGTTCCCGATCTTGAGCTTTTCCAGATTTTCGTGGAAGACCCCAACGGCGTAACAGTCGAACTCAACTACTTTAACGCGGAACAGAAAACGGCCTGAACTCGCTCCGGTTTTACGCCCGAAAAAACTCCACTGCCTAATTCTTATGCGTTAGATAAACTTTAACAAAATGCTCCGAGATTGCGTCCAATCGCAAATTCAACGGGGAATATGGTCGATCCAAATTCTCCGTTCAACGAACCGGAGAAATAGACGTGACCGACCAAACAATCACCGAAACCAAACCACAGTCAGTTGGACTGCTGGGACGACTGTCCATCAATCAGAAAATTATGTTGGTAGTTTCCGTCTGCATCACATTTCTTATCGCCGTCGGTGCCTCAGGCATTGTGACAATGGAAAAAATCGGTGGCGAGCTTGTCAACATTGCTGAAGTTGACCTTCCCGCAACTCAGGAAATCACAAACGCCACGATCAATCAGCTTGAACAGGCGATCGTATTTGAACGCGCCCTGCGCTCACAGGGTATTAGCTCTCATGGTGAGGCCATGGACACGCTATTGGCCGAGTTTGATGCGTACTCAGAAAAGGCTGTGGTCGCAATCACGGCGGCGGAAGAAATTTCCCGCAGCTCTCTGGCTCACAACCCTTCCGCAAAACAGAAAGCGGAGTTCGAGCACGTTCTGGAAATTCTCGACGAAACCAAACTCAAACACGAGGCCTATGACACCGAGGTCCATCTGGCTTTCGAAATGATCACAAACGGTCGCGCAGTTGAAGTCGGCGAGATGGTTGAGACGATCGAGTCTCATCAATCCGAACTCACTCACATTCTTGAGAATCTGACGGCCGAACTGCAAAACTTCACGGGCAAGGCGGCCCTTAAGGCGGAGCATGACGAAAAGACCGGGGTTATTGTCATTCTCGGCATCACCCTTGGCTCCATAGTATTTGGTTTCGGATTGGCCATTCTGATCGCCCGCATCGGAATCGTGCGCCCGCTCAACCGTATCGTCACAGGAATGGATGAACTTGCGCAGGGCAATACTGACGCCGAAGTTGCCGTAAACAGTCGCGATGAAATTGGTACCCTCGCAGTTGCGTTCACAACATTTCGTGAGAAACTCATCGCCAACAAGCGACTGGAAGAAGAACAGGAAACCCAGAAAGCAAGGACCGCGCAGGAAAAGAAGGATACGATGCAGAAACTTGCATCCGATTTTGAAGGTGGCGTGGGCACCGTGATCTCCATGGTCAGCAGTGCTGCCAACCAGATGAAGTCGACGGCAACCTCCATGACCCAGATCACGAATGAAGCCAGTGATCGTTCCACGAGTGTTGCTGCAGCTTCAGAGGAAGCCTCCGTGAACGTCCAGACTGTTGCCACCGCGACAGAAGAGCTGTCTTCCTCGGTTCAGGAGATTTCACGGCAGGTCAGCCAGAGCGCCCAGATGGCCCATACGGCTGTCGCGCGGGCCAACGCCACCAATGAACGGGTCGAACATCTGGCCGAAGCAGCGAACAGAATCGGCGATATCGTCAGCCTGATCAACGACATCGCCGCACAGACCAATCTGCTGGCGCTGAACGCCACCATCGAAGCCTCGCGCGCCGGTGAAGCGGGCAAGGGCTTTGCAGTTGTGGCGTCCGAAGTGAAGTCGCTGGCCACGCAGACTGCCAAGGCCACCGAGGAAATCGGCAGTCAGATCGCCGCGATCCAGACCGAAACCCAGGAGGCTGTCGAAGCCATCGCCGAGATCGGAAAGTCGATTTCCGAAATCAGCGATACAACAACGGCCATTTCTTCGGCCGTTGAGGAACAGGGCGCTGCGACCCAGGAAATCGCAGCCAACGTCCAGCAGGCCGCCGCCGGGACCCAGGATGTTTCATCGAACATCGTTGAGGTCTCTCGCGGTACGCAGGAAGCCGGTGCGTCTGCTGCCGAAGTTATGTCCTCGTCAGAAGAAATCGAAAAGCAGTCTGAAGAACTTCAGGCCGCTGTCTCTGAATTTCTAGATCGGGTCCGCGCGGCCTGATCCTAACAGGAGACTTTGCGCACGGCCCGGTGGGGCGGCGGGGTTCGGCGATGTCATATCGACCGCCCCTGCCTTCACCACCGCCGAGCGTGCAGGCTGTTGCGTTCACGCGCCCCGGCCCCGCTGTCAACGGACGTCAGCCGACCGGAGCCAGACCCTGCACCTCAAGCGCCTTGGACTGACGGGACGCGAGGCCCTCGAGATCAAACTCGTCGATCAACTCATGGAAGACCCGGTGCCAGTTGAGTTCTGCGCGTAAGCGCAGGAACACTGACCCCAGGCCAATCGCGGCCCGGTCCATCAGCACAAATTCGCGAGGCGGCGTGACACCGCCAATCTCGCGCAGCTGTTCATGCACCTTGCTGGCAATGGTTGCGCCATAGGTTCCGGATTCTGATTCCTGAATCCGCTGCACCTTATCTTCCATCAGCGGCTTGTAAAGAAATCCGGCCCAAATATTCAGCGTATCGAGAAGTTCATTGGAGATGTTCTCAAATCCCCAGCGCTCATAGGCGTGGGCAGCACGGTCCCGGTCGTCGCTTCGCAAGGCATGATAAAGCTCAATCACCCCCTCGACGAAGCGCGGCGGGAACACCCGAATACAGCCAAAATCGTAAAGATTGATCGACGCATCCTGATTCACCGAATAGTTGCCCAGATGCGGGTCCCCGTGAATAACACCATAGCCGTAAAACGGCACATACCAGGCCCGGAACATATTGAGCGCCGCCGCCTCGCGCGCATCGGGGTCAGCGTCCTCGGCAAACGCGGCCATCGGTCGCCCTTCAAGCCATGACGTCGTCAATAGTCTTGAGGCGGAAAGGTCATCGATGACTTCGGGAACGTGAACCCCGCTCTCCCCGGCCAACAAAGCCTCGTAGAGCCGGGTGTTTCGTGCCTCGTGGACATAGTCCAACTCTTCGGTCAGGCGCTCAGAAAGCTCGGCATGTATCTGGCTGGGGTCAATGGCGGGGTCGTATCGGCGATAGACAGCAAAGGCGAGCTTCAACTGGTTCAGATCAGCTGAAACGATCGAAGCCATATCGGGATATTGCAGTTTGCTGGCAACCTTGCGGCCACTCAGGTCGGTTGCCGCGTGGACCTGACCGAGCGAAGCTGCCTTCGCAGCCTCACGTGGAAAATCGGCAAACTTCGTCTGCCAGTCCGGGCCCAGTTCAGCCGCCATGCGCCGTCGGACAAAGGCCCAACCCATCGGTGGCGCGTTCGCCTGAAGTTCCGCCAATTCCCGGGCGTAGTCAGAGGGGAGCGCGTCGGGGATCGTCGCGAGAATCTGCGCCGCCTTCATCAGAGGGCCCTTGAGCCCGCCGAGCGCAACCTTCAGGTCGGCGGCATTGCGTTCATGATCTGCTTCGCGCCCGAGATAGCGACTGCCCGCCATTCGCATGGCCGCGCCACCGACAGCCACACCGACACGACCATAGCGCCCGACCCGGCCGCGAACTGTGGAACGGTCGTCATCGCTCATCTAGGCCTCAAGCTCCTCAAGTTCATCGATCATTCCCGAAATCACACCGAGCCCCTTCTTCCAGAAGGCCGGATCGGACGCATCCAGTCCGAACGGCGCCAGCAATTCCTTATGGCGCAGGGTTCCGCCAGCACGCAGCATTTCCAGATAGCGTTCCGCGAAACCGTCCGACGCGTTCTCATAAACGGCATAAAGAGAGTTCACCAGACAATCACCGAATGCATAGGCGTAAACATAGAAGGGCGAATGGATGAAGTGGGGAATGTAGGTCCAGAAATATTTGTATTCCTCTTCAAAGCGGATCGACGGCCCCAGACTTTCTTTCTGTACGTCCATCCAGATCGTGCAGATCTCTTCGGTCAGCAGCTCCCCGTCCCGGCGCTTCTCATGGACACGGCGTTCAAACTCAAAGAACGCAATCTGCCGAACAACGGTGTTCAGCATGTCCTCCACCTTGGAGGCCAACATGGTCTTGCGCAGCTTCGGGTTGTCGGCTTCTGCCAGCAATTTTCGGAAGGTGAGCATTTCGCCGAACACCGAGGCGGTTTCGGCCAGCGTCAAAGGCGTGTCGGACATCAAATGGCCCTGACTGGCGGCGAGCACCTGATGCACACCATGGCCCAATTCGTGAGCCAGCGTCATGACATCCCGGGTTTTTCCCTGATAGTTCAAAAGCAGATACGGATGCACAGCTGGGAACCGTTGAGGCGGCAAAGGCCCCGGGCGATTTACCGGGCCGCACCGGCGTATCGATCCAGTTGTTGTCAAAGAAGTCCTGCGCCACCCCAGCCAGTTTCGGTGAAAACTGACCATAGGCATCGAGCACTTTCTCAACCGCGTCATCCCAACGGATCACCCGGTCATCGGCATTGGGAAGGGGTGCATTGCGATCCCAGTAGTCCAGTTTGCGAACGCCAAACCATTTCGCCTTCAGCTTGTAGTAGCGATGTGAGAGGTCGGGGTAAGCATCGCGAACCGATTGCGACAGCGCATCGACCACCTCGTCCTCGACATAGTTTGCCAGGTTTCGTCCCGAGACCGGCCGCGCGAATCCACGCCACTTGTCCTCAATCTCCTTGTCCTTTGCCAGGGTGTTGGTGATCAACGAAAACACCCGGGCATTCTCGCCCAACGTCTTTCCCAGTGCCTTGGCAGCCGCTTTGCGTTCGGCCCCGTGCACGCTGGACAAAAGATTAAGCGTTTCCGCGCTGCTCAGGCTTTTCTTGCCTTTTGGCAAATCGACCTCGAACACCAGTTCAGCCATGGTCTCGTCGAAAAGACGGTTCCAGGCGGACCGGCCCGCGACAGCCTTTTCGTGAAGAAGTTTCTCCAGCTGATCATCGAGCTGATGGGGGCGATAGGCGCGGGAATCACGCAACCATGGCGCATAGCGCCGCAGCTTGGCCGACGCCTTGAGTTTCTTACTCAGAGCACGGTCCGAAACGCGGTTGATCTCGAGCGTGAAAAACAACAAGTGGGACGAAATTCCCACGACTGTTTCCTGCATCGATTGATAAAACCGCCCGTTCTCCGGGTCCATCATGTCTCCGGCATAGAGCAATGACGCGTAACTCATCAGCCGGGACAAAACCTCATCGATTTTCTCAAACTCGGTGATGGATTTGGCAAGCGTATCTCCATCAAGGTCTGTCAGCTTGCCCTGATATCGCTTGGCAAACCGTGCCGCAGCCCGCGCCGATGACGCAATATCCTTGGTAATCTCGGGCCCATCCTGAGACGGATAGAGGTCGGACAAATCCCATTCGGGCAGAGGTCCGAGCCTGTCTCGTGCGGGACTTCCCTTTTGACGACGTTTTGTGGCGGCTTTCGACATATCAACAGCTCCTTGAATCACGTCTTCAGATAAGGTCCATATAGCGGAACAACAACCACCACAGTTGGCATTCACGCGGATTTGCGTGTGACATTCCGGCTCATAGAACGCCCCAGAACGAGGCCTACACCCATGGACTACGCCACGCGCTACGACAACTGGCAAAATCTGCCACAGGTCTTCTACGAGAAAGCCGCTGAACTTGGCGATGCTCCGCTGTTCTGGGCCAAGCGCTATGAGTCCTGGCAGTCCACCAGCTGGGCCCAAGCCCGCGATGAAGTGACCGCCCTGGCGCGCGGCCTCCGTGCCGCCGGCGTTGCCCGTGGCGACCGTGTTTTACTGGTGTCCGAGAACCGCCCCGAATGGGGGATCGCCGATCTCGCGATCATGGCGGCCGGCGCCATCACCGTGCCCGCCTATACCACCAACACAGTCGACGACCACATCCACCTTGTTTCGGACTGTGAACCGAAAGCGGCCATCGTTTCATCCGAGCAACTGGCCGAACGCCTGGTGCCGGCGATCCGGAGCACCGGCACAGTCGGAACCGTTGTCACCATCGAAGGCGTCAGCGGTCAGAGTGAAAACATCTCCATCATCAACTGGCGTGACATGATCCGCGATGCCGCTGCCCTTACGGATGACATCGAGGCCGAACTCAGTGAGATATCCCGCACCGACACGTCCTGTCTGATCTACACGTCAGGCACCGGTGGCGCACCGAAAGGGGTGATGCTCAGCCACGGCGCCATTCTGCGCAATTGCACGGGCGCGTACCATCTGTTCAGTGATGACGGGATGCTTGACCTGAACCAGGAAGCATTTCTGTCCTTCCTGCCCCTCAGCCACTCTTACGAACACACCGCGGGCCTGCACTTCCCGCTGACCATCGGCGCAGAGATTTACTATGCCGAAGGGATCGACAAACTTTCGGCGAACATGGCTGAAGTCCACCCAACGATCATGACCGCGGTTCCGCGCCTCTATGAATCGATGCACCAGCGCATCATCTCAGGTGTCGAACGCAAGGGTGGCCTGTCGGAGAAACTGTTCAAGAAAACCGTTGCTCTGGGCATCAAACGCTACGAACACGGAGCGGCCAGCCTCTCACTGATAGAGAAAATCCAGGACCGGGTTCTTGAGAAACTCGTACGCGCCAAAGTGGCCGAACGTTTCGGCGGGCGCCTCAAGGCCTTTGTCTCCGGGGGCGCACCCCTGAACTATGATGTCGGTGTCTTCTTTCTGGCATTGGGGGTTCGCCTGCTGCAGGGCTACGGACAAACCGAGACCGCACCCGTCGTGAGCGCCAACCCGCCTCGTAAGATCAAGATCGATACTGTCGGGCCCGCTTTCCCCGATGTCGAAGTAAAGATTGCCGAAGATGGAGAAATTCTTGTCCGCGGCGAACTCAATATGCAGGGCTACTGGAATGCGCCGGAACTGACCGCAGAAACACTGCGCGATGGCTGGGTCCACACCGGCGATATTGGCGTTCTCGACGAGGACGGCTACATCAAGATAACCGACCGGAAGAAGGACATCATCGTCAATTCGGGCGGCGACAACGTCTCCCCCCAACGGGTCGAAGGCATACTCGTCTTCGAGCCTGAACTCAGTCAGGCCATGGTCTATGGCGATAAGCGCCCGCACCTGGTGGCCGTGCTTGTGCCCGATGAAGCCTTTATCTCCAGCTGGGCGAAAGAAAACGATCGCAAAGCCGACCTCTCAGAACTTTCGGATTCCGAAAAATTTCACGCGCGCCTCCGGGAAGCCATCGACCGCGCCAATGCGCGTCTCTCTCCCCTCGAACAGGTGCGGCGTTTCATCGTGGCCGAGGAAGGCTTCACCACCGAAAACAGCCTGATGACGCCATCACTCAAGATCCGGCGACACGAAATTCGCAAAATCTACGGGGAACGGCTGGAAGCGCTCTACGGACGGAAACGGGGCTAGGCCGAGAACTTCATTTTTCGAACGTCATTGCGAGAAGCACAGCGACGACGCAATCCACGCCTGCACCCTACCCGCACTGGATTGCTTCGCCTTCGGCTCGCAATGACTTCAGAACAACCTAGCCGTGGAATTCCCGATACCATTCCACGAAACGTGGAATACCTTCGTCGATCGGAACCCGCGGCTCGAAACCAAGATCCCGGCGACTGGCCTCGATATCCGCATAGGTCGCAGGAACGTCACCCGGCTGCATCGGCTGGAAGTCGATTTCCGCCTTTTCACCCAAAGCCTCTTCGATCAATCCGATAAACCGCATCAGCGGTTCGGAGCTGTGATTGCCCAGATTGTAGACCCGGTGGGGCACATCTTCGCCGTCACGGGGCGGCGGATTGTCGAGCGCGGCCAGAACACCTGCGACGATATCGTCGATATAGGTAAAATCGCGCTGCATCTTGCCGTGGTTGAAGACCGGGATGGGGTCGCCCGCCAGAATTTTTCGCGTGAAAATATAAAGCGACATATCCGGCCGACCCCAGGGGCCATAGACCGTGAAAAACCGCAAACCCGTCTGCGGCAAACGAAAGGTCGAAGAATAGGCATGGCTCATCAGCTCATCCGCCTTCTTCGTGGCCGCATAAAGCGAAACCGGATTGTCGACCTGATCATCCACGGAAAAAGGCAGCTTCGTATTGCCGCCATAGACCGAAGATGAGCTGGCGTAGACAAGATGCTTGAGGTCGTCCCCCAACGCCCTTGCCAGCTCGATCACGTTCATATGTCCGACAATATTGGCCTGAATATACGCCCCGGGATTTTCGAGGCTATAACGCACACCGGCCTGCGCTGCGAGATGCACAATTCGGTCGACCCCGTTCCCGGCTTCAGCAAGGGTATCGGCATCGCCGATGTCACCGCGCACAAAGCTGAACGCATTATGCGCTGTCAGTCTGGCGAGCCGGGCTTCCTTGAGGCTCACATCGTAGTAGTCATTGAGATTGTCGATCCCGACAACCGTTTCGCCCCGCGCCATCAGGGCAAGGCTGACATTCATGCCGATAAAACCGGCAGCTCCTGTCACAAGTACGGTCATGGCGCGCGCTCACAGATCAAAATTGGCAGATACCTTGATATAGGCGAGCATTCGACAAAATGCACGTGAACTGCGCCGATCAGAATCGAAAAACCTCAAGCATTCTCGCGAACAAACTGCGCACCAATCCCGTAAGCGCCGAATATTTGTTTCGTGAATGCACCTATAGTCCGCTGCGGATGGACAGCTAGGTTAGCGGTGCTTACATTTCTGGCAGACGAACACCGTGTGCGTGTTCGGACGGGAGAAAATGCCATGGCTGCGTCAACCGCCAAACTTAATCAGGTCAGTCTCGATGACAAGTACGCCCTCGAATCCGGGCGCGTATTTCTCAATGGAACACAGGCGCTTGTGCGGCTACCGATGATGCAACGCCAGCGCGACGCCGCTGCCGGTCTGGACACCGCCGCCTATGTCACCGGCTATCGGGGATCTCCGCTGGGCGCGCTGGACCAGCAGATGGAACGTGCCAAACGCTTCCTGGAACGCAACAACATCGTCTTCCGGGCCGGCGTCAACGAAGACCTGGCGGCCACCGCCATCTGGGGCACCCAGCAGATCAATCTCTCAGAAGGCGCCAAACATGATGGCGTGTTTTCCATGTGGTATGGCAAAGGCCCGGGTGTCGACCGCTCGGGTGATGTGTTCAAACACGGCAACCTCGCCGGGTCTGCCCCTCATGGCGGCGTGCTTTTGCTCGCAGGCGATGACCACACATGCAAATCCTCCACAACGGCACACCAATCTGAATTCGCGTTCGTCGATGCCATGATTCCGGTCCTGAATCCGGCCGGCGTCCAGGAGTTTCTTGATCTGGGCCTCTATGGTTGGGCCATGTCCCGTTTTTCGGGCTGCTGGGTGGCGTTCAAGACCGTCGCGGAAACGGTCGACAGTTCGGCGTCAGTCCATGTGGATCCACATCGGGTAAAAATCGTGACCCCGGAAGGTTTCGAGATGCCCGAGGGTGGCCTGAACATTCGTTGGCCAGACGAGTTCCTCCCCCAGGAAGACCGGCTTCATCGCTACAAGATTCAGGCTGCACTCGCCTTTGCGCGCGCCAACCGTCTCGACAAGATCACCCTCGACAGCCCGAAGCGCCGTTTGGGCATTGTCACCACCGGCAAAAGTTATCTCGATGTGCGGCAGGCGCTCGACGACCTTGGCATTTCCGAATCTCAGGCGTCCGATATCGGCATCAGCATCTACAAGGTCGCAATGGTCTGGCCACTCGAGCCAGAGGGCATGAGAGAATTCGCCGAAGGCCTGGAAGAAATCCTCGTCGTCGAAGAGAAACGCTCGCTGATCGAGGGCCAGCTGAAAGAGCAGCTCTACGACCTGCCCGACAACAAGCGTCCCAATGTTTTGGGAAAGCATGACGAAGAGGGAAACTGGATTCTGCCGTCATCGGGCGAACTCACCCCCGCCCAGATCGCCAGCGCGATCGCGAAACGGCTCGCCCGGTGGCACAATTCGGAAGCGATCTCTGAGCGCCTTTCTTTCCTGGAGCGCAAGGACGCCTCCCTCGCCCAGCAACCTCCCGCCGCCAAACGTATCCCGTTTTTCTGCTCGGGCTGCCCCCACAACACCTCGACCAAAGTCCCAGAAGGAAGCCGGGCGCTCGCCGGGATTGGTTGCCATTTCATGTCGGTCTGGATGGACCGCAACACCGAGACCTTCACCCATATGGGCGGCGAAGGCGTCTCCTGGGTCGGTCAGGCGCCCTTCGTTGAGGACGACCACGTCTTCGTCAATCTCGGTGACGGCACATATTACCACTCGGGCTTCATGGCGATCCGGCAGGCTGTCGCCTCGGGCGAGAACATGACCTACAAAATTCTGTTCAATGACGCCGTCGCCATGACCGGAGGGCAGCACCACGATGGACCGCTGACGGTTCCGGGGATCACCCGCCAGATGGAGGCTGAGGGCGTCCAGCGGATCGTTGTGGTCAGCGACGAACCGGACAAGTATCCGACCGGAGCACCGTTTGCCCATGGCGTGACAATCCATCACCGGGATGAGCTCGACAGTATCCAGAAAGACCTGCGGGAGTTCCCGGGTGTTTCGGTTCTGGTGTACGACCAGACATGCGCTGCCGAGAAGCGCCGCCGCCGCAAGCGCGGGACCTTCCCGGACCCGGCCAAACGCGTGATGATCAATGAACAGGTCTGCGAAGGCTGCGGGGACTGCTCGGTGAAATCCAATTGTCTCTCGGTTGTCCCGGTAGAAACCGAGTTCGGCCGCAAGCGGGCGATCGACCAGTCCAGCTGCAACAAGGACTATTCCTGTGTGAACGGTTTCTGCCCAAGCTTCGTCACCATCGAAGGTGGCGGGTTGCGCAAGCCCGACGCGAATGCACCGATTGGCGCGGACGCGGCCTTCGATGGCATCGACCTTCCAGAGCCGCGCCTGCCTTCACTCGATGAACCCTACGGGATCCTCGTGACGGGGGTTGGCGGAACCGGTGTTGTCACCATCGGCGCCCTGATCGGCATGGCTGCCCATATCGAGAACAAGGGCGTCTCCGTGCTCGACATGGCCGGCCTTGCCCAGAAGGGCGGCGCCGTGATCAGCCATATTCGAATCGGGGAGACACCGGAGGACATCCATGCCGTCCGGATCGCCGCCGGTAGCGCAAATCTCGTTCTGGGGTGCGACCTGGTGGTTGCCGCAGGCACCGATGCGATTGCCAAGATGCAACCGGGAGAAACCCGGGCGATCATCAACAGCCATGAGACCATCACCGGCGATTTTACACGCAATCCCGACTACAACCTGAATGCAGGTGAACTCGCGCAAACGATTCAGGTTGCCGTGGGTGAAGCTGCTGCCGAGTTCATCGAAGGCACACGCTATGCCACCGCCCTGATGGGCGATTCCATTGCGACCAATCTCTTCATGCTCGGTTATGCCTGGCAGAAGGGCCTGGTCCCGATCTCGGGCGAAGCCCTCAGTCAGGCCATCGAACTGAACGGTGTGGCTGTCGAATTCAACAAGGAAGCCTTCCTGTGGGGCCGTCGGGCTGCGGTCGACGAGACACGCGTTGCACGTGCCGCCGAACCGGTGACACCGATGCGCCTCAAGGCACCCGACATCGCCACGTCGCTCGAGGACATCGTCGCCCGTCGCATCCGCTTCCTGACCATGTATGAGAACGAGGCCTATGCGCGTCGCTATAAGGATCTTGTGGTCAAGGTTCAGAAAGCCGAGGGCGATCGCACCAAAGGCCACTCCGGTCTCGCCGAGGCAGTTGCCCGCTACTACTACAAGCTCCTTGCGATCAAGGATGAGTATGAAGTCGCGCGCCTCTATACGAATGGCGATTTCCTGCACAAGGTTCGCGACCAGTTCGAAGGCGACTACAAGCTGAAGTTCCACATGGCGCCGCCGCTCTTCGCCAAACGCGATCCGGAAACCGGCGAACTCCAGAAGCAGGAATTTGGCCCCTGGATGATGTCGGCCTTCAAGCTTCTCGCAGGATTGAAATTTCTGCGCGGCTCGCCGCTCGATGTCTTTGGCTATTCCGCCGAGCGCAAGATGGAACGCGAGCTCATCGCGGACTATGAAGCGACCATCGACGAGTTGCTCAATGGCCTGACCTCCCAGAACCATGAGTTGGCTGTCGCCATTGCGACCATTCCCGAACATATCCGCGGCTATGGTCACGTGAAGGAACAGCATCTCGAAAAGGCAAAGGCCGAGGAGGAAGCGTTGCTGCAAGCTTTCCGCGATCCGAATGCCCCACAGGCAAAAGCGGCAGAATAGTTCGACCGATTTGACAGACGAGAAGAAGTTACGCACGCACGCATGGGAATTCGTGCTAACCAACGCCCATGAGCAATGTTCAAATCAGGTTCGGATTCGAGATCGTCATCGAATGCGAACACCCCGTCCCCATGCTGCTGGCACTCGCACCACGTCCCGATATCGATCTGCATCTGATCGGATCGGATGAAATTCACGCCGAACCGGACGTACCGCTGGAAATCTATTTCGATGCCTTCGGGAATCAGTTCGCCCGGATCGTGGCGCCAGTGGGAGGACTGACACTCTGGTCAGACTGCATTGCGCAGGTCGACGGTCGACCCGATCCGGTCAATGTCGAGGCGCGCCTGGCACCGGTTCAGGACCTTCCCGTCGAAACCCTGCAGTTCCTCGCCCCAAGCCGCTACTGCGAATCTGACGAGCTGGGTGATTTTGCGTGGGATTATTTCGGGTTCTACACACCCGGCTGGCAGCAGGTGCAGGCCATCTGCGATTACGTGCACGAGCAAACCACATTCGATTACAAGTTCGGCCGTCCAACCAAGACCGCGCATGAGGTGCATATCGAGAAATCGGGCGTATGCCGCGACTTTGCGCATCTCGCCATCTCGCTATGTCGCGCGATGAACATCCCCGCACGCTATGTGAGCGGATACATATCGGACATCAGTGCCCCGGAAACCGGACCCACCGATTTCTGTGCGTGGTTTGAAGTCTTTCTCGACGGTGCCTGGCACACCTTTGATGCCCGGCACAACAAGCCCCGGGTCGGCCGGGTGCAGATGGTCCGCGGGCGGGATGCTGCCGATGTGGCCATCATCACATCCTTCGGGTCCTACGACCTGACCCACTTCCGGGTCTGGACCATGGGCCTCCCGCCTGGTTCAGATGACAATACGTTGCTGGAATCACTCAGGACCCGACCGGACACACCCGCATTGGTGTTCCCGTCATCCGCAATGATCGAGGACTAGACGCCAACGGCGTTCCGGTAGACTTCAAGCAGGTGTTCCTGCTCCTGCCGTTCATTGGGCTCCAGCTTCCGCAGGCGCACGATGGCGCGCATGGTTTTGGCATCAAACCCGGCCGACTTCGCTTCAGAATAGACCTCGCGAATATCCGCATTCAAATTTGACCGGTCTTCCTCGAGGCGTTCGACGCGTTCGATGAAGCTGCGCAGGCGGTCGCCCGCAATTCCGCCGGTATCAGACATGAAACTCTCTCCGAAAAACGATTACTGCCGCGATCAACCGCAACGCCAATGGCTTTAGCCCAATCGGCTGTGGAAACGCAAAGCTATCGCTTGTGGGCAACTTTCAGGGAAGCGCTTTCTCGAACCAGAGATCGGCATAGGGGTTGTCGTTATACCGTTCGATCTCGACATAGCCACAGCGCGCATAGAGCGCGTGGGCTTCTGTCAGGGCACGGTTGGAATCCAGTCGAGCCCGCGTGAATCCAGCGTTCTGCGCGACCAGTTCCAGACCCAACAGGATCTGATAGCCCACACCAAGACCCCGCGCGTCACGGGAGACCCACATCCGTTTGATTTCGGCATATCCACCATCGCGAAACGCCACCCCGCCGCACCCGACAGCTTTGCCATCCATCCGCGCAACAAGGAACGCACCCGTTGGCGGCGCATAGGCAGCATCTCCGGCCGCCCCGCCCCGCGACCGGTCAAACCCGGTTGTAAAGCGGCTATCTATTTCACGGAAATATCCATCCAGACAGACGACAGCATCCGGGTGAGAGACATCGCAATGCTGGAGGTCGATCTCCACGACACCAACGCGCAATCAGTGACCTAGTGGCCCTGCTTTTCCTGCATTTTGGCCAGCTGCTCAGGTGTGGCCTCGGTCTGGTGCTTCGACTTCCAGTCGCTATAGGGCATGCCGTAGACGATCTCGCGGGCATCCTCATATTCGAGTTCAATCCCCTTCTCGTCGGCCGCCGCCCGGTACCACTTGGACAGGCAGTTCCGGCAAAAATCAGCCAGGTTCATCAGGTCGATATTCTGGACCTGTGGATTGTCACGCAAATGCTGCACAAGCGTGCGAAACGCAGCTGCTTCCAGTTCGGTCTGGGTCGCTTTGTCGAGATCGGCCATTTGATTACTCCTGCAGTCATTCCGGGTTCCCAAGCAATATAGGCCTGGAAACCCGCGACGCAATGCAAAGCCCGGGCACAAAAAAGCCGGGCAACAACGACCTGCCCGGCTTTCTGTAAAAATTTCTTTGGCTGTCAGCCAATCATGCTGCGCAGCATCCAGGCATTCTTTTCATGGATCTGCATACGCTGGGTCAGCAAATCTGCCGTGGCTTCGTCAGTGCCAGCTTCCGCGATGGGGAAGACTTCACGGGCCGTCCGCACCACGGTCTCCTGCCCTTCCGAGAGCTGCCGGATCATGTCCTCAGCCGCGGGCACATCCTCGGCCTCGGGGATCGAGGAAAGCTTCGAATAAGCCGCATAACTGCCGGGCGCTGCAAAACCCAGTGCGCGGATACGTTCGGCGATCTCATCCACGGCCAGAGCCAGCTCGTTGTACTGGGTCTCGAACATCAGATGCAGGGTGTTGAACATCGGCCCTGTGACGTTCCAGTGATAATTGTGGGTCTTCAGATACAGTGTGTAAGTGTCGGCCAGCAGACGTGACAAGCCGTCCGCAATGTCCTGACGCTGATCCTCGGGAATACCTATATTGACCGGAATACCGGCGCTTTGTGCTGGGGTCGCCATCGTCGAATCTCCTTCTTTAGAATTATTCTAAATATAGCGTGATTTCTCTGAACTTCAAGGCATTTTCGAAAACAATCCGCGCGACCAACGGCTAGCCACGCCCCCCGGCAAGCCGGGCGGCGTCCGGGCTTTTGCGCAACCGCCACATCGCAATGATCCCGACGATCGGTCCGGGCACCAGAATGATAAACGCGAATTGCCAGCCGATGACATCGACGATGACCGGGACAAGATGGATCGTGATGAGCGTGAGCAGAAACCCCATGCTGGTCTGCACGGTCAGCATCGTCCCGACATAGCCCGGTTCGGAGAGCTCTGCCGTACTGGCTGAGAATTGCGGGGAATCGGCGACGACCGACACACCCCAGATGACGCATAGCGCAAACAGCGGCCAGATGGCGCCGCCAAACAGGAAGCCTGCCAGCAACGCGCAACTTCCGCTGACGGCCATGGCGGCGATGGTCACGGTTGTGCGACCAATGCGGTCCGCCACGAGTCCCCCGACGACACAACCAGCGGCCCCGGCCCCCATGACGATAAACGTCGCGATCGCCGCGAGCGTATCCGCACCCGAATCCGGACCAAGAGTCACCCGGAAGCTCGCCACGAGGAACACCCCGATCCAGGCCCACATGGCATAGAGCTCCCACATATGTCCGAGATAGCCGATATTCGCGAGACGCAAACCCCGCTTGGTCCAGCCCTGCAATGCGGCATCGATCCGGAAGGGTGGCGTCGGCGCGGTGTTCGGGCCTTCTTTCACCAGCAGGATCGCAAAGGCGGCGATGGTCGCGGACACGGACGCCGCCACAAGCGTGAAGACCCAGTCGATGCCGCCCAGCGCGTTGAAAAGATGCGGGCTCGCCGATCCCAGCGCCAGCGCACCAACAAGCGCGCCGATCATCAGGCCCATATCACCTCGTGCCCAGCTGGCCGCGAGCTTCATGCCCACGGGATAAATCCCGGCCATGCAGACACCGGTCACAAATCGCAGCGCGATCACAGAATAAGAGGCGGGTTCAAATGCAAGAATGAGCGCGTTGGCACCCGCCGCAACAAGGGCCGAAAACAGAAAGAACCGGCGCGGCGCAATCCGGTCCGCCAGATTGAAAAGCGCGCTGAGCAATGTCCCGATGACAAACCCGGCCTGCACCGCGCTCGTAAACAACGAGGCCACCAGCGGCGGCAGGTCGACGCTTTCCCGCAGCGCCGGAACAACAGCCGACGCCGAGAACCACAGCGACATGGTCGCCACAGCACAAAACGCAATGATCACAAGAGAACGCGTACGTACCGTCAACACAAACCCCACCCCAAAACCCAGAGAGAGTTAGCGCTGCTCCTGAAAAGCTGGCAAATGACGATTGTGTTCCCGCGAAAGGGAAACCGCACGAAAACCGGGAAGAGCTAGCTCAACGCAGCGCAGGCGCGCTGGATGCGTGTGCAGGCTTCCGTCAGGGTCTCGGTCGCTGTCGCATAGGACACCCGGAAATGGGGTGACAGGCCAAAGGCCTCACCATGCACCACAGCAACACCCTCGGAACCCAGCAGGTACTTCGCCACGTCTTCGTCCGAACCCAGCACGTTCCCATCGGGCGTTTTCTTGCCGATCATGCCAGCCACAGACGGATAGACGTAAAACGCCCCTTCCGGTGTGGCACAGGTAATGCCCTCGGCATCGTTCAGCATGGACACCACCAGATCGCGGCGGTCCTTGAAGATCGCGTTGTGCTCGGTGATGAAGTCCTGCGGACCGCGCAGGGCTTCCAGCGCCGCCCATTGGGAGATCGTCGAGGTCGAAGTCGTCGACTGGGACGAAATCATGTTCATCGCCTTGATCAACTCCAACGGCCCCGCGGCATAGCCGACACGCCAGCCGGTCATGCAATAGGCCTTGGACATACCGTTCAGGGTCAGCGTGCGGTCATAAAGCTCGGGCACCACCTGAGCGATGGTCGAGAACTCAAAATCGTCATAGACGATCTTTTCGTACATATCGTCAGGCATAATCCAGACATGCGGATGGCGCAGCAGCACCTCGCCCAATGCCTTCAGCTCATCCCGTGTGTAGGCCGCACCCGTCGGGTTGCAGGGGGAGTTCATCATCAGCCATTTGGTCCGTGGCGTAATCGCCGCGTCCAGCTGTTCCGGCGTGATCTTGAACCCGGCTTCCTGAGTGGTCTCGACGACCACCGGCTTGCCTTCGCAAAGCAGGGTGATGTCCGTGTAAGACACCCAGTAAGGCGCCGCGACGATCACCTCGTCACCGGCATTGATGCTCGCAAACAGGGCGTTGTAGATGGTCTGCTTGCCGCCACAGCCGACATGGATCTGTGCGGCGGTGTAGTCGAGCTCGTTGTCGGTCTTCAGCTTCTCGCAGATCGCCTCGCGCAATTCGGGAATGCCCGCCGGCGAGACGTATTTGGTCTTACCTTCGGCCATCGCGCGCACCGCAGCATCCTTGATGTTCTGCGGTGTGTCGAAATCGGGTTCACCGGCCGCCAGTCCGATGACATCCCGTCCCTCGGCTTTCAGCTCCTGGGAAAGGGTGTTGATCGCGATCGTTGGCGACGGTTTGATGCTGCTGAGACGTTCGGCAAGAAGAGCCATGGGAGTGCACCCGCTATAAGGTTAATTTGCGGGTGCGAACCTAGTCCCGGGCACCATGCGGCGCAACACTTCCGGGCCGAAACGACCCACAGAAATCTACTCGGCAGCGATCATCCGGCTTTCACGCTTGCGCTCGGCACCACTTTCCGTGGTCAGCCAGAAGGTCACCACGGCAAACGCCAGCATTCCGGCGCCAACAATTCCAAGAACAATCAGGTTTTCAAGCGGCATAACAATTCTCCTTTTGTGATGGAGAAAATTTAATTCCGGGATCTGAAGCTGCATTGATCTAGGTCAAACGCAAATGACCAGGAAAATGAGATGGCCGGATCAAGTCCGGCCATGACGGTGCGTGGAATTGAAAACCACCCTCCCCCGTCATGCCAACGTCACGAAGAACACTCGAGGCAATCAGTTCCCACCTGCGCGGGAGCGACGCATGTGCGGAAAAAGGCCCCTCGCCGGACTCGCTTTTCCACAGCCACGCACCCTATATAAAGCCCCATGGCCGAACTCTCAGAAATTCAGGCGAAGTACCTGCCGATGGCGCAGGAACTGCCGCGCCCGGTGTTTACCGATGACCATCCGTCGGGCAATGCGCGTGCGGACTTCGATTTGCAGTCCGACTACAAGCCAGCCGGCGACCAGCCCAAAGCCATTGAGGATTTGATCGCAGGCATCGATGCGGGGGAGACCGATCAGGTGCTTCTCGGCGTTACCGGGTCGGGCAAAACCTTCACCATGGCTCATGTGATCGAGCGGACAGGGCGTCCGGCGCTGATCCTGGCCCCCAACAAGACGCTCGCCGCCCAGCTGTTCGGGGAGATGAAAAACTTCTTCCCCAACAACGCGGTCGAGTATTTCGTCTCCTATTACGACTATTACCAGCCCGAGGCCTATGTCCCGCGCTCGGACACCTATATCGAGAAGGAATCCTCGATCAACGAGCAGATCGACCGGATGCGTCACTCCGCCACCCGCGTGCTGTTCGAGCGGCGTGATGTGATCATCGTGGCGTCTGTCTCCTGCATCTACGGTATCGGCGACGCCGAATCCTATCTGAAAATGACCAAGACCTACGCGGTGGGGGACCGGGTCGACCGCACGCAAATCCTGCGCGACCTGACCGAGCTGCAGTACAAGCGCAACGACGCCAATTTCTATCGCGGCATGTTGCGCGCGCGCGGCGACACCATCGAAATTTTTCCCGGCCCATCTGGAAGATCGCGCCTGGCGGCTGTCCCTGTTCGGGGACGAGATCGAGTCCATCAAGGAGTTCGACCCGCTCACCGGCGAGAGCATGGGCGATCTGGAGACCATCAAGGTCTTCGCCAACTCTCATCACATCACCCCCAAGCCCTCGCTTCAGCAGGCCATCAAAACCATCAAGGCCGAGCTCGATATCCAGCTCAAGGTTCTGCAAAGCGAAGGACGTCTGCTGGAAGCCCAGCGGATCGAGCAGCGCACCACCTTTGATCTGGAGATGATCGCAGCGACCGGCGTCTGCCCTGGCATCGAGAACTATTCGCGCCACCTGACAGGGCGCAACCCCGGCGATCCGCCGCCGACACTGTTTGAATATCTCCCGCAAGACGCGCTGTTGTTCGTCGATGAATCCCACATCACCGTGCCGCAGGTCGGCGGCATGTTCCGTGGTGACTTGTCGCGCAAGGGCACATTGGCCGAGTTCGGCTTCCGCCTGCCCTCCTGTGTCGACAATCGCCCCCTCAAATTCGAGGAATGGTATGCCATGCGTCCCCAGACGGTTTACGTCTCCGCGACACCGGGCGACTGGGAAATGGAACAGACCGACGGCGTCTTTGCCGAACAGGTCGTACGCCCGACAGGCCTGACCGACCCGGTCTGCATCGTCCGTCCGGTCGGCACCCAGGTCGACGACCTGATCGCTGAGTGCAAGGAGGTCACCGCCGCGGGAAGCCGTGTTCTGGTCACAACCCTGACCAAGCGCATGTCCGAAGACCTGACCGAATATATGCATGAGCAGGGATTGCGGGTCCGCTACATGCATTCGGATATCGAGACACTGGAGCGGATCGAGATCCTGCGTGATCTGCGGCTTGGCGCTTTCGATATCCTGATCGGCATCAACCTGCTGCGCGAAGGTCTCGATATCCCCGAATGTGCGCTTGTGGCCATTCTCGATGCCGACAAGGAAGGGTTATCTGCGCTCCAAGACATCGCTGGTGCAGACCATTGGACGCGCCGCCCGCAACGTCGATGGACGGGTGATCCTTTATGCCGACGTGATGACGAAAAGCCTGACCGCCGCGCTCGATGAAACCGCGCGACGTCGCGAAAAGCAGCAGGCCTACAACCTCGCCAACGGCATCACCCCGGAATCTGTCCGCACCAACATCTCCGATATCCTGCACAGCGTCTTTGAACGTGATCGTGTCACCGTGGAGATCGACGACGACGCCACGCCCCATCTCGTGGGCAAGGATTTGCAGACTTATATTGGCGAACTCGAACAACGGATGCACACCGCAGCGGCCGATCTGGAATTCGAGGAAGCCGCCCGCCTGCGCGATGAAATCAAACGTCTTGAGGCCCACGAACTGATGTCAATGGGGGCCGATCTGGATGGCTCACCGTGGCGAGAAGGCGAAAATGCCGGAGACATGCTCGCCGCCCAGCGCGCAGCCCGCACCAAGGCCAATATGACGGCCCGGCCCAAAAACAGCTCTGGCAAAGGCAGCCGGAAACGTCGCAGAGGCTAACCTTCTGACGCGCGACGGCCGGATATCGAGCGCCGGTTTCAGTCTCGAATCTGCTCCACCAGAGCCAGGCGATCTCCCAGGACCCAGACCTTGGTGATCTTCCCGTCTGCCAGCGTGAACATGGCAACTCCGGCATATTCGATCCGCCGACCGGTCGCTTCATGTTCGAACAATTTACCGACATGGGTGCCCGTATAGGTTAGGCGGGCAACGGCGCGATCCTCTGTCGCAACGATCTCCTCAATCGTGTTGTGGAAATCCGAGAACGCATTGCGGATCGTCTGCATGTAACCCGCAAAGGCGTCATGCCCGATCACATGAAGACCAATCGATCCCCGAAAATCGATATCACGGTGCAGGATTTCACGCATCACTGCGTCATCCCAGGTGTTCCACATGACCTCGAAAAACGTCTCAACCAGCCGGGTGTTCGCGTCCACAGACACGACTATTTCCACCCCACCAGGCCAGCACCGAAGGTCGTCCTGATCATGGCTTAACTGGACGGCGGCGTGGCCAGGATCGTCGTGCCACCTGCCTTGAGAAGTTCAATTCCCGCGCCTTTAAGCGCCCGATGCGCCGCGCTGTTCACCTCATACCGGGTCCGGTAGTAACGCGAAGTGGGCACCCAGTATCGAAGCCCGAGAATAATGCCACCAAAACTGAAGTCATGAATTCCGACCTGTACGGGCTCATCTGCGGCCAAACCAGATAGTCCGGACACGGCAGCCTCAATGGCGGTAATCGCCTCTTCAGGATCACTATCCGCCGCAATCACTATCTGGGACTCAACGATCCGATGCCCATCAGAATTCACCAGAATCTCGCCAACGATCTTGCGATTGGGAATCGTGATTTTTTCACTGTCCTCACCAATCAGGATTGTATGGGCGAGCGTCACTTCATCAACCAGCCCCGTAACGCCCTGGACAAGGACAGTGTCACCGACCGTGAACGGGCGTGTAAGGATGATCACGAGACCAGCGCCGTAGTTGGAGAGTGGGCCTTGCACTGCGAATGAAATGCCAAACGCCGCCGCACCACCCAAAGCAACCAATGGCGCGATGTCGATGCCGAAATTGCTCAACGTGATGATCACGACAATCATCACAAGCACAATCTTCACGACATTGCCGGCAAAGCGGGACAGGGTGATATCGATATTGCGCCGCTCACATAGCGCAACAACCCGTCGCCCCAGAAAGCTGGCAAACTTCAAACCAATCAGCAGGATCACCAAGGCCCCGATGAGCTGCAATCCATATGCGATTGCAAACTCCGACGCGACATCAATGATATTGGTCACCATCTGCAGTTGTGGTTCCATTACACGCTCTCTCCAGCCCAAAACCAATTCCTGAACCCAACTTATCGCCAAATGCGCCAACGAGCCATGCAACGAAGGTCAGGGTTCGCTTATATGCAGGAAAATTGTGCTTGAGAATGATTGAAAATCCCAGATTTCTCTTGAAAACGCGTTGGCGCATCGCGATGTAGGTCGGACACGCGGCACCACAGACATCGGTGCCATCCAACGGGGCACAGATTCCGGGAGTACGAACATCAGTTACACCGGCTTCCTCTTGGCCGCCATTGGCTTGGCGCTCCTCCTGTTCTCGGCAGATTTCATGGTACGCGGTGCTGTCGGCATCGCACGACGCATGGGTTTGTCGCCGCTCATCATTGGCCTGACCGTGGTGGCCATTGGCACCTCGGCGCCCGAACTCGTGACAACCCTCACAGCGACGCTCGAGGGTGCGCCCGATCTTGCGCTCGGCAATGTGATCGGCAGCAATCTGGCGAACATGCTCCTCATCCTCGGGATTGCCGCCCTGATCAAGCCGGTTGCCTGTGCGCCCCGGGTGATTGCGCGCGATGGTTCGATGGTTCTCATCGCGACCCTTCTCTTTGTCGGCGTTGCAATGACTGGCGTGTTCATGTTCTGGCACGGACTGGCCTTGCTGGCTGCGCTGGCGCTCTACCTGATCCTGACCTATCGGGCAGAACGACGTTCTGAAGCCGACAGCCTGCACGCTAAAGAAGTCGAAGAAGTGACCGGCGTGCCCGAACGCCCCGCGCTTGCCGCCCTGTTTTTGATTGGTGGCCTGCTTGGCACGGTGCTCGGGGCCAAACTCTTGGTCGATGGCGGGGTTTCTGTCGCGGAATCCCTTGGCGTGTCCAAAACCGTGATCGGGCTGACTCTGGTTGCGATCGGCACAAGCCTTCCCGAACTTGCAATCGTCGTTGTTGCGAGCATGCGGGGCCATGCAGATGTAGCGCTGGGCAACGTCCTCGGCAGCAACATCTTCAATCTGCTCGGCATTACGGGCGTGGTCGCAATGGTGTCCCCCATCGCGGTTGCGCCGAGCCTGCTCCAGTTCGACATCTGGCTGCTGCTTGGTGTCACTGTTTTGTTGATACCGCTGATGTTGTCCGGCGGACGCCTGTGTCGCCGCGAGGGAGCTTTGCTTGTCTTGCTCTACGCCGGCTTTCTTGCTTTCCAGGCCGACAGCGTTCGCGCTCTTATCTACTAGGCCGTTGTGCACAGACACACCGCAGGCAAGCTATTGTTTTACAAGATAGTTTTTTGCAATGGCAGGACGCAAAAACATTGCGTTCAATCCGGATTCCCCAATTGGAAATATGGGTATATCGAATTGCCTATTTTTTAGGCATTCCGATAAACTTGTAATGTTTTCCGCGCAGAGCAGCATACCAACTGCGAACGCTACACAGACTTATCCACCCGAATGGGGGAAAACCTTATTCCGCCATTCACGGGTTGTGATGGAGGCCCGTGGACGGGTATTTAGCAAGACCCATGACCGACGCTGCCGAACCAGAACCCGACATCGACGCTCCCGAGACATTGTCCGGAAACGGGCTTGAGATCATCCGTGCGCGACTGAAGACACTCCCCGAAGGTCCAGGCGTCTACCGCATGTTGAATGCGGCCGGGGATGCGCTTTATGTCGGAAAGGCCCGCAACCTGAAACGTCGGGTCACCAATTACACGCAGCTCACCCGGCTGCCATATCGGCTCCAGCGCATGGTCGCGGAGACCATCGAACTCGAAATCGTCACCACACACACCGAAGCGGAAGCACTTCTGCTCGAGTCAAATCTCATCAAGCGCCTGATGCCGCGGTACAATGTCCTGCTGCGTGACGACAAGAGCTTCCCCTACATCCTGCTGACCCGGCATCTTGACCGTCAGACAACCAAGACCGGCGCAGACCCGAATGCCCGCAAGGCACGTAAAGATCTAAAAACACGACGTCAGAACCGGGCCGGACCAGACCCGGCGAAATGGCCCGGGGTGGTCAAGTATCGCGGCGCGCGCACCTTGCCGGGTGAGTATTTCGGTCCGTTCGCATCAGCCGGTGCAGTCAACCGCACGCT
This sequence comes from uncultured Alphaproteobacteria bacterium, assembly GCA_943787745.1. GTDB lineage: Bacteria > Pseudomonadota > Alphaproteobacteria > UBA6615 > UBA6615 > JABJAG01. Next base: position 202,385 of record CALSNJ010000007.1, on the reverse strand, counting down.
CAATGCTCTTGAACGCGCCTTTCTCTTGAGGAGCTGCTCAGATGCGGTGTTCTCGGGTCGCACCCGCCCCTGCCTCAAGTACCAGCTCAAACGCTGCGCGGCCCCTTGTGTGGGCTTTGTTACAGAAGATGACTATGGCGTGCTCATAGACCAGGCCCGCGCCTTTCTGACCGGCCGCTCACGGGAGATTCAGGAAGACCTGGCCAAAGAGATGCAGGAAGCCTCAGAACGCACTGAATTCGAGGCCGCCGCGCGCTTCCGGGATCGCATCCGGGCGATGACACAGATTCAGTCTCACCAGGACATCAACATCGAGAACCTCGACTTGCGCGACGCCGACATTGTCGCTGCAGAGGAGGATGGCGGGCGTATCTGCATTCAGGTCTTCTTCTTCCGGTCCGGTCGCAATTATGGCAACCGCGCCTATTTTCCCCGACATGACAAGACCGAGGAAATCGAAGACGTGCTCACGGCCTTTCTGGGTCAGTTCTACGAGAACAAGCCCGCCCCATCTGACATTCTCCTCAGCCACAAACCGATCGAGATCGACCTCATTGCAGAGGCATTGAGCGTACGCACCGAACGCAAGGTCAGCATTTCCGTGCCCCAGCGCGGGGCCAAGCGAAAACTCGTCGAACACGCCCGCACAAACGCCCGGGACGCACTTGAGCGTCGCATGGCAGAAAGCGCCACCACCCGGGACCTGATGGCGCAAGTCGGTGAACTGTTCGGGCTGGATGGCCCGCCCCAGCGGATCGAAGTCTATGACAACTCCCATGTTCAGGGCGCGCACGCGACCGGTGCCATGATTGTCGCCGGGCCGGATGGCTTCATCAAACCAGCCTACCGCCGATTCAACATGCGCGGCGCAGCCACGGAGACAAAAGGCGGCTACACGCCGGGGGACGACTTCGCGATGATGAACGAGATGCTGACAAGACGTTTTGGGCGTGCCCTCAAAGAAGACCCAGATCGCACCAAGGGCCAGTGGCCCGACCTTCTCCTGATAGATGGCGGCAAAGGCCAGTTGGCATCGGCTCTGAACGCGCTCGAAGAACTCGGAATCGACGACATTCCGACGGTCGGTATTGCGAAGGGGCCGGACCGCGATGCGGGGCGCGAACATTTCTTCACAACCGATGGCGACCCGGATGGTTTTCAACTGCCCCCGCGGGATCCCGTTCTCTACTACCTGCAGCGACTGCGTGATGAGTCCCACAGATTTGTGATCGGCGGCCACAGACAGAAGCGCTCGCGCGCGATCACAAAAAACCCGCTGGACGAAGTCCCGGGTATCGGTGCCGGACGCAAACGCGCCCTGCTCAATCACTTCGGGTCAGCACGGGCCGTGTCCGAAGCCGGACTTCAGGATCTGGAAAAGGTAGACGGCATCAGCAATACCGTGGCACGTCGTATATACGACTTCTTCCACACGGCCAGCTAGATCACGTATCGGGCAGACACCAGACGATGACCATCCCCAATTTCCTGACTTTTGCGCGCATCGCCCTGATCCCGGTTTTGGTCACCTTACTGTTCCTGGACAGCGCGGGACTGCGCTGGTGGGCGTTCGGCTTGTTTACTGCGCTTGCCTTCACCGATTATCTCGATGGCTATCTGGCGCGCAAACTGAACCAGAAAAGTGAATTGGGCGCTCTGATCGACCCCATCGCCGACAAGATTCTGGTTGCCGCAATTGTCGTTGCGCTGGTCGGGTCCGGCGATATCGCGGGTTGGGACATCGCGGGTGCGATCCTGATCCTGAGCCGGGAATTTCTGGTCTCCGGCCTGCGCGAATTTCTGGCCCCGCGGAATATCTCTCTGCCAGTGACCCAACTGGCAAAATGGAAAACCACTGTGCAGTTGGTCGCGATCGGCCTGTTCATCGTGCCGCCAACCCTGATCGCCGGGCAGGAAATCATGACATCGGCCATCTGGTGGCTCGCCACGGCACTGACCTTGATGACCGGCTACGGCTATGTGACGACTGCGACACAGCGGATCGACGCCGACACGCGAGGCTCGTGAAGTGAAAATCGCGGGACTGGTCGGTTGGCACAACAGCGGCAAGACCACGCTTCTGGTAGCGCTCGTTCAGGAACTCGCATCCCGCGGGCATCGGGTTTCAACAATCAAACATGCCCATCACGCCTTTGATGTCGATACGCCGGGAAAAGACTCATGGCGCCATCGCGATGCAGGTGCCACCGAAGTTATGGTCGGTTCTGAAAAACGCTGGGCCCTGATGCATGAACTGCGGGACGCCGCGGAGCCAAGCCTCACCGAACTTCTGGCGCATATGACTCCGGTCGATCTCGTCATTGTCGAAGGCTTCAAAAACGAAGATCATGACAAGATCGAGGTCTATCGTGAGAGTCTCGATGAACCACTTCTCGCAAACATCGTACCCAACGTCGTAGCCGTCGCATCAGACAAAGAAGTCCGCAACCTGCCCCCCGGCGTCTCGCACCTCGATCTCAACGATACGTCAGCGGTCGCGGACTATATCGAACAGCGCTGGTCTCTGGCGGACCCCTCGCCCCATACGGCCATGGAAGACGCCTGACCAATGGCCCAGCTTTCCGACGACTGTTTCATGCCCGGTGAAGGTCTGATGTCTATGGATGCGGCCCTCGAGATGCTTGAAACGCGGCTCCTGCCTGTTGTCGGCGAGGAGACGATTCCCCTGAACGAATGCGCGGGCCGAATTCTCGCCAAAGACATTGTCGCGGAACGTGACGTGCCACCGCACGACAATTCAGCGGTCGACGGATATGCGGTGTATTTCGATGACCTGTCACCCGAGGGGGAAACCGAACTTCCCGTCATTGGCCGGGTGGCCGCCGGACAGCCACTTGAGGGAACACCGCAAAGAGGAACTGCACTGCGCATTTTCACCGGTGCGCCCATACCTGATGACGCCAACGGCCCAGACACCATATTCATGCAGGAAGACAGCGTCCTCCGGGACGACACCGGTCAAACAATCGTGGTGCTGCCAAACGGCATCACCCGTGGCGCCAACCGGCGTTCACGCGGCGAAGACATTCAAAGCGGGAATGTCGTATTGCGCAAAGGTGACCGGCTACGCCCACAGGATATTGGCCTCGCAGCATCACTGGGCATCCCAAAACTTGAAGTGTTCAGACGCCTGACGGTGGGAGTCATGTCGACCGGTGACGAAGTTGTCGACCCCGGTCAAACCGTCCCGGCGGGCGGCATCTATGACGCAAACCGTCATGCCCTGATGGCGATCCTGTCCGATCTCGGCTGTGACGTCCGCGACTTTGGAATCGTAGCCGATGATGCACACCGGATATCTGAAACCCTCACCGCTGCCGCCCAGGCATGCGATGCGGTGATTTCAACCGCGGGCATGTCGGTCGGCGAAGAAGATCATCTCGCGGAGACGATCCGCGGACTGGGTGCGCTCCATTTCTGGAAAGTCGCGATCAAGCCCGGGCGCCCCATCGCTTTCGGCCAGATAAACGGGACGCCATTTATCGGCCTGCCGGGAAACCCAGCCGCCATGATGGTCACCTTCCTGCGGATGGCCCGTCCGGCTCTGCTGAAACTGGCGGGGGCCAGCGACCTGCGCCCCAGACTCTATCCAATCCGAGCCGGCTTCGCGCATCGAAAGAAGCGAAACCGGCGCGAATACGTGCGCGTTCATCTTGAGGATGGCGAAGACGGCTTTCCCGTAGCACGGAAACATCCGCGCAGCGGCGCCGGAATTCTTTCATCGCTCGTTGAAGCGGACGGGTTGGTTGAATTGCCCGAGGAGATGACCCAACTTGAGGAGGGAGCCATGGTATCCTTTTTGCCCTTCACGGAAGTCGCACGATGAAAATTCTCTACTTTGCATGGATGCGGCAACGCATCGGCGCATCCAAAGAAGACATCGACCTGCCCGGCGATGTCACCACAGTCGACGCCTTGGTCGACTGGCTGGTTGCGCGCGGCGAGAATTACAGCGAGGCCTTCGTGAAGCGTGAGGTCATCCGTGCTGCCGTGAACCAGGAATATGTGCAGTTCGATCACCCCATCAAAAACAGCGATGAGATCGCCTTCTTCCCCCCGGTTACGGGCGGCTGACAGCTGATGATCCGGGTTCAGGAAGACGACTTCGACATTGGGGCTGAACTCAGAACCCTCACCGAGGGGGACACGTCCGTCGGCGCGGTCGCCAGCTTTACCGGACTGGTCCGTGATATGGCACCGATCGATGGACAGTCCCGGGAAATCCGCACCATGACCCTGGAACATTATCCGGGCATGACCGAGAAGAAACTCGCCGAGATCGAAGCTGAAGCCAATTCGCGATGGCCGCTGGCCGCCAGCCTGATCATTCACCGCTACGGAACCCTCGAACCCGGCGACCAGATCGTGTTCGTGGCCTGCGCATCATCTCATCGGCAAGCCGCATTCGATGCCTGCCAGTTCCTGATGGACTGGCTCAAGACAGAAGCGCCGTTCTGGAAGCTTGAAGACACCGACACTGGCGGGGTTTGGGTCGATTCGCGGGAGTCCGACAATCAGGCAGCCGCGCGGTGGGGCAAAAGCCCCGACACCGATGGCTAACGCAGCAGTAATTACTCGGCAGCGACAGCTTCAGCGCGACCATTCACGAGATTATCGTAGTCCTGCATCAGGTTCCGCGTGATCTCACCCACTTCAAATGTGTGGTCGTCGGCAATCTGGGCAATCGGGGTCACCTCAGCAGCGGTGCCTGTCACGAACATCTCCGAAGCATTGTTCAACTCTTCGGGCATAAGCGCGCGCTCGATGACGTCGTAGCCGCGTGCCTTGGCCAGCTTGATCACGGTCTGTCGGGTAATCCCGTTCAGGAAGCAATCCGCCGTCGGTGTGTGAATTTTGCCGTCTATCACCAGGAACATGTTCGCTCCCGTCGTCTCTGCCAACTGACCGCGCCAGTCGAGCATGAGCGCATCGGAATAGCCTTTGGCCTCCGCTGCGTGTTTGGACAGGGTGCAAATCATATAGAGACCGGCGGCCTTCGCGTGAACCGGTTGGGTTTTGGGGTCTGGGCGATTGTAGATGGCCCAGTCAATCTTGATGCCTTTCATCCGCGCTTCGGGCGTGAAATAGGACGGCCATTGCCAAACAGCCAGACCGACATGAATCTTGCAGTTCTGAGCCGACACGCCCATCTGCTCCGGTCCACGCCATGCGGCAGGGCGCAGATACGCATCCTGATAACCTGACTTCGCCAGGGCCTCACGGCTGATCGCATCCAGTTCAGAAACTGAGTAGGGAATCTCAAACCCGAGCATATCGGCAGAATCATGCAAACGCTGATTGTGCGCCGTGACTTCGAAAATTTCGCCGTTATAAGCGCGCATGCCTTCAAAAACGCAGGACGCATAATGCAGTGCGTGGCTCAGATAGTGCACCTTTGCGTCACGCCAGGGCACAAACTCCCCGTCCATCCAGATCACGCCATCGCGGTCATCATATGGGGCTTCTTGCATCTTTCGATTCCTTGATACTTTCGAACGTTTAAACCCTGCACGGAGACACTTAATTCCGCAACATGGTTGCACGACGTAACATTGACCTATAATTAAGTCAACATGGTTGACCTTAATTCGAGTCCCAATTCCGAGTTCCTGCGTGAAGAAGACCTGCGACAGGGGATCGAGCTTCTGTTCTACGCCTATCGCGACTTCACCGGTGAACCCGATGCGATCCTCGACAAATACGGACTGGGCCGTGCCCATCACCGGGTCATCTATTTCGTCGGACGCAATCCGGGAATCACGATCACCGAACTCCTTGAAATCCTGCGGATCACCAAACAGAGCCTGTCACGTGTTTTGGGACATCTTCTCGAAACAGACTTTATCAATCAGCGCGCCGATCCCGCCGACCGCCGACGCAAGCAGCTTACCCTGTCGGGCAAAGGAAAATCGCTCGAACACGAGCTGACCTCGACCCAGATGGAACGCTTTGCACGCGCCTATCGCGATGCGGGGGCCGAGGCTGTCGAAGGCTTTCGTCGGGTCCTGATCGGGATTGTCGAACCCGAAGATCGGGCTCGAGTCCGACCGACGACGATGCGCAACGACAAACGACGCTGAGGCCGTGTTGCCGGGAAAAGCAACGACTTTGAAAGACAGGCGATGTTTCTCGCGCACCGGGATATAGTTCCCGGCAATGGATGATAGCCCGCATATTCTTGTCGTGGATGACGACCGCCGGCTCAGGGAACTTCTGCAGAAGTTCCTGACCGATCGCGGGTTTCGGGTGACCACAGCCGAAAGCGCGGCCGCGGCGCGGGATAAGCTTGCCAGCCTCCAGTTCGATCTGCTTGTGCTTGACCTGATGATGCCCGGTGAAAGCGGCATGTCTCTGACCAGCAGCTTGCGAAAAACCAGCATGGTGCCAATCCTGATGCTCACTGCCATGGCTGAATCGGAAGACCGGATACAGGGTCTTGAAAGCGGCGCAGACGATTATCTCACCAAGCCTTTCGAGCCCCGCGAACTGGTGGCACGTATTCGCTCAATCCTGCGACGTGCGGGAGATGCCCAGAGCGAGGCAACAGAATTCCGCTTCGGCAGTCATATTTATGATTCTCAACGCCAGCTTTTGACCGGACCCGAGGGCACTGTGCCCCTAACCGGCGCAGAGGCCCGGCTTCTTGACGTTCTGGCACAAACGCCCGGTCAACCGATCAGCCGGGAAGATCTGCAAGACGAGACCAACATCACCGGCAGCGCGCGTGCGGTTGACGTGCAGGTGAACAGGCTACGGCGTAAGATAGAACCCAACCCGCGGACACCACGCTATTTGCAGACCATTCGGGGCCAGGGCTATGTCTTGTGGCCCGATTAAACTCAGGATGCGCAAACCCATATGTCACGATTAGATGAAATCTTACGTGTCCCGAGAATCCTAAGGTTGTCGCTGAAGCGATTTCTGCCTCGTGGTTTGCTCGCGAGATCACTCCTGATCATCGTGGTTCCTCTGGTCCTTCTTCAAATTGTCAGCGGCATTATTTTCTATGACCGACACTGGTCGAATGTCAGTCGCCATCGCGCGAACGCACTCGCCGGTGACATCGCGATGATTCTGGAACTGACGAATAAGGATGGAATCAACCGCAATCAAAAGGCCGTGTTCGATTTGGCGCGTCGCACCCTTGATCTGATCGTCACCTATAAACCGGACGCAATTCTCCCCAATACGGAGTTCGTCCCTTCTGGAAACCTCGAAAACACACTCGCGCGCTCCATTGCCGAAATCGTGCAAAGACCCGTTGTGATTGACAGCACGAGCACCCGCGACCGCGTGATTATCGACATTCAATTGCCAACCGGCGTTCTGGAAGTTTCTGCGAATGAAGAGCGCCTGATCAGTTCCACCACAAAAATCTTTATTCTCTGGATGATGGGGACGTCCCTTATTCTCTTTGCGGTCGCAACGCTCTTTATGCGCAATCAGGTCAGCCCGATCCGACGCCTGGCCACCGCAGCAGATAATTTCGGCAAGGGACGCGACACACCGAACTTCAAGCCATCGGGAGCGACTGAAGTACGGCAGGCGGCCAGTGCCTTTATGGCCATGCGCAGCCGTCTCGAACGACAAATTCAACAGCGCACCGAAATGCTGGCCGGCGTCAGCCATGATCTGCGGACGCCCCTCACCCGCATGAAATTACAAATTGCCATGCTCGATCGAAACACCGAGATCGAGGAACTCAGCTCGGACGTGGCCGCCATGGAAGGCATGATCGAGGGCTACCTGAACTTTGCGCGCGGTGAGGGAACCGAAGAGCGACAACTGGTCAATGCCTCCGATCTCCTTGAAGAAGTCACCCGAGATGCCGCGCGCAATGGCGCCGCTGTGAAGCTTGAAATTCATGACGAGGTCGAACTCCCTCTCGCGCGCAACGCCATGCGGCGATGCCTGACCAACCTTCTTGAGAACGGCGGTCGCCACGGCGACGAGGTTGCCCTGACGGCAAGCCGTAACGGGCGCGTGCTGGAAGTCTTTGTCGATGACAACGGGCCCGGTATTCCAGAAGAATTGCGGGAAGACGTATTCCGTCCGTTTTTTCGAATCGACCAATCTCGCAACACCGAAACCGGTGGCACAGGCCTCGGATTGTCCATCGCACAGGACATTATCAGCGGCCATGGTGGTGAAATCAGCCTTGAGGATTCTCCGCTCGGCGGGTTGCGCGTCGCACTGCGAATTCCGATCTGAGGCCTACCCTTCAGAAAAGACGTCCACCGTCAGGCACATTCTCGTCAACATTGAGCAACACCACCGCACCGTCAGAATCAGGAAACCCAAGTACAAGAATTTCGGACATGAATTTCCCGATCTGCTTGGCGGGAAAATTGACCACCGCTGCCACCTGCCGCCCAACGAGTTTCTCGGGTGTGTAGTGCACGGTTAGCTGAGCCGACGTCTTGCGAACACCAAGCTCGGAACCAAAATCGACCCAAAGCTTGATCGCCGGGCGTCGCGCTTCAGGAAAAGCCTGAGCTTCCACAACAGTTCCCACGCGCACATCCACCTTGGCGAAATCCTCAAATGATATTTCGCTCACCTCAGTCCTCTTCAGCCGGCTTCAAAGGCGCAAGTTCCCGGCCCAGAAACGGCGCAAGCGTTTCGAGCGCGCGGCGTAAATTGCGATCCAGAGCATGCATCGTCTCTGTCAGTTCTGCACTTTCATCGCGCAACCAGACCCGTTGCGTGGACAACCACACAGCCGACAAGGCCTTGGCGAACACCTTCCCGCGAACGCCGTCATGGGGAAACCCGGACATCTTCGCAACAAATGCGAAACTCCGCTGACTCTGCGGCAAAAGGCCCAGCAGGGTTTCCGGTTCACGCATCACATCCTGAATAATAACCGCCACGCTATCGCGGTGAGGCTGGAGCGCTTCGAACCGCATCATCATAATGTCCAAGAGCTGATCAAAACGGGCATCCGGATCGTCGGGCACCGGCCCTATTCCAGCGACACTCGCCAGATCAATATGGCGCGCAAACATATTGAGGAGCTCGGTCCGGCCTGGACAAACCGCATACAACTCCGCCGGGGTGAGGTCGGCCGCTGTCGCAAAGCGCTCCATTGTCAGGCCCCGCCAGCCATGGTCACGTACGCAGGCCAGCATAGCGTGCGTCAATCGCTCAGTGAGGTCATTCGGGGTATCGATCATAGCGGAATGAATGTACCGCAAAGTCAGAGCTGTGACAGGCCTATCCGGCGAGTTCGCGAGAACGTTCCGTGGCGCGCAGGATCGCTGCTGTCATCAGTTTCGCAAGGCCGTCGTCAGCCATCAGGATGTCCAGTGCTGCAGCGGTCGTCCCGCCCGGGCTGGTCACATTCTCGCGTAGGGTCGCAGCACTTTCATCGCTTTGCGCCAACAATTCGCCGCTCCCGGCCACAGTTTCCCGGGCCAGCGTCATCGCCAGGTCTGAAGGCAGGCCCGCCGCAATACCGGCTTGCGCCATGGCTTCGACAAGGTGGAACACATAGGCTGGGCCACTGCCTGACACGCCTGTAACGGCGTCCATATGGGCTTCCTCGTCGATCCAGGCGACCTTACCCACGGCGGACAACAGTGTTTCGCAGGACAACCGTTGGGCCGCGCTGACAAGCGTATTCGCAAACAGAACCGTAATGCCCCGGCCCACAGCGGCAGGTGTGTTTGGCATGGCGCGCACAATACCCGCATCCGCGCCCAGCAGGGCCTCGAAGGACGCCACATTGCGCCCAGCTGCAATCGACAGAAAAACGGTCTCGGGTGCCACCAATTTCACGTATGGGGCCACCACGGCGTCCATCACCTGTGGCTTGACCGCCAACACCACAACCGATGGCAGAAAATTCTGAGGAATATCGTCGATAGACCCACCGCCAGAAACCCCGACCGGCAAGGCCGCCGCAGCCGGATCGACAACAAAGATGCTCTCAGGGGACGTGCCGCGGTCAATCCAGCCCGCCATCAGGGCGCTGCCCATCTTGCCGCAACCGACGAGAAGTATGGAATCAGGATTGGCCACGATTGCGTCCTAGCTTGCGTTGGTCAGGCTTCGCCGACAGTCTCAAAAACGACTGAACTGACAGCGGTCTGAGCGCTCTGGTTGCCCCAGACCACATACTGGAACGCCGGATAGAAGCGATCGAGTTCATGCAGTGCAATATCAATCATATCCTCGACCTGTTCAGCCGAGAGCGACCCGCCCCGCAACAACAAGGCATGCCGATAGGCAGGCAGGCCGTCTTGGGCACCAACGTCAAAATGACCGATGCCGAGGCGCTCGTTCAGTACTGCCAGCAATTCATGCACGGACGCCCGGCGCTCGGGCGGGGTCCGTACATCGAAGGCACAGGTGATCTGCAACGCACCAATTTCTTCAATCCAGTTGAAAATCGCATGGTAGTCGCACCAGCGACCGCCAGCCTCGGCGATCAACTCATCGCGCGCGGTGCGTTCGAGGGACCAGTCGCGCATGGCAACGGTCTCCTCCACCAGATCGAGTGGATGCATCGTTTGATCGAAGATGGATTGGGACAAATTGCCCATATAAACCGGCCTCCTGAGCGCCATCCGGTTCCCGCCCTCCAAATCCACAATATATTGAAAGAGATACGAAATATTGTGTAATTGCAGGGCCTAACCACTACTGGCGGTAGACTGTCACGAAGCCAGACTGCGTCGCAACCGCCGCGGCTGTGGACAGTAAATTTTCCCAGATCGCGAGCGTTCGGTCCCGCAAATGGTCAGGATTTGTCGGTTTTCGGCTTCGCCGGGGCCTTTTTGCGGGCAGATGCGGCCAGCTTCTTTTCCAATGCGGCAACACGCTTTTCAAGCGCCTCTTGCTCTTCACGGGCCTTGATCGCGACGGCCTCGACAGCCTCGAACTCCTCGCGGCGGACAAGATCCAAGCCTTCCAGAACCCGCTCAAGACGGTGCTGGACGAGGGTTTCAACTTCGTCACGCATTCCGCTCGCCACACCCGCTGCACCATTGGTAAGGCGGGCAATATCATCAAGAATTCGGCTTCGTGTCTGCACGTTGATCACTCCTTGTCAGCCCCTGACACTACGCCCCCCAATAGGGCAGGAACAAGGCCGGAAGATTGCGGCGCGCCGTCGCACGCGCCTATAAATCCCACCAACAAAGGGAGTGGTGCATGTATCTGGTGACAGGTGGCGCGGGCTTTATCGGCTCCAACCTTGTGGCAGGCCTTGCCGAGGCTGGCGGCGAAATCGTTGTCAGTGATGTGGTCGATGAGTCCAATCAGGCCAATCTGGAAAAACGCGGCACATTGGAAATTGTCCCGCCCGACGCCCTGCTCGAATGGCTGGCCACATCAGGCCATACGCCCGATGCGATCTTTCATATGGGAGCCATCTCATCGACAGTGGAACGCAATGTCGATCTGGTCATGCGGAACAACTATCTTCTGAGCCTGCGCCTGTGGGAATGGGCAACGGCGCACAACGTGCCGTTCATCTATGCCTCCTCTGCCGCCACCTACGGAAACGGCGAGAACGGATTCGACGACAACAATGATCTCGCGGCATTACAGCGGCAAAAGCCACTCAACCCCTATGGCTGGTCAAAGCTGATGTTTGACCGCGCGGCCGTTCAGATGGCCCATATGGGCTTTGCGCCGCCCCAATGGGCCGGGCTGCGCTTTTTCAACGTCTATGGCCCGAACGAATACCACAAGGGCGGGCAACGCAGCGTCGTCCCTCAGTTCTGGCAGCAGATTCGCGAGACGGAAATAGCACGTCTCTTTAAATCCCATGACCCCGACTACACCGATGGAGGTCAGCTGCGCGATTTTGTTCATGTCGCCGATACCGTATCCGTGATGCGGTGGCTGCTCGACGCATCAGAGGTGAGCGGCATCTTCAATCTGGGTACCGGAAAGGCCCGGTCCTTCGATGATCTGGCCAAAGCGATCTTCGACACGCTGGGCCTGCAACCCGATATTGACTACATCGATATGCCCGCCAATGTCCGCAACCAGTACCAATACTTCACGGAAGCGCGAATGGACCGGTTGCGCAACGCTGGCTACGATCAGCCGTTCATATCGCTCGAAGACGGTGTCCGCTCCTATGTCGGCGACTACCTCGAGAGCAACGATCTCTACGTCTAGCGCGGTACACCATGAACGGTCCTCTTTCCTTTCCAGACTTTGATCCCGTCGCGCTGGATCTCGGCATTATTGTGATCCGTTGGTATGCGCTTGCCTTCATTGCCGGGCTGCTTGCGGGCTGGGGCTATATCCTGTGGCTCCTGCGTCGGCCCCCGATGACGATGACCCGGCAACAGGTCGGCGATTTTTTCAGCTGGGCAATTGTCGGGGTGATCGTCGGCGGGCGCCTCGGATTCGTTGGCTTCTATCAGCCGGGCTATTTCCTGGAGAACCCATCGCAAATTCTTGCCGTCTGGAACGGCGGCATGTCGTTCCATGGCGGATTGCTTGGCATTGTGGCCGCGACTTTCTTTTACGCGCGCCGGTATCAGATCAACGTGCTCTCCCTTGCCGATCTGGTGGCCGCAGCGGCGCCAATCGGATTGTTCTTCGGACGTCTGGCCAATTTCATAAACGGGGAATTGTACGGACGCGTGACAGACGTGCCCTGGGCCTTTGTCTTTCCGACGGGCGGAGAGCTTGGTCGTCACCCAAGTCAGCTCTATGAAGCGGGGCTCGAAGGGCTGTTGCTGTTCGTGATTCTTTTTGCCCTCGCCCGCTTTGCCCATGGGCGGGACCGTCCCGGATTGATAGCCGGCGTTTTCCTGGTGGGCTACGGCGCGGCCCGCAGTTACGTCGAACTGTTCCGGCAACCCGACACCTATGTCGGAGATGGCGGGTTCCTTTTGGGCAACATCACGATGGGGCAAATCCTGTCGGCACCAATCATCATTGCGGGCATCGTGTTCATCGTCTATGCCGTTCGTCATGAACGGCTCGAGCACAAACCCTCTCGGGAACACGGCACAACGCGGTCATCCGGAAACTGATCCGGATGCAGAAACCGTTGCAAACCCGGTTGTCGACCACCTGAAGTCAAAGATCGCTGCCGCGGGGCATGTCAGTGTCGCCGAATTCATGCAATCCGCACTGGGCGACGCGGATGGCGGCTATTACACGACACGCGATCCGTTTGGTGTAGCCGGCGATTTCACAACCGCACCGGAAATTTCGCAGGTTTTTGGAGAACTGATCGGATTGTGGTGCGCCGATACATGGCAAGCCATGGGGTCACCGCGTGCCTTTGCACTGATCGAACTCGGACCAGGACGCGGCACCCTGATGTCAGACGCCCTGCGCGCCCTGCGTCAGGTACCCGCATGTCGGGCAGCGGCAAGTGTTCACATGGTGGAAACCAGCCCGGTCCTGCGGGAGATACAGCAACAGGCGCTGCAAGGTGAGAACATCACCTGGCACTCAGCCTTACCTGACCTTGGCCGGACACCGGTTATCTTTCTGGCCAACGAATTTCTCGACGCCTTGCCTGTGGAACAATACGTGAAACACGGCGACAACTGGTGCGAACGGGTCGTTGCACATGACCCGGCACATGACCGCTTCTGCTTCGCCATTGACCGTTCCAAGCGCCTGCCACTCGGCGCAATCACACGGCAGCTCGCACAGGCGGAGGAAGGCACGATCTTTGAGTTCGCACCTGCGGTCCGCGATTTCGTTTCCGACATGGCTCACCACATATTGCTGAACAGCGGCGCCGGCCTCATTGTCGATTACGGATATACCCAGCACGCGACCGGACAAACATTGCAGGCGGTACGCAAACACAAACCGGTGGACCCTCTGGAGCGACCCGGGGACTGCGACCTGACTGCCCATGTGGATTTTCAGCTTGTCGGCGATACAGCTCAAAACGCAGGCACAAAGGTCTGGGGACCGGTGGATCAGGGGGTATTCCTGCAGCGGCTCGGGATCCTTGAACGCGCGAATATTCTATTGAAGCGCGCAAATGTTTCTCAGGCACATCAACTGCGCACTGCTGTGACGCGCTTGATTGCACCCGCTGAAATGGGCACCCTATTCAAGGCAATGGCGATATCCCACAAAGGCCTTTCAAGCCTTGCCGGGTTCGATTCAGACAGCTAAGCACATGATCTCCCCACACGTTACCGCAGACAATTTGAAGCGCATGCCTGGCATTCGCCATGCGTTTCTCTCGCGTGCAGGCGGGGTCAGCGGCGGCATCTATGCCGGGCTGAACTGCGGTCTTGGCTCAAATGACGATCCCGAACATGTACGAGAGAACAGGTCCCGCGCCGCGCGGGTCATCGGGGCGGACCCAAGCCGTCTGCACACACTCTATCAGGTGCACTCTGCGCGTGTTGTTGACGCAGACGAAGGCTGGTCCGGCAATCCCCCCGAGGCCGACGCGCTTGTCTGCACCCGACCGGGGACCACAATCGGCGTCCTTGCGGCCGACTGTGCACCTGTTCTCATGGCCGATTCAAAGGCTGGCGTTATCGGAGCCGCACATGCCGGATGGCGTGGCGCGGTCGACGGCGTTGTCGCCGCGACAATCGCCGCCATGCAGGAACGCGGTGCAAGAATCGAAAACATCACCGCAGCCGTCGGACCATGTATTGGGCCCGCGTCCTATGAAGTTGGTCCGGAATTTCCAACACCCTTCCTCGAACAGGATCAGGCCAACGCGCAGTATTTTGTCGAGAAGACCGGTTCGGACCGGCTCCTCTTCGATCTTCCGGCCTATGTCCGCAGTCGGCTTGCACAGACCGGACTTCACAACACAGCCGTGACCGGCCATGACACGTATGACGACATGGACTTCTTCAGTTACCGACGCAGTTGTCACAAGAGCGAAACTGACTACGGTCGCAACATGTCTGTCATCACCCTGATCGAGAATGCCTGAACAATGCCATATCTGATCATGCTGGCATTCATGACAATCGCGGCAACCATGGTGAGCTGTGCGCTTTAGCACGCTGGTGCTGGCACTTCTGGTTCTGGTTGCCTGCCAACCGGTGCCGCGCCCTTTCGAAGCAAACCCAGGAACCCCCAATGAGCTGCTCGTGCTGGCGGATTCACGCGGCATCATGGTGCTGCCTGTCGCCGACGCACCACCGGCAACCGCACAGAAACTGGCCACCGAGATGGCCGCAGCCCTGATTGACCGCAATGTCCCGGCTTTTGTAAATGGCGGCAATCGTTCGAGCATGATCCTCGCAGGTGAGGTCATAGACCCCGGCCGGGATGCAATTATCGCCTGGACATTGTTCAACCCCAAAGGCGAAGAAGTCGCGCGGCACGATCAAAGCATTGAGGGCACACCGGTTGATCTCTGGGCCGTGGCCGACCCGGAACTGATGGCACGGCTTGCGGCCACTTCGGCGCCCTCTATCGCCAAATTCGTGCAGAATGAGACAGTTCGCGAAATCAAGGCACCACCGATATTCGTCGGTGACGTACGCGGCACCAACGAACGCGACGCCATCCGGCTGCAAGTGTCTTTGCGTCAGGCATTGCGCAGTCAGGGCGCACGCGTTGCAAACAGCGCGACCGACGAGACTCTTGTGGCAACGGCGGATGTTGTGATCACGCCCCTCCCCGATGACCAAAGTGAAGTGGCCATTGCATGGGTTGTTAAAGACCCGTTTGAAACCCAGATCGGTAAAATTGATCAGGCGAGCCCAATCGACAGGTCGGTTATCGAGACGCAATGGGGTGATCTGGCCCGTCAGGCTGGCATTGCAGCCGCCACCGGAATGGTCCGGTTGATCTCGCAGATCGACTGGAGCAAAGGATTTGTCCCTCCCGGACCGGAATCCGGGAAGCCAAACGGCGAATCACGTTAGAAGATTATCCCCAGAGGGTGATTGTTTACACGACCATGACGGATTGATAATTTCCCGGCGCTTAAATGAGAGCGATCACTTTCGACCGGGCATCTTTCCGACGATTTCAACGCGTTTCCAAGAAACGCAATTCGCTGCAAGGCAGCGTGGGGGCAAGTACGATGAAGGTGCTGGCGTGCAACAGCAATCGTCCGCTCGCCGAAGCAATTTCGGCATATCTCAACATTGAACTCACACGCGCTTCGATCCGACGTTTTTCGGATATGGAAGTGTTTGTTGAAATTCTTGAGAACGTGCGAGGCGAGGACGTATTTGTCGTCCAGTCGACATCCTATCCGGCCAATGACAACCTGATGGAACTTCTGGTGACCCTGGATGCTCTGCGACGGGGCTCGGCACGGCGGATAACGGCGGTTATTCCATATTTCGGATATGCCCGTCAGGACCGGAAAACCGGGCCGCGAACCCCTATATCTGCAAAGCTTGTGGCGAACCTGATCACCCGCGCAGGTGCGGACCGGGTTCTGACCCTGGACCTTCATGCCGGGCAGATTCAGGGGTTCTTTGACATCCCCGTCGACAACCTTTTCGGGGGTCCTCTCTTCTCCGAGGACATCATTCACGGCAAGTCTGACGGCGAATTGGTGGTGGTTTCACCCGATGTTGGCGGTGTTGTACGCGCAAGAAGCCTTGCCAAACGGCTTGACGCCGATCTCGCGATCATTGATAAGCGCCGCGAACGGGCAGGCGTCTCCGAAGTGATGAACATCATCGGTGACGTCTCCGGGCGGCAATGCATCCTGATCGACGATATCTGTGATAGCGCCGGGACGTTGTGCAATGCCGCTGCAGCGCTGAAGGATCAAGGCGCCGAATCGGTTTCCGCCTATGTGACACATGGTGTCCTGTCGGGGGGAGCGGTTGGGCGTGTTGCTGCTTCGCCGCTGGAATCCCTGGTGATGACGGATTCGATACAGGCAACCGAAGCGGTGCGTGTGGCGAGCAATATCCGTCAGTTGACCGTGGCGCCCCTCCTTGGAGAGGCGATCAACCGGATCAGCAAAGAAGCCTCGGTTTCAAGCCTGTTCAATTAGGGCTCGGCGCATTCCGCGCCGAAATGAACCGCACCGATGGTGGCACCCTTGGAGGCATCATCGGGCTTGAGGAGTGGAATATGTCCGATACCGTTACATTTGATGCGGAATCGCGCGCACTGGTAGGCAAGGGGGCCGCCCGTGCAGCACGTCGAAATGGTCGAGTTCCGGCAGTAATTTATGGCGCGAACAAAGACCCCGAACCCATCACAATCGATCCGGCGCAGTTGCGCGCCGCACGCATGCAGCCCGGCTTCTTTGCCACGCTGTTTGATGTGGCGGTCGAAGGTGGCAATCAGAAGGTCCTGTGCCGCGACTTGCAGCTGCACCCTGTGACCGATCAGCCGATGCATGCAGATTTCCTGCGGGTGACCGATTCAACACGAATCAATGTCGAAATTCCCGTTGTCTTCGAGAACGAAGATGAAGCGCCAGGCCTGAAGGGCGGCGGCGTGTTGAACGTTGTTCGACATGTGGTCGAAG
The DNA here is from genome assembly GCA_943787745.1 of uncultured Alphaproteobacteria bacterium. Lineage (GTDB taxonomy): Bacteria > Pseudomonadota > Alphaproteobacteria > UBA6615 > UBA6615 > JABJAG01. The sequence goes on along the minus strand of CALSNJ010000007.1, from coordinate 184,945 downwards.
TGATGTGTCGTGCGGGTGCGATCCCGAATGACATCGTCGTTGATCTGACTGGCCTCGATATTGGCGACAGTGTCCATATCGCCAGCATTACTCTGCCCGACGGCGTGAAACCCACCATTGACCGAGACTTCACCATTGCAACGATTGCGGCCCCGACGGTTGCGGTTGTCGAAGACGATGAGGCCGAAGGTGAGGACGAGGATGGCGAAGGTGCCGAGTCCGAAGGTGGTGACGACAGCGAAGGCGGCGAAGACGACAGCTAAGCCTCCCGCAGGCGGATCAAACCAATGCGACTGGTTGTGGGTCTCGGTAATCCGGGACCAAAACATAAGAACAACCGACACAATATCGGCTTCATGGCGGCGGACGAAATCGTTCGCCGCCATGGGCTTTCTGCGCCCAGATCAAAGTTTCAGGGCGATATCAGCGAAGGTGATATCGCGGGTGAACGCGTGCTGGTCCTCAAACCTGCAACCTTCATGAACGAATCCGGACGGTCCGTCGGTGACGCCGTTCGCTTCTACAAACTCGCAAGTGAAGATGTGATCGTGATCTATGACGAGATCGATCTTGCGGCAGAGAAAATCCGGGTCAAGCAAGGTGGCGGTCATGCGGGTCACAATGGTCTGCGCAGCATAGACGCCCATCTTGATGATAAGAATTACTGGCGGGTTCGCCTCGGCATCGGGCACCCCGGCGATAAGGCAAAGGTCAGCAATCACGTGCTTGGTGACTTCTCAAAACACGACAGGCAGTGGGTCGGGCGTGAACTCACAGCCGTCGCTGATGAACTGCCTCTTTTGCTCGACGGCAAACCCAACGATTTCATGAACCGCGTGTCCATGGCGACCCAAGGCGAAAAAATCGGCGGGTCAAAAAGTCGGGAAACCAAAACCACGCAGGAAGCTGCGCCGCCGAAAACGACAAAAACGACGAGTGAATCAGACAGTGAGACAGCGCTGGGAAACGCCCTGTCTCGTGCCATGAACCGATTGCGGGGACGCGAATAATATGGGTTTCAATTGCGGGATCGTTGGACTTCCAAACGTCGGAAAATCCACTCTTTTCAATGCCTTGACTGCAACAGCGCAAGCTGAGGCGGCGAATTATCCGTTTTGCACGATCGAGCCGAATTCAGGCCGTGTTGCTGTACCGGATACCCGTCTGGGGGAACTCGCCACACTGGCGAAATCAGCCAATGTGGTGCCCACCTATCTCGAATTTGTCGACATCGCAGGTCTGGTGCGCGGCGCGAGCAAGGGCGAAGGTCTGGGCAACAAGTTCCTTTCTCATATTCGTGAAGTCGATGCGGTCTGTCATGTATTGCGCTGCTTTGATGGTGGTGAAGTCACCCATGTCGAGGGCAATATCGATCCCGTGCGCGATGCCGAAATCGTGGAAACAGAACTTCTCTTGGCCGATCTTGATTCCATGGAACGCCGCCTCGACACGACCGAGAAACGCGCCAAGGGCGGCGACAAGGAAGCGCGCGCGCAACTCGCAGTGCTCGAACCGGTCGTCGCCGTACTGCGAGAAGGTCAGCCGGCACGGACGGCAAAAATCAGTGATGATCAAATGGTGGCATTTCGCCAACTGCAGCTGATCACCGCCAAGCCGGTCCTTTATATTTGCAACGTCGACGAAGATTCGGCTGCCACAGGCAACGCCCACACAGCAGCTGTGGAAGAAATGGCCGCCGGGATCGGTGCCGCCGCGGTGATCGTGTCAGCGGAGATCGAGGCCGAAGTCGCTCAGCTCGAAGACCCCGACGAACGCGCAGAATTTCTCGAAGGCCTGGGTCTCGAAGAAACCGGTTTGTCACGGGTAATTCGTGCCGGTTACGAACTCCTTCATCTCATCACCTTTTTCACGGTCGGCCCCAAGGAAACCCGGGCCTGGACCGTTGCCCAGGGCGCGACGGCCCCGGAAGCGGCAGGACGTATCCATTCAGACTTCCAGAAGGGATTCATCCGGGCTGAAACAATCGCCTATGCCGACTATATCGAACAGGGCGGCGAACAGGGCGCGAAGGAAGCTGGCCGCATGCGCCAGGAAGGGCGTGACTATATCGCCAAGGACGGCGACGTGATGCTGTTCCGCTTCAACGTCTAGGGCTAGGATGCCCGCCGAAAACGACAAACGTCACACTTGGGAGAGACTTTCATGGGTACAGATCTGAAACTGACTGCGGCCGACGGCCATTCGCTTGACGCATACCGCGCCGATCCGGACGGAGATGTCCGTGGCGGCGTCGTCATCATTCAGGAAATTTTCGGCGTCAATGACGATATCCGTGAAACTGTCGACAACTTCGCCAAGCAAGGCTATGTCGCCATTGCACCGGCACTGTTTGACCGCAGCGAACGCGAGGCGGTACTCGAATTCAATGAAGACGGTATGGCCAAAGGTCGCGCGCTCAAGGGCGAACTCGACTGGGATGACGTGGTCAAAGACGTCAATGCTGCGGTCGCGCAAATCGATGGTGCTGGAAAGATCGGCATTGTCGGATTTTGCATGGGCGGCTCGGTCGCATGGTTTGCAGCTGCGAACTCTCCGGTCTCTGCGGCTGTTTGCTACTATGGCGGCGACATCCTGGCCCACGAGACCCTGTCACCGAATTGCCCGGTGATGTTCCACTGGGGCGCGGAAGACCACGGCATTCCATTGGACGGTGTTCACAAAGTCGAAGCGGCAAACCCCGGTATCCCCAGCTTCATCTATGAGGGCGCAGGTCATGGCTTCAGCTGTTCCCGGCGTGGCTCGTATCACAAGGAAGCCGCCGGAGTGGCCATGGGCCGCACCCTGGAGTTCCTGTCGGAAAACATCGGCTAGGAACAACACAAACTGGTCTAACGCGTATCAGCGGGCGGCCCCAGGGTCGCCCGTTAGTCGTTTTCGGCTTCGGCAAACACCAGAAACGTCCCGCAGGCCTCTTCGGACGACACGAGAACCGCGCCCGTATTGTCTCTCTCAAAGGCGACTTGCTGGCCTGTCAGATACATGGCCGTCACCTGAGGGTCCGCAACCGACAATGTCAGTGCCGCCAGCCGCGGCAATGGCAGGCTCGGATCAATGGTTTTATCATAGTGACGCTCGGGAAATGTCTTGGGTGTCACAAACCAAAGTTCATCACGCCCGGTATCAACGGTAATGTTTCCCTTGCGCTCGTCACCCGACACGGCCTCTTCGCCAAACAGGCGGACATAGGCGTCCCGCACACCTTCGAGGCTCTCCATCACGATGGTGACCTCCGCAATCCCGTTCGCACCATTGGGGTGAGAAAGCCAACTGGACTGGCGGACTTTTTCGGGCGTCAGGTGCTCGCAGGCAAATGTCGTGAGACCCGGTGTGAGGTCAGATGGCAAATGGACATTCCGGAACTCGAGGGTTTCATCACCGTCTTCAAGTTCCAGAAGCCGTTGCAACTTCTCCGGCGCTGCGGCATCAATTCCATTCTCCTGCATCCAGCGAAATGACGCTTCGGCATCATCCGTAGCCAGAGCAACATTCAGCAACCCCTCGCCCGTCTCCAGAAACTTGTCGAGACCGTGAATGTATTGACTGGGGTCGACGACCCCGAGCAACTCCACATAGTCACGCTCAAACATAATCGTGTAATTGCCCGTACCCCAACCGATATGGCGACCACGCGGCGTCGGCGTAAAGCCAAGCCGTTGAAAGCTTTCACGAGCGCGCTCAAGGTCGGCCACACCAATTAAGGCGTGGTCGATCCCGGCGATGGGACGCTCTACCGCACCCTGACTGCCAGCAACATCCGACATGATACTCCACTCCCCACATGATCAAACCGGACCCAGAGGCCCCGGTTTGTTCCAAGTTCCATTGTATTACGTTGACGCCTGTCACGAAAAGACAAGCCAAAGTCGGGGTTGACGGGTGATTTAGCCCAGAACCCGGCCCGCCACGGCATCAAGGCGCTTTGCAATCCCCGGATCACGGGAATCGGGCGCTGTGATCAGGGCGTTGTCGAGGCTGGTATGACAACCCTGCCGACAAACCACATTACGTCCCGATATTTTCGGCACCAGTGCACGAACAAGCGCCCGGCCCCGATCCGCATTCTCAAGAAGAATCTTGATCACCTGATCCACCGTAACTGCGTCATGATCATCATGCCAGCAGTCATAATCGGTCACCATCGCAACGGTTGCGTAACAAATCTCTGCCTCACGGGCGAGTTTCGCCTCGGGCATATTTGTCATGCCAATCACCGAGCACCCCCAGGACCGATAAAGTTCGGATTCGGCTCGGCTCGAGAATTGCGGGCCTTCCATGACCAAATAGGTCCCGCCCCGCACCAGGTTGATCCCGACCTCTTCGGCAGCCTCGGCAATTTCATCACCCAGCCGTCCACAAACGGGATCCGCCATGGAGACATGCGCGACCAGACCGGTTTCAAAAAAGGATTTAACCCGCGCAAAGGTGCGATCAATGAACTGGTCAACGATCACAAAGGTCCCCGGGGCCAAATCCTCTCGTAGCGACCCCACAGCCGAAAGGGAGAGAATTTCCGTCACCCCGGCGCGCTTGAGAACGTCAATATTTGCCCGGAAGTTTAGTTCGGAGGGAGGCACCCGATGGCCCCGTCCATGGCGCGGCAGAAAGACAATCTGCTGATCGCCCAGTTTGCCGAACATCAACTCATCCGAGGGAGCACCATAGGGTGAATTCACGGCCTCCCAGCGCACATCGCTGAGTCCCTCGATGTCATAGATACCGCTGCCGCCAATAATTCCAAGAACGGGCGGCACGCCTGCGTGATTGGCTGCCATTCCTAAGTTCCTATTGCGCCCGCGGCAGAAGCTCGAGCATCTCGGCGGCCCGATCCGGCTCGACCGGCTCGGCATCGAGTTCACGCATGATCCGCACAGCCTTTTCGACAAGTTGAGCGTTGCTCGCAAACACGCCTTTTTCGAGATACAGATTGTCCTCAAGGCCGACACGTACATGCCCGCCATTGTTGACAGCTTCAGCGACAATTTTGAACTCGGACCGGCTGATACCAAAGGCCGCCCAATTGGCATCGCGAGGCAGCATGCTTTCCATCACCTGCAACATCTGCGGCGTGGCGGGCGATCCCCACGGAATTCCCAGACACAGCTGGAACAGAGCCGGGCTCTCGATCAGGCCCTTCTCGATCAGATCAATCGCAAACCGGATATGACCTGGCTCAAACACCTCGATCTCCGGCTTCACACCGGCATCCTTGATCATCCCCGCCATCTTGCGCAGATGGGCCGGCGTGTTCATGAAAACAGCCTCGCCAAAATTCATCGTGCCACAATCGAGTGTGCAGATATCCGGGCGTAACTCGAGCACATGACGCAACCGTATTTCCGGGGTTGTCAGTGTCGATTCTTCGTTCCCCATCATCGGGTTGTCATCGCTGGGAATAAAGCGCGCGCCCTCGCCCGTGGTCAGATTGATCAGGATGTCGCAATCCGCGTCGCGGATACGCTCCACAACTTCGCGGAAATACGCCGGGTTGCCCGAACGCGATCCATCAGGCTCGCGCACATGAATATGCGCAATGGCAGCGCCTGCAGACCGTGCCTCGATCGCCTCGCGAGCGATCTGCTCCGGCGTGATCGGGAAATTCGGGTGATTCTGAAAGTTCATATGTCCGCCTGTCAGAGCGGCGGTCACGATAGTTTCGCTGGCCATGTTTCCCCCAGTTATCTGGATTCGTTGTTGTTTATCTTATCCGCAGTCTATCGAAAAGAATCGACTGCGCTTACGAAAAAGGCCGCTTGCAATTGGGCAAGCGGCCTCTTCCTGAAACTCAATTCACTCAGTGGTCCAGATTGGACCACATCTTGCGTTTGGCCGCATAAAGGATGGCGCTCAGAATGATCAGGAACAGGACAACCTTGAACCCCATCTTTTTGCGCTCTTCCATCTCAGGCGCAGCGGCCCACTGCATGAAATTGACCACGTCCCAGGCCATCTGATCGATCGTGGCCTCGGTTCCATCCGAATAGGTCACCCCATCGGGCCAGAGCGGCTGCGCCATCGCGATCAGGCTGCCGCGGAAATATGGATTGTAATTCGCGCCCGCCGGAACTTCGACATCTGCCGGCGCTTCCGTGTAACCGGTCAGCAAAGCGTAAATGTAGTCGGGGCCCCCAATATGCGCCTTCACCTGAAGCGAGAGATCGGGCGGCAAAGCCCCGTTATTTGCAGCCTGTGCAGCGGCATTGTTGGGGAAAGGTCCCACGAACTTGTCAGAGGGGATCGCAGAGCGGTCGAACATCTCTCCCTCATCATTCGGCCCATCGACGACGTCAAACTCAGCCGCAATGGCCTTGACCTCCTCTTCGTTGAACCCAAGATCAGTTAGGTTGCGGTAGGCAACCTGCTTGAGGCCATGACAGCTCGAGCACACCTCAAGATATACCTGAAGACCACGCTGTGCCGCCGCCCTGTCAACGGTTCCAAAAATACCCTCGAAATGCCAGTCCTGACTGTCAGGGTCTTTTACGTCACCTGCGCCAAACGCCGTTGTCGACACGAACATAGTCGCGGCAATCAGGCCGGTCGCTGCCGCCGCAAGGCGAAGATTGCTAACGATACCCATTATGCCTTCTCCATCGGCTTGGCAGTTGCAGCGGCACCTGATGAGCCACCCCCGAGAACCGCTTCAGAAATACTCTTGGGCACAGGTTTCGGTCGCTCGAAAATACCGAGCAAAGGAAGAACAATCAGGAAATGCGCGAAATACCAGAAGGTGGTGATGTATCCGAGATGGATAATCTGGAAGCTTTCAACACCACCAAAGACCGGCGCATCCGTCGGCTTGCCGCCGACATACCCCAAAAGCACGCAATCAATCAGGAAGATCCAGAAAAACCATTTGTATACAGGACGGAACTTCGCGCTGCGTACCGGTGACTTGTCGAGCCACGGCAAGACAAACAGGACGAAAATCGCGCCAAACATGGCAATCACACCGCCCAGTTTGGCTTCGATAAACAGGATATCAAAATCGACCGAACGCAGAATTGCGAAGAACGGCAGGAAGTACCATTCGGGCACAATGTGCGCCGGCGTGTTCAGCGGCGCCGCCTCAAGATAGTTCTCCGGTTCCCCGAAGAAGTCCGGGGCGAAAAACACGAAGGCCGCCATGATGGTAACGAATACTGCCAGGCCAACGGAATCTTTCATCGTGTAATACGGATGGAAAGACACCGTATCCTGAGGTCCCTTCGGATCAACACCCAATGGGTTGTTCGAACCACTAACGTGCAACGCGATCACATGCAGAACCACAACCCCGAAGATCAGGAACGGGAAAAGGTAATGCAGTGCGAAGAAGCGATTGAGCGTTGGGTTATCAATCGAGAACCCGCCCCAAAGCAGAGTAACGATACTGTCGCCAACCAGCGGAACCGCAGAGAAAAGGTTGGTGATCACGGTTGCGCCCCAGAAACTCATCTGACCCCAGGGAAGCACGTACCCCATGAAGGCCGTGGCCATGGCCAGCAGCAAAATCACAACGCCCAGCATCCAGAGCAGCTCTCGTGGTGCCTTGTAGGACCCGTAATACATGCCCCGGAACATGTGGATGTATATGGCGATAAAGAAGAAGGTCGCCCCGTTCTGGTGTAGATAACGCAACAACCAGCCAAAATTGACGTCACGCATGATCCGCTCAACCGAATCAAAGGCCAACGCAGTGTTGGGCTGATACTGCATCGCGAGGAAAATGCCCGACATAATCATCATGACGAGCAGGAACGTCAGGATCGCACCGAAATTCCAGAACCAGTTGAAGTTTCTGGGTGACTGGTACTCGGCATACTCTTTTTGCAGATACGAGAAGACCGGCAGGCGACTGTCGATCCATTTGACGAGGCCGCTATTGGTGCCCCCGGTCTGATTTGTTCCGGCGCTCATGTTAGGCCTCAACCGATCTTTATGCTGGTGTCATTCAGGAATGCATAGGGCGGAATCGGCAAGTTAAGCGGTGCCGGCCCTTTCCGGATACGCCCGGAAGTGTCGTAGTGCGAACCATGGCAAGGGCAAAACCAACCACCCCATTCGCCGCGATCTTCCGAGGCCTTCTGGCCAAGCGGAACGCAGCCCAGATGGGTGCAAATTCCGATGACAACCAGCCATTCCGGAGTCAGAACGCGCTCTTCATCCGTTTCCGGGTCACGCAATTCTGCAAGCGGTGTGCTCTCAGCTTCTTCAATGGCAGTCGGCGTGCGGCGGTCAATAAAGACCGGCTTGCCCTGCCATTTCACGGTAATGCGCTGGCCATCCTCGACCTGAGACAGATCCACTTCCGTCGTCGAAAGGGCCAGAACATCAGCTGATGGGTTCATCGAACTGATGAACGGCCACAAGGCCGCACCGAGGCCGACAGCACCGAAGGCGCCAGCCGAAAGGTAGAGAAAATCACGCCGACTACCGGAGTGATCGTCATGATCCTGAGTGTCATCGCTCATGGGCAATAGTCCTTGGTTCGACGCCGATGCGCCGCAGGTATACGTAACGTACGACAGGTGTGCCGAGGGGTATGAGATTTCCCGGATTCCAGCAATGTGACACCGTGCCGCAATGTGCAGCCCGAACCTATCCCATGTGCTGTGCGCGAAATCTCCAGAATGCCCCCCTGGAACCCGTGTGCGCCCTTAACTTGACCGGATATAATCGAATTGCTGACCGTTTGCCAAGCCCGCCCAAGCATGCAATTTCACCTCGCCGCCATTCATCGCGTTCTGCCCCGGACATACAACTCATGCGCATCGCCCTCTATCAGCCCGACATACCTCAGAATACGGGTGCCGTGTTCCGGCTTGCCACATGTCTCAATCTTCCTGTGGATATTATAGAGCCGGCAGGGTTTGTCCTGAATGATGCCAATTTGCGGCGCGCCGGCATGGACTATCTGGACCAAACCCAGATTGTCCGCCACATTTCCTGGGAGGCCTATGTGAACGCCGCAAAACCAGCCCGGTTGGTGCTTCTCACCACCGCAGCGACACAACGGCACGTTGACTTCAAATTCGATGCGCAGGATACGCTTATGGTCGGTCGGGAAAGCAGTGGCGTTCCCGATGACGTCCATGATCGTGCCGATGCGCGTATCCGGGTCCCGATGCAACCCGATGCCCGTTCGCTCAACGTGGTCACGGCCCTGACCTTTGCACTGGGAGAAGCGCTTCGTCAGGTCGACGGATTTCCGCAGGCTTAGAGAAAACCGAGAGATACATGTCCGAAGATCAGAACAAACAATCCGCTGCGAGCTGGTTTGCCAGCTTGCGCAACCAGATTTGCAGCGCGTTCGAAGCCATTGAAGATGACCTTCAGGGTCCGATGTCCGACCGGACTCCCGGCAGGTTTGAGCGATCGAACTGGACACGACCCGATACGGACGGTGCGCCGGGCGGTGGCGGTGAAATGTCGATCATGCGCGGACGTGTCTTCGAGAAAGTCGGCGTCAACATTTCGACGGTTGAAGGCACATTCTCCGAAGAGTTCCGCACGCGCATCCCGGGCGCGGAGGAAGACGGGAAGTTCTGGGCATCGGGTGTCTCGCTTGTCGCGCATATGCAATCACCCCTCGTGCCGGCGGTTCATATGAACACGCGCCACATCGTGACATCCAAGGGATGGTTTGGCGGCGGCGCGGATTTGACGCCGATGTACCCCGATGATGACGACACCGCGACATTCCATGCCGCGCTCAAAGCCGCCTGTGACGCCCATGACCCGGACTACCACAAGAAATTCAAGGAATGGTGCGACGAGTATTTCTACCTGCCCCACCGTGATGAGCCGCGCGGAATCGGCGGCATCTTCTTTGATTATGTCGACACCGGAAGCTGGGATGCCGACTTCGCATTCACCCGGGACGTGGGCCTGGCGTTCCTGGACGTGTATCCAAAACTGGTTCGCCGTCACATGGACAAGCCATGGACAGACGAACAGCGTGCGCATCAATTGCAGCGTCGCGGCCGGTATGTCGAATTTAACCTGCTTTATGACCGAGGCACGCAGTTCGGTCTCAAAACCGGCGGCAATGTGGAGGCAATCCTGATGTCCCTGCCGCCGGAAGTGACCTGGCCCTGAAAACCGGAGTTTGTCCCGGGAACGTCCTGATATAAGTTCTTCCGGAGCCTGCTGCCGACCTTTTGGCAAAGCATGTGCACGATCAGAAATTGGAGCACCCATGAAACATCTCTCCCTCCGGCTGCTTGCGCCGATCTTCGCACTGACCCTCCTGGTCGGCACCACAACAGCCAAGGCGCAAGACCTGTCCATCGAAGCTTTCTATGGGCATTTCCAGGGCTCAGGTGTCGCCGAGAACAGTGACAGCCTGTATTTCGGCGTGACCGTACGCGATCTGGATGTGCGCATTACCCCCGAAGCACCCGGTTTTGCCGTGGAGTGGACCAGCGTCATCCGCGGCGGCGGGGACCCAGACAATCCCGATGTCCGCAAACGCACCCAGAAAATGTCGTTCCTGCCGACCAACACGCCCGGCGTCTATAACGCCGTGGGCGCGCAGGATCCGCGCAGTGCGGATGGTCTGGGCTGGACCAGCATCAAGGAACGGACCTTCACCATTCATGTGATGCGGATCACACAAACCGGGGGATATGTGATCCAGACTTATGACCGCACACTCGACGGAACCGGCATGAAACTGAAATTCGTCAATGTCGCCGATGGAGAGCCAATTCGTCAGGTCGAAGCCCGCCTCGTCAAGGTCGGCAACTAGCCTCAAGCCCGAAAGGCAGTTTGCTTATGAATCCCCGGACCCTGATCCGTGCTGCGCTTGTCGCCGCGTCTTTTGTTTTTGTCGCCACCAACGGGGCATTTGCCAACGAAGCTGTCTCGAAATTCTACGGATCCTATGTCGGGTCGGGAAAAGCCGAAGTTCTCGACCGCACTGAGCAGGAAGTTCGAGATCTCGACGTGACAATCGAGAGCTTCAAGGATGACGGATTTACCATCCAATGGATCACCGTCGTCCGCGGTGCCAACGGCGCCCGGACAGGCGACGACGTCAAACGCCGCGAAGTTACCGAGAATTTCATACCCGTAGAGGACAAGAAGAACGTCTTTGTCCTCGCCCCCAAGGGGGGCCTGTTCCAGAAATCCGAACTGCCCAACCCCTTGCTCGGTGATGCAGTGCGCTGGGCAGCCATCGACGGCAATGACATGACGATTTATTCGCTCGCAATCAGCGAGACCGGTGGATCCGAATTGCAGGTCTATCGGCGCAGCCTGACCGAAAAGGGCATGGATATCCGTTTCATGCGCCTGCAAGACGAAGATGTGAAAGTCCGCATGTCCGGCAAGCTGGTGCGCACGCAGTAGCGTTTCACAAAACACGGATTCTCGTTATTGCAAGGCCGAAGCAATGACGTCAGTTAGATGTCCGTTTGGCACGCTGCTTGAGCTCTTTCAGGCATTTGCGCCGGCCTGCCTCGAACCCGCCCGCAATCCACCAGGTCTCGATCTCATTGAGCAATCGACTGATGTCCGGGCCCTGCTGTATTCCAATTTTGAGAACATCGGCGCCACGGAGGGGAAATTCTGGCCGGGGCAAACGTCCGGGAAGTTCCAGCAAATCTCGCCATTGCTGGGGAGGATCAAGTTGCGCCGGAGCGTCTGACTGTGCTGCGGCGTAAATACGCGCTTCCCGATACGACCAGTTGAGCAACACTGCGTCGCGCCACGCCTCATCATCAAGCTCATAAAGATAGGGCCGGTAACTCCTATCAACCTTCTTTTCCTTCGCGAATCGGTGCTGCAATGTCTGCATCCGTCCAACAGGCAAAAGCGCTGAGGCATGATCCCAATTGAACGTGCCGGCCTGTTCCCAGCGCGGTCCAAGCTCGCGTGGCCGGTCGAGCATTTTCAAAAGGCGCTTCTTCTGGTCTCCGGAGAGGCGAAGGCGACCGGCAATGGCGACAGCGTCTGACTTACAATTCGGCAGGTCCTCGAGAGCCCGCAAAGGGTAAGCCTCGATCAAAGAAGCAAGACGACGCAACGCGTCTGGATATTCGCATTCCTCTTCTTCTATGACCGCAATGCCATCGAGCCCATGACAACCTTTCAGATTGGGCAATTCGGGCAACACCCATCCGAACAGCTCGGGAAAAGCATCGTCGTTCAGTCGCCATTTCACGCCTGGCGCTCTCAACAACTTGAAAACTTCATCTCGGATGCGCTCACCCGACAACCCGCCGAGCATCTCTGCGCTGGCCCGACAGGCGGCAAGCCCCCTGGAGTCCATCGCTTCCGTATCGAGCTGTGCGTTGAAGCGAAAAAACCGCAATATCCGCAGCGCGTCCTCGCGAATACGTTCATTTGCATCACCAATGAAACGAACCTGCCGCGCTTCGATATCCGCCATGCCGCCCAGCGGATCGAACACATTTCCATCCGCATCGGCAAATAACGCGTTGATGGTGAAATCACGGCGCGAGGCGTCGAGCGCCCAGTCATCGGTGTAGGCGACCTGTGCGTGACGACCATCCGTCTCGACATCGACCCGCAAAGTGGTGATCTCGAAGACGCGCCCGTCCACATGTGCGGCAACGGTGCCGTGTGCCACGCCGGGGATGTGATACCCGATTCCCGCGGCATCCAGACGCCGCATCACCTCTTCGGGTGGAAAAACAGTGGCCATATCGACATCGACAACGGGGCGTTCGAGCAACGCGTCGCGCACACAGCCTCCCACGAACAGGATCGTGGGGTCGGCGGCATCCGAACCGACCAGCGGCGCAAGAACTGCTTGCGTTGCCGGATCGGACATCCAGTCCTGAATGGGTATCTTGGTTGCCGGCGTCATCATGATGTGGCCCGCCCGAGCTGGTCTTAGCGCCAGCGTGCCTTTTGTCCTGTCAAAACCTCAAAGAGATTGACCAGCATACCCGCTGTCGCACCCCAGATGTAACGTTCCTCGAAGGGAAGCACATAGAAGTACCGACGCTTCCCACGGATGAGACGGCTATGGCGTTCATGATTCTCGGGATCAAGAACGAATGAGAGCGGCACTTCAAACACTTCGGCCACCTCACCCACTTCCCGGATCACTTCGAATCCCGGTTTGACGAGCCCGACAACCGGTGTGACCGCGAACCCGGTGCGGACCTCATAAGTGTCCAGCCGTCCGATCAGCTCCGCAGAATCCCGTGGCATACCAATTTCCTCATGGGCCTCCCGCAATGCCGCCTCCTCGGGTGAGGCATCTTCGGGATCAATTCTCCCGCCGGGGAAACTGATCTGACCGGCATGGGCACGCAAATCCGGAGAACGCTGGGTAAGCAAAACAGTAAAACCGCCGGGATGCTCCACCAGCGGCACAAGCACCGCCGCTGGTTTGAGCGGCGGTACAGGACGCATACCTTCTTCATTGAGGTCATGATCGCCGCGCCGGAAAGGGGTATCCACCGGATCACCGTTCGAATCCACCTCAAGCATCTGGGTGATCGCAGCACCCGAGGATCGGCGACTCGACAAGTGGTCCTGAGCCTCGCCGACCCTTGCAATCACCTGTTCCCGGTCCAATTCAATCACTCCTGCTCTGCTTCACCCGATCCCAGCACAAAAAACATGCCGCCGCTCCAGACACCGGGCTGGCCAGTGGTTGCATCTTCGACAACCAGCTCTGCCAGAGCGTAATAGACGGAGCGGGTCAGCAAGGCCTCAAGACCATCACGCACCAGTACATACGGAGAGGGTTCACCGGTCGATTCGTCAAACGCGACGCGAATAGGATGATCTGGGCCGGCCGTCACGATTTGGTCAAGGTTTGTACGGAAGATGAGGGTCTGGGAGGGGCCTGTGCCCTCAATATCCATCTCAACCGCGGTAAAAGGAGCATCATCAACATCGATACGACCACGTTCGACGGGCGTTTCGAGCCAATATTGCCCTTCCTCATCACGTTTGAGGACAGATGAAAACAGCGTGACCAGCGGTTTACGGTCGATTGAGGAGCCGCGATAATACCAGCTTCCGTCCCGTGCGATGCGCATGTCAAAGTGGCCACAATCGATGGGCGTGCGCTTGGCGGGGCTGGAAGTCCGGGTTTTCTCGAGACGATCGAAAAGACCCTGAGGATTACCCGGTTCGGCAGATTTGTTGGAATCGGAACACATGATGCGCTCACACTAGCATCGGCAGGAGTAATGTAATGCCTTCAGATGACCTTGTACGCCCCGAACTCAACGCCCCAATGACAGATTCCATATTCGAGGACATCGAACAGGTCGGTGAACAGTTGATCGAAGTTCGGACCGGGATCAGCCGTGTCATTTTTGGTCAGGAAAGTGTTATCGATGAAACCCTGATCACACTCCTTTCAGGCGGTCATCTGCTTCTGCTTGGTGTTCCAGGACTTGCAAAAACGCGTCTTGTCGAAACCCTGGGCACGGTGCTCGGCCTCGACAGCCGTCGCGTCCAGTGCACGCCTGACCTGATGCCGGCAGATATCGTCGGATCGGAAATTCTCGATGAAACCGAAGACGGGCGCGCGTTCCGGTTTATTCCCGGACCGGTCTTCACCCAAATGCTGATGGCCGACGAAATAAATCGCGCCAGCCCCCGAACCCAATCCGCGTTGCTACAGGCCATGCAGGAACGCGAAGTTTCTGTCGCAGGACAGACCCACCCCCTGCCCAAACCATTCCATGTTCTGGCCACACAAAACCCGATCGAGCAGGAAGGCACCTATCCGCTGCCCGAAGCCCAGCTCGACCGGTTCTTGTTGCAGGTCAATGTCGACTATCCCGATCCCGATGCCGAACGCCAGATGCTGCTGGTGACAACCGGTCTGGAAGACCGGCAGCCATCCCAGGTGATGAACGCCGCACAGCTGATCAAAGCCCAGAACCTGGTTCGGCGCCTGCCGGTCGGCGAAAGTGTCGTTGAGGCCATTCTTGCCCTCGTCCGATCCGGGCGTCCGGGGGTTTCGGACCGAACAGAAATATCCGATTGGGTGGCCTGGGGTCCCGGCCCACGAGCCAGTCAGGCACTCATGCTCGCCACACGTGCTCGCGCTTTGCTGCAGGGCCGCGTCTCCCCATCTGTTGATGATGTGGTGGCTCTCGCACCCGCTGTGTTGCGACACAGAATGGCATTGAACTTTGCAGCCCGCGCCGACGGTCGCACCCTCGACGAGGTGATCGACAGCCTTTGCGATCCGTTCAAGTAAGCCATCGATCAAAACGCGCCCGCCATCATGAGCATGACCCCCGACAACACCGCGAGTTCGCAATCGCCAACCCGCGCCCGCGGTGAGACGATCGCTGCAAGTTTCCCGGCTTTGCTGGTGGCCGCCGATCGTGTCGCCTCAACCGTGGCGCAAGGTGTTCATGGCCGCCGACGCGTTGGCCAGGGAGAGACCTTCTGGCAATACCGACGGTTTGAATTCGGAGACAGCCCACAACAGATCGACTGGCGCCGTTCGGCTCGATCAGATCGGCTTTATGTCCGGCAGACCGAGTGGGAAGCCGCGCAGAGTGTCTGGTTGTGGCCGGACCTGACCGCATCCATGCGCTATACTTCGAACCGCAACAGGCCCGAAAAATGCGAACGAGCAGCGGTGCTGGCGCTGGCGCTGGCATCATTGCTGACACGCGGGGGAGAGCGCATCGCCCTGCTCGACAAACCCGAACCGCCGGCCACCGGCCGGGCCGTTCTCGACCGGATCGCCATGAGCGTGCTGCGCGACATGTCGCGCGACCCAAGTCAGGACGAACTGCCTGTGCTGCCCTCCCTGCCGCGATACAGCACCGTGGTTCTGATCAGCGATTTTCTGGTCGAGGAAGACAAGCTCATGGATTTTCTCGGCCGCGTCGCCGCGCGCGGCGTCCGGGGTCATTTGCTGCAGATTCTCGATCCCAGCGAGGCCAGCCTGCCTTTTCGTGGCCGCACGCAATTTCGTGGACTGGAATCCGAGGGCGAGTTGCTGGTCGGCCGGGCCGAGGCCCTTCGAGCAGACTATCTTGAACGTCTTGAAAGCCTGCAATCATCGCTGCGCACATTCGCCAGACGCGCCAGCTGGACATTTGCAACTCATCAGACCGACGCGCCGCCCGAACCAGCAATGCTGAGCCTCTTCACCAACATGACTGAGGCTCTTTATGCACGAAGCTAAGCAATCATGCTGACCCTCGGCGCGATCTCCTTTGCGGCACCCTGGCTGCTGCTGGCGCTGGCCACCTTGCCGGTCTTGTGGTGGCTTCTTCGCGCCGTTCCTCCCGCACCATCTCGCGTGATGTTCCCGGCTATCCGGCTACTCTTCGGTCTGCCGCAAAGCGAAGAAACACCACACCGCACACCCTGGTGGCTGCTCGCTCTGCGGCTGCTTCTGGCAGCGCTGGTGATCCTGGCGCTTTCCCATCCGGTCCTGGACCCGGGTCGGGCGTTACGCGGCAGCGGCCCTCTTGTTCTTGTGATCGAAAATGACTGGAGCGCGGGCGAGGACTGGGATATCCGCCGAGAGACGGCACTCGCACTTATCGATGAAGCAGACCGGGAAAGCCGGACTGTTTATATCGCCGTCAGCGCGCAGGCCGGGACCACGTCGCGCGGACCGCTGCGCCCGCTTTCGGCTGCCGAGGCGCGCGATCGTATTCGCACACTTTCACCCCTGCCCTGGCGCGGTGATCATTCCGCTCTCCTGGCGCAAATTGAAGCGTTGGACCTACCCGGTTCTGCGAGCGCCCTCTGGCTGACGAGCGGTCTTGCAGAGCGCGATGGCAGCCCGCAAGACAGCCGCACACGTATTCTGGAATCCGCGCTCCAACGGCTGGGCGCCTTGCGCGTCATCCAACCAACCGCAGGCAATCTGCCGGTTTATATGTCGGCGAGTGAAAACACGGCAGAAGGTCTGCGGGTGCAGGTCACCCGCGTGGAAAGCGGTGTTGCCCGGCCGGTCGCGCTGGTCGCCCGTGACGAAGGCGGACGCCTGTTGGCCCGCGAGGCTTTTGATTTTTCCGCTGACAGCCTGACAGCTGAGGCAAACATCACCATACCGAGTGAGGTCCGCAACCGGATTGCACGCGTTGTTATCGAAGGCCGGACATCGGCTGGTGCAACAATGCTGTTCGACGAATCCTCCCGACGACGGCCCGTCGGTCTTGTTTCAGGCGACATTGCGCAGGTGAACCAGCCGCTGCTCGGCAACGCCTTCTATATCAACCGCGCGCTTGAGCCCTTTGCTGATATTCGCACCGGAACCATAGAGGAACTCCTGGAACGCCGACTGGCGGTCCTGATGCTCTCGGACATTGGAAACCTTACGGACACGGAAATCGAAAACCTCAACCGCTGGATCGCTGCCGGCGGCGTGCTCGTGCGTTTCGCGGGTCCAAACCTGGCCGAAGGCAGTGATGCGCTGTTGCCTGTTGCCTTGCGACGCGGCGGACGGGTCTTTGGCGGTGTGATGAGTTGGGAACGCCCGGCAACCCTGGCCCCCTTCGATGACGCCTCCCCATTTGCCGGACTGGCCACATCTGAGGAGATCGTCGTCCAGCGTCAGGTTCTGGCACAGCCGGCCCCCGACCTCGCGGGCAAGACATGGGCGCGTCTGAACGATGGTACGCCGCTCGTGACCGGTGAAAAACGTGGCGCAGGCTGGTTGGTCCTCTATCACACGACCGCAAACGCAGAATGGTCCTCGCTTGCCCTTTCGGGAACCTATGTCGAGATGCTGCGCCGTTTGATTGCGCTTAGTCAGGGCGTCAGTGCTGAGACCACAGCGCGGCCTCTTCCGCCGCTCGCCAGTCTCGACGGCTTCGGTCGGTTGGCCGATGCCCGTGCGACCGCCCGACCGCTGCCGGCCGGCAGTCTCTCCGAGGTCATGCCGGGACCAACTGCGCCGCCAGGTTTCTATGGCACTCCGCAGACCCGGCTCGCCTTTAATCTCGGCCCGACCCTCAACCCCGTTGCATTTAAATCCGGGTCCCCCGGTGTGGAATTCGCAACCTACGACCCTACCGAACAAACAGATCTTCGCGTCTGGTTGCTCATCGCCGCCTTTGTCCTGCTGCTTGGAGACTTCCTGATATCGCTGGCATTGCGCGGACATTTTCCCGGCCGCAGAATTGCCCGTGCTGCGACCGTGGTCATGGCCGTCACAGGCACGGCCATCGCCCTTGCGCCTGCATCAGTCGAGGCCCAGTCCAGTGATCGTTTCGCGCTGCAATCGACCGAGCGAACCCATCTCGCCTATGTTTTGACCGGCGACAACAAGGTTGACGAAACCAGCCGTGCGGGCCTGTTCGGATTGGGCCAGATCCTCTCTCGCCGAACCTCGGTCGAGCCAGGTGCGCCCATTGGGCTGAACATGGAACGGGACGAGTTGGCCTTTTTCCCCTTGATCTATTGGCCTATGACCGACGGTCAGAATGCTTTGTCGGATGATGCACGCGTGCGCGTGAACCAATATCTGCGCAATGGCGGAACAATCATTTTCGACACGCGCGACCAGAGCCTGTCGGGGATCGGTGGCGTTGGACCCGGCACGCGCACCTTGCGCACGCTTGTCGATGGGCTGGATATCCCGGCGCTGATCGAAGTGCCCCGGGACCACGTTTTAACCAAGGCATTCTATCTGCTTCAGGATTTCCCCGGCCGTTGGGTGGGTGGTCAGGTCTGGGTGCAACAACCCGACGAGCGCGTCAATGACGGGGTTTCATCGGTCATCATCGGATCCAATGACTACGCAGCGGCATGGGCGATCGACGTCAACGGGCGTCCGATGTTCCCGATTGTCACCGGCAGCGCTCGACAACGGGAACTCGCTTTCCGGTTTGGGGTCAATCTCGTCATGTACGCCCTGACCGGCAACTACAAGGCCGATCAGGTTCATGTCGACGAAATCCTCGAACGGCTGGGCCAGTAAGGCAGACAATGGGTAGTTTTCTGATCATCTGGGACCCTTTGCTACCCCTTCTGGTTCTTGCGCTGATGGCGGCTGGTGCGGCGCTCGTTATCGCGCTTGGATTTCTCGCGCCGCGCATGGGACACCCGGCACCCGGCCTGATCTGGCGGATCATGGCTATCACCGGAATACTTGCGGCGCTGGCCAATCCCTCGCTTGTTCTCGAAGACCGGGAAGTCCTTTCCGATATTGGTCTGGTGGTCGTGGACCGTTCGCCGAGCCAATCGATCGAAGACCGCACAGCGCAGAGCGACGCCGCGCTGGCTGACATTCAGGCCTGGGCGGCGACCCAGGAAAACTTTGAACTGCGGGTCATTGATGTGCCCGGCTCCGGGACAACCTCCCCCGAAATCACGACCGGATTGCGCGACGGGACCTACTTGTTTGGTGCACTGGAACGCGGGCTTGCCGATATCCCCAGAGACCGGTTTGCCGGTGCCATGCTGATCACCGACGGACGCGTTCACGATGCACCCACGGGCATTGAAAGCCTCAACATCACAGCGCCCGTGCACACCATGATGACCGGAGAACGTGATGCCGGGGATCGACGTCTGACCATCGTGCAAAGTCCCGGATTCGGGATTGTCGGTGATGAAGTCCGCCTGACCCTGCGAATAGATGAATCACGCGCAGTACGCGCCCGTCAGGCACAGATCACTATCCGGCGAGACGGCGAAACCCGAGGGCGTACCACGCTGGTGCCTGTTGGCGTGGATCATGCCATCAACATCATCGTCGACCGCGGCGGCCCAAGTGTTTTTGAACTGGCTGTGGATGAGGGTCAGCAGGAACTCACTTTGGCCAACAACCGTGCCGTGGTGACAATCAACGGCATCCGAGACCGATTGCGGGTCCTCCTTGTCTCCGGCGCCCCGCACCCCGGAGAGCGGACCTGGCGCAACCTTCTCAAAGCCGACCCGTCCGTCGATCTGGTCCACTTCACGATTCTACGTCCGCCCGACAAACAGGACGGCACGCCGGTCCGCGAACTCAGCCTGATCGCTTTTCCCTATCGCGAACTTTTCGAAGTCAAACTCAACGACTTCGACCTGATTATTTTCGACCGTTACCAGCGGATGGGCATCCTGCCATCGATCTATCTGCGCAATATTGCCAATTACGTGAAATCGGGCGGCGCGTTGCTGGAAGCCGCCGGACCGGATGTCACGCCGGTCACCAGTCTGTATCAGACAGCCCTCGCTGCCGTATTGCCCGGAGAGCCAACCGGCGAGGTCTTCGAAACACCTTACCGGGCCGAGGTGAACGAGACCGGTCGCCGACATCCCGTCACCGCCCATTTGACCGGCTTGCCGGACGAACCCGGCGATGAACCGGAATGGGGCCGCTGGTTCCGCCAGATCGATGCCCGGCCCAAATCCGGCACCGTTGTCATGAATGGTCCCGAAGATCGTCCCCTGTTGATACTCGACCGTGTCGGCGAGGGTCGCGTCGGCCAGTTCCTCAGTGACCATATCTGGCTCTGGGCGCGCGGTTTCGAAGGCGGTGGACCGCATAGCGAACTGCTCCGGCGTCTCGCGCATTGGCTGATGAAGGAACCCGAGCTTGAGGAAGACCGTCTGACCGCCTTGGTGCGCGGAGACAGCATCGAGATCACACGCCGCAGCCTGACAGCTGATCTGGCGCCGGTGTTCGTGACCGGACCATCCGGCGCGGAAACCCAGCTTGTCCTCAACGAACAGGGTGACGGACGCGCGACGGGACAAATCTCCGTGTCCGAACCGGGGATATATCGCTTCGATGACGGCACACGCACGACCGTCGCCGGCGTGGGCACCATCAACCCCATCGAGTTTGCCGATGTAAGCGCGACCGACCTTCTGGTGCGTCCCGTTACTGCCGCGAGTGGCGGCGGTGTCGCCTGGCTTTCAGACAATGGCAGCCCGGATCTGCGCCGCAACCGGCCGGGCCGAGCGCTTGCAGACAGCCCTTCAAACGGCGGATCCGCGCGCTGGCTGGCCTTTCAAAGCAATGACGCCACCGCCATTCGTGGGGTCCGCGAAGTCCCATTCCTGCCCGCGCTGGTTTTGCTTCTGGCAATTGGTGCGGCGCTGATGGGGGCCTGGCGTCGCGAGGGAGAATAAACAAGCACGCAAACACTTGATCTCATGCGCGCGCCCATGTTATTTAACCTCATGGTTAAATATAATATCGATCAAACTTTTACGGCACTGGCCGACCCCACCCGTCGCGCCATTCTTGCGCGTCTGGCCTCTGGAGAAGCCAGCGTCGGAGAAATCGCTGAACCCTTTGATATGTCGCTCCCGGCCGTCTCAAAACATTTGAAGATTCTCGAGCAAGCCGGCTTGCTCGAACGCAGACGTGACGGACGAACGCTGTATTGCCGGATGGAACCAAAGCCTCTGGAAGACATCAGCGCGTGGATTGCCCGTCAAACTGCGTTCTGGGAAGGCAGCCTCGACTCTCTTGCCAGCTATCTTGCCGCCACGCCCGAGGACAACACCCATGAGTGACACCAACGACACGACCCAGACTGTAACTCTGTCACGCAGCTTCGACGTTTCTGCCCAGCGACTGTTCGATGCATGGGCCATTCCCGAACAAACCTGTCGCTGGATGGGACCACGCAGTGTGAAATGCCGCATTGATCTTTGGGATTTCCGGGAAGGAGGGAACTACGAACTCGTTATGATTTCAGACGAAGGCAACGAGTTCCCCGCACATGGCACCTTTGAAACAATTGATCGTCCAAGACGACTTGCATTGTCATGGGCCTGGCAGCACGAAGATAGGATGCAAGGTGTTGAAACTCTTCTTGAGCTTCAATTCGAAAGTATCGACGCCAACACTTCCGAACTCCGTCTGACCCACACACGAATTCCCGGTGTGAGCCAGGCCGAACATCATCAAGAGGGCTGGGACGGCACACTTGATTGTCTGGCGGATTACCTGGCCGGATAACGAGCACCTGTTCGAATCCCGAACACCATTTGACCGTTGCATCTCGACAACCGTTCTTTTCAAACCAATCTAACGCCCACGCAACACGGGTTGCGGCAAGCAGGAGAAAACTTGATGGGTGTGATGATCGACGGCGTGTGGCACGCCAGGGAACCGAAATCCGACGGCAAGGACGGCGCCTTCAAACGTCCGGAAACCTCGTTCCGTAACTGGATCACAGCCGATGGCAGCGCCGGTGCGACCGGAACTGATGGCTTTCAGGCCGAGCCAGGTCGTTATCACCTCTATATCTGTCACGCCTGCCCCTGGGCACATCGCGCCATGATCTTCCGGGCCCTCAAGGGGCTCGAAGACGTGATTTCGGTGTCCGTGGTTCACTGGATCATGGCCGAAAATGGATGGAATTTCGCCGATGGTGAGGGCGTGGTCCCAGACCCGGTGATCGGAGCGGACTACCTCTATCAGGTATACCAACACGCAGATTCAAACTTCAGCGGCCGCATCACCGTGCCGGTTCTCTGGGACTTGCAGCGCAACACGATCGTCAGCAACGAATCCTCCGAAATTATCCGGATGCTGAATACGGCGTTCAACGCTTACTCCAGCCACCCGGAACTCGACTTCTATCCTGAGCCACTGCGTGCCGAAATAGACGAGGTCAACGAGCGCATCTATCACACGCTCAACAACGGCGTATACCGCTCGGGCTTTGCAACCTCCCAGGAGGCCTACAACGCCGCTGTGACCGAACTGTTCGAAACCATGGACTGGCTGGAAGAACGCCTTGCGACCCGGCGGTATCTGGTCGGTGACAATCAGACCGAGGCCGACTGGCGTCTATTCACCACCCTGCTGCGTTTCGACCCGGTATATTTCGGCCACTTCAAATGCAACATCCGGCGGCTCGTCGACTATCCGAACCTTTGGAATTACACGCGGGACCTCTACCAAACACCCAGTGTCACCTCGACGATCGATCACGGCCATATCCAGCGGCACTATTACGCGAGCCATGAAAGCATCAACCCGACCCGGATCGTTCCGCTCGGTCCCGATATTGATTTCACCGCGCCCCACAACCGCGCAGAATTAGAGGACGCCGCATGATCGAAGTCAGACCCTTTGACGGACTTGGCCATGCCAATCACGGCTGGCTCGATGCCCACCATCATTTCAGTTTCGCTGAATACATGGACCCCAACCGCATGGCCGTCGGCCCCCTGCGTGTCTGGAACGACGATACCATCGCACCGCAATCGGGCTTTCCGCCCCACGGCCACCAGGATATGGAAATCATCACCTATGTCCGGGAAGGCGCCATCACCCATGAAGACAATCTGGGCAATCGCGGCCGCACCGTCGCCGGTGATGTCCAGATCATGAGCGCAGGCACAGGCATCCAGCACTCGGAATTCAACCTCGAGGACGAGACGACCAAAATTTTTCAGATATGGATCATCCCCAATCGCGATGGCCACGCACCCCGTTGGGAAACCAAAACATTCCCGCGTGGCGAGAATGCCGGTGAACTCGTTATGCTTGCCTCCGGCCGTGCTGGTGATGCTGCAACCGATATCCCGGTCATCCATCAGGATGCGGCCCTTTTCGGAGCCACACTTGGCAACGGACAGATGGTGACCCACAAACTGTCAGCCGGCCGCCAAGCCTACCTGGTCCCATCAAAGGGATCACTGATGGTCAACGGCACTCCGGCCCATGAACGTGATGGTGTGGTGATCACCGACGAGAACGAGGTTCAGATTACGGCAACCGGGGACGCCGAGTTCGTTCTCGCCGACCTCCCCCAGTAACACTGGACGCTAGAACGTCGCGTTCGGGTCCTTGAGCAACTCGATCTCTTCAGCCGTGCTTTCACGGCCGAGGATTTCGTTGCGATGGGGGAAACGTCCGTATGCGGCGATGATATCCCGGTGGCGGATCGCGTAATCCAGGGTCATTTCACCATTCTCCGCGCCGTCTGCAGCAAGCTTCTGAAACAGCGCAACGGAGCGATCCTGATCAGCAATACCCTCACTGTGCATCAGCGGCATATACAGGAACTTCCGCTCTTCATGGTTGAGCTCATCATCATAGCCCCTGTCGAGCGCCAGACGGGTCAGGGCCAGCCCGTGCACGTCAGCTGACCATGTCAGTGGAGAACCACGGTGAATGTTTCGGGAAAACTGATCGATCAGGATGATGAGTGCCAGACAACCGCGCGGCGTCTCTGACCAGGTCTCGAGCTTCCCGTCACGTGCCTGATGGGTCAGAGCACCAAAACGTTCACGCACTTCCGCATCAAACGCATCACTTTGCTCAAACCATTTTTGCGGGCCCGCCTCGTCAAACCAGAAGGTCAGAATATCTTCGGGTGAAATCGTCATGTCTCATACCTTCGCTGAAATCTTCTTACTGCGCGCATCAATTGATATACACAGAACGTCCAGAAGCCACTTGTTTTCAAATGACCAACAAACTCAGCCGAGAATCAATCCGTGATGGCGATGTCTATCGCATGCTCAAGGAACAGGAGCATGTGACGAATATCCGTCCGCTCACAAAGGTGGAACGGGAAGTGGCACTTGACCGGTTTCTGGCCAAGGCACCAAAGGGCCCTCTCTGGGTGCTCGGTTATGGCTCGCTGATCTGGAACCCGGCCTTCGACCACACCGCCCGCGCCAATGCACGCATCTGGGGCTACCACCGGTCTTTCTGCATCCGGACTCCGCTGGGCCGGGGCAGTCCCGACTATAACGGTCTGGTATTGGCGCTGGATGCGGGCGGCTCGTGCAATGGCGTGGCGTTCAGATTGCCCGCCAGGCGCATGCGCGAGGAATTGTCGGTGGTCTGGGCGCGGGAAATGGCGATCGCGGACAGCTATCATGCTGTTTGGGTCCGTGCGGCGACCGACAAGGGGCCGATCAACGCCGTGACCTTTGCCGTTAATCGCGCCAGTCCACGTTACGCGGGCCGATTGCCAGAACGTGAGCTTGTCACACGTCTCGCCAATGCATCGGGCTATCTGGGCAGTTGCGCAGAGTATCTCGAGAATACCGTGGCACATATGCGTGAATGCGGAATCCGCGATTCACATCTCTTCCGCCTGCATAAACTTGTGCAGGACGAGCACGCACGAAACACCTGAAATCAATATCGCTGGCTGGGGCGGCAGGGATCGAACCTGCGATCACGGGATCAAAACCCGATGCCTTACCGCTTGGCTACGCCCCAATGCTCAGCAGATGTTCTATATCGCGCGTGCGCGCGCAGTTCGCAAGCCGACCCTGGCAGACAATTGCCTAATCGAAGCTTTGATGGATATCGCCATCCTTGCGCAGAAGTTCAAGGTCGGCCGCAACCATCTCCTTGACCAGTTGCGGAAACGGGGTGCTGTGCTCCCAACCAAGAACATTCTTTGCCTTGGTCGGATCCCCCAGCAGAAGGTCAACTTCAGTTGGCCGGAAATACCGCGGATCGATCGCAACGAGTTCGTCACCGGTCGCCGTGTCGACCCCAACTTCATCGACGCCCGAACCACGCCATTCGATAACACGCCCGATTTCGGCAAAGGACAATTCCACGAATTCGCGAACCGCATGGGTTTCGCCCGTGGCGAGAACAAAATCATCCGCAGTGTCCTGCTGCAAGATGCGCCACATGCCCTCAACATAGTCTCGAGCATGCCCCCAATCGCGCTTGGCATCGATGTTGCCCAGAAACAGTTTTGACTGAAACCCGAGCTCTATTGCCGCAACGGCACGGGTGATTTTTCGGGTGACGAATGTCTCACCCCGGATCGGGCTTTCGTGGTTGAACAGGATGCCGTTCGAAGCATGCATGTTGTAGGCCTCACGATAGTTCACCGTGATCCAATAGGCATAAATTTTGGCTGCCGCATAAGGACTGCGCGGATAGAAAGGCGTGGTCTCGCTCTGCGGTGTTTCCTGAACCTTGCCATACAATTCAGACGTCGAGGCCTGATAGAACTTCGCCTTGTCTTCCATCTTGAGAATACGCATCGCTTCGAGCAAACGAAGGGTTCCAAGCGCATCGGAATTGGCTGTGTATTCCGGTGTTTCAAAACTGACCTGCACATGACTTTGTGCTGCAAGATTGTAAATTTCATTCGGCTGCACCTCCTGAATCAGGCGGATCAGATTGGTGGCATCCGTCATGTCTCCGAAGTGGAGATGGAACTGAATGTTTTTCTCATGTGGGTCGAGATACAGATGGTCCACCCGACCGGTGTTGAATGAGGACGAGCGTCGTTTCACGCCATGAACCTCATACCCCTTGGCGAGCAGAAGCTCTGCCAGATAGGCACCGTCCTGACCTGTCACACCGGTGATGAGAGCGACGTCCTTTGCCATATGGATACTCCAACAATTACAGGGTGGGCGACGATCGTGTCGCTCGGTATAAATGTATGATTCGCGGGACTATACTTGCCGAATCAAACTGCGCACAAGGACGCCATACAAATGGACAATCCGCGTATGCCATGGAGCCTGATCGGCATCAGCGACGAAGCACGTAAAGCCGTTCGGATTGCAGCTACTGAGAATCACCAGACGATTGGCCAATGGCTTAACGATCGCATTCTCCTAGCCGCCGCCCAAAACAACTCAGGTACCCCTGCATCACCGGATAACCCCGGTCATACCGGTACGGCCAGTGCGGTCCTGCATCGAATGGATAAAACTCTCTCGGAAGCAGAGCGGTATTCCACCCAGGAAATCGAGTCTTACAGGACTGCCCTCGCGCAAATTTCTCAACGCCTGTATGACTTGGAAGACATTGATAATACTGACTAAATACCAAGCCATACAACTCAGTAGTACACGCCATACTGTGTTTCAAAACACGGTTCGGAAGGTTCCAGAACGGCCAGCGTCAATGCTCTGTGAGGCCTACTCCGGTCTTGGCCGATGCCTAAAACTCTCTACAAGTCCTTGATTCTGTTGTAACGCTGCTCACATTTGATGTTTGCAAACCACAAAAAAAGTGCATGTATACCGCTATGACAGTTTAGTCGGATGATTTTGGCTCGAATATCGGTCCATACAGACATTCACCTGGACACAAACGGTAGTACTAGGCCTTAAAACCCGGTCATACGAAGGCAGACTTTTGGACGTACGGTTTATCTGATGGCGAACACTTCACCCTGGAGCGTTAAGGGCGTAGCACCCGAAGCGCGTGAGGCGGCCAAAATCGCTGCACGTCGTCAGGGCGTGAATGTCGGTCGCTGGCTCACCCAAACGATTCTTGCTGCCGCATCAGAAGAGTTGCGCTCAAAGCGTGGCTCAGAAGATGACCGTCAGGCCGCGCCCGCAGGGACACCATCATTCAGCTTCACCGGTCAGCCGGCAGACGCCAACTCCGCTGCGAATACAGCACAGTCCCCACCCCCGCAGCAGCCCCAACAGCAGCCCCAGCCAGCACAACAACAGCCAGAGCAACAGCCTCAGCCGCCGCAATATAATCCGCAGTACGCGCCGCCACCGCAACAGCCCGCACCGGGCCCTGGTGGCCCGCCGGCACTGACCCCGGAAGCAGTTCTGGCAAGCATACAAAAGCTGGCATCTCGGATCGAAGAATCCGAACAGCGCACGTCAGACATACTCAAGCCAATCTCCGACCGGGTTGGTGATCTGAGCGAACAGATCGAGGAAATTAAAACAAATTCCGGAGGGTCTTCCGCGCCTGTTGAACGTGCGATGATGCGACTCTCTGAACGGCTTGATCGCATGGAAGACCCGGGAAAGGATTCTGGTGCGCGACCAAGCAAGACGTCTTCCAAAAGTGGCGTTATAGGTAAGCTGTTTGGTCGTGACTAATCGTGCAAGATTCAGTTGTTTGCGCGGAGACATTCGGCTTGTTGTCGTGACGCTTTTGAACTCGTGACACGCAGTCAGGAATGACACTCAAGGAATGACTGGACAGACAGATGGCCCGCGGCAAATTGTGGAGCGTCAAAGGAGTCAGCCCCGAAGCGCGCGAAGCTGCGAAGGCGGCGGCACAGAACTCCGACCTGCCAATCGGCGTGTGGATTGACCAGGCGATACTCATGAGCGGCGACGACGAATCCAAAGACGAAACAAACACGGCAGCGCCACCTGACGAGGTCAGCGAACTCGATATCGTGACCATCCTTCAGGCGCTCGAAGTGCGTGTTGGCGACCACGCCGATCGAATTACCGAACAGCTCGGCCCGGTCCGTGATTCGATATC
Source organism: uncultured Alphaproteobacteria bacterium (assembly GCA_943787745.1). Classification (GTDB taxonomy): domain Bacteria; phylum Pseudomonadota; class Alphaproteobacteria; order UBA6615; family UBA6615; genus JABJAG01. The sequence goes on along the minus strand of CALSNJ010000007.1, from coordinate 156,831 downwards.
AGAGCTTGGTGCGCGGCTGGAACGGCTCGAGCACAATCAGCGCAATGCGCCAAGCGAACCCAACTCGGAAACACAATCAGACGCATCACCTGCAGAAGCAGAAGAGCCTGTGCAAGACCCAGCGCCCGAGCACGGACCAGTGGATGAGCCGGACACGGCTGAGGCAGTTCATCACCCGATCGACCCGAAACCTGAAGATGTACCCGATGATGCATCCGAAGCACGTTCACGCGCCGCCGAAGCTGGCGCCAAGATCGACCCCGGCAACATCACGGAAGCAGATATTCACGCCGCGGACGCCGCGCTCAAGTCCGAGTTGACGGGATTGTTCGATGATGGAACCCATCGTCAGAACGCTGCCTTGCACACGCCCTCAAGGGACCCCTTCATGCCAAGGCGGCCACCCCGCCGATCCAGCAAAGCACCACTTGTGTTCGTTCTGGCCATTCTTCTGGCCGCGGTGGCCGGCGTCGCCGCTGTTGCATGGTTCGAGTTTTTATCACCAGAGATGCGCAAATCCCTGACCACGGGTGTCGAGTCAGCAGTCGATAGCGCGAAATCCCAGACCCCGGCCCAACCGACCCGACCGGAAGCAACGTCATCGCCAGAAGCACAGCTTGCTGCACCGGCGCCGGTGGATGCACAGCCTGCTGCACCAAAGCCACCCACGCCAGCATCAGCACCTTCAGTGGTGCCAACGCCGCCGATTCCAGCCCCCCCGCCCGCTCAGACGTTAGCTCCAAAGGGCGACGAACCAAATCCGGAGCTGGACACCACCGGCGCGGCAGACGCCATTGCAAAGAATGCATCCGGCAATGCAGAGCTCGATGCCCTACGTGAGGACGCTTCCACCGGCGTCGCGACTGCACAAAATGAGCTTGGCGTACGCTATCTGGTTGGACGCGGCGTTGCGCAGGATTACGGCGAGGCTGCGTTCTGGCTGCGCAAGGCCGCCGCGCAGGACATGACCAACGCCCAATACAATCTCGGCGTCCTCTATGAATCCGGCCGCGGTGTCGAGCCTGACCCGACTGAGGCACTGATCTGGTTCCACAGTGCTGCTGAAAACGGGCATGGGCGCGCCCAAATGGCTGTTGCCGCAGCCTACGCCTCGGGTCGCGGCATCACACGCAATCCAGATGAAGCCCTGAAGTGGTTGCGCCTGGCGGCAGAATCAAATGTGGCCGAAGCACAGTTCTCTCTGGGCAACGTCCTCGCAACATCGCCTGCATCCCGTGAGAGTCTTGTTGACGCCTATTACTGGTACCAAATCGCCGATGCGAACGGGGTCGCCAAGGCTTCAGAGCGTTCCGAGAAAATTGCCGCGCAACTGACGCCCGAAGAACGTTCTGGCGTCAACGCTCGGGTCTCCCATTTTATTGGTCAGACGATTCCACGCGCCCCCAAATCGTCCACATCGACCCCCGCACCCATGCGCGTCACACCGACAACAACCAATTCTGAAGTCACACCCGCATCCGCGCCTTTCGTTTCGACGGCGGCCAATACGGAAACTGTCAGTCGGGATCAGATCAACGCCATGCAGACATTGCTGAACCAACTGGGTTTCGACACCGGTCGGCCGGACGGCGCAATCGGCAACAAGACCCGGGATGCGATTCGCAATTATCAGCGCGAGTTGGGCCTGCGGGTTGATGGTGAGCCAAGCCTGAACCTGCTGAACCACCTGCGTCAGATTGCTGGTGACCGCTAGACACCGACAGGGGTCATTCAGATAGCCGAGGCAGTTCTGGTGGGACACACCCACCATGCCTGATGCGCTTTGGAAATGACCGCGCCGGCACGCTGGCAGCTTTTGGCATTTGGAAAAATGCCAAAACAGGTCGCACCGCTTCCGCTCATTCGCGCAAGGGTGCAGCCCGGACTTTGCTCCAATGCGCGCAAAACCGATTCAACAACCGGACACAATTCCCGCGCGGCGACAGCAAGATCGTTGCGGCTGGCAGAAATGGTTTCCAGCAATGTCCCGGAGTCCTGCGCGCACACAGAATCAACGAGCCCATCGGTGACCCCGGTTCCACCCGCAAACGCCCCAAACACCTCGGCCGTGGCCAACGCCTCGTTCGGATTGACCAGCAACATGTGAAACGCCGGATCCTGTACAAGCGGGTCGACAACGTCTCCGATACCCGAAATGCAGGCAGCTGCGCCGTTCAGACAAACAGGCACGTCCGCCCCAAGATCTTCGGCAATGCCAATCACACGTGGATCGCGGACATCCAAACCCCATAGCCGGCATAAGCCACGCAGCACGGCGGCGGCATCTGAAGACCCCCCACCCACGCCCGACGCAACAGGAATATTCTTTATCAGGAAGATACGAGCAGTCGGCGCGCGTCCAAATGCCTTTGCCAATTTGGTCGCCGCACGCAAACACAGATCGTCTTCGGGATTATCGGGCAGGTCGCCCGCAAAGGGGCCGCTCCGTTCGAGGGTCAGCGCCGAAGACGGTGAAATGCTGACCTCGTCCCCGAATGCCGTGAACACAACCAGGCTTTCGAGATCGTGAAAGCCGTCATCGCGACGACCAGCAACATGCAGGAAAAGATTCACCTTTGCAGGGGCACGCTCATGCAAAGCAGATTCTTCAGGCCTGGTGTTCACGACGGCCCAAGACGCTAGATGTCACGATTTTTTCCGGGCGGCTGCGGCGTTGGTTCTTTTTTCCCCTCAAGCTTCAAACGAATCTCGGCTTCATCCTCTGCGCTCGGCTCCAGGGACAGGGCGCGTATCCACTGAAACCTTGCCTCGTTCTTACGCCCGACGATCCAGTAAGCATCGCCAAGGTGATCATTGATGACCGGATCACCCGGCTCCAGTTCTACAGCACGTTCGAGATGACCCACAGCGGCCGGATAGTCACCCAGCCGATAAAGCACCCAACCGAGTGAATCGGTGATGTAGCCATCCTCGGGCCGTTTGGCGACGGCGGTTTCAATCATGGTCTTGGCGCGTTCGAGCTGGATGCCCAGCTCCACCCAGCTATAACCAAGATAGTTCAGGACAAGAGGCTGATCGGGCTCCAGGTCGAGTGCTTTAAGAAAATCCTTCTCCGCACGGTCCCATATTTTAGCGCGCTCCAGCGCGATACCGCGTGTGTAATACAGCCGCCAGTCCGCATTGCCACCTTCACGCTCATAAGCAAGGTCGTAGGCATCAACAGATTCCGGATAACGCTCTTCGATCCGATATATGTCTGCAAGCGCCTGCACTGCATCGGAGCGATCTGTGCGTTCATCAACCATATCGCGCAGGATCGAAATGGCTTCATCACTCTGTTCCAGACCATGCAGTGCGTCCGCCACGCTTAACCGTGCGTACCAGCTATAGGGTGTCGCTGAATTTATCTGACGATAGATATCAATCGCCAGATCATCGCGGGAACGTCGCTCCAGCAACTGACCGAGAGAGAACAATGCCGTCGGATTGTGCGGCTCCAGCCCAAGGGAAAGCCGAATAAACATCAAAGCTTCCGTCCGCAGCCGCTCGCGATTAAGAAGCCCCGAAATATTGCGAAAGACTTCGGCACCACCTTGCTGAACATCCGCAATGACACGCGTGGGCTCCTGTTGACCCGCAACAATTTTTTGCGCCGGTTCGATAAGCAGAGTCGCCGTATTCTGTTCCGAGAACTTCTTTACAAGAGCCTGCGCCTCCTCGGTGTTTTCCTGCCGCACAAGAAAACGCGCAAAGGAATCCACAAGCTGAATCGAAGGGCGGTCGCCCGACTTCTCAAGCGCCAGGCGGAACGCAGCGTCGGCGCGTCCGATATCGCCACCGATGTCTGCGATCAACGCCTGATGAAGCCCGGCAATCGCACCCAACCCCTGCTCACCGGCCAAACTGTCTAATTCGAGCAGCGCGTCGTCAGTCCGGTCCTGACCCGCGCGCGCCCATGCCTTGAGCAAAGGCACCAATATCCCATTGACGCCTGCCACCGTGACGCTGGCCGCACGTTCGTAAGCCTCCTCAAAACGCGCCGCACGCATCGCATCGACATACAGCGTGTAGGTCGCGAGCGGATCTCCGGGGTTTGATTCCAGAACGCCCTGCGCCAGATCGGCCGCTTTGTCATAACGCCCGGCACTGATCATCAACAGCTGCGCCCGACGACGAACACTCGCGGAGTCGGGGACTTCCGAAATGATTTGTGAGGTCAGATCCGCAGCGACCAAAAGGTCACCCGTAATCTCTGCATGGCGGGCGGCGAGATAACGCCCGGCTGTTGTCTCACCGAGCGTAAGAGTCAGCCCTGCAAGATCGGCCTGTCGCCCCGGCACGCCTTCGAGGTCTGACGGTGCAGCATGTGCCGGAAGCGACAATCCCCAGGCAAGTGTCGAACCCGATAACACTGCGGCACATAAAACTGTCGTCAGGCTGGTCATGGCACTCATTCGTTCGTTTCCGCGTTCAGGCTCTTCAATCTAGCGATCCAGGCCCGGCACGGCCATCACACGTTGTTGTGACGTTCGAGCGATCCCTGCACCGTCTACATATTGGGATAATTCGGCCCACCGCCACCCTCAGGTGCGACCCAGACGATATTCTGTGTGGGGTCCTTGATATCGCAGGTTTTGCAATGGACGCAGTTCTGCGCATTGATCTGCAGGCGGGGATTCGATCCGTCGTCATCCCGGATAATCTCATAAACCTGTGCCGGGCAGTAGCGTTGCTCGGGCGCATCGTAGTTCTCGAGATTCACCGTGATCGGCACGCTCGCATCCTTGAGCGTCAGGTGCGGCGGCTGATTCTCTTCATGGTTCGTGTTCGAGATGTACACCGATGACAAGCGGTCGAATGTCACCTCACCATCAGGCTTGGGATAATCGATGGGCGCGTGCTTGTCCTTTGTGTCCAGAGCTTCGTGATCGGAATGACCATGTTTGAGTGTCCAAGGCGCCCGCCCCCGCAACAACACCTGATCCAGGCCCGACAGCAGCGTCCCCAACATCAGGCCATATTTGAAGGCCGGTCGAAAATTACGTGCGCGCCAAAGTTCCTGATAAGCCCACGACTCGCGAAACGCCCCAACAAAACCATCCAGCAAAGAAACAGGAGTTTCCCCCTCTGGGCTATTCATGATGGCTGCCGCCGCCGATTCCGCGGCCAACATGCCGGACTTCATTGCCGTATGCGTGCCTTTGATTTTCGGCACATTAAGCGTCCCCGCCTCGCAGCCAATCAAAACACCCCCCGGGAAAGCCAGCTTCGGCAAAGACTGCACGCCACCCTCGTTCAGCGCCCGCGCACCATAGGAAATACGCTTGCCCCCTTCAAAAGTGGGCCGGATTGCAGGGTGGGTCTTAAATCGTTGAAACTCTTCAAACGGCGAGAGATAGGGATTCTTGTAGTCGAGACCGATCACGTAGCCGACAGCCACCTGATTGTCCTCCAGATGGTAGAGGAACGAACCACCATATGTGTCAGAACTGAGCGGCCAACCCGCGCTGTGGACAACCAGACCCTGCTGATGATGATCGGGTGCGACCTGCCAGAGCTCCTTGATTCCGATCCCGTAAGTTTGATCTTCGCTTTCCGTGCGTAAATCAAAATGGTCCATCAGCTGACGCCCCAGTTGGCCCCGGCATCCTTCAGCAAAAAACGTGTATGTCGCATGCAGTTCGATACCCGGTGTGTGATTGGCAGTCGGTTCTCCGTCGGCATCAATTCCCATATCTCCGGTGGCGACACCGCGCACCCGTCCGTCAGAGTCAAACAGCACTTCAGAAGCCGCGAATCCGGGATAAATTTCCACCCCCAGAGCCTCGGCCTGCTCTCCGAGCCAACGGCACAGATTTCCGAGAGAAATGATGTAGTTGCCGTGGTTCTTCAGCGACGGTGGGAGGATCGACGTCGGCACAGAGGTTGCCGTGGATTCGCGGAGAAACAGGAACTTCTCATCACTGACCGCGGTCGTCACGGGCGCATCCATCTCGCGCCAGTCCGGAATCAATTCATCGAGCGCGCGAGTTTCCAGCACGGCGCCGGAAAGAATATGAGCACCGACCTCGGAACCTTTCTCGAGGACACACACGCCGATTTCGCGCTCATTTTCCGCTGCAATCTGCTTCAGGCGAATTGCCGCCGCGAGCCCCGAAGGCCCGGCACCGACTATCACAACATCATACGACATTGACTCGCGTTCGACGGCTTCTTCGCTCATGCTATGAACCTCCTGAGACCGGTAGCATTTCAGTTCAAAAAACCATGCCCAACGCCGAAGCACAACCAGCAGCCGCCAGACCCCATCACTATTTGGGATGCGATGCCGTGCCAGGAAAGTGGAACTGAGATGAACGGGACAGCCGAACGCACAGAAATGATTGCGGCATTGCGCTGGCAGATCGATGCCGGCGCCGATGAAGCAATCCTCAACGAGGCCGTCGACAGATTCGCCGAAGTCGCAAAAACCAAAGCGGATGCAGCTAAAAAGTCTGCCACAGCTGCACAGGAATCGGCGCCGCCCCCGAATCAGGCTGGCGCACCCCCACCAACTCCCGCTGCGACAGCCGCCCGGCCGGTGGCACCGCTGGCAGCGGCCGACACCGTGACCGAAGACGCACGTATTCAAGCCGCCGCGTGCAATGACCTTGCGGCATTACGCACCGCCCTTGAAACCTTTGACGGTTGCCCCCTGAAGACCACCGCCACCAATCTTGTTTTTGGGAAGGGCGCGGTAACACCCGATCTGATGCTGATCGGCGAAGCCCCCGGCCGCGACGAGGACAGACAAGGCGAACCCTTTGTCGGCGAGAGCGGTCGGTTGCTTGAGGGAATGCTCGGATTCGTGAACCTTGATCGCGCTACCAATGTCTACATCACAAACATTCTTCCCTGGCGCCCACCGGGCAACAGACAGCCAACGGCTGCTGAAACAGCGGCATGCCTTCCGTTTCTGGAGCGGCATATTGCACTGGTCGCCCCACGCGCGCTGATGTTCCTGGGTGGCACCTCTGCCAAAATCTTGCTGAATCGCAATGAAGGCATCACCCGTTTGCGCGGCAAATGGAACGATTACACGTCTCCTGCGCTCGAAGCCGCCGGTCTTGCTTCAATCCCGGCCATGGCCACGCTTCACCCCGCCTACCTCCTGCGCCAACCGGCGCAGAAACGCGCAGCCTGGCTCGACCTTCTCTCGGTCCGCGAAAAACTCGATGCGATGGGACCGAAACAGGACCGGTAACGATTTGTGAAGTGCCTGCGGTGCAACTTGCCCGACCAACCGAGGCAGATGTATGAATGCGCGGCTTTCTGGACGGATATATGAATAACGTGATCTTTCGAACCCTCGTTTCAATTGCGACCATCGCGATCGTCTCCGGGTCCATGACAGCTCAGGCACAGCAGCCTAAGCCACGACCGCTGGAAACAGCCCTCGTCGGCCCGGGAACGATTGCGATTCCAGGCATCGGGACGGTCGAAGGCGTTCTGTCTGCCGCCGATGCCGCACGCTACAAGCGAATTTTTGAACACCAGGAAGCAGGACAGTGGCGGGCCGCCGAGGCGATCATCAAGCGCATTCAGGACAAACGCCTGATGGGTCATGCTCTGGCCCTGAAATACCTGCACCCAACCGCCTACAGATCCCGGTTTACCGAACTGCGTGACTGGCTCAAGAGCCATGCCGATCACCCGCAGGCGCGGCGTATTCATCGACTGGCCGTGCTTCGCCAGCCCAAGGGTGCCAGCGCACCGGTGGCCCCAATTGTTTATCGCGCCCCGGCAAAAGGCGCCGCAGTGCGCAAATCCTCCGAAGGCCGCCCTCTTTATGATCGCGCGGCAAGTCGCGCGGGTCGGAGCGCTCACAGTGAAATCCTGCGCCGCGTGGCGCGCGGATGGCCGACCGGCGCACGCGAAATCATCAAATCCACACGCGCTGTTCAAAACATGGGCCCGGTTCAGATGGCCCAGGCCTGGCGCGCCATCACGCAGGCCTATTTCCGGGCAGGCAAAGACACTGAAGCACTCGAGGCCGCGATGGCCTCTCACGCAGCTTCCCCCGGCGATGCCCCTCTCGCCTATTGGTGGGGCGGGCTTGCCGCATGGCGACTTGGCCAGATGGATGATGCCGAAACCCTGTTTGGCGAGTTGTCCCGCGCCGAACGCGCTTCAGATTCACTCGGTGCAGCCGGCTCTTTTTGGGCCGCACGCGCTGCTCTGGCCAACAACAACCCGGAAAGTGTGACGTCGTATCTGGAAACCGGTGCTCAGCACACGCGCACCTTCTACGGCCAGTTGTCGCGACGCGCGATCGGCAATTCGGAGTCTTTTGGGTGGCGCAAACCCGCACTCGGTTTGTCAGCATTTCGTGATATCGCGGGCACCAAAATCGGTGCACGGGCCATTGCTTTGCTGCAGATCGGGCGGGACCATGATGCGGAACGGGAATTGTTGAGCCTGTCGGCTGCGCATCCAGCCCTGCGAAACGATGTGCTCGCACTTGCCAGCCATGCCGGACTGCCATCCGTGGCATACCGGTTGTCCGGCTTTGCCCCCCCAGAAACCCGTCTCGCTGCAGCCTATCCTGTCCCGTCATGGGAACCCGAAAGTGGATATAGCGTCGACCGCGCGCTGGTTCTTTCATTCGTAAGACAGGAATCAGCCTTCAACCGGCGCGCCGAAAGCCGGGCGGGCGCACGCGGCTTGATGCAATTGATGCCGCGCACTGCCAGTTATGTGGGGCGTGAAAGCTATTTGCACGGACGGGGGAAATACCGCCTCTATGAACCGGATCTGAACCTTGAATTGGGCCAGCGCTATATCCAGCACCTGCTTGGCCAGAAAAGCGTATCGGGCGATCTTTTCCGGCTTGCTGCCGCCTACAATGCCGGCCCGGGAAACTTGCGCAGCTGGGAGCGCGCCGTCGAACATGGTGACGACCCACTCTTGTTCATCGAAAGCCTCCCCTCACGGGAAACCCGAAAGTTTGTTGAGCAGATCATGACCAATCTCTGGATCTATCGCAGCCAGCTGGGGCAGGAGGCCCCCTCACTCGACGACGTGGTGGCTGGCCGCTGGCCGCAATATCATCATCAGGATTCCCATGTCGGCCGGTAGCAAAGACATGGCGTTTCGCCCGGTTCGCATCGCCGTTCTGACGGTGTCGGATTCCCGCACTCTGGCCGACGACAAATCCGGCGACACCCTTGTGGAACGTATTTTGGAAGCCGGCCACGAACTTGCCGACCGAAAAATCATCAAGGACGACCGGGCTGTGATTGCTGACCAGTTCGTCCGCTGGGCACATGACGAAAATATCGAGGTCGTAATTTCGACCGGCGGGACCGGAGTGACAGGGCGCGATGTCACCCCTGAAGCTCTTGCCGATGTCGCCGAAAAACGGATCGACGGGTTCGGAGAACTGTTTCGCTGGATCAGCTTTCAGAAAATCGGCACATCGACCGTCCAGTCACGCGCCGACGCCGGCGTCCTGCATGGCACCTATATTTTCCTGTTGCCCGGTTCGCCGAGTGCGTGTCGCGACGGATGGGATGATATCCTGAAAGACCAACTCGATATTCGCCACAAGCCGTGCAACTTTGCAGAACTGTTGCCGCGCCTGCGGGAACACGAAACCAACTCCTAGCGCGGTATTTGTGACCAATACCCCTGATCCCGAACAGATCGCGGGGCTCCTGCACAGCACCGGGATCGCCGACGGGGTCATCGCTGATGACATCTCGGTCTTGTCGACAAAAGGTATCTCTCACGATCATTGGCGCATTGGCGAAACAGGTCTGGTTTTGCGCATTCCCCGGATGAACCAGTGGGGCATGGAGCCACAGGAAGCACTCAACTACCAAAAAACCGCTTTTCAACGAGCGGCAGCGAGCGGACATGCTCCTGACTGCGTCGAAACCCTGCCCCCTACACTCGCCTTGCCGCGCGGTGCGCTCATCGTCGAAGAGATCATTGGTCGCGCACCCCGGCTACCTGACGAACTGGGTGCCATTGCGGACACCCTCGCAGCCCTCCACGGCATGCCGATGCCAGCAGAACAAACTTTTGCGCCACTTCAGATTCATCGAAACCCCGTCTCTTCCACCCTTCAAGTGATCGAGGAGCAAGCGATTTATCTGGCCCGCGCGCAGCTCGACAGACAGTCCGATTCTGATATCCGCACAGAGCTGGAATGGGCCCGGGATTTCGCAAGCAATGGTGAACCCAGGTTCTCACTGTGTTTTGTTGGCACCGACACCCATCCGGGGAACTTTCTTGTCGATGACAACGGAAAATCCTGGTTTGTGGATTTGGAAAAGTCAGTCTACGGGGCCGCGCCCATTGATCTCGCGCATGCAACTCTAGCCACATCCACTGGCTGGGACCCGGATTGCAGCGCGCAACTCTCACCGGAGGACGTGGCGAAATTCTATCGGCGATATCTCCGGTCTGTGGGACCCGATCGCGCCGACGAACTGGAACCCTGGCTGCTGCCTCTGCGCCGCCTGACCTGGTTGCGTACGATCACATGGTTCGCCCGCTGGCGCGCCCAATGGTCCAAAGAAAACCACGCGGCTGCGCGTGACGCCACGATGACAGAACACGTTCGCGCACATATCGAGCGTTCGTTCCGGCCCGATTCGATTTCTGCCATTCGACAGGAATGGCTCGTCCCACACGCCTTAGGATTCTAAGGAAGACCGTAATATTCCGGGTCCTGGAACCAATAGTTCTTGTTTTGTTCTCATTCCCGAGACATACTTGGGACATGCAAAAACAACCACCATCAGACCCGGGACAGCCCATCCCTGATGAGCCACGCATCGGGCGTGGTGCGATCTCCAACCGGGCTGGCCGGTTCGAGAGATTGAGCAGTACCGCCATTGACGATGGCTGGCGCAACGACCTGCAGAACGACCCCTTGCCGCGGCTCGACACGACCGTGACCTTCGACCAGAGCAAGACTGTGATCGCGCGAAACGACTCACCCGATTTGGGCTTCGACCGGTCGATTAACCCCTATCGAGGTTGCGAGCATGGCTGCGTCTATTGCTTCGCGCGCCCAACCCATGCCTGGCTCGGTCTGTCACCGGGTCTGGACTTCGAAACCAAACTTTTTGCCAAACCCGATGCTGCCGGTTTGCTCGAACGTGAACTGGCCAAACCAGGTTATCAGGTGCGCCCTATCGCGATGGGGACAAACACCGACCCGTACCAGCAGGTTGAACGGCGCTTGAAGGTCACCCGTTCCATTCTGGAGGTCCTGGCCAAACACAATCATCCGGTTTCGATCACCACCAAAAGTGCACTGGTCACCCGCGACCTGGATCTGCTGGCGCCGATGGCGGCAAAGGGCCTGGCCAGCGTGGGAGTCTCGGTCACGACACTTGATTCGGATCTGGCGACCGCCATGGAACCCCGCGCGGCGCGACCTGAACGTCGTTTGGAAACCATTCGCATGCTATCGGCTGCGGGCGTCCCGGTAACGGTCATGGCTGCGCCCATCATTCCCGCGTTGAATGACCATGAGCTCGAAGCCATCCTGATACGCGGACGCCAGGCCGGTGCGGTGCATGCCAGCTACATTCTGCTGCGGCTGCCGCTTGAGCTGAAAGACCTGTTCGGTGAATGGCTTGCAAATCACTACCCTGATCGCAAGCGGCGCATTCTCAGTCGTATCCGCGAAATGCGGGGCGGTGAATTGTATGAAAGCCGGTTTGGTTCACGTATGCGCGGGCGCGGCAATGACGCAAAGCTGCTTAAAGAACGCTTTCGTCTGACCTGTCGACAACAGGGATATACCGAGGACCGCACCTTGCTCGACGCGTCACACTTCCAGAAACCAAATCTGCAGGAAGTGCGCGACGGGCAACTCAATTTATTTGGTGCCGACGAAAGCTGATCACACCCAATCAGCAGGCATTGTGATAACTTCCCCAGGCAATGCTTTCGAATCATGAACTCCTGCCTCTGGCCATCGTTGTCCTGGTTGCACTCTCCTGCGGCATCCTGCTCACACGTCTGAAACAGCCAGCCGTTGTCGGTTATATTTTTGCCGGGTTTGTTCTGGGACCATCCGTGTTTGGTCTGGTCGAAAACGAAGAAAGCATCGGGCTGCTCGCCGAACTCGGCATGCTGCTCTTGCTCTATGTCATTGGCATGGAGCTCAGCCTTCGCGCCTTCCGGCGTATTTGGAAAATCGCTGTTACAACGGTTCTCCTCCAGACATTCGGGGCCATGCTGATGGTCTGGCTCATCAGCGTGCAGCTCAATTGGCCCGTGACCGCAGTCATGCTGATGGCGTTTGTTCTGGCGCTCTCGAGCACAGCCGTTGCGGTCAAAATGCTCGAAGACATCGGCGAACTGCGAACCCGCACGGGCCGGATTACCGTTGGCATTCTGATCGCGCAGGATCTGGCCGTTGTCCCGATGATCCTGCTCGTTGATGTCGCCGCCATCGGCGCATTCGATGCCGTCGCGATCGGCCGGATCATACTCTCGGTTGGTTTGCTGCTGGCGTTGATCCTGTTTCTCAGTCGGCGGCAGCGCCTCAACATTCCGATTCTCAGCGCCACACAGGGCCACAAAGATCTCACGCCTCTGTTGGGCCTTGTCTGCTGTTTCGGCGCGGCCACGATTTCCGCTCTACTTGGTCTGTCGCCGGCCTATGGCGCGTTCCTGGCCGGGCTGACCATCGGCAACAGCAATCTTCGTGTCGGCATGCTGGAGATGGTCATGCCGATCCAGAGCGTCCTGATGATGGTGTTTTTCCTGTCCATCGGACTGCTGATCGATATGGCCCTGATCTGGGACAATATCGGCATTATCCTGCTGATGTTGTTGATCGTGACGGTCGGCAAAACAGCGATCAATCTGGCGATCTTCGCAGCCTTGCGTATGCCCTGGGCACAAGCACTGCTGACAGCTCTGATCCTTGCGCAGGTGGGAGAGTTCTCGTTCCTGCTCGGCAATGTGGGCCTGCAGCGCGGCATAATATCCAGTGACGAGTTCCGAATTATTCTGTCCGTGACCGCGCTCTCGCTCATTATCTCTCCGCTCTACATGAGCGCGATCCGTCGCCTGCATCGGGCCGCATCCTTCCAGCGCGCCTCCATCAGGTACGTTCTGCGCCTTGCGTTCGGGCGCGAAGCTGCGGGCCTTCAAAGGGCCTTCCGCGCAACGGTCAACCTGAAGCCAGGCATCCCAAGACGGCTCAGGCGCAAAAAGACGATCGAAGCAGAATCAGAAAAACTGGCGGGTGACTGAACACGGTGCGTTCTCTTTTTGATGACCACGACCTTGTCGATGTCGCCGGCGTTGACGAAGCCGGGCGCGGCCCCTGGGCCGGACCGGTCATGGCCGCTGCGGCGATCCTCACACCATCCTCCGCTGAAGTTCTGCGCGTTGCCGGCGTAGATGATTCCAAAGCCCTGACACGCAAGGCCCGCGAACGCTGTTTTGAAGTGATCCTCGATCAGCAGGCACAGGGAAACCTCTGGCTAGCCATCGAACCGGCGGACGTCGAAGAGATCGATACACACAACATTCTCCAGGCCACCATGCGCGCCATGGGTCGGGCGGTGGCGTCCTTGCCCAAAACACCTGCGCGCGCGCTGATCGACGGAAACCGAATTCCGGTTCTCGATTGCCCCGCCGAGGCCATCGTCGGTGGTGATGCAAAAATTCTCTCCATCGCGACAGCTTCGATCGCGGCAAAAGTCAGCCGGGATCGTCTCATGGCGGAGCTGGCGGAAGCCCATCCCGGCTATGGCTGGGAACGCAATGCCGGATACGGCACAGCCGAACACCGTCGCGGGCTCGAATCCCTCGGCGTTACCGAACATCACCGACGCAGCTTCGCACCCATACACAAATTGCTCGATGCAGCCACAACATGTCGTTAACTGGCTGACTCCAAACACAAAATCGGCAATTCTGAAATTTTCTGATTGACCCCGACTCCCTGATTCTTCATCGTCCCGCGCCATGCGAACCCCTGGCCGAGTTCGCGAGGCCGCTAACGCGCCCGAGCGAAATGTAATTATGAATGGTGACTGCATTGAGCAGCTTGCCGCGCTGCCTGATGGCTGCGTGGACGTTGTCTTTGCCGACCCTCCCTATAACCTCCAGCTTGCCGGAGAACTGACGCGCCCGAACAATTCGCGCGTCGACGGCGTGGATGACGACTGGGACAAGTTTGACGACTTGCACTCCTATGACGAATTCACCCGCGCATGGCTGACAGAGGCGCATCGCGCCATGTCGGACAACGGCACGATCTGGGTGATCGGCAGTTATCACAACATCTTCCGTGTTGGCACGATTCTGCAGGACCTTGGGTTCTGGATCCTGAACGACGTGGTGTGGCGCAAATCAAACCCGATGCCGAATTTTCGGGGCCGCCGGTTCACCAACGCCCACGAAACGATGATCTGGGCGTCCAAGAGCCAGTCCTCGAAATACACCTTCAACTATGAAGCCATGAAGGCCCTGAACGACGATCTGCAAATGCGCAGTGACTGGCTTATTCCCATTTGTAACGGCAATGAGCGCATCAAGAATGATGAGGGCAAAAAAGCACACCCGACCCAGAAGCCTGAAGCGCTCCTGCACCGCGTCGTGCTGGCGTCCACAAAAGTTGGTGACGTTATTCTCGATCCGTTCTTCGGCAGCGGCACCACCGGTGCGGTCGCCAAACAACTCGGTCGTGATTTCATCGGCATCGAGCGTGACCCTGAATACATCGCCGTCGCCGAAAAGCGGATCGCGAACACCCGTCGGATTTCAGAAACGGCCCTGCTCGAAACCCCATCCAAACGTGAGCAACCACGCATTCCGTTTGGATGGCTCGTTGAGCGTGGTCTGCTGCGTCCCGGTGAGAAACTCTACGGCCCAAAACGCCGGCATGCGGCCAAGGTCCGTGCCGACGGCACGATCGTGACATCCGAAAACAAAGGTTCCATCCACAAGATGGGGGCCGAAGTTCAGGGTGCACCAGCATGCAACGGCTGGACGTTCTGGCATGTGGATATCGAGGGCACACTCGTGCCGATTGATGTTCTGCGCCAGAAGCTGCGGGCAGAGCTCAACTAGGCTTCACGCCCTTTCCAATATGGGAAAGCGTATGCCGCGCGACCTTGCGGGTCAGAGTGGGCAATGCGTGTGCGCCGAAATCCTCGATCTGCACCCAGACACCGCCAGCTTTCGTGCGGCCATCAACGGTCGCAACCTTCACCTTCAGTTCCAGCCGCAAATGGGTGAAGCCATGTTCCACGATGCCCGGCAACTCAACCCAATCTGCCTTCACAGGCGCCGCGTCACGAAATTCCTCTATTTCCTCCCAGGGACCTGACGGCACTTCCATCATTCCACCGAGCAGGCCGGTTTCGGGTCGCCGGCGCAGCAACACGGCGCCATCCCGGCGCACCATCCAGTAGGCGACAGCACGTCGGACAGGCCGCTCGGGCTTGTGGGTACGGCGTGGCAAGACATCCGTGAGTCCCTCCACCAAGGCCTGGCAGCTCTCGTGCCACGGGCAGATCGTGCATTTCGGGGAACGCGGCGTGCAGATCGTCGCGCCCAAATCCATCACCGCCTGGACATAATCACCCGGCCGCGATCCCGGTGTCATCCGGGCAGCATGCTCCCTGAGGACAGGCTTGGCTGCGGGCATCGGCGTTCCCACAGCAAAAAGTCGCGCCATCACGCGCTCGATATTGCCATCCACCGGTGAGGCATGCCGATCAAAGGCAATCGAAGCAATGGCGGCGGCGGTATAGGGGCCGACCCCCGGCAACTCGCGCAAACCCGCCTCGGTATCGGGGAAAACCCCGTTGTGAATTTCAACGACCATACGGGCGCATTTATGCAGATTTCGCGCGCGCGCGTAGTAGCCCAGCCCGGCCCAGGCGGTCAGAACTTCATCGAGATCAGCGGCCGCCAAATCCGATACACGGGGCCACTGGTTCAGGAACTTTTCAAAGTACGGCCCGACGGCAGCAACCGTTGTTTGCTGCAGCATCACCTCGCTGAGCCACACATGGTAAGGGTCAGCCCGCTCCCCCTTGCGCGACCTTGCTGGTGGCACACGCCATGGCAAGCGCCGGGCATGCCGGTCGTACCAATCCAGAATTGTCGTGGGGTCAGGAGTATTCATGGCGCAGACGTTGTCGATCCTCTACCCGCCTTCTAACATGCGAACACGCCTGCAACAGCCACAGGCAAAAAGGGAATGAGCCGGGCTATGACAAAGAAGCGAGCCGGTGGCCTCCGCGCCATCGGTGCCGAAAGCAGCAAAGCCACAAGCCCGATCCGCCGCAAACGCGGTTTTTTCGAGGCGAGCGTCTTCTCGGACTGGACGGCAATTGTCGGACCTGATCTGGGGGATCAATGTGTTCCGCTGCGCCTGTCACGCGGTCCGGAGGGTGAAGGTGGCACGCTCCATGTGCGTGTGACCGGGCCTCTGGCTCTCGAGCTCCAGCATCTCGAACCCCAGGTGATCGAACGTATCAACGGATTTTACGGGTTTCGGGCGATTGCGCGCTTGCGCATGCATCAGGGCCCGATTGCCACGCCCATCAAGAAACGGACACCCCTGCCCCCAAAAGCCACCGATGAAGATATGGCAACCCTTGAGCAACAGCTGGATTCCGTGACGGACCCTGAACTACGCCGCGCCCTCAAGGGGCTGGGTGAATCGATTATGGCGCGGAAAACGCGCCCCCGTTCGGACAGCTAGATAGCCCCCAGGCATCTCCTTTCCGTCACATTCTGCTGGCAGACTGTGTGTGAATACCAACAAGCATCTGGTTTCAAAGCCTTTTTCTGCGCTTGTGCCACATGTTTGGAGGTTTCATAATTGGCTACATATTGTGTTTGGAGACTGTTGTGCACCTATATAGACGAATCGGAGCCGCTCTGGCCGGCCTGACGGCGTTTGTCGTGATCGCTGGTTCGGCGATCGCTCAGGATACCGGCGACACTGCCGCGATGCTGTCGCCGCGGGTAATTGGCAATGCCGATGCTCCGGTCACGATCGTGGAGTATTTCTCACTCACCTGCCCGCATTGCGCCAGTTTCCACAATGACGTGTATGACGATCTCAAGAAGAAGTATGTCGACACCGGCAAGGTGAAATTTATCTACAGCGACTTCCCGCTGGATGGCGTGGGGCTGCGGGCTGCCATGATGGCGCGATGCGTCGATGAGCGCCGCTATCCCGGCGTGATTCAGGTTCTGTTCAAGACCCAGAACAACTGGGCCCGCGCCGCCGATCCGATTGCAGAGCTCAAAAAAATCGGACAGCTTGCGGGACTCGGTGAAGAAGCGTTTGAGTCCTGCATACAGTCCGAAGCACTCGCAAACGGCATTCTGGCCGAACGCCAGAAAGCGGGTGCGTCGGGCGTGCAGAGCACACCAACCTTTCGAATCGAAGGTCAGCTTTATCCCGGATCGCGTTCGATCGAGGAGTTCTCCGAAATCCTCGATCCGCTCGTTGCGAAGAACTAGTTCCGGTTTCCAGGGGGGTTACGTACCAGTGCAGTTCAACAAGTTGAGATTGAAGGGCTTCAAGTCCTTTGTTGATGGGACCGATCTTGAGATCGCGCCTGGTCTGACCGGCATTGTCGGCCCGAACGGCTGTGGCAAATCCAACCTCGTCGAAGCGTTACGCTGGGTCATGGGGGAAACCTCGGCCAAGCAGATGCGTGGTGGCGGCATGGATGACGTCATCTTTGGCGGCACCTCTGAACGCCCGGCGCGCAACGCGGCCGAAGTTGTCCTGAGTCTCGACAACGCTGATCGGACAGCCCCAAGCCAGTTCAATGACACCGACGATCTGGAAATTACCCGGCGTATCGAGCGTGAGAAGGGCTCCAATTACAAGGTCAACGGCACCGATGTGCGCGCCCGCGATGTCCATATCCTGTTTGCCGATCAGGCGACGGGGCCGCGCTCCACCGCGCTTGTTAGTCAGGGCCGGGTCGGCGCGCTGATCAACGCCAAACCGGGTGACCGCCGCCTTTTGCTTGAGGAAGCCGCCGGGATCACCGGTCTGCATTCACGCCGACACGAAGCCGAGCTGCGTTTGCGCGCGGCCGAGGGGAATCTCGAACGTCTCGACGATGTACTTGTTACGCTGGACGCCCAGTTGCAGGGTCTGAAGAAACAGGTCCGTCAGGCACGTCGTTACAAAAACATCTCGCACGATATTCGCAAGACCGAAGCCGCCGTCCTGCATCATCGCTGGGTCGAGGCACGCCAGGCTGTCGCCGATTGCGAGGAAAAGCTGCGTGCCAGCGACATGGTGGTCGCTGAACAGTCACGCGTTGTGTCGCAAACCACGCGAACCCGGGAAGAGGCCGCCGCTGCGCTGGTCCCCTTGCGCGAAGCCGAAGCTGCGGCTGCGGCTGAACTGCAGCGCCTGAACATCGCACGTGAAGAACTCGACGCCGAGGAACAACGTGCACGGTCGGCAACCGAACAGTGGCAGACGCGACTGACACAGATTGAGGCTGATCTGGGCCGCGAACGCGGGCTGGCTGGTGAAGCGAAATCCGCCCTGGACCGGCTCGGCACCGAGAAAGGCGAGATCGAACGCGCCTGTGCCGGAGAGGACGATCTGATTGCCGAGACCAAGACTGCGCGCGAAACCCGCAGCGAACGGGTACAAGCTCTCGAAAATCAACTTACCGAACTGACCGAACGTCTCGCCAATGGCGAAGCGCAGATCTCAGCGCTTGAGCGTGAGCTTGGCGAACTGGATGCGCGGCGCCGCCGTCTTGACAATCAGGCAAGCGAAGCACGCGTTGAAAAAGAAGCCATCGAAGAACAGGGGCTGACCTCAGACGAACTGGTGGCAGCCGAAGCGGAAACGATCGCAGCGGAAGAATCCCTGAAGGCGGCTCGTGTGGCGCTCGAAGGAGCCGATAACGCGCGTGAATCCGCCGAAAGCCGACGCGACAAAGTCCGCGACATTCGCTCACAATCGGCCGAAGCATTGTCTCGCCTCCGGGCCGAAGCTGGCGCGCTCGAAGATGTGCTGGCCCACGACGCAGAAACCGAAGCCGCCGACTGGACACCGATGATCGATGAGATCGAGGTGACTCAAGGCTATGAAGGCGCACTTGGTGCTGCTTTGGGCGAAGACCTTGATGCGCCAATGGACTCCCGGGCGCCGCGCCACTGGAACTTGTCCACAGCAGCTCACGATGATCCGGCATTGCCCAACGGCGCAACGCCGCTCAGCAACTATGTCTCGAAGTCCGGTGCGCTTGGCCGTCGCCTTGCGCAAATTGGAATTGTCGAAGACGCCGAAACCGGAAACCGCCTTGCCTCTGCACTCAAGCCAGGCCAGCGGCTTGTTGATCGCGAAGGGCGCCTGTGGCGTTGGGATGGTTACGTTGCCAGTGGCGATGCACGTTCCTCAGCATCCACGCGGCTTCGTCAACGCAATCGCCTTGTTGAGCTCGGCGACCGCATTGCCGCTGCCGAAACCGCTTTCGAACGCATTGAGGCGGACTTCAATGCCGCCAGAGAAAATGCCGAGACTGCGATTGAAGCAACCCGGACAGCGCGCTCGCAGATGGACACGGCCGACGATGCCGCTGCGCAGGCGCGCCGCAATCACGCCAAGCTATCGAGTGAGTTTGCCGCACGGATTGCACGCCACGAAAGCCTGACAGAAACTCTGGCGCGGATCGCTGGCGAAATCACGGAAGTTGAGACAGCTCTTTCGGATGCTCGCGCGCGTCGTCAGGAAATTGGCGATCTCGACACAATTCGCTCCAGCACTGAAGCCATGCGCGGCCAGCTCGCAGAAGCCCGCAGCGCCCTTGCTTCCGCCCAGAGTGAGCATGACCGACTGGTCCGGGAAGCCGAGGAACGCCATCGTCGAATCTCCGCGCTTGCAGCCGAGGAAACCTCCTGGCAGGCCCGCCACAATGGCGCGGGAGAACGCATCGGCGAACTCGAAACCCGCGAAGCACAGGCGCGCGGCGAACTGGAAACGCTTTCGGCCAAGCCTGCTGAAATCGAAGCCCAACGCTCGGGCCTGATGGATCAACTCAATGCCGCGGAAGCCAAGCGCAACGCGGCGGGTGACGCTGTGGCACGCGCCGATGAAAGCCTGTCCGTGGCGGAGCGCGAGATGCGTGACGCAGAAGCCAAACAGGCCGAAATGCGCGAAGACAAGGTGCGCACCGAATCAGCCGTCGCACAGGCGAACCAAATTCTGCAGACCATCATCGAACGCATTGCCGAACGTCTGGAATGTAAACCCGAGGACGTTCTGCCGCTGGCCGAAGTCCCCGAAGGCAAGGAACTTCCCGACGTCGAGTCCTCTGACAAGCGACTCGAGCGTCTGCTGCGCGAACGCGACAATATGGGTCCGGTGAACCTGCGCGCCGAACAGGAATCCGAAGAGCTCGAAGAAAAGATCGAGACCATCGTGACCGAGCGCGAAGACCTCGTTGCGGCGATTGATCGCCTTCGTCGCGGAATCGCAAGCCTGAACCGTGAAGCACGCCAACGTCTGCTGGCCTCATTTCAGGAAGTCGACAAACATTTCCAGGATTTGTTCACACGCCTCTTCGGTGGTGGTCGTGCCTACCTGGAACTGACAGACGCCGAAGACCCGCTGCAGGCCGGTATTGAAATCTATGCCAGCCCGCCAGGAAAGAAGCTGCAGATCCTCTCCCTGCTCTCGGGCGGCGAGCAGGCACTGACAGCCACGGCCCTTCTATTTGCGGTCTTCTTGACCAATCCGGCACCCATTTGCGTCCTCGATGAGGTCGATGCACCGCTGGATGACGCCAATGTGGACCGTTTCTGCAACCTTCTCGATCACATTTCGCAGATTGGATCGACCCGTTTTCTTATTGTCACCCATCACCGAATGACCATGGCGCGAATGGATCGATTGTACGGTGTGACGATGCCCGAGCGCGGGGTGAGCCAACTGGTGTCCGTTGACCTGCGCGGTGCTGAGGAAATTCGCGCAATCGCCTAGTTTTTTTACCGGTTTTCCGGGGTTTATCGTCCATTTCGCATGTGCGGAATGTCACCTTGACTTGCCCAATGTCGCTGAGTACCTTGCGCGCGCCTTCACACGCGGGGCAGGCGTCATTTCGGATTTCCGCACAACCCTTTCCTGGGTGCTAATATGAGCGAACCGAACGGCCATGAACCGCTGGACGACCTGAACAAGCGTTTGAAGGATGCGCGTAACCGCCGGACGGCGGAGTACCGTAACGAGAACAAACGCACCCCCATGTCGGACTTCGGACCGGCAATTAAGGTGGGAACCGATCTTGTTGCAGGTATTGTCGTCGGAGTGGTGATCGGGTGGGTTTTGGATTGGTGGCTGGGAACGACGCCGTGGCTGTTGCTCGTGTTCTTCCTCTTAGGATCAGCCGCAGGTCTTACAAACGTCATGCGAACCGCGCAGCGTATTGAGGCAGAGGCCAAAGCCGCCCGAGATGAAAAACGGGATGGCAGCGGCAAAAACGAGGCAAAGACAGCCTCTCGAAATGAATAACCGGGGTCGAAGACGTGGCAAGCCCGCTCGAACAGTTTGAAATCAAGACAATCATCCCGATCGAGATCGGTGGAGTCGATATTTCCTTCACCAATTCCTCGCTGATGATGGCGATTACCGTTCTCATCGGCGGCGGCGTAGTCGCGCTCGCAGCCAGTCGTGGCGCGATTGTTCCAGGGCGCTTCCAGTCGATCGCGGAGATGCTCTACGAGTTCATCGCAGGGCTTATACGTGAAACCATCGGTGCAGAAGGCCGACGGTACTTCCCGATTATCTTTACGCTGTTCATGTTTATTCTGATTGGGAACATGCTCGGCATGATCCCCTACAGCTTCACCTTCACGAGCCACATCATTGTGACCTTTGTGATGGCGTTTACGGTCTTCATTGGCGTGACAGTTCTTGGTTTTGCGCGCCACGGGCTGCATTTCTTCTCGTTCTTCATCCCGCCCGGAGCGCCGCTCTACATGTGGCCGCTCCTGATCCCCATCGAGATCATTTCCTATCTGTCTCGTCCGATCAGTCTTTCGGTTCGTCTCTTTGCGAATATGCTCGCTGGTCACACCATGTTGAAGGTAATCGCCGGCTTCGTGTTTGCACTGGGCGCACTTGCTGGCTGGCTGCCGCTGTTGCTGATCACAGCGCTGACCGGGCTGGAAATTCTCATCGCATTCTTGCAGGCCTATGTTTTTGCGATCCTGACCTGCTTGTACATCAAGGACGCGCTGGAACTGCACTAAGCAGAACCGGCTCGGACATAATCTAAACCAACCTAATCTAAGTATTCCAAACGGAGGCATTTACTCATGGAAGTCGAAGCAGCAAAGCTTATCGGCGCGGGCCTGGCGGTCGTCGGCGTTATCGGTTCCGGTATCGGCATCGGCAGCATCTTCTCATCGTTCATTCTGGCAGTGGGTCGCAACCCGGCCGCACGTGGTGAAGTGTTCACCATGACGATGCTTGGTTTCGCACTCGTCGAAGCCATCGCGCTTTTCGCGCTCGTCATCGCACTTCTCATTCTCTTCGCGTTCTAGGCGCGTAGAGGGGATTTCCGATGCCGCAACTTGACCCGGCGACATATGCTTCGCAGGTCTTCTGGCTCGTCGTTTCGTTCGTCGTGCTTGCGCTTATTCTATGGCGCATCGCGCTGCCACGAATTTCGAACACACTCGAAAATCGTCAGCAGCGTATCGACAGCGATATCGCACGTGCCGAGGAGATCGCGGCGGAGGCAGACGGTGTTCTTTCCGCGTATGAAGAGGAATTGGCAAAAGCCCGTTCCAATGCGCAGGAAGAACTCCATAAAGCTGCCGAAGCCGTCATGGCAGAGGCCGAACAGCATTACGCTTCGCTGACAGAGAAACTCGCAGCCGATTCGGATGCCGCGCACCAGCGTATCGATGGTGCACGAACCGAAGCGATTGCTGGTATCTCGGGCATGGTCGAGGATATCGCGCGACAGGCTGTTGAACGCCTTGTCGACACGAGCCCCGAACCAGCAAGTGTCAGTTCGGCTGTAAATGCGGCTTTGGAGGGGAGGACCTGATGTTCCGACATATCCTCACCTCTTCATCGGTCTTTCTGCTGACCACGGGTTACGCGCTTGCTGCGGGAGTCGTGGAAGAAGTCGAAGCTGCCGAGGGGCATAGCGGGTCCTTTCTTGAGGACGCGACAACCTGGGTTGCCGTCTCATTCGTGCTGTTTGTCGCCGCGATCGCCCGCCCTTTAGGTCGTATTGTGATCGCTGCACTCGACAACCGCGCAGATGCGATCAAGACCGAACTGGACGAAGCACAGCGCCTGCGTGAAGAAGCACAGCACACACTGGCCGAGTATCAGCGCAAACAGCGTGATGCTCTGAATGAGGCGGAAGGCATCATTGCCGAAGCCCATGAAGAGGCCAAGCGTATGCAACGCACGACGCAGGAGCGGACCGAGCAGACGCTCGCACGCCGCGAACAGCAGGCACTCGACATGATTGCCGCCGCTGAGGCACGGGCGCTCGCAGACGTACGCGCCCTGACTGCGGATGTTGCAATTGAGGCCACACGGCGCATTCTCACCGAAGTGGTTGAGGGCCAGAAAGGCGACGACCTGATCAACAGTGCAATTCAGGAAGTTCCGGCCAAGCTCAACTAGACGCGCATGCCTAGAGCTAAAAAAAAGGCCCCGGTTTTCCGGGGCCTTTTCTTTTGAGTCGTCCCGGTCTGCAAACCAGCGCGTTACTCGGCAGCTTCGGCTGCCTGAACCTCCGGCGTCCAGCGCAGGATCGGCTGACGGGCCGCGGCCGTTTCATCAAGACGCCGTCGCGGCGTGAGAACCGGCGCGGCTGCAAAGGCATCACTGTTGCCTTGTTGGGCCTGCTCCACGAGCGCGCGCATCACAGCAATGAAATCATCCAGGCTGCGCTTGGATTCCGTCTCGGTCGGCTCGATCAGCATCGCTCCGTGCACAACCAGCGGGAAATACATGGTCATCGGGTGATAACCCTCATCCAGCATCGCCTTGGCGAAATCGAGCGTGCTGACACCAGTATCCTTGAGAAACCGATCATCAAACAAACACTCATGCATGCAAGGCCCATCGAAAGCAGGGGTCATGACATCCGACAGACGGCTCATCACATAATTGGCGTTGAGAACGGCATCATTTGCGACCTGGCGCAGCCCGTCCCGACCGTGACTGAGCATGTAGGCATAAGCACGCACAAACATGCCCATCTGTCCGTGAAAGCCCTTCAGGCGGCCGAACGGCTTGGCGTCCCCGGCATCATCGGCATGCTCCACAAGTGAAAACCCATCTGCGCCATGCACGACCCAGGGAACCGGTGCAAAGGGTGCCAGGGCATCCGAGAGCACCACAGGGCCCGCACCGGGCCCACCGCCACCATGAGGTGTCGAGAAAGTCTTGTGCAGGTTGATATGCATGCAGTCGATGCCCAGATCACCCGGCCGCACCCGCCCAACGATCGCATTGAAGTTCGCACCATCGCAGTAGAAGTACCCACCGGCATCATGAATGAGCTCGGCGATTTCGATCATGTCCGGCTCGAACAATCCGCACGTGTTCGGATTGGTGATCATGATGCCGGCAACATCATCGTCAAGCTTTTCGGCAAAGGCCTTTACATCAACCCGCCCTCGGCTGTCCGAAGGAATGGCATCTACGCTGAAGCCGCAAACGGCCGCCGTCGCCGGGTTGGTGCCATGGGCAGAATCCGGCACCAGAATACGACGCCGCGTTGTCGGGCCGCCCTCACGATCATCCAGCGCAGCGCGGATCGCCATCACACCGCAAAGTTCACCATGCGCTCCCGCCCCGGGAGACATGGCGATAGCGGGCATCCCTGTCAGCTCCTTGAGCCAGTGGGCGACGCCATCAATCAGTTCAAAGGCCCCCTGAACCGTGGATTCCGGCTGTAGTGGATGTGCATTGGCAAAACCGGGAAGCCGGGCCATTTTCTCGTTCAGACGCGGGTTGTGCTTCATGGTGCACGAACCCAGTGGGTAGATGCCCATGTCGATCGCGTAGTTCTTCTGCGACAAACGCGTGAAGTGTCGCACCACCTCGGGTTCACTGACGCTGGGAAGGCCGATCTCCCGCTGTCTCTCGAGCCCCCCCAGACGCATCTTGAATGCGCCCGGCTCCGGCAGATCAACACCCACGGCACCAGGATTGTCGATCTCGAACAGCAACGGCTCTTCCAGCTGCAAGCCCTGATGGCCGTGAACCGTTTCAACGACCCCGTTCGTATTTCCCGCACTGGCGCGGCTCAAATCGCGTGAATGGCTCATGCCAGCACCTCCGAAAGTCCAGAAACAAGCGCATCCATGTCTTCGGTCGTTGTCAGTTCGCTGGTTGCCACCAAAAGGATGTCATCCAGGCCTTTTCCCGCACCAAACAACCGCGCGGCGGGTACACCGGCCAGCACGTTGTGATCGGCAAGCTGGTTCACAACATCATCTGCGGGTTTCGATAGCCGCAACGCGACCTCATTGAAGAACGCCTCAGACAGAACCTCTACACCGTCAATTGTTCCCAGTCGGTCAACCAACCGGGAAGCATGTGCGTGGTTGAGCATCGCAAGATCACGAAATCCATCTTCGCCCAGCAGCGAAAGATGAATGGTGAAGGCCAGCGCGCACAACCCGGCATTGGTGCAGATGTTGCTCGTCGCCTTCTCCCGGCGAATATGCTGCTCGCGGGTCGACAGGGTCAGGACCCAGCCCCGTTTGCCATCAGCATCGACGGTTTCACCACACAATCGACCCGGCATTTGCCGAACATACTTGTCGCGGGTGGCAAACAGGCCCACATGCGGCCCGCCGAACCCCTGCGGGTTGCCAATACTCTGGCCCTCAGCCACGACAATATCGGCACCCATCTCACCAGGCGACTGCAGCGCACCAAGGGAGACCGCCTCTGTCACAACAACAATAAGAAGAGCGCCCTTTTCGTGGCAGATCGCAGCCAAGGGACTCAGATCACGGACATGGCCAAACACGTCGGGGTTCTGGACCACCACACAGGCCGTCTCGTCATCAACCTTGCTCGTCAGGTCTTCGGTACCACCAAGGTCAGGCGGGCAGACCTCGATGTCGATATCGACATATTTGGCCTGGGTCTCGGAGACCGAACTGTAATGCGGATGCACGTTACCCGAGATCAGGGCCCGGTTCCGGCGCGTGATGCGCCGGGCCATCAGCACGGCTTCGGCGCATGACGTCGCACCGTCATACATCGAGGCATTGGCGACATCCATGCCGGTGATCAGCGCGACCATCGTCTGGAATTCATAAACAGCCTGAAGTGTGCCTTGTGTAATTTCCGGCTGATAGGGCGTGTAGGACGTCAGAAACTCGCCGCGCTGGATAAGGTGGTCCACAGACGCCGGAATGTGGTGGCGGTAGACACCTGCCCCCAAGAAACTCGGCACATCTCCCGTGGTTGTATTGCGCCCCGCCATCCGCGCCATCCGTCCCTCAACTGCGAATTCGGCCATGTGGTCGGGCAAGTCAAAAGTGCCATCGAAACGGGCCGCCAGGGGCACATCAACGAACAAATCATCGACAGATGAAACACCGATCTCGGACAACATGGCCGACCGGTCGGTATCGGTCAGGGGGAGATAGCGCATATCAGCTCAGGCCCGCGAGGAAGGTTTTGTAGGCCCCTTCATCCATCAGGTCCTCAAGTTCGGTCGGGTCTGTCAGTTTCAACTTGGCAAACCACCCCTCCCCAAAGGCATCGGTGTTCACCAGTGAAGGATCATTGTTGAGCTCTTCATTGACCTCAATGACTTCGCCGCTGACCGGCGTATAGACCTCAGCCGCGGCCTTCACCGATTCAACCACCGCAGCTTCATCACGCTGATCGAGAACTTTCCCGACAGACGGCAATTCCACAAACACGACATCGCCGAGTTGTTCCTGCGCATAGTCGGAAATGCCGATCACACCATTCTCACCATCAACTTCAACCCATTCATGATCTTCGGTGTATTTCCGGTCTGCCATGGGAGGTTCTCCTTCTTTTCTAGGAACGCTTGTAGTTGGGTTTCACGAACGGCATGGCGACCACTTCGGCAGCCACGCTCCGTCCACGCAATTCAATCTGTACCGATGTCCCGGGGGCCGCGTGATCTGTCGTGACATATCCCATTGCAATCGGCTTCTCGAGGCCGGGGGCAAATCCGCCACTGGTGACTGAGCCGATGGAGTGACCATCGCCGTCCTGAACAGGTGCCCCTTCCCGGACCGGCGCACGCCCTTCGGGTAGCAACCCAACCCGCTTGCGTGACGCACCATCAGCTATTTGCCCGAGGATCGTATCTGCACCGGGAAAATCAGCGCTCTCCCGGCGGCGATTGCCAACGACCCAGGTCAAACCCGCCTCAACGGGCGTGGTCGCCTCATCGATGTCATGGCCATATAGACAAAGTCCGGCTTCCAGGCGAAGGGAATCCCGGGCCCCCAGCCCAATCGGCGCAACAGCCTCATGGGACAGCAGTTTTTCGGCAAATGCGGAGGCCGCATCGGCGGTCAGTGAAATTTCAAAGCCGTCTTCGCCTGTGTAGCCGGAACGGGTGACAAAGGCCGGAGCACCGTCGATGTTCATATCGCGACCTTCGAGAAACACCAGGTCACAGCAGTCCGGGACCAACGCCGCAAGGACCGCCTCGGCTTGCGGCCCCTGAAGCGCCAGAAGCGCGCGGTCCTCTAGAATCTCTAGCTCGGCCTCACCCGCCAGCGACGTGGCAATATGGGCGAAGTCTGCGCCCTTGCAGGCGGCGTTGACGACAAGAAACAGCGCAAAACGGCCGTCCTCATCGATACGCGTGGCCATCAGATCATCACGGATACCGCCCGCCTCGTTCAAAAGCAGCGTGTAACGCATCTGGCCGATATTGAGCCCCGCGATATCACCGGGCACCAGTTTTTCAAAGCTGGCGGCGACATCGGCCCCACGCAGTATTGCCTGCCCCATATGGGAGACATCGAACAAACCTGCCGCACTGCGCGTGTGCTTGTGCTCGGTGATGATGCCGCTGGGGTACTGCACCGGCATCGCATAGCCCGCAAACGGCACCATGCGTGCGCCATGGGCGACGTGCAGGTCATGGAGAGGGGTCTTGAGAAGGTCCGTATCAGGCTTGGCAGTCGCCATTCCACACTCCAGATCCGACCGAGGGCCGTGCCGCACCCGCTGTGCGCCACCTGCCCCACTCTGTCGTCAGACCTGAGAGATTCACCCGACAAGACATCGGGCTTTCGCCTTCGGTGAGGTAAGGTGCATTCACACCAAACCTGCTTTCCAGAGTGTCATCCCCCTTGCGGTCCTGGGTGCCTGAGAGTTTCCGGGGCGGTTGCTCCTTCGGCGTCGTCCATCACGATGCGGACAATCTCTCCCGCTGGGGTCGTATGACATGTACTTCGACTTCAACATCGCGCAACGACTCGGTCCGTAGCGCCCTATGACACTAGGCGAGCGCCACAGAGAGTCAACCGCGACTCTTGTGGATTAACGACCGAGCTTGTTGCGATTGTATTTGAGCTGTTCGTCGTTCAACTGGAAGCCGATGAAAATTTTGAAGTCATCCCCAAGCTTGCCTGCCTTGAGCGGAATTTTTTGCTTCAACTCCTCGACATAAGCGATGCGGTTTCGGTTTCCTTCGAATTCGACTTCGGACTCAAACGTCTCCCGGGCGAGAATATTCTCGTTCCGGTCTGCGATGGCGATGAAATAGGACACCTTCGCGGTGCGCGATATGCTAGCAGGCCCACGGGTCGCCTGGAACAGGACTTCCAGATCAACCTTAACCTCACCTGTTCCCTCATCCTCATCAATGTCGGTATTGCAGAAGCCGCCGAACTCCGCGACTTTTGCTTCGAGGGTCACATCGATCAGGTCGCGGCCCGGGCCCGGCGTAAAGAGCGTCAACTCGGCCGTATCCTCAACAATCGCAATCACCGGACATGCCGGTGGCGGCTTCTCCGGCCCACGCTGGCAGGCCGCCAGCACAAGCAGAGCAATCAGGGCAAAACCTGCGCCGGTTCTTCCGGGTGTTCGAAACATCATCGGTATGTCACACGCCCCTAGAGGGTGTTGTGGGTGCCGTCACAAAACGGCTTGTCATCGGTCTGCTTGCAGCAACAGAAATAGATCGTCTGCGCCGTCTCGGATTCAAACATGACCGGCTGGAAATCGGTCCCCTTGTGGGCACTGTCACAGAATGGCTGTTTCTGGCTCTTGCCACACACGCACCACCAGTATTTGCGGCCCGGAATGACGTCCACTGCAATCGGTTCTTTCTGGGCGATCACCGGGTCGGTCATCATTTCTCTCCGTGACTGTTCACTATGTTCGGCCCGGCTTTCCTTGCGCCGGGCAGCGGCGCTACGATATTACGTGCATGCGGCACACAACCGCTGGAAAACCTTACGAGAGCGGCAGGCCGAGAACAAGGCCGGTTGCAACTTTCGACCAGTTTGCGGACCCTCAACGTCATGACAAAGCCCGAACTCACTATTCTGCTCGCACAACCACGCGGCTTCTGCGCCGGCGTTGATCGCGCCATCCAGATCGTGGAACAGGCGCTTGAGCGTTTCGGCAAGCCGATCTATGTGCGCCACGAGATCGTGCACAATCGATTCGTGGTCGAGAGTCTTGAACGCAAGGGCGCTGTCTTTGTCGATGAACTGGACGAAGTTCCCGAAGGCGCCAAAGTGATCTTCTCGGCACATGGGGTTCCGAAATCGGTCCCCGCCGAAGCAAAACGCCGGGAATTGTTCTATCTCGACGCGACCTGCCCACTGGTCAGCAAGGTCCACAATCAGGCCCAGCACCAGCAACGCAGCGGCCACCACATCCTGCTGATCGGCCATGAAGGTCATCCGGAGGTCATCGGCACTATGGGGCAGCTACCCGACGGCGCGATGACGCTCGTTGAAACCGAGGAAGACGTCGCAAAACTGGATATCGCACCAGGAACCTTGCTCTCCTACGTAACGCAAACGACCCTGTCGGTCGACGACACGGCCGCCATCGTTGCGGCCCTGCGCGTAAGATTCCCTGACATCGCGGAACCCGGATCGGAAGACATCTGCTACGCAACGACCAATCGTCAGGAAGCCGTCAAAGTGATCGCAGAACGGTGCGATGCCGTCATCGTCATTGGCGCACCCAATTCGTCGAATTCAAACCGGCTGGTCGAGGTCGCGTTGCGGGCGGGCAGCAAGGACGCGGCCCTTGTCGAGCGTGCGAGCATGATGGACTGGAACCGCTTTTCCGAGTGCCGGACATTGGGCCTCACCGCGGGCGCCTCGGCACCTGAAACCCTCGTCGAAGAGTTCATCGCTGCCTGCAGTGATCGCTTTGATGTGACCATTGAGCCGGTCACGCTGCGTGAAGAGAATATCCAGTTCAAACTGCCCCGTGCCCTGACGGATTGAACGATTATGGCGGTCTACACAGAAGTTTCTGATGATGAGTTGCGCAGTTTTCTGCTCGACTATGACATTGGTGAAGTCGTTTCTTTCAAAGGGATCGCCGAGGGTGTCGAGAATTCGAACTACCTGCTGCAGACGGTGACCAGCGCCGAAGCAGAGCCCAAAAACTACATCCTCACACTCTACGAAAAGCGCGTACGCCCCGATGAGCTGCCGTACTTTCTTGGGTTGATGGACCATCTGGCAGAAAACGGCTTGTCCTGCCCCACACCAATCCACGGTCGTGATGGCGCCGCGCTGCGTGAACTCAGTGGTCGGCCAGCCGCGATTGTTTCATTTCTTTCGGGCATGTGGCCGCGCAAGGCCACCCCGCTGCATTGCGCAGAACTTGGCGCCGCCATGGCACATCTGCACCTGACCGGTGCCAGTTTCGAAGGCCATCGGGACAACAACATGTCGGTGAGCGGCTGGGAAAAACTGGTCGCAGCGACCCGTGATCGTGCCGATGAGGTCACACCAGGACTATCCGACATGATCGTGGGTGAACTGGACCATATCAGCGCCAACTGGCCCCTGGACCTTCCCCAGGGCGTGATCCATGCTGACCTGTTCCCCGATAACGTGTTTTTCCTCGGGGATCGCCTGTCTGGCCTGATCGACTTCTACTTCGCCTGCAACGATGCGCTGGCCTACGACATTGCGATTTGCATCAACGCGTGGTGCTTCGAAGCTGACGCGAGCCTGAACATCACCAAAGCGCGCGCACTTCTGCGTGGCTACGCCGCGGTGCGACCCTTGTCGCGCGCCGAATATGACGCTTTGCCGCAGTTGGCGCGGGGTGCTGCCCTTCGTTTCCTGCTGACGCGGCTCTACGACTGGCTCAACCACGATGAAGCCGCTTTTGTGCGCCCCAAAGACCCGCGCCAGTTCCTTGATCGCCTGCGGTTTCACCAGCAGGTCGACGGCCCGGGTGCCTACGGAATTTCCTACGAAGACCTCAACGGATAGACGATATGACTCATGTAGAGATTTTTACCGACGGGGCCTGCTCAGGCAATCCGGGACCGGGCGGCTGGGGAGCCCTCCTCCGGTCCGGCGCGCATGAGAAAGAATTGTCCGGCGGAGAATTCGAGACCACGAACAACCGTATGGAGTTGATGGCTGCAATTTCAGCCCTCGAAGAGCTGAAAGCACCTTCAAAGGTCGACCTGCATACCGACTCAACCTATGTGAAAGACGGAATCACCAAGTGGATTTTCAACTGGGAGCGCAATGGCTGGAAAACAGCGGCCAAAAAGCCCGTCAAAAATGTGGATTTGTGGAAACGTCTTCAAGCCGCCCTCTCCCGCCACGACGTAACCTGGCACTGGGTTAAGGGCCATGCAGGACATCCGGAGAACGAACGCGCAGACGAGCTTGCCCGAATGGGCATCACCTCACTGGGATAAAAAAACGGGGGCCGAAGCCCCCGTTTCCAATTCTGATACAGCACAAAGCCTAGAGGTGCTCGAGCACGCTTTCGGCTGAGCTCTTCTCGAAGGCGCCGGCTTCATCGAGCAGGACTTCCTTGACCGTGCCATCCTGAACGATCATCGCGAAACGCTGACTGCGCACGCCGAGGCCACGATCCACAAGATCAAGTTCCATACCGAGCTGCTTGGTGAAGGCCGCAGAGCCATCCGCCAGCATCATGACATTGTCGCCAACATTCTGGTCCTTGCCCCAGGCCTCCATGACGAAGGGATCATTGACGGCCATGCAGGCAATCGTATCCACGCCCTTTGCCTTGAGATCCCCGGCCTTCTGGACGAAACCAGGAAGATGCTGGGCCGAACAGGTCGGTGTGAAGGCACCCGGGACAGAGAACAAAACAACGGTCTTGCCGCCGAACAGATCGTCTGTTGAAACCTGATCAATGCCGTCAGCTGTCTTGTGTGCCAGTGCGCCTGACGGAATCTTGTCACCTGAATTGATAGCCATGTTGCCCTCCTTGGTCGGGTGAATGTCGTGTTGGTTCAGTCATGGAACATAGACGGAATCGGAAAAGATTCCAGTCCGTCATGACAGATAAACGATTAGCGGCCAGCGACCGCCCGGGTCATTCCGGCTGCGGCCAGTCCTTCATACACAGAGTCATCCGACAGAAGCTCGGGCAGCACCACACCTTGGGGCGATTTGGGTCCATAAATCACATTGAACGGGATCCCGAAGCGACTGAAGGAAGCCAGATAATTGGCGATTTCGTTACTCGGCTTGGTCCAATCCGCACGCATGCGTATCACATCGCCCTGTTCGAAGGCCGCAATGATATCTGCGGTGTCGAGGACGCGTTTTTTGTTCACCTGACAGGTGATGCACCAATCCGCAGTCACATCCACAAAGACAACCTTGCCTTCCGCGACCAGGCCGGGAATTGCGGCTTGATCAAACGGCACCCAAACCGTATCAGCCGCCGCAACCTGCGACCGGTCCTGCACACCAATACCGATCGCTGGCAGCACCGCTGGCACGGCAAAGGCCAGCACAGACGCCACGACTATCGCAGCCGTGGCCTTGGGGCTGGATTCGTTCAGGTCCCCCCGCGCACGAATGGCGAAGATGACGAAGATCGCGGCCATCAAAAGCCCCACCACAACGGCACCCTCAAGCGAAACCTGGACCGCCATCACCGACAGCAACCAGACAGCCGTTGCGATCAGAGCAAGCGCCAAAACCTTCTTCAGGTTGTTCATCCACGGCCCGGGGCGCGGCAACTTGGTGGCCAGCGCCGGGAATAGCGAAACAAGAATGAACGGCAGAGCCATACCGACGCCCAGCGCCGCGAAAATCGCATAAATCTCCAGCGGGCCCCGGCTCAGGGCAAACCCGATCGACGTCCCCAGAAACGGAGCCGTGCAAGGTGTCGCCAGCACTGTCGCAAAGGCACCCTGAAAGAACTGACCGCCCAAAGAATGACTGTTGCCCGCCGACACAGCGGCATCCGATACCCGCCCGGGAAGACGGACTTCAAACAGACCCCACATGTTTGCCGCAAACAGCGTCAGGATAATAACCAGCGCAATCACGAAAAGCGGCTGCTGAAACTGAATCCCCCAGCCAACCGCGAGGCCTGCAGACTTCACGCCGACGGCCAGGCTGGCCAACGCGAGGAAGGACACGATGATGCCCGCTGTCGTCGCAAGAAAACCGAGGCGCACTTCACGCGGGTCACCACCCGCATGGCTGACCACCGATAGCAGCTTGATCGAGATCACCGGCAAGACGCAGGGCATCAGGTTCAGGATCAGACCGCCGATAAGCGCCAAACCCATAATCGAGAGCAGAGTTGACCACGCCAAACTGCCCGCATCGACATTGGCCAGCCCGTCAAGCGTCGGCACAGCGTGGGATTCGATGCTGCGGGGGCCATCAATCAGGGTGAAAACAACTGGATCACTTTTCAGATCAACCGGTGCGCCTTCACCAAAAATGTCTTCGGCAGCAACCGAGGCAAGCACCAGATGCCCGCCATCGTGAAACTCAAAACTCGGTTTCGAGAACACAGCGTCTTCATGACCTTCAACGAGCAGATCCGGCTTCTGGAAAGGTGTCTCGGCCCGGAAAGCGGCCCGGATAAGAGGTTTTGCAGCCGGTCCGGAAACGTCAGCACCCTCAAAAGCAAGTCCTGCGCGGCTCCCATCACCAGGAACCTGATTCTGAAACTGGTTGATCAGATTGACATACGCGCTCGGGCTTGCGGGTCCGGCAGGCAAATCGAGCGCAGCATTGAAGCTATGGGGAATACAAACGTCATCACAAATCAGCAGATCAATGCGCGCGCGCAGGTTTACCGCTTCGCCGGTGTTGGCGACCTGCGCCTCAACCGGGAAGACAACCGTCTTCTCGTAACCGAAGGTCTCAAGATCGTAGTAGTTGAAACGCACCGGGGCAGGCCACTGGAAGTTGGCAACCGAGAGATTGGTGCTCCCGTCCCATTCCACAAATGGCGGGATTCCGGCGTCACCGGGGGAACGCCAGTAGGTCTTCCAACCGTCATCGAGGCGCACTTCAATGCCCAACGGGATCTTGTCGAGGTCACCAACAGCCGTTGTTGCAGAAATAAGCCGCACATCGGCCTTGGGGCCGTCAATCCAGTCCGTCGCGGCATCGCCAGAGGCCATCACCGGCCATAAAATGGCCTGAAACGCGATTACAATCGCAGCAAGACGTTTGAAACCAAGGATTTGCGCTATCATTGCTATGAGGCTCCGACCACCACCCGGCAGTCCAACGAATATAAGTGAATGCTTGATATATAGGAAAACTTTGTCCCGAATATACTGCCCCACCGCTCAAGTGGCCTCACAATCGCGTGTCGTAGAATTGTTCAGAACGGCCCACAAATGAGGGAATTAGATGACCACCGCGGATAACACTGAAGAGAGCAGCTTTGTCGGCCAGGTCTTGCTCGCCATGCCCGCAATGAGTGACCCGCGTTTTGAACGCTCGGTCATCTATGTGTGTGCCCACAATGCTGAAGGCGCAATGGGGATCGTTATCAATAAGACGCTGGATTCCATCGATTTTCACGAACTTCTGGACGAACTGGATATTCCGACGGACGAGAAATCACAGGATATCGCCGTACATTTCGGTGGACCCGTCGAAAACCAGCGCGGCTTTGTTCTGCATTCGAGCGACTACCAGCACTCCGAAACCCTGTTTGTGGACGAGAAGGTCGGTTTGACGGCAACCGTCAAGGTCCTGCGCGACCTCGCCAGTGGAGACGGACCTGCGCAATCCATTTTGGCTCTTGGTTATGCCGGATGGGGACCGGGACAGCTCGAATCAGAATTTCAGGAAAATGCCTGGCTATCCGTTCCCGCCAGTGACGCACTGCTGTTCGAAATTGCCAATGACGACAAATGGGAACGCGCGTTCAACAGTATCGGTGTTGATCTCTCTGTCCTGTCAGGCAGCTCCGGACGCGCCTGACTTTCCGTTCGCGCGTTTGCGCGCAACGGCGGCATAAATCGCAAACCCGGCACTGAACGCCAAAAACGCGTACCCCGTGACGTAGAAAGCGTAGCCGACACTCGTCTCCGTCGCGATCGGCACGCTGTAAAACGGCGAGGCAAACTGTCCCAAAAAGAACAGGGTCGTCAGGGCGCCAAGCGCGCGACCACGCACGGCCATGGATGCGCGCGAGATAATCGCCATATTCGCATTCGGGATGAAGGCCCCCACGGAGAACCCGCCCGCCGCCATGGCAATCAAAGTTCCGGTGAAGGTCGTTGCCTGAGATGTCATGACAAACCCGACGCCACCAAAGGCAAAGATCAATGCAAAGATCGCCTCCGGGCTCATACGTGCACGGATACGACTATAGGCGAGTGAGGCAAACCCGGCGGTGAGGTTAAACATGCCGATCGCGATGCCAGCACGGGTCGGATCGTCAACGCCGATCTCCACCAGGAAAAACTGCGTCTGGGACGGGATCATGAAAAAACCAATCATCCCGAGAAACGTCAGAACACAAACCCACCCAATGACACCGATCTGGCCCAGCGTCAGTGGTGGTTCGGCTGTCTTTCCCGCTGTGTTTTTGGCGACAGGCTCATAGAGGCTCAGATACATCAACGGGATCATGAGGAAGGCATACACAAACAGCGTGAACCCCATCCGCCAGTGGATTTCAGCCAGCATGCCGGCGATCACAACAAACAAAAGAGTGCCGAAGGACATGAACGCGCCCTGCAGACCTGCGATCCGGTTCCGCTCATCGCCCTCGAAATAGTCGCCGATCAGCGCCGTGGCACTCGTCAGAATTCCGGCCAGAAACACGCCAAGAAAGGCACGACTGATCAGAATGGCCGTCAGGGAATCCAAGAACAGCGCCGATACGCCAGACACGCCGTAGAGGAACGAGCAGAGGATCAACACATCCCGTCGTCCGAACCGGTCCACGGCATAACCCACAAAAGGTCCCGACAGCGCGATGAACAGCATCGGCATGGTGAGAACCAGCCGAGAGAGCAACTCGGCGTTCTCCAAATGCGCAAAATCGGCCTGCAGAGCCGGCAGACCGGGCGATATGGCTGAGGGTGCCAGAAACGCCAGGCCGCTGGTCAGCAAAATCGTAAGAACGCGCATGCGCTTTCGCGCCGCAACTTTTGTCGGAATTCCTGATTCGTTCATTTACCCAATTTCAGCGTTGGATTGTGTCGCGATTGACGGCGTGATCTTCCGACAACAGAGAGAACAGCAGGTGATCCTGCCAGGTTCCCCGGATTTTCAAATACTTGCGCGCGTAGCCATCCTCAGAAAAACCACGCCCCAAAAGGAGCTTGCGACTGGGTTCATTGTGCGGGAGACATGCCGCTTCAACGCGGTGCAAGCCCAACTCACCAAAACAGAATTCCAGCAACAGAGTCAGCCCTTCGCGCATATAGCCCTGCCCGGCATAGGCTTCGCCCATCCAGTAACCCAGCGTGCCGCACTGGGCGACGCCGCGCCGGACATTGGAAAGGCTAATGCCACCAACAAGCGCTGAGCTCTTTCGGTCAAACAGGAACATGCTGTATCCCGAATCGTCCCGCCAATCACCCGCATAGCGATTAAGACGGCGATAGAAAGCATCCCGGCTCAGCGCGTCGGTCGGCCAGGTTGGCTCCCAGGGCTCCAGAAACGCACGACTGGCAGCGCGAAGTTCTGCGTAGTCGCGCCAATCGCGCTCCACGGGCGCACGCACCAGCGTTTGCTCCCCTTCTAGTCGCACACTGGATGCATTGGTTGAAAGCGAACGGAATAGTCTCATCGTCCCAACCTGCCCCAACTACGCCGCCAGACGGCTTCGAATGGAATCGAAGGTCGCAATATCGGCCGCCGGTCCGACCGTTGCCAGGCTTGGCACCGTTGCAAAAGTCCTGCGCGCCACATCACCGAGCATCTCGGGCGTCACGCGATCGATCTTCTCAACTAGCTCGGCCACGGACACGACGCGATCGTAGAGCAGCATCTGCTGGCCCGCTCGTTCACTGCGGGCACCCGTGGATTCCATGCCCATCAGAAGACTGGATTTGAGCTGAGTCCGCGCGCGCGCGATTTCATCGGCACCAAGGCTGTCGGCAAGCCGGGTAATCTCTCCGCACAAAGCGGGTACAAATTCCTCGATCAGATCAGGGCCGGTTCCGGCATAGATCCCGAACACACCCCCGTCAGAATAGGCAGAGAGGAACGTATCAATGGAGTAGACCAGTCCCCGGCGTTCGCGGATTTCCTGAAACAGACGAGACGACATACCCCCGCCGAACAAGTTCGAAAGCACCGAGAGTGCGTAATAGTCGTCCGTTCCGACCGGTACGCCCTCGAACCCCATGACAAAATGGATCTGCTCAAGATCACGGGCTTCGCTGCGCTCACCGCCGCCATAACTGGACGTCTCGAAGCTTTCCGGTGCGCCGGCTGGCACATCTGAAAAATGCGCTTCGCCAAGTGCCACCAGCGCCTCATGGGAAATATTTCCCGCCGCGGCCAAGACCAATGCCCCGCCGCGATAGTGTTTTCCGTGAAACCCCGCAATCACGTCGCGCGGCATCTTGCCGACAACATCGGCAAGCCCCAGAACCGGCCTTCCCAATGGCTGATCGGGAAAGGCGACCGACTGAAAATGGTCAAAAACCACATCGTCGGGCGTGTCATGGGCCTGTCCGATCTCCTGCAGCACCACCGAGCGTTCGCGGGTCAGTTCCCCATCGTCGAACAGCGAGTTTTGTACGATATCGGCAATGACATCGACGGCAAGTGCCGCATCGTCCTTCAGGACCTTCGCGTAGTAAGCCGTAACCTCACGCGCGGTGTAAGCGTTGATATGGCCGCCGACATTTTCGATCGATTCAGCGATCTGGGGTGCGGTACGACGGGCCGTACCCTTGAACATCATATGCTCAAGCAAATGCGCAACACCGTTTGTCTCTATCGGCTCAAACCGCGCCCCGGCACGCACCCAGACGCCCACAGAAACAGATTCCACCGTTGGCATCGGGTCCGTCACAACACGAACACCGTTGGGCAATGTGGTTATTTGAACAGATTCCATATGGTTCTCAGCTCGTGGTTCGCGCGGAGGCATGCGCACAAACATAGTCACGCACGGTCCCGAAGTCGTTGTCGAGTGTTTCCGCACGCTCCGGTCGCACCAGGAGGTCCGCAAGATGGGAAGGCAAGTCCGGGCGAACACCTGTCGCCTTTTCAACGGCGTCCGGGAATTTTGCCGGATGTGCTGTGGCAAGCACAATGCGACGGGTCCCATCACTCGGTGTCTTGCGGGCTGCACCAACAGCCACAGCCGTATGCGGATCGATCAACATGCCGGTGTCTTCATGGACAGAGCGAATAACACCGAGCGTTTCATCATCATCAAGACGCTGGGCGAGGAACAGGCTGCGTGCATCAGCGCTTAGCCTTGCTGCGTCAGGTAATGAACCCTCCGCGCGAAACGCCTGCATCGCAGCCGTAACGGCAGCACCATCGCGGCCCATGAGATCAAACATCAACCGTTCAAAATTGCTCGAGACCTGAATATCCATGCTCGGCGAGAGCGAAGGCTCGACATTCGTAATCGACATATCGCCCTGATCGAAAAATCGATAAAGGATGTCGTTTCGATTGGAGGCGACAATGAATTTCTCAATCGGAAGGCCCATCTGGCGCGCGACATAACCCGCATAGACATTTCCAAAATTCCCGGTCGGCACGACGAATGAGAGCCGCGCATCGGGTGCCCCCATTTTGGCCGCCGCCGCAAAGTAATAGGCCGTCTGCCCCATAACCCGCGCCCAGTTGATCGAGTTCACCGCTGACAGATTAAGCGAATCTCGCAAGGCATGATCGGCAAACATCGCTTTGACAAGATCCTGACAGTCATCAAACGTCCCGCGCATAGCGACATTGAAGACATTTGCGGACTGCACCGTGGTCATTTGTCGCCGCTGGACTTCTGACACACGACCTTCGGGGTACAACATGAAGATGTCGAGGTTTTCCCGATCACGGCAGGCCTCGATCGCCGCTGAACCCGTATCCCCGGACGTCGCGCCAACAATCGTAAGACGCTCGCCGCGCATGCCAAGCACGTGGTCGAACAGCCCCCCGAGGAGCTGGAGTGCGAAGTCCTTGAACGCCAGTGTCGGGCCATGAAACAGCTCGAGCACCCAAGTGTCTTCATCAAGCTGCTGGAGCGGTGCAATTTCGGAATGCCGGAAGCCGGAATAGGCCTGCTCAACGATTCGTGTGAGATCGCTATCGCTCACAAGCTCCACTTCGATAAACGGTCGGACAATGCGCGTCACGATCTCCGTATAGCGAAGCGGCGCAAGTGCGCGGATGTCATCGGGTGTCACATTCGGCCAGGCTTCAGGCACGAACAGGCCGCCGTCACGGGCAAGGCCGCTCAGCAGCACATCTTCAAATGACTGCTCCGCAATGGAACCTCTGGTACTGACATACTTCACGGACATGTCCTTCGCTGAAAAGCGCGCTAACCTATCCAAGCCGCCGGAGCGACACAAGGCAACGCAGCTCACGCATCCCCAAGATATCGACGTTGCAGATGATCAAGGAATACCCTCGGGTTCAAGGCTTCGCCTGTTGCAGCGCTCAGAAGGTCCGACGCGGTCAGGCTCGCACCTTTCCCGTGCACGTTTTCACGCAGCCAGCCGATCAAAGGCGCGAGATTCCCTGCCGCAATATCGTCCTCCAAACCCGGCAAGGCACCCTGCGCCGCCGCATAGAGCTGAGCAGCGGCCATCGCTCCAAGCGTGTATGTGGGGAAATACCCAAAAGCACCTGAGGGCCAATGCACATCCTGCAGACAGCCCTGGCGGTCGTCCGGCGGCACAATACCCAGCAGGTCCCGCATCCCGTCATTCCAGGCCCCCGGAAGATCAGCCAGCGGCAGATCTCCCGACAGCAACGCGCGTTCAAGCCTGTAACGCAGCACGACATGAAGCGGGTAGGTCACTTCGTCGGCATCCACGCGAATAGAACCGCGCTCGACCCGCGTATAGAGACGATAGAAGTTTTCAACATCCCAGGCAGCACCCTGACCGTCAAACGCAGCCTGCATGCGTGGCAGCGCAAATTCCAGGAATGGGCGTGATCGGCTGACCTGCATTTCAACAAGCAGAGACTGGCTTTCATGAATCGCCATCCCCAGAGCC
The DNA here is from genome assembly GCA_943787745.1 of uncultured Alphaproteobacteria bacterium. Lineage (GTDB taxonomy): Bacteria > Pseudomonadota > Alphaproteobacteria > UBA6615 > UBA6615 > JABJAG01. The sequence continues at coordinate 116,188 of CALSNJ010000007.1, read as the reverse complement.
TGACCCACAGGCTGGTAACGCCAATGCTCGGGCAAACCGGCCTCGTAGAGTGCGTGGCCCGTCTCGTGCAGCACGCCCATCAGAGACTCGGTAAAATTCTCTTCGTTATACCGCGTGGTAATACGCACATCGCCCGCAGCCCCGCCGCAGAAGGGATGATGGCTGATGTCGAGGCGGCCGGCTTCAAAATCAAATCCCAGAACGCCCATCAGTTCGACGGCAAGTTCTCGCTGGGTCGAAACCGGAAATGGCCCTGACGGGAGAACAGGCGAAGGGCGAGATGCCTGACGCTCCAGAACCTCTTCCACAAACCCCGGAAGATCACGCGCCAATTCCCCAAACAGTGGCTCCAGCTGCGCGACACGCGTCCCGGCCTCAAACTCGTCAAGCAAGGCATCATAAGGGTCCAGCGACAGCGCATCCGCACGCGCCGAAGCTGTTTCCCCAACCAGATCAATCACAGCCTGCAAGGACGGTACGAGGCTGGCAAAATCATTCTCCGCGCGGGCACTGCGCCACTGGATTTCACAGACGGCATTGGCGCGCGCTGTCGCTTCCACCAGATCGCCCGGGACTGCCGCTGCATAGAGATAGGCCCGCTCCATTTCCCGCAGGTTCCCGGCGGCCCAGCTGTCACCCGCTTGAGAACCCCGCAGATCACGCACGGCATCAAGGTTCTCGCGCACACGCGGATCGACAAGGAGTTCGTGGCGCATCACACTCAATGCGGCGATCTGTTCCGCGCGCCCCTCAGCACTGCCTTCCGGCATGATCGTGGCCTGATCCCAGCTCAGAATCCCCAGCGCATCGTCAATCAAAGCGGCACGACGAAACTGAGCCCCCAACGCAGCATGAGCCGGGCCGAGGTCCTTGAATATTTGTTCACTCATGATGGTTTCCGACGCCAATGAAACACGATGAAGATCACAAGCAAAACCCCGGCAAAGCTGTACCAGGTGCCCGCATATTGCAGATGGGAATTGCGCAGGTTCACATCCGGAACAGCGCCCGCCGGAAAGGTTTCCGTTGCCCCGCCGGCTGGCCCGGCCTCAACATAGAAGCCAACCCCATCGGACAACCCCGACGCGGTCAGCATTTCAGCCTCGTTCATATGGAACCAGTTGTTCGTATCAGGTTCATTCTCCGGCAGGAATGCACCAGGCGCCGTATACGCGCGCACAAAACCGTCCAGGACGACCGGCGTCGCCGGCGCCGGGACGATACTGTCCACAGATCCGCGCGGTATCCAGCCACGATCCACCATGATCGATCCTTGCCCGTCATCCAGCACCATCGGAACGACCAGATGTGAACCCTGGGTGCCGTTGTAAAGTCGGTTCAGGAGGCGGAACTGGTGTTGGTTTTGAAAAGTTCCCGAAAGTCGTATCGGGCGGTATTCAATGGCCTCGGGTGCTGGCGCTGCCCTTGCGTCACCAATTTCGAGTATTGGCGCAGAGATGCGCGCAGAACGTGTCTCTATCAGATTGTTTTTCCAACCCAGTCGCTGGACCTGCCAGGTCCCCAGACCAAGCAACAGCACGAAAACCGGCAGGAAGAACACCGTTGCCCAGAATGTTGGCCGAAATCGCATATCAGCGTGGCTGCCTTGTCACTAACGGGTGAAATCCGCATCGTCGACATTGTGCTTGAACTGCTGTGCCAGCAGCCAGGCCTTGAATGGCCGCATCAGCAGGATCGCGCCGAACACAATAATCGGCAGCCAAATGACCAGGTGCACCCAGATCGGGGGATCCAGAGCAAACTGAAACCACGCAGCCAGCGGCAGGATAATCGCGCTGTAGAGAACAATGATGAAGAATGCCGCACCATCATCAGCGTTCAGACGGCCGAAATCAAAGTCACAGACCGTGCATTTCTCACGAATGGTCAGAATGCCGGTGAACAGCTTGCCCTGCCCGCAACGCGGGCAGGCGCAGCGCAAGCCGGTCTTTATGCTTGATTGCTGAGGGTAGTAGTCGACCACATCTCCTCCGCCGATCAGGCGAAGGTGCCCCACACATAGACGAAGCAGAACAGGAACAGCCAGACCACATCGACGAAATGCCAGTACCAGGCTGCCGCTTCAAAGCCGAAGTGATGATCAGCGGTAAAGTGCCCTTTAACCGTTCGCCACCAGCATACGGCAAGGAAGATCGTCCCGATGATCACATGAGCGCCATGGAAACCGGTCGCCATATAGAAGGTCGAGGAATAAATCCCGTCACCAAAGCCGAACGGCGCATGGCTGTACTCAAACGCCTGCAGCAAGCTGAAGATAAAGCCGAGCAGAACCGTAAACCCGATCATCTTGGCCGCGTGCTTCATCTTGCCAGCGCGAATATCATGATGCGCCCAGGTGATTGTGAAGCCCGAGGTGAGAAGGATCAGCGTGTTCAGCAAAGGCAGATCAAAAGGATTGAAAACCTCAACACCCTCAGGTGGCCAGATGCTGCCAATCGCTTCCTTGGGGAACAGGCTGGCATCAAAGAACGCCCAGAACCATGCCGCAAAGAACATCACCTCTGAAATGATGAACAACATCATCCCATAGCGCAGACTAATCTGGACGACGCCGGTGTGCATCTTCTGAACCGTGGCTTCGTCGATAACATCGCGCCACCACCCCATCATGGTGATCATCGCAATGATCAGACCCGGAGCGATGGTCCAGAGCCCGATTGTCTCAAAGAAAGGCTGCGGTCCCGGACCAAACATGGTCGGGTGCATGTAAATCACCAGTCCAAGGGCCAGCGTAAAGCCACCGATGGAGCCAACAATGGGCCACGGGCTTGGTTCCACCATATGATAGGGGTGGTTGCCCTTACCGTGATCTTGTGCGTGATCGCTCATGCTCGTTCTCTTTCAGCGGTGTCTTGTTAGTTCACTTGGGTCAAATCGCGGGTTTCGATCGCAGCGGCTTTTTGCTCGGCCTCAGCGTCTTGATCGCGAAAAAATGTGTAGCTCAGGGTGATCGTGGTGACATCATCGAGGTTTTTGTCCTCGGCAATGGCAGGATCCACGAAAAATGTCACCGGCATATCCACGCTTTCACCAGACGAAAGTGTCTGCTCAGTGAAGCAGAAGCACTCAATCTTTACAAAATAGGGGGCAGCCTTGAGGGGGGTAACATTGAAGGTTGCCGTTCCGGTTATCGGATGACTGGCAAGATTCACAGCTTCGTAAAACGCAAGTCCGGTGTCACCAACCTGCAGATTAACGCTGCGCTGAACGGGCTTAAAGCGCCAGTCGAGCGCTGGGTCTATATCGCTATTGAATCGAACAGTGATCTTGCGATCGGATAGAACTTCACCATTTGCAGGCGCTTCTTCTGCGACCAGTGGCGTACCAGCAAAACCGAATTGCTGACAGAAAGCACGATAAGCCGGAACGGTGGCATAGGCAAAACCGTTCATCGCAAGCACGAGCGCGGCAAGCCCCGCAAAAACATAACGGTTCCGACGACGTGTCTTCTGGGTCATCGGTGTGCTCATCCCAGGAGCCCCGCACGAGCAATAAAGACCAGATAGAAAACCCCGATCAGACCGAGGATCACAGCAGCCATCGCATAGTTCTTGCCGCGTTGTTCGCGGTGTCGATCACTGAGTTCGCGCTTCGCCATAATGTTCAGCTCCCCAGACCCATCAACACATCTGCAAGCAGAAGAGCAAATATCAGAAACAGATAAAGGATCGAAAACCCGAACATGGCCCTGGCGGCCTTGTCTTCGGCATCGTCGGGCTCACGGAGCACACGGACAGCACTGGCGATAAACGCCAGCCCCAGAACCGTTGCACCCACGGCATAGACCAGACCGGCACCACCGAGAAAATACGGTGTCAGGCTGACCGGCACGAGGAGGATGGTGTAGGCCAGCATCTGCCGTTTGGTCGAACTACGTCCTGCCACAACCGGCATCATCGGCACGCCCGCGCGCGCATAGTCACCGCTGCGATAAAGCGCCAGCGCCCAGAAATGCGGTGGGGTCCACAGGAAAATAATCGCAAACAGCGCGGCCGAAACCAGACTGACATCGCCGGTGACGGCGGCCCAACCGATCATCGGCGGAAAGGCACCCGCAGCACCACCAATAACAATGTTTTGCGGCGTGCGGCGCTTAAGCCAGATTGTGTAGACGAAAACATAGAAAAGAATGGCCGCAGCCAGAAGCCCTGCGGCAACCCAGTTGGTCGCCAATCCCATCAATCCGACTGAGAACACCGCCAGTATCACGGCAAACCCAAGCGCATCTCCCGCAGCCACGCGACCTGCAGGGATCGGGCGATTGGCTGTCCGCGACATAAGCGCATCAATATCGCGCTCGTACCACATGTTGATGGCACCCGCGGCGCCCGAACCGACCGCAATACAAAGAATTGCAACGATCGCCAGCAGAGGGTGCAGCGCCCCCGGTGCAACAAACAGACCGACCGCTCCGGAAAAAACCACAAGTGACATCACCCGCGGCTTGAGCAGCGCGATGAAATCCGACACACGAGAAACCGGCGCTTCAACAAGCGCCGTTTCCGGTGTCTGGTTCAAATATGCTGCGTCGGCCAAATTTCGGCTCCGTCAGTTCGCTTGCCTAGTGAGCAGGCGTCGGTTTGATTTCCGGAAGTTCCTCATGGGTGTGATGCGGTGCCGGCGACGGAACAGTCCATTCCAGTGTCGTGGCACCCTCGCCCCAGTAATTGCCCTCAACGCGTCGACCCGAGGTAAAGGCCTGGAACAATACAACCAGGAAGATCAACAGACCCGCGAATGAGATATAGGAGCCGTAGGATGAAATCTCGTTCCACCCCGCATAGGCATCCGGGTAATCCGGATAGCGGCGCGGCATGCCGGCAAGGCCCAGGAAATGCTGCGGGAAGAAGGTGATGTTCACACCGATGAACGTGACCCAGAAATGCAGCTTGCCCAATGTCTCATTGTACTGGCGCCCGAACATCTTGGCGAACCAGTAGTAGAAACCGGCAAAGATCGAGAACACGGCACCAAGGCTCAGCACGTAGTGGAAATGGGCCACCACGTAATAGGTGTCATGCAACGCCAGATCGAGCCCGGCATTGGCCAGGACAACACCCGTGACACCACCGACGGTGAACAGGAAGATGAACCCGACTGACCAGAGCATGGGTGTATCCATGCGCACGGACCCACCCCACATGGTCGCGATCCATGAGAAGATCTTGATGCCCGTGGGCACGGCGATCACCATCGTTGCAACCGTGAAGTAGACACGCGTGTCCACATCCAGTCCCACCGTATACATGTGATGGGCCCAGACGATGAAGCCGACGAAGCCAATCCCGACCATGGCGTAGGCCATGCCCAGATAGCCAAAGACTGGTTTCTTGGAGAAGGTCGAAACAATCTGACTGATGATGCCAAAGCCCGGCAAGATCATGATGTAGACCTCGGGATGTCCGAAGAACCAGAACAGATGCTGGAACAGGATCGGATCACCGCCGCCCGCAGCATCAAAGAACGTCGTCCCGAAGTTACGGTCGGTCAGCAGCATCGTGATCGCACCGGCGAGAACGGGCACGGCCAGAACCAGCAGGAATGCTGTGACCAGTTCAGACCAGATGAACAGCGGCATACGGTGCAGGGTCATGCCCGGCGCACGCATATTGAAAATCGTGGTGATAAAGTTGATGGCACCCAGAATCGAAGATGCACCGGCCAGATGGAGCGCGAAGATCGCCATATCCACAGAGGCCCCGGGATGCCCCAGAACCCCGGATAACGGGGGATAAATGGTCCAGCCAGTTCCGGCACCACCTTCGACAAACGCACTTCCAAGCAGCAGCAGGAACGCCGGCGGCAGCAGCCAGAACGAAATATTATTCATCCGCGGGAACGCCATATCCGGCGCGCCGACCATCAGCGGAATGAACCAATTGCCAAAGCCACCAATCATGGCCGGCATCACGACAAAGAACACCATGATCAGGCCATGGGCGGTGATCACCACATTCCAGAAATGCCCGTCTGCCGAACCATCAGCATTCAGGAACCACTGCATCCCGGGGTCCTGGAGTTCCAGGCGCATCAGGATCGAGAACATGCCGCCAATCAGGCCTGCGATGATCGAGAACGTAAGGTACATCGTTCCGATGTCCTTATGGTTCGTCGAAAAGAACCAGCGCTTCAAACCCTTGGGCGCGTGATGATCATCGTGAGCGTGGTCGTCTGTATGAGCGTGTGCATCAGCCATCGTAAATTCCTCTCGTCGCGCTATTGCGCAACTGCGGTTGTATTACCCGCTTCGTTTCTCACCACCTGAATTGGACGCGTGGACAAATCGTCCTCACTCGGATTGAACCGAGCCTGCGCCTTGGTCACCCAGGCGTTAAATTCTGCTTCCGACACGGCGCGAATGGCCAGCGGCATAAACGCATGACCGGCACCGCAAAGTTCCGAGCACTGACCATAATACATGCCCGGCTCATTGATCTGGAACCAGGTCTCGTTGGTCCGGCCCGGCACGGCATCAACCTTGGACCCAAGTGACGGCATCGCAAAGGCATGCAACACATCCGAAGATGTCACAAGCACGCGGACTTTCTTGCCGACCGGGAGGACGAGGTCCTCATCGGTTGCCAGAAGGCGCGGCTGGCCCGGCTTGAGTTCGTCCTCAGGCACCATGAAGGCATCAAAGGTGAAATCACCGTTATCGGGGTACTCGTAGCTCCAGTACCACTGACGTCCGATCACCTTCACCGTGATATCGGCATCAGCTGTATCGTCGGTCGCGTAGAGAAGTGGCAATGAATAGAAACCAATGACGAACAGGATCACGACAGGAACCACGGTCCAAAGGACCTCAATCGTCGTGTTGTGCGTGACCTGTGACGGGTTCGGGTTCTTCTTCTCCCGGAAACGGACGATCACATATAGCAGCAGGACAAGCACAAAGATCGAGATCGCAAAAATGATCCAGAGCAGGAAATTATGAAAAGCTGTCATCTGCTCCATGATCGGCGAATGCGCCTCCTGGAAGCCGAGCTGCCAGGGCGTTGGTTGCTGCGCCATTGCCGGTGCAGCGAAAAGGCCAATCATCGTCACAAGGCCAAACAGGCCGAGACCGCGTTTCAGTTGATTTTGTATTTTCGTCATACGCTCGCTTCCATCTGGCCCACATCAACGCGAAATTACGCCACGTGTCAGCCTGCCCCTTAACTATCGAACCGGCGAAAAATAGCCCAGCGCACGACGCCCAACAAGTCACAGCCCGCGCCTTCAAAGACCTTGAGACACCATGTCGCAGCGTCGCAAAACCCCATTCCAGCGTGGAAATCCGGGACACAGAGGCTGACAATCACACCCAATCCACCCATATTGTGAACAATGGCTGCACGCGTAGCCTCTTTTATCCAGCAAATGGCCGAGCGAAATGACCGATATTTCACGTACAGATGACCTGTTTTTCAGCCGAACCGGCATGGAGCCAGAGCGGGTGAGCCGTCAGGTTGGCGAAGCGCTCGACGGATCTGACGATGGCGAGTTGTTCCTGGAGTACAGCCAGAGCGAAAGCATCACATTTGATGACGGCCGTGTGCGAAATGCCAGCTTCGACACAACGCAAGGTTTTGGTCTGCGGGCTGTCGCGGGCGAGGCCACAGGCTATGCCCATTCGACCGAGCTCAGTGAAGCCGCAATTTCCCGCGCCAGTGAAACGGTTCGCGCCGTCCGCACCGGCAAAGGCGGCACCGTTGCCGAGCCTCCCGCCAACACAAATCGTGACCTTTACACCGACGTCAATCCTCTCGGTGAAATGGAGTTCGAAGCAAAGGTAAAACTGCTCGCCGAAATCGACGCCTATGCGCGCGATTCGGACCCACGCGTTCGGCAGGTCACCGCCTCAATCGCAGGCACATGGCAGGCCGTCCAGATTTTGCGGGGCGATGGCGAACGCCGCGGCGATATCCGCCCCCTCGTGCGCCTCAACGTCTCCCTCATGGTTGGTCAGGGTGATCGCCAGGAAACCGGCTCACAGGGCGTGGGAGGCCGGGCGCTTTATGACCAGTGGATTTCGCCGGACAAATGGCAATCACAGGTCGACGAGGCGCTTCGACAGGCGCTGGTCAATCTTGAATCCGTACCCGCGCCCGCAGGGGAAATGCCCATTGTTCTGGGACCGGGCTGGCCCGGCGTGCTGTTGCACGAAGCCATCGGCCATGGACTGGAAGGTGACTTCAACCGCAAGAAAACCTCTGCCTTTGCAAACCTGCTCGGTGAACGCGTGGCCGCACCGGGGGTGACGGTCGTCGATGACGGCACCCTGCGCGACCGACGTGGCTCAATTACCATCGATGATGAAGGCACGCCCAGCGGCGCGAACGTGCTGATCGAAGACGGCATCCTGAAAGGCTATATGCAGGACCGGCTCAACGCCCGCCTCATGGGCGTCGCCCCGACCGGCAATGGTCGGCGTCAGTCCTATGCCCATCACCCCATGCCCCGGATGACCAACACACACATGCTGAGCGGCACCGCTGACCCCGAGGAATGCATCAAGGCGGCCAAGACCGGCATCTATGCGGTCAATTTCGGCGGCGGCCAGGTCGACATCACAAACGGAAAATTCGTATTCAGCTGCACCGAGGCCTATCTGATCGAAGACGGCAAGCTTGGTGCGCCGGTGAAGGGCGCAACTCTGATCGGTAACGGTCCCGATGCCCTGACCCGAGTGAAGCTGATTGGCAATGATTCCAAGCTTGATGATGGCGTGGGCACCTGCGGCAAGGACGGACAATCCGTTCCGGTGGGTGTGGGCCAGCCAACAATGATGCTCGAATCCCTCACCGTCGGCGGCACGGCTGTCTAGCTTTTCCCCGGGGCACTTATGCGTTCTCATCAGATGAGCATCGCGGTTTAATTGTCACGCGCCGCATCTCAATGGCAGATAATGCCATTGAGATGATATTGATGTCGGCGCACATGCCGACAATGGGGAGTGGCGATGCCCGACGAGGGCCATATTCAGGAGTCTGTGTCACAGGCTGACGCAGCACCAGCAACCCGGCGCAAACGCCGGACTGGGGCGATGATCAGAAACATCGTTATCGCAGTAATCGTGATCGCCGCGGTTGGGGCGTCAGGACGATGGGCGCTCTGGCAATGGAGCCATGTCAGCGAAACCGACGCGCGGGTATCTGCCGACACCGTTGCAATTTCAAGCCGCGTCGCAGGCTGGATCGTCGCCTTGCCTGTCACCGATGGTGAAAAGGTCTCGCGCGGCAAACTGCTGATCGAAATCGATTCACGGGAATCAAAACTCAAACTGACCGAATACGGCGCGCGCATTGGTGCGCTCACGGCAGAGCGCGCGCAGATTGCTTCAGAAATTGAATTGATCGACAAGACCTCGGCAAGCCGGGTCGAAGCTGTTCGCTCCCATGCCGATGCCGCGCGCGTGGCCGTCAAGTCGAGCCTTGAGCAATTCGAACTTGCACGCACAGACTTCGAGCGCACGCGTTCGCTGCTCAAAGACCAGATCGTTTCACGACGTCGGCTTGATCAGGCGCAAAACGAAATGAGTCAGGCTCAGGAAAGACATCAGAAGGCACAAGCAGACTTCGCTGCTGCGCTGGCTGATATCAGTGAAGCTGAAGCCGAGCGCGGTCAGATGACAGTGCTTTCGCGCCGGATCGACGCGCTGCGCCATGAGGAGGCAGAGATCGCGGCCCAACGCGACCAGCAGGCGCTTGATGTTGCTGACCGAACAATCAAGAGCCCGATTGACGGTGTCGTCTCGGAGACTTTTGTTGATGCCGGTGAATTTGTCAGCCCGGGCCAACGTCTCATGCTGGTGCACAACCCTGCGGCGGTCTGGGTCGAAGCAAATATCAAGGAAACCGATATTCGCCATCTGTCACCGGGCATGACGGTCGATGTCGCAATCGATGCCTATCCGGACCAGACCTTCAGCGGAACCGTTGAACGGATTGGCGAAGCGGCCACGAGTGAATTCGCCTTGCTGCCCAACCCAAACCCGAGTGGCAATTTCACCAAAGTGACACAACGTCTGCCCGTCCGCATTGCATTGAAGCCAAGTGCGATTCCTCTTCGCCCCGGCATGATGGCCGTGGTGAACATTGAAATTCCTGGCCGGTGATCACGGCTGAATTGACATGACCGCGCCGGCGCTGCCTGACACATCAGGCGCTTCGACGTCATCAGAAATCATACATCGCTGGCTGGTGGTCACCGTCAGCCTGTCCTCATCGCTGGCGCTGTCCCTGTCGGGCACCATCACAAATGTCGCCGTGCCCGACATTATGGGTTCCTTTGGTGTCGGCCAGGACCAGGCACAATGGATGGCCACGGCTTTCTTTGCGGCGATGACGGCAGCGATGCTGCTGAGCGACTGGCTCACACGGGCCTTCGGCATGCGTTCGGTTTTCATCATCATGATGGTGCTGTTCTTTGCCGGCTCCGTGGCCGGGGGCACAGCTCAGACTTACGGCATTGTTGTTCTCGGGCGTGCTGTTCAGGGTTTTGCGGCAGGTGTCATCCTGCCCCTGACCATGATGGCGATGTTCGGGGTCTTCCCGCCCCAGCGCCGCGCCATGGTTGCCGGCCTGTTCGGGATCAGCTTCATCATGGGTCCAGGGCTGGGACCCTGGTTCGGCGGCATGGCCATCGATGCGTTCGACTGGCGCTTCACATTCTATGTCGCGCTTCCCGTTGCCTTTGTTTCGATCATGCTGGCCTCGGCCGTGTTTCCCGGTCGCGATCGCAATGCGACAAAATCCCGCCTCGACTGGTTCGGCTTCCTGCTCGTGGCCCTCTTCCTCACAGCAATGCTGACAGGCTTGTCAAACGGTCAGCTCAAAGGCTGGAGCTCCGACTTCGTGGTCGGTGCACTTTGTCTCGGTCTGGGGAGCTTCATCGGATTTATCTTCTGGGAGCTCATCGTCGCAGATCCAATTTTTGACATCCGGTTGTTGCGAAACCCCAAGTTCGCGTTCGCCTGTCTGGCCTCATTCCTGGTTGGGGCCACGATGTTCGGATCTTTCTACCTGCAGCCCGTCTTCGTTCAGATCGTCCAGAACTACACACCGCTGCGAGCCGGCCTGGTTTTGGTGCCGGGCGGGCTGGCAATGGGATTGATGCTGCCCCTTGGCGGGCGGCTGGCTGACCGTTATCCGCCCTCTCTGGTTCTGGCCAGCGGATTTCTTCTTTTTGCCGTTTCGACCTGGATCATGGGTTTCACTGACGCCAACACCGCGTTCTGGACGTTCGCCCTGCTCGTGCTGGTCGGTCGGCTCGGACAAGGCTTGCTGTTCCCGCCCGTCACCAAAGCGGGTCTGGCGGCAGCCCCTCCTGAGAAAATGGGCACCGCCAATGGCATGCTCAATTTTACACGCCAGATGGGGGGCGCTTTCGGGATCAACCTTCTGGCGATCTATATTGAACGCCGCACCGCATATTTCAGCGAGCTGCTTGCCACCACCCAGACCGAAGCCAATTCTGCAACTCAGGGATTGCTCGCCACAGTGCGTGGCATGCTCGGCACAGCAGGACTGCCAAATGTGACAGAAGGGCTTGTCGCCAAACTCTATCTTGGGCGGATCATTGCCGGGCAAGCAACGGCGCTTGCCTTTCGCGACACATTTATTGCCTTTGCTTTGGTCAGCTTTTTCGCGGTGCTGGTATCCCTGGCATTGTGGTCCCCCAGCCGGGATCGATAGGCCCGAGGGAAGACGCGGAGAACTAACCCTCGCGCACGACCATCGGATATTGCTCGCTGACCACCTTGCGTATGACCCGCGCGATTGCTTGATAAGCCGGGGCACGGCCCGCACCTTTTCGCCAGACAAGGCCGATCGAGCGCGAAACCTGACGATTGCGAAGTGTCTTGGTCACGACATCCCCATCTCCCCGGATTTCTGAGTGCGCGTAAAGAGCCGGCAAGAAGGTCGCGCCGATATTCATCGCGACCATCTGGCGGAGGGCATCCAAACTCGTCCCCTCATAGTCGCGCACCAGCTCCGCACCAAATTCCTCACAAAGGGCGTGAACCTGATCGTGCAGATGGTAGTCCGGCGTGAGATAGAGGATCGGCAAACCCTGTAGATCTTCGCTCCCGATATCATCCCGCGCGGCAAGCGGATGCTCGGCTGCCAGGGCCAGATAGACCGGTTCACGGAACAACCTTTCCACTGCCAGTTCCGACGAGACGACTGGCAGTTGTGCCAAAATCAAATCATGGGTCCCATGGGTTAATTCCCTCTCAAGTTCGTGCGGGGCGCCCTCGCGAATATAAAGTTTGAGTTCAGGATTCTGCCGATGCAGCGTCTCCACCACGCGCGGCAGCAGATAAGGACCCAAAGTTGGCTTCACGCCAAGACGGATCGTACCCACAAGGTTTTGCGCAGATGATGTGGACACATCGAGGATCCCCTGCACATCGAGCAGCACACGCCGTGCCCGCGCCACCACTTCACGACCAACCGGTGTGAGCACCACACCGGAGCGATGGCGTTCCACAAGCCGGGCGCTGAGGACATCTTCCAGATTCTGGATTTGCACGCTGAGAGAAGGCTGCGCGATGCCGCAGTCTTCGGCCGCAATTCTGAAGTGCCGCGCATCAGCCAGCGCGACGAGGTAGCGCAACTGCTTCAAAGTAATAGATGTATCCCGCATTCGCGCACCCTGAAAACTGTCCCGCTGAATAGAGCCCCATCAATAGGATAATTCTATCAAACTATCTACTTTCATTGTCTTTATTGAATTCAGATGATGGCCTATCTCTTGTGTGAACGAAGAGTTGTGAGCTTGAGGAAGAACAATGTACGTCCGACGTTCTGTTTTGAGGGACCGCCTTGCCGCCCTGACCCGGCTGCACAGTGAACTCGATACCGATATCCACGCCGACCAGACTCAGCCGCATGCTGACACAGGCGAACTCCAGACACTCAAGCGCATGCGGCTTCGTGTGCAACAACAAATCGAATTAATTTCTAACCAGCTGGAGTCCCTTGAAGACACAGCTGCGCGCGCCGCAGCCTGACAAGGAGAGACATGTTGTTCGACTTTTCTTCATTGTTTGGATCGGCCACCAGTTTCCTTGGTGAGGTAAACCCCGCTGAGCTTATGGAAAACATAGATCCGGAGGCCGTGCTCTCCGAGGCCGGCCTTGATGCATCCGCGCTCACAAACGGATCTGCAATGGAGACTCTGACAAGCCTATTCGAACAGAACCGGCCCTAGGCAGGCCGGTGCTGCGCAGCCTGCTCCTCCCATAGTTCGGGCTGCGAAGACAGACTTCTATGACGGGATGCTTGCCCCATGCCGACACCAGACGGCCTCAAGCACCTCTCCCCATACCCCTGAGAGCCCCGTCACTACAAATATCCGTATGCGAGCCGGATATATGTTGACATGAAGTCGAATTCTCGCCGCCCTCTCCGGAAACGGGGAGGGCGTTTTTTTACCAGGCGTACTCTTCGAAGGCCCGTTCGACATTGCGATCCCAACGACCTTCAAACGCTGCAAGCTTGTTCTCGGCAGGCGTCAGTCCGCTATCTGCGATTTGTTCGAGCGTAGACAGGAAATGGCTTTCATCCTGGCCCCAGAAATCGGTCAAGGCACGGTTCTTGAGGCCCATCCGGGAAATTTCGAGCGCCTCACGCGCCAGTTCCAGCATCGTGCGATTGCGAAATGGCGCAGCAAGACCATGTTTGGGAACAGCATTGCGCAAGTCGATCACCTCATCGGCAGACCAATCCGCAATCATCTGGCTGGCTGCCTCCAATGCGGTCGAGTCATACAAGAGCCCGACCCAGAAGGCCGGCAACGCGCATACCCGACGCCACGGGCCTCCATCGGCACCGCGCATTTCCAGAAACTTTTTCAACCGGACCTCGGGGAAAAGCGTCGTCGTGTGGTCCGTCCAGTCGCCCATGGTTGCGCGTTCACCGGGGAGGGCCTGCAGGTTTCCTTCCATGAAATCCCGGAAGGATTGCCCAGAGGCATCGATGTAACCGCCATCGCGGTAGACAAAGTACATCGGCGTATCGAGGACATAGTCGACATAGCGCTCATATCCGAAGTCGTCATCAAAGACGAATGGCAGAATTCCCGAGCGGTCATTGTCAACATCAGTCCAGACATGACTGCGCAAACTCACATAGTCCGTCGGTTGTCCTTCCCGAAAAGGTGAGTTCGCGAAGAGCGCTGTCGCGACGGGCTGCAACGCCATGCCGACACGCATCTTACGGACCATATCCGCCTCGTCAGAGAAATCGAGGTTCACCTGAACGGTACAGGTGCGCAGCATCATGTCATGCCCCATGGTGCCGACTTTGGTCATGTAATCGCGCATGATCTTGTATCGGCCCTTGGGCATCCAGGGTGCATCTTCACGTGTCAGGGTCGGGTGAAAACCCATCCCGATCATGGCCACGCCGAGTTCGCTGTTCACCTCACGAAGCTGTCGCAGATGCTCATGCACCTCATCGCAGGTCTGATGCAGGGTCTCGAGAGGCGCACCGGACAGCTCGAACTGCCCACCCGGCTCCAGCGAAATATTCGCACCACTCTCGCCGGTCAGCGCAATAACGTTGTCACCCTCGTAGACCGGTTCCCAGCCGAAACGCTGCAAGCCCTCGAGCAAATCACGAATGCCCGGCTTTCCGTCATAGGAAAGTGTCTTGTGGTCTGATTGCCGGAACGCAAATTTCTCGTGCTCGGTGCCAATCCGCCAATCCTCTTTCGGCTTCTCGCCTTCGGCGATCCAGTCGATGAGTTGCTGTTTGGTTTCGATGACCGGGCCGCCGCCAGAGGATGGAGCTGCCATATGAAAGTTCCCCGAATTACAGCGAAATCTATGACCGCGTGGACGTCCAGTCCCCGGCGATCGCCTGAACAACGGACAATGCAGCCAGTGCAGCCGTATCGGCCCGCAACACGCGCGGACCAAGCCCGATAGATGTAACAAAGGGAAGTTCACCGAGTTGGTCAAGCTCATCAGGTGCAAAGCCGCCCTCCGGTCCGGTCATGACAGCCAGAGAACCAGGCGTTTGAGCGAGCTGCCGGGCGATCTCTGCGACAGGCCGACCCGTCCCGGTTTCATCCCCGACCAACAACCGACGATCAACCGGCCAGTCACGCAGGAACTTCTGAAACTTCAACGGCTCGGCGATTTCAGGCACGCTCAACCGCTCGGATTGCTCCGCGGCTTCTATGGCATTGGCGCGCAAACGTTTGGTGTTGACCCGTTCGGAGTTGGTCCGCGCGGTGAGAACCGGGATCAATTTCGAGACCCCAAGCTCGGTCGCTTTCGCCGTCAGAAACGCCAGTGCCGCACGTTTGATCGGCGCAAAGGCCAGCCAGAGGTCGGGCTCGGGGGTTTGTGGCCGCAACTGTTCGGCTGCTTCCACTATGACCGCTCCGCGTTTTGCCGCCACAATCTGCGCCCAGTATTCTCCATCGCGGCCATTGAACAACGCGACCCGGTCGCCCTCGCCACGCCGCATGACATTCTGCAGATAGTGGCTCTGGTCCCGGCTGAGAGGCAACGCCATGCCGGTGGTCAGATCATCATCTACATAAAGACGCAAACGGGTGAAACTCGCTTTGGTGTCCGACATCTGAATTTCCGGATTGGGGCGCGCGGCCTGTTGGGTTAAGCATTGGTCATGAATGACACACCCCATCATAACGCGAGCGACATACCGCGCGGCAACTGGCTCGATCGATTTGTTCCAGCTTGGGCACGACCCTATGCACGTCTCATGCGGCTGGACCGGCCGATCGGAACCTGGCTCTTGCTGCTGCCGGGATGGTGGGCGCTTGCCATGGCCATGCCACCTGGCAACTGGCCCAACCCTCTCTGGGTCGCATTGTTTGGAATCGGCGCCATCCTGATGCGCGGTGCGGGTTGTGTGATCAATGATCTGTTTGATCGTGATTTCGATTCAAAAGTCGCACGTACCGCCGACCGCCCGCTGGCCTCGGGTGCCATCCGGGTTCGCGCCGCCCTCGCTTTTCTGGCTGCCTTGCTGCTCATCAGCTTTGGCATTCTCGTCCAATTCAACTTGTTCGCCATGGCCGTCGGAGCCCTCAGCCTGGCACTTATTGTGCCGTACCCGCTGATGAAGCGGATCACCTGGTGGCCTCAGGCCTGGCTCGGACTGACGTTTAACTGGGGGGTGTTATTGGGTTGGGCCGTTGTCCGTGGAGAGATCGAACCGTCCGCAATGGTGCTCTATGCTGCAGGCTTTTTCTGGACGCTGGGATACGACACGATCTACGCCCATCAGGACAAGGAAGACGACGCGCTTGTCGGGATCAAATCGACAGCGCGCCTGCTCGGCGCCAACACTCGCCCCTGGATCGCAGGGTTCTATATTGTCTGTGTGGCGCTGCTATCCCTGTCGGCATGGATAGCCGGTATCGGCTGGCTCTTTTGGATCGGGCTGGCGGCCGGCGTCGCACATCTCATCTGGCAGACCGCGACCATCGACTTTGATGACCCCAAGGACTGTCTGACAAAATTCCGTGCCAACCGCGATTTTGGTCTGATCATTTTTCTCGCGGCCATTGCCGGGAGGGTCGTTGTCTGATCAGTGAAACGTGGCCGGGGTCATCACATTGATGGCACCACCCTGAGGGTCGAAGAAACCGCCAATACGCCCGACGCCAGGAATGTCAAAAGCTTCGTAGATCTGTGTTCCGCCCGCCATCACTGCGGTTGCCAATGTCGCGTCCACATCCTTGACCGAAATATAGGATCGCCAATGAGAGGGCGTTCCCTCAGGCATATTGTCCGTATGCTCCATCAGCCCGGCTGCAGGTGCGCCATCGACCTTCGCGATGTAATACGTGCCGCCATCCGCCATCGTCATCGATTCGAACTCCCAGCCAATTGCTTTCTCATAGAAAGCCTTGGCACCCTCCAGATCGGTCGTCGTCAGTTCGTTCCAGTGAAAGGTTCCAGGTGCAGGCATCAGTCTTTCCTTATATTTAACTCGTTGGTTAATTTTTATCGCACAAAACGTGACACACAAATCAAAGTGCAGGCTTACATTTCCACAACCTCGTGAGCAGCATGCGCAACCGGCAGGGCAAAACGTTCCAGCTCTGCGACCCGGGCATCGCGCAGCGCCGAATCTGTAATATGTGCGCGCACGAAACGCGCCAAATCATCGTCTGGTGCGATCCGGTCCCGCATCAGCGAGAGAGCTTCGCGTTGACCGAGTTCGGGGAACTGCCGATTTTCAGACGCGACCTCCTTCAAGGAAAACGGTCGACCAGCGTCCCCCACATGGCCACGAAAACTGAGATAGGCATAGGCCCTTTCCAGAACTTCACCCCCATCGAGTTGCAGTTCCAGGTTGTTCAAATGGGCAAAGTCATAACTGTCGACTTCTGTAGGATGCATGATTTCAAGTTCCGCATCACTCAGCCAATTCACGGCAACAGCGACGCGGGTTCCCGGAACGTGCCGCAACGCGGCCGGCAAGGAGCCATAGCTCGAAAAATGCGCGGAATAGACGACATCATGATCTGACAACCAGGCCCGTTGCACCGGGATGGGTTCATGGTCGGTTCCGTATTTCTGACGCAGGCGTAACGGAGACTGGTTCGAGCCATAGCCGATCACCGGGCGGCGGCCTTCGCGCAATGCGGAATCAAACGGCGCCTCCGCCCCACGCACAAAGGTGAAGGAATGCGCTGTGATGTCGTATGGGTAGCCTGCGGCACGGACCAGCACGGGATCAGTCTCAAAAGGATCTTGGTTCATGGGCACATATTCGACCCCGCGATGATGCATCGCAAGTCGATCCCTGTCTTGACGTGTGGACAGGCGAACGCTCTAAGTCAGTCCCATGCCATATGCCAGCCTTCGCGAATTTATCACCAGACTTGAAGACAGCGGTCGCCTGATCCGCGTCTCCCATCCCGTGTCGACAAAACTCGAGATGACAGAAATTCAGACCCGCCTGCTGGCCGAAGGTGGCCCCGCCGTCCTGTTTGAGAATGTTATCGGTGACGATGGCCAGCCGAACCCGATCCCCGTTCTGGTCAATCTGTTCGGGACTGTCGAGCGCGTCGCCTGGGGCATGGACCGTGAACCCGAGCAGCTTCGCGAAGTCGGCGAAACCCTGGCTTTCCTGCGCCAGCCCGAGCCGCCAGGCGGCTTGCGCGATGCCTGGGACAAACTGCCCCTGCTGCGCACCGTCATGGCGATGCGTCCCAAAAAAGTGTCCTCAGGACCCGTTCACGAAGTGGTTCTGACCGGTGATGATATCGACCTTTCAAAACTGCCGATCCAGACCTGCTGGCCCGGCGAGCCAGCTCCGCTGATCACATGGCCACTGGTCGTCACACAGGGTCCAAACCCGGACGGCAAGCGCGAGGATGCGTTCAACCTCGGCATCTACCGTATGCAGGTGACCGGCCCGAAAACGACTTATATGCGCTGGCTGAAGCATCGTGGTGGCGCGCAGCATCATGCACGCTGGAAATCCGAACGTCCCGACCCGCTGCCCGCCGCCGTTGTGATCGGGGCCGACCCAGGCACAATCATTGCGGCCGTCACGCCGGTGCCTGACACATTGTCGGAATATCAATTCGCCGGCCTGCTCCGCGGCAAGCGGCTGGAACTTGTCGACTGCAAGACAGTCCCGCTGAAAGTTCCGGCATCCGCCGAGATTGTCATCGAGGGACATGTTTCGCTCGATGAGTATGGTGACGAAGGTCCTTATGGCGATCACACCGGCTACTACAACTCCGTCGAGCAGTTCCCGGTCTTTCATGTCAGCGCGATCACCATGCGCCGGGACCCGATCTATCTCTCGACCTTCACCGGCCGACCGCCTGACGAGCCTTCAGTTCTGGGCGAAGCGCTCAACGACGTTTTTGTGCCGCTCCTTCAGCAGGCATTTCCGGAGATCACTGATTTCTGGCTGCCGCCCGAGGGCTGTTCCTATCGGATTGCGGTTGTCTCCATGAAGAAGGCCTATCCGGGTCATGCCAAGCGCGTGATGATGGGCGTGTGGTCTTATCTGCGACAATTCATGTACACCAAATGGGTCATCGTCGTGGATGATGACATCGACATCCGGGACTGGAAGGACGTCATGTGGGCCGTTTCAACCCGCATGGACCCGGCCCGTGACATCACACTGATCGAAGACACCCCCATCGATTATCTTGACTTCGCCTCGCCTGTTTCCAGTTTGGGAAGCAAGGCTGGTCTGGATGCGACCAACAAGATCGCGCCCGAGACGACCCGCGAATGGGGCAAGGAAATAGACATGGATCAAGACGTAGTCGAAAAAGTTTCGGCAATGTGGGACGATCTGGGCCTGCCGGGTTCAGGCAAGCCGATTTGGAAATAGGGATCACGGGAATTGTGATCCTGAAACACAAAGGGGGAAATCATGGAATTAGATGTCGCCGTCGCGCCGATCATTACGCTCTTCGTCTCATCCTTGCTGGTGCTGATGAAACTTGTTCTTGGCCTGCGGGTCAGCATGTATCGCAACAAGATCAACATGCCCTGGGGCGACAATGGGGATGATCAGCTCCAGCGCCGCATCCGTGCACATGCCAATCATTCAGAATGGGTCCCGGCCACCGTTATCATTCTGGCACTGGTTGAAATGGTCGGGGTCTCCCCCCTTATTGTGGGAGTGCTCGGCGCGATTGTGATCATCGGGCGAAGCCTCCATGCCATTGGCCTCATGGGCAATGCCGAAATGTTCAACCGGGCAACTGGTATCGTGATGAACTGGGTCGTCCTGTTCCTGGCATCAATCATCGGGATTGTGGAATTCTTCGCGCCCGGTTCGTTCTAACCCAAGAAGCAAGGCGCGCGGCGGCGCGAATACGATTATGTCAGACTCAAAGTCCGCGGATGACCGCGACCGCCTCGCCTCCCTTGTTGCGCAGGCCAAGACCCGTGGCGCGGATGCGGCAGACGCTGTGCTCATTCGCTCGATCTCCCTGTCTCACGCCCAGCGTCTGGGTGAGATTGAAAAACTCGAACGGCAGGAGAGTTTTGATCTCGGCCTTCGTGTCTTCCGCGGAAAAAAACAGGCGATCGTTTCCTCGACGGACTTCTCCGATGAAGCCCTTTCCGAACTCGTCGGGCGCGCCGTCGATATGGCAGGCATGGTGCCCGACGACCCGTGGACAGGCCTTGCCGACCCCGACCAGCTCGCCACAGACATCCCCGACCTCGACATGGTCGACCCGGACGAGCCCGCCAGCGCAGAACTGATCGAAATGGCACGTGCCTGTGAGGATGCGGCACGCTCGATAGAAGGCATCACCAACTCCGACGGCGCGGAAGCCAGCTGGGGACACAGCAGCGTCACGCTTGCCGCAACCAACGGGTTTGCCGGTCACTACGCACGCACCGATTGCGGTGTGGGTGTTTCGGTCATTGCCGGTGAGGGTACGGATATGGAGGGCGAATACGATTTCGCCCATGCAGTTTACCGCGCTGATCTGGAAGACGCGGGCGCCGTCGGCATTCGTGCCGGTGAACGCGCCGTGGCACGGCTTGGTGCGCGCCGTATGTCGACGTCACAAATCCCCGTTGTATTTGATCCGCGCGTTGCCGGAGGTCTGCTCGGACACTTGTCCGGGGCGATCGCTGGGCCCTCGATTACGCGCGGCACCAGTTTTCTCAAGGACAGCATGGGCAAGCAGATTTTTG
This sequence comes from uncultured Alphaproteobacteria bacterium, assembly GCA_943787745.1. GTDB lineage: Bacteria > Pseudomonadota > Alphaproteobacteria > UBA6615 > UBA6615 > JABJAG01. Next base: position 95,505 of record CALSNJ010000007.1, on the reverse strand, counting down.
CACCGGGCATCCGCATCATCGATGATCCGCACCGCCCACGCGGCCAACGCTCCAAACCATTCGATGCCGAAGGTGTTGCCAACAAGAAGCGCGCCCTGATCGAGGATGGGCATCTGACAACCTGGCTGCTTGATCTGTCTTCGGCCCGCCAACTCGACCTTGAAACCACCGGGCACGCGGGGCGCGGCACATCAGGACCACCTTCGCCGGGGCCCACCAATCTCTATCTCGAAGCGGGTGAGGTTTCGCCGGAAGACCTGATCAGCGACATTGAGGCGGGCTTCTACATCACCTCCCTCATGGGAATGGGCGTGAACGGTGTCACCGGCGACTACAGCCGTGGCGCGTCCGGGTTCTGGATCGAGAACGGGGAGATCACCTTCCCCGTCACCGAAATGACCATTGCCGGCAATCTCAAGGATATGTACCGGTCGCTGGCACCGGCCAGTGACCTGGAATTCCGCTATGGCACCAACAGTCCGACGGTTCGCATTGACGGCATGACCGTCGCGGGCGGCGGCTGAGCCCAGTCAGACTGGTCGCATCACCGGAATACCGATTTCACGCACCTCAAGTTCAACCGGCAAGATGGTCATAACATCGCCATCCCCCTGAACTGGCTCCCGGGCAGAACAAAGTTCGCCAGCCGTGATTTGCAGATATCTTGCTGTGATAATGTCAAAATCCGGAAAGCGCGTCAGTCGCCCGCTGACGAGTCCCCACATATAGCGCATTGCATTCCAGCGACCGGTCCGCCGAAAAAGGCAAACTTGGAACTGGTCGTCATCTAATGATGCCCGGGATGCTATGATATATGGTCCACCATAAAGACGGCCATTGGCCACAACGACCGATGATGCAATTTCCGTACGTCCGCCGATTTCAACCCGATATGTTCGCGCGCGATACCGCACGAGCTCGATCAATGAAGCAACAACATAAGCAAACTTGCCGATCACGCGTTTGACCCTTGTGTTCACATTGGCCACCACATGAGCATCGAAACCGACCCCGGCCATCATGGAAAACCCGCGCCCGTTCGCCAGACCCAGTGAGGCCATTCGCGGTGTCTGGGCCATAATCGCATTCACGATCGCTTCGGGAGAACGGCTATCAATGCCCAGCTCACGGGCCAGCACATTGGCGGTCCCCAGCGGCACAACCCCCAGATTGCAGCCATCGTCCCGCGCGTGAATTCCGTTCACGACCTCGTTGATAGTCCCGTCACCACCGGCCGCCACGATCACATGATATCCGCGTGCCTCCCGGGCGATCCGTTCGCCGTCGCGGGGCGCGAATGTTTCACAGACCGTGACCTCAACCCCACGCGCACGCAGCAACCCGAGCACGTCACGCAAACGCCGCAGGCGCCGCGGACCTGCTGTCGGATTGAAGATGACAAGACAGTTTTTCATGACCACTCCGGAAACAACCCACAAACACCCAACGCGTTACGGGCGCATGACATTTTCATGACCCATATATTACATAAGTTATTGTTTTTACTACAATATTTTGTTTCTAATCAGCATTGCATTCGTCTATGTAGGGGTCAGGACATCAACACTCAGGTCTGTCATGAGCGGCGAAACCTTGGCTCACCATTATCGTGCAATCTGGATTTCCGACATCCATCTGGGCACACGCGGGTGCAAAGCCGAGCACCTCCTGGACTTTCTCCGGCACACCGAATCCGACAGTCTTTACCTGGTCGGTGACATTGTCGATGGCTGGCGCTTGCGAAAATCCTGGTACTGCCCGCAATCCCACAATGACGTTGTTCAAAAGCTGCTGCGCAAGGCACGCAAGGGGACGCGTGTCGTTTACATCCCGGGCAATCACGACGAGATGCTGCGTGACTATACCGGCATGGTATTCGGGGGCGTGACCCTGAAACCCGAGGCCTATCACACGACCGCGGATGGCCGTCGACTCTGGATCACTCATGGCGACCAGTTCGATGCTGTCATGCGCTATGCCCGCTGGCTCGCCCTGCTGGGCGACTGGGCATACAACACCGTCCAGTCGATCAATTACTGGTTCAATTCGGTACGGCGCCTGCTCGGTTTCCGCTACTGGTCGCTCTCCGCCTTTCTCAAATACCGCGTCAAGAACGCGGTGCAATATGTCAGCAAATATGAGGAGATTGTCGCGGACGAAGCCCGCAAACGCGGCGTTGACGGTGTTGTCTGCGGGCATATTCACCACGCCGAAATGCGCGATTTTGACGGTGTGCTCTATTGCAATGACGGCGACTGGGTCGAGAGTTGCACCGCGCTGGTCGAGCACCGCAATGGTGAGCTCGAGATCGTGAACTGGGCCGATATCCGCCAGCTTTCACTGGCATTGCGGTAGCGGCATGAAAGTCGTGCTTGTCACCGATGCCTGGTTCCCCCAAGTCAACGGTGTCGTGCGGACGCTCAGCACCGTCGTCAATCACATGCGCGCAGGCGGGCACGACGTGCTCACGGTGACCCCCGATCTGTTCCGCACGATTCCCTGCCCAACCTACCCGGAAATCCGGCTCGCCCTGCGCCCCAAACCACGCATGCACGCGCTGATCAGCGAATTCGCACCCGATGCGATACACATCGCGACGGAAGGACCGCTGGGACAAGCTGCACAAAGCATCTGCCGCGCCCAAAACTGGCCGCTGACGACGTCCTTTCACACGAAGTTTCCCGAGTACATACAAGCCCGTGCCCGCATCCCCGTGGCCTGGACCTATGCCTGGATTGCGGCGCTTTCATGGCCGCGCGGAACGGGTAATGGTCGCCACCCGAACCATTGATCGCGAACTGCGTGGCTGGGGCTTCGATAATACCGTCGAATGGACACGCGGGGTGGACACCGAGCTGTTCCGCCCGCGGCCCCATGACGAATGGCCGGATTCCTTCGACTCATTGCCGCGCCCGATTCAGCTCTACACCGGGCGGGTGGCCGTCGAGAAGAACATCTCGGCCTTTCTGGAACTTGAGACTCCGGGCACCAAGATGGTTGTGGGCGATGGTCCCCAGCGGCGTGAGCTGGAAGCGAGGTTTCCCGATGTGATCTTTGCCAGCGAGCAACATGGCGAAACCCTCGCCCGGCATTTCGCCGCAGCCGATGTCTTCGTCTTTCCCAGCCGGACCGATACCTTTGGCCTGGTGCTGCTCGAGGCTCTGGCCAGCGGCATTCCCGTGGCCGCCTATCCAGTCCCCGGGCCGCTGGATGTTGTCGGTCATGACGGGCCGGGATGCCTGAGCGAAGATCTGGGATATGCCGTGGAGATGGCTCTCGAAAAAGCCAATCCGGGAAAATGCCGGGAGCACGCGCTTGGCTTTTCCTGGGCGCGCTGCGCCGAATTGTTCGTGTCGTATCTGGCCCCGATCATGCCGGGCGACGGCGGAGCCGCCTGAAATCCGATCAGCCTAGCAAGGGAACCGGTTCGTCCGCAGGTGGCACCACATCGAATGCATTGGCTGTGCAGCAGGTCATCATGAACTGCCCCGTCGCGACGACGAGGGCAACAAGATCGGTTTCCCCCATCACGTCCCTTGCTGCGGCATAGGACTCGTCGCTGAGCCGCTGTGACGTCAAAAGTTCGTGCGCGACCGCATGACAGGTCTGTTCACGTGGATCAGTCAGAGCAGGTCTCTCGCGCGCATTGATGGCATCGATGATGCTCCGGTCGAGCCCGATCTTCAGGCCGTTGCGGGCCTGCGCAAACCAGGGATAAGCGGGCGTTCCAGTGCCGGGCGACCATGAGGTAGACGATCTGGCGCTCGCGCTCGCTCAGCGGCGCGTGCCCGAGGGCGGTGCGCATACCCTGCGCATTTTCGTAGAGCTCAGGGAATCCGGATATAGGCCGTGAAGGGTCCAGCAACCGGGATTGCCGGCCGCCTTGGCGGCGTCGTGGACGCGGGCCTGGGCGTCGTCCATGTCCTCACGGGAAATCGGTTCGATGCGCGCCATGATCTGTCCTCCCTCGGAATGGCGATCGGTTTGGGTCGTCAGTCCTTGCGGGCGACCAACCACATATTGTCGCTCAGGAAAAACCGGTCGAGCGCGTTGAAACTCATCACACCAAACCCGGCATCCTCGACCATCGCGCGCAGGCTCGCCGGCGTAAAGTGGTTGACGTGCCCGGGGAACCGGAACCCGCACCACCGTGAGCCCATGACCCGGCGATTGATACTGGCGAAGTTCGGCACCTTGATAATGGCAATACCACCAGGTTGCAGCACACGTTCGGCGTGGGTCAGCAATTCGATCGGCTTGTGCTCATGCTCCAGGAAGGACCGCATCAGAACGCCGGTCGCCTTGCCGGTCGGAAAACTAGCCAAACCCTCAACCGCAGGCGCGTTGATAATCGACCCACCGCGCGCGGCCAAAAGCTCCTGCGCTTCGTGGGCCAGTCCCTCGGAGATTTCGATCCCACAAGTCTCATAATGGTCTGGCAAAACCAGAAGTCGGTCCGCGTTCCCGCAACCAACATCAATCACGACCCCTGGCGGCACCCATTTGTTGATGCGATTGGCCAGCTTGTCCGGCTTCTTGACCACAGCGCGATAGAACTTCCGCCAGCCCTTCGAAACAGCATGGGAAACCGGATACTCAGTCTTCATGCGTTTGCTGCGATCGCCATGATTGCGTTCCCAGGCAAAGGCGACGGCAAAATCTGCGTAATCAGGCGGGTTTTCGAGATATACAAAACTGCATTTGGCACATTCACGCAGGACCCAGTGCTCCCACGAATACGCGAGCGCGGGGGTTTGTGCGTTGTCGTTGCCGCAATTCGGGCAACTTCGATGCAACAAGGTTCCCGTGGCGTCCGATTCGGCAGCCGCGGCGGGTGAGGATTCTGCAATGGCCATAGGCCAAGCTGTATCATTCTTGGCGCGCGTCGAACAACCACCGTACACAAGCAAAAGCGACATTGAACCGCGCATGTTAAACTTGCGTTGGGGACGGTGCCTGTGGCTCCATCCCGCCGCAACATCTGGAGGCAGACCGGGCCGCGACATGCAGCATACGGGTAAGGAAACAACTGGCTATCTGATGCGCCGTCTTTGGCGCGACTGGATGCGTCAACATCTGCCGCGAATCATCGCGGCGGTCTCGCTTATGCTTGTGGTGGCGGCCGCCTCGGCAGCTTACCCAAAGCTGATCGAGGTCTCGGTCAACATGCTCGAAGCCAAGAACGCCGATGTTATCTGGATGATGCCGCTGGCCATCATTCTGGTGACCTTTTTCAAGGGCCTGGCCTCCTACGGCCAAAGTGTCCTCAGCCAGTCCGTCGCATTGCGGGTGATCAATGCAATCCAGAAAGCGATGTTTGCGCATCTGATGCGCGCCGACATGCACATGCATCATCTGAATTCGACCGGCAAACTGATATCCCGATTCACCAATGACGTGAACCTGATGCGTGACGCGCTGTCACGCACCATGACCGCGATGGCGCGCGATCTCGCGACCGCGCTCGCGCTGGTCGGCATGATGTTTTATCTGGACTGGCTGCTGACTCTACTCGTGATCGTGACATATCCGATTGCCGGACGGCCTATCATCCGGATTGGGCGACGCCTGCGGCGCGCCTCGACGAACGCACAAAGCGGGATGGGAGATCTGACCTCCAATCTCGAGCAGGCCTTTTCCGGTATCCGCCTGATCAAATCCTACCGCATGGAACCCTATGAACAGGAACGGGCCAACGACCTGTTCGACCAGATTTATTATCTGGTGATGAAAACCGTAAAGGGTCGGGCACGGACCTATCCGATTCTCGAAACTCTGGGCGGGGTCTCTGTTGCCGCCGTTCTGGCATATGGCGGCTGGCGCATCATTGACGGGACGGGAACCCTTGGTGAGTTCGTCGGCTTCCTGTCAGCCGTCATTCTCGCCTACCAGCCGATCCGCAGTTTGGGAAATCTGAATGCAGCCCTTCAGGAAGGTCTTGCCGCGGTCAAACGAAGCTTCGATCTGATCGACGAAGACCCGGAAATCTTTGACCAACCCGATGCCAAGCCATTGGTCGTATCCGGCGGGGCCGTATCCTTCCGCAATTTGAGCTTTGCCTATGAAGACGGGAAATCCGCGCTCAATGATGTGAGCTTCGATGTGCAGGCCGGACACACCATTGCGCTGGTTGGCCCCAGTGGCGCAGGCAAATCCACCGTCATGAATATGCTGCTTCGGTTTTACGACGCGGATTCCGGCTCAGTGGTGATCGACGGTCAGGAAATTCGCAACGTAACCATCGGCAGCCTGCGCGACAGCATCGCGCTGGTCAGTCAGGAAGTGACCCTGTTTAATGATACGGCTGCGGCCAATATCCGCTTCGGCCGACCCGATGCCAGCGACGACGAAGTCCTCGCCGCGGCCAAAGCGGCTGCCGCGCATGACTTCATTTCCGACCTGCCCGAGGGTTACGAGACCCTTGTCGGGGATCGAGGCCTGAAGCTTTCCGGCGGTGAACGCCAGCGGATCGCCATCGCACGGGCCATGCTCAAAGACGCGCCGATCCTGCTTCTCGACGAAGCCACGAGCGCACTGGATGCTGCGTCCGAGCAACAGGTTCAGGTCGCACTCGACCGCCTGACCGAAGGCCGCACCACACTTGTCATCGCCCACAGGCTTGCAACCGTGATGAATGCAGACAGCATTTTGGTCATGGATGGTGGCGCCATCGTGGAGACCGGCACCCATGACAGCCTGCAAAAACAGGACGGCCTTTATGCAAGGCTCAGCCGCTTGCAGTTCCGCACTCCCACCGAGGACACGACACCAGAAACCGGTGACGATGTTGGTCAGGACGACGGAGCGGCCGCCGAACGCGCGAAGGTATGAGTGCGGCTAACCCCAGAATGACGTCTCGCGGACACACTCTGTCTGCCGCCCTCTACCGCGCGACGACAACCGTTGCCCTCCCGTTTATCGAATTGCTGATCCAGCAACGCACGATGCGCGGCAAGGAAGAACCGAACCGCGTCGATGAACGGCGCGGCATTCCTTCCATAGAGCGGCCACGCGGACCGTTGGTCTGGATTCATGCCGCCAGCATTGGTGAAGCACAGTCTGTTCTCGCCTTGATCGACCGTATTCTCCGGACCACCCCAGACCTGAACATCCTGATGACGACAGGCACGGTCACCTCTGCCCAGATGATGAGTGACCGGCTTCCGCAGCGCGCGATCCATCAATATGTACCCGTCGACCGGATCGGGTGGGTCCGGCAATTTCTCGACTACTGGAAGCCCGGCGCAGGCTTATGGGTTGAGTCCGAACTCTGGCCCAACCTCGTTCTTGAATCGCATCGTCGCAACATTCCACTCGCCCTGATCAACGCGCGAATGTCCGCAAAATCCCATAAGGGTTGGCACCGCGCGCCGGCGCTGGCGCGCGAACTGCTCTCGGCCTTCGATACCATTCTCGCACAGGATGAATCCATCGCAGAACGCCTGCGGGACCTCGGCGCCCCGCATGTGTCTGTAACCGGAAATCTCAAACTTGCCGCGGCCCCATTACCCGCGACCGCCGCCGAATTGATCATCCTTCAGGAAGCAATCGGGGAGCGCCCGGTGTGGCTTGCTGCAAGCACGCACAGGACAGAGGAAGATATCGCTGGTGAGGTACACAGCGCGCTTGCAGACCGACTGCCGGGCCTCCTGACCCTGCTGGCACCACGCCATCCCCAGCGTAGAGACGAAGTAGAGCAATCTCTCAAGCGCAGCGGCCTGATCGTTGCCCGGCATTCCCGCGGAGACAAAATCACCGCAGACACCGATATCTATCTTGTGGACGCCACGGGACTGCTCGGCCAGCTCTATCGGGTCAGCCCGCTCGCCTTTGTCGGCGGATCATTGATCCCCCATGGCGGCCAGAACATGCTCGAAGCCGCGCAACTGGGCTGTGCTGTTCTACATGGGCCCCATGTCGATAACTTCCAGTCCATCACAAGTGATCTCGGTGCCGCGGGTGCAAGCCGGGAGGTCGCCAACCGGGAGGAATTGACCCTGGCCGTGGCCGAACTTCTGGGGAACCGGGAAAAACTTGAGACCATGAACCAGGCCGCCGAAGCCGCAGCGTCGCGAAATCAGGCCGTTCTGGACACAACCATGCAACGCCTGCAGCCGCTTCTTGCAAAAGCCGTGGCAGGCCAGACATGAAGGCGCCCGAATTCTGGTTCCGGAAGGGCACAACATCGGCTTCCCTGCTGACTCCGGCGGCAGCGCTCTACGATCTTGCAGGACGCATCAGCCGCGCGGCACGCACCAGCCAAACGGTCGATGCAAAAATCATCTGCGTCGGCAATCTGGTTGCCGGTGGTGCCGGAAAAACCCCTGTGGCACTTGCGCTCGCTGAGATACTGAGGACAGACGATATTGCCTTCCTGACACGCGGCTATGGCGGCAGGGAGACCGGGCCACTGCGTGTCGACCCCAGCCATCACACCGCACGTGATGTCGGCGACGAAGCGCTGCTGCTTGCACACGCCGCACCGACATGGGTTTCACGAGATCGACCAAAAGGCGCCCGCGCCGCCGAGACGGGTGGCGCCAAAATTGTGATCATGGATGACGGCTTTCAGAACCCGTCTCTCGCCAAGAACATCGCGCTTCTGGTCGTCGACGGCGCAACCGGTTTCGGCAATGGTCGCGTGATGCCCGCCGGTCCATTGCGAGAAACCGTCCGAAACGGCCTTTTGCGTGCGGATGCGATTGTTTTGGTCGGCGACGACAAGACCAATGCAACGGCACAAATCCACAACGGCACACCAATCTTAAAAGCCCGCCTTGTACCCGGTCCCGAGGCACAAACTCTCTCAGGACAGAGGGTTTTGGCCTTCGCCGGAATCGGGCGGCCGCAAAAATTCTTCGACACGCTCACAGAAATCGGCTGCGAGATTGTCGGTCAACACGCCTTTGCGGATCACAGGCCTTATCGACCCGAGCAAATTATGGCGCTTTGCGAAGAAGCAGCGGCACTGCAAGCAATCCCGGTGACCACGGACAAGGACCTCGTCCGCTTACCTGCCGATGCACGGGAGATGGTGCAAACCGTCTCGGTAACCCTCGAATGGGACGACCCTGCAGCCGTCACAACATTCCTGAAAAACAGACTCGCCTAGTTTCCCCGCACCGGCATCGGCCCGGCAATCAGTTCGGGGTCAAGGCGAAGATCAAACCAGTTGATCCGCCAGTCGAGATGCGGACCGGTCGAACGCCCCGTCGAACCCACGGTCCCAATCATCTCTCCCACATCAACCTGTTTCCCGACCGGAACCGCGATACTCGCCAAATGGGAATAGATCGAAGTGACCCCATGGCCGTGATCTATCGCGACCGTTCCTCCGGTAAAAAACATATCCGGCTCTGCCAGCGACACAACACCCGCCGCGGAGGCCCCGACAGGGGTGCCGGTTGGCGCGGCAATATCAACCCCCAGATGCGCCCGGCGCGGTTTTCCATTGAGAATCCGCTGGTTCCCATAACGACCGCTGATCCGCCCCGTCATCGGCCAACGGAACCCGGCCAATGCATGTGTCAGTTCGGAATCCCGGGCGCGTGCCGCCGAGATCAGCCGACCTTCTCGGCGAATCCGATCCATATCCGCGGTGTTTGGCGAAACCTTGCGCGGTGGCAAACCGTCAATCCGTTCAATATCGAATTTGCGCACAGTGACAGCCAGCATGAAGGCTTCCGAAACGCCATCGGTCCCTGAAACAACAATCCGAATCGGTTTGGTCCGATCACGGCCAACTCCGAAAACAAATTTTCCTGTCCGGGGCGACACCCGAACGGCTGTTTCATCTACGATCACCGATGTGCCGGCCTCAACCGTTCCAATCCGCAATGCGCCCTGAACCAGCGGACCATCAAGGTCCAGCGCCTGCACCGGAACCGTTGCGAGCATCGTCAAAAGAAACGCCAGACAAAACTGTCTCAAAGCAGTGACCCCTGCGGATCATCATCACCATCGGATATGGGCTTCTTCTTCGGTTTTGCCCGGACCGGCCTCTTTGCGGCAGGTCTGGGGGAGCCTTCTCCGGTCCCAACATTCTCGACCGTTGCACCGACCTGCCCGTCATCGCGAAACGTCAGCGCGATGCCATCGCCAGGTGACAAGGCCTCGGCAGACAACACCGGCGCCCCCGCGGCGTCCCGCACCAAAACAAATCCGCGATCGAGAACACCCTTATAGGAATAGCTTTCCAGCAAACCAGCCAGTGATTCGAGCTGCTGAGCGGCAGTGGTGCGCAATCTCAGTTGCGCCTGCGCAAGTCGACCGGCAAACGAACCAACGTCCCGCAGGTCCCGTTTGATTCCAGCTTCGCTGCCCGCCTTTGCCGAAGACAATTGCGCGACCAGCGTGTCGAGTTGACGACGTTTGGAGTCCACATACTGATCCGGTTTGACGAGCTGGTGGCCCTGATTGGCCACCGCTTCGCGCTTCGTCTGCAACATGCGGACAAGCCCCGGACCAAGTCGTTCGGCCCAGTCATCAACACGCTGCATCGCTGTTTCCAGAATTCGGCGCGGAGCAGGCAAGCCTCGCCCCAACGCTGTTACCTCCTGAGATCGCCCCCGCAACAAACGCGTCATGCCCCCAGTCAGCCGTGCTTCATCCTCGGACACTTGTGCGATCAGGTCCGCGCGAACCGGCACCGCCATTTCCGCCGCCGCCGTCGGTGTGGGCGCACGACGGTCGGATGCAAAATCGATGAGCGTCGTGTCGGTCTCATGGCCGACGGCAGAGATCAGCGGGATATCACTCCCCGCAGCCGCCCGGACGACGTTTTCCTCGTTGAACGCCATCAGGTCCTCAAGTGAACCGCCGCCGCGCGCAACAATGAGCAGATCAGGTCGCGGCACCGCGCCACCCGGGGCGATCCGGTTGAAGCCCTCAATGGCTGCTGTCACCTGCGCGGCTGCCGTTGTGCCCTGCACGACCACTGGCCAGAGCAACACATGACGTGGAAAACGATCTTCGAGGCGATGCAGGATATCCCGAATCACCGCGCCCGTCGGCGATGTCACCACGCCGATCACCTCGGGCAGAAACGGGATCTGCCGCTTTCGGTCAGCGTCGAACAGACCTTCTGCGGCCAGACGCTTGCGCCGCTCCTCAATCATCTTGAGGAGCGCGCCCTCCCCGGCCACCTCAATCCGGTCTATGACCAGCTGGTATTTGGAACGCGCCGCGTAAGTCGTGATGCGACCTGTCGCGATCACTTCCAGTCCGTCCTCGGGCTGCATGTCCAGCTTGCCCGCCGTGCCTTTCCAGCAGACCGCATCGATCACGGCGTCCGCATCTTTGAGGGCCATATAAAGATGGCCGGAGGCGGCACGTTTGAAGCCGGAGACTTCGCCCCGTACACGGACATATGCAAATTTGTCTTCGACCGTGCGTTTGACGTCGCCGCTCAGTTCCGAGACAGAAACCACCGGTGGCTGGTTGTCGCCCACCGGGTCGCTCAGAAGATCGTCATGCAAATTGTCGGTCATGGTCTAATGGTATCGCAGGCTGTCTGGTTCATCGAATCGCAAGCATGATACAAAGTGCCGGCCCGGAAACGAAGGACCCAGCGAAGGACTTTTCAATATGCGCATTCTGGTCGTCGGCGGCGGTGGCCGCGAACACGCATTATGCTGGGCGATCGCCGGGTCGCCACTCTGTGACAAGCTCTATTGCGCGCCGGGAAATGCCGGAATCGCGCAGGACGCCGAATGTGTCGCGATTGGCGCGGATGACGTCGATGGACTCGTCGCGTTTGCCAAAGATAAGGATATCGATCTGGTGGTTGTCGGCCCGGAAGGACCGCTGGTGCTGGGTCTTGTAGATCGACTGGAAGCCGAAAACATGCGCGCCTTCGGCCCCCGAGCCAATGCCGCCATGCTCGAAGGCTCCAAAGGCTTCATGAAAGACCTCTGTGCACGCCACGGGATCGCGTCCGCCGCCTATGGCCGGTTCACCGATGCCGAGGCCGCAAAGGCCTATATCCGCGAACAGGGCGCACCGATTGTGGTGAAAGCTGACGGGCTTGCGGCCGGCAAAGGCGTCACAGTTGCACAAACCGTCGACGAAGCGCTTTCCGCCGTCGATCAAGCCATGACCGACAATGCTTTCGGGGATGCAGGTGCTGAACTGGTCATTGAGGAATTCCTGGATGGCGAAGAACTGTCCTTCTTTGCCCTTGTGGACGGCACCCATGCGCTCCCACTTGCCGGAGCACAGGACCACAAGGCAGTGGGTGAAGGTGACACCGGTCCAAATACAGGCGGCATGGGTGCCTATTCACCTGCGCCGTCCCTGACCGAAGAACTCGAAGCTGAAGTCATGGAAAACATCATCATGCCGACCGTGCGCGGCATGGCGGCGGATGGTTGTCCCTATACGGGTGTGCTCTATGCCGGACTGATGCTCACCAAGGACGGGCCGAAGCTGCTGGAATACAATGTTCGCTTCGGTGACCCGGAATGCCAGGTCCTGATGATGCGTTTGCGTTCGGATATCGTGCCCGCATTGGTCGCGTCCTGCGATGGCATGCTCGAAAGCTTCGATCTGCGCTGGATGGATGATACCGCATTGACCGTGGTTCTGGCGGCGAACGGATATCCCGGCAGCTACGAAAAAGGTACCGAAATCAAAGGTCTCGACACAGTCGCAGAAACCGGTGCCATGGTGTTTCATGCAGGCACAAAAGCCGAGGGTGATAAAATTCTCGCCACAGGCGGACGCGTCCTCAACGTGACGGCCTATGCCCCCACGATCGCAGAGGCCCAGCAGAATGCCTACAAGGCCGTCGATGCCATCGACTGGCCGGATGGGTTCTGCCGCCGCGACATCGGGTGGCGGGCGATCAACCGCTAAAGTTCATATCCGAGTTGCTCCGCGATCTCGCCAAACCGGTCTTTGGCTGCGGCCAACTGTGGTCCCGACATGAAATCCCGGTAGCCGCCAATTGACCCGGCACGCATGAACCGGAAATTGGGGTCATTTGAGTGCCCGCGCTCTGTCTGAAAGAAGCCCTCTGCACCCGACTGAATCTCGGCCACTTCAAGTTCACGCATCCGCTCGAAGGATGAGGCATCCACAATGCGCATGACCTCCGAGGCATCGGGTTCAAGCTGAAAGAAGGTTGCGATCCGTTGAACTGCAGCCGCCGGGTCGGCCTTCACATCCTCGTACTTCATATTCAGCATCGGAAAACTTTGCCGTGCGCCGTACCAGCTATGGAGATTTGATATCCAACTGCCATAGCCACGCTTCTGCCAGGCGGGCGCCCCGCCCGAGGCAACAAAGGCATCGATGAACAATCCACGTTTGGCGTCGTCCTCGGCCAGCCCCATATAGTCAATGTGGGAGCGCAGAACATCGAGCGGGTGCCGTACAATGTGGATCGCTGCCGCCGTCTTCTCGCGCTGGGGCATTTTGTCTTGCAGGGCCCAATGGGTCTTCAGAAATACTGTGCCACCGACATGATATTGCGCCTTGATTTCATCAGCGCGATGAACATCGGGCACCATGGCCTCGATATCAGCGGAGGTTTTCACATGACCAAACAGCATATTGGCCAGAAGGAAGCGCACCCAGGTGTTCCCGGACTTGGGATAGGAGGCGATCCAGATAATTCGTGATTCAGTCATTTCGGTTGGCCAAGCTGGCGGCGCGCCCGGTAGACTGTGCAAACGCCGCCGGTTGAAAAGCGGTGCAACCTGATTAGCCCAGCCGAGTCATGAATCGCAAGGAACGCCGCAGTCAGGCAGGTCCCCGAACCGCGCCCAAATTGCCCCCGGACGAGGCCGAGAAATTGCTGCGGCAGGCGCTCGCCTATCATCAGGCAGGACGTCCGCAAGATGCCGGGCCGCTCTACGACAAGGTGCTGTCGGCTTACCCCAATCAGCCAGATGCCCTTCATTTTTCCGGCATTCTGCTCGCCCAGATCGGGCGCCCCGCTGACGGCGCCAAACGCCTTGCGCGGGCCGTGAAAATAGCGCCTGATCATGGCGAGATACGGGCCAATTACGGACAGGTTCTCGTCACACTCGGGCGCGCTGAGGCCGCCGAAGATGCACTTCGCCGCGCGATCGAACTGCAGCCGAGTCTGCATGATGCACACAACAATCTTGGCAATCTTCTCAAGGCGCAGGGTGACCTGAACGGGGCGGAATCAGCCTATCGGACGGCGATTGAACACCAGCCGAATTTTGCAGGTGCCTGGAACAATCTTGGCAATTTGCTGAGCGACAATGGACGCGACCAGGACGCGCTCGACGCCCTGAGAAAAGCCGCCGATCTCGCGCCGGAATTCGCCGGAACACACTCCAATATGGGTGCAATCCTGATGAAACAGGGGGACATCGCGGCGGCCGAAGCCTGCCTGCGGCGCGCACTCAAGCTTGCGCCGACCCTTCGCGAAGCGCACGAGCATCTTGGCTACCTGTGCCTGGAAGACGGACGCTACCGGGAGGCCATCGCGTGTTTTGAAACGGCGCTCACCCACGGGTCGGATGACCCCGGCGTTCACCTCAACCTTGCCAATGCTTTGCGTTGCACGGGTCAATTCGCTGAAGCTGAGAAACAGACACGTATGGTCCTGTCGAACGACAAGGACAGCGCTGATGCGCTGCGTGTGCTTGGCGTGGTGTTACGCGAGCAGAACCGACTGACTGAAGCCCAAGCTACTCTCGAACACGCCCTGGACCTCGAACCTGAGAACCCGACCGGCCTCAACGACCTCGGATGGGTTCTCGAGGGCCAGGGACGGCTCAGCGAAGCCACAGATCTCTATGAAAACGCACTCGCCCAACGCCCCGACTACGCCGTTGCGCGCAATAATCTTGGAGTCAGCTTTCTCAAACAGGGATTGATCGAAAAGGCAGAGCAGGAATTTCTGCATGTGCTCGATCAGGATGCAGAAAACACAACGGCCGCCTCAAACCTGTTGATGATGTACAATTACCGCGCCTTCGAACCCGCCCGGGTTTTTGCGCAACATCAGACGTTCGCCGCACCGGCAATCGACATTGAACCCTTTGAAGGCGATGAACGGGATCGCGCTCGGGACCGGCCGCTACGCATCGGATTCGTATCCGCTGATTTCCGACGACACTCGGTCGCATTCTTTCTTGCGCCCCTGCTCGAAAACATCGACCGGAACCTGTTCGAGATCACCTGCTACGCCAATGTGGCACGCAGCGACGAGACGACCAGGCGCCTGCGCGAACTCGCCGACAACTGGGTAAATATCGTGGGTATGACTGATGCCGCGCTCACCCGACGCATACGGGATGATGCGATCGACATCCTGATTGATCTGTCCGGTCACACCCGAGGCAACCGCATGGCGGCCTTTGCAGCCCGGTGCGCGCCGGTACAGGCAACATGGCTGGGCTACCCCAACACCACGGCGGTCGAGGCTATGGATTTTCGCCTGACGGACCCCATTGCCGACCCGGTGGGCGCAGACGACGCATTCTATACCGAGACACGCATCCGAATGCCGGACGGTTTCCTGTGTTACCAAGCCCCTGCCGATGCTGGTGCGGTTGCGTCACCGCCCTGCCTGCAGAACGGGTTCGTGACCTTCGGGTCTTTCAACAATTGGACCAAGGTTTCTTCAGACACGGTTGTGGCTTGGTCGGAGGTGTTAAACGCCATTCCGGACTCCCGGCTTTACCTGAAAGCCAATGCGCTGGCCGATCCCGGGACACGGACCAGATGTCTTCATGACTTCAACGCACTGGGCATCAACAGCGATCGGATTGAAGTGGCAGGCTGGTTTGCCGACCCGGCCGATCATCTTGCAGCCTATGCACGCTGCGATGTCGCACTCGATACATGGCCCTATTCGGGCACGACAACCACTTGCGAAGCGCTTTGGATGGGGGTGCCCGTGATCACGCGCACCGGGGACCGGCACGCAAGCCGGGTCAGCGCCAGTTTGCTCCATCGCATTGGTCTGGATGAACTGGTCGCTCCGGACATTTCTGGGTTTGTCGAGATTGCAAAGACGCTTGCAGCAGACACCGCGCGACTCAAGGACTTGCGCCAGACATTGCGCAACCGTGTGCAATCTTCGCCGCTGAGCGACGCGGCAGCATTCGCACGCCAATTCGAGACAGCTTTGCGCGAAATGTGGGAACAATCGGCCTAACGAAGTCCGGAGAAAAACTCCCTCAGGAGCGCACCACTCGCGCCCTCTTCCAGACCACCGATAATTTCCGGTGCGTGATGACAGGTCGGCTGTGTGAATATTCGCGCACCGTGTTCGACACCGCCGCCCTTCGGGTCATAAGCGCCAAAAATCACCCGGCGAATACGTGCGAAGGCGATCGCCTGTGCACACATGGCACAGGGCTCCAGTGTCACATAGAGGTCGCATTCGGTGAGGCGCGGCGTGCGCAATTCACGGGCTGCCGCGCGGATCGCAAGAATTTCTGCATGGGCGGTTGGGTCCCGGTCCTGCTCGACCCGATTGGCCGCGACCGCAAGCACACGACCCGTCGTTGCCTCAACGACCACAGCGCCGACGGGCACCTCCCCATAATCGGTCGCCGCGCGCGCTTCTGCGAGCGCCCGGGCCATATGGTTTATGTCATCCATCGCCAAACGGTGCCCCGTCATCAGCAAAATTGCAACGGCGCAGGTGACCGGCGTAGATTGCGCCCATGACAAGACCTGTAATTGGCATCACCCTCGATTCCGAAGAGCCCGGCGGCTACTCGAACCTTCCCTGGTACGCACTGCGTGAAAACTACGCAGATGCGGTTGCCGCAGCGGGCGGGCTCCCTTTGCCGCTGCCCCATGAACCCGAGCAGGCCGAGGCGTATCTCAACCTGATTGACGGTCTGGTGGTTACCGGCGGCGCCTTTGATGTGGACCCGGCCCTGTTCGGCGCCGGCGAACGCCATCCGACCGTGATCACAAAGGATCGCCGCACGGCCTTCGAACTTGCGGTCACCCGGGGCGCCATGGAACGCGACATGCCCGTTCTCGGGATTTGCGGCGGACAGCAACTTCTGCACGTGGTTCTGGGTGGCGAGCTCATTCAGCATATCCCCGACGAAGTCCCCGAAGCGCTGGCCCATGAACAACCCAACCCAAGGGACGAACCCGGACACAGCGTGGCAGTGAAGCCCAACACACTGCTTTACCGGATCGTTGGAACTGACCGGCTGGATGTGAACAGCGCCCATCATCAGGCTGCCAAGGGGGAACCTGAGGGTGTGCTGATCAATGCCGTTGCACCCGATGGCGTGATTGAGGGGATCGAAGCCGTCGGGCGTAAATTCTGCATTGGCGTCCAGTGGCACCCAGAATACGGTGTCTCATCTGGCGATGCCGCGATTTTCAACGCCTTCATCAAAGCAGCCTGAATCACCTCATGAATGACGACACTCCCAAAGGCGAACGGATCGCAAAAGTCATCGCACGTGCCGGTGTGGCGTCACGTCGCGAAGCAGAACGCTGGATCGAGGCCGGCCGCGTCACGCTGGATGGTCAGAAGGTCGATTCACCCGCACTGAACGTTTCCATCGATGCAGATATCAGAATCGACGGCACACCGCTTCCTGCCCGCGAAGCCCCGCGTCTCTGGCGTTATCACAAGCCGCGCGGCCGCCTGACCACACATGATGATCCGGAAGGACGGCCGACAGTCTTCGGCGACCTTCCCCCCGAATTGCGCAACACCAAGCCCATTGGCCGTCTCGATATGAACTCCGAAGGTCTGCTGTTGCTGACCAATGACGGAGAGCTCGCCCGACGACTCGAGCTGCCCTCCACCGGCTGGCTGCGACAGTATCGGGTCCGTGTGCATGGTCGCATTGATGCCAATAGTCTCAAGCGCCTCGCAGACGGCGTGACCATTGAAGGTGTCCATTTTCGTCCGGCCCAGGCCGAACTGGAACGTCAGGTCGGTGCCAACGCGTGGGTGAACATCACCCTGCGCGAAGGCAAGAACCGCGAAGTCCGCCGCCTGATGGAACATCTCGGCTATACCGTCACTCGACTGATTCGAACCTCTTATGGCCCGTTCCAGCTCGGCAAACTCACACGCAGCGAAGTGTATGAAATTCCGGCGCGGGTGATCCGCGATCAGGTGCCACGCGGGTGAGTCAGCCAGCTGGAAAAATACGCATCAATGCCGGCACCCATCGTGGGCGCATGATTGACGTACCGCCCGGCGATGTCTCGCGTCCAACTGGCGCGCGGGTCCGAGAGGCCCTGTTCAATATCCTCCAACATATCGAACCCGGCGTGGCAGAAAGCACCGTTCTGGATGCCTGCGCCGGCTCTGGCGCACTTGGCTTTGAGGCGCTGTCGCGCGGTGCAACCCATGTCACGTTCTTCGAGACAGATCGCGATGCCCGCGAGACGATCGAGGATACGGCTGATAATCTGGATTTTACGTCTCAAGCCACGATCAAACGTGCCGATGTTCTCCATCCACCCGTAAACCGCACCGTGCCCTGCGATCTGGTCTTTCTCGATCCTCCCTATGACAGTGACATCGCAGCGAATGCCCCCATCGCCCTTGCCGAAGCTGGCTGGATCGGAGCTTCCACCCTGCTTGTTATCGAAACCCGGCACTCGTCACCGGTCATACCCGAAACATCATTCAACGTGATCGACACTCGCGCATATGGCGATACAGCATTGTATTTATTGAATTATTCTGGGTAGGCCCAATCACAGAATCCGGTTCTACCGGCGGCCAAAAAGCCGCTCGATATCTGCAATCTTCAACTCCACATAAGTCGGGCGGCCATGATTGCATTGCCCCGCATGTGGCGTAACTTCCATCTCCCGAAGCAGAGCATTCATCTCGTCACGGTTGAGACGTCGCCCGGCCCGAACACTGCCGTGACAGGCCATGGTGCTACACACATCGTCCAGACGCTCCTTGAGCGTATGGGCATCACCCAGCTCGGCGATATCCCCGGCCAGATCACGGATTAAACCTGCGATGTCTGCCTGACCGAGAAGTGCCGGCACTTCGCGAACCACCACAGCACCGGTTCCGAATTTTTCGAGCACCAGACCGAGTTCAGCCAGTTCATGCGCACGGTCAGAAAGCGCATCGGCTGCCGCCTCTTCCAGTTCAATCACTTCGGGCAACAAAAGGCCCTGACGCGAAACGCCACCTTCAGCCAGAGCAGCTTTCATACGTTCATAGACAAGGCGTTCATGGGCGGCATGCTGATCAACAATCACCAGCCCGTCACCCGTCTGCGCGACGATATATGTCTCGTGTACCTGCGCTTGCGCCGCACCGAGAGGATAGTCGATGTTCTCTGCGGCAACTTCTGCGACCGCACCCATGGAAGCTCCCATCGGGGCCGCATCCAGTCCCGGCAACCCGGATGCAGCGTTGTCATGCGGGGCCAGGTATTGCGCTGCAACCTCGGCAAGCCCTTGCGGGAGCGGCCCCCGCCCATAACCTGAAGAAGAGAATGGCGGCAGTCTTGTTCCCGCCCCGGCCCCCATACCGTGCCGAAACGCTCCCAAAGCGGAGTCGGCCACGCTGGTTGAAGCCCGATGTCCGGCTTCAGCCAGCGCATGGCGCAAACCCCCGACAATAAGACCGCGCACCACCCCGGGGTCACGAAACCGCACTTCAGCTTTGGCCGGATGAACATTTACATCGACCAGATCGGGCTCAATCTCAACAAACAGCGCAACCAGCGGATGCCGCCCACGGGCGAGAAAATCCTGATAGGCTCCACGAACGGCCCCGGTCAGCAAGCGATCTGTCACCGGGCGACCATTAACGAACAGATACTGGTGCTTGGTCGTGTTGCGATTGAGCGTCGGCAAACCGGCATGGCCTGTCAGGCGAACATGTTCACGTTCCGCATCGATGGCCAGTGCGTTTTCAGAAAACTCACGTCCCATCACCGCAGCAAGGCGGCGCAGACGCACGTCCTGATCACCGGCAAGACCACCCTCGACGGTACAGGTGAAGCGTGTGCGTTCCCCGTCCCCGATGGAAAAGGCAACCTCAGGGTGGGCCATCGCCAGACGCTGCACGGCATTGACCGCGTGATCCATTTCGGTTCGTTCGGCTTTAAGAAACTTCAGACGCGCCGGGGTCGCAAAGAACAAGTCCCGCACCTCGACGCGGGTCCCACCAGTCAGCGCGGCTGGTTGCGGCGGCGATATTTTTCCGCCTTCGACCCGAATTTCCCAGCCATCAGAACCTAAAGGTCGGGACGCGATCGACAATCTGCTGACCGAGCCGATGGATGGCAGGGCCTCACCACGAAACCCCAGGGTCGCAATATGGGTCAGATCATCATCGGGCAGTTTGGAGGTCGCATGGCGCTCAACGGCCAATGACAGCTCCTCAGGGCTCATGCCGCAACCATCATCTGTCACGGATATCATAGTGCGGCCACCATCCCGCAGGACGACATCAATCTGTCGCGCACCCGCATCGACAGCGTTCTCGACCAACTCCTTAACCGCGGAAGCCGGACGCTCAATGACTTCGCCTGCCGCAATCTGATTGACCAGAGTTTCGGGCAGACGCCGTATGGTCATGATTTGGGGCCGGTTTGGCCTGTTAGGAGGCGTTGTCGTGCCAGTCTCTTGCCGTCCTCCACTGCGGGCTGATCAAAAGCATCCACGCCAAGCATGAACGCGGCCATCACCGTCTCCAGCATGAAATGTGCCATCAGTGCGCCCAGAGCGGCCTCGTCGACGCGCGATACACCCATACGCCGTACCGGGCGGTTGTGCTCCAGCAAGCTGTCAATCGTTGCTTCCTGCTCGGCCCCCAGCAGATCTCCGGTCGTGTGACCGGCCAGATAGTCTGCCCCGGCCAATGCGGCGAGTTCCGGCGAAACGCGATCACCACGCCCGCCAAGGTGCTGCGTGATAATCGTGAACATCTTGTCGTCAGGACCATCTAGATAAAGCTGGAGCTGACTGTGCTGGTCGACTGCCCCCAACGCATCTATCAGCGTTGTGCCGCGCCCATTCTTGCCCAGACTCTCGGCCCAGAGCTGGCGGTGCCAGCGGGCCAGTGGCCACATGGCATCCGCATAGGGCATCAGGACTGTTATGCGTGCCCCTCGCGTGCGCAACAACTCTATCGACACAGCCGCACCCTGCACAGCCGGAGCGTCACGGCCATCTTCCGAACGCGTATTGAGGTCGATGGCATCAGCCGCACCAGCCCGCACGGCTTCGATATCGAGACCGGCAAGCGCGGCGGGCAAAAGACCGACCGCGCTGAAGACCGAATACCGCCCGCCGATTTCAGGGTCATGATCAAGAACCGGGATATTCCAGTGCGTTGCCAACCGTCGCACCGGATTGTCACCGGGCTCAGCCATTGCAATCACATAATCCGCCATAGACTCAGCGGGACGTGCAGCGGCAAGGGCCGGCACAATCGTCATGGCCATGATGAGCGTTTCAGCCGTTCCCCCCGACTTCGAAACCACCACCGCGCCCGTTCGTGCCAGATCAACCGAAGCCTTGAAACGCGCCAAAGTTTCGGGGTCGGGATTGTCGAGGAATCGCAAATCCACAGAAGGCTGGGTCGCAAGGGCGGTGAGCGCTTCAGCACCCAGACTGGAACCGCCCACACCGATGATCGCCACGACATCACAGGATTCAGCCAAGCGCGCCGCGACATCCGATATTTCCGCCAGATCGTCACTTTGGTTTGTCAGAGTCAGCGGGGGAAAGTCATCTTCTGCCAAGGCCCCACGCATGAGAGTCCAGGGCCCCGAAGCTGCTTCGAAGACCGTTTCCATGGACTCAGGGGAAACTCCCCCCTCGCCGACGGTGTCGGCATAACAGCCGCGGATATCGTGCGTATAAATGTCTGGCATGGCCGAAGTTTGTCCAATATGCGGACGGGCAGTTTGCGTTGTCCCACACCTGTGCGGCAACGCTTTCTATTGTGGACAAACCAGATGATTCGCGGAAATGCGCGCTTGGGCCTATCCGTCGTCCCGGATCGTACGCGTTGCCTTGATGTTTTCAGGATCTCCGACGACAACGACCGTCAGAGCGTCAGGGTCGAGAATACGTTTGGCGACGCCGTTAACATCCTCGAGGGTCACCTGCTCGATCAACGCATTGCGTTCATTGATGTACTCAATACCCAAATCACGCCGCTGTACGGCCACCAACATTCCTGCGATTGCGGAACTGTTGTCGAACCGCAGCCCGAAGGAACCAATGAGATTGGCCTTCGCCTTGTCGAGTTCATCCTGAGTCACCCCAAAAGCTCTGATATTTGCCCATTGATTGCGCACCAGTTCGATAGAAACCGACACGGCAGAATTTTCTGTTCCCGCGCCCCCAAGCCAGAGCGCAGCGCTATCCATGGGCAAAAGATAACTGAAGACCGAATAAGCCAGACCGCGCTTCTCGCGGATTTCCTCATAAAGTCGGGAGGTAAAGGTTCCACCGCCCAGAATGTGATTGAGCACAAGCGCGGCATAGTATTCAGGGTCGTCGCGGTAGAGGCCCTTCTGCCCAAACAGCACGCGGCTCTGCGGGTTATTCTTCTGCACAACGATCACTTCACCCGCTGCGGCCGGTTCTGCTTTCGGGATGGTAAAGGCTTCGGATCGCTCGGGCAGAACGCCGAAGGTCTTGTCGAGCAAGACCTTCAATTCATTTGCTGTAATATCTCCCACAACACCAACGATCAGCTCATTTCGCGCCAAACGTCGCGTCACGAATGTCCGAAGATCATCTTCGGTTATGGCGGCCACGCTCTCAGCGGTACCCCGGAGCTGACGTGCGTAGGGATGACCCGGAAAGGTCGCCTCCCAAAACACGCGCTGGGCGATGGTATCCGGATCATTGGTCCGGGCTGCGATTCCCGACAAAATCTGAGATCGAATTCTTTCCACTGCATCTGTATCGAACCGCGGTTCGGTCAGTGCCAGACGAAGCAAGTCGAACGCCTCATCACGATTGCGCGTGAGCGCCTTCAGGCTTCCACCAAAATTATCGCGTGATGCGCTGAAGGATATTGAAATCGATTCATCGGACAGACGGCGCTGAAATGTCTGAGAATCCAACGCCCCAGCGCCCTCATCAAGCAGTCCCGACACCATATTGGCCAGACCAGCACGATCCTCGGGGTCCGTTGCAGCACCACCGGGAAAAAGGAAACGCACCGAAATGATCGGGAGCGAGTGATCCTCGACCAACCATGATTCCACACCGTCGTCACTGATCACGCGCTCAATATCGATCGCCTTCGCGGAAACGGGCGCAAACGCAACCAAGCAAGCAAAGACCGGCACAACCATGCTGCGCAGCGTGATCCGGGTCATGACTTGTCTCCCTTGTCTGCGGGCAACAAGATACCGGTCGTCGATGTGTTCTCCCTGAAGACAATCCGCGCTGCGGCGTTGATCTGCTCGATAGTGACCGCCTGAATACGCGTCGGCCAGGCCTCAACATCTTCGACTGTTTGTCCGCTGGCCAGAGAGGCCCCAAATACGCGTGCCGGGCCCGAAACGCTGTCGCGAGCAAAGATGGCACCATCAATCAAACGGCGTTGGGCCCGATCCAGTTCATCCTTGGTCACCCCATCGGCAAGCAACTTGTCGATCTCCCGATCGATGGCCGTTTCGACATCAGCGATTTCCACACCCGGACGAGGTGAAAACCAGAACCCAAATGTCGTCATGTCCAGAGAACCGGGAGAATACCAAGCACCTGCGGATGCGGCGAGAGACGATTCAACCACGATCGAATTGTAGATGCGCGCCGTGGTGCCACCGCCAATAATCTCGGACAGCACTTCCAGCGCGTAAGCGTGTTCTGTCGCGCCCGCCGTATAGCTCGGCGCGAGATAACGGCGTGACCAGGACGGTTGTTCAACCCGCGCATCCTTCATCACCACCTGACGCGGCGCACGCTGAGGGGGCTCAGCCGGGCGAATGCGATCCGGCAGTTCACGCGCCGCAAGCGGCCCGTAATATTTGCGGGCGAGTTGATAAACCGCGTCGGCATCGACATCACCCGAAACCACAAGCACCGCATTATTGGGCGCGTACCAGGTCGAATAGAACGCCTCCAGATCGGCACGCGAAATGGTCTCGATTTCATGTGACCAGCCGATAACCGGCAATCGATAGGGATGGTTCAGAAAGGTCGCCGCACCGACTTGTTCGGAAAGCAGGGCGCGCGGGCTGTTCTCTGTACGTGAACGACGTTCTTCAAGGATAACCTTCCGCTCGGGCTCGATGATTTCATCGGTCAAAACCAGCCCGGTCATCCGATCCGCCTCAAGCTCCATCATGGTTTCAAGGTTCTCAGGCGAGATCGTTTGGAAGTAGCCCGTGTAGTCCTGCGAGGTAAACGCATTCTCACGGCCCCCAAGATTGGCAACAATCTGTGAAAACTCACCTGGTGCCCGCGTCTTGGTGCCCTTGAACATGAGATGTTCGAGATAATGCGCGATGCCGGACTTTCCCGCAGGTTCATCAGCCGCACCGGCGCGATACCAAACCATATGTGTCACGACCGGCGCACGGTGGTTTTCGACGACCACAACCTGCATGCCGTTATCAAGCTCATAGGTCGCGGGATTGAAGACCTGAGCCTGCCCGGGCAGGGCCAGTACGGGAACAACGGCAAGTGAAACCACCCAGATTCGCATTCCGCGCCATACAGCAGAGCCAGTTTTCATCGGACACACCCTTCTCAAGACAACAACTACGCAACCAGATATGGCACGCCGACGGCCACCTGCAATGGGTGAACCTGCGAGCTATTGCTCACTTTCACGCGACTTTACGGAGAAAATAGGGCGGAAAATCCGCTAGAAGATTTTGAGCAGGCTGTTGCCACTGCGTTCGATCGTCGGGGTATCGGCACCTTCAGAAGGCGGAACCCCAAGAGCCTGGGCTTCACGGATTCGCCGTGCTTCGGCATCTGCATCAACAACGGCGGCTGGTGAATCCTGCTTCAGGCCAAGCAGATTGCGAACGAAGTTCTCGTTTTCCTCCACAAGAACATCACTTTCGCGATCGATCTGGCTCCGGATCAGGGGGTCTGTTTCCAGCGCACCTGCTCGTGACAACAACGCCGATTCGCCCGTTGTGTTCCGGGTGACGCCTTCACGAGGTGCAGCCTGTGTGGCAGGCCCACTTCCGAAACGTAGCCGCTCCGAACCGGTTCGGGTGCTGCCCGATGTGGACCCGGTCGCACCGTCACTGCGAAACACAGCCTGTCGCGCCTGCTCACGTGTCGAAAGGGTCGTCAGATCCTCGGCACCCGGACGCGGGGGACGCAGACTAAAATCGGGTGGCTGAGAGAGAGGCGCCCTTGGAACCACCGCAAACTCATCAGGCGGTGTGCGTTCAAGACCCAGAGCGCGCTTCGTCGAATCACCACAAGCAGACAGGGATATTGCTGCCAGCGTCAGGACGACCAGCGACACGCGCGGCATGCGCGCAGACGGGCGTTCTATCAGAGAGGTCATTCGCTTCAGCATTTCAATCCTCAATATAGCGTGTTTGCGCTTAGATTCGAGAGGGCAGTTTATTTTATCGCACGCTGGGGTCCGAACAAGCCGTCATAAAGTAACAGCGCCGTCCCGATCACAATAGACATGTCGGCGATATTGAAGGCTGGCCAGTGAAACCCAAAGCCATGAATGTCCACAAAATCAATCACCGCTCCATAAAGGACACGATCAACAACATTGCTCAGAGCGCCACCCACCACAAGAACCAGCGCGAAGACGACAACACCGGTTCCGGCGCGGCGTAGCCAGACAAGCAACACAACGACAATGACCAGCGCAAGACCAACCAGTATCCAGCGTGAAGCACTGGAATTCCCAAACAGACCGAAGCTTATCCCGGAATTCCAGACTGGCACCAGATTGAAAAACCCGGTCACCTCCAGAACACGCGGTGGATCGAATAACAGGGCAAGCATCCAGTGCTTCACCACCTGATCAATGACGATCAGAAGCCCGATTACGATTATGGACCAGCGTGGCATCTATGGATCGCCGCCTTACGCAGCGGCCTCCTTCTTGTTGGTCACGGCACTTGCGCACCGTCCACAAATATCTTCTTCGGCGTGACTGCCAACATCCGGCAGGACCTGCCAGCAACGCGCGCATTTTTCACCTTCTGCCAGAGCAGGCAAAACACCAATACCTTCAATATCATCAAGCGTAAAAGCATCCGAAGGTACGTCACCTGCAACCAGTTCCGCCGCTGATGTAATTGAGATTTCAGCGAGATCGACGCCGTCCATGGCCGCAATCGTGTCTGCATCCGCATAGACAGTGGGTGCTGCCTGCAGGCTCGAGCCGATACGTTTCTCGGCACGCTCGATTTCCAGCGCACCGGTCACGACGCGACGCAGTCGACGAATTTTCTCCCATTTCGCAGCCAGCACATCATCGCGCCATGCATCCGGCACATCGGGGTATGTGCGCAAATGGACACTTTCGGCATCATCCGCGCCCGCCCGCGCGAGCCAGGCCTCCTCAGCGGTGAAACACATCATTGGTGCGAGCCAGGCCGTCAGGTGAGAGAAAAGAGTATCAAGTACCGTCCGCGCAGCGCGGCGGCGAAGACTATCGTCACCGTCGCAATAGAGAGCGTCCTTGCGGATATCAAAGAAGAAGGCAGAAAGCTCGACAGCGCAGAAATTATGCAGCGCTGTCCACTGCTCATGGAACTCAAATTCATCCGTGGTTTTGCGAACCAGTTGATCCATTTCCCAGATCCGGTGCAAAACCCAGCGCTCAAGCTCCGGCATCTCGGAGATGTCGACCCGCTCACCCGCATCGAACCCATCGAGATTGCCGAGCAAGTACCGCAGCGTATTGCGAATACGACGGTAGAGATCGGCCTGATATTTCAGGATCTCGGGGCCAACCCGCAGATCTTCGGAATAGTCCGAGCCAACAACCCAGATGCGCAGGATATCCGCACCCAATTGCTCAACGGTGTCCTGTGGGGACACATCGGTCCCACGGGACTTCGACATCTTCCGGCCATCCTCGGCCATCACAAACCCATGGGTCAGCACCGCATCATAGGGCGCACGTCCGCGCGTCCCACAGGATTCCAGTAGCGAAGAGTGGAACCAGCCACGATGCTGGTCCGAGCCTTCAAGGTAGAGCGAAGCCGGCCATTGCAGATCATCACGGTCTTCCAGAACGAAGGCGTGGGTCGAACCAGAATCGAACCAGACGTCGACGATGTCGCGCACCTGTTCGTAGTCCTCGGCATCGTACTCATTACCAAGGAAACGTGCCGGCGGGCTGGCGAACCAGGCATCACCACCTTCTTCTTCGAACGCTTCAGCGATCCGGTCAAACACCGCCTGATCCCGGAGAATTTCACCGGTTTTCTTGTTTACAAAGACCGGGATGGGAACGCCCCAGGCGCGCTGACGCGAGATGCACCAGTCTGGGCGGCTTTCGATCATGGACCGCAAGCGCGTCTGGCCCTGTGCCGGCACAAACCGGGTCTCTGCAATTGCGCTAAGCGCCTTGTCGCGCAGATCGTTCGTCTCCATGGAGATGAACCACTGGGAGGTGTTGCGAAAAATCAATGGCGCCTTTGAGCGCCAGGAATGCGGATAGGAGTGAACCAGTTTGCGACGACCCAGCAGGCTGTTCTCGCCCTCGAGCGCACTCATCACCGCGCCATTGGCTTCGCCGTCCTTGCCCTCCGAGGTCAGGACGGCCATGCCGGCAAACAAGGGGACATGCTCGAAGTAGCAGCCGTCACCGTCGACCATATCAGGGACAGCCAGCCCATGGGCCCGGCCCAGATGGAAGTCATCCTCACCATGGCTGGGTGCAATATGGACGAACCCCGTGCCCTGCTCTGTCGTCACGAACCCAGCCTCATAGACCGGCACATCATGCTCAAAGCCCTTGGCACGCAGGGGATGCGCGCAAACCGTTCCGGTGACAGCATCACCTTTCAGGCGCAGCACCTCTCGATGCCCCTCGATACCCATATCCTTGCAGGCTGCTTCCAGCAGCGCGACAGACAGAATCAGTTCATCCCCGATAACCGCACGGCTGTGCTCGGTCACGTCGGTGACAGCGATGCGCACATAATCAAGCTCGGGGCCAACAGCGATGGCCCGGTTGCCCGGGATTGTCCAAGGCGTCGTGGTCCAGATGACGATCGCCGCGCCCTCAACAGCCGGATCAGCGGCCTGCACAACAGGAAAGCGCACATAGATCGACGGTGACGTGTGGTCCTCGTATTCGACTTCTGCGTCTGCCAAGGCCGTCTTTTCAACCACAGACCACAACACCGGACGCGCACCACGATAAAGGCCGCCATTCATCGCAAACTTGGCAATCTCCCGGGCAATCTGCGCCTCGGCCGGATATGCCATCGTTGTATAAGGGTCAGCCCAGTTGCCCAGAACACCCAGACGCTGGAATTCCTCCGACTGAACCCCGACCCAATGCGCGGCAAACTCCCGGCACTCATTGCGGAACTCAAGGATGGGAACATCGTCCTTGTTCTGCCCTTCGGCACGATATTTTTCCTCGATCTTCCACTCGATCGGCAGGCCATGACAATCCCAGCCCGGAACATAGTTGGAATCCCGACCCATCATCTGTTGTGACCGATTGATCACGTCTTTCAGGATCTTGTTCAGGGCATGGCCAATATGCAGATGACCATTCGCGTAAGGTGGACCGTCATGCAGGATGAACGGTTCACGACCGGCAGATGCTGCGCGCTGACGCGCAAACAGATCGAGCTCCGACCAGCGTGCAAGAAGCTCCGGCTCCTTCTTCGGCAAGCCGGCACGCATCGGAAAATCGGTCTTCGGAAGGAAGACAGTGTCCTTGTAATCGATGGCCATGTTTTGTTCCCAAGTAATCGGGCGGCTTATAGAGCGAGGTGAACGTCGCGGCAACCGCCGGACATTCAGGGTTTTACATATCCTCGCCGACAAAATCACCCGCGCCGAGCGCGCGCGCAAGATGCAGTTCGCGGGCCTGTCGTGAATCCTCGGCGATTTGTGCTTTCAATTCATCCAGCCCATTGAACTTTTTCTCCGCGCGCAGGTAGTCAACAAACGCGACACGCAGATAGCTGTCATAGAGATCACCCTCAAAGTCAAACAGATGGACCTCCAACACGAGACCGTCACCATCGACCGTCGGGCGCACGCCAAGATTGGCGACACCATCATGCCAGCGAATTCCGGTTTCCGTCCGAACGCCTGCGCGAATCGAATACACCCCGATCGCGGGAATGATGGATTCCCCCATATCGACATTCGCCGTCGGAAACCCAATGGTTCGGCCCAACTGGCGCCCTTCGCGAACACGGCCCTCAACCTCCCATAAATGACCGAGCAACGCGGCGGCACGCTGGGGCTGGCCATTCTGGAGATATTTCCGGATCAGGGTGGAGGAATATATTTCCTCCACTTCATCACGTGCCGGCTGCACAGCAGACGCGCGAAACCCCAATTCTTCGGCGCGGGCGGCCAGATATTCGGGATTCCCCTCACGACCTGCACCAAACGCAAAGTCATAGCCCACAACAACATGCGAGGCGCCTATGCCTTCATGCAGGATGTCCGTGACAAAACTATCTGCCGGGCGCTTTGCGATAGACCCATCAAAGCGAAGCACGAAAAGCAAATCCGCTCCCAAAGCCTGCAACTCACGAACCTTGATCCGGAACGGTGTCAGGCGAAACGGTTCGCTCTCCTTGCCAAAATAGGTTCGGGGATGTGGTTCGAATGTCAGGATGCCAAACTTTCGCCCATCGGCGCGCGCAATGTCCCGCGCCGTTGCAATCACATGCTGATGGCCACGATGTAAACCATCAAAATTTCCCAATGCAATGACAGCGCCCTTGTCGGCCGCGGGCACACCGGTGAAGTGTCGGAGAATACGCATGGGCGCGATGTACCTTCCAGCCGGGCAGCAATCAAGCCAAACACGTCCGATCCTGGACCGCGCGGTGTATTACGAATTCTTTTGGGGAACCAATACCTGTGCTTCGCCGGAAATGACGACCTTGTCACCAACCGTACAGATCGTCTCCAGAATTGCGCGATTCTTGCCGGGGACGAGCTCTGTCACTGTCGCACGGGCCGTCACCGTATCGCCGGGACGAACCGGAGCTTTGAATTTCAAGGTCTGGCTGACGTAAACACAACCCGGCCCAGGCAAACGGGTGCCGACCACCGTTGAAATGAAACTCGAACACAACATGCCATGGGCGATGGTGCCCGCGAACATGGTCTGGCCCGCATATTCCTCGTTCAGGTGCATGGGATTGGTATCACCCGAAATACCCGCAAACATCACCAAATCAGCCGGACCGATCGTGCGCGCATAAACAGCTGTCATACCGACCTTCAGGTCCTCGAAGAAATAGCCGCTCAGTTCTTCAATAACACTCGGCTTGGCAGCCGCCGCAGGCTCAACAACGTCAACGGACATGGAAATCTCTCAATTTATTGTGCGATGCAGCACATGTTGCGTTGCAATATCCCCAAACGCAAGGGTTTACCTGCGCTTTTGTGTTGAACGCATTGCGTTTGCGTCAGCAAATAACTCAGGCGGAACGCGGATCAATCGGCGCAACGGGTGAAACATCGACGATCTCTTCCAGCCGGGCGGCGAAGCTCAGAAGTTCAGCCTCGCTGCGCGGACGACCGACCAGCTGAAGACCAACAGGCAGGCCGGACGCGGTGAAGCCAATCGGCACCGATATGGCCGGGCAACCGGTCAGCGTGATTGCAAAGGTGATGTAGAGCCAGTCGACATAGTTCGCGAACTCATACGCGCCCACGCGCTCGACATAGCGCATATCCACATCAAAAGGCGGGACGATCGCCGCCGGACAGGCAAGCACGTCATAATCCTCAAACCATGCTGCAACGCGCTGGTAAAGCGCACCGCGTTCACGCAGGGCGATTGACAAATCACCACTGGATTGCGCCATACCTTTTTCAATATTCCAGATCATTTCCGGCTTCATCTTGTCGCGATGTTTTTCGAGCAGCGGCGCCCGGTTCACAACAAAAGCGGATGCACGCAATGTCTGAAAGGTATCGAGCGCGCCGGAGAAATCGGGTGTGGATTCTTCGACAATGGCGCCCGCTTCTGCAAAGCGTGTTGCGCCTGCGCGACAAATTTCGGCCACTTCAGGATCAACCGGCCCAATCCCCAAATCCGGGGTAAACCCAATACGCGGCGGGGTCAGCGGATTCAGTGCGGCTTCCTGAAAGGATCGCAAAGGCGCTTCCAATGCCAAGGGGAAGCGCGCATCACCACCCACTTCGGCGTCCAGCATCAGCGCCACATCCAAAACATTCCGCGCAATCGGACCATTCATGGACAGACTCTGGAACGGATCGCGCTGCGGACCGGCAGCCACCCGGCCCGGACTGGGTCGCAACCCGACAACCGAACAGAAACTGGCTGGTGTGCGAAGCGACCCACCCAGATCAGTTCCGGTCGCCAGCCACGACATACCCGTCGCCACAGCAACCGCTGCCCCACCCGAAGAACCACCGCAGGTCATGTCTGTGTTCCATGGGTTCAGCGTCTTGCCAAAAACCTCGTTGAAGGTGTTTGCGCCCGCCGCAAATTCCGGCGTGTTCGATTTGCCGATCACGATAGCGCCGTTGCGTTTGAGCACCTCAACAGAAATATCATCACGCTCGGAGATATTTTCGGCAAAGATCGGCGATCCATGTGTGGTGCGGACCCCCTTCACATCGGTAACGTCTTTCACCACGATGGGCAGGCCGCCAAGCCAGCCCGGCCCGGGATCATCAGGCACCGTCATCGACTTGGCTGCCGCTCGCGCCATATCCATGCAAAGCGTGGGAAGCGCGTTGACGGCTGGATCGACGACAGCGATGCGCTCTTCGGCCGCATCAATCAGCTCCAGAGGTGTAACCTCGCCCGATTTCAGGCGAGAAACCGCCTCGCGGGCACTCATGGAGATCAATTCTGATGAAGACATTTACCACTCCTAAACCGTTTGCGGCCCATCTTAGCAGAGCATCGCGCGCATTGTGTGCGCGAGAGATGAATTGGAACGGACAAATCGATGGCCATTCGCTTTCCGAAAGTTCCCAAAGTGCGCGTGCATGCCGACGTTTCGTTGCAGGATGGGACGCAGTTTCGCGGTCAGGTTTTTGTGGAGGCAACGTCCCGTATCCAGGACGTGATGAATTCTCCCGAGCCATTCTTTCCATTTGTCGACGAAGGCGGAACCGTGCACCTCATCAACAAAAGTTCTGTGGTGCAGTTGACCCCGCACGACTAGGTGAACGGCTATGCTGATCGACGGCCCCAAGAATTCAAGGGCGACGATCATTCTGGCGCATGGCGCAGGTGCGCCAATGGACACCCCCTACATGAACACCATCGCAGCAGGCTTGGCCGCCGATGGACTGCGTGTGGTGCGGTTTGAATTCGCTTATATGGCCAAACGTCGGATCGATGGAATACGCCGGGGACCAGAACGCATACCAACCCTGCTGAACCGCTGGCTCGACGTTCTCGACGAAATCGGTGAAACCAAAACCCCTCTGCTGATCGGCGGAAAATCCATGGGTGGGCGCAGCGCGGCCATGCTTGCTGCCGAGACGCAACATCAGCCTCGCATCAGTGCCGTGGTGTGCCTGGGATACCCCTTCCACCCCCCCGGTAAGCCTGAAAAGACACGACTGGAACCGCTACAGGCAGCAAAGCGCCCCACGCTGATCGTCCAGGGCGATCGTGACCCATTCGGCACCCCGGAAGATGTCGCCGGATATGGTCTGGCTGATCCCGTGACAATTTCCTGGATACCCGACGGCGATCATTCCTTTGTACCCAGAAAACGATCCGGCCAGACCGAGACGGGAAATCTTGAACTCGCTGTGCGCACTGTCACTGACTTTGTCAGCGGCCTTGCGGCATGATCGAGACA
This sequence comes from uncultured Alphaproteobacteria bacterium, assembly GCA_943787745.1. Lineage (GTDB taxonomy): Bacteria > Pseudomonadota > Alphaproteobacteria > UBA6615 > UBA6615 > JABJAG01. The sequence goes on along the minus strand of CALSNJ010000007.1, from coordinate 62,578 downwards.
TCAGCGCTCACGAATTGGTTGACTGGTCAAAAGATTGATAGACGCCGTCCAAACATTTGGTAATCTCGCCGCAGTATGTTTTGCAGCGCAATATGCGCTGCGGCCTGGGGAGGCTGTTTGATGTTTCGGTATCGCCGACACGACGCAGGGTTGCTGCGCGCAGTCGATTTGGTTTTTGCCACTCTCATTTTGCTGATTGTGGCCGCCGGTTCTGCTTCAGCAGGATTTAGTGATGCCTTTGAAAAATACATAGCCCGGGATTACACAGCGGCAAGAGCTGCAGCCGAACCTGATGCACAACGTGGCAACCCGGCCGCGCAATGGCTTCTGGGCACGATGTATCTGCTTGGCGAAGGCGTCGATGAAGACCCCGAACTTGCCCGTGATTGGTTCGAAAAATCGGCCTCCTCGAATTACCCGCCGTCGCAAGCCGTTCTCGGCCGAATGTTTGAAGAAGGAATTGGTGGCGGACAGGATGCTACCGAAGCGCATATTCTCTACCGTTTATCCGCCGAGCAGGGCTATGCTGATGCCGCCTATCTACTCGGTCGCCAATTCTACTTTGGTGACGGCACCGTCAAAGACGGCCCCCTTGCTCTGAAGTGGCTGACCGTCGCAGCCGATGACGGAAACGAGGATGCACAATATCTCGGTGCAAAAATTCTACTGACCAATGAAATTGTGACCGCCAATCCCGAGCGGGCAGCCGAGTGGTTGCGTCAGGCGGCGGCAAATGGCCATCCCAACGCCCAACTGCTTCTTGGCAACACGATGATGTCCGGCCTGGCTGGGGAGTACAATCCGGACAAGGGCTATGACTGGATCAGAAAAGCTGCAGAAACGGGTCTTGTCGATGCCGAAATTCGGCTGGGCGACCTCTTCCATTACGGGGTCAACGGGCGGCCCGATCACGCAGAAGCCGTGCGATGGTGGATGCGGGCAGGCGAAAAATCCGACGCGCGCGCGCAGCTGCGTCTCGCGCGCGCTCTTGCCCGGGGTCGAGGTATCGAGCGTGACTATATCGAAGCTTATATCTTTGCATCTCTCGCGGCGATCCAGGGAAACAACTATGCATCCGAACTGCGAGACGAACTGATCTCCCGACTGCGGCCTGAGGAAATCGAACGCGCCGAGCAGGCCCTGAACGCAAAGATCAAGCCGCTGACCGTGACGCGTGGTGCCGGAGAGTCGTGACTTTTTCGACTTGCGGCTTTGCCTGCGAAGGCTGCTGCGCTAGTTTCATTTTGACTTGAGCACATTTCATCAATTCGGCAGCGCTGCGTTGCGCCTCCTCCCGGCTGAGACCGGCCACGCCATAGCTTTGCGCGGATTGTCCGCCGGGCTGGGTCCCCATGAACGCGCCGACGACTTCCCCGTCCTTGCACAGGATATCTGCGGCCTGCACTTCGCCAATCCGGTCGCGGTCTCGGCCGGCTTTGACAAGAACGGCGTCGCGATTACTGGCGCACGTCATCTTGGCGGCGGATTCGTGGAGATCGGCGGCGTCACACCGAACCCGCAAGCTGGCAACCCGAAACCACGGCTTTTTCGGCTGACCGAGGACAATGCCGCCATCAACCGCATGGGCTTCAACAACGAAGGATGCGCGGCAGTGCTCGCTCGCGTGCGTGCCGCCCGGGACGGATCAACACCGCTGGGTGTGAACCTGGCGGCCAACAGCGACAGCGAAGATCCCGCACTCGATTTCATTTCACTCGTCGAAAACTTCGCGCCAGCGGCAGACTTTCTAACGATTGATGTGTCCTGTCCCAATTCCGCCAATGGGCAGGTCTTTCTTGAGCCACGTGCACTTGAAGACCTTTTGTCCCGATTGAACACCGCATGTGAAGCATCCGGCGCAAAGCCCGCGATGTTTGCGAAACTTACTCCGGACCTTGAAGACGCGCATCTCTACGAGTTGCTCGAAATCATACGGACAGCAAAGATCGATGCCCTGACACTGTGCAACACAACCACGGCACGGCCCGATACTCTGCGCAGCGAAAATGTCAGCCAACGCGGCGGACTTTCAGGCGCGCCATTGTTTGAAATGGCCAACGAGATGCTGCGAAAGGTTTATGCCCACACTGGCGGGGACATCCCGTTGATCGGGGTCGGTGGCATCATGAGCGATCAGGATGCCTACACAAAAATTCGGGCGGGTGCCTCGCTCGTCCAGCTTTACACCGGTCTTGTCTACAAAGGCCCGGGGCTGGTTCAACAAATCAAACGAGGCATTGCCGAACGCCTGACCCGAGACGGCCATGCGCATTTGCGTGACGCAATAGGCTCCGAACACAGCTTAAACGCTGCGCGTTAGGCCACCCGAAGCAGGTGGATCGAAAACAGCGCGTCAGAATCGGTCCAGCACTCGATGCTGTTCCAGCCAGCTTCTGCGGCGAGCGCTTTGAACCCTTCAATATCGTATTTGTGGGAATCCTCGGTGTGGATACTCTCACCGGCCTCGAAGTGGAAAGTCTCCTCCCCCACCCTGACATCCTGCGTGCGTGCACTCACCAGATGCATCTCGATCCGTCCGTATTCCGGGACCCAGCGTGCGTCATGTGAGAATGCTTCCACATCGAAATCCCCCTCAAGCTCCCGGTTGATCCGGTGAAGAAGGTTCAGATTAAAGGCCGCTGTCACGCCTGCTGAATCATTGTAAGCCGCGCGAAGGACCTCCTCATCCTTGCGCAAATCCACACCGATCAGCAGACCATTGTTGTGCCCCAGATCCAACGCCGCGGCATGCAGGAACGACACCGCTTCGCTGCGGGTGAAGTTGCCGATCGTGGAACCCGGGAAAAATCCTGCGCGGACTTTCTCGCCTTCGATATCTGGAACATCGAATGGCTTTGTATAATCCGCACAAACCGGCACGACACGCAGGTCTGCATAACTGTCGGCCAGACCCTTGGCTGACATCAAAAGATGCTCGCGTGAGATATCGACGGGGACATAAGCAGCCGGCGCGTTGAGCGCATCAAGCAGAATCCGGATTTTCGTACTCGATCCGCTGCCGAACTCGATGACCGTCGCACCCTCACCGACCAATGCCGCAACATCCGCAGAGATCGTGCGCAAAAGCGCCATCTCCGTCCGCGTTGGATAGTACTCCGGCAGCTCGCAAATATCGTCAAACAGCTGCGAACCACGTTCGTCATAGAAGTACTTGCTCGGCAATCGTTTCGGCGACTGACGCAAACCATGGAGAACATCGTCACGAAAATTGTCGGATGCATGGTCATACTCCACATAATCATGGAGTGGCCCCAGCGCTTCCTGTGTCGCGCTACTCATCGGTCATCTGCCAGACGTACACCCGCGAACATCCACCGCATGGGTGGATAGAAGAAGTTCCGATAGGTCGCGCGCGCATGACCCTCCGGGGTCACGCAGGCACCGCCGCGTAAAACAAACTGATTGGCCATAAATTTTCCGTTGTACTCACCGACGGCGCCCGTAACGGGCTTGAACCCGGGATATGGAACATATGGGCTCTGTGTCCACTCCCAGACATCCCCAAACATCTGTTCCGGCTGCTCGGATGCCTCATCCGTTGCGGGCGTTGTGCGCAAAAGCCCAGACCCGAGGAAGTTTCCCGAAACGTCCTGCTGTGCAGCAAATGCCTCCCACTCCGCCTCTCGCGGTAAGCGTTTCCCAGCCCAGCGGGCATAGGCGTCAGCCTCATACAGGCTAACATGGCACACCGGGGCCTGATCATTAATGTGCTGCAAGCCCGACAGAGACATGGTCATCCATTCACCATCAACATCTTGCCAGTAAAGAGGTGCTGTCCACCCTTCGGTCCCGACGGCCGCCCAGCCATCTGAAAGCCAATGCGCAGGATGCTGATAGCCACCATCGGCCATAAACTCTTTCCACTCGCCGTTTGTCACCAGCCGTGACGCCAGCGCAAACGATTCCAAATGGACCTTGTGGCGCGGGCCTTCATTGTCGAAAGCAAAATTGCTGCCCGCATGTCCGATCTCGACCAAGCCACCCTCGTGGTCATGCCAGCGCAGCTCTGGCATCTTGCGCGCAGGTGCAGCCCGATAGGTCTGGTAGGCCGGTGCGACGCTATTTCTGGAAAATGCGTGCAGAATATCCATCAGGATCAGTTCCTGATGCTGCTGTTCGTGATGCAAACCCAAAACAATAAGCGGGGCGGCTTCGGCCCAGACATCGGCATCCGCATTCGCAATAAATTTCCGCATACCGGTATCGACATAACCGCGATACGCCGTGACGGCATCCGCGCTTGGGCGCGTCAGAAGCCCCCGGTCCGGGCGCGGGTGTCGCGCACCAACCGTGTCGTAATAGGAATTGAACAGAAACGTATAATGCGGATCGAGCGGCTCATAGTCAGTCAGGAACGGCGAGAGAACCATGGTTTCAAAAAACCATGTCATATGCGCGCGATGCCACTTGGTCGGGCTGGCATCCGGCATGGATTGTACGACCTGATCTTCTGGCGACAGCGGTGCCGCCAGGCGCTCGGTCTCACCGCGTACCCAGTTGAAGTGTTCTAGAAGCTGATCCCGGTCGCGCGGATGCGCGTCGAGAATGGCCGGTTCCGGGCCAGAGACTGTCACAGGGGCATCTCCTGTTGGCGCCTGCATCCCGCTTGACCGCGTCTCCGGGACGCCTCCCCGCGCGCGCAGCAAATGGTGGTTGAATCACCTAGCAACATTCACGGATCGAAACACGCCCGGCCCAAAAGCCACACGCAGCAGTCGGCGTAAGTAAACCAAGCCGGTTCTCGGGCCGTCAACAGCAGTTCGGGAGAATTTTGCAGAATTTGCCCTCAAGATCGTTGACGGGCGGCCACAAGGAACTAGTTTCTCCCTATGAAGAACGCTCCCTCCGAAATTTCCGGCTACCACGCCCATATCTATTATGACGCCGAGACCAAGGCCGATGCTGAAACCTTGCGCGCCGGAATCGATGCGCAGTTCGACACCGTTCTCGGACGCTGGCACGACAAGCCGGTCGGACCACACCCATGCTGGAGCTATCAGGTCGCCTTCGAAACTGACCTCTTTGCAAGCCTCGTTCCCTGGCTCGCGCTCAACCGACGCGACCTGACAATTCTGTTGCACCCCGAGACCGGCGACGCAATTGCCGACCACTCCACCCACGTGATGTGGCTCGGCAACAGTGTTGAACTCAACCTCGACAGCCTGCGCTAGCCCACCGGGGTCCATCACCACCCCCGGGGCCGTCGCTTCGGCTCCAAAGGAACGGTTTCCAAGCTCTTTCAAGCGCGTTACAACTCGCGCCGAGATTGAACGTGCTCGCCCATTCGGGTGCAGCTCATCAGAATTATTGGGAGAGTGAACCATGAAACTTTTGCGCTACGGACCTGCCGGTAAAGAAAAACCGGGCCTTCTGGATGACAACGGAAACATCCGCGACCTGTCCAAGGTCATCGACGACATTACGCCGGACGTGCTTTCGCCGCGTGGCCTCGCTGCCATCCGCAAGCGCGACCCCAAGCGTCTGCCGTTGGTCAAGGGTCGTCCGCGCATTGGTTCCCCGGTTGTCGAACGTCGCGTTTTCGCCATCGGCCTGAACTACGCCAAACACGCCGCCGAAGCCGGAATGAAGATTCCGTCCGAGCCCATCCTGTTCACCAAGACCTGCCCGCTCACCGGCCCGAATGATCGCATCGTTCTGCCGAAGGGCGCCAAGAAGGGTGACTGGGAAGTCGAGCTTTGCTTCGTGATGGGCCGCAAGGCGCAGTATGTCAGCAAGAAAGACGCGCTGAAATATGTCGCCGGTTATGCCGCGGGCAATGACGTGTCCGAACGCAAGTACCAGATCGAAAGCGGCGGACAATGGGTCAAGGGCAAGAGCTCGGACACCTTCGGTCCGCTCGGTCCGTGGCTGGTGACAACGGATGAAGTTCCCAACCCGCAGCGCCTGAATGTTTGGCTCGACGTCAACGGCGAGCGCATGCAGGAAGAAACCACCAAGGACATGATCTTCTCCTGCGCCGAGATCATCAGCTATCTCAGCAACATGATCACACTGCACCCCGGTGACGTGATCTATTCCGGTACGCCTTCGGGTGTCGGGCTGGGCATGAAGCCGAAGCCGAAATTCCTCAAGCCCGGGGATGTCATCACCATGGGCATCGATGGCCTGGGCGAGCACAAGAACAAGGTCGTCAGTTGGAACGGCAAGTCCAAGTAAGCCGCACCCTCAGACCGACAAACGATAAGGGCCGCACAATCGTGCGGCCCTTTTTTGTGTTTCTGACATCCCTGCTATTGCAGCGCCGGCATCACTTCGTCGCGGAAGGTTCGCAGGGAATCCCGTGAGCCGGTGATGTCGATCAGCAGCACATATTCGATCCCGCCATCACGCATCCGTTGCAGCCGATCGATGATTTCCTCGGGCGGGCCGATCAGGGCTCCTTCCTCGGTCGCCAACCGTGTGTCGTTGTATTGCAACATCGTGGATTGCGGGCCACCGCCCTCACGAATACGCGACAGCCGCGATATTCCGCTCAGCAAACGCGAACGCTGCTGATGGGCCTCTTCGCGTTCGGTCTCGTTGCGGGTGATGTGTAACGCGCGGGCCACGGCCACATTCATCGGATCGAATGTCCGGCCCGCCGCCTCGACGGCGCCACGATACGTCGCGAACCGTTCCTGGATCGTGTCAAAGGACGCGATCTGGTCCAGCAACAAGTTGAACTCATTCTGTGCCGCCCAGTTCAGGCCCTCTTCACTGCCTGCAGCCAACCAAAGCGGTGGATGCGGGCGCTGGATTGGCGGCGGCTCGACCACAATGTCCTGAAAGGTCCAGTGCTTGCCAATATGGGTAAAGCGTTCTTCGGACTTCCAGGCCCGGCGAATGACATCAAGAGACTCAAGAAAAAGCTCCTGCGCCTCGTCGGCCTTCACGTTAAAGCCGTGAAACTCATTTGCGCGATAGCCTTTGCCAACCCCAAAATCCAGCCGTCCACCCGAAAGCAAATCCACCGTGGCCGCCTGCTCAGCCAGCAGCACCGGATTATGCCAGGGCAAGACAACCACGGCTGTGCCCAGACGCATACGCTGGGTGCGCGCGGCCAGATAGGTCAGCAAATTGAGCGAGGCTGAAACCTGCCCGAACCCGGTGAAATGGTGCTCCACAAGAAAGACCGAGTGATAATCAAGATCCTCAGCCTCAACGATGTAGTCGATGAAATCCCGGTACCCCTGGGTGCTGTCGCGTGCGACGCCGCCACGGCGCGAGGAGGCCCCGCCAAACAATCCGAATTTCATCGTCTACAATCCCAACACGAGCGCGCTAGTTGCGCACGCGTTCGGGCTTACCCGTTTTCGTCGAAGTCGCAAGAGCTTCGAGCACGGCCACATTGGCAATCCGCTCCTCATTGGTGAAACGATAAGGCTTCTTGCCGGAGACCGCATCGGCCCAGGCTTCGAAGTTCATCTTCACCGTGTCGCGTGGCTTGTAGACCTTCTTGGTCCGTTTGCCGTCGGCCGTGCCGATATACATATGCGTGTCACCCGGGTTCTCGGGATGTGCCATCTCGTGGATGTCCACCCAGGCTTTGTCACCAAAGACTGTAAGACGACCGTAGAACGGCGTGGCAGAAACCACGTTAATCGTCCCCATGGTTCCGTCCTTGAAGGTGAACTGGGTGGATGCGACGTCTCCGCTGGGCAAGTTCAGAACACGGCGATCAGAGATCGCGCGAATTTGCTGGATGGGTCCGAACATGCTGATGAACAAATCTGTCAGATGCACGCCCATGCCAGTCCAACCAGCTGCTGGCGCATCCTTGGGATTGCCGCGCCAGTTGTCCTTTTTCATGGGCTTGAACTTGTCATGGGAAAAGTTGGCCTCCACGGCAAGGACCGTACCAAGCTGCTTCTTTGCGACCATTTCGAGGAGCTTTTCCATCGCCGTCTCGTAGCGCCGTTCATGCCCAAGGCCGAGAACAAGGCCCTTTTTCTCGCATGCACGAACCATGCGCTTGGCGCTGGCCGCCGTCAGCGAAAGTGGCTTCTCACAGAACACCTGCTTGTTCGCTTTCACCGCGCGCAGCACCAGATCTTCGTGTGTGGAATGCGGTGTCGTCAGGATCACGCCTTCGACTTCGGGATCATCGAGTGCGTCCTGATAATCGGTCAGCAGCTTGAAACCCTTGTCCTTGGCCAGCCGACGAATAGCGGCTGTCGGTTTGACCTCAACACCACGGATTACATTGATTTTTCGACTGGATTTGAGTTCTCCAGCGACATGCGCGCCCCACCAACCCAGTCCGACAACGGCAACATTCAACATCGAATACACTCCCCAAATTTTTTGATTGAGTTGCCCGACCCGGGCTTGAGCAAAGGTTAGCATGGCGACTTTGCGACACAAACCCGTCGCGCTAGATTGCATTTACCCTGTCGCCATCGAGAATATTCATGCCCGGTATTTCCATCGAAGAATTCAACGAGCTCACCCGCATGGAGCTTCCGCTGGCGACCGAGAACGGCTGCCACGCCGAGGAGATCGGCGACGGGACGGCACGCGTGCGGCTTCCCTTCAATGCCTCCCTGACACGTCCGGGCGGAACAATCAGTGGCCCGGCAATGATGGCCCTGACCGACTACGGCATGTACGCCGCAGTGCTGGGCGCGATCGGCAATGTCGCGCTCGCTGTCACAACCAATCTCAACATCAACTTCCTGCGCAAACCCGAACCCGTCGACATGATTGCCGAATGCCGGGTTCTCAAACTCGGCAAACGCCTGGCTGTCATCGAGGTTTCACTTTACTCAGAGGGCTTGGACGAGATGGTTGCGCATGCGACGGGAACCTACTCAATTCCCCCTGAAGCCACACGCTAGAACAAGAAACAGGAATCCAATCATGGCCGTCATTCAGTCCCGCCGCAGCTTCATTTTTTCACCCGGCACCGATCCCTCGATGTTCGGAAAAGCGCTCGCGTCGGGCGCCGATATCGTCTGCGTCGAGCTGGAAGACGGCGTGGCACCGCAGCACAAGGATATTGCGCGCGAAAACATGCTGGGCATCTTCTCCGAGCCGCAGGACGATGACGGCGTGGAACGGATTGTGCGCGTCAATGTGCTCGGGTCACCCGAAGGTGAGGCCGACCTCAAAGCCGTACTCGCGACCCAAACCCCGCCTCCTGCGCTCATGATGCCGAAGGTCGACAAGCCGGACGACGTCCGGCGGGTCGCCGACGCGCTCGATGCTGCCGGTCACAAAACCCGATTGCAGATCATTATCGAAACCAATCCCGGACTCGAAGCCGCCTACGAGATTGCACAGGCAAGCGACCGTGTGGATGCCTTGCTGTTCGGGGGTGTCGATCTGGCCGCCGATCTTCGCTGCGAGTACGGCTGGGAACCACTGCTGTACGCACGTTCGCGCGTCGTTCATGCCGCAGCAGGCGCCGGGATTGATGTCATCGATGTACCATGGCTCGATCTGGGTGACGAAGCGGGATTGCGCCAGGAGGCCGAAGCCAGCGCACGCCTTGGCTTCACAGGCAAAGGTTCGATCCACCCCAAGCAAATCGGCATCATCAACGAGATTTTCTCGCCCAGCGCCGAACAGGTCGCCTATGCCCGCAAGGTGGTTGCTGCCTTTGCCGAAGCGGATTCCGGTCTCGTCGTTGTCGACAACAAGCTGATCGAACTGCCCGTGCTGCGCTCGATGGAACGAATTCTGGCCAAGGCAGTCCGTATCTAGACTCCGAGCGGCGGTGGCCCGAGACGTTCCCGGGCCGTCCCGAGCTGCTTTTCAAAGGCACGCGCGATTGCAATCGACCGCGCATCCTCTCCCTGCGGGCATATGATGTGGAGCCCAACGGGCATCCCGGCCGCATCCAGTGCAACCGGTATCGTCACCGCACACATGGTCAGAAAATTGACCGCAGTGGTGTTCCGCGCCGCCATCAGATTGGCCTTCATATAGGGCGAAGGCTCGCGCACATCATCGATACGGGGCGGGGTAATCGGGATGGTCGGACCAACCACGGCGTGCACGTCAGAAATCGCGGCATGGGCAGCCTGGGTCAACACTCCAAGCCGACGACGGCGGATCAGATAGTCACTCGCGGTCATCGCCGTCATCTTGTCAAAGCGCGATCCCACCATCGGGTCCAGATCAGCGACGAAATCAGGCAGTACGTCGCTAATAAAACCGGCAAATTCATAGGCAGACAATCCACCGGTGCGGAAAATCGTGTCGACCTCATCAAGATGGGGGATGGTGATGTCGACCAAACGCGCGCCGGCCGCCTCAAGCTCGGCCAGAGCGGCGCGCACGCCCTCGGCAATACCTGGCTCACAGTCGTCAAAGAATCCTTCGCACACGCCAATCCGGAAATCCCCCACATCAGCACTTTCAACCGCATTCAGAAAAGTTTCCGGGGCTGCGGCAGTCGCAGGGTCGATCACGGAAAAGGCCAGCGCCGCATCGGCCACGGTGCGCGTCAGGGTGCCGGGGGTGTCGAGAGTTGGGCTCAAAGGTGAAATGCCTTCGATCGACCAGCGGCCGGCCGTGGTTTTCACGCCAACAGTCCCGGTCATGCTCGCCGGCATACGCACCGAGCCTGCTGTGTCCGTACCAAGCGCCAGTAAGGCAGAGCCCTCCCACAGGCTGACCCCGGCCCCGGCGCTCGAGCCGCCCGGCGCCCGATGTTCATCGGCGTCCCATGGATTGTGCGGGGTGCCCCAATGGGGGTTGGTGCCGAGCGCCCCGAAAGCGAACTGCACCGTATGTGTTTTGCCCGAGACGGTGGCGAGCTGTCCCCGCAACGCCCGGATCACCGGGCCTTCATGACGCCATTCTGGCGGCAACTCACGTGGGCTGCCCGCAAATGTCGGATATCCCCGCACACCGTAAAGGTCTTTGACTGAAACCGGGATGCCCTGCATCGGTCCGAGATCAATTCCGGCAGCCAGCGCGTCATCTGCGACACCAGCCTCGGCGCGCAGTCGGTCGGGGTCCCAAGTCTTGTAGGCCGCCAATTTGCCGCCATGAGCCTCATGGTTCTCAATCGCGGATTCAGCCAGAGCCCGTGCCGAGACAGAGCCGTCACGCAGCGCCTCGGCAATCGCCTGAAGTGAACCTGTCTGACTATTGATGGTCATTTCTGTGCCTCCCTGTCATCACAGTATAGGCGTTCACCCCCTCCCCCTGCACCGGGTTTTCCGTCTATGGTGCTCCCATAAGAACTTTTTGATTTGGGGGAATACAAAATGCCAGAAGACGCAACACCTATGCAGCGGTTCACACGCGATCAGATCGAAGCCTTCATGGCACGGTGCTTTGCAGGAGTGGGTCTGCCCGATACTGACGCCAGGACTGTCGCCCATCTGATGGCAGAAGCTGACATGCTCGGCAAGGATTCCCACGGTATATTCCGCCTCCCCGGCTATATCGGCCGCGTGAAGGCAGGCGGCTTCAATCCTACGCCGAACATGAAAGTCGATCGCGAATTTGCGGCCACCGCACTGTTGGATGGCGACAATGGCATGGGCCATCTGGTGGTCAAAAGAGCCGCCGACATGGCGATCGAGAAAGCCAAGACCGCCGGTGTCGGCTGGGTCGGCTTGCATCACTCCAATCACGCGGGTGCGGCATCGGTCTATTCGAACATGGCGATGGAGCACAACATGATCGGGCTTTATGTCGCGGTCGGCAGTGCCAATCACCTGCCGCCCTGGGGTGGTACGGAAATGCTGCTTTCGACAAACCCGATTTCTGTTTCAATTCCCGGCGATGAAGAGAATGCGATCATCCTCGACATGGCCACGACCGTAACGTCCTACGGCAAGGTCAAGGTTTACGCCCAGCGCGGCATGGAAATGCCCGAAGGCTGGATGATCAACAAGGACGGAACCCCACTGACCGATGCCAGCAAGTCCGACACGGGCTTCCTGCTGCCCATTGGCGGACCCAAGGGCTATGGCCTGGCACTGATCTTCGGCATTCTGGGCGGCACTCTCAACGGTGCCAATTTTGGCCGCAACGTGGTCGACATGAATGCTGATCCGAGCTCCGTCACGAACACCGGACAATTCTATCTCGCAATCAACATCGAAGCCTTCATCGATCCGGCCGATTTCAAACGCGAGATCGACGAGGTCATCCGACAGATGCGCGGCTCGCCGACCATGGGTGGTGTTGACCGGGTTCGTTTGCCGGGTGAATCCGCGCATGCGGCCTATGCCGACCGAACCGCAAATGGCGTGCCTTTGCCCGAGCCCTTGCTGATCAACCTGGCCAAGGTCGCTGCCGATCTGGGCGTGGACGAACTCGCCTGACCCAAACCGGTCCAAAGGTGAAAAAAACGCCAGTGGCGCCGGTCATCCAGGCCGTCTTCTGGATGACCGGCACGCTGCTGTCCTTCTCCCTGATGGCTGTTGCTGTCCGCGAAATTTCCGGCGAAATCCACAGCTTCCAGATCATGTTGTTCCGCAGCCTGGGAGCACTTGTCATCCTGCTGCCCTTCGCAATCCGCGCCGGAGCATCGGTCTGGCGCACGGCGCATCTGGGGACCCAGTTCGGGCGCAACATCGTTCATTTTGGCGCGCAGTTGGGCTGGATCACAGGGATCGGCCTGTTGCCGCTGGCCGAAGTTTTTGCCATCGAGTTCACGACGCCAATCTGGGCCACCATTCTGGCGGTTCTGTTTCTGGGGGAGCGCCTCAATCGAGGGCGGGTCGTCGCGCTCGTCCTGGGCTTTACCGGTATTCTTGTCATCCTGCGGCCCGGTTTGGCCGTCATTGAACCCGGAGCCTTCGCGGTTCTGGGGGCCGCTGTCGGGTTCGCGATCACACTGACCCTGACAAAATTCCTGACCCGAACGGATTCACCGCTCACCATCCTGCTCTATATGTCTGTGATTCAGTTGCCATTTGGCATCGTTCTTTCGGCGCTGGAATGGACCACGCCGGACCTACTGCAATTGTTGTGGCTGATGGTGATCGGCGCGGTCGGCTTGTCGGCGCATTACTGCACAGCAAGAGCGCTCTCGCTGGCCGACCAGACCATTGTGGTGCCCATGGACTTCATGCGCCTGCCGCTTATCGTTCTGGTCGGGTTCGCGCTTTACAGTGAATCAGTGGAGCTGCTCGTGCTCGCAGGTGCCGGACTTATTTTTGCCGGCAACTACTACTCAATCTTCCGCGAGAACCGGAAGAAGCCGTCAACGAATTAGCCAATCACGCCTGACAGCGCCCTGATCGTTTCCTAAAGCGCTTCGGATGCGTCGCGCACAGCTTCCAGATCCGGGAGCATCACCGTGTGCGTATCTGGCAACTCTATCAGGCGTTCTTCGCGCAGCGCGGTGAACGTTCGGCTCACCGTCTCAATCGTCAACCCCAGATAATCCGCAATGTCTGTTCGCGACATCGGCAAAATGATCTTGGCCTCTGATGTTTTGACATCACTGTGATCCAGCCGGTTTAGCAGAAAGGACAGAAGCTTCTCACGCGCTGTCTTGCGCCCCAGCAAAAGCATCTGCTCCTGTGCGGCGGCCAGTTCATCCCGGCTCATATCTAGGAGTTTATCCCGCACCGGAGGTATATCGGCAATCAGGCGCTCCAGATTGCTCAGCCGCATGATGCACAACTCAACAGGCGTCATGGCCTCTGCGCCATAGGCATAGGTGTCATCTGTCACGAGACCGAGGAAATCTCCCTCCCCGAGGAACCCTGTGATCTGACGCCGGCCGTCGGGCAGAAGTTTGTAAAGCCGCACCTCACCTCTGGAGATATTGTAGGCATATTCGGCAGGCTCACCCTCTTCGAAGATGACCTGACCGGGACTAATATCCCGGTGCGAGACAATCGCGGCGAGACGGTCATTGTCCTTCTCTTCTACAGCCGCGCACATCGCCTTATGGCGTACATCGCATTGATCACACCGATGATGTGCATGTGGAGCATTTCCGTAACTCTGACGGTCCGTCATGTTTCCCCACCCGATTTGTCGTTTCTAACCCTTACAGATTGTCACTACATTAGCAATTTTCAATATAAAGTCAGCCCCATTGAGCCACATCAATGAAACCTGCGCCAGCATCGACAGGATGCTTGCCAAGTCAAAGGTTCATGGGATGATGCGCGTTGAATGCTAAGCACGCAAACACACAAGCGCTAACGCATGATTATGTTGATCAGGCCTATACGCTTGCACGGGAAGCCAACCACGCGCTGACCCTTGAGGAATGGCGGCGGTTTGCAATCCCTCTGGCTGCCGCACAACCGACGCAAATGCGCGCACCGGGCGTCATCCTGATACTCCGCAACGACCTCGTTCGCGGCATGGCCGCATTCTGCTGGACCCACGCGCCTGATGGTTCGCGACTGCTTTCCGCCCGGAAGATCGTAATTATGGACCGCGCCCGAAAAGAGCTGGTTGCGCAGGAACTTCTCGCTGGATTGATTGAAGTGGCCCTCCGAGACAATTGCGCACGCGTCCGCGCAGAACTGCCTCGTTCCAGCACCTGGTTGGAGAACCGTTGGTCCGATCCCGAGGGGAATATTTTCCGCCTGCCCGTTGAATGCGTTCGGATCCTGCCCGATGAATCCACGTCATCAGACGATAAGGTCGTGACACTCCACGTCCCGATGCCCTGATCCCGACTGCTGGCCGAAAACGCTTATCCGGCCAATCCGAGAAACTCCAGAGCCTGAAAGACAACCAAACCGGCACTGCTCAGGCCACCGGTCACGGGAACCCAGATTGGCACCTCAAACTGCGACGTCTCAGGTTTTCCATCACGTCGCTTGATCACAATCAATGATAGATTGACCACCGCGAAAACGCTCATGATCACGATAGATGCCAGGCGCGCAAGCGCCTCAAGGGGCAACAGAACCGATCCAAGCATCACGATCCCGCCGATTACCAGCGTGGCGACAACCGGGGTATGGAAACGCGGGTGCACATAGCCAAACACAGCCGGGATGTTTCCCTGATTGGCCAGTCCATAGAGCACACGAGAGCCCATGATAATCTGGATCAAGGCACCATTGATGATCGCAAGCGACCCGATAATGACAATCGGCAGGGATGATCGCCCCGAAACACTGGCGTAGAGGTCGGCGAGCGGGGCCTCACTCTGGCCCAGCGCAACCGCCTCGACACTCAACAACGCGACCAGGGATATCGCCACATAGAGCATCGAGGTCACAACAATGGTGAGAATGATCGCGCGCGGCATGGTCCGATCCACATCGCGGACTTCCTCGGCGACATTCACCATGTCTTCAAAGCCGATGAATGCAAAAAACGAAAGCACGGCCGCAGATCCGATAAGGGACAACTGCCCGACTGTAAACTCTGAGCCCAGTTCCAGAACCCATTCATCTAGCTGTGCAAACGATCCGCGGGCCGTCCAGATAATGAGGAGCAACCCACCAACCTCGATCACCGTAAACAGCGCGGCCACCAGCACAGCCTGCCGGATGCCCCAGATCGCGAGCAGGCAAAGCAGGGTCACAACGAGCACAATCAGGAGCAATGTCGGCAGATCGACCAGCACCCGGGCATAACCGGCAAAGCCGCGAACGATCGCCGCGGACG
Source organism: uncultured Alphaproteobacteria bacterium (assembly GCA_943787745.1). Taxonomy (GTDB): domain Bacteria; phylum Pseudomonadota; class Alphaproteobacteria; order UBA6615; family UBA6615; genus JABJAG01. The sequence goes on along the minus strand of CALSNJ010000007.1, from coordinate 47,002 downwards.
ATATGGTGCCAGCGGCCACCACCGCCAGCCCCACCACGAGTGCAAGAACCGACGACCCCAGCCCCTCGCGCACATAAAGAGCTTCCCCCGCCGCACGCGGCATACGTACGGCGAGTTCGGCAAAACTCAATGCGCTCAGGCCAGCAAGCAGAGCGGCCAGCAGAAAGCTCACGGGCGCGAAAACACCGGCAACCCCGATGACCTTGCCCGTCAGGACATAGATTCCTGCCCCCACCGTCACCCCCACTCCATAGAGTGTGAGCAACGGCAGCGTGAGCGTCCGGCGCAACCTGACAGTGGGTTCCTGATCAGGTGCGATCATCATTTCCTGCGCGCGGTGAGGGCTCCGACTAATGCGACAGCATTGTTGGGGCGGTCATGTGTTTTAGCACATTGCGTGTCGCCCCACCGAAGGTCATTTCCCGGATCCGGGAATGGCCATAGGCCCCCATGACGATCATGTCACAACCCTCATCCGTGACTGCGTTAAGGATAGCGTCGCCGATGGCGACCTCATCGGTTGTCACATGTTTGATACTGGCCCGGACCCCATGGCGCGACAGATAGGCACCGATGCCAACGTCCCGGGCATCATCAGCCACATCACCGCGCAGAACGACAACCTGATCGGCCTCACGGAGGATGGGCATGGCGTCCCGAACAGCGCGGGCGCATTCCCGTCGCGGGGCCCATGCGAGCAGCACATTCTTCCCGAAGGTCTCGAAATTTCCAGCTTCCGGAATCGCAAGGATCGGCACACCCAGCAAGAGCGTCGCTTCCCCCAACAACCAGTCATAATCCCCCGAAGTATGCTGGGCGAGAACAAAGAGGTCGGTGACCGCCGCAAGTTCTTCCAGCACCGTCAGTACGGTTCGCGCGCCGCCATGCCATTCTCGGGATTCAACGCCCGCGCTCTCGCATCGGGCCTCAAAGACCGCCTGCAGTTTCTCTCCTTCCGCCTCGGCATCCGCGTAATAGGACGCCATCAGGTCGTCAGGAAATGGCACCGCCACATAGATCGGGACATTCAATGGCGGGACCAGATGCACGCCCGTGAGATGTGCACCCTGATCCAGCGCCATCTTGATCGCAGCATCCATCACCGCCTGATTGCGTGGATCACCCTGAAGAAAACCGGCACAAATCGTTTGATAGGACATTTGGGACCTCCATCCGTTGGTTGGGTTCAACCATCAGATGGATTGGCACGAGGCGCCTTGATCAGGGTCAATTTCTGGGCACATTCCCGCCGGATCGAAATCGTTCATTCAAACCGTCAGGCGGCGTCTTTGCCTGCCGTAAAGGTCATGCCGCGTTCCTCGAATTGCCGGACCACATCATCACCGAACGCGGCGAGCTGTTCGGCCGTGCCCTTCGGAAAATCGATATCGGTCATATCGTGCACGCCGCCACTGATCACGACCTGCAGCAAACCCTCTTCTTCCCCAATATTCCGAAATGCCCGACAAACACCCGGCGGCACCGAAATCGTATCGAACTCATCAAGTTCGACCCGATGCGCGCCGTCATCGTTCCAGGTCACTTCGAAACGTCCGCGCAGGACGGTGAAGGTCTCGTAAGTCTGTTGATGGGCATGCAGAGAGGGGCCCGTGCCCGGTGGGCATTTGGCGTGGGTCATGGTGATCCCGCCCGCGCCCTGAATGGGCGCACCCTGATTGACCGGCGTGTCCGCAGCACCCTCCAGTCCGATCACGGACAGAAGTTCGCGGGAATAAATCACGTCCTTGGCTTCCTGGGGCATGTCGAGGGTCGCCGCCGCGTGCAGCGGCTTGAGGTCCTGAAACCGCGACACGCGCTTTTCCATGTCCTCGGGAGAAATGTCGATCGTGCGCATCATGCTCTCCTTGTTTTATGTCGTTGCCGCGAAAGTATAGCGTGCAAATCGGTCAAACACGAAGCGGTGCGCGGCTTTCCTCGTTATGGGCGACGACAACCCGGCGCATCAACGCGACGAGCTGGGCGCGCTCGGTTTCGTCCAGCGGCGCCAAAAGATGGTCCTGCACACGCGCCACATGCGGCACGGCCGCCTGGAGAACAGCTGCGCCTTCAGGGGTCATCTGAATCAACTTCGCACGCCGGTCCGCAGCCGATGTGGTGCGCGTCACCAATCCACGTTCTTCCAGTTTGCGCACAACCACGCCGATGGTGGTGCGATCAAGGGCCACCATCCCGCCGAGCGTCGCCTGATCCAACGGCGGTGCCGCCGAAAGCGCGGCCAATGTGGCAAATTGCAAAGGCGTCAGGTCGAGATCCCGGCATTCTTTGAGAAACATCGAGACCGCGATTTGCTGAAACCGCCGCAACAGATGGCCGGGCGTCGTCTGAACGTCAGCAAAGACGCCGCGTTCGGGCACATCAGCCTGAGACATTGGCTCAACCCTCCAGGCCGGACAGGCCGTGATGTCCATAGAGCCAGTCAATACGGTCATAACAATCCTCGACAGAGTATGACCGCAGGATTTCGTTTCGAACCCGCGCATGCACCCCTTCGGGATGATTAACGTGATCGCCGATGGCACGTGAGCCCAGTTGGACCCGTGCCGTCCGCACCACACGGGCCTCCTGATAGGCAACCAGCCCGGCATGCAGATCATCCCGGTGGCGGTCGAGCAGATGGGACAGGCAGACCGAGTCCTCCAGGGCCATGCAGGCCCCCTGAGCGTAGTACTGGAGGGTCGGATGGGCAGCATCCCCAAGCAGGGCGACATGGCCCTCGACCCAGGTGTCGATCGGGTCCCGGTCACACAGAACCCAGAGCTTCCAGTCATCCCCGGTTTCGATCACCCGGCGGATTTTCTCGCTGATATGGGTGAAATGCCGCCGCACCTCGTCCCGTGCCACGGGCTGTCCCGTCACCGCTTCGGGCGCATCATCATGGGTGGTCACAACGAGATTGAAATATTTCCAGCCCGAGAGCGGGTAATGGACGATATGGCATTTCGGACCAGCCCAGAGGGCCGCCGCGTTCCAGCGCAGATCCTCCGGCATTTTCTCTGTCGGGATGACCGCCCGAAACGTGGAATGTCCCGACACCCGCGGTGCGCCGTCCCCGACAAGCTGGGCACGCACATGGGAGCGCAAGCCATCCGCGCCGATCAGCGCCACCCCGTCATGAGTCTTTCCATTGGCGAGCTGCACCCGAACCCCCGCGCCATCCTGTTGATAGGAAACGACCTCGCTGCTGACCTGCAGTTTTATGTGGGGGCTTTCTTCACACCCCTTCAAAAGCACCCCGTGCAGATCTCCGCGATGAACCACCGCATAGGGATTGCCAAAACGTTCGCGAAACGCTGCATCGAGTGGAATGTCGAGAATCAATTCTCCATCCACCGCATCCATGAGCCGCAGATAATCGACATAGACGGCTTTTTCCCGCGCCCAATCGCCGACCCCCAAATAGTCAAACGCATGAAACGCATTCGGCCCCAGCTGGATGCCCGCACCGATCTCGCCAAACTTCGAGGCCTTCTCAAAGACGACAACGTCAAAACCCTTACCTGCGAGCCCGAGCGCAGCCGACAGCCCGCCAATGCCACCCCCTGCAATGAGAATTGGTTTTGTGGTCATGGGGCGAAGCCTTCCAGTTAATCAGCATTATGATCATAATACTGATTAACTGCTGAAAAAGACAAGATCAGGAGTGAACCAATCCACAAATTTCCAAGAGGCCAGTTCAGCTGGCGCGGGTGAAAGGAATCGAACCCTCGCCGGTCAGTCTAACCCGCCTGATAGAACGTTCTCATCAGCTTCATGAGCAAACAGCCGATATCAATCGGCTGCGAGAGTACGTCTGTAGGTGGCACCAGTGGCACCATGGTGGGCTACGCGGACTGACGGCACGGACCAGCAGCTTTATCTGGGCATGGCAGTACGTAACAAAAGCTCTAAGGCTTAATTTGGCACCAGAAATTATTAGATAAACTATCCGGAATCATGACCCGGGCGGGATCAAAACTGGTTCTGAGAACCAGCACCGCACCGGGCCATTATCTGTGCATCAAATGGGATTTCGAATCGCTGCCACTTGCGGCTGCGTCGGTCATGCACCGTGGTAGCATCAGTCGCAGCACCATCGCTCACCGACAGCACAAAATGAGCTCGATGAGCGCGTGGGTCCAGCGCCTCGTCGCTAAGGCCGTCGACGTCGAACGTGAAACAGCTCTCGTCAGTCGGCGCACAACGTCTTGCTCGGTCGTCCGGTAGCACCGACAGTAAAGCGACAAACAACTGCGCCTGACTGGGGTGCTTTCCCAGTGGTTCGTCTCTCAATTCGGTAAGATTGATGGTCATATCTGATCTTCTTTCTTGGTGTAAAACTGTATTAAAATTAAACCGCCAACTACGACCCCGTCAATCATTTACCACCGCAGACAGAGGCAATCACAAGCTGGTGTGTTGGGCATTCCGGGCTGAGTATTGAAAGCAAAGGTCATTTATTCTACCCCACGCACTGACATACTCTCCAACCGCCTCCCATCGGGATTCGCGTACTGCCAGCACTCAACGGCCATAGGTCGAGCGACTCGTCGCTGACACCGCAAACATTGCAGCGTGGTAAGCCAAATCCGTCCTGCGCGGGGGCCGGGCAGCAACTGACCGAAGTTTCTCGGACCAACCCTCAGCACCCTTTGAAGTTCTTTGCCACGCATTCACGGGCAAGTTCGTGTGCGGGGGGAAAGGTTATCGCCGCCAACGGAGATTCTTAAGCTGCTCTCTCATGAGGACATTATCGGCGCCCGAGAGAACGGGTTGGTCTTCTTGGAGCGGGTGAAGGGAATCGAACCCTCGTCGTAAGCTTGGGAAGCTTCTGCTCTACCATTGAGCTACACCCGCCGCGCGCGGGTATTACTATCGTGAAGGCCCCGGATCACGCAACAAATCCCTTGTGCAGGAGCGTGATTTGACCTCCTCACAAAGTTCGAATGTGCCGCACTGGACTTTTGGGTCGTGTTGTTGCCAAATCCGCCTGCAAACACCCGCCGCCACGATTGAGCGCGGGCGAAAGTCACAGGTTCATGTACACGCAAAAAACCAAGAACATCTCGGTCACCGTCACCCCGATATATCTCGAAGACCAGTCGGAACCCGATGAGGATCATTATGTCTGGGCCTATCAGGTCCGGATTGAGAACGACAGCCTGGAAACAGTACAGTTGCGCTCGCGTCACTGGCGGATCACCGACGTCAACGGACTGGTTCAGGAAGTGCGTGGCGCCGGCGTGGTCGGCGAGCAGCCGGTTCTCGAACCGGGTGAATCCTTTGAATACACCAGCGGCACGCCGCTCAATGCGCCTTCAGGTATCATGGTCGGCTCCTACGAAATGCAGACCGATGAAGGCGATGTGATTGAAGTCGGCATTCCGGCCTTTTCGCTCGACAGTCCGCATCAGGTGGTTCGGCCAAATTAGATTTTGGTCTGGACTGATCCAAGTTGAGTGTTTCCGGCGTAGAAGGAACTTTGACGGCGCCGCCGCCAGCCCTGCCCAGCACGGAACAAACCATGTCTGAAGATAGTCCCAAAAAGCTCATCATCCCTGAGCGCGCCGAAGCCGAAGACGCCGTGCGCACCCTGTTGCGCTGGGCCGGTGACGACCCCGACCGTGAAGGCCTGACAGACACGCCCGCGCGCGTGGCACGCGCCTTTGAAGAATGGTTTGCCGGCTATCGCGAAAACCCGATGGAGTTTCTCGAACGTACCTTTGAAGAGGTCGAGGGTTATGACGAGATGGTCGTTTTGCGGGATATCCGGCTGGAATCCTACTGTGAACATCATCTTGCGCCGATTTTGGGCAAGATTCACATCGGCTACATGCCTGACACACGCGTGGTCGGGATCAGCAAGCTCGCGCGGGTTGCGGATGCTTATGCCAAGCGCTTGCAAATACAGGAAAAACTGACGGCCCAGATCGCCAATTGCATCAACGAAGTGCTGCAACCAAAGGGCGTTGCCGTCGTGATTGAAGCCGAACACCAGTGCATGACCACGCGTGGGGTGCACAAGCACGGCGTCTCAATGGTGACGAGCACAATGCTCGGCGCATTCCGGCAGGGATCCGACACACGCCGGGAATTCCTGTCCTTTATTGGCAACCCATCCTCCAGCGCCAGCAGTTAAAGCACGCAGGCGGCTGGACAGACGGGGCGTTTTCGCCAATCATCCCGCCGACAAAGCCAAATAAACCCGCCTCCTCAGGCCATGGAACATTGGACACGGCGCAAGCCGTGTATCGACTGCGTGCTCGACTTCCGACCCATCCTCTTCATCCTCGGCATATTGTTGTCGACGCTCTCCATCGCGATGATGCTGCCCGCCCTTGTCGACGTGGCGACCGGCCATCGTGACTGGCAGGTCTTTGCCGCCTCGAGTGGTCTGACGCTTTTTATCGGTGTGTCGCTTATCCTCACCACGCGCGGTGGTGATATGAAGATCGGCATTCGTGAAGCTTTCGTGCTGACAACAGCCAGTTGGCTGGGCATGACCGTGTTTGCGGCCTTGCCCTTCGCTTTCGCGGGACTCAATCTCAGCTTCGCCGACGCCTTCTTCGAAGCCATGTCCGGCATCACCACGACGGGGTCGACAGTCATCATCGGGCTGGACGCTGCACCACCGGGAATCCTGTTGTGGCGCGCCCTACTCCAGTGGCTTGGCGGGATTGGTATTATCGTGACCGCGGTTGCCGTGCTGCCGATGCTGCAGGTCGGCGGCATGCAGATCTTCCGACTGGAAAGCTCGGATACATCCGACAAAGTTCTGCCCCGCGCGGCCCAGACCTCTACGGCGATCGGGTCGATCTATCTGGGACTGACGCTGGTTTGCGCGCTGGGCTATTGGCTGGCCGGCATGTCGGGGTTTGATGCGATCGCCCATGCAATGACGACGATCGCAACGGGTGGATTCTCAACTTCCGACCTCAGCATCGGTGTCTTTGACAGCTGGACCATCGATACGATCGCCATTGCGTTCATGATCTGCGGCTCACTGCCCTTTGTGTTGTACCTGCAGGCCGCGCGCGGACGACCGGAAAGCCTGTGGCGTGATTCTCAGGTCCGCTGGTTCCTTGCCATCGTGATCGGGGCCGTTTCGATCATCAGCCTGTCGCTCTACCTGTCTCAGGAACTCGGACTTGGCGTTTCGATCCGCGCCGCGGCCTTCAACAGCGTGTCGGTGATCACCGGTACCGGCTATGCCACAGCAGCCTTCGACACCTGGGGCTCTTTCCCGCTGATCATCTTCTTCGTGATGATGTTCATTGGCGGTTGCGCGGGCTCGACAACCTGCGGAATCAAGGTGTTCCGATTCCAGGTGCTCTACGCCATCGCCTCGATGCAGATCAAACGCCTGCTCCAGCCCCATGGCGTCTTTATTCCGCACTACAACCGCAACCCGGTGACCGAGGAAATCGCGCTGTCGGTTCTCGGTTTTGTGTTTTTCTACATCCTGGTCTTTATCCTGCTCGCGCTTGGTCTCAGCGCGCTGGGGCTGGACTTCCTGACCAGCTTGTCTGGCGCTGCAACCGCAATCTCCAATGTCGGTCCGGGCCTTGGCCCGACCATTGGGCCGGTGGGAACCTTTGCTGATCTTCCCGATGCTGCCAAATGGATGCTGTCGGCTGGCATGCTGCTGGGTCGGCTTGAGCTCTTCACCGTCCTTGTGATCCTCACGCCGGCATTCTGGAGGAACTAGGAATGGCCACCCATGCCGAACGCACTCTGGAAATTCTCGCACAGCTGATCGGCTTCGACACAACCTCCCACCTCTCCAACCTCAACCTGATTTCCTTCATTGAGGACTACCTCGCCCGCCACGGTGTGCGGTCCCAACGAATTAAGAGCGACGACCGTCAGAAGTCCAACCTTCTGGCCAGCATCGGGCCGGACATTCCCGGCGGCGTTGTCCTTTCGGGCCATACAGATGTGGTGCCGGTCACAGGGCAGGACTGGTCAAGTGACCCATTTCTGCTCGACACCCGAACCGTCGATGGGGCCGAACGCCATTTCGGACGGGGAACAGCCGACATGAAGGGGTTCATCGCGGCCGTTCTGGCCAAGGTCCCCGATTTGATGGCCGCGAAGCTCAAAACGCCCATTCACATCGCGCTGTCTTATGACGAAGAGGTCGGCTGCCGCGGCGTTGGACGCATGATCGCCAAGCTGGGAGACGCCGTCCCCATGCCCGCCATTGCGATCGTCGGCGAACCCACCAGCATGCAGATCGTGACAGGCCATAAGGGTATCCGGGGATTTGAAACGGTGTTTACCGGTGTCGCCGCGCATTCCAGCGCCCCACATCAGGGCGTCAACGCCATCGGCCACGCCGCAACATTTATCGCCTTTTTGAAAGAGCTCGCCGCCGAACACGAGCAGTCCGCAGACCCGGACAGCGCGTTTGTTCCGCCCTGGACGACGTTCAATGTCGGTCTGATTCAGGGTGGCGAAGCCCTGAACATCATCGCGGAACGTTGCTCGGTGTCCTGGGAATTCCGGCCCCTGCCGGAGACCGATGCGGACGCCATTGAGGCCCGGGTGCGCGCTTATATCGACCAAGACATGCGCCCCGCCCTCAAGGCCATTGATTCCGCCGCGGATGTCTCCATCCGGCCGCTCGCCGCTGTGCCACCCATGCGCCCGGACCCAGACTCACCCGCCGAGCGACTGGCCCGTTATCTGACCGGGGCGAACACGACCCAAACTGTTGCCTATGTGGCCGAGGCCAGTCAGTTCCAGGAACATGGCATCCCGACGGTCCTGTGCGGACCCGGTGATATTGCGCAGGCGCACCAGCCCGATGAATGGATCGCCCAAGGCGAACTGGACGCCTGCGCCGACTTCCTTAACCGGCTTGAGGCATGGGCTGCATCAGGAAATGCCATTCCCTAGCGGATCAGGAACGGCTGGAGGAACTGATTGATTGATTTCTCCAACTCGCTGTTCAAGTCATTGATCAACGCTTCGGTTATATCAAACCAGATTTTGTCCCGTTCGTTCAGAGACAAATTCTCCGGCACGGTCCGGCTGCGTGTCGCTTCGGCAGAAACTTCACCGCTGCGCTGACGCGCCGGGTCCCGAATAGATATCTTGGCCGCCAGCTTGCCGTCATACCGTTCAGACTGATCATTGGTGACCACACCCCGGACCCCCTTGGCGCGCTCCAGCTTCGTTTCAATGACGGATGCCTCAGTAATGGTGAAGACGATCGAGCCGCTATTTCCCAACGGCACAAGACGGTCGTTTGCCCATTGCCGTGCGGAAACCGCCGGTGGGACCGGCATCCCCGATGCAACATCTGCACGACTTGTCGCACGGAATCCGTCCACAACATCGAGCGTCTGCGCATCAAGCCGAAACGGCGGGAGGTGGCTGAAGGTCAATTGTGGAAACCGCGGACTTGGCGGTGGCGTGGTGCAGGCCGCAAGCGCGGCAGCAGACAGACTGACAAGCAGCCCCCGCCGGTTCATTTCGAATGTCATAATGTGGCTCCCCGGTATTTCGGCGTTGGGATTAGGCTGCCTAGTCTAGCGAAGATTCAGGCGAATCCGTGGCAGTTGCACGGACCTCAACTTCCTCAGGTGTAAACCGATAGGTCTCGCTACAGAACTCGCACGTCACCTCCAGCCAACCGTCATCAGCCAGATCGCGAAGCTCGTCATGCGGCAGCTGTTCAAGCACATTGAACACCCTGTCAGACGAACACCGACAGCCCCGTGTGACCGGACGCATGGGTGTGACACGCACCCCCTCTTCGTGAAACAGCCGAAACAGGTAACGTTCTGCTGACAACCCGGGGTCCAGTATTTCGGAATCTGTTCCAGTCGCCATCAGCATCATGACCCGTCGCCATGTGTCTGCCTCATCATCGGGCGGCAGGTGCTGGTTTGGATCATCCGCGATGCGCTGTATCATCATCGCACCTGCGCGCCACGGCGCGTCCGGGCCGTCGCCGCTTCGTCCGGCCGACACCATAATCGCAGCATCCATTTGCTGAGACTGTCGAAAATAGTGCTGCGCACACTCCGCCAGCGTGTCGCCCACCAATTCCACCATCCCCTGATAGCGATCGGTGTGCTCTCCCTGATCGACGGTCAAAGCCAGGTATCCCTTGCCCAACAGCGCGCGTGCACCCGTGCGACCGGCCACCGCATCTGCGTCATAGTTTGCATAGCCACGCACGACATAACGTTCACCGCCATCCAGCGTCTGAATATCCGCCAGCAAGAGCGAGACGGGCCCATCACCCTGTGCCTGAAACGTAAATATGCCGTCAAACTTCAAGGCCGCTGCGAGGGTTGCACTCAAGGCGATCGCCTGCCCCAGCAACTCGGCAACCGGGTCAGGATAGTCGTGGCGTTGCAGCACATCATCCACGACCGGTCCGAGCCGCGACAGACGACCGGTCAGGCGTGCTTCGCCATTGCCACCCGATTCAAGCTGGAAAGGCTGAACCAGGTCATCGAGAGGTCGGTCAGGACGTCCACGATCAGGCACGGGGCCGGAATCAGGCAAGACCCTCATCTCCAAGCAAACACCAAAGCAGGATGGATTTCTGCGCATGCAGGCGATTTCCCGCCTCGGTCCAGATGACGGACTGGGGTCCATCCACCACTTCAGCTGTCGCCTCGTCACCGCGATAAACCGGAAGACAATGCATAAACACGGCTTTCGAATCAGCCTGCGCCATCAGCGCTGCATCGACCCGAAATGGCGTGAGCGCGGCCCGCCGCTTATCGGCTTCGGCATCACCCATCGACACCCAGGTATCGGTCACGACGCAATCTGCGCCCCTCACCGCGGCAACGGGATCACCGCTCACGCTAATCCTGCCGTTCCTGGCAGCCGCCCATTCCAGAATATCGGCAGGCGGGCGAAAGCCCTCTGGCGAGGCAATCCGAAACTCGAACCCAAACTGCACAGCCGCATGAATCCAGGAATTCGCGACATTGTTGGCATCTCCGCACCAAGCCACAACCCGGTCCGCGATCGGTCCGGCAACTTCTTCATAGGTCATGACATCGGCCATAATCTGGCAGGGATGCGAGGCGTCCGTCAGACCATTGATCACCGGAATGCTCGCCGCGCTTGCCATTTCCATCAGATTGTCCTGAGACGAGGTCCGATACATGATCACATCGACATACTGCGAGAGGATGCGCGCGGTATCAGCCACCGTCTCACCCCGACCCAGCTGAGACCCCTCAGGCTCGAGAATCACAACTTTTCCGCCCAGTGACTGCATTGCGACATCAAAGGAAACACGTGTCCGCGTACTCGGCTTCTCGAACACCATCGCCAGAGTTTTGCCTGCAAGCGCAACCTCATTGCCGCCGTCGCGCTTCATCCTCGCACCGACGTCCAGCATCGCCCGCAGGGTCGCGCCGTCGACCTCGTCGATATCCAGAAAATTGCGCTGCTCAGCCATGACCCGCGCTAACGAGCGATGCACACGCCTTGTCCATGGCGTCGAGCGCCTCATCGATTTCGGTTTTGCCAATCGTCAGGGGCGGCAGCATGCGCAAGACATTCTGACCGGCCACAACCGTCAGCAGACCGTGTTCACGTGCGGCCTCTCCCAGCGCAGCGTTGGTGTGAGGCTCCTTGACGATCATCCCGATCATCAGGCCCTTTCCGCGAACGCCCTGCAGAACGGTATCGTATTTCTCCGACAGTGAATCCAGACCCGACATAAGGGCCGCACTCGATTGCTGGACGGCATCCAGAAAACCGTCTTCGGTCAGCACATCCAACGTGGCATTGGCCACAGCCATGGCGAGCGGATTGCCGCCAAAGGTGCTGCCGTGTGTACCCGCTGTCATGGTCTCAGCTACTGCACCCGTCGCCAGGATTGCGCCGCAGGGAAATCCACCCGCAATGCCTTTTGCACAGCCCATGATGTCAGGGGTCACATCGGTCCATTGATGCGCGAACAGGCGCCCGGTCCGTCCGAAACCTGTTTGCACTTCATCAAAGACCAACAGAAGCCCGAATTCGTCTGCGGCTGCCCGAAGCTCCTTCAGGTAGCTCTCTTCCAACGGCAGCAAGCCACCTTCGCCTTGAATTGGCTCCACGATGATGGAGGCCGTCTCAGGCGTGATTGCATCCCGCAACGCATTCATATTGTGAACCGGGACCAGATCGAAACCATCCGCCGGATGTCCGAAGCCATCAAGATGTTTGGGGTTTTTCGACGCCGACAGCATCGCAAGCGTACGTCCATGGAACGAACTCTCAAGCGCGATGGAGCGCCACTTCTCAGGATGCCCGTTCACAGCGTGATAGCGCCGCGAAGCCTTGACCGCACCTTCCATGGCCTCGGTCCCGGAATTGCAGAAAAACACAGCTTCCGCAAAGGACAGATCACACAACCGCTCGGCCATGCGCACCTGATCGGGGATATTGTATAAATTCGAAACGTGCCAGAGCCGCTCGGCCTGTGACTGCAACGCCGCGACGAGATGCGGGTGGCTGTGTCCCAACGAGTTGACCGCGATCCCGGCAGCGAAGTCGAGATATCGGCGCCCCTCCGTGTCGAACAAGTAGGCGCCTTCACCCCTTTCGAACGAAACGGTTGGGTGACCGTATGTCGGCATCACCGCATTCATGATCCTAGTCTCCAGCTCATTGTGAGGCAGCACTCTGTTGCACTGCGAAAAAGGCGGTGACTATCGAAAATGACGCTGCGGAAGTCAACGCCGCATGCAGCTTAGCTTTTCAAACGATAACCAACTGAAAAAAGACGAAAACTGATGGCCCAGAAGACAGCGACGACACCGACGCAAACAAGGGCGCTAAACAACGGATCGGTCTCCGACTGACCGGTCATGGCAAAACGGATACCGTCCACCACATAAAACACCGGATTGGCCCGGGCAAAGGGCTGAACGAAGGCGGGCAGGGAGCCGAGAGAGAAAAACACCCCGGAAAAATAGACAAAGGGTAGAAAAATGAACGTCTGAACCGAGTTGATGTAATCCCACTTCTTTGCCCAAAGGCCCGCAATCTGGCTGAAGAAACCGATCATGAGGCTGCCAATTCCAACAAAGAAGAACAGTGCGAAAAGGTCGAACGGAAACAGGCCAACAAACGGAAACAAAGCAGCTCCCACGACAGTCGCCACCATCAAACTGCCTGTGAGGGTCGCAGATACGAACCCAAAAACGATCTCACCTGGCGTGAGCGGCAACATAGCCAGGTCACCGAAAATGCCTTCGGTTTTGTCATAGACAATGGAAAATGCAGCAGACTCGAAGGCACGCTCCAAAACGGCAACGGCAATCAGTCCGGGAATCAGAAAGGTCATGAATGGCATACCGCCCATCGTGACATCAGGTCGGTCAATCGCGAGCCCGAACACACTGGCAAACAGAACGGCTCGGATAGCCGGCGCAGCAAGAGTAATTTTCCAGATTTTGAAACCGCGCGCCATCTCACGTCGGTAGAACGTGGCAAATCCGAGCCAGTTGAGAAGTCCAAACCGGCGCGCGGCGGGGGTGCCACCAAGCAGCAATTCAGGCCGGTCCGTCATAGCGCCATCAGGATTTCAACTTGTACCCGGTGACCAGCATCCGGTGCACGACCAGAAAGAGCACCACATCCACAGTGACCATCACCAGCGCGCCGAGCCAGAACGGCGCATCACCCTGCCCGATGAAGCCGTAGCGGAATCCGTCAATCACATAAAAGAACGGGTTCAGATGCGCCACGGTTTGCCAGATCTCAGGCAGGCGATCTATCGAATAGAAGGTGCCCGAAAGGAACGAAAGCGGCACGACGATAAAGTTTGTAATCGCAGCCATATGGTCAAACTTTTCCGCCCAAATGCCGCCAATCATCCCCAGCAGGGCCATCATGGTTGACGCTGTAAATGCAAAAAACAGAATGATCGCGGGATTGTGGAACGTAAAATCGACAAAAACCATCATCGCCAGTGTTGCCGATATCCCGACAATAAAGCCTCGCGTCAAACCTCCCCCCAGAAACCCGCACAGCATCTCCAACGGACTGATCGGTGGCATCAGCACATCAACAATATTGCCCTGTATCTTGGAGGTCATCATCGAAGACGATGTGTTGGCAAACGAGTTCTGTAAAATGGTCATCATGATCAGACCCGGCGCGAGGAACACCGTGAAAGACACCGTGCCGACGGTTCCGACGCGACTTTGCAGCGCAACGGTAAAGATGGTGTAGAAAAGAAGCGTGGTGACGACCGGAGCGGCCAGCGTCTGCGTAAACACCTTGAAGAAGCGTTTGACCTCACGATGATACAGCGTCCAGAGACCCCGCCAATTGACAGCACCGAACTGCCGCACGCGCGGTGGTGCCACGGCGGGGACTGGCGTGTCGATGGGTTTCAGGTGCTGGTTTTCTGTCACGTCGCTCATTCAAATCTCCGTCGGCGGGACATTAAGCGCGCGTCCTGCACCGAACAAGGCGCAGGCCCATGAGTGAAAACAGCGCAGAGAAAACACGCCGAAAACCAAAACCGGCGACCCAGGAACGGCTTCGCAAGGCAGCGCTGTACTATATCGACCGCTACGCAACTTCTACCGAGCATCTGAAATCTGTGCTGATGCGGCGCGTGACCCGGTCTGCCCGGCTTCACGACACCGATACGCAGGAAGGTCAGGCCTGGATTGACGAAATCGTTGCCGACCTCGTCACACGCAAGCTGGTCGACGACCGCGCCTTTGCCGAAACACGCGCGATCAGCTTGCATCGCGGCGGCGCCTCAAGGCGAAAGATCGCGATGAGCCTCAAATCGAAAGGTGTGGGAAACAGCGATATTGAGGCCGCACTGCATGCGCTGGAAGAATCCCACACCAATGCCGAGTTCGTCGCTGCCCGCAACTACGCGCGTCGCCGACGCTTTGGCCCCTGGCGAAACCCCGAAGAGCGAGAGGGACGCCATGATCGGGATCTGGCCGCGATGGCGCGCGCAGGATTCAGTTTTCAGATGGCCCAGAAAGTGATCGACGCCCCAGACATCGACACCCTTGACCGTATGGTCGATGACGGCGACTACTGATCGCCGGGTTTGTCTGCGGATTTATCTGCCGGTGGCGGCGCAAAGGCCTCAGGCGCATCCAGGGGCAAGGCTTCGACGTACAACGAACGGCTCGGGAACGCGAAGCCGGAGCCCGCGCCCTCGACAATCTCCTTGATCTTGTAGGCGAGTGCTTCTTTCACTTCGAGCCACTCACCCCAAACCGTCGTCTTGGTGAAGCAATAGACCATGATGTCGATGCTGCTGTCGTTGAAGCTATCGATACGCACGAAGGTTGAAACATCATCGGGACTGGCAAAGGCTTCATCCTGGTGGATATAGGCTTCAATTCCGTCACGTATCTCGCGAAGCTGTGCCGCTGTCGTGTCATACAACACGCCGATCTTCCAATAGATACGGCGATGAGTCATCTCGGAGAAATTGACAACAGCCGTATCGGCAAGCTTTGCGTTGGGCACCTGCACCACAGCCTTATCGAACTGGCGCACCATGGTCGAACGAAACCCGATAGATTCAACCGTCCCTTCGACGACCCCATCCACCTTGATCCATTCGCCGGGCTCGAATCGCTTTTCAGCGATAATCAACACTCCAGAGAGCAGGTTTTTGAAAAGGTCCTGGGCAGCCAGAGCCGCAGCCAGCCCGAACAAACCAAGGCCGGCCACAAGCGGTCCGATCTCAATGCCCCACAACTGCAGAATTGCCGCCGCCCCAACGACGCCAAGCAGAATCTTCAAGGCCTTGAGGATCCACTCACGCATGGTCTTGGACAAGACATCACGCATCTGACCAAACATCAACGAAACCGGCTCGACCAGTGTGATCGCACCCCAGAACAATGTGAGGACGATCAAAGAACGCGTTATTCGCAGCGCAAGAGTCTCAAAGGTTCCTTCGAGTTGAAGAACTTCGGTGGCGATAAAGAAGCCCAGCACGACAGGAACAAACCGCATCGGGGCCTGCAGGGATTCGACCATACGGTCGTCAACCTGATTGCGCGTGCGTTTGACGATGCGTTTGAGCCATCCGATGAAAAATCGTGCGAACAAGCCACGGGCAACCAGCAGCACACCGAATACAGCGACGGCAAGCATGATACGACCGAAACTCGTTCCGAACGCCGTGTCATCCAGAACGTCTTTGGTGATCGTCCAGAAATCCGAAAAAGGCGCCCAGAGTTCGCTAAGAAATTCCATAACTGTTCTACATCAGGTGAAAACGACAGGCCGACAAGCTACGTTGCATACGCAAAATGTCAAACCGAACCGCGGCAAAAGCACCCCTAGCGGTGGATTCGGACCAGTACGCGCCGGTTCTTGGCCTGATTTTCGGGAAGCGGTGTACCGGTGCTGTCCCGGTTGGGAACCTTTGGTTGAGTGTCCGCAAAAGCAACAGCGCGCATCCGACGAACGGGAATATTTTGCGCCTCAAACAGCCGTACAATATTTGTGGCCCGCACAGCCGAAAGCTCCCAGTTCGATCCAAAGGATGCGTTCGCAATCGGGCTGTCATCGGTGTGCCCTTCAATCGCAATCCGAAATTTGCTGTAGAGCGGTGCATCAAGAGTTTCTGCCACCCGTTCAAGGATGGGACGCGCCTCGGGTCGCAAACTCGCTGAACCCGGTTCGTAAAAAGCGTTCGACGCAAGCTCAAGAACGATACCGCGTTCATAAATATTGATCCGCACCGCATCAGCAACACCAAGAGAATCCACCAGCGTATCCAGCTCGGCACGGAGCTGTGCTGCCGGACGCGCGATCGAGCGCTGTCCCAGGTCGCGCGCAATCCCGGTCTTGACCTCTTCAAAGCTTACGATGTCGATCTTCGAGAAACTCACCAGCATCACAAAGAAGGCGAGCAACAACGTCACCGCATCGGCAAAGGTCAGCAGCCAGGCATGGCTTTCATCCTCGCTGTTTTCGCTCTTGAGCGGGCGATAAAAGGATTTGCGCGGCGCCAGCATCGAGATCAGGCCGCGACAGGATCAGGCTTGGCATCCGGTTTCGCACCAGAGGTCCCGGCCCGGCTCTTGAGTTGCCGGTCAATATCGTAGCGGATCGTCGGATCGAGATAGCTGTTCATATGATCCTGGATGTGCCGCGGACTGGCTTCATCTGCCAGCATGGAGAGGCCTTCCACAATCATGTAGTTCCGGAACCGGAAAATCTCCTCACGCTGCTGCAACTTGGTCGCCGCCGGTGCAAAAATCAGGCGCGCGAGCATGATTCCGTAAAGCGTCGTCACAAGCGCAACGGCAAGCCCCGCACCAATCTGTCCGGGGTCGTCTCCCATATTGTCGAGCATAATGATCAGGCCAATCAGGGTTCCGACCATGCCGAAGGCCGGCGCCGCTATTGCCATGCTTCGCAAAACCTGCGCCCCGACCATATTTCGCTCAAAGGTGGACTCGATGACATTCCCGAGAATCGACTGCACCTTCTCTCCGCTATAACCGGTGGTGATCAGTTCCACGCCAAACCGCAGGAAACCGCCATCCCAACCCGGTGTTTTCTTGGCCTCGGCGTCCAGACTGACAATGCCGTCCTTCTGCACGAGATAGGCCCAGCGAATGACTCGACCAACCTCGGCGTTCAGGCGCGTTCGGCCGCGGCGATCAATCTTAAAGGCGCGCAAGATTCCGCGCAGTCCATGAAGAACATACTGATACTCATAGCTGATGAAGGTCGACGCCAGCGTGCCGCCCAGCACCAGAATCATGGCCGCACCGCTCATGAACACGTAATAATTGTCCGTGCTCAGCGCAATCGCACCAACAAACAGGCCAAAACCGAGTAGAGCGGCCACAAATGTGTTTAACGACATATCGTTTCACTCCGGTTTGCCGGGAAGTCCCTCCTGACAACAAACGGAATGGTAGAACGTGACGACTTGAAGAACGGTTAACGACGTTCAGGACGAGATTCAGGCCCCCAAAGGCTGGTTTTCGCGGGACAGCACGACAAATGCGAAACCCGCAGCGGGAACCGTGTAAGCGAGGAACCAGACCGACATCCATTCGATACTAATCCCGGCATCCAGCATCCACCCGACCGTGGCAGGTGCCGCAGCTGCCGACAGGACGATTGCCGCCGTCGTCATGGCCCGGATACCGCCGAGATTGGCGACCCCATATCGCTCCGCCAGCATTGCCGAGAGCGTTGGCTGCAGCATTCCGATGCCAACGCCGAACAGGCCGAGATAAATAAAGGGAACAAATTCGCTATCGGACAGGATCAACGCAGCAAGCGCGCCGATCATCGGCAGAGATGTCGCAGGCACAAGACGCGAAGCGCCCAACCGATCCACGAGAGGCCCCAGCAGAAGAGATGTCAGAACCTTCATCACGGCGAGCACCATGAATCCCTGCGCGAGACGTTCAAGCTCCCACCCCTTGGCCTCGGCAATAAAGGCCTGATGAAAGAAAACACCCGTCGCAATATACGGAAAGGCCAGCAGCAATATCATCGCTGCGTGATACCCGCGATCCCCCAACACTTCCAGGCGTGTCCAGCTCCGTCCGGCCTGTCCATCGCGTCGGGCCTCACTCTGGCGCGCAACATAGGCCCGGTGTCTATCCGCATGCCCCTTCAGAAATGTGGGAATCAACATCAACGCCAAAACGCCGAACACTCCCGCCGTCATCAGCCAGGCGTCCCGCCAGCCATAAACTGAGATCACCAGTACAACGATAATGGGCAGAAAGGCCTCCCCGCCCGCCAGTCCCAGGCCTGAGACACTCAACGCTTTGCCACGATCCTGAGGGAAGTACCGCGCCATGCTGGTGCTCGCGATATGAATACACAGACCCTGTCCGCAAAAACGAACCACAAAGATCGCCAACCCGAACATCCAGATCGAACTTGAAAACCCGAGCCACGCCAATCCGGCAAACAATGCCATCAAACTGACAAGGGTGTAGAGCCGCACATCGATACGGTCGATATACTTGCCCAACCAGACCAGAGCGCCAGCAGCCACGATACTGGCGACCGAGAACACCGCCCCGAATCCACCATTGCTCAACCCGAATTCCGCACGAATATCGGCACCGTAAAGCGCGACATAAAACGTCTGACCAAAGCTTGAGAGCATCGAGAGAAACACCCCGAAGCTGACAAACCGCCAGTGATTACGCAGGAATACTAGGTATTGCATGACACCCGATGCGAAGCGGAACAGATCTGCGAAATAGCACGTTCGGAGCGCCTCGTCGCCTTCTCCCGGTATGCTATAACCCGCGCCGAACAAGGCGGCACAACATGCCGCAATGCATCACATCAAGAATGATTTCGAGGGGAGTTTGGGTATGAGCAAAAGAATAGGCGTTATCGGGCTGGGCATTATGGGATCGGCAATTTCGGGAAACTTCCTGAAGGCGGGGTTTGATGTTTCAGGCTTTGATGTCAGCGCTGAACAGGTTGCCGCATTTACCGCCAATGGCGGATCTGCCCTCGGTTCACCTGGAGAGGTCGCTGCGCAGTCGGATATCGTGCTGACACTCTTGCCCAGTATCGCCGCATTGAATGATGTGTGCACCGGGGATGGTGGCTTTAGCAGTGCCGGCACCACAGATTTCATTGTCATGGAATGCTCAACGCTTCCCATTGCCGACAAGCAACGCAATCACGACGCCCTGGCCGCTGCGGGCATCACAATGCTCGACACACCGCTCTCGGGCACGGGCGCGCAGGCGGCGAACAAGGACCTCGCCGTCTATCTGAGCGGCGACGAAAGTGCAGCAAATACCTGTACCGAAATCATCGATGGATTCGCACGTGCGCACTACTATGTCGGCCCCTTCGGGAGCGGCAGCAAGATGAAGTATGTCGCCAATCATCTGGTGGCGATTCACAATATTGCGGCCGCCGAGGCGATGGTGCTCGGTATGAAATCCGGTCTCGAAGCCCAGACGATCTATGACGTGATTGCAGACAGTGCCGGTACCTCACGCATGTTCGAAGTCCGCGGTCCGATGATGGTCGCCAATGACTATTCCGAGGCCACCATGAAGATATCGACATGGCAGAAAGACATGGGAATCATCGGGGCTTTTGCCAAAGACCTTGATTGTCCCACACCACTGTTTGGCACCTGCGCCGACATCTACACAGCGGGGATGGCTCAGGGCCGCGCCAGCGAAGACACCGCAGCGGTCTGCGCGATCCTTGAAGAATCTGCACGACTGAAACGCTAGACAGGTCGGAGAACAAGAAAAGGGCCGGCGCATTGCCGGCCCTTTTTGTGTGGCTCTGCAGTCTCCCGCCAAATCCCTGAAAAACCACAGCGGGCAGATAGGTCACGATCCCCGGGTAGTTGTAGAGCAAAACGATGAGCACCAGCAGCATCCAATAGGGCGTCGACCCCTTGAATATCTGCATCATGGTTACGGGATCACTCTTGTCCGGTATCGCGGCCTTGACCGTATAGACCAGGAGCCCAAAGGGCGGTGTCAGGATACCCACTGCAATGGCAAGAATTCCAATCAACGCATAGGCCAACGGATCGAACCCGAGTGACATTGCGATGGGCGCAAAGATCGGCACTGTCAGCAGCATGCTCCTGAATAAACTTATTCCAAAGAGAATAACTTTAATTATGACAATCCCTTAACTGGGGTCATCAGGAGAAAACCATCATGAAACTCAAACAACCCTTACTGGCTGCGGCTGCATCCGTCGGTTTTATTGCTGTGGCTGGAGGCGCAAGTCAGGGCGATACATTCAACTTCCGAATGGCCTCTGGTCATGCACCGCAGACCGGTTATGTCGTCATGATGTCGGAGCAGTTTGTTCCGCGCGTGAAGGCGAAGCTGGAAGCACTCGGTCACACGGCAAATTTCAATGAAGCCTATGGCGGCTCAATTGTGAAGGTCGCCGAGACGCTCGAAGGCGTGAAGGACGGCATCGTCGATATCGGCGGCTATTGCTTCTGCTTCGAGCCTTCAAATCTGTTCCTCAACGTCTACCCCCTCTGGATGCCGTTCGACTCTCAGAACGCCACATTGGGCACCCAGGTTGCACGCAAGATCTACGACGAAGTTCCCGAGATGGGGAACATCTTCGAAGAGAAGTACAACCAGACACTTCTCTCGCTGTTCGGTTTTGACAATTACGGCCTCTACACCACATTCCCGTGGACGGATGTCAGCGAGCTCAAAGACCGCAAACTTTCAGGTGCGGGGCCCAACCTTCCCTGGGTCGAAGCTCTGGGCGCAACCCCGGTCGGCACAACCCTGCCGGATGTCTATCCGTCGTTGCAGACCGGCGTCTATGACGGCGTGATCCTGTTCCCGTCGGTTGGCTGGAGCCACAAACTCTTCGAACCGGCGCCGAACTATACGATCGCGGGTTTTGGTGCGAAGACCTTCCACGGTCTGACCATCAACCAGGACGTCTGGAATGACCTGCCGCCCGAAGTGCAGAACGCCATGATGGAAGCCGCCAGTGAAACCGAAGAATTCACGGGCCCATGGCTCGACGAGCTGGAAGCCACCAATCTGGGACGCATGGTTCAGAATGGCGCGAACATCCGCAAAATCTCCGAGGAGGCGCGCCTGAGTTGGGCCAAGTCGCTCGCCGACTTCCCGAACGAGCGGGCCAAAGAAGCCGACTCCAAGGGCCTGCCGGGCTCCAAGGTGGTTGGAATGGCCGTCCAGATTCATGAGGACCTCGGTCACAAATGGCCGGTTCGTTACGAAATCAAGTAACCCGAATACTTCTGTCGCAAAGGCGTCAGAAACGAAAAGGGACCGACAATTTGTCGGCCCCCTTTTTATAATCCCAGTGGGCGCGCCTTACAGCGGAACAACAACCCATTCGATGTGAAGATCAACGCCCGCATCCCGGATCAGATTGCTGACGGGGCAACGCTGCTCAACATTTTTCTTGAGCTTCTCAATGCGGTCGGCTGGCTCATTGGTCTGGATGGTCTTTTTCAAGGTGACCTTCTCAAAATACGGACGAAAGCCCTCGACACCATGGACCCCGCGCGGATCAATCTCGGCGTCACAGACATACTCGATTTCGCCATACTCAAATTTCAGCAGGTCCGCGACGATCCCGGTGATCACAGCATCACAGCCGCACAGGCCGCCCATAACTGTCTCAACGGGTGTCGCACCTGTGTTGGTACCGCCACGATTCAGGGGTTCATCGGTCGCAAAACCGGGCGTGTCGCGGACAGAAATCTCGGTGCGGCTGCCCCCGCCATTGCGTCCAACAACATTTCGATAAGTCAGATTTTTCGTTTCCGGATCAATCGTCGGTTCCAGAAGTTCGGCGTTGCTCATTCTTCTCTCCTTGGCGCACCGATAACACGCCCTTGCGCTGCGCTTATCGGGGTCACATTCTAGGCTCCAACCATCGTCATATCACAATTTGCAGGCACAACATGGTCTCGACATACAAAGAACTTATGCTTGAAACGCATGAAGGTGTTGCAACCATAACCTTCAATCGGCCCGAGGCGCGAAACCCCCTTGGCGGCCTTCTGCGCGAAGAATTCGCGGATGCGGTGGTCGAAATCGGCAAGGCCGCCGGCGACACGATCTCCGCAGTTATCCTGACAGGTGCCGGAAAAGCCTTCTGTGCGGGTGGCGACATCCATGTCTTGCGCGAAATGTCGGGCAAGGGTCCCGACGTAATGCGCGCGCGCATGAAGGAATCACACGCAACGCTCGAGCGTTGGCTCGACCTTCCGATCCCGACAATTGCCGCCGTGAATGGAGCTGCTGCCGGCGCAGGGTTCTCATTGGCTTTGGCGAGTGACTTCGTCCTCGCATCCGAGCGCGCAAAATTCGTGATGTCGTTCGGCCGAATCGGACTGGTCCCGGACTGGGGTGCGATGTACCTGCTGCCACGACAGGTCGGACTGCAACGCGCCAAGGAACTTGTGCTCACCGCACGAATGATCGATGCGGAAGAAGCCTTGTCTTACGGCCTCGTCCTCGAAATTGTTGCGCATGAGAACCTGCTCGACCAAGCGCAGGCCTTTGCGCGCCGGTTCGCAAATGCGTCGCCAGACGCGATCAGACTTGCGAAGGAAATCATGGGGCCCGCTTTCGAATCGTCACGCGAAGACGCACTTGATGCGGAAGCTGATGGTCAGGCCGCGGCCAACGCGAGCGCTTATCACAAAGCTGCGCTGGATCGTTTTCTGGCCAAAGAACCCGCACTCTTTGATTGGGAAAGAGACTCCTAGTCGCCGCGCCGTCGGGCGACAATATGGAAAACATGCCAGTGCTTGGATTCACCGCGCGGCGTCACGGAATCGTCCTCTTCCTCTTCAAAGAACTCGACGTCAAAACCTGACAAGATTTCATCAACTTCGGCGCGGGTATGAAAAGTCATTCCTGAGCGACCGGCCCAGCTATCCCTGGTGCCATAGAGCTGTCCGGAAAAACGCCCTCCCGTTTTCAGGCTTATGCTGATTTTTTCCCAGACCGCCGCAAAGCCATCAGGGGCACAAAGAGGCAATGCGAAACTTGAATTGACCAGATCACATCCCGGCCAGACGGCGTCCTCAAAGGTGGCCACACGTGTCTCCAGAACAGCCCCCTCCGGCAGATCATCCCGCGCGGTCAGCGCGGCGGCGGCCGCCGCCTCCGCATCGATTGCAATCACGCTCCAGTCGCGGCGCAACATCTCGATCACATCACGACCACCACCCGAGCCCAAATCGACCGCAAGGCGGCCATGCGCGCTGCGAATACGATCAAACTGATCGAGCGCGAAGAGCAGCGTTTGCCGCGGCGGACGCGCGCCTGTTTTGGCGTAGTAGGCCGCCCATTCTTCAGAATCTCTCGCCATCGAAACCATCCTTCCCAAAGAAAATCGGCTCTCGACAAGGCCTTCAAACACAACAAGAAAAATCTACAGCAAGCACCGCCAGAACGCGCGTCCAACAATACCCTGCGGCTTCGCCCTTAGCGTTCTGCAAAAACCAGACGCCCCGCAGAAGGCAACGTGGCCAAATCGACATGCGCGAGCCCGGCAACCTCAAGAATCATCTTCTTGAGCACAGCATCTGCAAAACTGGTCGTTTCATCGACCGTCACCACAAAGGCACCCGCGCCGCCGATAATCTGCTCGCGAAATTCAGCTTCGAGAGTCATCGCGCGCAATGGCCGCGTACTGCCGGGCCGGCTGATCGCAAGCCCGTTGATCGTAATGCCCGCAGAAACTGCATTTTCACGTGCCAATGAGAGCGGGATGCCACCAATGTTTCCGGCATCCGCCGAGATATCAATCACGCGCCGCAGACCGCGATAGGGGTTCCCTTCAAGCAGGCCCTGCGAATAGACGATTGCGTTGCTGATCGAATTGTAGCCCCAGGCCTGACGCGGTGCATCGACGAGCGCTTCACCGAAGGCAGCCGCGGAATCTGGCCCATCGATAACCGTCCAATCCACAATCGTATGCTGGGATTCCGCGCTGCCCCATTCCACATAAGCGACGACGCTCTTCCCATAGATCCCGCCGGTCAGTGCTTCGAGAACACGGGGGTTGCGCACGGCCCGCGCATAGCCTTCGCGTTGCAGGGCAAGCTCTGCGTCATCGATTGACCCGGACCCATCCGCCGCAAGCACCAACTCCAGATCAACGCGCTCCTGCGCAGCCAAACGACCAGACGCCAGCGTCATTAGAACAAAAAGAATTCCAGACAAAACAAGGTGACATTTGCGCATCTGATTCAATCCTCCGGCCGATAGAATGGTAAGAACTAAAGCACGTGGTCTGGTTCTTTACGAGCCGTCCGTTTCGTTCGATGACCCGGGCAGGAAGACCGAAAACACCGTCCGGTAGATACCCAGAACTGTCAGGAAGACCGCGGCAAGAATGGGTCCGATGACGATCCCCATAACGCCAAACCCGGCAATGCCGCCGAGAATGGACAGCAGGATCAGAAGATCCGGGATTTGCGCCTCCTCACCCACCAGTCGTGGTCGCAGAATATTGTCGACCAACCCCACGACAAGCGCCCCCCAAAGTACAAGCGCAACACCGGACCAGACCTGATTCACCATGAACAGGTACACGGCAGCCGGCACCCAGACGATGGCAGAACCAAGGCCCGGTATCGCAGACAGGATCAGCACCATCGCCCCCCAGAACGCCGCACCTTCGATGCCGAGCACCCAGAAAGCCAACGCAACCAGACCGCCCTGAAGAACACCAATGATGAGAATGCTCTTGAGTGTGGCTTTGGTGACGGTCAATCCTCGTTCGATCAGCGCATCCCGGTCCTCTTCATCAAGCGGCAGGTAGCGCAGCGCTGAATCCAGAAGTTCGGGGCCACGCATCAGGAAGAAAAACATCGCGTAAAGAAACACAAACACGTTCAGCACGACCCCGAAGGTTCCGCGGGTCACCTCACGAATACTCTCAAAAATGAATTTTCCCGCTCCGCCTGCGGCTTCACCCAGTTTGGCAATGATCTGGGTCTTGTAGGGGTCCAGGTCAGCACTAAACGGAATCCAGGCTGGCAGCTGAAACGCCAGTGCACCATCAGCGCGAATCTGACTCTGGAGCCAGGGTGAAATTGCCTTGCTCATTGCAAGAGCCTCAGCCGCAACGAGCGTGGTCAGAGCCAGCAGTGGAATTCCCACAGCAATCAGAACCAGCAGCATCACAAGGCCCGAGATCACGGCCGGACGCGCCCGGGTAAGTGCACGCACACGGCGATACACAGGATGCAGCAAGGCGCTGAACACAACAGCCATCAGGACCGCGATCAGGAAATTTCGGATCAGGGACGCAAACGCAAAACAGACGACAAGCGTAAGGATCAGCACGAAGGCGGTGCGGTAGCGCTTGTGCAGCTCCCCTGTCTCGTCTGTCGCCATTTACCAATCCCCGATACGACACCTGGAAAACTCAAGTATCGCATGTTTAACAGCTACTCGTAGTCAGGAAATGACCACTTCTGACTGTCAGCTAGGGGCATACAGCAATATTCTCAATCGATATGCTAGCCACGTAAACTTCAACCACGGGGAAACACACCATGCGCATACCTGCAACCGATCCAGCGAAACTCAATGACGAACAGAAGACCATATATGACCGGATCGCTGGCGGACCGCGCGGTCAGGTGCGTGGGCCCTATCATGCGTTTCTCTTGCACCCGGGCGTGTGCGAAGGCGTGGAACGCATGGGGCACTACCTGCGCTTTGCCGCGATCCTGCCGGGCAATGTGCGTGAGCTCGCCATTCTTGTGGTCGGCTGTCACTGGCGCTGTGAGTTCGAATGGTTTGCCCATGCCCCCATCGCCATTCGCGAGGGTGTCTCAGAGGATGTCGTGGCCGCCCTCGAAGCCGGCGACACCCCGAACTTCACCGATGACACCGAAGCTGCCGTCTACAGCTTTGTGCGCACGCTTCTGCACACCAGCCGTATTGACCAGGCCGCCTATGACGACGTGAAAGGCCGACTGGGCGAAGACGGTATTGTCGAACTCATGGGTATCATGGGCCACTACACAGGTGTGGCGATGGCGCTGAACACCTTCGAGATTGTGCCGCCCGACGGGGAACGCCCGAGCTTCGGCGATCAGAACTAGAAGACCTCGAACAGCCCGGCAACGCCCATGCCGCCGCCGACACACATCGTGACGACGGCGTGCCTGGCGCCGCGCCGGTGTCCTTCGATCAACGCGTGGCCCGTCATGCGATTGCCGCTCATCCCATAAGGATGACCAATTGAGATGGAGCCGCCATCGACATTGTACTTTTCGGGGTCGATGCCCAGCTTGTCGCGGCAGTACAACGCCTGAACAGCAAAGGCCTCGTTAAGTTCCCAGAGATCAATATCGTCAACGGTCAGGCCATTGCGTTCGAGCAGGCGAGGAACAGCAAAGATCGGGCCGATTCCCATTTCATCGGGCTCACAGCCTGCGACAGCAAGCCCCATGAACCTGCCCAGTGGTTCCAGACCGCGTTGCTCGGCCAGTTTTTCGTCCATGACCACGCAGGCGCTCGCGCCGTCAGAGAGTTGGCTTGCATTGCCCGGCGTGATCGAACCATCGTCACGAACGGCCTGCAAAGACGCCAGGCTTTCTGCGTTGGTGGTCGGGCGATTGCATTCGTCTTGCGCCAAAGTCACGGCCTCTTCGGTCACTTCACCCGTATCCCGGTTCTTCACCATCATGGTCGTTTCGACCGGGATGATCTCATCGTCAAACTTGCCTGCCTGCTGCGCCGCAGCCGCGCGCATCTGGCTGGAGAGCGCGTATTCATCCTGCGCTTCGCGGCTGACGTCATATCGTTTGGCAACCGTCTCCGCGGTGTCGAGCATCACCATGTAAATCTCCGGCTTGATCTCACGCACATGGTCATCCTCGACCCGCATATCTGCCTGATGTTCGGGCGGCAGGGCGCTGATGGATTCGATCCCACCGGCGACAGCGACTGGAACCTTGTCCAGCACCACGCGGTTGGCGGCCATGGCAATCGACTGCAGGCCCGAAGAACAAAACCGGTTGATGGTCGCAGCGCCGGTCGTCACGGGTAGCCCTGCCCACAACGCGGCATGGCGGGCAAAATTTTGCCCCGTGGCGCCCTCGGGCATCGCGCAGCCCATGATCAGGTCTTCGATTTCATCAGGAGATACACCCGCGCGGGCCACGGCATTCTGGATTGCCAGACCCCCAAGCTTTGCCGGTGTCGTGTTGTTGAAGGACCCCCGATAAGCCTTGCCAATGGGCGTGCGTGCGGTGGATACGATGACGGCACTGCTCATGAATTCTCTCCCTCTTGTATCGGCTCAAACATGACCGAAACGCCAGCGTTCGATCGTCAGACTGCGACCATCAGGACCGTGAGACAAGGGCTCCTCCGCCACGAATTTATCCGCCATATCCCGCCCCGCAACATCAAGCACATAAAGCGCGCCCAGGCCCGTCTCGCCGCTGTCATCGGTCAACATACCGGCAAAAATCAGACTGCCGGCATGCGCAGACAGGAAATCAGCCATCGACCCAGCTGGCTTGGTTTCGACCGCAATCGGGTCCGTGCGGGAGATCACGATGTACTGAGAATTTCCCTCGGTCTGCCCATGATCGCGCTGGCGCAATTGTGTGTAGGGAACCACCCGCTCGATATCTATCGACTTGAAGATGTCTGCCGTCGTGTAAGGGTCCGTTTCGATATAGGTCGCTGTCTGATCGCGCGTCGGAAAATCAATCACCCGGAAGCTGCCATTGGCGTTTGACCCATCGCCAACCATCATGGGTCCGGAATACCATGTCTCGACCTTGAACTTGTCGAGGTGGTCGATATGGGCCTGCAAGGTTGCCGCCCGTCGTTCGACCATGTCCGGCTTGGACACGCATTTTACGATCCATTCCATACAAACTGTCTCCTGATTTATCGATCCGCTTCGCGGTGCTACTCGGATTGCGGTACAGCTTCGGCAAGGATCGGTGCGGTATCTGCCATGAACCGATCATAACCCGGCGCGCCGGCCAGCAGCATGCCGATCGGCATGTCTCCTGCGCCCAGTCCGGAGGGCAAGGACACCACCGGACCACCAAGCGCGGTCCAGGGGGCGATGTAACGCCGGTCCCCGGTCCATTCCAGGCCCTCGGGCGCCGTCGCCGGAGCTGCGGGCCAAAGCACTATATCGGTTGGCCGGATGACATCGTAGAAAGCGGCGCGCATGGCATCGATTTCGTGCCGTTCCTTGCGGTAAATCTCGTCCGTGATTTCGGCTCCATCGATGACGGCCTGGCGCAACACGCTGCCCACCTGATCCTCGGGAAACTCCAGCAAAGCGGCATGGACACGGGCGAGTTCATACACCGTTGTGTGCCCCTGCACGTCGTTCAGCGCTTCCATGGAAATCGGCGATGACACACGTTCAACATTATGGCCGGCGTCCACCAATTGCTGCGCCACCCGGTCCCGCGCGGCCAGCATCTCTTCGGTGCACTCACCAAGAAACGGATCCTCCAGAACGACAATACGAGCGTCAGCAGATCGCAACTCAACAGCCTGAGAATGGGGTGGGCAAACCGCATTGTAGAGCGCGACGGCATCCTCGACACCCCACCCGTACAAACCTGGTGTGTCATACATCGGCGCCAGCGGGGCGACCCCATAGGCACTCAGACTCCGTGTCGACGGCTTGAAGGCTGACACCCCGCAATAGGCCGCGGGCCGATTGACCGATGCCACGGTCTGGGTCCCAATCGCTGCCGGTGTCATGCCGGCTCCCATTGCGGCCCCCGAGCCACTGCTCGATCCGCCGGGTGTGTGATTGATATTGTGCGGGTTCCGCGCCGGCGAAGGGTCGTAATAGGCAAACTCGGTTGTGTGGGTCTTGCCCAGAACAATGGCACCCGCATTGCGCAGCGATGCGACAATATCCGCGTCCGCCGTCGCATTCTCGGCATTTGCGCGGGTGGCACTATTGCAGCGCGTCGGCCATCCGGCGACGTCACAGATATCCTTGATCGCCACCGGAACCCCATGAAGGGGCCCGCGAAACGCGCCATTGGCAGCCTCTTTGGTCATTTCACTCGCCGCCGCAAGGGCACCGGATTCATCAACTGAGACCCAGGCTTGCACAGCGCCATCAACCGCAGCGATGCGTTCGAGATAGCCCTGTACGACGTCACTGGGTGTGGTCGCGCCCGATCGAATGCGTGCTGCGATTTCAACGACACTTCCCGGGGACGCCGCGTAAGAGTGTTCGGCAGAATTGTTCATGATCTTCGTTCCTCAATAGCGCGCGAACGCTAGCACAACACAATCCAGACATGCAGAATGTTCAGCGAACAATTTTGTATTGGAACCCATCATGAAGCTGGCAACTCTGGACAAGGGCGACACAGGACATCCGGCCGTTCTCGGTCCCAATAATGAGCTTCTCGATCTTACGGATTCGGGACTCGCGGACGACTCGCCCGGTGACGTGTGCAGTATCCTTGGGAATGACGCGGCCATGGGCACCGTACGGGCCGCGCTGGATGCGCTAAATGCCCTGTCGGACGACGCACGACAAAACCTGCGCAATACCGGTGCACTCGCAGCCCTCGACAAAGCGGAATTGCTGGCCCCGGTTCCCCGTCCAAAACTGATCCTTTCGGTCGGCCTGAACTACCATCGGCATCTTGCCGAAATGGAAGGGACACCCGCACCGCCCTACCCGTCAGCGTTCATGAAGACCGTCAACTCACTGAACGGCGCAGGCAAACCCATCATCTTGCCCCCGCAATGCCCGGACATGGTCGATTACGAAGCCGAGCTATGTTTCGTTTTTGGACGACCTTGTCACAATGTCAGTGAAGCCGAAGCGATGGACTATGTTGCGGGCTACACGGTCGCCAACGACGTGTCGGCACGAGATTGGGTTGGAGATGTGTTTTCGGCAACCGAGCCCTTTCCGGCGATCCTGTCCTGGGAACGCAACATCATGGGAAAACTCTTCCCAACATTCACTCCGATGGGGCCCGTGATCACGACCAAGGACGAGATCGAGGACCCCCACAACCTTTTACTGGAATTCAGACTCAACGGGGAGGTCATGCAGTCCACCCGGACAGATGATCTGATCTTCAACATTCCCCAGATCGTGTCCTATTTTTCCAAATGGTTTCGCTTCGAGCCCGGTGACATCGTGACGACCGGGACACCTGCTGGTGTTGGTGCCGGGCGCAAGCCACAGGTCTTCATGAAGCCCGGAGATATCGCAGAAGTTTCTCTGGAAGGTATTGGAGTACTTTCTAACCCGGTCATTGCAGGCTAGAACTGTATTTGTATTTGGCTTTCTCAGGTGACCCCATGGACAATCCGTCCAAAGATTATTTCCGGTTTCCCCGTTGGAGCGCTGCCATTCTCGTTGTTGGCCTCACGGTCCTTACAGCTTGCACCCATGGTCGCGACTGGGACACCTATGGTCTGGAAATCGTCACAGACCCGCCAGGGGCCGATTGCACCTTTGAGCGTAATGGCGTCAAGACAGAGGCGCACCGCCCGACACCGGTAGAGGTCGTTCTGACCACCGGTCACGGCTGGATTCAGATCACCTGCTCTCGCACAGGGCACAACCCTGCCAGCAGATACGTTTCAGGTTTTTTCGAAGGCACGGTCTATTTGACACTTCCGCCAACGACGCAGGCACAAACCCGCTGATCAAACGACGCTTTGATGGCGCTCGATCAGGGTTTGCATGATCAGATTCGGATCTTCGGCCCACCAGCGCGTTGAGAGGATCTCTACTTCGCAATGGCCGTCATAGCCGACACCCTCCACCAGTCCGCGAATACCGCGGATATCGATGACGCCATCGCCGGGCATGCCGCGATCCAGCAACAAATCATTCGTCGGCACCAGCCAGTCACAGACATGAAACGCCAGAATGCGTTCTTTGCCGGCACGGGTGATTTCGGCGGCGAGGTCCGGATCCCACCAGACGTGATAAACATCCAGCGCGATCCCCAGCCCATCATCGCCCAGCACGTCGCAGACATCATTGGCCTGCGCCATCGTGTTGATGCAGGCACGGTCTGCCGCGTACATCGGGTGTAACGGCTCAATCGCAAGCGGCACACCGGCCGGGCGGCTGTATTCGAGCAATGCGCCGATCCCGTCCTCGACCTGCTGACGGGCGCCGGCAATATCCCGGGACCCGTCCGGTAAACCGCCCACAACAAGCACAAGGCATTCCGCGCCCAGCGCCACAGCCTCATCGACCGCACGACGATTGTCATCCAGCGCGGCCCGACGGCCCGCCGCATCAGCAGCAGGAAACATGCCGCCGCGACAAAGGCCGCTCACAGCCAATCCGGAATCCGCGATCAGTCGCGCCGCTTCATCAACGCCGCACTCCTGAACCTTGTCACGCCAGGGCGAGATGCCTCCGATGCCATGACGCAGACAGCCTTCAACCATTTCGCGCAGGTTCCACTGTTCGCGCACTGTCGCGGTGTTGAGAGACAGCAGAGACTTGTCATCCGAAAGATCACGCATCGCTAGCCGTCCTCGCCAAAAATTTCGCGGTGGCGGGCCATGGCAACTTCGATCACCTCATTTGGGGTCAAAGTTCGCCACGCAACCGCGCTGGACCAGATCTCCATGTGCGATCATACCCGTCCGGCCCCGATCCGCGGACGAAATCGCCAAGATCGTCGAGAAGGGCAAAAGCGAGGGCTTCAAGGCCTTCAAGGTCAAGGTCGGCACCGATCCCGACCTCGACATCGCGAAGGTCCGCATGGCCATGGAAGTCGCCGACGGCGGTGTGGTTGGCCTGAGCCAATCAGGGCTATGACCTTGATCGCGCGCTTCGTGCCCACGTGGGTTTGAAAATCTCGGCGTGGAACTCTTCGAGCAACCGATCCCGATGACCGATGTCTACGGCATGCGCAAATTGCTTGCGTCCACGACCATGAACATCTCACTCGACGAAGCCGCGATGGGCCTGCCCTATCTGATCGAACTGATCCGCCGCGAAGCTGTCGAAGGTTTGGTTTGCAAGGTTCAGAAAGTGGGCGGGGTGTTTTATGCGCGCCAGATGTGTGACCTCGCGCGCAATGCCGGGCTCAAACTTATCGGCTCCGGCCTGATGGATGCCCCTATCGGCTTTGCGACATCGGTGCATGTGTTCGGGGCTTACGGCATCGACTTCCCGGCAGACCTCAACGGTCCGCAGCATCTTGGCGGCGACTACCTCAAAACCCCACTCCCCATGGATGGGCAGACGGCACTGGTGCCCGATACTCCCGGTCACGGCTGTGACATCGACGAAGACAAGGTCAAAGGCGAGCTCCGACTGGAGCTCTAGACGCTACTCATCCTTGAGATGATCACCCCGACGTTCAAATAGTTTATCGTCGGCATAACCCATCGTTTCGGGTTGTCCGCGTCCGAGCATCACCTGGAACCAAACAGGTTCGAGGCTGTTGTTGTCATACCCATGGATCACGCCCGGGGGACACGTGATGCATTCCCATGGACCCAGCCGGGTTTCCAGACGACGACCGTCCTCGTCCTCGACAAAGACATCCAGCAATCCCTTGAGCACAAAAAAGGTCTCCTCGACCTCATGGGTGTGCGCGGCATTCCCCTGTCCGGGATTCACAAACATGATGCTCAGCGTGTGCGCACGGGCCGGGATGACATCCGGGTCGCTGTGCTTGCCCGAGCCACCGGCTCCAATAAATCGATGCTGGGCACGCCGATACCCCTCGATTTTGGCATCTTCAAAGGCTTCCCAATCCGGGACCTTGTCGCGATAGCGTCCGACATGGGTGTCCATAATCTCCTCGAGCGTAGCGTCTTCAAGCTCGGGCGGTCGGGGGTGTCGGGCAACGCTCACAGCGCTTCTCCATCTGGATTTGTAACATGCACCAAGCCAAGCATGGCCGGCAGAACCGGTCAATCATGCGTCGGCTTGTGGGGGTCTTGCTAGCGACCGCGCCCTGCACCACGGCCCGCGACAGCAAAGCCACCACCGTCGAAACTTTTTCCCACCTTGCTGATCGTTTGCGATCCCTGGTCGAACTTGCCGGGCTTGCCGCCAGCGTTTGCGGTGTCGTCTTCTTTGCGTTTTACAGCACCACGCGCGGCTTTCGCCTTTGCGCGCGTGCGGGCACGGGCCTTGGTCATGAGAAGAATCCTATCAACGGATGCGGCGATGACCGCGGGAACCAAGAGCATACGCCGGACCGGGGAAACTAGCGAACCCGATTGCCCTCACACCACCTGCCCGCACACAAACCCTGACGCCCAGGCCCATTGGAAATTGAAACCGCCAAGATGGCCGGTGACATCAACAGCCTCGCCGATAAAATAGAGTCCCGGAACGGAACGCGCTTCCATGGTCTTTGAAGACAGCTCGCGTGTGTCGACCCCACCCAACGTGACTTCGGCCGTTCTCATCCCCTCAGACCCGTTAGGTTTGATCTTCCAGGAATTGATTTGGTCTGCGAGCACCTGCAGGGATTTGTTTGGGGTCTCGGCAAGACGACCACCACAATTGCACCAATCGACCAGCCGTTGCGCCAATCGGCGTGGCAGAAGCTGCGCGAGAACCGTCACAACGTCCTTGCGTGGCTCGTTTTCCTTAAAGGCCTTCAGCGCGGCAAAGACATCGGTACCGGGAAGGAGATCGAGTGTGATTTCATCACCGGGTTTCCAGTAGGACGATATCTGCAAAATGACCGGACCACTCAGTCCACGATGGGTAAACAGTAACGCTTCAGTGAATGAGACTTTGCCCAATTTGGCCGTCGCATCCACCGAGACCCCTGACAGGCCATCCAATTTGGATTTCATATCCGGGTCGAAGGTCAACGGCACCAATCCGGCACGTGTCGGCACAAGCTTCAGGCCGAATTGTCGGGCAACGTCATAGCCAAATCCACTGGCACCCATTTTTGGAATAGACGGCCCGCCGGTCGCGATCACCAGATTGGGCGCTGTGAACGCGCCATGGTCGGAGTCCACCCGAAAGCCGGGTTCTTCTTTGAAGATGCCTGTGACATTGGTGGATGTCTGGATGGACGCGCCGTCGGCCTCGCGTCGCAGCAAATCAATGATGTGCTGGGCGGTCTCATCACAGAACAATTGCCCATGATCGCGCTCGTGATAGGCGATGCCGTGTTTTTCAATCAGCGCAATAAAATCGTGCTGGGTGTAGCGGGCAAGTGCGGACACGCAAAACCGAGGATTGTCAGAGAGGTAGTTTGCGGGGGATGCATAAAGGTTGGTGAAATTGGCACGCCCGCCGCCTGAAATTCGAATTTTCTCCCCGACGCGGTCTGATTTTTCAATCACCAGAACACGCCGGCCGCGTTGGACGGCCTGCCCGGCACACATCAAACCTGCCGCCCCACCACCAATGATGATTACGTCAAACTCCGCCATCGGATACTGCCTGGTCCGGTTTCCGGTCTAGCGTTTCTTTTTGTTCCGGGGCTTCTTCCGCTTGAGAACGGCAAAACCACCCTCTTCGGAGTCCCCGTCCTTGCCGCGTTTGGCCACCGGCTGCTGGTCATACTTGTAGGCCGGCTTGGCTTTCGGTTTCGCGCCGAGTTCCAGCTTCTTCGGCGGCCCCGAGCTTGCACGTGCGGGTTTCGCGGGCGCCGCATCGCGGCGTGGCGTTTCGCGCTGCGGGCGCTTCCCCTGCGGTCCGTCGGCACCCTTGTCAAATTTCCGCTTGGGTTTACGGGGTGCGTCTCCGTCCTTCTGGAAACGCGACACACCGGGATCTTCGGACCGGCTCTTCCTTACATATGCCGTCGGCTTACGTCCTGTAGGCGGGCCGGAAGGCGCGCGGGCGCCCTCGTCTTCGTTCTTTCGGACATACGGCTTCTTCTCATATGGTTTTTTCTCGAAGGGTTTCTTGTCCTCCGCAGCCTTCCCGTATGGTTTCTTTTCATACGGTTTTTTCTCATAGGGCTTCTTGTCGTAGGGCTTCCGATCACCGCGCGGCGCAGATGGCCTCTCGCGGCGTTCGCCCCGCGGCGAAGGTGTCGGAGGTCTGTCGAGCTTCGTCACCGCGATGTTCTTTTCGAGCATCAGGTCCGGCCCGATTGCCTGCATAAACCGATCCACACAGCCCGGCGCAATTTCGAAATTTGTTTCGTTCTGCTGGATCTTGATCGAACCGATCTCCTGACTGGTGATCTGCCCGACGCGACACAGCATCGGCAGCAGCCAGCGCGGTTCAGCATTGGCATCGCGTCCGACGGAAAGCGAGAACCAGACACCATCCTTGAAATCTTCGCGTCGGGGCTTCTGAGGCTCGCGAACACCGGGGTCAATCAATTCCTCGGGCGCAGACTGGCCGGCCGAATGCACACGCAGAAACGCAGCTGCAACCTGCTCGGGGCTATGGCGCTCCAGAATCTCTGCAACAAAGCCTTTCTCATCATCACTCACCGGATCGATCAGACGCTGATCTTCCATCAGGCGCGAACGGTCGCGTTGCTGAATCTGCTCGACCGAAGGCGGCAGCCCCCATTCGGCGTTGATGTTTGCACGCTCGAGAAGGCGTTCGGTCTTGCGGCGTTCGTTGTACGGCACAATCAGAGCGCAGACGCCCTTACGCCCCGCGCGTCCGGTCCGGCCACTTCGATGCAGCAGACTTTCCCGGTTCTTGGGAATCTCCGCATGGATGACCAGCTCCAAATTCGGCAAATCAAGCCCGCGCGCCGCAACATCTGTTGCAATACAGACCTGCGCCCGACCATCCCGCAGAGATTGCAGAGCATGGCTGCGTTCGTTCTGGCTCAACTCACCCGAAAGCGCGACCACCGAGAACCCGCGATTGGTGAAGCGGCTCAGCATGCGATTGACGGCAGCACGGGTCGCACAGAACACCAGAGCATTTGTCGGATTGTAGTAGCGCAACACATTGATGATGGCGTTCTCGCGATCGGCCGGTGCCACGTTCATGGCGTGATACTCAATATCGAGATGCTGCTCGCGTTCGGCCGTTGTCGTGATGCGAACCGCATCATTCTGGTAGCGGGTCGCGAGCGAGGCGATCGCGCGCGGCACCGTTGCCGAGAACATCAATGTCTGACGGGTGTCAGGCGCAGCAGCGAGAATGAACTCCAGGTCATCCCGGAAGCCCATATCCAGCATTTCATCGGCCTCATCGAGGACAGCAGCCTTGAGGTCACTCATATTCAGGGAGCCGCGCTCGATGTGATCGCGCAGGCGACCCGGCGTTCCGACAACGATATGGACGCCACGTTCCAGCGCACGTCGCTCGGTCCGCATATCCATGCCGCCAACACAGGACGCCACAGACGCACCGGTCTCGGCATATAGCCATTCCAGTTCGCGCTTCACCTGCAGGGCGAGTTCACGGGTCGGTGCAACTGCGAGCGCCAACGGGGTCGCCGCATAAGAAAACTTATCTGCCTCTCCCAGCAGCGTTGGCGCCAGCGCCAAGCCAAAAGCAACCGTTTTGCCGGAGCCGGTCTGGGCCGAGACAAGCAAGTCCTTGCCGGCCAGGCCATCGGCCAGCACAGCATCCTGAACCGGGGTGAGTTTGTCGTAGCCACGAGCGCTCAGCGCCTTGCCGAGCGCCGGGACGACGCCTTGAAATTCCGTCATGTTTCTCGTTCCGGCCCATACGAGCCTGCGACGAAAAACGCCGTGCAACCCAATATGCACAGCCGAGGCGCCGCTCGGCGGGGTTCTAGCACCACTTGGACACGTGCCGGAAGGGGTCAGGCGATCTAAATTCCCGCGTACCACTCATAGCCACGGTCCGGCCAGAATCCACCTTTGCCCATTCCGAGCTTGGCAAGGCTGTCGGTCACTTCAATCCGCATCAGATATTTGGCCTGCTTGTAGCCAAGCTGACGTTCCACGCGCAGGCGTAGTGGCGCCCCATGTGCAACATCGAGCGCATTGTCATTCATGGTATGGGCCAGAATGGTCTGCGGATGGAAGGCATCGAACAGATCGATACTTTCGTAATATCGCGCCGAACCATCGCTGGCCGGGTAATAATCATCGGCACAATGGAACACGACAAACCGCGCATTGTCAGCGATCCCGGCGCTCTGAAGCAGATGCGCCAAGGGAACACCGGTCCATTTGCCAATCGCGCTCCAGCCTTCCACGCAATCATGCCGCGTGATCTGTGTCCGCTGGGGCTGACGTTTCAAATCAGCAAGCGACAAGTTGAGTGGGTTAGCAACCAGTCCGTCGATCTTCAGACGCCAGTTGTTGAAATTGTTCTGCACAAGTGCGTTGTAAGCGGGGTTGTCCGGATCGGTCGTGCCATTGGCCTTGAAAGTCGGTGACATATCCTCCGGGCTGAACTCGCGCGCCAAAGGCTGACCCGAAAGCAGCAGACGCTGCGCCTTGAGAGTCACATACTCGGCTGATTCAAGGATGCGGATGGCGTTGGGTGCAATCAGCGTGCGATAGGCGGCGTAGGACACACCACCAACAGCGGCGACGGCACCCGTGGTCAACAGACCGCGACGGGTAATCAGTTTCTTGGTCATGACTTGTCCTCCGGTGGGACGGCATAGCGGCCCGTGATCATGGAGCGAATTTCATTGAACGGTCCGGCGAGCAACACCATCCCCAGATGGACAAAAATGAAGGTCACAATCAGGCTGGCTGAAATAAAGTGAAGTGTTCGTGCCGATTGTCGCCCGCCAAAAACATCAATCATCCAGGGCGCGGCCGCATTCATACCGGGTGACATGGTCAGGCCCGTCATCACCATCAGCAGCAATAAAACCGTGACGCCCAGATAAGCGACTTTCTGGAGCACGTTGTAGCGCTTGGCCTCATCGCCTTTCGGAAGTTTCAGACGGGCGTGATTCCAGATGTCCTGCAGAACATGCTTTGCTCGAATTTCCTTACGTGACGGCAGAAGGTCGCGCCGAAAATGCCCGTTGAACAACCCGGCCCCGACATAAAGAAGGCCATTGATGACGAACACCCAGGCAAAGAAGAAATGCCAGCGTCGTCCCGTCGCAAGATCGCGGAAACTCGGGATCGTGGCCCATGCGGGCATGGCAATCACACGTGCTTCACCATCATCTCCTGCAGAGACACCAAACACGCCGGTTGTTGTCATTGTGACCGGGCCAATACGGGTGTGCCCGATCAGGTCGTCACCGTCCTGCGTGGCAAAAAACTCGATAAACGCATGGTCATCATCAGCTCCGAACTGACCCCAATAAAGGGACGGATGGGCGTTCAGGATCTGCAGGCCACTCATCAGAAGCACCACCACGCAGATCGAATTGGTCCAATGGGTGATGCGGGTGATCAGTTTGTGCCGATAGATAACCTCACGGGCCTGTGGCCCCTGTGACACCGTCTCGGTCATGGTTTCGCTCTCCCCGGAACATCGGTCAGACGCACGCGCCCGATTCAGGAACACAAACACCACATTGCCGGAGAAATTCCGTTTCCGTGCAAAGTTTATTCGGAACGGCCTTTAGACAATGTCCCGCAGCAGAACGCCATCGGCAAAAAGCGAAGCGACATCGGCCTCTGAAAAGCCCAGCAATTCACCCAGCACCGTCGATGCCGAACTGCCATAGGGCGCAATCCAGTTCTGCGCGCCAACCGGCGCATCCGCAAAATTAAACGGCGGATTGGGCACCAAAAAACTTCCCGCCCCATCCGACACAGTCGCAAACGCCTCACGATGGGTCAGCTGGGCATCATCAAACAGTTCGTGTACTTCGCGATAGCGTGCACAGGGCACTTTGTTCTCCATTAAGACACGTTCACATTCCGCGGCCGCGCGGGCCGAGGTCCATGATTCGACCAGAGCCATCATCTCTGCGTAGTTGCGGCTCCGATCGGGATGGGTGCGGAACCGCGGATCGTCGATCCATTCAGGTGATCCCATCGCGCGGGCCATATTCTCAAAGGTGAGCTGCCCACCCGGCGCGACCATGACAAAGCCATCACTGGCCCGCACAGGTCGGTAATAGGCGCGGGGTGACTGATCGGGAAACTGTGCGGTTTGCACCTCATAGACCAGGAGCCAGATCATGCTTTCCATCAGAGACACATCGACAAACCGGCCAGCGCCAGAACGCTCGCGCGCAAAGAGCGCAGCATTGATCGCCCCAAAAGCCTGCACGGCGGCCATCACATCGGCGATGAACACACCAACAAAACCCGGCCGGGTCATCTCAGGCTGTTGTTCCAGATTTGTCATTTCATAACCGGAAGCCGCCTGCACCACAGGGGCATAGGCCGGATTCTGGGCAGAGGGTCCGGTCTGGCCAAACCCCGAAATCGAGCAATAGATCGTGTCGGGTTTCACTGCGCGTATCGCGTCGTAATCCAACCCCAGGCGCGTCATCACGCCGGGACGCGCATTCTCGACCACCACGTCACAATGTCGTGCCAAATCAAGGACGATCCGGTGTCCTTCGGGCGACTTCAAATCAATGGCAATGCTGTGCTTGCCGCAATTCAGATGACCATAGACCGCGCTCTCGCCGTCCCGGATCGGCGCAGCACGACGGTTTTGTTCGCCACCCGGTGCCTCAATCTTGATGACTTCAGCGCCCATATCAGCGAGTTGCCGGGTGCAGTATGGCCCCGCCATCATCGTCGTAAAATCGAGCACCCGGATGCCGTCGAGAAGTCCTTTCATGGTCACGATCGATCCCCTGTCTTTCTATTTAAGCAGGTCGCGGGCAATCAGCATCCGCTGGATCTGATTGGTGCCTTCGAAAATCTGGGTGACCTTTGCATCGCGCATCATGCGTTCGACCGGGAAGTCTTTCATGTAACCGTAACCACCAAGAATTTGTACCGCATCGGTCGTCACCTTCATGGCTGTATCGCTGGCGAGCGTTTTGACCATCGCCGACAAGGCACCATAGCCTTCCATCTCACCCGAATCGTAACGCTTGGTGACCTCGAACAGCAGTGAGCGCGCGGCTTCGATCTGCATCGCCATATCCGCCATCATGAACTGCAGGCCCTGGAACTCTGCGATCGGCTTGCCAAACTGTTCACGCTCTTTGGCGAACGAAACAGCCTGATCAAGCGCACCCTGCGCAATGCCCAGTGCCGAAGCCGACATGGCCGGTCGGTTGAACTCCATGCATTTCATGGCGATTGCAAAACCTTCACCATCTCCACCGATCATGGCGTCAGCAGGCACCCGCACATCCTCAAAAAAGAAGTCGCAATTCGGTGTGGCGCCGTTGTAGCCCATCTTCTTGTTCTTCGCGCCGCGCGTCACGCCGGGCAAGGACGTGTCGACGATAAACGCGGAGACACCTTTGGCGCGCGGGGCATCATTGCTGCGTGCAAACACCAGAACGTAGTCGGCAACCGGCCCACAGGTGACAAAAATCTTGTTCCCGGTGATGCGCCAGTCATCGCCATCACGCACCGCGCGGGTGCGTAACGCTGCGGCATCTGATCCGGCTTCAGGTTCCGAAAGAGCAAATGCGACAAGTGTCTTGCCTTCGGCCAGCATGGGGAAATACTTCTGCTTCTGCGCGTCTGTGCCGCCGAACAACAACGGCAAAGCCATGCCGTTCCCGTTCTCCCCAACCATCACCGACAAGGACAAGGAATAACGGGCCAGTTCTTCGCGCGCGATGCACAACATGGTGAGGGACCCCTCAGGCCCCCCATAGGCTTCCGGCACACTCCATTGCAGCAGGCCCATCTCGCCAAACTTTGGAATGACCTCGCTCGGAAACCGATCATTGTGATCAATCTCATCGGCGATCGGTGCAACTTCACGTTCGGCAAAGCGACGAATCTGATCCTGGAAGATGCGATCTTCCTCTGAGAAGTGAATTGGGGTGAAGCCCATATTTCGACGCCGAAATGGAGCCATCGCACAAAGGAAGCACTTCCCAAGGGCAACCGGTCCCATTCGTCCTTATGCAGTTAGCAATATATGCGCGACAGCAGGTACCCGATTGATCACACACAGGTCCGATGGAGCAACTAAAAACGAGACCATCGGAACGCAGAGATGCGCCAACCACGACAGTTGAGGCCGCTCAGTTCCACCACCGCGCGGCAATCCTGCTGGCACCCAGCGCAATCAAACCCAGCACCAAACCCCAAAAAGCCGACCCAATTCCAAACAGCGACAGGCCGGATGCCGTCGCGGTGAGCGTGAGCACTGCCGGGAAGCGTGTGTCTTCCGGCCCCAATGCGGCGCTGAGCGACCCGGTCAGGGGACCGATCAGGGCGAGACCCGCCACCGTGATGATGACCCCGGGCGGCAATGCTGCGAACCCCGCCACCACAGAAACACCAACCCCGGCCAGCACCAGATAGAATGCGCCATAGAACAACCCGGCAATCCAACGCCGGTCAGGATCGGGATGGGTATCAGGCCCTGTGCACAAGGACGCCGTGATCGCCGCCATGGTCGTGGTGTGTGCCCCGAGCGGAGCCGTAAGCACAGAGACAAGCCCCGTAACCCCAAGCGCTGGTCGTGTTGGTGGCTGATAGCCGGCCGCCCTGAGCACAGCAAAACCCGGCAAATTCTGGGAAGCCATGGACACCAGAAAGAGTGGCAGTCCCAGGCCCAGAAGTGCCGACATTTCAAAGCGCGGCAAAACCAGAACAAGTTCTGGCCAGGCCAATCCTGCCCCCACGGACGTCGTCTTCCCGAGCAAAATCGCCCAGCCGATTCCTGCCGCCAGGACAGCAATCACCGCCCAGGTCGCGCTGAACATTCGGACAATCAGAAAAACGGCCAGCAGCGGCAGAACCAGCAACGGGTCTGTTGTGGCCGCGTCAAAAACCGCCACCGAAAAACCAATCAGAATCCCTGCCAGCATGGCCGAAGCGATCGGGCCGGGTATACGGGCAATCAATGCGGCCAGCGGCTTGAGGGTTGCGCTGAGCAGGACCAGACCACCGGCGAACAAAAAAGCCCCGACGGCTGATTCCATATTATAGGTCGGAACACCGCCGATAGACGTCGCCGCAATCAGCGCCGCGCCCGAGGTCGACCACGCGGTCACCATTGGCATCCGATAGACAAACGCCATCGAGGCCGTCGAAACCGCCACCGCGAGACAAAGCGCACTTACCCATGACGCCGTCTGGGCCGGGCTCGCGCCCACGGCCTGCGCGGCTGCCAGTACAATGGGAATACTCCCGCCAAAGCCAACAAGGATCGCCACGAGAGCGGAACTGATGAGTGAACTGCGCATGGCTGATTTGCCCCGATCAATACCCGGAACAAAATTCATAGAACAAGACCGACCTGCTTGGCCAATCTGCGCGGACCGCCGTGACGAAGATTCAGACGAAGGAGACCGGTGCGTTGTAAAGTGCAAGAACGATACAGCCCTCGTCGCTCACAATGGCATGGTCGGTGCCCGGCGGACTGATAAGGATCGCGCCCGCCTCATACTCTCCGCGATCATCTCTCTGACTGCCAGACAATACGATAATGTGCTCATACCCGGTATGTGCATGGCGCGGCACTTTTGCACCTGGCTGAAACCGCAACATGCAGGCCGACGGGCCTTCGGCACCCATGGTTCCATAGATTTGATAAAGCTCAACCCCGTCGCGAAACTGTCCTTCCCCCCTAAAACTGGGCCACTATTTTTAGAGACTGAAGGGGGATGTGATGGCTCGGAAACGTTATTCGGATGAGGACATACTCAAGCTGCTGCGTGAGATTGAGGTGAAGCTGTCGACTGGCAGTGACGTGCCGTCGGCCTGTCGTGGCGTGGGTATTAGTGATGCCACTTACTACAACTGGCGCAAGCGGTTTGGCGGGATGGGGAAGTCTCAACTGTCGGAACTTCGCGCTCTTGAGAAAGAGAATGTGCGGCTGAAGAAGATCGTCGCGGAACTCGAACTCGATAAGCTGATCCTCAAGGAAAGCTTGACCCACCTAAAGCCCAGGGCCTGACGACAGAGCAGGTCCGTCAGGCCGTGATCCATACGCGTCAGAAGCTCGCGACGTCAGAGAGACGGACATGCCGGGTGATCGGACTGGCGCGCAGTTCTCTGCAATACCGACCGGCCCGGCGAGATGA
The DNA here is from genome assembly GCA_943787745.1 of uncultured Alphaproteobacteria bacterium. Lineage (GTDB taxonomy): Bacteria > Pseudomonadota > Alphaproteobacteria > UBA6615 > UBA6615 > JABJAG01. The sequence goes on along the minus strand of CALSNJ010000007.1, from coordinate 3,498 downwards.
TGATGCTCTGCGATTGGCCCTGATCCGGCTGGCCAAGCAATACGGGCGCTACGGCTATCGCAAGATAGCCGAACTGCTGCGCATCGAAGGTTGGAAGGTGAACCACAAGAAGGTTGAGCGGATCTGGCGCGAAGAAGGCCTTCAACTGCCGCAACGGCACAAGAAGCGCCGACGGCTCTACCACAAGGATGCTTCGATCATACGGCTGCGGCCAACCCATCCGAACCACGTCTGGAGCATCGACTTTGTACACGACAAGCTCGACAGCGGTCGGAGTTACAAGATGCTGACAGTTCTCGACGAGTACACCCGTCAGGCTCTAGCGGTCGCGGTTCGCACCAGGATGGGAGCTGAGGATGTCCTTGAGGCGCTCTACCCGCTACTCATGCGCCACGGCACTCCAGAATATATCCGTTCCGACAATGGCCCCGAGTTCGTCGCGGAAGCGATGCAGGACTGGTTGGCAAGGGTCGGGATCAAGCCTATCCGGATCTATCCCGGGTCACCCTGGGAGAATGGATACAACGAACGATTTAACGGAACTCTGCGCCGCGAGGTGCTCAACGCCGAATGGTTCACCACAACAAAGCAGGCCCAGATCGTCATCAACCAGTGGCTCAGACAGTACAATCACATCCGCCCACATCAGGCCCTCAACATGCGCCCTCCTGTTCCAGAAACTCTAATCAGGAATGGCCCAGAACATGAGCTGCTGGTGACATGGGGCGCCTGCCTAATCCATAATCATCGGCCGTCCGATCGGTTATTTTGTGTGCACATTTCTGTTTTTCTTTTTAATACATATGATTAGTAACTTTTCATTTGTGCACAATTTTGACCCCCAACCCCGCCCGGACAAGAGAATCAGGCACAAAATCAACACGATATCAGCACTCCAATGCTTCAAATCCTGCAACCTTCGGCGATCCATCCTGCTGCACAGAACACACCTGCGGCTTGAAGCCACGAACCGGCGGCTGATATAGCGAACAGGAACACTGCCGATCCCTGGGGAAGCTGATGCCAGACGCCTTCGACTACATCATCATAGGGGCCGGTTCGGCAGGTTCGGTTCTGGCAAACCGTCTGTCAGACAGCCCGTCGACGGTATGCCTCCTTGAGGCCGGGCCGCGCGACCTCAACCCGTTCATTCATATCCCGGCCGGATTCATCAAGACATTGGTCAATCCACGGGTGAACTGGCTTTACGAAACCGAGCCGGCTGCTGGTACCGCAGGGCGAAAAATCGCGACACCACGCGGCAAGACACTCGGCGGGTCCAGTTCGATCAACGGGCATATCTACAATCGCGGACAGCGGCTCGACTTCGACACCTGGGCCCAGATGGGCAACCGTGGCTGGAGCTATGCCGACGTCCTGCCGTATTTCATGCGCAGCGAACGCCGCATCGGGGACGGCGATGACACCTATCGCGGTCGTGACGGGGAACTCGCCATCACGGATATCGACAACACCGATCCGATTTGCGACGCCTTCATTGATGGTGTGGTAAATATGGGGATCCCGCGCAGCGAAGACTATAACGGCGGCGTTCAGGAAGGCGTCGGCTACTTCCAGCGAACGATCTACAAGGGCCGCCGCATGAGTGCCGCGCGAGCATTCCTCTATCCGGCGCGGGGTCGAAAGAACCTCAACATTCGCACCGAGGTTCAGGTGACCCGAATTCTGTTTGAAGGGCAGCGCGCGGTCGGCGTCGAATATCGCCGCGGCAACGCGCTTCACGAAATACGTGCCAACAAGGAAGTCCTGCTCTCGGCAGGCGCGATCGCCTCGCCTCAGATATTACAGGTCTCGGGCATCGGCAATCCGACCCATCTGGCCGAAATCGGTGCACCCGTCATTCAGGCTCGCGAAGGCGTCGGAGAGAATCTGTCCGACCATTACGGCGTTCGCCTTGCCGCCCGGGTTCGCAACGCGCGCACCCTTAACGAGCGCACACGCGGCCTTGCGCTTGTCGGCGAAGTCGCAAAATACCTGATCGCGCGCAAGGGGGTGCTCGCCCAATCACCGGGCGTGGCGCTTGCTCTCTGCAAGTCACGGCCGAGCCTCGAACACCCCGACCTGCAGGTGATCTTCGCACCGGCGAGTTACAAGGAAGACGCCGCCTACCAGCTCGATGATTTCCCGGGCATGACCATCGGATCCTGGCCGATGCGCCCGGAAAGCCGTGGCTTCGTGCGTGCGCGCAGCTCCGAAACCGGGGACAAGCCGGAAATCCAGCCGAACTATCTAGAGGCTGAGGCTGATCAACGCTTGATCGTGGACAGCACCCGTCTGGCGCGGCAGATGATCCGCACACCTGAACTGGCGCACTGGTTTGAAAGTGAAACCACCCCCGGGGACAGGTTGCAAAGCGATGATGAACTTCTCGGCTATGCCCGCGAACACGGCACCACGATTTTTCACCTGATGGGCACGTGCAAGATGGGACCCGTCCATGATGCCGGGGCTGTCGTTTCCGACGAACTCAAGGTCCATGGCCTTGAGGGCCTTCGGGTGGTCGACGCTTCTGTGATCCCGACATCCCATTCGGCCAACACAAACGCATCGACCATCATGATTGCGGAAAAAGCCGCCGACATGATCTTGGGCAAGCCCCCAATGCCTGCGGCAAACTTCGATGACATCGGATCGGATAACGCGCTTGTGTAAACGGTTCGTCGCCCTACGTGCTTTATAGGGAGCCGGATGACACAAGGCGGGTGGCAGTGAAAAATCGAAAACTACTCTCAATCGGTATCGTGGGATCTGTCGTTGCCGCTCTATGCTGTTTCACGCCCCTTCTTGTTGTCGTTCTGGGCCTGATCGGGCTTTCCGCTCTGACCGCGCCTCTCGACCTGTTCCTTGTGCCTGCCCTCATTCTATTCCTGCTGATCACGGTCTACGCCCTATGGAAGCAAGCCAGAACATAATCCCCGCATCGGAAATCCAATGCCCCGAATGCGGGCATCGGGAAACCGAGACCATGCCCACGAATGCGTGTCAGTGGTTCTATGACTGCGAGGGATGCGGCACTGTGCTGAAACCCAAGCCCGGAGACTGCTGCGTCTATTGTTCCTATGGCACCGTGGCCTGCCCGCCAATTCAAGCCGGGGATGCCTGCTGCACCTGAGCGACTATACGTCCGTTCAGCGGACGGACTCCCTCAGCGCCGATCATTCGGAAACACAGAGAATCTCGCCTTGGACATGGACTTACCGCCCCAAGTGTACCAAGTACGACGCAATGAAATCATATGACAGCGCTGGCCGGGCTCGCACCGATCCAGACGCCTAAAAACGGATTGTTCAATGAAGAAAATCGGCTTCCTCAACTTCGGCCACTGGTCAGCCGGGCACGGATCACAGGTGCAAACCGGTGCAGACGCGTTGCTCCAGTCCATCGACCTCGCCGTCGCCGCAGAAGAGCTTGGTGCTGATGGCGCCTTCTTCCGGGTGCATCACTTCGCCCGCCAGCTGGCCTCCCCCTTCCCTCTTC
>CALSNJ010000006.1 GCA_943787745.1 uncultured Alphaproteobacteria bacterium | reverse complement strand
ACCAACACCGTTCGTATGAATGGTCTCCATATTCATCTCGGAAACATCTGAAGCGTCTCGGGACATAACGATGGATCCCATCACACAAGGTCTTATCGGCGCGACGTTGCCGCAGGTGGTCGCCCGGGATCGTCGCATGTTGCTCTGGGCGGGCTGCTTCGGTTTTCTGGCCGGGCTGCTGCCGGATCTGGACGTTCTGATACGCTCGTCGTCGGACCCATTGCTGTTTCTTGAATTCCACCGGCAATTCACCCATTCGTTGTTGTTCATCCCCGTTGGCGGATTGGTTTGCGCGGTTGTTCTCCACCTGGTTCTGGGGCGACGAAAAGACGTTTCATTCAAAACAACCTGGCTGTTTTGCACTCTTGGCTATGGTTCCCACGGCCTTCTCGATGCCTTTACCTCTTATGGCACGATGTTGTTGTGGCCCTTCAGTTCTGCGCGTATCTCGCTGAGCTTCGTCTCCGTTATTGATCCGCTGTTTACCCTGCCAGTCATGGCCTTGGTCATCCTTGCCGCCATGCGCAAAAAGCGGCGGTTTGCGGTGGCAGCGCTGCTCTGGGCCTGTGTTTATCTTGGTGCGGGAATGCTTCAGAGAAACGCGGCTATGGAAATGGGCGAAACCCTCGCCGCATCACGCGGACACACGCCAATGCGGCTTGATGCCAAGCCCAGCTTCGCCAATATCTTGATATGGAAAACCATCTACGAGAGTGACGGCCAGTTCTTCGTCGATGCTGTGCGCGCCACCTTTGTGCCACGGGTGTTTTTCGGTGCCTCGGTCCAAAAGCTCAACATCGAGCGGGATTTTCCCGGTCTCGATCCAAACTCCCAGCAGAGACGGGATATTGCTCGATTCGACTGGTTCAGTGATGGCTTTCTGGCGCAGGACCCGTTCAACCCGGACAGGATTGTCGATGTGCGTTACTCGATGGTGCCCAACGAAATCGACGCCTTGTGGTCCATCGGTGTGTCGGCTTCCGCCGGACCGGACACCCATGTCACGTTTCAGACCCATCGGCGTGAGCCGAGAGACAGTCTCGGACGCCTTTGGTCCATGATGATCGCGCCGGAAGAGTGATTGTTGGCGCGTACGGATTTCACCCGCCGAGAATTACCAGTGGCCTTGCTGCCTAATCAAGCCGCGCGATGTCCGCGCCGATCCGATGGCCGGTATTCGCAGTCCCTCCCATCAAATCAGCGGCAAATCCACGTCGTATCAAGTATTCATGCTGGGCCAGGCGGTCACCGGTGAACCCAAGCCGTCAGTTCCCGTTGGTTAGCCGGACGCGTTGCGGGTCTTGCCCACGATTCCATTGCCACAACGTATCATCGCTTTTGAGGGCAATCGTGGTTCGTGAGCCGGCGGCGACGGCCACAACATCCCCCAAAATTGGCATTGGTTCTGGGTCATAGCCTCTGCCCCATGCGACCAATGTGCCGTTCGGGCGGATCGCCAGGGAATGGGAGGATCCGGTCGCAATGGCCTTGGCGCCGGACATGATCTGGCTCCATCGGACGGCCTTGTCACCAAGACCGTGTATGCCGACCGGGCCGTAGATGTTGCCGCCCGTCCCGAGGACGTCTCCGTTGGCGAGAAGCAGAATGGCGTGTCCTGTATGGGCGGTTATGTGTGCGGCATTGGATGCTGTTTGCACGAATTGATCGGTCGATCTCAACTGACCATCCCCATATTGCCCGCGATGGGCGCGGCCTTTGACGAACAGATCACCCGAGGACGTGATGTAATAGTTTGCGCTATCGCCAACCGCAGCCACAGCGACGTTGTTGGCAATGAATTGCCTTGTTTTGCCAGAAAGCCACCAAAGCGCGCGATCATTGGTTATGGCCAGAACCCCGCTGTCGCCGGCGGAAAATCTCGCGACCCCCTGCATCACAACCGCATGTTGATCCATATTTTCTGCGAATGAGAGAAGGTCGTCGTTGTTTGTCAGCGCATAATATCTGTCACGCCCAACACCAACCTGATGTGCTGTGACCGATATGGCCTTGGGTGGGTTTCGCCCCTTCCATGCATAGATCTGTCCGCCCACGATCGCCATTTGCCGATCGTAATAGGCGGCAAGGTTTGGCGATGAACTGTCGGCCAAGGCGGGGCTGGAAATCAGCAGGGCAATGAGGAATACGCGAACCGCATTTACTTTCATGTCATTCCCTCGATCTGTTTCGCTGACCCGAAGAAGGTTATCGGTCACCAAATGGCGGTGCAACGCAGGTCGGGTGATCTGCTATGGTTCGGCAATATTTCGCAGTGTGGATTGCCTCATATGGACCCCCTGAGCACAGACGTTTTGACATTTTGGTTTGGTGACACGGATCTTTCCCGGGACATGGAGCGGCGCGACGTTTGGTTCCGCTCCACAGCCGAATTTGATGCCGAACTCATCAGCCGTTTTCGCGATGCCCATGAGCGCGCCGGCGGTGGCGCCTATGATCATTTCGTTGACGACCCAGCCAGCTGCCTGGCGCTGGTTTTGATGCTGGACCAGTTTCCCCGTAATATTTTTCGGGGTTCCCCCCGCGCTTTTGGCACCGACGCCAAGGCGCGTGAGGTCACGCGGATCGCCCTCGACCGGGGCTATGATCGGGGCATGGCCAGTTGGCGCAGGATCTTTCTGTACCTTCCGTTTGAGCACAGTGAGAATTTGGCCGATCAGGACCGGGCCTGCGCGCTCTATGAGAATCTTGGTCAGGAGCGCTCTCTTCAGTCTGCGCTCGACCATCGCGAGGCGATCCGGACCTTCGGTCGTTTTCCCCATCGAAACGACGTCCTTGGCCGGGTGAGTTCTCCTGAAGAAGAGGCGTATCTTCAGGACCCACCGCTGTGGGGCAAAACAGAAGATGAAGTCGCTGCGATTGAGCAGCGCAAAGCCGAACAGCGCGGCACCGGGCCGTTCTGACTCCGATCACAAATGGAATTCGATCCCATGAGCAAACCTCGCAAATCCCCCGATGAATTGCGCAGCCACCGTTGGTTTGGCGGCGAGTCCATGCGGGCCTTTTCCCATCGCGGTCGCTGGCGCCAGCTCGGCTTTGAGCCGGAGGATTATTCGGGCAAGCCGATTATCGGGATTGTGAACACATGGTCGGAAATGAACACCTGTCACGGCCATTTCCCCGAGCGGGTGCAGGCGGTCAAGCGCGGCGTGCTGCAGGCTGGCGGCTTCCCGATCGAATTGCCCGCGATCTCGCTGGGTGAGATCCTGATGAAGCCGACCACGATGCTTTATCGAAACCTGCTGGCGCTCGAGACGGAAGAACTGCTGCGCAGCTATCCGATCGATGGTGCTGTGTTGATGGGAGGGTGTGACAAGACCACGCCGGGCCTGCTCATGGGGGCCTCCTCGATGAACATTCCGTCTATCTATGTGCCCGCAGGTCCAATGTTGCGTGGTTTCTGGAATGGCGAGACGCTGGGAAGCGGCACCGATCACTGGAAGTACTACACGGAATTTCGGGCAGGGAAGGTCTCGGCAGAAACTGTTGATGAAGTGCTGGCTGGCACCGCGCGTTCGGCGGGGACCTGCATGACGATGGGGACGGCGTCTACGATGATGTCGCTGGCTGAAACACTGGGAATGACACTGCCGGGTGCATCGTCAATTCCTGCACCGGATTCCAATCATGCCGTGATGGCCACCGCCAGTGGTCGACGGATCGTTGAGATGGTCTGGGCTGATATCACGCCGTCCGACATTATGACACAGGCCGCATTCGAGAACGCGATCACGGTGGATATGGCCATTGGTGGTTCGACAAATGCGATCATCCATCTTGTGGCCATGGCCGGGCGCTTGCAGGTTGAGTTGCCGCTGACGCGTTTTGATGAAATCTCCAGGACCACGCCCTGGCTGGCGAATATTCGTCCCTCAGGCGCCTATCTGATGGAGGATTTCTACTATGCCGGTGGACTGCGCGCGTTGATGAACGCGCTCGGTGACTTGCTGGATGGTTCGTGCATGACCGTTGGCGGCACCACGCTCGGTGAGACCTACGCGGACGCCGTCATTCACAATGAAGACGTCATCCGTCCCATGAACAAGGCCTTGAGTCCGGATGGCGGGACCGTGGTGCTGTTCGGGAACCTTGCGCCGGACGGTTGCGTCATCAAACAGAGTGCGGCTGATCCGGCTTTGCTCAATCACACGGGCCCCGCTGTGGTGTTTCGTGACAGGGCCGATATGGAAGCACGCGTGGATGACCCCGATCTTGAGGTCACACCGGATTCCGTCCTTATTCTGCAGAATGCCGGACCTGTTGGTGCACCGGGTATGCCGGAGTGGGGGTTGCTGCCGATCCCGAAAAAGATTCTGGAACAAGGCGTGCGCGATATGGTGCGTATCTCGGATGCGCGGATGTCGGGAACCAGCTATGGCACGTGTGTTCTGCATGTCGCCCCCGAAGCCCATATCGGAGGACCGCTGGGTCTGGTCGAGGATGGAGACCTGATCACACTGGATGTGGAGGGCCGCATTCTGAATTTGCATGTTGATGCGGCCGAACTCGATCGTCGTCGAGAGGTCTGGAAGCCGCACCGCACGACACCCGATCGGGGTTATGTCGCGATGTATGCGCAGCATGTGACGCAGGCAAATCGTGGGTGTGACTTTGACTATCTGCAGGCAGGTGCCCGGATCGACGAGCCAGAGATTTTCTAGCCTCCGGAGACCAATTTCGATTTATGTGGCGTGGTTTTTTGATCGGTCTTGCGCCACGGTTGTACCCGGTCTGCGGCGGATTCAATAAAATCTTCAATGCCTGACCAAAAGCCCTTGCACGGCCGGTCCTAAGAGCCCAAATATACGTCTTCCGAGCGCGTAGGAGGCGCGCTCAGACAACCCGATGCGCGACAAAAGTCGCCTGCGATCGCCGAAAAACGACCGATTGGGTCGTCGATATTGTTCCTGATGCAATGGGGACCGCAAATGCGGTGCGCATCCGGGAGAATAAACCGGTGAACGCACAAACGGGCAGATGGGAGTAGAAACGACCGATGCTAGCCGCAACGCTTGCACCCTTCGTCTTGGCTGTGTTTGCACCCTTCGTGCGACGTCGGGTCGGTGACTCTGCGGGCTGGGCGTTGGCCGTTCTTCCGGCGGCTCTGTTTATCTACTTCGCACAGTTTCTTGGACCTGTGGCGTCAGGGGAGACATTCATCTTCTCGACCGAATGGGTGCCCGCCCTCGGCATCGCGCTGTCCTTCTATGTTGACGGTTTGAGTCTGCTTTTTGCGCTCCTGATCACATTTATTGGCACCTTCATCGTTCTTTATGCCGGTGCCTATCTCAAGGGTCATGCTGACCTTGGCCGCTTCTTCATGTTCGTCCTGATGTTCATGGGATCGATGCTTGGCCTTGTTCTGGCCGACAATGTGGTCACGCTCTTTGTCTTCTGGGAGTTGACCTCGATCACCTCGTTCCTGCTGATCGGCTTCAACCACGACAAGGCGCGCTCACGCCGGGCGGCCCTGCAGGCGCTGGTTGTGACGGGCGGAGGTGGCTTGGCACTGCTGGCCGGACTCCTGCTGATGGCGCAGGTCGGCGGGTCGATGGAGCTTTCGACCCTGCTGGCCGATGGTGATGTGCTGCGTGAACACCCCTGGTACCTCGCGATCCTCGTTCTGGTGCTTGCAGGGGCTTTCACGAAATCTGCGCAAGTGCCGTTCCATTTCTGGCTGCCAAACGCCATGGAGGCTCCGACACCGGTCAGCGCCTATCTGCATTCGGCAACCATGGTCAAAGCCGGCGTGTATCTTCTGGCCCGCATGAATCCCGGGCTTGGCGGGACGGATATCTGGCAGATCATCTTGATGAGCTTTGGCGGGGCAACATTGCTGACAGGCGCGATCCTGGCGCTGCGCAATACGGACCTCAAGCTGATGCTGGCCCAAACGACGGTCGCAAGCCTTGGGCTCCTGGTGTTTTTGATCGGGATTGGCGAACCCCTCGCGATCCAGGCGGCGATGGCCTATCTGTTTGCCCACTCAATGTTCAAGGGTGCATTGTTCATGGTTGCGGGCTCCATTGATCATGGGACCGGCACGCGCGACGTGCGTCGTCTCTCGGGTCTTGGCCGGGTCATGCCGTTCACGGCTGCGGCCGCCGGACTGGCCGCATTGTCCATGTCGGGATTGCCGCCGTTCTTCGGCTTTATTGCCAAAGAGTGGGTTTACAAGGGCACCCTCGACGGGAGTTTGCCGTTGCTGCTCACGGCCGTTGCGATCACCGGTAACGCGCTGATGTTTGCGGTCGCATTTCTTGTCGGATTCAAGCCATTTTTCGGGAAACCAGGCGATACGCCGCACAAGCCCCATGAGGGTTCGGTTGGATTGTGGATCGGGGCGCTGACACTTGCTGCTTTGAGCCTGATCTTTGGATTGTTCAGTGGACTCGCTGAAACATTCTTTATCGGACCAGCTGCTGTTGCGGTGGCCGGTGTGCCAATGGTGGTCGATCTTTATCTGTGGGGCGGTTTCAAGGCTCCGGTCGTTGCCAGCATCATCACGGTCGCGCTGGGGGCGTTCTTCTTCTGGCAGGGCGCGCGCCTGAGCGCATTTCTGGCGCGTGTTGTCGACGCGCTCTGGGGCCCGGATAAGGGCTATGACCAGTTCATGGATGGTTTGATAGGGCTGGCGCGTGCGGTCACAAACCTCTTTCAGACCGGGCATCTGCGGCGCTACATGCTGTTTACCTTCCTGACACTCGCGGCCGTGCTGGTGTTGCCACAGGTCATGCTGGGCAACGGGTTCGTCGTGAAGGCGCCGCCGATCGATCTGCTCGTCTGGGCGATCGGACTGCTCGCATTTGTCGGGGCTCTGGCGATACCGTTTACCCGGTCCCGGCTGGCTGCAATCATGCTGATGGGCGTGCTTGGGCTTTCTGTCGCTTTCGTCTTCCTGCTGTTTGGTGCACCCGATCTGGCCTTTACCCAGTTGATGGTCGAAACCCTCTCGGTTGTGATCCTGGCGCTTGTGCTGGCGCGGTTGCCGGTGTTCGGCACGGACTGGCGGGGCTATCCGCGCTTTGTGCGGGATGCGCTGATCGCCGGTGCGATCGGTATTGCGATGGCGACCCTGCTGGTATCGATTACATCGGTACCGCTGGATCTCACGCTCAGCGAGTTTTTCTCGGCGCGCAGCTACACCGAGGCCTATGGCCGGAATATCGTCAACGTCATCCTTGTCGACTTCCGGGCACTTGATACGCTGGGCGAGATCGCCGTTGTGGCCGTCGCGGGTGTCGCGGTGCTGTGCCTGCTCGCCTTCCGCCATATCGACCATGACTCCGAAGACAAGCCGGAGGCGTCGTCATGAATTCGCTGATCCTCCGCACGGCCGTGCCGGCGCTGGCCGGATTGATGCTGCTGTTTTCGATCTATGTTCTGCTGCGGGGTCACAATGAGCCCGGTGGCGGCTTCATCGGTGGCTTGATCGGCGCTTCGGCCTTTGCCATCTACACCATTGCCGAGGGCCTGGCATCGGCCCGGCGGGCGCTGATTGTGCCGCCCATCACGATTGCCGGCGTTGGTCTGTTTCTGGCGGCGATCAGCGGCATCGTGTCCCTGCTGTTCGGCGATGCGTTCCTGACAGGTCAGTGGTGGTTTCCGGCATTCAATCCGGATCTGAAATACTTCTCTTCCGTCGTGCTGTTCGATATTGGGGTCTATCTCGTTGTCGTCGGTGCCATTTCGGGTATCGCGTTTGCCCTTGAGGAGCGGGAATAGATGGAAATCGTCCTCGCTATTCTTGTCGGCTGCCTCTTTGCCATCAGCGCCTATCTACTGCTGTCGAGTTCGCTGATCCGTCTGATCCTTGGTGTCTTTGTGCTGGGCAATGCCACCCATCTCATGATCTTCGTCCTCGGCCGGCTGACGCGGGAAAATCCGCCGCTGATCGAGTATGGGCTGAAGGTTGCCGAACCAGGAATTGCCAACCCGCTGCCGCAAGCGCTCATCCTGACCGCGATCGTGATCAGTTTCTCTCTTTTCGCATTCCTGCTCGTGCTCTCCTATCGGGCCTATCAGTCGCTGGGCACGATCAACACGGACGAAATGCGCGTGGCCGAGCCTGAGCCAACCGGAACTCTTCTGCGAGGCCGCGATGTCTGATCTGACAGCATGGCTGGTTGTCTGGCCGGTTGCGATTCCCCTGATCGGGGTGGCGCTGACTGTGATCCTTTGGGGGCGCGAACGCGCCCAGACCAATATCGGCGTTATTGCGATCAGCCTGCAGCTCGTTTCCTCCATCGTGCTGTTACAGCATGTCTGGGAGAACGGTCCGCTGGCGATGGCGATGGGCGGCTGGTCGGCGCCGTTCGGCATCGCGTTTGCCGCCGACGTGTTTGGCGCGGGTCTGACGGTTGCCGCCAGTCTCGTCGCGCTGCTGGTCCTTATTTATAGCCTCGCCGATACGAATGCCGATCACCGCCGTGCGGGCTTCATACCCCTGATTCTGGCACTCATGGCCGGGGTTGCGGGCGCCTTTCTCACCGCAGACATTTTCAACCTCTATGTGTGGTTCGAGGTGACGCTGATCTCCTCTTTCGGCCTGATGGTCCTGGGCGGGCGTCGTGAACAGCTCGACGGGGCGGTGAAGTACGCGTTTCTCAATCTGCTTGCCACCACCTTCCTGCTGATCGCCATCGCGCTGCTTTATGGCATGACCGGCACGCTCAGCATGGCGGACCTGACCGGCAAGGTCGCGGCCCTGCCGGCGGATTCGCCGATCGAGATCATCGCGCTTCTCTTCCTCCTGTCGCTGGGCATGAAGGCAGCCCTGTTCCCGCTGCATTTCTGGTTGCCGGCCGCCTATCACACGCCACTGCCGGCGGTGTCAGCAATTTTCGCGGCGCTGCTCACGAAGGTCGGTGTCTATTCGCTGATCCGCGTCTTCATGCTCGTGTTCCCGGACGGCGCGGATATCGCCCGTGAAGCGATGATCTGGGTGGCGGTGGCCACGATGATTGTCGGGGCGCTTGGCGCACTTGCGGAATCCGACATCCGCCGGGTTGTCTCCTTCACAGTCGTCAGCGGTGTCGGTGTCATGGTTGGCGGCATCGCGATCGGGACTGAAGCAGCACTGCTGGGCACGACCTTCTACATGATCCATTCGATCATCATTTCGGCAGCCTTGTTCATGGCCACGGGCATGATCGTGCGGGCAGGCGGTGGCACACGGATCGCGGATCTGGCGGGTTTGTACAAAGGGGCCCCTTTTCTGGCCGTGGCCTTCCTGCTTTGTGGTCTGTCCCTGGCGGGTGTCCCTCCCTTCGCCGGGTTCTGGCCCAAGGTCTATCTCGTTCAGGCCGGCCTTGAGGCAGGCGCTTATGGCATCGTCGCCGGTATCCTGATTTCCGGTTTTCTGACTCTGATGCTGGTCGGACGCATTTTCGCACTGGTTTTCTGGCGCGCTGCGCCCGAGGGTGCCCCGGCTGTCGCATCCGATGGGGGTGCGGTGATGAAGGGTACACTGGGCGCACTCACGATCCTGACATTTGTCATCGGGGTCTACTCAGCGCCGGTCGTGAATGCCTCGGGACGCGCGGCTGCAGAACTGTTTGCACCAGATGCTTATATCGGGGTCGTGCTGGGCCGATCCGCGCAGGCCGATGCGGGTGGCGTCGAGGGCCCGGGGGCGCGGCCATGAACCTGTTTCTCGTCAACATCGTTCTGGCCCTGGTCTGGGGTGCTGTGACAACGAGCTTTGCGCCCGGCAATCTGCTGTTCGGATTTGTGCTGGGCTTCTTTTCTCTTTGGCTTGTCCGTGACCGTTTCAATCCGCGGAATTTCAACCGTCCAGGCCGGGCATTGGCACTGGCGGGCCTGTTTCTACTCGAACTCCTCCTCTCGGCATTTCGTGTGGCCCGGGACACGCTGCGGCCGAATATGACATTCCGCCCAGCCATCATCGCCCTGCCGCTGGAGGTCCAGAAAGAGGGTGAGATCATGCTGCTGGCCAATTTGATCAGCCTGACACCGGGCACCCTGAGCGTCGACGTGTCGACCGACCGCTCGACGCTCTATATTCACGCGATGGATGTTGATGATCCCGACGCCTTGCGGCAGGAAATTCGCGACGGCTTCGAACGCCGCATCCTGGACGTGATGGAGTAGGTGATGGCTGAATTCGGTGCACAGTTCCTGGAATGGTCCATCGACATCGCCTATGTGGCGATCATGATGTCCTTTGCGCTGACCGTGTTTCGGTTGCTGCGCGGCCCGACATTGGCGGATCGTGTGGTGTCGCTGGACATGATGGCATTGCTCGGAATTGTGTTCATCGGTGTGTTCTCGCTTTCAACGGGCGTGTATGCCTATCTCGACGTGGCGATTGCGCTGGCCTTGATCGGCTTTCTCGCGACGGTTGCGTTTGCGCGTTACATCTATCGCGGAGCCCTCGCGGAACGTCGTGGTTCGGATGTCCCGGATGAAGGAGATGATTCGTGATCGACTTCATCAGCGGTATCTTCATTCTGCTCGGGGCGGCGTTTGCGCTGATTGCCGGAATCGGATTGTTCCGGCTTCCGGATGTTTATTTGCGCATGCATGCAGCCACGAAAGCGGGAACGCTGGGCGCAGGACTGGTGCTTCTGGCTCTGGCGCTGGACGCACAGCAGCTTCAGGTTGCCGCGCGCGCCATCGCAGGCATTTTGTTTCTGTTGTTTACCGCACCCATTGCCGCCCATTTGCTTGGGCGCGCGGGCTATCTTTCAGGTTCGCCCCTTTGGACGAAAACGCGCTTCGACGAGCTCTCTGAAAAATATGATGCCGACGGTCGCAGGTTAAACGGGACACCCCCGGAAGAGCTTCGCAGGGGCAGTGCCCATCGGGGCGATAAGGATGGGGCCAGCGAATAAGGCCCTTGGCCTCTCGCTTTGTTACATGGCCACATCTTCGTAACGTTTCAGGTCAATTCAAATATCAATTCCGTGCGAGAATGCGCTACACTGCGCGCGATTGCGATTCAGGCAATTTAGATCGGACTGTTATGAAAAAACCTATTCTTCTGGGTGTCGTCTTCATCCTTTTGGCCGGGGTGATCGGTGGGTTCGCATATTTTGAGTATGTGATGAAACCCGAGATCATCAAGAAGGCCATTTTGGGCAAAGCGCAGCCGACGTCAGAGGTTGTCACAGAAGTGGCGACGGCGGAATCCTGGCGGCGCGCTGTGCCGGCGATTGGAACCCTGTCGGCGGTGCAGGGAATCGACGTGGCCCCGGAAACCCCCGGCATCGTGCAGAGCATTGGGTTCAAGTCCGGTGAAGAAATCGAGGTGGGCACTTTGCTCATCGAACTGGATGACGGTACTGAGCAGGCTTCGCTCAAGGCTGCGCAGGCACAGCTCCGGAACAGTCAGGTCAGCCTGAAGCGCCAGCGAGAGTTGCTGGATCGTGGCAACACCTCACGCAGCAACTATGATACGGCCATCGCCTCACGCGACAGCGATGCTGCCGAGGTTGAGCGCATCCGTGCTTTGATTGCAGAGAAATCCATTCTGGCCCCGTTCAGCGGGCGGTTGGGCATTCGCAAGGTCGATCTCGGGCAGTATGTGTCAGCCGGTACGGTGCTCGTGAGCTTGCAGCAACTTGATCCGATCTATGTGGACTTTCCGGTTCCCGAGCAACAGCTTGATCTGATCAGTGTGGGTGACGACGTCGAATTGCGTGTTGATGCCTTTCCGAAAGGCACGTTCAACGGCAAGGTCACGACCATCGATTCCCAGGTGGAACAATCGACCCGAAATATTCTTGTGCGGGCCGAGTTGGCCAATCCGGCCAAGCAGCTTCTTCCGGGCATGTTCGCCAATGTCCGTGTGATGGAACCCAAAGCGCAGGACGTTGTTGCGATCCGTCGAACGGCCATCACCTACAGCCTGTTCGGGGACACCGTCTTTGTGGCCAAGCCTGATGCTTCGGGCGCAGAGAACGACAAGAAGGAGGCGGCTACCGATGCCAAATCCGAACCACCCAAATACACCCTTGAGCAGCGGCGTGTGACGCTGGGTGAGCAGCGCGGCGACCAGATTGTCGTTGTTGATGGCGTCAAAGCCGGTGAGCATGTTGTGACGGGCGGCCAGAACAAGATCTTCAACGGTCAGAAGGTCACCCTTTCGAAGGTCCCGCCACTCAAGGCGCCCTCTGAACGACCCAAACCCTGAGGCGCGCAATGTCATTCACTGACCTTTTTGTTCGCCGGCCGGTTCTGTCGTCAGTTGTCAGCCTGCTGATCCTCCTGATTGGCTTGCAGGCCGCATTCTCGCTGCAGATCCGCCAGTACCCCGAGATTTCCAACACCACCATCACGGTGACGACGGCCTATCCGGGCGCCAATGCAGATGTAATCAAGGGATTCATCACGACGCAGATTGAGCAGGCCGTGGCCAGTGCGGAAGGCATCGACACGCTGGTTTCGACATCTGCGCAGAATGTTTCAACAGTCACTCTGAATCTCAAACTCAATGCGGATGCGGACCGGGCGGCTACCGATGTGCTGTCAAAGGTCAATCAGGTCCGCGGTCTCCTGCCAGATGCGGCATCGGATCCGGTGGTCTCGAAACAGACGGGTGAGAGCACAGCATTGATGTATCTCTCGTTCAATTCGGACGTGATGACACCGCCCCAGATCACCGACTACATCACGCGCGTGGCCCAGCCCAAGTTCCAGACTGTGGACGGTGTCGCGAATGCGCAAATTCTGGGTGGTCAGACCTTTGCCATGCGTGTGTGGCTCGACCCCGTACGGATGGCCGCGTTTGGTGTGACCCCGGTCGATGTCTCTTCGGCGCTGGCGCGGAACAACTTCACATCAGCGGCCGGTGAGATCAAAGGTGATTTCGTCAAGACCAGCATCAATGCCGAAACGTCACTCGACTCTGCCGAGGCATTTTCCAATCTGGTTGTGTCCACCCGTGGCGAAACCCTGATCCGGATCAGTGATATTGCCGATGTTCGGCTCGGGCCGAAGAGTTCGGATTCGTCCTCGGCGTTTGATGGGCAGAAGGCTGTCTTTGTCGGAATTTTCTCGACGCCCACAGCCAACCCGCTGACGGTGATCGAGGATATCCGCACGCTGTTCCCCGAAGTGGTCCGCGATCTGCCGACCGGGATGACGGCCGATATTGCCTATGACTCGACCGAGTTCATCCGGGCGTCCATCGACGAGGTTGTGACAACTCTGATTGAAGCCGCGCTGATCGTTATCGTCGTGATCTTCCTGTTCCTTGGGAACCTGCGGGCGACCCTGATTCCGATTGTGACGATCCCGTTATCCCTGATCGGGGTGCTCGTGGTCCTGCAGTTGTTCGGATTCTCCATCAACCTGCTGACCCTGCTGGCGCTGGTTCTGGCCATTGGACTCGTGGTCGATGACGCGATCGTTGTCGTGGAAAACATCTACCGGCATATCGAGGACGGGCTGCGACCCGTTGATGCCGCCTTGCGCGGCGCGCGCGAAATCGCCATGCCGGTCGTCACCATGACCGTGACGCTGGCCGCCGTATATACGCCGATTGCCCTTGTTGCGGGTTTGACCGGCGCGTTGTTTCGGGAGTTCGCGCTGACTCTGGCCGGGGCCGTGGTCGTCTCGGGGGTGGTCGCGCTGACCTTGTCACCGATGATGTGCGCGCAGTTGCTGACCGCCCAGTCAAATGACGGTAAGTTTGCGCAATTCATTGATCGCGTGTTTGAAGGGCTGAAGGAAACCTTTCGTTCGCGCCTTTCCAAGACGCTCAATTTCCGCGCCATGACCGTTCTGGTGTTGCTCGCCGTGGTGGTTGCCACCGGTCTGCTATTTGTTTCGACCCCGAACGAGTTGGCTCCACAGGAAGATCAGGGCATCGTGTTCTCGCTGGTTCAGGCCCCCGAGGGCACCAATCTGGATTACCTTGAAGACACGACGGGACGGCTGGCGAACTTGATTTTGCCGCGCGCCGAAGTGGAGCATGTCTTTGCGATCAACGGGTCACCGGCGGTGAATTCTGCCTTTGCGGGCTTCCTGCTCAAACCCTGGGCGGAACGCGATAAATCAGCGGCAGAGTCTCTGGCGGAGCTGACTCCGATATTCAACCGTGAACCCAATGCACAGGTGATTGCGTTCCAGCCACCGCCACTGCCCGGCTCCACCGGCGGCACACCCGTCCAGTTCGTGATCACGACCACGAATGAATTCACCGAACTCGCCCAGGTGGTTCAGGAGCTGCAGCGCGTCGCGCAGCAGAGCGGCATGTTCCTGTTCACCGACAGTGACCTGAAGTTCAACTCGCCTCAGATCCAGCTCGATATTGATTCCGACAAGGCCAACTTGCTGGGCATCTCGATGCAGGATATCGGGGTCTCACTCAGCACGCTGCTGGGTGGCAATGATGTAAATTTCTTCAATCTCTATGGCCGCAGCTACGAGGTTATCCCCCAGGTCCCACGTGACTTCCGCCTGACCAAGGATTGGCTCTCGCGATATCATGTGCGCACGAGTGGTGGTGAACTGGTCCCACTTTCGGCTGTCACATCACTATCTGAAACCGTGCAGCCCAACAGTCTGTCCTCATTCCAGCAGCTCAATTCGGCCACGCTCTCGGGTGTGCCCTTTCCGGGGCGGACGCTCGGCGATGCGCTGGAATTTCTGAGGACGACGGCTGCGCAGACCTTCCCGGAAGGTTATTCCTTCGACTTCAAGGGACAGAGCCGTCAGTTCGAGCAGGAAGGCGCGAGCCTGATGATCGCCTTCGTGTTTGCGCTGATCGTGATCTATCTGGTGCTGGCCGCGCAGTTTGAAAGCTTCCGTGACCCCTTCATCATTCTGATCGCGTTGCCGACCTCGATGTTTGGTGCGCTGCTCCCGGTCTATCTGTTGAGCGCAACCGGGATGACCTCAATCAACATCTATACGCAGATCGGTTTGGTGACGTTGATCGGGTTGATCTCCAAGCACGGCATCCTGATGGTCGAATTTGCCAACAAGATGCAGGAAGAAGAAGGTGTGACCCGGCGCGAAGCGATCGAGGAAGCGGCGGCTGTACGTCTGCGACCGATCCTGATGACCACCGCCTCGATGGTGGTGGCAATGGTGCCGTTGCTGATCGCAACGGGTGCGGGGGCCAGCAGCCGCTTTGGTATCGGGCTGGTGATTGCCGCCGGAATGACCGTCGGCACGTTGTTCACCCTGTTTGTGACGCCGGCGATCTACACGCTACTGGCGCGCGACCGGAGCGGCATGGCCGGAACTGGAAACGTAGCTGAACCGGAGACGGCCTGACGTCGATCCGGTTCTGGTGTGACAGAAATAGCCTTCGAATCTATTCGGGCCGGCAGGAAATCCTGCCGGCCCGAAAACTATTTCAGAAGCCGATTGGGAACGCGTGAGAGGGCCTAACTGGCGGCCTTGCTCTTGCCCTCTTCGAACTCACGTTTGAAGTCGTCCTTGGCGCTTTCGGCGTCAAAGTCGTCCAGCGTGCCGCCCTCGGCAAAGTGCCACGCGAAGACACGCCCGACAGCCCATGTGGCGGCCGCGGCGAGCGCGGGAATGGTTGCCAGCCCGAGGATCGGTCCAACCACCGGTACTGCGCGGGAGAAGCTGAGCACGGTGTATCCGAGGCTGCTGACCGGCAGCAGGGAGCCCACAAGCGTGGCGACCGAAGCCTTGATGGCGTTCTCCGAGAAGGGCACTTCGTACATATCGCAAAGCTTGGCGATCATCCGGATCTGAATGGTGCCGCTGGTGACAACTTCGATCAGGGGGATGGGGATCAGTCCGCCGGCTGCTGCATAGGCGGCGTGGCGGTGAATGATTTTGTTTACGGCGGCGGGCAAATCGTCGATCACCGGGCCTCCGGCAATTTCGTCTTCATCGACAACTTCGGCAGTCGCTGCTGTGGCCATGATCTGTCCTTTCGGTAAGTCTCAAGAGCACGCCCGGAGGGCGGTCTGATATCCATTGCTCTTCAGCAATGCTCAAATGAGAGAGGTTAAGTGTAGTCGCCTGTCTGAGGGGTGAGCAATGACAATCTCCGTGAGATGCGCGAACAGCGTGTTTTGACATTGCGTGGGATGGCTTCAAGGCCGGACGAAGGCGGCGGCCCGGCGCTTGCCGTCGGCAAACTCCTGTTTGAAGCGATCAACCGCATCTTCTGTCTTGAAGGTCTCGATGGTTCCACCAGTCTCGAAGTGCCAGGCAAAGACCCGTCCGATGGCGAAGGTAAAGGCCCCGGCCAGCAACGGCGCTGTGGTCAGTCCCAGAACCGGGCCGATCACCGGCACCGCGCGGGCGACCGTGTAGGCTGCGGTACCCAGACTTCCTGCCGGAAGAACAACACTGGCGAAGGTGGCCAGAGACGCCTTCACCGCGTGGTCGGAAAACCGTACTTCATAGAGGTCGCACAACCGCGCAATCAGGTGGAACTGCATGGAGGTGCTGGTGACCACCTCGATCATCGGGATCGGGATCAGCGCGCCCGTCGCTGAATAGATGGCGTGGCGGTTGATGGCGCGCATGACCGTATTGGGCAGGGTGTCAGGCAGGTTTTTGGTGTTGTCCATGGACGCTTTTCCCCAACCGGCTCGGTTATGAGATTTGGGTCTGCGGTGGGTTTTCGTCCGAATGCCAATCCGGCGAAATAAATTCATTGTTTTCGGATAATAGAATCGCAGCTATCCGTACGGCAATCGAGAACTCTGCCGGACAACTTGAATCTTGTAGCTTCAATGCAAACGGGCCGGCGAGACATCTCGCCGGCCCGGTCACAATCAAAACTGATTCTGCGAAGAACTAACGCGCGGCGAGTTCTTCGTCGCTGACGTAGCAAACAGGGAAGACGCAAACAGCTGCTTCCTGCGCGGGTGCCGGATCCAGCGCTTCGTCGCTGACGTAGCAAACAGGGAAGACGCAAACAGCTGCTTCCTGCGCGGGTGCCGGATCCAGCGCTTCGTCGCTGACGTAGCAAACAGGGAAGACGCAAACAGCTGCTTCCTGCGCGGGTGCCGGATCCAGCGCTTCGTCGCTGACGTAGCAGAGGGGACCCCCGCACACGAACGCATGCTGCACTGGTGCATCGAGGGCTTCGTCGCCCAGTCCTGTGAGGATATCCTGTGTGTTCGACATGTCTGAAACTCCTTCTTGAATATGCGCGTCGAAGAATTCCGTCACGCCGTTGGAATGATTAAGCGGAACGCGGGTCCCTGATGTCTAACTGGTCCTTCAGTCAGATGACGACGCGCGACGCTTGCCGGCTTCGAATTCTGCCTTGAATTGTTCCTTGCTGCCCTCGGCATCGAAATTCTCAAGCGTGCCGCCATTTGCGAAGTGCCAGGCGAAAACGCGTCCGACGGCCCAGGTGGCCGCACCGGCCAGCGCGGGCATGGTCGCCAGGCTCAGCAGCGGGCCCACAACGGGGACCGAACGGATAAGCGCGAAGGCGGAAACGCCGATCGCACCGGCGGGAAGGATGGACCCGATCAGCGACGCCAAGTGCCGCTTTCACCGCATTCTCCGAAAAGCTGATGCCGTAGATGTCACAAAGTTTGGCAACCAGGCGTATCTGGATGGTGCCGCTGGTGACAATCTCCAGAAGCGGTACGGGGATCAGGCCCCCGGCTGCGGCATACATCGCGTGGCGGCGAATCTGGTGGGTGACCGCGGCGGGCAAGCCGTCGTCAACGGTCTCAACGTCGTCGGTCCTCAACCGGCTCGGCGGTTTTTGCGGCTGGCTGCCATGATGTTCCCCTGATTGTGGCCCGGAATGCCGATGTTCCCTAATGAAACAGACCATATGTGACCGGATCGTGAAATTACTATGAGGAAGGTAGTAAACGAGGCCGGGATGAGGGCAAGACCAATCCGGTGGCATTGCAGAAAACCATATTTGCACATCCCATTGTATGCGGGGCGTGCCGGCCTGTGCCTGACCAAAGCAAACGGGCCGATGAGAGAATCTCACCGGCCCGGTTACAACTAAATTGATTTAAGAAGCGCGAACTAGCAAGCGTCGAGCGCTTCGTCGTCGAGCGCTTCGTCGCTGATGGTGCAAAGAACGCAGACACGGCACCCGACATATGCTTCCTGAGCTGGAGCTTGGTCGAGGGCTTCGTCGCTGATGCTGCCGGGGGCGCAGATGATACAGTAGACCACCAATCGCTGATGGTGCGTGGCAAAAAGCCGCATGCACATGGCATGGCTTGCTGCTCCGGTGTATCGAGCGTTTCATCGCTGATGTTGCAATAAATCGTGCCGCATGCACGGCCACATGCCGACGCTTCCTGCGCGGGTACGGGATCGAGTGCTTCGTCGCTAAGTCCGGTCAGGTTATCCTGTGTATTCGACATATCAAAAACTCCTTGGTGTTTTGCGTGTCGAAGATATCCGTCACGCGGCCGTTCAATCCCAATGAAACGGCCAAATATGGCCTTCGAGAGACATCGCTGCCGAAAATACACATGAGGGATGCGGGGACGGGGCAAGGGCAAATGGGTGGCGCGGCAAAAACCATATTCGCACATGCCGCAGGTTGTGATTTGCCGTCCGGGGGTCACAGGTCTGCCTTACACTGTTCATATTCCCCGGCGATGTTTAACCTTCCGGGTTCCGGTTCTCGGAATGCCTTATCAATCCAGTCTGATTTACCGCTGTGTTCTGTTATAGGGACACCCGTTTATTTCCAAAGAACGTCGCGCGATATGCGCTGCCAGTGTCAGGGACATTCAAATGCAGGAAGAATTCAAAACACGGCCGATCGCTTTGGCACCGCATTTTACGGTTCACCGTCAGGGTGAAGACCGGTTGCTGCTGCTCTCGGAAGACGGCAGTTTCCGGCTGCGTGGCCAGCTATACATCCAGCTTCTCGGGTTTCTCGATGGCCGGTTTACCCCGAATGACATCACCGGAATCTTTGCCGCATCAGGGCTCGCCCGAGCAAATTCTCGAAGTTCTCGATGGCATGCTGACCAAGGGATATGCGATTTCCGTGACCACGGCACAGGACATGAACCTGCATGCCTACTGGACCAGCCAGGGTGAAACACCCATGGACGCCCGGGCGAAGGTCGCGGCGCTCCCGGTTGGTGTGCTGGGGCTGGGTGAAGGCGCGGTCGCAGGGAGCGAGGGGGCGGGTGTGTTTGCCGCGCAGCTCACCGGATCCGGGTTCAATGTGGTGAGCCCGGAGGCCTCTGATCTCGTGGTTGTGCTGGTTGATGATTTTCTGCAAGCCGCACTGGTCGATCTCGACAAGGAATTTACGGCGGCCGGACGATCCTGGGTGCCGGTGAAGCTGGCCGGTGTCCGGTCGTGGATCGGCCCGCGGATGGGCGCGGGGGTGCCGCACACGGATCACCCCCAGGCCATCACCGATGATCAGCGTCCCTGCTATCACTGCCTGTCCCGACGGTTGTTGTCGCATCGTCCCGGTGACACCCTGTTGCCGGCCACCGCCCACGGGATGCGCCCGGCGCGCGCCTGGACCCCGGGGTCGTTGTCCCTGACCCGCGGGTTTGCGATCACGGAACTGCTGCGTCAGGTGCGTGGCGAAACCTCGGATCTCGACCGTCACCTGTTGACCCTCGACACCCGGGACATGGACCGCGCCACCCATCTGGTGCCGCGGTTCGGCGATTGTCCGGTCTGTGGCAGCGTTGCCGAAACGGCGGTGACCGAAGCCAAGCCGATTATGCTCAACCCGGTTTCGACCGGCGGTGACGGGGACGGTGGCTGGCGTGCGCTGTCCGCTGAAGAGGCCCTCAACCGGCTGGAATCGATTGTCAGCCCGCTCACCGGGATTGTTTCGCGGGTTCATGACAAATCTCTCGCGCCGGGGCTGCACATCGCGGTGGCTGATCAGGCCAATCGGGAGAAGGTCGACCCGCGGGAAAATCGCCGTCTTGGCAAACCCGAGGCGGCCGGCGGCAAGGGGCTCTCACCGACCCAGGCCCGGGTCAGCTGTCTGGCGGAAGCTGTGGAGCGCTATGCCTGCGGCTGGACCGGTACCGAACCACGACGTCTGGCGAGTTTCGCCGAACTGGGCGAGGAGGCCGTGCATCCCGGGCAAGATTCTCGGGTTCAGCGAACACCAATATGCCAATCGGGACACGTTGAACGAAGGTGCTGACGGCATGCACATCGTCCCGCAGGTCTTTGACGAAAACAAAACCATTGAATGGACGCCGGCCTGGTCCCTGACCCATGACGCGCAGCGATGGTTGCCGACCCGCTACTGCTACTACAATTATCAGGCCCAGGGTTTTGAAGGGGATCACCAGTTCTGCTTTGGTGATTCAAACGGCTGCGCCTCGGGTGGTACGCTGGAGGAAGCCATCCTGCAGGGCATGCTGGAGCTGATCGAACGCGATTCAATCTCGATCTGGTGGTACAACCGCCTGTCGATGCCTGCGGCCGATACCTCGGGCGTGGATGCGCGCTTTATGGAGGCGATGTACGGTTATCAGGAAGAACGTGGACTTCATCTTGAGGTGCTCGACCTGACATCCAATCTCGGCATTCCCGTGGTGACCGCCATTTCCTCGCGCAAAAGCGATGGCGGCGCGATCACGCTGGGCTTTGGGGCACATCTCGACCCGACGGTGGCTGCGACCCGCGCACTGACCGAACTCAACCAGCTTCTGCCCTTCAATGAATCCAATGAGATGGGGGGCGAAGACACCCAGTTTCCTGCCGCCCTGACATGGTACGAAACGGCGAAGCTGGATGATCATCCTTATCTGCGCGTGTCACCGGAAGCCGCCCCAGCCACATTCGCCGACGGAATTGGCGATGTGACGTCCATTGACGGTGCCGTCCAGTACTGTGTCGACCAGCTAAAGGCGCATGGCCATGAACTGATTGTGCTGGATCTGGAACGCAGTGATGTGCCGCTGTCCTGTGTGCGGACGGTGGCGCCGGGGATTTGCCATTTCTGGAACCGCCGTGGCGCGCCGCGCCTGTTTCAGGCGCCGGTCGCTGCAGGGCGTCTCGACGCGCCTTTGAGCGAGGACGGACTGAATCCGATCAGCTTCTTCGTGTAGCCGTCGCGGGCCGGTTTGACCGGCCGGATTGTCGGATCAGGCAGCCGGGGCTGCGGGTGTGCGATTGACTGTGCGCAGCAGCAGCACGACGATCAGCACGAGTAGCGGGGTGAAAATGAATGCCAGCAGGCTCACGCCGATCCAGCCGATCCACGCGTTCCGACCGATATAGCCAACACCGAGCGCGCACAGGATGTAGATCAGGCTAAGCGGAAAGACGACCATATCGGTTGCTCCATCGGTGTTGCCTTCGCCGGTTGTTCGACAAGGGCTTTGTTTCAGTGCCCACACTCTACTCGGAGGTGCGCTAG
This sequence comes from uncultured Alphaproteobacteria bacterium, assembly GCA_943787745.1. Classification (GTDB taxonomy): domain Bacteria; phylum Pseudomonadota; class Alphaproteobacteria; order UBA6615; family UBA6615; genus JABJAG01. The sequence goes on along the minus strand of CALSNJ010000006.1, from coordinate 74,363 downwards.
GGTCTCAAGGTTATCTGCGTGGCCGATCTACGTCCGTTTCGGCGCCGGGTGAAAGCGCTGTCCCGGTGTCCTGATCGGGTGCCTTGCTGTCACTGCCTTCGAGCACACCGCCGGCTCCGGGACGACCTGAGGTCAGGTCAGCTTCTCCCGGAGGTGGGAAGCCGCTCTTTGCCGCACCTTCGCGCATGATTTGCGCTGCGGGGTTGGGGAACAGGCTTGGCAGAGCCGCCCAATCCGGCAGCTGGTAGCGTCGGGGATCGACCGGTGCAATGGGTTCGGGTTTGTTCGGCAGGTTGGCCACATCACTGCCCAGGATCAGGGGCAACTGATCCTTGCCGCCCCCCACAATCACGATCTTGGTGTTGTTTGACTGGGACAGCTGGACCGTCGCTTCAATCCCGCGCCATGTGAGCAAGGTGTCATTCAGGGATTCGCTGACGATCGCGTAGAAGTTCTGCAGGCCAATTGCCTGAATGCGAAGTCGTTCGGCTTCACGTTTCTCGGCGGCGATCAGGAACTCGTATCCGGCAGCACGCTGCTCCTGCGCCAGCTTCTGGTCGATGGCCTTGGCAATCTTCCGGCGGCAGCCTGATCTCGGTCAGCACAAGATCATCAATGACAATATTCCTGGAAATCTGATGCGACCGCACCTCCGCGATGATTTGTCCTGCAACTCTGGTGATCGACAGAATAGAGTTCGTTCGAGTTGTACTGGGTAATCTGTTCGCGAATGGCGCCGCGGGTCGAGCGGCAGAATGATCCGGTTCGGATAGTCCTGACCAAGGGTGGTCAGCACTTCAGGTGTGTCGATACGCTTCGGGTGGAAGAACACGGCCCCTTCGATGGTGACGGTCATGCCTTCGGCTGAAAGCGCAATGACCTCGAACGGAATGCGCTGAGTGCGGACTTCAAACAGAAAAACGCGGTTCCACGGCCACTTCATGGCGATGCCTTCCTGCATCACCCATTCCTTGACCGTACCACCGCCGAGCAGGCTGAAGAGAACACCGACATGTCCTGCCGGGATTGTCAGAAACACAAAGCGCCACAGCAGGAGCAGGATGATCCCGATGATGATCGCAACAGCGACTGTCGTGGCGATCACCTTCTCGAGTGGCCCCAGCAGAGGCACGTTGGACTGCGTTTGTGCCGTCATCAGGTTGTCTCCCCGTTCTGTCGTTTGACCGCGGCCTGCCCGTCCGAAAGAACGATGGTGCGATCTGCGACGTGAAAATACTGGTCCTCATGACTTACGATCACCAAGGTTCGGCCTTCCTTTTTCCAGCTCGGAATGAGTTCATTGTAGAATCTTTTCCGGAACTCGGGGTCCTGATCAGCGCCCAGTTCATCGAGCAACAAAATTGGTCGATTTTCAAGCAGGGCAACAGCGAGTGCGAGGCGTTTTCGCTGGCCGGTGGACAGATTTGTGTTGGTGAATACCCCGTCGCGATACTGGGTCTTGTGGGCGATGCCCAGATCATCGAGCAGGTCGTTGACGGTCTTTTCCTCGATTTCGGGCAGGCCATAGAGCCGGTCAAACAAATGGAAATCACTGAACACGGACGAGAACAAGGTTCGATAGTCCGTCACATTGTTTGAATCGACAGGGTTGCCGTCCCAGAGAATCATGCCGGATTCGGGCTCATAAAGGCGGGTGAAGGCCTTCATCAGGGTGGACTTTCCACTCCCGTTCCCGCCAACAATGAACAAGACCTCGCCGCGATTGAGGTCCAGTCCGGTTGGGCCCATCGTGAAGCTGCGCGCACCGTCGGGATCAAAATAGCTGTACATCAGGTCCTGGGCTTCGATCCGCTCGAACTCGACCCCGGAGGTGGGCGCACGCTCGTTGCTCACGACTTCGCGCAGGGATTGCTCGACAGCATTGAGCTCGTCGATGGCGAAGCTCGCGCGGGTGATGATGGGAACGGCCTTGAGGATGATTTCCACCACCGAGAGCATGAAAATCGCAACGTAGAGTGACTGAACAATAATGCCGTGTTCGCCCACGAAGGGTGGCAGTACGAAGGCGATCGTTGCCAGCATCAGGTAGAAGAAGAAATAGGAGACACTGACGCCGCGGTTGATTTGTACAGCGGCAAAGATTTGTGAATCCCGCAACTCGGCTGACGCGGGATCGAGATGCTCGTGCTCGATGGACTCGCCGCGCGGATTGTGAAGTTTGACTTCCTTGAAGCCGTCAATCAGATGCCGGAACAGTGAGAAAAATGCGGTCTGGCGTTCGCTGGTCTGGGTCAGTGCCAAATGGCTCTGCCGCTGGGTGAGCCGGAAGAAGAATGTGCTGACGATGATAACGCCGATGATGACCGCAAAGACCAGCGGAGAGATGATCAGCGTGTAAAGCCCACCCAAAGCCAGAGCGCCAAAGGCGGCCACCCCGTGGATCGACATGATCGCGGCTTCCGTCAGGGTCTGGGAGTTGCGCGTCAGGGTGTCATAGACGCGGGTGCCGCCAAAGGCCTCGAAGCGACCGTAGTCAGAGCGACGGACCAGGTCTGCGTAGTCTCGTCGGATGCGGTCGAGCAAATCCTCGACGATGGCCACGGACAGGCGCTGCCCTATCGCGTTGCCGAGAATGACCGAGAACGCCGCCGTCACGAACAGGAAAAGGCCAAACAGATCGGGGACTTTTGAATCCCCGCCATGACCTTCAGGGTCGAGAACCTGACTGACAACAACAAGCACACCGATCATGCCGAAGGTGCTGCCCATCAGCGCAATCGCGAGCTTGAGGCGTCGAACGCCAGCTGCTTGCCATACCAGTTTTAAGAACTTCACGGAGAGCCTCCGCCAATCTGTCCAGCGCTAAAGGGGGGGAAGATGACAGGAGTGATTTTAAAAGTCACGGGTTGAGCGTGGCTGGTCATTTGTTGTGGGCCTTTGATAGGCTCGCGGCATCCTGTCCGTTTGAACCATCTGCCGCGAAAGGCACCACCATGGCCCTGCACGACAAGAATACGATCCGACACAAGATTAACGACGAAGTCTATGCATCCTCGGATTTGTCTGTGCGGGTGCCCAAATACAAGTTTCCGACGACGGAGCAGGACCCGCGGCACGCCTATACGCTGGTGCATGACGAGTTGATGCTCGACGGGAATGCCCGACAGAACCTCGCGACCTTCTGTCAGACCTGGGAAGAGCCCGAAATCCACAAGCTGATGGACGAATGTATCGACAAGAACATCGTCGATAAGGATGAGTATCCCCAGACGGCTGAGATCGAGGCGCGCTGCGTTCATATGCTGGGTGACTTGTGGAACTCGCCGGAGGCCGAGAATGCGATCGGCTGTTCCACGACCGGCTCGAGTGAGGCTGCCATGCTTGGTGGGATGGCGATGAAACGGCGCTGGGAAGCACGGCAAAAGGCGGCCGGCAAGCCTTTTGACAAGCCCAACCTGATCACCGGGCCGGTCCAGATTTGCTGGCATAAATTCGCCCGGTACTGGGACATCGAACTGCGTGAAATTCCCATGGAGGAAGGGCGGTACGGCATGATACCCGAAGAGGTTCTCTCGCGCTGCGATGAGAACACCATTGGTGTGGTGCCGACCCTTGGCGTCACCTTTACCGGCGCCTATGAGCCTGTGCGTGCGGTCTCGGATGTGCTCGACGGCTTCGAGAGACAGACCGGTCTGGATATTCCCATTCATGTGGATGGTGCGAGCGGCGCGTTCCTGGCACCGTTCTGCGCGCCTGAAATTGAATGGGATTTCCGCCTGCCCCGGGTGCGCTCGATCAATGCGTCAGGTCATAAATTCGGGCTGGCGCCATTGGGCGTTGGCTGGGTGCTGTGGCGTGAGGAGGCTGATTTGCCCGAAGAGATGATCTTCTGGGTCAATTATCTCGGCGGGAATATGCGCGACATCGCCCTGAACTTTTCACGGCCGGGCGGACAGGTTGTGGCCCAGTATTACAACTTCCTGCGTCTGGGCCATGAGGGTTACAAGAAGATACATACTGCTTGTTATGACACGGCCCAGTTCATCGCTGCCGAGGTGGCAAAACTGGGACCGTTCGAGGTGATCTATAGCGGTGATGCGAATGCGGGCATTCCCGCTCTGTGCTGGAAGATGAAAGACGGCGTCGATCCGGGCTTCAGTCTCTATGATTTTGCCGATCGTCTGAGCAGTCGAGGCTGGCAGGTGCCGGCTTATACGCTGCCCCCCAATTGTCAGGACCAGGCGATCCAGCGGATTTTGGTGCGTCACGGCGTCAGCCAGGACCTTGGTGATTTGTTGGTTGAGGACATGCGCAGTGCGCTGGAATACTTCGAAGCGCATCCTGTTCACACATCACTGACTCAGGAAGAGGCGTCGGGTTTCCATCACTAGATCGGAATGCACGCGCGCCGGGGATCAGTCTCCGGCGCGGGGCATTTCGCCGCCGACAACCTTGACCTCACGTTGCGGGAACGGAATCTCGACGCCCATTTCCTTCAGCGCCATCCAGATCATCAGATAGAGATCGCCACCAACACGGTTTTTGCCGTCGTCGATGCCTTCCATCCAGAATTCGACAAGGATCTTGATCCCGGAATCGGCAAAGCCTTCAATTTCCGCATCGGGTCGTTCCTCGATGGGATATTGCTCGCCGCTCAAGACGCTTGGGTGGGACGCGCAGACGTCCCGGATCCGCTCGAACATTGGCTCCAGATCGGTTTTGTAGGCGACTTCGAGATGCAGGGAGTAACGCTGCTTCTGGTTGTTGTGGGTCCAGTTTGTAAATGCGGTGGTGATGAACCGCTCGTTGGGCACCATGATGTCCTTGCCATCGAAGGTTTCGAGCGTTGCCGAACGCATGGTCAGTTCGCGCAGGGTGCCGGTTCGCCCGTCTTCCAATTCGATGAAGTCGCCTATGGTGATCGTCCGGTCGAGCAGGATGATGATGCCCGAGATGAAGTTGGACGCGATCTGCTGCAGTCCGAAACCAAGGCCGACGCCGAGCGCACCGCCAAAGACCGCCAGCGCTGTAAGGTCGATACCCATCACGTTGAGAAGCAGCAGGAAGATCACCACAAAGACGGCAATCTCGAACAGTTTTGCGATGACTTCTCGGGTGCCGGAGTCGAGAGAACCCTGATTGCGGATAACCCGCTGACCGGTCACGTTGGAGACCCGCGCCAGCCAAAGCAGAACAATGCCGAACACGAGTGTGCGCATGATCGCGTAAAGCGTGACCCGAATATTGCCGACTTCGATGGCCACGCCATCGAGATGCGCCACAACGTCATCCAGCAAGCCGATCATGAACAGGATCGCAATCGGGACACCGATCCATTTCAGGATTCGGATCATGGCGACACTGCTCAGAAAGTGGTTCGCAATGTTGTAGGCCAAAATCACAAACGCGATGCCCTGTGCTCCGCGTACCAGCCAGGCCTCACCCAGCAGGCTCTTGGTGATCGGGGTCGCAAAACCAAGCGCAATGGCGCAGGCGATCGGCAGCAGCAAAACCTGCATGCTGTGGATCTTTTTACGCATATCCAGCAAGGAGCCGGTCGTTGGTTCTTCCCGAAAAATCTTAATACGGCTGATGACATAGGTCGCGAGAACCCAGCCAATGAAGAGCGCGGCAACAGTGATCGCACCCTGACTGTAAAGGGTCGGGTCGGTCGCATGGTCGGCGATTGTTTTCCAGGCCATCTCGAGCCATTTCTGGCTTTTCTCGAGAAGGATGTTCGCGTCTTCCATTGTTATCTGCTCAGACTTTCATCGATCTGGTGAGTGCGGTCGAAGTTATACGTAATACCCGACCGAGCCACCCTATTCTTCACGAAAAGTCACTCCGCGCTGTCCGTAGGCGTCGATCACGTCCTGCCCGAACCGTGATCGGATCAACGTCGTGACTTCGGGGGGCATTGAAATGTCGTTGTAATCGTCGCGCGATGTGCCGGTGATAACGACGAGCAGGCGCGCATCATCATCCGAGATATTCTCGAACTGGCGGTCCACGCCGGGTGGTACGGAGATCATGTCGAACGGTTGCAGATCGATATGCTCGCTGCCGCCCTTGCCCCAGCGAATGCGGAAGGAGCCGGTGAGGCACATGAAGTTTTCGACCGTATGGTGGTGGGCGTGCAGCAGTGGCTTGTCGCCAGGCGGGCATTCGGCGACCAGAACGCTGATGTTGTCGGGCCCGGCAATCGCGGCGTGGTGCGCCATCGGGCCGCCCTGATCTTCAGGCGACATCAGCAGAAACAGGTTCTTTGCCGCCACCAGCTCGCGGACTTCTCGCGGGACACCGATGGAATCGCCCGACGTGGCTGAGAGGGGTTGCAGGTCGTCGGTTCGCGCGATGCGGGCCGACATGTCTTCGCTGCTGACCTCGATCGGTTTGGGCACGTCGGGTCCGTCGATGGAACCATCCGAGTTTCTGAAGGCAACGCCGGTTTTATTGTAGCCATCGATGACGGATTGGCCAAAACGGCCGCGCATGAAATCGGTCTCCGCAGGGGGCATGGAAATATCGGCGAAGTCGTCATCGCCCTTGCCCGTGATGATCACAAGCAGCAGGGCCTCTTCATCGGTGATGTTCTCGAACTGCCGGTCCACACCGGGTGGGACGGCAATCATATCATGCGGCTCAAGATCGATATGCTGATCTGCTTTGCTCCCCCAACGGATGCGGAAGCGCCCCGTCAGGCACATAAAGCTTTCGACGGTGTAGTGGTGCGCGTGCAGCAGAGGTTTGTCGCCGGGTGGGCAGCGCGCGATGATCATGCTGACCCCGGGGTCACCGACGATTGCGGGTTGCTGGGCCATGGGGCCGCCCTGTGAGTCCGGTGCCATCATGAGGTAAAGCGTTTCGGCGGCCATGATCTCGTAGGCTTCGCGCGGGATTCCAAGCGCCTCTGCGTAGTGGGCAGATTGGGATTCCTGATCCGAGAAACGCGCAATACGTGGCGCCATTTCGGCTTGTGAAACTTCAATTGTCTCCATGGGGACCTCCGTGCGTTGACCTGAGCATAGGATTGATTCCGCCTGCAGGCCAATCGTCGGTTTACACAACTCGATTTTGCGAAACGAAAAATGTTAGCGTTCACACCTGCAACATTTGGGAGAGTTTACATGGCACGCCGCATTATCGATCTGAGTCTTGAAATCGAAGACAATATGCCCTCGCACAAGCTCTTTCAGAGCCCGGTTTATCTGCAGGCCATGACCCACGAAAACACAAAGGCGCTCAAGCTCGGCACGCCGGATGATCCGATCACCTTTCAGACCAATTTCATCAGCACGCTCGATCATGTGGGCACCCATGTGGATGCGTTGCGTCACTTTGATCCCAATGGTGCATCGATTGATGAGATGCCGCTGGATCGTTTCTTCGGCAAGGCTGTGTGCTTTGACATGCGCCATATTCCCGACCTCGGCGATATTGATGTCGCAGATATGGAGAAGGCCGAAGCGGATTCCGGGGTGAAGGTTGATGGCCATATCATCCTGCTCTGCTCGGGCCTTCACAAACGCCATTATCCGAACCGGGAGGTGGTGCTTTCGAACCCGGGTATAACGGTGGCCGCCACTCAGTGGATGTATGACCGGGGGTCGCGCTTGCACGGCGTCGAGGGCCCTTCGACGGACAAGCCCTCGGACAGTTTGTTCGCCCAGCACCGCATTTGTCGTGAACTCGGGATCAGTCACATGGAGTGGCTGGTCAATCTCGAGGACCTGATTGGCCTTGGGGAGTTTGAGTTTTTCGGTGTGCCGTTACGCTTCAAGGGCGGCTCCGGCTCGCCGATCCGTGCCTTCGCCATGATTGACGATTGAGCGCAGAACCGATGGCGCATGAATTTGATTACATGAGCGCATCCGAGATGCGCCTGCGTGTCGGGCGCAAGGACATCTCGCCGGTCGCCCTGACCCAACGCGCGCTCGAGCGCGCGGGGGAAACCGAGCCACGCCTGAATGCGTTCTTCGAGCTGATGCCGGAGTCTGCGCTGGCGGCCGCCCAGAGCGCGGAAGATGCTGTGATGAAGGGTGGCACGCTCGGCGCGCTGCATGGAATACCGCTTTCGGTGAAAGACCTCATCGCGGTGGGAGATGTCCGCTTCGCGTTGGGTTCGAAAACCATGGCGGAAAATATCGCGACCGAAGATGCACCGGCGGTGGAGCGGGCGCGGGCAGCCGGCGGCATCGTGATTGGCAAAACGACCACGAGCGAATTTGGCTGCAAGCCTGTTGGGGACTCTCCGCTCACGGGGATCACGCGTAATCCGTGGAACACGGACAAGACACCCGGTGGGTCAAGCGCGGGCGCGGCGGCTTCTGTTGCGGCTGGTGTGACGCCGTTTGCGTTGGGGACCGATGGCGGGGGCTCGGTGCGAATCCCGAGCGCCTTTACCGGGTTGGCCGGGATCAAGGGCAGTTTTGCCCGGGTGCCGGTCTGGCCGACCTCCGCGACGCCGACGCTGGCCCATGTCGGGCCGCTGGCGCGTTCCGTGCGCGATGCCGCGCTGCTGTTCTCCGCCATTGCCGGCTATGACGCCCGCGATCCCTTCAGCATTGCCGGACCGGTGCCCGACGTCCTGGGGGCCTGCGATCAGTCTGTCCGGGGCATGCGCGTGGCCTGGAGCCCGACGCTCGGCTATGCCCGCCCGGATGATGACGTGGTCACCGTGGTCGAGGCCGCTGTGCGGCAGTTCGAGGATGCCGGGGCCGTCGTTACCCGGATCGACGATGTCTTCGAGGCCGATCCCGCCGATCTCTGGACGGCCGAATTCTATGCCGGGGTCGGCATCAAGCTGCGGGACTTTCTGGAGAACCAGCGCGAGCTGCTCGACCCGGCGGTGGCCGATATTCTCGAGCCTGCGCTCGGCCAGGAAATGCAGGACTATTACACCAAGGTGTTCACCCGTTATGCCCTGCGCGACCGCATGACGGCCCTGTTCGGGGACCATGACGTATTGCTCTCGCCGGTCCTGCCGGTCTCCTCGCTCGATGTGGGCAAGAATGTGCCCGACAGCCATGCCGACCGGAACCTCGTATCCTGGGTCTACTATACCTATCCGTTCAATCTGACCGGCCAGCCGGCCGGCGCGGTCTGCGCCGGGCTGTCGCCCGATGGCATGCCGGTCGGCATGCAGGTGGTCGGTCGCTATCTCGATGAGGCCGCCGTCGTGCGGGCCATGGCCTTCGTCGAGCGGATGCAGCCTGCCGGGTATAATCATTGCGACTTTGATTGAGTTAGACCATCGGTTTCCGTGACGGTGTCGATTTACGGATTCTCAAGTTCCGGAACTTTGTCCTGCATCGGGCCGACAGGCTGGAAGCCATCCGTGCAGATGTTAAAAAATGCCCTGCCGCCAAAACTGAACTCGACCAAACAATCCACCTGATTTCAGGTACATCAGTTTTCAATGTAATCAAACGTAAATACTATTCTTAACAAATAATTCAGACTGGATCCTGTTTCGATAGCGCAAGAACGCTTCTTGGTGTTGTTGCCTGTTCGATGGACCAGCAGGCTACATACAAGGCACCAAACGGAAGTCGTCGCCGGTTTCTTGCGCTTGGTTTGGCAGCCCTCGGCAGCCTGTGTGCTCCGCGGGACGTTTCGGGCCGGACCACGGCAGTGCTGTCAGGGGCGCCGGTCAAGCCATCCCGGAAATGGACCGTAATGCTGGCCCGGCACCATGCCCAGGCCGGGGCCTCGCATCCCGGGGACCGAAAATGGTGCGCGTTGCTGGACGCGCTTGGGCAGCTGCCTGCCGATGACAGAATCTTTTCCGTCAACAAGGCCGTGAATGCGGTTGCTTACCGTGATGACATGTCCAACTACGCCGTGACCGATCATTGGGCGACGCCGCGCGAGTTTCTGCACCGGGGCGGAGATTGCGAGGATTTCGCGATCACCAAATATCTGGCCTTGCTGCATTCCGGCTCACCGGAGGACCGTCTTCGCATTATCCTTGCCCGACGACCCGGGCGTCCGGGCACACATGCCGTGGCGGCAGTTCAGCGGAAGGCAGAATGGTATGTGCTCGACAGCCTGAACGCCGAACCCCTTCCACTGGAGACGCGCGCGGATCTCAGGCCGGTATATTCGATCAGCGGCTCGTCGAGATGGATCCACACCGCATCACAGACATGATTCCCGTCGATGTCTTGGCCATGGAAGGCGAATTAGCGCTAATTGTGAGACAATGTTGCGTTTGGTTACAAATATTTACAACAAATAACGCGGATAACATAGTCGGGTGAAGCTATACGACTTTAGTAGTAAATTAAATTTGAGCCGCGCAAATGTCCCTTTGGCATTCACAGGATGAAAAGCCCGATATTCTTGTCATTGACGACGAGACATCGGGGCTCCGTGAGCTCATCGATGCCGTAGAGCGGCTCGGGTTCTACTATCATCTTGCCACAGGTGCGGAAGATGCCCTGAAGCGGTTGCCTGAGCTGCCGAAGGTCGGGGTGGTGGTCACCGACATAAACATGCCCGGGCTTGACGGGCTTTCCATGATCGAAAAGATGCATACGGGAGGCTTCGAGACCCGTCCGGAAACCATTGTTGTGACCGGCGACCCGAGCCTCGAACGGGCAATCCTTGCCATGCGGCTGTCCGTTTCGGATTTCCTGAAAAAGCCTCTCAGCCTTGCGGCATTTTCGACCGCCGTTTCGCGGGCGGCGTCACGATGGACAGAGGAGCGCAAAAAGCAAGCTGTATTGCGCGATGTTATGGAATCCTTTCCTGAAATTGTGTCCGGTATTTTTGACGAGAACGAATTTCGTCAGACAGATTCTCAGCGGCCAGAAGCGCGATCGCAGGCTGGTTTGCTGGCCCATCTTTCTCAGGAGCTGAATGCGGAGTTCCTGAAGAGGATCGTCCAGTTCCGTCAGGACAGGGGAAGGTTCTTCGACCCCGAACTTTTCTGCGACCCGGTCTGGGATTTTCTTCTCGATCTGGCAATCGCCGATCAGGAAGGCCGTCGCACGACAATGACCAATCTCTGCGCGGCAACAAACGTTTCCTATGCAACGGCCTTCCGGCGAATCAACGATCTTGCGGATCGGGGCATTTTTCTGCGGGAGCAAGATGTCCAAGACCGTCGCAGAATCTATGTCTCGATGACCCCATCGGCACGAACAAGTTTCTTTGCCTTGATGCAGAGGCTGGTTTCCGGACCGCCGCCGACATCTACATCGGGCCCTTCCCTAAAACAGAAGAAAAAGGAAGAACGATGAATGTAGTCGCCTTTGATACGGAATTTGGTTCCGGAAAAGACAATCCTGTCGTGGTTGCGGATGATGATTCCAATCAGGTTTTGAAATTGCCGAATTTCTCGAGCGTCGCGGTATTGACGTCGTTCCCGCGTTTGACGGGGAATCGGCCATCGCGGCCATAGAAAAGCACCGCCCTGCCGTGGCCCTGATCGATGTGAACATGCCCGGATGGGATGGCATACGTGTGGCGGAAATCGTCCGTCATCTGGACCACAAACTCGCCCTGATCCTGATGTCGGGCGACAGCGAGGCTATCGTACGTGCCAACCGGAATCATGAAGGTGCTTTCGCTGTCATCGAGAAGCCGCTCGCCATGAAGCATGTGGCGCATTTTATCGAGGCAGCCTTGTTGCGTGACAGTGCCAGCCGATGAAGCGACGCGGGAGATGGTTGTGATGGATGCATGCGATGCCAAGGTTCTGCTTGTCGACGACGAACACGATTGTGCGGATCAACTTTGTGAATTTCTGGTGCGCCGCGGCCTGTCGTCGCGCGCTGCCTACTCGGCGGCTGAGGCTCTTGATCTGCTCCCGGCCTGCCCGGAAATTCGCGTTCTCGTCTCGGATATAAAGATGCCCGGGCTGACCGGGTTTGCCCTGATCGACAAGGTCAATGAGCATATGACGGCGGCAAACCGGACAAGCCCCGCCTACATTCTGATGACCGGCCATGCGGGTCAGGTCGAAGCCGATATCGCAACGGCTTATGGCGTTGTCGGTTTTCTGTCCAAGCCTTTTGATCCTTACGCGCTTGAACGTCTTGTCCGGTATCATCTTTCGAGGGTTGATCCGGACGTCCCGACAGCCGGTCGGAGTCCGGTGTGAAACCGCGGGCGGAAGAAATGTCCGTTAAACGTTTCGATTGGGTGGGAACGCGCCCCGTTGGTCTGGGCCTGCTTTTTGGCGTGGCAGGGTATTCGATCAATCTCGTTGCTTTGAATCTCGGCTTCGGGCTGCATTTTCTCCTCGGTGGGGTCGCATTCTTTCTTGCGCTGCGTTTCATCGGGCCTGTCAGCGCGGTGGTGGCAATGGGTGTCCTCGCCTTGGCGACACTCCAACTTTGGGGGCATCCCTGGGCGATTGTTATATTCCTCGCCGAGGGTGCATTCCTGGCCTGGCGCAATGGGGATTCTCGCTCCCTCGTGATTTGGGACGTCATTTTCTGGGGGCTGGTCGGAATCCCGCTGGTCTTTCTGTTCTATGGCATGTTCATCGGAATGAGTATCGAATCGGTCTGGCTGGTTGCGGTCAAGCAGGCCGTCAACGGAGTCACGGTTGCATCGGTTGCAAGTCTGCTCGTCTACATGATCACCAGGGCGTTCGGTATCAGGATTCAGGAGTCCCTTTCCCGCCTGCTCATCGACCGGTTTGTCCTCATCGGCCTGATTCCGGTCGTTGCCTTCGTGTATCTGGTTAATCAGCGGCGTGGGGACGATGTCTACAGGCAGGTGGCAAACTTGGTGGATCACCGCCTGGACGAAACCGAATGGTCAGCCCGGGAATGGGTCGCGCGTGAGATCCGTGAGCTGACTATTGTCGGGAAGGAAGGACTCTACATCAGCCAAACCTTTGTTTTGGGACAGGAAACGCCCTTAACGCATTTGGAGGATGCGCGGGAGACGGACAGCGTGGACATCGGCGTTTATGACCTTGAGGGCGGCCGTGTGGCCACTAAAGGAGCAATCGAAAATTTACCGATAGCCTTGTCTCCGGCGTCGATCGGGGTTCTTCAAACCGTATCCCGGCTCGAACATGCAAAAGCGGTTGTTCAGGCCGCGCCGATGGGCCTAGGAATTCAGTTCTGCCTGCCGGTGACGTCGCGCGGCGAGTTGTTGGGATTTGTGGTCGCGAACATGCCTGGGTCAGAAAAGTTCCTGTCAGGGTATGGCCTATCTGGCGTGGGAGCCTTCCATCTGAAATCTGCCGCTGACGGGGTGCGATTGGCCGGCGACATTCCGCAATCTCTTGATGACGACAGGGTGTTTGTCCGTACGAAAAGGCAGTCCGGGGATCAGGTGTATGAACTTTATACCCCGTTTCAGGCGGGGGCTTCGGTCATGCAGTCTTTCGCCGGATCGTTTTTGGGCCAGTCGCGGCGTTTTCAGACCCCAGCTGGAGTTTTCGAAGCGAGAATTGCGATTTCGTTCCGCCCGATGATCGCATCCTATCGTTTTGAACAGGCTCTTACGCTTTCCCTGGCTTTTGCTTTGCTTTGCGTTCTGGCGGCTCTTACGAGTTTTATTGTTGTCAGGGTTGGCCGGGGTTTTGATGCGCTCTCTTCGGTCCTCAGGCGTATGAATCTGGATGAACGGCTCGCAATCTCAACAGACGACTACCCGGTGATTGAGTTTCAGGAGATCGTCGAGATTGCACGGGTGGCGAATGACAAGATCATCGATCAGGCACAGGATATCTCCGGACTGGGCCGGCAGTTGCAGAATCTGATCCGTTCGTCCGGGTTGATCACCTACTCGATGGAGAGTGTCGCGGGAAAATCCTGGCGACTGGACTTTTTCAGTGAACCGGGCCCCAGAATGAAATGGTTCGATACGGTAATGTTCACGGATCGTGACTCGTGGATGGCGTCGGTTCACCCTGATGATCTACCTGTTGTCGAGAAGGCCTTGTCCCAGTTTCGCGAAACAGGTTCAAAGTCAGCTGAGTATCGGATCAAGGCCAAGAGTGGAGAGTGGCGATGGATCATCGACGAGTTGGCCATCGTTGCCGACGATCCCGGCAGCGATACACGCATTGCTTCGGGATCGATTACGGATATTCATGACCGCAGGATAAGCGCAGAGCGCCTTGCATCGACATCACGCCTGATCACATTGGGCGAAATGGCAACCGGAATGGCGCATGAGATCAATCAGCCGCTCAACACGATCCGTATGGCTGCTGAGAACGCATTGCTGGAAATATCCGAGCCGGCACAAGGCGAAATTGAGGATTCCTATATTGCGGAAAAACTGGGTGTTGTCGTTTCTCAGACCGATCGGGCCGCCAAGATCATCGATCATATGCGGATTTTTGGCCGGCGACCGGGCGACCTTCCTGAAGTCTTTGATGTCCGTGACGCTATTGCTGGCGCGCTCCGTATAACGGACCCACAACTCCGGAATATCGGAATTGAAGTCAAAGTTTCAGAACGCGACGACGCTTTGGTTCCCGTTTTTGGCCATCAACAGCTTGTTGAACAGGTGCTGATCAATCTGATGTTGAACGCCAGGGATGCGATTGAGGAGCGGAAGGAGATTTTGATGGAAGACGAAGGTCGTCTCCTGGAAGGAGAGGTCAGGGTGAGTCTCGAGTATCAGACCTTGCCCGAGGCGCTCGTGATCGAGGTGAAGGACAATGGCGGCGGCGTTCCCGAGAGCATCTTTGACCGGATTTTCGATCCATTCTTTACTTCGAAGCCAGTTGGCAAGGGAACCGGACTGGGCCTTTCTCTCAGCTATGGAATTATCTTGGAAATGGGTGGTTCGATCAGTTGCCGAAATGAAGATGAAGGTGCTGTCTTTCAGGTGCGTTTGAAAGGTTTTGCCGGATCCGATGCTGCGGGCGTTGTGGAAACAGAACTGGTCGGTCAGTCGTCGTAGAAGGCGATGGTGCGGGTCTCGATACTCTGGCGGGGCGAGGCATTCGGCGGGCTTGTCGGGTCGTCGAAGGCGGTGTGCGCGGTCCAGCGGGCGCGCCCGTCACGCTCGGTGTCATAGCATTTCAGCAGGATGACCTCGTCGGGGGTCATCTGCGGGAAATAGACCCAGCGATGGTCCGGGTTGTACCGGGTGCGATGGATTTCGCCGACCCGGTCTTTGTATTTCAGGTCCATGAGGATCATGTCGTCTTCGGCGAGCGACTGCGCGTCACAAATGCCCAGCGGTGCTTCCTCGACCGTGCCGCTGATCGAACGCCAGACATTCACATAGACATAGCGTTTCTTGAGAGCCGCCTCGGCTTCGTCATGGGGCAGAAGATCACGCACGCGCTGGGGGCCGGACAGATCGGTGTAGTCGTTGTGGACGACGCGGACGGGTTCGCGCAGCTTCTTGCTGGTCCGTGTGGCTTCGTCGGCCACGCGCAGGGTGTGATCGAAGACCAGCACGCGGGATGCGCCGGTGGCCGCCGCGACGATCTTCTCGACCTCGGGATTGTAGATGCTTTCGATCTGGGCGCTGTCGAGGAAATCGGTGACGCCGGTTTCCTGACGCAGGAAGGCAAAGCCGTTCTGGTCGAGGGTCAGCCGGTCGGCAACGGGCCGGGCGTTGTAGATCGGGACCGTGCGGTGATCCGGGGTTTCGTCGCGCCGGTTGGATTCGCCCATCTCCGCGATATAGGTCACGGGGCGAATGCCGTTATCAACAACATAGTTCACGCTTGCATTCACAAAGGGAAGGTCTTCGTTGTCATAGGCGGGCATGGCCATGGCCAGAGTCTCCTCACGCGGTTCGGTCTTCATCAGATAGTTCTATCCCGACCGGTGTCGAGGATGAAAGAGCGATCATGCGACCCGGAGCAGGCCGCGATGGTGTTTTCGGCCCGGAATCGGTAGAGGTTTGCCTATGGAAGAAACAGATGTCCTGATTGCCGGTGGTGGGCCGGTGGGTCTTCTGCTGGCCCTGGAACTGGCGCGTTTCGGCGTGCGGACCGTGCTGGTCAACGACCGGGCGGACACATCCCTGAACCCGAAGGCCAATGCGATCAGCGCCCGCTCCATGGAGCATTTCCGGCGACACGGTATCGGTCCGCGCTTGCGGGCCGCCGCGCTGCCCCCCGACCATCCCACCGATGTCTGCTACGTGACCCGTCTGACAGGCCGTGAGATCGCACGGCTGACGATGCCTTCAAGCGCGGATGCGGTTGCCGAGGCGCGGGCTGGGCTGGGGCCCTATGATTGCGCCGAGCCACCCCATCGCTGCAGCCAGATCTATCTCGAGGCGATTTTGCGGGATGCCGCGACGGCGCGGCCCGACGTTGATGTCCGGTTTTCGCAGCGTCTGGAATCCTTCCAGCGTACCGGTGACGGTGTGGTCGCAGAAATCCGCAGTCTTGATGACGACACCACTTATCAGGTCTCCGCCCGACATCTGGTGGGGGCAGACGGGGGACGCAGTACCGTTCGACGCCAGCTGGGTATCCGCTACGACGGAGAAGGTGGCGTCACCCGCCAGATGATGGGCGGTGCGATGCTTGCAACGCTGTTCGAGGTGGCGTCCGGACAGGACTGGCTGACCATCGAGACCGCCTGGCAATACTGGGTGATCGCCCATGACGTGCGGGCCCTGCTGATCTCGGTGGATGGTGCAAGCAAATATGTGATGCTGACCCGGATTCCGGACGGTACCGACCCGGATGATATCGACGATTTCGAGTTGCTGCGGCTTGCGTCTGGCCGGCCGGTCGAGGCGGAGATCATTCTCCGAACGCCCTGGACGGCTGGCCACGCGCTGCTGGCTGAATCCTATGGCGGTGACCATGTCTGGCTGACCGGCGATGCCGTCCATCTGTTCACCCCGACCGGCGGGCTTGGCATGAATACGGGCCTCGACGACGCGGTCAATCTGGGCTGGAAGCTGGCGGCCGATGTGCAGGGCTGGGGCGGGCCGAACCTGCTGGCCAGCTACGAAGTCGACCGGCGGCCAGCCGGCGCGCGCAATCTGGCCTTTGCGCGCGGCTTCGCCGAATCCATCGGGACCTTCGATGTGGACCCGGTGATCGAGGCGGAGACCGCAGCCGGGGCGGCCGAGCGGGCGCGTCTGGGCGCGCATCTGGCCGATCACGGCCGCCGCGAGTTCATCATTCCCGGGATCGCGCTCGGTGTGCGCTACACAGGGTCACCTCTGGTATGTGATGACGGGTCGGACTCCGTGCTCGATGCGGCACATGAATACGTTCCGACGGCCCGCCCGGGCCATCGCGCGCCGCATGTCTGGCTCGAAAACGGCGAGGCCCTGTGTGACCGTTTCGCCGATGGGTTCACACTCCTGCGCACCGATTTCGCGGTGGACGCTGCGGCCTTGTTGCAGGCAGCAGCGGCGACCGGGGTTCCCGTCACCCTGCTTGATGTTGCCGAAGATGCGGTCCGTGCCCGCTATGAAGCCGCACTCGTTCTGATCTTTCCCGACGGGCATGTCGCCTGGCGTGGCGATGCCGTTCCGGTCGATGCGCAAAACGTCATAGACCGTGTCCGGGGTGCCTGAAGCTGTCTTTGCGGTCTAGACCAGCGCGCTCGGGCGTGCCTTCGCGGCGTCATACCAGCGTTGGGCATTCGTGGCTGTCTCGGGAATGTTGAGCTTCAGCCAGCCTGCAAATTCGACCGAGACAAAGGCCATGATATCGGCAGCGGAAAAATAATCTCCGGCAAAGAACGGCTGCTCGGCGAGGGTTTCGTCGAGCAGTTCAAAGAAATGCCCCATGCGTTGCTTGCCGCGTTCGCCAAGTTCGGGGATCTGGGCGTAGTCGTGGGGGCCGGTCAGGGCGCGATCCTTCATACCCTTTGCCGTGTTGCGCAGGGCTTCGCCGACCGCGAAAAAACCATCCTGCTCGGCGCGCCAGACAGCGTCAGCGACTTTTGCCTTCTCCGTCGCATTGTGCCCGAGGAGGACGGGATCGGGCTTGGTTTCCTCCAGATAGCGCCAGCAGCCATGGGTTGTCAGGAAATGAGTCCCGTCATCGGCTTCGAGAACCGGAACCGTGCAGAACGGATTGATCGCCCGGAATCCTGCGCTCATCTGCTCTTTCTCCCGGAGATTGACCTCGACGGTCTCGATCTGCTCGCTCAGGCCTTTTTCGGCGATGAACATGCGCACGAGACGCGGGCTGGGTGCGGTGGCGCAATCATAGAACTTCATGGGGACAAATCCTGATGGTGGTGATTTGGCCCCTACCATAGTTGGACCGTCCGGCGCTGCAAGTCGTGAAACGGACTCCAAACGAAAACCGGCGCCACAGGGGGCGCCGGTTGGGAATTTGCAAGGTTCGCGGGAACTACTCGGGGATCGGCAGCGGCTGATCGTTCTCGGGAATGTTCCAGGCGCGCTGGACCGCCGGGCGGTCGAGCATGGTCATGTACCAGCGGCGCACATTGGGATAGTCGTTCAGGTCGATTTCCTGCCAGTTGTGGCGGGCCGCCCAGGGCCAGCAGGCCATATCGGCGATCGAGTAGTCATCAACAATGAACTCGCGGCCTTCCAGGCGCTCATTGAGCACACGATAGAGACGACGCGCCTCGGTCTCGTAACGCTCCTGGGCATAGTCGGACTTGCCAGGATTGTACTTGGTGAAGTGATGGACTTGGCCGAGGATCGGACCGAAGCCGCCCATCTGCCACATCAGCCATTCCATCGTCCGCCAATAGGCATCGCGGTCCTTGGTGTTGAGGAACTTGCCGTGCTTCTCGGCGAGATAGAGCAGGATCGCGCCGGTCTCGAACAATGGATAATTGTTGTCGGTGTCGAGGATGGCCGGGATCTTGTTGTTCGGCGAGATTTTCAGGAACTCCGGATCGAACTGCTCGTCCTTGCCGATATTGACCGAGTGGGTGTTGTATTCGATCCCGAGCTCTTCCAGCAGGATCGCGACCTTGCGGCCGTTCGGTGTGAACCATGTGTAAAATTCGATCATTGGCGACCTCTATTGTCTCGTTCATGGAATGCGAATGCCGGGGGAACCTATTGGCCCTGTGGGGCAGGGTCAATCGCCGGGCAATCACAAGTTTTATGTGGGTTTGGGAACAGGCGCCCCCGGGTTTGAGCGTTTCCAGATGATGACCTGCTTGGTCACGCCATCCGGTCCGAGTCCGGTGAAGACCATGCGCGCACCGTCATGTTCAATGTTCCGGGTGAGAGACATACCAACCATGTTCGGGTCGAGCGCGTGAGCAAGAACATGGGTGACTGCATTACCTTCCAGCGACCATGTGCCCGCATAGTTGAAATAGCTCGAAAAGGCTTCGGCCTGATCTTCGTCACTCGGGCGGTCTGCGGGCAGAAAACGATCCGCGAAATGCACGATCGCCGACATATGATGGTCGGGTGTGTACATGATCATGCCGCTGGCATCGCGGCCCATGGGGTGCGAGCGTGTGCCGTCTTCGGTTTCCGCGTACATTTCCTCCAGGGCCCAGGCCCCGATCAGGTCGTCGTCTTTGACAGCCATGTTCGTCCTCATTTGTTTGACGGGGCAGACTAGTTTGTTCGGCCCCAAGTTTGAAGTGAATTGGGTGCGTGCAAACGTTGCGGGCTGGATGATGGTCGGGCAGAGTTCAGGGCAAGAGTTTTGAACTTACTTTCCCAACCCGAGGATTTGACCGTGGCCCACAACCTTATCGACCGTGCGCGCAAGGATACCGTCCCGATCACTGTTCTTTCAGCGGACCGGGTGGCGGCTTGGCGTAAAAGCCTCTCGAAAGCGCAGCAGTCCTGGCTCAAGGGAGCAGGTTTTTCCGGGAAGGCCGGTGCGAGCGTATTGATGCCGTCGACCAAGGGCGGTGTCGAGATGGCGGTGTTTGTCACCGATGATGACACGGATATGTGGTCCTGGAGCCAGCTGGCGGCGCAACTGCCCGATGGAAGCTACCGAATTGCCGGGCGCCTTTCGAAATCTGCGTCCAATGATGCGGCTCTGGGCTGGGGTCTTTCGGCCTATGAGTTCACGCATTATCGCAAAGCTCGGGTGACGCGACCTGATCTGGTCTGGCCAAGCAACGCAGAGCGTGCGCGCGTCTCGAATATGCTCGAAGCGACAACATTGGTGCGCGACCTCATCAATATTCCGGCTGAGGATCTCGGACCGTCCGAGTTGGCCGATGAGGCCCGTAAGGTCGGGCGCAAGTTCAAGGCCAAGGTTCGTGTCACGGCTGGTGATGCCCTCCTGAAAGCCAACTATCCGATGATTCACACGGTAGGCCGGGCCTCGGATGATGATCCTCGGTTGATCGACCTGCGCTGGGGCACGCGCGGCCCTCGCGTGACACTGGTGGGCAAAGGCGTGTGCTTTGACACCGGTGGACTGGATCTCAAACCCGCTGCCGGGATGCTCCGGATGAAGAAGGATATGGGGGGTGCGGCTCATGCGCTCGCACTCGGCCAGCTGATTATGGCGGCCAAACTGCCGGTCCGTTTGCGGGTTTTGATTGGCGCGGTGGAAAACGCGGTGGCAGGCAATGCCTACCGGCCCTGGGATGTCCTGAAGACACGCAAGGGCATCACGGTTGAGAATGGCAATACGGATGCCGAGGGGCGGCTCGTGATGGGAGATTGCCTGGCCGAGGCCAGCACCGAGAAACCCGATATGCTGCTCGACTTTTCCACACTGACGGGCGCCGCCCGGGTAGCGGTAGGCACGGGCATTGCGGCGGTCTTCGCCAATGACGACAAGCTGTATAGCGATTTGGAAAAGCATGCGGCGATGACAGCCGACCCGGTTTGGCGGTTGCCCCTTCACAAACCTTACCGCGCTCTGATCGAGAGCCAGGTGGCCGATGTTTCAAGTACCAGCGATGGCCCGTTTGGCGGGGCGATTACCGCAGCGCTCTTCCTGCAGGAATTTGTCGATAACGATGTGCCGTGGGCCCATTTTGATATCATGGCGTGGAATCTGGGGAGCAGCCCCGGGCGTCCGTCCGGGGGAGAGGCACAGGGTCTGCGGGCCGCCTTTGCGATGATCGAAGACCGCTTTGGACGCTAGTCAGATATCTTTCTCATAAGCGGCGATCTCTTCGGCCAGTGCATCCGAGAGAGGCGCGAGTTCTGTTTCGTATTTCAGGTGGCGGGCTGCTGGCTCCTGCGTCATCGGTCGTCGCACCTGTGCGTAGCTTAGCGTGTCTACAAATCGCTGGTTTTTATCGAAGTCCAGACAGGCATCGTCCCAGGGCAAATCGCAGAATTCGAGCAGCCTCTCGATTGATTCACGTGGTTGGCGGACAAGAGTCTCATACCGCAAATCGAGAATGGGCAGGTTGAGTGTTTCCTGCCAGTGCTGCATGAGGTCGCTGTAGTGTCGGTAGTAATGCGCAAAGCCTTCCAGAGAGAACGCGAATTCATTCCCTGTTCGGAAGTTCTGGGAGAAGCATGAAAGGCCGATGGCCAGAGGGTGACGGCGGCAATGGATCACGCGCGCGTTGGGGAATAATTGCCAGATGAAACCAAGATGTTCGGCATTGATCGGCATTTTGTCGGTCACAAAACGCGCTTCGCTCGAGATGTCTCTGAGTGAGGCCAGGTATTCATGGGCAATGTCGTTCAGGTCATCTGTGCTCAGGCCTTCGAGCGAATCAGGATAGTTGCTTAGTGCTCGTGTGGCGCCCGGGATGCCGCCGAGCTCCCCGCCCCCCGCTGCATCCGGGTGACTGTCGATAATTTGTTCCACCAGAGTTGTGCCTGACCGGGGCATGCCAACGATGAAGATGGGTGTCGAATCCGAGACAGTCGATCGCGAAAGCTTTGGGAGGCGCGCCAGAGAGAACGTGTTCCGGTAACGGTCGAACCGCCGGTTGACTGCGGCTTGGTCATAGATGACGCCAGATTCAGCGTTGGCGCGCGCATAGATATCAAAGGCCTCGGCGTTTTTTCCAGACTTCTGAAGCAACGCAGCTTGCATGAACAGAAGGCCGCGACGCTCAAAACGATTGAGAGCGGGTCTGGAAAGCGCTGTGTTGATCAGCGCCACAACCCGATCAGGTGGGAGTGCGTCCAGATTGCCATTGATGGCGACCTGGCCGGCGGCACGTGCGAGCGCGTGGGGGGCAGGATTGGTGTTGAGGTGACGGCTGAGCAATGCCGCTGCTGCTGGGTTCTCGCCCATTCGGTCCAGAAGTTCTGCCTTGTAGGCGATGGCGTCGATGTTGCCGGGATCGCGGGTCAACAATGTTTCGATGGATGACCGCGCGGCTTCAAGCTTGCCCGCTGCGCGAAGTGTGTTGGCATACGCGAGAGCGATGTCGGGACGTTCCGGCGCGAGCGCCAGTGCGGTCTCGATTGTCGCAATCGCGTGCGCATGGGCACCCGCCCGGGAGAAGGCATTCGCCATATTCGCTTTGATTCGGGGGTCGTCTGGCACGAGGGCACTCGCCGCCTGATACACCTGGAGGGCGTTCTCCGTGGCACCTGAAAGGAAGTAAGCATCGCCAAGAGCGGAAAGGATGTCTGCGCGATCGGGTGTTATCTCGGCGGCTTTGGCCAGATGATCGACCGCTTCTTCATGACGTCCCAACGGGAGGCAGGCACGACCCAGGCTGAAGAGGATATCGGAATTGTCGGGCTGTTTGCGCAGACACACCCGCAGCAGCTTGGCACCTTCACTGAACCGGCCCCGCATGAGTTCCACAACGGCGATCCGGTAGCGCGCCTGATTGTTGCCGGGCTCCTTGCGCAGGATGGATTTGTAGGCCTTGAGAGCTTCATCCAGCCGCCCGGCTTGCGCGAACCCTGCCGCGCTTTCAAAAAGCTCTTTCTGCGAAGTCATGGGAGAAGATGGGCGTAAAGGCACATGATCCGTCAAGAGCGCTTGTGGACTCTTTGGCAACACTCGAGTTGGTCGGTCATATGCCTCATCCATGCATATAGGTTATGCTAGTTATTAATTATCATAATTTGTGATTACACTAGCGGAACGGCTAATCTCGAACCCAATAGCCGTTTCATTGGCGATCAAATTCAAAGGGGAGAGACACTCATGGTGAAACCGATTTTGCAGACCTATCCGGTCATTCATGCCGAGAACGAGGCAGAGCGCGAGAAGCTTCGCCCGATCGGTCGCAACAAAGAGCGTTATCAGGAGACGGTTCAGGGCTGGCATGAGGTCATCATGGCCGCCGACAATCTGAACTTCTGGGGTGTTGCCACCATTGAGCATCACTTCTGGTCCGAAGGTTACGAAGTTGGCCCGGCGCCAGCGATCATGGATGCCTACTGGGCGGCCATTACCAAGAATGTGCGCGTCGGTCAGCTTGGCTATGTGATGAGCATTCAGAACCCGATCCGGGTTGCCGAAGAAACCGCTATCATCGATCATCTGAGTCAGGGTCGCAGTTTCGTTGGTTTTGCGCGCGGGTATCAGAGCCGCTGGACCAATGTGTTTGGTCAGCATTACGGCACGACGTCAACGAAGTCTCCGACGGCGGCCAAGAACAACCAGACAGCAGTTGGTGCCGGTTTCGCCCAGAGCGGCTTTAACATCTCCGACAAGGACGTCGCGAACGACCAGCACAACCGCGATGTGTTTGAAGAGAACATTGAAATCGTGCTGAAGGCCTGGACCCAGGATTCGATGAATCACAAGGGCAGCGCCTGGCAGATTCCTTACCCCGGCGATACGGGTGTGGATGACTGGCAGCTTGCCCAGGTTGGGGTCACCCAGCGTATGGGTGCTCTTGATGAGGTTGATGAGAACAATAACGTCGTCAATGTTTCCGTTTGCCCTGCACCGTATCAGGATCCGCATCCGCCGGTCTTCGTGTCAGGCAGCGGTAGCCCTGAGACAATCGATTACAACGCGCGTATGGGTTTCATCCCGACCTACTTCACGGATATCAACACGGCTGCGCCGCTGGGCCTCCAGTATGCCGAAACGGCCAAGGCCAATGGCTTCAACTGGCTGCCAGGTCAGAACCAGAACATCGTGCGCTGGCTGCAGATTGCCGACAGCTATGATGCTGCCGTCGATGCCGTGATGGCCCATGACTTTGATATCTGGAAGAACTTCTACGCAGCCATGGGTCGCCGGAAGCTCGATGAAGCTGATGTCATTGGTTCCATGCTCGATTCCGGCCTCTACTGCATTGGTACTGCCGAATCCGTGCGCGATCAGCTGGCGGCCCAGTGGGAGCAGATGCCCGCTGAGTTCATCACGCTGATTTATCACTATGCGCAGATGCCGAAGGATAAGGTCATTCAGAACATGACCGAGTTCAATGAGGTGGTGAAGCCGGTGCTTGATGAGATCACCGCGAATGCCGGCCACGATATGGCGCAAGCCGCAGAGTAGTTTCTGCAAATACGACAAACCGTTTAGAATACAGGGGCCGCAGATTTGCGGCCCCTTCTTCTTTGGATGAATACCCTGCTTGGAGTCTGTTTATGTTGAAAGTTCTGGGACGCGCGACGTCGACAAATGTGCAGAAAGTTCTCTGGTACTGTGATTCGCAGAACAGGGTTTATGAACATGACAACGACATTGGCGGCGCTTTTGGTCGCAACGATTCCCCTGAATACCTCGCGATGAATCCCAACGGCCGTGTACCGGTCGTGATCGATGGAGATTTTGTGATGTGGGAATCCAACAGCATCATTCGATATCTCGCACGACAGTCAAAAAGTGACCTTTATCCATCGGATTTCATGGCGCGTCAGACCGTGGAACGATGGATGGACTGGGAACTGTCCCTGCTCGCGCCGCGGCATGTGCCGGTCTTTATAGGATTGGTCCGCACCAAGCCGGAAGATCGCAATCAGGATGTCATTGATGGTGCACGGGTTCAGTGGAACGCTGCGATGCAGGTGCTGGAGGATCAGCTGGCGGAGAACGAGTTTGTCGCCGGCAGTGCTTTTACGTTGGCCGATATACCGATCGCGCCGATTGCTCATCGCTGGTTCAATCTGGACATTGACCGGATTGAGGCACCCAACATCAGGCGTTGGTATGACGCCTTCGCCGATGACGACGGTTTCAAGAAATGGGTCGATATCGAACTGGCCTGATGCCGGTGGGCTAATACCCGAGCGCTGTATCCACCGCATTGGGCAAGGGGTCGCCGCGTTCAACGGCTGAAATACCCTCCACGATCTGGCGGGCGACACTCCGTGGATCTGTGATGGATGCGTTATGCGGAGTCACTGTAATTTTCGGGTGGTTCCAGAATGGATGGCCCTTCGGTAGAGGCTCTGTTCGGAAAACGTCGAGCGTTGCATGCACCAGACGTTTTGAATCCAGAGCTGGAATCAGGTCCTCTTCCACCAGATGACCGCCACGCGCAGCGTTGATGAGGCGCGCGCCGTCCGCCAATTGTGCAAACAGATCGGCGCAGAGGAGGCCTTCGGTTTCCGGGGTGAGGGGGAGCAGGCAGACCAGAATATCGGTGCGCGGAAGAAGTTTGGCCAGACCATCCATACCGTGAAAACAGGTGACGCCAGGAATATTCTTGGGGGACCGGCTCCAGCCCGCCACGTCAAAATTCAGCGCCACGAGAGCTTTGGCGGCGGATTGCCCGAGTTCGCCAAGACCCAGAATGCCGACCCGGCGTTCATCGGCCTGTTTCAACTCGTGGGCGCGGTCATCCCAGACTTTTGCATGTTGTTGGTCATTCAGTGCCGGTTGATTTTTGTGATAGCGCAGCACGTGCAACACCACATACTCGACAATCCCGGCTGTCAGGTAGGGATCGACCACTCGGGAGATTGCCGCCGTATTGGGAAAGTCGGGGTCGATGAGCAGATGGTCCACGCCGGCTCCCAAGGAGAAAACCACTTTCAGATTGGGGTAGGTGGCAAGCACTCCTGCGGGCGGTTTCCAGGCGAGGGCATGCTCGATATCGCTAGGGTTTCCGGTGTCAGGCCAGATCCGGACGTCGAGAGCAGCGTTCTGCTTGTTGAGTTCGCGCGCCCACCAATCAGCTTTCAGTCCGGGGGCAATGATGAGGACAGCCATAGCAGATGATCAGGTGGCGACGGAATCGCCGGCACCCACGGCGGCGAGGTCGAAGGCGGCAGCCATCAGGGCCTTGGTGTAGTCCTCTTTCGGATGATCGAAAATCTGGTCCGCAGGGCCCTGTTCAACCACCTTCCCGTTGCGCATGACAATCACATGGTTGGAGATCGCGCGCACGACCTTGAGATCATGACTGATAAACAGATAGGCGAGTTTGTACTTCTCCTGCAGGCCGCGCAGCAGATCAATGATCTGGGCTTGCACGGATCTGTCCAGTGCGGATGTCGGCTCGTCGAGAACAATGAACTTTGGCCGCAAGACAAGGGCGCGGGCAATGGCAACACGCTGGCGTTGGCCGCCGGAGAATTCGTGTGGGTATCGGTGTCGCGCCGCGGGGTCGAGCCCGACTTCCTCCATAACTTTGACGATCATTTCGTCGCGTTCGGCGGCATTGCCACCAAGCTTGTGGACTTTCAATCCTTCTTCGATGATCTGAGCGATCGACATGCGTGGAGAGAGCGAGCCATAGGGGTCCTGGAACACCACCTGCATTTCGCGCCGCAGGGGACGCAACTCGCTGCTACGCAAATTGCCGATCTGTTTGCCCTCAAACTCGATGGGGCCGTCAGATGAGATCAATCGCAGCATGGCGAGCCCAAGCGTGGTTTTACCGGACCCCGATTCCCCGACGACACCGACCGTTTGTCCCTCTCGAATTTCCACAGTGATGCCATCGACAGCCTTCACGTGATCGACGGTTCGACGCATGAGGCCGGCCTTGATCGGGAAATAGACCCGCAGGTCATCCGCTTTCATGATTTTCGGGGCCCCATGGTCGGGGGCGAGTGCTGTCCCGGACGGCTCCGCATCAAGCAGGTGCTTGGTGTAGGTGTGGGACGGGCTTTCGAAAATGGCCTCGGTGAGACCGTGTTCCACGATCTCACCCTGGTTCATCACGCAAACCCGGTCGGCCATTTTTCGCACAATGCCGAGGTCGTGGGTGATGAACAGCATCGACATCCCGAACTTGTCCTTCAGGTCGTCGAGGAGTTCGAGAATCTGCGCCTGGATCGTGACATCAAGCGCGGTGGTGGGCTCGTCGGCGATCAGAAGTTTGGGTTCATTGGCGAGTGCCATGGCAATCATGACGCGCTGACGTTGGCCGCCGGAAAGCTCGTGAGGGTAGGCGTTCAGGCGTTTGTCAGCGTCTGACAAGCCGACGAGTTTCAGCAGTTCCAGTGTGCGCGCGCGCGCTGCACTGCGCGAAAGTCCCTTGTGGACGAACAGAACCTCGTTGATTTGCTTTTCAATGGTGTGGAGCGGGTTGAGCGATGTCATCGGCTCCTGAAAAATCATCGCGATGTCGTTGCCCCGGATCGCACGCAGTTTGGGGTCGGGTGCATTTACGAGCTCTTCTCCCTCGAACAGGATCGAGCCTTCGGGATGTTGCGCAACCGGGTAGGGCAGGAGCTGAAGGATCGAAAGTGCGCTGACGGATTTCCCCGACCCGGACTCCCCGACCAGCGCCAGGGTCTCGCCTTTCCCGACTTCAAACGAAATGCCCTTCACGGCCTGGACAGCACCGTTGGGTGTCGAAAAATCAACACGCAGGTTTTCGACTTTGAGCAACGGTTCGGCCATCACCCGGTATCTCCTGAAATCTGCTTGCGTGGATCAAACGCATCGCGCACCGCCTCACCAACGAATACGACCAGCATCAGCATAACGGTAATTGAAAACACGGCGGCAAATGTAAGCCATTCCGCTGTGAAGTTCTCTTTGGCCTGTTTGAGCAATTCGCCGAGCGATGGCGACCCCGGGGGCAGACCCAGACCCAGGAAGTCGAGTCCGGTCAGTGCGGTTAGACCGCCAACCAGTGTGAACGGCAGGAAGGTGATCGTGGCGACCATGGCATTGGGGAGCACATGGCGGAACATGATCAGCCGGTTGCCCAGTCCAAGTGCGCGCGCAGCCCGCACATAGTCAAAGTTCCGGGCGCGAAGGAATTCCGCGCGCACAACACCCACGAGCCCGGTCCAGCTGAACAGCAACATGATGAATAACAATGTCCAGAATCCGGGCACAAACAGGCTGGCAACGATCAGCAGCACAAACAGGAAAGGCATACCTTCCCAAACCTCGATAAAGCGCTGAAAGCCAAGATCCACCCAGCCGCCGTAATAACCCTGCACCGCACCTGCAATCACGCCGATGATACTGGCGAGGATGGTGAGCGACATGCCGAAGAGCACGGAAATACGAAACCCATAGATCAGGCGAGCCGTGACATCCCGGGCCTGATCATCCGTGCCGAGCCAGTTCTGTGCTGTGGGTGCGGAGGGGGCGGGTGTTGGCAGATCGGTGACCGGTGTGTCGAAGCTGTAGGGGATGAGCGGCATGAGCAGCCAGCCCTTCTCTTCGATCAGTTCAACAACAAAAGGATCGGTGTAGTCGGTCTCAGTTTCGAAATCTCCACCAAAGGTGGTTTCGGGATAGGCCTCGAGTATCGGGACATAGAACGCGCCGTCGAAACGAACAAGCAACGGTTTGTCGTTGGCGATGAATTCAGCAAACAGCGACAGGACAAACAGGGTCAGGAATATCCACAACGACCAGTAGCCGCGCTTGTTGGCCCGAAAATTGGTCAAACGACGTGCCGTGAGAGGCGTGATTGTCATGCCGAAGAAGCTGCGTGCGCTGGTGGTCGCCGACGTCATCTCAGACCTCACGGCTTTCGAAATCGATCCGGGGATCGACCAGCACATAGGTCACATCCGTCACCAGCTTGATCAGCAAACCCATCAGGCCGAAGACATACAATGTGGCGAAAACGATCGGATAGTCACGGTTGAGCACCGCTTCAAATCCCAGAAGGCCAAGGCCATCGAGCGAGAAAATTATCTCAATCAGCAGCGCGCCGCCAAACAGGATGGAGAGAAACGCTGCTGGAAACCCGGAGATCACGATCAGCATGGCGTTGCGGAAGACATGCCCGTAGAGCACCCGGCCTTGCTCCAGCCCTTTGGCGCGGGCCGTGATAACGTATTGCTGGGAAATCTGATCCAGGAAGGAGTTCTTGGTCAGCATGGTCAATGCGGCGTAGCCGCCTATAACGAGAGACCCGACCGGCAATGCGATGTGCAGCAGGTAGTCACCAATTTTTCCGAAAAAGCTCAGCTCGGCGAAATTGTCTGATGTCAGACCACGGAGCGGCAGCCAGTCGACAAAGTTGCCGCTGGCGAAAAGCTGAATCCCCAGAATGGCGATCATGAAGGAGGGCAGCGCATTCCCGGCAATCACGACAACACTTGTCCAAGCGTCGAATCTTGTGCCGTCTCTTACGGCTTTGGCGATGCCCAATGGAATCGAAATGCCATACAGGAAGATTGTGGTCCAGAACCCGATGGTGATGGAGACTGGCAGTTTTTCGAGAACCAGATCGATAACCGGCCTGTCCTGAAAGAAGCTGTTGCCGAAATCGAACTGGAGGTAGTTCTTCATCATCAGGAAGAAACGTTCATGGGGCGGCTTGTCAAAGCCGACAAGCTTTTCCAGTTCTTCGATGAATTCGGGCGGCAGGCCGCGCGCGCCGCGATATTTGGATTCAAAGCTCGTGCTGGTATCGCCGTTCAGCTGGTCGATGCTGGACTGGCCGCCATCGCCCAACCCGCCAGACACACGCGAGGTTGCATCGACAGCCGTGCCCTGAATTTGTGCAATCATCTGCTCGACAGGTCCACCCGGTGCAAATTGCACGATGGCGAAGTTGAGCAGGATGATCCCAAACAGGGTGGGAATGATCAGCAGCAGACGGCGAACGATATACGCGAGCATGGTGTGAGACTATCCTGCCCTTACGCGTCGGTGCTAGCGGCGGCCACGATAGGCACGGATATCGGCATCCTTGTCCGGATCGATCCACCATGTGTCGAGCTGCACCCCGCCGCGGGGAACCACTTCGGGGATGCCGTAGCGGTCCCAGAAGACGATCCGGTCTGTCGTGTTGTGCCATTGCGGGATCACGTAGTTTCCCCAGATAAGGGCCCGATCGAGCGCGCGGGTGCGCTGGATCAGACTGTCCCGGTTCGGCGCTGTAATGACCAGTTCGATGAGTTCGTCGATCACCGGGTCGGAAATGCCGATAAGGTTGCGTGATCCATTGCGGTCCGCGGCGATGCTGCTCCAGAAATCCAGTTGTTCATTCCCAGGGGATTCGGATTGGCCCCAGATTCCCGAGATCATGTCGAAGTCGAAACTGTCGGTCCGTTCGCGATACTGCGAGGCGTCAACGACACGGACTTTGGCTTCTATCCCAAGTCTCTCGAGATTACGGGCGAAGGGCAGAGCAATCCGCTCAAAGGTCTGGCTGCCGAGCAGTATTTCAAACTGGAAGGGCGCTCCGGTTTCGGCGTTCACGCGCTTGCCGTCCTGGATGACCCATCCGGCGTCATCCAGCAGTTTCGCTGCGGTCCGCAGGTTGCCGCGGAGACCGCGCGTTCCTGAGCCGTCTGTGGTCGGTGGCGTGTAGGCTTGCGTGAACAGTTCTGCGGGAAGCTGATCCCGGAAGCGTTCAAGAATTTCGCGTTCTTCCGCACCGGCATCTTTAAGAAGCCCACGGCTGCCCAGATCGGAATTGTCGAAGAAACTGTCGGTCCGGGTATAGGCACCATAAAAAAGGTTCTTGTTGGACCACTCGAAGTCGAAGGCGTTGGTCAGGGCTTCGCGGACCTTGCGGTCCTGAAACATTGGCTTGCGCAGATTGAACACGAATCCCTGAATTGGCGCGGTCCGCTGATGAGGGAATTCTTCCAGGAGAAGCTTTCCATCCTGAACGGGTTTGGTGTCCGTGAATTCGGTTGCCCACGCCTTGGATGAATTCTCGCGCGCCCGGTCGATATCACCCGAAACAAGGGCAATACGCCCCACGCCCGGGTCGCGAAAATACTCATAGCGCAGGGTATCGATGTTGTTGCGTCCGATATTCGTGGGTTGATTGCGGCCCCAGTATTCCGGGACACGCTCAAGCGTAATCGAGCGCCCGACTTTCACATCCGAAATTTTGTACGGCCCGCTGCCCAGAGGAATGTCGAGTGTTGTCTTTCCGATGTCGCGGGTTTCCCAGTAATGCGCCGGGAGGATCGGGAGCTGGCCAACGATCAGGGCCAGTTCAGGATTCTGGATGTCCCCAAAGCTGAACTTCACCTTGCGCGGCCCGGTCTGCTCGACCTTTGTCACATCGCGATAATAGAAGCGGTAGAAGGGGGCGCCTTTCTCGCGCAATGCGTTGAACGAGAAAATCACATCTGCGGGGGTGATCGGCTCTCCGTCGTGCCAAAACGCATCGTGGCGCAGTTCGTATTCCACCCAGGAGCGATCGTCCGGAATTTCCATGGTTGCGCAGAGCAGGCAGTACTGGGTGAAGGCCTCATCTGCTGATGACGTTGTCAGCGTGTCGTAAATCAATCCTATGCCCGCGGCCGGGTTGCCCTGGATGATAAACGGGTTGAGGCTGTCAAAGGTTCCGATCGCGCGGCGTATATCTTCGCCGCCCGTGAGGGCACCGGGGTCCGCATAATCGAAATGGGAGAATGCCGGTCCGTATTTGGGTTCGCCATGCATCGCCATGCCGTGGGCCGGGCCGTCGGTACCTGTCAGGGCCATGGCCGGGCTGGCGAGGGCCAGACCGATTCCGGCGATCAGTGTGAGATATGAGGTGCGGCGCATGAGATCTCCCGGACGAAACAAACAACTAGGCCCTAGATGGGGGCAGAAACCCCTGCCAATCAAGGAAAACCGACGCAGGCTCACACGGTTGTTAGTGATCGCCGCCTTGCCGCCGCAATTCGACCCGGTTTGTGCCGGATTTGGGCATGTTCAGGCTGGTTCGGCACGGCTCGTAAGGCCAAGGGATTGGGCCGTGTTGTCGACAGCGGCGAGGCAGGTCTCGGCGCGGGCATCCGGGATCCAGGCTTCAATGCGAATGACATAGTCCTCGCTTGCCCCGCCGCGTACCCGTTCACAATCCATACGGACAATGTTTGCACCGTAATCTGCAAAAGCTTCTGTCAGGCGGGCCACAAGACCCGGACGATCCGTGCCACGCACTTCGATTCGGTGGGTCACTTGACCGCTTTCACTATGGGTCACGCCCAGTGAAAAAGGCGTAACTGAGATATCCGCGCCGTCCAGTTCTTCGAGACCGGCCAGCGCGTCCTTCACCTCTCGCGCCTCGAGCGCATCGGGAAGGCTCGCGACGGTGGCGAATTCGGCGGCTTGGCCGAGTACAGCAAAACTTGCATCACCAATATCGGCTTCAAGGTCAAACAGGCGCCCGGTGACAGCCGAAAGAAGTCCGGTTCGATCTGGGCAGGAAATTGCAATGCGCACGTCATGGGCCATGGGCGTATTCCGGGTTAGTCGGTTAGTCGGTTTTGAGGGTCGCAAGAGCGGCAGCATGCACCGTCGCGTCACCTGAGGCCAGAACCGAGCCATCCGAATGGATGCTGAGGGGCTGACCATTCCAGTCGGTGATGGTCCCGCCGGCACCGGCCACGATGACCGCGTGCGACAGGTAGTCATAGGGTTGCATGCCACTTTCGGCGACCATGTCTGTGTGCCCGGAGGACACCATCGAATAGGCCCAGGCGTCTGTTCCGAAGCGTGTGTCCTGGACGGCAGCCTTCAAATGGGCGTAGCGGTTGCTGTCGGCCGTATCGAACATATCGGGAGATGTGGTGCACATCTGCGCAGACGCGAGCGATGGACAGGCACGCACACGCACCGCGACACCATCATGCCCCCGCGCCCAATGGCGAGTCGGTTCATCTGATGTGGCGAGCCAGCGCTCGTTCAGGGCTGGAAAAGCATTCAAGCCGAGAACAGGTATTCCATCCCGGACCAGAGCGATCAGTGTCGCAAAGAGCGGAATGCCGTTGACGAAGGCCCGCGTGCCGTCGATGGGATCAAGCACCCAGACAAACTCGGCATCCGAGCGCTCGGCACCATGTTCTTCTCCCAGAATACCGTGGTCGGGAAAGGTGGCGTTGATCCGTTCGCGCATGACGGCTTCCGCTTCACGATCGGCGCGCGTGACCGGGCTGGCATCGTCCTTGGTTTCGATGTCGAAACCGGTGCGGAACACAGCCATGGCAGCGGCGCCCGCCACATCGGCAAGCTGATGAGCGAGTGCAGAGAATTCAGAATCGAGGTTGTCGGTCAAAACGATGTCTCCTCAACGACAAAGCGGCGCTTGCGCGCCGCTTCGAAGATACTCGTTTTTCGCTCTGCCCGGCTACTGCCCCGGCATCGGCGGCGGGTTGTCTCCAAACTGACGCAGATAGGCGATGACATTGGCCCGATCCTGCGGCTTGCTGATTCCCGCAAAGTTCATCTTGGTGCCCGGCGCGTAATCCTTCGGCTTGACGAGGAACGCGTTCAGGTTCTCGTAGTCCCAGGGCGCATCGATCGACATCAATGCATCCGAATAAGCGAAGCTCGGCTCATGGCCCTTGGCCGCACCAACAACATTATAGAGATTGGGGCCAACCTTGTTGGCGCCGCCCTTGTCGACCGTGTGGCAGGTGCCGCAACGTTTAAAAGCTTTCTCGCCTGCCGCGATATCGGCTGAAGCCAGAAGCGGGGTGATCGGTTCAAGCACCTTTTCTTCCACCACTGCGGCCGTCTCCGCACCACCATCAGGAACATCAACGACATACGCTTTGATATCCAGATGATCGGTGTGCGTGACTTGGTTGATCGCAACGCCGATGCCGAACGCAACGGTCAGTGCGACAAGCGCCGAACCCCAGATTTTGTAACTTTCGCCACCCATAACTCTTTTTCCCCGTCTCAACCGGACTCCGCGCTGACCAGTATGGATCGCGCGTCGCGAATTTAGCGAGCGGTCAACCACCTGTCCACGGGGGAGACGGTTCCGTTCGCGTGCTTCGAGATATATCTTCCAGAATACCGAGCGGCCAGCGCCGATCCAACTCTCGCGGCATTAGGTCGCAGCGCCATCAGAGGGATGAAAAACCTGACGAATTCAATGCAAACACGTGATGTCCCGCGTAACCCGGTTGTCCTGATTCCCGCCCGCATGGCTTCAACCCGACTTCCGGGAAAGCCACTGGCCGATATTGCGGGTGTGCCGATGATTGTCCAATGCCTGCGCCGTGCTGAGGAAGCAGAAGTCGGACCGGTGGTGATCGCCTGTTCCGAACCAGAAGTCGCAGAAGCTGTTGAAGCTGCCGGTGGGCAAGCTGTGCTTACGGATCCGGATCTGCCATCAGGGTCGGATCGGATTTTTGCGGCGCTCGAAGTCTTCGATCCCGAGGGGAAATACGACGCCATCGTCAATCTCCAGGGGGATTTGCCAACTCTCGATCCCAAAGTTGTCCGCGCATGTGTCGCAGTGCTGGACAACCCGGAGGTTGATATCTCCACGGCGGTCTGTGCGATCACGGAAGAAAGCGAACGGGACAACCCCAATGTGGTCAAGGCTGTGATGGCTCTGAGCGGGAATGCCCGCATCGGCCGGGCGCTTTATTTCAGTCGTGCCACGGTTCCAACCGGCCCGGGCGATCATTTTCATCATATTGGTCTTTACGCTTACCGGCGGGACGCTCTGGCGCGGTTTGTGTCTCTGCCCGCCAGTCCGCTGGAAACCCGGGAGAAGCTGGAGCAGTTGCGTGCGCTGGAAACTGGGATGCGCATTGACGCTGCCCTCGTTGACACCGTTCCGCTCGGTGTCGATACTCCCGCCGATCTTGAGCGCGCGCGTGCTTTGCTGGCTTAGCAGGCTCGCGCGTTTTTGATGAAAGAGCCGATCCGATCATGAGTAACACGAACGCAAAGCCGGCAGACCCGGCGAACACCATTGCCTATCAGGGCGTCCCAGGCGCCAACTCGCATATTGCCTGCATGCAGGCATATCCGGAGATGACCCCGCTTGCCTGCGCGACCTTTGAAGATGCGTTTGCCGCCGTGGAAAAAGAGGGCAAGGCCGCGTTGGCGATGATTCCGATTGAGAATACGCTCGGGGGCCGTGTGGCTGACATTCATCATCTGCTGCCGGAATCCAAGCTTTACATCATCCGTGAGCACTATCTGGATGTTCGACATCAGCTCCTGGGAACAAAGGACGCCACGCTGGAAGGCCTTGTTGAGGTCCGGTCGCATCCGCAGGCGTTGGCCCAATGCCGCGAACAACTTGCCCAGCTTGGCGTGAAAGTTCGAGCCCGCGCCGATACGGCCGGGTCGGCGATGGAGATTGCCGAACTTGGGGACCCGACCATCGGTGCACTTGCACCGGGACTGGCCGGAGAGATCTACGATCTTCAGATTCTGCGTTCACGCTTTGAGGACCGGATCGGGAATACAACGCGTTTCGTGGTGCTCGCGCGCGCGCGCCGTGACCCGGACCCCAATGACGGTCCGTCCATGACATCACTGATCTTCGAAGTTCGCTCGGTTCCCGCAGCGCTTTACAAGTCGCTGGGCGGGTTCGCGACCAATAGCGTGAACATCACGAAGCTGGAGAGCTACATTTCGGGCGAAAAGTTTTCGGTCGCGCGTTTTTATCTGGAGATTGAAGGACATCCCGCCGATGCCAGCGTGGCGCAGGCCTTTGAGGAACTCGACTATTTCTCGAAAAATGTCCGTGTACTCGGCGTCTACCCGGCCAACGAATATCGTAATCACTAGCCTTCGGCGAGCCACTCCTCGATGAGGCGGCGGGCGATAGAGTCTTTGCGTGGCAGTTGAACGGGTGAGTCCGGCGTTGTCGCCTTGAGTTCGTCCCGTGACATCCACTCGGCTGAAAGCAGTTCTTTCTCATCAATGGTGATGTCGGTGTCGAGCGCACGGGCACGAAATCCGACCATCAGTGATGACGGGAACGGCCAGGGCTGGGAGTGCTGGTACTCTACGTCTGTCACACGCACGCCGACCTCTTCGAAGACCTCGCGGGCCACGCAGTCTTCCAGGGTTTCGCCGGGTTCGAGAAACCCCGCGAGCACGGATTGCATCTTGCCCTGAAAGCGTGGGGATTTGCCCATGATGATCCGGTCCCCGTCATGGACCAGCATGATGCAGGCAACGTCGGTGCGCGGAAAATGCGAGGTGTTGCAGGTTTCATTTGTGCAACGTCGCTGGTGACCGGCGGATTCACTGCGAGTCAGGCTGCCGCAGACACCACAGAATTTATGTCGCTGGTGCCAGTAATTGATGCCCCGGGCATAGGCCAGGAGGTTGCCCTGTTCATGCTGAATATACTGGCCAACCTTGCGCAAATCCTCGAAGACGCCCGCAGCGCCCAAAATTTCGTGCTCGTGCGGGTCCTCGATATGGCTGACATCCAGCGTGAAATAGGCGGTGCCCTCGATCAATCCCAGTAGAACAGGCTCAACATCAATGCTGCGCAGGGTCTCGACATGGATAATTTCGAGGATCGAGGCTTCAACGTTATCCGTACCCTGAATGAGGTTGTTTTGCTGCCAGACCGGGATCAGGCGTGTGTTGGTGCTGGAAAGCTGCTCGGAAAGCCAGTTTTGGTCGTTTCGCAGGTGTGAAACCCGGTCCAGATATTCACTGGAGTAGAAATTGGTGCGCGCCATGGTTCTTTTTTGTTTTTTGGAAAGTGTTCAGGAATGGCCCATACCGTGTCACACGCCACGCCCTGTGGAAAGTCACAGCAGAATGATGCGCGTGGGAGTTTATTGGTGACGCTGATCTGATATAGTCCACGCGGGAGGCCGGGCGGACGGGCATCTCGCCAACTCGGTCAGGTCCGGAAGGAAGCAGCCGTAACGAGTTCCGCCTGGGTCGTATCAACCGGTCTCCCACTTCAAATACCGATGCGAACACCGAATCTGATATTCATGTTCCTGTCACCAACTCGGGAAGCGTGCACCTTTCATGACCGTCGACAACGAAGACCCAACGGACGCGCTGCTTGAGGCAGATGCGGACGAGTCTCTCGACGGCAGCCCGACGATAGACGACCCCAATCAGGGAAGCTTTCTCGATGCGCCGGCTGATCCGCCTGCTGCTGCGTCCGAGCCTGCGCCGGAATCTGAGGCGGTTGCCGAAACTGTCCCGGAACAGACAACTTCGCCATCCGGCGCTGTTGCCACACCCGCAAGCAGCTTGAGCAGCAGTGATGGTGAAGAGGCTTATCAGGTTCTCGCGCGCAAATACCGGCCTCAGAATTTTGACGAAGTCATTGGTCAGGAGGCTCTGGTCCAGACCCTGACCAACGCGTTTGCGCTCGACCGGGTGGCCCATGCGTTCATGCTCACCGGGGTGCGCGGTGTTGGCAAAACGACCACCGCCCGGATCATTGCAAAATGCCTGAACGCGGAGGGCGGGCCATCCATCAATCCTGATCCCAATGATCCGCAAAGCATCGCCATAACCGAGGATCGTCATCCCGATGTGATCGAGGTCGATGCCGCCAGCCGGACTGGTGTGGGTGATATTCGTGAAATTCTGGACGGGGTGCGCTACCGGCCGGTGTTTGGCCGCTACAAGGTCTACATCATCGATGAAGTCCACATGCTGTCCACGCAGGCTTTCAATGCCCTGCTCAAGACGCTTGAAGAACCGCCTGAACATGTGAAGTTCATTTTTGCGACCACCGAAATTCGCAAAGTTCCGGTAACGGTGTTGTCACGATGTCAGCGTTTCGACCTGCGCCGGATCAAAGCCGATGATCTGATCACGCATTTTTCCAGGATTGCCGAAGCGGAAGGTGCGCAGCTCGAAGACGGTGCCTTGCGCCTGATTGCGCGCGCGGCCGACGGATCGGTCCGCGATGGCCTGTCGCTGCTCGATCAGACGATTTCAGCCCATTGTTCCAACGGCGCCGTGGCGCAAGAGGATGATGTGCGCGCGATGCTGGGAACGGCAAACAGCGCGGCTGTATTTGACATTTTTGAAGCGCTGATGGCCGGTCGTACAGCTGATGCGCTGGAAGGACTCGGCACGCTTTACGATTCCGGTGCCGATCCGTTGTCGGTCCTGCAGGATCTGCTTGAGCTCAGCCATTGGATCACCCGGGTCAAGCTTGTGCCCAACGCGGCCGATGACCCTTCGGTGTCCGAACTTGAACGGGTGCGTGGCCGCGAAATGGCCGACAAGCTGGGTGTTGCCGTGCTTTCCCGTGCCTGGCAGATGCTGCTCAAGGGAGTGGGAGAGGTGCAGCGTGCACCCTCTGTGATGCCGGCTGCTGAAATGGTGTTGATTCGTTTGGCCCATGCCGCGGATATGCCGCCGCCCGGTGACCTGATGAAAAAGCTACAGGAAGAGGCTCCCGCCGCACCTGCCGCTCAGAATTCGGCTCCGACTCCCGATGGCCCACCTCCGACTGGCGGTGCTGCGCAGGCTGTCGCGGGCAATGGTGCCCATGCGGTAGCGGCACCGCAAATTGAGACCCAACAGACCGCACCCGAACAGGCGGTGGCCCCGCAGGCGCTTGCGGATCCGGAAAACTATCGTGCGCTGGTCAGCCTGTTTGCCACGCGCCGAGAGATGACCCTGCGCAACCATCTCTACGCGAATGTGCGGCTGGTTTCCTACGAGCCCGGACGTCTGGAATTCATGCCGACCGAACATGCGCCGTCGGATCTGCCGGGACTGGTGCTCAAGCAGCTTCGGGAATGGCTCGGCAATCACTGGCAGGTCAGCGTGTCACGCGAACAGGGCGGTCCAACCCTGGCCGAACAGGATGCAGCGGCAGAGACAGCAGCTTATGAACAGGCCGCTGAGAATCCGGTCGTGCGCGCGGCGCTGGAAGCATTTCCGGGCGCAAAGATCGAACGTGTCATGAGCCGGGAAGCTCTGAGCGAAGAGCCTGGGGAAGATGAATTGCCGATAGAAATTGAGGACGACGAATGAAGAATCTTGGCAACCTGATGAAGCAAGCTCAGGAAATGCAGGCCAAGATGGCCGAGATGCAGGACCGCCTTGCCGAACTCACCGTCGAGGGAGTCTCAGGCGGGGGCATGGTCACCATTACCCTGAGCGGCAAGAGCGAGATGAAGGGGATCCGGATTGATCCCGCGTTGCTGAATGGTGAGGAAGGCGAAATTCTCGAAGATCTGATTGTTGCCGCCCACGCCGATGCCAAAAGCAAGGCCGAGCAACGAACGGCTGATGAGATGAAAGAACTCACCGGTGGCCTCAATCTGCCGCCGGGATTCAATATGCCGTTCGGCGGCTGATTGCGGCGACCACGCGCGCATGTCCACACCTGAAATCGAACGGCTTGCTGATCTTCTTGCCAAGCTCCCGGGGCTGGGGCCACGTTCGGCCCGGCGTGCGGTGTTGCATCTGATCAAACGGCCCGGCCAGCTCATGCAGCCGCTCGCCGAAGCTATCGCAAGTGCGGCCAATGCGATCCGGACCTGCACAAATTGCGGAAATGTCGACACGGTCGACCCGTGCCGGATTTGCGACGATCCCGAACGCGACCGGAGCGTGATTTGTGTGATCGAGGATGTCGCCGATCTCTGGGCGCTGGAACGCACGGCCTCTTATGGCGGCAACTATCACGTCCTTGGCGGAACCCTGTCCGCGCTCGACGGTGTTGGGCCGGAAGACCTGCGTATCGGTCGTCTGGTGGATCGTGCGAAATCTGCACAGGTGACTGAAATTATTCTGGCGACCAACGCGACAGTGGCCGGGCAAACGACGGCTCACTACATCACCGAGCGACTGGCGGATGCCGGCGTGATGATCTCTCGCCTGGCACATGGCGTGCCGGTGGGCGGGGAGCTCGACTATCTCGATGATGGAACTCTGACGGCCGCGCTCAAGAGTCGACGGGAAGTCTGAGGTTTACTCCACGCTGCGGAGCAGCGGGGCTTCGCCGAGTGTATCTTCGATTGGGGATGTCTCGGTGCCGTCATCAAGCTGGATGTCGTGAATCTTGTCGCCGCGGCTCTTCACCTTGTTGGCTGAAGTCCGAATATCCTTGATGTCTTTTTCGGCCAGCTGGAAGTGCTTCTCCAGATGGTCCACCCGCGCATCAAGACGGTCCACATCCTTCAGCATGGTCAGGACTTCGGTCTGGATGATCCCGGCAGCTTCCTTCATGCGCACGTCTTTCATGACGGCGCGCATGGTGTTGAGCAGCGCCCATAGGGTCGTGGGCGAAACAATGAAGACCTTGGCGCGATGGGCCGCATCGACCGTGTCCCCGAAATGGGCATGCAGTTCGGCATAGACGGCTTCAGATGGAAGGAACATGAGTGCCGCGTCGGCGGTTTCACCCGGGACGATGTATTTTTCCGCGATCGCTTTGACGTGCAACGCCACATCGCGCCGGAAGGCCCGCTCGGCTTCCTTCTTTTCGGTGTCGGATTTGGCGGCTTGCAAGGCACGCCAGGCTTCCAGAGGGAACTTCGCGTCCACGACAATCGGTCCGGGCGGGTTGGGCAGATCAAGCAGGCAGTCCGCGCGCTTCCCGTCCTTGAGGGTCGCTTGAAAGGTGTAACTGCCCGGCGGCATCGCGGATTCAACAAGGTCCTGCAACTGAACTTCACCAAAAGCGCCACGTGCCTGCTTGTTGGAGAGAATTTCCTGCAAGCCGACCACCTGTGACGACAGGTCGGTCAGACTTTTCTGGGCCGCATCGATCCGCACCAGGCGTTCCTGCAGTGCATCCAGCGTGGTCTTCTGGTGGGTCGAGGTTTTTTCCAATGTCGCGTCGATCTTGCCACTCAGAAGCTGCATTCGGTCATCGACAGCCTTGGCCAGAGCGCGTTCCTGTGCCTGAAGGGTCTGGGCAAGCTGAGCCTGCTGCGCGGCCTGCGCTTCGGTCATCTGGGAGAGGCGAATCGCCATTTCGGCAGCTTCGGCGCCACCGTTGTTGCGTCGCGTGGCAAGGTATAGGGCAGCAAGCAGCGCGCCCGCACCGAGCACCCCAATCAGAATAGCGATGAGAAGGATTGTATCCATATCGGCATTCTAGCATTTGAGGCAGATTCGGTGTTGGCTTGACGAAGTTGGCCCGAAGCCATACCTATCGGCGCGAAACACCCTGAATTCCGCTGAATAACAATGATTTGAAGGTAAAGCGATATGGCGAAGCTGCCGATCGTTCTGGCACCGGACCCGGTGCTGAAACAAACATGCCAACCCGTTGAGACGATTGATGACGATGTGCGCGCGCGCCTCGATGACATGGTCGAGACAATGTATGCCGCACCCGGGATTGGCCTGTCCGCGCCACAGGTTGCCGACAAACGCCGTCTGATCGTCTGTGACGTGGCGCGTGAAGGTGAATCCGCACAGGTTTTTAAGATGGTCAACCCGGAGATTGTCTGGCGTTCGGATGAAAAGGTTGTGGCTGAAGAAGGCTGCCTGAGTATTCCCGACCATTATGGTGACGTCTCCCGGTTCCGCGAGATCAAGGTTACCTATCTCGATCCTGAGGGTGCCTCGCAGGAGGTTGAGGCCAACGGGTTATTGTCGGCCTGCATCCAGCATGAGATCGATCATCTCGATGGTGTGCTGTTCATCGATTATCTGACGCCGCTCAAACGGAACATGATCCTGCGTAAAATGAAGAAGCTGAAGCGTCTGCAGAAGTAAGCGACGCTTTGCCTGTTGCTTTGTGAGAAGACGATATGCGTATCGCGTTCATGGGAACGCCGGACTTCTCGGTACCGGCCTTCGATGCTTTGCTGGCAGCCGGGCATGAGATCGCGTGTGTCTATACCCAGCCGCCCCGTCCGGCGGGCCGCGGCCAGAAAGAGCGCAAGTCGCCGGTGCATCTGCGCGCGGAATCCGAAGGCATTGAGGTTCGAACCCCGGCGTCTCTGAAGGATGCTGAGGCACAAGCCGCGTTCGCGGCTCTGGATCTCGATGCGGCTGTGGTTGTGGCCTATGGGTTGATCCTGCCGCTGCCCATTCTGAATGCTCCACAGCGGGGCTGTATCAACATTCATGCTTCTCTGCTGCCGCGCTGGCGCGGTGCGGCCCCGATTCAACGAGCTCTGTTGGCCGGGGACACCGAAAGCGGTGTAACGATTATGCTGATGGATGAGGGGTTGGATACCGGCCCTGAGCTTCTCCGTGGGTCCATCGATATTGGTCCAGCCATGAATGCCGGGGAGTTGCACGATGCTTTGTGTGAACTTGGTGGGCGACTCATTGTCGAAGCACTCGCCGGGCTCGAAGCAGGGACCATCACCCCAATCCCGCAAAGCGATGACGGTATGACCTATGCCGGAAAGCTTGAGCGCGGAGAGGAGAGGATTAACTGGTCGAAAAGCGCGGCAGAAATCGCACGCCATGTCCGTGGTTTTGCACCGTGGCCCGGCGCGTGGTTCGAGCAGGACGGCGACCGGATCAAGGTGCTGATGGCAGAGGTCGCCGATGGCGAAGGACAGCCCGGCGAAGTTCTCGATGATGCGTTGCGCGTGGCCTGTGGTGACGGCGCGATTCGGCTTTTGCGGGTGCAACGCGCGGGACGCGGCGCCATGGATGCCCAAGAGTATTTGCGTGGCCGACCTGTTGTCCGGGGCACGCGTTTCGCATGAACCGGTTCCGAATTCTCATTGAGTATAACGGCGGCGGCTATGTGGGCTGGCAGCGGCAAAACAATGGGCCGTCGATCCAGGCCGCACTGGAAGCCGCAGCGCACGGGTTCACCGGCGAGGAGATTCTGGTGCAGGGGGCCGGGCGCACGGATGCCGGTGTCCACGCGCTGGGGCAGGTCGCGCATCTCGATATTGCACGCGACACCGATGCCGAGACTGTGCTCGATGCGCTCAATCATTTTCTGCGCAAGGAACCGATTGTCGTGTTGTCCGCGGAAGCCGTCACCGAAGACTTTCACGCGCGGTTTTCGGCGATTGGGCGGCACTATCGCTACAGAATTCTGAACCGTCGTCCGCGTCCCGCGATAACCCGGGGGCAGGTCTGGTGGGAGCCGGTGCCACTGGATGTGGACGCCATGCATGATGCTGCGCAGGCGCTGATCGGCGAGCATGACTTTACCTCCTTCCGTGCGACCATCTGTCAGGCGCGGTCACCGGTGAAGACTCTGGATCGTCTGACGGTGCGTCACGAGGGTGGTGAAATTCTCGTTGAGGCGTCTGCCCGTTCTTTTCTGCATCATCAGGTACGCAATATCGTTGGGACGCTGACACTTGTCGGCAAGGGCAAGTGGAGCCGTCAGGACGTCGCGGATGCCTTGGCCGCGCGTGCGCGCGCTGCTGCGGGGCCGACAGCACCGGCAGAAGGCCTTTATCTCATGAAGGTGGATTACTGACATGCCAACCGCGCGTGCGGGGGTAAGATCGCCGGTTCTGGTGCTGACGATCATGATTTTCGCAAGTGGTGCCTCGATCCTTTCAACGGATCTTTATGCCCCGACCCTGCCGCATCTGCCCGCTTATTTCGGGACCGATGCTGCAACCGTCCAGCTCACTATGGCCTTGAATCTCGGTGCCTATGCGCTGGCCCAGTTGATCTGGGGGCCGCTGGCAGACCGGTTTGGCCGTCGCGGAATATTCGTCCTGGGCATGGGGGCTTTCGCCCTGACTGTGGTTGCCGCTGCGCTGTCCCAGACGATCGGGCAACTGATCGTGGCCCGAGTGCTGATGGGCGCAGCAGCCAGCGTGGAGGCCGTGCTGGTTCTCGCGGTGATCGGCGATCTCTATGAAGGCGAGAAATCTGCCAAGGTGTTCGCGATCTACGGCATGGTCATTTCTCTCGTACCGGCCGCAGGGCCGATCATTGGCGGTTTCGTCTTCGAATGGTTTGGCTGGCGGGCGAATTTCTATCTTCTTGCGGGCATCGTGGTGCTGGTGTTCGCGCTCGGTCTGGTGCGTCTGCCTGAAACACTCCCGACTGCCGAACGAACAGCGCTGCGATTGCGTGAGATTGTTGTCGGGTATGGACAGCTGTTGTCGCGCGGGGCGTTTGTCTCGGTTTCACTGACGCTCGGTCTCGCGATTGGGGCGATCTTTGCTTATCTCACCGAGGCGCCGTTCATTCTGATTGATATACACGGGGTCGCGACCCGTTATTTCGGCCTGTATCAGGCCGTCATTGTGCTGGCGTTCTTCATCGGCAGTCTGGTTGCGAGCCGCGTTGTTGCGCGCATTGGTGTGCGGCGGCTTTTTGCTGTCGGGGTTTGGAGTGGATCACTGTCGGGTCTTCTGGTGATCATCGCCGTGGCGGTAGGGGAGACTCCCGCAACGCTGACAGCGGCCATGAGTGTATTTGCGTTCGCTCTTGGTCCGTTGTTTGCGACGGCGCCGGTTCTGGCATTCGAACGTATTCCTGATCAGGGACGGGGCATGAGTGCGGCCATGTTGTCCAC
Organism: uncultured Alphaproteobacteria bacterium; assembly: GCA_943787745.1. GTDB lineage: Bacteria > Pseudomonadota > Alphaproteobacteria > UBA6615 > UBA6615 > JABJAG01. Next base: position 30,138 of record CALSNJ010000006.1, on the reverse strand, counting down.
ATTCGAGATGGGCGGCGGCGCACTTGGTGCGCTTTTTGTCAGTCTTACACCGCAAGGAACGGCATGGCCGTTGGCGATCTGCGTGTCGGGATCCGGTCTGTTGCTGCTGGTGTTCGGATTGCTCGCCCTCCGCCCAAAATGGCGGGATACACCGCCTGCCCGTTAGCCGATCAGGGTCTGGGCGGAAATCCACAGCAGGATGGCCAGTCCGACTTCAGTCAACACCACCATCGTGGCTGTCATTGGTGAAACGTCGAGCGCGGCGCGGGCGACGAACCCGGCATAGATGAATGTGATCACGATCGCGGCCATGTAGACCGCCGCTCCCCAGCCCGCCGATTCCGGACCCTGTGACGCGAAAATCGCAATTCCGGGAAGGAGGATCGCCGCGCGTACGATGTTCGACCAGTTCCATGCGACGATGAACAACTCAAAGCGTTCACTTCGTTGGATGGTCTCGACGAAGGCCACCATGACAAGAGGAAACAGCAACCACTGGATGGCGTAGATTTCCAGATAGACCAGCACCGTGTGGATTGTGTCGGGCAGGGTCGTGTCGCCGGTGGGCGGTGTGGAGAGCAGCAGTGTTGCAATGCCATCGGCGGGGAGCACGATGGCGGCGGCCCAGAAGGAGTTCCAAAAGGCTGTCGGCGTTGTCTGGAAATGCTGCAGGCCCGTTCGGTCGAAATGCAGCAATCGCCACGCGCCAAAGACTCCGTGGATGGCTTCCTGAATGTTCATGATGCGCTTTCGCGCTCCTGTGCAGCCGGGTTGGCGTCTACGTGCTTAGGCCAAAATAGGTTTCGAGGACCGAAAGGTAAATTTCAGTCAGCTTCACAATGTCGTCGGTGGCGACATGCTCATCAACCTTGTGCATTGTCTGACCAACCAGCCCGAACTCTGCGACCGGGCAGTATGCCTTGATGAAGCGTGCGTCGGAGGTGCCGCCGGTTGTGCTGAGTTCGGGCCGCCGCCCGGTGACACCCGCAACCGCGGTGCTGATCGCCTCGCTCAAAGGTCCGGGTGGTGTCAGAAATGCTTCGCCGGTAACCCGAAAGCTCAACTCATAGCCGGCATCTGTATCGCCCAGTGCCGCATTGAAGGTCTGGCGCACCCAGGCGTCCAGACTGTCCGAACTGTGCAGATCGTTAAAGCGTATGTTGAAGGTGGCGTGGGCCTTTGCGGGCACCACATTGTTGGCCGGGTTGCCGACATCCACCGTCGTGACCTGCAGGGTCGAGGGCTGAAAGTGTTCGGTGCCAGAATCCAACGGCTCAGCCGTTAGGGCACTGAGCATCCGCACAAGGTGATGGACCGGGTTGTTGGCGAGATGTGGATAGGCGGTGTGCCCCTGGGTCCCGCGTACGACAACGTCGCCGGTTGTGCTCCCGCGCCGACCGATCTTAATCATGTCGCCCAGCGCGTCGGGGTTTGTCGGCTCGCCCACGATGCAGGCATCCAGTGTCTCACCACGTTCGGACAGCCACTCGAGTACCCGGCGTGTGCCGTTGATCGCAGGGCCTTCTTCATCACCGGTGATGAGCAGGCTTATGGAGCCCGGCGTATTCCAGCTTTCGGGTGCGCCATGCCGTTCGATCAGGCGTTCCACGGCGACTGTGAAGGCGGCGATGGCGCTCTTCATGTCGGCCGCGCCGCGCCCGTGAAGAGCGCCGTCTACGATTTCGCCCGAGAATGGATCGCGGGACCAGTCATCAGCGTCGCCAACTGGCACCACATCGGTGTGTCCAGCAAAGCAGAAATTCTGTCCGCCGTTACCCAGACGGGCGTAGAGGTTTTCGACATCCGGGGTGTTGGGTGTTTGAAACGGCAGTCGATGGCAGGCAAAGCCGATCTGTCCGAGGGCGTCTGCAAGCACGCCGAGCGCGCCGGCATCCGCCGGTGTCACGCTCGGGCACTGGATCAACGCCTGGGCCAGCGCAATCGGGTCGCGCGAATCTGCCATGATCTGCGCGCTAGTCCCGCAGCAGTTCGTTGATGGAGGTCTTGGCGCGGGTCTGTTCGTCCACGCGTTTCACGATGACAGCACAATAGAGGCTCGGCCCCGGTGTGCCGTCTGGCAGGGGCTTGCCGGGCAGGGAGCCCGGAACAACCACGGAATAGGAGGGCACGCGGCCGACATGAACATTGCCGGTCGCACGATCTATGATCTTTGTCGATGCACCCAGATAGACACCCATGGAAAGCACAGCGCCTTCTTCCACGATCACGCCCTCGGCGACTTCGGATCGTGCGCCGATGAAGCAATTGTCCTCAATGATGACCGGATTGGCCTGTAGCGGTTCCAGAACGCCGCCAATGCCTGCGCCGCCGGAAAGATGCACGTTCTCGCCGATCTGGGCACAACTTCCGACCGTGGCCCAGGTGTCGACCATTGTGCCGCTGGCGACATAGGCACCAAGATTGACGAAACTCGGCATCAACACGACGCCGGGCGCGATATAGGCGGAATGACGAACAATGGCGTTGGGAACAGCGCGAAATCCCGCCGATTCGAATTCGGCAGATTTCCAGCCGTCGAATTTTGACGGAACCTTGTCCCACCATGGTGTGTCCTGACCCGGTCCACCGGGAATCAGGGACATATCGTTCAGGCGAAACGAGAGCAGAACCGCTTTCTTGAGCCATTCGTTGACAACCCAGTCTCCATCGATTTTCTCTGCGACACGTCGTGCGCCGCTGTCGAGCTGTGCAAGGGCAGTTTCAACGGCATCGCGATCTGCTCCTTTGGTGTCGGGGGAAAGCGATTCCCGGTTGTCCCAGGCAGTTTCGATGGCGGATTGCAGATCACTCGAGCTCATGTCGTATTCCTGTAGCAGGTCTTGGTTTGGCAGCGCGCGAAGATGGCCGGGCGTGGTCCCACCTGTCAACGTTCGTGAATGCCCGGTTTACGGCTTTTCTCAGCTTGCCGCGAGGACAGATTCGAGCCAGATCACCAGATCGTCGGTTTCATGGTGGATGTAATCGGCTTCAGCGTCGGGAACGGCCCAGTATGGGTCGTTTTCCGGGTTGTAGCGAACCCAGACGGTTGTCATGCCCATCTCGGCGGCCGGGCGCAGATTTGGCCCGATATCCTCCAACATCACGGCATGTGCAGGATCGAAGTCATGCTGCGCGGCAATCATGGCATAGGGTTTGGGATGCGGCTTGGGGACGTAGTCCGCCGCTGCGACGTCGAAAATTCCCGTAAAGTGATCATCAATGCCCAGATTTTTCAGCACCGTTTCTGCGTGGGCTGTTGAAGCATTGGTGAACACCACCTTGCGACCGGGAAGTGCATCGAGCGCGGCGTCGAGGCGCGGTTTGGGGCCGACAACCGAATAATCGACAGAATGGACGTAATCCATGAAGTGAACCGGGTCCACGTCATGGTCGTTCATCAGGCCGCGCAAGGTTGTTCCATGTTCACGGAACATGCGTTTTTGTTCAATGAGGGCCTTTTCAGGCTCAAGGGCCAAAGTCTCGGCGACAAACAGCGTCATGCGTGAAGAGACTTCGGCCATCAGTCCGCATGAGGCCGGATAGAGCGTGTTGTCGAGATCGAAGACCCAGGTTTCGGTCTCGCGCAGCTGTTCGATTTGTTTCATATCAATAAAAATCCGCATAAATACAGCGTTTTAAGGGCCAATGAGCGCGGCCCATTACTAAGACTTCTTTAACCGCCCACTCATTATTATTCGACGTTGCGGTGCTTTGTGCATCGCATGTCGGGAATCTCGTGTCCCAGCAAACTCAAATGTGGAGCCGTTGCGTTGGGTCAAGCCCAGGACAGTATGAATCTAGCAGCAGGTGATCGGCAGAGTCCCGAGAATCTGAAGACCGAGCGCGATCGATTTGTCGCGCTGGCATTTTGCAATGCGGATTTGCTGGTCGAACTGGATCCTGCGGGCGTGATCACGTTCGCGGCCGGCGCGACCAATGTTTTCACCGGACGCAGCCCCAAAGAACTGCAGGGCGTGCGCATCAATGAGTTGATTCACGAAAGTGATCTGCGAAACCTCGATCGACTATTGCGTGACGCACGATCCGGGACCCGGATTGATGATGCTCCGATCACGCTTGTCTCTCCGGGTGGACCGCCGATGCTGCTCACCGCCAGTGGTTTTCATATGGCTGACCTGGGAGGGCACACCTATCTTTCCTTCCGGGTGAAAGCCGCACGATCGGATTTTTCTGACGAGAACTCCGTGCGTGTCGAGGGGATGGAGGTTTATGACAGGACGTCCTTTGCTCAGGCGGCGACCCGCGCTCTGTCGTCTTCTGAAGACACCGGGGAAGACCGTCGCCTCACCATGATCGAGTTGGGAGACTATGATGAGTTGCGCGAGCGTCTGACGGATCAGGCGCAAACCGAACTGTCGGCGACCATGGGGTCGCTGTTCCGTGCAAGCTCCGTGGATGGTGATCTTGCCGGGCAGATCGACGAAAACCGTTTCGGCCTCGTGCACGATGTTGATCTCAATGTCGAAAATCTGTCGGCACAAATCGAGAAATTTGCGAAGGAAATGGATCCCGAAGGGCAGGGGGTTTCCGTCGGTAGTGCGACCGTCGAAGTGGAAGCCGGCCTTATGTCCGAAGAGGATACAGCCCAGGCGCTGGTCTATACGATCAACCGGTTCTGCGACGAGACTGTCGGTGGATTCACGGTGCGCGATCTCTCGGAGGGATTCACGTCAATGGCCGCCGAGACGATGGAGCGGCGCAACAGGTTTGTGGAGATGATCCGGCGTGGGGCATTCGATGTAGCCTTCCAGCCGATCTGCGACATGCAATCCCGGCGCCCTCACCATTTCGAGGCGCTGGTGCGTTTCGATCATGAGAATTTTGAGGCTTCCCCTTTTGAATTCATCACCTTTGCTGAAGAAGTGGGGATCATCTGTGAATTTGATCTGGCGATGTGCCGGAAGGTTCTGAATTGGCTCGAGTCTACCAATGGGCAGGGCTATCGCTACATGACGGCGGTCAATCTGTCGGGGCGTTCTCTCAGCACGCCGCGTTTCGTGAAAGACCTGATGGCGCTTCTGGATGAATTTTCAGATGCCAGAGAACATATTCTGTTCGAGGTGACGGAATCGGCAAAGTTGCATGATCTGGAGGAAGCAAACCGTATCATTCAAACACTACGTCAGGCAGGCCATATCGTTTGTCTCGATGATTTTGGGGCCGGTGCTGCAGCCTTTCAGTATTTGAGTGCGCTGGATGTTGATGTGGTGAAAATCGATGGTGCCTATGTGATCGATGCCATCAAGAATCGAAGACATCGCGCGCTTCTCAAGGCGATGGCCAGCATGTGCCGTGAGCTTGATATCAAAACCGTTGCCGAGATGATCGAAGATGAGGAAGCGGCCGAGCTCGTGCGCGAATGTGGCATCGATTATGGTCAGGGGTATCTGTTTGGCCGCCCAAGCAAACTGATTTCGGCCTTTGAGAGCCCGCGCCCCAAGTCGTTCCCACGTGAAAAGACGGCGGCATGAATACGATGCTGCGATCCATAGACCAGGACAATATGGCTGATGCGCAACGTGTTGCCAGTTTGTGGAGCTCTTTGCCCGCGCCGGAGTTCGGTGGCGCGGTTCATGCGCTCTTAAGCTGGCCGGGCGCGGTGATTGAGTTTGGCGCAGACGGTGAGGTCGCGGCTGCGAACGAACTCGGGACACAACTCGTGCGTGCGGCGTCGGGTATGCCGGGGGCGTCGCTTCAGGGCGTCGTGGCGCTCGCACGTCAGGCAAGGGGCGGCGTATGTGACCGCATTGAGGTCGTCCTCGACGATGTTGCCCGCTGGTTCGAGTGCACGGCTTTGCCGTCGGAAAATGGTAAAGTGATCGTGCTGGTTCGTGATCAGACCTACGACATTAATATTCGTCAGGCCCTTTTCGATTCCCGTCAGCGTTATCGCGACCTCGTGACGATCTCGAGTGATTTCGCCTTTGAGACTGATCTAAGTGGAAAATTCGTCTTTGTGTCCCCGCATGGAGCGCTCGGGTATTCGCCGGAGGACATGATCGGTCGCCATCCGCGAGATTTTCTGGTCGAGGGCGATGTCGATGTCGATGATCCTGACCTTCCCTTCCATACCCGAACAGCGATGGGACACACGCAAATCTGGTTGCGAAACGCTGACGGACAGGAGACCTGTCTGCTTGCCTCTGCTGTTCCTGTCGTCGATCAGGAGGGGCGTTGGCGCGGCGCACGCGGTTTGTGTCGTGACGTTACACATGAGCGTTTGCGGGATAGTGAATTGGCACAGGCCAAGGTGCGCGAACAGGTTGTCGCCTATGTCGTAAACCAGATTCGTGAGGAAGCCCGGCCGAGAGCCATGCTGGAATCGGCTGCTTCCATGCTGGGGCGTGCCACATCTGCGGCATCGGCAGTGTTGAGTTTTTCCCATGATGAGGGTTGGCAGCTGTCCGCAAGCTATGGTGACTGGCCCGAAGATGTCGATGTGTCTGCGCTGGCAGAAAGTCTCGCAAAGACTCAGGGCGTTTCGGAAGAGACTGTCGGTGGGCGCGGATTACTGGGTCGTGCAACCTGGTATCACGGCGCGGTCAATGGGACGGTCTTGTTGTTGCGCGAGAAGTCGCAGCGCGCTTGGAATGATGATGAACATGCAATGTTGGAAGCGGTCGCCGGACAGCTTGCAATCGGAATGCGACAGATTGCGGACCAGAAAGAGCTCGAGCGCCTTTCAACCACAGATGCCCTGACAGGCTTGATGAATCGCCGCGCGTTTCACGAAAGGCTCGATGAGGCACTGGATCGTGCGGATCGTACCGCATCGAATGGGGTGCTTCTGTTTGTTGATCTCGACAATTTCAAACAGATTAATGACACCAGCGGCCACGATGTTGGTGACAAAGTGTTGTGCGAAATTTCCGAACTGCTCAGGCAGCACAATCGGAAGTATGACCTGTTGTCCCGACTGGGGGGTGATGAGTTCGCGATTTGGCTGGATGCTGTCGGGGTCAATCCTGCCGTTGATCGGGCGGGGCAAGTTGTCGAAGCCATTGGTCTGCTTGGTGAGCAATTCTCTGACCCCATGAACCCATTAGGCGCCTCGATCGGGCTGGCAGAGTTCGAGGTTGGCTCGGGAGAGACACTCCGCGAACTCCTTATCAGGGGCGATGAGGCAATGTACGCCGCCAAGCGTGCGGGCAAGAATGGCTGGGTGGTTGCACCGAGTTATGTTTACGGTCCGGACCGGCTTGCCGGACGACCAATAGAAATTTCCGTTGAAACTCGCGATGAAGACCAGAACGATGACCAACGCACAGATTGAATCTGTCGATTCCGAATCGATCTCTTATGAAGATCAGAAACGCATGGCGCGAGAAGGCGATCACGGCGCGCGTTGTGATCTAGCTGGACGCGGCGATGTGCGACCAGAGATTCTCTATTATCTTGCGGGCGACCCGGATCCCGGTGTGCGTCGCTACATCGCCCGCAACGACGCGACACCCCGACATGCAGATTTGATGCTGGCGCAGGATGATGACGATCGTGTTCGGTCTGACGTCGCCGGCAAGATCGCGGTGTCCTCGCTGGATATGAATGCAGGTGATCGGGGAAATGTCTATCAGGTCACCATGCAGGCTCTGGAAGTTCTGGCGGGCGACCAGCTTGTGCGCGTGCGCCAAATACTGTCAGAAGTTTTCAAAGATAGTGCGGGGGCGCCACGCCATATTGTTGAAACGCTTGCGCTCGACAAGGAAATCTCTGTCAGCGGTCCGGTGCTGGAAAATTCTCCGGTTCTCAGCGATGAGTTTTTGATTGGCGTGCTTAACAGTGAAACGGTCCAGGGCGCGCTTATGGCTATTTCCCGGCGTGTCGCGCTGGGTCAGGATGTCGCGGATGCGATTGTCGACACGGGCGATATCGAAGCCGTGGCTGAATTGTTGGGCAATGCAAGCGCGCAGATCCGCGAAGAAACTCTGGACCGTATTGTCGACCAAGCGCCGGGACAACCAGGATGGCATGGACCGCTGGTGAAGCGGCCCAACCTCAAGATGAATGCATCCCGCAGGATCGCCGAAATTGTGGCCGGGCCTCTTTTGGCTGAACTCAAGAAGAGAACGGATCTGGACAGTGACGCACTTGCGTCTATCGACGAGGTCATCAAGCGGCGTCTCGATGGCGGAGAATTGTCGGATATAGCTGACCTCTGGTCCGGACAATCCGCTGCCGGGGGCAAGGAGATGTCTCTGGAAGATCCACAATGGGCAAGCTCGAAGGCAAAAGCCAAAGTCGAAGAAGAGGGCGATCGACCCGTTGATCCAGATTGGGTCAGCAAGGAAGCCAAAGCGCCCGTAAAGGAAACGCGCGCAACCAAGCGGGCGCGCAAATTGATCGCCAAGGGCACCTTGAAGGAAAAGCATGTCTCCGAAGCGCTGAACGATGGTGAGACCGAGTTCGTCATCATCGCGACGGCATCCCTTGCCGGTGTGCATGAGGATGTGGTGCGCAAAGCGGCTTCTCTGCAGAACGCTAAGGCGTTGGTGGCGTTGGCGTGGAAAGCAGGTCTGTCCATGCGGTTGGCGACCCGCCTGCAAATGAACCTGGCCAAAATTCCCCCAAGTGGCGTTCTGCGCGCCACTGCATCGGATGGCTACCCTATCTCTCCCGAGGAAATGACCTGGCAGCTTGAGTTTATTGCCGGCATGACCGATGGCAGTTAAACGGAAGGAATGACGCCATGCCCATGGACCGCATGGAACTCTCTAAAGTGATCAACGCCGGTCGTTCGACCGCGTTCAACGTGTTCGAGATCGGCCAGAGGATTCCGGCTGATGACCCCGTGGGCAAGTTGTTCCGGAACAAGACGTTGAACAAGACCCTGTTCTTCAAGTTGATGGAGCGCAATAGCGGCCAATACAACATGGTCTCCACCGTTCAGACGTTGTTGTACTTCCCTTACAATCTGGACAACGTCCATGAGGGGGGTGACTCCATCCTGTTCGATGACCCGTCCTTCAACAGGGTGCTCCAGGCCAAGACAGGCGCAGACTCTAAAAGTGAAGAGAGTCAGGTCGACTATGTGATGGATCTCGAAATTCTCGAGATGATTTACTCACTGCCAACGCTCGATCCGTTTCTACTGCGCAGCAAGTCGGAACAGCTCGACCTTGATGACCGGGTTCATCCCTACTATTTCATGATCAGTGAGGATGATTGGAAGCGGATTCGTTTGCCGATTCGAACCAAAATCCGGACCCTTGTGCGCCGCGCGTACACCGATGGCGGCAGTGCGCCCGCCGAAAAGATTGAGCAGCATGTAAGCCGTTTTCTGACAAAAATCTGGGAAGCCAGAGATATTGAAGGGATCGAGGATTTCGTTCGGAGTATGGAGATTCCACCCGAGCGGGCACCGGAGTTATTTTTTGCGTGGAAGGAAATTTGTTACTATCAGGTGCAGTTTGACGACCATCTGCCGCGGATGAAGAAGTTCTTTGCATGGTTGGGGGATGACAAGTCAGCAATTCCGATTGACTGGGCGCGCCTGCTTCCTGAAGATCGCGATCGTGTGGAGTATTCTTTGGGGGGACTGCGTGACAAGGTGCGTGATACCTACCGCAGTATCAAACAGGTTCTGAACACCTATGAGCAAAGCTACCGCAACTTCATTGATCTGAACCAGCCGCGCGCCTTCAAGGAGTTTCTCTTTCATGCCGATGATGACTACACCAATCTGGCCACATGCCTGAGTGCCAATATTCATGCGCTTGATGTGTGGACCAAGATGATGTCACGTCATGGCAAGCGTCTGCGGTATGAGCATTTCAGCGAGATGGTCGATACGCTTTCGATTCTCTATGACATGCGCCAACCCGGTGGCACGCATCTGCGTCAGGCAAGCTGACAAGCCGCGTTAGTCTGCCCAGATCGCTGTGCCAAGGCCGTGCTCTGTGAAAATTTCGATCAGCAGAGAATGTGCGGCACGACCATCCATGATGACAGCCGCATCCACATCGTTTTCAACGGCGTCGATACAGGTCTCGACCTTGGGGATCATGCCGCCGTTGATTGTTTCATCACCAATCAGGCGCCGCGCCTGATCGACACCCATATCCGCGATCAGCTCACCGTCTTTGTCGAGGACCCCGGTAACGTCAGTCAGCATCAGCAAACGGGCAGCACCCACCGCAGAGGCAATCGCGCCAGCGGCGGTATCGGCGTTGACGTTATAGGTTGCTCCATCCTCACCGATCCCGATGGGGGCGATCACGGGAATGATGTCCGCTTTGGTCAGGCTGTCGAGCAGATCTGGATCGACATGCGAGGGGTCGCCAACAAAGCCGAGATCGAGAATTTTCTCGATGTTGGAATCCGTTTCTCGATGGGTGCGCCGCAGCTTGCGGACCGACATGAGGTTGCCGTCCTTTCCTGACAGGCCCACCGCTCTGCCGCCCGCGGCATTGATTGCGGAAACAATCTGCTTGTTGATCGAGCCCGACAGCACCATTTCGACGATTTCTACGGTTTCTGCGTCTGTTACGCGCAATCCGTCGACGAACTCGCTCTTGATCTTGAGGCGCTCGAGCATGGCCCCGATTTGGGGGCCTCCGCCATGCACAATAATGGGTTCAATGCCGACCTGTTTCAGCAGGACGATATCTCGTGCGAAGGCACTGGCAAGATTGGTGTCACCCATGGCGTGTCCGCCATATTTGATGACGAATCGCTGACCGTTGAACTGCCGCATATAGGGCAGGGCCTCAGCCAGAACTCCGGCTTTGGCAAGTAATTCTTCGGCAGGCGGTGGCGCGCTGTCTGGTCCCATAATGTTTTCCGTTCTTCGGGCGAAAGTCCGCTGTTGATAGGAACTTAGCTCAACTTATTGGGGGTTCGCCAGCGTGGCCAAATCCGCGCGCAATTCGGCAATACCGGAATTCTTGCGCGCGCTTGTGGTGATCAGTTCGGGTAGCGCGGCGGGGTGGCTTTTGAGCGCGGCGGCAACCTTTGCGGTCACCTGCTCTTGCTCGGTGGCAGAAAGCTTGTCCATTTTTGTCAGAACCACGCGATAGACGACGGCTGAGGTGTCGAGCATCGTCATCATTTCCTCATCGCCCGCCTTCACGCCATGACGCGCATCCACAAGCAGGCAAAGCCTTTGCAGATTGGGACGTCCGCGCAGATAGCTGCGCAGGGTTTCATTCCAGCGCGCAATGTCGGTTTTGGACGCGCGTGCATAGCCGTAACCGGGCAAGTCGACCAGCATCAATCGGCCAGCGAGATTAAAGAAGTTGAGCTCGCGGGTTCGCCCCGGCGTATTGCTCGTCCGTGCGAGAGTTTTGCGACCGGTCAGGCTGTTGAGCAAACTCGATTTGCCGACATTTGAGCGCCCCGCAAAAGCCACTTCCGGCAGGCTCGGGGCCGGCAGGCCGTCCAGACTCGCCACACCGCGCACAAAGGTGCAGTCCTGTGCGAACAGGTGTCGTGCAGCTTCGATGGCCGCGTCTGATGCATCCCGCGGGCCCGATGTCATAGCGTCACTCTTCTTTGGTCTCTTTGGTTTTGCCGCCGCCGACAGAAACACCCATGCGTCTCATGATGACGTATTGCTGAGTGATTGAAAGCAAGTTGTTCCACGTCCAGTAGATCACCAGCCCGACCGGGAAACTGGCCAGGAAGAACGTGAAAATCAGAGGCATGAACATGAAGATTCGTGCTTGAACCGGGTCCGCAGGTGCGGGGTTCAGCTTTTGCTGTGCGAACATGGTCAGGCCCATGAGAATCGGCCAGATACCGAGCGCCAGGAAGGTCGGTGGGTCCCAGGGAATGGCGCCAAACAGGGTGAAGATATTAAGCGGATCTGGCGCGGACAAATCCTTGACCCAGCCAAAGAACGGCGCGTGGCGCATCTCGATGGAGATGAACAACACCTTGTAGAGCGCAAAGAAGACGGGAATCTGCAACACAATCGGCAGGCAACCCGAAACCGGATTGACCTTTTCACGCCGATACATCCCCATCAGCTCTTTCTGCATCTGCTGTTTGTCGTCGGCATACTTCTCGCGCAGCTCGGTCATTTTCGGCTGCAGCGCTTTCATGGCACTCATGGCGCGGTAGGACTTGTTCGCCAGTGGGAAGAAGAAAAGCTTGATCACAACGGTCACGGCTAGAATGGCGAGGCCGAAATTGCCCAGCCAGTTGGCCGAGAAGATGATCACATTCAGGAGCGGTTTGGTCAGGAAGAAGAACCAGCCGAAATCGATCGACAATTCGAAGCGTTCTATGCCGAGAGCGTCCCGGTAGGCTTCAAGCGTCTTGAAGACCTTGGCACCAGCAAAAAACCGGTTTGTTTTTTCCAGGCTTTCACCGGGTGCGAGTGGTGTTGCTGTGCCGCGGTAATCGGTCTGATACAGGTCGGCACCAGCACCTGTGGTGTCGTAAAGGAAACGCGCATCAATCTGCTCGTTCTGGTCCGGAATGAGGGCCGTGAGCCAATAGGTGTCGGTAAACCCAAGCCAGCCACCTTTTGATTCGAAGGTCTCCGGGCGTTCAGGTTCGTCCTCCAGGTCGTCGTAGTCGATCTCATGCAGTTGGTCATCGAGCACGCCGATGGGACCTTCGTGCAGGATGAAGAAGCCGCGTGTTTCGGGCGTATTGACGCGTGTCACGCGCCCAAACGGGCTCACATTCACAGGGGCATTGCTGACATTTTCGATCTTGTCGTTGATCGTAAACATGTAGCTGTCATCAACAGCGATGGTGCGCGTCAACTGCAGGCCATCATCTGTACGGGCGGTCAGCACGACCGGAGTTTCCTCGGTCAGTGTGTTCTGGGTCGTGGTCCATTTGGTCTGGCCACCGCCGGTGACGGCACCGTTGCCAGTCAGCCATCCGAACTCTGCGAAATATGGGTTTAGTGAGCCGCGGGGAGACAGCAGGGTAATGCTTGGACTGTTGGGTTCGACGGTCTGGCGATAATTGCGCAAGGTCAGATCGTCAAACCGTCCGCCAGTCAGGTTGATTGAACCCCGGTAGGAGCGAGTCTCGACATCAATACGATCTGCGCGGGTTTCGCTGATTACCTCTGCGCGGTCACGCGGGCCGGTTGCGGTTGCTGCGGGGGCAGTTTGTCCGGGCGCTGGCAGGGAGGGAACACCGATTGTATTGGGGTCCCGGCCAGCGGCGAGTTCGACACGCTGGCGTTCGGCTTCGGCCTGCTCCTGCTTGGGTTTTTCAACCAGCGTTTGCCAACCGAGCAGAATGGCGAGCGACAATGCGATCGCGAGGATAAGGTTCTTTTGGTCCATCGCGCGTCAGGCCCCTGGATGCGACACGGAAACACCGTGTTCGTTGTCGAGATGTGAATGAGATTTGTGGCCGCAGTTTTCGGGTACCGGATCGTATCCGGCACCGCCCCACGGATTGCATGATGTCAGGCGTCGTGCTGCCAGCCAGGCACCCTTGAAGGGGCCGTGCCGGGTCAGAGCTTCGATTGCGTAATGAGAACAACTCGGCGCATAGCGACAATTGGTTCCGACCACGGGTGAGATAACCCACTGCCAGAACCAGATTGGTATCTTGAGAAACAGGACTGATGTCCGCGATAGGAATGTCATTCTACGTCGCTTTCTAGGGCCGGTGCGAACGCGTCGCATTTTTTGAGCGCGATCTCAAGGTCGGAAACCAGTTTGTCAAAAGGACGGGTCGCTGTCGCGGCTCGCACGATGACCACATAGTCGCAGTCGTTTCGGGCGGATCGGGTGATGACCTGTCTGACAGCTGCCCGAAGTCGACGCCGTGACCGGTTTCGTGTCACCGCACCACCCACTTTTCGCGTTGCGGTGAATCCGACGCGAATATCGCCGTCCCGGACCACTGCATCTTCAGGGCGCGGTGCGACCTGAAGAACAAGCCCCGGGGCCGCCCAGCGACGTTTTTGAGCCGCAATCCGCAGAAAATCAGACCTTTTGGGCAAACGCGCTACGTGCGAGATATTCCGATATCCCGCCTGCGGCGTCGTTTCCAGCGCCGTCGTGTCCATAGCTCGTCAATCCCGATGATCGTGTCCACGCGAAGAATTCACGTGCGACGCCGTTCAGGCGCTGAGGTTTTTACGCCCGCGTGCACGCCGACGCGCCAAAACTCGGCGTCCGCCGACCGTTTTCATACGGGACCGGAAACCATGGCGGCGCTTGCGCACAAGATTGCTTGGTTGAAATGTCCGCTTCACGCGAATTCTCCATTGCCTTCAAGGGCTTTGCAATTAGGCGCGCGGTATACGAACTCAGGGGATGGAAGTCAACGCGTGTTCGCGGTGTTAGTGCGATAACAATTCTCACGCATTGGTGAATGGCTCCATCGCGCATATTGCCCCAAGTAGGGTCGCAACAAGAAAGGTACGTTTCACGATGGGCAATACCGAAATTCATGATCCCGCCCCGACGCCTTCGCGCGTCGGTTTATTCAAACGAATCCTGCCCCTGGCAATTCTGGTGGCGGGGCTTGTTCTGTACTTTGTGTTTGACCTTAACCGCTTTATTTCCCTGGAAGCGCTCAAACAAAACCGCGGGATGTTGCAGGAACTTGTGGCCGAGAATGGTGTCCTGGCGATCTTGGCATTCGGTGCACTCTATGCCGTTGTGGTCGCATTCTCTTTTCCCGGGGGCGTCATCATGACGCTGGCCGGGGGATTTTTGTTCGGCACCGTCGTGGGGGGATTGACTGTTGTGGTGGGCGCGACCATCGGGGCAACGGCTCTGTTCCTGATTGCGCGTTCCGCACTGGGTGATTTGTTGGAGGCCAAAGCCGGACCCTTCCTGACCAAGATGGAGGATGGTTTTCGTGAAAATGCACTGAGCTACCTTTTGGTGTTGCGGCTTGTTCCGCTGTTTCCGTTCTGGCTGGTGAATCTGGTGCCCGCTTTTCTTGGCGTCTCCACGGGCACATATGTAATCGGAACCTTTATTGGAATTATTCCGGGAACATTCGTCTTCGCCTCGGTCGGCAATGGGCTGGGCGCATTGCTGGATGCGGGTGAGAACCCCAATCTGGGAATCATCTTTCAGCCCGATGTTCTCGGGCCGCTGATCGCACTTGCACTGCTATCTCTGATCCCGGTGATCTACAAAAAATATCAGGCGCGGAAAAAGGCATCCGCCTGATCCCGCCCCGGTTGCCTGTTTTCCCTCCCTACAAGTCATGGTGACAAAGTCATGAGCGAAATTCGTAATGTCGATATATGTGTGATTGGTGCCGGTTCGGGCGGTCTGTCCGTCGCGGCTGGGGCCGTCCAGATGGGGGCCAGTGTTGCGCTGTTTGAGCGCGGCAAGATGGGGGGCGACTGTCTCAACTATGGTTGTGTGCCCTCCAAGGCCCTGCTCGCGGCGGGCCACGCGGCCGCGCATTACGGCCACACCTCGCAGTTCGGGGTTGGCGGCGGATCTGCTGATATCGATTTCGCGGCGGTCCACGACCACGTCCACGGCGTGATTGACGGGATTGCACCACATGACAGCGTCGAACGTTTTCAGGATCTCGGTGTCGAGGTTTATGAGGAGGGGGCGCGTTTTTCCGGGCCGCGAGAGGTGATCGGCGAGAATGGAACGAAAGTTCGGGCCCGCCGTTTCGTGATCGCAACAGGATCTTCACCGGCGGTGCCACCGATCCCGGGGCTCGCGGATGTACCGTTCCTGAGCAACGAAACCGTGTTCAACCAGCGCGCATTGCCCGACGCACCTGATTGTTGTGGGGGGCGGTCCGATTGGCCTCGAGATGGCGCAGGCCCATCGTCAGTTGGGTGCAAAAGTCACAGTGCTCGAGGCGATGAAGATCATGGGTCCTGATGACAGGGAACTGGTTGCCGTTGTGCGCGCGCGCCTTGAAGCCGAAGGCATTGTGATTCATGAGGGTGCGAAAGTCGTTTCTGTGAAATCAGTCGAGGGCGGCGTCCGTGTCTCGTGTGAATATGACGGCAAAAGCTTTGACGTGGACGGAAGCCACATCCTTGTGGCCGCCGGACGTGCGCCCAATCTTTCGAGCCTTGATCTGGATGCGGCTGGTATTGTTCATGACCGGCGGGGAATCGAAGTGGATGCCCGGTTGCGTACGACCAACAAGCGCGTTTTTGCCGTGGGTGATGTCGCGGGGAAGTACCAGTTCACCCATGTGGCGGGTTATCACGCGGGCATCGTGATCAAGAACGTTCTGTTCCGTTTGCCTTCCAAGCTGAACTACGACGCTGTGCCCTGGGTGACCTATACCGACCCCGAGCTTGCCAATGTCGGCATGACCGAAGCGGCAGCAAGGGAGGCCTATGGCGATGATGTGCGAGTGGTGACGTCGTCGTTTGACGAGATTGATCGTGCCCGAACCGAGCGCCGCACTGATGGGTTTTTGAAGGTTGTGGTCGGCCGTAAGGGCCGCATATTGGGTGCCGGGATGGTGGGTCCGCAGGCGGGCGAACTGATCCAGCCCTGGATTCTCGCCATTTCCCAGAAAATGAAAATCGGCGCTGTTGCGCAGATGATTGTCCCCTATCCGACACGCGGGGAGATCAACAAGCGGGCTGCCGGGTCGTATTACACGCCCTCGCTCTTTTCGGACCGGACCCGGAAGATTGTGCGGCTGCTGGCAAAGTTTGGCTAGTCGAACGACTAACCGTTCTCCCGCTTTTCTGCTAAGTATGCGCGCGCCATGATCCGGTCGCGTAAATTTTCACTCCCGCCGTTCGCACGTTCTCTATCGGCCCGGCTGCTGGTTTTGACGATCGCTTTCGTCATGCTGGCGGAGATTCTGATCTATGCACCCTCGATTGCCAGTTTTCGGATCAACTGGCTGACCGATCAGGCCGATTCAGCCCATCTTGCCGTGCTTGCGCTGGAAGCTGCGCCGGCAGAGCTTGTGAGCGAGGAGCTCAAAGCCGAACTTCTTGCGCGCGCTCAGGCCTATGCCGTGGTGCTCCTGCGTGAAGATCGTCGATTGCTGTTGTATTCCGCGCCGCCACCACCCGTCGACGTGACAGTCAATCTGTCCGACCAAAGCCTGTTTCAGGATATTGGTGCTGCGTTTGCGACAATGATGCGCTCGGGGGATCCGACGTTGCGCCTGATCAGTCCGACCACACAGGATTCCGATCTGGCGGTTGAGGTGATTCTGAATGAGGCGCTGTTGCGCCATGACATGATTACCCATTCGCGAAACATCCTGCTTTTGTCGATTGTCATTTCGCTGATCACCGGTGCGTTGCTCTACCTCGCACTGCAATGGATGATGGTGCGTCCAATGCGCCGCATGACCGAAGACATCACCCGGTTTTCGCAAGATCCCAAGGATCTGTCGCGCGGGGTCATTCGAAGACCCGGCGTGATGATGAGATCGGCGTGGCCCAATCGGTTCTGGCCGAAATGCAACGCGACCTGCGGGGTGCGCTGCGTCAGCAGGAGCATCTGGCTGCGCTCGGGTCGGCGGTGAGCAAGATCAATCATGATCTGCGCGGCATTTTGTCGACGGCGGTGCTGTTGTCGGACCGGCTCTCGGGTGTCGACAACCCGGAGGTCAAACGCGTGGCCGCACCTCTGATTCAGGCGATTGATCGTGCCATCGGCTTGTGTACACAGACCCTGAACTATGCCCGTGACGAAGGCCCTGAACTGACCCTTGCGCGCTTTCGCCTGCGTGAGCTGCTCGATGAGGTCGTCTCGGACCTCGCGGTTCTCGAACCAGGATAGCGATCGCGGCACCCTGCGCGGGACCCCGGGTCATCAATGACGTCCCGGCCGATGTTATCATTGAGGCCGACCGCGATCAGGTCTATCGCGTGTTTGCCAATCTCGGGCGCAACGCCTTCGAGGCCGGTGCCCGGCAGGTCACCTTGCGGGTGGTGGAAACCCTCGATCCGGGAATTTCGATTGATGCGGCCGATGACGGTCCCGGTCTTGCCAGTGCGGCGCGTGAAGGCCTGTTCAAACCCTTCAAGGGGTCGGCACGCAAGGGCGGCACCGGGCTTGGCCTTGTCATCGCACGGGATGTCATGCGTGCCCATGGGGGAGAGCTCATTCTCGCATCCTCCGGCGATGACGGAACGGTCTTTCGCCTGACATTCCCGACCGTAGACTAAGAAGCCAATCGGAGCCCGGGACTAATCTCGGAAGCGCGCGCTGTTTTCGGGCGTGGGGATGAAACAGATTTGTCGTTTTCCAAACAGCCGGTATCGGTTTCGCGCGATCTTGAGATATACCCAGTCGCGAATGGAAAGCGGGACCAATTCGAAGATGCGGAAAACCTGCCACCCGGCTGACAGCTCGCGGATGATCCTGAAGATGGCATCGCTACCGAAATAAGCTGTGCCTTTGTCGAGAAAGACAATGCTCTCGGGTGAGATCGTATCCAGCTGGAGTTCCCTGAGGATGTTCTGGCCGGTTTCGGACTGAACGGTGGTCATCGTTATTTTTCGCTGGTGATCGTAGCGAAGTACAAACCGTGCCCATCCGCTGCACAATCGGCAGATACCGTCGAAAACGAGAAGGCGCTCATCGGGTTCGAGCGAGAATGAACAAGGTCTTGGCTGCATCGTTGTGCAGTTTGCCGCTCCTGACGGCGGGTGTCGATGATCTCGGTTTCTGTATGTTGTTCACTCAAATCGGCGTGAACACGGGTTTTGTTTTGCCGGTGCGTACCAACATTCCTGATATGACAAATATTCGCCTTTTTCGCGCTTCGGCCCGATCAGTGTATATCGGAGCTCTTGTGGCGCTGTTCACGCTTGTCGCCGCCACGTCGATGGCCACCGCTGCGCCCAAATCAGACCTCTGGCCGCGCTGGGAGGCCCATGACCCGGCATCCATTATGATTGTGGACCATGGCAGCTGGTCGCGCCTGTTGGGGCGTTATGCGCGTCCGAACGCGGACGGTGTCACCCGGTTCGACTATGCCGGTCTGAGAGATGCGGACCGTCCGGCGCTTGATGGCTATGTCGCGGCCCTCTCGGCCACGCCGGTCAGCAGCCTCAATCGTGGTGAACAACTCGCGTACTGGATCAACTTCTACAATGCGCTGACGGTGCAGGTGATCCTCGATCACTATCCGACAGACTCAATCCTCGACATTAAAATTTCACCAGGGTTCTTCTCGATCGGACCCTGGGACAAGAAGCTGGTCACTGTTGAGGGAGAGGAATTGTCTCTCAATGACATGGAGCACCGTATTTTGCGGCCGATCTGGCGTGACCCGCGCATACACTATGGTGTCAATTGTGCGTCGATCGGGTGCCCCAATCTGCTGACCACGGCTTACACGGCGGACAATGTTGACGGCCTGCTGACGGAAAATGCCGTCGCGTATGTGAACCATCCGCGGGGCGCCAGCCTGCAGAACGGCGCACTGACAGTCTCGAGCATCTATGACTGGTTCGAAGAGGATTTCGGGGGCAACGAGACAGGAATTCTTGCGCATCTGCGCCAGTATGCGAAGCCGGACTTTCGCGAACAGTTGCGACTGGTGCTCGAGATTTCGGATTTCGACTATGATTGGTCCCTGAACGAAGTGGACGGTCCGTCCTAGGGTCTTGTCCCAAGGGAATGAACCGCATTAGCTTGGGGCATGTCTTTCCATGAACGTGAGAAACTTTTCGGGCTGATCGCCGCACGGCGGGACGAGATGGCGGCCTTAACCGCCGACCTTGTCCGTATCCCCACGGTCAATCCGCCTGGAAACGTCTATGACGATTGCGCGCGTTTTCTCGGGGCGCGCCTCGCATCGCGTGGGTTCACGGTGGAGTATCTGCGCGCCGAGGGCGCGCTGGGGGACAGCGATGAATATCCGCGGACAAATGTGATCGCCCGGTTTGAAGGCACCGGGAAAGGACCCTGTGTGCATTTCAACAGCCATATCGATGTGGTGACCGCTGGTGAGGGTTGGACCGTTGACCCCTTTGGCGGAGAAATCCGCGACGGGCGCGTCTATGGACGTGGTACCTGCGACATGAAGGGCGGCCTTGCGGCCAGTGTTGTGGCGATGGAGGCCTTGCTCGAATCCGGGATCAGTTTCCCCGGCGCCATCGAGATTTCCGGCACCGTGGATGAAGAATCCGGCGGCTATGGCGGGGTCGCATGGCTGGCCGAGCGTGGCTATTTCTCAAAACCGCGTGTGGACCATGTCATCATTCCCGAGCCGCTCTACAAGGATGCTGTTTGTCTGGGCCACAGAGGTGTCTGGTGGGCCGAAGTTGAGGTGAAAGGGCACATTGCCCATGGGTCGATGCCCTTTCTGGGTGTTTCGGCGATCCGTGGTATGGGCGCTTTTATCGAGAAGGTGGAGCGCGAGCTCTACCCGCGGCTCGAACAGCGGCGCACGGAAATGCCGGTCATCCCGGACGCCGCCCGGCAGTCCACTCTGAATTTCAATTCGCTCCATGGCGGACAGCCCGAACAGGAGTTCTCGGACGGTTTTCCCTCCGCGCTTGTGGCAGATCGTTGCCGGATCGTTCTCGACCGGCGATATCTGATTGAGGAAGACGAAGCTGATGTCCGGTCAGAGGTGGTGGAATTGCTCGAGGCGCTCAAAGCCGAACGGCCCGATTTTGATTATGCGCTCAAGGAACTTTGGTCGGTCCCGCCGACGATGACCGACCCGGAGGTGCCATTGGTGCGCGCGCTGGATCGCAATATTGCCGAGGTGCTCGGCAAGCCCGCCCGGCATGTGGCGTCACCGGGAACCTATGATCAGAAGCATATCCGGCGGATCGGAAATCTGGAGCATTGCGTGGCCTATGGACCGGGCATCCTCGAGCTTGCCCATCAGCCCGATGAATATATCGATATCGATGACATGGTCGCCGCCGGGCAGGTTATGGCGGGGACGGCTCTGGATCTCTTGCGAGGTGAGACATGATTACGGTCGGTGCGCGTAACGCGATCACGGATGTCGCGGGGTTAAGAGTTGGTGCTGCGCATGATGACTCTGTGCGCACTGGTGTCACGGTGGTCTTGCCGGATGAGCGTGTTGTGGCGGCCGTGGATGTGCGTGGCGGCGGAACCGGAACGCGTGAACTTGAACTGCTCGGTGCC
Organism: uncultured Alphaproteobacteria bacterium; assembly: GCA_943787745.1. Classification (GTDB taxonomy): domain Bacteria; phylum Pseudomonadota; class Alphaproteobacteria; order UBA6615; family UBA6615; genus JABJAG01. Next base: position 9,112 of record CALSNJ010000006.1, on the reverse strand, counting down.
GATGGAACCGTCGACGAAATCGACGCGATTGTACTTAGCGGGGGCTCGGCGTTTGGCCTTGCCGCCGCTGATGGCGTGGCCACTTGGCTCGCGGGCCAGGGGCGCGGGTTCCCTGTGGGGGAGATGAGCGTGCCGCTGGTGCCGTCCGCTATTCTTTTTGATCTTCTCAATGGCGGGGACAAGCGGGGTTTTCGAAGCGGGACGGATGATGCGCTGCCCTATCGTACGCTCGCGCGTCAGGCTGTTGGGGTTGCTGGATTGGAGGTGGCAAACGGCAATGCCGGAGCCGGTTTCGGAGCGACCACAACTGGTCATGACGGGCGCAAGCTCAAGGGTGGGCAGGGCACTGCGTCTTTTGTCATTGATGGCGGTATTACGGTGGGTGCCCTTGCGGCGGTTAATGCCATCGGCTCCCCGGTCGCCAATGCAGCCGGGCAGTTTCTGGCTGGTGCGCTGGAGCAAGGCAACGAGTTTGGAGAATTGGGCGGACCCGCAGCGCTGGAGGTTCTCGATCACCCCCTCAACAAGCACGACACGGCTGCCGAGAGGGGGAACACAACGCTTGCGGTGGTCGCCACAGATGCCGCGCTGGATCAGCGTCAGGCGCGGCGGGTGGCGATGATGGCACAGGCCGGGCTGGCACGTGCAATACGCCCCGCGTTCACCCCGTTGGATGGTGATATTGTCTTTGCCCTGTCGACCGGGACACATCCGGTTGGGGATGTGCGGGAGCTTGCCCGGATCGGCATGCTGGCGGCGGATTGTCTGGCGCGTGCCGTGGCCCGCGGGGTTTACCATGCGCAGACGCTTGATGATGTCTGGTTGTCTTATGGAGAGGCCTACCCCTCGGCGATGGACGCTGAATAGGCCGGTTGCTAGGGTGCGCGCACGCTTGAACAGGGAACACGGTGGAACATGAAAACACTTCTTCTCGGAACAGCCTTATTTGCCTCTTTTGCCCTGGCCGGACTTTCGACAGGGCCTGCGAACGCGCAGTCCAAAGACAGTCTGACCATCGGGGTCACTCTGGAGCCACCGCATCTCGATCCGACTGCCGGGGCCGCTGCGGCGATTGACGAAACGGTATACGCAAACATCTTTGAAGGACTGACGCGTATTGATGAGACCGGTGCGGTTCAGCCGCAGCTCGCGAAAAGCTGGACCGTGTCCGATGACGGGCTTGTGTACACATTCGATCTCAAGTCCGGCGTGATGTTTCATGATGGCACTGCTTTTGATGCCTCGGATGTCGTGTTCTCGTTTGATCGTGCGCGTGCCGAAGATTCCGTGAACGCGCAGAAGCCGCTCTTTGCCGCCATTGATAAGGTCGAGGCTGCGGACCCCCAAACGGTGAAGATCACCCTCTCGCGTCCCGAAGGGTCGCTGTTGTTCAATCTGGGATGGGGCGATGCGGTGATTGTTGCGCCGGAATCAGCAGCAACGAACAAGACCGATCCTGTCGGTACCGGGCCGTTCAAATTCTCACGCTGGGTCAAGGGTGACCGGGTGGAGCTGGTTGCTGTGTCGGGCGACAACTCGATCCAGAAGGCGACTTTCCGCTTCATGTCCGATCCTTCCGCGCAGGTGGCTGCGCTCAAGGCCGGCGATATTGATGCTGCGACCAACCTGAATGCACCCGAAGCCGTCATCGCCTTTCAGGCAGACCCTAAGTTTGAGGTCGCCATCGGAACCACCGAGGGCGAAACCATATTGGCGCTGAACAACACCCGCGCGCCCCTCAATGATGTGCGGGTGCGCCGTGCCATTGCCCATGCGATTGACCGTCAGGCGATTGTCGATGGCGCGATGTTCGGGTTCGGTACGCCGATCGGTACACAATTTGCGCCACACAACCCGGCCTATGTAGATCTCACGGAAACCTATCCTCATGACCCGGTTCGCGCACGCGAGCTGCTGGCTGAAGCCGGGGTCAGCGACCTGAAGCTGACCCTCAAACTGCCGCCGCCGGCTTATGCACGGCGTGGCGGAGAGATTGTCGCCGCGCAGCTCAAGGAAGCAGGCATCGCGGTGGAGATCATTCCCGTCGAATGGGCTCAGTGGCTGGAACAGGTGTTCCGTGGGGATGATTTCGACATGACCATCGTTTCCCACACCGAGCCCATGGATATCGGGATTTATGCGCGCGACAAATATTACTTCAACTATGACTCGCCGGCCTTCAAGGCGGTGATCAAGCGCCTGAACACCACAAGCGATCCGATTGCGCGCAATGCCCTGCTGGCTGTCGCGCAGGACATCATCACCACGGATTCCGTGAATGCCTATATGTTTCAGCTCGCCCGTCTTGGGGTCTGGCGCAAGGGCCTGACCGGGATGTGGCACAATGCGCCGGTGCAGGCCATCGATATCACGAACGCCCGCTGGGAATAGGCCTTACATCTGAAGGGCGCAGCGCGCGATGCTGATTTTTTTGCTGCGCCGACTGCTGGTCCTGCTGGTGACCCTTGCGGTGGCCAGTCTCGCAATCTTTGTCATTCTGGAAGTGTTGCCCGGTGATCCGGCACTGCTGATTCTCGGGATGGAAGCGCAGGACGATACGCTGGCCGCCTTGCGCGCCCAGATGGGTCTCGATCGCCCTGCTCCGGTTCGTTATCTCACCTGGATCGGCGGCCTGCTGTCGGGCAGTAGCGGCATCAGTCATACTTATGCGGTTCCTGTTTCTGAGCTGATTGGTGAACGTCTGTTGATCACGGTGCCGCTGGCCTTGTTGGCGCTCGTTGTGTCGACGATTATCGCGGTGCCGCTGGGCATGTTTGCCGCCGTGCGACGCGGGCGGCTGGGTGACTACGGTGTGATGGGGTTCAGCCAAATCGGCATGGCGATCCCGAATTTCTGGTTCGGGATCATTGCCATACTCGTGTTTGCTGTGGCGCTGGGCTGGTTTCCCTCCACCGGGTTTCCTGGATGGGATGCAGGGGCTGGTGTTGCGCTTTGGGCGCTGGTGTTGCCGGTGTTTTCACTGGCGTTGCCTGAAGCAGCGATTCTGGCGCGCGTCACGCGGGCCTCGGTACTTGAAACTCTTGGCGCAGATTACGTGCGCACGGCACGCGCCAAAGGTATTCGTGAGCGACGCGTCCTCTGGGGCCATGTGCTGCGCAATGCGCTGATCCCGATGACGACCATCCTTGGGCTTCAGTTTGCGTTTCTGCTTGCAGGATCAATTGTTATTGAAAGCGTCTTTTCCCTGCCGGGTCTCGGTCGATTGATTTTTCAGGCGGTGAGTGCGCGTGATCTTGTGGTCGTGCGTGACGTCGTTCTGCTGCTGGTTTGCTTTGTCGTGGTGGTCAATTTTCTGGTGGATATCGCCTATGGGGTGATCGATCCCCGCGCACGGCGGTCGGCATGATGTGCCGCCATCCCAATTTTATGATCGGTGTGCTTCTGACGGGACTGCTTTGCGTAACCGCGCTGGTCTCGCTGGTCTGGACCCCCCATGGGTTTGACGCCATTGCCATTGCGGACCGGATGCAGGGGCCAAGCATGGGGCATTGGCTGGGCACGGATCAGTTTGGCCGGGATGTTGCCACGCGTTTGATGGTTGGCGCGCGGAATTCCATCCTGGTCGGTGTTGTTGCCGTTGGGATCGGGCTGTTGGTCGGCGTGCCCCTTGGTCTGTTGGCTGCGATACGAGGTGGCTGGATTGATGAACTGGTCGCACGAGGGTCGGATGTGGTCTTCGCATTTCCCGCGATTGTATCCGCTATCCTGATCACAGCAATCCTGGGGCCGGGGATCGTCAATGCGATCATTGCCATCGGTATTTTCAATATTCCCGTCTTTGCCCGGGTGACGCGTGGTGCGGCGCTGCAGGTCTGGGGCATGGAATATGCGCGCGCGGGCCTGGCGATCGGCAAGAGTGGTCTGGGCGTCACCCGCGACCATGTTCTGCCAAATATTGCATCCGTGCTGATTGTTCAGGCGACGATCCAGTTTGCTGTGGCGATCCTGGCCGAGGCCGCGCTGGCTTATCTGGGGCTGGGTACCCAGCCGCCGGCCCCGAGTTGGGGACGGATGCTGTTTGATGCCCAGACGCTCATGACGATTGATCCCAAGTTGGCGATCCTGCCGGGTCTGGCGATCGCACTTGCGGTGCTGGGATTAAACCTGCTCGGTGACGGCCTGCGCGATATTCTGGACCCCAGATTGCGGGCCGAGCGGATCGGCTGAAGGGTCAGCTGCTCGTGGTCGAGGCAATCGGCTGCACGAATTGCAATTCGAGATCCCACGGAAAGTGAATCCATGTGTCCTGACTGACTTCCGTGACAAAAGTGTCCACGAGCGGGCGTCCAGCGGGTTTGGCATAGACCGTTGCGAGATGCGCGTCGGGCAGCATTTCGCGGACAACCTTGGCGGTTTTTCCGGTGTCGACGAGATCATCGACGATCAGGGTTCCGACACCATCGCCTTCAATCGTCTTGAGGATGTTGAGTTCACCCTGAGCCTGGTGGTCATAGGAGGAGACGCAGATCGTGTCGACCAGCCGAACCTCAAGCTCGCGGGATACGATGGCGGCGGGGACCAGCCCGCCACGTGTAATAGCGACGATCCGTTGCCAGGGGCCCTTTTCGGCAAGGCGCCATGCGAGCGCGCGGGCATCGCGGTGAAGTTGTTCCCAGGAGACGGGGAAATCATGCTGTGAGAGTGCCATGGCGAAAGTGTCCTGCAACGAATGTAGATAAATGCATTAAAGTCTTGGCCGGGCGGCCATGCAAATACTGTGCGGGGAGACTAGATGCCCCGTTCGTTCACAGGATGTAGCGTGACACCGGCGATTCGCCAGCTTCCATCACTTTGCTCCTGCATTCGATAGAGTGCGATCACGCCGCGGCCATCGGGACCGATAATGCTGACCGGCTGTGCATGCTGTCCATCCACGAGAAGTGACTTTTCGAACCGATAGGATTGCGGGCGATATACCGGTTTGAAGCTGGATCGCACCATCCGCATGAAATGCTCTGGTGAGTCGAACATGCGCTGGATGTCCGGGCTGGCAAGGCGGAAGGCTGCCATGCCGTCATCGCGGGCAAATGCCGCGATCTGGGCCTCGATAATACGCTCGAATGAATCTGAGCTCTTGACGTGGTCCCCTGCCTGCGCCGGCAGGACAATGAAGGTGGCCAGAACGGCACCACGCAGGATGTCAGTGAAAACGGACATGTGATGAATATAGGCATGAATGTGTGCGGATACCATCGCGACGCTGCCGCGGGGAGTGGCTATAGTTTTTTCCGGGAATTGAGGAGAGTATTATGCCGATCCGTGAAATTGCGGCGCAAAATGCCGGTCAGCCAGCCTTTGAAGTGCCAGAGTCAGATGTGCATTCAGATGCACGTGTTTTTAGTCTGTCCAGTCACACCCGGGCCCGGGATGCGCTTGATTTTGGTCTGCGCGCGCGCGACCCGGGGTTCAATATATTTGTTGTGGGAGAGGATCGCAGCGGTCGCATGACCGCGACGCTGGATTATCTCGAAGAGGCCATGGCGGGCGGAAAGCGACCCGATGACTGGCTCTATCTGAACAATTTCAGCCGCGCGAATGAACCACTGGTGATTCGGCTTCCATCTGGTGAGGGCCGCAAATTCCGCGATGCGATGAAAGAACTCGTGCCCCAGCTGCGCAAGGCTTTGCATCACGCTTTCGGACAGAGCGAATATCAAAAGAGCCTGAATGATCTTGAAACGACCATGCGCGGACAGGTCAGTGAAGGAATAGAAGCCGCCCGTGCGGTTGCAGAGAAAGTCGGTCTGTCACTGGTCCAGTCTCCGCAGGGTCTGATGGTTGTTGCGCTGGGAGATGATGGAAAGCCGCGTGATGTTTCCGAGTTTCCAGAGACAGAACGAAAGGCGATGGAAGAGGCCGGGCAGCAAGTCGGTCAGATGCTCGCTGAGGTTAACCGCGATGCGGCGCGACATCAGACCAAGCTTGTCGAACAGGTGCGAGAACTCAACAACAGCGTCGCGGAGAATGCGGTCAGCGGATTGATTGATGAACTGACGGCACGCTTCAAGGATCATGCGAGTCTGAATCGCTGGCTGGTCGCATTTCGTGTGGATGTGATCGAAAACATCGAGTATTTCCGCGATGCCGAGGATGGACCCGAATTGCCACCTGGCATGCCGCGTCCGCCCAAGCCATCTCCTGAGGAGCGCTATGCCGTAAATCTGCTCGTCGACAATGCAGATGTATCGGGGCCGCCCATCGTACTGGAAGGAAACCCGACCTACGAAAACTTGTTTGGTCGGATCGAGTATCGTCAGGTTGGCGGCGTTCTGCAGACGGATTTTTCACTGGTGCAGCCTGGAGCATTGCACCGCGCCAATGGCGGCGTTCTCGTGGTGCGGGCCGAAGCGATCGCAGCACAGGGCGGAAGCTGGGAGCACCTGAAGGGCGCGTTGCGTGACGGCGTCATTCGCATGGAAGAGCAGTATCGCTCGGGCGGCGTGCCCGTGGCTGGAGCGCCGAAACCTGCCCCGGTGCCTCTCGACGTCAAAGTCGTCGTCGTTGGTGCGCCGAAATGGTTTTACACATTCTTTTCCGTCGATCCCGAGTATCAGGCCTATTTCAAAGTGAAAGCCGAGATCGATGCCGAGATGGAGGCGACGCCGGAAAATCTGGCCTGTTATGCCGGCCTCTTGCAGGGCTTTGCCAACAAACATGGCGCGACCACATGCACGCCAGACGCGATCAACTATCTTCTGGGCTATGCCTCACGACTGGCAGATGACCGGGAGAGGTTATCGGCCCGTTTCGAGCTGGTCGAAGATATTGTGAATGAAGCCATCTATGCCGCGCGTGCGGATGGTGACAAGCAAATCGACCGCGACGCGATTCGTGCGGCACGGGCAAGCCGCCGGACCCGCAATGCCCGCATGGAAGATCGTGTTCAGGAACAGATCCAGCGCGGCGGGGTGATGATTGCGACCACGGGAGAAGCTGTGGGCCAGGTCAACGGGCTGACGGTTCGTGATATGGGGGATCATGCCTTTGGAGCCCCCTCACGGGTGAGCGCGCAGACCTCGGTCGGGCGTCGCGGCGTGACCAATATCGAGCGGGAAACAATGATGGGGGGCCCCATCCAGCAAAAGGGTGCGCTGGTCATTCAGGGGTTCCTGTCGGGCTTGTTGGCCCGACGTATTCCCTTGTCCTTCAACGCCTCCATCACCTTTGAACAGAGTTACGGCGGGGTCGATGGTGATAGTGCGTCGATTGCAGAAGTTCTTGCGATCCTGTCTGACCTCTCGGGCGTAGCCCTGCGACAGGATTTGGCCGTCACGGGCTCCATGAACCAGCATGGTGACGTTCAGGCAATCGGAGGACTGACCCACAAGACGGAAGGTTTCTATCGGACCTGCGTTGAATCCGGCGCCTTGACCGGGACACAGGGTGTGGTCTTCCCGCGCGCCAATGAAGAGGGTCTGGTTTTGGATGATCACATTGCCGAAGCCATTGCCGCCGGCCAGTTCCATGTTTACTCGGCCGCCCATGTGGACGAGGTGATTGAACTGTTCACAGGCATTGCGGCAGGAACACCAGACGCAAACGGCAATTACCCGGCCGATACGATCCTTGGCCGGGTGACTGCGCAACTGGTGGAGTTCGATCGCGCGCTTGATGCGCGCGACGTCTGACGACGTTGCATCACCGTCCGCTAGCGGACGTAGATGCGAACCTCGTTGTTGACGGCAGTTCCGCTTGACGTGGAGCTCAGTGACAGACGGTCACTGGGCAGGCCCATCTGGGTCAGGTTCTGAACAACCTGCTCGGCATTGCGCCGGGCCTGGTTGGCATTCAGAGCGACCTGCGCCGGTGTGCCGCGCTGAGGCACGATCGAGACGACATCAAAGACGGCGCCCGGACGACGGTTCAGGGCTTCGCGCACGGCTGTAAACAGGGGCTCCTGATACGGCACGTTCGGACGATCAAAGCGGATCACGACGAGCGGGCGACGATTGCCCAGATTTCCAACCGTGTTGCCAGCACCACGGATCGGCGCGGCATTGCCGAAGGCCCGGTTGGACAGACTGCTGCCGAACAATTCGCCATTCTTGACGGCGACCGACATGACGGTGAGGTCGGCGCGCTCGCGGCTGACATAGTTTGTCTGGCGGGCGACGTCTTCGTTCAACTCGTTCAGCAGGCGGTCAATGAGAACGACCGTGCGGTTCACTTCGTCCTCTAGTACGGCAAGCTGACGGTGATCTTCATCAACAGCACCGGTCAGGCCATAAGTGGCGCGCACGGATTCCAGAATGAAGGCGGACAGGGCGCTGTCATTGGCGACCTTGTTCGAGAGCGCGTTCATCTGGCCAACGCTGTCGGCGATGCGGTCCAGGGTTGTCTGGGATTCGGTCCACGCGGCAACAACCGTCGGGTTGCCCGGCGTGGTGCCCACCTGCAGGCGCGACTGAATGTCAGCCATCAGATCCTGATAGCGGCGCGCGTCGCTGATGGTCTGCTGGCGCAGGGTCTGAAGCTCAGAATTGTCATTGCTGACGCTTGTTTGCAAACGACCAAGGTCGTCGCGCAAGCGGTCCACACGGCGTCCGACTTCCGTCCCCGTCGGCTGACCTGCGGTCACGCCACCCGGCTCAAAAGTGTTCGCCCCAAGTGTGGGGAGCTGGTTGCCTTCGGAGGCGCCCGGCGGAATCGCAATGCGTTCGCCACCGGCCGGATCGTCTCCGGTCAGTGATGGAATGAGTGCATCATCGGTGAATTCGCAGCCCGCCAACAGGAGTGCTACGCCGGCAATTGCCGACCAGGTACGTTTCGTTTTCATCCGATCCCTTGTCCCTCGGTGCCCCTGCGCTTGCCCAAAACAGGCTGGCCCACGCTGCGGAAGCGCAAAATTTGCTGATTAGCCAATCGGTTGCGCGCGATGTTACCGATTGGGTGGACTCGCGGCAAGCGGCTTTTAGCCCGGATTTATGCGCGAAATATTAACCGTTGTGAAGCGGCTCGGAGGTCTTGCTTTCCAAGGAGCGATTGATTAGCTTCCGCGCGCCTTTGGCGAAGCGCCCGTAGCTCAACTGGATAGAGCGTCTGACTACGGATCAGGAGGTTGGGAGTTCGAATCTTCCCGGGCGCGCCAAGG
>CALSNJ010000005.1 GCA_943787745.1 uncultured Alphaproteobacteria bacterium | reverse complement strand
TACATCCGATCGGATAACGGACCGGAGTTCATCGCGGATGCGGTCAGGCAATGGATCAAGGCTGTCGGTGCCCAAACCGCCTACATCGAACCGGGGTCACCTTGGGAGAACGGATACTGCGAGAGCTTCAATGCCCGGTTCCGCGACGAGCTCCTGAACGGAGAGATCTTCTACAGCCTGAAGGAAGCCCGGATCGTCATTGAGCAGTGGCGACGGCACTACAACACGAAGCGCCCACACTCAGCCCTCGGATACAGGCCACCAGCACCGGAAAGCATCATCCCTATGGAGGTCAAAAGAATGATGCACTAACATTCAAAACGGACCAGTCAGTGGGGGCAGGTCATCTCCACGTATTTGCTTAACATGGCGTGTCTCCCGTTAGTGCACTAAGTGCATGTGCTTATTTATCCAACGGCATATACGGGCTTCATAAATGTCGTCTTACGACGACATGTCTTGCGCATAAGTCACAGCTCGCAGAGCTCGCTGAACTTATGCTGAGACGATCTTCTATCTCTAAACTGCGAAGAATAATTGAACTCTGAATGGGTTTGTATTGGTCTGGTTTCGCTAGATTAGGGCCATACGTCACCCATCCGCTGGAGTGACGCTTTGGTGTTTCGCTGAGTTGAGGTCCACACGTTTGTCAGCTGGATTTTGATCCTCAGCCTGGGCTCTGTTCCTTACCCAACCAGCAACGATTTTTAAGCAGCACTTTCAGGTGACAGTGTGCCGCATGGCTTCAACGGACTGCCGCTAATCAACACCCACGGCACTGGGGACGGATACGCAAAAATCTGACGGTCACTGGTTACAGCACAATCTCGATGCGGAGCTCTCGCTCAATGGGTCCGCTATGTGCAGTTATTTATCTAACTCGCCCAAAAATCCCTGAATAACTGGGTTATTTTGAGCGTTTCCTGACTGCGGCCTGCGCCATCTTGCGCACCCCGCGCTCGCTCAGCGGCTGATGCGTGCGGGACGTGTGGCTGGGGGGATTGTTTTGCGGACTGGAAAGGCAGCAGCTTTTTGAGGGCATGCTCCAAGTCCTGCGCAGTTGCGTGTCTCGCCAGCGCCGTATTGGCAGCTGTCACGGGTACGGCGCCGTGCTCCTGTTCGTCCTCCATGTCCTGCTGGATACGATCGATCTCAGCCGTGCTGGCACGCCCCCTGATGCTATTGCGCCACGCGGCCGTGTTGATGCCAAGTTCCGTGATTCTCATGCTGGTATTTAGCAGCCAAGCCCACAGCGACAGATGAACAATTGCATATTCCATCATCTGTCCTGCCTAACGTCATGATCTCCAAGGCATTGTTATTGTCAGGGTTTTGGTCGCTCTTGGGTTTAGATGAACATATCGTGAGTGCATATGAAGAGGATTAAGCAGACAATATATTAACAAAACCCCTCAGCAAAAATAAAATTACTAGAGACATTAATAAGACTAATCCCAACAAAATCAGCACAGCAAATCTCGGGTATACTAAAACATCAATACCCGAGTTATTACATACACCACTAAGCTCGCCAAAAAATTTCACACCCATAATTAAAAGTGAGACCATCGGAATTGAAGAGACGAAAAGAAAACCGGTAGCTAAGATTAATAAAAATATTAATCGCGGCGAAGGCTTTTCATTGAACTCGAATTTATTGGGCCTTAGATAAAAGGTCATCTTTTCGCTCCAGGACAAGGTCGATCAGTTGTGACTTTGTTTCTTCAGAAGAGAATCGTCCGCCAGAACCAGATGCTAAATCTTTTAGAGTTTCGGCATTTATTTCTAAACACTCCAGTCGAGTTGTGGCACGAATTGTTGCTGTCCTTCTCGAGTCATCTTGGTCAAGAATGCCGATTTCTCCGAAAATCTGCCCGACACCTAGCTGCGCGATGACATTTTCACTGCCCGAACTGCCTTGAATAATAACGTCAACTTTGCCACGAGAAATAATATAGCACTTATCAGCTATATCGCCCTGATTGAAAACAATATCATCCTTACCAAATTTTGAAATCCTCACCTCTTGGGTCAATTTTGCGATATCATTTTTAGATAGCCCCGAAAAAGCCATCTGTATATATTTATTTGAAATCGTTCGAAATTCCCACAGGAAACCAAGGACCGTAGGAATAGTAATGAAAAGGTTATAACCCATATGCAAATGAGCTCGGCCTGGCATTCCAGAAAAGCCAGTTAATTGCTCAAACATCCCGTGTTTAGCCATGAGCCCGAATTTTCCCCCGGCCTCATAAAAATTGAGCTTCGCCGCTTCCTGTCCAGCTGCATGTGCAACGTATGAATTCCCCTGCGCTGGATAAGTGGCCCACAATTGCCGAAAACCATCCCATAACCGCTCTTGATCAAAATAATAAAAATAAGTAATCGTGAGGTGTTCAAGCGCGTGCCAACAGAGCCCAGCAAAAGCGATCCATAAAAATATATTTATTCTAAAATAGTATAAAACGAATGCGGTACCAAAAAGGCCAAACAATTCCCACACAAGATGCACAATCTCGAGGTCTAACTGACCGAAGACCGCGCATGCCGCAGGACCGGAGACCAAGGTGCCGTCGGGGCCAAGGATTGGTTGGCCACCAGCCCCCGGCTTGATGATTGATTCGACGCTGTAGAACGACGGAGTGAGGGCCGCGTCCCGCAAACCGAGCGCAACCCCCCGTGCAGCGTTAACCGCATTATCTATGGGTGGCGGGCAAGCAACGGTTCCATTTCCCAACTCAATTTGTAGGACCTGAATTAGGTGTTCCGCAAAATGCCCAATTTGAAGGATTGTAAAAAGACCAAGCAACGCTACGGCAGCATAATTTTGAACTTTCCATATGCCCTCAAAGAGACATAGGGGTATCCATGGGAGAAGCGTATAAATAGCTATTAGATATAGGGGCTCTCCAGATATAATCGCATTTATTTGAAGCAAATAAGATATAAAAGCGGTTAAAAGGACGATCCTAATATTAATTGATTCAAAACTAAAAAATTTTTCAAATCGTTTTAATGTATAATTCATGTCTTTATCTCGACTTCAGAATCATTAAAACCAAGAACACAGTAAGAGCTGCAACTAGCAAAACCACCCCGCCGACGACGTGCAGCTTGTCTAGCCAAGCATCTCTACCAAAGCCTTCTGCTAAGGGCCCTGACGCAGCTGAGGCTAGGTTCGTCCAGAAAAGCTGACTGGCCAAAACCAAGTTCGGAATTAGTAAAAGTGCTGTTCGCATAATTGTTTTCCCTGGCTCCACCGAGCAAGGTCCTTGCCCAGTTCTTTGACCTGCCCCCACTGACTGGTCCGTTTCGAATGTTAGTGCATCATTCTTTTGACCTCCATAGGGATGATGCTTTCCGGTGCTGGTGGCCTGTATCCGAGGGCTGAATGCCAAAGCCCAGCGCAGTCAACGGCTTAGGTGTTTTGTTAAAGTCTTGTCTAAGTCATAGTATCGTTATTAATCAATGACTTAGTGAGTATATTTTACTCCCCACTCAATCGTGCCCGGGGGCTTCGACGTCACATCGTAGACGACCCGGTTGATGCCGCGCACTTCGTTGATGATGCGGGTGGCCACGGCCGAGACAAAGGCGTGTTCGAAGGGATAACTGTCGGCGGTCATACCATCGGTTGAGGTGACCGCGCGCAGGCCACAGACAAATTCATAGGTGCGTGCGTCCCCCATGACCCCGACCGTGCGGACCGGCAGCAGCACGGCAAAGGCCTGCCAGATTTCATCGTAGAGACCCGCCTTGCGGATTTCGTCGAGATAGATCGCATCGGCCTTGCGCAGGATATCCAGATTGTCGCGCGACATCGCGCCGGGCATGCGGATCGCCAGCCCCGGGCCGGGGAACGGGTGCCGCCCCACGATCTCTTCGGGAATACCCAGCTCGCGCCCCAGATCACGGACCTCGTCCTTGAAGAGCTCGCGCAGGGGTTCGACGAGCTTCATGTTCATGCGCTCGGGCAGGCCACCCACATTGTGGTGAGACTTGATGGTCTCGCTCGGCCCGCCAAACGGGCTGACGGATTCGATCACATCAGGATAAAGCGTGCCCTGAGCCAGGAAGTCCGCGCCGCCGATCTTGGCCGCCTCTTCATCAAAGACATCGATGAAGGTGCTGCCGATGATCTTGCGCTTTTTCTCCGGGTCATCAACGCCTTCGAGCTGGTCGAGGAACATGTCGGACGCATCCCGCGTGACGAGCGGAATGTTGAACCGCTCGCGAAAGACCTTGTCGACCTCTTCGGCTTCGTTCATGCGCAGCAGACCGTGATCGACAAAGATACATGTCAGCTGGTCGCCGATGGCCTCGTGAATCAGGACGGCGGCAACAGAGGAATCGACCCCGCCTGACAGGCCGCAGATCACCCGGCTGTCGCCGACCTGTTCGCGGATTTTCTCGATCTCTGCCGCCTTGTAGGCCGCCATGGTCCAGCTTCCACTGCACCCTGCAATCTTACGCACGAAGTTGTGGAGCAGCCGCGAACCGTCGGGTGTATGCACGACTTCCGGGTGGAACTGGACACCGTAGAAATGCCGGGTCTCATCCGCCGTCGCGGCAAAGGGCGCGCCGCCGCTTGTCGCGACCACCCGAAAACCTTCCGGCAGGGCTGTGACACGATCGCCATGAGACATCCAGACCTGGGGTTTCGCGCCCACCGCCCAGACGCCCTCGAACAGATCACAGCCATCGCCGATCTCCAGCGCAGCGCGGCCGAATTCCTGATGGTCGGAATCCTCAACCTTGCCGTCGAGCATGTAACACATCAGCTGCTGGCCATAACAAATGCCGAGCACCGGTATGCCAAGTTCGAAGACCAGTGGATCAACCGTCGGCGCGCCCTCCGCCATGACGCTGGCCGGACCGCCCGACAGGACAATCGCCTTGGGCTCAAATTCGTCCAGGAAGGCCTTGTCGATACGGAAACAGGGGTGGATTTCGCTGTAGACGCCCGCTTCGCGGATACGCCGCGCGATCAGCTGGGTGACCTGCGAGCCGAAATCGATGATCAGGATTTTTTCGGAAATGGGGAATGAGGTGGACATACAGTCTGATAGCCGATTCCGTGGCCATGTGCATCACGGATATCGACCGAAATCCACCAGACGGTCTAAGCTATCCACAAATCAGTTCAACAAGGGAAATGGGAATATGAGCGCCGAAGACGAAATCCGCGAACTCGAGAGCCGTCGCCAGGCCGCCATGCTGGCCGCAGACACGACCACGCTCGATACATTGATGCACGGCGAACTGACCTATGCCCACTCCACCGGCGGCATGGACACCAAGCAGGTCTATCTCGACGGGGTCGGCAGCGGCTCTGTTGTCTACAAAGCGCTCTCCTTCGACGACCACACGGTGAAAATCCATGACAACATCGCCATGAGTTTCTGCCACATGGTCGCAGACGTCCAGATTCGCGGGAACATGCATCACCTCGACAACCGAATCCTGGCGGTGTGGGTACGTGCGGGTGAAAGCTGGAAATTGCTGGCCGTTCAGTCCGGCGCAATCCCGCCACAGGCAGACTAGGCCAAGCGTTCTAGGCGATCCGCTCAAACACGGCAGCGTACATGCCGTCGGTGCGGTGGCGATGGGGCGTCAGCACGAGGTCACCTTTCGCCTTAAGGCGCCCGCCCAGTTCCGGCCCCAGAACATCGGCAACAGGCACCCGGGCAAACCCGGCATTGTGGGTTTCAAAGTCGTGAGCCACGTCACGGCCTTCAGCATCAAAGATCGAGCACACAGCATAAATCAGGCGGCCACCCGGGCGCACCATGCTCGCCGCGGTTGCCAGCAAACCCGATTGGGTCGCCACGTAGGCGGCGATATCGGCCGGCGTTGTCCGCCAGCGCAGCTCCGGACTGCGTCGCCATGTTCCGCTGCCGGTGCAGGGCGCGTCCACGAGCACACGGTCGGCCCAATTCTCCAGACCGTCGGGAACGACGCCGTCTTCGACCGGCAATGTCCGGATGTTGGCCGCGCCAAGCTTTTCGCGACGCGATTCCATACGCGAGAGACGCGAAGCCGAGCTGTCGCAGGATACGATCTCACCCTTGTTTTGCATCATTTCCGAAAGCGCGAGCGACTTGCCGCCTGCGCCGGCGCAAAGATCGATCACCTTCATCTCGGGCTTGGCATCCACCATCATGGTCACAAGCTGGCTGGACTCATCCTGCGGATCGACGAGGCCTTTCCGAAACGGTTCCAGACCCGAGAAATTCGTATGCGCATTGCCGCGCAACCCCATCGGACTGAACGAAGTCGGCACACATTCATATTCGGCTTCGGCAAGCGCCGCGCGTGCGGCTTCGACATTCAAACGCATGGTGTTGACCCGCAGGTCGACCGGTGCGCGTTCGTTGAGTGCCTGTGCCTCTTCCTGCACGCTTTGAGGCCACTGGGCTGCCAGCAGGCTGTAAAGCTCTTCAGGACACTCCGCACGCACCCAATCGGGCATCGGGGCCTTGTCGGCGCTGTGAAGACGTTCCACGAGTGATATCTCGGCTTCGCTCAACACCTCAGGACCGTAGCCTTTGCCGTCAAAGCGCGACACCGCCGTGCCGGCACCTTCCTGCTCGCTTGCGATAATCGTGCGGACACGTGCGGATTCCGGATCCGCGTCCAGCGTGGCACTCATCCAGCGCAACAATGCGCCCTTGCGCAGATCGCGATAGACCAGCTCACGAATTGCGCGCTTGTCCTTGGATCCCGCAAATCGGTGGGTGCGGAACCAGTTCGCAAGAATGGCGTCAGCCGGCGCATTCGCGGTGGCCACTTCGTCGAGAATCTCGATGGTCGCGGCTACCCGCGCAGACGGAGTCATACTGAAATGCGCCTTTGACGCGAGGAGCTAAGCGTTCTGCCGATAATTCGGCGCTTCACGGGTGATTGCCACATCATGCACGTGACTTTCGCGGAGACCGGCATTGGTCAATCGCAGAAAGCGGCAATTCTTTTGCATTTCCGGGATGGTCCCGTTGCCGGTGTACCCCATCGATGCACGAAGGCCACCGACGAGCTGGTGCAGGATCGTCATGACCGAGCCCTTGTAGGCCACCTGACCTTCAATGCCCTCGGGTACAAGCTTGAGGGAATCAGACACTTCGGCCTGAAAATAACGGTCGGCAGAGCCGCGGGCCATGGCGCCGAGTGAGCCCATCCCCCGATAGGATTTGTACGAACGCCCTTCATAGAGGAACACCTCACCGGGTGCCTCATCCGTGCCGGCCAGCAGCGAGCCGATCATGGCGACATCCGCGCCCGCGGCAATTGCCTTGGCCAGATCACCGGAATACTTGATGCCACCATCGGCGATCACGGGAACGCCGTGACCCTGAGCGACATTGGCTACATTTTCGATCGCTGTCAGCTGCGGCACACCCACCCCGGCCACAACACGCGTGGTGCAGATTGAACCGGGGCCAATCCCGACCTTGAGTGCATCGGCACCCGCATCGATCAAGGCCGAAGCCGCCGCGCCAGTGGCGATGTTGCCCCCAATAATCTGAGCCTGGTTGCTCAGGCGCTTGATGCGGCTGATCTGTTCGATCACACCAATCGAATGGCCATGGGCGGTGTCGACAACAATGACATCCACACCAGCATCCAGCAGCGCTTCGGCGCGCTCGAAACCTGAATCGCCAACACCCGTCGCCGCAGCCACCCGAAGGCTTCCCTGCGGATCTTTGCAGGAATTCGGATAGGCCCGTGCCTTCTCCATATCCTTGACGGTCACCAGACCGACGCAGTGATTCTCACCGTCGACAACCAGAAGTTTTTCAATTCGGTGGCGATGGAGAAGCTGCTTGGCCTGCCCCATATCTGCGCCCTCGGCGACCGTGACCAATTCCTTGGTCATCAGTTCTTCGATGGGTTGAGAGGGGTCTTCGGCAAACCGAACGTCCCGGTTCGTCACGATACCAACAAGTTTGCCACCTTCGCGCGCGACAACCGGAATACCCGAAATCGATTCGCGGTCCATGATGGCCAGAGCGTCAGCGAGAGACTGATCGGGGTGAATGGTGATTGGGTTCACCACCATGCCGGATTCGAACCGCTTCACCTTGCGGACTTCGTCGGCCTGCTCGTGGGGTTCCAGGTTTTTGTGAATGACCCCCAAACCGCCGGCCTGCGCCATGGCGATGGCCATTTCGGCTTCGGTCACCGTATCCATGGCCGCGGCCATGAGCGGGATACCAAGATCGATGTTCTTGGTCAGCTTTGTCGACGTGTTCGCATCAGAGGGCAGAATACGGGATTCTGCCGGCTCGAGAAGAACATCGTCAAAGGTCAGTGCGTCGAGGATTTCCATGTCAACCGAAGCCTTGTCGGGATCGAGAGTTGACGGGGCTTATATACACATCCCGCTCATACCGACAAGCATTCCGCATAGGGCATCGAAAATTACGGCTATTCGGGCCCCTTGAAGCCGGTCGCCACATGGAACAATTCCACCGAGTCGGCCCGGCTGGACTTGGGTTTGAACCGCCGCACCTTCGTAAACCGGCCCTGAAGCGCTTTGAACAGCGCAGGCTCATCCGCGCCCTGAAACAGCTTGGTGACGAAGACGCCGTCAGGTGCAAGGACCTCGCACGCAAACGCAAAGGCCGATTCCGCCAGCGTCATGGTCCGCAGATGATCGGTCGAGGCATGCCCGGTGGTCGCCACGGCCATATCAGAGAGCACCACATCCACCGGTCCGCCAATGGCTTCATGGAGCGCGGCCACTGCTGCTTCGTCTTCGATATCACCTTGCAGGACCTGCACGCCGCCCATCGGTTCCATCTCCAGGATATCGATCGCGACGATATTCCGGTCATGTTCATCGGGCTGCAGCTTATCGACCACAACCTGCGTCCAACCGCCCGGCGCAGCGCCAAGATCCACCACGCGAAGTCCGGGCTTGAGAAATTCAAAACGTTCATCAATGTGGAGCAGCTTGTAAGCCGCGCGTGAGCGGTAACCATCCCGCCGGGCCGCCTGCACGTAAGGGTCATTGAGCTGACGCTGCAGCCAGAGCGTCGATGAGAGCTTGCGCCCCCGCGCGGTCTTCACCCGCTCAAAGGTCATCCGCGAACCATCCTGTCCGCGCGCCTGACGGCCACCCGACTTCCGTTTCCCTGCCATGGTTGGACTAGTCCCCGGCCGACGCGGCTTCGCGATCGGCAGAACGCATCAGGCCATGAAGAATACCTTCCCGCAGACCACGATCGGCCACACGAAGTCGACCAACAGGCCAAAGGTCACAAATCGCATCAAGGATCGCACAACCGGCGATGACCAGATCCGCACGCTGATCTCCGATACAGGGTTGCGCAGCCCGATTTTGCCGATCGAGCGCCAGCAAGGTATCGCGTGCGCCTTCCAGCTGTCCAAACTCAAGCTCGCGGCCATCCACGCGGCCGCGGTCATAACGCGGAAGTTTCAGAAACACACCGGTCAATGTTGTCACCGTGCCAGAGGTCCCCACCATCTGCACCGCGCCTTTGGCCACATGCGCACCAATTCCGAATTTTGCATCGAACGGTGCCAGGTGTTCACGAACATAAGTGCAAATTTCTGCATACCGCTCGGGTGACACATGGCCGTTGGCATCTTCACCACTGCCAAACTTTTCACTTAAGGTCACAACGCCACACGGGATGGAGATGCACCCAAGGATGCTTGTATCCGCATCTCCGTTGGGGTGATCCCCGGCTGATAAGGAAAGCCAGGTAATCTGAGTGCTGCCACCGCCAATATCGAACAGCAAGGCAAAGGCCTCGGGATCTTCGGGGGCGTCATACAATGGCGAGCATCCGACAAGCGCGAGCTCTGCCTCTTCCTCAGGTGCGATGATTTCCAACTGAATATCGGTTTCGTCTCGCACCCGGGACACGAACAGGTGCGCATTCTCGGCACGTCGGCAAGCTTCTGTGGCAACAGCACGCAACCGCGTGACGTCGTTTCGGCGAATTTTCGAACTGCATACACGCAAGGCTTCGATCGTGCGATCCATGGCATGTTCCGAAAGCGCGTTGGAGGAAGCCAGTCCCTCACCCAGCCGAACAATCCGCGAAAACGCATCAACGACGCGAAACCCACTTTCATTTGGCTTGGCAACAAGCAGGCGACAATTGTTGGTGCCGAGGTCGAGCGCGGCATAGGTGTGGGACCACCGTCCCTGAGGGCGGGAGTCTTTCAATCCAATATTCTGATCTGCCGGATTGGCACGCACAAAAGCCTCACTTACCGAATTCGGCCACAAACGCCGAAGCCCCTGAATCTACACGGCTTGTGCATGAACTCAAGCAGCGAACCCCGGCAGGGCTTTCAGATTTTGGCGGATGTCTTTTTCCAGTGCGCATATTCATCCGGCAAACAGACCGCACAAGGCCGATAACCGGCAGATCGCGCTGTCTGCGCGTCACGGAAAAACACCCGGTGCGGTGTGTAATGGCCTTTGGCAATCCACACATTTGCGCTTCTGCAATCGAGACGACCGTAGATTTTTGTACGCCGGTGCCCCCCGAACAGGCCGGGTTTGGCGCTCAGATAGGTTATGCCCTTTGGATTAAGCAGGCGATATCGTGTGAATTCATCTTCCAAGCCTACACAGCCCTGAAAAGTTGTGATAAACAGCGCGCCGTTATCCCGTTGGGGGATCGTCTAATGGTAGGACAGCGGACTCTGACTCCGCCAGTCTAGGTTCGAATCCTAGTCCCCCAGCCAACTTTCTCCGTTGCTTTGATAACCGCCGTTCCGAACGGCCCTTCCAGATATTTCATGACATCAGGTATTCGCACGGCATTTAGGGAAGCAACTCTTCGCACCATAATATTACAATACGATATATATTGTCACGATCCATATCATATGGGATTGTATACATATCGTTGTGGTAAACAGAGGCTTTCATGGACGCAAAAACGTTATGTCTGGCAGTGCTGAGCCAGGGTGATGCCTCAGGCTACGAAATCCGGAAAGCCGTGGAGAGCGGGCCTTTCGGGCATATTCAGGATATTGGCTACAGTTCGATCTACCCAGCGCTGTCCCGCCTGCTGGAAGACGGACTTGTGTCCGTGACCGAATTTGCCCAGGAAGGCCGACCCGACAAAAAGGTCTACAAGCTGACAGCAGATGGCCGGATGTCACTTCTGGGCGCTCTTCAGGAACCCACCGAACCCGACAAAACACGTTCTGATTTCCTGTTCCGCATGCTGTTTGCCGACATTCTGCCGCCATCCGTGGTTGAACAGATGATTGACGAACGCCTCAAGGAAATCGAAGGCGTTATTGCACGCACCGATGCGCGCGCGGAAACAGGGTTTGAGTCCGCCGGAGAGGCCTTCCTGAATGGTTTTGCCGCAGCGGTGCAAAAAGCCATGGCGGACTACCTCGAAGAAAATCGTTACCAGCTCGTCGGTTCCTCACTTGTCCCCCAACGCGCTGTTGCCGAGTAGAGCAGAGAACATCATGAACAAATCCGTCATCACCGCGTTGGTTCTTGCCGTCCTTGCGGTCGGCTGGATCCTGACAGGCCAATTCGGCTCCGACGAGACCAACGGCGAAAATACAGCCGAAACCGATAAACCTGTCACAAATGTCATGAAGGTGCGGGTGGCAGATATCGCAGCAATCGAGCGGACCGAAACGGTTGATGTTACCGGACGTACAGAGGCCTCACGAAAGGTAGAACTTCGTGCAGAAACCGAGGGACAGGTCACCGACATCTACAAACAGCGCGGTGAACGTGTGGCGGACGGAGAGCCGATCGCCAAAATCCGCCCCGACGATCGCCCCGCAAAACTTTCAGAAGCCCGCGCAACGCTGCGGCAACGCCAGATCGAATACAATGCATCTGCAAAATTAACCGAGAAGGGTTTCCGCTCCGAGACCGAGAAAGCCGGTGCACAGGCACGACTTGATGCCGCCCGGGCGGCTGTGCAGCTTATGGAGATCGATATTGCACGCACCACGTTCCGTGCCCCCTTCGACGGGACTATCGAAGCCGGACATGTCGAAAAAGGTGACTACGTCAAAGTCGGCGATGTCACCGCAATGGTGGTGGACCTCGACCCGGTCCTCGTCGTTGGCAACATCAGCGAGCGCCAGATTTCAAAAATCGAGGAAGGCATGAGCGGCAAGGTCACACTGATCGACGGCGCAACATACACCGGCACGGTCCGCTTCGTATCCTCCGTCGCCGAACCCTCCACCCGCACCTATCGTGTCGAACTGGAGGTTCCCAATGCCAATCTTGATATTCGTGACGGGTTGACGGCGGATATCCAGATCCCGGTAAGCACCACAATGGCCCATTTCGTCACCCCGTCTGTCCTCACACTGAACGATGACGGGATTGTGGGCGTGAAAACGGTCGCACCAGACAACAAGGTCACCTTTCGACCCGTCGACATCATCGCCGATCAGCCGGATGGAATCTGGCTCGGCGGACTGCCCGAAAAGATACGCCTGATCACGGTCGGACAGGAATTTGTCATCGATGGCGAAGAAGTCACACCAATTGATGGCGCTGCCCGCATCGCGGCGGGAAGTCCTTCATGAGCCTGGTCGATGCAGCGCTGAACCGGTCCCGGACCGTATTGGCAACACTGCTGTTGCTGTTGATCGCCGGCGCCTTCTCTTTCGTGGCGATCCCGAAAGAGGCCGAACCGGACGTCAACATTCCGATTATTTACGTTTCAATGCATCACGACGGCATCTCGCCTGAAGACGCCGAACGCTTGCTGATCCGACCGATGGAAGCTGAAATGCGCTCCATCGAGGGTCTCAAGGAGATTCGCGCCACGTCCTATCTCGGTGGGGGCAACGTCGTGCTCGAGTTTGAGGCCGGCTTCAATCCCGACATAGCCATCAGCGATGTCCGGGAGAAAGTTGACCTGGTCCGCCCCGAACTGCCCGACGACACAGACGAACCGACCGTGAACGAGGTCAATCTCAGCCTTTTCCCCATTCTGGTGATCACACTTTCGGGTGACGTTCCTGAACGAACATTGATGAGACTGGCGCGTGACCTGCAGGACGCCGTCGAAGCCATCCCGCCCGTGCTCGAAGCCAAAATCGGCGGCGACCGCGATGAGCTCGTCGAGATCCTCGTCGAGCCGGGTCTGCTCGAAAGCTACGCCGTCGATCCAGCCGCACTGCTCGAACTTCTTTCGCGCTCGAACCAGCTCATCGCTGCGGGTTCTCTTGATACTGGTCAGGGACGTTTCGCGATCAAGGTTCCGGGATTGATCGAGAACGTCAACGATATCCTCAACCTGCCGGTGAAGGTCAAAGATAACGCGACTGTCACCTTCCGCGACCTGACAACAGTCCACCGGACCTTCCGGGACCGCGAAACCCTTGCGCGCGTCGATGGACAACCCGCCGTTTCTCTCGAAGTCTCCAAACGCACCGGTGAGAACATCATCGAGACGATTGAGCGTGTCCGCGAAATCGTCGGTGACGAAAGCGCCACCTGGCCCGAAGCTGTGAACGTCACCTTCTCGCAGGACAAGTCTGTTCGCGTAAACACCATGCTGCTTGATCTGCAGAACAATGTTCTCAGCGCGGTGTTGCTGGTCATGATCGCGGTTGTCGGTGCACTCGGATTGCGCTCGGGCATACTTGTCGCGATCGCGATACCCGGCTCCTTCCTGACCGCCATCCTCGTGATCAACGCTCTCGGCCTGACGGTAAATATCGTGGTCTTGTTTTCGTTGATCCTGGCCGTCGGCATGCTCGTCGACGGGGCCATTGTCGTCACCGAGTATGCAGACCGAAAGCTGCGGGAAGGCGAACCACCCCAGCGCGCCTATGCTATGGCCGCCAAACGTATGGCATGGCCAATTATCGCCTCGACCGCCACCACCCTCGCCGCCTTCGCACCGCTGCTTTTCTGGCCGGGAATCGTCGGCGAATTCATGAAGTTCTTGCCGATCACACTGGTCGCCACACTGACCGCCTCGCTCGCAATGGCACTCATTTTCGTGCCCGTTCTGGGGGCGAATTTCGCATTCATCTCGCGACTGGTCGTGTTTGCCGTAAGCGCGGGCATCGGGGCGTTGCTCCTGTCATCCATTGGCCAGATGCTGGCCAGCCTTGCATTCGGCGAACCAACGGGGGCAGGAGGCAAAATCATTGCGGTTCTGTTTACCCTTGCCGGACTCGCGGGGGGATTATGGATCGGCAATCGTTTGGTTCAATTCATTGATCGCAACGCAGCCACAAAGACCAACATTGTCGATTCCCAGACCAACATTCTGGCAGGCGAAGAGAATTTCGACATCGCCAAGATCAAGGGCCCGACGGGTCTTTATGTGCGGGCGCTCAACACCGTTCTGGGCCGGCCCGCAATTGCGCTTGCATGTGCATTCGCGCTGCTGGTGGGGTCATGGATGGCTTATGGCGCGCTGGGAAAAGGCGTTGAATTCTTCCCGAAAGTTGAGCCCGAACAGGCCGCAATTCAAATCCATGCACGCGGCAATCTCTCAGTCGCCGAAAAGAACGCCCTGGTTGGTGAGGTCGAGCAACGCATTCTCATGCTGCAGGACGAGCGGGGAGAATTCGATTCGATCTATTCCCTGTCAGGAAACCTGCCGATCCGCGACGAAGACGCCGAGGACGTCATCGGCACCATCAATCTGGAATTTTCCGAGTGGGATCAGCGACGCCCCGCAGACACCATTCTTGCCGATGTCATTTCTCGGTCCAGTGATCTCGCCGGGATTTTTGTCGAAACCCGCAAAGAGGAAGCCGGACCACCGGTTGGAAAAGCCGTTCAGGTGCAGCTTAGCTCGCGAAACCCGGACATCCTCGAACAGGAAGTCGGCAAGGTCCGTGCCTTTATGAACGGGATGGAGGGCCTGAAAGACATCGAGGACAGCCGTCCCCTGCCCGGCATCGAATGGGAAATCGAAGTCGACCGCGCCGAGGCCGCGAAATTCGGTGCCGATGTGGCCATGATTGGCAACGCCATCAAGTTCGTGACCAACGGCATGAAGGTGACCGATTACCGACCGGATGACAGCGACGAGGAAATCGACATTGTCGCGCGTTATCCCACTGACGACAGGACCATTGCGCAGCTCGATCAAATTCGGATTCAGACCTCCGAAGGCATGGTCCCAATCAGCAATTTCGTGAAACGGACCGCACAATTGCGGACCGGCCAACTCAACCGGGTCGACTCCATTCGCGTCATGACCGTGCGCTCCGACATCCTCCCGGGCGTTCTCGCCGACGATAAGGTGCAGCAGATCCGGGCCTGGCTGGAAACGGCAGAACTCGATCCGCGTGTCGATGTCGAGTTTCGCGGCGAAGACGAAGAACAGAAAGCAGCGCAGTCCTTCCTCATGAAGGCCTTTGCGGTCGCCCTCTTCATGATGGCAATCATCCTTGTCACCCAGTTCAACAGCTTCTACTCCGCACTGCTGATCCTCACCGCCGTGATCATGTCGACAATCGGCGTGATGCTGGGCTTGCTCGTCGTTGGGCAGCCCTTCGGAATTGTCATGAGCGGGATAGGTGTGATTGCCCTCGCCGGCATCGTTGTGAACAACAATATTGTTCTGATCGACACCTATGACCGATTGCGCAAAGAGATGCAGAAACCGCGAGACGCCATTCTGCTGACCGGGGCCCAGCGTTTGCGCCCAGTGGTGCTGACAACGGTGACCACAGTGCTTGGACTGCTGCCGATGGTGTTGCAGATCAATATCGACTTCGTCAGCCGGGAGGTCAGTATTGGTGCCCCCTCGACCCAATGGTGGGTTCAGTTGTCCACCGCCATTGTTGCCGGATTGTCCTTCGCAACGGTCCTCACGCTCTTCATCACACCAAGCGCGCTTATGGCCCGAGAGAACTTCGTGACATGGCGCGCCAACCGCTCCGACACGTCAAACCTAACGCCCAAGGCGTCCAACGCACCGGCGGAATAGAGGAATTCTGTCGCGGGTCTATTTCGCTGCAGGCAGCGTGAAGACCTGGCCCGGATAAATCAGATCCGGGTTCCGAATCTGATCCTTGTTGGCATCGTAGATCAGCGTGTACTGAAAACCTGACCCATAACGCTGACTGGCAATCCGCCACAGGTGATCACCTGGCTGGATGATCACAACCCGACCGGCCGGCAAATTGCGCAGCGGTTCGGCACGTACAAACGGAATTTCTGAGCGCGCGACGACCTGGCCGTCGCTATCCACCTGATCCACCCGAAGGTTATAGGAGCCCGGCGACACCTGCCGGTCCAGCGTCAAGGACCAGCGACCGCTTTCATCCGCCTGAACCGTTCCAACCAGTTCGTTGTTCAGATAAACCCGAACCGTACTGTTGGGCGCTGCCACGCCTGAGAGTGTGGTGTTGCCATCATCATCATAGTCAACGGCACCAACAGCCACCGGCGCACCCGCTAGTGACGGACGTTGCAGCACCTCGGCAGCTCCCGCGCCTTCACGTGGCACGGCAACAGCAACGACCGAACCATCCCGTTCAGGTACAGCCAGTGCAATCACGCGTTCAGCCTGCACAGGTGCGGCGCCCTCACATTCAGCAAACAGCGAGAACTGACGTTCACCTGCGGCCAGTGGCACTTCCGGAACGAGCACCCATTCCCCCGCACGATCCGCTGTCACGCGGCCGATTTCGATGTCCCCATCACGAACAATGACTTCACAACCCGGCGTCGCGCGCCCGGCAATGACGACATTTCCGTTCTCATCGACACGGACAACATCAAAGGAGGGCGGGACCGGGGTTGGTGCAGCAGGCTCGGCCGGGACCGTACTTGTCGTCTCGGTTTCGGCAGGCGCGCTCGTTGCAACCGGGGCATCTGGCTCGGGCAGTTGAAAAAACAGATACGCGCCGATGATAATACCAACCACCAGAACAGCGATGCCGCCATATACGAAAGAACGGTTCACAAGCCCAACCTGAAAAATTCCTGTTATATGATCAACGTATTACGGGTGATGATTCTAAGCAATCAATGCCCGCCGACATAAAGGATGTTCCAAACCATGCCCCATATCTCATCAATCTGTGTTTACTGTGGATCTTCGAATGACGGCCCCAAGGCCCATCGGGAGGTTGCCGTTGAATTGGGAAAAATGATGGTGGCGCGCGATATCCGGCTTATTTACGGCGGTGGCGGCGTTGGTGTCATGGGCGCCATCGCTGACGCTGTCATGGATGCCGGCGGCGACGTGACCGGCATCATTCCTGACTTTCTCATGCATCAGGAAGCCGGGCATTCCAAGATCACGAATCTGGAAGTCGTCAAAACCATGCATGAACGCAAGGCGCGCATGGCCGAGCTCTCCGATGGGTTCCTGATTCTGCCTGGCGGCATGGGGACGCTTGAAGAATTCTTTGAAATCGTGACCTGGCGCAAACTCAATTTGCACAACAAGCCCATAGCAATCCTGAACACGGAAGGATTCTGGGACGGCCTGCGCAATTTGATCGACGACATGGCCGCCGCAAACTATGCACGGCCAGCAGACGTTGCGCTCACGACCTATGTCGGGACACCCGGAGAGGCGCTCGACGCATTGGAACAACAGGCCTCTGCGTCAGGCAACCTCGCCAGTGACAAACTTTAGAAAACGACCCGCTCGGCGTTATTCACCCCAGGGCGTAATCGCTTCCTTCAACTTGGCGTAGCCATCCAGGAAGCCCGGACGCTCACCGGCATAGACCTCGTCGAATGTGTCGAGGGCGCTGTCCAGCCATGCCGCCAGCTTCTCATTGCCCGGATTGGCATCCAGATAAGCATCGCGGATCAGCACGAAGTGAATGCGCGGATCGTAAGGCTGCTTGGTGCCACCAACCCATTCGTCCCCGTCGAGAAGACGCAGGAGCATCGCATCGGCTGAACCGAGGGTCTGCTCGTGAATCGGAGGGCCGGACATGCGATGCATAACCGAAGTCATGTCACGCCCATTGCCGGTCGTGTAACCCATGTCGGACCACAGTTCGGCCGTGTTCACATCCTGACCAAGCTTTTCGGCAACGCGTTTGCTGTAGGCACGCAGCGGATCGGAAACATCGGCCAAAAGATCAGTCAGGCGGTCACCGTCAAGATCGGTTGCGAGAACAATGCAGTCCTGCTGTTCGATCAAATCCCACAGCAACAGACCATAGTTGGTATCGGCAATATGCTGCTCGATGCGGCCACCCCAGTTCTCCATGCCGTCCTTGAAGTCATCCGGCAGCAGGGCAACGATCTTGTCGATGCTTTCACGATGCTCTTCATAGGGGTTCACCGCATATTTGCGACCGACTTCGAATTTGGTGCCTTCGAGCATCCAGGCATGCAGACCGGCGTTGATGCCGTCTTCCATGGCCTGAGTCGGCTTCATCGCAACACGACCAAGCTTGCCGCTTTCATGCACCATTTTGAGGAACAGGCGATTGGCATAGGCCATCTGAACACCCGGGGAATTCATCTCGGTGTGGACGATCCCGGTTTCCGCATTGACCGTAAATTTCGGGCGATCCTGTGAATACGGCAGGCAGGGCATGCAACGTACGACCGTGATCGGCCCATAGGGGCGAACGTTACAGAATACGCCAGCCTGGGTGCGCAGCGGGGCGTTGCCCGACTTGCCCATGACGACAACCTTGGAGCCGTCTCCATCGTTTACATAGGCATCACCGGCCGTGGACCATTTGATCGACGTGGCGGGGATATTGCCGAACCAGGCGAGGCATTCCAGCTTGGTGTCATGGCGATACTGGGACCACATCGGCACCGCATAAAATGGCAGGCCAAGCACGTCGATCGCAGCAATCGTGCCGAGCAACGCATAGGCATCTGTCATCGAATGCGCGACGGGGTTCACGTCTCCGGCAAAGTTACCGCCCTGCCACACAACAGCATCAGGATAGCCCTCGGGACGGACATCCGTCGGCTCATACAGGCCATCCAGGGTTCCGAAAAGGTCGCCACCAGCGGCCTCGATTTTTGCGATGGACATCAGGTCAATCATTTGCGCCCTCATAAGGATAATTCGTAGGTTTTCCGCAGGATAATCGCCAACCGCGGGTCCGCAGGGCGAGATTTCCGAATTCGGCGCACTGTATGCTTGCTACGCTGCGATCTGTAAAGGGGAAGCACGCACAACTCCGTTGCGCGCGGGTAACATGACGTTGCGCAAATGGGCACAAAAGCTACTGGCTGAGTTGCCCGTACACCGCCTTGGCGGCTGTCAGAAGAGCTTCCCGGCCCTTTTCGTCATCGACACGCGTCACCATTGCATAAGAGCTGCCGGAATCATTCCAATAGAACATGGAAAGATCATCGGCGAGTGCGTAGGTGATATCAACGCCGTCGGCCTGCTCGCCACGCACATAAAGCGAGACTTTCTTGCCGGTTTCATCGGCAAAGACGAATTGCGCTGCCGGGCCATTGGTGTCGGGAAGGACACGACTTCCAACCAGCCGGTAGCCAAACGTATCAAGGCTCGGCACACGAACCGGTTTGCCCATACGATCAGCCAGATAGTCACCGACCTCGGCCTTGCTTCCCGCTGAAACCGCGTGCAGCTCATCCTCATGACTCACCACATGGGCCATCGAGGCGCGCACCATCAGCTCCTGCGTATCAATTGGTGGACCGGCCGCAACCTGCTGGGCAGGCTCCACATCGGCTTCTCCCCGCACGATCCAGCCACCCGCTGCCCCCACCACAAACAGGGCGATTGCGGCAGCCATCGCGGCCCATTGCGGCACACCAGATCGGCGCGTTTCAAACGCAGCAGCAATCTTGGGCGGAATATCTTCGTGCAGAATATCATCGTAAAGCGCATGCAAACCGGCGTTCTGGGACCGGTAGCGCGCCACCCGACGGGCAGAATCGGGGTCTTCCGCAAGCGAAATCTCTATCTCCGCCTGACGGGCGGGGTCGAGCTCACCATCGACGAGCGCATTGAGTTCGCTATCGGATATACGATCCTCACTCATTTCACCCTCCGTATGGTTGCGGTTTGCGTGCCTGCATCGATCTTGCGGCGAAGATCCTCTCGGGCACGGGACAGGCGGGACATCACAGTCCCGACGGGAACATCGAGAACACCGGCGGCCTCGGCATATGTCATGCCCTCAAGGCCGACGAGTAACAGCACCTGACGGTGCAGGGCGGACAAGCCTCCCATGGCGCCCGACAATTCTGACCACTCTACAGCGGCCTCTTGTCCGGCAGCTTCCGCACGCGGTGGTGCGGCATCAAGCGGCACCACATCAAGCATCCGGCTGCGCCGGCGCATCTCATTGGCATGCAGGTTGTGCATGATTGTGAACAACCAGGTCCGCATATTGGTCCCTTCGCGCCACAGATGAAGCTTGTCCAAGGCACGCAGCACGACGTCATGAACAAGATCGTCGGCTTCAGTGCGATCACGCATTAACGCAATCGCGTACCGGCGGAGGCGCGGAATTTCCGCCACCACAGCCTGTCGCTTGGTCTCAGTGCTCATCCGGAAGAAGCGCGAAGGGCCAATAGATGGGGTAAAGAGACTACTTCTTGCCCATTGCGTCTTTCTTCATGGAATCTTTGCCCATGGCGTCTTTCTTCATGGAATCCTTGCCCATGGCGTCCTTCTTCATCATCTCTTCCTTCATCATCTGGTCCTTGGCGGACTTCTGAGGATTGGTGGCGGTCTGTGCGAGCGCGGCACCGGTGAAGGCAATCGAAGCGATGCTGGCGGCGGCGAGAATGCGGGTGATAGACATGTGTCTGGCTCCTGTGGGTATCATTGTGTTTGCGTGTACTTGCAAGAGATAAACACCACGTTGCCGGATTTCATTCCATAGAATTGTGATATTTAATTTTTTATTGTTTAATCAACGACTTAATCCACGCATGGCGTTGTCCAGCCCCTCGACCGTGAGCGGATACATCCGACCGTCAACGATCTCGCTGATGGTCCCGATTGTCGGGAAATAGCGCCATCGATCCTGGGGCATCGGATTGAGCCAGGCAACATTGGGATAGGTGCGCACCAGCCGACGAAGCCATGTTTCGCCAGCTTCTTCGTTCCAATGTTCCACACTGCCGCCAGGATGCGCGATTTCATAGGGACTCATGGTCGCATCACCGACAAGGATCAATTTGTAGTCCGCCGGATAGGTGTGCAGCACATCCCATGTCGGCGTCCCGCCAGCGCGACGGCGCCGGTTTTCGCGCCACAGCGATTCATAGACGCAGTTGTGAAAGTAGAAATACTCAAGATGTTTGAACTCGGTCCTTGCGGCCGAAAACAGCTCCTCACACATCTTCACATGCGGGTCCATTGAGCCGCCAACATCAAACAGCAACAGTACCTTCACCGCATTGCGGCGCTCGGGCACCATCCGGACATCGAGCCAACCGCCATTCTTGGCCGTCGAATTGATGGTGTCATCAAGATCGAGTTCTTCGGCCGCGCCCTCCCGCGCAAATTTGCGCAGACGTCGCAATGCGACCTTGATATTGCGCGTCCCGATCTCGGTGTCACCATCGAGATCCTTGAACTCGCGGCGGTCCCAGACTTTGACCGCCGAATTGTTGCGATTGCCCTCCTGGCCGATGCGAACACCTTCAGGATTGTATCCGTTCGCCCCATAGGGGGAGGTCCCCTGGGTCCCGATCCACTTTTTCCCGCCCTGATGGCGCTTCTCCTGCTCGGCAAGGCGCTCGCGCAGGGTCTCCATCAGCTTCTCCCAGCCACCCATGGCCTCGATCTGCGCCTTCTCCTCCTCAGAGAGTTCCAGCTCGCCCATTTTGCGCAACCATTCTTCGGGTATTTCTGCGCTTTCATCATCAAATTCCGGCGGCTCCAGCCCCCTGAACACATGTCCGAAGACCTGATCGAACTTGTCGATGTGACGCTCGTCCTTCACCAGGATGGCGCGAGAGAGATAGTAGAATTCCTCCACATCATACTCGGCCAAACCCTGATCCATGGCAGACAAGAGGTCGAGATACTCGCGCACCGAGACCGGCACTTCGGCCTTGCGGAGGGTATAGAAAAGTTCTGCGAACATGGCGTGGTCTCGCCCGCGTTCCGGCGCCTAGCTTCCCGAACGCTCACGCCGGTTCAGAAAGGCCAGCCGTTCAAACAACTGTACGTCCTGTTCCGATTTCAGCAGCGCGCCATATAACGGCGGGATGAGCTTGGCCGGGTCATTGGTGCGCAATTCTTCGGGCGCGATATCCTCGGCTACCAGCAGCTTCAACCAGTCAAGAAGTTCGGACGTGGAAGGCTTCTTCTTAAGCCCGGGAACATCGCGCAAATCGTAGAAGGACGTCAGCGCTTCACGCAACAGACGTTGTTTTATCTTGGGAAAGTGCACATCAACAATACGGGTCATCGTGTCCGCATCGGGGAATGCGATGTAGTGAAAGAAACAGCGCCGCAGAAACGCGTCGGGCAGCTCCTTTTCATTGTTCGACGTGATGATCACGATCGGACGATGCCGCGCCGCGACGGTCTCCTTGGTCTCGTAAACATGGAATTCCATGCGGTCGAGCTCGAGCAGAAGGTCATTGGGAAACTCGATATCCGCCTTGTCGATCTCGTCAATCAGAAGAACCGGGCGCGTTTCACTCTCGAATGCTTCCCAGAGCTTTCCACGCACAATGTAATTCCCGATATCCTTCACCCGGTCATCACCGAGCTGACCGTCACGCAGACGCGCCACAGCGTCGTATTCATATAGACCGTGCTGGGCTTTCGTCGTGGATTTGACATGCCATTCGATCAGCGGCGCACCGAGCGCCTCAGCGATCTCGTGGGCGAGGACGGTCTTACCCGTCCCTGGCTCCCCCTTCACCAGTAAAGGGCGCTCGAGTGTAATCGATGCATTGACCGCGATCTGGAGATCATCTGTCGCAACGTAGTCTTCGGTGCCTTCAAATCGCATTCAAACTCTCCAGGCGCCCGCGTCAGGCGGTCAGTTTCTCTTTCAGGTCTGCCTCTATGGCCGCAAGCGCTGCATCCACCTTCGTTGGGTCCGGGCCGCCACCCTGAGCCATGTCAGGGCGTCCACCACCGCCCTTGCCGCCCATTTCCGTAACGCCAATACGCACGAGGTCAACGGAACTGATCTTGCTCACAAGGTCCGGGGTCACACCGACAACAATCGAACCCTTCCCGTCATAGGCATCCGCGACGGCGACAATACCCGACCCAATCTGATCCTTGAGTTCATCCACAAGGCTCTTGAGTTCACGGGGCGGAACATCGGCGAGCGCACGTGCGACGAACTTCACACCACCAATATCCTTACTGTCGTCACTTGCGCTGCTTCCACCGCCGCCGCCAGCGGCCAACTTGCGGCGCATATCGGTCAGTTCGCGCTCCAGTTTGCGTCGTTCATCAAGAAGTTGCGCAACCCGCTCAGGCACGGATTCCGGTGTGGATTTCAACGTCTCCGCGGCATCACGAAGCAACCGGTCATGCGCCTCGAGATACGCGCGCGCATCCGGTCCGGTCAGCGCCTCGATCCGTCGGACGCCAGCTGACACCGCACCCTCATGCACGATTTTGATCAGACCGATATCCCCCGTCCGGCGCACATGGGTACCGCCGCACAGTTCGACCGAATAGGCGGTATTGTTGGGGTCATCACCGGCAGGTCCACCCATGGAAACAACCCGAACTTCGTCCCCGTACTTTTCGCCAAACAGGGCCATGGCCCCGGCTTCGATCGCCTCATCAGGCGACATGAGATGGGTTTCAACGGCCGCGTTCACGGCAACCCGTGCGTTCACCATATCTTCCACAGCCGTAATCTCCGACGCATCAATGGGCTTTTGATGTGCAATATCAAACCGAAGCCGGTCCGGCGCAACCAGCGAACCCTTCTGGGTCACATGCGCACCCAACTCATCGCGCAATGCGGCGTGCAACAGATGGGTGGCTGAATGGTTGGCGCGCAAGCGCGAGCGACGAACATGGTCCACATGCAGCTCAACGACATCGCCGACCGAAAGCGCAGCATCGTGAATCGTTCCACGGTGCACATGGAGCGCCCCAAGATGCTTTTCGGTATCCACAACCTCAACGCGGGCGCCGTTAAGCACACGCATTTCACCCGTGTCACCCATCTGGCCACCGGACTCGCCATAGAAGGGCGTCTGGTTGATGACAATCGAGGCCTCGCTGCCCACGGGCGCACTCTCAACCGGCGCACCGTCAATCACAATAGCGACGACCTGACCTTCAGCGGTTTCGGTGTCGTAGCCGAGAAACTCTGTCGCGCCGTTCTGGTCGCGAATATCGAACCAGACTTCTTCCGTCGCGGCCTCTCCTGAACCCGACCACGCCTTGCGTGCCGCAGCGCGCTGCGCATCCATGGCGGCGTCAAAGCCGGCATTGTCGACCGAACGCCCCTGCCCTTTCAGGATATCTTCTGTCAGATCGAGCGGGAACCCGTAGGTGTCGTAAAGGCGGAACGCGACGTCACCGGGAAGTGCCATACCATCGCCCAGACGGTCGGTTTCTTCCTCAAGCAATTTCAGGCCACGATCCAGCGTCGCCTTGAAACGCTCTTCTTCGAGTTTGAAGGTTTCCGCTAGCAACGCTTCGGCCCGACCGAGTTCCGGGAACGCCGCGCCCATGGCCGACACAAGCGAGGGAACAAGCTTGAACATCAGCGGGTCCCGACATCCCAAAAGGTGCGCATGACGCATGGCACGGCGCATGATCCGGCGCAGCACATAGCCGCGCCCCTCATTCGACGGCAGAACGCCGTCCGCCATCAGGAAGGAGCAGGCGCGCAAGTGATCGGCTATGACTCGATGGCTGATCGCGCCTGGACCATCGGGATCCGTATTCGAGGCATGGGCCGATGCCTCAATCAGGCTGCGCATCAGATCAATATCGTAATTGTCGTGTTTGCCCTGCAGAACCGCGGCAAGACGTTCAAGCCCCATACCGGTATCGATCGATGGCTTGGGCAAATCTTCGCGCTGATCCTTGGTCACCTGCTCGTATTGCATGAAGACCAGGTTCCAGATTTCGATGAACCGGTCGCCATCCTCATCGGGACTGCCCGGAGGGCCGCCTGGAATATGTTCGCCATGATCAAAGAATATTTCCGAACACGGTCCGCAGGGCCCGGTATCTCCCATGGCCCAAAAATTATCATGGGTGTCGATCCGGATAATCCGGTCATCCGACAACCCGGCAATCTTGCCCCAGAGATCGTATGCCTCGTCGTCACTGGCATAGACCGTCACCAACAGCTTGTCGGCAGGCAGACCATACTCTTTGGTGATCAGGTTCCAGGCCATCTCAATGGCATGTTCCTTGAAGTAATCTCCGAAGGAAAAATTCCCAAGCATTTCGAAAAATGTGTGATGACGCGCGGTCCGTCCAACATTCTCCAGATCGTTGTGTTTGCCGCCGGCGCGCACACATTTCTGAGACGTCGTTGCGCGGTTGTATGGCCGCGTCTCAGCTCCGGTAAACACATTCTTGAATTGCACCATCCCAGCATTGGTAAACATCAATGTCGGATCGTTGCGCGGCACCAGTGGAGATGAATCAACAACCTGATGCTCATCCTGAGCAAAGAAGTCGAGAAACGTGGTGCGGATATCGTTTGTCGTCGCCATATGAACACGCCGGTAAATATCGAATTACGCCCCGGAATGCAGGGCAAAGCACGGCAAAGGCCGGGAGCGTTTGTACCGTGCGCCCGAATGCGTGTCGAGGCCACCACGAGATGTGAAAATGCCCACCAAACGACAAACGGCGCCCAGATCGGGGCGCCGTTTGCTATTCAACACTCTCGCATCAGAAAATGATCAGCCGCCTTCGGCGGGAGATGGCGTCTCTCCGTCCTCGGCAAACTCTTCGGGCTTGCCCAACATGGCGTCGGAAATAAGCCCGGCATTCTCACGCACCTTGCGCTCGATCTCATTTGCCATGTCGGGGTTTTCCTTGAAGAAGGTCTTGGCATTTTCACGCCCCTGACCAATCCGTTCACTTCCGTATGAGAACCATGCGCCTGACTTGTCGATGATCCCGGCCTGAACCCCCAGATCCAGCAGCTCACCCATCTTCGAGACACCCTCACCATACATGATGTCGAATTCGATGACCTTGAATGGCGGCGCCAGCTTGTTCTTTACGACCTTGACGCGGGTCTGATTGCCGACAACCTCGTCACGGTCCTTGATGGCACCGATCCGGCGAATATCAAGACGTACCGAGGCATAGAACTTCAGGGCATTGCCGCCCGTCGTGGTCTCGGGGCTGCCAAACATGACCCCGATCTTGTGACGGATCTGATTGATGAAGATGACCGTCGTATCGGACTTGGCAATGGACCCGGTCAATTTTCGCAGGGCCTGGCTCATCAAGCGGGCATGAAGACCTGGAAGTGAATCTCCCATTTCGCCTTCGAGTTCCGCCCGCGGCACCAAGGCCGCAACACTATCCACGACCAGCACATTGAGCGCGCCCGAACGCACCAGAGTATCGGCAATCTCAAGTGCCTGTTCGCCATTGTCCGGCTGGGAAATCAGCAGATCATCAAGATTTACGCCCAGCTTGCGGGCATAAGTCGGATCAAGCGCATGCTCGGCATCAATAAAGGCACATGTTCCGCCGGTCTTCTGGGCCTCGGCTGTGATGTGGAGGGCAAGAGTTGTTTTGCCCGAGCTTTCCGGTCCATAAATTTCAACCACCCGGCCCTTGGGAACACCCCCAATACCCAGCGCGATATCGAGCCCAAGAGAACCGGTGGAGATCGATCCAATCTCGACAGCGTTATCGTCGCCCAGACGCATGATCGAACCCTTGCCATAGGATCGCTCAATCTGGCCCAGCGCGGCATCCAGCGCCTTTTTGCGGTCTTCGTTATTCATACTGTCCTCGACGACGCGAAGTTGTGTGCTGCTGCTCATTGGTCGCTCCCGTATTCAAAAGGTCTTCGCGGTCGCCATATGGCTCGAACCCGCGTATTGAAGCGTCAATGTACCGGTTTTGTTCTCGCTGTAAAGTTCTTTTTTTGTTCTCATTTCAAAACAGGCGCAAAGCCTTTGAAACAGGCGCAAACCGGAAGTTATCATACGCGATTTGACACTAAACCGGTGTCGTGAGTCGCAACGTGTCCGTCGTCATATAAATTGGAACAATCTGCGGTCTGATCTAAAGGAGGATCTGGCCCATCTGGTTCAAGATATTAAGCGGCGTATTTGCGGTATTGCAATCGCCGGTTCTCCATCGTTTTCACCTTGATCCTTTCCCGCTGTTTTAAAATGGCCTGGCCACGCCCGAAGTAGACGTCGGCGGGCGTGAGATTGTTGATGCTCTCGTGGTATCGCTGATGGTTGTAGTGATCGACGAACACCTCAATCTGCGCTTCCAGGTCGGCGGGAAAGAAGTAGTTATCCAGCAAGATGCGGTTCTTCAGGGTCTGGTGCCAACGCTCGATCTTGCCCTGCGTTTGCGGATGATACGGTGCCCCTCTGACGTGCCCCATTTTCTTGTCACCCAGCCATTCGGCCAGTTCGCCAGAGACGTAGCTGGACCCGTTATCCGACAGCAGTCTCGGCTTATGGGCGACGTGGGCCTGATCACAGCCTGATGCCTGCAAGGCAAGCTCCAGCGTCTCAGTAACATCGCTCGCCTGCATGGTCGTACATAGCTTCCAGGCAATGATATAACGCGAGTAATCATCAAGGATCGTCGACAGGTACATCCAGCCCCAGCCAATGACCTTCAGATAAGTGAAGTCGGTCTGCCATAGTTGATTGATGGCCGTCGTTTTGTCTTTGAACTCATTTGCGGCCTTGATGACGATGAATGCCGGGCTGGTAATCAGATCAAGGGATTTGAGCAGGCGATAGACGGAAGCTTCTGAGACAAAGTAGTTTTCTGTGTCTGTGAAGCGCACCGCCAGCTCGCGAGGAGACAGTTCTGGAACATCCAGGGCCAGGTCAACGATCCTCTGACGAACGTCATCAGGAATACGATTCCAGACGCGTGATGGCCTGGGCGATTGATCTTCCAGGGCCTCCGGACCACCAAGCTGATAGCGATCGTACCAACGATAAAACGTGGTGCGGGGAATACCCAGCTTATCCAGCGTCTGTTTGATTGGCAGGTGAGAACGTTCAACAAGGTGAATGATCTCAAGCTTTTCAGATGCGGGGTATCTCATTCGTCGTCTCCCCCATCCGCGATCATGCTTTTTTTAAGAAGACGCAGTTCCAGGGTCTGCTCGGCAACAACTTCTTTCAGCTCACGCGCCTCGCGACGAAGAGCCGTCACCTCGCCCGTGGAGGCTGCTCGGGCGGTATCGCCGGCAAGCCGGCGCTTCCCAGCTTCCAGAAACTCCTTCGACCATTTGTAATAGATGCTCTGGGCAATGCCTTCACGACGGCAAAGTTCGGCAATGGTCTCTTCGCCACGCAACCCATCAAGGACAATGCGGATCTTTTCTTCTGCCGAGTATTGCTTACGCGTTGCCCGGCGGATGTCCTTGATCGCCTTGGCCGCACCGGTCTGACGTGTCTGCGATTTCTGTCTCATCTGCGTTCCCTTCGGTCACTACGATGAGCCAGAAATCCTCTCTTAGGTAATCCCGCTGATTTGTTCCATAGGCGCTGACGTCAGACAGCTTGCGATAAAGGTTCAACGTCATCTGATATGACATCTGGGTTTCGCCGAGCTTGGTAAGCTGCTGTTCGATGCTCACATCATTTTCGTCGATGGATGTCTCGAAAGAGTCGGGCGCCTTTTCTGCCTTAAACGGCATGTTGCTCGTCAGCCCCACCAGATGGGCGGAATTGGTGCGCTGGGGCGTAAAGCCACTGGCTTGTGATTCCTTGCGCACCATATCCTGAAAGCTGACCTTCTTGAGGTCACGTGCCTTGAAGTTCGGCGTGTCGGCATGGGCGACATTCTGCGAAATGACTTCGGTACGGCGTGACAACCAAGACATCTTCTTGGTCATCATCTCCATCAGAGGAAGACTGTTAAATTCCATTCCCAAACCCGTGGCGCGGTTGGTGCGCGTCGTCCCAATCAGGACCAGCGCAAATCACGGCAAATTTGCCGAAAACTTTATGTACACACTGAGTATCGGTGCGCGTTGTTAACAAAGCGTAAAGCGGGGTAGAGTTGTTTTCAGCCACGGGAGGGGTTGCGGCGGTCCCACACGGACCGCCCGATAAATATGCTGTACCTGACACGAAAAATCGGTGAATCCATCGTCATCAATGACGACATTGAAGTGACCGTGGTCGATGTCCGCGGCAAGTCGATCAAACTCGGCCTGACATTTCCTGAAGATGTGTCGGTCTATCGGCGCGAAGTCTATGAGCGAATTCTGGCCGAACAAGCTGGTGAAACAGACCCTTCACCGGCCGTCGACACGCCTGAAGAAGGCGCAGCGGACTAACTCAGTCTTCAGGCTGGCGCCCCGAGGCATTCAACCATGCTGTCGGTGAGCTTTCCCATCAGAGAGAAATATTGCTCGGGCCCGGCAGGAATTCCCGCGCCCAACGGGTCCAGCACGCTTGTCCGCACCCCACCCTCTTGCGCAATCACCTGCACCAGCTTCGAGGTAAATTGTGGTTCGGCAAAGATACAAACTGCCTTCAATTCATGAATCCGATGCAAGATTTCCCCAACCCGTTCCGCTCCGGGCATGACGTCGGGAACAACCGTGATCGAGCCCACCGCCATCAGATCAAAACGTTCTTCGAGATACTGATAGGAATCGTGAAAGACGACAAAGGGCTGATCTGCAACCGGCGCCAGACGCGCGGTCATCTGGACATCCAGCGCATCCAGACGCTTGAGAACCGCCACTGTGTTGGCGCGATAGACCTCAGCATTTGCCGGATCAGTCTTTACCAGCGTCATTGAGATGCGCCGGACCATCTGTTTGGCATTTTCAGCATCAAGCCAAACATGCGGATCAAACTCGCCATGATCGTGATGGTGTTCGTCTTCATGCTCATCTTCGTGCGCGTCTTTATGTCCGGCTTCGTGTTTGTGTTCGTCTTCGTGCGCATTTTCGTGCGCATCTTCGTGTTTGGCGTGCGATTCCTCATCCGCGTCATGACCCGGACCGTCTTCGCGGAACGGCAGCTGTTTCAGTCCCGGAATATCCATCAATGCCTCAATCCCGGCATTGGCACCCAAACTTTCCAGGGGCTTTTCAAGAAACGTTTCAAGCGCGGCCCCAACCCAGAACACCACATCGGCATCCTGCAACGCACGCGCCTGTGACGGTTTCAGCGCATAGGTGTGCGGGGAACCTGCCCCCTCAACGATCAGTGACGGTACGCCCACGCCCGCCATGACACCCGACACCAGCGAATGGATCGGCTTGATTGACACCACAACCTTGATATCTGCAAACGCTGGCAACACCGACATGACCGAAAATAAAGTGCCGACAACGACAGAGCGGAAAAACCTCATGATCAACTCTCAAAATGTTATATTATTACATATTGGCGTAATGATATAACATGTGCGATGAACGTCAACAACACCAATCTGCAAGTTGTCCCCTTCCATGCTGGATCAAACACAGCCCCTCGTCACATTGGAGAATGCCGGATTGAACCGTGGCGGCCGCTGGCTTGTGCGCGGGATCGACCTGAAGGTGCATCGCGGCGAGGTGGTGACACTCATTGGGCCAAACGGGGCGGGGAAATCGACCACAGCCAAGATCGCTCTTGGTCTGGAAAAGCCTGACGAAGGTGCAGCGCGGCGGCTTGGCGGCCTCAAGATCGGATACGTACCGCAGAAACTTTCCATCGACTGGACCCTCCCCCTGACAGTGAACCGGTTCATGTCCCTCACCGAGCGCGTCAGTTCCGAGAAGACGCATGGGGCGCTCGAACGGGTCGGCATCGCGCATCTGGCCGGGACGGAAGTTCGTCATCTTTCCGGCGGAGAATTCCAGCGCGC
Source organism: uncultured Alphaproteobacteria bacterium (assembly GCA_943787745.1). Lineage (GTDB taxonomy): Bacteria > Pseudomonadota > Alphaproteobacteria > UBA6615 > UBA6615 > JABJAG01. The sequence continues at coordinate 282,783 of CALSNJ010000005.1, read as the reverse complement.
ACTGCTCGCCCGCGCGATCACCCGCAAACCCGACCTTTTGGTTCTCGACGAACCGGTTCAGGGCGTCGATTTCGGTGGTGAGATCGCGCTCTATGACCTGATCTCGGAAATCCGGTCGACTCTGGGTTGCGGCATCCTGATGATTTCCCACGATCTGCATGTGGTTATGGCCGGGACCGACAGCGTTGTCTGTCTGAATGGCCATGTCTGCTGTCAGGGCCACCCCCGGGCTGTTGCCGAAAGTCCCGAATACAGAGAGTTGTTCGGTGGACGTGCCGCCTCGACCCTCGCGGTCTACGAACACGCCCATGATCACATGCATCTGCCTGACGGCAGTGTGCGTCATGCCGACGGCTCGGTCACCGAGCACTGTCATCCCGAAGACGGGCACCACGAAGAACCCCCCACCGATGAGCATGATCATGCTCGATGACTTTTTCACCCGCGCCATTCTGGCCGGAGTGGGCGTGGCGCTCGTCGCCGGACCGCTGGGTTGTTTCATCGTCTGGCGGCGGCTGGCCTATTTCGGAGACACGCTTTCCCACTCGGCCTTGCTCGGCGTGGCACTTGCGTTGTTGTTCGAGGTCAACATCACCTTCGCCGTGTTCGGTGTCGCCGCCGCGGTTGCCCTGTCTCTGCTGCTGCTCCAGAAACGCGCCACGCTGTCATCGGATTCCTTGCTGGGCCTGCTCTCCCATTCCTCCCTCGCCCTCGGCCTCGTCGTTCTGGCCTTCATGACCTGGGTCCGGGTGGATTTGATGGGCTTCCTTTTCGGCGATATTCTGGCGGTATCGGTCACGGACATTGCGATAATCTATGGCGGTGGTGTCATCATCCTTGTGGTTCTCGTGCTGATCTGGCGCCCCCTCTTTGCTGCCACCGTGAACACGGATCTTGCCGAGGCCGAAGGACTTCGGCCTCAACGCGCCAACGTTGTCTTCATGTTGCTGATGGCACTTGTGATCGCAATCGCCATGAAGATCGTCGGCGTACTGCTGATCACGGCCCTGTTGATTATTCCTGCCGCCACAGCTCGCCGCTTTGCACGCGGGCCTGAGCAAATGGCCATTCTTGCTGCCGTGATCGGCACGGCAGCCGTAATTGCCGGGCTGTTCGGCTCACTGGAATGGGACACACCATCCGGACCTTCCATTGTGGTGGCAGCGCTGGGCTTATTCCTGATCGGCTTGTTGCCAGTCGCCGGGCTGCTGACCCGCCGCAAACCGCAGGAGGCACAAAACCATGAGCAATGATCACAAGCACGACCACCGTCACGACCTTTCAACGCTCACGCGCAATCAGGCTTTTGTCTTCGAAACCCTGCAGAACGCCAAAGCCCCGATGAGTGCCTACACAATCCTCGATGAGCTCCGTGACGACGGCTTCCGCGCGCCGTTACAGGTCTATCGCGCCCTCGACAAGCTGGTTGAGATGGGACTTGTCCATCGGCTCGAAAGCCTGAACGCGTTTGTGGCCTGCGACCACCCCGAGGGCGATCCGCATGGCGCGATTGCCTTTGCGATCTGCGAGGATTGCGGGCAGGTCGATGAATTCGCCGATGATGAGATTGTCGCGCGGCTGGGCAACTGGGCCAAAACCAAGAAATTCCGCCTCGACAAAACCATCATCGAACTGCGCGGCACTTGTGAAACCTGCGCAAACGCCTGACGTCAAAAACAGGCAAATCTTCAGGTTTGGCTTGACCGAAGCGCCCGGGTCTGGGACACCGCAAATTCCACAATAGTATAAATTTCAATCGTTCAATCGAAGGAAGCGTCATGCCCGGTAACGTCGACAATATCCGCCCCTATGGCCCCAGTGCAGGCCGCGAGCACCCAGAGCATTTCAAGCGCCCGGACACCCTGACTCTCGACATCCACGGCCACATCATGACCGAGGGTATTGACGAGGAAGTCCGCAAGCATGTTCCGGCCATGTCCCTCGACGCGGTCAAATATGCCAGCCCCCTGACCCGCGAACTCAACAAGAAGCAGAACGAGGAGCGTCACGAGGAACTGGTCGGCGTGACCAAGCGTCTGGAAGACATGGACAAGATGTGTGTCGATGTGATGGCGATCTCGCCCCAGCCGCCGCAGATGCATTATGACGCCCCCGACGCGCTGGGTCAGGAAACCGCCCAGAAGGTCAATGACAATATCGCGCGCGCCGTATCTGAAGCACCAGACCGGCTGCTGGGTCTCGGCACCGTTCCCCTGCAGAACACCGACATGGCCCTCAAGGAACTCGACCGCCTGACCAATGAGCTGGGCTTCAAGGGCATCCAGATCGGCGCCCAGATCGGCAATGATGAACTGTCGGCCGAGCGGCTGGAACCGTTCTGGGCCAAGTGCTCGGAGATGGAAATCCCGATCCTGCTCCACCCGACGTCCTTTGCGTCAGAGCGTTTCGGCGCACATTATCTGACCAACATCATCGGCAACCCGCTCGACACGACCGTCGCCATCCACTACCTGATCTTCGACGGCGTGATGGCGCGTCACCCGGGCCTGAAATTCGTCGTCGTCCACGGCGGCGCCTTCGTTGCGGCCTATGCCGCGCGTATGGATCACGCCTGGGGCCAGCGCGAGGATTGCTGCCTGCACATCGACCAGCCGCCGACGAGCTACCTGAAGAACATGTATTTCGACACGGTGGTCTTCGCGAATGACCAGCTCGAATTCCTGATCCAGAAATACGGCTCGGACAAGATCGTGCTGGGCACCGACTACCCGTTCGATATGGCCGACTACGACCCGACCGAACACGTCATGGGGATCGACAGCATCTCGGCTGCCGACAAGGAAGCCATTTGCGGCCTGAACTCGGCCAAGCTGCTCGGCGTCGACGTCAACGACTTCGCCCGCGCCAAGCCCCAGGACAACTGGAGCTAGTTCACACGCCACACGATCAAAACTTAAGTGGAAAGGCGGCCCTTGCGGGTCGCCTTTTTTCATGAACGCAACAGGAAAGGCACACCAAAACACACGCAAGCCCCTGATCCGGAACGAACAAATAAATATTTTTGTAATTATTTATTTCACTTTTTATTACGTATTATTACGTCAATATTTATACTATTATTATTTTATAAATTGTTTCAATATTTTCACTTTTTCAATACAAGGAAAACAATATGACACTTCCTATTTGGCTGAAACCGGGATTGATGGGTGCCGTCGTTGGCGCAATCGCATTGGCCGTTGTCGGATTTTCATGGGGCGGCTGGGTCACCAGCAGCAGCGCCGCAGAGATGGCGGACGAGCAGGCCGAAGACACACTTGTTGCCGCATTGGTCCCATTCTGCGTGCTGAATTCCGCTCGGGATTCAAACTTCTCCGCCACGATCGCAGAAATGAAAGCCGCGCGTCAGTATCAGCGCAGCGATTTCGTTGCCAAGGCCGGTTGGGCCACCATGCCCGGACAGACCGAACCCAATCTGCCGGTCGCACGCGCCTGCGTCGCGGAATTCGCCAGCCAGATGTAGTTGCCCCGGCGCGCGCGCTCCAACCAGAAGCGCATGTCGATCCAATACCTGAATAACATTATTAGGGCGGTCCTCCGGGGCCGCCTTAACTTGTTCTTAAGCATAATCCGCGATTCTCATGGTGTGCGGCAAAAGGCCGCCTGATAACGCCATGAGAAGCTCGCGTGCCTGCCACGAACTCACCCTCTTCAAACCCGTCTAAAACGCGGAGCTCTGCCGTCGCGCTGAAAGCTGCGCCGGGCCGAGATGTGTCCGCGCCTGCGCGGATCATCGCGAAGGGTGACGGCGCGCTGGCCGATCAGATCCTCGAACTGGCCTTTGCCAATGGTGTGAAAGTCCGCGAGGACGCTGATCTCGTCGAGGTGCTCAACGCCGTCGATGTCGATTGTGATGTGCCGCTGCATGCACTGGCTGCTGTCGCCGAAATTCTCACCTATGTCTACCGGGCCAATGGCGATCTCGCCACGGCCGCATCCCCCCACAATCCCGATTCCGAACAGGAAGGATAGAACATGCCTACTCTCGAAGCGGTCCGTGAGGACCTGGAAACCGCCTCCGATACTCTCGACCAGCTGCGTGGCGCCCTGCGCCAGGGTGAAAACGTTATTCGGATGAGGACATACTCAAGCTGCTGCGTGAGATTGAGGTGAAGCTGTCGACTGGCAGTGACGTGCCGTCGGCCTGTCGTGGCGTGGGTATTAGTGATGCCACTTACTACAACTGGCGCAAGCGGTTTGGCGGGATGGGGAAGTCTCAACTGTCGGAACTTCGCGCTCTTGAGAAAGAGAATGTGCGGCTGAAGAAGATCGTCGCGGAACTCGAACTCGATAAGCTGATCCTCAAGGAAAGCTTGACCCACCTAAAGCCCAGGGCCTGACGACAGAGCAGGTCCGTCAGGCCGTGATCCATACGCGTCAGAAGCTCGCGACGTCAGAGAGACGGACATGCCGGGTGATCGGACTGGCGCGCAGTTCTCTGCAATACCGACCGGCCCGGCGAGATGATGATGCTCTGCGATTGGCCCTGATCCGGCTGGCCAAGCAATACGGGCGCTACGGCTATCGCAAGATAGCCGAACTGCTGCGCATCGAAGGTTGGAAGGTGAACCACAAGAAGGTTGAGCGGATCTGGCGCGAAGAAGGCCTTCAACTGCCGCAACGGCACAAGAAGCGCCGACGGCTCTACCACAAGGATGCTTCGATCATACGGCTGCGGCCAACCCATCCGAACCACGTCTGGAGCATCGACTTTGTACACGACAAGCTCGACAGCGGTCGGAGTTACAAGATGCTGACAGTTCTCGACGAGTACACCCGTCAGGCTCTAGCGGTCGCGGTTCGCACCAGGATGGGAGCTGAGGATGTCCTTGAGGCGCTCTACCCGCTACTCATGCGCCACGGCACTCCAGAATATATCCGTTCCGACAATGGCCCCGAGTTCGTCGCGGAAGCGATGCAGGACTGGTTGGCAAGGGTCGGGATCAAGCCTATCCGGATCTATCCCGGGTCACCCTGGGAGAATGGATACAACGAACGATTTAACGGAACTCTGCGCCGCGAGGTGCTCAACGCCGAATGGTTCACCACAACAAAGCAGGCCCAGATCGTCATCAACCAGTGGCTCAGACAGTACAATCACATCCGCCCACATCAGGCCCTCAACATGCGCCCTCCTGTTCCAGAAACTCTAATCAGGAATGGCCCAGAACATGGGGGCTACTGGTTGGGTGAAGATGACATCGACTATCTGGTCACGAACTTTGAAGCAGGTGGGTTTCGTGGCCCCCTCAACCGTTACCGAAACGCCCGTCGGGATTATGACAACCTGCCGCAAATGAACGCGACCCCGCTCCGTCAGCCGAGCTGCTTCATCGGTGGCAGCCGGGATGCCTTACGGCATTTTGTTCCGGGCCACGATCTCTATGAAAATGTCGGTCGACACTGCAACGACCAGCGGATCAGCCGAATTCTCGAAGGCGTTGGTCACTGGGTTCAGCAGGAAGCGCCCGAGGAAGTGACAGCAGCGCTCCTGTCCTTCCTCGAAACACTCGACTGATCGGGATCGGACTAGCGCCCCTTGGCGGCCAACTCCACACGTTTGCTGTAGCGCGGATCACTGCGTTTGATTTCACCCAGCAGACGCGAAGCCTTGAGCAACAGAACATCATTCGTGCCATCAGAATGCACGAAACTCAGTCCATCACGCAGCAGCTTCTCGATGGGATTCTTCTTCATGTATCCCGTTGCGGCCCAAAGTTCGAAAGCTTCCATCAGGACCTTTACCGAATTCTCGGCCGCATTGACCTTGCAGAGCGAAGCCGCCACCGCATCGGGTGTCCCCTGATTGGCCGTCCATCCTGAATACCAGAGGTAGAAACGCGCGGACTCAATCAGCATGCGCATCCGCGCCAGCCGTTGTGCCTGAATCTGGTGCTCGAAGATCGGCTTGCCACCCTGCACACGCTGTTTGGCATATTGAAGCGTGACGTCGTAGGCACGCTGGGCCACACCCAAGACTGTCGCGCCAGCCTGGATATTCGATCCGAAGCGCGTGAGCAAAGCCCCCAGCTCACCGAGCGCACCGTTGGGTGTCCCCAGAACATCGGATTGCGGGATCTCCACGTTGTCGAAGATCATTGTGCCATTGGCAACGTTGCGCTGGCCGAGCTTGTCCCAGATTTCTGTCACCGAATAACCCGGTGTGTCCGAGGTCAGCAGAAAACCTGTCATGCTCTTGAGCGGGGGCTTGCGCATATCCGTGCGCGCCATCACGTAGATGACCTTGGCCAGGCCGCCATTGGAGATGTAGCGCTTCTCCCCGTTGAGGATCCACTTGTCGCCCTTCTTCTTGGCGGTCATGCGCACACCACCATCGGGCTTGTTGTAGGGCAGGATGGAATCGCTGCCAGACAAAGGCTCCGTTGCCGCAGCTGCCAGCAGGCATTCAGGATCGTCCATCACCCGGGGCAGCCATTTCTTGCGCTGCCGCGCCGTTGTCAGGTGACTGATCATGGTCATGATCTTCCAGGTCTGATCAAACGCCACCGCGATGCCAAGATCGCCATAGGCCATGTTTTCACCAACCATCGACAGAGTCATGACGTCGGCCCCACCGCCGCCATATTCCTTGGGGACGGAAAGCGTCCGCAGTCCCAGCTTGTCGGCCTTGCGGATGAGCTCCCAGTTAAACGACTTGGCAGGATCGGGCTCCCGGTCCCCGATCTCTGCGACCGGGATCATCTCCTCAATCGCAAACTTACGAGCCTTGTCGCGCAAGGCGATCTGACGCTTGGACAGTGCAAACTCGACCATGTGTTTCCTCCTGGAATGTGTTGCTTTTGTCGTCTCGGGTTTTGTGAGTACTCAGATATTGCTAGTCGTCATAAGTCAGCGCGCCGCGCCCCAAGAGGGTCTCGGCTTGCAACTCATCGAACAGGGTCTCCACTTCGGTGAAGTGAACCCGTTTGCCGATGGCAGACTTGATCGTGCCTCTGGCCATCACCTCCATGGTTTCCATCAACTCGGTGCGCGTTGAATGCCGCGACCCGGTGATGGTCTTTTCATGGATCAGCAAATTAAGAGGATCGATCTGGACCGAACTCGGCTTGGCGCCAATCAACACTGCACGCCCGGCGGTCGCCAACGCCTCGATTGCCGCGGTAAATGTCTCTGACGAACCGACATAGTCCACCGCCGCATCAACGCCCTTGCCATCGGTGAGATTCTTGGCTGCTTCGGCAATATCATTGACCGCGCGAACGTTGATCACTTCATCCGCACCCCACTTTTTGGCGAATTCCAGTTTTTCGTCCGAAATGTCGGCGGCGATCACCCGTGCACCAAAAGCTTTGGCGACTTGAATCCCGTGGACCCCGACCCCACCGGCAGCGCCGATCAGCAGCACGTCATCATGGGGCGAAATCTTCGCGCGTTCGCGCATACAGTGCCAATTGGTGTTGACCGCATCAGCCGCGATTGCCGCTCCCTCGTAGTCGAGACCTTCGGGGATCGGAAGGAAGTTGCCCGCCGGCAGAACCACATAGTCGGCATAGCCACCATCAACATGAACCCCGACATAGCCGCCATGGTTTTCACACAGGGTCTCGCGTCCGCCATGGCACCAGCGGCAGTGGCCACAATTGAGATAAAAATAGACCGCGCACCGATCACCGGGTCGGATATTGGTCACCCCGTCCCCAACCGCGACAATATCGCCGCCGAGTTCATGCCCCATGATCCGGGGCGCTTCGCCTCCGAATATGCCGGTTCGCATGGTGACAAGGGTTAGCCCCACACCGGCTGCGCGGACCTTCATCAACGCTTCACCGGGGCCCGGTTGCGGATCGGGTCGCTCCTCAAGCGTAAACGGTTGACCCCATTCCTTGACGACCATTGCGCGCACGATGTTTCCCCTTTAGCCGACGAACCTTCTTATCGGGTCCGGTATCATCAAAAGCTAACAGGTTTCAGACGTGCATGAACAGCCACACGAAATGGTCTTCGGATATATAAAACGATGACAGAGATCGTCTCGCTATAACCCTGAACTAGTCGTCGCGGTGGGTCTTTTCCATTCGCTCGTGGCGTTCCTGAGCTTCAATGCTCAGGGTTGCAATGGGACGCGCGATCAAACGACGGACGCCGATCGGTTCACCGGTATCTTCGCAATACCCGTAATCGCCGGTTTCAATACTGCGCAGCGCGTCGTCGATCTTGGAGATCAGTTTGCGTTCACGGTCACGCGTACGCAATTCCAGAGCACGTTCGCTTTCGACCGAAGCCCGGTCTGCGATATCTGCCTCCTGGCTGGTCGTGGTCTGCATGTTTTGCAGAGTCTGGCCGGATTCACGCAGAAGTTCACTCTTCCATTCTGTGAGCCGCTGCCGAAAGAACTCCTGCATGATTGGATTCATGAAGTCTTCGTCGTCGGACGGAGTGTAATCTGGTGGAAGCATATTGGACGCCATGACGTTCTGTTTCCTTCGGCTCCCGATATCTCGGTGAGCCCTGATTTTGGGCGCGGAATATATGCGCCACGACGCACTCCGGCAAGCGCCTTTGCGTGAAGAAATTGTGATGAAAATTCAGATTGGAAAATTTTAACTATATGAAAATACTGAAAGTTGTTCTCAGCGAACGCCAGAAATACGTTCTAGATCATCGAAAGCTTGGCAAGTTCGACCTTCGCACGCAGTTCCACCTCATCAATCAGTGAGGCAAGACGCGGGTCCACACTGTCACGACGCCGCTCAGACAGACGATGCACAATCGATGTCAGAGCTGTCTGACGTCAGCGCCTATGGAACAAACTAGCCGGATTTCATAAGGGAGGATTTCTGGCTCATCGTAGTGACCGAAGGGAACGAAGATGAGACAGAAATCGCAGACCCGCCAGACGGGTGCCGCCAAGGCGATCAAGGACATCCGCCGGGCAACGCGCAAGCAATATTCTGCTGAAGAGAAGATCCGCATTGTGCTGGACGGATTGCGTGGTGAAGAAACGATCGCGGAGTTATGCCGCCGGGAAGGCATTGCGCAGAGCATTTATTACAAGTGGTCGAAAGAGTTTCTTGAAGCTGGCAAGCGTCGACTTGCGGGTGATACGGCTCGTGCGGCTTCTACGGGCGAGGTTCAAGCCCTTCGCCGTGAAGCACGTGATTTGAAGGAGGTTGTTGCTGAGCAGACCCTGGAGCTCAGGTTGCTTAAAAAAAGCATGACCGCGGATGGGGGAGACGACGAATGAGATACCCCGCATCTGAGAAACTTGAGATCATCCGCCTTGTCGAGCAGTCTCACCTGCCCATCAAGCAGACGCTGGACAAGCTAGGTATCCCCCGCACCACGTTTTATCGCTGGTATGACCGCTATCAGCTTGGTGGTTCGGAGGCCCTGGAAGATCAATCGCCCAGGCCATCGCGGGTCTGGAACCGCATTCCTGATGACGTTCGCCGGCGGATCATTGCCCTGGCCCTGGATGTGCCGGAACTGTCTCCTCGCGAACTGGCAGTACGCTTCACTGATACAGAAAGCTACTTTGTCTCAGAGGCTTCCGTCTATCGCCTGCTTAAATCCCTTGATCTGATTACCAGCCGTGCATTCATCGTCATCAAGGCTGCTGATGAGTTCAAGGAAAAGACGACCGCGATCAATCAACTGTGGCAGACCGACTTCACCTATCTGAAGGTCATCGGCTGGGGCTGGATGTACTTATCGACGATCCTTGATGATTACTCTCGCTATATCATTGCCTGGAAGCTGTGCACGACCATGAAGACCAGCGATGTGACCGAGACGCTGAACCTCGCCTTGCAGGCATCGGACTGTGATCAGGCCCATGTTGTGCACAAGCCGAGACTGTTATCGGACAATGGCTCCAGCTACGTCTCTGGTGAGCTGGCGGAATGGCTGGATGAAAAGAAGATGAAGCACGTCAGGGGTGCACCGTATCATCCGCAAACTCAGGGTAAGATCGAACGATGGCATCAGACGCTGAAGAACCGCATCCTGCTGGAAAACTACTTCTTCCCGGCAGATCTTGAGGCGCAGATCGAGGCGTTCGTCGATCATTACAACCATCAACGCTACCACGAGAGCATCAACAACCTTACCCCTGCAGACGTCTACTTCGGGCGGGGCCAAGCCATTTTACAACAACGGGAAAGGATCAAACGGAAAACGATGAAGGCCCGGCGCTTGCAATACCGCAAATACGCCGCCTAACATCTTAAACCAGATGAGCCAGATCCTCCCTTGGATCAGCCCGCCAGTTGTTCCAATTTATATGACGACGGACAATTGATGATCTACGCCCGGCCCTGGCAACGCGCCTGCCGTGTGATCTTCAAGAACAACCGTCGTGCGCTGATTGGCGCAGACCGGCTCAATAAGGCGCATTCCATCGCCCAGCGGAATGTTTGCGCCCGATCCCGCGTTTCCATAGGCAATCCGGAAAAACTGGAGTTTCTCCGATGCCAGTTTTGCACTGGTGCTGACAAGCTGCATGCTCTCGCTGTCCACGCCATCACCAAATTCCGTCATCAATTCGATGCCGCTATTGACTGCGCCAACCGGGCTGATCAGGTCATGGCAAAGGCGCGAGGCGAGAAGCTCGGCCACCCGCAGTTCGATTGTCGGTTCCATGAATCGCATCTTCCTTCCACCTCGGGCCACGGTTGACCCGAACCTTGTCGCGCAATCTAATGCGATTCGCTTGGTCTGACCCAAGTCGACCGCGCAGCCTCATTACCGTGATGGCGCACGGTGTGGACGATTTTTCCGGGGTGTGTAGAACGAAATGAATGCGGATAAGCCCAAACGTTTCCATCATCCCGGTGAAGGCCGCCGTCGCGCGGTACCACACACCAAAGGACGACAGGTCAACCCCGCCGCCGTTGAAGAGATTCGCGAACTCCTGGGCGACACATCCTTTGCCCGTGACTTGCTGATTGAGTATCTGCACCAGATTCAAGACCACTATCACGGTCTTTCGCCACGACATCTCGCGGCACTCGCAGAGCTCATGCGACTGTCATTGGTCGAAATCTATGAGGTCGCCACCTTCTACGCGCATTTTGATGTTGCTCGAGATGATGACGGTGCCATGCCGGAGATCACCGTGCGGGTTTGTAACAGCCTGCCCTGCGAACTGGCCGGATCGGCTGCGCTTTATGCCGCACTAACAGACAACCCAAATGACGATGTGCGGGTCCTGCGCGCACCTTGCATGGGACGCTGCGATTGCGCCCCGGTTGTCGAAGTCGGCCACAATCATATTGATCGGGCCACACCCGACCTGGTTTCTGAGGCCATCAAAAACGGCGCCGTGGCAACCGTCTTGCCGCCCTACCCTATTCTCGAGAACACACGCCAGAACGGCGCCTATGCCATCTTCAAGTCGTGCGTGAACGAAGATCGAAGCTATGACAGCGTGCGCACAACCATCGAAAAATCAGACCTTCGCGGCATGGGCGGCGCAGGTTTTCCCGCAGCAAAAAAATGGGATTTTGTAAACGCGGCAGATGGACCACGCACCGTTGTCATCAACGCCGATGAAGGTGAACCCGGCACCTTCAAGGACCGCTGGTTTCTTGAACGCGCAACCCACGCAGTTCTGGAGGGCGCCCTGATCGCCGCCTGGGCGGTCGATGCCGAGGAACTTTGGATATACCTGCGTGACGAATATCCGGCCGCCCGGGAAATACTTCGCCGGGAAATCGCCTCCATCGAAGCCGCCGGCATTATCGGGCCGGGCTATATCAAGCTGCGGCGCGGCGCGGGCGCCTATATCTGTGGCGAGGAAAGCGCGCTGATCGAATCCATCGAAGGCAAGCGCGGGCTGCCGCGTCATCGGCCACCATATGTTGCCCAGAACGGCGTCTTTGGCCGTCCGACTTTGGTCCATAATGTAGAGACCGTATTCTGGATCCGTGAAATTCTGGAAACGGGCGCAGACTGGTATCGCGAACAGGGCCTGAACGGGCACACCGGATCTCGTGCCTTCTCGGTCTCGGGACGAGTTCATGCCCCTGGCGTAAAAATAGCGCCCAACGGGAGCACCCTCACCGAATTGATCGAAGGCTATTGCGGGGGCATGGCAGAAGGCCACACCCTGAAAGGCTATCTCCCCGGCGGAGCATCGGGCGGGATACTTCCCGCCTCCATGGCCGATGTGCCCCTGGCCTTCGGGTCGCTCGAAGAACATGGCTGTTTTGTGGGATCCGGTGCCGTGGTCGTCCTCTCGGAAAAAGACAGCGTACGGGACGCGGCTCTCAATCTGATGCGGTTTTTCGAAGATGAAAGCTGTGGTCAGTGCACGCCCTGCCGCGTCGGCACCGAAAAGGCGGCAAAGCTGATGCAGGCCGAAACCTGGGATTCAGACCTTCTGGGTGAACTTTCATCGGCCATGCGGGACGCATCGATCTGTGGGCTGGGTCAGGCTGCACCAAATCCAATGGAAAGCGTTTTGCGCTATTTCCCGGACGACGTCTGACACCCCACGACCTTTCCCAAACGCTGCTCGGCGTTACTAAAGGTGTAAACGCCCGGTCAGGCGACCTCTCCATGTCGTTCGATCTTGCGCACCTCGCCCTCGGGCAAACGAACTGTGACTGTGGTCCCTTTGCCTAATTCGCTTTCAATATAGATCTGTCCGTGATGGGCCTCGACAATGCGCTTGCATACCCAAAGACCAAGCCCTGTTCCCGGCTGTTTTTTGGCAACACGCGGGTCGACAGTGTGAAACGGTTCAAAGATGTGCGGCAGATCGACATCACGAATGCCACACCCGTTATCACGCACCACAATTTCGGTCGCACCATCCACGCCCCGTCTGCAACATATTTCAATCTGTCCATCGCGGTCGGTAAACTTGATCGCGTTTGAAATCAGGTTGAACATCACTTGACGAAGGGCACGCTGGTCAGCTTGAAATACAAACTGCGAATCCGGAATATCATTTGAAAGGTGCAGATCGCGCCCCGTCGCAAGACTGCGGGTCATACGCACAATATCGGCAACAAACTGCCGTGCGAGTATCGGTTCGAGATCCAGATTAGCGTCCGAAATATCGAGCCGGGAGACGTTCAAAAGGTCTTCAACAATGCTCAGAAGATGGCTTGCGCTATCAAAGATGTCTGTCGCGTATTCATGATACTTGCTGTTCTGCATGGGCCCGAAAAGCTGGTCGATCATCACTTCGGAAAACCCCAAAATGGCGTTGAGAGGCGTGCGCAACTCATGGCTCATTGTCGCGAGGAACTGATTGGTTACAGAATTCGCCGTCACAGCGACATCGCGTTCACGTTGCATCTCGCGCCCGTGTTCTTCGGCCCGCACACGTCGCGTAATGTCACGCCCCACGCCGCGATAACCAAGAAATTCCTGCGTCTTTGAGAAAATCGGATCGCCAGACACCGAGGCGTGTGCGATTTCTCCCGTACCCCGATCATAGGCATACTCGAGATCACGAAAGGGAAGTTGCTGATCCAGAATTGCAGCATGCTGCAGCCATTTCTCGCGCACCTCTTCCGTATCCGGATCCGCACCGATTTTCTCCATCAATTCCGATCTGGTTATTCCCAACACGTCATCGAAGGAATAAGCCCAGTGGTTCGCCACTTTCGACGAATAGTAGACAAACTTTTGATCCTGATCCGTTTCCCAAAGCCAGTCTGAACCCGCTTCCGCGAATGCCCGATACCGTGCCTCGGCGTGGGCAAGCTGCTCTCGAACCTCGATCAATTCGTCCGACCGATCCAGGCGCTCGGTTACGCGGCTATTACGTCCCTCAACACCAATACAGTGGACCAGCATCAACGTCCGTCCATCCGTGGCAGACACACCACAGCATCGATAGCGCACACGAACTTCTGCATTGCGAGGGTGCAATGTCCAAGTCGCTTCAAAACTTTTGTTTAACGCAAATCCGTCCGCATATTCCCCCAGAAGAGCTTTTGCGATATCGGACAAATCACTCATGTCCCGGGACTGCAGTTCCTCGAGCGCTTCTGAACGCCAGAGCTCCAGACCTGCGGCATTCGCCCAGACAACGCGATAGTGGTCGAGGTCGAAGACCCAGATCGGATCTTCGATCAGCTCCCAGGCGGCCGTGTCGACAGCAAGACTCGCCAGCGGAGGGGGGTCTACTGGTTCGTTAATCAACTTGCTCCCAAAGTGGGTCACTTCAACCGTGAGCAGGCATCAACCCCGTACGATCAAAATGAATTTTTTCTCAAAACGTCCTCCCCCGAAGACAATTCAGTCGGCTTCTTACCCCATTCATTCGTCGCCGAAAACCCATCGATACATGCGGGAATCATCCTGATAGCCGCCGTTTGCCGCGAAAGGTTCGTTGTTCCAGAAACTTTCAGCTGCGGCGCGGTCCGGCAACTCGATCAACAGTGCCGTTCCGACATTGACCATCCCGTCCGGTGAGCGCAGCGGTCCCCTAAATATGAAGCTGTCTTCGAAGGACTTGAAATAGCTTTCGTGAGCGTGGAGATGCTCGGCGATAAAAGCGGACAGCATCTCTCGATCTTCGAGCCGGTGTAAAAATACTGCTCGAGACCTTTTCGCGGGTATTCAGATGCCCGCTTGATGAAGCTGTTGGACCAGCGCTTGACCTCGACCCGCTCATAGACGCCGGCAAGAGCCAGCGGATCATTGGCGATGAATGCATCGGCCACCGCCCGGTCATCGAGCTGCACAAACCACGTGGTGGCCTGGGTCTGTGATCCGTCCTCGGTGACGATATGGCCATAGCCGACCAGACGCTCACCAAGGTCGCGGGCGTACTGCTTCTGGGCCTTCAAATGGGCCGCGCGCAATTCTGCAGCATCTGGTCTGTCCCACGCAAAGATCACCCATTGCGCAGGCTTCTGGCTGTAGTACTGGCGCAGTTCTTCGGCATTCTTCCCGTAGCGTGGATCGTCTGGAAGGTACTCGCCGACTTTCTCTTCAGTCATCCTTCTGTCCCCCGTGATTTTGCATGTCAGGAAGTTGACGCCGCCGCGAGATCAACGTCAACGCTTGACGCTATCGGCGCCCGCGCCTAAAAGGCGCCCATGATCAACCGAACTGCCAAGATGAATCCGATTTGGAAACATGTCGCGCGACGCGCGAACGTGAGCGGTTCCTTTTGTGCGGTGATGATGGCCTGACAACCACGACATCGCAGTTGATCAAAAGAACCGCCGGCCCCTTGCATGGCGGTTTTTTTGTGCATGCAGCCGGCGAAACACTCCGAAAAACAGGAACCGGAACATGCAAGACCATGACGCGTACAGACTGAGCGAAGACCTCTCCACCATCGACTGGTGGCGCCTTGCCAATATTATGGCAGACGCGAACCTCTTCAATCGCAAACCGTTCGACATCGCACGCGCCTTTCACGGCAGCTATGCGGCGGTCTTTGCGTTCAAGGGGGAGATGTTGGTCGGCGCGGCGCGCGCGACGTCAGATGGCGTGTTCTATGCCTCGGTGTTTGATGTGGTCATCGCGCCTGATCATCAGGGCAATGGTGCGGGACGCATGATCATGGAGCGGCTGCTTGAACGGCTCCCGTTTGAGCGGATTTTTCTAACCACGGTTTTTGGAAAGGAATCCTTCTATGAAAAGTTTGATTTCCTTGAGCAAACCAATGGCATGGGACGCTATTCGGGCCATGCCCTGACCAGTGCGCGTCAAAGGGGTGTATTGCGGTCTGCAAACACCTAAAATCACGCGCAATTCATTTCAGGCGAATGCAGGGCCGGGCTAAATTCAGGCTTGGCCCTGCTTTCCCAGGCACACACCTTTCAAATTCAACGAGGTTCCATTAGATGTTTCCCCTCCACCTCACAAAATGGATGTCTGCGGCGGTTCTTGTCGCGGCACTGGTATTTAAAATGACCGAAAATTCCGACGCACAAGAGACCACCACCACATCGAGCGGCTTGCAGTATATCGAGCACGAAGTCGGCTCTGGCGATGCCGCCAAGGCGGGCGACAACGTGGCTGTGCATTACACCGGCTGGCTCTACAATGATGGGGAAAAAGGCGCCAAGTTCGACAGCTCCGTTGACCGCGGTCAGCCCTTCACCTTCCCGCTCGGCGCCGGACGCGTCATCAAGGGATGGGACGAAGGTGTGGCGGGTATGCAGCCCGGCGGCAAGCGCACCCTGATCCTCAAGCCCGATCTCGGCTATGGCGCCAGCGGTGCCGGCGGCGTCATTCCGCCGAACGCCACACTGATGTTCGACGTGGAACTGCTCGAAATTCAGTAGAGCCCTTACTCATTAATCGTCATGCCCGGGCCTGACCCGGGCATCTTAACTCGAACCGAGACGAGATACGCGGATCAAGTCCGCGTATGACGACTTTGGGCTGTTTGGAAACTGGACAACCATGTCCTCCGCACGGCACGCTGTTTCCGTCATGAGCGAACGCATCTCCTTCACCCTCGACGGCAACCAGGTCGAGGCCGCGCCCGATGAAACCATCTGGCAAGTCGCCGCGCGTGAAGGCGTGGATATCCCACATCTTTGCTATGCGCCCGAGCCCGGTTACCGGGCCGACGGCAATTGCCGCGCCTGCATGGTCCATGTGGAGGGCGAGCGCGTGTTGGCCGCGTCCTGCCTGCGCCAGCCAACCGAGGGCATGGTGGTCGACACCCAGGCCGAACGCGCCACGAAAGCGCGCGAGATGGTGCTCGAACTGCTCGTTGCCGACCAGCCCGATCGTGCCACGGCGCATGACGGTGATTCCAAATTCTGGCAATGGGCCGATCGCACCGCCGTGACCGGAAGCCGGTTCCCGGGCCGCGACACCCCAGCCCCCGATATGAGCCATGCCGCAATGGCGGTGAACCTCGACGCCTGCATTCACTGCAACCTGTGTGTCCGTGCCTGCCGGGAAGTGCAGTCCAACGATGTGATCGGGATGGCCATGCGGGGGGCGGATTCGAAAATTGTCTTCGATTTCGACGACCCGATGGGCGAATCCACCTGCGTGGCCTGCGGGGAATGCGTGCAGGCCTGTCCGACCGGCGCGCTGCTGCCCGCCACTATGGTTGATGAAGCTGGCGTGGGCGTCGGCGCCGCCGACAAGACCGTAGACAGCATCTGTCCGTTCTGCGGTGTGGGCTGTCAGGTCACCTATCACCTGAAAGACGACAAGATCATCAAGGTCGATGGCCGCGACGGTCCGGCCAATGAACAGCGCCTTTGTGTGAAGGGCCGCTTCGGGCTGGACTACGTGCACCACGCCGATCGGCTGACGGTTCCGTTGATCCGCAAGGACGGTGTCGGCAAACGCTGGGACGACGAAGTTGACCCGTCTGACCCTTCGACACATTTCCGCGAAGCCAGCTGGGACGGAAGCGCTCGCGCTTGCCGCCTCGGGCCTCGCAAAGACCCGCGACGAACATGGTGGCGATGCAATTGCCGGATTCGGCTCGGCCAAAGGCTCCAACGAAGAAGCCTATCTTTTCCAGAAGCTGATCCGCACCGCATTCCGGACCAACAATGTCGATCACTGCACCCGGCTTTGCCACGCGAGCTCTGTGGCAGCCCTGATGGAGACCATCGGGTCTGGTGCGGTCACCGCGCCCTTCACAGCCGCCGAAGACAGCGATTGCATCATCGTCATTGGCGCACGCCCGACCGAGAACCACCCGGTCGCCGCCACCTTTCTCAAGGCCGCCGCCAAGCGTGGCGCCAAGCTGATCCTGATGGACCCGCGCGGCTACGCCCTGACCCGGCATGCCGATCACTTCCTGCAGTTCAAGCCCGGCACCGATGTCGCGCTGCTCAATGCGATGATGCACACCATCGTCGAAGAAGACCTCGTCGATGACCAGTACATCAGCGGCTACACCGAAGGGTATGAGGCGCTGCGGGACTCACTCGCAGACTTCACACCCGACAAAATGGCCGAAGTCTGCGGCATCGACGCCGAGACCATCCGTAGTGTTGCGCGGATCTATGCCACTTCAGAACGCTCGATCATCTTCTGGGGCATGGGCATCTCACAAAGCGTGCACGGCACCGACAACGCCCGTTGCCTGATCTCGCTGGCGCTGATGACCGGACAGGTCGGCCGCCCGGGCACGGGTCTCCACCCGCTGCGTGGCCAGAACAATGTGCAGGGTGCCTCTGACGCAGGCCTGATCCCGATGGTCTTCCCGGACTATCAGAGCGTTGCCGACCCGGCGGCCCGGGCGCGGTTCGAGAAACTCTGGAAGATCGAGGACCTCAATCCCGACCCCGGCCTGACCGTCGTCGAAATCATGGATGCCGCCCGCGAAGGCGACATTCGAGCCATGTATGTGATGGGTGAGAACCCCGCCATGTCAGACCCGGACCAGCACCATGCGCGTCAGGGTCTGGCCGCACTCGATCACCTCGTGGTGCAGGAGATTTTCCTGACCGAGACGGCCTTCCACGCCGATGTCATCCTGCCCGCTTCGGCCTGGCCCGAGAAAACCGGCACCGTGACCAACACCAACCGTCAGGTGCAGATGGGCCGCCCGGCGTTCGACCCGCCCGGCGAAGCCCGCGCCGACTGGGCGATCATTCAGGACCTCGCCAACGGTCTGGACCTCGGCTGGACCTATGACAGCCCGAAGGATGTCTACGAAGAACTGCGTCAGGCCATGAACTCCATCGGCGGGATCAGCTGGGACCGCCTCGAGACAGGAAGATGCCGTCACCTACCCCTGCGATGATGACGGCCCGGGCACCGAGATCATGTTCGCCACCGGCTTCCCGACCCAGAGCCGGTCGCGGCAAGTTCGTGCCGACCGAACTGGTCGCGCCCGACGAGCTGCCCGACGACGCCTATCCGATGGTGCTGTCCACCGGGCGCATGCTCGAACACTGGCATACGGGTGCAATCACACGCCGTGCCACCGTCCTCGACGCGCTGGAGCCCGAAGCGGTGGCTTCACTCCACCCCCGCGAAATGAAGCGCCTGGATATCTGGCCCGGCGACCCCATTCAGGTCAGCACACGGCGCGGCACCGTCGAGATCACAGCCCGTGCGGATCGCGACGTGCCCGAAGGCATGGTCTTCATCCCCTTCTGCTTCGCCGAGGCCGCGGCCAACCTGCTCACCAACCCGCAGCTCGATCCGTTCGGAAAAATCCCGGAGTTCAAGTTCTGCGCGGCGAAAGTTGAAGCGAGCGAACGCAAGGCTGCAGAGTAAACCTCAAACGTCATTGCGAGGCGGCGCAACGCGCCAACGAGGCAATCCAGCATCTCCGCCCTGGATTGCTTCGCCTTCGGCTCGCAATGACGACATTTGTTTTCCGACAAGTAGCGGAGCAACCCTCTAACCGTCATGCCCGGACTTGATCCGGGCATCTTTTCAACCACACATCGCGACCGCGACGAGATACGCGGATCAAGTCCGCGTATGACGAATGATATAACGCTGATGAATTGACACACCATCCCCCACCACCCGAAACTCCCCGTACAAACCGGAGGAAACACCATGACCACGCCAAAGATTTCGACCGCCGATATGGAAGCCCGCCACGTCGTGCGTTACGCGGATTGCAACGGCTCCGATCTGGCCTATCTCGACCAGCGCCTGCCCGGCCATGAACGTGAAATCGTCAACGTGATCGGCATGAATGTGACCGAGAATACGGATGATCCCGCGCTTGAGCCCAAGCTCGGCAGCGCCCATGGGTTTTCTCTGGTCTACAACAAGGCCCATGCGGGCAGCGGGTCAGGCCCGGCCTTCCATGTGCATCAGACCGAGGAAGTCTTCGTCCCCATGAAAGGAACCTGGGAGGTTGTCTGGCTGGAAGACGAAGAGGAACGCGCCATCGCGCTGGAACCACTCGACGTGGTCAGCGTCCCAACGGGAATCTATCGTGGCTTTCGCTGTATCTCGGGCGAACCCGATGCCTTGATGCTGGCGATTGTCGGCGGCCCCGACGCGGGCAAGGTGTCCTGGCATCCAAGCGTGATCGATCGCGCCCGGGAAACCGGACTGGAAGTCGATGACGAGGGCAATCTGAAAGAGGTCGCGGGGGCCTAGCGCCCCCACCTCACCCCGGCCCTCTCCTCCCCATGGGAGGAGAGTGTGCCGAGCGGCCGCGAGCCGGGTGAGGTGGGTTAGCGCCTACTGCAAAAGAAAAAGGGCCGGCGCGAATGAACACACCGGACCCCACAATTTTAAGACAGAGCATTTTCTACGGGCAGGTCTTTTTGTCCCCCCTTTATCCCGCTGGACTGGCGCAGGCGCCGTCCAAACTTTGCTCCACTCTCCTCCCCTCCCTCGGGCCGTAAAGCACACCGCCAAATTAATTTCGGCTTGCGTGCATCACCCCATTTCTCGCTGGGGTGAGTAATTGTGTCGCGGATTAGAGTGACTCTACAACAAAGAGTCAATTCACAACGAACAGGCCTTAGAACTGTTCAAATCCGCCACAATTCGTTCCGCCTCAGATACATCCTCAGGACGGTTGATGTTGAAGAACGGATCCACCACCTGAACGGGAAACGAAACTTCAGCCAGCGCATAGCGCGCGGTCCATCGATCCACCTTGCGAATGTCCTCGACCACCAGCGCGTGGCGCAGATCCGCGCGCAGCCGCACCGGCCAAAGCCCGAAAACCGGGTGAGTCCGGCCGTTCGTTTCCGCGCAAGCCATGTCCGCACCCTCAGCAACAGCCGCAACCAGCCGCGCCACAAGGTCTCCCGGAAAGAACGGCGCATCGGTGGCGCAGGTGACGATCCATTCGCAGTCGGGCGCGTTCACCGCCGCCCAGTCCATCCCCGCGAGCACGCCCGCGAGCGGCCCGGCAAACCCCTCCACCGTGTCGGCCACGACCGGCACCCGGAACGAATCGAACCGGGCGGGATCGCCATTGGCGTTGATGATGATATCGGAGACCTGCGGCGCGAGCCGCTCGATGGCGTGGGCGAGCAACGGCTTCCCGGCGAGCTCCGTCAGCGCCTTGTCGCCGCCCCCCAGCCGCCGCGCCTGCCCGCCCGCGAGGATGACGCCGAGGATGTTCATAGATTCTTAGATTTCATTGCATCCGTCGAGTACGCCCTGATGCAAAAGAACTCCATTATAGCGACCACGTCATCCACCTCGCCCAGTCAGAAACGATTTCGCTTGAACAAGATCAGGATGAATATGCACACGCAAACTACCGCGTATGCCAAATAGAACGGGAAACCAAAAACAAGGGACCCTACGATTGCCGCGTCTTCAGTTTCAAAAACCAACATCTCAGTCAGGTACACAGCCAATGGGGCGATAAGCAGGCCGACAATCAGGTACGGCCCAGCCGCACGCCCCAAACTGTCGAAATTGGAATCTCTGCGATAAAAAGTAATGGCAAAGGCAACAGGAACAAAAAATAGAGCTGCCAAAGGCTGGATAGAACCAGCGAGGCTGACCAAGTTATCTTTGTCTGGATTAAGTTCCTGAACGAGTAACCCTAGGAGGTATGGAACAGCTACCGCGGCTGGAAACCAGAACCACAATGGTTGGCGGTAATTATACTCCGAATTGGCCTTTTCAGGTCGGTACTGAAAATTTCGTGTATCGGTCACGATGCGCCCCTTCGCTCTTCATCGTCGGGCTTCGCATCCCCCGCATCCGCGTCGAAAACGATCCGCTCCTCCCCCGCCAATGCCAGAAACCGCTGCCCCCGGGCGCGGCCGATCAGGGTGAGGTTGGCTTCGCGGGCCAGCTCCACGCCCCAGGCGGTGAAGCCGGAGCGCGAGACCAGAATGGGAATGCCCATATGGACGGTCTTGATGACCATCTCGGAGGTCAGGCGGCCGGTCGTGTAGAAAATCTTGTCATCCGCCGTGATGCCCTTGAGGCGCATATAGCCCGCGATCTTGTCGACCGCATTGTGACGGCCGACATCCTCCATATAGATCAGCGGCGCATCACCCTGACACAACACGCAGCCGTGGATCGCCCCGGCGGCGAGATACAGGCTCGGCATGGTGTTGATGGCCTTGGTCAGGGCATAGAGCGATGAGGTGTGCAGCCGGGCCTCGGTGTTGAGCTGCACCCCCTCGAGGCTTTCCATCAGGTCGCCGAACACCGTGCCCTGGGCGCAGCCGCTCGTGAGCGTCTTCTTCTTCAGGCGTTCCTCGTAATCGGTGGTGCGGTCGGTGCGGACCACGACCACGCCGAGATCATCGTCATGGTCGATCCCGGTGATCTTGTCGCCGGGCAGCAGCATGTTCTGGTTGGCGAGATAGCCGACCGCCAGATAATCGGGATAGTCCCCGATGGTCATCATGGTGACGATCTCCTGCCCGTTGAGAAACAAGGTCAGCGGACGTTCCACCACGACGCGGGACTCAACCGTGTTGCCGTCCTGATCGATGCCCGAGACAGGCTCGGTCAGGCGCGGATCGTCAGGATTGGGGATGAGAGATGTCATGGATGAAACCTAGAACATCCGGAGGTCCCGGCGAATTGATTTCTGAACCAGGCTTTTCTCCCTCTCCTCCCGGGAGGAGAGGGCCGGGGTGAGGTGGGGGTGCAACGAACTCCCAGTGACACGCGCCTGACACCACGACCCACCTCACCCGGTTCGCTGCGCTCACCACCCTCTCCTCCCGGGAGGAGAGGGTTCCCCATTCCCGCCACCGGCTGGACATCGTCCGGAATGTCCTCACATAGTGCATTTACCAACGACCCACTCGGTATTAGGTAATTTTTGCTTGTAAACACATAATTACAGACACTCATGGACACCTTCTTTCACGCCTTTGCCGAAGCTGGCGCGCTGCTTGCCAGTCTGGACGCAGATTTTCTTGAGATCGTCGGGCTGTCCCTGCGGGTCAGTCTGAGCGCTGTGGCGATTGCGTGCCTGATCGGGTTTCCGCTGGGTGCGGCCGTCGCGCTGTACAAGTTTCCCGGCGCGTGGCGTGGTATCCCTGCTGCTCAACACCTTCATGGGTCTGCCACCGGTCGTTGTCGGCCTGATCGTCTTCCTGATGCTCTCGCGCAGCGGACCGCTCGGTGTGCTCGGTCTGCTGTTCACCCCGACGGCGATGATCATCGCGCAGGCGATCCTTGTGACCCCGATTGTTGCCGCGCTCACGCGACAGATTGTCGAGGACCTGTGGCGCGAATATGGCGATCACCTGCGCTCCCTGAATGCCGGACCTATCGATACGCTGGGTACGCTGATCTATGACGCGCGGTTTCTCGCTGGCCACAGTTGTGCTCGCCGGGTTCGGGCGGGCCATCGCCGAGGTCGGGGCGGTGATGATCGTCGGGGGCAATATCGACCACGCGACCCGCGTGATGACGACCGCCATCGCGCTGGAAACCTCCAAGGGTAATCTCGCCACCGCGCTGGGGCTGGGGATCGTGCTGCTGGTGATCGCGCTGTCGGTGAATGCCGCGGTCCAGATCGTCAACAACGCCAGCGCGCGCAAGGCAGCTCTCGCATGACGAGCCCATCATGAGCGCCCCGCAATCCATTCTGCCGCTGGAAATCCGCAAGCTGGTCTTCGAGAGCGGTGACACCCGCCTGCTCCACGATATCGACGTCACACTGAGCGCCGGGCGGCGGACCATCATTCTGGGCCCGAACGGCGCGGGCAAAAGCCTGCTGCTGCGCCTGTGCCACGGCCTGCTCAAACCCACATCGGGCGAAATCATCTGGCGCGGCGCGGGCACCAGCCGGTCCCGGGTCATCCGGCATCAGGCGATGGTGTTCCAGCGCCCGGTCATGCTGCGCCGGACGGCGATCGGCAACATTCTGCACACGCTGAGAATTCGTGATGTCGCCGCGCCCGAACGCCGCGAACGCGCCGAAGCGGCGCTCGCGCTGGCCGGGCTGTCCCATCTGGCCAACCGCCCGGCCCGGCTGATGTCGGGGGGTGAGCAGCAACGTCTGGCGCTGGCCCGTGCCTGGGTGACCGAACCCGAGGTGCTGTTCCTAGATGAGCCCACCGCCAGCCTCGATCCCGCCGCCACCCGCGCGGTGGAATCCCTGGTCGAGGGGTTTCATGCGGCCGGCACCAAAATCATTATGGCCACCCATGATCTCGGGCAGGCCCGCCGTCTCGCCGATGACATTGTGTTTCTGCACAAGGGTCGGCTTCTGGAGTTTACACCGGCAAGCGAGTTCTTCGAGAACCCCCAGACCCCGGAGGCCCGCGCTTTTACACAGGGAGAATTGCTTTGGTAGCCCGGATCATACGCTGCGCGACTGCGGCGCTCCTTTTCTCCTTTGCGCTGGGTGTTTCCGCCCAGGCCCAAAACGGCCCGATCACGCTGGCCTCGACCACCTCAACCGAGAACTCCGGTCTGCTGGGTGCAATCCTGCCGCAGTTCACTGCGGAAACAGGCATCCCCGTCCGGGTCGTTGCTGTCGGCACCGGGGCCGCGCTCAATATCGGGCGCCAGGGAGACGCCGATATTCTGCTGGTCCACGCGCGCAGCGACGAAGATGCGTTTGTCACGGCTGGCTATGGCGCTTATCGCCGGGACGTGATGTTCAATGATTTCGTGATTGTCGGGCCACGCGACGACCCGGCGAACATCTCGGGCATGCAGGACGCCTCACGCGCCCTGACGCGTATGGCCGAAACCGGATCGACATTCGTTTCGCGCGGCGATGACAGTGGCACCCACAAGGCCGAACTGCGCCTTTGGGCCGAAACAGATATAGACCCGCAATCCGCCTCGGGCGGCTGGTACAAGGAATCCGGCTCCGGCATGGGGGCCACCCTGAACACTGCCGCCGGACTGGGCGCCTACACCCTGACGGACCGCGGGACATGGCTGAGTTTCCGAAACCGGGGAGATATGGAAATCCTTCTCGAAGGTGATCCCCCGCTGTTCAATCCTTATGGGGTGCTGCTCGTAAACCCGAAACGTCACCCCCATATCCGTGCGGATGACGCCGAAAAACTGGTGACATGGCTAACCAGCAGCACAGGTCAGGCTGCCATTGCAGCCTTTCGCGTGGACGGGCAGCAGCTGTTTTTTCCCAACGCCGAGTAGGCCTGAGTCCGCGCAGTCACACCGGCGCTTCGGATTGACGCCTGCAGCCCGGGCCGTCAGGTTGTTGGCCCGGTCCACTAGCTCACGACGTCATGTTGCGCATCCGTTCAAAGATTGCAGTGGTGATGGCTCTGGCGCTCTCATTGGGCCTGACAGAGGCTGGCCTGGCCCAATCACAAAACAAGGCACCTCCCAGGGTTGGCATTGTCACGATCACCTTCAGCGCCGAAATTCAGGCGGTTGTTGACGGCCTGCGTGATCGACTGGCGGAACGGAACTTCAGCCCGGGTCAGACCATCAACTTTCTTGTTCGCGAAACCTCCGCAGGCAGCGCGCGCGCAGCAGACGTGATTCGCGAGTTTGCCGAACAGGAAGTCCGGGTCATTGTTGCAATCACCAATCCGTCCCTTCAGGCCGCGCTTGATCAAAAGTCCCGTATCCCGATTGTCGGGGCAGGCATTTCCATGGAGCAGGCCCGACAGATCAGCAATGAACACCGGCGGCGCGCCGTCACCGGCATTGCCGAAAGCGACACGCGGGATGATCAACTTGCCCTGATCCGGATACTCGCCCCGGACGCCAAGAACGTCGCTGTGCCTGTGGATCCCGAACGTGGTGGCCTGACAACCCAGCTTCAGGAATTGCTTGCCGCGGCGCGAAGCTTCGAACTGGACGTGGCCGCGCTTCCCGTCTCAATCCGACGAAACGCCGTTGGCGAAGAACTCGGAGCACTCGACCCTCAAGACACAGTCCTGTTGCTTGATCGCAAACTTCTGCCCGATGCCCCCGTGGAGGCGCTCGCGGCAGCGGCAGCCCAGCAGAAACTCCGTCTGTTTGCCAGCGAGGAAGACAGTGTGGTGCGCGGCGCACTGGCCGCGATGGTGATCGAGCCTTACGGAATTGGCCAGCAACTTGGAAATCTGGTTGCCGACATCCTCGATGACCCATCTGCCGCCCGGGTTCCCTTCGAACGGGTACGGGCATCGCATCTGATCCTGAATGAGGATGCCAAAGGCATTCTGGACGTTGCGGCCATTGAGGAACAGCTGGCAGGCCAGCGTCAATCCATTATCGGTTGGGCCGAGGGCGCCGGACCCCGGCCCCGGATCAAACCCCCTATTCCCGATGCCCCACCGCCGCTTGGCGTGGTTCGCGGCATTACGGTGCCGACACCCCGTTCCAAACCACCGCTCCAGTAGACCTCACGTCATAGCCACCCAGTTCGCCTGCCCGGATTTCAAACTCGGGCGTCCGCGCAAACGACAACAAGGCCTGAACCGGTGGCTCAAAGAACTCCCGGCGACGGATCACAAGGTCGAATTGCTCTTCCTGCAACGGAATGAAGTCGAGGCGAAACATCGAAGCGGCCGCGCCGATCGCAAGACCGACATCAGCTTTGCCATCAACAATCATGCCGCCCAGATCTGCTTCTGTCCGCGCCACCCCCTCGGCATAGACAACTTTGCCTTCATCAAGGCCTTCGGCCTCCAGCAACTGGTCGAGCAGCAACCGGCTGCCCGCGCCTTCCTGACGTCGCACCACGCGCGGGCCTTTTGTCAGATCCGTGACAGACCTGATCGCGAGAGGGTTTCCCGTTGCAACCACCAAACCCTGCTGGCGCTTTGCCCAGGCAATCACCACAACGTCACTGTCAGCGAGAACACGCGCAACCCAGGGAATGTTGTAGGTGCCGGTTTGCGGGTCCCGCATATGTGCCCCGCAAAGCGCTGCCTCCCCTTCGGCAACACGTTGCAAGCCGTCCAGACTGCCGCCTGAGAGGAACGCCAGCCCCGAGCCGCTTTCGCGAATCGCCCAGTCGAGCAAGGGATCATGGCTTCCGGCAATCACGGGTGGGACGGTTTTGCGGCGACGCCCCCGCCCTGAACGCTTTGCAAAATCCATCGATCGATCAGGACCCGGGGAAACAACCATTTTCCCGAAACCCGGGCGCAGGGAATTTGTTCCTGCCGGATCAACTCGTAAATCTTGCGTTCCTTGACCCGCAGATAGTCTGCAACTTCCCGGGTCGTCATCATTTCTGGCACGGAACATGCCTCCATACCGTTGTGCCTTTCGTCACCAATTTTGACGAATGGTGCGCAAAAACCTGCGTGAGTATGTCTGTTATTACCAAAAAGGGCCAAAGCTTCTGTATCGGCCCCTACATTCCGGTCGCGAAACGTACTACATAAGTGTCCATGAACATTGAGACTTCACAAAATGCGACATCACTGATCGATCCGTTCGAGCGGCCGATCAACTATCTGCGTGTCTCTGTCACGGACCGGTGCGACCTTCGCTGCGTCTACTGCATGGCCGAAGACATGACGTTCCTGCCCAAAGCGCAGGTGCTTTCCCTCGAAGAACTCGACCGAATGTGTAGCGCATTCGTCGGGTTGGGCGTGCGCAAACTGCGCCTGACCGGGGGTGAACCTCTGGTTCGCAAGAATATCATGTGGCTCATCCGACGCCTCGGCCGTCACCTGGACTCAGGGGCGCTGGATGAACTGACCCTGACCTCCAACGGCACACAGCTTGCGCGGTATGCTCAGGAACTCGCCGATGCGGGGGTCAAACGGATCAATATCTCGCTCGACACACTCGACCCCGACAAGTTCAAGGCAATCACGCGCTGGGGAGATCTGGATCGCGTCCTTGAAGGTGTCGCCGCCGCACAGGCTGCAGGACTGGCAATCAAGATCAATGCCGTCGCACTTCGCGGTGTGAACGATGATGAATTCGACCGCATGCTGAACTGGTGCGGTGAAGGTGGATTTGATCTGACCTTTATCGAAGTCATGCCGCTTGGTGAAATCGGCGAACAACGCCTCGACCAGTATCTGCCGCTTTCGATGGTTCGCGGGGATCTGGCAAAACGCTGGACACTTACGGAATCCGACCATGCCACCGGCGGCCCTGCGCGCTATTTCGATATCGCGGAAACGGGCCAACGAATCGGCTTCATCACCCCTTTGACACATAATTTCTGTGAGGCGTGCAATCGCGTCCGTCTGACCTGCACCGGCACGCTTTATATGTGCCTGGGACAGGAAGATGCAGCTGATCTGCGGGCGCCGCTGCGTGCCAGCGAGGATGACGGATTGCTGATCGACGCGATCCATGAAGCGATCGGCCGCAAACCCAAGGGACATGACTTCATTATCGACCGTCGCCAGAATGCGCCAGCCGTCGGCCGGCACATGAGCGTCACGGGCGGCTGAGGGGACTGCGGCGCCGCGATGCTCTTCCCTGCCGGAACATCAGGCGTGGTCCACGTTGTCATCGTGGCAGCCTCACTCTTTAGTATTCCCGCCCTCGAACTCGCCTTCGGTGATCGTTTTGGTCGAGGTCAGACACAGGACGTGCTGACCTATGGGGAAACGAATGACTTTCAGAGCAAGTTCACCAGCGGCGCCCTGACGCGCGAATCCGAAGACGCCACGGCTGATGAAACGGCCTCCGGCGTGGACCCGGACGACTTCTCCGACACAGATTCCAGCGGTGAATTCGGATTTGACGAAATCGGCGATTCCGACCGGACGGACACCCGTTTCGGAAGCCCAGACGACGCCCCTCTGACCGAAGCCCCGGTGGGGGGCGAAGGCCAGGGTGATGATCGGACTCTTGAAGCCGCCGCCGAAGGAACTGTTGAAGGGCCCGGCGATAGCGGCGAGGCTGATGAACCCGGTCAGGCAACGCGCGAAATCATCATCTTCGTGAATTTGCGCCCCGAGCCAGAACCCGATCAGGACCCGGTCGAGTCTGACCCGGCGCGCGCGCGCGGAGACACAGATATTCCTGCTGCAGTGGCCTCCAGCACCGATGGCGAAACCCCAACTCAGGTCGCAGGATTGACCCCTGATGAAGCTCTCTCGGCAACGGAGGCACCTCGCTCCGGGGACCCCGAAGGGCTTGAGGACGGTGAAACCGATGCCGGACGTCTCAGCACGGGCGATGTAACGCGTGCCGTTGCTCCCAATCAGGGGGAATTGTCACCACCAGACTCTGCGGCCGCCCTTGAATCCGACACCATTGGCAGCACCCCGGAAGAATTTTCAGAAGGTGAAGAAAATTCGTCTACCTCTGTGAAGACAACAACCGCGGTTACACCGGACGATGTGGCGTCGGGTGGCAAGTTGCAGGTTGATGCCACCACCACGATTGAGCAGGCGACCGGACAACCTGGCCTTCCCGATCAGGATAACGACATCACCGCGGAAGCTCCGATCCCGGCGGACACCGAGCCACGCCCCGAGTTTGACGTAACCGCTCCTGTCAGAGGGATAGATGGCTTCAGCACCCCCGCCGAAAGTCGAGAAGTCGTCGACAAACTTCTGAAGCCAGACGAACCGGGTGCGGCTCTGGCGCGGATTGGCGGCCTTGCAAGTGGGATCGATGATGACCTCCCCGGCATGCGCGGTCCGGACAACCCGGATTCGCAGAATCTGGTTCAAGTCGCGGAAGGCTCCCTAAACGCAGCAGAGACCATTTCCCCGGACGCCGAACTGCGCGAGGGCATCACCGAGGACGGTGTTCGTGACGCCGGAGTAGCCATGAATGAAGACGTCCCCGGTGCGCAGATCGCAGCACTGGAGGAAGGCCAAGAATTCAAGGCTCTCGACGCCGGCCCAACAGATCAGTCTGCGCGCGTGCGGGGAGAGCTCGACCCGCTCGCAAAGGTCATCGCTGTAATCGCCGGGAACAATGAAGCGCTTGCGCGTGCGCTCACCAATCCCGATGCGCTCGACACCATTGGCGGGAACCCCAACCCGGGCGATCTCCGCACCAACGATATTCTGGAGAAAGCCGCTGATGCAGGATTGGCGAGCGCACAAACTGCTTTGGCCAAGCGATATCTACTCGGACTGGTCGATGGCAGTGATCCCGACGAGTTGGTGGAAATGCTTCGCAACGCGGCCGAACGCGGAGACGAAGAAGCCCAGTTGATGCTGGGCGCTTTGTTCGCTGATGGCCGGATCGTCCCGAAGGACCTTGTGCAATCTCATGTCTTCCTGGAACTGGCCGCCAAACAGGGGAGCGAGGAAGCCAATGAACTGATCCCGGTTCTTGAACGGCAAATGGCACCACGCGAAGTTATCGATTCCCGTCGGTTGGCCCGGGAGTATCGTCGTTTGCTCGATGCCATGGCGGATTCCCGCTCACGCGGATCCAGCGGTGACGGATTGCGCGACCAACTGCTTGCGGCGGCGGCAGCGGGCAACACTGCCAAGATCGCTGAACTGCTCTCGCGCGGCGCGGATCTCGAGGGCAACGACACCGCTGGCCGGACAGCTGTGATCAACGCTGCATGGCGCGGTGAGCAGGAAGTCGTGGACCTTTTGGTCGAACTCGACGCAGATCTGAATGTGGCCGACAACGAAGGCCGTACCGCTGTTTCATGGGCGGCCAGCAATGGCCATGCCGACATTGTCCGCCGGCTTCTCGAGAATGGCGCACGATCGGGCATTGCGGATGAGCAAGGGCTCACACCAATAATGCGCGCTGCCTGGAACGGGCATCTGGACGTCGTCCGCCTGTTGATTAACAGCGGCTCACAGCTTTCAGAAACCGACGAAACCGGAAATCGGCTCTCGACTATGCCGTTCTGGGTGGTCATCGCGAAATCGCCCGGATCCTTCGCGCATTTGGTGCCTGACGAACACAGCTGTACCCGCTATCGCAGCTCTATCTGATGGGCAAAGGATGCACCGTCGGTAAAGGTGATTTGCTTGAACCCGAGCAAATGCGCCAGATCAAAAAACGTGTAGCGATCCGATTCTGGCTGTTCACGGAACAATTGTGTGTTGCGCGCAATCGCTGTCAGCATCGCGAACAGGCCGCGTGCACGATAGAGCGTGTTGAAGGAGTTTTCGTAAAGCGACGTTATGATGAGCTTCTCCGCATCCTCACCCTTGGCAAAGATCGCAAATTGCGGCGCGTATGAATTTTTCAGCATCTCTCGCGTCATGACCGTAACGAATCCAACCCGACGCACGCGGTTGCTTCCCGGCAAAATGGGAACCCGCGCCTCATAAATCTCCGTCGTTTCCGGTTCCGGATAATAATAGCCCGCATGCCGGTCATCGGGCTTTGCCGGGGACTGTGCCCAGGCCGACCCTGCTCCCGAAAGGATCAATATTACCGTGGCGACACCAAGCCGCTTTCCAATTTCCGTCATCAACTCAACCTTTCCTGAGACACACGCGCTTACACCTGGCAATCGCTTGTTCGCAGATCGTCCAGCGTTCATATCGCCTGACATGACGGGAGTCCGCAACAAATGATCACGTCACGTCCAATGCCGCGCAGAAGCCCCGACATAGAACTCACGCCATCGCGAAACCAAATGGCGTTCTAACCAGATTGGTTCCCAGCGCCGTCCGTGCGATAAACTTGTTACTATTGGCACAAATGCCGTCCCTGCCTGCGAGCGATAACGTGGCCGCAACAAAAACATCATCTCCCTTCACCACCGGCACGGTGAACATTGCCTTTGTGGCGGCCGAGTTCGAAGCTGCCCAGGATGCGTTGAAGGACCTGCGGGCCCGCTACAGCAATGTCGCCCCCGATAAAGCCGACGTGATTGTTGCATTGGGAGGGGACGGGTTCGCACTGCAAACTCTCCGGCGGTTCGTGGATAGCAAAAAACCGATCTTCGGCCTCAATCGTGGCTCGGTCGGATTTTTGATGAATGACTACAGCAATGAAAACCTCAACGAACGGCTCTCGAAGGCTCAGGCGGTTACGCTTTATCCGCTCCAGATGATTGCCAAGACGACTGATGGTGAGATTCATGAATCCATCGCAATCAACGAGGTTTCCTTGCTACGCGAAACCTATCAGGCGGCCAAACTTGAGATCATCATCGATGGTGTCACCCGCATGGAAGAACTGATCTGCGACGGCGCGCTCGTTTCAACACCGGCGGGCAGCACGGCTTACAATCTTTCCGCACATGGACCGATCATTCCATTAAGCGCCGAAATTCTGGCTCTCACACCGATCAGCGCATTCCGGCCACGCCGCTGGCGCGGCGCCTTGCTGCCCCATGACGCGGATGTTGTGTTCCGTATCCATGACAATAAAAAACGCCCGGTCAGCGCCACCGCCGACGATTTCGAAGTGCGCGATGTTACCGAAGTCACCATCCGTGAGGACCGTGACCGGAGCTTCCAGCTGCTCTTCGACCCGGAAACCAACCTCGAAGAGCGGATACTGAAAGAGCAATTTACCCCGTGAGCGCTGCCCAAGACGGCGGCGAAACATCGACGCATAGCGACACGCCTGAATTGACCGCCCCCGATATCTCGCCCTACCGAAAGGGCAATTCGGATATCCCATACGTCACCACATGGGAGAGCGGCCAGCCCGGGCCGCATGTCATGGTCTGCGCGCTGACCCACGGAAACGAAATCAGCGGCGCCATCGCGCTTGACCACCTGTTCCACAATGACATTCGGCCCGTGCAGGGACGGTTAAGCCTTGTCTTGGCCAACCCCACGGCATTCGGATTGTTTGATCCGAAAAATCCTTACAGGTCCCGATTTGTCGATGAGGACATGAACCGCCTCTGGAATGCCCAAACACTCTCCCAAGACATCCGAAACGTCGAGCGCTTGCGCGTTCAGGCGCTCCGCCCGCTCGTTGACAGTGTCGACCTCCTTCTCGACCTTCATTCCATGCAATCGGGAAACCGCCCCTTGTTTCTCTGCGGCCCCAGCGAAAAAGGCCGCAGACTGGCCCGAAGCCTGAATATGGACGCCACCATTGTCGCCGATATGGGTCATGCCAACGGCACCCGCATGCGTGACTACGGGCGTTTCAACACGCCAGGCGACTCGCGCAACTCTCTGCTCGCGGAATGCGGACCCCATTGGCACCCAGGCACCGCAAAGATCGCAATCCAGACGACCTATCGCTTTCTCCACGCCGCAGGAAGCATCGCATCGGAAACCG
The DNA here is from genome assembly GCA_943787745.1 of uncultured Alphaproteobacteria bacterium. Taxonomy (GTDB): domain Bacteria; phylum Pseudomonadota; class Alphaproteobacteria; order UBA6615; family UBA6615; genus JABJAG01. The sequence continues at coordinate 249,855 of CALSNJ010000005.1, read as the reverse complement.
CTGCGCCACATGTCGGTTCGGGCAAAGTCTCAGACCGATGGGTCGAGGTCACGGACCGTTTCATCCCCAAAACTGAGACGGCAGCGTTCGACGAACCTTTTATCGGGCTTGAAACAATTCCAACCGCAGGCACGACCTTCGCACGTGAGGGCGGTCAGGACTTCACCACACCCTATGATGACTGCGTGCTCATCATGCCGGCGCGGCATCTCGCCAAAGGACAGACGGCGGTCCGGCTGGGTCGATGGCGCGCATTCCCGGGACCACATGATGCCTGAACAATTTTCCAAGGCTGTCCGATCGCCAGTGCGCCATCTGACGCGGGCTGACCTCTTCCTGTTCGCGCGTACAGTCGCAATCGGGGTGGTCGGTGGTGCGATCTTCACTGCGCTCAACCTTCCGCTGCCCTGGATGATGGGCGCCATGGCTGCCACCGGCTCCCTGACCCTCGCCAAGGTCGAAATGGCCATGGACACTCGGCTGCGCACCCTGATGATCCTCGTGCTGGGCGTGTTGCTTGGCAGCGCCTTCTCCCCAGAGATACTCGACCGGATCGCACTCTGGCCCATCACGCTTGCGGCGTTGGCCGGATATGTCTTCGTCAGCACGATCACCGTCTATCTGTTCTTTCGTTTCGTAGCCGGATTCGACCGGAAAACAGCCTTTTTCTCTGGCGTTCCGGGCGGCCTCAACGAAATGGTGATCCTGACCCAGGCCGCTGGCGGCGATGAACGTCAGGTCAGCGTCATGCACACCACGCGAATTTTTCTGGTGGTGATGACCCTGCCCTTCATGTTCCGAATTCTCGATGACTTTGATCCCAGCTTGCGAACCTTCGGCACGAGCGCAGGCGGTATCGATGTTCTGGACATCGTCATTCTGGCGGCAAGCGCGGTGATCGGCTACTACGCGGCGCGGATGGCCCGAATCCCGGCCCCGCATCTCACAGGACCGATGATCGTGAGTGCCGCCGTGCATCTGACGGGACTGACATCGGCCGCCCCTCCTGTCATCGTCGTTGCAACGGCGCAGGTCATCCTTGGCTCGGCCGTTGGTGCCCGGTTTGCCGGACTGACCTTTCGTGATCTCGGACGAATTCTTCGTCTCGGCGGCACCGCGACCCTGATCCTGCTGACGATTTCCGCAATATTCGCGATTGTCCTGCAGGCCGTGACGGACATCCCGTTTGAATCGCTGATCTTGGCATTCTCTCCAGGCGGCCTGACGGAAATGAGCCTTGTTGCGCTCGCCCTCGAGATCGATACCGCCTTTGTTGCGACCCATCACATTGCACGGATCAGCGTGGTCGTGATTGCCGTCCCGTTCCTGTTCAAATTCCTGAATCGTGACGACAACTAGCCGCGCGCGCCGGAGAATCGTATGTTCGGGCCAATCACATGAACACAGAAACAGTGACAGGAATTGAGACATGATCGTCGAACAGGTCTGGACCGGAAATTCCGGCCGCAACTTCTTCTATATCGTCGCCTGCCCGGACTCGGGCGAGGCCATCGCGATCGACCCGATCGACCCAGCCCTGTGCCTCTCAACGGCCAAAACCAAGGGCTGGGACATCACATGGGTGATGAACACCCACGAACATGCCGATCACATCGAAGGCAATGATGATGTCATCGCAGCAACCGGCGCCAAGCTGATGGGCCCCTACAATGCCGGAAACTCTATCCCCGGCATCGACAAGGGCCTGCGTCAGGGTGATGTTGTGAAACTGGGCAGCGCGGTCGAAATGGAAGTGATCGAAACCCCCGGCCACACGCCGATCCACATCTCCATGCTGGGGCACGGCGATGAATCCCACCTGCTCTGCGGGGATACGATCTTCAACGCCGGGGTCGGCCATTGCTACAGCGGCGACCCGAACGTTCTTTACGCCACCTTCCGCGACAAGATCGCCCCGATGGCCGACAACACCCGGATTTATCCGGGGCATGACTACATCGCCAACAATCTCAACTTTACGCTCGACCGTGAGCCCGACAACGCCGACGCCAAGGCCCTGCTGGCCGAGGTCGAAGGCCAGGACCCGGCCAACGCGCTTGTGACGACGCTGGGACAGGAGCGCAAGGTGAACACCTTCATGCGCCTCGACAACCCAAGTGTGGTCGCGGGCGTGAAGGCAAAGTTCCCCGAACTGCCGGATACGCCCAGCGATGAAGACGTTTTCCTGAGCCTGCGCAAGCTGCGCAACGACTGGTAGCAGCCCGGCAAAGTTCGCGCGCTAAACGAGCGACCGCAAAATCATCGCGACACCCAAGGCCGCGAGTCCAAAGAAGACCCAGCGCTGGAACGTCGCAACCGAGAGCCTGCGCCGAACCACCTGTCCGACGGCCATGCCTCCAACGGCAGCAGCCAGGGCGACAAGGACCGCCGGCCACAAATTCGTGGCGATCGACCCGTTCAGACCGAATCCCAGCGCCAGCGCACCTGAGGCAAACAAGGCCACAAAGCCGAGCGCCTGGATGAGCTCGTCCTTCTCCATATTCGTGGCCTGCAGATAGGGCGCACCGGGCAGGACGAAGATCGCGGTTGCACCGTTGATCAGTCCCGTCGTCAGTCCCATTGCGGGACTGATGACGATTTCAGACTTCCGCGGCACACGAAACCGCACCCCCGAAAGACCGAGTACGGCGTAGGCCAGAAGAATCCCGCCGATCGGCAACGCCGCCAGACCGGGATTGTCGCCGGTAATGATACCGGCCGTCATGAGCGTTCCCACAAAGACACCGGCAAACATCGGCCAGAAGCGGCGCAGCATGGCCAGTGTGTGAGGCCCGACAAAGGCCTGCCAGACATTGGTCAGGAAGGTCGGAATGATCAGGATCGCGGCTGCCATATCAGGCAGGATCAAAACGCTGAGCAACCCCATGGAAATGCTCGGCAACCCGAACCCGATGACACCCTTCACGAACCCGGCGACCATGAAGACAACGGCCACCACCGCCAGGCCTGCAAGGTCCAGTTCCATCAGTTTGTCCGCTCAGATGGCCTTCAGCCAGCCCGCGATGGCCTGCCCGATTTCGTTGGGCGAATCTTCCTGGATGAAGTGCAGGCCTTTGACCGCGACTTCGCTCTGGTTCGGCCAGCTCCGGCAATACTCGCGCTGCGCACCGGTCAGAATGATTCCCGGGGCCGCATCGATGAAGAGTTTGGGCACTTCGGCTGCCTCCAGCCAAGCCGCATAATCTGCAATGATCGCTGTCACGTCCGGCGGGGCCCCGTCGAGAGGAATGTTGCGTGGCCAGCTCAGCGTTGGACGCCGTTCCTCCCCCGGTGCAAGGAACGGACGGCGATACTCGGCCATTTCATCATCAGCCAATTTGCGAATGATCGAAGCGGGCAGAATTTTCTCGATAAAGAAATTCTTCTCGAGAACCATCTCCTCGCCAGCTGGCGATCGCATCGCCTGAAAGGGCGGTGTCGCCGCATCAGGCCATTCCGTCCAGGACATTGGCCGGACCAGTGCTTCCATATAGGCAATGCCCCGAACCGCATCGCGGTGCATGTTGGCCCAATGGAAGCCCAATGCGCTGCCCCAGTCATGAATGACGAGGGTCACCTTGCGATGCACCCCGATTTGATCGAGCAGCTTGAACAGATAATCGGCGTGTTCGGCAAAGTGATAACTGTCCGGGCCGCTGTCAGGAAGCTTTTCGGAATCACCCATACCGATCAGGTCCGGCGCAATGCACCGACCCAGATCGGTCATATGGGGCATGACGTTGCGCCAGAGATAACTGGAGGTTGGGTTGCCATGCAGAAAGACGATGGGGTCACCCGCAGGGTCCCCCATCTCCACATAGGCCATGCGACGACCGTTGACGGTCTCAAACTTCTTCTCTGTCCAAGTCATATCAGCGACCACCCGTGAGCGTTATGGAAGCAGGACCGTGGAGCCGGTTGTCTTGCGGGCTTCGATGTCTTTGTGCGCCTGCGCCGCATCTTTCAGCTTGTAGCGCTGGTTGACGCTGATCTTCACAGCCCCGGTTTTGATTGCCTTGAACAGGTCCCGCGCACGCGCCATCGTTTCGCTGCGTGATGTGGTGTAATTCACCAATGCACATCGTGCGATATAGGGCGAACCCAGGCCGCCCGTATCCGCAATATCGGTTTTGGGCGGTTTGCCCGAAGCGCTGCCGAAACTGATGACAGACCCGCGCAGCCGAACACTGGCCAGGGACTCTTCCCAGGTGTCCCTGCCGACGGAATCATAGATGCAATGTGCGCCCTCACCGTTCGTGAGTTCGCGGACTTTCTTGGCAAATTTCGGCTTGCTCCGCTTCACCACAATCGGGTGATGACAGCCATTCTTTTTCGCAATCTTCGCCTTTTCCTCGGAACTCACAATTCCGATAACGGTCGCACCGATCGCGTTGGCCCATTGGCACATGATCAAGCCCACGCCGCCGGCCGCCGCGTGCACCACAATCGTGTCGCCCTTTTTGACGCGATAGGAATCCCGCAGCAGGTACTGCGCCGTAATCCCCTTGAGAAGTGCTGCTGCCGCTGTCCGGTCGTTGATATAGTCCGGAATCGGAATCAGGCTGCCAACCGGCGCGACGCGACGTTGGGAATAACCGTCCAGCGCCATGCCCCCAATATAACCAACGCGGTCGCCAACTTTGACACCCCGGGTGCCGGGACCAACCGCCTCGACCACGCCGACAGCCTCATTGCCGATGCCGCTGGGAAGCTTGATCGGATAAAGCCCCGTGCGGCGATAGGTGTCTGCAAGGTTGAGACCCACGGCCGTGTGCTTGATGAGCGCTTCACCTTTGCCGGGCGCGGGAACATCGACGGTTTCCCATTTCAGGACCGCGGGTCCGCCGTGTTTGTAAACTCGGAATGCGTTGGTTTTCATATTGTCCTCCCAGGACTGAAATCTAATTTTGCCGCGACCCTAGGACGCGCGTTGATAGAGCTGAACCAGATTGCCATCCGGGTCGCGAAAGGTGAGCGTCTTGCCATGGTCACCCATGTCACGCGTACCAAATATTTCGCCGCCCGCGGCCTCGATCGCCGCGCTCATGGTCGCAATATCGTCGACCTCAAAGACAACCGTTGCCCCGACGGCACCATCGGGCGCTTCGTCATCCGAGGCCATAGCGAAGTTCACACCGCCTGCCTTGAACTGGGTCCACTTCTCGCCATCCTGAAACATCAGATCAAGGCCCAGCGCATCCCGGTAGAATCCGACCGCGCGTTCCATATCGCTGGTGACGTAATAGGCGTTCTGGAGTTTTTCGACTGTCATCTTATGGGTCTCACTTCATGTGTCTTGTCGGCGGAATACAACCGACAAATTATTCACCGGCATGTCAATGGTTTGGTCCAGATCGAGCCCGACTTTCAGGGCGGCATCACACACCTGTTCCAAATCCCGCAATCCCCACGCGGCGTTTTGCGCACGGAGTGAGCGATCAAAGGCTTCGTTCCCATCCGAGGAATACGCACCTTCCACAATGAACGGGCCATAGAAATAGACCAGTCCGCCTGTCGGAAGCAGCGCAGCACTTCCTTCGAGCAATCCAGCACAAGCCTCCCATGGGGCAATGTGAATCATGTTGGCACTGATCACCGCGACCGGGTCCGACGTTACGGATTTCTGCCAGCCTGTCTGGCTTACATCGATCTGCAGCGCAGGAAGCACGTTCTTTCCGGGAAGCCGATTGAGATACTCAACAAGTTCAGAGTCACGCTCGCTCGGCTGCCAGTCGAAATTCGGCAGCGCATCGGCAAAATGCGAGATGTGTTGACCACCCCCGCTCGCAATCTCGAGAACCGTACCGTGCGAAGGCAGCGCGTCACGCAGGACCGGCAGGATGGCGTCCTTGTTGCGATCGGCCGCGCGAAACATAGGCACGTCAGGCGTCACGACAGCTCCGCCAGATACTTTTGCACCAGCCGGTGCAATTCCTGGGTTTCCGGATCATCGAGTCCATAGTCGTCGAGCGCCTGTGCAAGCAGTGCGACGTATTCATGACAGGTTCCCATGGTTCCCAGTGCATTCGCGATGATGCGCGCCGACTGATCCAGTGGAAGTATGCCCGCATAGTTGCGATGCGAACGGTTGCCCACGAAACCCAACGCCCAGACCGGCCCGTCATCGGTTTGCGCCGAAATCCAGGTCGGATTGTAAACACCACCGCTCATTTCGCGACGCCACAGGGCATCAAGAATTTCCTCACGGCCCTCCTGGGGCACGTCAAAAACCACGCCCGCACACGTGCCACCCGGTTCCAGCGCCAGACCCAGACCAGGGCGCTCAAACGAGCCACGCGCGCGCACCGTCCAGAAACAGAAGGCACGCCGATGTTCCTCAAGCAGAGCCGTGCGGGTTTCCGCCGGTTCAAAGCGCGGGTCCCAGATCAATGAGCCTGCACCAAACACCCACAACCGCGACGGGTCCGGCGAAGCGGCCATCGTCTCCTCAAGGTTGGCGGTACGCTGGGCGTCCGTCCATTGGGCAAAGGATGACGGGGGAGGATTGAAAGGATATTCAGTCATGTGAGTCGTACGCACCGCGAACAGAAAAAGAAAAATCAGGCAGAATTTGCAGGCAGGCCGAAACCCGCCCTGCTATTCTGCCATTCAAATTCATCAAGACACAGGGGAGAGTATCCAATGTCCGGCGCAGACATGAAATCACACACCGTAGGCTGGATCGGCACCGGCAAAATGGGATACCCGATGGCTGGCCTGCTGATCGCAGCTGGCGCGGATGTGAAAGTCTATAACCGCACCGCAGCCAAGGCTGAGCCGCTGGGTGTCGAAGTTGTCGGAAAACCCTCTGATCTTGCGGATCGTGACATTATCTTCTCCATCGTGACGGATGATACCGCGATCCGAGAAATGATCACTGGTCCCGACGGCGTGTTGTCGGGCAGCACATTGCCGAAAATCATCAGCGACAGTTCCACCGTTTCAATCGAAACGTCGATGGAAATGCGCGCAGCTTGTGAGGCCAAGGGCGTGATGTTCCTCGCCACGCCGATCAGCGGTAACGGCCATGCCGTCGCCGCCGGGAAGGCAACACTTGGTGTGTCGGGCCCACGGGAAGCCTATGACATTGCCCGCCCCTACATCGCGGCTTTGGGCCGCGCCGAGACCTATATCGGCGCAGGTGATTCCTCACGTCTGGCAAAGCTCGCTCACAACGTCATGCTGGGTGTTGTCGCCCAGTGTCTGGCCGAGATCACGGTGCTCTGTGAGAAAGGCGGCATCAAACGGGCCGATTTCCTGAACTACTTCAACAACAGCGCGATGTCGTCGACCTTCACCAATTACAAAGCACCCGCGCTGGTGAATCTGGACTTCACAGCGACCCATACATCCAAGATGCTGCGCAAGGATCTTGATCTGGCGCTTAAGGAAGCCAAGGACCTCGAAGTGCCGATGCCCGTCACCAATCTGACCCGCGAACTGGTGCAGGCTCTGATCGGGCTTGGCCATGGAGAGGACGATTTCGCCTCCATGATTAAAGTGCAGGCCGCCATGTCGGGCTACGACATTGAGCCAGAGAATGTCGTGGTTTCCGACGGCCTCAAAGATGCGGCCGAATAGCGCGACACCACCTTTTCAAACTGAGCAACCGGGGTCAGCGCCCCGGCTCGACTTTGACACGGGATGCAGACTGATATGACCAAGACCCTCATCAAGGGCGGCACCATCATCTCGATGGACCGCAAGACCGGCGACTTCGCCAAGGGCGATATTCTTGTCAATGGCACGGAGATCGAGAAGATCGGCAAATCGATCCGCTCCCCGGGTGCCAAAGTCATCGATGCCACCGGCATGATCGTGATGCCGGGCTTCGTGAACGCCCATCTGCACACCTGGCAGACCGGCATTCGTGGTGTTGCTGGCAACTGGTCGATCCCGGAATACCTGCATCAGATGCACGCAACCATCGCGCCACGCTACACCGCCAAGGACACATATCTGGGCAACCTGATTGGGGCGCTCAACCAGATAAATCTCGGCGCGACGACGATTTTCGACTGGTGTCACAACAATTCCACCCCGGCCCATTCCGATGCAGGTGTTCGCGGACTTCAGGAAGCGGGCATCCGGGCCCTCTTTGGACATGGATCGCCCAAGCCGGATGCAAAAAAAGGTGCAAAGCATTTCAGTGAAATTCCGCATCCGCGCGCCGAACTCGAACGCCTTCGCAAAGGTGCCCTGTCCGATGATGATGGCCTCGTCTCGCTGGCCATGTCCGCGCTTGGCGTCGACTTCTCCATCTGGGACGTCGTCGAGCATGACTTTGCTCTGGCCAAGGAACTTGACCTGATCATCAGCACCCATGTCTGGGGCGCACCCACCCGGTTGAACCCGGACGGCTACAAAAAGCTGTCGAAACTCAAGCTTCTCGACAAGCGCCACAACCTAGTCCATGGCAACTACCTGCCGGACGACGAATTGCAGCTTGTTCTCGACAGTGGCGCATCCGTCACGATCACGCCCGAGGTTGAAATCCAGATGGGTCACGGCCAGCCATTGATCGGCCGGGTCCGGGCCATGGGCGGGAAGCCCTCAATTGGCATTGATGTCGAATCCAATATCTCCGGCGATATGTTCACGGTGATGCGGATGGCGATGCAGCCACAGCGACTGGTCGACAATCAGGCGACGGTCCGGGAAACCAAAACCCTTGTTTCAGAGCTTTCGATCAAGCCGCGGGAGGCCCTTGAATGGGCGACGATCAATTCCGCACGTGCCATGGGGCTGGACAAGAAAGTCGGCTCCCTGAAACCGGGGAAACAAGCCGATATCATCATGATCAACGGGAATGACCTGAACCTGTTCCCGGTCCACAACCCGGTCGAGAGCGTGGTTTTCCACGCCCATGGCGGCAATGTGGACACCGTCATGATCGCGGGCAAAATCCAGAAGCAGAACGGCAAGCTGAAATATCGCGGCCTGCGCAGCAAGATGGATGAGCTCGCCAAATCGGGCCGTCGCATCCTGAAAGGCGTCAAACTGGCTGCCTAACCGGGAGTTACCAAGCGGCAGGCTGGTGATGTAATATGACGTCTTCCCCACTGGAGACGACAATGCCTGATGATTCCCCACGGCCCAATTCCCCCGAAGCGCGCGATGCCGCGTCGATTATTCATCCGCTGACCAATCTCAAGACCCATCTTGAGAAAGGCCCGGTGGTGATCGACGAAGGCAAAGGTGTCTGGGTCACCGACATCCATGGCAAAAAATACATTGAGGGAATGGCCGGGCTCTGGTGCCTGTCGCTTGGCTATGGTCAGGACCGACTGGTGAAGGCGGCCGCCGACCAGATGGCGCGCCTGCCCTACTACCATCTGACCAATCACAAGAGCCATTCACCCGTCATCGAACTGGCAGAAAAGCTGCTAGAGATGGCACCGGTCCCGATGTCAAAAATCTGGTTTGCCAACTCCGGATCGGAGGGCAATGACAGCGCAGCCCGGATCGTCTGGTACTACTGGCACGCCAAGGGTCAGCCGGAAAAACGCAAGATCATCGCCCATCAGCGCGCCTATCACGGGAACACGATTGCTTCAGCCAGCCTGTCGGGCATGCATTACAACCACGCGTCCTTCGGTCTACCGCTCGATGGTTTCCTGCATGTCACCCCGCCGCATCACTATCGCTACGCCGAATCCGGCGAGAGCGAGGAAGACTTCGCGACCCGTCTGGCCGATGAGCTGGACGCCCTGATCATCGCGGAAGGTCCCGAGACGGTCGGCGCCTTCTTCACCGAGCCGATTATGGGATCGGGTGGCGTCATCGTTCCGCCACCAACCTATTACGAAAAGATCAAAATCGTGCTCGACAAGTACGACATGCTGCTGATTTCCGACGAGGTGATTACCGCGTTCGGGCGCACCGGCAACATGTTTGGAACGACCACGATGGGCTTGAAACCCGACATGATCGTCTGCGCCAAGGGGCTTTCGAGCGCTTATATCCCGATCTCCGCTCTTATGGTGAATGCCCGTGTCTTCGATGTGATTTCCGAAGAAAGCGACCGGGTTGGCGTATTTGGCCTGAGCTTCACCTATTCGGGTCATCCGGTCGCCGCCGCTGTCGCTCGCGAAACACTGCGCATCTATGAAGACGAAGACATCGTCGGTCATGTGCGCGCCATGGATCCGCATTTCCAGGGCGGTCTGCGCGAGCTGCTCGATCACCCGCTCGTCGGTGAGGTTCGCGGCATGGGCCTGGTCGCCGGCGTCGAACTGGTCAAGGACAAGGCCACCGGCGAAGCTTTTGACCCCGCGCTTGGCGTCGGTCCCTTCTGTAATGACCGGGCCGAAGAGCATGGCCTGATCATTCGCGCCATCGGCGACACCATGTCGTTCTGTCCGCCTTTGATCATCAGCAAGGACGAAATCGAGGAAATGATCGCACGGTTCAGACTGGCGCTCGATGACACGATGGAGATGTTGCAGGAGCGCGGCGTAAAATGAGCGACAGCCTGACAGCCAAAACAGCCTCCGAACTCGGGGAGCTATATGCCAGCGGCGAGCTTTCCCCGGTCACCGTCACAGAAGCGGTCCTTGCGCAGATCCAAGCGCACAATCCGACCCTGAACTGCTTCTGTCTGGTTGATGCAGATTCGGCATTGGCCACCGCCGGGGAGTCCGAAGCCCGATGGCTCGCGGGTGAACCGCTCTCGGTGATCGATGGTGTGCCCACATCCATCAAGGACCTGACCCTGACCAAGGGTTGGCCGACACTGCGGGGATCGCGCACCAGTGACCCCAAGGGACCCTGGGACGAAGACGCACCCGCAACAGCACGCCTGCGAGAAGCCGGTGCTGTTCTTGTCGGCAAAACCACCACACCGGAAATGGGCTGGAAGGGCGTCACCGACAATCCGTTGACCGGGATCACGCGCAACCCCTGGAACCCTGAACGCACGCCGGGCGGGTCCTCGGGCGGCGCGGCGGCCGCAACAGCGGCTTTCATGGGTCCGTTGCATCAGGGGTCTGACGCGGCCGGGTCAATCCGTATCCCGGCGGCTTTTTCAGGGGTCTTCGGACACAAACCGACCTTCGGACTTGTCCCGAACTATCCCCTGCCCCCGCATATCGGAAGTCTCGCCAATATGGGGCCGATCACCCGCACCGTGACCGATGCGGCCATCATGCTGAACGTGCTCGCGCAGCCGGATTCACGTGACTTCATGTCCGCGCCATCCGTCGCACAGGATGAAAACTATCTGAACGGCCTTGAGGCTGGCATCGAGGGCGTTCGGATCGCCTATAGCCCCACCCTTGGCGAGAACGGCTGGGCCGATGACGACGTCGCCAATGCCGTCAAGGCGGCTGCAGACGTCCTGTCCGACCTTGGCGCCATCGTCGAGGAAGCCGATCCGGTCATCCCACCGACCCGGCCGATCATTGATGCGATCTGGTCGACGGCAGACACCTGGCTGGTCGATCAGATGTCGCCCGAACAGCGTGACATGATGGACCCGGGCCTGCTCGCAATCGCTGAAGAAGGCCGCAAGGTTGGTGTGACCGAACTCGTCGATTCCTATGCCAAACGCGTGCTGCTGGGAAATGCCATGGCGCGGTTCCACGAAACCTATGACCTGCTGCTGACCCCGCAAATGCCGCTCGAAGCGTTTGCGGCCGGACAAAATGTTCCCGATGGCCGGAACATGAAGGAATGGGTGGACTGGTCGCCCTTCACCTATCCGTTCAACCTGACCATGCAGCCGGCCTGTTCGGTCCCTTGTGGTCTGGGTGATTCTCGCATGCCGATCGCGTTCCAGCTTGTCGGACGACACTGGGAAGACGCATTGGTGCTTCGCGCAGCCCGGGCTTACGAGAAAGCCCGTCCTTTCGCGGCAGCCCCCGGATACGTCTGAGGCTGCCCCCCGGTACTAGATTGCTTCGCCTGCGGCTCGCAATGACGGTCTGATAAAGTTGTCATTGCGAGGAGCATCGCGACGAAGCAATCCAGAGTGAGCTTCACCTAAGTTGCGGAGAGCGGGCACTTGAAACAACCAGCAGTCTATATTGTCACCAACAAGCGCAACGGAACTTTGTGCACCGGCGTGACCTCCAAACTACCGCAGCGCATAGCGCAACATCGTTGCGGTGACATCCCCGGTTTTTCCGCTCGTTACAACTGTCGAATTCTTGTCTGGTTTGAATTGCATGACGAAATGCTCTCTGCAATCACGCGTGAGAAGCAAATCAAAGCCGGTTCGCGCGCACGAAAGCTCGCGTTGATCGAAAGCGGTAATCCCACGTGGCGTGATTTGTACGAGGAACTTTTCTAAGAATCAGCGTGTCGGCTCTGGATTGCTTCGCCTGCGGCTCGCAATGACGGTCTGATAAAATTGTCATTGCGAGGAGCCTCGCGACGAGGCAATCCAGTCTCAATGACGACTGTACTCAAACAATTGGCAGACCTTCCGGACGACGATTACGCCAAGGCATTGCAGTTTCCAGCTGGGCCGAAAGCCGGAACAAGGTGGCTTCATCGGCAAAAGCACCAACGGCCTGAACCGAGACAGGAAAGCCTTCCTCAGTCGTGCCCACAGGCAGGCTGATCGCCGGTTGACCGGTCAGGTTGAACCACACGGTGTAAGGCGAGAACGCGGCCACCCGGTCCCAGTATTCATCAGCGTCATCCATCATCATATCGAGCCAGCCGAGTTTCGGCGGCATGTGACCGAGACCCGGTGTCAGCAGGACATCATAGGCCTCATGGAACGCCGCCATGCGGCGGCCCGCGCCATGCATACGGCCTTGCGCGAGAAACACATCATAGCCGGTGACCGATTCACCTTTTTCCGCCGTTGCGGCCACAACCCGCTCTATTTCACCTTCTTCGGGAAGTCGGCCCTTGGTCGGATGTAGGCGGATTGTCTGGGCAGCATTGGACGCCATGAGCGTACGGAAAATATCCTGCATTTCATCGTTCACAAGCGGTGGATCGACCTCCTCGACCTCATGTCCAAGATCGGCGAGCACCTGCAGCGTCTCGTCGAGAACCCGAGCATGTTCGCCATCACATTTCGCGCCGGTGGCACCGCCATAAGAGAAGGCAATCTTCAGTGACCCGGGATCGGCACCAACTGCTGTGAGGAACGGTCGCGACGGCGGCGGCGCAAAATACGGATCACCTGCTGCCGGACCGGCCGTAGCATCAAGGATTGCAGCATGATCGCGGACCGTGATCGAAACCGTGTGCTCGGCGACAATGCCGCCCATCCGCTCGCCAAGACCCGGTGAGAAGCTGTTGCGCCCCCGCGTGGGTTTCATGCCCACGAGACCGCAACAGGATGCCGGCACACGGATTGACCCGAAACCATCGCTGGCATGGGCGGCGGGCAGGATGCGTGCGGCCACAGCAGATGCCGCCCCGCCCGATGATCCGCCTGGCGTGACATCACCATCCCAAGGGTTCTTCGTCGGGCCATAGAACTGCGGCTCACACGTGATCGACATACCGAATTCACATGTGTTGGTTTTGCCGAAAATGGACATTCCGGCCGACTTAAGGCGGATCACGGTTTCACTGTCCGCGTCAGGCACAACATCTTCCATAAATTTGCTGCCTCCCGTGGTCGGCGTACCTGCGATGGCCGCCCCCAGATCCTTGATCAGATAGGGCGCGCCGGACAGCGGCCCATCGGGCAGGTTACTCCTGGCCATATCACGACCGTGCTCATACAACTCCAGAACGATCGCATTAAGCCCGGGATTGCGGACCTCGCACCGCGCGATCGCGGCCTCCAGCACCTCTGCGGCGGTCACATCGCCGTTCCTGACCAGTTCTGCCAGACCCATGGCATCGTAGGATTCATACTCACTAAAGCCCGACATGGCTGTTCCCCGTCTCTGATGTGTTTTACGCACGCGCCCTGTACACTCTGGCGCGTCACCCCAACATGGTCCACCGAAACACCCGAAGATGTCACGCTCCAACATTCTGCTCGGATCGATCCTTGCCGGCGCGGCGGGAATTGGCTTCGCTGCCAATTCGACTGCGGCCAAACTCGCCTATGACGGTGGGACGAATCCACTGACATTCCTGACGCTCCGCTCCGCCCTGGCGGCCCTGCTGGTGCTCACCATTGTCCTGATCACACGCCGCAGTCTGCGAATGCCGTTTCGCCGCCGACTGGCGGCCTGTGGCATCGGCGTAATCCTTGCGACCTATTCCTATGGCGTGCTCGCGGCCATTCAGTACATCCCCGTCGCGCTCGCAATCCTGATTTTCTACACCTTTCCACTGCTGACAGCCGCCTATACCTGGGTCTCGGGTCGCGAACGTCCGACCGTTCTCTCCGTCGGCGCCTTGCTGGTCGCGTTTCTCGGGCTCGGTCTGGCTCTGGATATCGGCAGCGGGCAGATGAACCCGCTCGGTATCGCGCTCGCGGCAGGTGCAGCTCTGGGTGTCACAGCCGTTATCCTTCTGAACAATCGGCTCGTGGGCAACGAGGATTCCTATCCGGTGACGTTACACATGATGTTTTCGGCTGCCGCGCTCTGCGCCCTTGTCACCGTGCTGCTTGGTGATTTCATGCTCCCCCAGACAAATACCGGTTGGGCCAGTCTGGGTATCGGAACCGCATCCTACGCAGCCGCGATCACCACCGTCTTCATCGCCGTATCGCTGGCCGGGCCCGTACCTGTCACGCTGTCAATGAATTTGGAACCGGTGGCGAGCATGGCGCTGGGCTTTATTGTGCTCGGCCAACTGCTTTCGGGCATTCAGTTGCTCGGCGCGGGACTGGTCATAATGGCCGTCACATCGGTACGCTTGGCCGATATACGAAAGACTAGCACAATCACTTTGCCACGTCAGGAGACGAACTGATGACCTCACTCACAGAACACACAATGGCCATTGCCGAAATCCTCAAGGCACGCGGCGAGACGGTGGCCGTGGCCGAAACCTCGGCGGGAGGTCTGGTATCGGCTCAATTGCTGGCCGTTCCCGGCGCATCAGCATATTTCATGGGCGGCGGCGTGCTTTACACCGGTGACGCGCGCGAGGGCCTGGCAGGAATCACGGAAGCAGACATCACGGGCATGCGCTCAAGCAGTGAGCCTTATGCCGAATTGTTGGCCAAAACCATGCGCGAGAAACTGGGCACCACCTGGGGGTTGGCTGAAACCGGGGCGGCCGGACCATCGGGAAATCGCTATGGCGACAACGCCGGCCACACATGCGTCGCTGTTTCGGGACCGATTTCGATGGTGCAAACACTGGAAACCGGGGACGATGACCGCAGTAAAAACATGTGGCTCTTCTCGCACCAGGCATTGGCGCTATTTCGGACCTGCCTGAACCAAGTGGATTGATATTCTTACAGCCCTTGGAATCCCTCGCGAATTCGTTACAACCGGCCTAAATCGGGAGTACCCGGTTGGGGGAGTTAAAGACCGCTGCCGCGTCGGCAGGTCGGTTCAGCGCAATAAGGGTAATCATCTAAGGGGATACCTAATAATATGAATATGAAGGCTTTTATGGCCGTAGGGGCGATGGTCGCTCTGACGGCATGTGCCGGGCAAGACCTCGGTAATGCACGTGGTGTGAAGGCAAATAGCACCGAATTTGGTAACGCACTTTCCGCAGGCTACCTGCGTTTGTCGCAGGCTGAGTACTCGGAAGGCGATTATGCCGATTCGGATTACTTCGCACTGCGATCGATTGCAGCAGGAACTTCAGGAACGACCGTTGAATTGCCTGAGGCAACAGCGCGTAACTTCCCTGAAGGAGATGCCATCATTGTCGCCACCGCGCGCAATGAGCTGGATGAAGTGTTCAAAGCTGGTGCCCGTGAAAAGGCTCCGCAGCTCGCCGCATCCGCACAGATTGCATACGAATGCTGGACCCAGGAACTCGAGGAAAACAACCAGCCTCCTCACATCGAAGCCTGCCGCGAGCAGCTCGAAGGCCTGATCCCCGCACTGCGTAACGCTGTTGCCGCCCCGAAGAAGGCCAAGCCGGTCAAGGGCAAGCTCTTCAAGGTTCTGTTCGGCACAGGTTCGGCCCGTCTGAACGATGAGGCCAATGCCGTCATCACCGACGCCGCCAAGCACGCCAAGAACTTCAGCCCGGCTCGTGTGGTCGTCAGCGGTTACACCGATTCAGCCGGTAGCGCTGCGGGCAACCAGGCGCTCTCTGATCGTCGTGCCAAGGTTGTGGCTGCTGCACTGCGCCTGCGTGGTGTTGCACGTGATGCGATCAAGACCAACGCATATGGCGAACGCTTCCCTGACGTCCGCACCGGTGACGGTGTCCAGGAAGCCAAGAACCGCCGCGTGGAGATTTCAGTCGCGCCGTAAGCGCCATACTGACATTCCAAAAGAAAAGGGCATCGGCTTGCGCCGGTGCCCTTTTTCTTTGTCTGAAGCCTTCAGGAGTTGTGCAGGTTAGTCCGATTGAACGGTCGCCGCATTTGTGCGTGCGTTTTGCACCAGAACCTTGATCAGAGCGCGAATAAACGGGTCCGCATTGGTGAACTTCGATTCAAAGACATCGACGGGAACAATCCGAAGTATGGCCTGTTCACGACACACGGCACTGGCCATACGGCATTCATCATCGACAAGAGCCATCTCCCCGAAGAGAGCGCCTTCAGTCACCGTCCCAAGCAGGGGACACCCTCGCCTTCACCCTTCGACTTGAGGATATCGATCTTCCCGGACTGGACGATATAGGCCTCAATTCCCAAGTCGCCTTCCTGAAACACGACCTCGCCAGCATCATAAGAGCGGGTGCCGAACTTCCATTCAGAATTGGTACTTTTAGGGTCCATGACGAGACTGACGGCTGGTTTCGCGAACCATCAGGCTATCGACCGAACGTAAACAATCCATTGATCACCTGCATAATCGCGCAAATGGTGCGGGCGGCCGGACTTGAACCGGCAAGGCCGAAGCCGAGGGATTTTAAGTCCCTTGTGTTTACCAATTTCACCACGCCCGCATCACATGGTCGGCAACTGCTATACTTGTAGCGAAGGAATCGACGCGTCGACAAACGCCAAAGCGAGACAGGATCATGGACCGTTACGATATTGCCCGGCTGATTGCCCTGATCGGCGCGCTTGTGCTGGTCGCACCCGCACTATTTTACATCGTGAAAGACCGCAAAGCCGCGTTCCGCAACGCCGTCATCTGGTTTGCGATCGTCGGCGCCGTGCTGCTGCTCTGGACCGCCGTCTTTCAGGGGTAATCCGCCCCGAACCGCTAGTCGTCCGTCTTCGGGACCACAACCCCATCATCAACGGGTTCGCCGCCCAGATTGCGAATCAGGTCGCGTAACCGATCTGCGGCTTCATCCAGACGCGCCTGATCGGGGCCCCGGAACACGAGATTGGAACCGGGCTTACCATCAAAATGGAAGGGATAGCTGCCGATATCGATATCGGGATAGGCGTCCTGCAACAGACCGAGTTCGGTTGCGATTGTGCCCTCGGGAATAAAACTCCCCACGGTCACCGAAATCAGGGTCACACCACGCCGGAGTTGGGACTTTGCGCCTTCGAACATGGCCTGCATGATCCGGGGAATACCCGCCATCACGAACACGTTTTCCACTTTGAAGCCCGGCGCGCCGCTCACGGGGTTGTCGATCAGGTCAGCAAACTCGGGCGTTTCGGCCATTTTCAGGCGCGCCTCGGTTACCTCAACGCCCATCTGGGCAATGCGTTCGCGCAGAATTCGTTCGGCTTCTGGATTGCGGATCAATTTCTGACCGAAAGCCTTGGCCACACAGCCGGCGGTGATGTCGTCATGGGTCGGGCCGATGCCGCCGGTCGTGAAGACATAGTCATATTTGGCCCGGCAGGCATTGAGCGCCTCAATGATTTCACTCTCGATATCAGCCACCACGCGGGCTTCACGCATCTGGATGCCGAGCTTGTTCAACTCTGCGCCGAGGAATGGCAGGTTTGCATCCTTGGTCCGGCCTGAAAGAATTTCATTGCCGATCACAAGAACGGCGGCGGTTACGTGCTGCGGGTCAGTCATGTTCAGATACTTTCGATACGGTCAGGTCTTTGGGTGAGTATAGCCCAGGCCACGCATACAGCGGGCAAACAGGCGGTCAAAGTCACGAGCGGATTTCAGGTCACGTGTCTCTTCGATAACCGCGCGGGTGTCGTTTCGACCACCGGGGATGGATGACCTGATATCGCGGGTAATATTGTCGTTACGCGATGTTGCGCGTTCGGCAGAACGTCGACACGACAACTGGTCCGCACGGATCTGGTCCTCGTTCGCGCCCTTCTTGACCCAGGCTGTGCTGGCACCACTGCACCCGACAAGGGCGAGAAGCAGGAGCACGGGAATAGTGGTTTTCATCATCATGTCACCGCTACTTTCAAGACAAGATCATCGCAGTATCATGCACCGAACAGTCAGTCAAAACCATGATCTGTCCGAGTTTCTGTTGATCCTTGCGCGCGGCAAATCTAGGTTCCCCGCAGCATGAACTTTCCAGATCCCCTCATCCGCGGCCGACTGATCAAACGCTACAAGCGGTTTCTGTCAGATATCGAAATCATAGGCCCGAACGGCAAACCGCGCGAAATCACAGCCCATTGCCCCAATCCCGGCGCAATGACCGGTCTGGCCGATCCGGAATCCGAGGTCTGGATATCGCCGGCGCGAAACCCCAATCGCAAACTCAAATTCACCTGGGAACTGATCCGCGTTGGCACAGAAATGGTCGGGATCAATACAAGCCATCCAAATGGCATTGCCGCCGAGGCTGTTGCAGCCGGACAAATCGGGGAACTCGACGGCTACCAATCGCTGCGCCGGGAGGTCAAATATGGCGAAAACTCGCGCATTGACCTCCTGCTCGAGACCGAAGGTCGCCCGCCCTGCTACGTCGAGATCAAGAATGTTCATCTAAAGCGCGATGCGGCGCTGACAGGCGGTCTGGCCGAGTTTCCCGATAGCGTCACGGCGCGCGGGGCAAAACATCTGCGTGAACTCGGACATGCGGTGGAAGACGGGTCACGCGCTGTGATGCTCTACATCGTGCAGCGCAACGATTGCGACCGGTTCCGACTTGCCGAAGATATAGATCCGAAATACGTCGACGCGTTCCGGGAGGCCCGGCGTCTGGGGGTTGAGGCAATCTGCTATGCGTGCGAGGTTTCGCCCGAATCAATACACATCGTGCGCCCGTTGCCGATCGACGTGTAGCCCGGACCTGCAAGACAAACCGACAAGACAATATGACTGATAGCCAAACAGCGCCGCTCGACCCGGAAGCACGGCAAATTCGAATTCACGGACCCGATGCCTTTGAAGGCATGCGCCATGCCGGAAAGCTCGCTGCCGAAACCCTGGATCACATCACGCCGCTCGTCGTTCCGGGCGTCACCACCGAAGAGATCGACCGCGCCTGTCACGCGTTCATTCTCGACCATGGCGCGACACCGGCTCCGCTTGGCTATCGCGGGTTTCCAAAATCGATCTGCACCTCTGTAAACCACGTGGTTTGCCACGGTATCCCCGGGGAAAAGAAACTCGGCGACGGCGATATCGTCAATATCGATGTCACCGTCATTCTTGATGGATGGCACGGTGATACCAGCCGCATGTACAATGTCGGCAAGGTCAAACGGCTCGCCGAACGGCTGGTTGATGTCACCTTCCAGGCGCTCTGGAAGGGCATTGATGTGGTGCGGCCGGGCGCCACGGTTGGCGATATCGGCCACGCGATCCAGGCCTATGTGGAAGCCGAACGATTCTCGGTCGTGCGCGATTTCTGCGGCCATGGGCTTGGACAGGTCTTTCACGATGCGCCATCCATTTTGCACTTTGGCACACCGGGAACCGGTGCCGAGTTGCGTGAAGGCATGTTTTTCACCATCGAACCAATGGTCAACACAGGCCGGTTTGATGTGAAAATTCTTGGAGACGGTTGGACTGCGGTCACCAAGGATCGTTCTCTGTCGGCACAATTCGAACACTCCATCGGTGTGACCGCGGATGGCTGCGAAGTGTTCACCCACTCCCCAAAAGGTTGGGACCGCCCACCTTACGACTAACGTTTCCACGTGACATTGCCATGGCTGAAACCGATGACCGCAAAGGACACAGAGATCGTTTGCGCGAACGGTTTGCCGCTGATTACGGCACCTCGATGCCGGACTACGAACTGCTGGAACTGCTGTTGTTTCACGCGGTGCCACGCCGTGACACAAAACCGCTCGCCAAGCGCCTGATTGACAGGTTCGGTAGTCTTGCGGCCACGCTTGCCGCAGATGCCACAGACATTCAGGGCGTAAAGGAATCAGGACCTGCAGTCGCCGGTTTGCTCAAGGCTGTCCACCAGGCCGGGCGGCGATTGGCGCTCGAAGACATGCGCGCACGCCCCAATCTGGGATCCTGGGACAATGTGATCGCGTATTGCCGGGCAGAACTGGGGCATTTGCCGCGCGAAAGCTTCCACGTGCTGTTTCTCGACCAGAAAAACGGACTTCTGGCGGCTGAAGAACAAAGCCGCGGCACGGTGGATCAGACCTCTGTCTATCCGCGCGAGGTGGTGAAACGCGCTCTTGAGCTAAATGCCAAGGCACTCGTCATGGTGCACAACCATCCGTCAGGTGACCCGACCCCCAGCGACGCGGATATCGAAATTACGCGCGCCGTCGAGGCCGCAGCAACGGCTTTGGGTGTGGCATTGCACGACCACGTCATCGTGACCCGCAACGATCATAGAAGCTTACGTGCGAGCGGGCTGATCTAGTTCGATCCGCTGTTCCCAAGGGCGAAAATTTCCGATGGAAATTTTTCCCTGTGCCGCGTCCAGCTGGGGCGCAGTCTCGCGAATACAAATCGTTATTGCCTAGGCGCAGCGATACTGCCTAACATACGAAGAACGAATATTTTGTTTAATATTCAACAACTTATGCAGATTGCACCAGTGTATTTGCCTGGCGCACAAAAATATCGGGGACGAGATATGGGCAGGAAACTTACGTCGTCTGAACAACTTGGAAATCCGGTCGAGTTCAGCGCGGGCTCACCCGCTCTGTCGATGAACCGCCTGAAGCAGAACCTTATGGAAATGCGCAAGCAGGCACGTCTTCACGAACACGAGGCTCTGTCAGCCTGCCTGACCTTGGCGATTTCACTCGCCGCGCAGGAAAAGTCCGCCTCGTAATATGCCGTTTGCGACCTAGACCGCCGCAATCATAACAATTCCAAGCACCAGAGCGCGACGGCACAAACCGGGCCAACGCTTGTGTCGTCTGAATATCGTTCGTCGTGCCGGGATCGTACCAATTTGATCTAGAGACATTATATTTCTCGCCTTATGCGTGTGCTTCAGCATCGCGCGCAATTTGTTAAAAACGCGTTAACCTCGCATGGCGGTACACAGGTATGGGCAGATCAGGAAAAGCCCTGAAAATCAGAGCTTGTATGCAGGTTCCTCAGCATCAAGAACTTCGCAGATAGCGGCCAAATGGCGTTCGCCATAGCTCGCATCATCGAGAATCTGATTTTTTGTCGCCAGGATCAGCTGGGTGGGTATCTCACGCAAAGGTAGTCCTGTGCTCATGGCCAGCACCTGATTCTCGCAGGCCCGCTCCAGATAGTAGAGATCATCCCAGGCGTTCGCGAGCGACCGGCCGACGACAAGAATGCCGTGATTGCCCATGAACATGACATCACGCTCGCCCAATGCGGCGGCAATCCGGTCACCCTCGTCATTGTCCAGCGCCAGCCCGTTATAGGCATCGTCATAGACAATACGATCATGGAACCGGACACAGTTCTGATTGATCATATGCAACCGCTGGTCTTCCAAACTCGTCAAAGCCGTCGCGTAGGGCATGTGGGTGTGCAGCACGCATCGCGCATGCGGCAAGGCGCGGTGCACCCGCCAATGGATATAAAGTGCGGTCTCCTCGACCCGTCCCTCACCCTCAACAATGTCCCCCTCACTGTTGAGCAACATCAGGCTGCTGGCCGTGATCTGGGACCAATGGGTGCCATGGGCATTGATCAGGAACAAATCGTCCCGGCCCGGAACCATCAGGCTGAAATGGTTACAAATCCCCTCATGAAACCCCAATCGAGTTGCCCAGCGAAAGACGGCCGCCAGATCGGCGCGGGCAGACTGAACATCCGATTCAAGGCTCATGAGCTTTCCAGTCACAACGGGGCTTCGGGCTGTGTGCAAACTAGCCGTCCTGTCCCCCGTCCGGCAACGTCCGACTCGCTTTGTCGGGGTATCAATCGCATGCCGATATGACGCGATTTTCACACGAAGGTTCAGGACTCTCATGATACCCCGCTACAGCCGCCCCGAAATGACCACCATCTGGGACCCGGAAAACAAGTTCCGGATCTGGTTCGAAATCGAGGCCCATGCCTGCGACGCCCAGGCCGAACTCGGCGTTATTCCGAAATCGGCGGCCGAGGAAGTCTGGAAGAAGGGTGCCTGGGAAATTGACCGGATCGACGAAATTGAGCGCGAAACCCATCACGACGTGATCGCCTTCCTGACCAACCTCGCCGAATATGTGGGCGATGATGCGCGCTTCGTCCATCAGGGCATGACCTCGTCGGACGTTCTCGACACCTGCCTGTCGGTGCAGCTGGCACAGGCCAGTGATTTGCTTCTGGCCGATCTCGACGGGCTCCTCGCAGCGCTTGAAAAACGCGCGCGTGAACACAAGGACACGGTCTGCATCGGGCGCAGCCACGGCATCCACGCCGAGCCGACAACATTCGGTCTGAAGCTAGCGGGTCACTACGCGGAATTCGCTCGCTGTCGCGAACGACTGGTGGCGGCCCGCGCCGAAATCGCCACTTGCGCGATTTCAGGCGCAGTGGGCACCTTTGCGAATATCGACCCTGCTGTGGAACAACACGTGGCCGACAAGATGGGTCTGGCGATCGAGCCGGTTTCCACACAGGTCATTCCCCGTGACCGCCATGCCATGTTCTTTGCGACTTTGGGCGTGATTGCCAGCTCCGTCGAACGCCTGTCCGTTGAAGTGCGCCACCTCCAGCGAACCGAAGTGCGCGAGGCCGAAGAGTTTTTCGCCGCTGGCCAGAAAGGCTCCAGCGCCATGCCACATAAGCGCAATCCGATCCTGACCGAGAATTTGACTGGTCTGGCCCGGGTCGTCCGCGCCGCGGTCACACCCGCCCTGGAAAACGTCGCGCTCTGGCATGAGCGGGACATTTCCCACTCCTCCGTCGAGCGAATGTTTGGCCCGGATGCGACCGTCACACTGGATTTTGCGCTCGTACGCCTGACCGGGGTCGTCGAGAAGATGATGATTTATCCCGACGCCATGACGGCGAATATGGAGAAACTCGGCGGGCTCGTGCATTCCCAGCGCGTGCTTCTGGCACTGACCCAGGCCGGACTGAGCCGGGAAGATTCCTATCTGGCCGTCCAGCGCAATGCCATGAAGGTCTGGGGCCTGCCCGAAGCCGAACGCGAAGGCGCGTTTCTGTCCTTCCTGCAGTCCGACGAAGAGGTCTCGGCAAAGATCTCGGCTGAAGACCTCGCGGCGTCATTTGACATGGGCTACCACACCAAACATGTCGACACGATCTTCGCGCGCGTCTTCGGCAGTGCCTGACGCCACCAACCATGTCTGACGACCGACTGCCCACCGAGCTCTGGGTGAGCGCGGGGCTGCACCAATGTTCGCTCGCCGCGGTGCCCGCCGTGGTGGTTCACAAAGGAGAGAAAAACTCCGGGACCGTCATGCTGAAACTGGACCGGTTTGATCGGGGTTACCTGATCCTGACACAGTCACGCGACATGGACGGCAAGCTGGGCTGGTTCCCCGCGAAAGACGGAGAAGCGCTCACCAGTGCAGATGCAAGTGCTTATGTGGAACGCGCAGTTTCGCGCGACCCGGATCTTTGGGTGATCGAAATCGAGCACCGCGAGGGCTGGCACCCGTTTGAAGAAATGTAAAACAGGAGAACGCGGCGTCTCGCTTTCGCGAGACGCCCTAGCGAACTACTCTCCAGCTTCAATCTGCGCGACGGCCGTCCCCATCAGATCATCCATGTGCTTACGCACAATATGTTCTGATGTTTCGATGCCCTTGGCCACAAGGTCTCCATGGACCTTCTCAAGAACGTCCTCATCGCCCGGCTTTTCAAAGTCCGATTTCACGACTTCCTTGGCATACTCGTCGGCATCGGCTCCGGTGATCCCCATCAGATCTGCCGCCCAAAGGCCCAGAAGCTTGTTGCGACGTGCCATCGCCTTAAATCTCAGTTCCTCGTCGAGCTTATACTTGCTCTCAAAGCCCTTTTCACGATCGTCAAAACTCGCCATATCTCGTTACTCTCCGGGTTGCGGACTTGCTGTGTATTGTTCACCTATAGATATAGTGATGCTGCCCGCCAGTTTGAATTGAAATCTCATGTGTACATTCATCATTCTTCGCCGCCCTGGCCATGACTGGCCGGTTCTGATTGCTGCCAACCGGGATGAAATGACCGATCGGCCATGGCAGGCACCCGCACGCCACTGGCCCGATCGTCCCGACGTGGTTGGTGGACTGGACGAACTGGCGGGCGGCACATGGCTGGCGGCCAATGACACAAATGTCGTGGCGGCGGTCCTGAACCGAGAAGGTTCCCTCGGCCCGACCACCGACAAACGCTCGCGCGGTGAGCTCGTTCTGGATTCCGTTGACTACCCCGACGCCGTGGTGGCGGCTGAAGCCATGGCAGAACTGGATGGTCGCGCCTATCGGTCTTTCAATCTGATGATTGCCGACAATCATCACGCATTCTGGATTCGGGGGACCGAGGAAGCTGTCGTCGAAGTGCAGGAGATTCCACCGGGATTGCATATGATCACAGCCCGCGAACTCGATGACACGGGCAGTTCACGCATCGGGCGTTTTCTGCCCCTGTTCCAGAGCGCTCCAGAACCCGACATCGATGCGGACGACTGGTCAGCTTGGGAAACCTTACTGCGCACGCGATTGCACGACAGCGAGGAAGACCCTCGCGAGACCATGTGCATCGTCACAGACCGGGGTTACGGCACGGTCTCCAGCTCCATGATTGCCCTGCCTTCGGCAGAACACCCCGATCGCAATCGGGTCTGGAAGTTCGCTAACGGACGTCCCGATAAACATGCGTTCGAGCGCGTTACGTCCATAGAGGTTACCCAATGAATATTTCCGCACTGGATCATCTTGTCCTGACCGTTGCCTCCATTGAAGCCACCTGCGCGTTCTACGGAGATGTCATGGGCATGGAGACGAAAACCTTTGCCGGAGGGCGCACCACGCTGCATTTCGGCGATCAGAAAATCAATCTTCACCTCGCGGGGCACGAATTCGAACCGAAAGCCGACACCGCTCTGCCGGGTACCGCGGATTTGTGCTTCATCACCCAAACGCCGATCCACGAAGTTGTCGAGACCTTGAACGCGCAGAGTGTCTCGATAATTGAAGGCCCGGTCCCTCGCACCGGCGCGATCGGTCCGCTCAACTCGGTCTATTTCCGGGACCCGGACGGCAATCTTATCGAAGTCGCCAACCGCGCTGGCGGATAGAGTCCAAGTGCCTGCTGGGCTAAGGTCTGGCCAACCACAAATATAAATTCAGGGGAGTTCCATGACAGAAAACCGTTTCGACGTGACCGACCGCGTTGTCATCATCACCGGTGCCGGTCAGGGGCTGGGTCGCGAATACGCTTTGGCCTTCGCCGAGGAAGGTGCCATTCCCGTTCTCGCAGAACTTAATGGCGAAAACCTCGCAAAGGTCGCGGCAGAGATTGAGACTGCCGGAGGAAAATGCCTGGCCATTCAGACCGATGTCAGTGACCCGGATTCAACGAAAGCCATGGCCGCACGCACGGTGGAGGAATTTGGACGGATCGATGTCCTGATCAACAACGCTGCCGTCTTTGCCTCTCTGCCCCAGCGCCCTTTCGACGAAATCCCGTTCGATGAGTGGAACCTCGTCATGCAGGTCAACATCACCGGCTCCTATCTTTGTGCCTGCGCTGTCGCCCCGGCGATGCGCAAAGCCGGTCAGGGGCGGATCATCAATGTGTCATCGGGCACCGTGCCGCAGGGCGCGCCGGGCTTCATGCATTACGTCACATCAAAATCAGCCATCATCGGCATGACACGCGTTCTGGCCCGCGAACTCAGTGATCACAACATCAACGTGAACACGCTGATGCCCGGATACACAACGACCGAAGTCGACCACGCGAGCATGGATGACAATCTTCATGATTTCATCCAGAGCAAACGCCTCGTCAAACGTGCTGGAACGCCCGAAGACCTGATCGGGACTGCGCTTTTTCTCTCATCTCCGGCCAGTTCCTTCATATCCGGCCAGACCATCGCCGTATGTGGCGGCGAGGTCATGATCTAGACGAACCGACAAACAACGAGGCCAAGCATGAACAAGATCGATCTGAACGGACGGCATGCCATCGTGACCGGTGGCGCAAAGGGCATCGGTCTGGCCATCGTGACCCGCGCGCTGGAATCCGGCGCGAAAGTCACCATCTGGGACATCGATTCAGCCCGGATGGACAGTGAACTGGGTGGACTGTCGTCCGATCAGGTACGCGGTGATGTTGTTGATGTCACCGACCCCGACGCTATCACAGCGGGACTGGAGCGCGCCGTGGCCGCCTACGGAGATGTCGACATTTTCGTCAACAATGCCGGTGTGGTTGGCACCATTGCAAAGATATGGGAGCAACCGGTCGAAAATTGGGAGCGGATGCTCAAGCTCAATCTGACCAGCGCCTTTCTGTGTTGTCGCGCTGTCACGCCACACATGATCGCCAACGGCTACGGCCGGATCGTCAATATGGCCTCCAATGCCGCCAAAATGGGCACACCCGGCAATTCCCCCTACGCCGCTGCCAAGGCCGGTGTCGTCAGCCTGACAAAAACTTTGGCAAAAGAAACAGCGCAAACCGGGGTCATCGTCAATGCCGTCGCCCCGGGCGGGGCCAACACCGAATTGTTTGATGTGTTGTCCGATGACTACCGCACCCAGATCGAGAGCGGCATGGCTCTGGGGCGCCTGGTGGAACCCGATGAGGTGGCCGCTGTTACCGCCTGGGCCATGTCGGAGGATTGCTCGTTCACCACCGGTGCCGTCTTCGACATCTCGGGCGGCCGAGCGGACTACTAGCCTCGATCAGTACGCGCTGCCGTCCTTCCGGGAAAAGACCCACTGGCCGTCCGGGCCCAGATCGGCCTGAATATCATCTTTCGGATAGGTCGCGGAGTCGCCGGGACGGCGGTCACCGATCTCGAGGTAACGCACTATCGCATCGGAACGGTTTACCAGTTGATGCGCCTCGCCACCTGCCGGAAACCCGGCGCACATGCCCGGTGCCAGAACAGTTTCATCGGCCTCGGTCACCAGTGTGGGGTGACCCTCGAGCACATAGATGAACTCATCCTGCTTGGTGTGCGCGTGCAGCAAGGCCGATTCACCGCCCGGCGACAGTTCGGTCAGATTCACGCCAAAATTCGACAAGCTGAAAAAATCGCCCAGTTGCCGTTTCGTGCGCCCGGCCATGCGGCTGAAGAATGGTTCGGGATAGTTTGACGGCTTTGTCCGTGCGGCAACGGACTGCGCCGCAATTGCACCCGGGGTTCTGGTTGTTTCATCGGTCATGGTCTTCTTGTCCCTCAACACTCAAGCAAGTCTAATTTGTGGGTAACTACCACATAATTGCCCGGTTTATGGGGATTCCCCCCCGTATCGCGCCGTGATTGGATTGTGAGCGGGTCGCGCAATTGCTATACCTCGAAGGCCTAGAAACGCCGACTCGCTCGCCCTTCTGACGCGCGCAGCACCCGCGGAAACCAACACCATGTCACAACGCAGAAAAATCTATGAAGGCAAGGCCAAGGTCCTGTTCGAAGGACCCGAGCCCGGAACGCTCGTCCAATATTTCAAAGACGACGCGACGGCTTTCAACAATGAGAAAAAGGGCACCATCGCCGGCAAGGGTGTGCTGAACAATCGCATCTCCGAATACCTGATGTTGCGCCTGAACGAGATTGGAATCCCCACCCATTTCATGCGCCGCCTGAACATGCGCGAACAGCTGGTACGGGAAGTTGAAATCATCCCCGTCGAAGTCGTGGCGCGCAATATCGCGGCCGGGTCGATCTGCAAGCGCTTCAATATTGAAGAGGGCACGCCGCTGCCGCGCTCTATCATCGAGTACTATTTCAAGAATGACGAGCTTGGTGACCCGCTGATTTCCGAAGAGCACATCACTGCGTTCGGTTGGGCGTCCCCACCCGAGATCGACGAAATCCTTTCGATGAGCCTGCGGATCAATGATTTCCTGTCCGGGCTTTTCCTCGGAATCGGCCTCAAGCTGGTCGATTTCAAACTTGAATTTGGACGTCTCTATGATGAGAACGATCAGGTCCGGATCGTTCTCGCCGACGAAATCTCCCCCGACGGTTGTCGCCTCTGGGATGTGAAAACCAACGAAAAAATGGACAAGGATCGCTTCCGCCGGGATCTCGGCGGGGTCGAAGAAGCCTATCAGGAAGTCGCACGTCGCCTCGGAATCCTTCCCGAGTCAGAGCAACAGGACATAAAAGGTCCTGAGACAATTCAGTAACTCCAGATTTTCGGGACAGGTCCGTTGAAAGCGCGCATCCACATTACCCTCAAGAACGGCGTCCTCGATCCACAGGGCAAAGCCATCCACCATTCGCTCGAAGGCCTTGGCTTCGACGGCGTAAACGACGTCCGGCAGGGCAAATTCATCGAGATCGAACTCACCGACGGCGACAAAGTCGCCGCGGAGGCGAAGGTCGCCGAGATGTGCGAGCAACTTCTCGCCAATACCGTGATCGAGGATTTTTCGGTCGAGATCGACGGTTAGAGCACTGCCCAAAGCAGGAATGGACTGGAATTCAAGCCAATGACCGCAGCCGTAATTGTTTTTCCTGGATCAAACTGTGACCGCGATGTCGCGGTGTCGCTGGAAGCCGCATTGGGTCACGCACCGATCATGGCGTGGCATGGGGACAGCACCCTTCCTGATGTTGACCTGATCGTTGTTCCCGGTGGCTTTTCTTATGGCGATTATCTGCGCTCGGGCGCAATGGCGGCCAACAGTCCGATCATGCGAGAGGTCATCGCGCGCGCCAATGGTGGCACCCCGGTGCTGGGCATCTGCAACGGATTTCAAGTCCTCACCGAATGTGGGCTCCTGCCCGGCGTTCTGATGCGCAATGCCAGCCTGAAATTCGTCTGCCGGGATGTCGATCTGCGGGTCGAACGCGCCGACACGGTGTTTACCAGCCAATACACAAAGGATCAGGTGATCCGCATCCCCGTGGCCCATCACGACGGCAACTATTTCACCGATCCCGAGACCCACAAGGCCCTGGAAGATAACGGTCAGGTCGCGTTTCGGTATTGTGCTGCGGACGGTTCGATTACGGACGATGCCAACCCCAACGGGTCGCTGGCCAATATCGCAGGCATCCTGAATACGGCCGGAAACGTGCTGGGCATGATGCCCCATCCCGAGCGGCTGGCCGATCCCCTGCTGGGTGGCCTCGATGGTGCCCCTATGTTCTCCGCCCTTGCCGAAGCGATCGCCGCATGAGTGCTACAGCCCAACGCCCCGAAGACCTCATGGGCCTGAGTGACGAGGAATTCGACACGATCCTCGAAATCATGGGCCGGGAGCCAAACTTCACCGAATTGAGCATCTTTTCGGTGATGTGGTCCGAGCATTGTTCTTACAAGTCCTCAAAATTCTGGCTCAAAACCCTGCCGACAGATGGCCCGCAGGTCATTCAGGGACCTGGTGAAAATGCCGGTGTTATCGATATCGGTGACGGTCTGGCCGCGATCTTCAAGATCGAGAGCCACAACCACCCGAGCTTTATCGAACCCTATCAGGGTGCGGCCACAGGCGTTGGCGGCATTATGCGCGATGTCTTCACCATGGGTGCACGCCCGATTGCCAATCTGAACGCGCTGCGGTTTGGCAGCCCCGATCATCCCAAGACCCGTCATCTGATAAACGGCGTCGTTGCCGGGATCGGCGGCTATGGCAATTGCATCGGCGTGCCGACCGTAGGCGGCGAGGTCAATTTCGACCCGGGCTACAACGGCAACATCCTCGTCAATGCGATGACGGTCGGGATCGCAAACACGGACAAGATTTTCTATTCCGCAGCCGCCGGACTTGGCCTGCCGGTCGTCTATGTCGGTTCCAAGACCGGACGTGACGGCATTCATGGCGCGACCATGGCCTCCGCCGAATTCGACGATGATTCTGCCGACAAACGCCCGACGGTGCAGGTCGGTGATCCGTTCACCGAGAAACTTTTGCTCGAAGCCTGCCTGGAACTGATGGCGACAGACGCCATCGTTGCCATACAGGATATGGGGGCGGCTGGCCTTACCTCCTCCTCAGTGGAGATGGCGAGCAAAGGCAATGTCGGGATCACGCTCAACCTCGATGATGTGCCCCAGCGCGAGACTGAGATGCAGCCCTTCGAGCTGATGCTGTCGGAAAGCCAGGAGCGCATGCTCATGGTTCTCAAGCCGGGCCGCGAAGACGAGGCCCGCGCAATTTTCGAGAAATGGGAACTCGATCTTTCCGTGATTGGAACAACGAACGACAGCGAACGTCTGGTTCTGACGTCCGCTGGCGAGGTTGTTGCCGACATCCCTGTCCCGCCGCTGGTTGCTGCCGCACCGGAATACGAACGCCCCTGGACAGCAACTCCGCCCCGTGAAGTGCTTGGCCACGATGCTGTTCCAGCCCCGTTCGACCTGGGTGTGGCGCTGCTGACGATGATTGAAAGCCCGGATTTGTGCTCACGTCGCTGGATCTGGGAGCAATACGACCACATGGTCATGGGAGACACGGTGGGTCGCCCGGGCGTTGATGCTGCGCTTGTCCGCGTGCATGGCACCCAGAAGGCTCTGGCCATAAGCACCGATTGCACGCCCCGCTATGTCGAAGCCAACCCGTTCGAAGGTGGCAAGCAGGCCGTTGCCGAAGCCTGGCGCAATGTCACATCGGTCGGCGCAACGCCGCTGGCGGTGACAAACAATCTGAACTTCGGCAATCCCGAGCGCCCGGAAATCATGGGGCAGTTGGTCGGTGCCGTCCAAGGCATGGGCGAAGCCTGTCTCGCGCTCGACAGTCCCGTCGTCTCGGGCAATGTCTCGCTTTACAATGAAACCAACGGCGCTGCGATCCTGCCAACCCCGGTGATCGGTTGTGTCGGTCTTCTCGAAGATGTGACCCAGCGCATGGGGGCTGCCTTTGAGGCGGACGGTGACGCGATTTTCGTGGTCGGCGAAACCACTGGCTGGCTTGGCTGTTCGATCTATCAGCGCGATATGGCTGGCGGCAGCGCAGGCGCACCGCCGCCCGTGGATTTGAACACGGAACGTCAAAATGGTGATTTCGTGCGAGCCAGTATCGCAGCACATCAAATCAATGCCTGTCATGACGTCAGCGATGGCGGCCTGGCGGTGGCGCTCGCGGAGATGGCAATCGCAGGCAATGTGGGTGCTGACATCGACTATAAACCCGCGATTCCGGTTCATGCCTGGGCCTTCGGTGAGGATCAGGCGCGCTACGTTGTAACCACGGCTGATCCGGCATCTTTTGAGGCGTTGGCCGCAGCCGCAAATGTCGCGGTGACGCGTATCGGACGTGTTGGCGGGGCCGCGTTGACACTCCCGGGAGCGGAGCCTATATCCGTCGAGAGCCTGCGCGAAGCACACACGCGCTGGCTTCCGGAGTACATGGCGTCGCGCTAGGCGGCGCCCTTAACCCCCGGGGAGATAAACGATATGCCGATGGCCGCCAGTGAGATTGAAAGCCTGATCAAGGACGCGATGCCCGACGCCGAAGTGCGGATCGATGATTTACGCGGTGATGGTGACCACTATCTGGCAAATGTCGTTTCATCAGCCTTTATCGGCAAGTCCCGGGTTCAGCAACATCAGATGGTTTATGAAGCCCTTCAGGGCCGGATGGGGGGCGAGCTGCATGCACTCGCACTCCAGACCTCCGCCCCGGATGCGGGCTAACAGACAATAATTGGAGTTCGACATGAGCGATAACCCCGTAAACGAGCGTATCAAGACCGACATTGCACAGAACGACGTGATGCTTTTCATGAAGGGCACGCCCGTGTTCCCGCAATGTGGCTTCTCGGCTGCCGTTGTGCAGATTCTGAACCATGTCGGGGTGAAGTTTGGCAGCGCCGACGTTCTCGTCGACCCGGAAATCCGTGACGGCATCAAGGCCTTCACCAACTGGCCGACCGTCCCGCAGCTTTATGTGAAAGGCGAATTCGTCGGCGGTTGTGACATCATCCGCGAGATGTTCGAAGCCGGTGAGCTTGAGCAGATGTTCGACGAAAAGGGCGTTGCCCGCGAAGCTGCCTAAGCAGCCGCAATCCTTTATGTTCAACGGGCCGCGATTTTCGCGGCCCGTTTTCGTTCGTCGGACTGTCACAGGGGAACAGGCACCTGACCCAGCATGCACCCGCACCCATGCCACGCCGTAAGTTCAGCGGCGAGGAATCCAAAGGGCTGATCTACGGCACCAGCGCATTCCTCATTTGGGGCTTCACGCCGTTCTACTTCAACGCCCTCGACCGGTTGCGTGTGGAGGAGATCGTTGCCCACCGGATCGTCTGGTGCGCTGTGTTCCTCGTTCTGGTGCTCACCATTGGCCGACAATGGCCCGCTGTTGGTCAGGCCCTGCGCAACCGCAAGGTCCTGCTCATCCTGTTCATCACCGCTCTGCTCAACAGCCTGAACTGGGGCGTGTTCATTTATTCCGTCGTGTCGGACCAGCTGTTGGCTTCCAGTCTGGGCTACTTCCTTAACCCGCTGGTTGTCGTGGTTCTGGGGTTCATATTCCTGCGCGAGCGTCTGTCACGGACGCAGCAACTCGCCGTCGCCATTGCTGCAGGCGGTGTACTGACGCAGATCATTGCCTTCGGAGAGTTGCCCTGGATCGCCCTGACCATCGCCATTGCCTTCGGCCTCTACGGACTGATGCGAAAGACTGTGGACGCAGGCCCCGCTGTCGGACTGTTTATAGAATGTTTGCTGATCGGGCCGTTTGCGTTGGGCTGGCTGTTCTGGCTAAACCACGAAGGGCTCGGTGCCTTCGGCCAGTTCGGGCTCGGCTATGATGCTTTCATAGCACTCGCGGGGGTCCTGACGGGCGTGCCGCTGGTCCTGTTTGCCGCAGGCGCACGACGGATCAAGCTCGCAACAATCGGTTTGCTCCAATACATCGCACCCTCAGCCTATCTGGTCATGGCACTGACCATCTGGCGTGAACCGTTCGAAACAGCCGATTACATCGCCTTTGGTTGTATCTGGACCGCACTTATTCTCTATACATCTGAAATCTGGCGAACCCGCATCGTCTAGACGCGCTATCACGTTGAAAGACGCGCGCGCGCAGCGCAGAATAGCTAAAATTCACGATCCCTGATGAAGAGGACCACACGATGTCATTATTCTGGCTCGACCACGTCAATATTCGCACAACCAAGCTTGATGAAATGTCGGCGTTCTATGAGAACGTTCTCGACCTGAAACGCGGCAAGCGCCCCAGCTTCGAATTCGGTGGGGCCTGGCATTATTGCGGCAAGCAGGCTGTGGTCCATCTCGTCGAATCAGAGAAGAAATTCAAGACCGAGGAAGCTCAGGTCGAACACTTCGCCTTCCGTTCCAACGGCACGGTCAAGGCTTTCCAGAAGAAGATGCGCGACACCGACACGCCCTACAACGTGGTGCCGCTGACCGAGATCAATATGATCCAGGTGAACGTCTTCGACCCGGACGGCAACAAGATCGAAATTCAGTTCGCGGCCAGCGAGGCTGATATGGAGCCCTTTAACGGCTCACCGGCCGCACGCCGCCGTGCCAAGAAAGGCGCCTCACTCAACGTCGCCGGTCCCATGCCGCTCAAGAAGTCAAAAGCCAAGACGTCCAAGACCAATAAACGCCTTGGCGTCCCGGCCCCGATCACGCCGCCGAAAAAGCGCAACCCGCCTTATTGATCACAATGGCGAGGCCACGGCTATTCCCTGCCTGCTGATCAAACATTTGTGTTTTGATCAAACGCGGTGAAAAGGCCCATATGCTCTTCTACAGTCTGTCGAGTGTTTATTGAGGTCGCCAATATGCGTCGTTCCCTGAGTTCACGGTCCCTGGGCCGAAAAGCTGCGGCTTTGGTCTTTGCTGGTGCCATGGCATTCAGCGCTGGCACAGCCCACGCAGAGGATTCCTATGGCGCCAAGGTCGGTGAACCGATCCCGCACCAACTCGAAGTCCCCGATCAGACCAATCAGGTCCAGAGTTTTGTGACGCTGAAAAAGAACCGGGGTCTGATCATGCTGTTTTCGCGCTCACTGGCGTGGTGACCCACCTGCATTAGCCAAGCGGTCGCTTGGAATGACAAGATTGATTTTGTGCATGAGAATGGCCTTCAGGTCGTCTCGGTGACCAACGATGATGTGAATACGCTGGAGCGGTTCGCAAAACGCCGGAAGGTCGAATTCCCTCTCCTTTCAGATTCAAATGCAGACATCATTTCGGCATTTAACCTGTTCAACACCCGGTTCCCCGAAGGCAGCCGTTACTACGGCACTTCTGTTCCACAGGTTGTTGTGGTCAGTCCGGAGGGAGTCGTTACAAAGACCTTCTCAGGACACGGCTATACCTCGGATGAAGAAATCAGGGGAATTGTGGAACAGGCTCTGCAGGGTTCGGCAGGCTAGCTGACAATGGCCGTCCTGATCACAAGGGCCATCAAATCTTTCGGGCTCGCGCTTTTGCTAGGCCTTTTTGTAAGTCCGCTGGCACATGCCCAGACTCATGACGAGATTCGGCAGGGTGTCCAGATTGGGACCCCGATCCCACACCAGCTCGACGTCCCCGACCAGACAAATCAGATCCAAAGCTTCGTCACCCTCAAGAAGAACCGCGGACTGATCCTGATTTTCTCCCGCTCGCTTTCCTGGTGACCCTACTGCGTTGACCAGGCGGTCGCCTGGAACGACAGGATCAAAGATGTGCACGCACTGGGCTACGAGGTCTCGACGGTGACCTATGACGCCGTGCCGAAGCTGAAACGTCTGGCCAAACGAGCAAAGATCACATTCCCGATGCTTTCGGACGAAAACTCGGAGATCATTCGTGCGTTCGGGCTCTTGGCAGAGAACTACCCGCAAGGCAGCTTCTACTATGGCATCCCCCATCCCGCGATTATCGTGGTGAACGCTGACGGCAAGGTCAGCCACCGGTTCTCCGAACGCAACTATACCGACAGACCGGATATCGACACCGTCCTCGAGGCGCTGAAAGGCAAGCTGTCCGGCTAGCCCACGAAAAAGGCCGCCCGGAGGCGGCCTTTCTGAAATTCGTTGGTCGGGAAGAACCCTCTAGAGCGAGTAAAACTCGATGACGAGGTTCGGTTCCATCTGGACCGGATAAGGAACATCGGCGAGCTTGGGGCCACGAATGTAGCTGCCCTTGAGCGCATTCAGATCCACATCAAGATATTCCGGCAACTCACGCTCGGTTGAAGCAATCGCTTCAAGCACCAGCGGCAGCTCGCGGGACTTTTCCTTGACCTCAATCACGTCGCCATCCTGGACCGAGAAGGACGGGATGTTGACCTTCTTGCCGTTCACACGAATATGACCGTGATTGACGAACTGGCGGGCCGCGAAGATCGTCGGAACGAACTTCATGCGATAAATAACAGCGTCGAGACGGCGCTCGAGCAGCTCGATCAGATTCTCACCCGTATCACCGCGACGACGAACAGCTTCGTCGTAGTAGCGGCGGAACTGGCGCTCGCCAACATCACCGTAATATTTGCGAAGCTTCTGCTTCGCCATCAGGTGGAGGCCGTAATCGGAAGGTTTCTTGCGTCGACGGCCGTGCTCACCGGGGCCGTATTCACGTCGATTGATGGGGCTCTTGGCGCGTCCCCAGAGATTCTCGCCCAGACGGCGATCAATCTTGTACTTTGCGGAATGCCGCTTTGACATATTTCAGGTCCAATTCTTGTCTTTGTTGTCCCGATTAGCACCACCCCTTGCAGGAGTGATACGGGAGACGGTCTTTGCCGGTCCGCGTTCTCGGGAATTGCGGCGCACTATAGGGATCAGCGGTGTGATGTCAAACCCACTTTAAGCTGCCCTGAACACTCTTTTATTGCGTGTTTTCAGGTATATGGGGACATGCAAACGAACACCAACCCAAGTGGGCCACAAAGCCAGCATCTCAAGGGAATAGCGCTTACGGCTTTCGGTGTCCTGATCCTGACTCCCGACGGCCTTTTAACATCCCTGGTGAGCGCCGATGTCAGGACTGCACTGTTCTGGCGTGGTCTGTTCATGGGGCTTGCACTCACCGCGTTTGTACTGCTGCGCCACGGCCGCCGGTCGGGTGCCGCCTTCCGAGCCCTGCTGACATGGCCCCAGCTTGTGATCGCCTTGTTCTTTGCCGCCTCAGGGATCGGTTTCGTTGTGGCCATCGTGACCACAAGTGTGGCCAACACGTTGTTCCTTGTCGCTTGCGCACCGCTATTCTCCGTGATTCTGGCACGGGTGTTCCTTGGTCAGCGAACGCAATTGCGGACAATCATCATCATCCTGGTCGCCATGGCGGGGATGGGCGTCATATTCGCCGAAGGCCTTGGGCGTGGAGAACTTCGGGGAAATCTCGCTGCCGTGGGAACCGCGCTCACCTGGGCCGCGATGGTGGTGGTTCTCGGCCACGCACAGATCAGGGACCCCGCACCTGCCCTAGCGCTGGGAGGCTATATCATCGCGGGCGTTTCGTTCCTCGTCGCACCGACAATCGCCATGGTGGCACTGGATTTTGCCTGGATCGCAATCCTCGGATTCTTTGTGCTGCCGGTCTCATTTTTTCTGATCGGGCTTGGCCCACAATACATATCTGCACCAGAAGTCAGCCTGATCATGTTGCTGGAAGCCGTGCTCGGACCTCTCTGGGCCTGGCTGTTTATCGCACAGGCACCCTCAGAAATGACCATACTCGGCGGCGTGATCATTCTCGCAACGCTGGCGGTTCACTTCGCGATCGGGCTTTATCGGGACAGAACTGCGGGGAAATAGGCCGGTTCAGTCCAGCTCACCGCGTGCACGTTTGGCGTTCTGGGTGTCCTGCCAGCTGCGCGTCATGGCGCTGATCATGCCATGGAATGTCCGAACTTCCTGTTCCGTCATTCGGCCGCGCTGCAGCATGGCGCGAAGGTTTCGCACCACCGTCTTCTTCAGATTGGGTGCGCGGAAGAAACCGCCCGCGTCGAGTTCGCGCTCCAACCGCTCGAACAACTCCATGATCTCGCGCTTTTCAGCCAGCCGCGTGCCCGACATCTCGATCGTTTCAACCGGCGTGTCATCCGCCGCTGTGAACCACTCATAAGCCACCACGAGCACGGCCTGCGCCAGATTAAGCGACGAATAGGCCGGGTTGAGAGGCACCGAAATCACCGTATCGGCAAGCACAATGTGATCGTTGGTCAGGCCCGAACGTTCCGGACCGAACAGCAGTCCCACTTCCTCGCCACGTTCCTCTGCAGCACGCATTTCAGCGCCCGCCTGCCGCGGGGTGATGACCCGAACCGTGATCTCACGCGGGCGTGCCGTGGTGGCGTAAAGCGTGGTGATACCAGCCACGGCCTCTTCGGTCGTGTCAAACAGCTGGGCGTTATCGAGGACTTCGGTCGCCCCCGATGCCATGGTCACGGCCTTCTGGTTCGGCCAGCCCTGTTTTGGTTTGACCAGAGACATCCGGTTCAGCCCGCAATTGAGCATCGCACGGGCAACGGCACCGATATTCTCGCCCAGCTGCGGCTCCACGAGCACCACGCGCGGGCCTCCTGCCAGAGATTCCCGACTCCGGTCTGTACCCGCCATCAGCTCTGCTTCCTCATACCTGCAAAAAACATCATTGAGATTGCCGCCCCGACGAATGTCAGACCAAACGCAATCTGCGCAAGACCGGTTACCGCAAAAGCACCCGTCATGTCGATCCGGTCAGCGATTGGTTGGCTATAGAGCGGCGACGCAAACAACCCCAAAAACTGAAAGAACGTCAGACCCCCGACAAAACGCCCCCGAAACTCAGGCGGTGCAATGGAGAGCAACCAGGCAAAAAGGGTCGGCATCAACGGCCCGAACCCGACCCCAGCAAACACCATTCCCAGTATGGCCTGGGGCACACCA
Source organism: uncultured Alphaproteobacteria bacterium (assembly GCA_943787745.1). Taxonomy (GTDB): domain Bacteria; phylum Pseudomonadota; class Alphaproteobacteria; order UBA6615; family UBA6615; genus JABJAG01. Next base: position 211,584 of record CALSNJ010000005.1, on the reverse strand, counting down.
TCCGCCGTCGCAGCCAGCAAAAGACCCGCGCCCAGAAACAGGTAGGAACCAGCCAGAATAATATTGTTGTCGAACCGGGTCCGCAGGTGCCGGAAGTATATCGCTGTTACCGCAGCGACCGCGTTGAACACCGCAATCGCGATACCCGCCACAAAAGCCGACGGGATACCAATCTCGGGCAACAGAAACGGTGCCTGCGAGGGAATGACGAAGGTCGAAACCATAGTCAGCCAGATAATCAGATACACAACACCAGCACGCAGAACAGCTGGCCCATAACTCAGTGCAGGCACATCCGGGTCTCGAACGGCACGGGGCCCCCGCACCGGTTCGCGAATCCCGAAGGTCACCAGCGGAATGATAGGCAGCGCCAGCGCGTAAAGATAAAACGGCAAACGCCAGTTTGTGTCTGCCAGATAACCCGCAACGGTCGTGCCACTGGCCACCGCGAGGACCATGACTGCCACCTGAATCCCTGCCATCCGGTTGCGGGCATCACCTCGGTAAAAGTCGCCAATTAATGTCGTCGCAGAGGTCAGGATCATGCCCGCCGCAATTCCGAGAATTGCCCGGCTCAAAATAATTTCGTTCAGACCTTCCAGCCAGATACCTGCCGTCCCGCTGAACAGATAGAGCACCAGCGCACCGAGCAGCACCGGTTTGCGACCAATCCTGTCAACCAGCACGCCGGAAACAGGTGCTGAGAGCGCAATGAACAACGCGGCAATCGTCAGCACCATCCGCGTCAGGAGCGCGGCATCCGGCACATCGGCATAGGCCCGCTCGATCGCAGGCAATGAAGGCGCGACAGCGGCCAGAGCAAAGAGCGTCAGGCTGCTCGCAGACAGGATCGCGATGGCACGCAATCTGCCCCCATCGACCGGGGTCGTCACTGTATCTGATGGAGTCAAATTCGATCCGCCCTTCACGGGGCAAATGACCCGCTGGCATCGACGCCGTCAAGCTATGGGCACAAACTTACTGGTGCAGCGTTCCGTCCGGATTGAAGGCGTTGAAGGCAAATGCAAAGGTCATGTCATGGACGGTATCCTGCAAACCCGCCGGGGTTCGCCGCTGAACTGTCACATAGCCGATATCGCGACTTTCCTTGATGTAGGACACATCGAGCACCGAGAGGAGGCCCGGCTCCCAGGTGATGACGAGGTCGCCCGCTTCGATCTTCTTTTCTTTTTGCAAAAGTTCGAGTGACCACGCCTGATCTCCGACCGCGACCACATAGGCGAGTGGCGCAATTCCGTCGACGGCGGGAATTCCGGGCATGAAAGGTTCGTCCGCCGTGTCGTAGCCGGCATAGGGATTCACGCCGTAATTTCGGGCGAACAACGGCGGGCGTTGGAGAATACTGGCGTCGGGAAAACGCTCAACAAAGACACCGAAGGGTTCCACGCGGCTGGGAATGATCGTCAGATCCTGACCGGAATACTTGCCGACAATTCCCTGTCCGGTGAATTGCTGCCACCAGCTTTCGGTTTGCCGGTCATACATGACGAGATCAGAGAACCGCAGGTTTCCCGTTGTCCCGAAATCGAGAACCGCGTCACCCACACGACGATCAAAAACGATTGAGGTGTTGCACAGCGGGCAGAAAGTCACCGCAATGGGCACACCGCCAAGGGTGTCATTCACGATCTCATGCCAGATCAGGACGGTCTTGGGATAAGCGCGGGTTTCACCATTAACCGTGACGGTGATGACCGGCTCGCGAACGTCGTGTACCTGCTTTGCGTTCTCAAGGTCACCGATGGTCGGCTCATCAATGGCCGGTATCACATCGCGGCCGATGCCGCCCGTGATGACCTCTGTCAGATCAACACTGTGACGGGAGAAATCGGTCTTCAGCCAGTCCTTCTCCCATGTGTCGATGTCAGCGTTCGCCGGCACCGATGACAATGTCAGCGCAAAAGCGCCTAGAACAAGAAACCGAAGTTTGGACCACAACATAAATTCACTCCCTCAGGACAGGCCAAACTAACGCAACGCCATCGCGCCTTCGCATGACATGCGCTTCAATTCGATGTGATCAAAGCGGGGGTCAGGCGTCGCGGGCACGCAACAGCTTGTAGATAATCGCGTCATCGAGCGCGTTGTAGGCGGCATCAATAATATTCGGAGAAATGCCAACCGTGCCCCAGCGATGGCCGGTTTCATCGGAGGATTCAATCATCACACGGGTCACGGCAGCGGTGGCCTGTTGCGGCGTCAGGATACGCACCTTGAAGTCGACCAATCGCATGGCTTCGAGCTCAGGATATTTCGGCAGCAACGCCTTTCGCATGGCGTCATCCAGCGCGTTAACCGGACCGTTGCCCTCCGCCACCTGCATGGTTGCCTGACCGTCAATCTCCATCTTCACCACCGCCTGAGAGATGGTGGTGATGTCGCCACGGGCATTGAACCGGCGTTCCACCTCGGATCGGAAGCTTTCCATCACATAGAACTTCGGCAAATCACCCAGCGCCCGACGGGCCAGCAGCTCAAAGCTCGCTTCGGCACCGTCATAGGTATAGCCCTCAAACTCCCGGTCCTTCACATCCTCGACAAGCCTTGAAATGCGCGGATCCTTGGCATCCACATCGATTCCCGCCTCGGTCAGCCGGGACAGAATATTTGAACGCCCGGCCTGGTCCGACACGACAATATGACGATGATTGCCAACGATTTCCGGGTCGATATGTTCATAGGTGGACGGGTCCTTCTGAACCGCCGAGACATGCAGACCACCCTTATGGGTAAAGGCACCTTCGCCAACATAGGCCGCATGGCGGTCCGGCGCGCGATTGAGCAGCTCATCGAGCAGGCGCGACACACGGGTCAGCTTGGGCAGCTCGCTTTCATCGATCCCGGTCTCGTAAGCACCCTCATATTTCAGCATCAGATTGGGGATCAGAGTGATCAGATTGGCATTGCCGCAGCGCTCTCCCAGACCGTTCAGCGTACCCTGTACATGCCGCACACCCGCTTCGACAGCGGCCAGCGAATTGGCCACAGCGTTGCCGGTGTCGTCATGGGTATGAATGCCCAAGCGATCTCCGGGGATGTGCGCGAGGACCTCAGTGACAATCCGACGTATATCGTGGGGCAGCATCCCACCATTGGTGTCACACAGCACCACCCAGCGCGCGCCGTTGTCGTAGGCCGCCTTCACACAAGCCAGCGCGTAGTCAGGATTGGCCTTGTAACCATCGAAGAAATGCTCGGCGTCGAACAGCACTTCGTCCTTGCGGGTCGCTGCATAGGCAATGCTCTCGCCGATCATGGTGACATTGTCTTCGCGCGGGATGCCCAGGGCCAGATCGACGTGGAAATCCCAGGTCTTGCCAACCATGCAGGCAGAATCCGCCGCGGTCGAAAGGATCGCGTTGATACCCGGATCATTCGCCGCGCTGTGATCGGGACGTCGCGTCATGCCAAACGCCGTGAAGCGCGCGTTCTTGAGGCCCGGAGATGTGCCAAAAAACGCATCATCCACCGGATTGGCACCCGGCCAACCGCCTTCCACGTAATCCACACCCAAATCGTCAAGCGCGCGGGCGATCGCCCGCTTGTCATCCACCGAAAAATCAACGCCCCGGGTCTGGGCCCCGTCGCGCAGGGTGGTGTCGAACAGGTAGATGCGTTCGGCCATGACCCTAATTCTCCCGTCGCCAGGTGGTGCCGCCAGCACCATCTTCCAGAACAATCCCCTGAGCATCCAGTTCATCACGGATTTCGTCGGCGCGCGCGAAGTCCTTGTCCGCCCGAGCGGCATTGCGCTCTTCGATCAGCGCGTCGATAGCTTCGTCGCCATCTCCCTGGAACCAGACATGCGGGTCGTGCTCGAGCAACCCGAGCAGGCTGCCAGCGGCGCGCAACGAAGCAATTGCAACCATCAGACCTGCCGCGTCGCCTTCCTTTTCTGCCGCAAACACAGCATCAGCTGCAGCATGAACACCGGTCAGCGCCAATGGCGTGTTGAGGTCATCACTCAGGCCATCCAGCACCACTGTGGGAATCGCGCCAACATCACCGGCACCATCCGGATCCAGCGCCAGCGCGCGGTAAAAGCGGTTGAGTTCCTGACGGGCTTCACGGACGCCATCCTTGGTGAAATCAAGCGGCTGGCGGTAATGCGTTTTCAGCAGCGCCAGGCGCAGGGCTTCTCCCGGGAACTCCTTGAGGAGATCAGAGACCGTGTAGAAGTTGCCCAGCGACTTGGACATCTTCTCGCCTTCGCTCATCAGATAGCCGTTGTGCACCCAATAACGCGCGAAGGATTCATCGGGATGGGCACAGCGTGACTGGGCGATCTCGTTCTCATGATGCGGGAACACCAGATCAACGCCACCGCCATGGATATCGAAGGACGCACCCAGATGCTCCTTGCTCATGGCCGAACATTCCAGATGCCAGCCCGGGCGACCCTTGCCCCATGGACTGTCCCAGCCCGGCTGATCATCGGTGGATGGCTTCCAGAGTACAAAGTCAGACGGATCCTGCTTGTACGGCGCAACCTCAACCCGTGCACCAGCAATCATTTCATCGCGGTTGCGGCCCGAGAGCTTGCCGTAATCGGGCATTGAGGGAACATTGAACAGCACATGACCTTCAGCGGCATAGGCATTGCCCTTGGCAATCAGATCTTCGATCATCGCGATCATCTGGGGAATATGGTCGGTGGCACGCGGCTCCACATCCGGGGGCAGACAACCAATTTCAGCTGCGGCGACGTGAAAGTTTGCTGCCGTCCGCGCGGTCAGAACATCGATGCCCTCACCGTTCTCCAGCGCCCGATCAATAATCTTGTCGTCCACATCGGTGATGTTGCGCGCATAGGTCACTGCGTCTTTGCCATAGCGGTGACGCAACAGACGCGCGAGCACATCAAAAACCACCAGCGGTCGGGCATTGCCGATATGGATATCGTCATAGACCGTGGGGCCGCACACATACATGCGCACAGAAGCCGGATCGATCGGCTCAAAGAGTTCCTTGGTGCGCGTATAGGTATTGTGGAGATGCAGGTTCATCGGGGTTCCCGTGGATTGGAGTGCGGATCACGCACGGCGAAACCGCACGCGGACAGTGGCTGTCAGCCGGTAATTCGCGGAATCGCGATGCAACATCGATGGGAACGATGATTTGACATGGCCGCGTGTATAGCGCCGATGGGAAAACAAGGCAATTCAAGGGTTTGGCGGCACAGGAGTGCGACATGCCCTTTGTCACTTCAGCCCAAAGCATTCATCAATCGACAAACGAGGCGCCCCAGCCACCCCATATCGAACACAAAAGCACTAATACACCAAAATTTTCACCATTTTAATCATTTAATTAAATAAGACATATTTTTTATTTATAATTTATGGTCATATTCGTTTATTTTACAATTCTTATATTTATATTTTTTATTTAAAAACTTGAATAATCCATAATATTCACCATATTACATTTAGCATCAAATATTTGATGCACAACAGGAAGGCGCCTCAAATGTCCTTTAAGAGCTTTTCGACCACGCAAAACGGTCCCGCGAACCAAAAACCCGCCGACAAAACTGCAGAAGCAGCGGCCAAGCCCGCCACAGAGACCGACGCCGTACCCGCCAAGGCGGAACCCGCACAAAAATCATAAGACCCATCCGGTCAGGAGGGGACCCTGTCCCCTCCTGTTTCCGCATCCGATTGAACCGACACGCCCGACGCGGAGTATCCGCGACACAGGACTGACGCGCAGCGACACCATATTGCTGCGATCGCCTGAAATCGTCTTCAAGGACCAGATATGATTGACGCGCCTCCCAGCCCAAACCCTGTTCAGAAAGACGAACAGGAATGGCCGGACACGGAAGAAGTCTCACAGGAACGCACCTGTCTTCGGTGCAGTGAGAAATTCCCCAGCACATGGGCCGGCGAGCGTGTCTGTGCCCGTTGCAAATCCTCAAGCGCCTGGAAACAAGGCTCCCCCGTCAGTGTCCACGGGAGCGGTGGTGGCCGCCGCTGACAACCGCGTTGGTTATCGTCAGGCCTTACCCCGGAATGCGTTGGTGATCGGATAGCGCCGGTCACGACCAAAGGAACGGCTGGTCAGCTTGACCCCCGGCGGGGCCTGTCGGCGCTTGTATTCCGAAAGCTCCAGCAAACGCCAGATCCGCTGCACCGTGGCCGGATCAAAACCCTTGTCCTCAAGTTCCCGCCCGCCAAGGTCTTCCTCAATCAGGCCGTGGAGGATCGCATCGAGAATTTCGTAAGGCGGGAGTGAATCTTCATCCTTCTGGTCCGGGCGCAGCTCGGCCGAAGGCGGCTTGGTGATCATCCGCAGCGGGATGACCTCACCTGCCGGGCCGTGCACACCTGTCGGGTGGTTCTCATTGCGCCAGTGGCACAGCGCGAAGACATCGGTCTTGTAGACATCCTTGATGACCGAATAGCCGCCGGCCATGTCGCCATAGATGGTGGCGTATCCCACCGACATTTCCGACTTGTTGCCGGTTGTGACCAGCATCGCGCCGGTCTTGTTGCTGAGCGCCATCAGCAGCAATCCGCGCGACCGGCTCTGGATGTTTTCCGCCGTAATGCCTTCGGCAGGTTCGTCGAAGGCTTCGGTCAGCATTTCATCAAAGGCCGACATGGCAGGGCCTATACCAACTGTGTCGTAACGCGCACCAACCAGCTCGATGAGCGCGCGCGCATCTTCCAGACTGTCATCGCTTGTGTAGGGAGACGGCATCATCACGCAATGGACACGGTCGGCGCCCAGCGCATCGACGGCCACCACAGCCGTGATCCCGGAATCGATGCCGCCGGAAAGCCCCAGCACCACACCGGGAAACCCGTTCTTGTTCACATAGTCACGCAAGCCAAGCACCATTGCCTGATAGATGCGCTCCTTGCCCTCGATCCACTCATTGACCTCACCGGTCACGCAGGACCAGCCGTCGTCACCACGTGCCCATTCGGTCATGGTCAGGTCTTCGACAAACTGCCTGGAAGCCGCGGCCATGTGCCGATCCGCATTCAGGACAAACGATCCGCCATCAAAGACAAGCTCGTCCTGCCCGCCCACCTGGTTCACATAGATCAGCGGCAATTCGTTTTCGGTCACCCGCGCAACCGCGTGGTTCATGCGGACATCGACCTTGTCGCGCTCATAGGGACTGCCATTGATGACCACGAGGATTTCGGCCCCGGATTCCATCAGAGTTTCACAGACATCCGGGGTCCACATGTCTTCACAAACCCCCACACCGAGGCGCACACCCCGGAAGTTCACCGGCCCCGGCAATTCACCGGCATTGAAAACGCGTTTCTCGTCAAAGACGCCGTAATTCGGCAGATCCCACTTAAACCGAAGTGTCTGGACCTTGCCATCATCGAGCACGGCGGCTGCGTTGAACCGCCGGCCTTCGTCGTCAAGCCAGGGCGTTCCAATGATCAGGCCCGGTCCGCCATCTTTGGTGTCTGCAGCCAGTTCCTCGACCGCGGCCATCGCGGCGTGCACGAACGCATTCTTGAGGATCAGGTCTTCGGGCGGATATCCCGTGACGCACAGTTCGGTTCCGACCACCAGCTGGGCGCCCTGAGCCGCAGCTTCAGCACGCGCGGTACGGATCTTGACGAGATTGCCCTCGATATCACCGACAACGGGGTTCAACTGCGCGAGCGAAATTTTGAAAGAATCGGTCATGAAACGGAACGGTTCGGGTTGGGATTGGGCGGACGGTATGCAGCGGTGAACAGGGTGTCAACGCGGCGGATGGGCCTATTTCCGCAACAGAAACTCACGTCCGACCTTGACGCGCTTGGTGCCGCCATATTCGACGATGTCAGAGGTCGCATAGGTCTGCTGCCAGTCGCCAGGCAGGAAGGACCCGGTGCCGATGGCATCGATGGGTACATCGGCGGCGGCCATGACCTTGCACTTCTCGGGACCAAAGCCGGACGAGGCCACAATACGGGCCTTCTCGAAGCCGCCTTCGTCGAGCCGCTCGCGCAAATGCCAGAGCGCAGCCGCCGAGACACCGCCGCCGATCAGATGACGCAGTTCGGCTTCGGTGCGGTAGCCACGAATGGCATCGGGCGCATGACGTTCAAGCACAGCATAGCTTTGGGTCGGATCAAGGTTCTCGATATAGCGACCACCCGGCGTGTCGAGACGCAGGGACATCTGTCCGGCCTCGACCATTTCGGGGAACCGGCGGCAGACTTCAAGAGAATCACTCACCTCACGCCCGAAGTAATCGACCAGCACCGTCAGAGCTTCATCGGGATGGGTTTCATGGAACATCTCGGCCGCACGCACTGTCGAACCGGCATAGCCGATCAGGGCATGGGGCATGGTGCCCAGGCCACGCGGCTGGCCGAAGTAATGTGCGGTTGCATCTGTGGCATTGCCGACAAAACCAATGGCTCCGACCTTGCGCCCTGCACGAGCCGAGCCGACAGATGCCGCATAGGCCATCAACTCAGCCATATCCGGGCCAGCGCAGTGGCGCGCATCGAAAGCCATAAAAGCCACATTGGGCAGGTCGACGCACATGGCTGCCGCGTTATAGGCCGCCACGCAGGCCGCGCCGAGTTTCTGCAGGAACAGCGTCTCAAGGTCGACCAGTTCGTGGAACGAGCCGGAAATATACATCAGGGGCTCGCCCGCCCCGACCCAGCGACCTTCATCAAAGCGAAGATCGATCTTGAACTTCGTCCCACGCGCCTCAGCCACATCCTCCAGCCAGTCGAGGGCCAGACGGGCAGCAGAAATAACAGGCCGCCGCATGAACACAGCATAGGTGACCTGCGTATCGCCAAACTTACCAACGATATCGCGCGTCTTGTTGAAATAAGTGTCGGTATAAGCGGTGATCTCGTCCACGCGCGGACGCAATTCCGCACGCACCCGCTCCGCAACAGTTTCGGTCCCGGTTTTCGAACCCTGTGATTCCGTCGTGCTCATCCTGATCTCCCGATCCCTGATGATCGCAGTCTGACCTGTGTTTTACCGCCGGGAAAGCGCAAACAACGCAGACCGATCAACCGACAGACGCGGCCCGGACCTGGTCCGCTGCTGTTTCTTCGCGCTGGCGCTTGAGACGCTCGGCGATCTGGAAGGCGAGCTCAATGGACTGGCTGGCATTCAACCGCGGGTCACAATGGGTGTGATAGCGATCGGCGAGTGCTTCCTCGGTGATCTCCTGGGCGCCACCGATACACTCGGTTACGTCCTGTCCCGTCATCTCGAAATGCACGCCGCCAGCATGTGTACCCTCAGCGCGGTGAACCGCGAAGAAGGTATCAACCTCTGACAGGATCGAATCAAACCCGCGGGTCTTGTAGCCGGTGGATGCCTTGATCGTGTTGCCATGCATCGGGTCACAGGACCAGACGACCTTACGGCCGGCATCCGAAACAGCGCGCACGAGCGGCGGCAGACCTTCGGCAGCTTTCTCAGCCCCCATACGACAGATCAGAGTGATCCGACCCGCTTCGTTCTCCGGGTTCAGGACATCAAGCAAACGCATCAGATCATCGGTGTCGAGCGAAGGCCCGCACTTGATGCCCAGAGGGTTTTCAACGCCACTGAGATATTCGACATGGGCCCCATCGGGCTGACGGGTCCGGTCGCCGATCCACAGCATATGGGCCGAGGTATCGTACCACTTGCCGGTCAGGCTGTCCTGACGGGTCAGCGCCTGCTCGTAGACCAGAAGCAAGGCCTCATGACTGGTGTAGAAGTCGGTTTCCCGCATCTGGGGCACGTTTTCGCTGGTCAGGCCACACGCCGCCATGAAACCGAGAGTCTCCTCAATCCGGCTGGCCAGCTCCGCGAATTTGGTGCCCTGGGGGCTCGACTTCACGAAGTCGAGGTTCCAGCGATGTACCTGATGCAGATCGGCAAAGCCGCCCTGTGCGAAAGCACGCAGCAGGTTCAGGGTTGAAGCTGCCTGATGATAGGCATGCAGCATCCGTTCCGGGTTCGGCTCACGCGCTGCGGGCTCAAAGGCCATGTCGTTGATGATGTCGCCACGGTAACTCGGCAGCGACACGCCATCGATCTCCTCCATGGGAGTCGAACGCGGCTTGGCAAACTGACCCGCCATACGACCAACTTTGACCACAGGGCAGGCTGCGCCATAGGTCAGCACAATCGCCATCTGCAGCAACACCTTGAAGGTGTCGCGGATGTTGTCCGCGTGGAATTCGGCAAAGCTCTCGGCGCAATCCCCGCCCTGCAGCAGAAATGCTTCACCTTCGGCCACACGCCCGAGCTGTGCACGCAGGGCCCGCGCCTCGCCTGCAAACACCAGTGGCGGCTGTTTCCCAAGGGTGGCTTCCACTTCGGCGAGCGCGGCTGCATTGCCATATTCGGGCACCTGCAGGATATCGCGGTTCCGCCAGCTGTCGGGCTTCCAGTTCTTCGACATTGTTTCAATCGGATCCGGGTCGAGGCCGCAAAATCCGTCCATATATTTGTTTTACCAGGGTTCGCGCATGCGATGGGCCATGCCTATAAGCACGAAAAGTCGCGATTGCCAGCGAAAATCGCACAAATTCAAGGCGCTAGCAAACCGGTTCGGCCTTTCCACATACCTCATCCTGAGGAGGGCCGACTGGCCCGTCTCGAAGGATGCTTGGAAAATTCTGCAACAGCGGTCACCTCAGCATCCTTCGAGACGCCGCCTCCGGCGGCTCCTCAGGATGAGGCGTGGGTGAGCCTGCCCTATTCCGCTGCCTTCGCCGTCTCTTCAGGCACCGGCTCACGCATGGTGACAAACTCTTCCGCCGATGTCGGATGGATGCCAACGGTGGAATCAAACACCGCCTTGGTGGCACCAGCCTTCAACGCGACCGCAAAACCCTGGGTCATTTCGCCAGCATCAGTGCCGACCATATGGATGCCCACGACCTTGTCGCTCGCCTTGTCGACGATCATTTTCATGAAGGTCTGTTCGTCGCTGCCGGTCAGCGTGTTCTTGAGGGTCCGGAAGGTGCTCTTGAAAATCGACACATCGCCGTATTTCTCCCGCGCCTCATGCTCCATCAGGCCAACCGTACCAATGGGCGGCTGACTGAAGACAGCCGTTGGAATGTACTCATAATCCACTGTGCTGGGCGTATCTCGATACAAGGTCTTCGATACCGCCATACCTTCGGCAAGCGCCACCGGGGTCAGCTGATAGCGATCGATGATGTCGCCAATTGCGAAGATCGAGGGCACCGTCGTGCGGAAATAGTCATCGACGACAACCGCGCCGTTGTCCTTGAGTTCGACGCCGGCCTCTTCGAGGCCAAGCCCATCAACCTTGGGACGCCGCCCAATGGCCGACATCACGGTGTCGGTTTCCTGCGACGTGCCATCAGAGAAATGCACCGTCAGACCGTTGTCGGTTTTCTCGACCTTGTCGAAGGACGCGTTGAGCTTGATCTTGATGCCCTTCTTTTCCATCTCGCCCTGGAGATGCACGCGAATGTCTTCGTCAAAGCCGCGCATGATCAGCGGGCCGCGATAGGACAGGGTCGTGTCGACACCAAGACCGTTGAAAATCCCGGCGAACTCCACCGCGATATAACCGCCACCCTCGATAATGACGCTTTTGGGCAATTCATCGAGAAAGAAAGCTTCGTTGGAGGTGATGACATGTTCACCGCCTTCGTAACGCAGGTCGTTCGGCCAGCTGCCTGCGGCCACGAGGATATTCTCGGCCGTGTAATCCTTGCCCGCAACTTCAACAGTGTGGGCATCAACGACTGTGGCGCGACCATTGACGATCGTGACCCCGGAGCCTTCGAGCAAACGCTCATAGATTCCGTTCAGGCGCGTGATTTCCTTGTTCTTGTTTTCGACCAGCGTGCGCCAGTTGAAGGAATCCGGTTTGACCGTCCAGCCATAGGCAGCGGAATCCGCAAAATCCTCATGGAAGTGCGAGGCGTAAACGAACAACTTCTTGGGAATACAGCCGACATTCACGCATGTCCCGCCCATGGCGCTGTCTTCAGCGACGGCAACGCGTGCCCCGGCATTTGCGGAAAACCGCGCGGCGCGCACACCACCGGAGCCAGCTCCAATGACAAACAGGTCATAATCATATTCAGCCACGGGGCACCTCTTTCAACTATGGTCATTCCGGAACAGCGCGCTCCGTCATATCTGCTAGGGAGTTACTTAGCGTGCGTGCCTGGAAAAGCAAATGTCGGGAACGGAATATGACCTTGCAGAACGCGTCACGATTCACAGGGAACACCGGCCGCTGACCCTCGCATCAAGCGGTCCCGCCCCGCGCCTCGCACGCTTGTCGGCGCACCGTCATAAACGGCATTCTGCAGCGGTATGGGGAGACGGGCCGTTTGATCGACATCATCATCATTTATCTCGCAGCCGGCGTGTTCTCCGGCTTCGTCTCTGGCCTGTTCGGAGTGGGCGGTGCGTTTGCGCTGGCACCCGCGCTGATCATCACGCTGACAATCCAAGGCGTGGGTGACACCCATCTGATGCACCTGACCATTGCGACCTCGCTGGCCACACAGCTTGTCACCGCGATCCTGACAAGCGTGCTGCGTTATCGCGCGGGAGACCTGCGCATCCCGGTCTTGCTCAAAATTGCGCCCTTTGTCGGCTTCGGCGCGATTGTGGGCGCAGCCATCGGCGACATCCTGCCCGGCATCGTTTTGAAGATCCTCTTCATCTCGTTCATCGCAATCTCGATCGTGCGTAGCCTCGTGGTTCGCCCCAGCAAGGCCGACGGTGCCAGCAACGACATTTCAATGCTGGGGGGCGGCCTGTTCTGGTCCCTGAGTGTCGTGTCGGGAATTTCCGGTGGCCTGCTCGGTCCCGGGCCCGCGATTGTGCTCGCACCCCTGCTCCGCAAACTTGGCTTCGCCATGACCGTGGTTTCGGCCAGCTCTGCCGCGCTTGCCGGACTGGTTGGATTGCTGGCGGCGGGCGGATACATCGTCGGCGGGTTCGATGAAGTCGGCTTGCCCGCACATTCGTTGGGTTACCTCTACTTGCCGGGATTCATATGCCTGGCGCTTGGTGCGCTGGTCGGGTCTCCGCTGGGCATCCGGTTTTCACACCGGGTCTCCGAGACATTGCAGGTTCGTCTGTTTGTCGGATATCTCAGCCTTGTGCTGATCGTCATGATTGCTCACAGCCTATGAGGGTGATTGCCAAGGGCACCACCACCAGCTAATCCTCAATTGAGGGGAACGGCGTGCTCTACGAAATCATCCTGATCTATTTTCTCACCGGCGCACTGGCCGGGTTTGTGTCTGGCCTGTTCGGTGTCGGCGGTGCCTTCACCATGGCCCCTGCGCTGATCATCGGCCTGCCCATGCAGGGCGTGGTGGATGAGCATGTCATGCATCTCTCGGTCGGAACCGCGCTCGCCGTGATGGCGACCACATCAACCTATGTGGCGGTTCTGCGTTACCGTGCCGGCGACCTTCAGCTGCCGCTGACCTATCGCTTTGTCCCCTACATCATCATCGGCGCTGTCAGCGGGTCCCTGTTTGGGGACTATCTGCCCGGCGACGTGCTGAAGGCCATCTTCATGGGATTCATCGTCCTGACCATCGCGCGGGGCGTGTTCTACAAGGGCCACGAGATCGTGGCGGGTGGCGGTGACCTCGAAAATGTCCGGGGCTTCGGCCTCTGGTTCCATGGTGTGCTCACCGGGATCACTGGGTCACTGTTGGGTCCCGGGCCGGCCATTGTGATCGGGCCCTATCTGCGCAAGCGTCGCTATTCGATGCCCATGGTCGCCGCAACAGCTTCGGCGCTGGCCGGACTGCTCGGCCTGTCGGCCGCAGCCGGGTACGTCTATGGCGGCATCAACGAACTCAACCTGCCGGACTTCTCTCTGGGCTATCTCTACTGGCCCGCATTTGGCGGCCTGGCCATTGGTGCGCTTGTGGGCTCACCGGGAGGAGTCAAAGTTTCCCACCGGATTCCCGACGTGCTGATCCACCGCATGTTCATCGGCTACCTGGCTTTTATTCTGTTCGTGATGGTGGTCTGGGGCCGATAGGGCCCTATTATCGGGACCGAATTCCTGTACAAGAAAGTACAGAGTTACCTCACCCAGATTTCTCTTTCATCGACTGATGCCAAGCTGGCGTCGCAATCGCCGCACGCTCAGAGGCTGTGGACCACATATTTTGGAGCACCAAAATGTCACTCTCTCTTCAGGTTATCTATCCCGCCGCCGAAGGCACAACCTTCGACTACGACTACTACTTCAACACCCATTTGCCCCTCGTCGGCGGTGCCATCGGCGAACACATCGAAAGCTCACTCGTCACCAAGGGCATTGCGGGCGGACCGGGCGTTCCCGCTGGTTATCACCTCATCGCGACACTCGTGTTTGCCGATCAGACGGCCATGGATGCAGCCATGTCCAACATCGGAGTCGCCGTCAGCGACATCCCGAACTTCACCAACACCGAACCCGCCATTCTGATTGGCGAGGTCGCAGCCTAACGATCCGTGTCCCGGGGCGATCAGGAAAGGTCGTCCCGGTCCAACCATAATCGTCATGCCCGGACTTGATCCGGGCATCTTGCAGAAACCCCAAAATTGGTGATGTCGAGATACGCGGATCAAGTCCGCGTATGACGCATTTGGCTTTACAGCCCTACTCGACCGTCACGCTTTTGGCGAGATTTCGTGGCTGGTCCACATCCGTCCCCTTCACCACCGCCGTGTGATAGGCGAGCAGCTGGATCGGGATGGAGTAAAGCAAAGGCGCGACAAACGGATCGACGTCGGGCATCTCGACTGCGGCAAAGGCCTTGTCGGCAAGCTTGGCGACACCGGCCTTGTCGGACATGAAGATGACCTTCCCGCCGCGCGCAATCACCTCTTCCACATTCGACAAGGTCTTGTCGAACAACGCGTCATTGGGCGCGAGGACGATGACGGGCACGTTGTTATCGATCAGCGCAATCGGGCCGTGCTTCATCTCGCCCGCCGCATAGCCTTCGGCGTGGATATAGGAAATTTCCTTGAGCTTGAGCGCACCTTCCATCGCCAATGGAAAGGCCGTACCGCGCCCGAGATAGAGAACATCGCGCGCCTTGGCCACCTCACGGGCGATCTCGCGCAGTGCCTCATCATGGTTGAGCACTTCGGTCATACGCGAAGGTACTTCGGTCAGGGCGCCCGCCAGTTCTGCCGCGCGTTTATCATCGATAGCACCACGCGCCTTGGCAGCGGCAATCGTCAGGCAGGCCAACACGGCAAGCTGGGTGGTAAAGGCCTTGGTTGAGGCAACGCCGATCTCCGGTCCCGCGAGGGTCGGCAACACCACATCGGATTCCCGCGCGATGGAGCTTTCGCCGACATTCACGACGGAGACGATATGTTGCTTTTCGGCCCGGCAATGGCGCAAGGCGGCCAGCGTGTCAGCAGTCTCGCCCGACTGGCTGACAAAAAGCGCCACACCACCTTCGGGCAAAGGGGCTTCCCGGTATCGGAACTCGGAGGCCACATCGATTTCGACAGGCAGACGCGCCACAGTTTCCAGCCAGTATTTGGCAACCCAGCCCGCGTAACAGGCCGTGCCGCAGGCAATCACCGTGACGCGCGGCACATCAGCAAAATCAAACGGCATATCGGGCAGGCTGATCTCACGGGTCGTCGCGTTGATGAAGGACTGGAGCGTGTCGCCGACCACGGCGGGCTGCTCGAAGATTTCCTTCTGCATGAAGTGGTCGTAATTGCCCTTGCCGATCAGCGCGCCGGACAATTCGGTTTCCCGGATGACGCGTTCGACGGCGTTGTTGTCCTCGTCGAAGACGTCGGCGCCATCCCGGGTGATAACGGCCCAGTCACCTTCCTCAAGATATGAAATACGCTTGGTCAGGGGTGCCAACGCCAGCGCGTCTGACCCGATGAACATCTCACCCTCGCCATAGCCAATGGCCAGCGGACTGCCCCGCCGGGCGCCGACCATAAGGTCATGCTCGCCAGCAAAGATGATCGCCAACGCAAACGCGCCGTGCAGACGCGGCAGGGTCTTCGCCACGGCTTCACGCGGCGTTGCCCCACCATCGAGCTCATGGGAGAGAAGCACGGCAATCGCTTCGGTGTCGGTGTCACTCTCGAAGCTGTGGCCTTCCGCGATCAGTTCGGCGCGCAGTTCCTGAAAATTCTCGATGATGCCGTTGTGAACCACAGCCACCCGCGCGGTCACATGCGGGTGGGCGTTGCTCTCATTGGGAACGCCATGGGTCGCCCAGCGGGTGTGTCCGATGCCGACATTTCCGGCCAGCGGGCTGCCGTCCAGCACAGCGGCCAGATTGACCAGTTTGCCTTCGGCGCGACGCCGGTCAATCGCACCATCGACCAGGGTCGCAATCCCGGCAGAATCATAGCCGCGATACTCCAGCCGCTTGAGGCCTTCGAGCAGACGTGGTGCCGCGTCGTCAGACCCCAGAATTCCAATAATCCCGCACAAAGGCTTTAGTCCTTCTTCTTCAGCGCACGGAAGGATCCGGCCCATCCGGGCTTGTCGACCTGGTCGGCGCGCTCGATGGACAGGCTGTCTTTCTCGACATCCCGGGAAATCGTGCTGCCTGCCGCAACAATAGCGCCGTCCCCGATTGTGACAGGCGCCACAAGTGCCGAGTTGGACCCGATAAACGCGCCCGCACCTATCGTCGTGCGGTATTTGCCAAAGCCGTCATAGTTACAGGTGATGGTACCCGCGCCGATATTCGCCCCGGCACCGATGGTGGCGTCCCCGATATAAGTCAGGTGGTTTGCTTTCGCGCCCTTGCCAATCTCCGCGTTCTTGATCTCGACGAAGTTGCCGATATGGGCGTCCTCACCAATCTGTGCACCCGGGCGCAGGCGCGCATAGGGGCCGATAACCGCACCGCTGGAAACCGTCGCGCCTTCGAGATGACTGAACGCGCGAATATCCACATTGTCGGCCACCGTCACACCGGGACCGAACACCACATTGGGCTGCACCACCACGTCGCGCCCAAGCACCGTGTCGTGCTGGAACCAGACCGTTGCCGGCTCCACAAGGGTCGCACCATTTTCCATGGCCCGGCTGCGCAGCTCGTCCTGCACGACGGCTTCGGCCACCGCGAGATCCTCGCGCGAGTTCACGCCGAGCAGCTCGTCTTCCTCGCCTTCGACCACGGCGGCCGACAAGCCCTGCGCGCGTGCCAGACGCACCGTGTCAGTCAGGTAATACTCGCCCTTGGAATTGTTGGTATCGAGCTTGTCGAGCAGACCAAGCAGATGTTCCCCCGCAAAAGCCATCACGCCGGAGTTGCACAGGTTCACATCAAGCTCTTCGGGGCTCGCGTCCCGGGCTTCGACAATTGCCGTGAGCGCACCGCTGTCATCGGTGATCAGACGCCCGTACTGGTGAAAGTGGGACGGCCGGAAGCCGAGCACAGAGACCGCGGCACCGTCGGCACAGGCACCCGCCGCAGCGGCCATGGTATCGGCGCGCACCAGCGGCGTGTCGCCATAGAGCACCAGAACGGTGCCGGTGAATCCTTCGAGTTCCGCGCGCGCGGCTTTCACCGCACCACCGGTGCCGTTGCGGTCTGCCTGAACACATGTCGGATGGGGGGCCACGGTGTCCGTAACCAGGTCCATATCCGGCCCGACGACGACGACGACCTTCTCCGGAGCCAGCGTTGAGACAGTATCGAGCAGATGCGAGATCATCGGTCGCCCGGCAACAGCGTGCATCACCTTGGGCAGGCCGGACTTCATCCGGGTTCCCTTGCCTGCGGCAAGGATTACAACGGCAATCGGGGTGTCGGTCATCAGCTGGGTTCGTTATGGCAGGGTCGGATACGTGACGCAGAAATTGCCACAACGGGCTGAATCGCACCAAGTCACGAATTGTTCCCGAATATTGCGACGCCGGGGGCCAAACATGTAGGGGCGGGTTTGAAACCCGCCCCTACCGATCAGCCTCTCCAAACACGAGCGTCCCTTCGGCGTCACGCGCGGAGACCAGATGGGCAAAGCCTGCACCCCACGGCGTCTGCATTTCCAGACGGACGGGCAAACGTCCGATCTCAACACCGATTTCAGCCAGCCAGATATCCACCTCGAGGTCCTGCATACGTTTCTTGCCGGGCCGGAAGCCGGCAATCCGTTTGAAGGTCAGCTTGCAGCCTTCGACCTGTCCCTCAAATGGCGCGGTGGAACTGCGCTTGAGAGCGCGCGGTGGCAAGGCCTGCATATTCGCGTCATAGCGGCGGCGGCCATCATAGATTGCGGTTTGCGGGTGGCAGGCATCTTCCAGTGCACTTTTCATCACCAGCGACGTCACCGCCGTGGTGGGATCGACCGCGCCGGGCGTCACAAACGGTGCGACCTTTTCAAGGTCTTCCGCGCTGTACGGCGGCTCGGCGCTGACCGCGCTGGCCACGCCATTCTCATAGTCAATCGCGACTTCCCGCGCGTTGCCGCGCCAGACATTGGCGGTGCGGTACCGTGTGGGAACAGCCTCGTCCTGCCATTCCCCCACGCTGCTGGCATCAAAGCGCCAGTTGAACAATGCACCCACGAGCCCCGAGGTCTCCATATTGATCCGGGTGTCGTAGCGCGGTTGCCCGGCGCCATCGCCGTCAAGCGCAACGGTGAAGTCGAGCCGCATCGCCCGAAAGCCGCCGGAATAGACGTTGTAGGTCAAAGCAAAGCCCGACGGCGTTTTGCCCGTCACAGCCATCGCCTGCTCGTCAGGATCAGCCTGCGCGATGGTACCGCCTGCAACGGAAATCACCGCGACGACCAGCCAGCATGCGACGTCTCTGGGGAAGGTATTCAAATGCGCCATAACGCTATCTGGCCGAAGAATAATGGCGATTTCATGAACACGGGTCAGTCTGCCAGCGGGGCATAAAACGTCCCCTCCACTTCAAAGATATCGTCCTGATTGAGTGCGGCGACTTCGAGAATAGTGCGCGGCGGATACGGCCCGCCCGCCCAAAGTTCTTCCTGGGCCTTGTTCACAAGCGGCCGGTGCTTGTCCATGTCGGTTACATAGACGGTCAGCCGCACGGCATCCTGCAGGCTGGCCCCTTGCGAGGCGGCAATCAGCGCCATGTTCCGAAAGCCCTGCATGACGCGGGCTTCGTCCCCATCCACCAGCGCGTTGGTTTCGGGATCAATGCCCCGCATGCCGGCCACAAAGACATAGTCACCGGCCCGACTGCCGACGGTCCAGGTCCCCGTGGGTTCGATCGCGCCCTCGGGCGAGAGATACTGAACGCCGGGCGTGGGGTTCGATGCTGACGCGTTATTCATGACGATCTCCGGGTAAATGCTGTTTCAAAAGGGACTCTAGAGCGTGCGGTTTTGCACTGACAAGGTGGTTCCCACGCGCCGCGCAACGCCAGACCGCTTGACGAACCCGGACCCGGCACCCTATTAGAGCCGCTGTCCTTACAGGACGGGCGCGTAGCTCAGCGGGAGAGCACTGCCTTCACACGGCAGGGGTCACAGGTTCAATCCCTGTCGCGCCCACCATTTTCGAATGCTACGTAACTGACTTAGTTACAACGACTTACCGCTAATTAAGCGGCAGAGTCACGACCGGGTTTCCAGCAACAAAACCGCTCTTGTTCCAATCCTGTGCCACAGGAGATGGAATTGGCGACGTTTATGAAGCGCAATGGCCGCTATACGGCGCGTGTCAGGCGCAGCGGACACCCAACGCAGACAAAAACATTCGACAGGCTAACGGACGCTCGGCGATGGGCAACCAAGACCGAGCATCTGATAGACGCCGGGAATGTTATCTCCCAAGACTGCACACTCAATCAGCTGCTCACACGCTATGCGGCGGAAGTGACCCCTCATAAGCGAGGTGCAAAAGTCGAAACCTATCGGCTCGGCGTCATACAGCGGCATTCAATCTGTGACCTTTGGCTATCAAAGCTAAACTCTTCCCATATCGCGCGTTATCGAGACGAACGACTATTGAATGCTGCCCCAGCAACAGTGGCTCGTGAGCTATCGATCATCAGCCATGCCATCCGCATTGCGATGTCGGAGTGGGGCTTCAACCTCCCCGGTAACCCAGCAGCCAATCTCAGAAAGCCGCCGCAGCCGAAAGGTCGAACCCGAAGGCTGGAGGGAGACGAAGAGGCCCGTCTGATGGTGTCGTGTCAGGCCTCATCGAATCCATTTCTTCAGCCGCTCGTTGTCCTGGCCATTGAGACGGCGATGCGCAGAGGTGAGTTACTCAGTCTTCGCTGGGACCATGTCCAGCTCGACAAAAGCTACGTCCATCTGCCCATGACGAAAAATGGTGACAGCAGAGATGTCCCTTTGTCGCCACTGGCACGACAAACCATCGAGGCACTGCCAAGGAGCCTGAGCGGTGTCGTCATACCGGTCCACCCCGAGGCACTAAAGGGCCTTTGGAACAGTGCAACCCGCAGGGCCGACATTACAGACCTTCGGTTCCATGACCTCAGACATGAAGCAACAACACGGTTCTTCGAGAAGGGGCTAGGCGTGATGGAGGTTGTCTAGCCCCCATGTTCTGGGCCATTCCTGATTAGAGTTTCTGGAACAGGAGGGCGCATGTTGAGGGCCTGATGTGGGCGGATGTGATTGTACTGTCTGAGCCACTGGTTGATGACGATCTGGGCCTGCTTTGTTGTGGTGAACCATTCGGCGTTGAGCACCTCGCGGCGCAGAGTTCCGTTAAATCGTTCGTTGTATCCATTCTCCCAGGGTGACCCGGGATAGATCCGGATAGGCTTGATCCCGACCCTTGCCAACCAGTCCTGCATCGCTTCCGCGACGAACTCGGGGCCATTGTCGGAACGGATATATTCTGGAGTGCCGTGGCGCATGAGTAGCGGGTAGAGCGCCTCAAGGACATCCTCAGCTCCCATCCTGGTGCGAACCGCGACCGCTAGAGCCTGACGGGTGTACTCGTCGAGAACTGTCAGCATCTTGTAACTCCGACCGCTGTCGAGCTTGTCGTGTACAAAGTCGATGCTCCAGACGTGGTTCGGATGGGTTGGCCGCAGCCGTATGATCGAAGCATCCTTGTGGTAGAGCCGTCGGCGCTTCTTGTGCCGTTGCGGCAGTTGAAGGCCTTCTTCGCGCCAGATCCGCTCAACCTTCTTGTGGTTCACCTTCCAACCTTCGATGCGCAGCAGTTCGGCTATCTTGCGATAGCCGTAGCGCCCGTATTGCTTGGCCAGCCGGATCAGGGCCAATCGCAGAGCATCATCATCTCGCCGGGCCGGTCGGTATTGCAGAGAACTGCGCGCCAGTCCGATCACCCGGCATGTCCGTCTCTCTGACGTCGCGAGCTTCTGACGCGTATGGATCACGGCCTGACGGACCTGCTCTGTCGTCAGGCCCTGGGCTTTAGGTGGGTCAAGCTTTCCTTGAGGATCAGCTTATCGAGTTCGAGTTCCGCGACGATCTTCTTCAGCCGCACATTCTCTTTCTCAAGAGCGCGAAGTTCCGACAGTTGAGACTTCCCCATCCCGCCAAACCGCTTGCGCCAGTTGTAGTAAGTGGCATCACTAATACCCACGCCACGACAGGCCGACGGCACGTCACTGCCAGTCGACAGCTTCACCTCAATCTCACGCAGCAGCTTGAGTATGTCCTCATCCGAATAACGTTTCCGAGCCATCACATCCCCCTTCAGTCTCTAAAAATAGTGGCCCAGTTTTAGGGGGGAAGGACACAGGGCCAGGGCAATGATCCGCCGGCGAACGTCATCAGGAATGCGGTTCCAGACCCGCGATGGCCTGGGCGATTGATCTTCCAGGGCCTCCGAACCACCAAGCTGATAGCGGTCATACCAGCGATAAAACGTGGTGCGGGGGATACCTAGCTTGTCCAGCGTCTGCTTGATGGGCAGGTGAGACTGCTCGACAAGGCGGATGATCTCAAGTTTCTCAGATGCGGGGTATCTCATTCGTCGTCTCCCCCATCCGCGGTCATGCTTTTTTTAAGCAACCTGAGCTCCAGGGTCTGCTCAGCAACAACCTCCTTCAAATCACGTGCTTCACGGCGAAGGGCTTGAACCTCGCCCGTAGAAGCCGCACGAGCCGTATCACCCGCAAGTCGACGCTTGCCAGCTTCAAGAAACTCTTTCGACCACTTGTAATAAATGCTCTGCGCAATGCCTTCCCGGCGGCATAACTCCGCGATCGTTTCTTCACCACGCAATCCGTCCAGCACAATGCGGATCTTCTCTTCAGCAGAATATTGCTTGCGCGTTGCCCGGCGGATGTCCTTGATCGCCTTGGCGGCACCCGTCTGGCGGGTCTGCGATTTCTGTCTCATCTTCGTTCCCTTCGGTCACTACGATGAGCCAGAAATCCTCCCTTATGAAATCCGGCTAGTTTGTTCCATAGGCGCTGACGTCAGACAGCCAGAAAATGGTTCCAACTTTTTCCAGTTGGGCCCACCATTTTTCACAGGTCACTGCGACCGACCCACTGGTCGAAAAAGCCCGCCTGATATAGTAGTTGTTGCATCTTCCCCCCCCGATGCAATTGGACGACTCATGATCAATACAGACGGCAACGCCAACCTGGCCCTGTTTTGCGATTTCGAGAATGTTGCACTCGGTGTCCGGGACGCGAAATATCCGAAATTCGATATTGCGCTGGTCCTCGAACGGCTGCTCGTCAAGGGCAGCATCGTCGCCAAGAAGGCCTATTGCGACTGGGACCGCTACAAGGACTTCAAGGCGACCATGCATGATGCCGCCTTCGAGATGATCGAGATTCCCCACACCCGCCAATCGGGCAAAAACTCGGCCGATATCCGTATGGTCGTCGATGCGCTCGACCTTTGCTACACCAAGGAACATATCGACACCTTCGTGATCATCAGCGGCGATTCCGACTTTTCGCCGCTCGTCAGCAAACTGCGCGAGAACGCCAAAACGGTCATCGGCATCGGGGTCAAGAACAGCACATCCGACCTGCTGATGAACAATTGCGACGAATTCATCTTCTATGATGACCTCGTGCGGGCCAGCGACACGACCAAGTCGCGCAAGCAGCGCAGCATCAAAAAGCCCGCCGCCGAAACAAAGGCCGCGCCGAAAACGAAAACCACCGCGCCAGATTCCAAAGACAAAGAGAACGGCGGCAGCGAGGACGAAGCGATCGAACTGGTCATGGAAACCGCCGAAGCGCTTTCCGCCGAGCGCGGGGACCCGATCTGGGGTTCGATGGTGAAACAGACCCTCAAACGCCTCCGCCCCGGATTCAACGAGAGCTATTACGGCTTTCGTGCCTTCGCAGACCTTCTTGAAGAGGCCGAAGACCGGGGCTTGCTGGACCTCGAACTCGACGAGCGGTCGGGCGGCTATCTGATCCGGCTGGACAAGCAGAAGGACTGAGGCGCGGATCGTCGGCCCTCGTCACACCGCACCCGGCGACCAGCTGTAGATGCGCTGGGCATTGCCGCCCATCAGCGCCGCGCGGTCACTGTCGGACAGCCAATCATCCTGGCGGAACGCGTCTACGCCCTGTTGATAGCTCAGCAGTTCGACCGCGCGGGTCCAGTCGGTGCCCCACATGCAGCGTTCGAGGCCGAAGCTCTCGAGAATGCGGCCGACGGGCTCTCGTATATCGACAAAAGGGAACGCTTCGCGCGCGAGCGTACCCGCGCCACTGATCTTGACGGTGATGTTGTCGTATTCGGCCAGAGCCAGCAGGTTCGGCAGCTCTGCCCAGCCATCCTCCGGCACGGGCGGGTGGAAGGGCTGGACGAGCCCCATATGATCGACCACCAGCGAGACGTCGGGGAATTGCGTGGCGAGTTCGGCGACCTGTGCGTGCCGCTGGGTGCAGTAGACGTTGACGGGAACATCGAGACGCCGGGCGGCCTCCAACAGGCGGGCGATGCCTGCCGCGCCGGCATCATCAGAGATTCCGTGGGCGAGCAGAAGGCGAATTCCGACGGTGCCGTCCTTGGCCGCCCAATCCGTGATCTTTTCACCCACCGCGGGGTCGGTGGCATCGAAAGGTGTGACCAGCCCGAACCGGCCGGGGTGTTTGGCCCCCACTTCGAGGGCGAAGCTCGGGTCGTAGCGGTACATGGTGTAGGCCGAGACGAGGATGGCGCCATCAACGCCCACCGCGTCCATCGCGCCGACCATTTCCTCGCCATTTGCCGAGGGCGGTCCGGTGAGGACCGCCGCCCAGGGACGACCCGGATGGTCGGCTTCGTAGGCGTGGACCTGTGCGTCGATGATCGGCGTTTGATTTTCTGACATGGCATCTTCTCCCCTGCCCCGACTATAGCGCGGACATATCAGGCGTATTCAACTTTGCACGCGCATCCACCCGGCTTATGGTTTGGGCAGCAAGGCGTTCGCTTTTGATTGCCTCATGAATACGGGACTCATCACAGTGACAAAACACATCGGAACCTGGGCGCTCGTGCGCGTTGAAGCGGTCGACGCAGATGGTGAACTCCTCACCCCACCTTTCGGCCGTGGCAATTTTATCGGCCGTGTGACGCTAACCGCGGAAGGTCGACTGTCCGCAGCGATCACGGATGCACGGGTCGACATTCCCGACGGCGAGACGCGGGACTACTCCTGCTACACCGGGCTTTACACCTTCGACGGCAAAACGCTCATCACCAAGGTGGACGCCTGCTCCGACCCCGCCCGCATGGGGACCGAACAAATCCGCGATGTGACCTTCGAAGATGACCTGATGGTGCTGCGCCCACCCCTGCAGGCATACGGAGACAAGCCCGCCGAGCGTCGGACCTTGTGGTGGGAGAAAATTTCAGACGTCTGATGGGCTAAACGAAGACAACCAAGCTTGAATTTTCTTCGCGGAGTAAGACGAACTGCTTTCTCAGCTGATCTGAAAACCGATTCTCTTCGACACAGATCATCTGAAGGCCAACGGCCGAGTTCGCCCATTCAAGCAACGCCGCGCCGCCGGCATCGCTCAGGCCGCAGCCGACAAGACCGACGTCTCGGATGTTTCCGGGCATGGATTGCGCAAGGGCAATCGCCCCACCGTCTTCCATATCGGGATTGTAACTAACACTGAAGGATCGCAGCAATGCCGCCTCCGATGCACTCAGGGATTGCAGTGCACGTGCAATCATCAGGGCACCGGACATGTTGAGACCGGCTCGCCGCAAGTGCAGGCTGATGGGACGTCCATCTCTATGAAGGTTTTCCAGTCTCTGGGCCGCATTCATGCAAACCTCACCGCCAACAGTACGAAGCGCGGGCGCCAGCTTGGCTGCAAGACTTTCGCGGGATCCAGCCGAGGGCAGATTGGCCAGAGCTGGAAACGACAATGTTCCGCTGACCGACACACAAGCCGTGCCCGCAATAGCCCTTAAAATGTCTCGTCGCAGCATTTGATATCTAATCCCAACAGGCTTTATACGCCGGGAAACCCTGTTTGGGTCAGCAGAGAATATCGCTTACCCCGCTGGCCTATCAGCTGTTTTAAAAACAGAAACGGGCCGCTCCTATTCCAAAAAGACAGCCCGCTTCAATTCATAGTCTTTAGTCAGTCGCGCTATACGGCCTTAGCCCAATCGAGGAAGCTCGAGACAGACGCCTGCACCTCATCGGACTGCGCATCCAACTGTTCGACAGACAACAACACCTGCTGCGCAATCTCTGTGATCCCGCGCGTATGGGAACCGCACACCTCAAGACGCCTCCCTTATTGCCTTATTGCGAACAGCTGCCGCCGCCCAAGACACAAAACTTCGCACAATGCGGATGATTGAGTTTGACCGCGCCATTCTCAAAATTGCCGCCATCCGCATCCGCGGCCTCGGTGAGCGAACTGCCCATTTCGAACGCCGGATCATAGGCCAGCAACGTGCAGGGCAGCACGACAGTGGACGCCGCCCCCTTGCGCTTCACAATCATGCGGCTGCTCGCGCACATCATGGCATCCGGTGAAATGTCGAGTATGCCCCAGCAAGCCGTCGTAATTTCGGGCACTGCGGCCTGTTCATCCATTTCAGGGAAAAGCACCAGCTGGGCCGGATCAACCGCATCAAGCTTGTAACCACGTGCGCTGAACAATTGTTGATACCCTTCACGAAGGATCTTCTCATCCTCTCCAAACCGGGTACGCCCGGCCACCGTGAAGCTGAAGTCATTTTCGGCCAGCCAGTCGAGGCCCTTGAGCGTATGGATGAAGGTTCCGGGGCCGCGTTCACTCTCGTGCAGCGCTTCGGAAAAATGATCAATGCTCACGCGCAACTTCAGAGCATCGCCATAGGCCGATCTGAGCTTTAACAACGCGCCCTTCACGCCCGGCCGCTGCATGGGCTGCATGGCATTGGTCAAAATAAGAACCTCGTGACCACGCTCAAGGCATATAGACGCCATGCTGATCATATCAGGATTCATGAACGGCTCACCGCCGGTAAAGCCAATCTCACCTGTCGGATAGCCGAGGGTTTGAACTTCGTCGAGGTACAACCGAACGTCAGATGATGTCAGATAGACCAACTGGTCGTTGCGCGGGCTCGATTCGATATAGCAATGCGCGCATTCGATATTACAGAGCGTGCCAGTGTTGAACCAAAGGGTGGACAGCGCCCGCAATTCGACCTGCGCGCGAGGGGCACCATCCGCTGTGACGTCGGGGTTTGCGAAACGTATATCGGATGCTGCTGTACGCATTGTTTTGATAGTGCCTGACATGATGATAATTCTTCCTTCCGCGTCGGGACTGCTGATCCCGCGCACGCGGTATTCAATACAGAATTGCAGATTATGTCTGATGTATCGCCGATGCACGCGACCGAAGCGCGAGGCCAGCCGCAAAAGCGGCATTGCCAACAATCAGAACCGTAATGCAGATCCACAGCAAGGCTGTGTATTTGTGCGCGTCGCCGAACAAAGAGATCGCCCAAGCTGCCTTGCCCTCGACAAAGAAATACAGAGCGGCGCCGCTCAATGCTGCGATGAACCCCGTGAGATATGACCATGTCGGCACATTTCGCGCGTTGCCGAGAATAACAAAAAAGAGTACCGGCACGAGGAACAGTGACGCCGTACCCGATACTGCCGTTGCCGCGTAGAGATCTTTGACATTGGCCAGCATGATCAGGACACCTCCGAGCATAAACAGCGCCATGGCGAAGCGTCCGTTCACGAGCGTCTGAGCGGCTAGTCCCATGTCACGAATTGCCAGCCGCGCTGCCGACGACAGCGTGCTGTCGAGCGTCGACAAGGCTGAAACGACCAGAACGGTATTCAGGCTGAGAAGAACAACGGGATCAAACAATCGCGCCCAGACATGCTGCATCGTTTCACCGCTTGCCGCCACCAGCCCGGCATGCACGCCCATCAAGCCGAACCCGAAGATGCAGAGGACAGAAATCCAGAAGGCGTGGAGGAAACTGCGACGCGTTACAGCACGGTCGGCGAGAAACCCGCGATCCGTCATCACCGGGTCATGCGCAGGATAAGAAAACACCTGCAAGGCAGCGACGGCCAGCAGAACCCAGCCAGGCACCGGTCCGGCGACACCGGGTGCACTCAGCACCGCCGAAAATGAGAAACCATCCAAAGACACCAGCGCCACGAAAGCAAAGATAAGGGCAGCGAGGAACACGATCATCTGCAACACATCGGTCCGCAACGAAGCGCGCAAGCCGCCCATTGCCGAGTACCCAAGTCCCAACACAGCCAATGCGACGATGGCGTAGGTGCCTGCGTTTGTGTCCGGTAACAATCCGTCAAATATCAGCCCGACAACAAGAAGGTTGGCGAAAACCTCCGACAACAAACGCAGACCGATGACGATGTTGTAGCAAACAGCCCCGGTCCGACCGAACTTGCCGCGCAGATACTCGTGAATCGAACCTGCGCCCGCACGGAAGCGAATTCCGTCGACGAACAGCCAGCCGGTCAGGAAGCTCACATAATAGGTGGTGTAGGCCAGCAATCCCGGTGTTCCGTAGAAAAACCCCAGAATTGCAGCATTGAGCAACGAGCGCGCAAATATCCACGTCGTGACCTGGCTCAGAACCAGAGTCCACAAGGCCGGTGCGCGTCCTGTTTCATCGCGGCCGTCGTAGAACCCTGCGAGGGTGCTCCGGCGACCCGAAAGCAGAAAACTCCCCGCGATAACAAGTAAAGTCACTCCCACCAAAACAACGGCATGGAGCGTATCTGACAACGGCATCGAGGCTCTCTCATGAATCCAGTTACGCAACTGGAAAGAGCCTAACTAGGATGGGATCGCGATGTCAGAGGCAAGTTCTACAAGTTGTTGTGATGTTCGCGCACAAGGCGTGAACTGCGGAGGGCCTGGATTGCAAAACCCAAGCCGCCCCGAACCACATATCAATCGGACAAACAGCAGCCTGCTTCGATTCACAATTTGGTGACAGCCGACCTATGCGGCTTTAACCCGATCAAGGAAGCTTGATACAGCCGCCTGCAACTCATCGGACTGCTCACCCAACTGCTCGGCAGACAGCAACACCTGCTGCGCTGACGAACCCGTCTCCTGCACACCGCGGGACACCTCAACGATATTTGAGGATACGTTCTGGGTTCCAGACGAGGCCTGCTGTACATTCTCTGCGATCTCGCGTGTTGCCGCGCCCTGCTCCTCGACCGCCGAGGCAATTGCCGTTGCCGTATCGGAAATCTCGGTAATCGATTTGCCGATCTCCTGAATGGCCGCCACCGCCTCCTGAGTCTCGCCCTGAATAGCCGCAATCTGAGCGCCGATCTCCTCGGTCGCCTTGGCTGTCTGGGTTGCCAGAGACTTCACCTCCGACGCGACAACCGCAAAGCCCTTGCCGGCTTCACCGGCGCGTGAGGCTTCAATCGTCGCATTCAGCGCCAGAAGGTTGGTCTGGGCTGCAATGTCGTTGATCAAATTCACAACTTCGCCGATCTTCTGGGACGCGTCCGCCAGACCTTCGACCTTGGCGTTGGTGGCGTTGGCAGTCTCAACGGCTGCGAGAGCCATCTGGGCGCTCTGTGCGACCTGACGGGATATCTCCTCGACGGAGGCTGACAGCTCTTCCGTGGCCGTTGCCACTGTCTGGACATTTGCCGTGGCTTGCTCCGAAGCCGACGCAACGCCTGAAGAACGCTGGCCAGCCTCATCCGCGATCGTCGTCATCGACATGGCAGATGCCTTCATCTGTTCTGCCGAAGCCGACACCGACCCAAGCGAGCGTTTGGCAGTTCCATCGAACTCGCCAATCAATTCTGCAACATGTGTTGCCCGCCGCTCATCGGCCTCACGCTTCCTGGATTGATCGGCCTCGAGCCGCTCGCGTTCGATGGCATTCTGCTTGAACACCTCGACCGCCTGCGCCATCTGGCCCATCTCGGCCTGCTGTTCCAAATAGGGAATCTCGACATCCCGATCACCCGCGGCAAGGGTGCGCATGATCTGCGACATCGTCGCGATCTGTCCGGTAATTTTCCGCCCGAAGGTAAACAGCAACCCTGACAGGATTACAACCGACGCAATGAAGACCGCTGCGTTTGTAAGATTGGAGGCGGCCACCGAGTTTTCGACTTCCTTATTGGAGGCTTTCAACTCAGCCTCCAGCTTTTCCTCATAGGAAAGCAGCGCTTCGGTCATGCTTTCACCAAATTCATCGATGATGTCATCAACCGCGGTGAAGGCTTCCTGGGGAGCACCACTGCTCACGAGGTTCGCCAGATCAACACTAATACCCTTGGCCAGAGGCTCGATCTTCGCAATGATCGCGGTCATGGCGTCTTTGTCCTCTGGGGTCTCGGCCAGCTCGAGCAAAGCCTGTCCACTTTCGTTCAATGCTGTAATGGACTCTGCAATAATCTCCGCTCGCTCGGGCTGGATCTGCCCCTCCGCGCGATCGATAATGGTGTCCATCGCGGCAAGGACCATCCCCAGATTGGCTTTCTCCATCGTGACGACGTGTTTGAGCGCCATGGAGCGAAGCTCACTGGTTTTGATGGCCGCCTCAACCTTGCTGTTGGCCCACCAGGAATTCGCCGCGAGCGCAGAGACGGCGAGAACAGAAACAATCGCGATGAGAATGAATTTTGACTTGATACTTTCCAGCATGATCAAATCCCTTGATCCTAAATTACAGGCCTGCCTCCCAGAAGAAGCAACAGAGATCTAGTGCGTGCTTACTAACAAATACTGAACGAGAGAGCACTGCCTTCAAATTGCGAGGTTAAAAGACCTATTCCCTGCCCCCCGGCACCAATCCGTTTACCTTTGCAGCCAGGCGTCCAGAGCCAGCGCCTCGTACGAAATATCGTCTGCAGCTTTGAGCACCTCCGGCGTACACTTGGAGACCGGCACAAAATCGGCCATATCGAGCCAATGTTTCGCGATCCAGTCGGCAAAGGCCTGACCTGCCGCGGCATTACCTTCAACGCTCCAGTGGGTGTTGGTGCCATAGAACGTATCGACCGAAGACTGTTCGTAGAGATCCATACACCGCGTCAGATCCTCAAAAGCATAGCGGTGCCCGTCTCGTTTCGCCCGCCAACCGATCATCGCGCCCGGCAAAAGCGGATCAATACTTTCAACGGGAATGTCCATCGACTCTGCCACCCGTGAACGCCATTCCAGGGCATGGGCCAGATGCGACGGGGCGATCGAAACAAGGACATCCTTTCCAGACGCCGCAATTTCATCCGCAACCGCGAGAAAACGACCAGCCCACCGATAACCTTCGCCCAATTCGGTCAACTTCTCGGGCAGATAAGATTCCACCACCAGACGCATCACCCCAACATAGGATTCATCCGAGAACTGGTTCTGCGCCTCATAGCGTGGGTCAGGGGCTGGCGCCGGCTTGAAGGTGCTGGTCGACGAACCACCGGACTGTAATTTGTTGAGCGTCTTGAAGGAGAAGAAAAGATCATCCATCCCGCCAATATCATCACCCAACAGCCGATAGGGCAGTGAGTAGCGGGTATCGATGAAGTCATTACCGGCGAAAACATTAAAGATGACCGCATCGTGTTCAAGGCGCGACGACCAGAACCTGTAAAGCGCGATGTATTCCGGGAACCCCACAGAAGGAACGCCCAAATTGACGACTTCGATTCTCTTCGTGCCGGAGGCTCCATTGATCTCGTTCTCGATCACCGCGCTGTAGGTGAATTCTTTGCGCGTAATCGCATAGGCAAAGGAATCACCGATGTTCAAAACCCGGAAAACGCCATCGGGTTTTTCTGGCGCGACCGGGGCCGAATGAAAACCGAAAGCTTCAAGATCGTATGTGCCATCGGGCGAGAGATTCACCTCATCAACGGCGCCGATCAGAGCGGCTCTCTTCTCCTCCACCCCCACTTTTTGGGCCTGCACAACGTCAGAGCCAAGCCCTCCAAGCATAAGCACACAGGCAATAATGGTGAGCTTCCAGACGTCTCGCTTCATTTTGACTCTTCGAGTTTGTGTCGGACCCAATCCGTAATGAGGTTGGCTGACAATTCGTTGCCGGCCAGATTCCAATGGGTGTCCATCTGGTTATAAAGTTCATGTTCCTTCTGAACCTGCATAAAAGATGGTGTCAGATCGAGCACTGAAATATCTGACGCGGACAAATCTTCACGCACGCTATCTCCGATACATGTAACGCAATAGTCGTGTGGGTCGAGATTCCAATGGCGCATAAGCTCCTCGCGGAATTGCGCATCCACCTGCACTCTCGACGGCGCCAATACAATCAGAAGCGTGCGGTCACCCACGATGCCTCGAAGCCCGATGAGACGTGCAACAAGACCGCCCAACGCTTCCTGAATAAACCTCGATGAAGGCGACTCAAAATTTCTGATTTCGCGTCGATATGCCCGGAAGAGCTGGTCTGGTGAAAACGGGGCGCTCGTTCGGCCTTGTTCTTCGACGAGCGGCGATAGCGGAGCGGGCTTTTCTGCTAACCTGTACAGCAGAACCGCGCGGGCTTTTCGCGCCGCCAAGTAGACATAATAATCCTCGCGATTGAGCCCGAACCGATGTGGCTGGTTCACGGTGGCAACGGCCCCAAGAAAAAGCCGTGTCTCTTGTCGCGGATGGGATTGTTCGATGTCGTTGCCGAGATAAACAGTGACCACCACGACATCGGGATCCAGCTGTTCAGTAAAAAATTCAGCCACACGGAGATAGTTGCTTGGCCCGGCCGCAGGCAAACCGCGGCTAAGCGCGATGGCAGGCACCCCCGAACCGGTCAGCCGATCCGCCACGCGTTCGGGAAAGACGCGTGCTGCGGGATATGTTCCATAGGTGAAAGAATCACCGACAAACAGCAACCGCTTTCCCGAAGGCAGGGCTTCACCGGGCGTCAGGCTGGTATTGAACCCACCGCGGGTGCCCGCGACGCCGTCGGCCATCCGATATCCGATATCCGCGTCGTGAACAAATGACGGAGACGACAAGGGAAGCATCACCGCCAAGCGCAGTAAAATTTCAAGTGCCACCAAAAGCGCTGGCGCCACCAATGCCGCGTAGAAGAGATATCTCGGTCGAACGCGCAAAACTATCTCGCTGAGATTTTAAGACCGCTGGTCGCCGACAAACCCACCATGTCAGACGTCTCTACAAGACGCAGAACAAGAATTTGTCGGCGACAATCACGTATCAGAGAACGCGCCTAGCGGTGCAACGCGCAGAGTTTGTTGCCGAAAGGGTCAAACAGATAGGCCAGATAGACCTTGCCTGCCGCGCCCTCGCGCCAACCGGGAGGGTCTTCGCAGGGCGTGCCGCCGTTCGCCGCCCCGGCTGCGTGCCAGGCATCCGCCATTTCCGGACTGTCACAGGCAAAACCAATGGTCCCGCCATTCGCACCCGTCGTCGGCTCGCCATTGATCGGTACTGAGACGGCAAAAACGCCGGTGGGCGTGCGATAGAACAACCGCCCTTTGGGATCCAACGTACCTTCAGGCACGCCGACAGCACCAAGGGCCGCGTCATAGAACTTCTTTGCTACAGAGAGGTCATCCCCCCCGATCATGATGTGCGAAAACATTGTCTTCTCCTCGGCCACAGTCGTGATTAATTGATCGCCCCGGCCAGAGAATGGCTAGAGCTCAATAATCCAGCAACGTAGCATCGTGGGAGGTTTCGGTCGATGTAGCGGGACCATTTTCGGGAGGTCTGTTCTCAAATTTGCGACGGGCGCGCAACTTTGCATCCATCTCGGTCAGGTAGGGCGCGACAAACCCCGCGTAATGGTCCTTGCGGGCTTGCGGCAATTCCTGCCAGCCCGTCACAGAACCACGGCAGGCCTTTTCACCGCATGTGCAGCATTCTGGAAAGTGATCGATGCTGTAGTTACGCATCGCGTAGTCGAAGGTGACTTCCTCATCCGCCGCGATCGCCCCCATCGCGACAAAATCATGCCCGCCCTGCGCGTTAATCCGGATTCCGCAATTGGGGTCACAGGAATGATTGAACTTGCTGGTGAGACCCGCATGAAGAACAAATTGGTTCTCGCCAATCTGTGAGGCATGGGAATGATTTTTCGCGAGCCTCTTTTCAATGCGGCCCACCAAGACCGTGTCCCCTGCCACGAACGGCTTGGTCGTGAACACACCGTCGCCCTTCATATCCGTCGTCCTGAGTTCAATACCCGGGGTCATCCGTCACTCCTTCAAATTGGATTCTGGCTGAATCTGGATTTCTAAAAACCTAGGCGGCCTGCAGATGCGCGCGCGTGTGGGCCTGGGCTGTTTGCTTGATGTTCGTCGAAGACGTTCGGGAATTGTAGCGAACCTGCACAATTTTCTTTCCCGCAATGCGCAAATAGGCTTCCACATCGAGATTGTGGCGCTTGCGGCCCCAGTCCTCGCCGGTCACAAAAACATCCGCGTCCACAGCCTTACAGCCCGAGACATACTCAAGTTCATAATACGGGCGCACGATGTCGACGCACTCCAAGGCTTCCAGCATTTCCATGCGTTGATCGAGTGGAATCACAGGGACATGGGGCTTGTAGAGGTTGACAACCTCATCAGAGGCGACGCCCACGGCGACCATATCACCCAAGCTTTTACAGTGGTTTAGCAAGGCCAAATGGCCCACATGCAACAGGTCAAACGTACCAACGGTATAAATATTCATTAATATTATTATCTCTCATATTATTATATTTTATTATATAAACTAAATATTAGATATTTGATACACCCCAATAGAGATATTTATGACACCGCAAAAAATAAAACCTGAAATAGAACAAAATAAAATTATCATCTCTTATGCTTGGGATATTCCTAATATTTGTTCACTTGCCGGGCTTCTGTGTACCGTTATTGCGATATATTTCATCGTCCTGGGCCTCTTTCCGGCCGCCATGATCGGCATGATCTGGGCTGTCGCCTTCGACTGGGCCGACGGCCTGATCGCACGCAGGATGAAAGGGCGAACCGGGTCAGACGGGCGGTTCGGCGGGCAACTCGATGTTCTGATAGATATCGTGAGCTACGGCGTCACGCCGGCTCTGCTGCTGCTCAGCTACGGGGAATTCGATCCCGTATTCCTGCCGGGTGCATTTCTTATGCTGGCCGCCGGCGCCATCAGGCTGAGCTATTTCAGCACTTTTGGCCTTGCCGGCGGATCGAAATACACAGGGTTGGCAATTGACAACAACAGCATCGCTCTTGTTTTCCTGTTCCTGTTTGAGGGCTTGTTCAGTCCGGAGGTTTTTGCCGTCATTCTTTATGCAGCCGGACTGGGACTTGCAGCCTTGAACGTGTCACAGATTTCAACGCCCAAGCTCTCGGGAAAACCCATCAACGTGGTTCTGCTGGCCGCCTACACACTGGCAATCACCGCGATCTATGGCTGGATCCTTCTGTAGATCCCAGCAATCCCCTTTCGACGGAACGCTTTGCCAGAACCCTCAGGCGCGGATGAGCATCAGGCCTGCAATCAGAAAGCACAAGGCAGCTCCCGCTGATGCAAGCGTGCGGACATGGTTCCAGCGTGTCCATAATTGCGCGTAGTTTGACCAGTAAAGTGCAGCGGCCAAACTTTCAGGCTGGACGATATCAAGTCGCTTGTTCATGGGCACATTGCACAACACCGTGACGAGAAACACTCCGATCAGATAGATCGCACCACCTGCGCCCAACCAGCGCGCAGCCGATGGCGGTGCGGCAACCAGTGCATAGACGATCAGCAACGCGCAAAGAGCGGCGAGTCCCAAAAGCAACACCAGAAAAACAGACCCATAGACCTTGCGGTTGATTATCTGCATGACCTGAATACTGCCGGACGGCTGCGCGGCCATCAGCGCTTTCATCAGAAAGTCCGAGAAGGTGAGGAAAACCCCGGCCACAAGACCCGCCGAAACCGCAGCGATCACGCTCGCCAACAAAACAATATCCGTTATCAATTTCTTTCTCCTCGAAAACTCTGGAAATTCTGGTTAGAGATCAAGAACATCAGGCTGCCGCGTGTGCTCCCATACGTTCCGCGCGCCGCAGCCAACCCGCAATCTTCTTCTGGCTGGCAAGCTTGACCGATCCGAACTGGATGACGCGTTTCGCGCGGATACCGCAAAACCCCAGAACCTGATTGCGGATGACCCGCCGGGCCGGGCGCCTGTAAAGCAGGCTATCGAGAAGTGGCGGCGTGTCCGAGGTGATGATCGCATCGGCCGTCTTGCCTTTCAGCAGCTTGTCCCATGCCACTTTCCCCTTGTGATAGCGGAACCCAAACCCAGGTGTCAGCGCACGATCAAGAACAGCCTTGGCCCGGGTCGGCATGGCGCCCCACCAATACGGATGCACGATCAGGATATGGTCGGCCCACGAAATACCGTCCTGCCAGGCCAGCAGATCCGGCTCGAGTGGCAAGGCATCCTCGCCATAGCCATCAAAGCTCGTGTCGAAAGACATCTCGGCCAGATCGATACGGCGCACTTCGGCACCAGTCGCCAGAGCTCCGGCCTGATAGGAATCGGCAATCCCGCCGCACAGTGAATGTGACCGCGGATGGGCCACCCATATGAATACGCGCTTTGTCATGTTGATCTCCGTTTGCTTGACACTGTGTCAATTGACACGAGGTCAAATAGGTGTAACTTTACACCATGTCAAGACCAACGCCCGACACCCGAACCCGGATTCTCGATTCCGCCTGGAAGATGCTCGAAAGCGGCACGGAGGTGCGGATGGCTGATATCGCCAAGAGCGCAGGCATCAGCAGACAAGCCCTTTATCTGCACTTCCCCGCACGCGCAGAACTGCTCATCGCGACCACGCGCCATATTGATGAAAAGAAGAATATCGAGGCGCGCCTGGCCTCAAGCCGGAACGCCGAAACCGGTATCGACCGGTTGAACGCCTATATCGAGGCCTGGGGAAACTATATTCCGGAAATCCACGGTGTCGCCCGCGCACTTATGGCCCTGCAAGACAGCGACGCAGCGGCAAAACTCGCCTGGGAAGACCGGATGCACGCCGTCCGGGAGGGATGTGAGGCAGCGATCAAGGCCCTCCGGAACGACGGGGTCCTGTCTTCCGACTACACAATCAGCAAAGCCACCGACATTCTCTGGGCCATGCTGTCGGTTGGCCAATGGGAACTGCTTACCGTCACCTGTGGCTGGTCACAGTCCCAGTACATCAAGCTGACAAAGGTCATCGCCTGCCGAACACTGCTAAATCAACAAACTTACCAGATGTCGCGGAATTGAATTCTGGCGACCCAATACGGCCCGTTGCGACTTTCGGTTCTTGCGGATACATCGGCTGGCATATGTCAGAGTCTTTCCGAATTTGGAACAATCACCGGGTCCCAACGAGCCCCACAGGAGACGCATTCAAATGGCAGACCTAACTATCGATCGTGAGGCGATGGGACAATTGTCCAAGGCCCTCGCCTTCATCTGTGGCGCAGATCATCCAACGACGCTGGCCCTCAAGGCAGCTTCGGACGGTGGCTCCAAACAGGATATCGCAAAAGCCCGCAAACTGTTTCTGGCACTCAAGTCCACGGATCGTCAGGCGGCGATGGCAATGCTCAACAATTGAGCGCCCCCACCCCCGGGACACCCGCTGCAAAAAATTACGGCCGGACCCACTCCGCATCAACCAAAAGCTTGCGGGTCGGCGCATGGGCCAGAAGTTCGGAGCGCACCATCAAGGATTCACTATGTGCCACGGTCGGTGAATCGTACTTCTTCTTGCTGCTTTCCTCGTACAGGCGCGTGTAGCACTGCTTGACAATGCGCTCTGCCTGCTTGGGCTTAAAACCAAGTCCCCGAAGTGCGGCCTTGTTCCAATCAACTATTCCGGGAAACCAGCCAAAGTGGAATGCGGCCAGAAAATCGGGAAGCACTTTTCCGATCTGCTTTCGCCGTTTTTCGGTGAGACCCTTCCAGAAATGCCGAAGCACTTCCTCAAAAAAGATCTGGTGACGCCCTTCATCCGTCAGGTGTTCAGAGAGAACGTGGTGAAAGGCATTTCCCGGTTCCGAATCCCGTTTGAAATCCAGCAATTCATGGGTGATCAGATGTTCGGCGAAACACAGGGTTATGACCCAGAAATCGTGCTTCAGCGCGTCCGGCGCCTTCGTTTCGACCCACTCGAGCGCACAATCGACGGCCGAACTCTTCGGTGGCACGCCAACCGGTTCGACGCCGAGCACGGTTTCGATCTCTTTCATATATTCGCGCGCGACAAAGGCGTGATAGGCCTCATCCGTGGCCACAGTCAGGGCCACCTGACGCGCTGAATCAGGAAAGCTGACCGAAAACTCATCATTGGCAAGTCGACCACACATTGCTGTCACACCATCGATTTCGCCCCGCGCGATATCATCAAGAAAGTTGTGAAATGTCTGGAGTTCGAGTGTCCGCACCGCCGCCTTACCCAACGCCCGGACTTCAGGCTCGTTGGCCAGCGGCTGCATCGTTTCGGGAATGGTATAGCTGCGCGTGTCGGATTCTCGAATGGTGTAGGGCTCAGTGCTCCGCACCGTTGCGCGTTTGTTCCATTGCCGCAGATAGTTTTTGGAAAAACGATCAAGGTCAGGTGATTTTTTCGTGGTTTTTGGCACAAACAGCTCCAGCGACAGGCAAAAATTCAAAATAGGCCAGACGAGTATTGACCTCCTAACATTGGTATACAAACCTTTTCTTCTCAGGTCGACGCATCTGCTCGATAAAGCCTGCGACAGGCTGAAGGAACCCCTATGCCACCGTACATCAACTTCGATTCAACCACTGTCCAAACTCACACCAGCGACATGCGGTGCGCATCGTGACGGAGCGGATCGAAATTCGTCACCGTTTCTCGCCGCTCGTCGAAAGAATGGATCGCGAGGGTGACAATCTCGCAATTCAACGCTTGAATTTCACGCCCATTACCTTTGCCGCACCGGATACACATTGCGCCGAAGCACTGATGTTGCTCGACGGTACAGGCACGACCCGCCAAAACCTCATCACCAACGCCGGCGTGGGTGACAACTCGAATGCGACTGAGACAATCGACTACTATCTCGGCCGGTTTTGCTACGGACGCCTTCTCAAATGGGACATCACGCTCGACGGTGAGAGTATCGTGCGGATCTCGAGCCAAGATCGCCAGTTTGGTCCGAACGAAACTGAAACACCCCCGCAAAATTTCGCATTCCCCCGCTTTGCCTGGTTGCGGCGCGATGGCGAGGACATGATCCTCGAGTCAGCGGAATCGCGCGGCCGGATGATTCTCTCCAGCCGCGCCATAGCCCTGCTTGGTGACCTGTCAGAAACCCCGGAAGACGAGGTCACCCGGGCTTTTGGCGCCGCACTTTGGCGTTTCGGATTTCTGGAAGATGCCTCAGCAACCGAATCTCCCGCCCGGAAGACCTGGCAGTTTCATGACAAACTTATGCACGAAATGAGCCGCTTCAACTTCGATGACACCACGCCCGGCGCCACCTACCGGTTCAAGGATGTGATGCCCTCACCACCCGCATTGAAACCGGACATGTTAGGCACGCCTATCCAGCTTCCGGAAATTGATGTCGGGAAAATCGGGCAAAACAGCGCATCACTGCACGACATAATGGATCGCCGTATATCCGGGCGGGACTATGGAACTTCGATACTCTCTCTCGCTGATCTCGCCAGCTTCCTCTATCGGGTGGCCCGGACAGACAAGGTCAATCCGGACCCGAGCCAGGACACCTTGTCTCGTCCCTTTCCCTCCGGCGGCAGTATTCATGAGCTGGAGTTCTATGTCGCAGTGCGGCAATGCGAGGGCCTGACACCCGGCTTGTATCACTATCAGGGTCAAAACCACCGGCTCCTGCACTTGCCAGACAGCGAAACAGCAAGCCAGCAGATGCACATGATTTCAGCGGCCTGCATGGGACAGACAGATTCACCTGCGGATACCTTGATTGTAATCACCAGCCGACTTCCACGTATCGCCTGGAAGTACGAGACCATTTCCTATCGGACAAGCCTCCTGAACGCGGGGGTCGCGCTCCAGACCATGTATCTGGTGGCAACCGATATGGGCCTTCAGGGATGTGCCAATGGGCTGGGAGATTCGCGCCTCTTTGAAGCGGCCACCGGGCTCGATCCCTTTGAAGAAACCGCCATCACCGAATTCGCACTTTCGGCAGCAAGTTAAGTTCCAAATCTATGTCATCCCTGATACTTTTGACCGGTCAGTTGATTGCGTCATTTCGTTTCAGGAGCAGGTTTCATGGGTGAGTTTTCGATCGGACAGTCGCCCACGCGGCTGGAAGACCAGAGATTGCTGACCGGTCAGGGCCGGTTTCTGGACGACATCAACTATGACCGCCAACTTCGCGCCGTGATCCTGCGTTCACCCCACGCGCACGCAAAAATCCTGTCCATCGACACGACGGCGGCGAAGGCTGCGCCCGGTGTGCACGGTGTGTTCACCGGCGAGGATTACCGCGCCGACGGCATGGGCGTCGTACCCTGCATGGGCGACTACAACCATCGCAATGGCGGATTGATGTACATCCCCGATCGCCCCGCGCTGGCTGTCGGCAAGGTCATGCATATCGGCTACCCGGTGGTGCTGGTCGTGGCCGAAACCGAGAACCAGGCCCGTGATGCCTGCGAATTGATCGACGTGGACTATGAAGTCCTACCGGCGGTGACCTCCTGCCGGGATGCGTTCGAGGACGGCGCGCCACAGCTGTACGAAGACTGCCCCAACAACGAATCCTATCTTTACTCGGCCGGCGACAAGGCGGGCACAGACAAAGCCTTCGAAGAGGCCGACCATGTGGTCTCGCACCATCTGGTGATCAACCGGGTCACCGCGAACGCCATGGAAAACCGGGGCGTGATCGGCGAATATTCGCCCAATGACGGCCGCTACACCCTGCGCTGCGGTTTCCAGCGCCCCTGGCTGTTCCGCAAGAGCCTCGCCGACCAGTCCTTCAAGGTGCCGGAATCGAAAATTCGTCTCGTCACCGACGATATCGGCGGCAGCTATGGCCTGCGCGGCTCGATCTATCCCGAGATGGTTCTGATGCCCTGGGTGTCCAAGCATGTCGGTCGCGCGGTGAAGTGGGTCGCAGACCGGTCAGAAAGCCATCTCAGCGATGATGACGGACGCGACAATATGGTCGATGTGGCGCTCGCCTTCGACAATGACGGCACCTTCAAGGCGCTGAAGGTCCGCAGCTGGGGAAACCTCGGCGCCTTCCCGTCCTATCGGGGCGCGAGCCCGCCCGTGGTGCATATCGGCACCGCCATCGGCGTCTACACAACACCGATCGCCTATGTCGAAGTTTCGGGCATGCTGACCAATACTCATTGCACCTCGCCCTATCGCGGGGCCGGGCGACCGGAAGCCTCGTTCATGATCGAGCGGATGGTTGAAATGGCCGCTGACAAGCTGGGAATTGACCCGGCCGAATTGCGACGCAAGAACACCATCCCGCCTGAGGCGATGCCTTACAAGACACCGCTGACCTACACCTATGATTGCGGCGAATTCGAAGAGAATATGGACATGGCCATGGAGGCGGCCGACTGGGCAGGCTTCCCGGCGCGTCGTGCAGAGTCGGAATCTCGCGGCAAACTGCGCGGGATCGGCATGTCCAACACGCTGGAATGGGCTGCCGACAACACAACCGAGACCGCCGAGTTCCGTTTCGACCCCACGGGAGACCTGACCTTCGTGGCCTCAACCATCAGCCACGGTCAGGGTCATGCAACAATCCAGCGGCAGATTATCAACGACCTGCTCGGCATCGCACCCGAGCGGGTGAGCATCCTGCAGGGCGATACGGATGTCTCGGCTTTCGGCATGGGCACGGGCGGCTCACGCTCGACGATCATGACCGGCAGCGCCATGGTGCTGGCCGCAAACAAGATCATCGCCAAGGGCAAGAAGCTCTCCGCCTATCTGATGGAAGCCTCCGAAGCCGATATCGAATTCGCCGATGGAAAATTCTCGGTCACGGGCACAGACAAGGAGATTTCGATCCACGAGGTCGCCGTCGCCGCGTTCAAGAGCAACGACCTGCCCGAGGATATGGAGCCGGGCCTGTATGAGACCGGTACTTACAATTCCAAGACCGGCAACTTCCCCAATGGCTGTCACATCTGCGAAGTGGAGATTGATCCCGATACCGGCGTGACCGAGATGGTCAACTACACCGTGGTCGACGATGTGGGCACGATCATCAATCCGATGCTGGTGCGCGGACAGATCATGGGCGGCATTGCTCAGGGCATGGGTCAGGTTCTGATGGAAGACAAGACCTACGACCCGGAAAGCGGCCAGCTGATCGCAGGCTCCTTCATGGATTACTGCATGCCGCGGGCCGACGACTTCTGCAATGTGAACTTCGAGGAGAACGAAGTCCCCACCCCGACCAACCCGCTCGG
The DNA here is from genome assembly GCA_943787745.1 of uncultured Alphaproteobacteria bacterium. GTDB lineage: Bacteria > Pseudomonadota > Alphaproteobacteria > UBA6615 > UBA6615 > JABJAG01. The sequence goes on along the minus strand of CALSNJ010000005.1, from coordinate 169,767 downwards.
CGTCAAGGGTGCGGGTGAAGCCGGCACCGTGGGGTCGCTGTCAGCGGGCACCAACGCCATCGTGGACGCATTGTCCCAGTTCGGGATCGAACATGTCGACACACCGTGCACACCGTTCAAGGTCTGGAAGGCGATCCACGACGCGCAGGCGGCTGCCTAAAATAGCTCCCCCTGCTTCGGTGCCATCGTCGCGGGGGAGACTTCCTCGAGCAGCTCGGGTCCGTCATTGCGGATGTTGCTGACGGCTGTACCGACCGGGCGAACCATGAGTGTGTCTTCAGGGGCGGGCACCATAAGGGCCGTCGCGCGCGCCTGATCTTCGCGGCTTTCCTGCCCATCGCCCAGCCATGCATCGAAACTGTCCGGGTTGAGCACAACCGGCATGCGGTGGTGATAGGGCTTGAGGGTTTCGTTCGCCGCCGTCGTCACGATGGTGCAGGTCTGTAGCTCACCGCCATCCGGGCTGTGCCAGATTTCCCAGAGGCCCGCGAAGGTGATCAGGCTGGCATCCGGTTTGGCGATCCAGACCGGTTGTTTCGGGCCGGTGCCCGTACTTGTCCATTCGTAAAAGCCGCTCGCCGGGATCAGGCAGCGGCGGCGTTTGAACGCGTTCTTGAAGGAAGGCTTCTCGGCCAGAGTTTCCGAGCGCGCGTTGTTCATCTTCGCGCCCATCGACGGGTCCTTGGCCCAGGGCGGAATCAGACCCCATTGGAAGCCTGTTGCTTCGCGCCCCCCCGCATTCGAACCGCTGGCCGCACGGATCATCGCGACAACCGCCTGGGTCGGCGCAATGTTGTAACGCGGCATCAGATTGAGCGCAGGCCCGAGCAGATTGTAGGAGAGACGCATCTCCTCCCAGGTGTGGAACATCCCGAACCGGCCGCACATACGCCTCGTCCTAGAGCGGCCAGAAGAACATGATCAACGGGATCGAGATCGCGACGATGATGATTTCCAGCGGCAGGCCCATGCGCCAGTAATCGCCGAACTTGTAGCCCCCCGGCCCCATCACCAACACGTTGTTCTGATGACCGATGGGCGTCAGGAAGGCACAGGAGGCACCGATGGCCACGGCCATCAGGAACGGGTCGGCGTTCAGGCCCAGACTGCCCGCAATCGCGACCGAGATCGGCGCCATCACGATGGCCGTCGCGGCGTTGTTCATCAGATCGGACAGCGTCATGGTCACGACCAGCACGATGCCCAGAATGGCGAAGGGCGGGATCGCCCCGGCCAGCCCGACGATGCTGTCGGCGATCAGTTGCGTGCCGCCTGTCGACTGCAACGCATCCCCCAGCGGGATCATCGCGCCCAACAGAACAATCACCGGCCATTCGATGGTCTCATAAGCTTCGCGCGGTGATATCCGCTCCAGCAGGACCAATGCCACAACCGCTCCCGCGAACGACACATGGACCGGTGCCCACCCCATGACCGTGGCGAACACAGAAGCGGCGAACACCAGAGCCGGAATCAGCACCTTGCCACCACGGCCGATATTAAGGTTTCGGGTCGCCAGTGGCAGACATCCCATTTCGGCAATGGCGTCGGGCATTTCACTTTCTTCGCCCTGCAGCAGCAAGACATCGCCGGCGCGAAACCGAACCCGCGCAATGCGTTCCTGAATGGGCACGCCTTCGCGGGCCAGCGCCAGCAGCGCAACGCCGAAAGTGACGGCGCAGGCGCAAATTCATGGCCGTGCGCCCCTCGATCCGGGAGCCGGGCTGCACCACGGCTTCCACGATCCCGACCTGATCGGACTTGATCTTTTCCGTATCGGGATGGTCACTGCCGGTCAGCGTCAAGCCAGCCTTTTTGACCAATTCGTCGATGGTGGCGGGGTCGACGCGCAGCAACAGGATATCCCCGGCGCGCAAATACTCGCTCGTGATCCGCATCAGCCGACGGTTTTCATCGCGCAACAGACCCACGACAATGCTCTGCTCTTCATCCAACTGTTCGAGTTCGTGCACCTTGCGTCCGACATATTCAGAATCATCGTTCAGACGCGCTTCGACGATGTAACTGTCGAGGTCGAACATCTCTTCTGCCGAACGGCGGCTCGTGCGATCCGAGGGAATCAGCCGCCAGCCGATCAGCAGGACAAATGCCATGCCGACGACCGCGATGGGCAGCCCGACAAAGGCAAAGTCGAACATGGCAAACGGCGTACCCGTCACATCGGCGCGATAGGTCGCGATAATGATGTTCGGCGGTGTGCCGATCAGGGTGACGAGCCCACCGAGGATCGTCGCAAAAGAGAGCGGCATCAGTACCGCCGAAGGGCGTTCGGACAGACGCAACGCCAGCGGCATCAGCAGCGCCAGCGCCCCGACATTGTTCATGAATGCCGACAACAATGCGCCCAGCCCCGACAGCGCACCCATCTGGGTTCCCTGTCCCTTGGCAAACCGCACCACGGCATCCGCAAAGATAGAGATAACCCCGGAGACCTGAAGCGTGCGGCTGATCACCAGCACAGCGGCCACCGTGATCACCGCGGGATGGCCGAACCCGGCAAAGGCGGCGTCCGTGGGCACGACGCCAGCAACAACCCCCACGATCAACGCAGTGAACGCCACCACGTCATACCGCCACCGCCCCCACATGAAGAAGACAAGCGACAAGCCCAGAATGGCGAAGATGGAAATTTGTTCGGTGGTCATGGTCACCGATCATACAGGGTGGACACGAAAACGCGGCAAGGGAGAAACTCCGTTGCCGCGTTGAATTGGATCTGATGTCGCGTCTACTCGAATGCTTCTTCCCAGTCACCCTGGGTTGCGGCCTTGGAATATTCGGTTGAGCGGTTTTCGAAGAAGTTGGCGTGCTCAACACCGTTGAGCATCTCTTCCATCCACGGCAGCGGGTTCGCTTCGACCCGGTAGACCGGCTGCAGGCCAAGCTGCGAGAGGCGGCGATCGGCGATGTAGCGGATGTACTGCTTCACTTCCCTGGCTTCGAGACCTTCAAGGCTGCCCATTTCAAACGCCAGGTCGATAAAAGCGTCTTCATGGTTGAGCACGGTCTCGCAGGCCACATAAAGCTCACGCTGGAACTCTTCGTCCCAGATTTCCGGGTTCTCGTTGATGAAGGTGCGGAACAGCTTGATGATTGAAGCCGTGTGCAGGCTTTCGTCACGCACCGACCAGGTCACGATCTGGCCCATGCCCTTCATCTTGTTGTGGCGCGGGAAGTTCATCAGGATCGCGAAGGAGGCAAACAGCTGCAGGCCCTCGGTGAACGCCCCGAACATCGCAAGCGTCATGGCGATGTCGCGGTTCGTCTCGACCCCGAACTCCTGCATGTAGTCGTATTTGTCCTTCATCTGCTGATATTTGAGGAAGGCCGAGTACTCGGTCTCGGGCATACCGATCGTGTCGAGCAGATGGGAATAGGCTGAGATGTGCACCGTCTCGATATTCGAGAAGGCGGCCAGCATCATCTGGATCTCGGTGGGTTTGAACACCTGCGTGTAGTGCTTCATGTAGCAGTTGTTCACTTCCACATCGGCTTGCGTGAAGAAGCGGAAAATATGTGTGAGCAAGTTGCGCTCGGAGTTATCAAGCGTGCGATGCCAATCCTTCACATCGTCGGCCAGCGGCACCTCTTCGGGCAACCAGTGGACACGCTGCTGCATCAGCCAGGCGTCATAGGCCCATGGGTAGCTGAACGGCTTGTACTGAACGCGTGATTCGAGCAGTGACATTGATACTTTCCTCTTCCCGGGACGCGCCGCCCCGGTGCCTTCAGGCCCGGGGCGTTACACGTCGAAATTGTGTCGTCTGCCTACTGACAGGCGAGGCATTCCTCATAATCGTTGCGGCTTGCCGCGGCGCGATCCGCCTCTTCGTCGCCCGTCACCGGCACCAGCGCGCCAACACTTTCGGAGCGCTGCAGTGATTTCGAGCGGCAATAGTAGAGGCTCTTCACACCCTTCTTCCAGGCCTGGAAGTGGATCTGGTGCAAATCGCGCTTGTGCACGTCGGCAGCCAGAAACACGTTCAGGGACTGTGACTGACAAATGAAGGGCGAGCGATCGGCGGCCAGATCAATGACCCAGCGCTGATCGATCTCAAAGGCCGTCTTGAAGACATCCTTCTCATCATCGGTCAGGAAATCGAGATGCTGCACTGAGCCTTCACCGGTGGTAATCGAAGACCACACTTCGTCCGTATCCTGACCCTTTTCGGCCAGAAGAGTCTTCAAGGCTTTCGAGCGGACATTGAACGAGCCCGACAGCGTCTTGTGAGTGAAGCTGTTGGCTGCAATCGGCTCGATGCCCGGTGAGGCACCACCGCAGATGATCGAAATCGACGCGGTCGGTGCGATCGCCATCTTGTTCGAGAACCGCTCCATGATCCCGTAATCCTGGGCATCCAGACAGGCACCACGTTCTTCAGCCAGCATTACGGACGCAGCATCGGCCTGCTCGCGAATATGCTTGAACATCTTCTTGTTCCAGGCTTTCGCGATGGCAGATTCGAACGGCACCCGCTGATCCTGCAAGAAAGAATGGAAGCCCATAATGCCGAGCCCGACCGAACGCTCGCGCGCAGCCGAATATTTGGCCTTGGCGAAGGAATCTTCGGCGTTGTCGATGAAGTCCTGAAGCACATTGTCGAGGAAGCGCATCACGTCTTCGATGAAGGTCGGATGATCCTTCCACTCGAGGAAGTTCTCAACATTCAGTGACGACAGGCAGCACACCGCCGTGCGGTCATTGCCGAGATGGTCCAGACCGGTCGGGAGTGTGATCTCGGAACACAGGTTCGAGGTCTTGACCGTCAGGCCCGCCAGCTTCTGGTGCTCAGGAATACTGCTGTTCACCGTGTCGGAGTAGACGATATAGGGCTCGCCGGTCTCAATCCGGGCCGTCAGCAGACGAATCCAGAGTGCACGTGCCTTTACCGTGGCGATCGGCGCGCGATCCTTGGGGCTGACAAGCGCCCAGTCTTCATCGGCTTCCACCGCACGCATGAACGCATCAGAGATCAACACGCCATGATGCAGGTTCTGCGCCTTGCGGTTCGGATCACCACCTGTCGGCCGGCGAATTTCGATGAACTCCTCAACTTCGGGATGATCAATCGGCAGATAAACCGCCGCCGACCCGCGTCGCAGCGAACCCTGACTGATCGCCAGAGTAAGGGAATCCATCACGCGGATGAACGGGACGACGCCAGAGGTCTTGCCGTTATGGCCGACCTGCTCGCCGATGGAGCGCAAATTGCCCCAGTAACTGCCGATGCCGCCACCGCGGGAAGCTAGCCAGACATTCTCGTTCCAAAGGTCAACGATACCTTCGAGAGAATCCGAAGCCTCGTTCAGGAAGCAGGAGATCGGCAGGCCGCGCTCAGTGCCGCCATTGGACAGAACCGGCGTTGCCGGCATGAACCAGAGCTTCGAGATGTAGTCGTAGATGCGCTGTGCGTGCTCGGAATCATCCGCGTAATGACTGGCAACGCGCGCAAACAACTTCTGCGGGGAACCCTTCTCGTGGTTGAGAAGGTAGCGATCCTCAAGGGTTTCCTTACCGAATGCGGTCAGCAGCTCGTCGCGGGACGGGTCAATCTGAATACGCACACGGTCGGTCTGGTAGATGTTCCCCGTGTCGGCATCCTTGCCCACGAGGTCGTTATCCACATCCCGAGTCGCTTCAATTTCGGCGGAATCGACTGATTCCAGTTCCAATTCTTCCGTTTCAAACAAGTCCAAATCTTCCGTTTCAATATCTTTGCGCGATTTGTCCACAGCGCCATCTACAGCTGAAATCCCAGCAGAACCGTCCATTACCAAGCCCCCTCCAAACAACATTCCAAATGCTCCACACCCTGTGGGCAATTTCCGGAGGGAAAATGCGCAAAATCCACAACATCTGGAGACGTAACGCTTAATAAACACTAAATGTTGGAGGCCTGTCACCGTGAACAATACGGGAACATTCTAATCTTCGACGTTTTTGAGTCAACGCGCCAGAGTCCGAATCGTGCAGATTCGCCAGATTGTTACGAGTCGCGGCCGCTTATGGTTTTTATGTTTGTGCCCCTTTTGTGCCACAAACCCCAAAATCTTGTGGTTCAGCCAAAAGCGACTCGGGAATTTAGCGGCGAACGAAACGTGATCAGGAAATTATCGCCGGAAATCCGGCGTTTCCTGTTTTTCGCATCCTTCGAGACGACCGCTTCGCGGTCTCCTCAGGATGAGGACGGAGCAAAACCAAGAACCTCATCCTGAGGAGGGCCGCAGGCCCGTCTCGAAGGATGCGGCGGGACGCCCAGCCCCGCTAGAGCAACTCTTCCAGTGTGCGCTGCTGTTCCGGCTTGAAACCGACCAGAACCCCGGCACCGGTCTCGATCACCGGGCGCTTGATCAGGGTCGGATTGTCGACCATCAGCTGCAGCGCGATGTCTTCGGTCACATTCTCACGAATCACTTCATCGAGCCCGCGCCAAGTCGTGCTGCCGCGATTGAGCAGAGCTTCCCAACCCACTTCCATGGCCCATTCAGTCAGCTTATCGTGGTCGACCCCGTCAGCACGGACATCGAGAAAACGATGGGCGGCCTCGCGCCGCTCAAGCCACTTGAGGGACTTGCGGGTCGTATCGCAACTCTTCAGGCCATAAACGGTCAACATAGTGGCACCCTTTCTTTAAGGCTTCTCGTGCAAGAGGCTTTGGCAGCGGCGCAATCCGCGCGATAGTCTTATGCTCGCCGTTGGCGATATATGCAATTCCGAGTCTCAGACAAGTCATCTCCATGACAAGCCAGTCCACACAGACCATCAGACCGCCGGCGATTGCAGGCACATTCTATCCTGCGGATGCGCACGCGCTTGCCGGAATGATCGACCAGTGCCTGGCCAGCGCGCGCGATGACGGGCTCTCACCAAAAGCACTGATCGCACCTCATGCCGGGTTGATCTATTCCGGACCTGTTGCGGGGTCCGCTTACAAATCCATTGCGCGCCGGGCTTCAGAAATCACACGGGTCGTTCTGCTTGGCCCGCCGCACCGGGTCGCGGTTCCCAAGTTCTGCGTTCCAGCGGCAACCGCCTTCCGCACACCACTCGGGGATGTGCCGCTTGATCTCGACGGGATCGCCACCGCGCTGACGGTCCCCGGGGTCGAACAATCCGATATTCCCCACGCAGAAGAGCACAGCCTGGAGATACACCTGCCCTTCCTGCAACGGGTACTGGGCGATTTCACACTGGTGTCGGTGCTCGTTGGTGGTCCGAGCCCCCAGGAAACCGACGCGCTTCTGAAAGCACTTTGGGGCGGCCCCGAAACCCTCGTCGTGATCAGCTCCGATCTCAGCCACTATCACGACTATGACGGTGCCAATCAGCGCGATCAGGCATTTCGACGCCATGTCGAAACCCTCAGTCTCGAGAAGATCGAGGACGAGCAGGCCTGCGGGCGCTTCCCGGTTAAAGGCCTGCTCAACCGTGCCCGCGCGCTGGATTTGCGGGTCACCACATTGGATGTGCGCAACTCGGGTGACACCGGCGGGCGCGACAATCGCGACCGGGTGGTCGGCTACGGATCCTGGGCGCTCGAATATGCCGGATCGGCCCGTTTGCCCGATGATGACCGCGCATTGCTGATTGACGGTGCCCGACGTTCCATCGCCAACGGTCTAAAAAACGGCCGTCCGGCCCGGGTCCAGCACGGCACGTTTTCGCCGGCCCTCGAAACCTTTCGGGCGACCTTTGTCACCCTGAACCAGAACGGCAGGCTTCGCGGCTGCATCGGCAGCATCCTGCCTCATCGTTCACTGATCGAGGACGTGGCCACCAACGCCCACAAGGCCGCATTCAGCGACCCGCGCTTCCCGCAACTTACGGCGGCTGAGATCGGCTCCCTCGACCTGTCGGTCTCGATACTTTCCAATGCTCGCCCCATCGCCTTTGGATCCGAGGCCGAGGCCATCGACGCACTGCAACCCGATGTGGATGGTGTGATCCTGGAAGCCGACGGCCCTGACGGACAATCCCGGCGCGGTCTGTTCCTGCCCCAGGTCTGGGAAACCGTGCCCAAGGCCGAACAGTTTCTGCGTCACCTGAAAGCCAAGGCCGGTCTTCCGCAAGATTACTGGGACAGCTCCATCCGCTTGTGGCGCTACACGACGGAGACGTTCCACTGAGGTAGATCAGCTGGCGCGGACTTCATGCAGAAACTGCTCAACTTGCGCGTGAAGTTCCTTGCCCGTTTCCCGCAACCGTTCTGCGGATTCAAGATGTTGTTCGGCGGTCTGCACGGATGTTTCGACCGCCTGACGAACATCGCCGATCTGCATCGAAACATCCTGTGTGCCCGAAGCCGCCGCGCTCACATTACGTGCGATCGCCTGGGTTGCCGCAAGCTGCTGCTCGATTCCTTCCGAAATCGCACCCGCAATCTGGGCAACCTGATCGATGGTTTCGCGGATGGTCCCAATTCCCGAGACCGCATCGCCTGACGAGGCCTGAATCGCCGAGACCTGTTTTGATATTTCCTCGGTGGCCAGCGCGGTCTGTTGGGCAAGGGTTTTGACCTCGCTCGCGACAACGGCGAAGCCCTTACCTGCCTCACCTGCGCGTGACGCCTCTATCGTTGCGTTGAGCGCGAGCAAGTTGGTCTGCGCCGCAATGTCGTGGATCAACGTCACCACCTCACCAATCTTCTCTGCCGCTTCAGCGAGGCCCTCCACACGCTCGTTGATCATGTGAGCCTGGCCCGACGCGTCGTCCGAGACCGAGCGGGATTCGCTGGCTTGCCGGCTGATCTCTTCGATCGAGGCTGTAAGTTCCTCCGTTGCCGACGCTATGCTCTCGACGTTCCCGGAGGCGAGAACCGCCGCACTTGCCACGCGCTCTGTCGTGCCGCCGGTCGAGCGCATCATCTCATTCATACCGCGAGAGGCTTCGCCGGTATGCTCCGCCTCGGTGGAAACATTGTCGACCACTTTTCGGATGCGCTTTTCGAAATTGTCCGCGAAGGACAGAACCGTGGCGCGGCGCTCCTCCGTCGCCCGTTCCTCGGCGAGACGCTGCTCTTCCTGTATCCGATCCGCTTCGGCCATCTTGTCCCGAAACACGGCGACGGCGCGCCAGATCGAGCCGATCTCGTCCCGGCGGTCCGTGCCATCGACCTGAATATCACGACTGCCATCCGCAAGGGTTTCGATCGCCATTGTCACGCGTGCGAGCGGACGGAAAAGGTACCGAAGGAACAATCCCAGGGAGACCACGAAGAAAATGATCAGCGTGACGACAGCGCCATATCCGATTTGGTCAAAACGGCGCGCTTCTGCCAAATAGGCCGTCGCATCCTTCGCCGCAACAAGGTGGCCGATCAATGCGCCAGCGCCATTGGTCAACGGTACGACAACGTTGGAAAACGAACGGTTGTCGCTTGTCTGGCTAAAATAATAGGCCGCAGATTCCGACAATTTGTCGGTCGTGCTGTCACTGATCTCAGCGGCGGCATCGACATCCTCTTCGCCAAATGTGGAGACCTGTTGGGAACCCGCCGTTCCGAAGACCAGCACTTCACTGTCGTCGCTGCTCTTGAAGTCGAGCGCAACCTGGTCGAACGATTTCGTCAGCAGCGCGATCCCCACAAAATCACGGCCCTTATAGAGCAAGGTCGTATTCGCAATCACAGGGGCGCCATCACGCTCTATCAGAGCCTGCGCGGGCTTGCCCTCATCCAGCGTAAGTTGAACCAGATGGTTGCCGTGAAGAACGTCTGCCGGAACACTGTCGGGAAACAGTACCGTTCCCTCCGGTGTGAGTATGAATATCTCGCTCAGGACCTTCGCCGTACTGAGCCGATTGAATGTACCCAAAAGCTCATCATTGAGAGCCTCACCGTCGCGTTCGGCCAAGGCTTTGATCGCCGTTCGATTTCGCGTGATGGATTTGAGAGCGGTCTTCAGGCCATTGACTTCGACGCGAATGATATTGCGCAGGAGCGCTTGCTTTGCGTCGATCGTGGCCAATTCGAACCGCGTGTCGAGAAATTTTCGGCTCACCTCTTCCTTTATCGCAAACGCACCACCTAACGTGACGAGGGCGACCGATGCCACAACAACAATTTTTCTACTCAGCAGCATCGGCCGCTCCTCTCACTTCGCGTTTACTTGTTTGGACGTTTCCCGCGGCTACTCGACGGGGTAGCCCGCCGTCTGCCAGCCCGGGAAGCCATCGCGGAAATACTTCACGGCGGTAAAGCCCCAGGCGACGGCCTTCACGCTCGCGGCTGACGAAAGCCCGCATTTTTGGCCATTGCAGTACATGACGATGTCCTGACCCTTGTCAGCGGCTTCCATCAGCGCTGCCTCGGTCAGCGTGCTCTTCAAATCGAGATGCACTGCGCCGGGAATACGACCTGCCTCGAAATCCGCGCCGCCGCGGACATCAACGAAGATCGCGCCCTTGTCGAACAAGGCCTTGGCGTCGCCGGTGGAAATCGTGGTGGCGCCCTCGACGGTCATCGGGGCTTCTTCTTTCGCCTATGCGGGCATAATCGCCAGCATGAGGACGAACATTGGGACGAGTATTTTAATTGCACGCATTCTGGTGCTCCTTTTTTCACTACCTGTAGACTGGGTGCGACATGGCACCCAATGCCTTTTTCCAAAGACATCAATCGAAGGTTCTAAAGTAGATAGTTTTACGAATTGTTAATCCGCACAAAAAATAGGCAAATTGATCCGTTGCCGCGCTTCAAAGGACAACAAGAAACGCCCCCTCAGCGCGGCCTACGCAGGATCAATGGATGAGTCCATCCTCTTGTGGCGCTACACCACCGAGACGTTCCACTAGGGTATCGTCGCCTCCCGGAACAACCTCATGCTGAGCCTGACGAAGTATGAAGTATGAGGTTGCCGCCCTCGCCCTTCGTCAGGCTCAGGGTGAGGGCTTTCCGGAAGCGCGCCGTTTTCCTCCCCCTTGCCTCGACGCGTCCTCTTGCGCTTAACTCAACCGGGGCAAATCGGGGAGGACACGTCGATGAGCGATGTGGCAACGGCGCGCACGCGCCGCAAGGTTATTGCCGCAGGCGTCAGCGGCAATGTGCTCGAATGGTACGACTTCGGCGTCTACGGATTTTTCGCACCGATCATCGGCCAACTCTTTTTTCCATCAAGTGACCCGACGGTCTCCCTGATCGCGTCTTTTGGTGCGTTTGCGGCTGGCTTTCTGATGCGCCCCATCGGTGGATTCATCTTCGGTCACATCGGCGACCGGATCGGTCGGCGGCAGGCGCTTGTCCTGTCTGTGATGCTGATGGCCATCCCGACCGGAATCATCGGCCTGCTGCCCACCCATGCCAGCATCGGCATCGCGGCGGCGATCATGCTGGTCGGACTGCGGATGCTGCAGGGCCTCTCGGTCGGCGGCGAATACACCGGCTCCGTGACGTTTCTGGCCGAACAGGCCCCCATCGCACGACGCGGGTTCTTCTCGAGCTGGACCCAGGTCGGTGCCGTCGGCGGAATTCTTCTGGGTTCGGGCGTCGGGGCGCTTGTGACCAACGTGCTGACCGAGGATCAGCTCATGGACTGGGGATGGCGGATTCCCTTCCTCGTGGGAATCCTTGTGGGCGTTGTGGGCTTGCTGATCCGCCGCCATCTGCCCGATTCCCCGGTTGAGCCCGTCGAAGAAGGTGCCGGGTCTCCAGCCATCGAAGCGATCCGGACCGAGTGGCGCGCCATGGGCAAGATGATCGGCTACACGATCATCAACGCGGTCGGGTTCTACATCGCTTTTGTCTATGTCCTGACATGGCTTGTCGACCAGGTGAAGGAGCCCCGATCCGACGCGATGGACATCAACACCATCGCGCTCGTGGTGATGCTGGTTCTAATTCCATTCGTGGGCGCACTCTCGGACAAAGTCGGACGCAAGACCGTGCTGGCGATCGGCGCGGCCGGATTTCTGCTGCTCAGCTATCCGCTGATACTGCTAATGCACGAGCCGGTTTTCCTGCGCATTCTCGCCGGACAGATCGGGTTTGCCGTGCTGGTCGCTTTTCTGCTCGGCGCGGGACCGGCCAACCTGTCGGAGATGTTCCCCAGCCGCGTGCGCGTCAGCGCCATGAGCGTCGGCTACAATGTCAGCATGGCGATCTTCGGCGGCACCACACCGATGATCGCGGCCTGGCTGCTCAACCGCACCCATAACGACCTCAGCTTTGTCTGGTACATGATGGCCTGCGCCGCCGTATCGCTGGTATTCACACTGATGCTGCGTGAGGGTGCGGGCAAACCGCTGCCGGCCTGACCCCCAAACAATTCCGTCATGCCCGGACTTGATCCGGGCATCTCAACTCACACCGGAGCGAGATACGCGGATCAAGTCCGCGTATGATGGTGCGAGTTTGGCTGCCATCCCAGCATCCTTCGAGACGTCGCGCTGCGCCTCCTCAGGATGAGGTTTGAGATTTACTCTCGGCCTCATCCTGAGGAGAGCCGAAGGCCCGTCTCGAAGGATGCTGAGCCGTCACAAAGGCCGGTTTAAAACCCACCCACTTCAATCCGCCAATCGCACGGGCTGGCGCTTGCGACCCCAGGTGCCGGGTTTTGCATCAAAGACGCCGGGAATGCGTGTGCCGCAATTTGGGCAGGCCGCACCGGAATTCCCAACCGGGGTCACCCGCCATTCGCTGAGTTCATACCAGTCACGCCCGATGGTGCGCGTTGCGCAGTTCGGGCAGTAGGTGCTCTGACGCCCCTTATCGTGTGCATTGCCGACATAGACATAATTCAGGCCTGCGTCCCGCGCGATCTGCCGCGCCCGCGCCAAAGTTTCATGGGGGGTGGCCGGCGTGTCCATCATCTTCCAGTCGGGATGAAAGGCCGAGAAATGCACCGGCACATCGGGGCCAAGCTCATCTACGATCCAGCGGGACATCGCGGCGAGTTCGCGCGGGTCGTCGTTCTCGCCGGGAATGATGAGATTGGTGATCTCCAGCCAGCAATCGGTCTCGTGGCGAATGAAGACCAGTGTGTCGAGAACATTGGATAGCGTGGCCGATGAGAGCTCACGATAAAACCGCTCGGTGAAACCCTTCAGGTCCACATTCGCCGCATCCATCGCGCGGAAGAATTCCTTGCGCGGTTCCTCGCAGATATAGCCCGCCGTCACCGCAACCGTGCGCAAGCCGACCTCGCGACAGGCCGCCGCCACGTCGACGGCATATTCCAGGAAGATCACCGGATCGTTATAGGTAAACGCCACCGAACGACAGCCATGGGCGGCGGCGGCTTTCGCAATGGCTTCGGGCATCGCGCGATCGGCGAGCGTGTCCCACTCGCGGGATTTCGAAATGTCCCAGTTCTGGCAGAACTTGCAGGTCAGGTTGCAGCCCGCCGTGCCAAAACTCAGCACCGGGGTGCCCGGCAGGAAGTGATTGAGCGGCTTCTTCTCGATGGGATCGATGCAATAGCCGCTCGATCGGCCATAGGTGGTGAGCACGATCTGATCGTCGGTGCGTGCCCGCACGAAGCACAGGCCGCGCTGGCCTTCATTGAGCTTGCAAAACCGCGGACAGAGGTCGCACTGAATGCGCCCATCGTCCAACGCGTGCCAGTACCGGCCCGGCACGCCGTCGAATTCCTCGGTCACTTCGCTGTCAATTTGGTCTGAATCGCTCATCACTGGGGAAAACCATACCAGATGAATCGTCGCGGGGGGCTTGGTTTGCAGTACCCGCGTCGCATATCATCTCCCTAACAGAATTCCATTTCATTCAAGCCATGAAGAGGGTGTCCCATGGGCCAGTTCGGCATCGGTCAGTCCGTCACACGTATTGAAGATCTTCGCCTGCTCACAGGCAGCGGCAAATACACAGATGATGTGCAGCTCGAAAATGAGAGCCACGCCTTTGTGCTGCGCTCCCCCCATGCCCATGCCGAGATCAAGGGCATGGATATTGTCGCCGCGAAAGCAGCACCGGGCGTGTTGCTGGTTCTGACCGGTGATGATGTCAAAGCCGATGATCTCGGTGCCATGCCCTGCATGTTCCCGGTCAAAAATCTCGATGGCACGGACCGCGGCGAAACCTATCGTCCTTTGCTGGCCCAGGAAAAGGTCCGCCATGTCGGCCAGCCGGTGGCCTTCATTGTCGCCGAAACCCTGGAGCAGGCCCGCGACGCGGCCGAACTGGTCGAGGTGGATTACAACGTCCTGGCTTCGGCCACGAACACCTATACCGCTTCACTGGACGGCGCGGCGCAGCTGTATGACGACGTTACCAACAACGTCTGCTTCGACTGGGGCAAGGGTCAGCAGGACGAGACCGAGGCGGCCTTCGCCAAAGCCAGCCACGTCACCACGCTGGAGCTGATCAACAACCGGATCGTCGTGAACTCGATGGAACCCCGCGCGGCCATCGGCGACTACGACGAAGCCACCGACAAGCTCACCCTCTACACCTCGTCTCAGGGCACCCACGGCATCCGCAACACGATTGCCGACAACATCCTGAAGATCGACAAGGAGAAACTGCGCGTCGTCACCGGCGATGTGGGCGGTGGCTTCGGCATGAAGATTTTCACCCATCCCGAACAGCCGATGGCCGTCTGGGCGGCAAAGAAGGTCAAACGCCCGGTGCGCTGGACCTCGGATCGCAGCGAGGGTTTCATGTCCGACATTCAGGGCCGGGACCATGTCACCAAGGCAGAGGTCGCCTGCGACGACAACGGCAAGTTCCTCGCCCTGCGCGTCACCACCTACGCCAATCTGGGCGCGTATCTCTCGCATTTCGGAACCTTCATCCCGACCGAAGCCGGCACGGCGATGCTGAACGGCCTGTATGCCTTCCCGGCTGTCTGGGCCAATGTGAAGGGCATCCTGACCAACACCGTACCAACCGATGCCTATCGCGGTGCCGGACGTCCCGAAGCGATCTACTGCATCGAGCGGCTGGTCGACAAATGCGCGCGCGAACTGGGCCTCGCGCCCGACGAGTTGCGCCGCCGCAACTTCATCCAGCCCGACCAGTTGCCCTATAAGACGGCCTTTGGCGAAACCTATGACAGCGGCAACTTCACCGCCATCATGGAAGAAGGCATGAAGAAGGCCGACTGGGCCGGTTTTGCCGCCCGCAAGACCGAGAGCGCCAAACGCGGCATGCTGCGTGGCATCGGCATGGCGACATATGTCGAGAAATGTGGCGGCGGCAATCCCGAAGTCGCCGATGTCCGCATCGATCCGGAGACCGAGACCATCACCTTCTATATCGGCACCATGTCGAACGGTCAGGGTCACGATACGTCTTACAAGCAGATCATGTCCGACCGGCTGGGCATCGACACAGACCGGATGACCATGGTCCAGGGCGACAGCGATATCGTGCCGCCGGGACTGACCGGTGGGTCACGCTCGGTCACGGTTGGTGGCGTTGCCGTCTCCAAAGCGTCGGAAGCGATCAAGGAAAAGGGCAAGGCGATTTCGGCCCATATGATGGAAACCGCCGAAGCCGATATTGAATATTCGGATGGCACCTTCCGTGTGGCGGGCACCGACCGGTCCCTGTCCCTGTTCGAAGTCGCCAAGGCGGCGCAGGACCCGGCCAATTTGCCTGATGGCATGGAGCCCGGTCTCGACTCCAAAGAAAGCCATCAGCCCGATGCGCCGACTTTCCCGAATGGCTGCCATATCTGCGAAATGGAAATCGACCCGCAGACCGGCATCCCCGAGATCATGCGCTACACAGTGGTCGATGATTTCGGTGACACCATCAACCCGATGCTGATCGCCGGTCAGGTCCATGGCGGCATTGTGCAGGGTGTCGGTCAGGCGTTGCATGAGCACACGGTCTATGACGAGGACTCAGGTCAGCTCGTCTCCGGCTCCTTCATCGACTACCGCATGCCCCGTGCCGCAGATGTGCCGAACTTCGACTTCTCCATGCGAAACGAGAAATGCACGACCAACCCGCTCGGCATCAAGGGAACCGGTGAAGCCGGTGCCATCGGCGCACCGGCGGCGGCAATCAGCGCGATTGTTGACGCCCTTTCGGACGGTGGTGCCATTCACGACGTCGACATGCCCGCGACCCCGGATGTGATCTGGGCGCTTGCCAACCAGCAGTTGGCCGCCGAATAGGCGCCACCTGCCCCAACCGGGGAGACTCCCAATCGACACCGCGGCCCTGATACCAGCGGTGCGAGACCTCGCCTATGCAGCGGGGGACGCCATCATGGCGGTCTATCGCACTGACTTTGACAGCGAACGTAAAGATGACGGGTCCCCCGTCACCCTGGCAGATACGGCAGCTGAAGCCGTCATCCTGCCCGGGCTGCGTGCGCTCACACCCGACATCCCTGTTGTTTCCGAAGAAGAGCATTCCGCCGGCGAAAGCCCGGTCGAAGTCAGCAACCGTTTCTGGCTGGTGGACCCCCTCGACGGCACACGGGAATTCCTCAAGCGCAACGACGAGTTCACCGTCAATATCGGACTGGTCGAAGACAACGTGCCGATCTTTGGTGTGCTCTATGCCCCAGCCCTGAACCTGATGTATGCGGGAACCCTGAACGGTGGCGCCACCCTGATCGAGGGCGACAAACCCGAACGTCCGATTGCCTGCCGCGAAATCCCGGCCGATGGCATGGATGTGCTTGTCAGCCGGTCCCACTCGATCAACGAGAAGCTTGAGGATTATCTGAAGGACGAAACCGTCCGCAACCGGATGCCCCAGGGCAGCGCCCTCAAATTCGGGCGCCTGGCCGAAGGCGTGGCAGATATCTATCCCCGCTTTGGTCCCACCTGCGAATGGGACACCGGCGCCGGCCACGCGATTGTGCTGGCCGCAGGCGGCGGTCTGACCATGATGGATGGCAGCACCTTCAATTACGGCAAGAAGCCAAAATTCCTGAACCCGGGATTCGTCGCCTTCGGGCGGCGGTAGACCCGCCAAGCGAGGTACGGCATACAGGCCGCATGACGGAAGCCGCCAACATACTGCCTGCAAATGACGAAAACCTGTCCGCCGCCGCAACACGTCTGAAATCAGGCGGGCTGGTCGCCTTCCCGACCGAGACCGTCTACGGACTTGGGGCCGATGCGCGTGACGACCGCGCTGTGGCGCGCATTTTTGAAGCCAAAAACAGGCCGAGTTTCAATCCGCTTATCGTGCATGTCCTCGACCTGCCCAGCGCCGCCCAATACGGGGAGATGGATGCCCGCGCGCAGCAACTGGCCGCCGCGTTCTGGCCCGGCCCGCTGAGTTTCGTTGTGCCGCGGCGCGCCGACAGCGGGCTGTCCCTGCTGGTCAGCGCCGGGCTCGACACCGTCGCCCTGCGCGCGCCGGCCCATCCGCTCGCCCGGAACCTGCTGACCCGCTTTGGCGGGCCGATTGCGGCCCCCAGCGCGAACACAGCGGGTGAAGTCAGCCCCACATTGGCCAGCCATGTGGCGCAATCACTTGGCACCAATGTCGACCTCATTCTGGATGGTGGTGCCTGCGCAGTCGGACTTGAGTCTACCGTGATTGATCTCTGCGGGGACCGCCCGGCTCTGCTGCGCCATGGCGCGGTGACGCTGGAACAATTGCAGGATGTGCTTGGCGTCGTGGATGACGCCACCCGTCCTGCCGACGGCCAAGCCCCACGTTCGCCGGGACAGATCGCCCGTCACTATGCGCCATCCATTCCGGTTCGCCTGAACGCCAGCGACGCCGTTGCCGGTGAAGTGCTTCTCGGCTTCGGTTCGGGTGTCCCCGAAGGCGTCCAAAACCTCAGCCCGTCGGGTGACCTGACAGAGGCCGCAGCGAACCTGTTTGCAGCCTTGCGGGCCCTCGATTCCCCCGAACACCGGGCTATTGCGGTGATGCCCATCCCGGAAACCGGACTTGGTCGCGCCATCAACGACCGCCTGCGCCGCGCCGCCGAAGCGCATAACGGGTGAGACACGGCGTCCCACGCGGTTGCCGCACGACCGATCCCGGTCTAAATCTTTGTCCATGAGCCAAACTATCCAAACAGAATCAGCACCCCTGCCCGATGGTTTTCTGAGCCAGCTGGAAGCGATTGTTGGTGCGGTCGGGATGATCACCGACCCCGCCGACATGGAACCCTATATCGACGAGCAGCGCGGGCTGTTTCGCGGCATTACGCCGTGCGTGATCCGACCCGCCTCCACCGAAGAGGTCTCACAGGTGCTTGCAGCCTGTTACGACGCCGACGTCGCGATTGTGCCCCAGGGCGGCAATACCGGGCTTTGCGGCGGTGCTGTCGCCAGCGGCGAAATCATTGTCAGCCTGTCACGCATGAACACTGTTCGCGCCGTCGACCCGGCGAATTTCACGATGACTGTGGATGCGGGTTGCGTGCTGGCCGACCTACAGCACGTTGCCGATGAACACGACCGGTTGTTCCCGCTCAGCCTGGGGGCTGAAGGCTCCTGCCAGATCGGCGGCAATCTTTCGACCAACGCCGGCGGTACAGCCGTGGTGCGCTATGGCAACACCCGCGAGCTGACCCTCGGTCTGGAAGTGGTGTTGCCCGATGGTCGCATCTGGGACGGGCTGACAGGGCTGCGCAAGAACAACACCGGCTATGACCTCAAGCACCTGTTCATTGGTGCCGAAGGCTCGCTCGGAATCATCACCGGTGCGGTCATCAAAATGTTTCCCAAGCCGCGCTCACGTCATACGGCTTTCATTGCGCTGAAGGACCTCGACTCCGTGCTTGAGGTTCTTGGTCGCGCCCGCGCCGCAAGCGCAGACACGGTGTCTGGTTTTGAGCTGATCCCGCGGATCGCGATCGAGATTTCCGTGCGTCACATCGACGGCGCCATCGATTTCCTCGACGACCCCCATGACTGGTGCGCGCTGATCGAGTTTGAAAGCAGCGATGCCAATTCCAATCTTGGTGATGTCATGGAAACGTTTCTGGGCACGGCATTCGAGGACGGCCTGATCGTCGACGCGGTCATTGCTCAATCGGAAACTCAACGACAACAGATGTGGTTCCTTCGCGAAGCCATGGTGCTGGCCCAGAAGCCCGAAGGTGCGAGCATCAAGAACGATGTCTCGGTGCCGATCTCTTCCGTGCCCGAATTCATCCGGCAGGCGAATGCCGCCGTCACCCAGGCCTGTCCGGGGATCCGCCCGGTCGCGTTCGGCCATGTCGGCGACGGCAATGTGCACTACAATCTGACCCAGCCCAATGGTGCAGACGGTGCCGAATTCCTCGCCCGCTGGGACGAGATCTGCCACATCGTCCATGACGTCGTGGACAGCATGCGCGGCAGTTTCTCGGCTGAACATGGGATCGGAAAAATCAAGGTCGCAGAACTGGCCGCCCACAAGGCCGGGGTCGAAATCGACATGATGCGAGGCATCAAAGCAATGCTCGACCCCAAGGGATTGATGAACCCGGGCAAGGTTCTTTAGGAATCACTGATCCCGGATTAGGAGAGTTAAATGTCGGACTACAACGCCCCTGTGCAGGACATGCAGTTCATTCTGGAGAATCTCTGCGACATGGACGGTCTGCGGGAACTGCCGGTCTTCAGCGAAACCACCGAAGATCTGGTCGAGGCTATTCTCACCGAATCTGCGCGTTTCACCCGTGATGTGGTGGGGCCGCTGAACCAGACCGGGGATCAGCAAGGGTCCACCTTGAAGGACGGCGTGGTGACAACGCCCGACGGGTTCAAGGAAGCCTATGCGAGCTTTGTCGAGGGCGGCTGGAACGGCACGCCGTTCGAACCTGAGCACGGCGGCATGGGGCTGCCCTGGACGATCACCACGTCACTGCAGGAAATGTGGCAATCGGCCAATCTCTCCTGGTCGCTTTGCCCGCTGCTCACCATCGGTGCGATCGAATCCGTGATCGCCCACGGCACGGACGCACTAAAAGACAAGTTCCTCGCCAAGCTGGTCTCCGGTGAGTGGACTGGGACCATGAACCTGACCGAGCCTCAGGCCGGGACCGATCTCAGCCTGCTGAAGTCCCGCGCCGAGCGCGAAGGTGACCAGTATCGCATCAAGGGCACAAAGATATTCATCACCTTCGGCGAGCAGGATTTCACCGACAACATCATCCATCTGGTGCTCGCCCGCCTGCCCGATGCGCCTCCCGGGGTGAAAGGCATCAGCCTGTTCCTCGTCCCAAAATTCCTGGTCAATGACGACGGTTCTCTTGGCGAGCGCAACGACGCCTACGCCATCGGCCTTGAACATCAAGCTGGGCATCCATGCGAGCCCGACCTGCGTCATGTCCTATGGCGAGAATGGCGATGGTGCCGTCGGTTATCTGATCGGCGAGGAGCATGACGGCCTGCGCTGCATGTTCACCATGATGAACAACGCCCGCCTGAATGTCGGCCTGCAGGGTGTGGCCGTGGCCGAACGCGCCTACCAGCATGCCGTCGCCTATGCCCGTGAGCGGGTACAGTCGGCCCCGGTCGAGGGTGGCGGTGAATCCGTCACGATCATCAAGCATCCGGATGTGCGCCGGATGCTTATGTCCATGCGGGCCCAGACCGAGGCCATGCGGGCGCTGGCCTACTACACCAACTCGGCGCTCGACAGATCACGGCATCACGATGACGACAACACACGCGGCTACAATTCGCGCCGTACGGATTTGCTGACACCCATCGTGAAGGCGTGGTGCACCGATCTGGGTGTCGATATCGCGTCAACCGGCGTGCAGATGCATGGCGGCATGGGCTTCGTCGAGGAAACCGGCGCCGCCCAGTACTACCGGGACGCACGCATTGCCCCCATCTATGAAGGCACCAACGGGATTCAGGCGATCGACCTGCTTGGGCGCAAGTTGATGCGCGACGGTGGCGCGGCCATGGAAGAATTGCTCGAAGAACTCGACGATCTTCCGGATTCGGTTGATCCGGAAATCGGTGAGATCGTCGCGGCACAAATGAACGCCAACAACACCCTGCGGCGCGCGACCGAATGGATGCTCGACCCGGCCAATAACGACGTGAACCGCAAGTTCGCTGGCGCCAACGCCTTTCTGCATCTGGCCGGCACCGTCGTGGGTGGCTGGCTGATGACACGTGCCGCGATTGCCGCAACCAGCGGCGCCAAAGGCGCGCCAAGCCCGGAATTTCTCAATTCCAAACGCATCACGGCGCGGTTCTATGCCGACCACATCCTGCCCCGCGCCAACATGCATCTCGAGACAATCACCCGTGGTGGGGATTCTGTGATGGCATTGGCCGAAGACGCTTTCTAAAAAAAGCGTCTCCCCTGTGACAGACGTCACATCGGCGCCCGCTATTCCCGCGTAGAAAGAATTCATTGCTCCCTTACCCAGGAAGCAAGCCTCCCCTCAGGGGCGGTGACTGGAATGGTTCCGGTTACCGCCCCACCCCCTCCCCGGTGATTCGAACGACCCCATGTAGGGGCAGGTTTCAAACCTGCCCGTGTGCGCACCAGACCGGGTGTAGTCCAATACGATCGCCCGCCATTCGACCAAACCAGACGGGTTTGAAACCCGCCCCTGCAGAATCGCGGGAGCCATTGCGACACATGTGCATTTGGTTGTTGCGCCACCGCAAAAAATCCTTAAAAAGCGCTGACCCGATCACTGCCTTCAGGAGTTCCCATGGGATGGCAAACAATGCTTCTGCGGTCGTAGATAACACCGCCCTTACCGATTATTTCATTCATGAAAACGGCGTGTCCTTTGCTGGCCGCCATCTGCTTGTCGATCTCTGGGACGCCGGGCAACTTACAGACATCGATTACATCGAAGACACTTTGCGCCGGGCAGCGGATGCCGCGGGTGCAACCGTGCTGAGTGTGCACCTGCACCAGTTTTCGGATTCAGGCGGTGTGTCCGGTGTGGCGATCCTCTCGGAAAGCCATATTTCGATTCACACTTGGCCGGAACGCGACTATGCCGCACTGGATGTCTTCATGTGCGGATCGTGCAATCCACACAACGCTCTGCCGATCCTGAAGGCCGCTTTCAGCGCAGGCAGTGTGACTCTCAACGAAACACGCCGGGGCGTCGTCGCTTGAGTGACAAGCCCGCTGACTGGGCCTTTTTTGACGAGGCCCTCGGCGTTGGTTTGCAGCTTGGGCTGGAAGTCGACTCTATCCTGTTCCGCGAACAGACCGAGCATCAGGATCTCGTAATCTATCAAACCGCCCAGTGGGGCCGCGTGATGGCGCTCGACGGGATCATGCAAGTCTGCGAACGGGACGAGTTCATCTATCACGAGATGCTGACCCATGTGCCAATGCTCGCTCATGGCAAGGCACGCGAAGTTTGCATCATCGGCGGTGGTGATGGCGGGATGTTACGCGAAGCACTGCGCCATCCGGTCGACCGGGTCACAATGGTGGAGATCGACGATTCTGTTGTCGAACTCAGCAAGCAGTGGCTGCCGAGCATTTCTGACGGCGCGTTCGAGGACCCTCGCGCAGACCTCGTCATCGCGGATGGCGCGCGCTTCGTCGCCGAAACCGATCGCAGCTTCGACGTGATCATCGTGGATTCGACCGACCCCATGGGACCCGGCGAGGTTTTGTTTACCTCTGCTTTCTACAGCGACTGCAAGGCACGGCTCAATCAGGGTGGGGTCATGACCACCCAAAGCGGCGTTGTCATGATCCAGGGCGAAGAGCTGACAACCACGGTCAGCCGGCTTGGCGAGCATTTTGCTGACGCCCATGGCTACATTGCTGCCGTCCCCACCTATGCCGGCGGTTTCATGGGGTTTGGCTGGGGGACGGATGACACGTCCCTGCGCCGGATATCCGAAGATGTACTTCGTGAACGCTTCACAGCTACCAATCTCTCAACAAAATACTACAATCCCAGCCTGCACCGCGGCGCCTTCGCGCTCCCGACATATATCGCTGAACGTGTTGAGGCTGGAAAATGAGTGATCCGATCAAGTTCTATTTTGCCTGTGTATCCCCCTGGTCCTATCTGGGGCTCGACGCGCTCAAGGAGATTGCTGACAAACACGGACGCACGATTGCCTACAAACCAACCGATGTGGGTCGCACCTGGAAAGAAACCGGTTCCGGCAAGCCGCTGGGGGAACGCCCCGACGTCATGAAATCCTATCGCCTGCTGGAACTCCCACGCTGGGCAGCATGGCGCGGCGTTCCACTCAATGCAGAGCCCAAGCACTTTCCCGCGCCGTTCTATCTTTCATCCAATGTCATCATCGCCGCCGGTCAGGCCGGGGAGGACATGTTTGCCGTCACGCGCGCCCTGATGCGCGGCTGCTGGGTCGAGGAACGCAACATCGGCGACGAACGTGACGTCACCGAAATTCTCGATGGACTTGGTCTGGATGGCGCCACGCTCGTCGCGGCTGCCGGGTCTGATGTGGTTGCCGCCGAACTCAGCGCAAACACCGACGAAGCTCTGGCTGACAATGCCTGGAGCGTGCCGTCATATGTGGTCGATGGTGAGTTGTTCTATGGTCAGGACCGGATGGAAATGATCGACTGGCGCCTGTCGGGCGGCACGAACTAGCCGTTTTCGCGCGCCGCCAGCCAGGCAACCGCTTCAACCAGTGACCCCACGACGGTGTCAGCACGGCTGGACGCAGGGTCGTCTTCCGCACCTTCGACAAGTATGCGCGTTGCCACACCCCCATTGATTCCGGCGAGGATGTCGGTTTCGCGGTCTCCCACGATGGCGGATCGGGACATATCGATATTGAATGCGTCACGCGCCTTAAAAAGCATGCCCGGACCGGGCTTGCGATCGGGTGATTCCCGGCGGTAGACGCCGATGCCATTCTCGGGATGGGTTGGCGCGAAATACACGCGCCCGATTTCAATACTCTCCTCGCGGAACCGACCCAGCATCCACTCGTTCAGCGCCTGAAAGTCTCTCTCCGAATATAGTCCCCGGCCAATTCCAGCCTGATTGGTTACCACGAACAACATGAAGCCCATCGCGCTTGCCGACCGGCAGGCCTCAAACACCCCATCATTGAAGATAAAATCCTCAGGCCGCCAGATATAGCCACTGTCGACATTGATCACGCCATCCCGGTCAAGGAACAATGCGCGGTTCTTGATCTCGGACATAAAGAACTACTCGGCCGCCTTCGCCGCACGCTCTCGAAGCGCACTGAGGGTGATATTGCTGGAGATCAGCTCCTGGTCAACTATGAGTTCAATAACGGCGGGACGCCCGGCCGACAAGGCCCGTTCCAGGGCAGGCCCAAACTCTTCTGTTGTTGTCACCCGTTCGCCCTGTGCACCAAAGGATTCAGCCCATTTCACAAATTCGGGATTGCGAAGTTCCGTGGCAATCTGCCGTCCCGGATATTCCCGTTCCTCATGCATGCGGATGGTGCCGAACATGCTGTTGTTTGCAATGATCAGAACGATCGGCAGATCGTGCTGCACCGCTGTTGCCAATTCATTGCCGGTCATCAATATCCCACCGTCACCGGCGTAGCAGATCACCGGCAGGTCCGGACGTGCGGCCTTTGCCGCAAGGGCAGCAGGCATTCCGTAACCCATCGAGCCGTTGGTTGAGCCCAGCAAGGTCCGGAACTTCCGGAAACGAAAGAACCGGCTGGCCCAACCCGCAAAATTACCGGCATCGGTTGCAAGAATTGCGTCATCGGGCAGGATATCTCGCATTTGCACGAAAGCTTCTGAGAGATTCAGTGGTCCCGGATACTCGCCCGGCTGAGTCCACGCTTCATACTCGTTGCGACTCTCCTCAAGGGCGCTTGCCCAGTTCGACGGGTCCACCTGAATGTTGCGGCGGGCCTGCTCCAAAAATGCTCCGATATCCGACGCAATCGGCAAATCTGACTGAAACACACGCCCGAGTTCGGAATGATCAGGATAAACATGGATCAATTTTTGATCAGGCTTCGGGGTCTTGATAAGCGTATAGCCCATCGTTGCGATCTCCCCCATGCGCGCTCCGATCGAAATAATCAGGTCAGCATCTTTCACCCGTTGGGCAAGTTTGGGGTTGGTGTTGACGCCGAGCTCACCCACAAAATTCGGATGATCATTGTCAAAAATATCCTGAGAGCGAAATGCTGCCATCGCGGGCAGGCCATTGGCTTCGCAGAAAGCCTGGAGGTCGGCAGCAGACTCCGCTGTCCAACCGCCACCACCGAACAACAAAAGCGGTCTGGCGGAAGCTGAGAGAAGGTCACGGAATGCGCTGAGGTCTTCCTCGCGAGGTTCTGGCGCGGGCAGTTTCGCGACTGCGACATCGGCGACATCCACCTCATCGACCAGCATATCTTCCGGCAACGAGACCACCACAGGTCCACGCCGCCCGCTTGATGCTGTGGCGAAAGCACGCGCGGTGATTTCCGGCAAACGCGCGGCATCCTCGACCTCAACCACCCATTTGGCGAGCGGCGCATACATGGCGTTGTAATCAACTTCCTGAAATGCCTCGCGGCCTTTGAAGTTCCGGGGGATCTGACCGACGAACAGAATCATCGGAGATGAATCCTGAAACGCCATATGCACACCGATACTGCCATTACAGGCCCCCGGTCCGCGGGTCACGAATGCAATCCCGGGCTTGCCCGTGAGTTTTCCGTAAGCCTCCGCCGCATAGGTCGCGCCGCTTTCATGTCGACACGTGATCACCCGAATGGACTCCCGCACGTCGTACAACGCATCCAGCGCCGCGAGGTAACTCTCACCGGGCACACAAAATACTGTATCGACATCATGCTGACGCAGCGCGTCGATCAGAACCTGACCGCCTGTTCTAGCCATCGTCTTATCAATCCTGTTTTTGTTGTCTGGCAACCGGTTGGGCCAGAACTTCAGCTTGGGTTCTGATTTTGACCGAAACGAAGCGGAAAAACGACCCGGTTGGGAACAGAATTCGCCTAGGGCACCAGAATAAGTTTTCCGATGACCCCGCCGGATTCGAGAAGACGGTGCGCATCTGCTGCGTCGTTCAGTTTCATCTGCCCATGAATACGCGGGCTGATCTTACCCTGGGTGAAATCTTCAATGATCTTTTCCATCGTGCCCCGGCGAATATCAGGTTTGTCGTCGAAATAATGAATGCTGAAGGTCTGCATTCCCAGATTTCGCGTAAAATCCCCCGCCATCGGCATGTAGAGGTCAGTGTCCGGCTTGCCTGCAATAAAGCCAAACATCACGACGGTGCCCATATCGGCAAGCATCCCGAAGTTTCGGGTGAATTCCGGACCTGCAACGGAATCATAGATGCGATCGACACCTCGACCATCCGTGAGTTCATGCACACGTGCCTGAACATCCTCGACGTGACGGTCAATAACCGCATCAGCGCCGAGCTCGGACACAAAGCCGGCTTTTGCTGCGCCTCCGGCAATGCCAATCACCGTCAGACCCTCAAGCTTGGCGAGTTGCACCAGGGCACTTCCAACACCACCCGCAGCGGCATGGATAAGAACAGTCTGTCCCGGACGGACAGGAACGGCATAGTCGAGCAGCAACCGGGCGACCTGAAAGTTCGGGAGGGCGACCATCTGTTCGGCCGAAACGCCGTCTGGCACCAAGAATGGTGCACTCTCGGGAACAACACGTGCTTCAACGTAGCACCCGCCGCGCTGGGGCATTTCACGGGACGGCAGAAACACCCGGTCACCGATCTGAAAGCGCGACACACCCGATCCAACAGCATCGATGGTTCCAACCATCTCATTCCCGGGGATCATGGGAAGCGGCCAATCCTTGGCGTCATTGTTGGTGCGCACCAGAACGTCAGGAATCCCCACGCCGATCACTTCGGCACGAATACGAACCTCACCCGGGCCCGGTACCGGCTCTGGGACATCCTCAACTTTCAGGACATCGGGACCGCCGTATTCATGGAAACGTACAACTTTCATGTCACCACCAAAGCTATGACTTGCTGGCGCCGTCGAACTTGAACCCGATTTCTTTGAGGGTCTCGACTGTTTCGGCGCCGAACTCGGCTTCCAGTTCGTTCGCAACCTCGGGATGGTAGGCAACGCGGTCATTGCTGCCCGGCTCACCAAGTTCGATGGTGACATAGAGACGACCGGTCACATCCGAGATGTTGCGGAAAGCCCGCATCACACCCTGAGGCACGGAAACAAGGTCCATCGGTTCGAGAACAACCTTGTGTTCGCCTTCATCCCCCCATGTCACCTCGAATGTCCCCTCAAGGCAGAAGAAGGTCTCGGTTGTGATCTCGTGGTTGTGGAGACCCGGCCCATCACCCGGCGGACATTCGGCAATCGCGATCACCACACGCTCGCCAGCCTTGACCGGCGCCATTGCGCTACGCCCGGTATAGGTCTCCGGCACCATAACCGGATAAACCCGATGTGCTGTCAGCTTTTCCATAGCCTTGGCCGGGATTCCAGTGCTCTCGTCATGCTGGTCACTGTAGGGACGCAAATCGGAAAAACGTGCCGTACGTGCGGCCATTTCGGCAGGGCTCACTTCGATGGATTTCATAGTCTGACTCCTGATGGGATAGCAACGGACGACACAATAAGAGTCACGCACCACCCCGCGAATAATACAGATTGGGCACGCAGCCATACCTTTTGAGCATACTTTATCTGCCGCAGGCCCCGGATTCGTCGTGAAAATGCCTGCGAACCTCGGCTTCAACGACATCGCGCAACACATCTATCAGAGGGGCACTGCCACGCTCGCGTGACTGCGCGAGATTGCGGTCCAATGAGACCTCTGTCAGTCGGGCCAACTGAAAACTCTGGATATCGCGAATATCCTGCATCGTGGATTGCGGCAACACGGCATAGGCAAGCCCGCGACGCATGATATCGATTGCGGCTTGCGAACTTTCCACCCGGTACCTGAAATCAAGCGCAGACTGCGTACGGCCCGACAATTCCTCCACCCAGGAGGCGACAGTGGTTTGCTGATTGGTGACGACGAGAGGCATACCGCGAAGGTCTTCCCAACCAGAAACGCTGGTCGGCATCTCCTGCCCCGGCGCAGCCACCAGATAGACCGGCTCAGAAAAAAGCTTTTTGAACGCAACCCCCGGTGCATAGGCAGAACGCGAGGTGAGCGCAAGATCGAGTGTCCCGTCACTCAAGCCGTTCAGCAGGCTGGCCCCAACCCCTTCAACGAAACTTATACACAACTCGGGATATCGGGCAGCCATGACTTCGGCCACCGGACCAAAAATCAGACGTCCCAATGCAGGTGCCGTCCCAAATGATATCCAGCCGGGTGTCTGGCCCAGCGACGCCGAGATTTCCTCCCGCGCGCGCGCAGCGTGTACGCGCATCGCATCAGCATGACGCAACAATATCTCACCGTGGGACGTCAGCTTGATGCCGCCCGGGCCCCTTAGAAAGACGGGAGCGCCCAGATCTCGTTCAAGCGAAGCGATTTGCCGACTGAGGGCAGGTTGGGCAACGCGCAGACGCGCGGCTGCCGCAGTAAAACTGCCCGCTTCCGCAATCTCGCAAAAATATCTGAGCTGACGTGACTCCATCTAACGCAGTCTGCCTCCATATAAGAAAATGATATAACACTTTCTTATCGAGATCAGATCAGGTCGTCAGGACCACCTTTCCGATCACATCGCCACTTTCGAGAAGCCGGTGTGCGTCCGCTGCTTTTGCAAGCGGCATTCGCGTATGAATTCGCGGCAAGGCTGCGCCCGAAGCCATGACCTTGATCGCCTCTTCCATGGCATGGCGACGGATATCAGGCATGTCATCAAGGACATGGATCGAGAATAGCCGAAACCCCAATGACGCGCCGAACCGTTCGCGCATCGGATCCAGGATCGCCGGATCAGGCCAGCCCGCGATATGGCCAAACATCACCAGCGTGCCCAGGGGAGCAAGCCGCTCGAAATTCTCGGCAAAGTCTTCGCCGCCAACAGCATCGTAGATATAGTTCGCGCCAGTCCCGTCAGTTCGCTGCATCAGGCGTTCAGATATCGAGTCCCTGCTGCGGTCGATCACAGTGTCTGCGCCCAGTTCAGCGACGTAGTGTGCCTTCTCTTCTGAACCCGCCACACCGGAAACATTCAACCCTTTTGCACAGGCCATTTGGACCAGCGCGCTCCCGACCCCGCCCGCAGCGGCATGCACTAGAATATCGTCGCCCGACTTCGGTGTTGCAGCGATATTCAGCAAGAGCCAGGCGAGTTGGTAGTTGCCCAGAGCAACAGCATGTTCGGCCTTGAGTGAATCCGGCAACGCAAATACGGCCTCTGCGGGCACGACCATATACTGGGCATAACAGCCACCGCGTTGCGAGAGCTCGCGCGCGTTTACATAGACCCGCTGGCCGACCAAGAGAGTTGTCACGCCTTCACCAACAGCGGAAACGGTGCCCGCAAGCTCATTCCCGGGAACCACGGGCAAAGGTGGTATCCAGGCGTAGTTGCCGGTTCGCATAAGGATATCCGGGATACCGACACCGATGGCTTCAGCACGGATGCAAATTTGACCCGGTCCGGGCTCTGGTATGGGACCTTCGACAACGTCCAGAACTTCCGGACCACCATAGGTGCCAAATTGCACGTGCTTCATCACCTGTTCCCCATATTGATCGCCCGGTGGTACATGATAAACGCTTCTTCCGCATGATCGTCACGCAACGTGACAAAATGTGGTAGAATCGCACTCAGGTTCCCAGCAAATATAAAGGATGACAGGCGTGATCACACTCCCGCCATCGCCAGAAGTCCCGACCGTCTACGTCATCACTGAACAGACGATCGATACCAAACTGCACACGCTGATCGAAAAGGGTCTGGGTGCCCTTCGCGCAGACCTATGCGCGGTCGATACAATCTTGCTGGGCCCGACCACCAGCCAGCGGGAACGCGAACAAATCTTTGAATTCCTGCAGGATGCCTACAACGCCCGCGGCGCCTTCGTGGTCGGGCACGCGTCAGAATTCCATGGTGATGCCAATACGCATTTCGACGTCGTAGATCAAAACTGTGAAATTTTGGGCGAAGTTGGCGTGATTGCGCGGTCGCCCGGAGAATTGTACGCAAAGGCCCCAAGGTTGACAGCCGCCACGCGAGCAGCCGACAAAACGCTCCCCACAGAAACGACCGAGACCCTGATATTCGGGGCGGGACCGGATGCACGGGCGCTCGCCGCGGCACTTTCCCGCCACATGACCAATGCCAAACCGACAAAGGTCACAATCGCAAGCACTGATGCTGCGAGCTTAAACGTTGCACGACAACGCTTGACCGTCGACCTGCCAGAAGAGCGACTGGAAATCCGCCATCTGGATCAACCTGCCGAATATGATCGCCAGCTTGCGTTGCTGCCACCCAAGAGTGCTGTCGTTCGTGCACTCGGTCCGAATGAAGCCGATCTCGGCGCTGCCGGGTCAGCGACACTATTCCCCGACGACGCCGTGATCTGGGACCTTCTTGGTGCGGCTTCGAAATCCCGATTCCTCGCCGCAGCCGTGCCCCAACGCAAAGCATCACGCCTGACCCTGTCAGACGCGCGCCCCTATACAACCGAACGCAGCATTGCCATCCTGGAAGCGATGTTCGGCAAAGATGCCAGTGCCAGTGACCTTGCGAAGCTCCGCAAAGTCGTTACACAAATCGACAATTGAGCAACTAACGCAGCGCGGCTTCGATATTGCCGCCATCAACGGTGAGCACCGCCGCCGTTGTCTTCTCAGCCATCGCCAAATCGACAAAGGCGCGCGCGACATCTTCGGCCAGCACTTCACGGCCGAGCAAATTGCCGGCCATATAATCTTGCTCACTCAGCCCGCGGGCCTTGGAGCGTGTTTTGACCATGTCCTCGGTCAACAACCCGCTGCGAATGCGATCCGCATTGACCGCATTGGAGCGGATGCCATCCGCGCCATAATCAAGCGCATACTGACGTGACAGGAAGAGCGTTGCAGCCTTGGGCAGACCATAAGGACCGAAGTCCTTGCCCGGATTGATTGCCTGTTTGGATGTGTTGAACAACAACGCACCGCCGGTTGCCTGTTCGCGCATGATTGCCACGGCAGCCTTGGCCACACGCTGATGCGCGAAGAAATTCAACTCAAAACTATCGCGCAGGACCTTGTCATCAACCTCGCCGATCTTGCCTTGCCATGCGGCACCCGCATTCGAGACCAGAATATCGACACCACCGTACCGTGTTGCGATAGCATCGAAGGCACTGGCCACAGAATTGTCATCGGTAACGTCGCAAGACACAGCCAGACCACCCAGTTCATCGGCCAGCGTGGTGGTCATGCGCGCATCAATATCCAGCAGAGCGACCTCGGCCCCCGCCGCACGGAAAGCTCTCGCAGTCGCCTGACCGATTGCGCCACCCGCACCTGTAATCGCGACAACCTGACGGGCCAGCGCAGCCTCTTTCGCACTCCCCAGCTTGGCCTGCTCGAGTGACCAGTATTCGATCTCGAACAGTTCCGGATCGGTGATCGACCGGAACCGGCCAATGGCTTCGGCGTTGGTGATGACTTCAATATTGTTCTCATAGACGTCGGCAGCAACATCCGCAGCCTTGGCCGAATTTCCCACGGCAAAGAAACCCAGCCCCGGCAGCAGTAAAACCCGCGGGACGGGATCGAGTTGCGTCTTGGGGTTCGCCTTGTCCGTGTTGTTTCGAACAAAGTATGCCCGGTAGGCATCTTTATAGCTTTCAATCGCCAACTTGGCCGACTTGAAAAACGCATCCGGGTCGTTCGCGGACGGGCGCGGCAAGACCACGGGCCTGGGCTTGATACGGATCGCGTGATCGGGCGTCACTGTGCCTTGCTGGCTGTAGCGTCCAATCTCGGCTCCATCAACAAAGCGACGGATTGCCGGACTTGTCCGAAAGGTCATGACAAACCGTGTTGGGCTTTCAGCGGCACCGAGGGACAACATACCGCGCAGACGTGGCGCGATTTCGGCAACACGGGCCGGACGATCAGTTACTTTCTTTGCAGGTGCAAAGACCGGGTTCTTACGATCCTGACGAAGCCGCTGTTCGGCAAGGCTAACCAGATCGATCATCCGCCCATAGGCTTCCTCAGCCGATTCCCCGAAGCTAAAGATGCCATGCTTAAGCAGGATCAGCCCTTCAACATTCGGGTGTTTTCGCTGAATTTCCGCGCAGGATTTGGCAAGCGCAAACCCAGGCATGATGTAAGGCACCAGTGCGACGCGATCGCCATAGACTTCACGGCAGACTTTCGCACCATCGGGCTGGTCGGTGAGCGCCAGAACCGCTGTCGAATGGGTGTGGTCTACGAATTTATGCGGCAGGAAAGCATGCAACAGGGTCTCGACAGACGGATTGGGTGCTTTGGAATCCAGCAAATTGCGTCGCTGGGCATTGACCATATCCTCATCGCCAAGCCGGTCGAGCGCGTCCAGATTTCGCAAAGGTGCGATCTGCACGGCGGGCAGGCCGGCGGGTTCAATATCGCCCATATCCCAGCCACTGCCTTTGACGCAGAGAACGTCGAGCTTTTCACCGGTCAGGTCTGTTGCCACGGTCTTCACCGACGTGTTGCCGCCACCATGCAGAACGAGTTGGGGATCACCGCCGAGCAAACGCGTCGTGTACACACGAAGTGCCACATCGCGGTTCACCCCATCACGGGCGTAGCGGCGGACATAGGCACGAGCCTCTTTATCGGACCAAAGGTTTTTCATCACACAAATTCCCAGTCAGCTTCAGGCTGTACTAGAGGTATTTCTCAAACCATTCCAGCGCTTCGGCCTTCTGAATTGCGTGCGCTTCGGCATTGCAAAATTGATAGGATTCGTAGTGTTGAATGCCCGGCAATTTCACGAGCTTCTTCGGCTCACCAAGTGCTTCGTAACAGGACAACTGCTCTGCCGGAGGCACAAGACAATCGTTCTCGGCATAGACCATAAGGACCGGACGTGGCGAAATCCTGTGCGCCACCCATTCCGGTTTGTAGCGCATATTCGCCATGGCGCTTTCAAGGTCATATTCAGGATTGTAGCGACCGCTCTTCGCATGAAACTGATCGATCACCATCTGGGTGTGCGGATCGGTCAGCATGATCTCAGGCAAGGGAATATGCGTTTTTTCTCCTGTCAGCACGCGTTTGGTTTCAGCCTCTTCGACCTTCGCCTTGAACTCTTCCCATTCATGGGGACGTCGTACGGATTGCATCCAGCGCTCGCCGTCAGCCACCATCACGGCCGATACGACGACCTTCACGCGTTCGTCAAAGGCCGCGCACCAAATCGCATGAGCACCGCCATAACTGGAGCCGTAATATCCAATACGTTCGGGATCAACACCATCGACCGTCTGCAAATAGGTGACCGCGTCATAGACGCTTTGTGCCTGTTCCAACGGACGATGGCGACCACGTTCACCCTCACTGACACCGAACCCGGGATAGTCATGGGAAATTACGAAATAGCCGTTCTCCCAAAGCCACTGGGGGACATCCATGCCGTACACATCTTTCATACCGGTGTAGCCATGCAGCACCGAAATGGCCGGACGCGGCGGATCGCCGGGCTTCCAGTCTTTCGGGCGGTAGAGATAAGCGGCTGTCTTGTGGTCGTTAGAGTAGAACTCGACCTCTTCCCAGACCTTTTCATAATCCATGACGTGTTCCCCTATGGTTCCTGTTGTCCACTTTTACTCAGAGCGCAGCATACCAATCTGACAGCGCCTTGCCGATCTCATGCGGTGAGTCCTCCTGCGGATGATGTTTGCCCCGCACGGTCACTTCGGTGGTGTGGGACCAGGAGCGCAGGATCGCCAGGTCCTTTTCAAAGACGATTTGGCCCGGATCCACATTCACAAACAATTTCGGAATGTCGTTTGTCTGCATCCACTCCGAGAGAACATCCATCAGCGCGGCCACATCAGCGGGGTCGCCCTCGATGGGAATTTGGCGCGGCCAGGTGAGCGTGGCCCGTCGGCTTTCGCCCGGCTCGGCATAAGGACGACGAACTTCGTTCATGGTCTCTTCGTCGATCTCCCGGATGACGCCCGCAACAAAGACATTTTCGACAAAGAAGTTGTTCTCGAGAACCAGCGTTTCCCCTTCATCGGTGCGCAGGCGCTTGAGCATGTTGCCCACCGCGTCGGGATAATCGCTGTAAGCTTCGTGATTGCAGACCAGCACCTCGCTATAGGCCAGCCCCTTGATCTTGTCGGCATGACGATGGGCCCAGTTCATGCCCAGCGGGCCTCCCCAGTCATGCAACATGAAGGTGACATTGTCCGCCACACCCAGCGCGTCGAGCGCGCCATCGATATAGGTCTGGTGTTCCGCCAGCGTGTAGGTGTCCGGACCCGAGTTCGGCAAACGGGCCGAGTCACCCTGGCCGATATTGTCGAGTGCGATCAACCGACCCTGGCCCTCAAGATGCGGCATGATATTGCGCCACATATAGGACGATGTGGCATTGCCGTGGAGGAACACGATCGGGTCACCTTCCCCGTGCTCGACATAAGCCATCTTCTGTCCAAGCACCTCCACGAACTGCTTTTCATAGGGCATTTTTGGGCTGATATCGGTCATTTCAGGTCACCAGAACATTGAAAGCAAAGAAGGGCGGCAGGATGCGGCAAGACCATCCAAAGTGCCACCTCACTGAGAAAAATCTTGTGGGTCTTTGGGTCGAAGCAATTCAGCATCCTTCGAGACGCTCGCTCCTCAGGATGAGGTCTTTGAAACCGAACCGCCCTCATCCTGAGGAGGCGCAGAGCGCCGTCTCGAAGGATGCTGAGTTCACGTGGTTTACGAAATCTTCTTGTACCAATCCGCCAGACCACGCCCGATATCGTCGGGCGAATCTTCCTGCGGGTGATGTAGACCACGGACCTTGATCCGGTCCTGATTGGACCAGCTTTCGATAATGCTGAGATCACGATCAACGATGATCTGGCCCGGGTCTGCCTCAATAAAAAACTTTGGGGTGTCGATTGTTGCCATCCAGTTCGCAAGACGTTCGGACATTTCGGCAACCTCGGCCGGTTTTCCGCCAATGGGAATCTGCCTCACCCAGGACAGGGTCGGGCGGCGGGCTTCGCCGGGTTCCTCATAGGGGCGGCGAATTTCGGCCATGGTCTCGGCATCAACCTCACGGATCACCCCGCCGGTGAAGACATTCTCGACAAAGAAATTACCCTCGAGCACCAATGCCTCGCCTTCGGGGCCCTGAGCCCGGCGGACCCGTTCTCCGTGGCCATCTCGATAGGAATCGTAACTCGCGTGATTGGCGACCACGATTTCGCAATGGGCCAGACCCTTGAGCGCATCCGGGTGCCGGTTGGCCCAGGAAAGCCCGAGCGATCCACCCCAGTCATGCATCACAAATGTCACATTCTCCCGCACACCCAGCGCATTGAGCGCTCCATCGAAGTAAATCAGATGCTCGGGGATCATGTAGCTGTCGGGACCGCTATCAGGCAGCTTGTCGGAATCGCCCTGGCCGATATTGTCGAGCGCAATCAGCCGGCCGAGCCCCTCAAGATGCGGCATGACATTGCGCCACATATAGGATGACGTCGCATTGCCGTGGACAAACACGATAGGGTCGCCCTCGCCCTCATCCACATAGGCGATACGTCGACCATTTACTTCGAGATACTTTTTCTCGTAGCGCATTTTCGGATCAATAAATGTCATATACCCCTCCAGATATGCGCGTTTGAGATTGGTTCAAACCCAACAAAGATCAACCATCCTGCCACTCATCTGCCATGCAGGAAACCGGACGCGCCCAACACACTGTCATGATAGAATCACACAACCTTCATCAGGACTTCCCATGACCGAACACCTCCATCACACCCATCTCTTCTGTTCAGACATCGAGGCCACGATTGCCTGGTGGTGCGACATGCTGGGTGCAGAAGTCGCTTATGACGGCGAATTTGGCGGCGCGCGCAACGTCTTCATGCGGATAGGTTCTGGTCGCCTGCATCTCTACGATCAGGCACCCCGTGACGACGGACACGGCGCGGTGCACCACATCGGCATTCGTACCGACGATCTCGAAGCGCTTGAAACGCGTCTACGCAGCAAGGGTGTTGAATTCCGCAGCGGTATTCGCGATTTCGATGCCTGGAAATACATCATGTGTCCGGCACCCGATGGCGTATTGCTCGAACTCTTTCAGGCCGACCCGGGCAAGCTTGGTGGCGGTGCGGGCAAGTATTTTTCCGACTGGCTCGAAGACTAGCGCTCAAAGATGAGCACCCCGGACACCACGTCGCAATCTCGGATCCCGCCGATTGCCTTTCTCGGGCTGCTCGCAGCCATCAGTCCGCTTTCGCTTGGCATCCCTGTCCAGTCTATCCCGGCCATCGCAAACACTTTTGGTGCCACATACGGCACAACCCAGCTGATTATCTCAGCCTTTCTCTTGAGCTTCGCGGTCTCCCAGCTCGTCGTGGGGCCGTTGTCCGACCGGTTTGGACGCAAGCCCGTTCTTTATGGCGGATTGCTGATCTATGGCGTGGCCAGCGTGGGCGCCGCCCTGGCAAACAGTATCGATATCTTGATTCTGGCACGCGTGCTTCAGGGCGCAGGCGGATGCGCCGCACTCGTCACACCGCGCGCTGTCGTTCAGGACACCTATAGAGGGCTGGAAGCCGCCCGCATGATGGCTTTTGTCGCCATGCTGCAATCCGTTGCCCCTGCCGTGGGCCCGGTGATCGGCGGCGCGATCGACACCTATTTCGGCTGGCGCTGGATTTTTGGATTCCTCGCCATCATGGCCGGCGTAATGGCGCTGGGGGCCAGCATCTGGCTGCGCGAAACGCGGCCCTTGCACGGCGGCCAGCCGGACAGCTGGACGACCATCTTCATGCGCTATGCGCGATTGTTCAATTCCCGCCTTTATATCGGCTACACACTGACCTTTGCGTTCGGAACCACAGGGTTTTTTGGGTATCTCGCCGTCGGACCCGGCCTTTTGATCGAGGGTCAGGGGCTTTCGCCGTTCAAGTTCAGTCTGTCGCTCATGGTCATCGCCACGCAATTCGTGATTGGCGCCTATGTTTCGAGCCGCCTGGTGGGAAAACTCGGACTGGACCGCACGCTCTGGGTGGCGACCATCGGCATCACCCTGCCCGCATTGTCGCTGGTGATCTTCGTCGAATCGCCCAGCGTGTTCACCATCGTGGCCCCGATTGTCGTCTTCGCCTTCTTCAACGGGTTCATTTTCCCCAACGCGCTCGCGGGCGCGACAGGTGTCGATCCGCGCATAGCCGGATCGGCGTCCTCCTTTCTGGGTTTCACCCAATTGGGCATCGGCTCGATCATCGTCTTCGTGCTGAGCAATATGGACACAAGCACCACCATCCCGCTGGGCTCTTGCCTGCTGGGACTGGGCGTCCTGACCGGGTTCGGCATGTGGCTCGTGCGCACTGCCGAACGCTGAGACACAGTTCCCCCACAGAAAAGGGCCCGCGCCGAAGCGCGAGCCCCCACTCTCAACTCCCGACCCGCAATCTTAGAATTGTGCGGTTTCCGTGGAGCCTGCCATCGCCGTGGTCGAGGATTCGCCCGACGACACGGCGGTGGATACGGCATCGAAGTAGGATGTGCCCACTTCGCGCTGATGGCGTGTGGCGGAGTAGCCGTCGACCTCGGAGGCGAACTCGGCCTCCTGCAGGATCGAGTAAGCCGCCATGCCATCTTCCTTGTAGGCATTGGCCAGCTGGAAGGTGGCGTGGTTCAGGCTGTGGAAACCGGCCAGGGTGACGAACTGGAACTTGTAGCCCATTGCCGCGATCTCGCTCTGGAAACGCTTCATATCGTCCTTGTCGAGATGCTTGGCCCAGTTGAAGGAGGGCGAACAGTTGTAAGCCAGCATCTGGTCCGGGAACTCGGCCTTGATCGCCTCGGCGTAGCGACGCGCTTCATCAAGATCGGGGGTCGCCGTCTCACACCAGATCAGATCGGCGTAAGGGGCGTAGGCCAGCCCACGCGCAATGGCACAGTCCAGACCACCGGTGATCCGGTAGAAGCCTTCGGTTGTCCGTTCACCTGTGAGGAACGGACGATCGCGTTCATCGATATCGCTGGTGATCAGTTGGGCCGCATTGGCATCGGTGCGGGCCATGATCAGGGTGGGTACACCCATCACGTCAGCCGCGAGACGGGCTGCGTTCAGCGTTCGCGTGAAGGTGCCCGTGGGGACGAGCACCTTGCCACCGAGATGACCGCATTTCTTTTCTGCAGCGAGCTGGTCCTCGAAATGAACCGCGGCAGCACCGGCTTCGATCATCGACTTCATCAGTTCAAAGGCGTTTAGCGGGCCACCAAAGCCTGCTTCCGCATCAGCAATGATCGGCGCAAAGAAATCGATATCCGTTGTCTCCTCGCCGTCGGCACGCTCCATGGTCTGCACCTGGTCGGCGCGCTGGAAAGCCTGATTGATGCGCTTGATCACAGCCGGCACGCTATCAACGGGATAGAGGCTCTGGTCGGGATACATCTGGCCCGAAGAATTCGCATCTGCCGCGACCTGCCAACCCGAAAGATAGATGGCCTTGAGACCCGCCCGCAGATGCTGAACCGCCTGATTGCCGGTATAGGCCCCCAATGTCGGGACGAAATTCTCTTTGGCGAGGAGCTGCCAGAGTTTCCGGGCCCCGTTTTCGGCCAATGTGTGCTGGATCGGCAGTGAGCCGCTTAGTCGCGCGACGTCCTGCGGGGTGTAGTCGCGGGCGATTCCCTTCCAGCGGTCCGGCGCCCATTCAGGGGTCGGCCAGTTGGCGTCGTTGTCTTCTCCGCGGCGCATCATCGATGACATGTCGTTGGGCATTTGAATTCTCCGTAAAAGATATCGTTGAACGACACCATGCCGCGCAACCTATGCTGTGAAGAATTGACAGCGCACACGCACAATGCAACAAGTTGCTGGTATTGTTGAAGAAAACGTGTAAATTTTTGTAAATTTGCTGCGTCGCAATTGAAAATTCTGTAAAGCGAAACCGTCGAAAACCCCGGAATTCCGCCATGACCAATCTCCAGATCGCATCCACCGACGCCCCGAAGTCCGACACCCCGAAGCTCGGCGGCCGAATCCGTCGTTTGCGCCGGCAGGAAGGCCTGAGCCAGGCGGCCCTGGCGATCGAACTCGGGATCTCGGCAAGCTATCTCAATCTGATCGAACACAACCGGCGCAACCTCACCGTCCCGCTGCTGATCAAACTGGCCGAACGGTTCGAGCTCGAACTCAGCGAGATCGCCGAGAGCGATGAAGGACGCCTGAGCGCCGATCTGATGGAAGCCTTCGGCGATGACCTGTTCGGGGATATCGATCTGACGACCACCGATGTGCGTGATCTGGTGACCTCCAACTCCACCGTCGCCCGCGCAATTCTCGCGCTCTATGACCGCTACCGGAACATGCGTGACGATGCCGAAACCGTCGGCGCCCAAGCGCGCACCAATCATGATGACGTGACAATCAGTGACCGGCTGCCCAGCGAACAGGTGTCGGACTTCCTGCAGGCGCGCGCAAACTATTTTCCCGAACTCGAAGAATCCGCGGAACGGGTGAATCACGATTCGTCCCTGTCCGGCGAAGACACGCTGGGTGCGATGAGCACCTTCCTGACAAACACCTTCGGTGTGCGCGTGATGGATATGCCCGAAGACGATACCCGCGCCGTGCGGCGGTTCGATCCCGACTCGCGCATCCTCGGGCTCTCCAAAATGCTTCCCGCCGACAGCCGAAACTTTCAGGCTGCACACCAGATCGGGCTACTCGCCGCAGACCGCGAGATCGACATGCTGGTGGACGAAGGGGACTTCACCAATGAAGATGGGCGCACCCTCGCCCGGATCGCGCTGGCCAACTACTTCGCGGGCGCGCTCTTGATGCCCTATGACACCTTCCACAAGGCCGCCAAGACCCACCGCTATGATGTCGAACTGCTCCAGCACCGGTTCGGAGTGAGCTTCGAACAGGCCTGCCACCGCCTCACCACCTTGCAGCGCCCACGCAAGCGCGGCGTGCCATTCCATCTGCTGCGCGCGGATATCGCCGGCAACATCTCCAAACGATTCTCGCTCTCGGGGATCCACATCCCCCGCCACGGTGGGGCGTGCCCGCGCTGGAACGTCTACACCGCGTTTCTGCAGCCCGGCACCATCAACGTCCAGATATCCCAAATGCCCGACGGCAAAACCTTCTTTTGCATCGCCCGCACGGTTCACAAGGCCAATGGCGGCTATGGCCAGCCCCGCAGCTACCTGTCGATCGGCCTGGGCTGTGAGATGAGTGATGCAGCAGCCCTGGTCTATGCGGACGGGATCAATCTTGAACGCCCGGAACGGATCGTGCCGATTGGTGTGTCCTGCCGCACCTGTCCACGCATGGATTGCGGCCAGCGCGCCTTCCCACCGGTCGCACATGCTCTGGAAACCGACGAGAACGCCCGCGGCGTTTCAGCCTATTCGTCAGCCAGCGCCTGACCAAAGAAAAAGGGCGGGTCTGAAACCCGCCCTCTTCTATCTCATGCCTGAAATCCGAGTCTAACCGCCGAACTTGGCTTTCGCCTCGAGACGACGGGCGTGCAGGATCGGCTCGGTGTAGCCGTTGGGCTGCACCAGTCCCTTGAAGACCAGATCGCAGGCTGCCTGGAAGGCAATCGAGCCATCGAAATCCTCGGCCATCGGGCGATAGAGCGGGTCACCGGCATTCTGCTCGTCGACCACGCCGGCCATGCGCTTCATGGTCTCCATCACCTGCTCTTGCGAGGCGATGCCGTGATGCATCCAGTTGGCGATGTGCTGGCTGGAAATCCGCAAGGTCGCGCGATCTTCCATCAGTCCGACATCGTTGATATCGGGCACTTTGGAACAGCCAACGCCCTGATCGATCCAGCGGACGACGTAACCCAGAATACCCTGAGCATTGTTGTCGAGCTCAGCCTGAATGTCGGCGTCCGGCCAGTTCGGCCGGTCCGTGACCGGAATGGTCAGAATGTTGTCGATATTGGCCCGGCCACGTGACTTGAGCTCGGCCTGACGCGCGGCCACATCAACCTGATGATAATGCAGCGCATGCAGCGTACCGGCGGTTGGTGAGGGCACCCAGGCGGTGTTGGCACCAGCGTTCGGATGACCGATTTTCTGCTCCATCATGAGCGCCATCAGGTCCGGCATAGCCCACATGCCCTTGCCGATCTGGGCATGGCCCGGCAGGCCACATTCCAGACCGATATCCACGTTCCAGTCCTCGTAGGACTGGATCCACGGCGCGGCCTTCATGTCACCCTTGCGGATCATCGCGCCGGCTTCCATGGAGGTGTGCATCTCGTCGCCCGTGCGATCGAGGAAGCCTGTGTTGATGAAGAACACGCGGTTCTTGGCGGCCCGGATGCATTCCTTGAGGTTCACCGTGGTGCGGCGTTCCTCATCCATGATGCCCATCTTGATGGTGTTGCGCGCCAGACCAAGCGCGTCCTCGATCTTGCCGAACAGCTCATCGGAAAAGGCAACCTCTTCCGGCCCGTGCATTTTCGGCTTCACGATGTAGACCGAACCCGCACGGCTGTTGGCGTGGGTGCCCTTGCCCTGCAGGTCGTGCATCGCGATCAGCGCCGAGAAGATGCCATCGAGAATGCCTTCAAAGGCCGGGTTGCCGTCCTTGTCGGTCACCATGCCAATGGTCATCAGATGACCGACATTGCGGACCAGCATCAGCGAACGCCCGTGCAGGGTCAGCTCACCACCGTCAGGAGCTGTATAAGTCCGGTCGCCTTCCATGGCGCGCTCGACGGTCTTGCCGCCCTTCTCGAAGGATGCGGTCAGCGTGCCCTTGTTGAGGCCGAGCCAGTTGGAATAGGCAACAACCTTGTCCTCGGCATCGACGGTCGCCACGGAATCTTCGTAATCCATGATCGTGGTCATGGCCGCTTCGAGCACCAGATCGGCCACACCGGCGGCATCATCCTTGCCGATGGGGTGGCTTCGATCGATCACGATTTCCATGTGCAGATTGTTATGCACCAGCAGAATGGCGCTGGGGGCACCGGCGTCACCGCGATAGCCAACAAATTGGGACGGATCGGCCAAACCGGTCGAGCCCGATCCGGTGGCAACCGCCAGCGCACCACCTTCAACCGTGTAACCGGTTGCGTCTGCATGCGAGCCAGACGCCAGAGTTGCGGCAGAATCGAGCACATCACGCGCATACGCAATGACCTTTGCACCACGGGCCGGATTGTAACCAGAGCCGAGCTCGGCGCCGCCATCTTCGGAAATGACATCCGTGCCATAAAGCGCGTCGTACAGGCTGCCCCAGCGGGCATTGGCCGCGTTCAGCGCGTAACGGGCATTGGTGATCGGCACCACCAGCTGGGCGCCGGCGATGGTCGAGATTTCCGGGTCCACATTGGCGGTTTCGACGCCGAATGC
Source organism: uncultured Alphaproteobacteria bacterium (assembly GCA_943787745.1). GTDB lineage: Bacteria > Pseudomonadota > Alphaproteobacteria > UBA6615 > UBA6615 > JABJAG01. Next base: position 127,456 of record CALSNJ010000005.1, on the reverse strand, counting down.
CTCGCCTTCAGCCACCAGATAGCCGATCTCGGTCAGGAAGGCCTTGTAGGCCGTCGGGTCGAATTCACTGTCACGGTGCGCCTTGTGCCAGGCATCGAGCTTGGCCTGAAGGTCGTCGCGCTTTGCCAGCAGTTCCGCGTTGCGCGGGCCCAGCTCGTTGACCAGTGAATCAACAGAAGCCCAGAAATGATCCTGGTCGACGCCGGTTCCCGGCAATGCTTCATCGTTGATGAAATTATAGAGCTCGGCGGCAACCTGAATGTTTCCGGCCTGGATCATATCCGTCATGACGTTCGTCCCTGTCTCATCGTCTAATTTGTGTCCTGAGATCGCGCGCCAATTCGCGCCGCGTTCGATGGGTCTTCAATAGCACATTTCCCCCCCATGGTTTCGAGTCCCAATACGAAAGAATATGTATATTCATGACAGATATAATGTCAGGCCACCCCGAACGAACGGACGGGGGAACGGGAGAAGAGAATGATCACCAAGGGCATCCATCAGCTTTGCGCAGAAGCCGAAGAGCAAATCGAAACCATGACCGTTGAGCAGGTCATGGAGGTTCAGAACGACGAAGATGTCGTTCTGGTCGATATCCGCGATGTGCGCGAGCTGTGGCGCGACGGCACAATCCCCGGCGCGCAACACATGCCCCGCGGCATGCTTGAATTCTGGGTCGACCCTGAAAGCCCCTATCACCGGGAGATTTTCACCACCGGCAAGAAGTTCATTTTCTACTGCGCGGGTGGCCTGCGTTCCGCGCTTGCGGCCAAAGCCGTCAACGATATGGGGCTGGCTCCGGTCGCCCATATGCGCGGCGGCTACGGTGCCTGGGTCAAAGCCGAGGGCCCGACCATCAAGAAAGAAGCCAAGCTGCCGGAAAAGAAGGCGGAGTAGCTGCACTTCTCACTATCCGTCATGGCCGGACTTGATCCGGCCATCCACGTAGTCGTTTCACGAAATGTCTGGACGTGGATACCCGGATCAAGTCCGGGTATGACGTAGTTCTGGAGAGTCGTGACCGCCCACTCCATCGGGATCATCCAGCCCTTCGAGCAAAGCCATCAGACAGTCGTTGAACTGGCCCGCAGCCTCATATTGAACCCAATGCCCCGCGCCCGGGATAACATCGAACCCCGCGCCGACGTGATGGGTATCGACATAAGCGCGGATGGCATCGAGGCCGGGATCGAGGGTCACATCGCCATCGCCGAAAATGAAGTTCAAACGACATGAAACACCCAGCAGGTCTGGCGCGGCCGGATATTTTCGCGCAATGCCCCGGGATCGCAGGCGTCCCTTGGCCATGTTGTCCATATGCAGGGTCATTGCCAGATCATCGATCGTCGCAGGATCGCGGACCATCAGTTTTTCCAGATTCCCGCGATACAGCTCTGCAGCTGTCTCGGGCGTGGCATCGGATGGCACCGCGACCAGTTCATTGGCCGGGCCGGTGGTCGCCAGGCCGAGAATCGGCGTCCCGACAATGGTCAGGCTGCGCAGGCGGTCGGCATGGCGTTGCGCGATCATGCCCGACAGCACCCCGCCGAACGAAAAGGACACCATGTCGAAATCTGTTCCGTCCGGCAGAACCGCGTCCAGCCCGTCCGCGACGAGCCCCGCGACGCTTGCCGCGTCATAGGGAGACGCGGGCAGAGCGGAATCTCCGCAGCCCGGCAGGTCTGCGGCAATCACCATGCGGTCCTGCGCCAACACCGGAATATTGCGCACCCAGTGGTTCCACGAACCGAAGCCGCCATGCAGTAATACCACCGGCGGCTGGGACGTATCCGGGTTGCCCCAGATACGCCAAATCATTTCACCATCGCCGCAGGGCGTGCCGGTCTCACGACATTGCGCCAGCAACGCATCAAGCGTGGATTGTGCTTCGGATGGGGTCATCGGGAATACAGCACCAGAGATATCGACGCGCTTAGCTCTGGGCCTTCTCCCGGAGCTTGGGGAACAGGTCGATCATCTTCGTACCTGGATAGTAAGCGATGTCATAAGACGGACGCGCCCTGATCGCGGCGAACCAGTTCGCCACATGAGGGGCGTTCTCCCACATCTCACTCATGCCGAGATCTTCCATGCGCTGGAAAAGCGGCGCCATACAGATGTCCGCGATCGTGAACTGTTCACCCACGATCCACGGCCCTTCCTTCACAAGCGCGGTTTCCATCCGCTCGACCGTCGCACGAAGCTGCATCAGAGAGTTTTCATACTCCTCGTCACTGAAGCCGGTACGGTTGAGCCGCATAAAGAAATCCCGGCGCAACGTGTTGCTGTCGCGGAAGGTCTCATACTCCTCTTCGCTCATCGCCTTGAACCGGTCGATCAACAGGTTCTGGAAGGTGGGCACGCGCACGGCCATCGAAGGGACTTCGTCGATATAGCGCAGCCAAGCGCGCATCTCGGCGCGCTTCTTCGCGTCCTTGGGCGTCAGGCTCGTCCCATCGGGCCAGACCTCGTCGACATATTCACACATCACCGTCGACTCAATGATCGGCGTGCCGTCATGCACAAAAGCCGGGACCACGCCGTTGGGATTGATCGCGAGAAATTCCGGCGTCAGGTTTTCACCGCTCCCGAGATCAACATGCCGGTTGACCCATTCCACGTCCTTTTCAGCCAGACAGATGCGTACTTTCTGACTGCAGGTGGAAGCATCGTTGTGAAAAAGCTCAAGCGCCATGGACCATCTCCCCATAAAAAACCGGACACACGCATATCCCGCGTGTGCCCGGCTTGCAAGCGTGACGGGGTGGCGCGCTATTCGGCGGCGCGCGCCACCACCGTATCGTCTTCGTCATCAGCGAAATGCGGCATGATCTCTTTCGAAAAGGTGCGCAATCCCTCGATCCCGGTGCCGCCATCCGAGAACAGCATGTAACGCACGCCGGCGTCGTGGAAGGTCTGGATCTTCTCGACGATCTCATCGACCGTGCCGAACATCGCGGCTGCCGCCGTGGCCTCAACGGAATCGTCATAGGACATGATCGAGGCTTTGTTGCCGCCATCGGGGCGTTGAGCAAGATTGTCGACCCGGGATCGTGCTGCGATCCGGCGTTCGATGGCAGCATCACGATCGGCCGCATCCTTGGCCACATAGAGGCCACGCGCGACACCGACGTCATAGGGATTGAACGTCCGGCCGCGGGCTTCGACACTGTCGCGGAAGGTGTCCACACGTCCGATGGTCGTGTCGACGGGCGCAAACTGATCGACCAGAAGATTGTACCCGCGCTCGGCCACCGTTTCGATGGAAGCGGGACTGCCCGCGCCCATCCAGAACGGCGGGTGCGGCTGCTGGGCCGTCGGGGGCTCCACCACCACATCCTCGAAGGACCAGAACTCGCCTTCGTAGGTCCAGGGCTCGTCCTCGGTCCAGGACTTGGTCATGATCTTGAGAGATTCTTCGAACCGGGCCTGAGCTTCCTCCATGGGAATCCGGAACCCCTGGAACTCGTTGAAACGGTAGCCCTTGCCGACACCGAAATCGAAGCGTCCGCCAGAAAGCAAATCGAGCGTTGCGACCTGCTCGGCAAGAAGCACGGGGTTGTGCCATGGCAGGACCATGACGGCGGTCCCCAGACGGATCGTGGAGGTTTGCGCTGCGAGATATGTCAGCAGGTTGACCGTCGCCGAGACCTGACCGAAGCCCGTGAAATGATGCTCAACGGCAAAGGTGCTGTGGAATCCAAGCGCTTCGGCTTCGGTGTTGTACTCCAGCCAGTCACGATAACCTTTGGCGCTGTCCACATCAGGTCCACCGCGCTTTGCCTGAGCACTGCCGAACAATCCGAATTTCATGGTCTTTCTCCGTAAGATGTCATGCTAATTTACACGCAGAAAAGGCGCGGACAGATCAGTCAGTTTTTTTAGTCTCACAATATGAGCACTCCGACCGGAATATTCCGGCGGTGTTACTGGTCCGGAACCCGCGCATACCGGGGGAAACAACATGCTCAAAACTGCTGTGATCGGCCTTGGCTGGTGGGGACAAACACATATTCGCGCCACGCATGAGAAAAGCGAGACGGTCAGAATCACGACTGTCGTCGATCTTGATTCAGATCTGGCGAACAAAACGGCGGATGAATTCGGGCTGAAGACAGCCCCGTCCTATGAAGCTGTGCTCGCCGATCCGGACATCGATGCGGTGATTCTCGTGACACCGCATTCGCTCCACACAGATCAGATCGTGGCTTGCGCTTCTGCGGGCAAACACATCTTCACAGAGAAACCCTTCGCTCTGAACAAGGCCGACGCAGAGCGCGCGGTGGTCGCCGCCGAAGCCGCCGGGATCATGATCGGACTGGGGCACAATCAGCGCTATGGCGCGCCGCAGACGGTCATCAAGGCAATGATCGATGCGGGCGAGCTTGGTGAGATCATGCATCTGGAAGGCAACACCAGCCACGACACGCTCTCCAACGTACAAAGCTGGCGTATGGATATCGAGGAAGCGCCAGGCGGCGGGCTTTGGCATATGGGCAGCCACCATCTCGATCTGTTCCAGCACTATATCGGGCCGATCACGGAGGTCTACGCGCAGGCAGTCGACGTCATCATTCCACGCGACACCGCTTCAGCCCTGCTGACCTTCGAATGCGGGGCGACCGCTTATATCGGCAATGTCATGGTCACGCGTGACAACCGCATGGGCAATGTCTTCGGTTCCAAGGGCTGGGCCAAAATGATCAGCCCGACCACGGTGCAAGTCGCCATGCGTGGCGGCGACCCGAAGAACATGGAGGTCGACCCGGTCGATCCGGTGCGCGCCAATGTCGAAGGGTTTGCCGCCGCCATCGCGGGCACCGAACCCTATCGCTTCACCAACGCCCAGATGATCCACGATGTCGCTGCGCTCGACGCGATCAAGCTCTCTCTGAAATCCGGCAAGCGCGAAGCTGTCGCACGCTGACGTTCCAAAAAGGACAAAAACATGATCAATGCAGCCATCGTCGGACTGGGCTGGTGGGGCCAGAACCACGTCACCGCCACCAAAGGCTCGGACAAGATCAAATTCACCCGTGCTGTCGACCTGGCGCCGGAGAAGGTTCAGGGCTTCTGTGACGAACACGAACTCACCCTGACCGCCAGTCTGGATGACGCTTACAACGACCCGGACATCGATGCGGTCGTCCTCGTCACCCCCCACACCCAGCACGCCGATCAGGTGGTCGCGGGCGCGGCTGCGGGAAAACACATCCTGACCGAGAAGCCCTTCGCCCTGAAAAAAGCCGACGGTTTGCGCGCTGCCAAAGCCATGACAGATGCGGGCCTCACTCTCGGCATTGGGCACAACTACCGCTATGGCGCGGCGGTCTGGGAGATGAAGCAGATCATCGAATCCGGCAAGCTCGGCGATATCCACCACATCGAAGGCAATCTGAGCCATCAGGGTCAGATCGGCATTGAAGGTTGGCGACGCGCCCATGACGAAGCGCCCACCGGCGGCATCGTGCATTTCGGGGCCCATATCATCGACATCATGTGCTGGTTCGGCGGGCCGATGCGCGAAGTCTACGCCCAGCTGGAATCCCATATCCTGCCCGCTGATGTCGGCTCGGTGCTCACCCGTTTTGAAAACGGGACGACGGGCTATCTGGCAAATCTGATGACCACACCGGCGTCCTTCCACCTTCAGGTGATGGGATCAGAAGGCTGGGCGCGCGCCAATGGCTGGTTGGACACCAACAAGGTCGTCACCTGCTTCGGTGCCGGCAAGGTCGAAGAATCCGGTGGCGTGACCGAAGAGCTGGAATTACCGATCCGGGATATCTATTCCCAGATCCGGGCCAATGACGAGAACTTTGCAGCCGCCTGTCTGGGACAGGAGCCCTATTTGTTCACGCCAGAAGAGATGGCGCACACAGCGGCCATCCACGAGGCGATCGCCAAGTCTGCCGAAAGTGGATTGCCGACGGCGGTCTAGGTACGCCCCCACGTCATGCCCGGGCTTGACCGGGGCATCTCAATTCGGACCGAGACGAGATACGCGGATCAAGTCCGCGTATGACGGCATTCTGGAAATCGATCAGTCGGCCAGCAAAAACGGCAGCGCTTTTTCCAGCGTGCCTTGCGGGTTTTCTTCGACATAAAAGTGCCCGCCATCGACCAGTTCGACTGTCACGTCAGGCAGGTATTCCTCCAGCCCCTGATAGTTCTCGACCGGCATCGGGGGTTCGTCGGAGCCCTGCAGCACCAGAATATCGGCGCGCCACGCGGGAATAAGTCGCGTGCGGCGATCAATCCAGTCCTTCCGAAATGTCGAGGACTGGAAATAGCGCTCCACCGCCAGCCCGGTGCCCGGCCTTGAGAATTCCTGCACCGCGCGGATGACCTGTTCGCGCGGGATGGGGTGCTTGCACAACCGACCGAACCCCCACTGAAACATCTTCATCGGGTCCTGCAGAATGCCGCGGGTTTCGAGATCGGTGAACAGAATTTCCTGGGGCGCCAGATCGGGATGGAAGTGAATCAGATGCTGGGAGCCACGCACCCAGCGTTTCACACGCGTGCCCTGACTGGCGGCCATGAAGTCCGCCTGGACAGTTCCCCGGTCATGGCTGAACAGATGGAAGTCACCGACACCAATCGCGTCGAGCAGGGAGACCACCTGCCCCGCCGCGCCTTCGTGGCGATAATCACCACGACGCTTGTCCGACTGACCGTAACCCTTCAGGTCGATGGCAATGCAGCGAAAGTGCTTGGCCAGTTCCGGCAGGATCGGCGCCCACATATGCCAGGACTGCGGGATACCGTGCATGAGCACGAGCGTCGGCCCCGCGCCCGCCTCGACGTAATGCCAGCGCACGGTCTCACTTTCGCCCGGCGCATCCACGAAACGGTGGGTCACGGACAGTCCGCCGATATCCTCGACCTCGCCGTCATTGTTTTCGGGTGCGGGCGGCACCCCTTCGGCAATAACCTCGTCAAGGATCGCGCACATTTCGGGATGGTTATGCCCCTCACGCATCAGTGCGAGGGCGGCGTCACTGACAGGCCGGTATTCGAAATCCATCTTTGCGTCCTCCGCTTTACCCCCCTCTCCTCCCGGGAGGAGAGGGCCGGGGTGAGGTGGGTGTGTCCCGCGACATGATTGCGAACCCACCTCACCCGAACCCTCTCCGCCCCCATGGGGCAGAGAGGGAATGCCTTTAAACCGACAGAACGGTCGAGCCAGTGGTCTTGCCCTCCCAGACATCGATCTGGGCCTGGGCGGCGTCTTCCAGTTTGTAGGTTTGGCCGATGATCGGCTTGATGTCGCCCGCCGCGATGGCCGCAAACAGGGTCGCCGCACTATCATCGAGCTCCTGACGGGTTAGCTGATAGAAACGCATGGAAGCCTTGGTGAAGAACAGTGAGCCCTTCACGTTCAGCTCGACCGAATCAATTGGTGGGAGCGGACCTGATGCATTGCCGAAGTTGACCATGTAACCCCGCGGGCGGATCGCATCGATCGAGCCCTGCCAGTGATCCTTGCCGACGGAATCATAAACCACATCAACACCGGCGCCGCCGGTCACCTCACGCGCCACTTCGGTGAAGTTCTCGGTCTTGTAATTCACGGCGTGTTTCGCGCCATGCTGCAGGATCGTGTCCTTCTTGGCATCGGACCCGACTGTTCCGATGACATTCACACCCTTGCTGGCCAGCCACTGGCACAGGAACAGGCCAACACCGCCAGCGGCCGCATGGACCAGCGCCGTCTGACCGGCCTGCGCCGCGAAGGTGCGGTGGATCAGGTATTCCGCGGTCATGCCCTTGAGCATGCTGGCCGCAGCGGCTTCGTCAGACACACCATCGGGCAGCGCCACGACCTGTGCAGCGTCGATCAGGCGCCCTTCGGCATATGAGCCCGGGAAGGTCGAGGCATAGGCGACCCGCTGGCCGACCGAAAAGCCTTCAACATCCGCGCCCACCGCTTCAACAACACCCGCAGCTTCCGTGCCCAGAACCGACGGCAGTTCCGGCAGCACCGGATACAGGCCCTTGCGGACCATGATGTCGAGGAAGTTAAAGCCGATCGCTGTGTGGCGCAGGCGCAGTTCGCCCGGGCCGGGCTCACCCACCTCGATGTCTTCCCATTTCAGAACGTCGGCCTCGCCGAACTCGTGGATGCGGATTGCCTTGACCATGTGGTGTCCTCTTACGCTGTAAATAAGTTGAATTTCCATAGACCCGAACGGGCGCTGCAATCTGATCTAGTCCTTCATTCCCGGAAGGAAATCAACCGGCGGCAAGAATTTCAATGGGTACATGTAGGGGCAGGTTTCAAACCTGCCCGTTTCAGCTGTTCACCGCACCGGACTCGGGCGGGTTTGAAACCCGCCCCTACAAACATGGCACCGATGCAGCGCACGCCCTTGTCGGGGGCAACCCATCTGTCTAGATTTTCACCCAACGTGCCGCATAAGGCATTCGATCAATCAGGGGGAATTCCATCATGACGCGTCCCGTCATCGTAAGTTGCGCACTCACCGGCGCCGCCGACACCGCAGATCTCAACCCGGCCGTTCCCGTCACGCCAGAGGAAATTGCCAATGAAGCGCTTGCCGCACACGCAGCCGGCGCAGCCATCGTCCATATCCATGTCCGCAACCCGGAAACCCGCAAGGCGAGCATGGACACGGTGCTTTACAAAGAGGTCGTCGACCGCATCCGGGACGCGGGCACGGACGTCATCATCAACCTGACCACCGGCCCCGGCGCACGCTTCGTGCCCGACCGGGATGATCCCATGAAGGTGGCCGCCGGGAGCGTCATGAAAACCGCCGAAGAGCGCGTGGCACATGTGGTCGAGAACAAGCCCGACATTTGCTCGCTCGATGTGGCGACCATGAATTTCGGCGAGCGCCCGATGGTCAACACACCGGAAATGCTCAACGAAATGGCGGTGCTGATTCAGGACGCCGGCGTGAAGCCCGAACTGGAAGTCTTCGACACCGGCCATGTGCGGCTGGCCAACCACATGGTCGAGAACGGCATCATCAAGGGCGACAAGCCCCTGTATCAGCTTTGCCTTGGCATTCCGTGGGGCGCACCGGCCAATGCCGAAACCATGATGCTGATGCGCGACATGCTGCCCGCAGGCGCCAATTGGGCGAGCTTCGGCATTTCACGCTTCGAATTCCCGATGGTCGCCAGCGCCACCGTGCTCGGTGGACATGTCCGCGTGGGCCTGGAAGACAATCTCTACATCTCCAAGGGCGTGCTTGCCCCCGGCAATGCCGCACTCGTCGAACAGGCCGTCCGCCTCATCGACGCCTCCGGCGCCTGGGCGGCGTCACCCGCAGAATCCCGGGAGATTCTGGGGCTTTAGCTCGTTAGGTCTCGAACCGTCATGCCCGGGCTTGACCCGGGCATCTCACCCCTGACCGAGATGAGATACGCGGATCAAGTCCGCGTATGACGAAGTTACAAAATTCGGCATGGCCTCACTTACTGCGGGCTTGGCGCAGCAAAAACCTGCCCCTAAGCCACCCCGCCCATGCAGACATATTTGATCTCCAGATATTCATCCATGCCGAAATGGGAGCCTTCGCGGCCCAGCCCGGATTCCTTGTAGCCGCCGAAGGGTGCGACCTCGGTGGAGATGAGGCCGGTGTTCACGCCAACGATGCCGGACTCCAGACCCTCGGACACCTTCCAAACCCGGTTCAGACCGCCCGCATAGAAATACGCCGCCAGACCGAACTCGGTGTCGTTGGCCATGGCGATGCCCTCTTCGTCGCTGCCGAAGCGATAGAGCGGCGCGACGGGGCCGAAGGTTTCTTCCCGGCTGACATCCATGCTGGTCGTGACATCCACCAGCACCGTGGGCTGGAAGAAGGTGCCGCCGAGATCATGGCGTTCGCCACCGACCACGATTTTTGCACCTTTGGCGACAGCATCCGCGATGTGCCGTTCGACCTTTTCGACCGCCGCCATATTGATCAGAGGGCCTTGCTGGACGTCGCCCATACCGTTGCCCACGGCGAGTTTCTTCACCGCAGCACCGAGCTTCTCGGTGAAGGCGTCATAGACACCATCCTGGACCAGAATACGATTGGCGCAGACGCAGGTCTGACCGGTGTTGCGATATTTGGACGCCATGGCGCCTTCGACAGCGGCATCCAGATCGGCATCGTCAAACACGAGGAAGGGCGCGTTACCGCCCAGTTCCAGGGAGACTTTTTTGACCGTGCCCGCACATTTGGCCATCAGCATCTTGCCGACTCGGGTGGAGCCGGTGAAGGACAGCTTCCGCACAATGGGGTTGCCGGTGAGCTCATCGCCGATGGCTTCGGGTTCGCCCGTCACAATGGAGATCAGCCCGGCGGGAATGCCCGCCCGTTCGGCCAGCTCACACAGGGCGAGCGCCGAATAAGGCGTGGATTCCGCCGGTTTGATCACCATGGCGCAGCCCGCGGCCAGCGCCGGGCCGACCTTGCGGGTGATCATCGCATTGGGGAAATTCCATGGGGTGATCGCCGCCGTGACGCCGACCGGTTCCTTTATCACCACGATCCGCGCGTTGCGGGCATGGGCGGGAATGGTGTCCCCATAGATGCGCTTGCCCTCTTCGGCGAACCACTCGATGAAGGAGGCGCCATAGGCGACCTCCCCCCGGGATTCAGCGATAGGCTTGCCCTGCTCCGTGGTCATCAGGATCGCCAGGTCTTCCTGATTGGCCAGCATCAGATCGTGCCACTGGCGCAGGATCGCCGCGCGTTCCTTGCCGGTAAATTTGCGCCATTCTTTCTGGGCGGTCTCGGCGGCCTCGATGGCACGCCGGGTTTCGCTGGCACCCATATTCGGCACCGTGCCGATCACCGACCCGTCGGCCGGATTGGTCACTTCAAGGGTCGCGCCGCCGTCCGCATCGCACCACGCGCCGTTGATATAGGCCTGCTGGCGAAAGAGTGAGCTGTCTGAGAGTTCCATGGTCCCGTCCCCGGTTTAAATCTTCGTGCTGGTTGAACACGAGCATAGGACGGCGCGGCGGCACGGACAATTCCGCCGCCTTATCTCGCCCACCTCCGCCGTCATGGCCGGACTTGATCCGGCCATCCGCGTCAGCGTGTCACGCCCGACCACCGAGTGGTTGAGAGACGTGGATACCCGGATCAGGTCCGGGCATGACGAAATTAAAGATCCCCCTCTCATCCTGGGAGGAGAGGGTTATTTCCCTAATCGAAAAACCGGCTTTTCGGGCGGTCGAGGCCGAGATTTTCGCGCAGGGTCGCGCCTTCATATTCGGTACGGAAAAGCCCGCGCTTCTGGAGCAGCGGGATCACCTCGTCAATGAAGGGGGTCATCAAAGCGGGGATTACCGGCGGCATGTAGTTGAAGCCATCCGCCGCGCCATCGGTGCACCAGTCCTCGATCAGATCGGCGATCTGTTCCGGCGTACCCGCCGTGGTGTAGTGACCGCGCCCACCCGCAAACCGCGCGAGCAGCTCACGCAGGGTGAGGCCTTCATTGCCGACGATCCGCACGATCAGCGCGGCGCGGCTTTTCATGGTTTCCAGCTTTTCGGGGTCGGGGAAGTCCGAAACCTTGAGCGGCTGGTCGAGATCGATATGGGAGAAATCATGGCCGGCAAAGCGCTGGGACAGGGTGCGGCGGCCAACCTCCGGGTCCATCCGTGAATTCAGCTCCAGCAGGTTCGCCTTGGCTTCTTCCTCGGTGCCGCCGATCACCGGGTTGAGCCCGGGCAGCACGACGACCTGATCGGCGTTGCGCCCGAAATCTGCCGCGCGCTTCTTGATGTCTTTGTAGAATTCCTGGGCGGTTTCCTTCTCCAGATGGGCGGTGAAGATCGCCTCGGCGTGGAGCGCAGCAAAGTCCCGTCCGCGGTCGGATGCCCCGGCCTGCACCAGCACCGGGCGGCCCTGGGGTGAACGCGGCACATTCAACGGCCCCTTGACCTGATAATACTCACCCTTGAAATCGATCGGCGTGATGCGGTCGAGATTGCCACAGACCCCGCCACCCGAGCGGTCATCAACCAGCGCATCATCGGCCCAGCTGTCCCACAGATCCTTCACCGAGGCGACGAACTCCTCGCCCATCTCGTAGCGGTCCCCATGGGCGGTGTGTTCGCGCCCGTAATTGGCCGCGACCGCCTCGACCCAGGTGGTGACGATGTTCCAGCCCGCGCGCCCGTTGGAGAGATGGTCGATGGAGGCGAACTGGCGGGCCAGATTGTAGGGCTCGGAATAGGTGCAAGAGCCCGTCGCGATCAGGCCGATATGTTCGGTCTTCATCGCCAGCGCAGCCAGCATGATCACCGGGTCGGGCCAGAAGCGGCCGGATTCCATGGCGTCATTGGTCATCATCAGAACATCGGCAAAGAAGATCGAATCAAACCGCGCCGCCTCGGCCTGCTGCGCCAGATCGACATAGTAGGAAATGTCCATCAGCGAGCGCGGATCGGCCCCCGGGTGGTCCCAGGCCGTCTCATGATGACCGCGGGACTGGATGAAGAGGTTCAGATGGATGGGTTTGGGCATGGGGCGTTTCCAGAGCAAAGAATGACGTTCTTGTTGGAAACGAACATAAAGCCGTCGGGGCGGGTTTCAAACCCGCCCGGTGCCCAATTTACGCAGAGCTCCCCTACCCCACAATCACCCCGGGATTGAGCACACCCTTGGGGTCCAGCCGCTTCTTCGCATCGCTCAGGATATCCCCGAACAGCGCCGGGCGCTGCTGCTCGTACCATTTCTGGTGGTCGCGGCCGACGGCGTGGTGATGGGTGATGGTGCCGCCATTGGCGATCAGCGCGTCTGAGCAGCGGGTTTTGATTTCCTGCCATTGTTCGAGCATGGCCTTGCCATCCGCATTGCCGGGCGCGTGGAAGGCGAAATAGGGCGCGGGGCCATCCGGGTAGGCGTGGGAGAAGCGGCAGGAGACCGCGCCGTCATGGCCGGTTACGTCGCGGATCGCGGTTTGGGTGGCGTCCTTGATGGCGTGGTAGAAAGTCTCGAACGCGTCCCAGGTGGTTGCCGTCTCAAAGGTGTCGGAGATGATGCCGCGCGGGGTCAGCTGCTCCCGGTTGTAAGGCATGCGGATGAAGGCGGTGCGCCAGGCACCGACCGCGCCCTGCAGATGGGCTTGGGGGTTGTCGCGCCAGTCGACATCGACCACGCCGCCGGCGTCCAGGCAGCATTCCTCGGCCCGCGCCATCCATGGCTCGACCGGGTGATCGGCACTCTCAAACGAGACCACCATCAGGGTGAAGGAGCCGTCGCCCGCACCGTTCACCTTCAGCTCGGTGCCGTCGACGATGCGCACATTGGCCGGGTAGAGCCCGGCTTGCGAGACCGCGCGCACGGCGCGGGCGGCATCGAAGAAATCGGCAAACCGGAAACCCGCCGTAGCCTTGAAGGTCGGGCGGCCCTGCAGGCGCGCCCAGCCTTCGGTGATGATGCCCAGTGATCCTTCGCTGCCCATGGCGATGAAGCGGTCGGGGCTGGGGCCGGCGCCCGAACCCGGCAGGCGGCGGGACACGATATCGCCGACCGGGGTGACCGTGGTGGTGCTTTCCACCAGATCATCGATATGGGTGTAAAGCGTGGCGAAATGACCACCGGACCGCGTGGCGATCCAGCCGCCGAAGGTGGAATGCTCAAAGCTTTGGGGGAAATGGCGCAGGGTCAGACCATGGGGCTTGAGCTGGGCCTCGAGCTCGGGCCCACGGGCACCGCCCTGAATGCGGGCCGCACGGGAAACCGCATCGACCTCGAGCACCTTGTTCATGCGGGTCATATCGACCGAGATCGTGCCGTTGTACTTGCTGCCCACATCACTGGTGACGCCGCCCACGACCGAAGAACCACCGCCAAAGGGAATGACAGCGGCGTTGGCATCGCCCGCCCAGTCATAAATGGCCGCGATATCTTCGTTGCTCTCGGGATAGGCGACCACATCGACCACATGGTCGAAGTCGCTGTTGTAGATGCGGAGCGAGTCCGGCTGGGACTGGCCGAAGGAATGGACCACCCGGTCGTGCTTGTCGGTGGTGCTGATCTTCGCGAGGTTCGCCGGGGCCTCGACTTTGGGGGTCGGCAGGGTGATCGCATCCATGGTCGGAAAGGCGCGGTCCCGGGATGGGTTGATCCCGAAGCCGTCGGCAAACGTCGCCAGCAGGGATTTGGTATCCGCCGCGCTCAGGCCGTCTTCGGCATAGCCCCAGCCCCAATACTTCAATGTCTTGTCAGCCATCATCCACTCCGTTCTTCCCGGCACCGCACGGGCGCCATCTGTTTTGTATGTTCTGTTGGTTTAGTCGCGGCCCGCATCGAGTGCAGCGCGCGTGAAGTTCGTGAGGTAGCTCAGCAGCACGTCGGACGCGCGGCCAGCCTCGTCGGGATCACCCGCCCCGATCGCCCAGGCAATATCGGCGTGGAGCGCGGCCATCCGGGGCAAATCCCCCACCTGCCGGTGATGCTGGAACCAGAAGCGCCGCGACAGCGGATTCCACTGTTCCATGGCACTTTCGGCAAAGGGATTGCGACAGGCCTGCCCGACAAGTTCATTGAAGGCCTTGTCGAGCGCCAGAAAGGCCTCTTCATCATCGGCTTCGGCGGCCCGCTCCATGGCGCTGGCCATTTCGCCGAACTGGAACTGTTCTTCGGATGTCCGGCGGCGGGCGGCGGCGCGCACCATCATGCGTTCGAGTTCGCGGCGCAGCTCCAGCAAAGAGAGCTGGGTTTCCACATTGATGTCGGTGACGATCATGCCCCGGCGCGGCAGGATATTGATCAGGTGCTGCTGGGACAGCCGCTGGATCGCTTCGCGGACGGGCGTGCGCCCAAAGCCCGACAACTCGCAAAGCTCACTCTCGGAGATCGCCTGCCCCGGCGGAATTTGCAGGGTTACGATCAACTCTTCGATTCGCCCATAGGCCTGTTCGGTGAGACTGATTCCCGGATTTCTGCCCATAAATGCCACCTTTTCGAATGTTCCATATAACTAAAACATATCTGATATATCATGTAAATATCCAAATACGGCATTCTCCTGCGGACCTGACGTGCGATTGACGTTAGTCTGTGGGTTCTTGTTTCAGGAAGGCTCCCAACCCCATGTCTCGCAAATGTGCCCTGATTGCCGGTGCGCTCGGTGTGACCGGTCGTGCGCTGGTCCAGCATCTGGAGAGCGATCCGGACTGGACCGTCATCGGCCTGTCCCGGCGTGCACCGGACTTTGACACAACCGCAAAATTCATCGCGGTCGACCTGCAGGACCGGGAGGCGACTGCCCGGACTCTCGCCGGGCTGACCGACGTCACCCATATCTTCTTCACCGCTTACGCCCCGAACCCGGATATCGCGGCGGAGATCCCGCTGAATGTGGGCATGCTGGCCAATCTGCTTGATGCCGTGGAGCCCGTGGCCGAGCTCCAACACGTGCAGCTGATGCATGGGGCCAAATGGTACGGGACATTTCTGGGGAAGTACCGGACACCCGCGCGTGAAGATGACCCGCGCCCGCCCGTTGCACATTTCTATCACGCCCAACAGGACTGGCTGGAAGCGCGTCAGGCCGGCAAGGACTGGAGCTGGTCGACCCTTCGCCCCCACGGGGTCTGGGGCTTCTCGGTGGGCAGCGCCATGAACCTGCTGACCGGGATCGCGTGCTACGCCGCCATCGCCAAAGCCGAAGGGGGCCCGCTCAACTGGCCGGGCCATCCGGGCTTCTATGGGCGGCTTTACCAGATGATCGATGTGGATTTGCTGGCCCGCGCCATGGCCTGGACCGCGACCACCCCGGCAGCGGCCAACAACGCCTTCAATATCACCAATGGCGATCTGTTCCGCTGGGCGCATGTCTGGCCCCGGATCGCGGACTTCTTCGACATGGAAGCCGGTGACCCTGCGCCGGTGAAAATCTCGGACGCGATGTCTGACAAGGGTGCGCTCTGGGACCGGATGGTCAGCGAACACGGGCTCAAACCCTATAAACTGCACGAGATCGTCAACTGGGCCTATCTCGACATGGCGCTCACCAACGACATGGATCAGGTGTCCAGCCTGACAAAGATCGTCAGCACCGGCTGGACCGATCTGTGGGACACCCAGAATACAATCACCCGCCAGCTCCAGAAGCTGCGCGACGACAGGATCATTCCCTAGCGGGATTTACGAGGATTTTTGATGCCCCTTCACATCAGCAGCAATTTCGACAGCGGCAATATCGTCTGTGCCAGCGCCGATGATCCATCCAACATCCGGCTGGAGATCAGCAAGGACAACAATTCCGACTTCTATATGTGGTTCCATTTCCGCCTGACCGGCGCGAAGGACACGCCCTGCACGCTGAACATCACCAACGCCAAGGGCGCGGCTTATCCCAAAGGCTGGGAGGGGTATCAGGCCGTGGCGTCAACGGACCGTGAAAACTGGGTGCGTGTGCCCACCACCTATGAGAACGGCATTCTCAGCATCCGCCACACACCCTCGGCCGACAGCACATGGTTTGCCTATTTCGCCCCCTATTCCATGGAGCGCCACGCCGACCTGATTGCACGATCCCAACTGGCTGACGGTGTTTCCCTCGACGTGCTGGGTGAAACCCTCGACGGCCAGCCCATGGACCTGCTGCGCATCGGCGAACCCGCCGCGGACAAGCAGAACTTACTGGGCGATTGCCCGCCAGCATCCCGGCGAGAGCATGGCCGAGTGGTGGATGGAAGGGCTTTCTCGCCCGCCTGCTCGACCCGGCAGATCGCACCGCGCAGGCCCTGCGGGAGCGGGTCGTCTTCCATCATTGTGCCAAACATGAACCCGGACGGCTCGCGCCGCGGCCATCTGCGCACCAATGCCAGTGGTGCCAACCTCAACCGGGAATGGTCCGAGCCCGCCATGGACCGCAGCCCGGAGGTCTTCCTCGTGCGCGAACGCATGCAAGCGACCGGCGCTGATTTCTGCCTGGATGTGCACGGCGATGAAGCCCTGCCCTATAACTTCCTCGCGGGCATGATGGGCATTCCCTCGCTCAGTGATCGCCAGAAGACCCATCAGCAGATCTTCTCCGACGCCCTGCTGGCCGCCAGCCCTGATTTTCAGACGAAATACGGCTATCCGGACGCCAAACCGGGCAAAGGCAACATGACGCTTTGCTCAAACTGGGTGGCCGAAGAATTTGGCTGTCTGGCGCTGACCCTCGAGATGCCGTTCAAGGACAACGCCGACCACCCCGACGCGACCTTTGGGTGGTCCCCCGCACGCACCAAAGCCTTCGGCGCCGCCCATCTCGACGCCATGCTGGCGGTGCTGAATTCGGACTAGAGGCAGCAGGCATGAGATACGCGGATCAAGTCCGCGTATGACGGCTTAATTCGTCATGCCCGGGCATGACCCGGGCATCTCCTACGACGATTTCGAAACTGCTACGCCATCGAGGCGTCGTCGAGGGACCAGATCGAGAAACCCGGGCTTTCTTCCCAGATGCGGGGCTCCCAGTTGTCGTCCATGCGGTCCATATCGGCGAAATATTCGGTGTTGCCGCCGCACGGGTTGCGGAAATACCAGTAATAGTTGGAGCCAAGGATGTGCCGGCCCGGTGCGGTGTCGGCTTCCCAGCCGGCATCCTTCATGAACTTTCCACCCATCATCACCATGTCGAAATTCTCGACCTCGAAGGACGCGTGATCGAAGGCGTTGCGGTTGGCGCGGCTGATCAGAAACAGATTGTGATGGTCATGGCCACCCGCACAGCGCATGAAATCACCGCCGGTCTTGGTGCTGTCCGACATGCGAAAGCGAAGGCGGTCCAGATAGAACGACACGGCCTTCTCACGATCAGCCATCTCAATGGCGTAGACCACATGGCCAATCCGGATCGGATTGGCCTGGGTTTTCGGCTCGATGAAGTCGTTCATCCGCGGCTCGGTGGTGTTCACGTTCACCGGGATCATGTCCACTTCAGTTTGTGTTGGCTGCGCAACGGTCAGGCCAAGCGTGTTGCCGCTTTCATCCGCAAACCACAGCGTTCCATTGTCTTCACGCACATCACGATCGCGGCCGACAGATTCCCCGAGATCCTGAAGGCCCGCCGCGGTTTCGACACCCCAGACAGCCGCCCGCAAGGTTGATTTCGCGGGATCCGGGGTTGGCGGTAGCGAGGGATCGTCCGAAGGCCGCAACTCGATGGTCTGGTTCACCCGCGTGCGGAATACAGCATGATCAGAACTGCTCTCAAGCTCCTCCACACCCCAATCCCGGTAATACCGCGTGCCGGCATCCATATCCTCAATGCCATAGATCAGCTTCTCAACCCGCTTGATCGTCATGTCTCGTTCTCCTCAGGTCTCGTCGATAACCTCGACGGACAATGTACCAATCTTTGAAATCTCAACGCTCAGCTTGTCGCCGCCCTTCATCCAGAGCTGCGGCGTGCGCCCCGCACCCGACCCTTCCGGGGAGCCGGTCGCCACGATGTCACCGGGCTGCAAGGTCGTCACCTTCGACAGATAGGAAATGATGTAGGGGATGTCGAAAATCAGAAGATCGACACCCGCATCCTGCACCACATCGCCATTCAGGCGCGTGGTGATATGCAGCTGCGAGGGATCAGGGATTTCATCCGCCGTGGTCATCACCGGACCCAGCGGGCCTGTTGCGACAAAATTCTTACCTGCCGTGACGGAGTGTTTCTGGAAGTCGCGCACACTGCCGTCGACCATGATCGTGTAACCCGCGACATGGTCCAGCGCTTCGGCCTCCGACACATGGCGGGTTTCCTTGCCAATCACCGCGCAAAGCTCACCTTCAAAATCGAGGCATTCAGACACCTTGGGGCGGATCATCTGCCCCCGATGACCGAACAGCGTGCTGTTGGCCTTGAGGAACAGCGAGAGATTTTCGGGCATATCGAAGCCCATCTCTTCCACATGATCCTTGTAGTTCTTGCCCGCACAGAACACATGGGTGGGGTCCGGGATCGTTGGTAGAAATGTGATATCCGTCAGGGAGGCATCCGGAGCTTCGCCGTGCGCCGCAGCGCCCAGCGCCATCAAATCACCCGAGGCAATCGCCGCCTTCAGGTTGGGATGGGGACCACGTGCCCCCAGATCCACCACGCCATCTCCAACGACCAGTCCATAGGTCGCGGTCCCGTTGCTCAAATAACTGACAAACTGCACTGACGTTCCTCCAAAGACATTTTTAAAAAGCTTATCCGCTCACCACGTTTCCACCAAGTTATTGAAAAACCCTCTCCCCCGGGAGGAGAGGGTGGTGAGCGCAGCGAACCGGGTGAGGTGGGGCACGCCGGGGCCTCGAGATATCTCAAATCCCCACCTTACCCCGGCCCTCTCCTCCCAGGAGGAGAGGGAGAGCGGCTAAATTGTCTTGGTTAGGTTCGGCCACAAACTGTCGGCACCCTGTTCCACCACCAAGCGGCCCAGACCCTTGGCCCAGATGCTTTCGGCCCCGAATTCGGCCCGCCACGACCAAAGCCTGCGGGTCAGATGGTGCAAATGGTGCTCATCGGTGAAACCAATCGCACCGAAAACCTGATGGGAGATCGCGGCCGCCTTGCCGGCGGCTTCCCCCGCACGGATTTTCGCCGTCGCGATCTCGAACAGGGCGTCTCCGCTTCGGTCCAGCGCGCGGCAGGCGACTTGTGCGGCGATATCGGCGGCCGCGGCTTCTCCCGCCAGGATCGCGAGCTGTTGCTGGATCGCCTGAAACTTGCCAATCGGTCGCCCGAACTGCACACGCTCTCCGGCATAGGTGATACACAGTTCGAGAACCTGCGAAATCGCTCCGGACATCTGACAGGCCCGGACAAGCGCACCGATGGCCATGACATCACCATCCCCGGTGGCCTCGGCAGTCCCCGCCATGCCGTCGCGCGGATCTCGACCAAGGTTTCGGTCCGGCGTGATCTCGGCACCTGCCAGAGAAAAGACACCAAACTTGTTTTCGCCGTCTCCAACAAGCACCTGTACGGCCTGCGCAGCCCATGGCACCCGGCTGACGTCTTCGGCGAGCGACAACGGCCCCTCCGGCGCGTCCAAACCTGCCTGAGCGAGCAGGTAACCCGCACCAATGGTCTCGGCCAACGGCACCGGAGCCGCATGTCGGCCCGCAGCCCGCAGGATGACGAAGGCGTCTTCCCAGCTACCACCAATCCCGCCCTTTTCTTCGGGCACGAGAACCCGGTCAAGGCCATTGGCCGCGATCTCGTCCCAGAGCGCTGCCGGCCAGGTCCCGGCCTCTGCCGCTTCGATCACTGCGGTGTCGAGATGGGCCGCAAACAGGCGCGCGGCGGTTTCCGCGATCATGTTGCGTTCGTCAGTCATCGGCGCATCCCCCACCTCACCCCGACCCTCTCCTCCCCGGAGGAGAGGGAGAAGATCCAACCCTCTCCTCCGGGGAGGAGAGGGTGGCGCGCCATAGCGAGCCGGGTGAGGTGGTTTCGCGCGGTGCACATTCTCATCGCAGCCCCAGCCCCCGGGCAATCACGCCGCGCATGATTTCGGTGGTGCCGCCGCGCAGGGAGAAGGACACGCATGCCTGCTGCACATAAGCGAGAGACTTCTCGAACTCGCTGCCGCCGTCGATACGTGGCGCGAGCCCCAGGATCTGCTGAGCGATCTCCGGGATCGATTGTTCGAAGGTAACACCCAAATCCTTGACCACAGAGGCTTCCAGGGTGGGCTCCTCACCGGCATCCAGCCGGGTTGCCACCGAAATCGACAACGCGCGCAAGGTCGCGAGGTGAGCATACAGACGACCGATGGCCATTTGGGCAGATGCGGCCATATCCGGAGGCAATGCGCTGGCGAAACGCACCAACTCCACGATCAGGGCAAAGGCGCTCAGGAACCGGTCCGGGCCGCTGCGCTCGAATGCCAGCTCAGCGGTGACCTGCCGCCAGCCATCCCCCTCGCCACCCACCATCATGGCATCGGGCACGAAGACATCATCAAAGGTCACTTCGTTGAACTCTTCATCACCGATCATGTTGCGGATGGGACGGACTTCAACGCCGGGCGACGAAAGGTCGATCAGGAACTGGGTCGTGCCTTCATGGCGGCTTTCGCCGGCCTCACCGGTTCGCAGCAGGGCGATCATGTAGTGGGACTTCTGGGCGTAGGTGGTCCAGACCTTGCGCCCGTTCACAATCCATCCGCCATCTGTCCGAACTGCTTTCGACCGGATGGAGGCCAGATCGGAACCGGAATCCGGTTCACTCATGCCGATGCAGAAATAACTCTCCCCGGCGACAATGCCCGGCAGGATACGTTCTCGCTGTTCGGCAGTGCCAAAGCGCAACAGCAATTGCCCGCTCTGGCGCTCTGCAATCCAATGGGCCGCCACAGGCGCACCAGCGGCCAGCAACTCTTCGATCACCACGTACCGCTCGAGTGCACTCGCGTCTCGCCCCCACGGCGCAGGCCAGGTCATCCCCAACCAACCACGCGCGCCCAGCTTGCGAGAGAATTCCGCATCAAACCCAACCCAGGAATGGGCGCGTTTGGAAGCCGGATACCCTGCGAGTTCTTCGGTCAGAAAGGCACGCACCTCGGCCCGCAGCGCTTCAGCGGCGGGCGGCAGGTCACAAGGTGCAAAGGTAAGTGCGGACATCTTTCCCTCAAAATACGTGCCCACAGCTTAGCGTCCCCGCCTGATTATGCTAGCTAGGGGAGAGCAAAATTCCCGGGCCTCGCCCTTCGTCAAGCTCAGGGTGAGGCCCTCATGTTGAGCCTGACGAAGCACGAGGGCCGGAGAACAACAAAATCCCGGAGGAACCCATGAGTGATTTTCTGATCTACGAACAGGACGGCGCCGTCGTCACCCTGACCATGAACCAGCCTGACGCGCGCAACCCGTTATCCGGGGAAAGCCAGTACGAAGCCTTTCTCGACGCGACAGACCGCATCTCCCGGGATGACGACGTGAAATGTGTGATCCTGACCGGTGCGGGCAGCGCCTTCAGTGCCGGCGGCAACGTCAAGGACATGCGCGACCGCAAGGGCTTGTCCGAAGGCGGCCCTTATCAGATCCGCAACAACTACAAGCGCGACATCCACAACATCCCGCTGAGCCTTTACAATCTTGAGGTCCCCACGATTGCTGCCGTGAATGGCGCAGCCGTCGGCGCCGGCTGTGATCTCGCCTGTATGTGCGACATCCGGATCGGATCAGAGAAAGCCCGGTTTGCCGAGAGCTTTGCCAAACTGGGCATTATCTCGGGCGATGGCGGCGCCTATCTGCTGCCCAAACTGGTCGGCATGTCGAAAGCCGCCGAGATGACCTTCACCGGCGACATGATTGGCGCCGAGGAAGCGCTGACCATCGGCCTGATCTCAAAGGTGGTGCCTCATGAGACGCTGATGGACGAAGCCCATATTCTGGCGGGCAAGATTGCCGCCAATCCGGGGCATTCGCTCCGCATGTCCAAGAAGCTGCTGCGTGAGGGCGTGCATTCACGCCTCGAAACAGTGCTTGAAATGGCCGCCGCCTTCCAGGCCCTCGCCCACCACACCGACGAACACGATGTGGCGGTCAATGCGCTGATCGCAGCGATGGAAAAGAAGTAGACTGACCACTCACCATTGGCCTTTCGATGCCGGAGAATGATCAACCCGTTTTCTCGTCATTGCGAGGCGCGCAGCAACGAAGCAATCCAGAGTCGGCGTACCCCACCCTGGATTGCGTCGCTACGCTCGCAATGACAACTGTAATACAAGCGACTGAAAATTAGGATTTCGGCTGCGGCCAAGCAGCAACACAGGAGAAAACAATGCCCCACATCACAACAGACGACGGCGTAAAGCTCTGGTTCGAGGAATCCGGCAGCGGTCTCCCGGTCGTGTTCGTCCACGAGTTTGGCGGCGATATCCGCAGTTGGGAGCCGCAGCTGCGCCATTTTGCGCGCAACTATCGTGCCATCGCCTTCAACGCACGCGGCTATCCGCCCTCAGACGTGCCCGAAGATGTGTCCATGTACGGCCAGCAACGCGCAACCGACGATATTCTGGCGATCCTCGACGCTCTGGACATCGAGAAGGCCCATATCGTCGGCCTGTCGATGGGCGGGTTCGCGGCGCTGCATTTCGGGTTCCACTATCCCGACCGCGCGCTATCTCTCACTGTTGCAGGCGCGGGATATGGCGCCCATCCCGACGTCCACGCGCAATTCGCGCAGGAGACCAAAGAAGTCGCCGCGCGCATTGAAGCCGACACCATGGCCGAATTCTCGAAAATCTATGCCATCGGTCCGACCCGGGTGCAGTTCGCCAACAAGGATCCGCGCGGCTGGGAAGAATTCGCCGGTGAGCTCGCCACCCATTCCACCATCGGCTCGGCAAACACCATGCGCGCGGTCCAGGGTGGACGCCCCTCGCTTTATGATTTTCCGAAGGAAATGCAGGCCCTGCGCGTGCCGACCCTGATCATGAACGGCGACGAGGACGACCCGTGTCTGGATGTGGGCCTGTTCATGAAGCGCAACATCCCATCATCCGCGTTGGTCCTGCTGGCGCGCTCGGGCCACCTGATCAATCAGGAAGAACCGGCGCTGTTCAACCAGCATCTCGGCGAGTTCATGTCCCGCGTCGATGCCGACCGCTGGGAAATGCGCGACCCGCGGTCGATGACCTCGGATATTCTGTGGACGCCGGATACGTAGGGTGGGCGAATTACGCCGGGCTTGCCGCCCTCACCCAATCCCATAAGGCTTGGCCCAGCCAAGACCCTCGAGCGTCCCCGCGCGTGGCTTGTATTCCGCGCCGAGCCAGCCGTCGTAGCCGGCGGCTTCGATCATGTCGAAGAGGAAGGGGTGGTTCATTTCGCCGTGGTCGGGCTCGTTGCGGCCCGGAACGCCGGCGAACTGGATATAGGCCGATTTCGCCAGATATTTCTCGATCTTGTCGGAGACAAACCCCTCGGCCATCTGGGTGTGATAAAGGTCGAACTGGACCTTCACATTGTCCCGGGCGATCTCGTCCGCAATGGAATGCCCCATGGCCTGCCCGACGAGGAAATAGCCGGGATTGTCGGTGTGGTTGAGGGGTTCGAGATGCAGGGTGATGCCGCGTTCGGCCGCACGGTCCGAGGCTTCGCGCATATTGGAAACGAGCGTCGCCCGGTGATCCGCCGGATTGGCGCCCGCAGGCATGGTGCCGGACATGACATGGATGCGGGTGCAGCCCAAGGTGTCAGCGCTGTCCATGGCCAGAGTCAGATCGTCGAGAAAAGCAGCTTCCTCTCCCGGAATCGCGGCGCGGCCGAACTTCGTGGCCTCGGTGTTGCCGTAGGGCGTGTTGAGCAAAGTGCACTCGACCCCGGCGCGCTCGAGCTTTTTGGCCAGGTCGTCGAGATCCTGATCATAGGGGCGCTGGATTTCAACGCCGGTGAAGCCGACATCGGCAGCCGCAGCAATACGGTCAGGCAACGGATGCTCGGTGAACATCATCATCAGGCAGGAGGCAAATTTCGGCATCAATCGGTTTCCTTGAACGGCGGACTTGAGAGGGTCGTAAATACTTTGAGATAGCTGGGATACCAACCCTCACCTCTCGTGGGAGGAGAGGGTGGCGCGCCTTGCGAGCCGGGTGCGGTGGGTCAGCGCCGACGGCCGAATGTACCCCCACATCACCCCGGCCCTCTCCTCCCAGGAGGAGAGGGAGAAATGCTAGCAGGCGACCCAGCCATCAGGGGTTTTCAGGCGATGGGCGATCACGTTCTGAGGGGTCAGCATGGCTTCGATGAAGCAGCCTTTCTTGGCGGCCTCGATCAGGCGGAGCTGGTCTTCCAGAGGTGACTCCGTATCAAAGGAGATGTCCATGGTGATGCTTTTGGGTGCAGATTCATAAGGTTCGCGCCCCTTCTGGGTGGCGACCCATTCACAGCGGCAGGAGATTTTCGGGTCGGCGATGTCCACGCGCAGCCGCTTTGAGAAGGCGCGCATCTGGGTCATGAGGCAGCTGGTCAGCCCGGCAATGAAATAGGCGATGGGTAGCGGGGCCGTGCCATCGCCGCCATGAAAGCCATATTCGTCCGAGGCCATTTCCCATTCGATGACCTCGGGCACCATCAGGCGCACATCCATTTCGCAGCGCATGCTGCCCACACCGGTGGCATCACACTCGAACGCCACTTCAAAGGATTTCACGTCGTCACTGGCCATTTTCTTCCCCACTTCAAAAATCATCTGTGCACCCGTATCGAGTGCTTCCTGCCCGGATTGTGCCGCAGGCCGGGCAGACCCGCAAACCCTGCGATTGAACCATTCGGGTTGAACAGGTATCCCTAGGCCCAGAACAACAAACATCAATCCGGGGGAAGTTCCATGTCCAGAGTTCTGATCGTTACCGGCGGTAGTCGTGGTCTCGGCGCTGCCACCTGCATCGGCGCTGCCGAAGCAGGCTATGAAGCCATTTGCGTGAACTATGTCGGCAACAAGGAACGCGCCGATCAGGTCGTTGCCGCCTGCGAGAAGGCCGGTGCCAAGGCCATCGCCGTTCAGGCCGATATCACCAAGGAAGCTGATGTCATCAAACTGTTCGAGACGGTCGACAAGGAACTCGGCACCGTGACCCATTTGGTCAACAGCGCCGGGATCGTTGGACCCTATGCGCGCGTCGATGAGGTCGACTGGGATGGTCTGGAAGAGCTTTGGACCCTCAACATCACCTCGACGATGATCTGCTCCCGCGAAGCCATCAGGCGCATGTCCACCATCCATGGCGGCAAGGGTGGCGCGATTGTGCATCTGTCGTCCGCGGCCTCCCATCTGGGCGGTGCGGGCGTGAACGTGGCCTATGCCGCCTCCAAGGGTGCGATCGATTCGATGAACTGGGGCATGGCGCAGGAAGTCGCGGCTGAAGGCATTCGCGTGAATTCGGTCAGCCCGGGCGTGATCGACACCGAAATCCAGCCCGAAGGCCGGGTCGAGGCCGTGGGCCCGATGTTGCCGATGAAGCGTGTCGGTCAGGCCGAAGAGGTCGCCAATGCGATCCTGTTCCTGCTGTCGGACGATGCGTCCTATATCTCGGGCACGAAGGTCAACGTTTCGGGTGCGCGTTAAGGACAGCCCGTTCCGGCGTGTTCAATCAGTGAGCGGGGCCACGCCCGGTGGCCAGACAACCTGTCATGTATAGGGCAGTTTGTTGCCCACCGTGAGGCTGGCTTCCGTGGTGCGGTCGGGTTCGATCATGAGCACGGATTCGCCTGCGCGTGAAAGCCTGTAGCTACGATCCGGCAGTTTCCGATTGTCGTAGGTCAGGCTGAGAACATTGTCGGAATCCAGCGTCCATAAACCGCTCTCGAAGGTACAGGGATAGTACCAGTCGAAATTCCCGAACCGGCCGAAATGGATGAGATTTTCCTCACCATCGCGATCGGGATAGATCAGGGTATTCTCGGTCAGGAAATTCGCCGGGGGCAAATCCGCTTCAGGAGATTCGATATCAGCCTGCACCGGCCTCACCGCCAGAACAGCGAACGCCACCAGCAACAGCCCGATACCCGCCATATGGAATATATGTTTCATGCGCTGATATTCGGAAAACGGGCCCGAACGCGCATTGATTACGATCAATCGCCCGACAGATGCCGGAAGGTGTTCGCGGCCGACTTGTAGTCGTTCAGACCGAGCTGTTCACGCAGGTCTTCGGTACCGTTGAAGACCATGTCATCGACCGGAATGCCAATCCCGTTGGCAACCCGGTCGTTCTTGGAGAAGTTTCCGGCGACAGCGCTGGCACCAGACACCGCGGCAGAGCCAAGCGCATCGGCCAGGGCTGTGCGGGCGCTATCGAGCACCTTGCGATCGGTACCGATGATCGCCGCGGCAAAGGCCAGCAGCAGATCGCCCGAGGGCACACCGGTATCCAGCTCGGGGCGGACCAGTGCTTCAGGGTTCACGTTCAGGTTTGTTGCTTGTCCACTCTCACGGAGGAACCGGGCATGCCCGGTGGTTCAGTAAAAGCAGTCATTGATGGCAGAGACCCGCCCGGCAACGACTTCCACCTGTGGCCGGGTCAGGCCCTCATGATGGTTGTACTCAAAATCCATGATCTTCGGGAGCAACACATATTGCGCCTGTTCCAACTCAATATGAGCGCGGAACTCGTCGGGCACGATGCTCAGGGCGCGCATAATGTAGGGCTTGAACGGGCCGTAAAGCTCCTTGGCGAGCGCTCCGCCTTCGGGCGGGTTGGGAATGGTCGGTAAGAAAGCCTGCTCGAGCACCGCCTCAACCGGGATCTCACGGGACGGATTGCCGGGCTGCGGTGCCGCGAAAGGACGCAATTCCACGCCGATGCCGCGGGCATAAACGTCGAGATTGACGATGAATGAAACGATGGCAACCATCTCAGCGAATTCGGGATCACTGAGGCCGGCATCCAGTGCGGCCTGATAGGTGCTCATATCGAAATTCGGGCAATCCACCGCAAGGGTGCGAATGACGTCACGGACGGGTTGCGGCAGCTCGACATCCGAGGTGGCGCCACCATCAGCTGGCGCCTCGAGCAATCCGGCATCAATTCCCGCCTGACGGGCTTCCGAGATCACGGCGAGACGCTGCGCCGCCGTGCCCCATGTGCCCGCACGGGCAAAACGCTCGAACTGCGCTGCATGGGCGTCAGCCAGATCCTGACGGACCGGATAATCTGAATCTGCGTAAAAACTCATGGAAACTCCCCTTCTCCGACCATTGTTATCGGATTCGGGGCGGCTCCGGCGCTAAATCTCGATCACGATTTTGCCAAAGTGACGGCCTTCGCGCATATGGGCCAGGGCGGCGGGCAAATCATCCAGCCCAAAGCGCGTATCATCAAGCGCGGGCTTCATCCCGTTCTGATCAATGGCGCGCAGCATGGCCTCAAACTGCTCATAACTGCCACAGGTCACGCCTTCGAGGCGGATTTTGCGGGTGACAACGAGCGGCAGACGGAATTCATGGTTGGCACCAGAGAGCACACCAATCAACGTGATCGCGCCACCAAGGCGCACCGCCTTGATCGACTGCTCAAGCGTGCCGCCGCCGCCAACTTCCACCACCAAATCGAGGCCGCGTCCGCCGGATATCTCACGGGCTGGTCGTGCCCATTCCGGCGTGTCGGCGTAATTGATCAAATGATCCGCACCGAGGCTCTTGAGCCGTTCGAGCTTGGCATCGGAAGACGACGTCGCGATGACGTCCGCCCCAGCCATCTTGGCAAACTGGAGCGCGAAGACCGATACGCCGCCCGAACCCTGGGTCAGGACAAGATCACCGGGTTTCACGCCACCCTGATCGACGACGGCACTCCACGCGGTCAGACCCGCGCAGGGCAATGCGGCGGCTTCGGCAAAATCGAGATGAGCAGGCGTGTGCGCCAGACCGTGCTCGGGCAGGACACGCAGCTCGCAGGCCATGCCATCGAGAAGTCCGCCAAGGCCGGAATGCATCCCCTGCTCGTCCGGTTCACCAGCCAGCCAGTTCTGAAAAAAATTGGCGACCACAGGATCACCCGACTTGAACTTCGTGACGCCATCCCCGACAGCCACCACTTCGCCCGCACCATCAGAAACCGGGATTAACCCCACGGTCTTCTGGCGTGAGCCGTAGCCGCCTTCGACGGTCAGCAGGTCACGATAGTTGAGAGTTGCAGCCCGAACCCGGACGAGAACCTCGCCCGGACCGGGTTCGGGGTCGGGGAGCTCGACAACCGAAAGATTGTCGAGCCCCGCGGCCGAAAGAACAGCTGCACGCATGACAGATGGCTACTCGGCCGCCTGATTGACGTGATGGACCGTCTGCTGCGGGAACGGGATCGAGATGCCATCGGCCTCGAGCTGCTCCTTGAGCTTCTTGGTCAGATCCCAGCGAACGCCCCAGTAATCAGCAGCATTCACCCAGACACGCACGACGATGTTGACCGAACTGTCGGCCAGTTCAGCAACCGCAACGGTTGAATCCTGGTCGGTCAGCGCACGGGTCTCTTCACCGATCACGCGGTTGATCGTAGCCATGGCCGTATCGATGTTGTCGCCATAGTCGATGCCCATCATCAGATCGACGCGGCGGGTCGGATTGGCACTGAAGTTGGCAATGGCCTGCCCCCAGATTTGTCCGTTCGGCATGATGATCTTGACGTTGTCGCCGGTCGCGAGCTCCGTTGTGAACAGACCAACTTCCTTGACCGTTCCCGTCTTGCCGCCAATGTCGACAAAATCACCGATCTTGAACGGGCGGAACATCAGCAACATGACACCTGCGGCAACGTTGCTGAGCGTTCCCTGCAAGGCCAGGCCAATGGCCAAACCGGCAGCACCGAAGACCGCAACAAGGCTGGTCGCTTCAACACCAAACTGCTGCAGCGCGGCAATGATGACAAAAGCGATAATTGCGTAACGCACCAAGCTTCCGAAGAAACGCACCAGCGTTGCGTCCATCTTGCCGCTGCGGCTCAGGGCACGCTCCAGGGCACGCTCCAGGGCACGACGGGCCCAGCCGGCAACCATGAAGCCGACAACGATTATGACCAACGCGCCAACCACATTGATCCCGTAGGTCGCGAGGACCCCGTAGACCATCTGCAAAATATCCTGAATCGATTGATCCATTTGATTACTCCTTATTCTTTGTCTGCACCGGCTTCTAAGGACCGGTGTCTATTGAACAAACCTCACCCAAATTCCCTAGCGCCGCCGGGCCATCCGCAAAACCGTCAGGATGAGCCAGATCGGCACGACAACAACAGCTCCGATAAGCACAAACGGCACCGCCCATTCCAGCGCATCCACCAGTGCGCGGAAGATACTTTCCGCGGTTCCACCGATGGCACCGAGCATCTTTTCCGGATCAATATCGAACACAGAAAGAACCACGCCGACAACCAGCGATAAAACGAACAGTTTTATAAGTGTCCCACCAATATTACGCGGCATGTCCTGCCCGATCAGTCGCCAAATCTGACCGGCTGTTTACGTGACAGGACGCTTGGCGTCGATAGTTATTCCGTTGGATACGACGCGCAGCGTGAACGGTCCTAGCTGGCGTAACTCGGATCCAGAGCATCCAGACGACGCAAATGTCCCGGCCAGTCGAGATTGGAGAAATTCGGATTGCGTTCAAATTGCTGCGCGGTGTGCTCGCACACTTCGGGAGACGGCGTGACCAAGCCATCGATGCCGACGGCCGACATGGCCTGGATCTGGCTCTTGGCGCATTTCTCCAGATAGAAGACCAGCGAGAAGGCTTCGGCGACCGTGCGACCGGCCGTCAGGAAGCCGTGGTTGCGCAGGATCATGGCGCGGTTGTCACCCAGATCATTGATCAGGCGCGCACGTTCATCGAGATCAAGGGCAATGCCCTCATAGTCGTGATAGGCAATCCGGTTGTAGAAGCGCATGGAGTGCTGGGAGATCGGCAACAAACCGCAATCCATTGCCGACAAGGCCATGCCCGCTTCGGAATGGGTGTGCAGGACACAGGCAAATTCTTTGCTGTGACCATGGACGGCGCTGTGGATCGTAAAGCCGGCCGCGTTGATTTTGTAAGGGCCGGTGTTGTTGATCTCGTTCCCGTCCTGATCGACCTTTATCAGGCTGGAGGCGGTCACTTCGCTGAACATCAGGCCGTAGGGATTGAGCAGGAATGTATCCTCGCCCGGCACATGGGCAGAGATGTGGGTGCGCGTCATATCCGACATGTCATAGAGCTCAACCAGACGATAGGCCGCGGCCAGATTGACCCGCATCTCCCATTCCTCGGCGCTCACCTGATCCTGGACGCTGGGATAAAGTTCTACGATCTCTGCATTTGCCATGTCGCTCTCCTGTTTATTTTTTCAAGCCTCGCGCGATCTTGCGCAGGCGTCAATTACCTGTCTCGGCCACCACGTTGTTGCGCATGGCCCCAATACCCTCAACTTCCGTCTCAACGACGTCACCGGGCTGCAGGTAAGTTCCCGCCCCGTGGCCAACGCCAGCGGGGGTGCCGGTCGAAAGAACATCACCGGGCTCCAGCGAAATCATGTCCGACGCAAACTCGATTTGCTCTTCAGGGGAAAACACCATTTCGCTGGTGTTGCCATCCTGCTTGGTCTCGCCATTGACCTTGAGGGTGAGGCGCAGATTCATGCAATCGGGGACGAAGGCACGTGGCACAAAATACGGGCCCATCGGGGCAAAGGTGTCGTGGCTCTTGCCGCCCAGCCAGTCACTGCGCAGTGACGGCCAGTCGTCTCGCATATTCCAGTCCCGCGCCGAGACGTCATTGGTGGTCATATAACCTGCGATGCAATCCATTGCGTTCGCCGTCGTCATCCGTTTGGCATGCCGACCAACCGCCATCGCCAGCTCAACCTCCCAATCGATCTTGCTGCAATCCGACGGAGCAATAATGTCGTCATGCGCGCCAATCAAAGCGGAAGGTGCTTTCAGAAACGAGTAAGGCCGCACATGCGCCTTGTCACGATCAAGCATGTTCTCGCGATCCTCGGAATTCTCCAGGCGGCTGACGTTCAGCATTTCACGAATATGGTCACCGTAATTGGCGGCGGCGTAGATCATTTTCCCGGGCCGAAGAATCGGCGGTAGGTAACGAACCGAAGTCGCGTCCACCAATGTCGATTCCGGCGCTGACCCTGCAGCGACGAAATCCGCCATCAGGCAAAGCGCCTCGAAATTGGTGTCCCAATCTTCGAGCAGCAGCAAAATGCTGCCCACACCGACAAGCGCCCCGCCCCGGCGTCCCTGACGCCAGGCACGGTAAAGCCCATCCAGCCCATAAGCGCTGTCACCAACGACCATGATGACAAACGGCGCACGACCATTCTCGACTGTTGCCAGTTTGAACGGAGTTCCGGTCATTTGCGCCGCCTGTCCTTGTGGTAACCGCTAGCTGACTGCGAGCGGTGCCAATGCGTTGAGGTCACTCGTGACGTCCAGGATGACCGGACGGGTCTTGGCTGCCTCGAAGGCCTGCTGGATCGCACCGGGAAGCTCATTGGGCTTCTCAACGCGAATGCCGACCGCACCCATTTCTTCGGCAATGCGGGCGAAATTGACGTCCGTGAACTGCCAGAGCTTGCGTGCCTCATCGGTCTGCTCACCACCATAGACCCGGTCAAAGCCGCGCTTGGACTGGTTGCCCGAGGAGTTATTGTTGACCAGGGTGACCGTGTTGATGCCCCAGCGTGCCGCCGTCTCAATTTCGCCGATGTGGTACCAGAAGCCCGCATCACCGGTGAAACAGAAGACCGGGCGATCGGGAACACCACATTTGGCGCCCAATGCGGCCGAGAACGCCCAGCCGAGATGGCCGGCCGAACGCATATAGCTCTGGTTCGGGGATCTGAGGTCCAGCATGCCACCCATCCACATACCGGTGTGGCCGGTATCGGCGACAACAATGGCGTCATCGGGAAGGTGCTGGCTCAGCTCGTGGCACATGCGCTCGGGGCGCATCGGCTCGGCATCAGATGTCAGCAGATCGTTGTACTTGTCACGCCACTGTTGATCAGCTTCACCGGCACGTGCCGCCCAGGCCGCACGACGGCCAGCGGATTCTGCATTGGTCATGGCCAGTAATTTGGTCACCGCAACCTTGGCGTCAGCCTGTACGCCTGCCACGACCGGATAGTTCCGGCCGATTTCCGACGGCTCAATGTCGATATGGACAACTTTTGTGCCAATGGTCGGAACCGCCCAGAAATGACTCACCATCCCGCCAGTGGACGACCCGATGTAAATAACCAGATCGGCTTCGTTGACAATAATGTTGGCGCTTTCACGAGAGTAAGTTCCCACAACGCCGACAGAAAGCGGATGGCTGTCTGCGATCGTATCCTTGCCGTTCAGGGAGGTGGCGACCGGGATGTTCAGGCGTTCGGCCAGCGCGACAACTTCTGCCGCGGCACCCGAAGAGCGCACACCGCCACCGGCCACGATGACCGGGCGTTCGGCAGCTTCAATGGCCGCCATAGCTGCACGGAGAGACTCCTCTGAGGGCTCCGGGCGATAGGCCGGCAGCTGTGCAAAGGCTTCCTCGATCAGGGGCTCCATATCGGCCTCTTCGGCATCGATCTGGCCTTCATTGCCACGGAACTGAAGATGAACCGGACCGGGTGTACCGGTTGTCGCTTCACGGAAGGCCTGGCGCACCATATCGGGGAAACGCGACACATCGTCGACCGTCGCGTTGAACTTGGTCACCGGCTCGAAGGCCGGGACATCGTCAACTTCCTGATAGACGTTACGGAACTTGGTCTTGGGGTCACGACCGCCGGTCATAGCGATAACAGGCGCATTGGCCAGATAGGGGTCACGCAGACCAGCGGCGAGGTTCAACGCACCAATCACCTGCGCCATGCAGATGCCGGGCTTGCCGGTCGCACGGGCATAGCCATCGGCCATATAGGCTGCGGTCGCTTCGGAGTGGACGTGCAGACGTTTGATCTCTGTACGCTTCTCCAGCTCCACCATCGTGGTCCGCAGGACAGCCGGGACATGAAAGATATGAGTGACACCGTAGCCCTTGAGCATATCAGCCATCACCTGTGCGCCAGTCATCTTCGCCATTTTGGTGTTCCCCCTAGAAATAATTGGATCTATCGCCCGGTTAGTCCGGACATGCTTTCTACTTTAATAAACGTTCGACCGGCCACGAACAATGTCGGGCCGGTCGATACATGCACAATACCGCCATGCGGCCTGCGAATGATGTTGTGCGCTAGCCGGTCGCCTTTGGGACCCGGATATGCTGGATGAAGTAGGTGATAACCAGAATCACCGCGCCAACCGCATAGAACTCATAGCGCACATTGCCCGGCAGACCCGTCAGGGCATGAACAAGAGGCCCGATCGGCAACAGCAGACAGGTTGCCGTGATTAACCAGATCGCGCGTTCGAACGGAATGCGGCGTCCGATTCCGTAACCTTCGAGGAAACGCGCCCATGCGTATACACCCGCGAAGGTCGCCACCACCGTAATGGCGATGTCGGTTACCGTACCGTCGAGCAGCAATGGCGTGTAGGCGAACAGGTATGGCGTGATCAGGATCATCGACGCGAGTTTAAGCGCCTGGTTACCGGTTTTCACCGGGTCACCCCCGGCAATCGAACTCGCTGCATAGGCTGCCAGAGCCACCGGTGGTGTCACGGCACTAACCACAGCAACCCAGTAGCTGATCATATGCGCTGTGAGCACAGGAACGCCCAAATCAACCAGCGCACCGACGGCGAACACCGCAAGAATCACATAGCTGGCCGCGATCGGAAGCCCCATCCCGACAATGTAACCGGCGACGATTACGAAGAAGATCGCAATCCCCAGATAGCCGCCACTCGCCAGAACCAGCAGTTCACCAACTTTGTTGGGCAGCGCGCTCTGGGTTGCTGCGGCCAGAAGAATACCCAGCACACCCGCGATACAACTCACGACAAGCGTGTTTCGGGCTCCTGCCTCCATAGATGTCCAGAAGTTGCGGACCAGTTCAATCCCCACATCGCGAAGACCCGACATGGTTTCTGTCTGAACATGGATCCCGACAAACTCATTCTCTTCCTGCGCTTCAATCCGCGCCGCTTCCTCTTCATCGCGGCCGAGAATCAGGATTTCTCCAATCTTCAGCAAAAGAAAAACAATGAGAAGCCAGAAGAAGGCATCCGAGATGCCGATGCCCACATAATCCTCAACCAGCCAGCTGAAGGGCGGACCAATTTTCATCCCGAAGAAATAGACCAGCACGGCAAAGGCCGTGCTGATGGCCAAATACAACTTCCAGGATGTCGCCGAACGGCGCGTGGGAATTGACATCAGAAGGTCAATCGCCTTCAGCATCATGATCACCACGATGGTCTTCGCCGCCGCCAGGAAGGGCGAGTCACCAATGACCAAAAGATAGACCATGAACGGAATGGGCAGCAGAAGATGCAACCGCGGCAAGATCTCGGACCACGGCGGCAATTCTTCCGGCGGCACGCCGTGCAGGCGATCGCGAACGGCCCGGAAATAGACGATCAGGGCCACCGACAGGTAGTAGAGGATCGCCGGAATAATCGCGATCTTGATGATTTCGATGAAGGGCGTCTCTGTCAGCTCGGCGAGCAGGAAGGCCCCGGCCCCCATGATCGGCGGCATATAGGCGCCGCCTGTCGAGGCTGCGGCCTCAACACCACCTGCGAACTCCGGCTTGTACCCAACCCGCTTCATGAGCGGGATGGTGAAGGTACCGGTGGTCATGACATTGGCCACGCCACTGCCCGAGATCATGCCGAAGAACCCGCTGCTGACCACCGCGGCAAGGCCCGGACCACCGGTTTTCGCACCGGTGAGTCGATAGGCCGAGTTGATGATCACAGCGCCCAGCCCGGTTTTCTCGAGAAAGGCGCCCAGGATCACGAAGATCACGATGAAGGTCGCAAAGGTGTTGGTGATCAGACCGAACATGCCCTCAGTCGAGAGCATCAGGAATTCCATCACACGCGCAGTCCGGAACCCGAGATGCTGGAGAATCCCCGGCATGACCTGACCAACGATTTCGAAGGAATAGATGAAGAACAGGAAGCCCAGGAACGGAATCAACGGTCCGACGATCCGTCGCGCAATCTCGAAACTGACGGCCGAGAGGATGACCGCAAACATCACCAGCGGCGAAACAACCAGAGAGCCGATATTGGTCCGCAATTCGTCGAGATTGATGATCCACCAGAGAACCGCACTGATCGCGCCCGCCAGAAAGATGATATCGGAAATGGCAAAACCGTCGCGCTGCTTGATGCGCCAGCCTTCGAAAACGTAGATCGCCACACCGATCAGACCGCCGATCAGGCCAACAATCTGGACCTCGGTATTGCTGTAACGCCGCCACAACTCGACCTGACCGGTGAAATACCAGTGCGCCAGAACCGCAAAGGCGGCGCAAATCATGAACAGGTTGGCGACTGCAAAAAATTCATCAAGCCAGACGATTTTCTCCCGGAACGAATTCTGTCGCGCTTTGAAAAGCAGCAGTGACATGACCGCCACGCCGAGGAAGAACGTTCCGCGGAAGATTCCTTCAACCGGCGGGCCAAAGAAAGAGATGTGCAGGAAGAAGTAGGAATATGAGACCGCGATCACCGAGAAGAGAATCTTCACGATGCCGGTCATGTTCCGGGGCGGTGTCATCTCATCGCTGAGAATGCCGATTTTCATGAGGACGTTGACAGTAGGACTGGCCATGACGTTTTGCCCGGTGTTCGATTTAGAAGAGGTTTCTTTCAGGGAATGCGAACGAGGCGCGAAGAGATCATCTCTCTTCGCGCCCAGTCGCTAAACTTTCTGGTTGGCACCCAGATGAACGGATGCCCGAACTAGCTTAGTAGCCCCGGACGACTTCCGCCGGCACGGCTACGCCACGCCCTTCCCAGTACTTCGCAGCTGCCGGGTGAACCGGAATCTTCAGCGCCTTCAGGTTCTCGAAGTTCCCGCTCAGGGTCTTCCAGTAACCGGCGGTCGCTGCCAGCTTCTTGAGGTTCTCAGGATCGGCCGCCACGTTGAGCATGTCGAAGACAGCTTCGTCGGAGACGCTCTTGTTGACCATCCAGAAGACGTCATAGCCAATTGACTTGGCCGGATCGGTCATG
This sequence comes from uncultured Alphaproteobacteria bacterium, assembly GCA_943787745.1. GTDB lineage: Bacteria > Pseudomonadota > Alphaproteobacteria > UBA6615 > UBA6615 > JABJAG01. The sequence goes on along the minus strand of CALSNJ010000005.1, from coordinate 90,881 downwards.
CCCCGCACGTCCGGCTGCACCGGAATCGTGACAGGCGCATAGAACGGGCTCTTTTCGATAACCGCAGCCTGCTCTGCATCGGTCATGCCGATGTAGCGGACTGGCTTGGTGATCGAAAGCTGGGTCAGGGCCGGAATGGTGAACGGTGCACCAGCCGAGCAGTACACGTCGATCTGACGATCGCCGAGCGCACGCGCGGAGTCACTGAAACCGAGGTTACGAACGTCGATCTCACTGATGATGCCCGAACCTTCCATGATGTTCCGGCAGTTGACGTTACTTCCCGAACCCTTGTTCAGGAGGTTCACGATCTTGCCCTTCATGTCCGAGAAGGACTTGATCGGGCTGTCGGCAAGGACAGCAACAATCTGGGTCTGCTGACGCACATTGGCGATCAGACGGAAGTCCTTGGACGCGCCGTCTTTCTCGAACAGGCCAACACCATTCCAGGACTGGAAGATCTGACCGACATGGCCCCAGGCCGTGTCGAAGTCGCCCAGCGAAACGCGACGAACGTTATCGACCGAGCCATTCGAAGGTGAATAGTTGAAATTGTACTTCTCGCCGAGCTCGGAGTTCAGCAGTGCTGCGCCGGCGCTAACGGCCGGATGCCAGCCGCCGCCTGCGGGGCCGCCGCCAAGACGATACTGTTCAGCTGCCTGCGCGGAGGTCGCAAGAACGACAACACTGGCGGCAGCAACAAGGGTGCTCATAAACTTCATGGGGGGTTCCTCCCGTTGGATCAGACTCATTTTGAGTCAAAAAAAACCGTAACGGTTACCGACCCAGTCAATCTGACCCGGCTCCGAAATCTGTTCTGCAAAACGATGGCAGCGACGCTCGCGGAGATCAAGTAAATTTGTCCTGACAATTTCCCCAAATGCACTTTTTCTCATACCGAGCCGAATACAGGTGCCATTGCAGGCCCGCACCCGAACCCGATAGACTTGCAAAAAGCTGACAAACCAACGCCCGAGAAACACCATGACCGAAATCATTCGCGAGCACATCACCACGCCAGATGCATGGGTTGGGCCCAAGATCCAAGCCGATGATCGCTGGCTCTATCTGCTCAACGACGCAGAGATTGCCGAAATCGATTCGGCCCTTCAGGCGGTAAAAGCAGCAGGGCTCGAAATTCCCTTCGATGCGAGCGCCTTTCCCATCCCGGGTTTCAAACCACGTCTCGACGAACTGATTTCCCGGGTGACAGACGGATTGGGCGTCATCCTGATTCGTGGCATTCCGCGCGAGCGCTACACAAACGAAGAATGCGCGCTGATCTATTGGGGCCTCGGCGTGCACACCGGTCGACCGGTGTCCCAAAACTCCCGCGGACACCTGCTTGGTCAGGTGACCGATGAAGGCAAGACCCTGGCCGACCCCAACGCGCGCGGCTATCAGACGAAGAACCGTCTGGACTTCCATTGTGATCAGCTGCCTGTCGACCTTCTGGGGCTGTTCTGTCTGCGCGGCGCCAAGTCCGGCGGCGCCAGCTATCTGGTCAGCGCACCCGCTGTCCACAATGTCATGTTCGAAGAGCGCCCGGACCTGCTCGATGTTCTCTACGCGCCCTTCCATGTGGACTGGCGCGGCGATCATCCCGAGGGCGAACAGCCGTGGTACGACGTCCCGATGCTGACCGCCCATGACGGCCGGATCGCCGCGCGGGTGACCAATCGATCCTTCATGGAGTCCGTCTCACGTTATGGCGAGGAGCTCGCCCTCAGCGACGCTCAGCGGGAAGCGCTGGACGTGTTTCAGGAGATCTCCAACCGGGAAGAGCTCCGCCTCCAGATGGAGTTTCAGGAAGGGGATATGCAGTTCATCAACAATCACTCCATCCTGCATGCCCGGCAGGCTTACGAGGATTATGATGAGCCGGACCGGAAACGCCGGCTGCTGCGCATGTGGATCGGCATGACCGATCATCGCCGTCGCCAGCTCGCGCCGATCCTTGCCGATCGCTACCGTTATGTGGAAATGGGCGGCATTCCCAAGACCCGGGAAGCCGCCTGACATACCTCCAAAGACGCGAACGTAAAAAACCCCTCTCCAACACGGCGAGGGGTTTTTCGTTCACGACACCCAAAGGAGCCGTTCTGTGGAACTTTCAGGCGATGACCGTGCCCGGATTGCCGTCATCGTAGTCTGCAAAATCTGAGCGCGGAATATGCATCGTGTGCGCCTGGGACCGTGTCGGCTCCGGCGCCACGGAAACCGCGAATACCGTATTGCGAAACTCAACGGCGACGGTGGCGGGGTTGCCGTCCTTGTCATATTGACGTGACGGTGCGGCCGGTGCGCTCCACACATTTTCGGTGGTGCGAAGATCGGGCCGGGCTGCTTTGGAAATCTGGTTCATGGGTTTGGCACCTTTCGCCTGCTTGAGTTTCGTCACCGCGCTGGTTTGCGTTGGCGACAAAGAAACCCTAGCGGCGACATGCTACGAACCGCAATTTAATTCATGTTTTTCAATTGTTTAGGTGTAAATACCTTTACGCGCGATGCCCTTCTAATTGTAAAGATTGAAAAGTATCGTCGGGAAAACCGCGCGTTTCCCCAAGGTGTCAGAGCGTCCGCGCCATCCAGTCAATCATCAACGTGCGATATTCAAAACCGTAGTTGTGACAACAATGGACACCGTTCTCTTCGATCACCAGTTCCGCCTTGTCGCCAATGGCCGCAGCAATGCGTTCAGCCTGCGTGTAGTGAAAAATCCCGTCCCGCTTGCCGTGAACGACCAAGGTCGGACAGGTGACCGCACCAATACAATCACCCAGGCTCGCCGGTCCCATCGCCGCGCGTGCGGCCGCTTCGCTGGTCTCTCCGGTTGCCCAGAGAAACCCGTCGAGGATCGTCTTGGGCATGTTGTCCCAGTCGCCCAGATCATAAGCGCCACCAAAGACGGCCAGCGCCTTCACGCGCGGCTCCAGCGCCGCGGCGCGTGGAATGTAGTAGCCCCCCAGACTGCGCCCCAGCAGACCAATCCGGTCACCGTCGATCTCGGATCGGTCGGCAATCGCGGCGAACACGGCAAGGACCGAGGCCTCATAGCCTTCCTTGAGCGGGGCGTGGCGATGCACCTCCCCCTGCCCCGGGCCATCAAAGGCAAAACTGGCGAGACCGCGTCGGGCGCACATCTCTGACAGGGTGATGAAGTCTTCCTTGGTGGAGTCGAGACCCGGCACCAGAATGACGCAAGCATAGGGCGCCGACCCGGACAGCGGCAGGCGGAGATAGCCCGGCAGGGTGACGCCATCATGTTCGATTTCCAGCCGCTCGGCCGGCGGCAGCAGCAGTGGTGCGGCCTCACGAAACGCAGCCTCCTTGCGGCGCTGCAATTCCCGTTTGACCTCGGGCACATGATTGGCAACGACCTGCCCGACATGGAAACACAGACTGGCCCGCACAAATGCGTCCCCAGCTGTGATAGCACTTCCATACGCCAAACGGTCGCGCGCCAAATTCAGATAGTTGTCACCAACTGCTTCCCAGGCACCCGGCCAGTCATCCCAGCTCGAGATCTGCGGGCGAACCGTATTGACGTCGTTGACGTCCATCCCGTCAGCAACAAGCCGGGGAATCCAGTATTCAAAGATTTCGCTGTCGAACGCCTGGCGTTCATCGGACCCGGACATACTGCACCCCCACGCTGCGGACTTCGTCACCAGAGTATGCGGCGTAACGTCAGGAAAGGGAAAGTGGTGCCCGGGCAACATACAATCCCCAAAAACCATCTGCGATTCAATGCGGCCTTGGCAGGCTATCGAGATGCAGCCATATTTTCACCCATGGCATTCGGCATTTTTCTCCACCGAACTGACTCGATCTATGACGATGTACCGTCGGAGCGATATCAGTTTCCAAAGCAATATCTTTCACGTGCGCAGCAGTGTGAGGGAGACTGGATCGTCTATCTCGAACCGACCAAGGTGAAAAACACCAAAGGCTACTTTGCTGTCGCCAAGGTCCGAGAAATCATCCCGGACCCTCGCCATCAAGATATGTATCTGGCCGTGATCGAGCCGGGGACCTACTTCGAATTGGGTGATGAAGTTCAGTTTCGTGACCAAGGATCTGTTGTTGAACAGGGCCTCCTCAACGAACAGGGAAATATATCTGGCCGGGCCCAAGCAGCAGTTCGGACTTTGTCACCGGCAGACTTCGACAGAATTCTAGAGCTTGGCCTCGGAAGGGATGAGGATTTCCTGCCTCGAATCGACACGGCCAGAACACAAAATGAATTGAATGACGAGCAGCAACCCTTCCAGCACCTTTCCCCCCGGGATCGTGTCAAACAACTGACAAACCGGGCCATTCGGGATCGTAATTTCCGAAAGACGGTGCTCCGGGCCTATGGAGAAAGATGTGCAATCACCGGCCTCCGGCTTATCAACGGTGGTGGACGTGCAGAAGTTGAGGCCGCCCATATCCGACCGGTCGAACACGACGGGCCAGATATCATCAGCAACGGCATCGCCCTGTCTGGCACCGCCCATTGGATGTTCGACCGTGGTCTTGTGGGGCTGAGCGAAGACCTGACAATTCTGGTGTCACGTCAGGCCAATGATCCCGATGCGGTTCGATCAATGATCAACGGGACCGAGAAATTGATAGCGCCTGAGCGACCCTCAGAGCGTCCTAGGGCGGAATTCGTGAAGTGGCATCGGGAGAACTGCTTCAAGCAGTAGGAACGTTATCACTCATTCCCTGCTGCGGACTTCGTCTCCACAGTATGCGGCGTATCGTCGGATAAAGGGAAAGTGGTGCCCGGGGGCGGATTCGAACCACCGACACCGCGATTTTCAGTCGCGTGCTCTACCAACTGAGCTACCCGGGCACACGTTCAGTTGGAGGCGCGGATATACGTAAATTCACACGCTCTGTCCAGCGCCCGGACCGTATTTCCCTTACTCATCTTCACGATCGCTCAAACCACCCTCGTAGACCGTGGGTGCTTCCTCGGTGGGAATGCGGTAATTGCCGCCCAGCCAGCGCGACAGATCGACATAGGCGCAGCGGTCTGAACAGAACGGCTTATGCTTTTCGTGGGCCGGTTTGGCGCAGATGGGACAGGCTTTGCTCATCACACTTTCGTCGTGGTTTCGCTCGATCCTAGCATGACCTCGAATCGCGAAAGCGCCCGCCCGGGTTCGCGCACCAGCACAAGCTGGCCGACATGACGTGACGCGTCATCCAACGCCGCGCGCATGGCACCTTCAAGGTAATCGCCGAGGACCGGCGCAACAGCCAGCCGGTAGCCGCCTGCTGGTGTGGCGGCCGCGGTACGGATCACGGCGCGCAACGCCGCTGTCGCAACAGCCTCCACCGACGGCAATGGCTCGGTGTAGGGCGCGTGCATGCGCTCAGACAGCGAGGGTCCGATTCGCGTTCGGGTAATTTCGATCAGTCCCAGATTGGTCATGCCCAGAACGTGGCAAGACCCCGGATCACCTTTAAGGGTTTCGCGCAAACGCACCATCACGCGATTGCGGTCATCCCCCGAGCCCATCTTCAGGGCATCGATGACGATCGCGCCCGCGATATTGCGCAGGCGCAGTTGGCGCGCGATTTCGGGCATGGCTTTTGAATTGACGTCACGCGGTGTGCGCCCGGCCTTGCCGACTTCACCGGCAGAGTTGATATCAATGACACATAACGCTTCGGCCTGATCAAAGACCAGTTCGGCCCCGCTGGGCAGCGTGACCCGTCTTGCGAGCGCGCTTTCGATGGCATCTTCCACACCCTGCTCTTCAAAGAGCCCGAGCTTGTCCCGTTCGATCCGGTCGCCCAGTTCAGGCCAGTTCGCCAGGCACCAGGTCCGTGCCTGATTCTGGGTGGTCGCATCACTGCACACGACGACGGAAATGCGGTCGTTCGAGAACCGTTCAAGGATATGAGACACCGGGTCGGCTGGCGGCACGATCACAGCGGGGACCGGACTGCTCGGCACCTTATCGTTCGTCTCAATGCGCACCACGCGCGGACCTTTGTTTTCAAACCCGTCGGCCACAACCTCGACGTCGATTTGCGCACCCTCATGGATCATCTCGGCAATGCGCGCACGACGGGCTTTCTGTTTTCCGGGCTCAGAGGCGTCCCGGGCACGCAGGAACGCGTCCTGTCCTGTCCCAATGTCCACAAAGGCACCGTTGATGCCTGCATCAATCCGGCGCACCCGGCCACGATAGGAGGCCCCCATGAGGCTCGGACTGGACAGACGATGGTGAACCACATCCCAGACAGCGCCGTTTCGAATGAGCGCCCCGCGCACCTCGCCCGGGCTGGCTTCGATCAGAATTGCAGAGCCCTTCATGACGCACCCCGATAACCAAGTCCTTCGAGCATGGCCCGGGCCATCGCGAGATCGAGCCCCACAACGTTTGTGTAGGACCCGCTGATCGCCGGCACGAAGGCGGCGGCGTGACCCTGGATGGCGTATCCACCAGCCTTGCCATCCCATTCATTCGTTTCGAGGTAACTTGAGATTTCGGCCTCCGTCAGGCGCTTGAAGCGCACCAATGTTGTCGACAAGCGATCGGACACATGTCCGTCCGGGGCCACGACCGAAATGCCGCCGAGCACACGGTGACGCCGTCCCGAAAGCAGTTTCAGAAATTGACGCGCCTCGTCCGCCGAAGCTGGTTTTCCAAGTGCACGGCGCCCGACAGCGACAACGGTGTCCGCGGCCAGCACATAGGCGTCGCCTTCCTGCGCGGCAACAGCGCGCGCCTTTTCGACGGCAAGGCGCTGCGCGGTCTGCGCGGGAAGTTCATCCTTCACCGGCGTTTCATCAATATCGGCCGGTACGATCGCGTCAGCCGACAGGCCGATCTGCGAAAGCAGGTCACGCCGACGCGGCGAGGCCGAGGCCAGAACAAGGCGCATGTTCAAGGCCTGCCTCCAAATACAAAAGTTCTGATGATTACGCCCATCGGGCGAAAGCGCGGCACCGGGCCGCACCCATCCATGCCGCTACTTGAAGCGGAATGTGATGCGTCCCTTGGACAGGTCATAGGGTGTCATCTCGACATTGACCTTGTCGCCTGCGAGGACGCGGATACGATGCTTGCGCATCTTGCCTGCGGTGTGCGCAAGGACTTCATGGCCGTTGTCGAGTTCCACGCGGAACATCGCATTCGGCAGGATTTCCGTCACAGTTCCGGAAAATTCAAGTAGGTCTTCTTTGGCCATACACTTCGTCACGTTGTTGAATTGAGACCCGCATCGTTGCGGGATGCCGCAAGCAACCCGAAAACCCAGCGAAACTCAAGCGTTTTCCCCATACATTGGCGATTATCGCAAGTCAGGCATGTCGCTCCGGGGCAGGAAAACGCGCCCGAATCCGCTCAAAAAGCACATCCCGCACATCCCGGTAAGCCTGCAGGCGAATGTCCCGCGAGCCAGCAACATCCGCAGGATGCGGGGTTGGCCAATACTCCACCTCACAGGCCTGGGTGCGTGTCAGCTCAATCGCGCGGTGCTGGGCCTGAGGTGTGAATGTCACAATCAGATCGATCGACATATCGGTCAGGTCATCAAACGTCTTGGGATTGTGACGGGCGATGTCGAGGCCGATCTCCTGCATCGCCGCGATCGCAAATCCGTCAGGTTCATCACCGTTAAGCTGCACGCCTGCGCTGTCGACATAGACCCTGTGCCCGACCAGATGCTTCATAATCGCTTCGGCCATCGGCGAACGAATCGTGTTGCGATCGCAAGCAAACAGAATGCTCCCCGGCAGATCCTCCATGTCAGGCCCGGATATGCAATGCGCAAATCAGGGTGAAAAGACGCCGGGACGTGTCGTGATCAATCTCGATCCGGCCCGACAGCAATTCCCGCAGGCGATCAGAGCCCTCATTGTGCAGACCGCGACGCCCCATATCGATGGCTTCGATCTGAGCCGGTGAGGATGACCGGATCGCTTCGTAGTAACTTTCACAGATCGTGAAGTAATCTTTGATGGTCTTGCGAAACGGCGTGAGTGGAAGCGGCAAGGTGCCGATCATCGCCCCGGATTCCGTCGAAATTTCGAACACGAGCTGACGGCCCTGAACGCGCAGGATCAAATCATAGGGCCCCGGAGCGGCATCTGTGAAATGCGTCACATCAGGTGCGAAGGAATTTTCATCCGTCAGGTCAAAGATCGCGACCTGTATTTCACGCTCAACATCCGGGTGGTAACGGACCACCCCGGGGTTGTCGATTTCAATTCGTGCGATGCGGTCGCTATCGCTGCTCATCATCGGTCCCGGCGACACGCAACTCGACAGCCCGGGCATGCGCCTCCAGACCCTCTGCACGTGCCAGCGTCATCGCCGGCGCCGCAAGCTTTGCGAAACTTTCTGCATTGGCCGAGAACATCGAAGTCCGTTTCATGAAGTCAAGAACGCCCAGACCCGAAGAGAACCGTGCGGTGCGCGCTGTCGGCAGGACATGATTTGGTCCCGCCAGATAATCCCCCAGAACTTCGGGTGCATAGGCCCCCAGGAACATCGCACCCGCATTGCGGATGCGATCCGCCAGCGCTTCGGCACCCGGCGTCACGAGTTCAAGATGCTCGGGCGCAATCCGGTCAATCAGTGGCAATGCTGATTCCATGTTTTCGACAATCACCAAAGCCCCGAACCGGTCCCAGCTTTCGCGCGCAATATCCTCACGGGGCAGCTCTTTGAGTTGCCGTTCCACGGCGTCCGCCACGGCATCGGCAAACCCGGAATCATCGGTAATCAGGATCGACTGCGCCACGCGATCATGCTCGGCCTGACTCAACAGATCTGCCGCGATCCATTCAGGGTTGGCGTCACCCTGCGAGACCACCAATATTTCAGACGGACCGGCAATCATGTCGATCCCGACCACCCCAAACACCTGACGCTTGGCTTCCGCGACATAGGCGTTACCCGGCCCGACGATCTTGTCGACGGGAGTTATTGTCTCGGTTCCATAGGCCAGTGCGGCAACAGCCTGCGCACCGCCCACGCGGTAGACTTCGTCGACGCCGGCAATTTCGGCTGCCGCAAGCACCAGCGGATTGAGTTTGCCATCAGGTGACGGCACGACCATCACCAGGCGCGCCACGCCAGCAACACGTGCGGGCACCGCGTTCATCAGAACCGAGGACGGATATGCCGCCGTTCCTCCCGGCACATACAGACCGGCGGCCGACACGGCATGCCAGGTGCTGCCAAGCCGGATACCCGCATCATCAACGTAGTCAAAATCTTCCGGCTTCTGGCGCTCGTGATAGGCAATGATCCGCGCGCGCGCGGTTTCCAGCGCAGCAATCGTTTCCGGGCTACAGGACTGGCGCGCAGCAGCTATTTCATCTGCATCCACACGCAGGGTCTGCGGTGTGAGCTCCAGCCGGTCATACTTTGCTGTCAGCGCGATAAGGGCGGCGTCACCTTCGGCTTTAACCTGTGCCACGATGGCGGCAACATCATCGCGCACATCGACAGACGCCTCCCGACGTTCGGCCAGAAAGTCTTCGAAAGCTTGTGTGAAACCGTCCCGGTTGGCGTCCAGCCTAAGCGGCATCTCGCCCGTCCTCGAGAGCATCCCGGATACGATCGATCCAGCCCGTCAGCGTGCTCGCGCGTGTTTTCAGGGCAGCCCGGTTCACAACCAGACGCGAACTGATATCCATGATCGTTTCGATCTCCACCAACCCGTTCGCCTTGAGGGTTCCGCCGGTCGACACAAGATCGACAATCCAGCGGCACAGACCCAGCGTCGGGGCGAGTTCCATCGCGCCATTGAGCTTGATGCATTCGGCCTGCACGCCGCGGCGTGCAAAGTGCTTGTGCGTCAGGTTGGGATATTTGGTGGCGACGCGAACATGGCTCCAACGTGCCGGATTGTCGACCGCGACAACTGATTGCGGTGCCGCAACCGAAAGTCGGCATTTTCCAATATCCAGATCAAGCGGTGCATAAAGTTCGGGGTAGTCGAACTCCATGATCACATCGCTGCCCGCGACGCCGAAATGAGCCGCCCCGAAGGCAACAAACGTCGCCACATCGAAGGCCCGTACACGAATGATCTCGATCCCCGGATCATTCGTGTCGAAGCGTAACTTGCGCGTGTTGGGATCGCTGAACTCCGGCTCGGGCTCGATGCCCGCGCGTTTGAGCAACGGCAGAACCTCGCCCAGAATACGGCCTTTCGGCAGGGCAAGGATCAGTTTGTCTGTTTTCTTCGCCACAATTCACCTACCACGCGAACCCGTGAAACAGCCACGAAACCGGTACTTTCACCGGTTTCGAACCGCAAACGAGGTCAATCGTCCGCGTGCTGGGGCCGCCACTGTGTCGGCCAGGGTTCGCCGAAGTCCTCTAAATGGCACAGGAGTCCGGTGGTTTCCAGCCGAATTGCGGTATTGCCGGAGAACGTCAATTCGATGGTTGGTGCGTCAGCATCGCTCTCTGCGACCTGTGTGATTGCGAGCAGGTTCAAAAAAGCCGCGCGATCACCAAAATCAATGCCGCGTCGACGAACGGCCGTCACGTTGGAAAAGGTCACACCCGCATTCACACGTTCGGCCGGTTCCGCCTTACGTGCCTGGTCTGCCGTTTCCCATCGAAACCTGTTGGCCACAAAAACAAACTGCTTCGTGACAGGCTCATAACTGATATCCCCGATCGGAATGATCGCATCCTGCAAGGCCCCCGATACAACCGCGAGATCATCATCACTGACGGCGATCAGCTTGAGCAACGGGTCAGATTCACTCATTCGGTATCCTCAACGCGTTCAACATCTGCACCGACCAACTGCAGCTTTTCCTCAAGCCGCTCGTAACCACGATCAAGGTGATAGATGCGCCGGACTTCGGTTTCACCTTCTGCGACAAGCCCCGCCATGACAAGGGACGCACTTGCGCGCAAATCCGAGGCCATGACCGGTGCCCCCTCCAACCGCTCAACCCCGCGAACAAGTGCAGAGCGTCCCTGCAAGGTGATGTTGGCGCCCATGCGGTGCAGTTCAGGCACATGCATGAAACGGTTTTCGAAGATCGTCTCGGTCACCACAGACGCCCCATTCGCAACGGTCATCAGGGCCAGAAACTGTGCCTGCAAATCGGTTGGGAAACCCGGATAGGGATCTGTCTCGACATCCACCGCGAGAATTTCCGAACCTGTCCGGCTGACAAAAATTCCACCCTCGCGACCCTCGACAACTGTGCCTGTGCGCCGCAACTGGTCCATCGCCGCATCAATATGGGACAAACGCGCGCCTTCGAGGAGCACTTCACCACCGGCAATCGCAACTGCCATTGCAAAGGTACCGGCTTCGATCCGGTCGGGCATGATTTCGTGCTGTGCCCCATGCATTTTCGACACGCCCTCGATCACCAGCGTGTCGGACCCGACACCGGTGATCTTCGCGCCCATAGCAATCAGGCATTCGGCCAGATCGGTAATCTCCGGCTCACGCGCCGCGTTCTCCAGAATGGTCTGTCCGTCCGCCAGACATGCCGCCAGCAGCAGGTTCTCTGTCGCGCCGACCGAGACCTTGGGGAACGCATAGCGCGCACCGCGCAATCCTTGCGGGGCTGATGCCCGGATGTAACCGGATTCCACCTCGATCTCGGCACCCAGCGCTTCCAGACCCGAGAGATGAATATCCACCGGCCGCGTGCCGATGGCACAGCCGCCCGGCAAGGAGACGGTTGCCACACCTTCGCGCGCGACCAGCGGCCCCAGGACCAGAACAGATGCGCGCATCCGGCGCACGAGATCATAGGGCGCAGTGGTGCTCGTGATATCGCGTGCCGTGAGGGACATCACCCGTCCGGTATGCCCCTCCTTGGCGTCATGGCCTTCAAGCGAAACCTGCGTCCCATGCTGGCCCAGTAGATTCGCCATTGTGGTGATGTCGGCGAGATGGGGCACATTCGAAAGCACAAGCGGCTCGTCGCTCAGCAAGCAGGCGGCCATCAAGGGCAATGCCGCATTTTTCGCACCGCCGATGCGAATGGTTCCGTTGAGTGGCTTGCCGCCGCGAATTCTAATCTTGTCCATGGAGCGCTGCGATCAATGTGGTGAGGAAAAGACAACCCGTAGCGGCTGAATGCGGCATTTACGTGTCGGGAACGGCGCAACCGCCCTAGAGTTTTGGAACCGTGATTCCGCGCTGGTTCATGTATTTGCCCTTGCGATCGGCGTAGGACACTTCCGGCGGGCCCTCACCTTTCAGGAACAGGAACTGACACGCACCTTCGTTGGCATAAATTTTTGCCGGCAATGGCGTCGTGTTGGAGAACTCCAGCGTCACATGCCCTTCCCATTCGGGTTCGAGCGGCGTGACATTTACGATGATCCCGCAGCGTGCATAGGTGGACTTTCCAAGACAGATCACCAGCACGTCACGCGGAATACGAAAATATTCAACCGTCCGCGCCAACACGAAGGAGTTCGGCGGCACAATGCAGACATCGGTCGTCCGGTCGACGAAGCTTTTCTCGTTGAAATTCTTCGGGTCCACCGTGGCGGAATCCACATTCGTGAATATCTTGAACTCTTCCGAAACACGGGCGTCGTATCCGTATGACGACAAGCCATAGGAGATCACCCCTTCCCGGGTTTGGGTATCTACAAACGGCTCGATCATGCCTTCGTCCTGAGACTTCTGGCGGATCCAGCTATCGGGTAAAATTGGCATGCGTTGGCCCCCGCGGCGCTGCTAGGTCACATCCGCTTGTAGCGAATGGCCGGGCACCCCTCAAGCACACCGCAAAATCAGGCTTTTTTCTTTTAATTGCAGACAGTTATGAACTCACGAACCATCTGTCTTTGGTTCGGAGTCGCTTTCGCCGGCCTCGCGGCCGCGCCGCTGGGCATTGCGACGGCGCAAATTCTCCCGCAAGGCCGCCGACTGGCGTTCAAGACGCGCCTTCTCGCTTGGCGATGATTTCGGGCCACGCGGCTTGGCACCGCCGGTTTGAGGGTCGTCGCTCATTTTGCCCGTGCGGCGACGGCTTCAATCTCGACTTTCCAGCCCGGCGCCGCCAATGCGCTGACCACCACAAGGGTTGATGCGGCGGGATGCCCCCCTGACCAGGCATCTCGGATATCGCGAAACGCACCGACATCACCCGCATCCGTAATGAAGGCGTTCAGACGCACGAGGTCCGTGATTTCCATATCCACGGCCGCGAGCGCCAGTTCGAGATTGTGCAGGACCTGCTTGCACTGCGCCTCAAAGCCTTCGAATTTTTGACCATCCTTGTCGATGGCTACCTGTCCCGAAATAAACGCCATGCGCGTGCCATCGGGCACATCCACAACATGGCTGAAGTTGCTCGGCGGCGGGGCCATGGTGTCCGGGTTGATGAAGTTCAGCATCTGACATCTCTTTCTTTTCAGGTTGGATGGGGCGGTCGCTTAGCTCTGGACGGCCGTATAGGCCTGCTCGACCGATGTATCCGGCAATTGGAGTGCAGCGCAGATTTTGTGAATGATCTCGTGTTCGTCCGAGCTGTCACGCCCATCGGCCAGGCTCATCGCGGCGCTGATCCGCAACAACAGATCGGCGGCTCCTTCTGCCCGGGTGCCCGCACTGATGACCTTCAGCATCGCAGCAACGCCATCATCATCATCGGCAAGCTGCGCGACATGCTCATCAAATGCATCGACAACTTCATGTGGATCAAACAACCGCAGCTGGGACAGACTCTCAATCACGGTGTCGAGGCGTGCACGTTCCGAAAAACTGACTTCCCCATCAGCCGTGGCGACCAGAGCGCAAGCGGCCGCGACCGCTTCGAGAAACGGCCGTTGCTTATGTCGGTTGAGCTCCAGACGAAAACGTTCAAACACCTAACAAACCTCCATAAGCCCCTAATTCATGGGATATTTGCACGCTGTCATCGATAGGCCAACAGCAGTCCTTGCCGCGCCGCAAGACACATGGCATAACCCGCGCGTTTTCGAACATAGTGCCGCCGTAGCTCAGGGGTAGAGCGCACCATTGGTAATGGTGAGGTCGAGTGTTCAATTCACTCCGGCGGCACCATCTCTTTCAAGTCAGGACATATGTCCGTTCCCCAATCGCCCGACACAGAACCGGCGCCCAAAAGCGCGCTGACGGGCATGCGTGCGTTCACGCATCGCGACTTTCGCTATTTCTTTGCGACCCGGGTCTCGGGCATCCTGGCGACGGAAATGCTGGTCACCACAGTGGGCTGGCAGGTCTACCGTCTGACGGCGAGCGAACTCAATCTCGGTCTGATCGGACTGGCGCAGTTCGCGCCCTTTGCGCTTCTGTTTCTGGTGTCCGGTGTCGCCGCAGACCGCCTGCCACGCATGCGGATCATTCTGGGGTGCGTCTCCCTGCAGACCATATGCGCTGCCGCGCTTCTGTGGGGCACGTGGTCGGGACAAATCGATTTCCCCATTATTCTGGCAATTCTGGTTCTGTTCGGGGTCACGCGCGCGTTTCAGGCGCCGGCACAAATGGCGATCGTCCCCAATCTGGTGCCGAGCCATGACCTTGCCAACGCTATTGCCTGGTCGTCCTCCGGTTTCCAGATGGCCCGCATCATCGGACCGACAATTGCCGGGCTGCTGATCGCATTTGGTGCGGCACGCGGCGAAGACGAGTTCTTCGTTTACATCCTTGCGGTCATCACCTTCATGCTCGCAACAATACTCGCCGCCCTGGTGCGCAAGCCGGTGCAGGTGGTCAGTTCAGCGCCAATCACGGTTGGCAACATTTTGGCTGGCTTCAAATTCATCGCCTCGCGACAGGTTATTTTCGGTGCCATCGGCCTCGACCTTTTCGCCGTTCTGTTTGGTGGTGCGATTGCCCTCCTGCCCGTTTACGCGACCGAAATCCTGAACGTTGGTGCCGACGGGTTCGGCATCCTGCGATCCGCCTTTACAGCCGGTGGTTTTATTGGCGCGCTCTACATGACCCAGATGCCAGTCCGCCGTCATGCAGGCGTTAAACTGCTCCTCGCAGTCGGAACCTTTGGCCTCGGCGTCACCATCTTCGGCCTGTCAGAAATCTTCTGGCTCTCGCTCGCCGCACTCATGGTGATGGGGCTGGCCGATTCAGTCAGCGTCTTCGTCCGCCAGAACCTGGTGCAGATCATCACTCCCGACGAGATGCGTGGCCGGGTCAGCGCCGTCACGGCCGTGTTCATCGGGGCCTCGAACGAACTCGGAGAATTTGAATCCGGCGTGACCGCCCACTGGTGGGGCACGGTCCCTGCCGTTGTGGTGGGCGGAGTTGCGACAATGACCGTGGCCGCCAGCTTCGCGTGGCTGTTCCCGAAGCTGCGGCAAGTCGACAGCCTCGACCCCGACGACCTGATCCGGAAATATCGGGACCCGGCCGTCAAGGACTAGCGGTCATCGGGATCAGTCGATCACTGCAATGGCATTGACCTCGAGCACGCAGCGCGGGTCGGTTGCGAGTTGCACGATCTGCACTGTCGTGGTTGCCGGCTTGTTGTCACCGAAATATTCGGCCCAGACCCTGTTGAGAATATCCTGGTCAGACATATCAGTCAGGAAGCGATCGGCGGTCACGATATCGTCGAAGGTCGCACCCACCGCATCGAGACCGTTTTTCAGGTTCTCAAGAACAGCGCGAGCCTGCCCTTCCATATCATCGGGCATATCCGCGAACTCAGCAGGCACATGCGGATGGCTGTGATAGACGGGTGCTGCTGTCACACCGGCCAGATAAACCGTGGTCCCGCCCGTGACCTTGATGGCAGGCGCATAGGGCATCCAGATATCCGGCGCGTCGGGCCAGTGACAATGTTCGATTTTCTTCGCCATGATATTCTCCCAGAATGTGAGACGGCGTGTCGTCACGCCGTGTGCGTTTGTGTTCGCGGGCTAGGTTTCATGTTACGCCAAGCGGTGCGCGACGCGCGATCTTTGTTTCCACAAACAGCGAAATTCCATGCTCCCCATCGACAGCCTTTATCGCGGACGCCAGATCAACCCCGACGGGATTGCGCTGGAGGATGACAGCACGCAACTGACTTACCGCGAATTGGTCGCACGGGTTGAGGCTTTGGCGGCTGCCCTGCAGGATCGTTTGCCAACACCGCAGGCAAAAATCGGCGCCTGTGGGTTCAACAATCTGCAGCACGTCATTGGTATTCTGGCGACACATCTGGCGGGACATATCTGGGTGGCGGTGAACCCGCGCAGTGGCAAGCCGGAGAACACGGCGCTGATGGACCTGGTCGAACCCGATCTGATGATCGCCGATGATGCCGCGCGGGATGCATTTGATATCGGAGACACCCCGATCATCGTGGCTGCCCCCGATGGCAAACCCGCAGGCGACACGGTTGACGGCCTGATCGAGAAATTTCGCGGCAAGCGCCCAACCCGCCATCTGCTCGATCCCAACACTGGGATTCAGGCGATCAAATTCACCGGCGGTTCAACCGGCTTGCCCAAGGCCGTAATGCAGCCCTACCGAACGGGGGTCACCCTGATTGGCACCGTTCTTTCGGTTTTTCGTCTGGATGCCAGCGACGTTCAGGCTGCCGCAGCACCGGTGAGCCACGCCGCTTTCATCCTGATGCTGCCAATATTCGCAGCGGGTGGTCGCAATATCGTGCTGTCCACGCCGGACCCCGATCGCATCCTGCACGCGTTCGAAAAGCGCGATGTGAGCACCATCTTCATGCCACCCACAATGATCTACAAAACCATGGCCGAGCCGAATATCGAGACGCGGAGATTTCCCAAACTGCGTCACCTTATCTATGGCGCAGCACCCATGCCGCCTGAGAAAGTTCGCCAGGCTCAGGAGGTTTTCCCCAACGCACTCGAAACGCTGTATGGCCAGACCGAAGCGTCCTCGGTTTGCACAACCATGTCGGCGGCCGAAATGTTGATGGAAGAAAACATCGGCTCGGTCGGTCGCGCGACACCGCTGATGCGCGTTGAGATCAAGGACCCCGACGGCAATATTCTTCCGCCCGGCGAGGCCGGCGAAGTTGTGGTGCGCGGCGGGCTGACCATGACCGGCTACTACAAAAACCCGAAAGCCACCGAAGAAGCCTTCAAGGACGGCTGGCTGCACACCGGCGATGGCGGGCTGATCAATGAGAACGGCTACCTGTTCCTCAAGGACCGTCTGCGCGACGTGATTATTTCCGGTGGCTTCAATGTCTATCCCGGCGATGTCGAAGGTGCATTGGTCAAGCATCCCGACGTCTATGAGTGTGTTGTCTTCGGTGCCGAAGACGACCATTGGGGCGAACGGGTCGAGGCTGCCGTGCAATTGCGCGCAGGCGCCACGAGCAGCGCCGAAGACATCATCGCCCATGCCAGGGAACAGCTTGGTTCGGTCAAAGCCCCCAAATCAATCCATCTTGTCGACGACCTTCCGCGCAGCGCGGTCGGAAAGGTCCTGCGTCGCGAGATCAAGGACCGCTATTCAAAACCTGCCGACTGATCGGCAGTTGGCCTTCACCACCTTCTCATCGTAAGAGTTATTCATCATGCGCATTACCGATATCCGCGAAATCGCGGTCCCTCTGAACTTGAGCCTGCGCAATGCGGTTTTCGATTTCAGCCAAATGACCACCTCGGTGGTTGCCGTCATCACTGACGTGATCCGCGACGGCAAGCCCGTCGTCGGCTACGCCTTCAACTCGACAGGCCGCTATGCCTGCGGCGCGCAAATGCGCGCGCGGTTCATTCCGCGCATTCTCGATTCCGATCCCGACAGCCTGATCGATGAGGAGCGCAACAACCTCGACCCCGAGAAAATTCTCGCGGCCATGATGCAGGGCGAAAAGCCCGGCGGGCACTCGGATCGCTCGGTCGGTATCGGCACCATCGAGTTCGCAGTCTGGGATGCAATCGCCAAGATCGAGGAGAAGCCCGCCTTCCGTTCGATCGAGGAACGCTACAACCCCGGCGGCGCCAAGCCGAAGATGTTCGTCTATGTGGGTGGTGGCTGGTACGCGCCGGGCAAGGGCACGCCCGAACTGCTCGACGAGATGCGCGGTTATCTCGACATGGGGTACACCCAGCTGAAAATGAAAATCGGCGGCATGAGTGTCTCTGACGACATGTCGCGTCTGGAAGCGGTTCTCAAACTGGTCGGCGATGACGGCTGGAACCTCGCCGTGGATGCCAATTGCGGCCTGACGCGGCAGGGCGCCTTCGATTATGCCAAGGCCATGGCCCCATATAATCTGCGCTGGTACGAGGAGGCCACGGACCCGCTCGACTACGCGCTGCTGGCTGAGCTGGCCGATATTTACGCACCGCCACTGGCGACCGGTGAGAACCTGTTTTCAACCCAGGATGTCGAGAACCTTGTGCGGTTCGGCGGCATGCGGACCGACCATGACGTGCTGCAGAGCGATCCGCCGCAGAGCTATGGCGTTGTCGCGGTCACCCGAACGATCAAGATGCTCAAGGAGCATGGCTGGACCGAGAACGGCCTGATGCCCCATGGCGGCAACCAGATGTCCCTGCACATCGCCGCCGGGCTGGGCATGCTGCTTTGCGAGAGCTACCCCAACACTTTCGGCATGTTCTCGGATTTCGCCGATGATGCCGAAGTGATCGATGGCTATCTGACCCTTGATGAGGATCGCCCCGGAATTGGGTTCGAGGCCCAGGCCGATCTCTATAAGGTCATGTCCGAATTATCGTCTGCCTGAACGAAACAATAACCGCGAACGGGGCATCAGACCTCGCGCGACACTGAGGAGAACGCCGCCATGATGTTTGAATATTTCCCCGACAATTATCCCTGGTCGATGGCCGCCGTGATGGCGATCAATGCCGGCGCTGTGCTCTCGGAAGTGCACGAGGCGCTTGAGCCACTCAAGCCCGTTGCAGGTGCCAATGACGATGCCGCCAACGATGCCTGGCACGCGCGCTGGATGATGCTCGGGGAACGCAGTGAGCGTCTGGCTGACGAGGACGATGCCGCCGGACGCCGGCTCAGCGCCAGCGCCAAGTACAAACGTGCGGCGGTCTACTACATGACTGCAGAACGCATGTGTAAGTCCGAAGCCCCGATCCGGATCGAGACTTACAAACGTATGCTCGACATGTTCCGCAAGGGCGTCGAGCGCGAGAACGGTCCGGTTGAATGGGTTGAAGTTCCCTATAGCCACGATGGGAACGACACCAGCCTGCCGGCGTTGTTTTTCCCGGCCAACCCGAAAGCCGTGACCGGCGACGGCCCGGCGCCCTGCATCATCCATTTCGACGGACTGGATGTGATGAAGGAATTTCTCTATCTCGCCGGGCTGGCGCGGGCCTATGCCGCACGCGGAATTTCCACCCTGATGATTGATCACCCGGGTGTTGGTGAGGCCCTGCGCCTGCGGGACCTCAAGCTGTTCCCGGAGACCGAAGTGCCCGCCGGGGCAGCCGTCGACTATCTGGAAACCCGTGACGACGTCGATTCAAACCGAATCGGCATGGCCGGCATCAGCCTGGGCGGCTACTACGTGCCGCGCGCGGCCGGTTTTGAACACCGCCTGAAATGCGCCATCGCCTGGGGCGGGATCAACGATTACGGCAAGATCACCCGGGGACGTCTGGATGGCACCGGCACCAAGCTCTCTGTTTCCCATTGGGAAGAGCATATGAACTGGGTCTTCGGCACCAATTCGGCCGAGGAAATCCTCGAAGTCGTGGACCGCATGAATCTCGAGGAAGCCGTCCCCAATATCGAATGCCCGCTGTTGGTGGTGCATGGCGAAGGCGACCGGCAAATCCCGCTGGAAATGGCGCAAAAGACCATCCGCGAAGCGGTGAAAAGTCCGCGGGCCGAACTCAAGGTGTTCACCGCCGCCGATGGTGGTGTGGAGCATTGCCAGGTTGATCACGGCGCGCTTGCGGTTGAGTACATGACCGACTGGGCTGCTGATGTGCTTGGTGGGAAGACTGACTAAATTTACCCACAATCTCACTGGCAAGGGTTTGACTAAATCAAACGCTTGATTGAATATCCTCCCATAGAGCGTCCGGCCAACGGATGCCTGGGAGGAACAGTGACAGCACTTCCGCTTGAGAAAGCCGGAGAAGAAGCTGCCATCGCCGGAGATGCCAGGGGGGAAGCGACCCGCCAGCGCATTCTCGATGCAGCACAGAGATTGTTTTCCGAGCACGGAAGCAACGGTGTGTCTTTGCGTGCCATCACAGCAGAGGCCGGCGCAAATTCTGCAGCTGCCAATTATCACTTCGGTTCGAAAACAGGACTGCTTGAGGCCGTATTTGCCCGCCACGCGGCCGGGATCGCCGAAGAGCGCGACACGATGCTGCGTGCCTGTCGCGAGGAGATCGGCCGCCCGCCGCTGCTGGAACAGATTGTCCGGGCGTTTCTCGAACCCGGCATGCGCGGCCAGCACGGCGGCCATGGCTTCTCGCGGTTCCGCGGCCGCCTGCTTGCGGAAAACACCGAACAGACCCGCGATTTGTATGCCCGCTATTTCAATGATTCCACCGGGCAGTTCCTCGAAGCGCTACAGAACGCTCTGCCAGATCTTCCCGCGCATGATTTGCATTGGCGGTTCCACGTGCTGCTCGGTGCCATGGTCTACACGCTCGCCAATCCGGGCCGCATTCAGGTGCTGACCGGGGGCGAATGCGACCCCGCCGACCCCGATCAGGCGCTGGACAACCTTGTGCCAATGCTTGCGCAACTTTTGCGAAATCCGGCGATGACGAACACGAAATCGCCGAATTCACCACACGAACTCAACACAAACCAAGCCTAGTAAGAAGGAAATCAGAAGATGGCCAATCCGAATAGCGATATGCGCGTGACGCACGAAATTCTCGCTGAGTACGCTGAAAAGTGCAAAAACTGGGGCAAATGGGGTCCCGATGATGAGATCGGCACGCTCAACTACACCACCGAGGCCGACGTTGTTAACGCCGCCAGTTTGGTCAAAAAGGGTAAGGTCATGTCCATGGGGCTGAACTACGATCAGTTCGGACCGCAGGGCGCCAAGACCCCTTACCCCGCTATGGGCCGGTTTAACCCGATTCACATGATGACCCGCACGGGCACTGACGCCTGGGCCGGCACACTCGACAGCCGCGGCATTCGCGGGGCGGATGATCTGGTCATGATGCCGCTCCAGTGCGGCACCCAGTGGGATGGTCTCGGCCATGTCTTCTATTGGGACCACATGTGGAACGGTTACGAGTGCCGCGAAGTCACATCGGCTGGCGCTCAGAAAGCCGGCATTGAGAAGACCAAGGACAAGATGACCGGACGCGGCGTGTTCCTCGACATCGCCCGGGTCAAGGGCGTGGATTGCCTTGAAGACGGCTATCCCATCACCTGCAAGGATCTCGACGAAGCCTGCGAAGATCAGGGCGTCGAAGTGCGCAAGGGCGATTATGTCGTTCTGCGCACCGGCATGATGGAGCGTTGCCTGAACGACGGCAGCTGGGATGGATATGCCGGTGGCGATGCCGCAGGCATGGCCTTCGAGACCCTCGACTGGATCTTCGAAAAAGAAATCGCCGGTTATGCATCTGACACGTGGGGCAATGAAGTTCGCCCGTGCGAGACCGATGAAAACATCAACCAGCCCTGGCACTGGATCGCCATTCCGATCCTCGGCCTGACCATGGGAGAGATCTTCTATCTCAAGGACATCGCGGACGATTGTGCCGAAGACAAGGTCTACGAATTCATGTTCGTGGCCCCGGCACTGCCGATCACGGGAGCCGTTGGCTCTCCGGTCAACCCGCTCGCGATCAAATAGTGGGACAAAAGTGACATTGTCCTGAAAAATTCTTGGCTGGCTGGATTCGGTATCTGTGCAATCATGGAACCGAACCGGCCGGTCATGGGTATGTGTACCGGTCCATCTTGTCCCGTTCAGAGATGGCTCGCAGAGTTCAAACAAAAGAACGGATCATAAGCGCTTCATGTCTCTAGGGAGGAACCAAATGCGCAATAAATTTCTAGCAACGACGAGCCTCGTCTTCGCCGCCGCACTGGCATTCAGTGCACCGGCTAACGCCAACGGCGTGGGCACCACTGTTGATGAGGCCCTCAGAGAACACGTCTGCCGTGCAGGCATGGGTCGGTGGCGATGTGCCGGATATGGAAGTCACATATTCTGGCCCCGTTTTCGAAATGGTGGCGACCCACCATCTGCCGCCAGTCGCGGGGCTGTCGAAGAATCATCGCTGCAGGTTATCGCAACCTCGAAAAAATGAGCGACGGCAAGATCAAGGTCAACGATCAGTGGGGCGCAACCGTCCACAGTGTTCGTGAAGGCCGCCGCGCCACGCGGACCGGGCTGTCGCACTTCGCACCGTGCTTCTCGCTCTATACAGCCAAGGACTATACGACCGTTGGCGGTATGGGCCTGCCGTTCCTGCTGAACAATGCACACGAAGCTGTCGCTGTCGCAGAGGAACTGTATCCGAAGTACTTCAAGGATGAGTTCGAGCAATATGGTGTTGTCATCGGTCGCATGGCCCACACCAGCCCGTATCACCTGTTCACCAAGGACACCGCCGTTCGCAAGCTTGAGGATGTCAAAGGCCTGAAGGTTCGCGCAGGTGGCGGCACCCATGCCGCAATCATCGGCGCGCTGGGGGCAACCCAGACCTCGATCCCGGGCGCAGAAGCCTATACGGCCATGCAGCGCGGCATTGTGGATGCCATCCATTTCGGTGACGCCATTGCACCGGTCTTCAAGGTCCACGAGATCGCGAAGTTCCGCACCACGAATGGCTTCAATGTGCTCACGATCGAGTATTGTGCGTCCTCGGACTTCTTCAACGATCTGCCGAAAGACCTGCAGCTTGTGTACAACGCCTGGGCCCGTCAGATGGCACAGGCCGATGCACAGGGCTTCTACAGCGTCGGTGATGTGAAGGGCCTGATTCGCACCAAGGAAGCTGGTGTTGAAGTCATCGACATGCCAGCAGCCGAGCTGGATCGCTGGAAGGCCGCTGTTGCGCCATTGACCGCCAAGTGGATCGCCAACGAAGAGAAGAATGGCCGTCCGGGCCAGGCCTTCATCGACGACGTGAAGGCGCTGTCAGCCAAGTATTCGGCCATGTCCGCAAACGACATGTTCCAGCTGACGGTCGATAGTCCGAACATGGGCATGTACGACTTCAAGTAAGTCGGAACACTCAGGAACGGGCCACCGGGCAACCGGTGGCCCGACTTCCGTAAGCTGTCGTATCAGCTTCATCAAATTTAGCCGACTGGGGATTCGGGAATGCACCAAACCATCGACACGATTGCGAGGATTCTGACGTTCGTCACGCAGACCTTCGACAAAATCGGGGCCTGGATAGTCCTGCCCGCGATCAGCGTCGTCATGATGACAGACGTCATCCTGCGATATGTCTTCAACTCGCCTTTAATCTGGGGGCTGGAATTCGGCGAATGGATGCTGTTGTTCATCTTTGTCGCCGCCATTCCCGAATGCACACGTCGGCACGGACATATCCGGATGGAACTGCTCTACGGCGTGATGCCGCTCTGGTTCCGGAAGGCGATCACGGTCCTCTATGCGATCATCGCCGGGGGCCTGTTCTGGCTCATCACCCGGGTTGAATATGACGAGTTCGACTTTTCCTTCGGGCTCGGAGCGCATGACCGAATATCTTGAGCTACCCGTCTGGCTACATCACGGCGCCATGGTGGTGATGGGCGCCATCGTGATGGCCTTTTTCCTGATCCGTGGCGTCGGCGTAATCTTGTCGGCCACGACCCCTATCCCGAGGTCGAGCGCGACCCGGCCGACCTGGAGGACTAGACTATGGATCCCACGACAATTGGCCTCCTGAGCTTTCGGCGTGATGATGATTCTCATCATCCTGGGCGTTCCCATCGCGTTCTCGATGCTGGCGACGGCGGCGGGCGGGCTCTACATCATTCCGCGGCCTGTGCACTACGCCGCCGACCAGATTTCCTCGACCTTCTGGGACCAGGCGACGAACTTCGTGTTCATCGCCGTCCCGATGTACTTCCTGATGGGCCAGCTGGTCTATCGAACCAATATAGCCGCTGATTTATATGACTGCGTCTACCGATGGCTAGGACGACTTCCTGGCGGTCTGGCGATTACCTCGGTCGTCGCCTGCGCCGGGTTCGGCGCGGTATCTGGCGGTAGCGTGACAGCGGTTGCGACTATGGGGCCGATGTGTATGCCCGCCATGCGTCGCTACAACTACGATGACAGTCTGGCCACCGGCAGTATTGCTTCAGCCGGTACACTGGGCATTCTGATCCCGCCGTCGATCATCCTTGTGGTCTACGGCATCTGGACCGAATCGTCGATCGGCGCCCTGTTCATCGCGGGCATCATCCCGGGCATCATGATGACCATTGGTTATTCCGCCACGATCTGGATCCGCTGCAAGATGAACCCCGCGTCTAGGCCCGATCGGCGAATCCTTCACGCTCGGCGAAAAAGTCTGTCTCGCTGGTCAAACTTGCTGCCCGGTTCTGCTGACTTTCGTTGTGGTCATCGGCGGCATCTATGCCGGTATCTTCACCCCGACCGAAGCAGCAGCCGTAGGCGTTTTCGCGCTGTTGGTAATCGCATTGGTCGATGCGGCGGATCACAACAGGGAGTCTTTGGGCAAGAGCCTGCTTGAAACCATGCACACCTCGGCCATGATTTTTGTGATCATTATCGGTGGTCACATGATGGGCAAGTTCGTGGTGCAGACCGGTCTGACACAGGGTTTGATCGACTGGATGCAGAGCCTCGGCCTCGGCCCGCTCACCACGATGCTGATGATCAGTATCCTCTACATCATCCTCGGGACTGTTCCTGGATGTCTGGGGAATGTTGATCCTGACGATTCCGTTCCTGTTCCCGATCATTCTGGAGATGGGTTTCGATCCGATCTGGTTCGGCATTTACGCCGTGATCATGGCGGAACTGGCTTTGATCACGCCACCTGTGGGTATCAACGTCTATGTGATGGCAAAAATGGCACCCGATGTGCCTCTGAACAAGATATTCAGAGGGGTCGCGCCATTCTTCATCGCAACGCTTGGGCTGGTGGTTCTGATTGTCCTGTTCCCGGAAATCGTTACCTGGCTGCCCAAAACGGCGGGGATGATCACAGCCTACGAGGGCTAGCGTAACGTCCGACGCAACTGGGGCTGTTGCGGCTCGGTTTCGTAGACATCCAGAACCGCATCACCGTGCGGCTGGATGTCTTCAAACCGGCTGCTGCCTTTCCCGGCTAGAAAAGCTGCATTCGCCGCGCCATCTTCGGCGCGGCGTTTTGCTTCGGCAGGAACAGGAAGTTGCCGCCGACGGCGGTCGTGTCCAACGAATGAATTCGAACGGATAAACTCCCGCGGATTTTCCACAACACTGCGCAATCGGGCAGCGACCCCATCCACGGTGACCGGTTTGGCCAGAAATTCGGTAACACCGGCATCGCGTGCTGCTTCAACATGATGCTTTTCGGCATACCCCGTGATCATCACGACCGGCACATCCGTGGCGGGATGGGTCGGGTCGTCACGCAGCATGCGAGAAAACTCCAGACCATCAATCGGCGTCATCATCATATCGGTGATGATGACATCAGGCAGGTTCACGCGACTGTCGTTCAATGCGATCATTCCATTCTCGACATCGTGCACCTGCGTGATTCTCAAAGCTTCCAGAATGCTACGCAGCAGACGACGCATATGATCATTGTCATCAACAACAAGAACGCGAAGATCAGAAATTGATTGATTGATCATGTAAAAGGAACTTTCCACAGGGATTCCCGGCACCACAAATGTGAAACGAGAGATTCCGACAAACTATCGCTAAACTATCGCCAGATTTGGTTAACAAATGATTTCGGGCGGTTTACCAATCGATTTAGACCCGGTGCGTTACAAGTTCTCCGGCAACCACAAAACTGGACGAGTGACATGGACGAAGAAGAAGAAATGAGCGTCGATATCTATCACAATCCACGTTGCAGCAAATCGCGCGCAACGCTGGCTTTGCTGGAGGAGCGCGGCATTGACGTCTCGGTGATTGAGTATCTCAAAGAGCCGCCCGACGACATCGAGTTGCGCCAGATTCTCGACCTTCTGGGAATTCCTGCGCGGGACCTGCTGCGCAAGGGCGAAGATGCCTACAAGGAAATGAACCTGTCTGACCCCTCGCTGTCGGAGGAGGACATTATACAGGCCATCCTCAAACACCCGATTCTCATGGAACGCCCAATTGTCGTAACCGCGAGTGCGGCGCGCATCGGTCGACCGCCCGAATCCGTACTGGAGATCCTTTGAGTTTGGCACACACCCAAAGCCGGCCCACCGCCTATAGCTGTGGGCCAGCTTTCGCGGCCTCGTTTCGGGCCGCGCGCGAAGATTTCAGGGACGGTCGCGATACACCCTCGGCGTTCCTGGAACGCTTTCTCGACGAGATCGAAACGCAGGAACCCAGTCTCCATGCCTTTGTGACTCTCGCACGCGACGAAGCCCGTCTCGCCGCCGCACAAGCCGACACCCGCTACAAGGCCGGAAACCCTTTATCTGCCGTCGACGGCCTCCCCATTGGACTGAAAGACATCATCCAGACCGAGGGGCTTCCCACCCAATCCGGCAGCCCGATCTTTACCGGCTGGCAGGCCGAGCGAGATTCGGCCGTGGCCTCTGCGCTGCGTCGTGGAGGGGCTGTTCTGGTCGGAAAGACAGCGACAACAGAATTTGCCTATGGTGCGATCACACCGACGCGCAATCCCTATGACCACAACCGCACGCCGGGCACCTCATCGAGCGGCTCAGCGGCTGCCGTGGGTGCCGGAATGCTGCCGCTGGCCATCGGTACACAATTGATGTCGTCTGTCCTGCGTCCCGCGAGCTATTGCGGCCATGTTGGCGTCAAACCAACCTACGGGGCTATCCGCCAGGATGGCATTCATCCGTTTTCTCCCTCGGGCGAGCATGTCGGTGCACATGCCCATGCGCTTGAGGATGCCTGGCAGACGCTTCGGTTTCTGGCGCAAGAGGCCGGGCCAGTGCCAGGTTCTCGCGGTTTGACCGGACCTGAAGACGCCCCTGCGGCAACGATGCCCAAACGACTTTTGCGCATGTACACACCGGGCTGGGAACTGGCAGATACCAGTGTCCGCGATGCATTTGAAACCGCACTCGACACCTTGTCGAATGCCGGCGTTTCGATCGTCGAGCCTTCAACAGTCCCCGAGCTGCAGGCGATTGAAGACGACTGCGCCCGTTCCGACTGGTGCATTGCCGAGATCGCAGCCTTTGAAATGCGCTGGCCATTCTTCGAATATGAAAAATCCGGAGGCGAATTTCACGACCGTATCAACAAGCTGCTGGTCCGCGCGCATGAAATTACACTTGAGGACTATCATCTGGCTCTCGAGTGGAAAGATGGGTTCCGGGCGCGGTATCTGGCCCTGTCCGAGCAAATTGACGGCGTGATTGGCCTCACAGCACCCGAGGTCGCACCAGTGGGCCTGGAGAACATCGGACACCCGATCATGTGCTCACCTGCTTCCTGCATGGGCGCACCCGCCATCACCATCCCGGCACTCGAAGCTGATGGCCTGCCCCTTGGGCTACAACTTATCGGGTTCCACAACCGCGACGCTGAAATGTTTGCCCATACCGCATGGGTTGATAATGCACTGGCCCGCTAAACACGGCCGCAGAGCATGAAGGTCGGTATTGTTGGCGCTGGTGCGATCGGCGGATTGCTTGCAGCGAGACTGGCGCAGACCGGTTGCGATGTTTCTGCGATCGCGCGGGGGGCCCATCTGGCAGCAATCCAGAAGAACGGATTGAGATACATTTCTGATAGTACCGAATTCGTTTCTCCCATAACGGCTTCTGACGACCCCAGCACGTTGGGGGTCCAAAACGTCGTCCTTCTGACCGTCAAAGCGCCTGCACTTCCGGCACTCGCTCCCAAATTGGCACCCCTGTGCGATGCCAACACCACGATCGTATCAGCCATGAACGGGGTTCCCTGGTGGTTCAGTCGCGCCTTGCCAGAACCCCTGCATGGACGTCGGCTCAAAGCCGTCGATCCCGAAGGGGTACTGGAGTCCGCTTTCCCCCAGACGTCTCTGCTCGGCTGCGTGGTCCATGCCGGTGCATCAGTGCCTGCGCCGGGCGTGATCCATCATGCTGCGGGCGATACGTTTCTGATTGGCAGCGCCTCGCGCGCATCATCTGAAGCCGCCGGAAAATTTGCCGCTGTAATCACCGCCTCTGGCCTAAACGGTAAGGCGACCAACGATATTCATGGCGAAATCTGGATGAAACTGATTGGCAATATGGGGATGGGACCGATCAGCGTGCTGACCGGAGCAACTCTGATCAAGATTGCGCGCGACATGGATGTGCGCCCGATCGCAGCAAACATGATGCAGGAAGCCAAAGATGTCGGGAACGCACTCGGGCTGCCCATGACCATGAGCGTGGAGGACCGCATCGAACTTGGTGCCGAACTCGGAGAGTTCAAACCCTCGATTCTTCAGGATCTCGAACGCGAGCGACCCATGGAGATCGATGCCCTGATAACCGTGGTGGCAGAACTCGGCGAGATCGCAAAAGTTCCCACACCCACGATTGATACATTGCTGGCACTGGTGCGCGGGCGTGCGCGCCGCGCCGGTTTGTACTAGGCCGCGTCATGGGTCCCGGCTTCCGCACGATCTCAACCCTGTTCGCCATGATGTTTGCCAGCCAGCTGGCGCTGACCATCTATCTGCCCGCCGTTCCCGAGATGGCGCTGGATTTGGGGGTCACCTCAGGTCAGGTCCAGCTGATTATTCCGGCCTATCTTGGCGCCTTCGCATTGATGCAGTTGATTGCAGGCCCATTGTCAGACGCATTCGGTCGACGACCGATTATACTGTCAGGGCTGACCCTGTTTTTCTTTGCAAGCATTGCCTGCGCCCTCTCCAACGACATCTGGCAGCTGATGGGGGCCCGGTTCGTTCAGGCAGCCGGAGCCTGCACCACCATCGTTGTGGGACGCGCGATCATCAGGGACACCAGCGAAGGCAAAAGCGCTGCCCGCGCCATGTCTTATCTCGCGATGGCCCTGGGTGTCGGACCCGCTATGGCCCCATTTTTCGGGGGCTTGCTACTGGAAAGCTTTGACTGGCGTTCGACATTCTTCGCAACGGCTGTCATGAGCGCACTCGTGCTGCTTTTCGCTTTCCGCATTCTTGGCGAAACACTTCCGCCCCAAACCCGCCGCCCATTGCGGCCAAGCGCGCTCCTCGTTGGCTATATCAGTCTGCTCCGACAGCGCAAATTTATGGGCTACAGCCTGACGATCAGCTTCCAGAGCGGCACGTTCCAGGTTTTCATCACGGCATCGCCCATTGTTCTGATCAGTGTGATGGGGGTCTCGCCACAACTTTACGGGCTTTACGTGATGTTTATCCCGGCGGGTTTCATCATCGCCAGTTTTGTGTCCGGTCGCCTCGTCACACGCATCCCGGTCAACATGATCATTCTGGCGGGGAACATATTTGGCATCGCGGGTGCCTTGATGCAGGTCTTCCTGGCCACAAGCGGTCTTGCGACCCCGCTGCTGATCGTCGCGTCGATCTTTATCTCAAATTTTGGAACCGGACTGGTCTTCGCGAATTGCTACGCACTCGCGCTCAGCACCGTTCCGCCATCATTTGCCGGCGCGGCTTCTGCGCTTGGCGGCTTTTTCCATCAGGGATGGGCCTTTGTGCTTTCGTTTTTTGTTGCCAGTTTGATCCACACGTCATCGTTGCCGCTTGGCATCATGCAAACCGTAACGACAATCTGCGCCGTGTCGATTTTTGTCTTTGCCGTCCTGTGGTCCGGCCGCCACACAAGAAAAGTGTAGCGACCGACCGACAGAAAACTAGACCTTCGGGGTCAGGCCCGCAGCGTCAATACCGGCGACGGCGCAAGCTTCGTCATTGTCAGACGAATCGCCCGTCACACCGACCGCACCGGCAACGTTGCCGTCGCTGTCCATGATCAGCACCCCACCTGCGACCGGAATAATCCGACCGTTGGATGCAGCGGCCAGCGCCACACCGAAATGCTCTCGGGTCAGGATATCGGCTTCGTTCGCCCGAGAGGAACGCCCGATGGCGAGACCGCCCCACGCCTTACCAAAGGCAATTTCAAAGCGAAGGATGCCGCTTTTATCTTCGCGCTGCATTGAGACGAGATGGCCGCCGTCGTCGAGCACAACGATTGTGAGCGGGCCAATGCCCATCTCACGCCCCTTGGCCTGTCCGGCTGCAATGATCGTGTTTGCCTGTTCGAGTGTGACTTTCGCCATGTGGAATTACCCCGGTTTGCTGCTGTTTGAATAAGGCGCGCAGACTACCGAGACACCGAACCGAATGCCAGAGCGCTCAGCCCGGATTCAGGACGGTCATTTCAAAAAGACCCGCGCAATGAAGGCATCTGCGGATTTTTTTCGGCTACTCCGCTGCCTGCGCAGCACCCTTTTGATTGCTGTACGCCCCGGCAAGATAGTCTGCGAAGTAGTTTCCGTATTCCAACGGCTCATATTTGCGGGGGTTTTCTTCGGTACAGCAGCTTTCGACCGGAACAATCACGTCATCAAGATCGGGATTGAAGAAAAAGGCCAACGAATAGCGATCTGCGTCTGTTGCCGCGGTCACCCGATGGGGCGAGGCCAGAAAGCGATCATTCGACCAGCGCCGCAACATATTGCCCGAATTGACGATAACCCCCTTCTCCATGGTCGGATGGTCGACCCACTCACCATCGGGGGTTTTGATCTGCAGTCCAGGTTGATTGCTCTGGGGCAACATAGTCATAAATCCAGCATCCGTGTGCGAGGCGGAACCAAACTGATCGTCACGAAGGTCCCCCATGGCTGGATACTTGACCATCCGGACGACCACAGAGGGGTCCTTGAAATAGTCATCGAAATAGTCGGCCGGCATCTCAAGCGCACGCGCTATCACGGGCAACATTCGATAGCCAAGTTCGGTCATCATGCTGTGAAAATTCATCTGGGATTCCCGGAAGCCCGGGGCAATCGCCGGGTCGGGCCAACGGTTCATACTGCGGAATCTCTCCCCCGACAGAACTTTAGGGTCGTCGGGCGCACGATCCTGATAGTAGGTCAAATTCTCCATCGCATTGGTTTTCAGGCCCTTCGTGCCATCGACAGAACTGTTCTTGTTCAACGACAGCCCCATCGGGACATAGCCGCTTTGGTGCTCATCGACCTTCAACTTCATTTTCTCGTCATGGGGCAGGTCGTGAAACTGCTTTGACCCGGCAAACGCAGACGTGATGGTATCCTGATCAAGATCATGGTTGATCCACATCATGAACCCCACGCGTTCGAGCGCATCTCGCACTTGGAACGCCAGAGCTTCCAGCGCACCGTCTTTTCCCGCGAGATAGGGACCAACATCAAGGATGGGAAATTCGTCGTGACTGGCAATGCGAAAGGGGCGTTCGGTGGTCATGGGTTTCTCCTGGAGCAGCCCGATCGTCTTGATCGATTGCGCACACCTTCAGTCATCTCGCCAGCTTGACCAAATAGCCAAAATTCTAAATCTCACAATATGAGACCCCCCACATGGCCACGAGAGTGCTCCCCAGCCGGTGACATAGGGTGCCCGAGAGGCTTCAAGCCAATTCAGAAACGCGAGACGTGGAGAAAATAATGTCGAAGATTGTGGGTGTTGTGGGCCTTGGTGCAATGGGATCAGCTTTCGCGATCATGCTGGTCAAAGCGGGGTTTGAAGTTGTCGGGTTTGACGTGCGTGCCGCCGCTCTCGATGAACTTGAATCCAATGGTGGTAAACGCGCCGGCAGCCCCCGCGACGTTGCCGAACAATCCGATGTGGTTTTGCTCTCCCTGCCATCCATTGAGGTTTTTCAGGATGTGATCAGTGGTCAGGGCAGCGTCACATCCTCAGGCAAGGCCGGTCTTGTCGTTATCGACACCTGCACGATGCCCATCGCCGTGAAAGAAGACGGCGCGCGCATTGTTGCAGATTCGAGCATGACCCTGATCGACGGTACAGTCAGCGGCAACCGGGATATGATCCTGGCCAAGACACTCACGGCCTATATGAGCGGCGATGAAGCCGCCTTTGCACCCCATGCCGACGTCATCTCGGCCTTCACCCGAAAGCACAGCTTTGTCGGGCCGTTCGGAAATGCCAGCAAGATCAAGTTCGTGATCAACCACCTCGTCTGCGTGATGACAGCAGCCAATGCCGAAGCCATGGCGATGGGCCTTAAGGCCGGTCTCGCGGC
This sequence comes from uncultured Alphaproteobacteria bacterium, assembly GCA_943787745.1. Lineage (GTDB taxonomy): Bacteria > Pseudomonadota > Alphaproteobacteria > UBA6615 > UBA6615 > JABJAG01. Next base: position 58,625 of record CALSNJ010000005.1, on the reverse strand, counting down.
GGATGATGTTTTCGACCTGGTGAAGGACAGCGCGGCAAATTCCGTGCTTTGGGAAATCCGCGGCCCGATGATGGTGAGCGAGGACTACACCTCCTCACGCGGAAATTTCGGAATGGCCTCCAAGGACGGGCCGGTTATCGGGGAATTCGCGCAGGACATGCACTTCCCCGCCCCCATCTTCCAGACGGCTCTGCAAATGCACCATGCAGCCGTAGGCATGGGCATGTACGATATAGACACTGCCGCCCTGTGCCGTCTCTATGAGACAATAGGTGGCATTGAACGCTGACCACAAAACAGAGGACGTAACCATGCGCGACACTGTCTATCTCGATTACGAAGCCGACACCCTGTATGCCGAGTACAACAATCGCGGCAAGGTTCATGACTACGAAGATTTTGCTGCTGACTGGACAACGCGCAGCGATGCAGTCCGTGCAAAATACAGCGAAGCGTCAATCGACCTCAGATACGGCGACGGCCCGCGCGAAACATTCGACCTGTTCCTGCCAGAAAACGAAAACCCACCGCTCTTCGCGTTTATCCATGGCGGCTACTGGCAGTGGAACGAGAAGAAGGATTACGCTTTCCTCGCGGACTCCTTTGTTGAGGCGGGAATTGGTTTTGCCAATATCGAGTACGCTCTTTGTCCCTCGGTCACGCTTGAGCAGCTCGTCGACCAGATTCGCCGCGCCTTTGCCCATCTCTGGCGCAATGGTGAAGAGCTTGGCTTCAACCGGGATCACATCATGGTCTGCGGACACTCGGCCGGGGGACATCTCACCGGTGTCGTGCTGACGACAGACTGGGCCTCTTTTGGCGATGATCTGCCCAGCAATTTGGTGCATCGCGGCATGCCCATTAGCGGTGTGTTCGATCTTGAACCCATTCGTCATACGCCCATTGGCGACCCCCTCGGACTCGATGCCGCAACAGCGGCGATGCTCAGTCCAATGTTCAATCAGCCATGGGCCAAGGCAGACACAGTGATCAGCCTTGGCGCACATGAAGGCAGGGAGTTTCACCGTCAGGCCGAGGAATTTGCTGCACATTGCCGCCGTCAGGGCACAAACGTGCGGATCAACAGCGTTTTCGGTACAAATCACTTCAGCGTCCTCGAAACCCTCGCAGATCCTGACGGCGCCTTGTTCAAAACAGCCAAAGAACTGATCACCAGCTAGCCGGCATGCTTGTCCCGGCGCGGGTCCGAAGGCCAAAATCCCGCCATAAATGACACCAGCAGGACACCCAAAGGCGTGCCGACAGCAGCCAACATAGACACCCCTCACTCTGAGCCTTCTCCAAATCCCTGGAGCCGGGTTTCTGTTGTCGTGGTGACCCATCACAGCGCGGCCGTCATTGCCGCGTGTCTCGCCGAAATCGGTGCGTCGGCCGAGGTTATCCTCGTCGACAATGCCAGCGATGACGACACTCTGGACATCGTCACGGGGATCACGCCCCGCGCAAAAATCCGCCGCAACAAAACGGGTGTCGGATACGGCGCGGGCGCCAACCAGGGTCTATCCGAGGTCAGCCGGGAGTTTGCGCTTCTGGCCAACCCGGACTCACAGACCAACACGGATGCCATCGCCAAGCTTCTCGAGGCCGCCGACCAATACCCGGATGCGGCTCTACTCTCTCCGCGGGTGCTGGATGCTGCGGGTGCTGACGAGCCGGCTCATGATGTGGAGATGTTTGCGCGAAGAAACTACCCGTCCCGCACACACGAGACGCCACCTGACGGTCCGGTTTGCGCAGCCTATCTCTCCGGCGCGGTGGTTCTTCTCCGCATGTCGGCTCTGGAGGAAATCGGCCCGTTCGATGAGGCTATATTCCTCTACTATGAAGATGATGATTTCTGCATGCGCCTGCGCGCCGCGGGACATAGTGCAATACTGGTCCCCGGTGCCGTTGTCCGCCATGCCGGGGGCGGGTCCGTCCGCCCCAGCGCACATTACCGGTGGGAAAAATTCTGGCACATGGCCTGGTCCCGGCTTTATCTCGAAGACAAGTGCCGCGGTGCCGGCGCACGAAATCGTCTCGCCTGGTCCCTCATCGGCCACTACGCCTTGAAGGCACTCGGCAATATCCTGCGCGTTGACCGCAGCAAGACGTGGCGCGATTTGGCACGCTTGTGTGGAACATTGGGGTATTTGTTGGGTATACCGGCATCACGCACGACACGTCGCGCACGCCCCTTACCGCTGGACCAACGCACGCCATGACCGCACCCAATATCGAATTCTGGCGCAATCGCCGCGTTCTTTTGACCGGGCATACCGGCTTCAAGGGGGCATGGATGTGCGCCTGGCTAGAGGAAATGGGTGCTGATGTCACCGGATTCGCACTTGAACCAGACCCCGGCGCAAACCTGTTCCGCGATTTGGGAAAATTGTCATCGGTCAGGTCGATCATTGGTGATGTGCGGGACCGGGACGCCCTCCGGACGGCATGTGCTGATACCAACCCCGAAGTTGTCATCCATATGGCCGCGCAGTCGCTTGTCCGGCGCAGCTTTGTCGATCCGCATGGCACGTACGCCACGAACGTACAGGGCACGGGCAACCTGCTTGAGATGCTGGAGCCCTGCCAGGACCTAAGCGCAATCCTCGTGATCACGAGCGACAAATGCTATCGCAACGACAATTCCGGTCGCCCCTTCATCGAGAGCGACCCCTTGGGGGGCAACGACCCCTATAGCGGCTCCAAGGCCGCACAGGAGACAATCGCCATCGGTTGGCGACGTGGATTGCTTGAAAATCGTGACGGCTCGGCCCGGCTGGGAACAGCGCGCGCGGGCAACGTCATTGGCGGTGGCGATTGGTCGGAAGACAGGATTCTGCCCGATCTGTTTCGGGCCATTGAGAACGGCACGGTGCTGGAGGTTCGCAATCCTGCCGCGACCCGGCCATGGCAGCATGTTCTCGACGTCCTTGCCGGATACCTGGCCTATATCGAGGTGCTGTCAGGGGACTCTGAGAGAGAAAAACCCAAAACACTCAACTTCGGGCCACGCACAACCGAAGCAAAACCGGTCCAATGGCTGGTGGAGCGCGCGCTGGACCGCGTTCGCGCTGCCGGCATAGAAGCCGAAAACTGGGATGGCGTGCCAGGCACCGGGCCCAGCGAAGCCGCGCACCTCGCACTCGACGCGAGCCTCGCGACAAAGACACTTGGCTGGGAGCCCTGCCTGACGCAGGAAGAAGCCATCGACTGGACCGCAGACTGGCACGCAGGCCTGATGGGCGGTAAACCTGCACGGGAACTCGTAAGTGAGCAAATCTCCCGTTTCTCTGACCTGACGCCGGCATCACAGATATGAACAATCCCAACTGCAGGTTCTGCGGCACCGAACTGACCCATACTTTTGCGGATCTTGGCCGCACACCTCTGGCCAACAGCTACGTCGCACCCGACACCACGCTGACCGAGGACCCTTCCTATCCCCTGCATGCGCGCGTGTGTGGTGAATGCCTGCTGGTTCAGGTCGAAGACGTTGTACCGGCCGAAGACATTTTTTCCGACTACGCCTACTTCTCCTCCTATGCGCAGAGTTGGGTCGAGCACGCCCGCAAATACGCCGATATGGCCATCGCGCGGTTCGAATTGAACAGCAAAAGCTCGGTCGTCGAAGTTGCGAGCAATGACGGGTATCTCCTCCAGCATTTTGCCAATCAGAATATTCCTGTGCTGGGCATCGAACCGGCAGCCAATGTTGCAGAAGCAGCCGAAGCCAGAGGCGTTCCGACACGCACAGCTTTTTTCGGAGCCGGGTTCGCCAAATCCCTGCGGGATGAAGGCATCCATGCCGACCTGTTGGCCGGCAACAACGTGCTGGCCCATGTCCCCGATTTGAATGATTTTGTGGAAGGCCTGTCGATCCTGCTCGCCAAGGACGGCGTCCTGACCATGGAGTTCCCGCACCTTCTCCGGCTGATCGAAGATGTGCAGTTCGACACGATCTATCACGAACACTATTCGTATTTCTCTCTGCTGGTCGTCGAGCGTGTTTTTGCACGCCATGGATTAAAGCTTTTCGACGTCGAGGAACTGCCGACACATGGCGGCAGCCTACGCATCTTCGCTGGCCGGTCTGACGGACCCGATCGCGGGGAAAGCGATGGTCTGAAAAGTGTCCGGGCATCAGAAAGCCAGGCCCAGCTCGATAAAGTCGACATTTACACAAGCTTCCAGCCACGCGTTGAGGCCGTGCGCGAAGGCTTGCAGAAATTCCTGAAACTAGCTGCCGATAACGGGCAACAGGTCGCAGCTTATGGGGCAGCGGCCAAGGGAAACACGCTATTGAACTTCTGCGGTGTAACCGCGAACCAGATATCCTTTGTGGCAGATGTCAGTCCCCACAAGCAGGACCATCTGCTACCGGGAAGCCGCATTCCGATCATGGCGCCCGAACACCTGAAAGAGGCCAAGCCCGACCACGTTTTGATCCTGCCGTGGAATCTCAAAACCGAAATCACTTCGGACCACGCCTATGTTCGCGACTGGGATGGCGATTTTGTCATCGCGGTTCCCGAGTTGACGATCCTGCCATGAAATTTACCGCGACGGCCATCGAAGGTGTCCTGATGCTGGAAACCGAACCGATTGCAGATGATCGCGGTGACTTCGCACGCAGTTATTGCGCAGATGAGTTTGGCGCAGCCGGACTGAACTTCGACCCGGTGCAGATGAACATCTCTCGCAACAAGACCCGCGGAACGCTGCGCGGGATGCACTATCAGGGGGAACCTCAACCCGACCCCAAGATCGTAAGGTGCACGCGGGGTCGCATATTCGATGTGGCTGTCGACCTGCGGCCGGGCTCAGATACATTTTGCCAGTGGGTTTCCGCAGAGTTGTCCCCGGAAGAACAAAACGCGCTGGTGGTCCCTGCTGGCTGTGCGCACGGCTTCATCACGCTCGAGGACGACAGCGACGTTCAGTATCTGATGGGCGCACGGTATGTCCCCGATCTCGCGCGCGGCGTGCGATGGGATGACCCCGCCTTCGGAATCCATTGGCCGGTCACACCCGCAACAATCGCCCCACGTGACGCCGCGTATCCCGATTTTGACGGTGGCCGCTAAACATGGGCGGCATCGGCCATAGCCTGAAACGTCTGTTCGGTGCGCCGCCGCGACGGCGCGTTCTCCCCGACTATGTCACACTGGGAAAAGGCACATACGGTCTGGACCGCAACAGCTTTGCCGGTCTTTCGCCCGATTGTCCGGTAACCGTTGGCAATTACTGTTCTTTCGGGCCGGAAGTTCTGGTGTTTTGCCGTACCGATCACCGGACAGACCTGCCATCCACCTATCCATTTCGCAGCATGCGCGCTGCCCCATCCGAAAACGTGGATGCGATAACCCGGGGGCCGATCACAATCGGCCATGACGTGTGGGTCGGAGCACGCGCCATGATTCTCAGCGGTGTCACCATAGGGAATGGCGCGATCATCGGTGCCGGTGCTGTTGTGACCCGAGATATCGCACCGTTTTCGGTCAACACCGGCGTTCCGGCGCGCCAAAGCCGTATGCGCTTTGAAGATGCGCAGGTGGCCGCTCTCACGAAAATCGCATGGTGGAACTGGCCCGACGCGAAAATCGATCAGCACATGGATTTGTTCTACGAAAATGTTGATGCGTTCATCGCACAGGCACGGACATTGACGCCATGAGCGACAACCGGACAGCACCACGTTTTTCATCCGCTCTTGTGACCGGCGCGACGGGCTTCCTGGGCGGGCATCTGTGCGCACGGCTTGTATCGTGTGGCATCAGAACATCTTCGCTGGTTCGCACCACCTCGTCCGACCTGGCCGTGACGCCAATTGAAGAAGGACACATCCGTCATTTCGACAGACGGCAGCGCCAAGGGCATGACTGAAGCACTGGCCCATGCCAAACCTGATGTCGTGTTCCATCTTGCGGCCAAATATATCGCGCAGCACCGCCCCGAAGACATCCCAACACTCATCTCCGACAATGTCGAAATGACCGCGAAACTCTGCGAGGCGACCCGACAACTCAGACTGCAAGGCGCTCATTTCAGCAGGGACCGCCTGGCAACATGCCGGCAGTCCGTCGGGCGATCCCACACCTTCTCCAAACACGTTGTATGCGGCAACCAAGCAAGCAGCGGACGAGATGATCGACTACTATACCCGCACAACGGGACTGCATGCGATCACACTCAAAATTTATGACAGTTATGGTCCCGGCGATCCGCGTCGAAAGTTTCTGAACGTCCTTGCCGAGACTGCGGCACAAGGTCAGACGCTGAAGGCCTCACCGGGCGACCAGAAACTTCACACTGTTCATGTGGACGACATCATCGACGGGTTTATCCATGCCGGAAACCTGCTCACATCAGGGGACCTGACCGGGCGCAGCAGTTTTACGCTCCCCTCACCCGCGGCCATCACGCTGCGCGAACTGGCCCAAACCTGGATATCTGCCACCGGGTCCAATGCCACAATTGAGTGGGGTTCAATGCCGCATCGTCCGGGAGAAGTCATGATCCCATGGGAAGGCGCGCCGCTTCCCGGGTGGTCGCCGCGCATTGCCCTGGAAGATGGCCTTCGCGCGCTTCAGCTCTAGAAGGACGACCCCATAAGGTCCGCTTTGCCGCCCTGCAAAAAGGGTCGCGGCTTATAGCCGAACTCTCGCGCGGCCGTTCCGTCATCAAAATCGAGATCGAGGTTCATCCGGCGTGCAACATCGCCCGTCAGTTCGCTTCCCGGCGTCACGCGTCCCGCAACGTCCAGAATTGCCGGCAACATTGGCACACGCAGTATCCGGGATGGCTTTTCGAGCGTTGCAAAAATCCGTTCCACCATATCGCGATAGGTCAAGATATCTGCACCGCCCAAAGCGTAGGTCCGACCAATCGTTGTTTCATCGGCCAACGCCAGAAGAGCAGCTGCGGCCAGATCATCGGCATGGACCGGCTGTCGTTTTCCCATAGCCTCTCCATAGACCGGGTAGACGCCGAACCGCGCAATGAATCGGCCGGCGGCAGAAATCGTCTTATCCTGTCCCTCACCATAAATCAGCGTTGGGCGCAGGATTGTAAGCCCAACGCCGCGCTCAACAGCGCGCAGCTGGAGAACACGTTCTGCTTCGGCAATACGATCAACCGCCCCCCTTTCGCGAGCGTTGCGTGTGCCGGATTTTCCGAAAATCGATGTGGTGCTGAAACAGACGATTCGCCGGACACCACGATCCGCAAGACTGTCAAAATGCGGCACCAACGCCCAGACAGGGGTCGTGGCCAGCGCCTCCAATGGCCAACCCTCAGCGATATCTGGCAAGGATTCAGCCAGATCACATCGAACCACGGAGGTTTGAGGCCCAGCAGACACATCTTCAGCGCGACGCGCGAGCGCCACAACGGGGCGATCTCCTGTGTGCCGCAGGATGTTGCGACCGATCTGACCAGTGGCGCCTATAAGCAAAAACGGCGCAGTCATGGCTTAACCGCTCTCCACGAGTTGACGTAGGTAGCGCCCATAATCGTTGTCGCCATAAGAAGCCGCGATGCGCATGGCGGCTTCGGAGTCAATCCAACCGCTGCGCAATGCCACCTGTTCAGGAACACCAATCCGCACACCAGGTGTCCGCTGCTCGGCTTCGACAAGCCGGCTCGCCTCAAGCAAACCCTGCGGTGTCCCCATATCGAGCCATGACACACTGTCGGGAAGCTGCACGACCGAGAGACGGCTCTGCCGAAGATACTGATCATTGATCTCGGTAATCTCAATTTCTCCGCGCACAGATGGCTTGAGCGCGCGTGCCATCGCAATAGCGGCATTGTCATAGAGATAGAGACCGGTGACCGCAAAGGGCGAGGCTGGCTCGGTCGGTTTTTCAACAATCTTCTGCGGTACGCCGTCCCCATCAAACGAAATAACACCGTAGCGTTCCGGATGTTCGACCTGTTTGACGAACACTGTCGCGCCGTCGTGTTCTGCGACCGCCCTATCAAGGCATGAATCGAATTCGATGCCACAGAAGATATTGTCACCCAGCGCGAGCGCGAAGGGTTCTTCACCCAGGAAATCCGCAGCGATCAGGGGCGCTTCGGCAATACCGCCGGGCGCGCTCTGTGCCGCGTATGATATTTCCATCCCCCATTGGGTTCCGTCGGAGAGCAGTTCGCGGAACCTCTCCACTTCATCCGGACGGGTGATAATCAGAACCTCCCGGATCCCACAGCGCATCAGAGAACACAGTGGATAGAACACCATCGGCTTGTCATAGACCGGCAGCAATTGCTTGCTGATCGCCCGGGTGATCGGAAACAGGCGCTCACCACGCCCGCCTGCCAGAATAATTCCCTTCATTGTGCTGCCTGCCCCAGACCAAGACGTATACGGTCATAGCGGTCGCGGGTTTGTTCCCACCAATCCGTGTTCTCAAGATACCATGTCACGGTTCGCACAAGGCCTTCCTGGAACGAAACAGTCGGGTGCCAGTCGAGCTCACTCTCAATCTTTATCGGGTCTGAAACATAACGTTGGTCATGCGCCGGGCGGTCAGCCACATGTTCAATCAGTTCCGCGTGATCAACATCCGCATCACCTATCGCATCAAGCGCTTGGCAGACCCCGCGAACAACGTCCAGATTGGTCAATGGGTTGCGTGCACTTACGATGTAGCTCTCCCCGACCTGGCCGCGTTCAGCAATCGCGCGCAAACCAGCGACATGATCATCGACGTGTATCCAGTCCCGCACCTGCGTGCCGTCGCCATATATTGGCAAATTCCGGCCCTCAATTGCGTTGAGCGTCATGAGCGGAATCAATTTCTCCGGGAACTGATAGGGACCGTAGGTGTTTGCCCCGTGACCGATCAGAACAGGCAGACCAAAAGCCATCGCCCATGTTCGCACCAGATAGTCGGCAGATGCTTTGCTAGCTGCATAAGGCGAATTGGGAGCGTAACGGGTGCTTTCAACAAAGTCCTCATTGGCACCCGCACTGCCAAACACCTCATCTGTCGAAACCTGAAGGTAGCGAAATTCTTCAGCCTCGGCATCATTCAGAGTGCGCCAAAAGGCCGTGACTTCGGACAGGAGAGCATAAGTTCCGACGATATTGGTTTCAAAGCTGCGCGCGGGGTCATCGATCGAACGGTCCACATGGGTCTCTGCGGCCAGATGAAAAACAACGGTTGGCCGAAACGCTCGCAGCAGGTTTCCGACAGCCGCAACGTCACGAATATCAGCCTCCAGAAGCTCAAAATCCGGCATTTCCGATATCTCAGACAAGTTTTCCCGGTTTCCGGCATAGGTGAGCGCGTCGAGGCAGGCCACGGGAACGCCATTCTTGGCCAAGGCGCGCACCAGCGCTGAGCCAATGAACCCGGCGCCGCCCGTGACAAGCGCGCGCATCTCAGCCCTCCCAGCGGAACGGAGAGTGTCCGTCGTCATATAAATTGGAACAACTAGCGGCCTGATCTAAGGGAGGATCTGGCTCATCTGGTTCAAGATATTAAGCGGCGTATTTGCGGTATTGCAAGCGCCGGGTCTCCATCGTTTTCCGTTTGATCCTTTCCCGTTGTTTTAAAATGGCTTGGCCCCGCCCGAAGTAGACGTCTGCAGGGGTGAGGTTGTTGATGCTCTCGTGGTAGCGTTGATGGTTGTAATGATCGACGAACGCCTCGATCTGCGCCTCAAGATCTGCCGGGAAGAAGTAGTTCTCCAGCAGGATGCGGTTCTTCAGGGTCTGATGCCATCGTTCGATCTTGCCCTGAGTTTGCGGATGATACGGTGCACCCCTGACGTGCTCCCATTTTCTTGTCATCCAGCCATTCCGCCAGCTCACCAGAGACGTAGCTGGAGCCATTGTCCGATAACAGTCTCGGCTTGTGCACGACATGGGCCTGATCACAGTCCTGATGCCTGCAAGGCGAGGTTCAGCGTCTCGGTCACATCGCTGGTCTTCATGGTCGTGCACAGCTTCCAGGCAATGATATAGCGCGAGTAATCATCAAGGATCGTCGATAAGTACATCCAGCCCCAGCCGATGACCTTCAGATAGGTGAAGTCGGTCTGCCACAGTTGATTGATCGCCGTCGTCTTTTCCTTGAACTCATCAGCCGCCTTGATGACGATGAATGCACGGCTGGTAATCAGATCAAGGGATTTAAGCAGGCGATAGACGGAAGCCTCTGAGACAAAGTAGCTTTCTGTATCAGTGAAGCGTACTGCCAGTTCGCGAGGAGACAGTTCCGGCACATCCAGGGCCAGGGCAACGATCCGCCGGCGAACGTCATCAGGAATGCGGTTCCGGACCCGCGATGGCCTGGGCGATTGATCTTCCAGGGCCTCCGGACCACCAAGCTGATAGCGGTCATACCAGCGATAAAACGTGGTGCGGGGGATACCTAGCTTGTCCAGCGTCTGCTTGATGGGCAGGTGAGACTGCTCGACAAGGCGGATGATCTCAAGTTTCTCAGATGCGGGGTATCTCATTCGTCGTCTCCCCCATCCGCGGTCATGCTTTTTTTAAGCAACCTGAGCTCCAGGGTCTGCTCAGCAACAACCTCCTTCAAATCACGTGCTTCACGGCGAAGGGCTTGAACCTCGCCCGTAGAAGCCGCACGAGCCGTATCACCCGCAAGTCGACGCTTGCCAGCTTCAAGAAACTCTTTCGACCACTTGTAATAAATGCTCTGCGCAATGCCTTCCCGGCGGCATAAGCTCCGCGATCGTTTCTTCACCACGCAATCCGTCCAGCACAATGCGGATCTTCTCTTCAGCAGAATATTGCTTGCGCGTTGCCCGGCGGATGTCCTTGATCGCCTTGGCGGCACCCGTCTGGCGGGTCTGCGATTTCTGTCTCATCTTCGTTCCCTTCGGTCACTACGATGAGCCAGAAATCCTCCCTTATGAAATCCGGCTAGTTTGTTCCATAGGCGCTGACGTCAGACAGCCACCAGCATCCATTTTGAAGCGTTCATTCGAACGTCACGCATATCTCGCTCTCCCGACCGAACCGGGGTTTTATCACCGCCGGGTTAAGAGAGCGTTGATGACGGGAATAGCGTCAGGCGTTGACATTCACCACTGTTCGACCGCGAACCTGACCTTTCAGGATGGCACTGGCCACATCCGGGACATCATTGAGAGATATGACATTGGTGAGCGCATCAAGCTTCTCCAACGGCAAATCATCGGCAATACGCTGCCAGATGCGCGTGCGGTTTTCAGCGGGCTGCATGACAGAATCGATCCCGAGAATATTCACACCCCGCAAGAGGAACGGCAGCACGGTGGTCTCAAGAGTATTGCCTCCGGCCAGACCGCAGGCCGCAACCGAGCCGCCATACTTCATTTGCGCGAGGACCGTCGAAAGTGTTTTTCCTGCGACGGTGTCCACGCATCCGGCCCAACGTTCGCGCTCAAGCGGGCGCGAATCGGCTTCCGACAGATCGGCGCGGTCGATGATTTCGGCCGCACCCAGGTCTTTGAGAAATCCGTCTTCGGCCCGTCGGCCCGTGGATGTGACGACGTCGTACCCACGCTGCGCGAGAATTGCGATCGCCACACTGCCCACACCACCGGCGCCACCGGTCACCAGGACCTCACCATTCCCGGGAACCAGACCATGGGCTTCGAGCGCATCGACACACAGCATCGAGGTGAACCCGGCGGTGCCAACTGCCATCGCCTGTTTCGGTGAGAGTTTTTCAGGCAACGGCACCAGCCAGTCCGCCTTGACCCGGGCCTTCTGCCCGAGCCCACCCCAATGCACTTCGCCAACGCGCCAGCCGGTCAGAACAACCTTGTCCCCGGGCTTGAAAGCATCGGAATCCGACGCTTCGACGGTTCCCGCAAAGTCGATGCCGGGAATATGAGGAAATTCACGCACCAGACGACCAACATTGCCGTTGATGACGAGGCCATCCTTGTAGTTGATGGTCGAATATTCGATAGCAACCGTGACGTCACCTTCAGGCAAATCGTCGACCGCAACATCTCGAAACTCGGCCGAAAACGCATCATCGACCTGATCAAGGACCAGCGCCTTAAAGGTTTCACCCATAGACTCATCCTCCAAAAAAGAAACGGCGCGACCGCCTGCCCGAAGACATGCGGTCGCGCCGGAAAATTATTCTAGCGCAATGGCTCGAGGATCGAGACATAGCTGGAAACGGCCGAGCCACCCATGTTGAATACGGCGCCCAGTTTCGGGCTGTCGAGCTGGAGATCACCAGCAGTTCCGGTCAGCTGCATCGAAGCAATCGCGTGCATCGAAAGACCGGTTGCGCCCAGCGGATGCCCTTTGGACTTCAGACCACCCGAACGGTTCACCGGCAGCTTGCCGTCGGCATAGACCCAACCTTCCTTGATCGCCGTCTCACCCTCTCCCTTCGCCGTCAGCCCCATGGCCTCATAGGACAGCAATTCGGCACTGGTGAAGCAGTCATGCACTTCGGCAAAACCGAGATCGCCAACCGAGATACCCGCCTCGGCAAAGGCCCGCGAGAACGCCTCAGCCGGTCCCTCAAAATCAATCACCGTGCGGCGCGACATCGGGAGGTAATCCTGCACATGCTGAGCGGCGCGGAAGTAAACGGCCTTGTCCATCTTCAAGGCCGTATCGACATCGCTGAGAACGATGGCGGCTGCCCCATCAGACACAAGCGAGCAATCCGTGCGTTTGAGCGGACCCGCCACGAACGGGTTCTTGTCCGATACGTTGCGGCAGAACTCATAGCCGAGATCCTTCTGCATCTGCGCATAGGGATTGTCACAGCCGTTCTTGTGGTTCTTGGCTGCGATCATTGCCAGCGCGTCAGACTTATCGCCGTATTTCTGGAAATAGGCATCCGTGATCTGGCCAAAAATCTCGGCAAAACTGGAGGCTGATTCTTCGCGCAGATAGGAAGCCTTGGAAAGAATACCGCCAAGCACTTCACCACCGACCTCGGTCATTTTTTCGACCCCAACCACGAGCACAATGCGGCCACGTTTGGCAGCGATATGGTTGATTCCCTGATAGATCGCAGCCGACCCTGTGGCACACGCATTCTCAACATGGGTCGAAGGTTTAAAGCGCAGATCATCATGGGCCTGCAGCACCAGTGAGGCCGGGAATTCCTGACGGACGAATCCACCACCGAAGGTCCCGAGATAAATCGCATCCACGTCCTTGGGCTCAACACCAGCATCACGCATGGCACCGGTCGCCACACTGACAATCATGTCCTCAATATCTTCGCCTTCGCGCTTTCCGAACTTAAGGTGGTCCCAACCGACGATACAGGCTGTCATGGCAATTCTCCTTCTGGCAGGCCGCTCGGGCCTTGTTCCCCAATATGTGCAGCGCACAATTTATAATCGGAATATAGGATTTCTGGCACACAAAGTCAGCCGTGCAGACGGCTTGGCTCGTCCTGCGAGACACGCAGAAAATAGCCTGGCTGATGCCAGTCGCACACAGGACGATGGTCAGGCAGCCTTTCGCCCGGTTTCAAGCGCATCGCGGACATTTTCCACATCATGGAGGCCAAGCACATGATGATTGTGCCAAAGCGCGTAAAACAACAGCAGCCATGCCGCAAAACCCTGACGTTTGCCCTTCTTGGCAAAGAGAGACTCGACCGCGCGCGGCTCGCACATTTCGGCCACACCCGGCTGACGCGCCACCAAGGCGCCGATCTCTGGCGGAGCGGCTTCGATCCACTCTGCCACCGGCACGCTGAAGCCACGTTTCCGATCAAAAGGACGGGCTTCCGGCATCGCATTATCAAGCCAGCGCCGTAAGAGCCACTTGCCACGCCCGTCCTGAATCTTGAGCGCATCGGGTAACCGGAAGGCAACCGAAGCGACTTCTGAATCCAGAAAAGGCGTGCGCCCTTCAACGCCATTGGCCATGAGACAACGGTCGACCTTCAGCAACAGATCATTGGGCAGCCAATCGGCGCAATCGGTCGCCTGTGCGACTTGCAGACGAGTCATGGCACCGGTATCGACCGTTTGCTCGACAGCGGTGAAACCATCCCGCCAGCCGGTGGGTGTTTCACGCAAAACACCCAGACCGTCGAATACACCGCGCGAACGCATGGCACGCCCGCCTTGCCACCAGGGACGGGTCGCACTTCGATAGCGGCCGTAACCTGCAAAGAGTTCGTCCCCGCCTTCGCCCGTCAGAACAACTTTGAGCCCTTCCCGACGGACTGCTTCTGCCAGAAGGAACGTCGGCACGATGGCATAGTCAGCCGTCGGGTCATCCATGGCCCCCGCGATGCGCGGCAAGTCGCGCCAGAAATCATCTGCGCTGATCGCGATATCAACAGTTTGCGCGCCCGCCACCTTGGCAACCGCGCGCGCATGGTCGCGTTCATCCCCGACGGAGGTCCCGAGAAAACCAGCTGTAAACGCGTGAACCGGCTGATCGTTCAGTTCTGCCATCAGCGCCAGCAGCACCGAACTGTCGACGCCGCCGGACAGGAACATGCCGTAGGGAACATCAGAACGCTGATGCACCTCCACGCTATTTCGAAGCGCAGCGTCCAGCCGTTCCAGGGCCTCGGCTTCAGACCACGGTGCCTCGCCTTCAGCTGGCAAGGCGACCCGACGTCGGCGCGCTACGATACGGCCATCCCGGACAACCACCGACTCACCTGGCAAGACACGGTTGATGCCCTTGAAGATCGTCGAAGCACCAGTTGTGAACTGCAACTGGAAAAGCTCGAGGCGTTCCTCAGCATTGACTTCGGGCGTCACCAAACCGGCTTCGATCAGGGCCTGAGGTTCAGATGCAAACGCGAACCCGGCGCTTGTCTGCGCGTAATATAGCGGCTTTATACCGAACGGATCACGGGACAGAACGAGTTGACCTTCGATCGGGTCATAAAGGGCGATGGCGTACATGCCCCGCAGATGATCGACAAAATCCAGTCCATAGCGCCGGTACAGATGCAGCGGCGGCTCACAGTCCGAACGGGTGGCGAACCCATCCGTTCCAAGTTCGTCACGGAGCTCGAGGTAGTTGTAAATTTCACCGTTCGCGACCAGCACGGCTCCGCCCGGTTCATATAGCGGCTGATTACCAGTTTCGAGGTCGATAATGGCGAGCCGTGTTTGGCCAAGCGCGACATTACGTGCGGCATAAGAACCTTCACCATCCGGTCCACGATGACGAAGTGCTGCGATCAGCCGATCGAGTGTGTCGGAATCAGCTTCCGCGCCCCCCACGGCCATCAGTCCTGCAATCCCGCACATGGCTAACCAACACTCTCAAAGAAGGCGAGGTACTTCGCGACCACCGCGTCCTCTGTGTAGTCGCGTTCAAAGCGGGCGAAACCTTCGGCTGCAAGCGTCGAGGCCAACTCGGGCTCACGGGACAAGCGCAAAACCCCATCTGCCACAGCACGCGCGTCTTCCAGCGGCACCAGCAACCCCGCTTCATCATCGCCGATCAATCCCGCCGGCCCTGCTGCTGATGCAGCAACGACGGGCTTCCCGGCAGCCCAGGCCTCCAGGACAATATTCCCGAGCGGCTCATGACGCGACGAACAGACAAACAGATCGCAGGCCTGCATCAATGCGTCGGCATCATCACGCCACCCCAAAAAGCGCACCCGGCCGTCGACACCCAGCTCTTCGGCCAGCTTCGAGAGTGCCGCCCCTTCAGGGCCCTCTCCGGCAATCCACAACCAATGATCAGGTAGATCGACCATCGCGCGCAGAAGCACATCAAAGCCTTTGTTTTCATGAAGACGGCCCATCGCAAGCAGAAGCGGGACATCGATTGGGGTGTCAAAGCCCAGTCGAGAGACCACCTCAGTGGTCGGACGATGTACGAAGTTTGGCAGATACACAGCGCGTGCCGGGTCAAAACCTTCACGGACAATGTGATCGACAATGTCCTGAGTGTTGCCAATCAGGTAGTCGCAATGTCGGTAATATTTCAAATCATAGTACCCACCCAAACGCGCGATGAGCTTATAGTTGTTTGGCTTTCGCGCGGCAGGCGTGGCCCAGCTGGCTCGGCTCATCCAGCTCAGGATGACATCAGGGCGGTGCCGATCAATTTCGCGTTGGAGCGCCGGGCGGGTTCGAAAATCCATGCGCCCACCAAATGGCAACTCCACCGGCTCGACACCGCCAGCACGCAAAGCCCGCGCGCGTGACGTATCCCGACGAATAACGACCTTCTGATCCACGCCAGTCTTCTTGAAGGCAATCGCCAGTCGAACGAAGAAGGCTTCGGCACCCCCAACTTCCGCCCCGGCCATGGTTTGCAACAAACGCACTACGGTTACTTATCCTCGAGACTGGCCTTGAGATAACTCAGGATCGGATACAGGCCTGCCATCAACGCGATGAGAAACCCGTACTGACCTTCACGATACCCTCGGCGCCTGACATAGCACTTCCAGAACCGCGAAAATATGCGGCGAATGTTGTGACGGAAACTACCAATATCTCCGGACGCTCTGAGATCACGCGCACGCGCAGTCGTATATCGATCCAGCCGCGCGAGCATGTCTGAAATGTCCCGATCCACATAATGAATCATCGGTTCGTTCAATCGTCCCAAAGGTCCTTTCAGAACGAGCGCGGGATGAATTCTCTGATCACCCCACGACTTTGCCGACCCGTGTTCTGCGTCTTTCGCAAACAGGCGGACAGTCGCGCTCACCCCCCAGCCCGGGCCCCAGCCAAACTCGATTAGCCGGTCTCCAACATAGTTGTGATAGGGAATCAGAAAGTGTCCAAAAGGTGACGTCGAGATCGTCTCGCGAACCTCTGCTGCCAGCGACGGGCTCACACGCTCATCGGCATCAACCTCAAGAATCCAGTTGCCTTCACACATCTCGATCCCAAGATTGCGGCGCTCGCCTTCTATCTCCCAGGCCCCCTCCGCGATCCGCGCGTTATGGCGCCGCGCAATATCGAGCGAGCCATCGGTGCAGCGATCAAGCACCACAACAAGGTCATCGGCAAAGGCCAGTGACGTCAGGCAGTCATCCAGATCAGCCTCTTCATTGTGTGCCACCACCAGTGCTGACAGTTTCGGCGAAATTTCGTTCATACCCCTGCTGCCTCACCCTCATTCCGACGCCAGAGCCTGGAAGCTGCCCCCACCACACCATCCACGGTAAGGCTATCCATCAATGTGTCTGTCGCATTCGGATCATAACCCGGACGCGCCACCATCTCTTCCAGCGTCTCGCGAGTCTGAACCCAGGATGAATTCGATCCCCACGGCGCATAGCGTTCGGGTCGACTGGGACCGAACAGACCGAGCGTCGGCACGCCCGATGCTGCAGCAATATGCATCAGCCCGGAATCATTTCCTATGTAGAGCGAACAGCGTTGCAAGCAGGCTGCGGCGGTCAGCAAATCGACCTTGCCGACAAGATCGACACACTGTTCGGCGGGAATTGCATCGATGATCGGCTGGGCAAGAGAGCGTTCCGGCCCAGCACCAAACACAGCGATACGCGCCCCCGGAGCTATCGCGTCAGACTCATGATCCGAAGTCGATGTCAGGCGGCTGACAACTTCCAGGAAATGTTCAGCACGCCAAGTCTTGCCAATCCAATTCGCTGTCGGCCCAATAGCAAGCACCGGCCCACCTGTCGGAATCAGTCCTGCGGCAGCTTTTGTCTGAACAGATCCTATCCAGAGCTTGGGTGACGGCGGTATATCCTGCAAATCAAGCGTTCGCGCAAAGCTGACAACAGAATGTTCGGCGTCCAGTGATGTCGCTGGCATCACAGCCCGGCGCGATGTGAGTACGACCCACGGGACAACCGACCGCCGGACATCCACCACCATCGACCATCGTTTTGTCACCACATGTTTCCAGAGCTGCCACCAATGCCCAGCATTGGGTTGTTTACGCATACCAATCAACTCTTCGAGCCCCGGAAGGTCCTCGAACAACGGCGCAGCCACCTCACCGCACGCCACTGTGAAGCGGGCAGCAGGATAGGAGGCTGTCAAATGGTTCAACAAACCGGATGCCAGCACCGCGTCGCCGATCCGGCTTGGTCCGATGAAAAGAATTCGCATGATTAACAGGCTTATACGCGTGTGGAGGGTTTCGCGCCAAATACTGGTTTCATTGATGCTTGCCTGAATGACAATTCCGAACCATGTATCGTAAAGCTGTCACACCCGGGACATCCACCCGGTACCAGGTTCCACAGAGGTCAGATGCCCATTACCTATACAAAATTGTCCCGTGATATCGTGGAAATCTCTGGCACGGACCAGCGCAACTTTTTACAGGGCCTGATTTCTCAGGATATCGAGAAAGTCACCTCGGAGAATTGCGTTTACGGAACTCTGTTGACCCCACAGGGCAAGTTTCTGCATGACTTCATCATCCTGCAAAAAGATGACCTTCTGGTTTTCGATTGTGAACAGGGACGGTCAGCCGATCTGATAAGTCGTTTGTCGCGTTTCAAATTGCGGGCAGATGTACATCTCGAGTCTCATCCGGAAACCATGGTCTACGCCGTGTTTGGCGACGGTGCGGCAGAACGCGTCGGAATAGACCAAACGGTCGGCGCAACAATGCTTGTCGGAGATGTCCTTTTATCCGTTGACCCGAGAACCGAAGATCTGGGCTGCAGATTGATCGGCCCGGAAGCCAGCATCATCAAGTTTCTGCAGGATCACGACATTCCGGAAGTGGCATTTGATGCCTATGATCAACGCCGTATAGCGCGCGGCGTTCCTGACGGAACGCGAGATCTGGAAGTCGAGAAATCGATCCTTCTGGAGTCCAACATCGACGAACTGCACGGGATTGACTGGGAAAAGGGCTGCTATATGGGGCAGGAACTTACCGCACGAACCAAATACAGAGGGCTGGTAAAACGCCGTCTGCATGCCTTTGAAACTACAGTTAACGCTGCAGAACCAGGTGATCCGATCTTGTCGGGAGACAAAGAAGTGGGAAATGTGCGCTCCACAAACGGAAACCTGCTCCTCGCATCCATTCGCACGGATGCGCTTGAGAGCGAAAAGCCAGAGCTCTCACTCAAGGACAGCCCCCTCAAACGCATCATGGAAACCGACTAATGCATTCTTTTATGGAATAAATTAGTAATTAATTACCACCATTGGTTCCAAAAAGAATAACTGATATGCATTATGTGCATGCCATATTCATTGATAGTCAATAACACTGCCCTATATCGGTTCTATAAGTTTTAACCCGAGCGTAGGAGCGATCCCCATGAACACCCCATACAGCGAATATTCGGATCAAGAAGTCCTGCGCATGGCGGAACACGAGCGGAGCGAGGCAATAGCTGCCTTTTTCCGCAAGCTGTTCACCAAGCGCAGCGAAAAGAGCACCACATTCACCGGTGATGTTGTTGCCGCTGAATAGCTTTTAGTACTGTTCAGAAACGACAAAAAGCCGCGCCCTCACGGGCGCGGCTTTTCAGTTTCAGATAACGTAAACTCGAATGGTCTGCTTCAATCAGTCGTGCTGGCCACGGTCGCCTGTGCAGCAGCCAACCGCGCGATCGGCACCCGATAAGGTGAGCAAGACACATAGTCGAGCCCGGCATTCTCACAAAACCGAATTGAGGCGGGATCGCCGCCATGTTCGCCACAAATGCCCAGCTTGATATCAGCATTGGTCTGGCGCCCGCGCTCGACGGCAATAAGGACCAGCTCTCCCACTCCATCCACATCAATCGACACGAATGGATCGACGTCCACAATACCCTGACGCTCATAATCTGACAGGAAACCTCCCGCATCATCGCGGCTGATCCCGAAAGTCGTTTGCGTGAGGTCGTTCGTTCCGAAACTAAAGAACTCAGCCGTCTCGGCTAGTTCGTGAGCTCGAAGTGCGGCGCGCGGCAATTCGATCATCGTGCCAACCTGATATTCAATTCGAGCGCCAGCGTCCGCAAATACGGTCTCTGCCACCTGATCAATCTTCTCTTTGAGGATATCCAGCTCACGCTTGGTTGCTGCCAGCGGGATCATAATCTCCGGGAGCACTTTGGCACCATCTTCCTTCAAGACCACCAATGCCGCCTCGAAAATGGCACGGGCCTGCATCTCATAGATTTCCGGATAGGTGATGCCCAAACGGCACCCGCGATGGCCCAGCATCGGGTTCGCCTCATGCAACTGAATGGCCCGGTCAGTCATTGCCTTTGGGTCGCGACCCGCGAGCCGGGCAACTTCAGCGATTTCTTCTTCTGACTTCGGCAGGAACTCATGTAGCGGCGGATCAAGCAGACGGATTGTCACCGGGAGCTCGCCCATGATCTGGAACAGTTCGACAAAATCCTGCCGCTGAAATGGCAGCAACTCGGCCAGCGCTTCACGGCGCCCTGCAACGTCTTCTGCAAGGATCATCCGACGGACGGCCACAATTCGTTCGGGGTCGAAGAACATGTGCTCGGTGCGGCACAAGCCAATGCCTTCCGCGCCGAACTCGCGCGCGGTTCGCGCATCGATCGGTGTTTCAGCATTGGTTCGAATCTTGAGGCGACGAATGGAATCCGCCCAAGACATAAGCGTTTCAAAATCACCCGACATCTCTGGTTCAATGGTTGGCACCTCACCATCGATGACTTCACCGGTCGCACCATCAATCGTTATCATCTCGCCGGATTTCAGCGTGCGCCCGCCCATGCGAACCTCGCCGGTTTCATAATCGACCGAAATATCACCAGCACCTGCCACACATGGGCGCCCCATTCCCCGCGCCACAACGGCGGCGTGGCTTGTCATCCCGCCGCGTGTCGTCAATATCCCCTTGGCGGCATGCATGCCGTGAATGTCTTCCGGGCTCGTTTCAATGCGGACAAGAATGACATCTTCGCCGCGCTGGGCCATGTCTTCAGCAAGATCGGAGCTGAGGACAATTTTACCAGATGCCGCGCCCGGTGAGGCAGGCAGCCCACGACTGAGAACATTGCGTGCCGCATCAGGGTCGAGACGTGGATGCAGCAGCTGATCCAACTGTCCGGCCTCAACACGCATCACAGCATCGCTTTCAGTGATCAGGCCCTCTTTGACCATCTCGACGGCAATCCGAATCGCAGCCGCTGCCGTGCGCTTACCCGATCGGGTTTGCAGCATGTACAGCTTGTCCTGCTGCACCGTGAATTCGATGTCCTGCATATCCTTGTAATGCGCTTCAAGGGTCTCACGGACCTCTGCCAATTGCTTGAAGACAACTGGCATCACCTCTTCCATTGCAGGAAGGTCGGAACCGTTACGTTCTTTGCCAACAAGGGTCAGATGCTGCGGCGTCCGAATACCGGCGACAACATCTTCGCCCTGCGCATTGACCAGGTACTCGCCGTAAAAAATATTTTCGCCTGTCGAGGGGTCGCGGGTAAACGCCACACCCGTGGCACAATCGTCGCCCATGTTGCCAAAGACCATCGCCTGAACATTGACGGCCGTACCCCACGCGGCGGGAATACCCTGTAAACGCCGATAGGTAATTGCGCGCTGGTTCATCCAGGACCCGAACACAGCCCCAATCGCACCCCAAAGCTGTTCACGTGGATCTTGCGGAAATGGTTTCCCAAGCTCCTCCTCCACGATCCCCTTGAACGCAACAACAAGAGATTGCCAGTCATCGGCCTCAAGGTCGGTATCGAGGATCAGACCGCTGTCACTTTTGTGCTGTTCGAGAACTTCTTCGAACAGGTAGTGATCCACGCCCAGAACCACATCGCTGTACATCTGGATAAAGCGGCGATAGCTATCGAAGGCGAAACGCGCATCGCCCGATTTCGTCGCCAGCCCTTCAACGGTGGTGTCGTTCAGGCCCAAGTTGAGAACGGTATCCATCATCCCGGGCATAGACGCGCGGGCACCCGAGCGCACAGAAACCAGAAGCGGGTTCTCGGCATCTCCAAATTTTGTTCCCACCTCGGCTTCTACGGCTGCCAGCGCGGCCTCTACCTGATCATTCAAATCAGCGGGATAGGTTTCATCGTTATCGTAATAGTGCGTGCAAAGTGCTGTGGTGATCGTGAATCCCGGCGGCACAGGAAGCCCAAGGTTGCTCATCTCCGCAAGGTTTGCGCCCTTCCCTCCAAGAAGGTTGCGCATTTCGGCACTGCCGTCGGAAGATTCAGCACCAAATCCGTAAACCCACTTTTCAGAGTTGTTTGTCATGGACGTCTTCTCATCCTTCAACTTTTGAGAAGTCTGCGACATTGTTCATCACCTCTTGGATGCGCGCGAGCAAGCGCAATCGATTGGCTCTCGTGGCAGGATCGTCAACGTTTACCGTGACTTGATCAAAAAATTCATCGAGCGGTGTTCGAAGCCCGGCGAGCAATTGCATCGACTGCGCAAAGTCTTCTTCTGCCAAAGCCTCCCCAACATCACTTTCTGTAGGGCCGAGCTTTTCCGCCAGAACGCCTTCGGCGGCATCCTGAAGCGCAGTATCGCTGGCATAGTCGCCACCGCGATATCCCTCTCCGTCCTTCTTTTCTTCAGCGCGCACAATGTTGGCGGCGCGCTTGTAGGCAATCAGCAGGTTCGCGCCGTCATCAGAAGCCAGAAACGGCCCCAGGGCACGGACGCGGTCCACAACGCCGACGAGATCGTCGGCATCCGGCAGTGCAAAGACCGCGTTGATATGGTCATGGCGCACACCTTCGTCGCGAAGATGGGCATTGAGACGATCGGCAAAAAACTGAAGCAGGTCATCATCAATTTCTGATGTCTCGCACCCGATGGTGACGACGCGCCTCGGCAATGGCCGCACGCAAATCCAGCCGGATGCGGTTTTCCAACAGGATCCGAATAACGCCAAGCGCGGCGCGGCGCAGCGCGAACGGGTCCTTCGAACCGGTGGGTTTTTCGTCGATGCTCCAAAAGCCAATCAGCGTATCCAGCTTATCGGCAAGCGCAACAACAGCGCTGACTGGTGCGGTCGGGCATTGGTCATTGGGGCCGAGCGGTGCGTAGTGCTGCGCAATCGCGTCTGCAATTTCGTCCGGCTCGTTCTGGGCATGGGCGTAATAGCGGCCCATGACACCCTGCAGGTCGGGGAATTCACCCACCATTCCTGTCACAAGGTCTGCCTTGGCGAGGCGCGCAGCGCGAACGGCGGCATCTTGCGACGCGCCATCAACAAATCCCGAAACCCAGCTGGCCAACCCTTCAACACGCGAGACTTTTTCACCGACCGTGCCAAGCTTGGCATGGAAAACGATGGCATCGAGTGCGCCAACCCGCTGATCAAGCGGCGTTCGAAGATCGAGGTCCCAAAAATACTTTGCATCCGAAAGGCGCGCACGAAGAACACGCTCGTTGCCCGCGATAATTGCCGAGGGATCGTCGGCGGCGATGTTGGAGACAAAAGCAAACTTTGGCGACAACCCGCCATTCCCATCATCAATCGCGAAATACTTCTGATGCTCCCGCATGGACGACGTCAAAACCTCGCGCGGCAATTCCATAAACGCCGCATCAATATCTCCGACCAACACTGTCGGCCACTCAACGAGACCTGCCACCTCACGATAGAGTCCGTCATCTTCGGGTACCGCCAGACCCTTGGCCTGGCAAACGTCATTCATCTGCTCACGAATGACGTTTTGCCGCTCGGCATCGTCAACGATCACCCGGGCTTCACGCAACTTTGCGGAATAGTCACCAAAGTCCGCGACGCTGAATTCCGCGGGCGCCATAAAGCGATGCCCACTGGTGCGATCAGAAAACGCGAGCGCACCGTCGCCGGTGTCGATGGCACCAGACAATGCAACGCCGTCGAATACCGCCAGCACATTGTGGAGCGGGCGTACCCATCGGAACGTCGTCTCGGACCAACGCATGGACTTCGGCCAGGAAAGATCTGTCGTGACATCCGTGACTATCCCGGAAAGGACGTCCTTGGAGTCCCCACCTTCCTCAGTCCAACAAGCGACATAGAAGGAACCCTTCTTGTCTTCGCGAACTTCGCATTGCTCAATGGTGACGGGAACGGACCCGAGAAAACCCTCCAACGCCTTTTCCGGTGCATCCGTGCGCGGCCCCTTGCGCTCGATCTCCTGGGTTGGCTGGGTGGCTGGCACACCCGTCACGTGAACCGTCAGGCGCCGCGGCGTTGCATAGGTCGCGATGCTTTCGAATTCGAGATTGTTGTCTTTCAATGCGGCGCCAAAAAGACGGCCGAGTTCATCGGCTGCGCGTCGCTGCATACGTGCCGGGATTTCTTCGGAGAGATATTCGACAAGAAGTTCAGGCATCGCGTTAAGCACCCGCCTGCGCCGAAAGCCATGTCTCGCAACACGCTTTGGCAAGATCACGAACCCGCAAAATATAGGCCTGACGCTCGGTCACAGAAATCACGCCGCGCGCATCGAGCAGATTGAATGTGTGGCTGGCCTTGATGCATTGGTCATAGGCTGGCAAAGCGAGCTTGGCCGAGATGAGCGACTGGCATTCCGCCTCCGCATCCGCAAAGTGCCGAAACAGCGCTTCGGTGTTGGCATGCTCGAAGTTGAACGCGCTGAATTCCTGCTCGGCGCGCAGGAACACGTCGCCGTATTTCGTCCCGGCCCCGTTGAAATCCAGATCGTAGACATTCTCGACGCCCTGCACATACATAGCCAAGCGCTCGAGGCCGTAAGTCAGTTCGACAGCAACCGGATTACAGTCAAAGCCCCCGACCTGCTGAAAATAAGTAAACTGGCTGACTTCCATGCCGTCACACCAGACTTCCCAACCCAGGCCCCAGGCCCCGAGTGTCGGACTTTCCCAGTCATCTTCGACGAATCGAATATCATGGGCCTGCGCATCAATACCAAGTGCAGCGAGACTCTCGAGGTAAAGATCCTGACTGTTTTCAGGCGACGGCTTCAGGATCACCTGAAACTGATAGTAGTGCTGAAGACGGTTTGGGTTTTCGCCGTAGCGACCATCCGTCGGCCGACGGGACGGCTGCACATAGGCCGCCTTCCAGGGGTCGGGCCCAAGTGCGCGCAAGGTCGTCGCGGGATGGAATGTTCCGGCACCCACTTCCATGTCATAGGGCTGAAGGATCACGCAGCCGCGATCAGCCCAGAACCTCTGCAATGTGAGGATCAGGTCCTGAAAACTCTTTGGCGACGCTGCCGCGTCCGCCGAATCGGTATTCAAGTTCGCCATGGTCTGTTTTTTGGTGTCCGGGTGCCTGTGGGCGCGGGGAAAATAGAAGTGCCTCTCAGCAGGGTCAAGCAATCCAACCCTGTCAATGAGCTACTTATCCTGATTCTTCTCTTTGCGGACCACGAATGTGTCGGATTCCGCATCATATTCGGTATCAAAAGCCTTGGGTTCAGGCTTCGTTTGCTTCTTTGCCGGCGGTTGGACCGCCGTTCGTTGACCAATAAACCGGAACAGAAGCAGCACACCGCCAACAATCACGGCGAGCACCAGCAACTTCGTCAGGGAAAAACCAAACATCTTGAAATTTTACCTTGCCGGCTAGAGACCAAAGCGCGCCCAAACAGCACGCTCTTCCAGTGTGCCGAGGGCCTGTTCGGGCAGCCCGTCGAACGCACGTTCCAATGTGACCGATGTTCCAAACCGACCAAACAATGATCGGAGCATCGATTTCCGCTCGGTAATAGGCACAAACCGAACGTCTTTCCCATATCTTTCGCGCATCACCGTGCGGATATCACCAAGACCATCAATCAATCCCAGCTCAACCGCGCGCGGTCCGGTCCAGAAAGAACCGGTAAACAATTCATCGGATTCCGCG
This sequence comes from uncultured Alphaproteobacteria bacterium, assembly GCA_943787745.1. GTDB lineage: Bacteria > Pseudomonadota > Alphaproteobacteria > UBA6615 > UBA6615 > JABJAG01. The sequence continues at coordinate 32,905 of CALSNJ010000005.1, read as the reverse complement.
TCGATGCGATCGCCGCGCCGCGAACGCACATAGTCCTTGAAATGGTCGTGCACAGCCTCCTGCGTTTCTTTCAGGTGCGCCACGTCCTCTTCTTTTTCAGGCAGGAACGGATCAAGAGTCGCCTTGCTCTCACCAGCGGTGTGAACACGACGCTCTACGCCGTATCGCGCAATCAAATCCTGAAAACCAAACCCTGATGAAACCACACCAATCGAACCAACAATCGAAGCTTCATTAGCAAATATTTCATCCGCCGCACACGCCAGCCAATATCCACCAGAAGCTGCCACGTCTTCTGCAAACGCGATGACAGGAAGATCATGTTCCTCTGCAAGAGATCTGATCCGCCCCGCGATAAGCGCAGACTGAACGGCAGATCCGCCAGGGGAATTCACAACCAGCGCCACAGCCTTGAGCCGCCCAATCTTGAACGCACGCTCAATACGCGCTTCCTGCGACTGGATGCTCAGGGTTGACCCGCGTAGGCGCGAGCCGGATGTCCCGATGACCCCATCCAATCTCAGAACAGCAACGACGGCAGATTTTTTACGGAAAAATGGGAGTTTAAGTTTCATGATTGGAACTTCGTACCTAAAGCGCCCGCAATCAAGTCACGCTGTGTCATCTAACCTGCATTCAGTGGCGCACCATCCACCAGAACAGCATGCGCAGCGGGCGTGAAATCACCATTTTCATCATGCAACACTAGGCCGCTCTGAATTTTCGAGGGACTTCTATCGCCCTTTCGCGCTGTCACGACGACCCGCTTGGCGGGTGCCCCAGCCTTCGGCCAAATCGGAAAGACCTCGATCGCCCCGCAATGCTCAGCAAGAATTGCCAGCAATTCCTCAATTCGGTCAGCCCGGTGAACCACAGCCACGCGCCCTCCCTTTCGCAGACAGGCCATCATAAAAATGACCCACGCACGCAGCGGAACCGTCTCGGTCGTGGCCGGATCGATACCGCCGTCAGATGCACGCCGGTCCATTCTTTCAACGGGAAGATAAGGCGGATTGGAGATGACCCAATCAAACCTACCTGCATAGTCCGGACCGGCCCCGTCAGCGACATCTGCGACCGACGCGGTCATCCGGTCCTGCCAGGCGTTCAAGATGACATTCTTCGGAAAATTGCGCCACTGCATCTGGTCGTACATCGATACCGTGGAACCGGGCCTGAGGCTTGCGCCACGCGAGACAAAGCGTCGCACCGCCATGCCCACAACCAACATCGAGGACGGACGCTCGCTCCTCAAGTGGGACACAGGCGGCCAGCAAAACAGCGTCAAGCGAGACTCTGTAACCCTGCGCGGGCTGCCGGATCGATACCTGCCCACCGAGCAAACTATCCTGAGTCACGTCGGCGTTCTGCTTGGAACTTGGGGACACGGTCACGACTTCGGACCTGTTGCAGAGTCGAGGATTTCCGCCGCTATCAGAATATCTTTGGCCAGTAGATAGTCGTCATCAAGCACCATCAGACGGCGCGGGAAGATACCAATCGTTCCCTCGAGCACCGAGATATGTCCGTCCATGACAACATGCTCAAGATCTGCGTCTTTCAGCAACGCGATTGCCAGAGACAGTTCAACAGGATCATTTGTTCGCAGTACGTCACGCATTGGAAACCAGATTGTTCTACATTGTTAACCGGGGCGTTACTTGACGACCCGAGCAAAGATCATATGCTCCCCGCTGCGCGCTTGCCCGCGAAATCTCGCTCGGTCAGAAAGTCACCGGCGCACTTGTTCTTTGGAGATTTATTTTGGCCGTTGTCGCACGTCTTTCCGGATCCGGTACCACGACAAAACCGAACGCACTCGACAATCTGAGCAAACTTTGTGCAGCCGATCTGGCGCGGGTCAATCAGCTCATTGTCGATCGAATGCAGTCGGACGTACCCCTCATTCCCCAGCTCGCCGGTCATCTTGTTGCTGCCGGCGGCAAGCGCCTGCGACCGCTGCTGACGCTCGCAAGCGCGCGACTTTGCGGATACGAAGGCGACAAGCACATTGGGCTCGCTGCCGCCGTTGAATTCATCCACACCGCCACACTGCTCCATGACGATGTCGTCGATGAATCCGATTTGCGGCGCGGGCGAGAGACCGCCAATGCTGTCTGGGGCAATCAGGCCAGCGTGCTGGTCGGGGACTTCCTGTTTAGCCGTTCCTTTCGCCTGATGGTGGAAAGTGACTCTATCCGAGTGCTGGATATCCTTGCCAATGCCAGCGCGATTATCGCCGAAGGCGAAGTCGCACAGCTCATCACGGCAAATGACACAGCAACCAGTGAAGAAGATTATCTCTTCGTCATCCGGTCCAAGACGGCAGCCTTGTTCGCCGCCGCCTGCGAGGTCGGTGCCTTGATCGCAGATCACAGCACATCCTCGACGGAAGCTCTGGAGAGCTATGGCGCCAATCTCGGAATTGCGTTCCAGCTGGTCGATGACTATCTCGACTATGCTGCCACAGAGGAGTCATTCGGGAAGGGTGTCGGAGATGATTTCCGCGAGGGCAAGATCACGCTTCCCGTCGTTCTGGCCATGCGCCGGGGCGATGACGAAGAACACGCCTTCTGGAAACGCACAATGGAAGACTGCTCCCAGAACGATGGCGACCTAGAGCGCGCGGTCGAAATTCTCTCAGCCCGTGAGGCACTCTCGGACACATTGATCCGGGCCCGTGGATACGCCGACACGGCACGCGCCGCGTTGTCCGATCTTCCGGACAACGAATACCGTTCGGCCCTGGAGAATGTTGTCGATTTCTGTGTCGAGCGCGCCTACTAGACCTTCCCATCGACGCGTGCCGGACGTGTCAAAAACTCCAGAAGCACGCTGAACAGTCTCTCACGATTGACACCAAGGGCGCCCACATGGGCCTGCCCCGGCAGGACAACCAACTCCTTGTCGCTCGTGCCAAGTTTCAGAAAGAACTCGGTTACATCTCGCTCCGTCGCAATTCCGTCATGCTCGCCTCTCAACAGGAGAACCGGACAGGTCACGAGCGCCGGATCAACAATCGGCAGGTTTGCGCACATATCCAGATAAGTGCCGGTTGGCATTGTCGTGCCGTATTGCAGTTCGGCATCGGCGAATGCATCCGCAACGCCATCCTCGACAAGCCCAATTTTGTCGCGATTGAAGATCGAATGAAAGAACGCACGATCCACACTGCGGACCGGCTCACGGCGGAACGCATCTAGATTCTCTCGGCGCTTGGCGAGGGTTGGTGACCCCTCACCGGTCCAGACAAAGGCATCAAGCGCGAGCGACGCGACCTTGTGCGCATTTCGGTTTGCGAAAAGCCCCGCACGCAGGGCACCCGACGAGGCACCGAAAAGATGAACCCTCTCCGCGCGGGATTCGCGCAAGACGATGGGAATTGCGGCTTCCAGGTCATCGGCACCACCGCTGATATCCGAGTTCGATCCCGTCCGCGAAGAGCGGCCATAATTCTCGTGATCCATGGTCCACACATCGAATCCGCGCCCGGCAAACCAGTCCATCATCGAATAGCCCGGCTTGCCCGGCACATCGAGGTCAAACCCTGTACGCGCACAAAGCGAAGAGCCATGTACAAGAAACAGAAGCGGACGCTGCGCAGCCCCCGCAAGTCGTTTTCGAAACACGAACAGATCACATCGCCTTTTCGGGCCCAGAACTCTTCGGCGACGATCTCGCTGTCAGTCATGATCAGCTTCCGATTTCTACAAATAAGGTGAGAACAGACGTGCGATGCCATCGCGAAGACGCACAGCCATCGAACGACGTGTCATATCCTCCAATGTCACCGCCCGCGCGGACGCACGTTCGGCTTCGAAACAGACATGGAGTTCACGCACGAGGACTGGGCTCTGACACTCAACATTCAATTCAAAATTGAGACGCAGACTCCGGGGGTCCCAGTTGGACGATCCCACCAATGCCCAATCCTCATCCACGAGCATCAATTTCGAATGATTGAAGGGGTGCGGCCCAAACCAAATATGACATCCGTCGACCAGAAGCTCGTCCAAACGTGCGCGCGCAGCCCAGTCAACAAATCGAAGGTTGCTGCGCTGGGGGATAAGGATGTCGATACGAACACCGCGAATGGCCGCCAGGCGAAGTGCCGAAATCAGGATCTCGTCGGGCAAAAGATAAGGGGTCATGATGCAAATACGTGATCGCGCTTGAGATATAGCGGCATGCAAAACCCACCGCATCCGGTCGATCGATTCGTGAGGACCGGACGGAATAGCCCGCGCTTTCACTTCGCCTTGGGTTTCTGGGGCGGGGAACCATCGCTCACCGTCGAGCAATTCTTGTGTGGTAAAGGCCCAGTCGTCCGCGAAGTTTTCCATCAGCTGCGAAACGATGGGACCCCCGAAAGCAAAATGAAGGTCGCGGACCGGACGGGAAGGATCACTTTTCAGCAGATTGGCCTGCGAGATGTTGATGCCGCCCGTGAACCCAACCTTGCCATCAATCACAAGGATTTTGCGATGGTTGCGCAGGTTGAGATAAGGCATCCGCCAGGGCCAGAACGAATGCAGGTAGCGGGCGAACGGGATCGCATTGGTACGCAGCAACCGTGAGATGTGCGGAAACGAATACATCTCTCCGGCACCATCCACCAGAACCCTCACTGCAACACCCCGGACCTCGGCTGCTTCCAAGCGCGCCACGAACTCCCGACCAATCTTGTCGGACTTGAATATGTAGGAGGCCAGCGCAATCGAATGCGCAGCGCCATCGATGGCTTCCAGCATCGCCGCATAGGCTTCATCACCATTGTGCAGAACGCGAACGGTATTTCGGGAGACCAGAGGATTGGTCGTAAGGGCATCGAGCAGACGTTGTCTCATGAAAGCCGGTGAATTTTCCTCCAAAGCGTCAACACCAACGACCAACGGTTCGCTCGCATCCAGCGCCGGATTCCAATCCGCCGGGGTGATCGAACCAACGCGTGTGCGCACGGCCCGACGACGAATACGATTGATCCCGAACAGGAGGTAGGCAACAGCACCGACAACCGGCGAGAGCAAAATCAGCCCAACCCAGGCGATAGCGGCACCTTCATCGCGTTTGTGGAGGATCACAGACCCGACAAGGACAATTGCGACGATCCCGACAACAGCCGTGGTGAACAACGGCCAATAGATGACAATCAGTTCGATCATCGCAAATACACAGGTCTTTCCCGGATTTTGGGACAGCATGCCCCCGGCGGCGACAGGTTGGGCAAGACGCTGCCCCGTTGCAAGAGCGGGTCACACAAAAACAGCCCGCACCGACCCCGAGAATGTCAGAGCGAGTGCGGGCAGCAAATTTCAATTGGGCCGTATAACGCTATCTACTGCCGAATCGCACGCACGATCTTTGCAATTGTCCCGCCTGCGGCCTCTATCGTCGCCGTTGTGGAACTTGTCTAGCCCCCATGTTCTGGGCCATTCCTGATTAGAGTTTCTGGAACAGGAGGGCGCATGTTGAGGGCCTGATGTGGGCGGATGTGATTGTACTGTCTGAGCCACTGGTTGATGACGATCTGGGCCTGCTTTGTTGTGGTGAACCATTCGGCGTTGAGCACCTCGCGGCGCAGAGTTCCGTTAAATCGTTCGTTGTATCCATTCTCCCAGGGTGACCCGGGATAGATCCGGATAGGCTTGATCCCGACCCTTGCCAACCAGTCCTGCATCGCTTCCGCGACGAACTCGGGGCCATTGTCGGAACGGATATATTCTGGAGTGCCGTGGCGCATGAGTAGCGGGTAGAGCGCCTCAAGGACATCCTCAGCTCCCATCCTGGTGCGAACCGCGACCGCTAGAGCCTGACGGGTGTACTCGTCGAGAACTGTCAGCATCTTGTAACTCCGACCGCTGTCGAGCTTGTCGTGTACAAAGTCGATGCTCCAGACGTGGTTCGGATGGGTTGGCCGCAGCCGTATGATCGAAGCATCCTTGTGGTAGAGCCGTCGGCGCTTCTTGTGCCGTTGCGGCAGTTGAAGGCCTTCTTCGCGCCAGATCCGCTCAACCTTCTTGTGGTTCACCTTCCAACCTTCGATGCGCAGCAGTTCGGCTATCTTGCGATAGCCGTAGCGCCCGTATTGCTTGGCCAGCCGGATCAGGGCCAATCGCAGAGCATCATCATCTCGCCGGGCCGGTCGGTATTGCAGAGAACTGCGCGCCAGTCCGATCACCCGGCATGTCCGTCTCTCTGACGTCGCGAGCTTCTGACGCGTATGGATCACGGCCTGACGGACCTGCTCTGTCGTCAGGCCCTGGGCTTCAGGTGGGTCAAGCTTTCCTTGAGGATCAGCTTATCGAGTTCGAGTTCCGCGACGATCTTCTTCAGCCGCACATTCTCTTTCTCAAGAGCGCGAAGTTCCGACAGTTGAGACTTCCCCATCCCGCCAAACCGCTTGCGCCAGTTGTAGTAAGTGGCATCACTAATACCCACGCCACGACAGGCCGACGGCACGTCACTGCCAGTCGACAGCTTCACCTCAATCTCACGCAGCAGCTTGAGTATGTCCTCATCCGAATAACGTTTCCGAGCCATCACATCCCCCTTCAGTCTCTAAAAATAGTGGCCCAGTTTTAGGGGGGAAGGACACACGCCCTTCGGCATTCTCGGCCACATGGATTTCACCCAGTGGTCGCGCGGAAAACAGCAAGCCTTTTCCCGGCCGGTCGCCGATATAAAGCGCGGCGGTCCCGAACGCGACCTGATCGAGATAGACCTCATGAATTTGCGGTGCAAAATTGGCATCCGGTGCGTTGAAGGCCGTATAGAGCGCATCTTCAACAACACCCAACCATTCCTGCACCGCCTCGTCTGCGGCAAGTCTCTGATCTTCGGCCCGTAGGGAAAACCAACGCAGTGCCGGGTTGGTCAGAAAGGAATGCAACGCTGCCGACAGCAAATCCGCCGCTTGCAAACCCGTCGTGTCATAGATACGCGCCATCCGTTTGCGACCGGGCGCGCCCTGCGCCGAAAAATCGTGCCGCCCGAGAAGATGGTCCGCGATCTCCTGCCAGACTGTCTGGAAGCCGGACCGTTGTGCAGAGACATCCTCCCATGGGCGCAGGAGTTCGTGAGCGTTTTCCGACATATTGGTATTCCTGGCTGTGGGATGATGACCGAACGGTGGGCTTCCAAAATATACGGATTTTCGTATAAGTTGACTTGATACGGTTTTTCGTATAATTACTCGTAATACGAAAAACCGTATAAGTATCAAAACCCCGAGGGCCTCGTGATTAAGAACACAACCGAGCTGGTCGCACGCGCACCCGAACAACTAGGCCATGCCATCAGCCGGCTACGTCTGGCGCGCGGCATGACCCAGGCCGAACTGGGCCGAAAGGCCGGCCTGCGCCAATCCACGATCAGTGATCTGGAATCCGGCAAGGGCCGAATCCGGACGCTGACAGACGCACTGACCGCGCTCGATCTGGAACTCACGGTACGGCCACGCGCCGATGCGGACATGTTCGATATCGAGGATATGGTCTAACCCCGTCATGGCGCGCGCGAAAAGTCTTGCCCTTGACGTCTCCATGAACGGCCAGCTGGTCGGTCAGTACATCCGCGCCTCAAGCGGGCGCATGGAATTCCGCTATGCAGAAACCTGGCTGCAACAGAAAAATGCTATCGCGCTGTCCCTCTCTCTCCCGTTACAGGAACGCCCCTGGATCGGAGATCAAGTCAACGCCGTATTCGAAAACCTTCTGCCCGACAACGCCGAAATTCGGCGCATCATCGCGGAACGAAGCGGGGCGGGTGGCACGGATGCCTTTTCACTCCTGGCCCGCCTGGGACGCGATTGCGTAGGAGCGCTCCAATTCATTCCCGCGGGCGAAGACACGCCCGATATCCGAATCATCGAAGCCGAACCCGTTCCGGACCGTGACATCGCGGAAATTCTCAACGGTCTGGCCAGCGCCCCGCTCGGCTACGACCCGGATTCCGACTTCCGGATCTCGATCGCCGGGGCCCAGGAAAAGACCGCCCTGCTCCGCCAGGGCCCGCAATGGTTTCATCCACGCGGCGCAACTCCCACAACCCATATCCTCAAACCGGCCATCGGCATGCTATCCAACGGGATCGATATGACCCGCAGTGTGGAAAACGAATGGCTGTGTATGACGCTCGCACGCGAATTCGGGCTCCCCACTGCAGACTGCGAAATGGCCGACTTCGACGGCACGCCCTGCCTGGTGGTGCACCGATTTGACCGCCAGTGGTCACGCGACGGGAGCTGGATTCTCCGCCTCCCACAGGAGGACATTCTGCAGTCACTTGGTTATTACCCGGAACAGAAATACGAGAACGCCGGTGGCCCGGGCATTCCCGCCATCATGGAACAGCTCAAGACCTCTGACCGGAACACCGAGGACCGCCTGACCTTTCTGCGCGCGCAGATCGTCTTCTGGATGATGGCCGCCACCGACGGCCATGCCAAGAATTTCTCGATCTTCCTGCGCCCAAACAACAGTTTTCGACTAACCCCGCTCTACGATATTCTCTCCGTCGACCACGCCCTTGCAGCGGGCGGACTCCGGTTCAAGGACATCAAGCTCGCCATGGCCGTGGGAGCCAGCCGTCATTACCGCATCGATGAAATATTTCCACGCCATTGGGCACAGACAGCAAAACAATGTGACGTGCCGCCCGACACGGCCTTACAGATGTGCCGCGAACTGGCAAATACCGCCGAGGGCGCCATCACACGCGCCGCCAGACAGATCCCGGATAATTTTCCCGATGAAATCGCAACGCCGATACTCGATGGCATCCGCAAACGCGCAGCGATCCTGTCACGAACAGCACCGGACACGCAGGCATGAAGGCGTTTGGTAATTTTGTGACAGGCCTGATGATGGCCTTTGCCATCGCGATGGTGCTGATTGTCGGGGTCGAGCTGGCGCTTCGCTTCGTGCCGGCTGGACAGAGCTACTTTCTGGTGGATGAAGGCAGCGAGAACCGGGCCATCCGGCTGCCGCTGTTCCCGCCAAACTCGCGCTATATCTCCAAACCACCGCCCGAATATCTCGAAGCCCGCACCGAAGGTCTCCCCGCGCGTGACTACGTCATCAACACGGACGCCGACGGGTTCATCATGCCCGGCCGGGTTCATGGCGAACCCGATCTCACCATCGCGTTTCTTGGCGGCTCAACAACCGAGAACTTCCTGGTTCCGGCCAGGGCGCGGTTCCCACACCTGGCCGGTCAGGAAATCGAGGCCTGCACCAACAGTCGCGTCAACACGATCAACGCGGGCCGCAGCGGCATCACGTCGATGCATTCGCTCAACATATTTGTGAACACGGTCCTGCCGCACCGGCCCGATATCGCCGTCATGATGCACAACATCAACGACTACGCGATGCTCCACCATGAAGGCTCATACTGAAACGACCATCCGGGACGGTCCCTTCTGACCACCTTCTCCACTCGCCCTGAAGAACCCGAGAACCGGTTTGCGCGTCTGGCCTATCTGCTGGTTCCACGGACCACGAACTTCCTCAACCATCTGGGCGATACACCGCCGCCGCCGTCGACCGACCCGCAAGCCACCCGCTGGGGCACCCCCAAACATATTGAAACGGACCGGATCACAAGCCAGTTTTCACGCAGTCTGGAAACCTTCATCCACACCGCGCGCAGCTGGGGCGTTCAACCCGTTTTGATGACCATGTCCGACCGCTGGCCCGAAGATCTCGCAAGCGCGCCGAGCAACATCCACGACTTCATCAACCGCAAGGTTTTCGCCATTGATGACTACAGCGTCTTCACCGATGGTTTCGACCGCATGAACGATACGGTGCGCCAGACCGCCGCGAAATTCGACGTGCCCGTGATCGAACTTGCCAGCGCAATTCCGCCATCCGTCGACTTCATGTTTGACGCGATACACTTCAACGAAGCGGGGTCACGCATGGCGGCGGGTGTTATTGCAGAAGAGTTATGTGACGTAGTCAAAACCGATTTGTCACCATCCGATGTAGGACGACTGAAAAAATGAATCGGCGAGAATTTCTCATGGCGACGGGCGCCGCAATGTTGCCATTGCCTGCTTTTGCGAGTGATACCCCAAACGTCCTGGTACTCATTGCAGACGACATGCGGGCAGACCTTATGGGAGTCGCCGGAAACAACATCGTCAAGACACCTAACTTGGATCAGTTGGCCCGCGAAGGCACATATTTCCCAAATGCATTCGTAACCACATCTGTTTGCCCAACGAGCCGCGCCAGCATCATGCTCGGCCAGTACGCCACCAATCATAAAAACATCGACTTCAAAACACCCTTGTCATCGTGGCAGTGGGAAACCTCCTATCACGGTCGACTCAAGAGCGCAGGATATCGGACCGGCTATGTCGGGAAATGGGGACTTGGAGGGCCAGCCCCGACAGGATTTGATCTCTACGAGGGGTTTTCTGGCGCGGGCCAATACATCAAACCCGGACGAAAGCACCTGACCGACCACCTCGCCGACCGCGCTATCGAGTTTCTGAAAGACAATAATGAACCATATTGTCTGACCGTGGGTTTCTGGGCCCCGCACGCAGAACGCGCAGACGACCCGACCCCCGCCGAGGCCCGCTTCAAAGCACTCTACGAGAATGTCGAATACCCGAAACCAGCTACGTTCAGTTGGGACTACAACAGCGGCTTGCCCGACAGTTTGCAGGAACGATATGCCAAGATCCTCTTCAACGAACAGCTGTCGACCCCTGATCGCTATCGGAATTTCCTGATCGGTTATCTGGGCCTGATCACAGGAATGGATGCCGCCATCGGTCGCATTTTGCAGAATGTCGACCTCGACAACACATTGATCGTCTTTCTCTCTGACAATGGGTTTTTTCTCGGTGAGCATGGCCGACCGGGGAAATGGCTGGCCCATGAGGAATCCATTCGGGTTCCCTTCATTCTAAAGGTTCCAGGTGTTTCAGGACCATCGACAAAGCTCGCGCTGAACATCGACGTCGCGCCGACAATTTATGGAGCACTTGGCTGGCCCCATGATCGCGACGGCATCAACCTTCTCGATGCAGAACGTGAAGACTTCTACTACGAATACCTGCTACCTGCTTTCGGTGCGGCGGGCATACGCACCCGAACAAAGAAGTTTGTGACCATGCCGGAACACAGTTTTGAAATGGCGTTTGATCTAGTGTCTGATCCGCTTGAGCAAAACAATCTCGCCCTACAGAACCCTGACTGGGTCGGAACGCTGAGAGACAAAGTTATCCAGCGCTATGGTAGTTCGCCGTTTATCCCACCGACTCAGTTCCAGTAACGTAGGTGGCAGTTAAACGCATCGCACTATCATTGGTCATGTCCGTGGCTGCTATTCCGGCTTCTACAACGTTGTCGCCAGCTTGATTGAGTTGGATATATGAGACACCCCCTGGCAAGGTCAGGAATGGAAAATAAAATCCGCCAGACACGTTCAGACTAATATTTCTAAACCTACCAATCGACACACCTGACGAGTTACGACTCCCGCCAGATTGCACAAAAGGCAGCCCGGTAATCAGCATATTCCCCGATGTCGTTGGGTCGAACGCACTCAATGCGACAATCCCTGTCGCCCAGACCAGATTTCCGATTCGGACATAAGTCCCGCCCTGGTTCGCGTAGGTGTGTGTTCCTGCGACCGTCGTGCCCTCGAGCACCGGCGGCCAGGTTCCGGTTTCGTAATCCGGCGCACCCGCGATGGTGCGGCTTATGGCTTTTACACTCATCCTAGTTTCCCTCTCCGGCGGCGAGATACAAATCGGCTGTGCCGGCATTCGTGATGGCCGAAGCATGAGTTGCCGTGGGTGGGCGCGTGAGGGTCAGCATGGCACCGGGCGGCACGGGAATATCGGGTTCGCTGATGCCGCCGGTCGCAGTGACCGCGCCGTCACCAAAGCTGAGGAAGGCAAGCTGCGCGCTGTCGTTATAGACAAGCACCTGCGCACCCGCGCCACGGTCAGGCAATCCCACCCGGTCGCCCGATGACGTTGTGGCCTGCAGGTAAACACCCGGCGTGGTTATCTTGATTGGCGTGCTCATTGGTTCATGCTCCCAGCAGGGTTTTCTTGTTGATCGGCATGTCCCCGGTCAGGCCTTGCCCGCCTGTCAGGATTGTGGCCGCCCGCCCCTTGGCGTTCTGCGCGGCACGCTGCGCACGTTTGCGCGCCGCTTCCACGGCCGGATCTTCGGGCGTCGGCGGCAAGGGTGCGGGTGGCGGTGGAGACGGTTTTCCGAAAACAGCACTCATCATTCAGCTCCTTTTCAGGTCAGTCGGGGCCGGCGGGCGGTTGCGCAAAAGATCGGGGTGGCGCTATTTCGGCGCGGATGGTTGTATGCGATCCAAAGGAAGGCCTTATGAAGCTCGGCGCATTGCTCCAGCGTGTTTTTTACCCACGCATCGACACTCCGGAACTCGCCGAACAGGCGGTCCAGAATGGCGGCGTTGCCGGATGGATCATGGTCGCCGTGCACTTTCTGCTCGGCGCATTCCTGATCATCGTGATCTCGGGCCAACAGACACGCATCAGTGGTGATGAACTCTGGCCCGGGGTGATTCAGCTTTTCCTGGCGCTGCTATACGGCGCCCTGGCGACGTACAGCTGGCGCGGCTCGCGCGGTGCAATTGTCGGTATGGTGTCGCTGCTGGTCCTCGACACATTGGTCGTTTTGATCCGCATCAAAGGCTTCGACCCCCAGGTCGCGGTACATTTGGCTGCCATTATTCTGGCGATCGGTGGCATGCGCGGCGCCTTCGCACGCGACGCTTTCGAAAAGGCTGACAATGCATGAGGATTCAACGAACTGTTCGGACATGTCTTGCGGCCATCGCAATGGCCGCACTGATCGCCGTCATGCAGGCATCCATGCCGGACCCAGCCCATGCGCAGTCGGCCAACCCGCCCTCGCCCAAAGCACAGGAAGCCGAGTTCCGGCGGGGTTACAATTCCTATATTCGCGGAGACTTTGACGCCGCCGTCGCGACATGGACGGCGCTCGCCGATCAGGGTCACATCAAGTCGATGAACAACCTTGGCACCATGTACAGCCAGGGCAAGGCGGTTTCCCGAAACTATTCCTATGCGCTGTTCTGGTACCGAAAGGCCGCGGCCAGAACCGATGCACGCGCGATGTACAATATCGGCATTGCCTATGAATACGGGCGCGGCGTCGACCAAAGCGATGCCCAAGCCATCTCCTGGTACCGGCGCGCAGCCGATCTTGGGCTTGCCGAAGCCACGAACGCCATCGCCTGGGTTTACGCCACATCTCCCGATTTCACCGTGCGCGATGGTGCGCAAGCTCTGAAATGGGCACAGATCGCGGTCAAACGTCAGACCTCCTCAAAGGCTCTCACGACACTCGCCGCTGCGCACGCCGAGCTGGGCGAATATCGCAAGGCCGTCGTCACCGTGGAACGCGCCATCGACTACATGAAACGTGAGTTCAACGGTGCCGATATGGTGATCACCGACCGCGAACTGTTCGGCATGTTGCGACAAAGCGGACGCACCGATGACGTCTTCAAGCTGCTCGAGCGTCTGGAGTTCTACGCCAACGGCCAGCCGACACGGGATTAGTTTGGCGCCAGCGGGTCCCAGTCCATGCCCACTGTCGCGGGGAAATCCGCTGTTGTGACCGCTGGCCGATACCCCACCGCGAACATCCGGAACGCATCCGCGCCGTGGGAGGCGCTGTCATGGCGGGGGCGGTCCTTCCAGACACCGCGCCGCCCATCCCATTCCCGGCGATAATTGTCGAGGTGGCGCAGCCCGGCGTCACATCTTTTCGCGTCGAACCAGCACCGCGCCAACGCGTTACGCGCGGCTTGTATTTCTGTCCCGATGTCGTTGGCACGCGGCACGGTCGTGATCGGGCGCAGGCCGAGGTCTTCCAGCATCCGGCGGCGTGACAATCCCGTGTCCAACTCCCGCACCTCCACGTCATGGGGCAGATAGTGAGTCCCATATGTGTAGGGCTTCTCGCGCAGCAGGTTCACATAATGGGCCAGTCCCTCGCCATTCTCCTCGTGGAAATCAATGAAACGATCCTCGCGGCCGACACGCTGATGAAACCAGATCGCGCTGGTGTCGTTGATACCCAAATCCCAGAAGGTGTTCACCGGCAGGCCCGGTTCGTGGGGCACTACACAAATCCGCCCTTCGGTTCGGACACGAGCCATGTCCCGCCCGAAATACGCACCTTCAATCGAGGCCGCAAAAGCTTCATCGGGGGTTGAGGGAAATTCCCGCATCATCCGGTCCCCCTGTTGTTCGGCCTTGCGGGTGTACCAGGCGCGCTGACCCGGCGAGAGCTTAATTCCGGCATCGGATAGCTCCGCAAAATATCGCTCGAGCCGGGCCGGTATCGGCACCTCTTCGGGCGGCAGTTCGTATCCGGCATGGCCCCACCACGGAAAGAAATGGAACCGGAAATCCAGCGCCGTCAGGGCTCGCCCTTCGGCGGCATGGCCCCGCGCGCGATGACAGAACTCATAAAAATCCCGCTCCCGGCCCTCCGCGGTCGATTCGATGAAAATTGTTTGTCCCGGATGCACCGTGTTCAGGGCACCAGCGCGAATTTCTGCTGCCTTGTCGGGGTAGCGCGCGCAGATCGCGCCATACTCGGAAACATGCAGATACTGATAGGTGCCCGACCGCAGGCTGGTCCCCACACGCAGGCTCGACCCATTGGCAAAAGCGAGCTCCCGCGCAGAATCACTCACGGCGGGAATCGCCTGCCGCAGCGCGGCGGGCAATTGCTCATAGGGATAGCGCACCTTCTCCTTGAAGATAGCTTCGGCATCATGAAGCGTATGGGCCACTGTGCCCGCCGCAATGTTGGAGTTGAACAGGCAGGCGTCCAGCATGAACAGCTGGGTAAAGGTCGTCATGCCCAGCTGTCGCGCTTTCAGCACAAGGTTCAACGTGTGGCGCGCCTCATACAACGCCGTCTGCGCCGGGTTCATCGTGAATTTCACCCGCCGTCCATGGGCATCGCGTATCCAGTAGAGATTGTTGAGCCGCCAGCGCTGATCGGAAAACTGCGCGACCGCGCGCGCGAAATCAGGATCGTTCGTCATTTGCCGACTGCTTCTTCGGCTCGGGCGCGACATGCGTCTGTCCATCAACCGCCTTCAGCAATGCGCGGACATCCTCGGCAACATCAACACCAACCCGATCCCGGTATCGTTCGGGCCGACGTGCCTTGAGCATGAACATCAGAAGCGTGTCGGAGTATTTCCGCACACTGCCCACGATCTTGCCCTGATAAAAAACAGGCTCCTCACCGCCCTCCAGCGCACGACGCATTGCTTCATCCTCAAGAGCATCGATCCCGGTTTCGAGAGCATCGAGCCATTCAGCGGCAAACCCCGAATCAGCGCGGCGCAGGCGATACCATTTCCATCTTTCGACCCCTGTCGCATGTGCGGATGCACTCACATTTGCGCTGTCGCGAAGCGCAGCGAGAAATGCCTGACGCCTTGCACGTCCGATGTTCACGCCCCGGCTCATCCGCACCCCCGCGCCCAACAAAAAAACCCGCCGAAGGAAACCCGGCGGGCGCAAACATGTGATCCTGAATTTCGTGCACCCTAATGGCTGTGCAACCCATCGGCAATTTTGAAGTGCAGGTGTACGCGATCCGTCCACCAACGCGTCATGCCCGCACTTGTTGCGGGTATCCACGTCAGCGGGCCGCGTGACACATGGACGTGGATGACCGGATCAAGTCCGGCCATGACAGTCGGAAAGGAAGACCGCAAAACAAAACCCGCCGGAAGAAAACCTCGACGGGCGCAACTTTGTGATCCTGAATTTCGTGCACGCTACCCTCGCGACACGAAGGATGCAAAAATCAAACGCAGGTCACATCAGGCAAAAGGGGAACACAACATGGCAACGCTACGCATTTGTTTCGTCGGAGACAGCATCACGGTGGGCAGCGGGGACACCGACTTTCTCGGCTGGCCGGGACGCGCCTGTATCGCCGAGACCCAACGCGGACATGACGTTACCCTTTACAACAACGGAGTGCGGGGCGACACCACGGACATGATCGCGCCGCGCTGGCGCCGCGAGTGCGAGGTTCGCCTGCCGGATCACGTCAACGGGCATCTGGTGTTTTCCTTCGGCGTGAATGACATGGCTGAGGAAGTTGGGGCGGGCATCCGTGTCCCCATCGAAAAGTCCGTCGTGAATGCGCGCGCAATCCTGACCGAAGCCACGGCCTGGCGCCCGACCCTGATGCTCGGGCCGATCCCGACCATCGATGACATGCAGCCCTATATCTTTCCCAACGGGATCGCCTATCACTTTGAGTCGGAACGCGCGGGGGCGCTGAACACCGCTTACGCGGAATTGTGCGGCGAACTGGGCATTCCCTATCTCGACCTGTTCAGCGCGCTGTCAGACAATGCCGACTGGGCCCGCCACCAGCGCGACTGTGACGGGGTTCATGCCGTGGGTGAGGGCTACGCCATCATCGCCGATGCCCTGACCAGCTCGGACGGCTGGCGCAGCTGGTTCGCGGATTAAAATGTCAGTTATCCCTCTCGACACTCCATCGCAGCAGTCGCCAACTCCCGTTTCAGTTCCCAATCACGAGGAAACCGCATGAAAGTCCTGATACTCGGCGCCGGCGCCATCGGCGGATATCTGGGAGGTCGGCTGACCGACGCCGGGTTAGACGTCACTCTTTTGGTGCGACCAGCCCGCAAGGCGCAGCTCGATGCGGACGGACTTCAGATCAGGAGCGTTTACGGCGATCTGAATATTCGCGTCAAAACGGTTACCGCCGACGAGGTCACGACGCCGTACGACATCGTGATCGTGACGGCGAAGGCTTACGACCTTGAAAGCGCCATCGCGGCCATCACCCCGGCTGTCGGTCCCGACACGATGGTCCTGCCGATCCTCAATGGAATTGGACATATCAACACGCTCAACGCGGCTTTTGGCCCGGAGCGTATTCTTGCCGGAACAGTGCAAATCTCAGCCCTGCGCATGCCCGACGGCTCCATCGAACACAAGAATGACTGGCGCTGGCTGCGGTTTGGCGAGCAGGAGGGCGGGCTCAGCGACCGGGTTATTGCACTGCGTGACGCATTGGCAGCCGCTGAAGGCCTGGAACCCGTCGCCCTTGAAAATGCCATGCAGGGCATGTGGGAGAAATTCGTTCATCTCGCTACGGCTGCCGGCATGACCTGCCTTATGCGCGCCAATGCCGGGCAGATCGTCCGGTCCGACGAAGGCGCAGAGCTTTTCCAGCATTTCCTGGAGACCACGGCCGAGGTGGCGCGCCGTTCAGGATATCCACCCAGCGACACATTCATGGCGAATTACCGCAAGCTGTTTGCCGATCCCCATTCGGGCTATGCCACATCCATGCTCCGCGACGTGGAAGCCGGAAATCAAACCGAAGGCGAAGACATTCTCGGCCTGCTTCTGAGCACGGCCCGCGAACACGGCATCGACGAGCCCTTGTTCAAGGCGGCCTATGCTTCAATACGTGCCCATGAAGAGCGCCGTCAGGATGGCGGGCTCTAACACCGTTCATCCCAGCCGGCTGGCGCGCGCATGGGCGGTGCCAAAGTCACTCCGCCCATAGGCGATCGCAAGTGCATCGAGCCCCCGCAACAAAGCCGCCTTCTCGATGGCGTCGATCCGATCCAGCTTTCCGGTCATCGCCCGCCAGTACCAGGCCGGCAATTGATGCTCAACGGCGACCCGCCGTGTCTCCGACCACGACAGACGGCCGGCATTGCGCAACGCGTTGTCACCGCGCGCCAGAATATCGCGGGCGCGCTCATCGGTTTCCGGATAGAGGCTGGCCCCACCCGGTGAATAGCCGGTCAGGCCACTCGCATAACGCTCATAGATATGGGTGTAGGGAGTCGGCTTGCCGAAAGCCCGCCAACCCATAACCGCGTAAACCCATCCGCCATCCATCTGTTCGCGGGTGATATGACCGGTCATCTGCAACACGCCGAGCGGATCTCCCGCGCGTGGGTCCCGCGCGCCATCAGCACCGACAATCAGTTTGCGCTTTGCCTGCCATTCCGCTGTGCCGCCGTCATACGGTCGACGACCCGCACGCGTGCTCTGCCGGCGGCGCGCTTCCGCGCTCCGCTTACGTCCCGGGCGAGCCATGGCCTTACTCTGCAGCGATGGAATATGGCGACGGCGCGGTTTCGCGCAGTCCCGGGAGGGGCGACCTCAACCCGCGCAGGGGTGGAGCAGACAACCGATTTTCATATTGGCGTCCCGCATATAGCCTGGCGATCTGATGTCGCGTCATCCGGGCCCCGGGCTGCTTTTCACGGACCCGTGCGCGTTTCTTTCGCGGCAAGGCCGGAATACCGAATTTTGTGCGTTGTCCGCAGACACTCGCCCGGCTCAACCCGAGATGACGGGCGATCTCAAGATCCGTCCCGACCTGACGCTGCCATAGGACCATCTCTGCTGCCGAAGACGGCGGCCAGTCCGGATATTTGCGCTCCGGTACGCTTTCCTGAAGACAATTTTTAGACACGTTCAACTCCTGCGGGTCATAATAGAACATAACATGAACATTTTGCCTAGACCCCACCTGTCGTGAATCACCAACCTATCCACATCTGAAGTCCGGTTTACAGATCGTGTGATTATCGCATTGCGCATGCAACTTAAAACATGTAATTTTCGCAACACTTTGGAATCACGTATGAAATCGCCCAAGACCTGAGATGACCGACGCCGCCAACCCGATATCGGAAACCGACTGGATCCGTGACGGCCTTGCCAAACCCGGCAAGACCCAGCGCGGACTTGCAAACGCGCTCGGGCTGGACCCATCTGCCGTCAGTCGTTTGCTAACCGGCGGGCGTCAACTTCGCGCAGCCGAAATTCCGGTGGTCGCTGCCTATCTCGACTCCAGCGCGCCGCGTGCGTTGTCGGATCCAATTGTCGCGCCCCGGAACGCCGGGCCAACCGAACCCAAACAACGCCCGGGTTCAAACCAATGGGTTGGCGCGCGCGATCTGCCGGTCATGGGTACAGTGGTGGCCGGTTCTGACGGCATGTTCCTGATGAACGGAGAGGTTCATGACTACATCGAACGCCCGCCGTCCCTGCAGGGCGTTACCAGTGCTTATGCCGTTTATGTGGCCGACACCTCGATGGTTCCGCGCTATTTCCCGGGAGAGACCCTGCATATTCACCCCGGACGTGCGATCGCGTCAGGGGATGACACCTTCGTGGTCGTGCAGATCAGACCGGAAGCCGATGGCGAGGCGCCGCGCGCCCTGGTGAAACGTTTCAAACGCCGGACAGCCAGCTCTCTGGTGCTGGAGCAGTTCAACCCGCATCGCGAGCTGGAATTCCCGCTTACTCAGGTGGAAAGCATGCATCTGATCATCTGGGCCGGTCGCGGATGAAGGGTCTCCAAAAACGCAACTGTCATCTTGCCCGCACCTGTCTGTTGGACCACGATGGCAAACGCCCCGACACGGGGGCACACGGAGGGGGACCAGCATCATGAGAAATACAACAGACGGCGGCGACGCGATCCTGCATGGCTTTCGCAGCCTTGGTATCGACTATGTCATGGCCTCTCCCGGCTCGGAATGGGGTCCGTTCTGGGAAGCCATGGCGCAGCAACAACTTAGCAATGAACCCGGCCCCACCTATCTGACCTGCGCCCACGAAACCCTCGCGGTTGATCTGGCCATGGGATACACGTCGGTTACTGGCCGGATGCAGGCTGTGATGCTTCACACCGGTGTGGGACTGCTTCAGGGGTCCTTAGGTATCGAGGGCGCTCTGCGTGGTGCGATCCCGATGCTCATCCTGTCTGGTGAATCGGTGAGTTTCGGTGATGACCCCGATGTAGATCCGGGTTTCCAGTGGCAAGCCATTCTGAACCAGGTCGGTAGCCCGACGCGGCTTATTGAGCCGTTGGTCAAATGGGCCCACCAGACCGGCAGCATTTCTACCATGTATCAGCAGGTCGTCAGCGCCGGGGAAATGGCACAGCGCTCACCCGAAGGACCAACATATTTGTCGGTCCCGATTGAAGTCATGATGCAGCCGTGGTCGCCACCCAACGAGCTGCGTAACGCGCCAGAGGCTCCCACAGTCACAGCGACGCCCTCTGATATATCTATTATATGTGAAATGCTTTTGGCCGCACAAAATCCAGCCATTATCACGGGTGAATCTGGCCGTACCCCGGAAGGGTATGCCGCTCTGATTGATCTGGCTGAAACCCTTGCAATCCCTGTGGTCGAAGGCCGATTTGCCCCTTACGCCAACTTCCCCAAAGATCATCCGCTCTATCTGGGTGGGGGCCGGCCTGCGATCGTCGATGACGCTGACCTCATCGTTTTGATCGCGACCCGCCAACCCTGGTACCCACTATCAAACACGCCCAAAAAGGCTCGTATCGTCAATATCGATGAGACCCCATTCCGCGATCACGTGGTCTATCAGCCGAGTTCTGCCGAGCGCTTCCTCGAAGGAGACGTCGCTGCCAACCTCGCACTACTCGTCGACGCCCTGAAAGCAGCTAAAACAGACCATGATGCCGTCACCAAACGCCGCACACAGTGGAACGAAGCAGCAGAAATACGCCACGCCGAAGCCGTCGCACACATAACTGACGCGCGTGCTCAAGCCACCATTTCGCCCGCCTTGCTCGTCGCAACTCTTTCGGAAATGGCACCTGCCGGCACCATCTTCGTCGATGAAACCATCACCCACCGACCCGCGATCATCGGGCACCTGAAAACCGACGGCCCGACCAGCTATTTCAGGGTACATGGCGGACTGGGTCAGGCCATGGGTGTGGCACTGGGCGCCAAGCTTGCCGCACCAGACCAAATGGTCATCACGACCCTGGGGGACGGCACCTTCCTCTATAACCCAGCTGTCCAGGCGCTGGCTTTTGCCCGCACCAACAATCTCGCAACCCTCACCGTGATCTTCAACAATCACGGCTACAACGCCATGCGAAAGGATCAGGAGGGCTATTTCCCGGACGGTGTGGCCGCGAAGAACAATCTCTGGCTGGGTCACCCCATCACCGAGTTTGATTATGCCGAACTTGCCAATCCCTTTGGCGCTTTTGGGGCCACCATTGAAACACCGGCCGAACTTCCCGCTACAATTCAAGCGGCATTCGCAGCAATCGCCGAAGGCCGTTCTGCCTTGCTCAATGTGATGCTCAACGCCTGACGACACGGTTGTCCACGACCGGCAATGGCGCGTTGACGATATTGCGATTTCCGCAATAGCTTCACGCCATGCCGCCTCCCATTGTCCAGAATGAATTCCAGTATCGCGCAATCCGCACACGGATCACCGCCCTTGACGGTCACCTGCGCGCCATCCGTGATTTGCATGAACTTGCCGTGACAAACCGCGCGCAGCACAAGATTGAAGATGAGGACGTCAAGGACCTCGCCCCGCTCGCAGACGCCGCATCAGACATCACCTGGACCCGGGAACGCCTGCTTGATGCTGCCGACGCCTGGGAAAACCTTGTCACCTATGACAAGCCTCAGGCCTGACAATATACTCAGGATTGATCAGGCCCCTGGGCCGGGGTCCCGTCCCCCAAGATTCACACGCATCCTTTTCTCCCAATAGTTGACTCTTATTGGGCGTGACACCATGGTTTCGCGCATGAAATTTCTAACTGTTTCCGCACTTACGTTGCTTTGGTTCACGCCTTCTCAGGCAAGTGATTGGGATATACCGCGACCGCAGTTCGATATCCCGGTTCAGCTGGCGCAAGCCTCTCCCCCGGCAAGAAAACGTACGGCGAATACCGGGATCCACGGCGAAGCCATTCATCACAGAGTCGAAATCGAGCGTCGACGCAGAGAGGCTCTGGCGCCCGGGCAACAGCCGACTTATCTCGCACAAGCGCATCAAAGCGGATTTGGCGGGCGCAATGTCGGGCGTTTTTGTTGACGACGGCGAACTGGGAAGCACAAACACGTCAATCAATGCCGCGCTTCGCTCAATTTCGTCGGAACTGACGTTTGACAAGGGTTGGGGCGCGTCTGCGGCGGTGGGCTGGCGCTTCCTGCCCGCTGAAGAAATCGGACCGCGCTTCGAACTGGAGGCGGCCTACCAGAAAAACGACCTCGACCAATTCAACACCAGCCGTGGCAACATCGCCGTAGATGGTGATGCTTCGGTACTCTCGCTGATGGCCAATTTCGTCCTCGACGTCTACACGGACTCCCCCATCGTGCCCTATTTTGGAGCGGGTGTCGGAGCATCCTAGGTCAATACAGACATAACGGCTTCCGGCCAAAACACAAATTTCAATGACAGGGCTGTGACGGGCCAACTTATCGGCGGCGCGGCCTATGCACTCACCGATACGCTGTTTCTCACGCTCGACTATCGCTACTTCCTGATCGATCAACTCGATCTTGAAGGCGGTACATTCGAGCCGCGCATCCACAAGGTCTCACTGGGTATGCGCCACCAGTTCTGACCCAAGTAATACGGCCCCGATGCATTTGCACCGGGGCCGTTTCCTATTCCATACATTCGGGCAATTTATTCCGCAGGAGCGGTCGCCTCCACATAGGTTGTCGGCAACCCATGCTTTTCCCGCTGCGCATCGCGATAGATCGCTATCAACAGCGATATGCCCATCAGCACCATAACAAAGCTGAACGGCAATGCGCCGATAACCATCGCTGTCTGAATTGCACCCAACCCACCAGCGATGATCAAACCGCCGACGACGAGCGCCAGTGCCGCACCCCAGAACAGGATATGCATGCGGGCCTTCGGACCTTCGTCACCGGCGGCGTTGATCGTGTTGATAATCAGAACAGCACTGTCAGCGGATGTCACCAGATATGTCAGCAACAGGATCACGATCAGGATCGACATCACATAAGCAAGTGATTCACTCAGAATGACCGCCAACATGGCGAAGAGCTGATCTGCCTGACCGGCACCCGCGATGGCGCCATCGGCGACGCCGGAGAGTTCAAGATCAATCGCGGTGCCACCGACCATCGCGAACCAGACAAAGCACATGATCGCGGGAATGATCAGTGCGCCCAGAACATATTCTCGGATTGTCCGGCCCTTGGAGATACGCGCCAGGAACACCCCGACGAAGGGCGCAAAGGCAATCCACCAGGCCCAGTAGAAGATTGTCCAGCCGCCCTGCCATCCGGCCAGTGCATCGCCGACTTCCGTGTTGTCTTCCGCCCAGACCGTGAAAATATTCGCGGGAATGGACACAAGATAATCCCAGATCCCGACAAACAGTGTCGAAAGACCAAAGAAGGTCGAACCAAACACGAGGAAGAAGCACAGCACAAAGAAGCTCAACCCCATATTGATGTTCGACAACCACTTGATGCCCTTGCCCACCCCGGACAGGGCGGAGAGGGTTGAAGCTCCCATAATTATGATAAGCGCGAAAATGATGCCCAGTGCCGACGAGGATCTCGTCCCGTCAGCCGCTGTTGCATAAAGCCAGTCCCCCACGCCGATCCGGGACAGGCCGGAAATGAACTGTTCCACGCCAAACCCCAAGGTCTGGGAGACGCCAAGTACGGTTGCAACGACAGCCACGACGTCCACGGCATGACCAATCGGACCGGAGAGCTTTTTCCCGAAGATGGGAGACAGGGCCGAACGAATCGTCAAAGGCAGTCCACGTCGATAACAAAAATACGCGAGCGCGAGGCCAACGATCGCATAGGCCGACCACGCAGCCAGACCCCAATGGGTAAAGGACCAGACATAAGCTTCGCGCACGTTGCCCGCCGTGCTGCCCTCGGTCAGCCCCATAATCGTGCTGGGGTTCTTGGCAAAGTGATACATGGGCTCGGCCGTGGCGAAGGTCAGCATGCCAATGCCGATGCCTGCGCCAAACATCATCGAAAACCAGGAAAAGTTCGAAAACTCGGGCCGGTCATCTTCATGCCCGAGCCGAAGCCTGCCCGCCGATGGCCACAAGGCCAGCGCAAAACAAAGAATGACGAAAAACGCCATTGAATAGACATACCAGTAATTGAAGCCCGCGAGGATGAGACTGTTCAAGTCGCCCAAAACGGCGGCCGCCTGATCGGGAAACGCAATCGCCCAAATAATCAAAGCGCCCACCAGTATTTTTCCGGTGATCGTCACGTCCTTGGTGAAACCACGGTAAAATCCGGATTTCGAAACCCGAATAGGTAAATCGGTCAACGGTGGCTTCACTGGCATAATACTTCCCCCAAATACGGCTTATATATATCGATGCAAGTATTCTAACCCGATAGAATAGAAATCACAAATTTGTCCCCATTACTCGAACCGTGTTTCGCAATGCGAACCGTTGGTTTGACTTTTATTATCATTTCTGAAACCGAAAAATTCAGCCTGACAAGGCGAGGAGAACGTCTCCCACCAGGCCGTGGCAGACCTGCCGCACCAGCCACATCAGTAGCCACACAAACGAAAACCCCGGAGTGACCTCCGGGGTTTCGAACGCATCACAATTAGCTGGTCGGGAAGAGAGGATTTGAACCTCCGGCCCCTACGTCCCGAACGTAGTGCTCTACCAGGCTGAGCTACTTCCCGACGGCGGGTTTCATACAACGGCGGTCCGAAAAGCCTGAGTATCTTCGGTATTCTGCTTGTTCCACATCCTTGGTTAATGTTGATCCCCGTATTATACGCTCACCCGAATCCGATGTGAATCGACTAGTCAGTGGAACAGGATTGGAACAAGGGTTTTAGGGTCAGGAGAAAATTGTCGCTGTGACACGGTTCCATCTCAGGACGTCACGACAACCCCCACCCCGGGGGACAAAAATCGACCCCCTACCGAATATATATTGGAAGACGGCTCGGATAAATTTTAGGCCAGAGTAACCAGAGTTGATCTCGATGGACTGCCCTGCGTCCTTGAGCGACAGAACCCTCTTGGGTGAGGCTAGGAGGCCTGTACAGAGGCTCTGGTGGACAGCCGCAGGGAAGGGGGCAGAGACAGATCAAACCTCCCTACGGCTGTATTTTGTCTGATTATCCATGCATTACCAGTGTGTTATCGGTATTCCCTCCTAGTAGTGCTGTGGTGTCTGCTTACTGATGTCTTGTGTGTTCCCTCGCTCTGATGCTTAGACCATAGACCTAGCTTCTAATCTGTAATCAATATTCCAGTTGTTGTTCAAAGAATCTGTCCACCTGTCCCCGATACAGTCAGTTGGGGTAAGATCCTTACCTTGGAATTTGATGATTACCTGATATTTGTTAAGGTGTTGTTAACAAATAATAAATCACTATTGTTACACGTAATGGAATAGGACTTCTGAAGAGACCTCTGGATAACAATATCTATTATCCTTTTGTCTTACCTTCCTTGAACATCCTACGTAGACACCCGTCGAGACTGGTATTGATATTTCTTTTTGACCATCCATCATCAGATTGTATCGGTTGTTCGATATTGCACTGATGTCCGCTGCCTCCTGCGATTAGCCCTGTTCTCCACTGATGTCGGAACAGTGGGTCGCCGATCTCGTTCTCCGTCTTTAGCTTCATCTCCCCGACCAAGGACCTGCTGACAAGCATCCCTCAGGAGTTGCTCCAGCCATAACTCTTTGTCGTTTCTGACCAGATAGGAGTCATGAACCGTGAGGATGACCTCGTCCTTCTCGATAACCCTGACGATTAGAATTTGTGCTTTCGGGGGTTAGGGCGTAAGCTAAAAGCTGATTGTAAAAAAACTTTCCGAATCGGAAGAAAAAAAATGATTAAATTTAGCTTACTCTCGATACCATTCGTGGTTGCTCTAATTCAATTGACACTCGGAGCTTCAATCGCCTCAGCAGCTGAAGATGATTGCATCTCTACGGGTGATAAATGTTTTCATCTTGAGATTGGTGCAGGGGTAAGTAGGTTTAATCTGCCCGACAACGGGTTTTTCTATGGGGGCGAGACTATCGGCGGTCAGGAGTCTCGGCCACTCACGGTTATCGACACCTCTGTCGGCGGGTGGAATATTGCCGGGTCTCTAGGACATCATGAAAACGGCGAAATCCTAGGGTCGGATATGTTTGGTTTCGACATCAATGGAATTTACCATGAATTTACGAGTAGCGGCTCCCTCTCGCGTGTAAGGGACGGAGGCAATGTTTTTGGCTGGATTGAAGAAGACGGAGACTTTCAGCAGACGAATTCCACGCCCGAGCGGTTGGACGCCGATGTATCGCGGAAATTTCAGTACTGGATTATAAATTTTGTAGGGGAATTAGACTACAATCAGAAAAATGGGGACGAACATGTTTACACCGGTAGCGAACCTATGTTCAGCCTACAAGTTGGTCCCTCATTTCGACGTATCCGTGAGAAAACAACTCAAAATGGCGCTATCAGAAATCATGCGACCAACGCCCTATCCACATCTGTCGTTAATAACGAAAAGCTAACTACAAATTACTATGGGTGGACTTTTGCGGGTGAATTCGTAAAAAACTTAGATGAGGAGTGGGCTATCACGGGGACAGGGGCTTTCTCAGTATACCGTGCGAAGAGTAAGGCATCGACCTCGTACGCCGACGACCAAGGTAATAGTTTCAGCAGGTCTCTCTCAAAAAATAAAAACACAACAGCATTAAATTTAGACGTCAAGGTCTCACATAAACTTGACGCTTCAAACCAGATTGCAGTGAATATTGGTATAGATAGCCTTCGGTACGCCCCGAAGGTTAACTACTCAGAATCCAAGCTTGACGATGGTGATCTGTTTGGTTACGCGTTCGGAGTAAGATTTATTCGGACGTTCAACTCACCTATAAATTAAGACGTTAAAACCCTGTGAAATTAATGTGAATGGCTCCCAATACATCTGGATTCCAAAAACAATGATCAACTGACTATTGTTGAAAGCAAAAGTCCCAAGTTCAAAACGCATATTTTTAGAAACGCGGGACATAGTTGGGACTGCGAAACGTGTCGCAAGGATGGCTATGACGAAGAAGTTACAAGACAGTCTCTAAAAATGACCTTGGATCTTTTTGAAGCAAATAAACGATAGTCTCTAGTTTGTCCGTTGGACACCTGCCACCGCAACCCTGCTCAGACACGCCAAGACAGCCCTTCACGACGATTTGGCACCCCACCTGAGCCGCAGGTGCTCTCACATCAAAGGTCATGGCGGGGTTAAGCTGTCCGTCAATTACAGCCAGAGGCTCTGTAATCATTTCGCCTATGTGGCTCGGTTTGATGTGAGGTCATATTACAGCAGCATGGACCATCAGATCATCCTCGACCTCCTCAAGCAGTGTCGGGCTAGACCGGCGATCACGTGCATTGTTGGGGAGTATTTGTCTCTCCCAGATCATAACTCAAGTGGGAAGGGGATGGTCGCAGGAGGTGCCTTATCGCCACTCATCGGGGCTTTGTATTTGATGCCTCTCGACAAGCTGATGAAAGACTTACAGGGCAGCCTTGGGGTGCGTTATCAGCGATACATGGATGACTTTGTTATCTTTGCTCCGACACGACATAAGCTGCGCAAGGCTATCAAGCAGATGTATGGGGTGTTGGATAATCTGAAGGTGCATGTGCACCCAAAGAAGCGGTTCATAGGACCGACAAGAAAGGGGTTCGACTTTCTGGGGTACTGGCTAGAACCAGATAAACCACTGACTCCCTCGCCGGTCAGTCTATCCCGCCTGATAGAACGTTCTCATCAGCTTCATGAGCAAACAGCCGATTTACATCGGCTGCGAGAGTACGTCTGTAGGTGGCACCAGTGGCACCATGGTGGGCTACGCGGACTGACGGCACGGACCAGCAGCTTTATCTGGGCATGGCAGTACGTAACAAAAGCTCTAAGGCTTAATTTGGCACCAGAAATTATTAGATAAACTATCCGGAATCATGACCCGGGCGGGATCGAAACTGGTTCTAAGAACCAGCCCCGCACCGGGCCATTATCTGTGCATCAAATGGGATTTCGCATCGCTGCCACTACGGCGCCGCCGCCTTGCGTGACTACACGTCGTACAGACTCGCAATCGGCATACACAGTGCAAGACAGTGCACAATAGCAGCGTCGCACGCTGGTGCGGGTCCAGCGCCTCGTCGCTAAGACCGTCGACGTCGAACGTGAAACTGCTCTCGTGGTCGGCGGCGACAACGTCTTGCTCGGCTTCATACGCATACACACGGATATGCAGAATGCTGCCTGAATGGGGTGCTTTCCCAGTGGTTCGTCTCTCAATTCGGTAAGATTGATGGTCATATCTGATCTTCTTTCTTGGTTGTAATAAGTATCTTTATTCCTAAACCGCCAACTCGGCCCCTGTCTAATCATTTACACACCGCAGACGAGGCAATCACCAAGCTGGTGTGTTGGGCATCCCCGGGCTGAGCCGAAAGCAAAGATCATTACGAATTACGGAGTTTGTCGATGGTCAGCCTGACCCGCCTGATAGAACGTTCTCATCAGCTTCATGAGCAAACAGCCGATTTACATCGGCTGCGAGAGTACGTCTGTAGGTGGCACCAGTGGCACCATGGTGGGCTACGCGGACTGACGGCACGGACCAGCAGCTTTATCTGGGCATGGCAGTACGTAACAAAAGCTCTAAGGCTTAATTTGGCACCAGAAATTATTAGATAAACTATCCGGAATCATGACCCGGGCGGGATCGAAACTGGTTCTAAGAACCAGCCCCGCACCGGGCCATTATCTGTGCATCAAATGGGATTTCGCACGCTGTCCACTAGCGCAGTGCCCCGGCTGCGTGCTACGTGCTAACTTCGGCGATGCACTCGGCATACGCACAGCACATGCAAACGCACGCGGGTCGCGGGTCCAGCGCCTCGTCGCTAAGACCGTCGACGTCGAACGTGAAACTGCTCTCGTCGTCGGCAGCGACAACGTCTTGCTGGGCTTCCGTACGCACGTAGCAAACATACAAGCAAATGCTGCCTGAATGGGGTGCTTTCCCAGTGGTTCGTCTCTCAATTCGGTAAGATTGATGGTCATATCTGATCTTCTTTCTTGGTTGTAATACGTAATTCCTAAACCGCCAACTCGGCCCCTGTCTAATCATTTACACACCGCAGACGAGGCAATCACCAAGCTGGTGTGTTGGGCATCCCCGGGCTAAGCCGAAAGCAAAGATCATTACGAATTACGGAGTTTGTCGATGGTCAGTCTGACCCGCCTGATAGAACGTTCTCATCAGCTTCATGAGCAAACAGCCGATTTACATCGGCTGCGAGAGTACGTCTGTAGGTGGCACCAGTGGCACCATGGTGGGCTACGCGGACTGACGGCACGGACCAGCAGCTTTATCTGGGCATGGCAGTACGTAACAAAAGCCCTAAGGCTTAATTTGGCACCAGAAATTATTAGATAAACTATCCGGAATCATGACCCGGGCGGGATCGAAACTGGTTCTAAGAACCAGCCCCGCACCGGGCCATTATCTGTGCATCAAATGGGATTTCGCATCGCTGCCACTAGCGCGGCTGCCCCTGCGTATCTCTACTAGCGTCACTACGAATGCACAATGGACGAGACACATGCAGAGGCGTTCACCGGGTGCGGTCCAGCGCCTCGTCGCTAAGACCATCTACGTCAAACGTGAAACTGCTCTCGTGGTCGGCGGCGACAACGTCTTGCTCGTCAGTCATACCGCAATAACACGCAGACAAGTCAAAGTGCTGCCTGAATGGGGTGCTTTCCCAGTGGTTCGTCTCTCAATTCGGTAAGATTGATGGTCATATCTGATCTTCTTTCTTGGTTGTAATAAGTATCTTAATTCCTAAACCGCCAACTCGGCCCCTGTCTAATCATTTACACACCGCAGACGAGGCAATCACCAAGCTGGTGTGTTGGGCATCCCCGGGCTGAGCCGAAAGCAAAGATCATTACGAATTACGGAGTTTGTCGATGGTCAGTCTGACCCGCCTGATAGAACGTTCTCATCAGCTTCATGAGCAAACAGCCGATTTACATCGGCTGCGAGAGTACGTCTGTAGGTGGCACCAGTGGCACCATGGTGGGCTACGCGGACTGACGGCACGGACCAGCAGCTTTATCTGGGCATGGCAGTACGTAACAAAAGCTCTAAGGCTTAATTTGGCACCAGAAATTATTAGATAAACTATCCGGAATCATGACCCGGGCGGGATCGAAACTGGTTCTAAGAACCAGCCCCGCACCGGGCCATTATCTGTGCATCAAATGGGATTTCGCATCGCTGCCACTACGCTGCCCCCTGCGTATCATGCTACTACCGTCCATCGCACCAGATGCACATGCGACCAACGTACAAGCACTACGCGAACGGGTGCGGGTCCAGCGCCTCGTCGCTAAGACCATCGACGTCGAACGTGAAACTGCTCTCGTCGTCGGCAGCGACAACGTCTTGCTCGGCTTCCGTCAAGAACACGGACATACACCCAAGTAAAGTGCGCCTGACTGGGGTGCTTTCCCAGTGGTTCGTCTCTCAATTCGGTGAGGTTGAGCGTCATATCTGATCTTCTTTCTTGGGTGTAAACGGATAAAAATTCTAAACCGCCAACTCGGCCCCTGTCTAATCATTTACACACCGCAGACGAGGCAATCACCAAGCTGGTGTGTTGGGCATCCCCGGGCTGAGCCGAAAGCAAAGATCATTACGAATTACGGAGTTTGTCGATGGTCAGTGCTGACCCGGCGGGATCAAAACTGGTTTTGAGAGCGACAGACCGGCGCTTTGCTCTCTGAAAAGCATTCGTGGCTTGTTTATTGTTAGCAGTCCTCCGCAGCATTACATCTATTGGCGGCTCTGGGGAAACTACCCGCCATGACAGACAATATCCCTTCAACGATCAGGGAGATTGTCGATGCCACTCAACGAAAAACAAACCCGGTTTGCCCACGCCTACGTCGCCTGTGGCGGTAACGGTCGTGCCGCAGCGATACAGGCCGGATACAGCCACACCAGCGCCGCCAAGAGGGCCTGTGACCTGCTCAAGGTCCCGGAGGTGCAGAACATCGTCCAGACCCACCGTGACGCCGTCCTGAGGGCGACTGAAAACTTCGATATCGTCGAGGAACTGATCGGTCTCTACAGGATGTCGGTAGCCTCGGGGAGCCTTGCAGTGGCGCATAACGCATTGGCACACTGGGGCGACTGCAGAATCTAGAACCTGCCAGACGAGTGGAGGTTCGCAACCTCGATCCTGATGAAATTGACCGACAGATCGCCCATTACCTGGACGTGATTGGCACCGTCCAAAAGGAAAGGCCCCCGGAGACGATGCCTCGCGGGAGCCTGAATTAGCTGTCAAATCGCGCGGCTAAAGGAGAAAACCGCCATATTGTGACGGGGGTTTTTCGACTGCGGCACTCACCGTCTAATCCGCATCCACCCACCCGCATCTGCGGCCCCGGTGGCAGGGTCATTGTCGTTTAGCGTCTAAATCTAAAGACGGAATCGGGCATGAGTGTGACGCGGTCAGGCTAACTTCCGGGCAAGGTCCTGGGGTCGCAACTGGACGTACCGCTGCAGCATTCTGAGATCCTTGTGACCGGTGATTGCTGCCACCTCCATTACGCCGAGACCCTTCTCGAAGAACCGTGTTGTCGCTTCATGTCTGAGGTCATGGAACCGAAGGTCCATGATGTCTGCCCTTCGGGTTGCTCTGTTCCAAAGGCCCTTTAGTGCCTCGGGGTGGACCGGTATGACGACACCAGTCAGGCTCCTTGGCAGCGCCTCGATGGTTTGTCGTGCCAATGGCGACAACGGGACATCCCTGCTGTCACCATTTTTGGTCATGGGCAGATGAACGTAGCTTTTGTCGAGCTGGACATGCTCCGAGCGAAGACTGAGTAACTCACCTCTGCGCATCGCCGTCTCAATGGCGAGGACAACCAGCGGCTGAAGGTAAAGGTTCGATGAGGCCTGACACGACACCATCAGCCGTGCCTCTTCATCGCCCTCCAGTCTTCGGGTTCGACCCTTTGGCTGTGTCGGTTTCCGGAGGTTAAGTGCGGAGTTACCGGGCAAATTGAAGCCCCACTCCGACGTCGCAATGCGGATGGCGTGGCTGATGATCGAGAGGTCTCGGTTACAGGCGGATGCACCAACCTCTTTGAGCCGCTCATCGCGGTACCGGGCCAGATGGCCAGAGTTCAGTTTCGACAACCAGATATTAGACAACCATGTGCGTCTAAGCCGGGAGACAATGTACTTCTCAACATAAAAGCCACGCTTGGTTGGCGTTACCTTTCGACCATAGCGTTCGAGCAACTGCCCGACGGTGCAGTCATTTGTAATTAAGTGGCCAAGGTCGATCTGTCGTTCCGTCTCTGCAGCCCAACGACGAGCGTCGGACAGGTGATCAAAGGTCTTGGTCTGCAACGGCGTACCCTGACGCCGAATACGGGCCGTATATCGCCCGTTACGTTTCATTATTGATGCCAAATCCATCTCCTGTGGCACAGGAGTGGTACAAGCAGGGAGGCTGGACTGTTTTCTAACCTGTTAAACGACCACTAGAATCGCCTAACCTCTTATCAAAATTCACGGCTTCCTGACGCCGCCGTAGCCAACTCGTTCACCCACGGAAAGTCGCTGTGTTCCAACAACGAGTGGGAAGAACTGGCCGAATACGGACGCCCACACAACGCCACGGCACCGCGCACCATCTCGATTTAGGGATAAGGAAAATTCTGGTCGGGAAGAGAGGATTTGAACCTCCGGCCCCTACGTCCCGAACGTAGTGCTCTACCAGGCTGAGCTACTTCCCGACGGCGGGTTTCATACAACGGCGGGCGCGCCTTTGCAAACGCCCAAACGCCTCTAGCGAACGATCAGAACCGACTGACTTGCATGCCGTGCGACACGGGCCGCATTGGGACCCAGCAGGTAGTCGCTC
>CALSNJ010000004.1 GCA_943787745.1 uncultured Alphaproteobacteria bacterium | reverse complement strand
GCGCCATTGAGAAACACTCGTGCCATGTTGCATGTTCACCGGTGGGGGAGACGTCTCAATGCCTGCTGATGGCAGAACATCTATTTTGGCACCTTTTGCGGTGCGCAGCTTCCGGTTCCAGTGGCCGGCAGATCTCGCGACCTCTTGGTCGTTTGAGATGGAGACGCTGATCCTTGGCTGGTTTGTTCTGGTGGCGACGGATTCGGTGTTGTTGCTCACATTGTTCGCAGCGCTGCAGTATCTGGGGACCTTGGTCGCGCCCATGTTTGGTGTGGCCGGGGACCGTCGCGGGGCGCGCTCTGTCCTCTGCGCCATGCGGGCTTTCTATATGGTGCAGGCGGCGGCCCTGACCGGGTTTGCGTATTTTGACGCACTGGGTCCGATGCCCGTATTTGTGATTGGAACGCTGATGGGGCTGGTGCGGCCGTCTGACATCGCGATCCGCTACTCGCTGGTGGGAGAGACGATACCGCCCAGGCAACTCGTTGGGGCGATGGGTATTTCGCGCACGACAACGGATTCGGCCCGTGTTGCGGGGGCCCTGACCGGGGCAGGACTTGTGGCGTTTCTGGGGATGGCACCGGCCTATACCGTTGTAACGGTGCTCTACGCGGTTTCTCTCTTTCTGACACTTGGCACGGCGCGGCGCATTTCTGAGGCGGAAGCAGCATCAGGGAGCGGCGATGCTGCAACGGTCCGTCCGACGGCGCTGGCCGATATGCTTGAAGCCTTCGCCTATGTGTGGCGGACACCGCATCTTCTGGCTGCAATGACCCTGGCCTTGCTGGTGAATTTTTGCGCCTTCCCTTTGATGGGGGGCGTCCTGCCCTATGTGGCGAGAGAGATTTATGGCACGGATCAGACCGGGCTTGGTTATCTGGCGGCGAGCTTTGCATTCGGCGCCCTGATCGGCTCGCTGGGATTGTCTGCCAACCGGCGCGGGATAAAGTCCGGCCGGATGATGATCGGGTTCACGGTGGGCTGGTTCTTGATGCTGCTCGCGTTTGCCTGGGTGGATGTTTTGGCGCTTGGGGTGGTGATTCTGATCCTTGCCGGACTGTGTCAGACGCTGGCGCTGGTGCCTCTCTCGGTGATGCTGCTGCAAAGCTCCGACCCCCGGATGCGGGCGCGCGTCATGAGCCTGCGCATGCTGGCGATCTATGGCTTGCCCATGGGGTTGCTGGCTTCAGGCCCGCTCATCGAAACCTTCGGTTATGGCGCGACGGCAACGGGGTATGGGGTGTTTGGGCTTGCGGCCACGGCGTTGATCGCATGGCGCTGGTTTGCTCATGTCTGGCGACTGGATGCGATCGCCAACAAGGGCTAACGCGTCAGGACAGTGCGCGCGGTAACCAGAGTGCGAGGCCGGGCAGGAAGACGACCAGAAGAAGCCGGACAATATCGGCCCCGAAGAACGGCACGATCCCTTTGAATATCTTGCCTAGAGGCACATCGGGCATCATGGATTTGATGACAAACACATTCAGACCAATGGGCGGTGTGATCAGACTGATTTCCACCACCATCACCATGACGATGCCGAACCAGATCAGGTCAAACCCCAACGCATCGACCAATGGAACGAAGATCGGCACGGTCAGGAAAATCATGGCCAGACCTTCGATGATCGTTCCCAGCAGGATGTAGATCAGCAGAACCACAAGAATGACGTGGATCGGGGAAATATCCAAAGATTGGATGAAAGCGACAATTGCATCCGGCATGCCGGCAACATTGATGAAGTTGTTCAGGATCAGAGCGCCGAAGGCGATGGTGAAAATCATCGCGGTTGTTTCAGCGGCTTCGGCGAGCGCAAAGAAGATGAGGCGCAATCTCACCAAATCGGGCGATATCATTCGTAACAGTGTCGACGGAATCTGGTGCTGGAAAGACTGATCGGGCGCAGCGGTCTGCGCCCGATCAGGGAAACATGGTTATGTGCTTTGCGAATGCTATTCCGCAGCTTCGGCCATATCCAGCGCGTCGAGAACCACGGGCGGCGACATCGGCAAATCGTTGAAGCGGACACCCACAGCGTCATGGATCGCGTTGCGTACGGCCGCGAGCCCTGGCACCAGCGGTACTTCGCCAACCCCGCGTACACCTTGTGGATGTTTCGGGTTCGGGATCTCGATAATGTGGGTGTCGATCATCGGCATGTCCGAGGCGACCGGCATCCGGTAGTCGAGGAAGCCGGGATTATCCACATGACCATTCTTGTTGTAGATGTATTCTTCGTTCAGTGCCCAGCCGATGGCTTGTACCGCGCCACCCTGCATCTGGCCCTCAACATAGCTCGGGTGAACGGCCCGACCCACATCCTGAAGCACGGTGTAACGCAGCACCTGAACGGTTCCGAGTTCGGGATCGACCTCGACATCGCAGATATGTGTCCCGAAGCCGCCCTCGGCACCCGTCGTGTTGATCTGCGCACCAGCGCCAATGGGACCGCCTGATTCGTTGGCGCGTGCCGCCAGCTCTTCGAGGGTCAAAGGCGGGAACTGACCGGCGTTTGCGCCTGCCGGCCGCGCTTCGCCGTCCTCCCAGATAACGGCTTCCGGGTCGATGTCCCAGATCTTGGCAGCCAGTGCACACAGGGTTCCGATCACATTGTTGGTGGATTCTGTCACCACAATCGAGGATGCGAAAAGAACGCGGCTGCCGCCTGTCAAATTCGAGAAGCCGATCGTCGCCGTGTCACCGATCAACACAGATACCCGGCGGTAGTCGATCCCGAGAAGCTCGGCGCAGATATTTGCAATCCCGGCACGGGAGCCACCGATGTCGGGATGGCCTGTGGTGACAACCACGTTTCCGTCTTCGGTGATATTGACCTGCGCGGAGGATTCGCCGCCGGCATTGAACCAGAACCCGCTGGCCACACCACGTCCCTGATTGGGGCCGAGTGGCGCCTTGTAATGATCATGCGCTTTCGCCGCTTCGAGAGATTCGACATAGCCCATCAGCGGGTAGGTCGGTCCGTGCACAGCTTGGGTGCCTTCCTTGGCAGCATTCTTGAGCCGCAGGTCGAGCGGGTCCATGCCCAGTTCTTCGGCGATTTCGTCAAGCACGCACTCAATCCCGAAGGCCCCAATGGGGGCACCTGGTGCGCGGTAGGCTGCGACCTTGGATCGGTTGGAGACAACGTCATAGCCAAATGTGCGGCCGTTGGGGATGTCATAGGGCGCGAGTGCGCAACCGACCGCGCCACGAATTGGCGATCCGGGAAGTCCGCCAGCCTGCAGCCAGTAGATGCCCTCGGCCGCGGTGATGGTGCCGTCCTTCTTGGCGCCGATCTTGATGGTGCTCTTCGAACCCGAAGTTGGGCCGGACGCGCGCATGACTTCTTCTCGAGTCATAACCATCTTCACCGGTCGTCCCGACTTCTTCGACAGAATTGTGGCCAGCGGTTCCAGATAGACGATGGTTTTGCCACCAAAGCCACCGCCGATCTCGGCCGGAATGGCGCGAATATCGCTTTGCGGAATACCGGTCAGCAGTCCGGTCATGGCGCGTACCATGAACTGGCCCTGACTGGAGCTCCAGATGGTGGCCTTGCCATCGGCAGCAACGCTCACCAGACAGGCATGAGGCTCAATGTAGCCCTGATGCACAGGTCGGGTCGTGAAGTCCCGCTCAATAATGACGTCAGCTTCCGCGAAGCCAGCTTCGATATCACCCTTGGTGTGTTCGAGTGTGCCCGCGATGTTTGAGGGCTTGCCCTCGAATTCAATGAAGTCGTGCAGGATGGGAGCATCGGGCGCGAGGGCATCATCAATTTCGATTGCGTGCGGCAGGACTTCGTAATCGACCTCGATCAGCTTGCAGGCTTCTGCGGCAATGGCTTCGGAGGTTGCCGCGACAGCGGCGACAGGATGTCCATGGAAAAGCGCTTTTTCGCGTGCCATCACATTGCGGCACATCCAGCGCATGTCCTGAATACCAAGCGGGAAGGGCGTGTCGACCGGAAAATCAACGATGTCTGCCGCGGTCACAACTGCCTTTACGCCCGGGTGGGCCTCGGCTTTCGATGTGTCGATCGATTTGATCCGTGCATGGGCATGTGGGCTGCGAAGCACCGAACCCCAGATCATACCCGGCATGTTGGTGTCGGCCGCAAAGGCGGCACTGCCCGTGACTTTCGGGGCGCCGTCAGGACGGATTGTGTTTTGGCCAATCCACTTGTTGGTTGTCTCGCTCATTAGGCTGCTCCCCGCATGTCAGCTGCGGTGTCCATCACCGCGCGAATAATCTTGTCATAACCGGTGCACCGGCAAAGGTTGCCTGCGAGCCAGTAACGCACTTCGGTTTCGGTCGGGTTTGGGTTCTGCTCAAGCAGCGATTTCGCTGCGACCAGCATGCCCGGTGTGCAGATGCCGCATTGCAGGGCCGCCATCTCGAGAAATTTTTGCTGCAGCGGATGCAAGGCTTCTCCGTCGGCCATGCCCTCAATGGTTTCGATCTCGGAACCCTCGGCCTCGGCAGCCAGCACCAGACAGGCACAGACAAGTCGTCCGTCCATTGTAATGCTGCACGCGCCGCAATCGCCCGAGCCGCAGCCTTCCTTGGAGCCGGTCAGCCCCAGGCCGTTGCGCAGAACATCGAGCATTGTTTCGTCTGGCGCGCAGAGATACTCGGTCGGCTCGCCATTGATGGTGGTGGAAATATGAAGTTTTGCCATGGTTCTAAACTCCTGCCGCGCGTTTGGCGGCGATTGCGGCAGTGCGTTTCAAAAGGACGCCAGCCACTTTGGTTCGATATGCGATGGTGCCGCGCTTGTCGTCGATCGGGTTACATGCTGCGCTGCAGGCAGCCGCGGCCGCATCCAGCGCGGCTGCATCCAGTTTCGACCCAATCAGTGCTTTGGCGGCATCCTCAACCAGAAGTACGGTTGGCGCGACGGCGCCCAGTCCGACACTGGCATCTGTGCAGACGCCATCTTTCATGGTCAGGTTGACGCCAACCCCAACGACGGCGATGTCCATTTCGGTCCGCGGGATCATGCGAAGATAGGCATCACTCGAGCCTGCGGGACGCGGCGGAAAGGTGAAGCAGACCGCAATCTCGCCAGGTGCGAGGCTGGTTTTGCCCGGACCCGTCGGCACGTCTTTCACCGGGATGTCGCGCCGGCCGTTCGGGCCTTGCACCGTCAGGACGGCTCCGGCGGCAACCATGGCCGGCACACCGTCGGCGGCGGGCGAACCGTTGCACAGATTTCCGCCAAGGGATGCTCGTCCCTGAATCTGGGTGGACCCGATCAAGTTCAATCCTTCGAGAACGCCAGGCCAGACTTTGCCAAAAGTCGGGTGCTCTTCAAGCACGGCCCCTGCGACGGCTGCACCAACGACGAAACCCCCATCAGCAGTCTCCTCGATGCTGTTCAGTTCGGTGATTTTCTTGACGTCGACAATGACGCCCGGGTTCACCATGCCGGCACCCATCTGGACCAGAAGGTCTGTGCCTCCGGCCAGTATGCGAGCCGCCTCTCCACCGGCCGCGAAGGCGGTGACCGCCTCGTCCAGTGTTTGCGGTGCCATATATTGCGTATCTGTCATGTGAGTTCCCCTCAATTCCCGCGTGCTCTGCCGTTGGTCCGGCAGATTGTTCACAGGCTGCAAATGCTACTCTCTCAGAAAGGTTTGGAACAGGCCCCAAAGGGCATGTTTTTAGCTCTCGATCAGCTCGAGAATGCCAAGCCGGATCAGGCGATGCAAATAGCGCTCTCGGAAATTCCCGAATGCACGGGAGACCTTTTCGGCATCCGGTTCATTTGTTCGAATTTTCAATCGCTCCAGCGTATCGGATGAAAGTGATTGCACATAATCGAGCGCCCAGGTCTTGGCCTCGTCTTCTGTGCGGCCATCCAGTGACAGGATCATCATCCCCGTTTGGAAGTTCACGCGAAATCCTGATCCGGTGACGGGCGAAGCCAGGTAGCACTTTCCGTCTTGCGGAAGTCTGCGAGTCAGGTAGAGCCGGTTGATTTCGGAGGCGATCCGGTATCGAACCCCTTGGGGTGTGTCACCCGCATGCGAGGCTTTTGCCATCGGGATGAATTGACGACTGGCGATCAGGTCCTGCACGGCCTCAATCGCAACATCATCTGGTCCGGGAAGCTGGGTGCGGATGTCCCCGATGCTGTTGGTTCCCGTCTGCGCCAGCGGGATTATTGTGTCGAAGACCGGTCCGGTGAATGACAGTTTGCGTTCACCGATTTTGGCATCGGTCTTGATGTCACTTTGTCCGCGGTGGGGCCCGAGCATGAAATGGTCCAATCCAGACCCGATGGCAGAAGAGGGCGGGGTTTGCGAGCGGATATAGATGTCGCGGCGAAACATTTCATTGCGCAATAAGCTGCGACGTGATTCCTGAGCCTGCCGATCGTTGGATTCGGCAACGTATTTTCGAAATCGCCCGGGAATGATGTTTCGATCCCGGTTCCGATGAATCGCGGCGGTGCCAGCATAGACCAAACCGGAGGTGCGAAACGCGTTGGCGACATCGTCGAAATAGCATGGCGTAAACCAGTCATGGCACATTTCGTGGATGAAATAGTCCAGACCGCCTTTCACCAGCCGTTTCAGGTGTTCGCCTGCGGCTGGGTTCTTCTCGAAATATGTCGCCTTCTGATCATGGAGAAATCTGAGATATGCGATTCCCTTGCGGGCGCGTTCGATGGAGGAGAGGCCTTCCCCCAGTGTCGCGTCACGCATCATCGCCCAGAGCGGCGTGATCGGCGCCCATCCGGGCAAGGCATTGTATGAGAGGTAAAGCAGGCCGCCGGGCTTCAAGTGCCGGTCAACGAAAGCGACGATTTGCGCCTGAATTTCTGGGGAGACCCATGAATAGACGCCGTGCAGCGTGATGAAGTCGAATTGCGGCAGTTCGTTTTCGGACCGCGTCTCAAAGGATTGGTTGAGATGGGTGACATTCGACAGACCGGCGGCATCAGAAAACGCACGGGCGTTCCGCGTGTGGTCGGGATTGATGTCAATGCCCCAGAATTGCCCATGGGGCAGGGCGTCGGCCAGCAGG
Organism: uncultured Alphaproteobacteria bacterium; assembly: GCA_943787745.1. Lineage (GTDB taxonomy): Bacteria > Pseudomonadota > Alphaproteobacteria > UBA6615 > UBA6615 > JABJAG01. Next base: position 216,086 of record CALSNJ010000004.1, on the reverse strand, counting down.
TTGACGGTTACGCCATTGCCCGATCCGAGATCGCAATAGGTGAATGCTTCGTCCGTGCTGGGCGCGGAATGCCCGTTTAGCCGCGCGATGTAAGAAAGGTGGATGGGCGCCTGATAGTTAAAGAAATTCCAAGTGTAGACCGCATCGGTAATATACCCCGCCGCATCCAGTGAAGCGGTCACATCGGGGTGTGCGAGCGATTCTGAATCTGGTGTCATGTCTTTCGAACTGTCGGTCATGGCCAATGCTGTCAGTATATATGAACGCAGGCGGATAGGTCTGGCTGTTGTGACAGGGATTCATCTTGCAAGGGGTGTTCGCAGCGCCACTCTGTTGTAGAGAGCGTTGGGAAAAATCTTGGCGGGGGCGATTGCGCGCGCGCTGCAATTCACAGGTGTTTCATGAATAATATTGGCGCGGCCCGCTGGCCACATATTTTGTCTCCGTTTCGGTTGGGCACACTCGAGTTGCCGAACCGTTCTGTCGTTGCACCGATGACCCGGATCAGCGCGGACGCGGATGGCGTTCCCACAGCCCAGATGACCGAGCATTACAGCGCGTTTGCGCGCGGTGGCTTTGGATTGATCATCACCGAAGGCACGCACCCTGATCTTACACAGAGTCAGGGCTATCGCGATCAGCCCGGGATTGCGACACCGGCGCAGATCGAAGGCTGGCGTCAGGTCACCAATGCGGTCCATGACGAAGGTGGTCGTATAATCTTGCAGCTCATGCATGCCGGCGCGCTTGTGCAGGACAATCGCTATACCGACGAGACGATCGCGCCTTCGGCGGTTCAGCCCGCGGGTGAGATGGCGGCGCGCTACTATGGCGATGGTCCTTTCAAGATGCCGCGTGCGATGACCCGTGAAGAAATTTCTACGGTGGTGGAGTCATTCGGCACGGCGGCACAAAACGCCATGGAGGCCGGCTTTGACGGCGTTGAAATTCACGGTGCCAATGGCTATCTGCCCGTTCAGTTCCTGACACCGGAGACCAACACCCGCACCGATGAATATGGCGGGTCACTGGAAAACCGTCTGCGCTTCCATCGTGAAATCATGGTGGCGGTGGTCAAGGGCGTGGCCGGTCGTGGGTTGGCCGGAATGCGTATTTCCCAAAGCCGCTCGAGTGACTTCAGCTTCAAGTGGGGCGGCGGCGTCGAGGACGCGCGCGCGATTTTCGCCGCGCTGGCGGCCGATGGCGCTGACTTTATCCATGTCAGCACCCATCAGGGTCTGGGCGAAGAATTCGGAACAGGTCGCACGCTGGCAGGCCTGGCGCGTGAATTCGCCAACCTGCCGATCATTGCCTGCGGCAAGCTGGAGGTGCCCGACAATGCCGAGCATATATTGATGGCAGAAGAAGCGGATCTTGTGGCAATCGCACGCGGTGCGATAGGCGACCCGTCCTGGCCAAACAAGCTGGCAGCGGGGGAGCCCCCTGTCGCCTTCGACCCTGAGATGATCAGCCCGTTTGCGACCCTCGATGCCACGGATGAATGGCGGGCGGCCAATGGTGTGTCATTCGAAGGCTAATTCAAGAGCTGCGTCCAAGACAAACGCATGTATCAGGCACTGCGGTGATCAATAGAACACCAAAGCGCGCATCTCGATGCTCTCGCGGATGGCCGCGTTGGGAGGTGTGTTCGGGTCGTCGAACGCGGTATGCGCAGTAAAACGCACACCGGCTGACGCGTCCGTGTCATAGACCTTGAACACCAGCGCCTCCTCGCGGGTCATGTGCGGGAACCAAAACCAGCGGTGCGCTGGATTGTATGAGATGTGATAGGTCTCGCCGGTGCGATAGCGATAGCGCCGTTCATAGGGGATAAAGCCCTCTTCGGGAATCGTCCGGCCGTCACACAGCGCCAGCGGGTCACGTTCAACACGCGGCGCGATCGACCGCCAGGTCTGGATAATCGCAAAGCGCCGCTCGAGCGCCGCCTCGGCCTCGTCTTCAGGCAGGAAGTCCCGCACACGCTGTGGCGCCGAGCGCTCGGTATAGTCGTTGTGTACAGAATAGACTGCTTTGCGCACCCGATCGGCCTGCTGGCGTGCCTGCTCGGCGGTCCGCAGGGTGTGGTCGAACACCACCACGCGGTTTGCACCGCCGCTATGGGCCTGGATCAGTGCCTCGGTCTCTGAATAGTAGACCGAACGTACTTCCTCCTCATCATAGAAGTCCTTCACCTTCGTCTGGTGATCGACGAAGGCGAAGCCGTGGGAGGGCAGGGTGAACTGCGCCGGGTCGTCCCGGCCATTGTGGATGCGCACGAGGTGCTTTTCATAGGCTGGCTTGTGAGCGAGATGTTCCATCTCCGGCCAGTCGAGGTAGCGGACCGCCGGGATACCGTCATCGACGATGTAATCGAGTTCGGCTTCGACATAGTCAAGATCGGTTGTCAGTTCAGCGATCTGGGACATGGTTTGGATCCTCCATGGGGATATACCGTCCCCGCTTTGTCTCAATACTCTTTGAGGCTAGGCTGACGGTCAATTCGTGGTCAAGTATGTGAGGGGCTACCGTTGCTGTCTGTGAAGCCCACTCCAGACCTTTGAATTTGCGAAACTTCTCGGGGCCAAAGCCGGCCGATAATTTGAGAAAAATTTGGCGGAGGGAGAGAGATTCGAACTCTCGGAACGCTTACACGCTCAACAGTTTTCGAGACTGCCCCGTTCAACCACTCCGGCACCCCTCCGCCGATCGTCCGATATCTTAGCCGATATCAGCGACAGGCCCGCAAGTCTCGCGGGCGCACGGGTTCTACCGCACGTGCTAACCTGCCTGCAACCCGCTGTGGGAGGGAGATTATTGCGCCAAAGAGTCCCGTTTGGGCGGTTGACACGGGCGGCTGGCGGCGTATAGTCCGCCCGCATTCGATGGACCGCCGGAGAAATTCGCGGTCCGCCTTGTTTTTGCAGGAACATTTGGCCTTCGCAGCCCCTCTGGTTCTGGGGCGCGGTTGTCGCGACTAATACGGATTCAAATTCATGTACGCAGTCATTCAAACCGGTGGGAAGCAGTATCGTGTTGCCAATGGCGATGTGATTACCGTCGAGAGGCTTTCGGGCGATGCGGGAAGCACCCTGTCGATCGAGCCTGTGCTGATGGTCAATGATGGCAAGGCCACCCAGGTTGGTGCACCGGTCATCGAAGGCGCATCGGTCACCGCCGAAGTGGTTGAGCAGACCCGCGGCGACAAGATTGTGGTCTTTAAGAAGAAGCGCCGCCAGGGCTACCGTCGTACGATGGGACATCGTCAGGAACTCACCGTTCTGCGTGTTCTGGACGTGACCGGAAAGCCGGCAGCGAAGAAGAAGGCAGCGGCGAAGAAGCCGGCTGCAGCGAAGGCGGAGGAAGCTCCGGCTGACGACGCTTCGAGCGAAACCAAGGAGTAGTTCGAGATGGCACATAAAAAAGCAGGCGGTAGTTCACGGAACGGCCGCGATTCAGCGGGCCGGCGTCTCGGCGTCAAAAAGTACGGTGGTGAAGAGGTCATCTCCGGCAATATCATTATTCGTCAGCGCGGCACGAAATATCACCCCGGTGAGAATGTCGGCATTGGCAAGGATCACACGATCTTCGCGGTCGTCGAAGGCAAGGTTGAGTTTTCTCGCCGTCGCGGCGGACGTACCTTTGTATCGGTGGTCCCGGCTGACATGGCGATTGCAGCTGAATAGGGCTTTCCAATAGACCGGTTTATTCGGGGGGATTGGCTAGCCGATCCCCCCGTTTTTCGTTCTGGAACCATGTTATGAAGTTTCTCGATCAAGCCAAAATATTTTTGAAGTCCGGCCCTGGTGGGAATGGCTGCGTGAGCTTCCGGCGCGAGGCCAATGTGCCCATGGGTGGGCCCGATGGCGGTGATGGCGGACGCGGCGGCGACGTCATTGCGGTGTGCGTCGAGGGCCTGAACACCCTGATCGATTTTCGCTATCAGCAGCATTTTAAAGCCGACCGCGGTTCTGATGGCATGGGCAAGGCGCGTTACGGCGCGGGTGGAAGCGAGAGCATCCTCAAATTGCCCGTCGGCACGCAGATCTTCGCTGAGGATGGCGAGACACTGATTGCGGATCTGATTGCCGTTGGTCAGCGCGTTGTGCTGCTCAAGGGCGGGCAGGGCGGCCGCGGGAATATCCATTTCAAGAGCTCCACCAACCAGGCGCCCCGGCGTGCCGATACAGGTGGTGATGCTGAGGAAATGTGGGTCTGGCTGCGTCTCAAGCTGATTGCGGATGCGGGGCTGGTCGGCCTTCCCAATGCCGGAAAATCAACCTTCCTGTCTTCGGTGAGTGCCGCCAAGCCAAAGGTCGCGGACTATCCCTTCACCACATTGCATCCCGCGCTGGGCGTGGTGGAGAGCGATGATGAAGCTTTTGTGCTGGCGGACATTCCGGGTCTGATCGAAGGCGCTCATGAAGGTAAGGGTCTTGGTGATCGCTTCCTGGGTCATGTGGAGCGCTGTCGCGTTTTGCTGCACCTTGTCGACCCCACGCTCGGGCCTGACGTTGCGGTGGAGTCCTATAAAACGATACGTGGCGAGCTGGCAGCTTACGGGGGCGGTCTGGACGAGAAGCCAGAAATCGTCGCGCTAAGCAAATCTGACGCAGTATCCGACGAGGACATTGAGGCTTGCCGGAAAGCGCTTTCTGCGGTGGTGAAGGGGAAGATCCGAACCCTCTCCGCGGTCGCTCATAAGAACATTATTGAAACCGTCCGCGAACTCCGTCTCGTGATCAACACCGCGCGCGAAGATGAAGCTGGCGATGTTGATCCCTTTTATCGCGATGACGAAGATGAGGGCGAAGCGCGCGAGATCGTCTCGTGAACTCGCTTGAGAGCCTGTCTGCAAGCCGCCGTTTGGTGGTCAAAGTCGGATCGGCGTTGCTCGTGCAGGATGACGGCCAGCTGCGCCGCGACTGGCTCGATGCGCTCGCACAGGATGTTGCGATGCTGCGTGGCGACGGCGTCGAAGTGATGATCGTGTCATCGGGGGCGATCGCTGTCGGTCGACGATTGCTTGGACTTGCGCGTGGTCCGCGAAACCGGGTCTTGCGTCTGGATGAAAGTCAGGCTGCCGCTGCAACGGGTCAGGTGCAACTTGCCCATGCCTGGCAGGAAATGTTGGGCCGCCATCAGGTGCCTGTCGCCCAGATTCTTCTGACCACAGACGATACCGAAAATCGCCGCCGCCACCTGAATGCGCGCAACACGATCGCCACCTTGCTGCGCCTTGGTGTGGTGCCGGTGATCAACGAAAACGATACGGTTGCGACGGAAGAGATTCGGTTCGGCGACAATGACCGTCTGGCAGCTCGTGTGGCCCAGATGATGGGCGCCGACACGTGTCTGATCCTCTCGGATATTGATGGTCTCTATACGGCGGATCCGACGCGTGATGACTCGGCCACTCATATTGGTCGCGTCGACGCCATCACGCAGGAGATCGAGGCAATGGCCGGTGATACAGCCGGTGATGACGGGTCGGGTGGTATGATCACGAAGATCGAGGCCGCACGTGTTGCGATGCAGGCAGGTTGCCGTCTTGCGATCTCCGACGGGCGGACATTGCATCCGCTCAAGCGCCTGATCGAAGGTGAGCAGGCGACATGGTTCATCCCGCAGGGAGAACCGCACACGGCGCGAAAAAGCTGGATAGCCGGCTCGTTGAACCCGGTCGGGACCATCGTCGTTGATGACGGCGCGGCGGGTGCGCTTGCGCGCGGCAAGAGTTTGCTCCCCGCGGGTATCAGTGATGTTGTGGGAACCTTTGAACGTGGTGATCCCGTGATCGTCGCCGGTGCGGATGGTGCGGAGATTGCGCGGGGGCTGGTGGCCTATGGCAGTGAGGACGCGCGACGCATTCTGGGACGGCAGTCCGATGAGATCGAGAGTATTCTCGGATATCGTGGGCGCGAGGAGATGATCCACCGTGACGACCTGGTCGAGAGTTGATCTCTCATGCCCAGGTCCGGATCTCCTGACCGACTGATTTACAGCACGGTCCTTCTGGTGGCGCTTGTCTCGGTTGCACATGCTGCGATTTTTGTACGCATGGCCGAGGCGGACGCTTTGGTGATTGCCGCCTACCGGATGCTCATTGCCGCGCTCGTGTTGCTGCCGATTGCGTTGATCACATCATGGGATGAATTGCGTCGTCTGACGCGACGGGAATGGTGGTTGATCGCAGCGGGTTCGGTTTTTCTGGCGCTGCATTTTGCGACCTGGATTGAAGGTGTGACGCGGACCTCGATCGCCAATTCGGTGGTGCTTGTGACACTGACACCTGTCTGGTTGGCGCTTTGGTCGCTCGTGGCTCTGCGGCGGTCACCGGGGCTGGGGCTCTGGACCGCCGTCCTGCTTGCGGTGGGGGGCAGTGCGATCATGGCCTGGGGCAGTATGAAGCTCGGTCCCGAGACGCTTCTGGGGGATGGGCTGGCGCTCGCGGGTGGATTGTTTTTTGCGGCGTTCTTTCTTGTCGCAGAAAACCTGCGCCGCAGTGTGGGGATTATGGCGTTTGTCGTACTTGTCTATGCGGGGGCCGCGATCCTGCTTTGGGTGCCGGTTCTGAGTTTGGGATTGCCAATTGTCGGGTTCACCTCAGAGACCTATTTCGCTCTGGTGGCCATCGCGATCATCAGTCAGGTGATAGGGCACTCCGGCTTTAACTGGGCGGTGTGTGCGATTTCGCCGATGGTGCTGGCGCTGGTCTTTTTGGCGGAACCGATCCTGAGCGCGGCGTTGGGTTGGGTATATTTTCGCGAGGGGTTCGGTGTCGAAACAATTGTCGGAGGTGTGCTTATTCTTGGAGCTATCTATCTGGGGGTACGTGCCGAAGGACGTCAGAGTTGAGTGCAAACAAGGTGAATTTCGCGGGCGGATTGACTATCGTCCCCCCGACAGACCGAACAGGGTCGGAGAAGAGCAATGACAGCAGCACATGATTTGTCCGCGGATAGCGACATCCAGGACATGATGAACGGGATCGGGATCGCGGCAAAGGCCGCGGCCCAGGAACTCGCCAGTGCGTCCGCTGACGTCAAGAATGCTGCACTTCATGCTGCAGCTGCCGCTGTGCGGGCACGCAAGGATGAGATACTGGCCGCCAATGCCACCGATGTTGCATCTGCCCAATCGCGTGGCGTGAAGGGGTCGTTTCTTGATCGCCTGATCCTCAATGAGGACCGTATTGAGGCGATGGCGTGCGGGCTTGAGGACGTGGCTGCATTGCCTGATCCGATCGGAACGGTTCTTGCCGAATGGGAGCGTCCCAATGGCCTCAAGATCGCGCGCGTGCGTGTGCCGCTCGGCGTTATCGGTGTGATCTATGAGTCGCGCCCCAATGTGACCGCCGATGCTGGTGGTTTGTGTGTGAAGGCCGGCAACGCCGCAATTCTGCGCGGCGGGTCGGAGAGTTTTCAGTCATCGCGTACGATCCTGTCCTGTCTTCAGGACGGCTTGAAAGCGGCCGGCTTGCCCGAAGCGTCTGTGCAAGCGCCGCCGACGACGGACCGGGAGGCCGTCGGGGCGCTGCTGCGGATGATCGACTTTGTCGACGTGATTGTCCCTCGCGGCGGCAAGTCTTTGATTGAACGGGTGCAGACGGAAAGTCGAATTCCCGTCTTTTCGCATCTCGAAGGGCTTTGCCACACCTATGTGCATGCCGAAGCCGACCCTCAAATGGCGCGCGATATTGTGTTGAACGCGAAAATGCGGCGTACCGGAATATGCGGGGCCACGGAGACCGTTCTGATTGACCGGGATATCGCCGGTGATCTCTTGGGATCAATTGTTGATGACCTGACCGATGCGGGGTGTGAGGTGCGCGGTGATTCCGACGCGCAGCGCATTGATGACCGTATTGTCCCGGCCAGTGATGCGGACTGGGATACAGAATATCTTGATGCCATCGTCGCAGTTCGGGTGGTGGATGGTGTGGAGGCGGCGATCGACCACGTGAATGTTCATGGTTCCAACCACACCGACGCCATTGTCACGGCGAATGAGGGCATTGCCGAACGCTTTCTCAACCGGGTGGATAGCGGGATTGTCCTGCACAATGCCTCGACTCAGTTTGCCGATGGTGGCGAATTCGGAATGGGTGCAGAAATCGGCATCTCGACGGGCAAGATGCATGCGCGCGGCCCGGTCGGAGCCGAACAACTGACCAGCTACAAATACGTCGTACGCGGCGCTGGTCAGGTCCGACCCTGAGCGGGGTCGACATCCGATGACAGACAGTGTGGTTTTTTCAGGCCAGTCGGGAGCCGCCGATCAACGGTATCGGCGTATCGGCCTTTTGGGGGGGTCATTCAACCCGGCCCATGACGGACACCGCTACATCAGCACCGAAGCTCTGCGGCGGCTCGGACTCGATGAGATCTGGTGGATGGTCTCACCGCAGAATCCGTTGAAGTCAGAATCGGGAATGGCGCCTTATGGGAAACGTCTGGCCTCCGCGCAGGTGGTGGCGCGTCATCCCCGCATTCGCGTGACCTCGATCGAGGCCGAGATGGGCACCCAATATACCGCAGATACTCTGGAATCATTGGTCCAGCGCTACCCGGCGACACATTTCGTCTGGTTGATGGGGGCGGACAATCTGCTCCAGATTCCGCGCTGGCGGGATTGGTCAAAAATCTTTAACACAGTGCCCATTGCCGTCTTCGCACGGGATTCATATGATTCAAAGGCCTTGTCGGGGATCGCTGCTCATCGCTTTCGGGCGTCCCGGTTGCCAGCAAGCGCGGCCAAGGTTCTTGCTGATGCCGCTCTGCCGGCCTGGGTGTTTTTACGGATCAGGCCACACCCGGCAGCGGCGACAGATTTGCGGCAGGCAGGGCACTGGCCGCATGGAAGTTAACTCAATTTGGGGACGGTATGCCGGCCCCACGCAAGGAGGCGCAGCTTGAAAGCGCGATTTTCGTCATAGCACGTAAGGTAAAGGCCAAGCCGCAGCCAACAGCGGCGCAGATTCTGGCACTCGTCGAGAAATCGCTCGACGATGACAAGGCCGACGATATCAAGGTTATTCCCCTGGAAGGGAAATCCGATATTGCCGACTATATGGTGGTCGCCAGCGGTACGTCTTCGCGGCGGCTGGATTCGATCACTGAACATCTTCTGGTGAATCTCAAGACAGCTGGTGTGCGTGGTTGCCTGGCAGAGGGACGGCGCAGTGGTGAATGGGTGCTGATCGACGCCATTGACGTCATCGTTCATCTGTTTCGCCCGGAAATCCGGGAACACTATGCGATCGAGAAGCTGTGGGAAGCTGATTTTGCAGCTGAACGTGCGTCACAGGACGCACCGGACCCGGTTCTGGCCTAGATGGCAACAACACGGTCTGGGGTTTCCGGATCGTGCAATAAGGTTCGAAACTATGCGTATCATGGTTGCTGCGGTGGGCCGCGCACGCGCGGGACCCGAAACCGCATTGTTTGAGCATTTTTCGAACCGCATCACAGTCTGGCCGTTTGAGCTGCGTGAGGTGGATCTTCGAAAGAATCTTCCAGCGGGCAAGGTTCGTGATGCGGAGGGAGAATTGTTGCTCGATGCCGTTCCCCATGGCGCGCACGTCATTGCGCTTGATGAGGGGGGCAAACAGCTTTCGAGCGAGGCCATCGCCAGACTTCTCGGCAATTTGCAGGATGACGGTGTGCGCGAACTGGCCTTCCTCATTGGCGGTGCGGACGGGCATTCGCAGACTGTGCGTTCCCGTGCCGACAGGACCCTCGCATTTGGACAAAACACCTGGCCGCATATGCTGGTACGAGGTCTGCTCGCAGAACAGGTTTACCGGGCGCAGCAAATATTGGCGGGGCACCCATATCACCGCGCGTGATACTGGCGGCAACGCCAAGAATCGGGCAATAACAGTCGCAATTCACCTTAACCGCGCAGGATTGGAACAACGCGGATGAACCATCTGATTATCACACGTCATGGCCAGAGCCAGTGGAACCTCGAAAACCGGTTTACGGGCTGGGAAGATGTCGATCTGACCGACGTGGGCGTTGCGGAAGCCAAACGGGCTGGCGTGCTGCTCAAGGACTTCCAGATCGATGCCGTCTATTCCTCGACTCTCAAGCGCGCCTTGCGGACGGTTGAGTTGGCATTGGATTCCGCTGCGGCAGCCGGCGCGGATTTTGATCATTTGCGTGATGGAGACCATTGGAATGTTACGCAGCATGATGATCTTCGCGAACGCCACTATGGCGATCTTGTCGGTTTGAACAAGGCAGAGACAGCCGAGAAATATGGCGAAGAACAAGTGCATCTCTGGCGACGCGGTTTTGAGGTGCGTCCGCCAAATGGCGAGAGTCTGGCCGATGTGGTTGAACGTGTTCGCCCTTACTACGAAAGTGAGATCGGACCTCAGATTGCGGCCGGAAAGAATCTTCTCGTATCTGCCCACGGTAACAGCCTAAGAGCCTTGTTGCTGATTCTTGGTGAGTACACCGAAGATGAAATTCCGGGTGTGGAACTGCCGACCGGCCGACCGCTCGTCTTTGAATTCGAGAACGGCCAAAAGCAGAAGAGCTATTATCTCGGCGAATAGTCCCATGTCGGGAACGCACGCCATATGCGGCGTGATCGCCGCAGTTCTGTGTCTTGTTGTCCCGACAACGGCGCTGGCCCAGACCAATGCAACCGCACCAAACCAGGAGAGACTGGACGCGGTTCGCGAAACTCTGGAGCAGGACCGCCAAGCCGTGGCGGCGTTGAAACGGAAAGCGGATGATCAGGCGCGCGAACTGACAAAACTGCGGACAGAAATGCGTGTCGCCGCACAGGCTGTTCAGACCCATGAGGCTGCGCTTGATTCACTGGAAAGCGAGTTGTCGTTGCTGGAAGGTGATGCCACCCGCAAGGAAGTGCAGTTCGAAACCCGACGGGCGGAACTTGAAACCACAATTGCAGCCCTTCAACGCATGTCCCTAAGACCAACAGCAGCGTTGCTGGTCAGTCCGGGTGATCCCAATGATGTTGTGCGCAGTGGGTTGTTGTTGCGCACCGCGGTTCCCGAGATCGAGCGTCAGGCACGTTTGCTCCGCGCTGACATAGAAGCGCTGGCCGAAGTACAGGGCCGTATCCGAACCCGCAAAGGCGAGTTGCAGGTTGCCGCCGTGGACCTGAAGAACGAGCGCAATCGCCTGAAATCTTTGTCGGATGCCAAGAATACGGTCCTGTCGCAGACCAAAGGTGCACAGAGCGCGGCAGAGAAACGGGTTGCGGCCTTGAGCAAAGAGGCCAAAACACTCGAAGAATTGTTGTCAAATTTGCGTGACAGCACTGCAGCAGCGGTTCCCCAGCCGCGCCCACAGCCGGGCCAGGATGCCGAGAGACTGATCGCGCCGACCCTTCGTCCGGCCGGTCCGTCAATTGCTTCAGCGCGTGGACAACTCTCGTGGCCCGCCCACGGTAAGGTAATCCGGCGGTTTGGCGCAGAAACCGAAGCTGGGGCGTCGGCCCATGGCGTCACCTGGGAAACGCGTCCCAACGCGTTGGTTGTTGCACCGTGGGACGGACGAATAGCCTTTGCGGGGCCATTTCGAAGATTTGGGGAAATCTTGATCATCGATCATGGCGAGGGATATCATTCACTGATTGCCGGTCTCGGACAGATTGACGCGGAATTGGGCCAGTGGGTCCTCGCGGGCGAACCTGTCGGTGTGACCGGTACTGGCGCTGATGCCAATAGCGGGGGGCGGGCTTCTCAGGCCCAAAACCGATCGCGTGGATCGACACTCTATGTGGAGTTCCGTCGCGACGGACAACCTATTAACCCGTTGCCCTGGTTGGCAGCGCAAACGAACAGGACACAAGGCTAATGCGTAAATTTCTTTCCGTGGTCGCGTTTTCGACCATGCTCGTCACCGTTCCTGTGGCAGCGATTGCCGCAGAGACAGATGAAGAGACGTTTCGTCAACTTGAACTCTTCGGTGACATCTTTGAGCGCGTGCGCGCCCAGTATGTCGATGAGGCGGAAGACAAGGATCTGATTGAGGCTGCCATCAACGGGATGTTGCAGTCGCTGGACCCCCACTCGAGTTATCTCAACGAAGATAGCTTTCGGGACATGCAGGTGCAGACCCGCGGTGAATTCGGTGGTCTGGGAATTGAAGTCACGATGGAGCAAGGCTTCGTACGTGTGGTTTCGCCGATAGACGAGACACCGGCGGCACGCGCGGGACTAGAGGCAGGCGATTTCATCACACATCTTGATGGTGAAAGTGTTGTCGGTCTTTCTTTGTCCGATGCCGTGGACAAAATGCGGGGCCGTGTCGGTTCGGATATTGAACTGACCATTCGCCGCGAGGGTGAAGAGCCGTTTGACGTGACGGTGACCCGTGATGTTGTGCGCATTCGTTCGGTGCGAAGCCGGGTAGAAGGCAAGGTCGGCTATGTTCGGGTCACGACTTTCAATGAACAGACAATGGATGGTGTTACCGCTTCCATGGCGAGCCTGAAGGAAGAGCTCGGGGATGAGATGATTGGTCTCGTGCTTGATTTGCGGCGAAACCCCGGCGGTTTGCTGGATCAGGCCGTGGCTGTCTCTGACGCATTTCTTGATCAGGGTGAAATTGTCTCGACCCGGGGTCGCGATGCGGATAATGCGCAGCGCTTCAATGCCAAGAAGGGTGACCTTGCTGATGGTTTGCCGATTGTCGTTCTGATCAATGGCGGATCAGCATCGGCTTCGGAAATCGTTGCCGGTGCGCTGCAGGATCACAAGCGCGCGGTCATTATGGGAACCGAGAGTTTTGGCAAAGGGTCGGTTCAGTCGATTATGCCGATTGCCGGTCACGGCGCCCTGCGTTTGACGACGGCGAAGTATTACACGCCCAGCGGTCGTTCGATCCAGCAAACCAGCATCACGCCCGACATCATTGTTGAACAGGCAAAGGTGGAAATTGAAGAGACCCCGCAACGTCTGCGGGAACGGGATCTTCGCAATGCCCTTTCCAATGAAGGGGTTGAGGAGACACCGGAGGGCGAGGAAGAAGTCGAAGTCACGGAAACCACGGATATAACCGATTATCAGTTGGTGCGTGCGCTCGATTTGCTGAAGGGGATCGCGACATATACCGTTCGTGCAACCAACTGACCGTTAACCAGTTTCCGTTACGTTCTGCATGATGAGCGAAGAGCCTGCGGTTAAACCATCAAGAATGAGCGGCGTGGCGGTCCTGCCATGGACCGTCGCGCTTGTTCTGTTTTTGTTGTTCATTGGTGTGATGGCGGCTCTTTGGCAGGGATTAACGGCCGACCCGAATGTCGAGACTGAAACCAAACCGCCTGAGATGACGGCCGCACCGCCACCAGCGAACACACCACCACCCATGGACGCGGTGGCGCCCGAACCAACTGCTGAGGCTGCTCAGGCTGCGCAGGAGGCTGACGCCGCATCTATGCCCGAACCGGTGCCTCCGCCGGTTATGGAGCCCCAAGCAGAGCCTGAGGTGGCAGCAGCGCCGCCGCCACCGCCTGTGGCAGCGCCGGTTGTTTCTCCCGAACCATCTGAATCCGTGGCGGATACCGAAGCACCAGGCGGACCGGAAACGGCAAAGAGTGGAACTCAACCCGGGAACGAGGTCGCTGCTGCACCGCCTGTGCCGGTTGCCGAGCCTGTGCTGCCGCCACCTTCGCCATTGATGATCCCGCGCTCGCAACGTGGCAGTTTGCGCCCGGCGCCTGACCCGGGATTGGTCGAACCATCCGCACAAGGGCCGCTGCCGCGTATCGGGTTGGACGGACGAGAGCCCTGGAAGGTCTATGCGCGCCCTTATGATGACCGTGACGCCCGCCCGCGTGTTGCGATCATCCTGAGTGGGCTCGGGCTGTCGAGTGCGGCGACAGAAGCTGCAATTCAGGATCTGCCGAGCGAGGTGACGCTTGCCTATCAGCCGTTTGCCGACAATATCCAGCAATGGATTCAGCTCTCCCGTGCAGCCGGGCACGAAGTGTTGCTGAACCTGCCGATGGAACCTGTGGATTTTCCTGCCAATGATCCGGGGCCGCGGGCGTTGTTCGTGACGCTTTCTCCGGATGAGAATCAGGACCGGATGCGTTGGGCTTTGTCACGGGTGTCGGGATATGTCGGTGTTGTGAACCATATGGGGTCACGGTTTACGACTTCCCGGGATGCCATGCAGCCGATCCTCGCCGAATTGAAGGCGCGGGGCCTACTCTTTGTGGACGCACGCTCTGCCGCGCGCAGTGTGGCGACAGTACTTGCGTCTGAAATGCAGGTTCCGCGGGCAATTAACGATCGTTTTCTCGACAATCGCGAGGTTTCCCGCGCCACGGTGGATGCTCGACTGGCTGAGGTTGAACGCATTGCCAAGGATGCAGGTGTTTCTATCGCCATAGGCCAGGCCTTTCCCGTCACCCTCGAACGTATCCGCGCATGGGCCGCCACTCTTGAAGGAAAGGGGATTGCACTGGTCCCGATTTCTGCTGTGGTCGACAAGCAGTCGGATCGATGAACGGCCTGATTGCCAATGATGAGGATGCTGCGCATTACCGCCGGTGTGCCGGCATTGTCTTGGTCAATGACGCCGGATTGATCTGGGTTGGCGAACGAAATGACGCCGCGGGCGCCTGGCAGATGCCGCAGGGTGGTATTGATTCAGGAGAAGACCCGCAAACCGCAGCCTTGCGGGAACTGGAAGAAGAGACCGGTGCAACCGCTGTCGAGTTTCTTGCCGCGGCACCTCACTGGCTCAAATATGACCTGCCAGATGACCTCCAGCGTCGTGCCTGGAAGGGCAAGTGGCGCGGTCAGATGCAGATGTGGTTTGCCTATCGGTTCTGTGGTGTCGATTCAGAGATCGATGTGCTGGGTGTTGAGAAACCCGAATTTGATCGCTGGCGCTGGGTATCCCCCGAAGAGGTGCCGGATCTGATTGTTGCATTCAAGCGGCCGATCTATGAGGCCGTCATGGAGACGTTTGCCCCCGTGCTGACGAAGCGGAGCGGCTAGGCTGCCGCGGTGGTGCGGTTCATGCGCAGGTTCAGGAACCAGCAGGCTGCGCGGGCCATCCAGTTTGCCATCCGGCTGTGCGGCGCAAAGCCGATGGCTTTGAAGATCAGCGTGATAGCGCGCTCAACATGGCGAATTTCGTAAAAGCCATAGGCACGGGACATATAGGCGCGGATGCACTGCTTTCTATTATAGGCTTCGCCATTGTTGTTGGCCGCGTAATAGGCATAGGCGAGCTCGTCGTCTTCGCTTTCGCCGATCCGACCAAGTCCGACCCAGAGCCTCTTCAGCTTTCCAAGATTCTCAATATCCCGATAGCGTTCCATGTGGGTGTAGAACAGTTTGTAATGACGAATCTCGTCCTGTGCGATTTTTTCGCAGATCAGTCGTAGAACAGGTTCTTCTGATGCTTCGCGCAGGGCTGAGTAGTAGGAGGATGTTCCCACTTCAACCATGCATCGTGCCACAAGCTCGCCGCATCGTGTTCCGCGAACCGAACTGTTTGCGTCCGTGGGGAGTTGAATCTTGCTCGAAAAATCTTTGAAACGCGCATCGAAATCAAAATCGGGATCGGCCATTTGAGCCCAGCGCGCCAGCGCACTGCCGTGCTGTACTTCCTCGAAGGCCCAACGCCGGGATGCATCCTGAAATTGGGGGTCGTTATCGAATACACTGCAGAGATACTCTGCATAGATGCCGCCATTGAACTCGACCATAGCGGCCGCCTTGACGATGCGAAGCATGTCCGGGTCGACCTTGGTCGGGTCAAACTGGTCCCACGGGATGTCGTCCAGCGTCCAGTATTTGTTGCGATGTTCCATCATGGCGTTTCTATCAACGAAAACCGGCCGAGTTTGTTCCGGCTAACACCATTATATATAATGCGTGCTCACCGAACGTCAAAACCCGATGTGGATAGACTAGTAAACGCCTAGAAGCCTGAATTTATTGGTAAGTCTGGGTGTCCAGAGATGCCAGCTTGGCGCGCGCCGAGTCGGCCCGCTGCTCGGCAAGGGCCCGTTCGGTGCTGTTGTCGCCTGCATCAGAGATGTCTTCCATCGCCTCTTGCAGGGATTTTTCCACCTGGTCGCGGTCAATATCGTCCAGCAGGACGGCTTCTTCGGCCAGAACAGTGCAGCGTTCAGCTGTCACTTCGGCAAAACCGCCGGCTACGAAGATACGAGTCTTGACCGCGCCACCCTCGAAAATATGGATCACGCCAGGGCGTACGGTCGAAATGACAGGTGTGTGGCCGGGCAAGACTCCGAAGTCACCTTCGGCGCCGGGGACCACCACCATCTCGACCTCTTCCGAGAGAAGCAATTTCTCTGGTGAGACCAGTTCGAACTGAACCGCGTTGTCTGCCACGCGAATTCTCCCTTAAGCCGCTTCGGCGGCCATGGATTGTGCCTTCTCGACGGCTTCTTCAATGGTACCCACCATGTAGAAGGCCGCTTCGGGCAGGTCATCGTGATCGCCGTTAACGATCTGCTGGAAGCCCTTGATCGTGTCTTCGAGAGCCACGAATTTGCCCGGTGAGCCTGTGAAGACTTCCGCAACGTGGAAGGGCTGTGACAGGAAGCGCTGCAGCTTACGGGCACGTGTGACCGTCAGTTTGTCCTCTTCCGAAAGCTCGTCCATGCCGAGAATGGCGATGATTTCCTGCAGGCTCTTGTAGCTCTGGAGGGTTTCCTGCACCTGACGGGCAACGGCGTAATGATCGTCACCGATGATGCGCGCATCCATAATACGACTGGTTGAATCAAGCGGATCCACAGCCGGATAAATGCCCAGTTCGGCGATCTGACGCGACAACACGGTCGTGGCATCCAGATGCGAGAACGCGGTGGCCGGTGCGGGGTCGGTCAAGTCATCGGCCGGCACGTAAATCGCCTGAACCGAGGTGATCGAGCCTTTGTTGGTCGATGTGATACGCTCCTGCAGGGTGCCAAGGTCGGTGCCCAGTGTCGGCTGATAGCCCACAGCAGATGGGATACGACCCAGCAGTGCGGAGACTTCCGAGCCGGCCTGTGTGAAGCGGAAAATGTTATCAACGAAGAACAGCACGTCCTGGCCTTCTTCATCGCGGAAATATTCGGCCATGGTCAGGCCGGTCAGCGCAACACGGGCACGCGCTCCCGGCGGCTCGTTCATCTGGCCGTAGACCAGAGCCGCCTTGGATTCGCCATCGGGCTGGATAACGCCTGATTCCATCATCTCGTGATAGAGATCGTTGCCTTCACGGGTTCGCTCACCAACACCGGCGAAGACGGAGTAACCACCGTGACCCTTCGCGATATTGTTGATCAGCTCCATGATCAGCACGGTCTTGCCAACACCGGCACCGCCGAACAGGCCGATCTTGCCGCCCTTGGCGTATGGGGTCAGAAGGTCAACAACCTTAATACCGGTCACCAGCTGCTCGGTGTCGGTCGCCTGATCGACAAAGGACGGTGCCTGACGATGAATCTCGAATTTCTGGGCGGTGTTGATCGGGCCGCGCTCATCGATCGGCTCGCCGATCACGTTGATGATGCGTCCCAGAACTTCCGGTCCAACGGGAACGCTGATCGCAGCGCCCGTATCCACAACTTCCTGACCACGCACCAGACCTTCGGTCGTGTCCATAGCGATGGTGCGGACGGTGTTTTCACCGAGATGCTGGGCGACTTCGAGAACCAGGCGGTTGCCCTGGTTGTCTGTCTCCAGCGCGTTCAGGATGGCAGGCAGGTCGCCATCGAACTTGACGTCGATGACGGCGCCGAGAACCTGGGTGATTTTGCCGACAATGTTCTTTGACATGGTGTGCTCCTCGCTCGTTGGGAGTCGAGTGGTCTAAAGCGCTTCCGCGCCGGAGATGATCTCGATGAGTTCGGTTGTGATGGCTGCCTGACGCATCCGGTTGTAGTCGGTCGAAAGTCGATCGATCATGTCACCGGCATTGCGCGTGGCGTTGTCCATCGCGGTCATGCGTGCACCCTGTTCGGATGCAAAGGATTCGATCATGGTGCGGAACACCTGGACCGACAGATTGCGCGGCAGAAGGTCTGCCAGAATTTCCTGTTCGTCAGGCTCATACTCATAGACGGCACCTGATTCCAGACCGGAATCCTGCTCGTCCGTGGTCTCGCCATCCGCATCATCCTTTTCAGGAAGCGCGAAGGGGATGAGCTGTTGCGGCGTGACGTCCTGTGTCAGCGCCGAAACGAACTTGTTGTAAATGATTGTGCAGACATCGCACTCACCGGCCTCGAACATATCGCGGGCGCGCTGTGCAATTTCGGCAGCGGTCTCGAACATGGGGACCGGCTTGGTGGTGTCTTCGATCGTATCAATGATGATGTCGCCGAATTCGCGCCGCATGATGCCGCGGCCCTTGCGCCCGATGATCAGCAGTTTGACCTGCTTGCCGTCGGCGCGGAGCTGAAGAATGTGCTTGCGGGTCCAGCGGCTGACAGAGCCGTTAAAACCACCGCACAACCCACGATCAGAGGTCACCAGGATAATGAGGTGAACGTCGTCCTTGCCGCTGCCTGCGAGCAGAGGCGGGGCAGTGCCGGCTGTGACCGCACTTTGTGCCAGAGACCCAAGCATCCGCTCCATACGCTCGGCATAGGGGCGGGTGGCTTCGGCGTTCTCTTGCGCACGACGCAGTTTGGCCGCCGCGACCATTTTCATGGCCGAGGTGATCCGCTGGGTCGACTTTACCGAACTGATTCGGACACGTAGGTCCTTGAGGCTCGCCATTTTTCAGTCGCTATCCGTGTTGTCCGTGCGGAACTAGGCGAAGGTTTTCGCGTAGGACGCGATAACGTCCTCGAGTTTTTTGTCGGTGTCGTCGTCGAGATTTCCTGTTTCACGAATGGTCAGGAGAATATCGGCGTGGTTGTCGCGCACATGGTCCAGCATCTGGGCCTCGAAGCGATTGATGTCGCCCACGGGGATACCGTCGAGATGTCCACGAACACCGGCAAAGATCGAAACAACCTGCTCTTCCATGGGCAGCGGCGAGTACTGGGGCTGCTTCAGCAGCTCCGTCAGGCGCGCGCCACGGGCCAGCAGTTGCTGGGTCGAGGCATCAAGATCGGATGCAAACTGCGAGAAGGCTTCCATTTCGCGATACTGCGCGAGTTCCAGCTTGATCGAGCCGGCAACTTTCTTCATCGCCTTCGTCTGAGCGGCCGAGCCAACGCGGCTGACCGACAGGCCAACGTTAATGGCGGGGCGGACGCCCTTATAGAAGAGTTCGGTTTCCAGGAAGATCTGGCCGTCGGTGATCGAAATCACGTTGGTCGGAATATAAGCCGACACGTCATTGGCCTGAGTTTCAATAACCGGAAGTGCTGTAAGAGAGCCACCACCGAGTTCGTCATTCATTTTCGCCGCACGCTCGAGCAGGCGGGAATGCAGATAGAAGACGTCACCGGGATAGGCTTCGCGACCTGGCGGACGACGCAGCAGCAACGACATCTGACGGTAGGCCGTAGCCTGCTTCGACAGATCGTCATAAAAGATGACGGCGTGCATGCCGTTGTCGCGGAAGAACTCGCCCATGGCGCAACCGGCATAAGGTGCCAGGAACTGCAGCGGAGCCGGCTCTGACGCCGTGGAGGCCACAACGATCGTGTAATCAAGTGCACCATATTCGCGCAAGGTCTTCACAACCTGAGCAACGGTCGAACGCTTCTGACCGATGGCGACATAGATGCAGAACAATTTGCCGGAATCATCGCTGGCGTCGTTGATTTTCTTCTGGTTCAGGATCGCATCGACGATGACGGCGGTCTTGCCGGTCTGACGGTCACCAATGATCAGTTCGCGCTGGCCACGACCGACGGGGACGAGGGCGTCGAGTGCCTTCAGGCCGGTCTGGACGGGTTCGTGAACCGACTGGCGCGGGATAATGCCCGGCGCTTTGACTTCAATCAGGCGGCGTTCATCGGTTTCGAGATCGCCATTGCCATCAATCGGGTTGCCCAGAGCGTCAACAACGCGGCCCAGCAGGCCTTTGCCAACGGGAACGTCGACGATGTCGCCGGTCCGTTTGACAGTGTCACCCTCTTTAATGTCTCGGTCATCACCGAAAATCACGACGCCGACATTGTCGGTCTCGAGGTTCAGCGCCATTCCCATGATGCCGCCGGGAAATTCAACCATTTCACCAGCCTGAACATTGTCGAGGCCGTAAACACGGGCAACGCCGTCACCCACGGACAGGACCTGGCCCACTTCAGAGACATCAGCCTCGGCATCGAAATTGGCAATCTGGTCTTTCAGGATCGCCGAAATTTCTGCGGCACGAATTTCCATCCTCTACGCTCCCTTCATGGCGAATTGCAGACGCTGAAGCTTTGTCTTCAACGACGCATCGATCATCCGCGAACCAACCCGTACAACCAGCCCACCAATTAGTGAGGAGTCGACACTCGGTTCAACGGCGACTTTTCCGCCGAGTTTTGCGCGCAGGCTCTCAGTGAGCTGCTGCAATTGATCATCATTTAATGGACGGGCCGAGATGACCTCGGCCGTGACTTCTCCACGCCGTGTAGACAATTCCGCCAGATAAGCGGTGATCATGTCGGCGAGTACGAATAAGCGGTCGTTTCCTGCCACAACACCCACAAAACGGCGGGTCAGCGAGTTTGCGCCGCCCTGCTCAAGAATGGTGTTGATGGCCTTCGTCTTGTCATCCGCATCAATTACGGGTGAACGCAGCAGCTTGGACAGATCGTCGCTCTCGGCGATCAGGGCTTTCAGGGAATCAAGATCGCTCGCGACTTCGTCGAGGCTTTTGGCCTCATCCGCGAGTTCGTATAACGCCAGTCCATACCGCTCTGCGATATCACCGACAACGCTTGCATTTGCCGCCACTTGCGACTGCCCCCCTGGGCCGAATTCTGTTGGTGCGATTTGAGGTAACCGTATGTTTTCAAAGGAAAATAAACGGCTGCCTTTTGGATGGCAAAACGCCAACCTCAAGGCAGGCGCTTGGTAGCACAGGGCTATGGGGCTGGCAAGCGTACCGCAACGCAAAAAGTGGACAAATCAGCCGTTTTTTCGGAAGCAGTTTGCGCGTCAATTCGACGCGCTGTCAGCCGCGCCCAATAGATGGCTGCAATTAGAGGAAACTATAAGGATCGATATCGACGCGAATGCGGGCGTTTCCGGGCACCTTTATCTGCTCCAACCAGCCGCGCAAAACCGATTGCACGGACACATCACGTGACGCCTTGAGCAACAAGCGACGGCGATGTTGTCCCCGGAGCAAGGACAAAGGTGCTGGCGCGGGCCCAAGAACACGTATGTCGGGTGAGCTTGGGGCGCACCGGGCCAGCGCACGCGCCAGATCGTCGGCGATCCGGGAATCCCGGCTGGAGACGATGATTGCCGCCAGACGTCCAAAAGGCGGCCAGCCACCGGCCTGTCGTGCTTCAGTCTCCAGTTCGAAAAAACGCTCCCGGTCACCTGAGACCAGTGTGCTCATCACCGGGTGTTCGGGCTGGAAGGTCTGAATCAAGACGCGACCGGGTCGTTCGGCGCGGCCGGCGCGACCGGAAACCTGCTGAAGCACCTGGTAGGTGCGCTCGGCGGCGCGCAGGTCTCCTCCTGCCAGACCGAGATCGGCATCGACGATCCCGACAAGAGTCAGGTTTGGAAAGTGATGTCCCTTGGCGACCATCTGGGTGCCGATCAGGATATCGAGTTCTCCATTTTCGACCGATCGAATAAAGGTCTGCGCTGATTCTGGGCCGCGCATTGTGTCGCTTGTCATGATCCCGATCCGCGCGTCCGGCAGAAGGCCGGTGACTTCCTCGGCGATTCGTTCCACGCCCGGGCCGCAGGCCACCAGAGTGTCGACATTCTCGCAGGAGGGACACACGCTTGGTGTTGGCACTTCGTAGCCGCAATGATGGCACTGCAGCCGTTTGCGGAACCGATGTTCTGTCAGCCAGGCAGCGCAGCTCGGGCATTCGACCCGATGCCCGCAGGTTCGGCACAAGGTCAGCGGTGCGTATCCTCGACGATTGAGAAACAGCATCGACTGTTCACCCGCTTCGAGGGTGGCTTTCAGAGCGGTCACCATCTCATCGGAGATAAAGCGGTTTGAGCTCAGGTCTGTGGTCCGCATGTCGACGGTTTTGATGGTCGGCATGGCGGCACCGCCAAAACGTTTGGGCAGGACGATCGATGTAAATCGTTCGCGGGTGACATTGACCCGGGTTTCGAGTGACGGGGTCGCGGAGGCAAGTACAACGGGTGCATCGGCGATCTGTGCGCGCACGATTGCCATGTCTCGTCCGTGATAGGACACGCCGTCTTCCTGCTTGAAGGCGGGCTCGTGTTCTTCATCAATGACCACGAGACCCAGTTCGGCGAAGGGGAGGAAAAGTGCAGAGCGCGCCCCAACCACGATTCGGGCGTTTCCTGTCGCAACGGCGCGCCAGTTGGTGCGCCGTTGGACCTGGCTCAGATCGGAATGCCAGACAGCGGGCGCCACACCAAAACGTTCTTCAAATCTCGAGAGCCATTGGGGGGTGAGTGCAATTTCCGGCAAAAGTACGAGCACCTGCCGTTTGGCAGACAGGGCCGCGGCCACAGCTTCGAAATAGACTTCGGTCTTTCCTGACCCGGTGACGCCGTCGAGCAGGGTGACCGAGAATTCCGCGGCGGCAATCTTTTCCCGGAGTTGCGCGGATGCGTTTTCCTGTGCCTCAGACAGGGAGGGGCCGGGCCGGGCAAGATCAGGGGCCTCGAATGGCGGCGGCGGCGGAACTTCGATTTTTTCAAGGGCGCCAGCATCAACGAGACCTTTGATCACGCCGCTGGAGACGCCTGTCTCGCGTGCGAGGTCTCCGGCCGACAGGGCCGGTCCGTCTTCAAGAAATGTCAGGACACGTTGGCGGGCCGGTGTCAGGCGCAATTTATCGTCGCTGTCACTGCGGCGGTAGACAACAACCGGCTTGGGCGGCGCGAGCGCATCAGGGGATCGCATGGCCATGCGCAACACGGCTCCTCGGGAACTGAGGGTATAGGCGCTGACCCAGTCGACAAAACGTCGGACCTGCTCCGGCATGGGTGGTGCTTCCACCCGCGCATCGACGGGACGCAGCTTGGCCGGGTCCACGTCGCCCATGGCCGGGCCCCAGACAACGCCAATCATCTCCCGTTTGCCCAGTGGCACGTGGACATAGTCACCGGGGGCCAGCTCCATCTCTTCGGGAACGAGATAGTCATAGGGCCCCACGACGGCGGTCGGCAGCAGAACACTGACGGCGCGTTCGGTTTCGAACAGGGGCGTGGTGGAATCGGTTTGGGGCATCCGGTACACTCTATCGGGCGACTCGTCGGCGTCCAACGTAAGCTGCAGGCGAGTTCAGAAATTTGACCCTGGCGTTTTGAAACGGGCACCCGTGACCGGGCGCTGAGACCATAAGGAAAACGCAAATGAAGTTTTTTGTGGACACTGCCGATCTGGATGAAATTCGCGATCTGGCCGCCACAGGCATGATTGATGGCGTCACAACCAATCCGTCGCTGATCGCAAAATCCGGACGCAACATGCTCGATGTGATCGCAGAGATTTGCGACGCGGTACCGGGCCCGGTGAGTGCGGAAGTGACCGCGACCGATGTCGACACGATGCTGGCTGAGGCAGACGTTCTTGCCAGCGTTGCGTCAAACGTGGCCGTGAAGGTGCCGCTGACCCCGGATGGCCTGAAGACCTGCCGGGCTTTGCGGGACCGCGATATCATGGTCAATGTGACCCTGTGTTTCTCTGCATCCCAAGCCATTCTGGCTGCCAAAGCTGGCGCCACGTTCATTTCGCCTTTTGTGGGCCGACTTGATGATATGGGCTTGCGTGGTCTCGATCTGATCGAGGACATCGTTGATATCTATGCGCAGTTTGACACCTTCGATACCGAAGTTCTTGTCGCCTCCATTCGTGGCCCGGCTCATGTGGTGGAAGCCGCGCGTGCAGGTGCGCATGTTGCAACTTTGCCGCCGAATGTGATCCGGCAGCTATACAAACACCCGTTGACCGACAGTGGACTGGCGGCCTTCCTCAAGGATTGGGAAGCCACCGGGCAATCTATTCTCGAGCAGGCAAGCCAACGTAAGGACGCAGCGGAGTAGCCGCAGGGAAGGCCCGACGCCATGAGCACCAAAGCATCAGAGCCAGAGGCCGCCGAAACCGCCGAACTCACCGATGTTCAGGTCATCGGGTTCCTGCGTGAGAATCCGGATTTCCTGGAGCGCTACCCCCAGCTTCTTTCCGTGATCGCGGCACCTGAGCGTCGGTTCGAGGATGCTGACGAATCCGGTGGAGAGGTTGTGGATTTGCAGGGGGCCATGCTGAATCGCATGCGCACCGAACTGGCCGAACGGAGTGAACAGAGCAGCGAACTGATTGATGCCAGTCGCGCCAATCTGCAAAGCCAGAATCGAATTCATGCTGCCGTGATTGCATTGCTGTCGTCGCGTTCTCTTGATCATATGCTCGAAATTCTGACGATTGATCTCGCCGGGCTTCTCCATGTTGATGCCGTCGCCCTTTGTCTTGAGGGTGGTACGGTGACCCCGACAGCCAATCAGGGTGTGCGGGTCGTGCCCAAGGGGACTATCGACAAGTTTGTTGATGCCTCGCGCACGATCACCCTCCATGAACATATGGAAGGCGATAAACGCATCTATGGCGAGGCTGCAGGGTTGGTGCGTTCGGAAGCCATGTTGCGCCTCTCCGTTCGTGACGATGCACCCTATGCGCTTCTCGCATTGGGAAGCCGCGATCCGGACCGTTTCCATGAAGGGCAAGGATCCGAGCTGCTGACATTTCTGGCGCGGATCATGGAACATTGCATCCGGACATGGCTCGACCTGCCCCGTTGACCGCGGCTGAGCGGCAACCGGTGGCCGCAGACCGTGGCATCCGGGACGCGCTGACAAATTGGCGTGCGCTGTTAGGGGCCGAGCGGCGCGCTTCCGAGCATACCGTTGAAGCCTATCTGCGTGATGTTGTCGCGTTCCTCGACTTTCTGACGGAGCATTGCGGAGAGACAGTTACTGTTTCTGTGCTGGTCTCCCTGAAGACCGGTGACTTTCGAGCCTGGCTCGCAAAGCGTGTTGGCGAAGGTTACGCCCGGACCTCAACGGCGCGGGCGTTGTCATCGGTGCGTATGTTCTTTCGTTATCTTGACCGTGAAGGCCTGGGTCACAATGCGGCCATTGGTGCTGTGCGGGGGCCACGTCTGCCGCACTCTGTGCCCAAGGCATTGGCTGGACAGGAAACCGAAGATCTGATGACCGCCGTTGCCGCACCCTCGAGACCCGATGAACCGGCCTGGGTGGCAGCTCGGGATCTGGCGGTTCTGCTTCTGCTCTATGGCTGCGGCTTGCGCATTTCCGAGGCGCTGGATCTCAACCTTGGCGATCTGCCGCGCGATGATGCCTTGTCGGTGACGGGTAAGGGGGGCAAGACCCGAATGGTCCCCATTCTGCCGGTTGTGCGGGACGCGATTGCGGATTACATCGTGCGGTGCCCGCAATCCCTCGTCGAAGACGGACCGCTGTTTGTCGGTGTGCGCGGCGGCCGCCTAAGTCCGCGTACGGTTCAGAAACGAATGCAGGATTTGCGGGCAATACTGGGGCTTCCCAAAGAGGCGACGCCCCATGCGCTCCGCCATTCCTTTGCCACCCACCTGTTGGCTTCGGGGGGTGACCTGCGGGCCATTCAGGAATTGCTGGGTCATGCCTCCCTGTCGACCACCCAGCGCTATACCGATGTCGACAGTGCGCGTCTGATGGATGTCTACAGTCGTGCTCACCCGCGCGCGCGCAAATAGATTTCGACCTCAATCCCGGAAAAACACCGCGTCGTATTCGAGCATTCGGCCGTAGTGGCGGCTCCAATAGCCGGGGATCACAAGATGTGGCCGAAATCCTTTCTCGGCCAATCGATTGAGCAGCGGCAGGTGGTCAGGCTGGCCGTCGTAGATGGGCTGCATCGAGAGCTCGAGTTGCAACCCGGCGATGCGGTCCCAGGAATTCCCAATGCCGTCGAGAACCTGATCTTCATAGCCCTGGGTATCCGACTTCACAAAAATCGTCTGAGCCCCACTGGTGTGTGCCTCCAGAATGGATGACAGCGTGGTGACGGGAACCTGTTCGCGGGTCGTTGCCCGTGTGCTCGCCAGTCGTTCGTGCGCCATGGCATCAAGTGCAAGGATTGAGCTCATGTCGGACTCACCGGAAATATTGATCTCAACCTGCCCGATTTCTGCACCGACTGCTGTTTGAGGGGCGATGGTCCAGTGCGGGTCACGGGCGGCGTGTTCTTCGAGTGTGGCGCGAACGCCCGAGAGTGGCTCGAACGAGACGATTTCCCCCGCATAACCGTTGGTGCGAATGGCTTGTGCGTATTGTCCGGTGTTCGCTCCGATGTCGAAAACACAGTCGATGTTGTGAATGGAGAGGGTTTTGATCAGGCGCTCCCAGTGCGGTGCAGAACCTGGGAAGGGCGAAATATCAAACCCGAAACGGCGCGCAAGTTTCCGAAAAGTACTGACCATGTTCCCTTTCCTGAATGGACGCGGCCCTCATCTGTGAGGTGATGATGCTGCGCGCGGAGGTTATCATCGATTGGAGGTTTTTCCGCTTCGCTCGCATTTGCGAGATGCGGTCAAAGCATTTAGTTTCTGCAGCCTTCCCAGTCCAAGTAATGTGTATGACCGACACACCCGACATCATCAACGCGCGAATGTCACGTTTCGTGAGAAAATTGATTGCGCCCGTAGCGATTGCGACGGTTATTTCGCTTGGTGCTGTTTTGTCGCTGATCTGGATTGCGGCACGGGGGCAAGATCAGGTCGCAGCTGAATCATCTGCCGGATTGATGCAGGCCGTTCTTGCGGGACAGGAGCGCGATCTTGGTCAATTGGTCTATGACTATACGTGGTGGGACGCGGCGATCGAGAATCTCATTGACCGTCCCAACCGTGAATGGGCGGATGAAACTATCGGTCTGCATGCCGCCGAGACTTTCGGGGTGAGCGAGACATTTGTGGTTGCCGATACCAATTGGACGATGTTCGCATATCGTGATGGTGTTCCCTCACGTGATGATGCATTTGCATATTTTGGTGTCGCTCTTGAGCACGTCATCGCCGCAGCTCGCAACACACCAATGCTCGAACCTGCGCCGGTTACGGCATATCTGACCCGGCAGGGAAGTGTTCATCTTGTGGCAGTCAGCGCGCTGACCCCGGAGAACCCGACCGCGGCGCAGATGGAGTACAGGCCGCGCCCCGTTCTTGTTCATGCGCGTGAACTGTCGCCAGAGTTTCTTCGCGGTATCTCGGCGCAGTTCGGTTTTGACGATCTCTCGCTGACTGATGAAAGGCCGGCTGCAGATGGGCAAATGCTGACATTTGCGTTGCAGGGAAGTCAGGGAAATGGAGCGGGCTGGCTCAGATGGTCGCCGCCTTATCCCGGTTCGGCATTGTTTGCTGATATTTTACCGTGGCTGTTTGCCGGCGTTATGGTCTTGTTCGTACTTGCGGTCGTGTTTCTGCGCCGGGTGATGCGCGCGGCGCGGGACATGGCGCTTGATGCCGAGGCGCTGGCCTCAAAAGACAGGCAGCTTGCGCAGACCAGCAAGCTGGCTGTTTTGGGTGAGATGGCGGCTGGTGTGGTGCATGAGCTCAATCAGCCGTTGAATATCATTCGTATGGCGACAGATTCGACCCAGGCTGCGTTGCAGCGTTCCAAAGTGAGTGAAGATTATGAATCCTTGCGGGAGCAGCTGACTGTCATTGATGGACAGACCCGTCGCATGGCGGAAACGATCCAGAGTATGCGGATTTTCAGCCGTGATGATTACGGTCGCAAAATCGCTTTTGATGTGGTGCGTGCGACCACTGAGGCTCTCAACTGGATGCGCCCTGAGTTGGCGACGAACGGGGTCGCGGTTTCGTTTCGTGCGCCGGCACAATGTGGACGGGTTTATGGAGAACCTGCGCGCTATGAGCAGGTCATTGTGAACTTGCTTCTCAATGCCCGGGATGCGGTTCTGGATCACCTGAAGAATGGCGCAGCGGAAAGCTGTCAGGTCAGAATCGAAATCAAGGAGGACCTTTCGGCAGATCGCATCCTTGTCGTGGTCAGTGACAATGGCGGTGGTGTTCCTGATGAACATATCGAGCGTCTGTTTGAGCCGTTCTACACAACGAAGGGCCCCGGTGAAGGGACAGGGCTTGGTCTCTCGATTTCCTACGGTATTGTCACCGGTATGGACGGTGAACTCTCTGCCCGAAACGGGGGTGCTGGTGCCGAATTCACCATTTCGATTCCACGTGTCGTGCCAAAGGATGTTGCAGATGATGCCGCGCCCATGGAGAGTGGAAGTCGATGACGCAGAGCCGACATATATTGGTGGTTGATGATGAGCCGCTGGCGGCCCAGCAGGTTTCCCGTTTTCTTGAAAGTGAGTCTATCCGTACGACCATGGCTGGCAGCGGGTCTACTGCGCTTTCTTCGCATCAAGCAGACCCGGCCGACCTCATCGTAACCGATCTGCGTATGCCCAATGGTGATGGGGTTGAGCTCATCCGTAACATTCGTGCTGAAGACACGCGGCTACCGATTTTTGTTGTCACCGGTCAGGTGCTGCGGGAAGCCGAAGCTGAAGCCCTTGATGCGGGTGCAACCGAATTGCTTCGCAAGCCGCTGGATTTACATGAGCTTGCAAGCGCGGTGAAACGGCACCTGACGGTCGATTGAGGCCTGCTAGATGTGGATGGTGCGTCCGTCTACGGCGAGTGCAGCTTCTTTGACGGCTTCCGACAGGGTCGGGTGCCCATGGCAAGTTCTTGCGATGTCCTCTGCCGAGGCGCCAAATTCCATTCCGACAACGATCTCGTGGATCAGGGTGCCGGCATCCGGGCCGAGAATATGCGCGCCGAGCACGCGGTCCGTTTTGGCATCGGCGAGAAGTTTCACAAAACCATCGGTTTCGTTTGCTGCACGTGCGCGCCCATTGGCAGAAAAGGGAAACTTGCCGATCCTGTAATCGACACCTTCTTCTTTGAGTTGCTCTTCGGTTTTGCCAACGGATGCAACTTCGGGCCATGTGTAGACGATGCCGGGAATGACGTCGTAATTCACGTGGCCGCTCTCTCCGGAGATGATTTCTGCTGCCGCGACGCCTTCGTCTTCAGCTTTGTGGGCCAGCATCGGGCCGCGGACGCAATCGCCGATGGCATAGATGCCTTCCACATTGGTTTGGAAGTGTTCGTCGATTTCAACAAATCCGCGATCAGTGGTCTTTACACCCGCCTCGTCCAGGCCAAGCTGGTCGGTGAAGGGTCGTCGGCCGATCGAGACGAGTACGGTGTCGCAATCAATGGTTTCGGCGTCACCGCCCGCTGCCGGTTCAACGGTGAGTTTGACCTTGGTTTTAAGAGTTTCAGCGCCTGTTACCTTGGTGCCGAGTTTGAAGGTCATGCCCTGCTTTTCGAGAATTTTCTGAAAGGCCTTGGCGACTTCCCCGTCCATACCCGGAGTGATGCGGTCGAGGAACTCGATCACGGTCACTTCGGCACCGAGCCGGGCCCATACCGAACCCATTTCGAGGCCGATATAACCGGCACCCACCACAACGAGGTGTTTTGGCGTGGTTTCCAGTGTGAGTGCGCCCGTGGATGTCACAATTTGCTTCTCGTCGATTTCGACGCCGGGAAGCGGTGCGGATTCTGAGCCGGTCGCAATCAGCACAGAACCTGTTTTCAGTGACTCGATCTTCCCGTCTTCAGAAGTGACGTCCACCTGTGTCGCACTCTTGATGCTGGCGGTGCCGTGATAGGACGTCACCTTGTTCTTTTTGAACAGGAACTCGATACCCTTGGTGTTGTCTTTGACGACCTTGTCCTTGTGCCCCATCATCGCCGACAGGTCGTAGGATACTTTGCCGACATTGACACCGTGGGCCGCCAATCCATGCAGGGCGTGGCTGTAATGCTCGGAGGACTGCAGCAATGCCTTTGAGGGGATACAGCCGATATTGAGGCAGGTCCCGCCCAGACTCTTGCGTTTGTCGATACAGGCGACATTCAGCCCGAGTTGTGCGGCACGAATTGCAGCCACATAGCCGCCAGGGCCAGCGCCAATAACAACGAGGTCGTAGGTGTTCTCTGCCATGGTTGATCAGACTCCGATCAGAAGGCGCTCGGGGTCCTCGATCGCCTGTTTGATGCGAACAAGGAAGGTCACAGCTTCGCGTCCATCAACGATGCGATGGTCATAGCTCAGGGCGACATACATCATCGGGCGGATGACGATTTCATCGTCGATCACGACCGGGCGTTTGACGATGTTGTGCATCCCCAGAATGCCGGACTGCGGCGGGTTGAGGATTGGTGTGGAGAGCATCGAACCAAAGATGCCACCATTGGTGATTGTGAACGTGCCGCCGGTCAGCTCTTTCATTGAAAGATCGCCATCGCGCGCACGTTTACCGAAATCGGCAACACCGGACTCGATCTCGGAAAAGCTTTTGGCGTCTGCGTCGCGCATGACCGGAACGACCAGGCCCTGGGCACCACCGACAGCAATGCCGATATCGTAGTAGTTCTTGTAGACAATCTCGTCGCCGTGGATTTCAGCGTTCACGGCTGGAATTTCCTTGAGCGCATTGACGGCCGCTTTCACGAACATGCTCATGAATCCGAGCTTGATGCCGTGCTTCTTCTCGAAATCGTCCTTGTAGCGGGCCCGAAGGTCCATCACGGCCTTCATGTCGATCTCGTTGAAAGTCGTCAGCATCGCGGCGGAGTTCTGTGCCTCTTTGAGGCGGCGTGCCACGGTCTGACGCAGTTTGGTCATCCGGACGCGTTCTTCGCCGCGCTCGTCTTCGGGGCGGTCGGGCAGGTCGCCGGCAGACACGAATGTCGGGGCTGTCGGTGCGGCCGGGGCAGATGCTGCCGGTGCGGCCGGTTTCGCGGTTCCACCATTTTCCATGTGGCGGAGGACATCACCCTTGGTGATGCGTCCGTCACGGCCGGTTGCTTCGATATCGGCTGCGTTCAGACCATTATCGTCGATCAGTTTGCGGACGGCCGGTGCCAGCGGCAGGTCATCTGCAGCGGCTTCCGAGGAACTCGCCGGTGCGGTGGCGGGGGCTGCGCTGGCAGCTGGGGCGTCGCCCGTGGTGATGCGGCCGACAACGGCTCCCACTTCAACGTCCACGCCTTCATCGGCAATAATTTCGACCAGTGTGCCGGCGCTTGGTGCGGGCAACTCGGCGGTGACCTTGTCGGTTTCAATTTCGACAAGAGCCTCATCGGCTTCGAATGAATCTCCCACCTTTTTGAGCCAGCGACCAACGGTGCCCTCGGTCACGGATTCACCCAGATCGGGGACGCTGATGTCGATCATGTCGCCGCTTGCGGCGGCTGCAGGTGCCGGAGCAGCAGGCTTGCCAGCTTTCGCTTCGGCTGGCTTGCTGGCGGGAGCTGCCGTGGCGGTTGCGCTTTCATCGATGGCACCGATTACGCTGCCGACCTCGACGTCTGCTCCTTCATTGGCACGAATTTCGGTCAGGACACCAGAACTCGGCGCAGGAACTTCAACCGTGACCTTGTCGGTCTCGATTTCGACCAGCGGTTCATCCGCCGTGATCGCCTCGCCTTCAGCCTTGAACCATCGGGCGATCGTGCCTTCGGTTACCGACTCGCCCATATCGGGGACTTTGATTTCCGTCGCCATATTCTTAACGTTCCTGTTGTTCGCCCGGTCGCATTACAGCGTCAGGGCGTCGTCTACGAGTTTTTCCTGTTCACGCCGATGCCGTGCCCCATTGCCTGTGGCAGGTGAGGCGGCTTCCGGGCGACCCACATAGCGCGGGCGTTTTTGGTCAGCGTCGATTTCGTTCAGCACCGCTTCCAGACGACGGTCCACAAACGTCCAGGCGCCCATGTTTTCGGGCTCTTCCTGGCACCACACAATTTCAGCATGCTTGAAACGAGAGAGTTCTTTTACAAGTGCCTTCTTGGGGAACGGATACAGCTGTTCCAGGCGCAGGAAGAAGACATCGTCGATTTCGCGTTTGGCGCGTTCCTCGAACAGGTCGTAGTAGACCTTGCCTGAACACAGCACGACGCGCTTCACATCCTTGTCTTCGCAAAGCTGCTCGTTGTCCCAAAGGACGCGATGGAAACTTGTGTCGGGACCAAAATCGTCAAGGTCGGAGACGCAGAGCTTGTGACGCAGTAGCGATTTCGGCGTCATGATGACGAGCGGCTTGCGGAAGTTGCGATGAACCTGACGTCGCAACGAATGATAGTAGTTCGCCGGTGTGGTGATGTTGCACACCTGCATATTGTCTTCCGCACAGAGCTGCAGATAGCGCTCCAGCTTGGCTGAGGAATGCTCGGGGCCCTGACCCTCGTAGCCATGAGGAAGGAGCATCACCAGCCCAGCCATGCGCAGCCATTTGGACTCACCCGATGCGATGAACTGGTCAATGATCACCTGTGCTCCATTGGCAAAGTCGCCGAACTGAGCTTCCCAGAGGACGAGTGCATGCGGCTCAGCCTGCGCGTATCCATACTCAAACCCCAGAACGCCGAACTCAGACAGGGGGCTATCGATAACTTCAATCGGTGCCTGGCCGTATCGGATGTTCGACAGTGGGATGTATTTGTCTTCGTTCTGCTGGTCGATGAGAACGGCATGACGATGTGAAAATGTGCCGCGTCCGACGTCTTCGCCAGACAGACGAACAGGGGTCGATTCACACAGCAGCGTACCAAAGGCGAGGGCCTCGCCGGTCGCCCAGTCGATGCCCTTTCCTTCATCAATCATCTTCCGCTTGCTCTTGAGCTGGCGAAGGATTTTCGAGTTCGCGTTGAAGCCGTCCGGCGGTTCCGAGATGGCATGGCCGACTTCGCGCAGGAGGTCCATGCTGACCGCGGTTTTGCCCCGTTGTGCCTCTTCATCTCCGGCCATGCCCAGATCGGCCCAGCGGCCCTCCAGCCAGTCGGCCTTGTTGGGCTTGTAGCTTTTGGCCGCTTCGAATTCCTGCTCCAGAAAGTTCTGGAATTCCTCAACCATACGGTCGCCGCCACCCTGCGGGATAACGCCTTGGTCCTCTAGTTGTTTGGCATAGAGGGCGCGGGTGGTGGGTTGTTCGGAAATCGACTTGTACATCAGCGGCTGTGTGAAGGCCGGCTCATCGGATTCGTTGTGCCCTGCGCGGCGATAGCCCCAAAGGTCGAACACGACATCAGCTTTAAAGCGGTACCGATATTCGGTGGCGATGCGCGCGGCATGAACTGTGGATTCCGGATCGTCGCCGTTCACATGAAAAATCGGCGCCTGAATCATCTTCGCGACATCAGAGGAATAGGGAGATGAACGCGCGGCTGTCGGGTTTGTCGTGAAGCCGATCTGATTGTTGACGATCACATGCACGGTGCCACCGGTGCGGTAGCCGCGAAGCTGCGAAAGATCGAGAGTTTCGGCAACCAGGCCCTGACCGGCAAAAGCGGCATCGCCATGCATCAGGATCGCCATGACTTTTTCACGATCGGTGTCTGTGCGGAGCTGCTGCTTGGCGCGAACCTTGCCTAGAACAACGGTGTTCACCGCCTCCAGATGACTTGGGTTCGGCGTCAGCGAGAGATGCACTGTATTGCCATCGAACGTCCGGTCAGACGACGTGCCAAGGTGATACTTCACGTCACCCGAGCCCATGACATCGTCGGGATTGGGGGAATTGCCCTCGAATTCCGAGAACATGGCCCGGAAAGGTTTGTCCATGAAATTGGTCAGCACGTTCAGGCGCCCGCGATGGGGCATGCCGATCACGAGTTCACGCAAGCCGAGCTGGCCACCGCGTTTGACGATCTGCTCGAGCGCGGGAATCAGGGACTCACCGCCCTCCAGACCGAAACGCTTGGCGCCGGTGTATTTCTTGTCGAGGAACTGCTCAAAAATTTCCGCCCGGGTTAGTGCGCCAAGAATGGCTTCCTTACCCTTGTCGGTGAATTCTGTGTGATTGCGCTCACCCTCGATCCGTTCCTGAATCCAGGCTTTTTCTTCAGGGCCCTGAATGTGCATGAATTCGACGCCGATATTTCCACAATAGGTATCGCGGACGACGTCAATAATCTGGCGCATTGTGGCTGTTTCCAGCCCGAGCACATAGTTGATGAAGATCGGGCGATCCATGTCGGATTCCGCAAAACCATAGGTTCTGGGGTCAAGCTCGGGATGCGGCTCTTTCGGCATCAACCCGAGGGGGTCAAGGTTTGATTCCAGATGTCCCCGCACGCGATAGGCGCGGATCAGCATCAGGGCCCTGATCGAATCCAGTGTGGCGCGTCGAACCTGATCCGGCGAAGCGCTTGCGTCCGTTGCAGCACCATAAGAGAGCGGCGCGCCTTTGAGCGCGGCCCCCGCACGTGCTGTGACAGCGGGAGCAGTATGCCCGTTTCCGCCAGCCCCGTTGGTTCCGGAACCATTGGTGCCGCCGATAATCGCGGAATTCCGCGGTGCCCAGCTGGGGCCTTTCAGGTCTTCGAGCAAGGCGCGCGCATCGTCATGCAGGGTGGAGAAAAACTCTCCCCACTCCGGATCGACACTTTCCGGCCGTTCGAGATAACGCGTGTATAGTTCGGCGACGAAGGTGGCATTTGCGCCGTTCAAAAACGACGAGTGGCCTATGTAGTTACTCATTTTTTTGCCGCAGTGTCTCTCCGCGGTCCCCGGTTGAACGCGTTGGTGCCCCCCGTCGCACCAACAATCAGATTTAGCCCTTCATGGCCGCCATCATTGTTGTCCCAAGCGCGGATGGCGAATTCGCCACCAGCATACCTGCAGATTTCATCGCCTCGATCTTGGCATCTGCTGTGCCTTTGCCGCCCGAGATGATTGCACCGGCATGGCCCATGCGTTTTCCCGGAGGTGCCGTAACACCTGCAATGAAACCGGCAATCGGTTTCTTGATTTTCGAAGACTTGATGAAGTCCGCTGCGTCTTCCTCAGCGGATCCACCGATTTCACCAATCATGATGATGCCCTCGGTTTCGTCGTCGTCGAGGAACATTTCAAGGCAATCAATGAAGTTTGTGCCGTTCACGGGATCGCCGCCGATGCCGATACAGGTCGTCTGGCCCAGTCCCACAGCAGTGGTCTGGCCCACGGCCTCATAGGTAAGCGTGCCGGAGCGCGATACAATGCCGATATTGCCGCGCTGGTGAATGTGGCCGGGCATGATGCCGATCTTGCATTCATCTGGTGTGATGACACCGGGACAGTTCGGGCCGATCAGACGGGTTGTGTACCATCCAGAGCGCGCTTGACCTTGACCATGTCGAGGACCGGAATGCCTTCGGTGATGCAGACGACAAGTCCGAGACCCGCATCGATCGGCTTCCACGATCGCATCGGCTGCAAAGGGCGGGGGAACATAGATGACCGAGGCGTCGCGCCGGTGTGCTGGACGGCCTGTTGACGGTGTCGAAGACCGGCAGATCGAGATGGGTGCTGAACCACCTTTGCCCGGTGTCACGCCGCCGACCATCTTGGTGCCATAGGCGATGGCCTGTTCGGAATGGAATGTGCCCTGAGCTCCTGTGAAGCCCTGACAGATGACCTTGGTGTCTTTGTTAACGAGTACGGACATGGCGTTACGCCGCCTCCTTCACAGCGTTCACGATCTTTTCAGCCGCGTCGCCCAGATCATCTGCCGTAATGATCGGCAATCCGGACTCGGCGAGAATCTTTCTTGCCGAGTTCCACATTGGTGCCTTCGAGGCGCACAACCAGCGGGACATGGAGTGACACTTCGCGCGCCGCAGCAACGACGCCGTCGGCAATCACGTCGCAGCGCATGATGCCACCGAAGATGTTGACCAGGATGCCTTCGACATTGGGATCCGACAGGATGATCTTGAAGGCCGTCGGTCACCGTTCCTTGGTCGCGCCGCCGCCCACATCGAGGAAGTTGGCGGGTTCGCGCCGTAGAGCTTGACGATATCCATCGTTGCCATCGCCAGGCCGGCACCGTTGACCATGCAGCCGATCGCGCCATCGAGTTTGATGTAGTTGAGCTCGTGCTTCGACGGCTTCGAGCTCCATCGGGTCTTCTTCGTCCTCGTCGCGCAGCTCTTCGATGTCGGGATGGCGATAGAGCGCGTTGTCGTCGAAGTTCATCTTTGCATCGAGCGCGATCACATCGCCGCGCCGGTGACGACCAGCGGGTTGATCTCCACAAGCGCGGCATCCATGTCGAGAAAGGCCTTGTACATGGCCATCAGGAACTTGGCAGCGCTCTTGATCTGCGCACCCTCAAGGCCGAGCCCGAAGGCGATCTCGCGGGTGTGGAACGGCATGATGCCGGTCGCAGGGTCAATCGCGACGGTTGCGATCTTTTCCGGGGTTTCTTCGGCAACGGTTTCAATGTCCATGCCGCCTTCGGTCGAGGCGATGATAACGATGCGGGAGGTTTCGCGGTCGACCAGCAGGCTGAGGTAAAGCTCGCGCGCGATGTCGCAACCTTCCTCGACATAGATGCGTTTGACCTCTTTGCCTTCTGCGCCGGTCTGCTTGGTGACGAGGACATTGCCCAGCATGGCTTCGGCATGTGCGCGCACATCGTCATCCGAACGGGCGAGGCGAACACCGCCGCCGCCGTCAGGATTGTTGGCGAAGTGCCCGGCACCGCGGCCGCCTGCATGAATTTGGGATTTGACGACCCAGATGTCACCACCGAGTTCGGCGGCAGCCTTGCTGGCCTCGTCAACTGTGTAGGCGACAGAACCGCGTGGGACGGCCACACCGAATTTCGCCAGCAGACCTTTGGCCTGATATTCGTGGATGTTCATGAACGCATAGGTCCGGAAGATTGTTGTCCGCAGGGACCATGACGGCCCGGCGTTACGAGAGGATTAACGATACAGCGTCTTTAAAACCGGGTTTCTATCAGCGTACTGATCAAAACATGGTTAACGCTGTGAAACTCTATCACCCGTGGGTTGGTGTGCAAGCACACCGAACCACGGGCGTACGCAAAGTGAACCTCTACTTCTTTTTGGATTCGCGCTGCAGTTTTTTCGTTGCAGCAACCAGGTCTTCGACCGCTTTGACCGATTTGCGGAAATCGGCGCGTTCCTTGGCGTCCAGTTTGACCTCGACGATCCGCTCGATGCCCTTGGCACCGATAACGACAGGTACGCCGACATACATGCCTTTGACGCCATACTCGCCGTTCAGATAGGCGGCGCAGGGCAGGACCCGCTTCTTGTCCTTCAGATAGGACTCAGCCATGGCGATGGCCGAAGAGGCGGGGGCGTAGAAGGCAGAACCATTGCCGAGCAATTCGACGATTTCACCGCCACCCGAGCGGGTGCGCTGGACGATCGCGTCGATCTTGGCCTGCGTGGTCCATTTCATCTTGATCAGATCGGGGACCGGAATGCCGGCGACCGTCGAATACCGGATCGAAGGAACCATGGTGTCGCCGTGACCGCCCAGGACGAAAGCTGTGACGTCTTCGACGGACACGTCGAACTCTTCCGCCAGGAAATAGCGAAAGCGCGCGCTGTCGAGCACGCCGGCCATGCCGACGCACATGTTTTTCTTCAGGCCAGCCGCTTCACGAAGGATTCCGACCATCACGTCGAGCGGGTTTGTAATGCAGATCACGAAGGCATCCGGGCAATTTTTCTTGATGCCCGCACCCACCGATTCCATGACGCTGGTGTTGATGCCAATCAGGTCATCGCGGCTCATGCCGGGCTTGCGGGCAACACCGGCGGTGACGATGACAACGTCTGCGCCCTTGATCGCCGAATAGCTGCTTGCACCAACCATCTTGGAGTCAAAACCCTCGACCGGGGAGGATTCAGCCAAATCAAGTGCCTTGCCTGCGGGCATGCCCTTGACGATGTCGAACAGAACCACGTCGCCGAGTTCCTTCAGTCCAACCAGATGAGCGAGCGTGCCGCCGATATTGCCTGCGCCGATCAGCGCTATTTTGTTCCGTGCCATGTGCGTGTTCTCTCCACCATCGCGAATTCATTAAAAGTCACGCCGAAAAGCCCTAGGCGCGCCAGATTGCGGGCATCGTGTAACCCGTATGTCCGGACGGTTCAAGGGACGGTCTGGCAAGGAATTTGTGCCGCCGGCGTGAGGGCGGGAAATTGCTTCCACATTCGACACGATTGTCGGTCAGGGGATATGCGGGCTATCGAGATAATCTTCGGCCTGCATTTCCATCAAACGCGAGACGGTGCGTTCGAATTCGAACGCCGTGTCCCCCTCGGTGTAAAGTGCACCGGGCTCTGCCGCTGCGGTGGCGAAAAGGTTCACCTTGTGCTCGTAAAGGGAATCCACAAGCACCACGAAGCGTTTGGCCGCGTCACGTTCGGCGGCTTCCAGGCGCGGGATATCGTCGATCATGACGGTGTGGAAGCGTGACGCGATCGCCAGAAAATCCGCCGCGCCCCTTGGCTTGTTACACAATTCATCAAAGCTGAAGCGTGCGATGCCGCGTGCGGCTCGTTCCGCGATCAGGGCTCGACCCTGAAGTTCGATCTCTTCGGGTTGTGGTGTTGCGTTGTCGGTCAGGGTTGCGAATGCCTTGTCGAGCATCGCTGTGGACTCTCCGCCAAGGGGCGTGTGCCAGACAGGGTCGCCTTTCAGACGGTCGAGGCGGAAATCACGCCCGGCACCGATATCCAGCACGTCGAGTTTCTGCATGATCAAATCAATGAAAGGCAGGAACCGCTCGCGCTGCAAACCGCCTTTGTACAGGTCCTGGGGTGCCACGTTGGATGTGGCGATAATCACCACACCATGATCGAAGAATGCCTGAAACAACCGTCCAAGGATCATGGCGTCGGCGATATTGACCACATGGAACTCGTCAAAGCAGAGCAGCCAGCTTTCTTTTGCAATCTCTGATGCGACATGCATCAGAGGGTCGTCTTGCTTCTCGCGTTTTCTGAGATCCGTCAGGCGCTTCTGGACTTCGAGCATGAAGGCATGGAAATGGACACGCCGTTTTCTCTCAACCGGGGCTGTGTCGAAAAACATATCGGTCAGCATCGATTTTCCGCGACCGACGGGCCCGTACATATAGATGCCCTGCGGTGGTTCTTCGGACCTTCGGCCCAGACCAAACCGGTCTTTCCAGCCTGAAAGCCAGCTGTCTCCGGCTGGCTGATATCCCGTGAGGGCATGGTGCAGGCTTTGCAGCTTCTCCACGGCAAGCTTTTGCGAGGGGTCGCGCATCAGCGCGTTCGTCTCGCGCAATTCGCGATAGCGATCGAGCGGGGTCGTAGCTTGGGAGTCTGGTGATCCGTCGGGCATGGTGGCGGTTACGTAATCCAGCGCGGCGAACTGCGCAACCGGATAGGACTATTGCGCGGCCTGCACAGATGGTCCGGCGAACATGGCTTCCATCTCGCGCCGGACCTGAACCGCCTGACTGGTCTCGTCGATCTCCACATCGGACCAGCGTACCGGCTGGTCTTTCGTTACGGCGTTCTTCAGTTTGACGTGATGGGCAAGGCCGATGGGAAGCCCGCCGGCCGCCAGACTGGCCTCGCCGGGCATCAGTTTGCCATACACGGTAAACCCGCCTTCACCGTCCAGTTCTTCGCCGGGTTTGAGGTCGCGTTTGGCCGTGGCCACCGCGTCACCCCGGAAGCCGGTCGGGGCACCTGTCGATTCATGACGCAGCGCCACGCTGGCCACCGAGATGCCCAGTTCCAGACCTATCAGATGAAATGGCTTCCAGAGGGTAGAGTAGCTGCCCGAAGAATCTGTCAGCAGACCATATTCGTCAAAACAGGCGCGCACATAATCTGTCGGTGCCTCGAAGACAACATAGACGCCCCAGCGCAGGTCACCGGCGACGTGGCGTCCGTCCCGTTCTTCGGAACTGATCACCTCAACCTGACCTTTGTGATGCAGCACACCGCCTTCGTCACGCGGGCGCATGATGTGGGGCAGATCATGGGTGCCGCAGGCCGGGAAGGCGAGCCCGTCAGGTGCGGGGCTCAGTCCCGTGGCGTTGGCGACGGCTGCCATCTCGATCGCAGACTTGGTGCCGTCGAGGAAAGAATTGAACATTTGCGGGTTCATGCCGCCGGCCTCGGCCTGTGCAGGTGTAAGGCCGTAATGCTCCCAGACATCGTCGGGTGTGACGTAGTGATACCCATCGAGATACTTGGTGCCTTTGCCTGCCGCGATGACGTCGAGCCCGCAGGCGCGTGCCCAGTCCACCTGTTCGTGGATCAGGGCCGGTTGATCCCCATAAGCCAGCGAATAGACGACTCCGGCCTGACGTGCACGCTCGGCCAGAAGCGGTCCGGCCAGAACATCAGCTTCCACATTCACCATGACAATGTGTTTGCCGTGCTCGCAGCACGAAAGCGCATGGGCGATCCCCGCACCCGGGCTGCCTGTTGCATCGATCACAACTTCAATGCCGTCCGCGGCGACCAGCGCCATGGAATCATCGGTCACGTGGGTGTTGCCGTTCCGGTAGGCGTCTTCGAAAGTTGAGGCACTGGGGTCCAGCCCACCAACACGTGCGCAGGCCTGGCGGGCGCGTTCCGGGTCGAGATCGGCAATCGCCATGATCTGAACCCCGCGCGTGCGGGCGGCCTGAGACAGATACATCGTCCCGAATTTGCCTGCCCCGATAAGGCCGACACGGATCGGGTTGTTGTCTTCGGCGCGTTTGCCGAGCATGGCGTGGAGGTTCATTCGACGATCTTTCTCATTTACGTCTATTCTGGTCGTACTTTAGACGATTTGCCGAACGAAGTTCGAGGGGGAGAACACGAAATGAGTGAGTACAAAGAAGACGCCAAGGTACCATATGTGTCGCGTGAGGATTTCCCGGCAGACCAGATTGGGATTTACAACCATATTCTTGAAACCCGGAAGCTCGAATATATCCCCGAGCTGTTTGCCCGCATGGCCAGCAGTCCCGGTGCCATGGAGGCTGTCGCTTCGGTTGGCGAGCATGTGCGGTTCCACAGTGTTCTCGATGAACTGCTGCGTGAAATGGTGATCTGCACCGTCTCTCAGGAAGTCGGCAACTGGTATGAATGGTGTCACCACATCCATCGCATGCCCGATGACATGCAGGCGATCTGTGGCACCCCGGCAGCGGAAGAGCTTCCCGCCCCGGTTGGCCCGGCGCTCAAATTTTCACGCATCACGGCCAACAACGAAGATGTCGACGATGCCCTGATCGAACAGGTGCGGGCGTCTTTGGGGGATCAGGGTGTGGTCGATCTGACCGTGATGGTCGGCTACTACCAGCTGGTCGGAACCTTCTGCCGCGTTCTGGAGGTCCCCATCGAGGACAACATGGCGCGCATCCCGATGAAGAAATAGAGCGGGCACTTCCCGTCTACAAAGCCGTCATGCCCGGACTTGGCAGGATACCGTTTCTACTCCGCCGCCGCCGCGCCTTCGCGGGCGAGTTCCATCAGGCAGTCATCATCGAGCGGTTCAATCGGTGCAAAATCGCGATGGGCGATCCATTCCTCGCGTTTGAACTGGGTGATGTGATTGTCCACGTGGCACAGGCTCAGATAGGCAATCACCCGGCCCCAGGGGCTGATGTTGGGTGCTGAGGCATGCACGATGTTGGAGTGGAACAGCAGCACCGAGCCCGGCTTGCCCTTCGGGGCGAGCATGCCGCCTTCGTCGGCGAGCCGTGCCACGGTTTCCTTGTCCAGGGTCCACAGCGGATAAGACGTGGTCAGGGTGTCGTGCCCGGCATCGATCACGCCACCCTTGTGGCTGCGCGGAATGATGTAGAGCGGGCCGTTGAATTCGGTCACTTCATCAAGAAACAGCGCGATGTTCATGGCGCGCGCCTCGGGCATCTTGTCGTCACGGGCCCAGGTGCCGTAATCCTGATGCCACTGCCAGACATCGCCATCAAAAGCGGCTTTGCCGTTGATCTTGTACTGGTGCATGTAGACCGGGCCATCGAGCAATTGCATCACCGGGCCGATCAGGCGCGGGTGACGGCCCAGCCGGCGATAAGCTTCGTTGTAGTAATGGGCGGCAAAGGCCGTG
Source organism: uncultured Alphaproteobacteria bacterium (assembly GCA_943787745.1). GTDB lineage: Bacteria > Pseudomonadota > Alphaproteobacteria > UBA6615 > UBA6615 > JABJAG01. The sequence continues at coordinate 173,989 of CALSNJ010000004.1, read as the reverse complement.
CGCACCGCATCACTGCCGGTCTCGCGCCAGACTTCCGGGCGGTCCATCGAGAAAATCTTGGGAAGCTCACCCTTGAGGACATCGATTTCCTCCTGGCTGAAAACCTCTGGCAGGAAAACCCAGCCTTCTTCATCGAATTGCTTCAACTGTTCGTCGTTCAGTTGCATGGCGCGTCTCTCCGGGGCACTTTGGTTGTTCTTGCAGTGGTTATAGCGCGCCGAAGTTAAGGGCGCGAGATGTGAAGGTGCAGTTTTCATGCTTGATTTTCTGGCGCTTGCGCTCAGCCAAAACACCAATCCGTTCGCACTGGCCGGGTATATTGGTCTTGGCGTCTACGCGACTTCCACCTGGCGTGCCTTCAAGTACGGGCTGTTGTGGGGCCTGACCATCCAGATTTTTGTGCTGGCGCTGGGCAAAACCGATATTCTTGATCTGCAGGGACTGGCGATTCAGACCTTACTCCGCCTTGTCGGCGCGCTGATTATCACCATGGGGATTTACTACCTCTACCGCATGATGGGCAGTCGCGGTGGCCCGGGACCGTCCGGCGGAGATCAGGACCCAAAGGTCAAAAAGAAACCGCCGCATCTGCGCAGCGTCAAATAGAGGTCAGAACGCATACTTTCGCATGATGTCCGCCAGCGCGTGATCCCAGGGCGATCCGCTGGCGTCCAAAGCTGCGATCACCGATTCCCGATCTGCAACGGAGCGGTTCTGACTGAGCTTGAATTTGCCTTCGATCCGCGTGATCGGCATCTCGAAGGCGGTGATCCCGCGCAACATGCCTTCGATATAATCTTCCGGCTGGCCATTCATGGACCAGCCTTCTGCGCCTTCATAGGCGTGCACAAGCAGTTCCTGCTGGCGTCGTACCTCTTTTGGGTCCGTGACTGCCCGTGGTTGGCCATAGGCGTGCACGACGGCGTAATTCCAGGTCGGGACGGCGTTCCCCGGATTGTACCAGCGTGGCGAAACATAACCGTGCGGCCCCTGAAAGATGGCCAGAAGCTCCTGCTGTTCATCAAACATTCCGGCATGCGGATTGTTGCGTGCAACATGGGCCGTCAGGGTTCCGTTGGGGCCTTTATCGGGATCGAGCACAAACGGGATGTGGCTCGCATAGGGCGCGTTGTCGTGTGTGCCGACAAGTATGCCAAAGGAATTCGTACGGATCAGGTCATGTAGAACACCAATGTCAGTGATCTCAAAACTATTGGGAATGAACATGGTCTAGTCCTGATTTGCGCCGGCGGGTGAGAACCGGCGCCACAAACAAAACCGCCGCGGCAAAAACCGCGGCGGATGTGTTTCGCGAAGGTTTGCGAGAGATCACAGGCGGCGATCCACCATCATCTTCTTGATCGATGCGATGGCCTTGGCCGGATTGAGATGTTTCGGGCAGGTCTTCGTGCAATTCATGATCGTGTGGCAACGATAGAGCCGGAACGGGTCCTCAAGATTGTCGAGGCGTTCACCCGTGGCTTCGTCGCGTGAGTCGGCCAACCAGCGATAAGCCTGAAGAAGAATGGCCGGTCCAAGATAACGGTCCTCGTTCCACCAGTAGCTGGGGCAGGATGTTGAACAGCACGCACACAGCACGCATTCCCACAGGCCATCAACCTTTGCGCGGTCCTCGGGGGACTGCAGACGCTCGCGCTCGGGCGCGGGTGTGTCGGTCTTCAGCCAGGGTTCGATCTCGCGATACTGCGCAAAGAAGTGGGTCTGGTCGGGCACCAGATCCTTGATTACTTCCTGATGCGGCAGCGGATAGATGCGCAGATCGTTCTTGGCGTCTGCAATGTATTTGGTGCAGGCCAGCGTGTTGGTGCCGTCGATGTTCATCGCGCAGGATCCGCACACGCCTTCGCGGCAGGACCGCCGGAAGGTGAGAGTCGAATCGACTTCGTTCTTGATCTTGATCAGCGCGTCGAGAACCATCGGTCCGCAATCGTCGAGATCAATATGATAGGTGTCGATACGCGGGTTCTGGCCGTCGTCGGGAGACCAGCGATAAACCTTTACGGCTTTCGTGTTGGTCGCGCCTTCGGGCTTGGGCCACTCCTTGCCTTCGATGGGCTTGGAATTTTTGGGCAGTGCAAACTCAACCATATTTCAAATTCTCCTTCGTCGCCGATCGGGGACTAGTAGGTCCGTGCCTTCGGCGGGAAGCTTTCGACTTCATTGGAAAGCGGTTCCAGATGAACCGGACGGTATTCGGTCCGGACTTCGCCCTTCTCGTTGACCCAGGCAAGCGAATGCTTGAGCCACTTTTCATCGTCACGATCCGCGAAATCTTCGCGGGCGTGTGCGCCACGACTTTCTTCGCGCCGGTTGGCGCAGTTGATCGTGGCAACAGCCTGAACCATGAGATTGTCGAGCTCGAGGGTCTCGATCAGGTCCGAGTTCCAGATTAGCGACTGATCGTTGACGTTCAGGTCATCGCGCTGGCTCCAAAGGTCGTTGAGCTGATCAACACCCTCCTGAAGCACTTCACCAGTCCGGAACACCGCGCAGTTGTTCTGCATGACCCGCTGCATGTCGAGGCGCAGCTTGGCCGTCGGTGTGCCGCCCTTGGCATGACGGAAGCGATCGAGGCGCGCCAGCGCTTCTTCGCCCGCATTCTCAGGGAGCGGATCGTGCTTGGCACCGGGCGTGACAACAGTGGACGCGTATTCCGCTGCTGCGCGTCCGAACACAACGAGATCGAGCAGAGAGTTTGAACCCAGGCGGTTGGCGCCGTGGACGGAAACGCTGGCGGCTTCGCCAATGGCCATCAGGCCTTCAACAGTTGCCTCCGGGTCCTCGGCGGTCCAGCTGCGGGCCTGGCCCTTATAGGTCGTGGGAATGCCACCCATATTGTAATGGCAGGTCGGCAGGACGGGGATTGGCTCCTTGGTCACGTCGACGCCGGCAAAGATGCGGGCGGTTTCCGAGATGCCGGGCAACCGCTCAGCGATCACGGCGGGGTCGAGATGTTCAAGATGCAGATGGATATGGTCTTTTTCACCACCCACGCCGCGGCCTTCGCGCATTTCGATGGTCATGGAACGGCTGACAACGTCACGGGAAGCCAGATCCTTGGCCGATGGTGCGTACCGCTCCATGAAGCGTTCACCTTCGGAGTTGGTCAGGTAACCGCCTTCACCGCGTGAACCTTCCGTGATCAGGGCACCCGCGCCGTAAATGCCGGTCGGGTGGAACTGAACGAATTCAAGATCCTCAAGCGGCAGTCCGGCGCGTGCGACCATGGCACTGCCATCGCCGGTGCAGGTATGTGCGGATGTCGCCGAGAAATAGGCGCGGCCATAACCGCCGGTCGCCATGCAAATCTGGTGGCCACGGAAGCGATGGATGGTACCGTCGGCCATATTCAGAGCCATGACGCCGCGGCAGCGACCGTCTTCCATGATCAGATCGAGGGCGAAGTACTCGATAAAGAACTCCGCATCATTCTTCAGGGATTGCTGATAGAGCGTGTGCAGGATCGCATGTCCGGTCCGGTCCGCAGCAGCGCAGGTGCGTTGAGCGGTGCCTTCGCCGTAATTGGTGGTCATGCCACCAAAGGGGCGCTGGTAGATTTTACCGTCTTCGGTGCGCGAGAAGGGGACGCCCTGATGCTCGAGCTCGATGATGGCGGGGATAGCCTCGCGCACCATGTACTCAATCGCATCCTGATCACCCAGCCAGTCCGACCCCTTGATGGTGTCGTACATATGCCAGCGCCAATCGTCCTTGCCCATGTTGCCCAGTGCAGCAGAAATGCCACCCTGTGCTGCCACGGTATGGGAGCGCGTGGGGAAGACCTTGGTGATGCAAGCTGTCTTCAGGCCCTTCATGGCCATGCCGAAGGTGGCGCGCAAACCTGCGCCGCCGGCTCCGACAACTACGACATCATAGTCGTGATCGATTACTTCATATCCGCCGATGGTTGCCAAGGTCAGCCTCCGAGTGCGATTGCGATCACGGCGTAAACCGAGGCCACGCCGAGAAAAATAGCTGCGCCCTTGACCAACAGGATCAGGGCCACTTCCAGCCATTTTGAGTGAATGTAGTCTTCAATCACCACCTGCAGGCCAAGCTGACCATGATAGAAGGTGGCGATGATGAGGAGCGTCAGCAGGACCGCATTGATCGGGCTGCCGATGAAAGCCAGTGCGGTTTCATGGTCGGCGCCGGTCACGATGATCATCGAAACGACAAACCAGATCACCAGCGGAATGAGTGCCAGTGCGGTCACGCGCTGCATCCACCAATGATCCGTGCCGGTTTTGGCGGAGCCGAGGCCGCGGGCGCGACCGAGAGGGGTGCGAATGCTCATGATCAAACTCCTCCCTGCATGGCGTAGCCGGCAATCCAGCAGATGACCGTCAACACGATCGAAGCGACGACAACGAGCCATCCTGACGCATAGGCGGTTTTGAGTTCGAAACCATTGCCGGAATCCCAAACCAAATGCCGGATGCCGTTGCACAGGTGATAAAACAGGGCATAGGACCAGCCGAAGAGAAGAATTCGACCGAAGATCGAGCCGATGAAATTCTGCACATTGTCGAATGCCGTTGGGCCGGTCGCCGCTGCTATGAGCCACCAGACCAGCAACAGCGTGCCGAGTGCCAGCGCGATGCCGGTCATACGGTGCAATATGGACAGCGTCGACGTGAGCTGTGGGCGATAGACCTGCAAATGCGGGGAAAGCGGTCTGTTATTGGTCGCCATGAGACCCCCTGTTTGTGATGCGTGGACCAGAGGCAAGCCAAGGACCCACAAAGTTCGAAAGCCATTCGGTTGGTTGCATAAGGGTCTTACGACCCCAGGCGACTTTTGGATGACCGAGATGATTTTGTTTAGACCTGCCTGTACCGGTTCGTCAATGTCGCGTCGGGCGCAAGACCTTAGATTTCAGGGAATTGCAGATGGTTTCGTGCGGATTGCGCACGCTGTTTTAACTCGGAATGTGGAAAACCTGTGGAGGGTTTGTGATCAGTGTCACAAGTTTTGCACAGAAAACTGCGCTGCCTCCTTGATTGCACGTTGCCCGCTGGCGGGTCGGCGACCGAACATATGTCTGCACGTATTGGCGTGCTGGCGTGTTTTTCGCCGGGTTCGGGTCCTCGTTCTGCGAGGATGCGGGGCCTTCAGGATCGACCCCGAGGGGGCGTCCGGAAGTGGCGGGAACGGAAAGCCGAATCAGGGAGCGGGCCGCAAGGCTGGGTTCGTGAAACGGGGAAGTCGGCAGGCGAACATGGTCCTTTGGGGCCACTTCCCTCGGTGAAGGTTCGTCGCAGTGTTCGGGTGAACGACACGGGAAACCGGGTCGGGTATGCCGGATGCAGCCGGGGTGTCTGCGTGGCACCGGTCGTCTTCGGAGGATTGGTTGCCGGCAGGGGGCTCGGTGGGAAAGGTATCGTCGCAATGGCGGCGGTCGTTTTGGTGATGCGTTTCGTTCGCGAGGGGCTTTACCAGCGAGAACCAGCTTCGGCAGGTCTTTGCAAGGGCGATCGTTGCGTTCCAAACCAGGCTCTCGCCGGCCAGGTTTCCGGAACTGACGAACCGTGATGTGAGGGATGCCTTCGGGTGTTCGGCGCAGGTCGGGACGTCGCGGTGACATAGCTGGACCCGTTGTTTCGGTCCCCCTCGGGGGTGCGAAGATGATGTCGGAAACGGCAGCATGTTCGAGAGTGACGCTGGATGGGCACGTATCGGCCAGGGGTGCGTTCTGTCTGCGAAGCGAAACGAAGCGATCGCTCGTATTTGCAAACGGTCTGAAGGCCTGGGGGCAACCTCTGGGCAGAAGATCAGGAAGGCGTCAGGCGTCACGGGCTCCGCGTCCATGCACCTGGCGCCTTCTGCTTTTCGGGGGTTGGCGAGACAAAAAAGCCCGGTGCTTGTGCACCGGGCTTTTTGTCAGGCGTCAGAACCGGGCTCCGCATCCAGGCAAATCATCATTTCACGGGTAACAAGCTGCTTTCGCTTCGGTCAAACGAAATCTTGTAAGCAGGTGCAAATTCATCGCATGAAGAGATGCCATGAGCAGAATTCTCTCCATCCAGTCCCATGTGGTGTTCGGCCATGTTGGCAACGCTGCCATAACCTTGCCGCTTCAGCTTCTGGGGCATGAGGTTTGGCCGGTGCCCACCGCTGTTCTTTCGAATCATGCCGGTTATCCCGAAACCGGTGGTGCCTTACTGAGCGCGGAAACCGTCCACGAGGTTCTGGCAGGTGTTCAAGTTCGGATTGCGGATACGCCGGCAGATCTGGTTCTGACGGGATATCTCGGATCATCAGCGGTGGGTGAGGTTGTGCAGGATACGCTCGGACAACTCCATGCCGCGAATTCCAGAATGATCTATTGCTGCGACCCTGTGATGGGCGATCGCGATAGCGGCTTATATGTTGCTGGCGGGCTGACGGATTACTTTCGGGACAGAGCCGTTCCGGCAGCCGATCTCCTGACACCCAACCATTTTGAATTGGGTGTTTTGGCGGAGGCTAAGCTTGCGGGTGCCCCTACAGATGATTCAGTCGCTGCAGCGCGTCGGTTGCTCGGCCGGATGCGACCCGGGGGATGCGTGCTCATCACAAGTTTCGAAGGCCCTGGGATGTCCCAGAATCACGTCGCGATGGTCGTGGTGACGGCATGGGAGGCCTGGGTCATCGAGACGCCCCGTTTTGATTTTACCCGGACACCACATGGTACCGGAGATCTGGCTGCTGCATTGTTTGCGGCGCACTACATCAAGACCCGGGATCCCCGTCTGTCGCTGGAAGATATGTCCGCCCGGTTGCATGCAGTGCTCGAAGAAACTGCAAAACAAGACAGCGCGGAGCTCGAACTGGTCTTGGCACGCGAGACATTAATGTCGCCTGGCAAATTATTCGAAGCGCGGGTGTGTGTCTGATCGACGTGCAATTTGGCATATGGTCGGAATCTGTTAGAACCTTTGTGAAGCTGGCTCGCATGTGGTGGAGCCGAAAACAGGCATCAGCAAACCAGCGAACGGTACGTGACCGACTACATTCTTATCCAAGGCATTATCTTCGGTTTCTTCCTGGCCTTGCCGGTCGGACCGGTTGGGGTTTTGTGCGTTCAGCGCACGCTCGCGGAAGGTCGTCTGCATGGTCTGTTGTCGGGGCTGGGTGCAGCATTCGGGGATGCGCTCTTCGGGGCGATCGCTGCCTTCGGGATCAGCGCCGTCAAGGACTGGCTTGAAGCGCATCAGGATGACCTCCGGATTGTCGGTGGCGTGGTTCTGCTTTTTTTGGCGATCCGCACCGTCTTTGGGAAAAGCAGTCACATCTCAAAACGCCAAACCCGTGGTGAGAATGAAAACCGCGTTGTGACCCATAGTCTCGTGAAAGACTTTTTTTCGACATTCATGCTTGCCGTGACCAATCCGATCACGCTGATTGCGTTTGCGGGATTGTTGGCCACGCTCGGTATTACGGAGGCCGGTGCCTCGGTGGGCAACGCCTCCATTCTGGTTTTGGGTGTGTTTGCCGGATCGGCAGCCTGGTGGCTGGCCATATCCACAACGGCAGGCATCCTGCGGCCGTTCGTGGACGGGTCCTATCAGATATGGATGAACCGCGTTTCGGCGATCATCCTTTTCGGCTTTGGTGTGTATGCGCTGCTGAGTGGGTTTGGCCTCACCCAGACGATCTACGACGTCTTTCGCTGAACCAGGGAGCGGCTATTTCAGCGGTGGCACTTTCCCCCCGGGGGCCAGCTCCCACTGTGCAAACTCGAAACCCGGCGCAACGGTACAGCCGACGAGGCTCCACGCGCCGAGAGGCCGCGCGATCTGCCAGTCGCCCAGTGGAACCACCCCTTGCGGTCGCTCCCCCGACACCATATCGGGTCCGAGGCGTATCGATGCTTCCGGCCCGCCCGTGTAGGGCGTCGTGGTCAACTCCAGCGCCGCGCCGGCATACCAGTGCCAGAGTTCCGAAGCGTTCTTGACCCGGTGCCAGGCCGAAATCTCCCCCTCTCGCAGCAGGTAGTAGATCGCCGAACATGCCCCGGGCGAGGTGTCACCGTCGGGCCGGTCGCGAAACGTCTCGCGGTAGTGGCCGCCCTCGGGGTGTGGTTCCAGCGCGAGCAGGCGGATGATGTCTGCGGCGGTTTGGGCTGTCATGCGTCGGGGTTGGTATCGGCAATGGAAGGCCGCGCGGCGAAAACGTCATACCAGGCGGCAAGTTTGGGGCGTCCAGCACGCCAATTGGCGTCGGCGAAACGAAAATCGCGATAGCCAAGGGCACAGGCAACGGCGATCTGGCCAATGGTCACCGGACCATTGAGGTCGTCGGCTTCTCCTTCGAGCTGGTCGAGCGCGGCCACCACCGAAAGTTCCTGCCGGTCGAGAAATTTTTGCGAGATCGCCTCGCCTTCATGGAACATGCTCTCCATGCGGGAGTGGACCGATGCGTCGAGAATGCCGTCTGCGGCAGCAAGCTGGCGCAGGGCTGTCCATCGCGCCGGTCCGACGGCGGGATAAACCTTTGTGTCGCCTTGCGCGTCGAGATATTCGCAAATTACGTTCGATTGATAGAGCGGGGGGCCGTCATCACGAACCAGTGCCGGAACCTTGCCGACGGGGTTGATGTCGCGATAACCATCCGGGTCTGTCCAGGGGCTGGTCGGTTCCATTTCGATCTTGTTGGCCATCCCGGTTTCGATCGCGGTGGCATGTGCTTTGCGGGCATAGGGAGACGCGGCGGCATAGTAGAGTTTCATGTTTTTCCTTTCGGCGATGGACTGTCGCCAGAGTGTTCAGGGGGGATTATACCGGCGCGGATCGCAAAGCGTCACCTGTGCTAAAATCGGGTCATGTCACTTGATGTCATCGATTTGCGGGATTTTTATGGCACCCCTCTGGGGGTTGCGTCCCGGCGCATGGTTCATCGCCAGGTGCGCGCCGTCTGGCCGGATGTGACTGGTCTCAATGTGCTCGGCTTTGGCTTTGCGACTCCGTATTTACAGCCCTTTGTGGATGAGGCTGCACGTGTTTTTGCGCTGATGCCCAGCCGGATTGGCGTTTTGCCTTGGCCAGCCCGGGTGCCGGGGGAGAAAAACCTGACGACGATCGCGCAGGAAGACGAAATTCCTTTGCCCGACCTTTCGGTCGATCGCATCCTGATGGTCCATGGTCTGGAATACAGTGAAACCGGGCAACAGATGTTGCGGGAAATGTGGCGGGTTCTCTCGGATGGAGGGCGACTGATCGTGGCGGTGCCCAACCGCCGCTCGATCTGGGCCCGGGCTGATCATACGCCCTTCGGACACGGCCACCCTTACTCCATGGAACAGCTGAATCGTACGCTTCGCCAGTCCATGTTCACGCCGGTGCGTGAAACCCGCGCGCTGTTCTTTCCTCCCTCGCGGCGACGCTTTTGGCTTGCTGCGGCGCCGGCCTGGGAACGGATCGGGGAACGTTGGTTCAGCCCCCTTGGCGGCGTGGCGATGGTGGAAGCGACCAAGCAAATATATGGCGGGGAAATGTTGGGGCAGAAGCCGGGTCGGCGGTCTTATGCGCGCGTCCGGACAACCGCGCCGCAGGCCGTAAGGTCGCCTACTTCCGGCTGATCACAAAGACGGCCTGTTCTGTGAGCAGGTTCGTCCAGTATCCGATCTTTGACCGGGTTCGGGTTTTGCCGTTGCCATCAATTGTCACAACGCGCTCTATCGTAAGGCCCTGCTCGGCAAGCAGATCGGCGAAATCCGTCAGCGTAAAGAAGCGAATATTGGGTGATTCATACCAGGCATATGGTAGGCTTTCCGAGGTCGGACTTCGGCCCTGTAAGAGCAGGTCTGCGCGCACCCGCCAGTGGCCGAAATTTGGAAAGCTGACCACAGCGCACCGCCCAATGCGCAACATCTCGTCCAGCACGCCTTTGACATCGAAAATTGCCGGTAGGGTTTGCGACAGAATGACGTAGTCGAAGGCGTCATTCGGATAATTGTGGAGATCGGTTTGTGCATCGCCCTGCACGACGGCGAGCCCGCGTGAGACGCAGCCGTTCACACCTTCTTGGCTCAGCTCAATCCCGCGTCCATCGACCTGCCGTTCATGCACCAGCAGATCCAGCAGCACGCCGTCACCACAGCCGACATCAAGCACCCGGCTGCCCGGTGCTATCATTTCGGCAATGAGTTTCTGGTCAACGCGAATACGTGCGGCGTTGTTTGTTTCTGTCGGGGTCATGCGTTGTCCCCGATCCCGAATTGATCGGCCGCACCGCGCAGAAAGCCCGCCAGAATGCGGAAGAATTCAGGTTCATCGAGCAAAAACGCATCGTGGCCAGATTCGGTTTCGATCTCGACAAAGCTCACGGAGGCCGCGACCGCGTTGAGTGCGTGAACAATCCGGCGGGATTCGCTGGTCGGGAACAACCAGTCTGATGTGAAACTGATCAGGCAGAAGCGCACAGGTGATTTTTCGAACGCGGTTGGCAAATTGTCGCCGTGTTCGGCTGCCAGATCGAAATAGTCCATTGCCCGGGTGATGTAGAGATAGGAATTTGCATCGAACCGTTCCACGAATGAGCGGCCTTGATGACGCAGGTAGCTCTCGATCTGAAAATCCGCATCGAATCCGAAGGTGATCGCCTGTCGGTCCTGGAGATTCCGTCCGAACTTGGTGTGAAGTGCAGAATCCGAAAGATAGGTGATGTGCGCGGCCATGCGTGCAACCGCAAGTCCGCGCTCGGGTGGGTCGCTCTCAGCGTAATAGTCTCCGCCGGCCCATTTTGGATCGGCCATGATGGCCTGACGCCCGACTTCGTGAAAGGCGATGTTCTGTGCGGAGTGCCGAGCTGCTCCAGCGATGGGAATTGCGCAAAACACCATCTCCGGATAGCGCGCGGCCCATTCGAGTGTCTGCATGGCACCCATTGATCCGCCTATCACGGCAAACAGCTTGGTGATTCCAATGTGCTCCACGACCAGTTTCTGGGCTGCAACCATGTCGGTAATGGTGATGAGCGGAAAATTCAGCCCGAAAGGACGGCCGGTTTTTGGGTCGATGTCTTTTGGCCCGGCCGAACCCATGCAGCCCGCCAGTACATTGACGCAGATTACGAAGTATTTGTCGGTATCGACAGTCAGTCCGGGCCCCACCAGACGCTCCCACCAGCCGGGGCGTCCGGTCACGGGGTGGGGTTCGGCCACATATTGGTCACCGGTCAAGGCATGACAGACCAGAATGGCATTCGATTTGTCGGCGTTCAGTTTGCCGTAGGTCTGATAGGACACGGTGAAAGGGCCCAGCAACTGGCCCGAAACAAGACGCATGGGATTGTCCGCACCCAGCACGAGGTGATGTCCCGGCAAATCTGCGACTGCGGGTTCCACTGCGATGCTTTCGCCGGTGCGCCTGGCGCCGTCATTCGGGTTTGTCGTCATGATCTTGAGCGTTGTTGGCCAGTGTCGCACGAATATATTTTTGTGCGCTGTGGCCATAGCTAGGTGTCGGGTGCGAGAGGTGTCAACGTTTTCTTTGCCAAAAAACAGGCATAGGGATACAACCTGAGCCGCTTTTTCCCGGGATGAGTAAGCCGATGGGCAATACGCCTGACAGTCTGACGCCCCTGCGTCAGGAGATCGATTCCATCGACAAAAACCTGCACGACCTGTTGATGCGGCGTGCAGAGATTGTTGGTGAGATCGGACGCCGGAAAGCGTCCGATGGCGGACCGACATTCCGTCCTGCACGTGAAGCCCAGCTTTTGCGGCGCTTGCTCGCGCGTCATGAAGGCGACCTGCCCAAGGCCGTATTGGTGCGCCTTTGGCGTGAGATCATCTCTTCTTCGACACGACTGCAGGGTGATTTCTCTGTCGGATACTGTCCGATGGAAGGGGATGGCGCGGCGCTTCGTCTCGCCAATGGGCAGTTTGGTCTGGACGCGAATGTGGTCAAGCAGGCTTCGGCCGCACAGGTTGTGTTGGCGGTTGGCCGCGGTGATGTCACCGTTGGCCTTGTGCCGCTGCCGCATAGTTCCGATAGCCCGGAGTGGTGGGCGGAAATGCGTAACGTACCCAAAGTTCGAATTGTCGCGCGCCTGCCCTGGTTCCTCGAAAGCTCTGAAAATGGCGATGCACCTGGTGCCTTTGTGCTGTCGGCCTGGGAGCCGGAAGAATCAGGTGAAGACCGCAGTGTGCTGACATTCGCCTGTGAAAGTGATGTCAGCCGTGGTCGATTTGCCGAGTTGGCGGCTCAGAACGATCTCGATGTGGATACCCAGGCGGTTGCCGCAGGCCCTGATGGGAGCGGTGGCCGGGTGCATTTACTCGATGTGGCGGGCTTTGTATCTGATGATGATCCGCGTGTGCGCGGCCTTGCCACATTGCTCGACAACGCCGAACCGCGCTGGCTTGGTGCCTACGCGGTGCCTTTTGTTGCCCAAACCAAATCCTGAGATGGAGTAAGACCGGTGGCCCCACCGAAAGCAAAACCCGGTGTTCTTGCAATTACGCCTTATGCCGGCAGCGAAGTTGGCCTTGGCGGCACGGACCGTATTGTCATCAGTTCCAATGAAAGTGCGTTTGGCCCGTCTTGGCAGGCGATGGAGGCCTATTCAGCCGCCAGCGAAGATGTGCGTCGCTATCCCGAGATTGATGCCCGGTCATTGCGCAAGGCGCTGGCCACCCATCATGGTCTTGAGGAGGACCGGATTATTTGTGGCTGTGGGTCGGATCAGATCATCGACTTGCTGACGCTTTGTTTTGCCGGACCGGGGGACGAAACGCTCTACACCGAGCATGGTTTCACCATGTACCCCATTGCCTCTCTGGGGGTCGGTGCGACCCCGATCGCGGTGCCCGAAACCAACCTTGCCACAGATGTGGATGCCATCCTCGAGCGCGTGACGGACAAGACCCGGATCGTTTTCCTGGCCAATCCGAACAACCCGACAGGTACCTATCTGCCGGAGCAGGAATTGCGGCGGCTGCATGCCGGACTGCCCGAGAACGTGTTGCTTCTGCTTGACGGTGCCTATGCAGAATTCGTCACGGAAGACGACTACGAGGCGGGCGAGGCGCTGGTGCGCGAGTTTTCCAACGTGGTCATGACGCGAACATTTTCGAAGATCTACGCGCTGGCGAGCCTGCGTGTCGGCTGGGCTTATGCGCCGCCGGAGATTATCGATGTGCTCGACCGTGTGCGCCCACCCTTCAATGTTTCAGCGCCCGCCATTTCGGCAGCGATTGCGGCCCTGGAGGATCGCGAACACACCGAACGTTCGCGCAGGCACAACGCCGAGACCCTGCCCTGGTTTGTGGGTGAGGTCGAAGCGCTTGGTCTTCACGTCAATCCCTCGGTCGCCAATTTCGTCATTGTTCGGTTTCCCGCGGAGACCGCACAAAATGCAGAAGCTGCCTATCAGTTCCTGTTCGAGCGGGGAATCGTCACGCGACGTGTTGCGGGCTATGGCTTGCCCGACTGGGTCCGGATGTCGATCGGCACGCGTGAAGAAATGGAAGATGTTGTCGCCGCCTTGCGCGCCTTTGTAGGCGCATCATGAGCAAGGCCCCACTGTTTGAACGGATCGCAATAATCGGTATTGGCCTGATCGGGTCCTCGCTCGCGCATGCGACACGTGTAAACGGACTTGCGGGTCATATTGCGGGACATGATGCCGACGCAGATATTCGTGAGCGGGCGGCGGCGCTGGGGCTTGTCGACAGCATGCATGCCGACATCGCCGATGCTGTGGCCAATGCCGATCTCGTCATCGCTGCCACACCTGTGGGAGCCTGCGGAGATGTGGCCCGGGCGATCAGCGATCATCTTGCGCCCGGTACGATTGTGACCGATGTCGGTTCCGTGAAGGGCGCAGTGATTGAAGCCATGGCACCGCACATGCCCGACGGCGTGCATCTTGTGCCGGGTCACCCTGTGGCGGGCACCGAGCATTCCGGGCCGGAAGCCGGGTTCGCCGAATTGTTCCGTGACCGTTTCTCGATCCTGACACCGCCAGCAGGCGCAAATGAAGAGGCTGTCGCAAGGCTGGCGGAATTTTGGCGTGCGATGGGTAGTGATGTCGAGATCATGGATGCCGAACATCATGATCGGGTTTTGGCCATCACCAGCCATTTGCCGCATTTGATCGCCTTTACCATTGTCGAGACGGCGTCCGAGCTGGAAACCGAGCTTGAGGCCAAATCCCGGGATGATGACGTCGTCACGACGCGAGAGGTGATCAAATACTCTGCGGGTGGATTCCGGGATTTCACACGCATCGCGGCGTCGGATCCGACAATGTGGCGGGATGTGTTTTTGCTGAACAAGGACGCAGTTCTGGAAATGCTCGGGCGGTTCACCGAAGACCTGACCGCAATGCAGCGCGCGATCCGGCACGATGATGGGGATGCCCTGTTCGAGTTGTTTACCCGCACCCGCAATGTTCGGCGCGGGGTGATCGAAGCCGGTCAGGCGGGTCGCTTCCAGTACACCGAGAACGGCGACTGACAGTCGAAACTAGTTCCAGACAATGGGGTCCAGCTGCACAAGCGGAACGGGTCCGATCGAAACGACACGATCCTGAATTGTCACCGGCACACGCGCTTCAGGTGGTCCGCCATTCGCGGGCGATCGATTCAGGACAGCCATGGCGATTCGCGCAATTGCAGCTTGCTGCTTGCCCACCTGCCCGCGCTGCTCGAGCAAATCGATAAGTTTATCGAGCCCGGAAATTCGAGCCGAAAATGCCCCGACAGGTTGTAGGGCGTTGTCCAAGGCGAGCGTGCCGTCCCCGGCGAATCGCAGCGGCCCCCAGACCAGCTCGAGGCTCTCAATCTCGACCGTCCCTCCTGAGTCCCGCCAGCGTGCGAGGGTTCTTGGGGAGATCGTGTCTGCTTCCAGACTTCCGCGCAATGACAGTTCGGCCGCGGCGCGCAATATTTCGCTACCCAGAGAATCTACAATGTCGTCGTTTAGGGACAGCGCACTCAGGTCGATCCCGTCCAGAACCAGCGCCAGCTTGGCCGCAACCGGATCCGGGTGAATGGTGTCGTTCGTTTCCGTCACCGAAAGCTTCTCAAAATCGAAGGCCGCACGCCTGATCCCGATCTGATCGCGCCGGTTTATAACCAGGTCGAAGGGTTCGGCCAGACCGCGCAGGGCGTTTACCTCCCCGGAGTTATCAAATCCCAGACGCCCGGCCAGTTCGTCGGATTGAGATTTGATCGAAAGATCAAACCCGGGCTCGCGTATATCCAGATTGTGCTGCCCGGGAGCGCGAAAGGACACAACACCCGGGCCTTCAATGAAAGGGCGAATGGATGCATCCGCGCCGGTCCAGGTGATGGTGCGATCTACGTTGTCCAAGCGGGCTTGTGGTGCCGTGAAATCGGTATCGAAGCGGATCGGGAAACCCGAAATTCTCAGTTTCTCCCAACTGAGCGTCACTCCGTTGGATTTCTGGATTTCGGCGAAATCAACGATATCCGCGCGGAGCCTGTCGGCCATCCAGAACCAGCCGGCCGCCCAGGCAAATGCCAGCAGCAACAGGAAGGTGAGAAAAATCAGATACTTTCGCTGGAACATGCGGTCCCGTATGAACTAGAAGCGAGATCATCAGCCTAGCGATGCGCCTTCTTGAGGTCGAGACCTCGTCAATTTCTGTGCGGCCCCCGTTATGACAGACCCCAACAGCCAGCCTGATTTACGTCACCTGACCGATCAGTATGAGCTGACCGAAGAAGAGCTTGAGACGACTCTGTCGGCTGTTATGGCCACGCATGCGCCCGAGGAGGACCTGTGGGTCTTCGGGTATGGGTCGTTGATGTGGCAACCGGAGTTTCCCTTTGAGGAACAAGGGCTTGCGACGGTGCATGGTTTTCACCGCAGCTTTTGCGTCTATTCCCATGTCTGGCGGGGCACGCGGGACGAACCGGGTCTTGTGCTCGGGTTGGACAATGGCGGGAGTTGCCGGGGTATTGCTTATCGTGTGACCGCGTCGCGCGCTGCGTCGACCGTGGAATACCTTATACGACGTGAGATGGTGACCCGTGTGTATATCCCCAGATGGGTCACCGCACGTATTGGAACACGCGTGGTGCGCGCGCATACCTATACCGCTGCGCATAATCACGTGCAGTACGCCGGGAAACTGCCGGACGAAAAAGCACTGCAGCATATCCTGCAGGGGCATGGGCGTGGTGGTGCCAATACTGAATATCTGCGCAATACCGTTGGGCATCTTGATGAGCTTGGAATCGTCGACCGACCCTTGAGCCGTTTGCATAGAATGGTGGAGCAGAAAAATTCTGGCGCGAAGTCCTGAAATTGAAATTTGAACTTTTCTGTCGTCTCTGCCCTGTCCGATCCTGACGCTCTTGGATGCATTTTATCCACAGGCCGCTGGTGTTGTGCCAAATGGGGTCTCCAAAGGGCGGATTTGAGCGATTTACGAAGTAGCCGTTTGGAAATTAGCCGCAGATAAGCCGATTCTGTGGGGGAGCCCCAGTGGCGGCAAAGCAATCAAGTCAAGATTGTCTCGGGTTTTGGAGAGTTCTGCTAAGTAGAACTTCGCGGGCATTGCGGTTGAATTGTTCAGGTGTCGTCAATCACACGATTTATTACGCTCATATTACGGCTGCGCCGGATCGGCTGCCGAAGGCCCGTTACTCCACAACTTTATCCACAGGCCGGTCCAGCCCATAAGTGGTTGTTGCTTCATCAATCAACTGATTGGTCGCAGATTCGATTGAAGTCTCAAGGGCTTGGACGAATTCATGCCGTCGGAGCTCGCGCGGGAGGGCAGGAAGAAACTCGATGGTGATGCAACCTGGACGAAAGGCAAGGGATCGGCGCGGCCAAAACAGGCCGGAATTGAGCGCTACAGGTATGACCGGAACGTCGAGCGCAGACTGTAAAGCTGCAACCCCGACGTGATAGGGCCGTGCTGTACCCGGTGCGACCCGCGTCCCCTCAGGAAAGATCACGATCGGACGACCGTTTGCCAGTCGTTCGCGCGCGGCGGTAATCATGCTGCGCAGAGCTGGCATCCCGCCGGACCGGTTGATGGGCACATGGTGCGCGCGCAGCAAACACCATCCGAAGAGCGGGATCCATGTGAGTTCGCGCTTAAGCACGATGGCGGTGTCGTGAACAATCAGATTGATCGCCAGCGTGTCCCAGGCGGATTGGTGTTTGATGGCAAACAGAGCTGGCCCTTCGGGAATGTTTTCGGCTCCGCGCACTTCATGGGTGACCCCGATGGTCATCCGCAATATCCACAGGGAGCCGCGGACCCAGAAACGGCTATAGGCAAGCAGCAGGCGCGGTGGCCCCAACAAGAACGGGAGCACCAGAACTCCGAGCAGGCTTGTCCAACCATAGAAGAGCACGGTGAAGAGTATTGGACGCATTTTCTAGAGACTCATGATCAGTCGGGTGAACGCCAATTGCAGGCGGATCGCTAGGAACTTGGAGTACTCGCCGGCCAGGAGAACGACGGTGTCTGGACGCAGCCACCAGCGTCCCATCGTAATGCTCTTGGTGCCGACGGGTTCTGGAATTATCTGAAGTTGTGGCAGGCGCCGTTCGAACTCCAGCAGGCTGCGCGGCATATGGAAGTCCGACGTGACGAGACGGATACTCACGATATTCCTGCTGGCAGCCCAGCCTGCGGCTTCAATGGCATTTTCACGGGTGTCACGGGCGGCCCGTCCCAAAGTTACACAGCATTCCAGTCGGCTCTTCGGGAGCGCGTTGTCCGAGATCAGATCGCGCATGGGAACATCTGCTCCAACGCCTGAAATGAGCAGTTCACGGGCTTTCTCTGAGGCCAGGAGCTCAATGCCTCTGTTGATTCGTCCCGGTCCCCCTGTCAGGACGACAACGGCATCCGTTAATGTGTCGTCGGGTTTCGAGCGCGGGATGTTTTCAACGAACAGGAGCAGCCCGACGAGCCAAAAAATTGCGGCCAGAACGGCAAGGCCTGCGATAAAACGTCCGCCGCGTGTCCGTCGCCGGCGCATCATGGCATCCGTGCAAGTGCCCGCAATACAGTCATACGTGCGGTTAGCATCGCAATGAGGACTGCACCGGCGGGTACAAGGAGAAGAGCAAGCCACCCGAGAGGTGACAATGACAGTTTGGGAAGAAATGCCGCCTCGATCCCCTGCCCAATCCAGCCAAATATCAACAGAACAATCGTGGCGCTGAGAGCACCGGCGATCCCGCCACGCAGGGCAAGCATCAGAGCCTGAAGTTGAAACTGGCTGGCGATATAGGTGTCACGTGCGCCCATCTGATGGAGAAGTTCGATGATGGCGCTGTGGACGGCAAGTCCGCTTCGTGTTGTGAAAATGACCGCGATGATGGCTGCAGACGCTATCAGGGCAAGGATGGCAAAAGCCAAAATTTCTGCCGTTCTCGCCAGGGTGATCAGTGCGGAGAGCCAGTTGCGATGATCATCGACGGTGATGTCCGGCACGGTTTCGGCAAGCCGTGCGCGCAGCAGTACCGGGTCGATGCGGGCACCGGGCGCGATCTTGATGTCGATCAGAGCGGGGACGGGTAGACCAGAGGCAACGATTTCTTTCCCGAGCCAGGGTATGAGCAGGGCGCGTGCCTCTCCATCCGGCACAATTCGGACATCTTCCACACCAGCCGTGGCTTGCAGCAGACCGGCAAGTGACCGAGTGTTCTCCGGGTTGGCGACGCGCTCGGGGATCTGGACCGTCATCCGCCCGGTCAGCGTGCTGTCCCATGTATCGACAGCGTCGGATACCACCAAGGCGGCAGCGAACATCAGCACGCCGAGAAACACCATCAACGCAACAATCCACGGCAAAAAGCGCGTTGACTGATCGCGTTCGAACGGCAGATCGCTATGGCGCTTGAAAATCACATCGGGCCTCGGGCGTCCGATTTGCGGCGAATTGTGAGTTCACCGTCATCCAGTCTTAAAACCGGGTGGCCGAACTTTTCGACCAGTGCATTGTTGTGGGTCGCGATGACGACCGTGGTGCCTGTCTTGTTAAGTTCCTCAAACAGATACATCAGTCGAACGGCGATCCGGTCATCAACATTTCCCGTCGGTTCATCTGCCAGCAGGAGCTTGGGCCGGTTAATAACCGCGCGTGCAATCGCCACGCGCTGCTGCTGTCCGCCTGAGAGAGTTGACGGTCGGGCATCAAGACGTTCGCCCAGTCCAACCCAGCTTAGAAGTTCACGCACATGGCTATCAATTTCGGATTGGCGTGCGCCACCCACACGGAGGGGCAGGGCGACGTTTTCGACGGCCGTCAGGTGGTTGATGAGTCTGAAGTCCTGGAACACGACACCGATCTTCTGGCGCAATTCAGGCAATTCTGTGCGCGGAGTGATCGACACATCCTGATCAAACACGTGGACGAGGCCCCGTGTCGGTCGAAGCGCCAGATACATCAGCTTGAGGAGTGTCGTTTTGCCCGCGCCGCTGGAGCCCGTCAGGAAGTGGAACGAGCCAGGGGCAAGCTTGAAGCTGATATCGCGCAGAACTTCAGGGCCGACGCCATATCGCATGCCGACGTTTTCGAAGCTCAGCAAAAGGATCGACTCCGGTCCGGTGCGAAAATGTCACGGAATTGCCTCACGGCGACTCGGTGACGGGGTTCGACAACGTTGGCACGATGGTTTTGTTGCGTAAACCCGTTCTCAAGACCTGCCCTTTATTATACCCATGTGTCACACAACTCATCGCTTGCCACGTTTTTACTCACCCCCGTATAACCGCAGTTCGGGTGCCTTGTTTGCAATGGGCTATACTCGAATACATCAGTAGTTCCTCAATCTCTGTTCTGGTTGGACAATGATCCTCAGTTGCCCGGATTGCAGCACGCGCTTTGCGATTGATGCCGACAAACTCGGTCCCGATGGGCGACGGGTGAAGTGCGGGAAGTGCGCGCATGTCTGGTTCGAGTCGGCCCCCGTTGCTGATGCCGAGCCCGAAGCAGCAGAACCACCGCTGCGGGTTACGCCACTTGAGCCGGAAGAGCAGTCCTCGATCCCTGTACGCAACCTTCCGGCCGTACAACGTGCCCGGAAGGCGCGCAGCGCGCGCACAGGCTGGATAGTCTCGATTATCCTGCTGGCTGGAATTTTGGCGGCACTCTGGTTTGGCCGAGAACAAATTGCGCGTGCTGTACCTGAAGCCGAAAGCGTCTATGCCGCCGTCGGTATTGCCGCATTCCCGTTGCCCGGTGAGGGCCTGATCATTGAATTTGATCCCAAGACGGAGGACGGCGCGCTGACACTCAAGGGTGAAATCATCAACACCACCACGGGCGTGCGCGATGTCCCGGGATTGCGGGTTGTGATTACCGACGGGTCCGAGCTTATGCTCAAGTCCTGGGAGTTTTCCTCTGATGTGCGCCGACTCGGTCCGGGTGAGACCGTTCCGTTCACGACCGAGACGGATTCGGTGCCCGATGGCGCGGCAAACGTTAGTATTTTGTTTACCAATCCAGACGATACTCGTTAACGAAGATCGTCACCCCCTTCCGCATGCGCGGAACTTGGCCTGGTAGTCCGACGATCATGACAGCGATTGTTTGCGCAGCCGCTTGCTTTGCCAGGTGAACATCAATGATGGGGGAAAGGTAGTGTTATGGCACGCGTACTTATCGCAGAAGACGACACCGCTGTTCGGGAATTCGTTCGCCGCGCCTTGACCCATGGCGGTCACGAGGTTGCGGTCGCCCATGATGGGCTTGATGCGCTCGATCATCTTAACAACAGCGAAGAGTTTGATTTGCTGATTACCGATATCGTCATGCCCGGTCTGGACGGCATCGAATTGGCACTCAAGGTCGCCAAGGATTATCCGCAGACAGCGATCCTGATGATGACGGGCTTTGCGGCCGAACGCCAACGCGCCCACAATCTCGACGAACTCATCCACGAAGTCGTACCCAAGCCGTTCAGCCTGAAGCAGATTTGTGATGCGGCTGAGGATGCATTGTCCGTGCGAAAGCGTCAGCTTCACTAGGATGTGCAGGGTCAGTTTCCTGCCCGCAATTTAGAACCGCCGCAGCAATCTGAGCAGGTAGTCGATCTCGGCTTCTGGTCGCCCCTGATCTCGCAGGCGCGTGCGCAATTCATCCAGAATTTCGAGGGCCCGGGCGGCCTGTTCGCCGTCACCAATCTGATTGCGCCCTGGTGACCGGGGGTCGCCATTGTCCTGGTCGCTCAACTGTCGTCCCAGTGGGTCAAATCCATCTTCGCCTGGTTGAGCCAGTCCCTGTGCCTGTCCTTGTCCCTGTCCCGGCCCCTGGCCCTGTTGACGCAGCATCTGCAGGGCCATCTGCTGTCCGCCACGGCGGAGTTCGTCCAAAGCACGTGCCTGAGCATTCAAAGCGTCCTGCAGATCACCTTCACCAAGCGCGCGCTCGGCGTCCGACATCGCACCTTCCGCATTGCCAAGGTTTTCCGGGATATCATTCGCGATTTCCCCAAGTTGGCGCATCAGTTCACCGAGTTGCCGCCGAATTTCATTCTGAGCGTCACGCGCAGCCTGGGACTCCTGTGGCGTCATCTGTTCGCCGCGCTGGTCTCGCTGGAATGTTTCGTCGTGGAGTGCTTCCTGATTCCGCAGAACTTGCTGAAGTTCACGCAGGAACTGTTGGGCCGGAGACGAGGATTGTTGCTGTTGCTGCAACATGTTCGGCGCGTCCTGCAGTGCCTGGAGCATCTGCTGCATGCGTTCGAGCAGCTCTTGTACGCCCTCTGTATCACCCAGGCGCGCCATCTGCTCGAGTTGCTCCATCAGCTCCTGAATCGCAGCGCTGTCGAGAAGTTCAAGGTCTTCCCCGGCCTCGGGAAGTGTTGAGAGATCCATGCCCTCGAGTGCCTGAGAGAGGTTCTGTGCGAGGGCCTCGAGGTATCGGTCGAGAGCTGCGCGCAGCTCTTCCATAATCTGCGCCACCTCTTCCTCGGGTGCACGATTCTCAAGCGCTTCGCGCAACTGCTCCTGAAGCCGGTCGACGTCGCGCTGTGCCAATGATAGCGACCCGTCCTCGAGCCGGAGTGCGGTGTCCCAGAGCAGCGAGAGTACGGAAATGATGCCGTTGGAATCCTGCTGATAGGTGAGGCGCGAACGTGCTGTCATTAACGACAGGAAGACCGCAAGGTCGTTGTTGAAACGGTCCGGGAAGCGGCCGAGATTGTGCAGGGAACGCGCAACATCGATGCGGTTCTCTGGGGAAAGGGCCAGAACTCTGCGCTGTGCAATGATTTCCTTTGCAACAGGATGATTGAAACTGCGTTCCGGCAGGATCACTGACAATCGGTCTGTTGTGCTGGTTTGACCGCGTCCGTCACGAATTGTCAGCTCAACATCAACCTCCAGTCCGGCCCACGGGTGGGAGGTCAGATCATGAACGCTTGTCGCGCTGCCATTGCGGGGGTCGGGGCGCGGCAATGGGAGCTCAAGGTCAACGGGCTCAATCCCTGTGGTCTTGGGGCGGTCCGGCCAGGAAATCTGCGCCCGGGTCTCAGCAACGCCGTAGTCATCGAGGCCCTCGTAGCTCAGGCGCAGGGAATTGCTCTCATTTGCGGCCGGGGCTTCGGCGAACCGAATTTCGGGAGCCGTGTCGGGCATGATTTGGATGTCCCAGCGGCCGAGAATGTTGCCTGATTGAAGGACGGAGAGTTCTGTCGGTCCCTCGATGTCCAGACGGGTCTCACTGCGCCAGGCTTTGTCTGCAATTTCCGCGAGTTCGCTCTTCGCATCGCCGATTTCGAGATTCGGCGTGCCGCGACCGGCGGTGACTTGCGCCAACAGAATACTTCCGGCGGGGATCTCAATGGGCCCGTTTTTTTCCGCGTTGGGGGCTGGCAAACCAGTCAGGTCGGCGCTCGCGAGCAGAAGCGGAGGTAGATTGGTGTAGTCGGGGGGCGTGATCCATATTTCCAGATTTGCGGGGTCTCGCTGTGTCCACGCGCTCACGTCCGGCGAAAGTGCTGCCGTCAGTCGTGATGTCGTGTCAGGTCCAGCGACAACAACACCGACAACAAGAGCAACCAAGAGTGCCCCACGGAGCGCATAGGGATCGCGTGTGGCGAGGTCCGGATGCGGCCATCGCAGTCGAATGTTGCGTGCCGCGGCACTGGCACGTGCCAGATGATATTGCCAAAGGCGGTCGGTTTCGGGATCAGTGACACCGAGCAGAGGGCGGTCTTCGAGAGTTGTCAGGGGGCGGTGAGCCAGACCGGAATCGGTTTCCAGCCGTCGCGTCGCTGCGTCTGCGGTCGGCACGCGGACCCGGCGAAACGCGTGGCGTAGGGCCGCGAGGAAAGCTGCGGCAAACCCCAACAGAATGAGTGTATGCAGCCACCCGGGCAGTGCTGGCAGAACATTAAGGAGTGCAAGCGCCGCAAAGGTCCCGATCAACCCCGTGGCTGGCCAGATGGCTGGCCAGTTGCGTTCCCAGAACAACGCGACGCGCGAAAGTCCTTGGCGCAGTGCGAGGCCGATGCCTCCTGGCTTGGATTTGCTGCTGTCGTTCGTGACGTTGTTCAACGCGGCCTCATCGTGTTCCAGACCACGTTCGCGCGTCAGGCGCGGGCGATCCCGGGACTAATCTTGCCAGTCGGCGAGGCTTTCGTAACCCAGAAATGTGGCCGGTTCCTGACGTTCACGCACGATCGCGAAAGCATCACCCCGGACCAGCACTTCGGCGACCAGTGGACGACTATTGTAAACCGAGCTCATCACCGCGCCATAGGCACCAGCATCCCGCATCACGAGAAGTTCACCATCGGACAGCGCAGGCAATTCACAGCCCTTGGCGAAGGTGTCCCCGGTTTCGCAGACTGGTCCGACCACATCCCATGGGTGTAACGCGGTTTCCGGGGCGGGTTCGCGTGCGGGTTCAATCCGGTGTACGGCATCGTATAGCGCGGGGCGGATGAGGTCATTCATGGCGGCGTCGACAATGGCGAACCGCCGCGCTTCGGCTTCCTTTGCGTAGATCACTTGCGTGACCAGAATGCCCGCCGGGCCGGCGAGATAACGTCCGGGCTCAAACATCAGTTCACAACCGAGGTGACCGACGGTTTCGGCAACCACAGCAGCATAGTCTTCGACCGGCGGCGGTGTTTGCCCGCCATAGTCAATTCCCAGACCGCCCCCGAGGTCGAGTTTACGAATGTCATGGCCTGCCGCACGAAGTTCACCGACGAGTTCGGCGACCCGGGCAAAGGCGGCACGGAATGGCGATACATCCGTCAGCTGGCTGCCGATATGAACGGCAACCGCGATCGGTGCAATTCCCGGCAAGGATGCTGCCAGGGCGTAAATTTCCTGGGCGCGGGCGATATCAATCCCGAACTTGTCTTCCTGGCGGCCGGTCGAAATCTTGTGGTGGGTGTTCGCATCCACGTTCGGGTTGACGCGGATTGCAATATCGACCGTGGCACCTGCTGAAGCGGAAACGTGCGAAAGCAGTTCCAGTTCGGGAACGGATTCCACATTAAATTGACCGATACCTGCAGTGATTGCGCGCTGCATCTCGCCCGGTGTCTTGCCGACGCCCGAAAACACGATGTCTTCAGCGCGCACCCCGGCAATCAGCGCACGGTCCAGTTCGCCGCCAGAAACCACATCGGCCCCGGCGCCAAGATCGGCGAGCGTGCGGATCACCGCGATGTTGGAATTTGCCTTCATGGCGTAGCACACGCGTGCGTTCAGACCAGCCTCGGCCAGTGCGCTGGCAAACCGGGTGTAAGCCTCGGTGAGGGTGCCTGCCGAATAGACATAAACCGGGGTTCCCGTTACCTCGGCTATGCGGGACAGGGGAACATCTTCGGCATACATCTCGCCGTTCCGGTATTCAAACATGCTCATCTTCGGCTCTGGCAGGAGGGACACGCATCTAGCGCGTTGGGTAGGTTCTCGGATAGGTCAGCGGCTCATCTTCGGGTGGCTCGGGTGGACCTTTTTTACCGCAAGCCGCCAGACCAATGACCAGCATTATGGCGATGATCAGGCTCCGGCTCCGAAGACGTGCATGTCTGTCCATGACTACTCTCCCGAAAACCTTGCGCGTGCGTCTGCGACGGCCGTGCGGACATTGTCGGGCGCCGTGCCGCCAAAACTGGTTCGGCTTGCGACCGAGGCCTCAACGGAAAGCACGCCAAAGACATCATCGGTGATTCGGGAATCGATCGCCTGCATCTCGGCGAGGGACAACTCGACCAGATCCACGCCCTTATCCTCGGCAAGCTTCACAACGGCTCCGGTAATGCCGTGGGCATCGCGGAACGGCACATCAGCCACGCGGACAAGCCAGTCTGCCAGATCCGTCGCTGTCGAGTAGCCTTTTCCAGCAGCGACTCGCATATTCTCGATCACCGGTTCCATGTCTGTGATCATGCCTGTCGTGGCCGCGAGCGCCAATGCCAGCGAATCTGCCGCGTCGAAGACGGGTTCCTTGTCTTCCTGCATATCCTTGGAATATGCGAGCGGGAGCCCCTTCATGACGGTCAGCAGGCCCAGAAGGTCACCAAATACCCGGCCGGCCTTGGCCCGGGAGAGTTCAGCGGCATCCGGGTTGCGCTTTTGCGGCATCATCGAACTGCCGGTTGTGTAGGCATCCGAAAGCGCGACGAACCGAAAGCCGTCACTGCACCAGATCACGATCTCCTCAGAGAACCGCGAGATGTGTGTGATGCAGATCGAGGCTGCGCTCATGAATTCCAGCGCAAAGTCACGATCCGAGACCGCGTCGAGTGAATTGGCCACAGGCCGGTCAAAACCCAGGTCTTCGGCCACGGCGTGCCGGTCGATCGGGAAGGAGGTTCCCGCCAGCGCACCGGCACCCAACGGCAATTCATTCAGCCGTGTCCGCGCATCGGCAAACCGTCCCCGGTCCCGTCCGAACATTTCCACATAGGCAAGCAGGTGATGCCCGAACGTGACCGGCTGCGCCGTCTGCAGATGCGTGAAGCCCGGCATGATGGTGTTGGCGTGAGCTTCGGCCTTGTCGAGCAGAGCGTTCTGCAGGGCCTGCAATTGCATATCCAGCGCGTCGATTTCGTCCCGCACCCAAAGCCGGAAATCGGTTGCCACCTGATCGTTGCGCGACCGCGCGGTGTGCAACCGCCCAGCGGCGTCACCGACAAGCTCCCGCAACCGGACTTCGATATTCATATGAATGTCTTCGAGAGCGGCGGAGAACGTGAATTCGCCGTTCTCGATCTCTCGCGAAATCGTGTCTAGACCCGTTGCGATCGCATCCCCATCTTCTGATGAAAGGATGCCACGCGCGACGAGCATCCGGGCATGCGCCCGCGACCCGGCAATATCCTGGGCGAACAGGCGCTGGTCGAAGCTGATGGACGCATTGATGCGCTCCATCACCTCGGAAGGTCCGGAGGCAAAGCGACCACCCCATTGCGCGTTGGCGGGCTTACGTGTTTCGTTCGGGCTCATATTTTCTCGGGCTCACAATTCAGGGAGCGACGTTTAACGCCATGATACGCCGGATGAAAGGTTTTCTGTTCATTGCTTTGAGCACATTTGTGTTCAGTGTTGGCATTTCTGCGGCTGTTTCGGCCGAATCCGGGCCTCCCATCGAGGGACAGGTGCAGAATTATGAGGCATTTCCCGAGCCGATCGAGACCTCGGATGTCACTGTGCTCACCAAGGATGGCGGCAAGACGACACTTGAACAGTTCAAGGGCAAGTTTGTTGTTCTGAACTTCTGGGCCACCTGGTGTGGCCCCTGTATTCGCGAGTTGCCTTCGCTGGAGAGGCTCGATGCCGCTTTGCCGGACGACAAGGCGCAAGTGGTTCTTGTCAGTCAGGATCGCGGTGGTTTTAAGCAGACCGAACGTTTCCTGAATAAACTCAATGTGAACTTCCCGGACAACTTCGTTGACGAACGCCTGAAATTCTCTCGGTCGATCGGCGTTGTGTCACTGCCCACCACCATCCTGATTGCGCCGGACGGCAAGGAAGTCGGGCGTCTGGTGGGAACAGCCGAATGGGATTCCCCCGAAGCTCTGGCGCTCGTGAACTGGTACCTCGATCAGGACGCCAAAGCTTCCAAGAACGGCAGCTGAGCTTATTTCAGCTTGCTGGGAGCCTTGCCCCCTGAGCCGTCATGCCCGGGCGTGACCCGGGCCTCTCGTTCAAAGCCACGCAGGAGATACGCGGATCAAGTCCGCGTATGACACCAATTCCAAAGGTCGGCTAGCGTGTCGCGACCGGCGTGTCGCCGGAATAGTCGTAGAAACCACGACCGGTCTTGCGACCCAGCCAGCCGGCTTCGACATATTTTACCAGCAACGGACACGGGCGGTATTTCGAATCCGCAAGACCTTCGTAAAGCACCTGCATGACGGCCAGGCAAGTGTCGAGACCGATGAAGTCGGCCAGTTCAAACGGGCCCATCGGGTGGTTTGCACCCAGCTTCATGGAGCTATCGATGGAATCGACATTTCCGACGCCTTCATAAAGCGTGTAGACGGCTTCGTTGATCATCGGCAGCAAAATGCGGTTCACGATAAAAGCCGGGAAATCTTCCGACACCGTGCCGGTCTTGCCGAGATCTTTTGTGAGATCTTGAACTTCCGAGAATGTTTCCTGATCCGTGGCGAGACCGCGGATCAGCTCGACCAGCTTCATCATCGGCACCGGGTTCATGAAATGCATGCCCATGAATTTGTGCGGGCGGTCGGTGCCGGCTGCGAGGCGTGTGATCGAGATCGATGAGGTGTTGGACGCGATGATGGCGCTGTCTTTGAGATGCGGGCAAAGACTGTCGAAGATTTTCATCTTCACGCTCTCATCTTCGGTCGCCGCCTCGATCACCATGTCGCAATCCGAAAGGCCCGAGACATCGGTAACCGTGCTGATGCGTGACAGCGCTCCGGCTTTGTCCTCTTCGGAGATCAGCGTCCGCTTGATCTGGCGATCCATATCACCGGTGATCTTGGTGATCGCCTTGTCGAGGGCGCCCTGATCGATGTCCATGAGCACAACCTCTCGGTCTGCCAACGCACATACATGTGCGATGCCGCTGCCCATCTGCCCTGCGCCGATGACGCCTATCTTGTTCAACATTTTTTCTGTCCCTGGAGTCTTGAGTTTGCCAGTCTTCGTTTAAAGCTGTTTCTCGAGCTCGTCGTTGAGCTCGGGGAGTGCCTTGAACAGGTCGGCGACCAGACCGTAGTCGGCGACCTGGAAGATCGGTGCTTCCTCGTCCTTGTTGATGGCCACGATGACCTTTGAATCTTTCATGCCGGCGAGATGCTGGATCGCACCTGAAATTCCGACGGCAATATAAAGCTCTGGCGCGACGACCTTGCCGGTTTGCCCGACCTGCCAGTCGTTGGGAACGAAGCCTGCATCGACGGCCGCGCGTGACGCTCCCATGGCAGCACCAAGTTTGTCTGCGATGGGTTCGATCAAGGCGTAGTTTTCACCCGACGCCATACCGCGCCCGCCTGAAATGATCACCCGTGCCGAGGTCAGCTCAGGACGGTCACTGCTGGATTCGGAGAGTTCGATGAAGCTGGAAACACCCTCGTCTGCGCCACCGGAAATACTCTCGATCGCTGCGGAGCCGCCTTCGGCCGGGACAGGATCAAAGGTCGTGGCGCGAACTGTGATGACCTTTGTGGAATCCGATGATTTCACTGTGGCCATCGCGTTGCCTGCGTAGATCGGACGCACAAAGGTGTCGGTGTCCTCGACCGCGCTGATTTCCGAGATCTGCTGAACGTCCAGCAGGGCTGCTACACGCGGCAGCACGTTTTTCCCGAAGGTCGTCGCAGGCGCCAGGATATGACTGTAATCCCCTGAGACATCCATGATCACAGCTGTCAGGTTCTCTGCTAGCCCATGGGCAAGTCCGGCATCGTCCGCGACGAGAACTTTCGCCACGCCTGCGATATTTGCAGCAGCGTCTGCGACAGCGCCGCAGCCTGATCCGGCAACCAGCACGGTGATATCGCCAGCCCCTTTGTCAGAGAGCTGCTGGGCGGCGGACACGGTGTTGAGGGTTGCGGCCTTGAGCGACTGGTTGTCGTGTTCGGCGAGTACGAGAATGGCCATCAGATCACCTTCGCTTCGTTTTTCAACTTGTCGACCAGTTCGGCGACGGATTCGACCATCACACCAGCTTCACGTTTGGGTGGTTCTTCGACCTTGAGGGTCGTCAGGCGCGGCCCGATATCGACCCCCAGATCTTCGGGAGACATTTCGTCGATGGGCTTCTTCTTTGCCTTCATGATGTTTGGCAAGGACGCATAGCGTGGTTCGTTCAGGCGAAGGTCGGTGGAGATGACGGCTGGCGTGTTGATCTCGATGGTCTCGAGCCCGCCATCAACCTCGCGGATGACCTTCGCTTTGCCATCTGACAATTCGATCCCGGAGGCAAAAGTGCCTTGCGGCCAGTCCAGCAAAGCAGCCAGCATCTGACCGGTCTGGTTGGAGTCATCATCAATGGCCTGCTTGCCGAGGATCACAAGATCAGGTGATTCCTTCTCGACAAGCGCCTTGAGAAGTTTGGCAACGGCAAGGGGCTGAAGCTCTTGATCGGTTTTCACATGGACGCCGCGATCTGCGCCCATAGCCAGTGCTGTACGGATCGTTTCCTGGCACTGCTGTACACCGAGGGACACGGCAATGATCTCGTCGGCCGAGCCGGCTTCCCTCATCCGAACGGCTTCCTCAACGGCGATTTCGTCGAAGGGGTTCATGGACATTTTGACGTTGGATGTTTCGACACCGGTATTGTCCGATTTGACCCGAACCTTCACGTTGTAGTCGATCACCCGTTTGACTGGGACGAGCAGTTTCATTGGGTTTCCCGGTAGTTTCTTGTGAGTTCGCTCTACGGCGTTGCAATTTTATTGCGCTGCAACATGCCCAAGGCATTCTGTGGAGTCAATAATCTGGCCAGCGCTGTTTGTCTGGTGAGACAGTCGCGAAACCGTCATTCCATATAGCTATTGGCGGTTCTGCCCCGGCTTCCAGAGAACGTCTGCGCGTCCGCCATCATTGAGATGGCGCCCAAGCACGAACAGATGATCGGAAAGTCGGTTGATGTATTTCAAAGCATTGGGATTGATGTCTTCATGAGTCGCAAGCTCGGTCATCAGACGTTCGGCGCGGCGGGCTATGGTTCGTGCCATGTGGAGATGAGCCGCAGCCGCCGTTCCACCGGGAAGGATGAAGGAGGTCAGCGGCGCCAGGCTTTCATTGAGGGTATCGATTTCCTGCTCCAACCGGTCAACTTGTTCCGGCACGATCCGGAGCGCACCTTCCTGTTTGCGCGCCGCGCGCGCATCGCCTTCGGGCGTGCACAAATCGGCTCCCAGGTCGAACAGATCGTTTTGGATGCGTGCGAGCATCTCGTCTGTCTCGCGGTCTTCACCTGTATGCAATCGCGCCAGCCCCAGCGTGGCGTTGGTCTCGTCGACAGTGCCATAGGCGGCTACCCGCAGATCATGTTTTGCAACACGATCCCCCGACCCGAGCGAGGTTTGACCGGCGTCTCCGCCACGGGTGTAGATGCGATTGAGTTCGACCATGATTGTTTGTTTCGCCCTAACCTTGCTGGGAGGCCGCGATCACGAAGATCACTATGAGAACAACTGCGAATGCCTGAATGGCGACGCGCCAACGCATCATTTTGTTGCCGTATTTACGGTTGAATTCACCGCCTTTGGCCATAGCGATCAGGCCAAAGATCAGGACACCGACAACGGCAATCATTGCGATCAGCAGAAGGACGAGAAGAGTATTCATAACCAGATCATATCGCCGGATTGATCACGTGACGAGAGGTTGCGGGTTGCGGCGCTTCGACACGTTTGCGGCTTGGTGACGATTTCTTGACCCGAAACCGACGCCTTTGTAAGTTCGCGACGTTATGAACGGAATGATTCTTCTCCTTATTGGCAGCCCGGCGCACACCCGACTTACGGGACGGCGACCGGGAACGCGTGCTTTCACACTGCCAATACCAATGGATACCGTTCATCATGACCTTACAGAATGCCTCTCAAAATAGTTCCTCTCGAAGACAGCAGCCAGTCCAATGCTTTTCCGTCACGGGAGCGGCTGATCCGGGACTCATGCCGCGAATCATGGAACTCTGGGCCAAACGCGGATTGGTGCCGGACCGCTGGCACGGTGGTCGCGCGGGACCGGGTGGATGTGATGTCTATATCGATATCGAAACGTCAGAGCTGGATCATGGGCAGGCCACACAGATCGCCGCAGCCATGCGTTGCATGTTCGGCGTCTCTCAGGTGCTGTTCTCGGAAAAGCGCTTTTCGGAATTCGCATAGAGGCGGACAGGTCTGATGGCGCTCTATGACCACATTGTTGCGTGCAACACCCATGAGATGGATGGCCGCCGCCCATTTTTTATTGCGGGTGCGCAGGTGGGCTGGGTGTCAGACGATATTGCCGAGCGCATGGCCCGATGGCACGAATACTTCAAGGTCGAAGGGGATTCAGTTTCTTTTCGCGACGGGCTGAAGGACGTCGAGGCACGATCAAAGGCACTTGCTGAGGCGGGGGCCGCATTGGTTGTCCATCAGGCCCTGCCGCGGAACCGCAAGGAACTCTGCCCGGTGATGGAGAGCTTTGGTTCGCCCAGTTTGTTGCGTATGGACCGGGCGTGGTTGCAGTCCTTCGGCGTGACGTCATATGGGGTCCATATCAATGGATATGTGGACACGGTGGATGGGCCCGAACTCTGGATTGGAGTTCGCTCCAATAATCGTGAGGTCGCGCCAGGCAAACTCGACAATATGGTGGCCGGCGGTTTGCCGGTTGGTCTGAGCCTCATGGACAATGTTGTGAAGGAAGCGGCCGAAGAGGCCTCGGTGCCCGAAGATCTGGCAAGGCTGGCGCAGCCCGTGGGGGTTATTACTTATATGATGAACGCCAGAAATGGCCTGCGTCGGGATATGCTGTTCGTTTATGACTTGAAGCTACCCGACAGTTTCACACCCGAAAATACGGACGGAGAAATTAGCGGTTTTGTACGCTGGCCTGCGCGTCAGGCATTGCGCGTTGTCGATGAAACCGAAGAGTTCAAGTTCAACGTCAATCTGGTGTTGATCGATTTTGGCATCCGCCACGGTCTGATTGAGCCCGATCGGCCAGACTACGCCAAACTGGCGCACGGAATGCGCAGCTGGAGTTAGTTGCACCTAGATCCCATCGGTTGCTGTGGCTTGTCGCGCGATCTGACGAATCGACATCGCCCACAAATCTTCCGGATCCGTTCCCGCTTCACGCATGGCACGCAGCGTAAACGCCTTGTCCCGCTTGGCCAGCCGACCTCCTTTGTTGTTGGTCAGCAGGACGGTGTGGTGCCATTCCGGCACATCCAGATCGAGCAAGGCTTGCAACAGGCGATGAATATGGGTCGCGGGAAGCAGGTCGTCCCCCCGTGTGACCAGCGTGACACCCTGAGCGGCGTCGTCCACGGTGACGGCGAGATGATAGCTGGTTGCGACATCCTTTCGCGCCAGCACGATGTCCCCAAAGATATCCGGCTCGGCGATTTGTTCGCCCCGTGTACGGTCGTGCCAGGTCAGCGGTCCGGCTTTCTTCATGGCGCCTTCCATGTCCAGACGAAGCGCGTGGGGCTCACCAGCGGCAATACGCTGCGCGCGCTCGGTTTCGGACAAGTGTTTGCAAATGCCCGGATAGACGGGGCCATCCGGTCCATGATGGTTCAGATGAGGCGCGGCACCCGCATTGGCGATTTCCGCGGCGATGTCCGATCGGGTGCAAAAGCAGGGATAAAGTATCCCCAACTGTTCGAGGGTTTTCAGCGCGTTTGCGTAGATGTCCAGACGTTCGGACTGACGCAATACCGGCTGTTCCCATTCCAGCCCGAGCCAGGCGAGGTCTTCAATGATCGCATCCTCGAATTCGGGTTTGCATCGCCCAAGGTCGATGTCCTCGATACGCAGCACGAAACGCCCCTCAGCGGCCTGCGCGAGCCGATAGGCAAAGAGCGCGGAATAGGCGTGCCCGAGATGGAGGAGTCCACTGGGTGAAGGCGCAAACCGGGTTGCAAATTTTGGGGCGGGGGTGGCCGCTGCGTTCATGGGAGTTCCCTGTTTTCGACGAAAGGCGCACAATTGCGCCCGTATGAACGGGGCGATGATGCGATGAAAACAACCAAACGGCTAGAGGCAGGACTGACCGAACTGGGAAAACTCGATCCCCGTATGGCCGATCTCTGGAAACAAGCGGGCACACCCGGCCCACGCGCGCGGCCACCGGGGTTTGCGACTCTGTTGCGGGTGATCGTTGGTCAGCAATTGTCGACCCATGCTGCCGCGGCGATCTGGAAGCGTATGGAGATTGCTGGCGTTGCAAAGGACCCGATGGCTTTTGTCGCGATGGATGATGATGCGCTCCGCGCGCTGGGGCTTAGTCGCCAGAAGATCGTCTATGGGCGCGGTCTGGCCGAAGCGGTCGTCAGCGGTGCGCTGGATCTGAACAAACTCCGGCGGATGGAAGATGAAGCGGCGATCGACACGCTGGTCGTGCTCAAAGGCATCGGGCGGTGGAGTGCCGAGTGTTATTTGCTGTTTGCGCTTGGTCGGACCGATGTGATGCCCGCCGATGATCTGGCGCTGGTGGCTTCCGCTGGCCGTCATCTGGGAGATGGCACACGCTGGACGCCGGGAGAGCTGCGAAAGGAATCTGAAATCTGGCGACCATGGCGAAGTGCGGCTGCGCGTTTGCTCTGGCACGCCTATCATATCGAAGCGATCTGACAATTTTGGTGCGAGAGATAAAGACCATGACCGACAAACTTCTGACCGGCCCGAGCCGTGACCCTGCTTCGGGGAATGCAGCCAAACAACTCGTGGTCTTTTTGCATGGTCGCGGTGCCAATGGCGATGACCTGATTGGCTTGGCGCCCATCCTTGCCGAACAATTCCCGGATGCGGCCTTTTTGAGCCCGGACGCGCCACTGACTCTCGATGGTTATCCCTCTGCCCTGCAGTGGTTTGATTCATCGAACCGTGATCCCGAATACATGGCCGCCGGCGTCCGCGCGGCAGCTCCGGCAATCGATGACTTCCTTGATCACCATCTGGATCGCCTTGGTCTGGAGAACGAGAACCTCGCGATCTTTGGGTTTAGTCAGGGCTGCCGGATGGCGCTTCATGTGGGCCTGCGCCGAAAGACTTGCCCCGCTGCCTTGCTCGGGTTCTCGGGATCGCTGGCCGCGCCTGAGGCTCTGGCCGCGGAGATCACGGTCAAGCCGCCGGTCCTGCTCGTGCATGGGGACGCGGACGACATCGTGCCCTATTCATCGCTTGCACAAGCCGAGGCGGCTCTCAATGGTGTTGGGGTGCCGGTCTCGGCAATGACCCGACCCGGGCTTGGTCACGGCATTGACAATGAAGGCTTGGGATTTGCGATGGCATTGTTGAAGCGCGTGTTTGAAGGCCCGCCGGAAAAGTGACTGAATTGTTTCAAGTGGTTGTGATAAAAAGAAAATATATGAAACTGGCGCAAAAATTATTTTGAAGTGAATCGAGTACGTTCCTAGAATTCGCGGAGACGAGCGTTCCGCGATTGAACCCGGGAGGGCAAGAATGGACGTCGCGCTGGAAAAATGTCCGGCATTGGTTCTGAACGCGGATTTTCGTCCGCTGAGCTATTTTCCACTATCGCTCTGGCCCTGGCAGGAGGCGGTGAAAGCCACTCTTATGGGCCGGGTCAACACGGTTGCCGAATATGACCGCGTGATCCGCTCTCCGACACTCGAGCTCGCCCTGCCCAGCGTGGTGTCCCTGAAGGAGTACATTAAGCCAGCCGAACGCCCGGCCTTCACGCGTTTCAATGTGTTTCTGCGTGACCGGTTTACCTGCCAATACAGTGGCCAGCGCCTGCCCGCACATGAACTGACATTTGACCATGTGCTCCCGCGTTCACGTGGCGGCCGAACCAGCTGGGAAAATGTGGTGACGTCGTCGAGTGACTGGAACCTGCGGAAGGCAAACAAGACGCCGCAAGAGGCCGGAATGCATCTGCTCAACGTGCCGCGCCAGCCAACAACCTATGAGTTGATCGAAAATGGCCGCGCCTTCCCACCGAACTTTCTCCATGAAAGCTGGAGCGATTACCTTTACTGGGATTCAGAATTGGACGCTTAAGGCCGTCTAGTAGCGCGTCGACAACCAGATCGCCGCGCGGGAGCCGGCTTTGACGGCTTCGGAGAGCAATCGGTAACCCGGCGCAGATTCGGCGTCGTGTTCGAGGCCGGTATCCTTGTGCTCGAGTTCTTCCGCGCGGAATTCCTCGATCATCTCGCGCAATTCACTTTCATCATCGCCCAGCTGTTCGGCCTGGTGCGCGTAATGTTCCTCGATGACCTCTTCAACGGCGACCGTGCAGGCCATGGCGGCGCGCTCGCCCAGCGCAGCACTGGCTGCGCCAAGCGCAAATCCCGCCGCGTGCCAAACAGGCGTGAGAACCGTCGGGCGAACCCGGCGTTCGACGATGAGGCGTTCGAAAGCGTCGAGATGTTTTTGTTCCTGTTCGGCCATGTGCCGGATCGTGTCGCCGACAGGTTGTTTGCCCAGCACGGCGAGCTGACCTTCATAGATCCGCGCGGCACCATATTCACCGGCGTGATCGACCCGGATCATGCGCTTGATCAGCGTCTCCCGATCGGGATCTCCCGGCAGCCGGTTGTCGCCGGTGCGCTTGGGGTGTTTCGACTTCTCTTCGGTCATGCCGTTTTCCGCCAGAACATGCATGCCGCCCCGGTGGCTGCGACAGCAAACCCAAGGGAGGCGAGGAAGTTCCATCCTGCCATGGAGATTCCGAACAGAGACCATGCCACGTCGTCGCAGCGGACGACCGGGGTGGAAAACATTCTTTCCCTGAGTTCGTCGAGCGACATGTTCGGGTCGCCCAGTCCGCCGCCGCCACATGCCGCCAGACCTTCCCACCACCCGTGTTCGACGCCGACATGAAAACCGGCAATCCCGGCGCCGGTGAGAAATGTCAGGCCACAAAGGATTGCGAACACGGCCAGCCCGCGCAGGCTCAGACGGCGAGCGACCACAATCGTGAGAACCGATAACCCGAGGACGACCCAGTGCGGCCAGCGCTGGTAGAGGCAAAGCGTGCAAGGCTGCAAGCCGCCGATCAGCTGGAAGCCCCAGGCAATGGCCAGCATGGACCCGCTCGCCAAAAATGTGATGGCGGGAAAGAGGCGGGGCTGTTCGCGAAGCGCGATGGCGAGGCGTTGCAGAACCATGGACTGGATATAGGGTCTTCGCAGCGCGGACGCTAGAAGGCGTATTTGATCAAAACGAAACCGCCGATCAGAAGCACCACAAAGGCGAGCACGAGCCAGCCGAGATATTTCTCGATGAACAGTCGGATCGGCGGCCCGAAATACCAGATCAGCGCCGCCACGAGGAAGAACCGGATGCCGCGTGAACCCAGCGAGGCGATCCCGAAGACAAGCGGATCCAGCTGGGTGACGCCGCTGGCAATTGTCACCACTTTGTAGGGGAAGGGCGTAACTCCGAAGACTGCGACGATCCAGGCACCCATCTCGTTGTAACGCTCTGTGAAGCGCGCGAAAGTCTCCTGGAACCCGTAGAAATCGATGATCGGTCGCCCGACAGTTTCAAACAGGCTGAACCCGATGAAGTATCCAAAATAGCCCCCCGCCACCGAGGCGAGCGTGCAGATTGTGGCCAGGCGCCACGCGCGTTCCCGGGCCGCAAGGACCATCGGGATCAGCAGCAGATCGACCGGGATCGGAAAAAACGAACTCTCGATAAAGGCGATCAGCACAAGCGCCCAGACCGCGTGGCGCGAAGCACCCAGCTGCATGGTCCAGTCATAAAGGGCGCGTAACATACTTGTGTGATGTCCCGGGCGAGAGGTTTACAGCACTTTCAAAGTATTCAGCGCCGCGTTGATGTCGCCCTGTAACAGTCCAATTTCGGACTGTCCATCTTGTCTGTATTGAAAACTCTATCGCGGCCGGATGTCCCGTACGAACACGGCGGTTCCGTCAGCGCTGATTTCGGCGACCCAAAGTCCGGTGTGGCTGAAGGATTGCGGAGCGGGCATGTTTTCGGCAGTGGGGTGCTTGGAGTCTGCATTGGCCACACGCATGCCCGCAGCTTCCGGCGCCAGTGCCATCAGAGCGATCACGGCCAGCCAAAGGGCCATCAAAGAAGTCAGGACACTCAGTTGCGTTCGCATTGTTCTGCGCTCCACGGATTGTCGATAGACCTGAAATAGGCGCAATCGGGCGAGACCGAAGTGACACGGATCACAGGTTGAGAATTTTATCCTCCCTCGATGGTTGACGCTGGCCCATTGCCGGAACTATGGAGTGTTCACGCAATCCGGTGCCCCTGTGGCGGAATTGGTAGACGCGGCAGACTCAAAATCTGTTTCTCGCAAGGGAGTGGGAGTTCAAGTCTCCCCGGGGGCACCAACGATTTCAATAGACCCAGCCGGATTTGCTTCCGTGCCGAATTCCATTCACGCTGTATTCGGATATCAGGCAGGGGTTTCGCGTGCGAATTCTCAAAATTCTAGTCGTTTGCTTCATGGCCGTGGGTGCGACCTATCTCGGTCTCGTGGTCTTGCTCACGACTGCGTGGTCTGTCCACCGCTACATTGAGGCCGGTCCAGTCGGTCGGCACATTGAGCCATTGATTTTGGGCCGACCGTTTGGCGAAAGGGTTTCCTTGATTCCCGGGCCGTTCGAGGTCGGGATGGAGAAGACAGATGTGTTGGCCACACTCAGTGCCGGGGGGTTTGAGCGGTGGGTTCACAACACCATGGAGTCATTTCACAATGGGCCCGAGCAGGGTTTGGCTCCGCAGTTTATGAATGGTACCCAATCGTTTCGCGGCGGTATTTTCGAGAGTGGCGGAATGATCTACCAGAGAACATGGAGTTCTTTGGTTTGTCTCAATCATCAGTTTGTGGCTGTACAGTTTGATGAACGAGAACAGCTCGTTCGGGCGGAAGCGGAGGTGCGGCTGGGTTCTTGTCTATAATCTGCGCAATTCGATCCGGAGAGAGTTGACTTGTGAAACGATCGATTTCCGATTGCAGCAAAACCTCTGGCGGAGTCGCATTGGGCTGACTAGGTTTTGCACGATTGAATTTGAAGGGATTACAACATGCCGGTCATTGTGAGTGGAAAAGAGATTGCAGCCCTGGAGCCGGAGAATGGTTTTCAGGTCTCTGCGTTGCTGACGCCCGATGTTATCGGCAACGACCAGATCAGCCTCGACAAAGTTACGATTGCCCCGGGCGCTGCTTACGATCTCGCGCTCGATCCGGACATGGTTGGCTGGGTGCAGGTGCTCTCGGGTGGCGGTGTGTTGGCCGAACAAGACACCACGCCAGACATGATCTCTTATTTGCCGCTTGGTTTTGCTGGCGTGTTTACCGCGGGTGACGAGAAAACCGATCTGCTGCTGGCGCGTGTGCCCGACGCTGCACGCTTTGATCCCGACATTGCAGAGATGCCCAACGAACTGCGGCAGGTCGACTGGACCCGGGAGCCGGTTCTGGAATCCGAGCATGACGCGCGCAGCCGCATATACATGGCGACACCGGCGCTGGCCGGGACCCATGCCTTCAAGGGCGAGATGATTTCCTACCCGCCGGGTGCATCAGCACCCGAGCATCATCATGTGGGTGCGGAGCATTTTCAGTACGTGATTTCCGGTCGTGGCACAGCGTTACTCGACGGCACCGGGCATGTGCTCGAAGCGGGTGACCTGCTCTACAATTACGAGCACGAGCCCCACGCTTTCATCAATCAGTCTGATGAAAAATTTGTCTTTGTGGAATTCTTCGTGCCGGGGCCGTGCGAGACCATCTGGTCGCCGGGCGCCAATGTTTGTGCGTGGTTGCCCACGGGTGTCGACAGTGCCGGGCGCGCTCCGTCCCGCGAGATTGGCTATCACGTCCACGGGCAGGATGACGGCCTGTAGTTTTTTGCCCTTGGCCGGTTGCGATTCCATTATATGAAAATTATGGTCCCCCTTCACCAAAGCGGGCGGATGCCTGTGATTCAGAGTTTTACGCGGGGCGGATTGTCGAATGCAGCTCAACAACAGTTTTATCGTCCCGGCTGACCCCGACACGGCGTGGAAGGTGCTCCTCGATGTGCCGCGAATCGCGCCTTGCATGCCCGGTGCCGAACTCACCGAAGTTATTGGCGAACATAAATACAAAGGGCAACGCCAAGTTGCGCGTTGGGCCGGTGAGCCTGACGTTTTCGGGCGAGGCCGAAATCACGACCATCGACGAAGCCAATCGCAGCGCGACGGTGCACGCCAAGGGCAATGACAGCAAAGGGCGCGGTTCAGCCGATGCCGACGTGGTCTTCAAAATGACCGAGGATGGCGGGCAGACCCGGGTCGATATCACCACCGAGTTGAACCTGACCGGCTCTATTGCGCAGTACGGTCGGGCGTCGGGCCTGATTGATGCGATTGCGGGCCAGATCATCACGGATTTTGCGAACAATCTTGAAACCGAGATCGGCGTGGATACTGCTGTGCCAGCTGCTGCAGCAGCGGCTGA
The DNA here is from genome assembly GCA_943787745.1 of uncultured Alphaproteobacteria bacterium. Taxonomy (GTDB): domain Bacteria; phylum Pseudomonadota; class Alphaproteobacteria; order UBA6615; family UBA6615; genus JABJAG01. Next base: position 134,413 of record CALSNJ010000004.1, on the reverse strand, counting down.
CAGTCCGGCGGCCGAAGAACCAGCTCCGGCCCCGTCCAACGTTCAGAATGACAACAGCATTTCCGGGATCAGCCTGTTTTTCCGGGCGATCTGGGCGATGATCCGCGGCAAGCGGTAGGGAGACGACAGATCCATGAAACCAGCACCTTTTACTTATCACGATCCGGCGACGCCGGAGGAAGCCGTCGCGCTTCTCGCAGAGCATGAGGACGCCAAGGTTCTCGCCGGGGGCCAGTCGCTCATGCCGATGCTCAACATGCGCTTCGTTGTGCCCGATCATGTCATCGACCTGAACGGGGTTGCGGGCATATCCGGTGTGACGGACACCGGCAGCGCGCTGGAGATCGGCGCCATGACCCGCCAGCGTGATCTGATGCGCGATGCGGCTGTGGTCGCAAAGACGCCAATCATTCCCGAAGCGCTGGAGAATGTCGGGCATTTCCAGACCCGTAATCGCGGCACCATCGGAGGCAGTCTGTGTCACCTCGATCCATCTGCCGAATTGCCATGTCTGATGGCTGCCTATGACGGGGTCCTGACCGCTCATGGTCCGGATGGCGCGAGGGACATTCCGTTTGCCGAATGGCCGCTCGCCTACATGATTCCGACGCTGGGGCCGGACGAGTTGCTGACCAAGATTACGGTGCCGTATTGGGGCGCTGACCATGGTTATGGTTTTGTTGAGTTCGCCCGACGCCATGGTGATTTTGCCATGATCGCGGTCGCCGCGTTGCTTGAGGTTGAAGGCGGCACGATCAGTCGTGCTGCGATTTCTATTGGTGGTGCGGATGTCCGGCCGCTTCGGTTGACCGAAGCCGAAACCGCGCTGGTCGGCGCGGCTCCGAATGCTGAGGCCTTCAAAGCTTCTGCAGAAATCGCACGCGGGATCGACGCCATGTCGGACGCCTATGTGAGCTCTGCCTACCGCCAGCGACTTGCTGCGACCCTTGTTGAACGCGCGCTTGTCCAAGCCGCCGAACGCGCATCTGGGAGTGCCTGAAGATGGCTGATACCCGCGATATCGAAGTCACGGTGAATGGCAAAAGCCACACCGCCAATGTTGAAACCCGCACCAGCCTTGGCGATTTTCTGCGCCATGGTCTGGGGCTGACCGGCACCCATATGGGGTGCGAGCACGGCGTCTGTGGCGCTTGCACCGTGATGGTTGACGGTGAAGCGGTGCGATCCTGTCTGATGCTGGCCGTTCAGGCCAATGGGCAGGAGGTGACGACTGTTGAAGGTCTGGCCGATGAAGACGGCACGCTGCACCCGCTGCAGGAAGCCTTCTGGAAACACCATGGGCTGCAATGCGGCTTCTGCACGCCGGGCATGCTGACCTCACTGGCAGCGTTCCTGCGCGACAACCCTGATCCGAGCGAGCGTGAAGTGCGCGAAGCCATTTCAGGAAATATTTGCCGGTGCACCGGCTATCAGGGAATCGTCGACGCGGCACTGGATGCTGCCAAGACGATGCAGGGGAGCTAAGACCATGGTTGTTCGTTATCTGGGCGCTGAAGTCCAACGCATGGAAGACCCGCGACTGCTGACTGGTCATGGTCGCTACGTGGACGACATCACCATGGCGGGTATGCTTGAAGCCGCCTTCCTGCGGGCGCCACTGGCTCACGCGAAAATTCGTTCGATCGATACCTCACGTGCGGAAGCTCTTGAGGGTGTACATCGTGTGTTCACCCACGCCGATTTCGGTGAGAAATACAGCCACCGGATGAACCAGCTCTACCCGGCGCCGGTGATCGAGCAGAACAAGACCCAGTATCCGCTGGCCAAGGACGAGGTTTGTTTTGTCGGGGAGACTGTCGCCGTTGTGGTGGCTGATAGTCGTGCGATCGCCGAGGATGCGCTCGCGCTGATCGACGTGGACTATGAGGCACTTCCTGCTGTCGTGGATATCCGAACCGCGCTCGAAGACGGCGCGCCGCTGGCCCACGCTGATGCGACATCCAATCTGATGGGCAAGATGCGCTCGAAGTTCGGCGATATCGAAGATGCGTTCGGCAAGGCCGATCATGTGTTTTCTGCCGGGTTCATGCAGCATCGTGGCGGCTGCCATTCCATGGAAACACGCGGCGTCATCGCCAAGGACGATCCCTGGGGAGACGGGCTGACGCTCTGGACCTCGGCCCAGTCGCCCTATCTGATCCGTCGCGCACTTGCCACCTGGCTGGGTGAGTCTGAAGAGCGTATTCGTGTTGTTGCCCCTGATGTGGGCGGTGGTTTTGGCCCGAAGGCCGGGTTCTATCCCGAAGAGATCGCCATCTGCCTGGTTGCGCGTCTTATGGAAACGCCGGTCAAATGGATCGAGGATCGTCGCGAGCATTTCGTTTCGACGACGACCCAGCGCGATCAGTACTGGGACCTCGAGGTTGCCTGCACTTCCGAGGGCAAAATTCTCGGGCTGCGTGGGAATATCACCCATGAGAATGGTGCCTATATTCCCTACGGAATTCTGTTGCCGAACAGCTCACTGACACCGTTGCCCGGCGCGTATTCCATTGCCGCTATCGATGTGGGTGTGGATATCGTGTTCACCAACACGATCGCGAACTCCCCCGTGCGTGGCGCAGGGCGTCCCTGCGGCATTTACGCCGTCGAGCGCATGATTCAGCTGGTTTCCCGCAAGCTTGGGATTGATCCGGCTGAGGTCCGTCGGCGAAACTATGTCCGTCCCGATCAGATGCCCTATGAAACAGGTGCGACACTGCGCGGCGGTGCCAAATGTGTCTACGACAGCGGTGACTACGAAGCCTTGCTCGAGAAGGCTTTGGAGTTGTCCGACTACAACAGCTTCAAGGAACGCCAAGCGACCGCGCGGGCCGAAGGTCGTTATCTGGGCATCGGTGTTTCCTCCTGCATTGAGGACACCGGCATGGGCCCCTATGAGGGCACCACGGTTCGCGTTGAATCATCGGGAAAGGTCGCGGTCCGCACTGGTGCGGCGAGCCAGGGGCAGGGCCATCACACGATGATCGCAATGCTTGTGGCCGAGAATCTCGGGGTGTCGCCGGAAGACATCATGTTTGAATCCGCTGACACGTCGAAATTCCCCCACGGGGTTGGCACCATCGGGAGCCGCGTGGCCGCCAATGTGGGGCCATCAGCCTTTGACGCCGCCAAGAAGGTCCGCGAGAAAGCCCTGAAGCTGGCTGCTGAAGTGCTTGAGGCTTCCGAGGCCGATCTCGACATCGAAGACGGCGTTGTCCGTGTAAACGGTGCGCCCGATCTCTCGATCACATTGGGAGAGCTGGCCATTCAGTTGTCGCCCGCCTCGGCGCTGCGGGTTCCCGCGGGCTTTGACCCTTTGCTCGAAGCCACCTCCTATGACGGATCCAGCGGCTCGCCCATTGCGTGTGGTTCGAATGTGGCTGAGGTTGAGGTCGATCCCGGCACCGGCGAAGTGAAGGTGCTGCGCTATTCGGTCGCCCATGATTGCGGTGTGATGATCAATCCGATGATCGTGCATGGGCAGATTGTGGGTGGTGTGGTGCACGGCATCGGGAACGCGTTGTTCGAACGCATGATCTATGACGATCAGGGGCAGCCGCTGACCATGAATTACGGTGAATATTTGTTGCCGCTGGCCAGCGAAATGCCGCGCGTCGATGTCACCCACATGGAAACACCTTCACCGCTGAATTCGCTTGGTGTGAAGGGTGCGGGTGAGGGTGGAACCATTCCTGCTGCTGCGGCGATCGTTGCCGCGATCGAAAATGCGCTGGAGGAGTTCTCTGTTGAGATCGACTATTACCCGGTTGACCCGCAATATCTCACTGAGCTGATCGACAAGGGGGCCGCACAGGCGGCGGAATAGCGTCCTTATCGGGGCTCAGTCGTCGTCAAAGTTGTCGAGGAGCGCGCGAACGGCGCCACCGATTCCTTCACCTTCGTGCTTGGTGTTCTCGGCTTTGTCGCGCACCTCGTGAGCATGCTCGAAATAGTCTGCAAGCGCTTCAAAGACTTTCTTGCGCCGCCGGGTGCTCTTGGCGAGCATTTCCTGCACGCGCAGTTGTTCAGCGATATCTTTGACTGACGCGGTTGGCAGGGACTGGGCCTTGCTCAGAAAAGCCTGAACCTCCCCCAGCGCGTGTTCACCCACATCGGATTCATAATGTTCGTTCATTGATGCACCCTTGGTGATCGATCAATTTTCAGGAGCGTTCAATTTCACCGTTCCCGGACAGGATAATGGCAATCGGACGGGTCGCGGCAAAGTGGGAAAAAATGATCATGGCGATCATCGTCAGGGGTACCGACAGGAACATGCCGGCCAGTCCCCAGATGCTGCCCCACACCGCAAGAGAGATCAGGACCACCAGCGGCGAAATGTTGAGTGACGTTCCCATCAGGCGTGGCTCGATGACATTGCCGATCAGGAATTGCGTCAACCCGCCTCCGATCACGACCGCCAGAACCGGGCCGAGGGTGGCGAATTGCACGACGGCGAGAAGGGTCGGCAGGAGTATCCCGAGCATGGAGCCGATGGTCGGGATGTAGTTCAGCAGGAAGATGACAAAACCCCAGAAGGCTGCGAAATCAACTCCGACGATGAGAAGTATGATGTAACTGATCGTGCCGGTGGCGACGCTGGCCAGGGTTTTGATTGCCACATAGGACTGAATCTGGACCTGCATGCGGTGGAGCAGATCGCGCACGTCCTGGCGCTTTTCAGCATTCGGAAACAAGGCGTCGAGCTTCTTTTCGAAACTGCCCTGCTCAATCAACAGGAACAACACGTAGACCAATACGATGCCGAGAGAGCCAGCAAACCCGGCGACGGTTGAGGCGAGGCCGGATACAAGGGCACGGATATCGAGTTGATCGGTAATCTTCGCGAAGTCCGGAGTTTTCTCGAACCCCGCCAGTTTTGAGGCCGCGAGGATCAGTTTTTCGAAGTTTGTCTGATAGGCCGGTGCCGCCGCGGCGACTTGAGAAATATTGTCGCTTATCAATTCGGCAACCAGTGCCATGGCCACCAGAACGATCAGCACGGCCCCGATGAGTGTGATCCAGTGCGGGATTTTCTCTCCGACGACAGGGATGCGATCAAAGAAATTGGCCAGCGCGTTGAGCAGATACCAGATCACGATTGCAACTGTAATCGGGATCAGAAGGTCCCGGCTCTCAATCAGAAAGAAGATGGTCAGGGCAACGATCACGATCGCACCTGCGAAGGCGCCGATACGAGCGGGTGCTGTCTCGTTCATGGAAGTCTGGTCCTTCTGCGATGGTACGGCTGATGGTTACAGTTTCAGCTTCTCACAGAATTGCATTTAGCACAGATGGTGTTGATTTGGCGTCCAGCCTCGGTTGTGCTGTCGGAACCAAAAGAAGAGGCGGAGCAAATGGCTCCGCCCGAACGAACGATTTCGTGTGAACGCGGGTCAGGTTGATGCGCCTGCCGGCTCCGCGTTGTCGAAGCCCGTACTGTCGCGACGTCCACGTTCGGACATGAAACGATCAAACTCGTCCTTGTCCTTTGCGCGGCGCAATTCGTGCATAAAGCGGTCGAACTCTTCGCGCATGGTGTTTAGCTTGCGGCGCTCTTCTTCCAGCCGCTTAAGCTCATGAGCCCGATAGTCATCAAAGGCTGTGTTTCCGCTGTCGGCCGAGCGATTGGCAGACCAGCGATAGCGTGCTTCGTCGAATGCCGTGTGAATGCGGTCGCCCCAGAGAATATAGGCAAGTGCTGCAAGGCCAAGGGGCCAGGCAATGATGAAGCCGACAACCATGATTCCGATGGTTACGGGGCTCCAGCCAGGACGGATGCTTGTACTGCTGTTCATGTGCTTCCTTTCCGTTGCTACACCTTGGATATTGGGTGTCCTGGAGGAATTTCAATCAGAATCGGATGCGCAGATGCCCGCTGAGTGCGCTTTCAAGTGCTTTTCCGAATGCTCACATGTGTGCCGTTGACCTGCTCGGGCTGAATGTGTTTCCTGCGCAAGGATTGGTGATCGCGCCGGATTTCCCGGGGCGGATCAATTGGGAGGACACTTACATGTCAAAGGGATTAGCCGGTGCTCGCCTGGAGCGCGTTGAGCGGGAAGACTGTCCGGATGAGTATCTGGCCGACTATGACAATGTGCTGAAAACACGTGGCATGGATGTCATGCCAAATGTCTTCTCACTGCTTGCCAACAGTCCGGGCGCGATGGCGGCGGTTTGTCCGGTTGGAGAGTATGTGCGCTACAAAACAAGCTTTGACGATGCCTTGCGTGAATATGTCATTCTCACCGTCGCACAGGAGCTCCGCTGTACTTATGAGTGGGCCCATCATCATGTCATGGCGCAAAAGGTTGATGCGAGCGCTGACCTGCTTGGCAAGATCGGCACGCCCGAGATCGAGGCCGTGCCGGGGGAAGTTGGATTGGCGACCCGTTATGCGCGGATCCTGACCCGGGCCGAAGATGTTTCCGACGACATGTTTGCGGAATTGAAGGAGACCTTCGGGACCGAAGGTTTCGTCGATTTGACTGTGATGATCGGTTACTACGGCATGCTGGCGCGCTTTATCAACACGGTTAAAATTACGCCGGAACCATCACTCGATTATCCCCCGTTTAATATCTGAGATACGTCGTCTCGATGTTTGTTGTATGAAATACGGGCGGTGCAGTATCTGCGCCGCCCGAACTATTTTTTGAGGTCCTGCGATGTTGAAATCCACCTTTGCAAGTAACGGCATGGTCGTTGCGCCGCATCATCTGGCGGCAGAATCGGGTCTTGCTGTCCTGCGCGAAGGGGGCAATGCGCTCGAAGCGATGATCGCGGCGGCGGCGTCGATCGCGGTGGTCTACCCGCATATGAACTCCATCGGTGGTGATGGATTCTGGGTGATTTCCCCAGCCAATGGCGACCCCATTGCGATTGATGCCTGCGGGGCGGCCGGAACCGGCGCGACGATCGACCGTTATCGCGGGGATGGCCTTGACGCAGTGCCTTCACGCGGGCCAATGGCTGCGCTGACGGTGGCTGGAACCGTATCGGGCTGGGGGCTGGCCAAGGAAATTTCTGAAAGTTGGGGCGGTCGCCTGCCGCTCTCCCGGCTGGTCGCAGACGCCGTCGGCTATGCCCGTGATGGCGTGGGGGTCACCGAAGGCCAGGTCAGCAACACAGTTGCAAAACTGCCGGAGATGGGCCCGGCGACCGGTTTCGCCGAAGTTTATACGCCCGATGGCGAAGTGCCGCAGGTCGGAGATGTATTCCGTCAGCCACGCCTTGCGGCAACGCTGGAACAGATTGGCCGCGCGGGCACGGATGATTTTTATCGTGGTGACCTCGGCAAGGCGATTGCCGCAGACCTCGCGGCGGTCGGAAGTCCCGTTCACGACGTGGATTTGGCCGCTCATGTTGCCAGAGCTGTGGCCCCGCTTTCGCTGCGGGTTGGGGATGCAACCGTTTACAACATGCGTCCGCCAACTCAGGGCTTGGCATCGCTTTTGATTCTCGGTGCTTACGAGAAAGTGGCGAGTGCCGAAGCCGATGGTTTTGATTTTGTGCATCGGCTCGTTGAAGCCAGCAAGCAGGCATTTGCTATTCGTGATCAGTACGTCACGGATGAATCATTCATGGGTGAAACCCCGGAATCTTTTCTGACCGAGGATATTGTGGCTCAGCTGGCCGCAGGTATCGATCCGCAAAAAGCATCGGACTGGAAGCGCGGCGGTACGGACAGCGATACGGTCTGGCTTGGTGTCATTGATGGTGATGGCAACGCGGTCAGCTTTATCCAGAGCGTCTACTGGGAGTTCGGATCGGGCGTGGTTTTACCCGATACAGGCATTACCTGGCAGAACCGGGGCGCAAGCTTCGCGCTTGACCCGGCGGCCCTGAACCCGCTGCAGCCGGGCCGCAAACCGTTTCACACCCTGAACCCGGCGATGGCACGTCTCGATGATGGACGCGTCATGTCCTACGGCACCATGGGTGGCGAAGGACAGCCGCAAACACAAGCGGCTGTGTTCAACCGCATCGTGCGGTATGGCCAGTCGGTTCAGGCCGCGCTCACCGCGCCACGCTGGCTGCTCGGCCGGACCTGGGGAAGCGACAGTACCAACCTGAAAATCGAATCGCGTTTCCCGGATTCTGTGATCGAAGCGCTGCGAACAGCTGGGCAGGATGTCGAAGTGGTGGAAGCTTTCAGCGACCTGATGGGCCATGCGGGCGCCCTGGTTCGCCGCCCGGACGGTATGATCGAAGCCGGCTTTGATCCCCGCAGCGATGGAGCCGCACGAGGTTTCTGATATGGCGGAAGGTGCTCTCCAGTTTCTGCCCGAACACTTTGCGCGTTCCGATGGGGCAGCAGATACAGAGTTTTATGCTTCTGAACGGATGGTTCATCATCTGGATGAACCGGCCCGATCTGCGCTCACGGCGTTTTATCGGCGCACGGTGCCTGAAGATGCGCGCGTCCTCGATTTGATGTCGAGCTGGGTGTCTCATCTGCCCGAGGACCACGGCTGCCAGGATGTTACGGGGCTGGGCATGAATGCCGCCGAACTGTCCGCCAATTCACAGCTGACAGCTCATGTTGTTCATGACCTGAATGCCAAACCGGTGTTGCCGTTTGACGATCAGTCTTTTGATGCCTGCCTAATTGCACTTTCGGTGCAATATCTGACGCGGCCGCTGGATGTGTTTGGAGATATTTCCCGTGTCTTGCGGCCCGAGGGTGTCTGTATCGTCAGCTTTTCCAATCGGTGTTTTCCGACGAAGGCGGTGGCGGTGTGGCGCGCGCTTGATGATCCGGGGCATATCGGGCTTGTCGCGACGTATTTCCGGCAAACCAACGGGTTCGATGAGCCCTTCTATGAAGACTTGTCTCCCGGTGAGCGCAGTGATCCCATCTTCGTTGTTTGGGCAAAGGCGCTTTAGTTACGGCGCTTGAACGCGTTCATCAGGAATACACCAACCTTCTGATTTGATTTTGCGCGCACTTCGTCATCACGCCCGATTAGGTAACCTTCGCTACCGACGCAAAGCCCCAGAATGACCTTGCGCAGAAACGGTCCCGACATGGGAAGAAGCGTAAACGTGTCCCGCACAACACCGCGTTCATTCACATTGAGCTCACATGGCGCGAGATTGCGGCCGATGGTGCGTGGACCGGCAAATCGACCGTCCCATTGATGATAGGCACCGTCATACATGACGAACTCCGCCTGAGCGCCACCCTCACGCAAATCTTCGACGACCTCATTGCATCGCTCCCGATCTATGATTTCGTCTTCGGACCCGGCCAACAGGAGTACTGGCGCACCGGTTGCCTGGGTGTTGTCGAACCGGGCCAGGCAGGGGCCGTAGAAGGACACATGAGCCGCGAACCGGAGTCCGTCGGGACTGAGTGTTTTTGCTGTTTGTTCGAAGGCGGCGAGCATTGTCGACAAGCCGCCATAGGAGAACCCCATCAACGCGACCCGGTCTCCATCGATCTTGGGCAGAGAATTGAGATGCCGCAGTCCGGAATACGCATCTGCGACGAGCATGGTCTCGGTGACCTGCAACAGCCGGTCAATGAAACCTGTTGCCCGGTCCCGTCGGGCTCCGAAAGCGTCGACCACAAGAGCTGCCACTCCCATCTCGGCAAATTGCGCGCCATAGGTCAGCTCGCGCGCACCGAGAACACCTGCAGCGCCGTGTAACAGAATAACCGCGGGCACAGGGGCAGTTGCGCTCGCATCTGTGGGCATAAACAGAACCGCCTGGGCATCCGTGGGTGGATCAAGTTGTTCGCTTTTGCCAACCTCCCACAGGGTGAAGGGACTATGGCTGGGGTAGATGATTGGTGTCCCGCGCGCGCCATTCATGGTCGTGTGGTCGGGCCAGTTGGTTAGATCGATGGCGCTCGCACCAAACGGAAATGTCAGTACCACGGTAAAAGCCAAAAGAAATCGAATCATATCAGCCACGCAAATTCGGTTGAGGGACTTCGTGAACAGAGATTGGTATAAACAGCCTAAGCGCGACTTCGAGATCGCGCGCTTCAATTTGTTGGGAGGATCAGTCAATGGCGTTAGAGCTTTATCACTCAGGTCACTCTACGTGCAGCCAGAAGGTTCGGATTTGTCTGGCTGAAAAGGGTATCGAATGGACCAGCCATGAACTGCATTTCGCGACCGGAGACCACCTCACACCGGAGTATCTGAAGCTTAATCCGAACGGCGTAGTTCCCACCCTCGTGCATGATGGCGAGCCGATTATTGAGTCTTCGGTCATCGTTGAATATCTGGATGAAATTTTCCCCGAGCCCTCCCTTGTGCCCCGTGCACCGCTCCCGCGGGCCCGTCTGCGCGTTTGGATGCGTTACATGGAAGAAGTCCCGACACCGGCTGTCCGGGTGCCGTCCTTCAATCAGGTGTTCCGGCCATTGCGCTATGAAAACATGCCTGAGGAAGAGTTTCAGGAGCGGGTCGAGAAACTTCCTTTGCGCAAGGCGTTTTATCGCCGGATGGGCCGGATCGATGGTTTCGCGGAAAGTGAAGTGGACAACGCACTGGGCCAGATTCGGCAGACGGCTGAACGGGTCAATGCCGCAGTCATTCAGTCCGGCGGCCCTTGGATTCTCGGCTCGGACTACACGCTCATTGATGTCACGCTCACGCCGCTGATCCAGCGTATGGCGGATTTGGGATATGCGAAACTCTGGGAGGATGATCTTCCCGAAATGACCGCGTGGTTCGGCCGGATACAGAATGCGCCCTTCGTTTGATATCGCGTTCTATCCCGGCACCAATGTGAGCGAGAAGTACCCACAGTTTTTTAAGGACGGAGACGCAGAATGAAGATCGAGATGTATCAGGCGCCGCAGTCGACCTGCAGTCAGAAGGTGCGCGTCACCTTGGCCGAGAAAGGCCTGCCCGAGATGAACAAGGACTGGGTCGAACACGATGTCGATCTGGGGAAGTTCGAGCAGCTCGAGCCGGATTATCTGAAGATCAATCCCAATGGCGTGGTGCCGACCTTCGTGCATGACGGCACGATCCTCGTCGAATCTTCGGCCATTCTGGAGTATCTCGAAGAAATCATTCCCAATCCGCCGCTGATGCCGGACACAGCTGTGGGCCGCGCAAAGATGCGCGCATGGATGCGCTATATCGATGAGGTGCCCACGGTCGCGGTGCGGGTGCCAACTTTTGCAAATATGCTGGCGCCAATGCGGTTCGCCAAAGCGAGCAATGACGATTTCGCCGCCCACGCCGATCGGTTGCCCCTGCGCAAACAGTTCTATCAGCGCATGTCCCAGAAGGGGTTTGGCAAGGATGAGCTTGAATATGCCGAGTTCCAGATTCGTCAGACCTGCGAACGGATTGATGCCGCCATCGTCGAGCTGGGTGGGCCCTGGATCATGGGCGACCAGTACACAATGGTGGATGCACAGGTGACGCCGCTGATCGATCGTATGGACGACCTTGGATATGCCTTCCTCTGGGAAAACGACCTGCCCGAGATGACGGCCTGGTTCAAACGCATTCAGGAGCGCCCGTCTTACGCGGCAGCGTTCTATCCTGGTGCGCGTATTTCAGAGCGTTACCCAGAGGTCTATCGGACAGCGTCGGAGCTGAAAGCCGAACGGGGCTATTAGGCCCCGTGTATCCCGTCAAAACGTGGGAAACGGCCCCACACGTTCTTCATAGGCCTTCGTCGCGGGGTGCTCGATCATTGGCGTGACATCCACGCTCATCCACGGATGAAGCGGGAAGGATGAAATAAGTTCGTGAAACTCTTCGAGCGTATCGGTTTCCCAGATCGAGAAGTTTGAGCGCTCGCCCACGATCCGCCAGATCTTGCGCATCTGGCCGGCATTGATGGCTTCGATTGCGCGGTCGGCCTCGGCTTCGCCAAGCTCCTGAACTCTGGCCGGGTCCATATCGCCGGGCAGTTCGACCTTGATGCGTACCATGAACAGCATTTCGCGTTCTCCTTGGTCTGGGTCTGTAGACTGGATACTCGGATCAGGGATACATGCCGAGCATGTGCCCCCAGTAATATTGCAGCGGCAACACGATCAGGATTCCGATGATGAAATAGACCGCGAGGAATCGCAGTCCTTCGCGCATCGGTACGCCACCCAGTGCCATGGCGATGGCCACTGGCGGTGCCTGATGCGGGAAGGCGTAGATCATCCAGCTGGGAACCTGTGCCAGAAGGACGGACTTCAGTGGCCATCCAGTCGCCTGTGCGATGGCATCCGAGAAAGACGTGACGATCGGCGGTGCTGCGGGGAAGGTTGTGACCAGCCCGACAGCCGCGCTCACCGCGAAAATCTCGTAGAAGGTGACAATGCCCCCATCCTTGCTGAGCGGCACGGTGGCGAGCAGCCACTCTCCCATGGCGGCACCAAGTCCTGTGTGGTTGGCGATTGCACCCACTCCGATGACGCCCGCGACGAACATCCAGGCGCCGTAATTGACGTCTTTGATCATCACAGAGGAGGACACCACACCTATCCCCGGGGTCGTGCACAGGAGAGCTGCTGCCATGGCCACCCAGGCTGGTGATATGCCATGCAGCGAATCCGTCATCCAGAATGCGAGTGCAATCAGCATGATCGCCATCAATCGCTGCTCTGCCGGGCTGGTTCGCGTCCCCATTTCGGCGTCGCCCTGCGGGTTCGGCTTGGCGCCGAACAGGAGCGTGATCAGGATGACCGAGATCATCGTGGCCAATACGCCCAGGATAGGGAAATTCAAAACAGTGTAGCCGAAATAGGTAAACCCGATCCCGAAGATGCTTTCGGAGGCGCCCACGAAGGCCATATTCACAACATTGGATGGCAAAATGCCAAAAGCAGGAATGGTTGTGCCCCAGCCTGCGGCGATCACCAGACCGTGGCGCGCGCGTGTACGTTCGGCAAATCCGAGCCGCCCGGCCAGAGCAACAGCAAGCGGCACCATCAGAACCACGCGTCCCGATGCAGATGGCATAATAAAGCTGAGCAACACACCCGCGCCTGCGAGACCTGCGGCCATGGCGAGATAGCGTGCGGGAAGATGGGTCAGAAGCACGCGAACAATTCGCGCGGCCAGTCCGGATTGCTGGGCTGCGATCGAGATAATGAATCCGCCGAAGACCAGCCATGTTGCGCTGGCGTGAAACCCTGAGAAGACGACGTCTGCAGGCGCGATCTTGAGGACGACAGTAATCAGAAAAAGCAGCAATGCTGTGATGTGCTGGGGCAGGGCACCTGTCGCCCAGTTCACAATCGCAAACAGGATGACGCCAGCGGCGGGCATAACCCCGGGGGCGTCACTCCAAAGGGGCGCGGCCAGCAGAACGGCTGCAATAATTGAAGCCAACAGTGCCGAAAGTTGCGACACGTTTGGACGAATTGCGCTGTCACCGGCCATCAACGGGTTCCGTTCGATACATGATTTCCCGGGCGCAGTTTGCGGCCCGACGGGCCAGATTGACCCGACCCCTGTTTTAGCAGGCGCGCGGCACCTGTGCGAGCCACGGACCATTACTCAAATGCGCGGCAGCTATTCGTGACCTGAAGGTCCGAATGTTATCCTGATGGTGTGCGTGGTATACTCGGTTTGAGTGTTGCCAATAAGCATGTGCTTCGGGGGGAGCGATGGCTGTAACCAATGGAAGCGCGCATGTCTTGTATCGCCAAAGCGGCGCTGTGGGCGTCATCACGATTAACAATCCGCCAGTCAATGCGCTGGCGAAGGATGTTCGGATATCGATCGCTGAGCTGATTGACCTCGCGCAGACGGACAAGCTCATCAAGGCGATTGTCATCTGTGGTGCTGGCCGCAATTTCTGCGGCGGCGCAGATATCCGTGAATTCAACACGCCCAACCGGGCTGTGCGTCCGATGACGCGGCACCTTATGAACCTTGTTGAAGAAAGCGATAAACCTGTGGTGGCGGCCATTCATGGTCCTACTCTTGGCGGGGGACTGGAACTTGCGATGGGTTGTCACTATCGGATTGTCGATTCCGAGGCCAAATTGGGATTGCCCGAAGTTCATCGGGGTGTCGTGCCAGGTGCGGGCGGCACACAACGCCTGCCGCGACTTGTCGGGTTCCAAAAGGGGCTTGAGATGATCACCAGCGGAACGCCGGTGGATGCAGCAACGGCTCTTGAGATCGGACTTGTGGATCGTATTGTCACAGATGCGGACCTTGTTGCGCGTGCGATTGCCTACGCATCCAAGCTTGTTGAGCAGAATGTGGTGCCGCGCCGGACCAGCGAAATTGAAATCGATCTGAACCTGAAAGAAGGCGAAGCGGTTGTTGCCGAAGTTCGCGCGCGACTGGAAAAATCGGCGCGCGGTATGGAGGCTCCCTTCCGTTGTCTTGAAAGTGTGGCGAACACTTTGACCATGTCCTTTCGGGACGGTTGGGCACGCGAAGCTGAGATCAGTGAAGAGGCCGTTGCATCTGATGAATCCCGCTCGCTGGTTCATTCGTTTTTTGCTGAGCGCCAGACGTCAAAAATTCCCGATATTCCGGCAGATATCCCACGGCGAAAAATCGAGAAAGTTGCGATTCTGGGAGCGGGAACCATGGGTGGTGGGATCGCCATGTCGTTTGCGAATGCCGGCATGGACGTGACGGTCATCGAAGCGTCCCAGGAAAACCTCGATAAGGGCCTCGCCCGGATTGAGGGCAATTATGACGTGACCCGCAAACGTGGTCGCCTGACGGACGAAGAGATGGCGGCCCGCATGGCTTGTATCTCCGGGTCGGTTGATATGGCGGCGGTGTCTGAAGCCGATCTCGTGATCGAAGCTGTGTTCGAGGAGATGGAGGTCAAAAAATCGGTTTTCACCGAGCTCGACCGACTTGCCAAGGACGGTGCAATCCTCGCGACAAACACGTCGACGCTGGATGTCGATGCCATTGCGGCGATCACGAAACGCCCTGAAGACGTGCTGGGGCTGCATTTCTTCAGCCCGGCCAATGTGATGACCCTGCTGGAGGTTGTGCGGGCCGAAAAGACATCGAAGGACATCATTGCGACGGTTCTCGATCTTTCGAAAAAACTTGGCAAAACGGGCGTGGTGGTTGGGGTTTGTGACGGGTTTGTCGGCAACCGCATGCTGGCACCGTATTTCCGCCAGTGTGATTTCCTTGTTGAGGAAGGCGCGCTGCCGCAGGATGTGGACCGGGTGATCGAGACCTTCGGTTTTCGCATGGGACCATTCCGGGTCTACGACCTGGCCGGACTCGATATCAGCTGGGCCATCGAAAAACGTCGCGCCGAGACACGTCCAGCGGAGGAACGTTTCTCACCGCTTCTGGGGCGGATTTGTGATCTGGGTCGCTACGGCCAGAAAACCGGCGCGGGCTGGTACAAATACGAAGACGGGCGCACGGCCGTTCCCGATCCGTTGATCGAAACCATGCTGACCGAACGATCGGCCGAGATGGGGATCAACCGCCGGGATATTTCCGATGAAGAAATTCTCCAGCGCTGCATCTATTCGCTGATCAATGAGGGCGCGAAAATTCTCGAAGAGGATCTGGCGATTCGAGCATCCGATATCGATGTGATCTGGCAACACGGTTACGGGTTCCCGCGCTGGCGTGGTGGTCCGATGTTCTATGCCGACACGGTCGGTTTGGCGGAGGTGGTGAAAACCCTCGATCACTTCCATGCCGAATGGGGCGACAAGTGGGAACCCACGGCGTTGCTTCGTGAACTCGCTGATTCTGGATCTTCGTTCAAAGAATGGGATAAGGGCCGGACCGGCTAGACAGGCACGGTCGCCCCACCATCGATCACGATTGTCTGCCCGGTTGTCCAGCGCCCGGCGTTTGACGCCAGAAACACGGCGGCTCCGGCAATGTCTTCTGGTTCTCCCAGTCGACGCAGGGGCGTTGCCGCGATGCGGGGCTCGGCAAATTCCGGGTTTTCCCAGAGCGCGCGTGCGAAATCTGTTTTGACCAGACCCGGTGCGATCGCGTTGACGCGTATATTGTCGGGACCGAGCTCGACAGCCAGGTTCTTGGCGAGCTGGATATCTGCTGCCTTGGAGATGTTATAGGCACCGATCACGTCGCTGCCGCGCAATCCCCCGATCGATGAAATCAGAATAATCGCGCCATCTTTTTGCGCCTTCATGTCCGGCACCACCATCTGGGTCAGCCAGAGCTGGGCCTGAATATTGGTGTGCATAACCTTGGCGAACACATCATCAGGAATTTCCATTGCCGGGCCGTAATAGGGATTGATGGCGGCGTTGCAGATCAGGATGTCGATTGGACCGAGCTGGGCTTTGGTCTGATCGACCAGATTTTGGAGTTCCTGCTTGCGTCCGACATTGCAGGGAATGCCGATCACTTTGTGGCCGGACTCCGTGAGCGATTGCGCGGTTTCGGCGACCCGTCCCGCATCACGGCTTGAGACGGCGACCTTGGCGCCCGCTTCTGCCAGCGCCACGGCGATGGCCCGTCCGATACCCTTGGTAGAGCCCGTCACGATGGCCGTCTTGCCGGTGATATCGAATGGTGATTTGGTGGACATGGTCTTGGAAGCTCCCCCTGCGGACCGGAAGGCGCTATTCTAGGGCAAGACTTGCGGTGGGACACCTGTCGCGACAATCGAGGATCGGGGAAGAATAATGGATTTCGAATTGACCGCACGCTGCAAAGAGATGCGGGAGGAACTGATTTCGTTCATGGACGAGTTTGTGTACCCGAACGAGCACACATTCGAAGAACAACTCGAAACGCAGGGAACGCGCTGGCAAACGCCGCAGATCATGGAAGACCTGAAGGTTAAGGCGCGCGAGCGTGGTCTCTGGAACCTGTTCCTGCCGGATGCCCACCACGGCGCGGGTCTGGCCAATGCGGAATATGCTCCGCTTTGCGAGATTATGGGCCGGGTCGACTGGGCACCCGAGGTCTTCAACTGCAATGCGCCCGATACCGGGAACATGGAAGTTCTGCACATGTACGGCACGCCCGCCCAGCAGGAGGCGTGGCTGACGCCTTTGCTGAATGGTGATATCCGTTCGGCCTTCGCCATGACTGAGCCCGATGTGGCGTCGTCGGACGCCACCAATGTCGAATGTGCGATCACCCGGGATGGCGATGAATACGTCATCAACGGCCGCAAATGGTGGATTTCCAACGCGGGAAATCCGCGCTGCCAGATCATGATCGTGATGGGGAAGACCGACCCCACGGCGGACCGGCATCAGCAACAGTCTCAGATACTGGTGCCGCGGGACACGCCCGGCCTGACGGTCAAACGAACGCTGAATGTCATGGGCTATGACGATGCACCGCATGGCCATGCCGAGGTGATCTTCGACAATGTACGCGTGCCTGCTGAAAACCTGCTGCTGGGCGAAGGGCGCGGTTTTGAGATTGCACAGGGTCGTCTGGGGCCGGGGCGCATCCATCATTGCATGCGTGTGATCGGTGTTGCCGAGCGTGCGCTGGAAGCGATGTGCAAGCGGGCCACCGAGCGGGAAACCTGGGGCAAGTTGCTTGCCGAGCGGGGCATCACCGAGGAGCGCATTGCGCAGTCGCGCATCGAGATCGAGATGTGTCGCCTGCTGGTGATGAAAGCGGCCTGGATGATTGATCAGGTCGGCACAAAAGAAGCCCGGCAGGAAATCGCCATGATCAAGGTGGCCGCGCCCAATATGGCGCTCGGTGTGATTGATCGCGCGATACAGCTTCATGGTGGCGGCGGGATGTCAGATGATTTCCCGCTTGCTGCGATGTATGCCCGGACCCGTGCCATGCGTCTGTTTGATGGCCCCGACGAAGTGCATCGACGCCAGATTGCACGGCTTGAACTGCGCCGCCAGGTCGATGGCTGGCCGCGCAATCGCGGAACGGCCTAGCGCCATGATCGCGGTGATCTTCGAAGTCTGGCCCGCCGAAGACCGGAAAGACGACTATCTCGATATTGCGCATGAGTTGCGCGCAGAGCTCGATGAGATCGAAGGGTTCATCTCTGTCGAACGTTTTGAGAGCATCTACGAGCCGGGCAAGTATCTGGCGCTGTCGTTCTTCCGGGATGAAGCTGCGGTGAAAGCGTGGCGTGAGCACGCGGAACATCGGATTGCGCAGGCGAAGGGCCGTGGCGGAATTTTTGCGAATTATCGTCTGCGAGTTGCTGAAGTGCAGCGTGATTATGGGCCTGAGGACCGGGACCAGGCACCGAATAAGAGCTAAGCTATATCGTCATGCCTTTGGGACCCTCGTCTCAGGCAAAGTAATTTCAGGTTTTGAGGGGAGTAAGACATGAGTTTTGATCTGATCGTGCGAAACGCACAGCTCGCGAGCGTTCCCAAGGGCGCGCCGCTTCAGGATATTGGTGTTTCGGATGGCAAGATCGCGGCCATTGGCACCGGGCTCGCTGATGAAGGTGAAAGCGTTGACGCGGGCGGCTGTCTTGTCTCCGCCGGACTGATCGAAACCCATATCCATCTCGACAAGTCACGCATTCTCGACCGTTCCGAGCCGTCACCTGATCGTGGCACCGACCATATGAAGCGCGTCGCGGCTGTAAAGCCCAGCTTTACGGTTGAGGATGTCTACCAGCGCGCGCAGGCGTCTCTGGAAACCTCGCTTGTGGCAGGCGTAACCCATATGCGCACCCATGTGGAGCTTGATCCCAATGTGGGTATGAAGAGTTTCGATGCACTCGAGCAACTCGCCAAGGATTATGCCTGGGGCATTGATCTCGATCTTTGTGTCTTCCTTCAGGAAGGCTGGACGGGTGTTCCCGAGGGAGATGCCAATCTCGTTGAAGGTCTGGAGCGCGGCGCGAAAGCCATCGGTGGCGCACCGAGCTACGACGAGAATGGTCCAGGTCAGATCGCGCGCATTTTTGAACTTGCCAACGAATATGACGTCGATGTCGATATCCATCTCGATGTGGGACCCAACCACGATCATCTCGACATTTATCAGGTCTGCGAACTCGCCGATAAATACGGTTGGGGTGGACGCGTGGCCGTGGGTCATGGCTCCAAATATGCGAGCATGCCGCCGGCCAAGCTGAAAGACCTCGGCAAGCTGCTGGCCGATAGTGGTGTGACGGTGACCGTCCTGCCAGCGACCGATTTGTTTACGGTCGGCCGTCATCAGGATCATTCGGTGATGCGCGGTGTTGCGGATGCCAATGCGCTGGTCTCGCACGGTGTGAATTGCTGCCTCTCGACCAACAATATCCTCAACCCGTTCACGCCGTTCGGCGATGGGTCGCTGATGCGGATTGCCAATATGTACGCCAATGTTTTGCAGCGCGGGACGACGGAAGAATTATTGGAGACCTTCGCAATGGTCACAACCATGCCCGGGCGTCTGATTGGGCGTGAGGACAATGGCTTGTCTGTCGGAAGCTCCGCGGACCTCGTGATCTGGGGCGCTTCATCACCTGATGAAGCCGTCGCGATCAACGCGCAGCCGCTGCATGGCTTCAAGGCCGGGCGTCGCACCTTCCGTTGGGACCGTCCCGAACTGAACCGACCCTAGCTTAAGTCAGCGCCTGTTCTTCAAAGCCCTCACCCTGAGCCTGACGAAGGGGGAGGGCGCACCCCATACTTCGACAAGCTCAGCATGAGGCTTTCTGTGCCTAGTACCCGATTGCAGCGCCGTCGCTGCGCGGGTCGGAGCCGCCGGATAGCGTTCCGGTTTCCGGATCAATGACGATGCCATGGGCCTGGCCGGCGCGGTTCTGCCAGGCTGGCCATACATTCATCTTGTGGCCGCGGGCGGCCAGTTCGGAAATCGTTTCTTCAGATATCCGTCCTTCGACGTGCAACGGATCGCGCGGCTCGGTCAGGCCGATCCGGCCCGACAGGAACCGGGGCTGTTCGAGCGCCTGCTGGATATCCAGCCCGAAATCGATCATGTCGACATGCAGCTGAAGCTGGACCTGCGGCTGACCGTCCGCGCCCTGACAACCCAGTAAGGACCAGAGTTTCCCGTCGCGTTTCGTCATCGATGCGATGAGCGTGTGCAGCGGGATTTTGCCCGGTTCCAGCGTGTTGGGATGATCGGGGTCGAGAGAGAAATAGGAGCCGCGATTCTGCAGCATCACTCCGGTGTTCCCGGCCACCACGCCGGAGCCAAAGGCGGAATAGAGGCTCTGGATCAGGGACACGGCATTCCCTTCGGCATCAACCACAGCCATGAAGACCGTATCGCCATCGAGGCTGCCATAGGAGGGGACCTGATCCCACGGTATGGCCGATGTCATGTCGATCAGCGCGCTGCGTTCCTCGGCATATGATTTGGACAGAAGCCGCGCGACGGGAATATCGGCAAAATCAGGATCGGCAATCAGCAGGTCGCGGTCATGGAAGGCCAGCTGCTTGGCTTCGACCATCAGATGTACATGATCGGGTCCCAGAAACGGCATGCTGGAGAGGTCGTAGCGCTCCAGCAGGTTGAGCATCTGCAACACGGTGATGCCTTGTGTGGGCGGCGGTGTGTTGAAGACGGTGACGCCCCGATAGTCTGTGGAGATCGGATCACTCCACTGGGCGTGCTGTCCGGCGAAATCTTCCATCGTGACAAGCCCGCCGAGTGCTTGTGTGGCGCGGACGATTTCCTGCGCGACCTCACCGGCGTAGAAGCCATCCCGGCCCTGTTCTGCAAAAATCTCGAGGGTGCGGGCGAGGTTCGGGTTGACGATCTTGTCGCCGGGCCTGGGGACGTCGCCGCCGGGCAGCAGAATTTCGGCTGTCTCGGCGACCTGGCTCACGAGGTCCTTGTTCTGGGCGATCATGTCCGAGACACGTTTAGTGGCCGGGAACCCGTCCCGGGCATAGCCGACCGCACTTTCGACAATGCGGGTCATTGGCAGTTTGCCATAGGCGGCGTGCGCCTCGACCCAGCTCGCCAGAGCGCCCGGTACCGTGATCGTGGCCGGCACAATGCCACGGAACGGAATTTCGTCGAGGCCGCGGTCTTTCATGTTGTCTCGGGTCGCTGCCTTCACCGCCCGGCCGCCACCATTCAGATATTTGATGTCGCCGGATTTGGCGTCATGGATCAGCCAGAATGCGTCTCCGCCGATTGTCGTCATATGCGGGTACAGCACGGCCAGAGCGGCACTTGTTGCCATGGCCGCGTCAACAGCGGACCCGCCGGCCCGCAGGACATCCACGCCCGCAGCAGAGGCCAGTGAATGTGGGGAGGTGACCATGGCATTTGGGGCCATGGTGACGGGGCGTCCGGTCTGTTCGAGCATCTGGGTGTCTGGAATTCGTGGCGGGGATCATTATGGTATCGACTTGCCCGCAGGCTTGCCACTGGTGGCGGTGCGGGATGGAGATGAAATCATGAACGAACCGCGCAACCTCTCGATCGACGGGGATCGGCTTTGGGACAGCCTGATGGAAATGGCGAAGATCGGCCCCGGTGTGGCGGGGGGCAATCGCCGCCTTGCGCTGACCGATGAGGACCGTGAGGGACGCGATCTGTTTGTGTCGTGGTGTGAAGCCGCAGGATGCACGGTGCGCGTTGATGCGATGGGCAACATCTTCGCGCGGCGTGCGGGCCGGGACGACAACCTCCCGCCGGTGGTGACGGGCAGCCATCTCGATACCCAGCCAACCGGGGGCAAGTTCGATGGCGTTTATGGCGTTCTCGCCGGGCTGGAGGTCATCCGCAGTCTCAACGACATGGCGTATGAGACCGATCATCCCATCGAGGTGGTCTGCTGGACGAATGAGGAGGGCAGCCGGTTTGCCCCGGCTATGATTTCGTCGGGTGTTTTTGCCGGCGCTTTCACACTGGAAGAGGCACATGCCAAGGAAGATGTGGATGGCGTGACACTCGGTGCCGAGTTGAAGCGTATCGGTTATGCGGGGGACATGCCCGTCGGCGGACGAGAATTCCACGCTTATGTGGAAGCCCATATCGAGCAGGGTCCGATCCTTGAAGAAGAGGATGCGCTTATTGGCATTGTGACCAAGGCACAAGGACAGCGCTGGTATGAATATACGCTCACGGGCCAGGAATCCCATGCGGGAAGCACTCCCATGGACCGTCGCAGGGATGCGCTGCTGGGCGCGGCCCGGGTTATCGAGTTGGTCAATGCGATCGGGATGGAATATGCCCCCGATGCGCGTTCGACCGTGGGGATGATCGAATCCTACCCGAATTCACGCAACGTGATCCCGGGACAAGTCTTTCTGACCTCGGAGTTCCGGCACCCGGATGATGATGTTCTGGCCGAAATGGATGCAAAGTTGCGTGATGGTCTGACGAAGATCGCCGATAATATTGGCTTGGAGTCCGAATTCGAGCAGATTTTTTATATCGCACCGATCGTGTTTGATGAACGCTGCGTGTCTGCCGTGCGAAATGCCGCCCGGGCACGTGACTTTGCCGCGCGCGAGATGACGTCGGGAGCGGGCCATGATGCCTGCTACATCGCTGCCGTTGCACCCACCTCGATGATCTTCATTCCCTGCGTTGACGGCATCAGCCACAACGAAGCCGAAGACATCTCGACCGAGTGGTCAACCGCGGGTGGGCAGGTCCTGCTGGGTGCGCTGCTGGAACTGGCAACGAATTAGAAAATTACAGTTCCGCTGCAGGCGGTGGCGTTTTCCCAAGGATCATGTCGGAGGCCTTTTCGGCGATCATGATCGTTGCGGCATTGGTGTTGGTTGAATGCGCCGTCGGCATCACCGAGGCATCCACGACACGCAATCCTTCGATACCGTGCACCCGAAGTTCATCATCGACCACGCTGTTGTTGTCGGATGCCGGGCCCATGCGACAGGACCCCATCAGGTGAAACACCGTCGTGCCCATGGCCCGCGCGTAGTCGAGAATTTCGTCATCGCTCTGTACGTCTTTGCCGGGGGTGGTCTCGTGATCGAACACCGCGGCCATCTCGGGTGTTTGCATCATATCCCGGCCCAGACGCAGACCGGCGAGCAGCACCTGCTGATCATATTCGTGGGAAAGATAGTTTGGCTGGATCGCGGGGGCGTCCCGGGTGTGGGCTGATTGGGCGCGGATATAGCCACGGCTTTGGGGGCGCATGGTCCAGCAGGCAATGGTCATGCCCGGATAGGTCTCGAGCTGGGACGGTACACCCTGCATGTAGCTGGCCGGGGTGAAGATGAACTGCAGGTCGGGGTCTTCCAGACTTTCGTGGGATTTCCAGAAGACATAGGCCAGCGAGGGTGAAAGGGACAAAATTCCCTTGCGGGTGAGGAGCCATTTCCCGATCTCGCGACCCAGTGCCAGCCCGCGTGAACGTTCGTTGATGGTCGATTGCCCGGCGACGCGGTTGGCGATGCGTACCGCGTAGTGGTCACTTAGGTTTTCACCCACAGCCGGCAGGTTGTGGGTCACCGGCACACCGATGTCTTTGAGCAGACTTGCCGGACCAACACCGGACACCTGAAGCATTTGCGGCGAGGCGACGGAGCCACCGGACAGGATGATCTCCCGGCGGGCTTTGACTTCAACCGTGTTGCCTCCACGTTTGTAGCGCACGGCGACGGCACGACGGCCTTTGAACAAGATGCGTTCGACATGGGTATTCGTGCGGATATCGAGATTCTTTCGGTGTCGCACCGGATTGAGGAAGGACACCGCGGCGCTCATGCGCCGCCCGTTCTTGATTGTGCGCTGGAAGTAACCGACACCAGCCTGATTGGCGCCGTTGTAATCCGGGTTGCGAGGGATGCCCATATTCTCGACACCATCGATGAAGGCATCGCAGACCGGATCATGATCGTCGATATCGGTGACCGCGAGCTCACCGTCATGGCCATGGTAGCCGTCGTCACCATCTCCGATCCGGTTTTCGCTGCGTTTGAAGTAGGGGAGGACGTCAGCGTAACTCCAGCCACGATTTCCCAATTGCGACCAGGTGTTGAAGTCGTTGTGGGGGCCGCGGTTGTAGACATGCCCGTTGATGGAGCTGGATCCGCCAAGGACTTTCCCGCGCGGCGCGGGAATGCGGCGGCCGGCGGTGCCTTCGCCGGGTTCGCTTTGGAACAGCCAGTTCACCCGTTTGTCGGTCAGGGTTTTCATGAACCCGGCCGGGATGTGAATCATCGGGTTGATATCGCGCCCGCCAGCTTCGAGTAGGCAAACCGTGGCATCGCCCGCCGAAAGACGGTTTGCGAGTACACAACCCGCTGAGCCGGCCCCGATAATGATGTAGTCGAATTCGTCGGTCATGGTGCTCAGCTTACCCTTGTTGGACGAGATGCCATGCGCGGATAGACAGCTGTCGTGTCAGGTCCCGGCGCAACAGCGCTTCAGGAGAGGACGCGTTGCCCTGAAGGCCCCGGTAGTAGACCCCCTGAATGATTGCGGCGAGGCGGAACAGCGAGAGCACGAGATAGAAGGTCCAATTCTCGATCTCGCCCCGTCCGGCATGGCGGCAGTAGGCGGCGACATAATCTTCTTCGGAGGGTATGCCCGGCGTGCTCGGGTCAAGCCCACGCATATCCCCGAAGGATTCCTCCGGCCAGTGATAGGGCAGGCAGTTATAGGCAAGGTCGGAGAGCGGATGCCCGAGTGTGGAGAGTTCCCAATCGAGCACGGCGATCACATCGGCTGAATTGTGCGCCACGACGAGGTTCTCCAACCGGAAATCCCCGTGGACGATGGTGGTCTCGCTGTCGTCGGGCATGTTCTCGGGCAGCCAGACCATGAGCTTGTCCATTTCTGGAAGCTCATCTGTCTTGCTGGCTTCGTACTGCTTCGACCAGCGGGCAACCTGACGGCCCATATAGCCGCCAACCCGTCCGTAGTCGCTCAGTCCGACTTTTTCGAAATCCACCTGATGCAAGGCGGCCAGGGTCTCGATCATTGAGGCGTAAACTGCGCTGCGTTCTTGAGGTGTGGAGTCTGGCAGCGAGGGATCATGGAACACCCGGCCATTGGCGTGATCCATCAGGAAAAACTCGGTGCCGACAATGGACGTGTCTTCACACAGCGCCAATGTCCGCACGACGGGGACAGGCGTTGGTCCCAATGCGCTGGTGATCCGGTGTTCCCGGTCGACGGCATGGGCGGATGGCAGCAATTCCCCCGGCGGTTTTTTGCGCAGGACGTAGCGGCACTGATTGGCGTCTGTCAGCAAAAAGGTCGGGTTCGACATCCCGCCCTGAAACTGCGCGATCTCGATGGGGCCGGCAAAGCCTTCGATGTTGGTCTCCATCCAGGCGACCAGCGGCGCGGTGTCGAACCGGTGCTGTTCGAGAACCGGCACCACCTGATCGGTGCGCGAGAATGTGCGGTCGGCGGGGCTCATGCGGTCATGCCCGGCGTCGGGTAAAGCCGCCGGATGGTTTCGGCGACCATGGCCGGGCGTTCGCTGCCTTCCATATCCATGGTGCCCTCAAAAACCAGATGGACGCTGCCATCGGCGCGTTTCTCTGCGGATTTGAGGGTTTGCCGCAAGCGAACGCGGGAGTTCACCTGCACCATGGCCGTGAAGCGAACCTTGTTTAGGCCATAGTTGATCGTGTTGTTGAGGTTGTCGACATCACCGAGGTCAGCGGCCATGCCGGGGATCAGCGAGAGGACCAGAAAGCCGTGGGCAATGGTTTTGCCATCGGGCATTTCCTTGGCGGCCCGGTCGGTGTCCACATGCAGCCACTGATGGTCTCCCGTGGCGGCGGCGAACTGGTCGATCTGGTCCTGTGTGATCGTGTGCCAGTCACTGACCACAATCTCCTGACCGACGAGGTCCAGAAAGGCATCGGGATGGGAATATTTTGCCACGTTTCTACTCCAATTGACCGCACGCACGCGGTTCCGCATCATGGCCACCACAGACGCGCTGGCGGTAAAATTCAACGAACCGGCGCCCTGATAAGGGGATGAAAATGAGTGATCTCGTCGGTTATGAAACCGAAGGCCGCGTTGCAATTCTGCCCATCGATAACCCACCGGTCAACGCGCTGGGAATCGGGGTGCGCGAAGGCATTATGGCGCAGGTGGATCGCGCGGCAGCCGATGACAGTGTGGAAGCCATTGTGCTGATCGGTTTGGGGCGAACATTCCCGGCAGGTGCGGATATCCGGGAGTTTGACCAGCCGACCCTTGAGCCGCATCTGATCGCGATTGTTGATCATCTCGATACGATTGAGAAACCCATCGTGGCCGCGATTCACGGCACTGCCCTGGGCGGCGGGTTGGAGCTGGCACTGGGCTGCCATTTCCGCGTTGCCGTTCCCAGCGCCCGTATGGGCACGCCGGAAGTGAATCTCGGCATATTCCCGGGTGCGGCGGGCACCCAGCGGCTGCCCCGGGTGGCCGGGCTGGATCATGCGTTGGAGCTGATTGTCCTTGGCAAACCGGTGGGTGCGGCCACAGCTCTGGAATACGGGATCGTTGATGACCTCATCGAGGGTGATCTGCGCGCGGGCGCGGTCGCCTTTGCAGAGAAGATCATCGCCGATGGCACACCGCGGCGTATTTCCAGCGAACCGCGTACGGGCATCGGGTCTCCCGAAGACCACGCCGAGACCATCGAGAAATATCGCGAGCTCGCAAACCGCCGGATGCGAGGTCAGGATTCTCCCCATCAGGCGATCGACAGCGTTGTCGATGGCATGACGATGTCCTATCCGGACGCGGTGCAGGCTGATCGCAAACGGTTTGAGCTCTGCAAGAACAGCGATCAGTCCCAGGCACTGCGTTACGCGTTCTTTGCCGAACGTGAAGCTTCGAAAATTCCCGATATTGGCAAGGAGATCGCACCACGTGAGATCGCCAGCACGGGTGTGATTGGGGCAGGCACCATGGGGCGGGGAATCGTGGCCAGCCTGGCCGATTCCGGGCTGCCGGTGACAGTCGTCGAGACATCCCAGGAGGCACTCGACAACGGCATGACGGAGATCGTCAAGCTGTATGACGGGATGGTCCAGCGCGGACGCATTGATGCGGCGGAGAAAGACGAACGCCTCGCGCGGATTACCGGTGCCGTTGGGTTTGAGGCGCTGTCGAACACCGATCTGGTGATCGAGGCCGCGTTTGAAGACCTTGATGTGAAGAAGCAGATCTTCGGCGATCTGGACAAGGTCGCCAAACCGGGCGCGATCCTTGCGACGAACACGTCCTATATGGATATCGATGCAATCGCCGCCGCGACGTCCCGTCCGGAAGATGTGATTGGTCTGCATTACTTCGTACCCGCCAACGCCATGCGGCTGCTCGAAGTTGTGCGTCCGGCCAAGGCCGCGCCGGATGCCATCGCGACAGGCATGGCACTGGCCAAGAAAACCGGAAAGATCGGCGTGCTGGCCCGGGTTTGCCATGGTTTTATCGCCAATCGTTCGCGTTTGCCGATGGTCCGGGAGGCAACATTTCTGGTTGAGGAGGGCGCGTCGCCAGCCCAAGTGGACGCCGTGTTGACCGGACTTGGTATGCCCATGGGGCCGCTGGCCGTGAGCGATCTTTCCGGGCTGGATGTGAGCTGGCGGATGCGACAATCGCTGGCCGATCAGCATGACCCCGCGCATCGCTACATGCATCTGGCCGACCGGATGTGTGAGCTGGGTCGCTTTGGAATCAAGGCCGGCAAGGGCTGGTACAGCTATGAGGACGGCGGTCGCCGCCCGGTGCCCGATCCTGAAACCGAGGCCATTGCCATCGAAGTTGCCAAAGAGCAGGGGACCCCGCGTCGCGACATATCCGATGATGAAATCCGCGAACGGTGTCTTTACGCCGCGATCAATGAAGGCGCGAAAATCCTCGATGAAGGCATCGCGGCACGGGCTTCGGATATCGATATCATGTGGCTCTACGGCTTTGCTTATCCGCGCTGGCGCGGTGGGATCATGTTTACGGCCGACGAAATCGGCCTGCCGGAAATCGACCAACGGGTGAGGGAATTTCACGCCGAACACGGCAAGCTCTGGGAGCCTTCGCCGTTGCTTACAAGGCTGGCAAAAGAGGGTGGAGCTTTTACCCGCTAGGACATCAATCCAAAGGCTTACCCGGCGGGCGCTTTTCTTATGGGGAGTGTTGTGTTCCGATAGCGCCAATCTTTCAGGGAGGAGACTGAAAATGTTGAAAAAAATCGTGGGATCAGCAGCACTGCTGACTCTCCTGGCAAGCCCTGCGGCTGCCGACAAGGTCAAGATCGGCTTTGTCACCACCTTGACCACGCCGGTGGCGGTGATCGGCAAGGATATGCGCGATGCTGTTGATCTGGCGGTTGAGCATATTGGTGGCAAGATGGCCAATCTCGATGTCGAGATTATCTACGCTGATGATGAATTCAATTCACAGAAGGGCAAGCAGGCGACCGAACGTCTGGTGCTCAGCGACAATGTCGACATCGTGGCCGGTTACATCTGGTCCAACGTCCTGCTGGCCTCTGCGCCTGTGGTTCTCAATGAAGGCAAGATCCTGATCAGCGCCAATGCCGGCCCGTCGCCGCTCGCAGGTGCCCAATGCAATCAGAACTTCTTCAATATCGCCTGGCAGAATGACCAGACGCCGATGGCGCTCGGTGAGTTGCTGAATCAGGAGGGCGTTGAATCGCTTTATCTGGTGGCACCGAACTATGCGGCGGGCCAGAATATGGTTGCTGGCGTGGAACGCACCTTCAAGGGCAAGATTGTCGGCAAGGACATGACCGTCTGGCCGTCCCAGCGTGACTGGTCTGCAGAACTCTCCAAGGTCAAGGCCGCCAAGCCTGAAGGTGTCTTCACCTTCTACCCGGGGCCGGCCGGACCGGCCTTCATCAAGCAGTACCAGCAGGCGGGTCTTGCCGGTACTGTGCCGCTTTACTCGGTCTACACACTGGATTCGATCAGTCTGCCCCTTTTCCAGAAGGCCAATATGGAAACCGTGCTGGGCACCAAGATGACCCAGTTCTGGGCGCCGGATCTGGACAACCCCGCCAACAAGAAGTTTGTGGCGGATTTCCGGGCCAAATATGGTCGCTATCCGTCCTTCTATGCCGCGCAAAGCTATGACTCGATCATGTACATCAAGTCGGCCATCGAGGCGGTGAATGGTGACGTGCTCAACACAGCTGGCATGCGCGCCGCGCTCAAGAAAGCGGATTTCCCGTCTGTGCGTGGCAAGTTCACGATGGGCAACAATCATTTCCCCATCCAGAACTTCTATGAACGCACGGTGGTCAAGGATGCCGACGGCAACTGGACCACGGCTGGGGGTCGCGTGGTTCTCAAGGACCATCAGGATCCTTATGCCAGCCAGTGCAAGATGCCCTGATTGGGTTTCGGAAAGCTAATGTGCCCGCGGGGATACTTCGGTATCCCCGCTTGCATGTCTGCTCCGGCCTGATTACCCAGTTGCTATGGATTACGTCCTTCTCACCGAACAGGTTCTAAACGGGTTTCAGCTCGGGATTATCCTGTTCCTGATGGCCGCCGGGCTGACGCTCGTCTTCGGCATCATGGATTTGGTAAATCTGGCCCATGGCTCAATGTTCATGATCGGGGCCTTTGTCGGTGGCACCTTTGCGCTGCTGACCGGGTCGTTTGTGCTCGGTGTGATCCTGATGGTGCCGGCGATGCTGGTGATCGGAGTCGTCGTCGAAATGACGACCCTGCGCACGCTCTATCCGCGCGATCACCTCGATCAGGTGCTTGCGACCTTCGGGCTGATTCTGTTTTTCAACGAGGCCGTCCGCCTGATCTGGGGCCCCGAAGGTCTTGTGGTGCCGCTGCCTGATTATCTGGACGGAATTGTCTCGCTGGGCTTTGGCATCACCTATCCGGTCTACCGGATCGTGATCATCGTGATCGGCCTGCTGGTCGCCTTTGGCCTGTATCTGCTGGTCGGCAAGACCCGGATCGGCATGCTGATCCGGGCCGGGGCGTCGAACCGCACCATGGCTGGGGCGCTCGGTGTGAATATTCCCAAGCTTTTCTCTATCGTCTTCGGGATCGGGGCAGTGCTTGCCGGGCTGGCCGGGCTGATCATCACGCCGATCACCCAGGCGGCCATTGGCATGGGGGAGGATGTTCTGATCCTCGCCTTTGTGGTGATCGTGATCGGGGGGATCGGTTCGATACGCGGCGCGTTCATCGCATCCATCGTCACCGGTCTTATTGATACTTTGGGCCGTTCGTTTCTGGACGTCCTGCTGCTGCTGTTCCTGCCCGCCAACGCGGCGGAGTCCGCGGGTCCGGCTGTCTCCTCGATGCTGATTTATATCCTGATGGCCGCGATCCTGTTCTTCCGGCCACAAGGGCTGTTCCCGCCAAAAGGTGCACAATGAATGCACTGAAGAATCCGGCAAACATGTTCACCGCCGTCGTGATGGTGATCTTCGCGTTGACGCCCTTTGTGGCGCCCGCCATCGGTGAAACCTTCTATGTGACTGTGTTTGCCCGGATCATGATCTGGGGAATTGCGGCGGTCAGTCTCAACCTGATCATGGGCTATGGCGGGCTGATCAGCTTCGGCCACGCGGTCTATCTCGGGATCGGCGGCTATACAGTGGGCATACTGGCCTTTCACGGGGTGACCAATGCCTGGATCCAGTGGCCGCTCGCCATCGGCCTGAGCGGCCTGATCGCGCTGATCTTCGGGGCGATCAGCCTGCGGACCAAGGGTGTCTATTTTATCATGATCACCCTGGCGCTGGCGCAGATGATCTTTTTCCTGTCGGTCAGCGCGGAGCGCTATGGCAGCGATGACGGCCTGAACATCCTTGCGCGCAGCGATTTCGGGGTCTCGTTCTTCTCCCTCGAAGACAAAATGACCATGTATTACACGATCTTCGCCTTCCTAGTGGCGAGCGTGCTGGTCAGCTGGCGTCTTGTGAACTCCCGCTTTGGCAATATCATGCGCGCGGCCAAATCCAACGATGCACGGGTTCAGTCCATTGGCGTTGCGACCTACCGGTATCGCCTGACCGCCTTTGTCATCGCCGGAATCATGTGCGGTATCGCGGGACTGTTGCAGGCAAATTTTGAGCGTTTTGTCTCACCGGACATGATGAACTGGCCCCGCTCGGGTGAGCTGATCTTCATGGTTGTGCTCGGCGGTATGTCGACGCTGTTCGGGCCGGTCACGGGTGCGTTTGTCTTCCTCATGTTGTCGGAAATTCTCGCGGGCTGGACCCATCACTGGCACATCATCTTCGGGCCGTTTCTGGTTCTGGTTGTACTGTTTGCGCGCGGCGGTATTGCCGGGCTTCTGACGCCGAAGTCACGCCGTGAGTGATGCCATGACCAAACCCGTCGCACTGAGTGCGAACAGCCTGATCAAGACCTTCGGCGGCCTGACCGCGACGGACAATCTATCCCTGTCGGTGGAAACCGGCGAGATTCACGCCGTCATTGGTCCCAATGGCGCGGGCAAGACGACGCTGGTGAATATGCTCTCGGGTGAGATGCGTCCGGATGCGGGCAATATCCTGTTCAACGGGCGGGATATCACGCGCATGGCCGGTCCGGCGCGGGTGCGCGCGGGCCTGGCACGATCCTACCAGATCACCAGTATCTTCCGGGATTTCACAACCCTCGAGAACGTCATGCTCTCGGTACAGGCGACCCAGGGTCACAGCTTCCGGTTCTGGAAGCCGGTATCACGTGATACCAGTCTGATCGATCCCGCGCGTGCCTTGCTCGAGCGGGTCGGGCTTGGCGACCGGATGGAGGTCCGTGCCGGTGATCTCGCCTATGGCGAACAACGCCAGTTGGAGATCGCGATCTCGCTGGCAACCGAACCGACATTCCTGCTTCTCGACGAGCCGATGGCCGGCATGGGCCCGGAGGAAAGTCAGGGCATGATCACCTTCCTGCGGGCGCTCAAGGGTGACTACACCATGCTGCTGGTTGAACACGACATGGATGCCGTCTTCGCGCTGGCCGACCGGATCACGGTGCTCGTCTACGGCAAGGTCATCGCCACGGGCGCACGGGATGACATCCGCAACGATCCTGCGGTCCGCGAAGCCTATCTGGGCGAAGAGGAGATCGTCTGATGCTTGAGGTGCGTGGCCTGAATGCCTCCTATGGCGACAGCCAAGTGCTGTTCGGGATGGATTTTGCCATCGGTGCCGGAGAGGTCGCCACCCTGCTCGGCCGCAACGGCATGGGCAAGACGACGACCATCCGCGCACTTATGGGCATCCTGCGCCCGGATGCCGGGCGGATCATGTTTGATGGTCTGGGGATCCACGGTTTGCCGTCTCACAAGGTGGCACAGGCCGGGATCGGTCTTGTGCCCGAGGGCCGGCAGATTTTTCCGAACCTGTCCGTCCGTGAAAACTTGGTCGCGACGGCACGTCCGCGCGAGGGCGAAGGCGAAAGCTGGACCTTCGACAAGGTGATCGACCTGTTCCCCGGGCTCACGCCGCGTCTGGAAAGCGCCGGCAATCAGCTTTCCGGTGGCGAGCAGCAGATGCTCGCGGTCGGTCGCGCCCTGATGACCAACCCCAAACTTCTGGTCCTGGATGAAGCCACCGAAGGTCTGGCACCTCTGGTCCGTCAGGAAATCTGGTCCTGCCTGTCCGACCTCAAGACTGCGAAGCAGTCGATTCTGGTCATCGACAAGAACGTCGCCGCACTCACCCGGATCGCCGACCGCCACCACATCGTGGAAAAGGGCCGTGTTGTTTGGAACGGCACGTCAGATGAACTCCGTGCCGACAAGGCGCTGCAGGAGCGGTATCTGGGGGTTTAGGGCCCCTGTCATAATTCAATCGAAGGTATCCAACTCATGCGCTTGAAACGCTCTTTCCCTCTCGCATTGCTGTTCTGCCTTGCGACCACGCCGCTCCTGGCTGCCGATGACTACGCCCGGGTTGTGCCGTTGTTCGACGGCTCGAAGAACATCGTTGGCGAGACGTTGGTCTATCCCGAATCGGGTCCGGCAAAGGTCACCAGCCTGATCGTGACCATGAAACCCGGCGAGGAAACCGGTCCGCACCGTCATGGTGTCCCGACATACGGCTATATTCTTGAGGGTCAGGTGACCGTGGACTACGGCACCCATGGCAAGCGCACCTATCGTAAGGGCGAAGCCTTCATGGAAGCCGAAACTGTGACCCATAACGGCATCAATGATGGCGATGTGCCTGTGCGAATTCTGGTGGTGTTCATGGGTGCGGATGGTTCGCAGAACGTCATCCACGAGAAATAGAGCGTGGCCTTTCTGTCATTGCGAGGCGCGCAGCAACGAAGCAATCCAGTCTGACAGTGGATCGCCGCGCCCCTTCGGGGCTCGCGATGACGGCAGAATCCTGTCGGTCTGAGCGGTCCGGGTTACGACTTGTTGGTGCCGGCGTCTTCAAACGCCTCCCGCAATCCCCCGGCAGCAAAGTCCAGCGCCTCGAAGGCGGCATCCACATAGCCGCCCATGCTTGGAAACAGGTGGGTGTAGCCTTCCCAGTTGCGCTGGCGCACCGGCACGCCCGCCGCAACGAGGCGTTCGGTATATGCGATGCCTTCATCCCGCAGAGGGTCATGGCTCGCCGTGATCACCGTGGCTGGGGGAAGCCCCGCAAAGTCATTGGCCAGCAATGGCGAGACACGCGGGTCGTGTCGTAGCGCTTCGTCATCGAGATAGTTCTCTACCCAGCGGTCCTGCATGCGCCGCGTGAGGACGGGCCCCTCCGCGTTTTCGATGTAGGAAGGGGTGTCGAAGATCAGATTGGTGATCGGACAGATCAGCACCTGCGCAGCCAGTTTTGGGCCGGATTCGCGCAATTGCTGGGCGGTCACGGCGGTCAGATTGCCGCCGGCGCTATCGCCCGCGACGGCAATGCGGGTGGGATCGGCACCGAGTTCGGCGGCATGTTCGTGCACCCAGCGCACGGCCCATTGGCAATCATCGAAGGCAGCGGGAAATTTGTGCTCGGGCGCCAGCCGGTATTCGACCGACACGAAGATGGCGCGTGCTGCATTGGCCATGTAGCGGCATTGCGGCTCTACGGTGTCGTGACAGCCGATGGTCCAGCCGCCGCCGTGGAAATACACGACGACCGGCAGGGCTTCGTCGGTCGGTGCGGTCACCGGAACATAAACGCGCAGGGGTACCGGCCCGCCCGGTCCTGACGGGTAGAGGTCCATCACCCGGCGGAGCGGCACAGGTGGTTGGTTGAGGATGGCGACCCGTTCACGCAGCACGGCGCGTGCTTCGCCCGGGCTCAGGTCGGGAAAGCTCACGCCGGCCATCATGCCGACGGCTTTGCGGATTTGCGGGTGAAGTTCCATGGCCTGCTCTTCCTTTGAAAAGGGGGCGCGTGTTTGCGGCGTGATCCGGGTCAGGCCCGCAGGATGAATCTTTGAATTTTCCCCGTCGCGGTCTTGGGCAACTCATCCACAAAATGCACCCAACGTGGGTATTTGTAGCGTGCGAGACCAGCCTTGCAGAAGGCCTGCAATGCCTCTGCAAGTGAATCGGAGGCCGTGTGGCCTTCATCAAGGATGATGAAGGCTTCGGCCTTGACCAGTTGATCATCGTCGGTGCGGCCCACCACGGCAGCTTCGAGGACGGCCTCGTGGTCCATCAGGCGCGATTCGATCTCCACAGGAGACACCCAGATACCGCCAACCTTGAGCATGTCATCGCTGCGTCCGCAGCAGATGTAATAACCGTCTTCGTCCTGATAGTAGGAATCTCCGGTGCGCAGCCAGCCATCGACCAGAGTTGCTTCCGTGCGTTCGGGCAGTTTCCAGTAACGTGATGTGGCGGATTGGCCGCGCACCATCAAATGGCCAATCTCGCCCTGTTTCACGGGGCCGCCTTTGTCATTCACGATTTTGATTTGATATCCGGGGACAGGGCGTCCGCTGACGCCGGTGCGAACGTCATCGGGCCGGTTGCTGATGAAGATGTGGAGGTTTTCTGTCGTTCCGATGCCGTCGAGGATCTTGAGATTTGTACGTGCTTCCCAGCGCTTGAAAATATTGGCGGGGAGCGGCTCTCCGGCGGACACGCACACGCGCAGGCTCGAGAGATCCGGAGAGGTATGTGACAGGGTTTGAAGCTGAGTGGCAAACAGTGTTGGGACACCAAAATAGAGAGTCGGTCTAAATCGCTCGATATGCTCGAACATACTATCGGGCGTTGTGCGGCCACCCCACAGCACGGCCTGCCCGCCGACCCAGAATGGGAAGGTCATGGCATTGCCCAGTCCATAGGCAAAAAACAGCTTTGCCGCAGACAGGCAGATGTCCTTTTCGGTGATGCTGAGGGTTTCAACACCGTAATACTGGCTGGTGACGACCATGTCCTTATGCGCGTGTACCGCGCCCTTCGGGTCGCCGGTCGAGCCCGAAGTGTACAGCCAGAAACAGTCTGCATCTGCAGACGCGGGAAACGGGTTCAGGTCTGTCGAGGCGTTGGCGAGAAGGGATGCAAAGGTTTTGCCGTCTCCCTCGGTGGGGAACTGGTGAAGCGGCTGTATCGCCATCCGGTCAAGTGCCGCCCGAATACAGGACTCAAACTCCGGCGACCAGACAACGCAGGCCGCGTCGGAATCGATCGCCATGTACTGATAGTCCTTGGCGTGGAGCAATGTGTTGACCGGGACCGGCACGAAGCCTGCCTTGATGGCGCCCCAGAACAGGAACGGGAATGTGGGTGAATCTTTCACCACCATGAGAACCCGGTCGCCGGGTTTCAACCCCAGGCTGATCAACACGTTGCCAGCCCGGTTTACGCCTTCCAGCAGTTCGGCATAGGTGGTGTCACCATCAGTTGTGCGGATCGCAACTTTATCGCCACGTCCTTCAGTGACATGGCGGTCAATAAAGGGAACGGCGACGTTGAAGCTGTTGGCGAAGGTCAGTTTGGCCGGGCTGACAGTGCTATCGACTGCGACGGTGTTGGGGTTCATGTTTCTTAATCCTCCGCGCATACGGCGGCGAGTTCCGTTTCCTAATGGAAAAGAACATACTCGTAATCGATGGGCTGGCCATGGATGCCACGTTTGGGCGGTGCGATCCAGCTTGCCATTTTACCGGGCGCGGTGACGGGTATCATGATCGAGCGAACATATTTGTGATCGTCGTCGGTCGGCAGCCAGGCGTGTTTTGAGGCGGCCCACTCTTCGCCGGAGATCAGTTTGCCCTCGGGCGTGGCGTTGATCCCGGCATAGATGCCGATGGAGCGGTTGAAGGTGTCGGCGGGCAGGCTCAGTGTCGCGTCGATGTCATGGGCATCGATCATCTTGTTGAATCGGTTCAAACCGCGTTGGCTGTCCTTGGTGTAATCCTGTCGCAGCTTCAGGTTCATGGTCGTCAGGGCTGCGATGGTTTCAGAGCCGATCCCGTTCTCGGTCACTCTCGGAATTTCAACTTGTTCCCCGTCGAGCTTGTGGTCGTCGTCGAGCTTGCTCTCTCGATAGCGTCCCTTCAGGCCCATGGAGAAGTAGTTCGCCGCATTGGTCGAACGCTCCGAGCCGAAGAGATCGAGGCAGATCGAATAGTGGAAATTGATCCATTTCTGGATCGTGTTGATATTGATCCCGCCATAGGGGCGGACATCATCCGTGTTGTGTTGGTTCATCAACTCGCAGGTGCGCTGCAGGACGCGCATGATACCGGTTTCGCCCACGAACATGTGGTGAGCTTCTTCGGTCAGCATGAAGCGGCAGGTGCGCGCGAGCGGGTCAAAACCGCTTTCGGCCAGCGCGGCGAGCTGGAACTTGCCGTCCCGGTCCTGGAAATAGGTAAACATGAAGAAGGACAGCCAGTCCGCGGTTTCCTCGTTGAAAGCTTTCAGGATACGAGGGCGGTCCGGGTCTCCCGCATGGCGTTCGAGCATCTCGTCGGCCTCTTCGCGGCCGTCACGTCCGAAATAGGCGTGCAGCAGGTAGACCATGGCCCAGAGGTGGCGGCCTTCTTCAACATTCACCTGATAGAGATTGCGCAGGTCATAAAGCGAGGGCGCTGTCCGGCCGAGCTGACGCTGCTGTTCGACCGAGGCGGGTTCGGTGTCGCCCTGTGTGACGATCAGGCGACGGAGTTCACTGCGGTACTCGCCGGGAATATCTGTCCAGACATCCTCTCCCTTGTGCGCACCGAAGCCGATCTTGCGATCTTTTTCGGGCTGGTTGAGAAAGATGCCCCATCGATATTCGGGCATGTGGACATAA
Organism: uncultured Alphaproteobacteria bacterium; assembly: GCA_943787745.1. Lineage (GTDB taxonomy): Bacteria > Pseudomonadota > Alphaproteobacteria > UBA6615 > UBA6615 > JABJAG01. Next base: position 97,396 of record CALSNJ010000004.1, on the reverse strand, counting down.
TCGAAATGGGCCCAGCCATCGGTGTCGACGCTGACCGCGGTACGCAGATAGATTTTGTGCATGTCCGACTGGACCGGACCCATCTCCTTCCACCATTCAATATAGGCGGGCTGCCAGCGCTCAAGCGCGCGGAGCAGGCGGCGGTCATCACCGAGGTCCACATTGTTGGGGATGGTTTCATTGTAGTCGATATTCATGGCGTTAGACCCGTTTCCGATCAAATTCAGGTTGCTTGCCAGTGCCAAACAATTCAAGTGCTCCGTCATCGCCCACAGCATTTGGGCGCTGGAAAATCCAGTTCTGCCATGCGCTCAGGCGGGCAAAAATCTTGCTTTCAATCGTTTCTGGGCCGGGGAAGCGCAGGCTTGCTTCCATGCCGGTTAGCGCATCGGGGGAGAAGGCGGCGCGTTCCTCGATGGCGAGGCGGACCTCATCCTCCCAGTCGATGTCATCAGGAGCAAAGGTGACAAGTCCGATTTCCGCGGCGTCTAACCCCTCAAGGTCGTTACCGGTTTCGGCCAGTGCGGCTGCGAGCGCGGGTTCATCGCCGTAAAAGCGCGTTTGCAGGCGTGTCAGACCGTTGCACATGGTCAGTGGCCCGGTGTTCATACCGGTCAGCCGGATGGTCGCTGGCGGCGTGTTGCTGCCTTCAAAACCGCCATCGAGCATGTAGGACCGGTCGGCTGCGAGCGCCAACTCGAAAAGGGTGCCGACAAAACACGATCCGGGCTCGATCAGAGTGATCAGTGAGCGCGATGACACGTCGATGCGCTTGAGCGTGCGTCGCAGATACAGCGTGATCTCGCGGATGAGCCAGTCATCGGAATGGGCGAGCAGGGCTTCGTCCGCCGCAGCAACCAATTCCGGATCGCCTTCTGTCCGAAAGACCCAGGTGCCGATTTCCTCTTCATTGAAGCGCAGATGCAGGATCGCGTCATCCAGTTCGCGGGCGATCGCCAAGGGCCAGTAGTCAACGCCAGCCGCATGAATGGCGGCCAGGTCTGCCGGGGGTGTCTCCGTGGGTGCGTTCACTGTGAAGGTCGCGGTGCGAAGGTCGCGGTCGATTGTGATGGAGAGATTTGGATAGGCAATATCGTCGGTGCCGATGGTGCGTCTGACGGGCTGCAGTTCGATGCCCTTTGCGGTGGCGGGCCGGTCGGAATCCGCGACGCGATCTGCCGCATGTTGGGCAACGGTGTCGTCCAGTTTGGAGCGGGGGACCAACGCATCGACCAGCTTCCATTGCAGCGCCCGTTTTCCACGCACGCCTTCGCCGGTGGTGCAAAAGAAATCCGCGAGGTCGCGCCGCACATGACGCTTGTCGACCACACGGGTCAGGCCGCCGGTGCCCGGCAGGACGGCGAGCAAGGGCACCTCGGGCAGGGACACCGCGCTTGATCCGTCATCGACCAGCAGGATTTCATCACAGGCCAGCGCCAGCTCATAGCCGCCGCCCGCTGCCGTGCCGTTCACCATGCAGATATAGGCCTGCCCGGAGTTGGCGCTGGCATCCTCAATGGCATTGCGGGTCTCGTTGGTGAATTTGCAGAAGTTCACCTTGTGACCATGGCTGGAAGATTTGAGCATCGGGATGTTTGCCCCGGCGCAGAACACGCGCTCCATCGCCGAGGTCACGACCACAGCGGCGACGTTGGGGTGTTCGAAGCGCAGCCGCTGGACCGCGTCATAGAGCTCGATATCGACGCCGAGATCGTAGGAGTTCAGTTTCAGCTCATAGCCCGGGACCAGACCGCCGGCCTCGTCCACATCAAGGGTCAAGGTTGCGACGCGACCGTCGACCGACAGACGCCAGTGCTTGTATTGATCGGGATGGGTGTCAAAGGCGATCATGGGATCGCAATGCTCGCTTGTTTCCGGGTAGAAGACCAGTGGTGTGGTTGGCAGGATAGGTCACACAGGCCCGTTTGTGGAGCTTGTGCAGCCTGTCTCCGACCAATTGACGACAAGCAGAAACTGGAAGAGCGATGAGCGAAAGTGTGTCCCCGAAGATCGAATATGTCACCGTGACCGGCCGCCGGCTGGAACATTATTGGACCCGGCCACGGCAAGCGGGAGAGCCGGTGCTGGTCTTTCTTCATGAGGGGCTGGGTTCAGCGAGATTGTGGCGTGATTTTCCGGCGCAGTTGGCTGAACGGACAGGGCTGCCCGCGCTGGTTTGGTCCCGCTATGGCTACGGCGGATCGGACGTTCTGGAAGGCAAGCGTGCGGTGGACTACATGCATCGCGAGGCCCTGGAGGTTCTGCCCGCGTTGCGAGACGCGCTAGGCCTTGATGATGCAATTCTGGTTGGCCACAGCGATGGCGGCTCGATTTCACTGATTCATGCGGGTGCCGCCAAGTGGCCGGTGCGCGGGCTGATGGTGATGGCACCGCATGTGTTCGTCGAAGACATCACCATCGCCGGGATTGAGGACGCCAAGGGCGCTTATGAGACCACCGATCTGCCGGCACGTATCGGGCGTCATCACACCGATGGCGATGCAACCTTCTGGGGCTGGAACGACATCTGGCTTAACCCCGCCTTCCGTGCGTGGAACATCGAGGAATATCTGTCCGGCATCACGGCACCGGTTCTGGTGCTCCAGGGCGAAGGCGATGAATATGGCTCTGGCGCGCAACTTGATACGATTGCCGCACAAGTGAGCGGCCGGGCCGAGACCCTGCTCATCCCCGATTGCCGTCATTCTCCGCAACGCGATCAGCCCGAGGCGGTGCTTGATGTTATGGCGAGGTTTGTCGCGGGTCTGATCGAATCGGAAACGGTCTAAGAGATATTGTCATGCCCGGGCTTGACCCTGGCATCTCGCTGGGGTGGAGGCGAGATACGCGGCTCAAGTCCGCGTATGACAACCAAGCTTGGTCGATTTCCGTACCGTTTAAAGCTTCGTCGGGTTCGGCGCGTCGCCATAAACCTCAACAGGGTCGAAGACCTTTTCGGATTCTTCGTAGTTCAATGCGACGGGCGCATCAGCGTCGGCACCGACCGGGACCGAACGGTAGAAGCACGAGCGGTACCCCACATGGCAGCTCGCACCACCCTGGACATCGACCAATAGCCAGACCGCATCCTGATCATCGTCAATCCGGATTTCCTGAACCTTCTGTACCAGACCCGAAGTGGCACCCTTGTGCCAAAGCACCTTGCGGGAGCGGGACCAGTAATGGGCCTCGCCGGTTTCGATGGTCTTGGTCAGGGCCAACGCGTTCATATAGCCGTGCATCAGCACTTCGCCGCTTGTCGCGTCAGTGGTGACCACAGGCATCAGACCATCTGCGTCGAACTTCGGGGCCAGTTCATGACCTTCCTCGACCTGCTCGATGGAGACACGTTGTGCGAACATGGAATTGCCGGTTTCACTCATCTTCGATGCTTTCCTTGCAGGGCGGACTTTGTGCCACCCGGTTCTGGGCGTGTTATAACGGTTTGCCCGCGCGGAATGTCAAGCGGGCGTGTGATGACAGGTGCGGAAAATGAACGGTAAAACACCCGAAAGTTTGACTGAATTGATCCCGGTTTCTCTGCTGACAGGCTTTCTGGGCAGCGGCAAAACGACGGTTCTCAATCATATTCTCCACCATCCCGGCATGGAGAAATCCGCCGTTATCGTCAATGAATTCGGCGAGGTTGGGCTGGATCACGAATTAACGGTGACCGGCGCGGAGGACATGGTGCTGCTCAACAGCGGCTGTCTGTGCTGCACCGTGCGCGGAGATCTGGTGAACACGTTGCGCGATCTGATGATGCTGCGCCTGCGTGAGGATGTTCCGTCTTTTGAGCGGATCCTGATCGAAACCACCGGTCTGGCTGATCCGGCACCGATCCTGCACACGCTGATGTCGGATCAGCTGGTAACCAATTATTTTCGCCTCGATGGTGTGATCGCCACGGTGGATGCGGTGAACGGGGAAGACACGCTCAACCGACAGTTTGAATCCGTGAAGCAGGCGGCCGTGGCCGACCGTCTTCTGATCACCAAGACAGACATGGTGGATGCCAAGGTCACGGCCTCACTGGAAGCACGGCTTGAGCTCATCAATCCGGCGGCCCCACGCCAGCATGTCGTGAACGGAGAGGTCGAGCCCGAGGTTCTGTTCAATGCCGGGCTGTTCAACCCGGCCAGCAAAGGCCCGGACGTGGAGCGCTGGTTGCAGGATGAAGCCTATGCCGATGAACAGGCGTCCGACCACGCCCATGATCACAATCATGAACACACCCACGAACATGACGTGAACCGCCATGACGACCACATCAGCTCCTTCTGCGTGACCTATGACGAACCCTTGCGCCTTGATGCACTCGAGCAGTGGTTCGATACAATCATGATGCTAAAGGGACCGGATCTTTTGCGTATCAAAGGTATCGTGAATGTGGCCGAGATGGACAAACCGGTGGTGATCCACGGTGTGCAGCATGTTTTTCATCCGCCTGCGGTTCTGGATGCCTGGCCTTCTGAGGATCGGCGTACACGGATTGTGTTCATCACCCGCGATGTGGAGCGAAAGACCATTGAAGACACGCTCAGCTGGTTCTCGGATTCTCGACTGCAGGTAAACCCGTCCCCGAAAATTGGCGCGGTCTGAACTGCTCGCGCGCCCGCTTGTTTTGCGGGATACTGCCAACAATCGGATTTCCCGGAAAACAAGAAAAACAGGAACGCCATGACTGATACCGTTCAGGTTGAACGGCGCGAGGATATCGCGATCGTTTCAATTCACCGCCCCGAAAAACGTAATGCCCTGCGTCAGGAAGATTGGATTGCTGTGGGTGATGCGATCGAGATACTGGGCGAGGACGATGCTCTGCGCTGCATCATATTGCGTGGTGCCGGTGAGGAAGCCTTTTGCGCGGGTGCGGACATTACCAATTTCGAGGCTGAGCGGTCTGACCGCCGTAAGGTGAAGGCTTATGAGGCGGCCACCGACCGTGCGTTTCTGGCTGTTCGAGATTCGCGCCTTCCGGTCATCGCGATGATCCATGGCTTTTGTATCGGCGGCGGTTTTGAGTTGGCCCTGGCTGCGGATTTGCGTCTATCGGGCGAATCCGGGCGCTTTGGTGTGCCGGCAAAAAATATCGGTTTGTTCCTCGGCTACCATCTGGTCCAGTACTTGGTGGATGCTGGCGGGCGGGCCGTTGCGGCTGAAATTCTGCTCGAGGGCCGTGCGATTACGGCAGAGGAGGCGCTTGCGAAAAACCTGCTGACACGGGTCGTGCCCGACGCTGATCTCGAAGATGAAGTCATGAAGGCCGCGCGCCGTATCGCTGATGGGGCGCCTCTGTCACACCGCTATCATCGGGCCGCTCTGGCGCGGCTCGCCGACCCGCGTCCATTGAGCCGGGCCGAGCTTGAGGCCCAGTTCGATTACGCGGACAGTCAGGACTATATGGCCGGTTACAACGCCTTCAAAAACCGGGAAAAGCCGAAGTTTCGTGGCCGCTAGGGCATCACTGGTATGACCAGCCCAAGCGCACCTGCGGCGGAAGACCGAAAGCTCTCGCTTCCGCGCCTGATGGCCGTGGTCTTTCTGCCGTTCGCGACAGGCTATTTCTTTTCCTATCTGTATCGCACCGTCAATGCGGTGATCGGCCCTGATCTTGCTGTTGAGCTGGGGCTTTCGGCAGCACAGCTCGGTATGTTGAGCAGCGCTTATTTCATCACTTTCGCAGCGGCCCAAATTCCCATCGGGGTCTATCTCGACAGTCATGGCCCACGCCGGGTGGAAACCATCCTTTTGGTCATTGCCGCAATGGGTGCGTTGGTGTTTGCGCTCGGCGACAGCTTGTGGGGGTTGGTGCTGGGCCGTGGGTTGATTGGCCTCGGCGTGGCCGCCTGTCTGATGGGCTCATTTAAGGCAATGAGCGAATGGTTCCCGATGGACCGGTTGCCGTTGATGAATGGCCTGATTGTCGCCTTTGGCGGACTCGGCGCGATGGTGGCCACGGCCCCGACAGAGCTGGTTGTTGCGGAAATCGGCTGGCGCAATGGCTTCATCGCGCTCTCCATCGCGACGGCACTTGTTGCCGTTGCGATCTGGTTTGTCGTTCCCGAACGCACGCGCGCTGGATCTGCAGAGCCCTTGTCTGTCCGCATTGGCGGGTTGAAGGGAATATTCGTGAGCCGCGCTTTCTGGCGGATCGCACCCTTGGCTGCGTTCTCTCAGGGCAGTTTTCTGGCCATCCAGACGCTTTGGGCCGGCCCCTGGTTGCGAGACGTCGCGGGACTGGACTCGCAAGCGGTCAGCTTTGTTCTGCTCGCGGGCGCCGCCGGTTTTGTAATCGGAAATATCGGCACCGGATTGGCGGCTGACCGTTTGGCACGCCGTGGCGTCCCAACAATTTTCGTTGCAGGCACGGGGATGGGCGTCTTCATGGTGCTGCAGGTGTTGGTGCTGCTGGAATGGGCCGAGATGCCGGTGCTCCTGTGGTTCTTCATCGGCGCCATGGGGGCAACGGGTGTGCTGGCTTTCTCTGTGCTGGCGCAAACCTTCTCGGCAGGATTGGCCGGGCGGGCCAATACGGCCCAGAATCTGATGATCTTTGCCATGGCTTTTGCGCTGCAATGGGGCATGGGTGAAGTGATCAACCTTTGGCCTGCCGCCGCAGATGGCGGTTACGCCAAGGCCGGGTATCAGGCCGCCTTCGGTCTCGCGCTGATACTGCAGGCTATTGCCTTCGTCTGGCTTCTGCTTGGGCGCGAAGCTCGACGCAGCTGATTTCTTGCGATGCGCCATAGGCGCATTAGTGGCTGTCGATTGCCGTTCGTGACGCCGCGAGCGTGCTTTGATCCTTGCGGAATGGATGTGCGACCTGGCCAAGGAACTTGGTCGGCATTGGGTCGTTGATCCCGATATTGGCTGGTGGTCGACGTTTGGGGCAGTAGAACGTCCTGAGCAGCACGTCGAAGAGCATCAGGTTCTCGCCGTAGTTGCTGTTGCCTTCGGCAGGGATGCGCGAATGGTGCCAACGGTGAACGGCAGGGGTGTTGAACACATAGTTCAATGGCCCGAACCGCATCTCGATATTGCAGTGGGTCAGCATGCCAATGAAAGCCGTGATCGATGTCACCCAGATAAAGATTTCTGACGGCGCACCGGCCAGGAACAGCAGCGGCTGGCTCAGCAGAATACTGGTCACCGTATCAACCACGTGAAAACGCCCGGTGTTGAAGAACCACAGGCGCGGTGCGCTGTGGTGAACAGCATGAAAACGCCAGAGAAAGGACCATTCATGCGCCACCCGATGGGCGGTGTAGAGGCCTGCTTCGGCGATCACGAGGCCAAGCATGATCTGGAAGGCAATCGGCCAGTGGGCTGGCCAGAACCCGCCACCTTTGGATGCGGCAACTTCGGCGACACCAATGGCGAGACCGACAACCACCAAAACCTGGACAAAGCCCTTGTTGAGGAGCGTATGCGCCAGATCGGCCAGCATCTGGCCATCGTTCCGCAGCCATTTCCGCTCATGGGGCAGGAGGCGTTCCAGCGTGAACAGACCGAGTGCCAGGCAGATATAGGTGATGTTGAAATACAGTGCCGCGTGATCTGCCGCGAGACCAAGTGCGGTCATGTAGATGCAGGTCGACAGAATGACGGGCCAAAGCAGAAATGACAGGACGTAAATCGCAAAATTGCGTTCCCGACCGTCGCCGGTAATGGCGTCGATCTCCCCCGATGTAACAGTGCTCAAAACATGTCCTCCGCAAAGGATGTGAGTGCGCCCGCACCCAAGACCAACAAGCCTTCCCCCAGACATTTATGGCATAAATGTTAGAGGTTTTGGAACGTATAACCGTTCCATGTCATGAGATGCTCGCCTGATCGGTATCTGATAAGAAGGGCGGGTCGGATAACAGGTGTCCCGAGCGTATGAAAAGGAATCTGACGCATGATTTTAATGACCGGAGCTGCCGGCCCGACGGGCCTGGCCATTCTTCGCCAACTCGCCGCACGCAATGCTGATATCCGTGTTCTGACCCGCAGTGAAGAAAGTGCAGACCGGACCAGAGCTGCTGGCGCAACGGAGGTCGTTCTTGGTGATTTTCGCTCGGACACTGACCTCAAGACAGCCATGGTTGGAGTCGACAGGGTCTATCATATCGGTCCGCGGTTTCAGGGCGATGAGTTCGAGATCGGCGTGCGCATGATTGATGCCGCAAAGGCGGAGGGTGTTTCGCAATTTGCCTTCCATTCACTCGTTCATCCCCAATGCAGTCAGTTGCTGCATCATTGGGAGAAGCTGCGGGTCGAGGAATATCTGATAGAATCCCTCGTCCCCTACACGATCCTTTCGCCAACCATGTACATGCAGAATATCAGCGTGGAATGGCCCAGCATTCTCGAGACCGGAATTTATCGCCGGTTCTACAGCGTTGAAATCCCCCTCAGTGTCGTGGATCTGGATGATGTGGGTGAGGCTGCGGCCATCATGCTGACCGAAGACGGCTGGACCGGAGGCGCTTTTGAAATGTGCAGCCCGGCGCCGTTGAGCCACGCTGCGATGGCGGCCGTTTTCGCTGATGTTACCGGACGGGATATCCGTGCCGAAAAAAGCGATATTGAAATCTGGATTGATGCCGCGAAGAAACGCGGGCAGGACGACTATTCCATCGAGGGCTTCGTGAAGATGTGTGAGCATTATGACCAGTATGGTCTGCCCGGCGGTAACGGGAAGGTGCTCGGCATGATTTTGGGCCGTACCCCCAATGATTACCGGGCCTTTGCCGAAAAATGGGTCGCGGCACACCCGCCAGCCTGATGGTCGATCCCGAAGGTCTTCAGGTCAGCCGGACGGTTTTCGTTCCCGAACGGGAGCTTGAGGAGCGGTTCGTGCGAGCCAGCGGCCCCGGCGGGCAGAACGTCAACAAGGTGTCGACAGCAGTGGAGTTGCGTTTTGATGTGGGCGCTTCGCCCAGCTTGCCGTCTGATCTGAAGATGCGCCTGCGCAAACTCGCGGGCACCCGCATGACCAATGATGATGTGCTTGTGTTGCGGGCCGAGCGGTTCCGGACTCAGGAGCGCAACCGGGCAGACGCCAAAGATCGCCTTCTGGATTTGCTTCGGCGCGCTGCAGTGGCGCCGCGCACGCGCAAGCCGACCCGCCCGACCCGGGGGTCGAAGGAGCGGCGTCTGCAATCCAAGGGGCAACGCGGCCGCACAAAATCCCTGCGGCGTCGGCCAAAAGGCGACGGCATGTAAGGTCGGGCTCTAGACCTGCGCCGATTGATGCTCGGGCCTGCTCGCGAACACGCGTACAAGAACCATGGCGACAATCGCCCCCAATGCGTTGAACACGAGGTCGAGTGCGGTGTTGATGTACCCACCGACATTGGTGTTGGGGAAAACAACCACCGCAATAAACTCGATAATCTCGTTCACCGCACCCAATCCCATGGCACCCAGAACCGGGAAAACCAGAATGCTCGTGGTTCCGATCAAGACCGGAAAATGCCTGCGGAGCAGATACCAGAGCACAATTGCGGTCACGCCAAACCCGTAGAAGTGTACGAACTGGTCGTAGCGCAGGAAGACAAAATCACCCGACGCGTAAACGGGCACTACAACATGGGCATAAAGCACGCTGCCTGCGACCGGCACGCCGCCGCCCGCCATGTGGGCAAAGCCCCACAGCGACAGCGCCCAGAGAATCCAGGCGGGGAATTCAGCTTTGCGTTGTCCGAGTGCGACCAGTCCGACAAGGATCAGCATCGTAACGATGTACCAGAGGAACTCGCTGTTTCCTGCGGTCATGAAAATCGCACCGAAGATCGCTGTGTACCCCAGGGTCACGCCGAGCACGGTCCATTCGAAGGGTTTGATGTTCATGGCTGGCCCTCTATTGGTTTGGTTCGACCACCACGGTACCCAGCTTGTGGCCGCTTTCCACGAATTTGTGCGCTTCGGCGCAGGCGGCCAGCGGGAAGGTGGCGGCAACGGTGTGCATTGCCGTGCCTTCGGCCAGCCAGTCTGCAATGTCCGCGCGGGCATGGTCGATGGCATCGCGTGGCACGCTGTGGAGGACCATGAAGCGGACCACCACGTTCTTCAGGGCCATACGCATGAACAGGTTTTCCGGATCGCCGTTTGAGGCATAGACCGAGATCATGCCCGTGTTCTTGAGTACCTTCAGGCTCATCGCAAGATTTCCCGCCAGATCGACTTCGACGATCCGGTCGACACCCGCGCCTCCGGTCAGGTCCATGATCTGCTCTGCGGCATCTGCATCGCGATAGTTGACCGTGTGATGTGCACCGCCAGCAATTGCATGGGCCGCCTTTTCGGGGCCACTCACCGTGGCAATGACGGTTGCACCGCCACGTCTGGCCCACTGTACGGCGTAGTGGCCGACGGCCCCGGCGCCACCGGTGATCAGAACCGTTTTGCCGGTCACGGGCCCGTCCGCGAAGACATTACGATGGGCGGTCATGCAGGGAATGCCCAGACACGCGCCCTCGGCAAAACTCAGATCGTCGGGAAGGGGTGCCACCAGCCAGGAATCCAGCGTGATGTATTCGGCTGCCGTCCCGAAGGCCCGCCCGCTGCGCTGACCGTTGAACAGCCAGACGCGTTGCCCGAGCAGGCTGGACTCAACGCCGTCGCCGATCTGATCGACAATTCCCGCACCGTCACTGTTGGGAATGATCCGCGGATGCTCCAGCCCATAGGTGCCAAGGCCGCGACGCTTCACGTCAGCCGGATTGATGCCGGATGCACAGAGCTGCACGCGAACCTCACCGGGACCGGCTTCAGGCGTGTCCATTTCGCCCTCGACCAGAACATCATCGGCGGGTCCGAGTTCTTCATACCAGACGGCTTTCATAGGGCTCTCACTCGTGTGTTCCGGATGCTTGATGTTCGCGCAATTTGGCTGGTTTGTCGTCCCGGATAATCGACTGCGTTTCACCCTGTGAGCCGGGGGACGGATCGGGGTAAGGTCTGGGGCCGAAATACGGAATTTGAATATGACCAGTTTTGAACTTCATCCCCAACTCGCCGCCGACACGGAGACCGTTGCGACCTGGCCGCTTTGCGAGGTTTTGTTGATCAAGGACGCCAATTACCCATGGCTGGTGCTGGTGCCAGCACGGGACGGGCTGCGCGACTTTGATGACCTCTCGCCGGAGGATATGGCACTTGCGACGCTGGAGATTACCCGGGCCAGCAAAGTTCTGAAGTCGCTGTTCTCACCGGACAAGATCAATGTGGCGGCGCTGGGAAATATGGTGCCGCAACTGCATATTCATGTGATCGCGCGCTTTGCCCATGATGCGTCCTGGCCGCAGCCGATCTGGGGCGTGGTGCCGGCCAAACCCTATGAAGCGAGTGAGCTGGACGCACGACTGACCGTCCTGCGGGACGCCTTCGAGGCCACGTGACGACGGATCTGCCCAATATTCTGGCGGATTGGTTTGCCGCGCGTGGCTGGCGTCCGCACGCCCATCAGCTTGCGATGCTTGAAGCGGCAAGGGCCGGGCAATCCGCGCTGCTGATCGCCCCGACCGGCGGCGGCAAAACGCTTGCGGGCTTCCTGCCAAGCCTTGTGGATTTGATTTCTGGCGATGCGCCCGAAGACGGTCTCCACACGCTTTATATTTCGCCATTGAAAGCACTGGCGGTGGATATTCACCGCAATCTGGAAGTGCCGATTGCGGAGATGGCGCTGCCGATCCGCGCCGAGACCCGAACCGGGGACACGCCACAATCCAAGCGGCAGCGGCAGCGCAAGAAACCGCCACATATGCTGATGACGACGCCCGAAAGTCTGGCCCTGCTGCTCTCCTACGAAGATGCGCCGGAGATCTTTGCCTCTCTGCAATGTGTCATTCTCGATGAGCTGCACGCCATCGAAGACAACAAGCGCGGCGATCTTTTGGCGCTGGGCCTGTCGCGTTTGCAGGCGCTGGCCCCGCACGTGCGCCGGGTCGGGCTGAGCGCAACCGTGGCCGATCCGGACCGGCTGCGGCGCTGGCTCTCGACCACAGCCAATGCCGATGATGTGGAGCTTGTACTGGGCGTGGATGGCGCCGAACCGGATGTCGCTGTCCTTGAGACCGGCGCCCGCTTGCCGTGGTCGGGGCATATGGGGGCTCATGCGGTTCCGGAAATTTATGATCTGCTCAAAGATGGCGGGACGACGCTTGTCTTTGTGAACACACGCGCCCAGGCCGAAATTGTATTTCAGGAACTTTGGCGACTGAACGAGGACAACCTCCGGATCGCCCTGCATCACGGGAGTCTGGCCGTTGAACAACGCCGCAAGGTGGAGGCCGCGATGGTGCGCGGTGAGCTTGATGCGGTGGTGGCCACCTCGTCACTTGATCTGGGCGTCGACTGGGCGGCAGTTGATCTTGTCGTGCAGGTCGGAGCCCCAAAGGGGGCAACCCGGCTGTTGCAGCGCATCGGCCGCGCCAATCACCAACTCGACAATCCGAGCCGCGCTGTCTTGGTGCCCGCCAACCGGTTTGAAGTGCTCGAATGTCGCGCCGCGCTCGATGCCATCGCGGCACATACGCTCGATGGTGTGCCCGAACGCCCCGGTGGCCTCGACGTTCTTGCCCAGCACATTTTGGGTGCGGCCTGCGCCGGACCTGTGGATCGCGACGCGCTTTTCGAGCAAGTCCGAACGGCGGGCCCCTATGCGGGACTGACCCGTGAGGACTATGACGATGTCTTTGGGTTTGTTGCGACCGGCGGCTATGCGCTGGGCGCCTATGACCGCTTCAAGCGGCTCTTCCGGAAATCCGACGGGTTGTATGAGATTACCAGCAAGACCGCGATCCGCGACTACCGGATGAATGTCGGCACCATCGTCGAGGCGCCGACCCTCAAGGTGCGGCTGGGGCGCGGGCGTGTTCTGGGGGAGGTGGAGGAGAGTTTCGTTAATCACCTGACCGAAGGCGACACATTCATTTTTGCCGGCCGCCTGCTGGAATTCGTGGAATTGCGCGAAACCAGCGTCATCACGCGCCCGGGCAAGGGGGATGCGCCCGCCGTGCCCGCCTATGTGGGGGGACGCTTGCCGCTTTCGACCCATCTGGCCGACCGTGTGCGCACGATCCTGTCGGACCCGAAGACGTGGTCCGGCTTGCCAGAACAGGTCGCCGAATGGCTGGAGGTTCAACGCTGGCGTTCGCTGTTGCCCTCGCGAGACGGGTTGTTGGTCGAGAGCTTTCCCCGTGGCAACAAGCACTATCTGGTGGCCTATTGCTTTGAAGGCCGGAACGCCCATCAGACCCTGGGCATGTTGCTGACCAAACGTATGGAACGCGCAGGGCTGAACCCGCTGGGATTTGTTGCAACCGATTATGTGATTGGGGTGTGGAGTACCCGGTCGGTGGAAGCCGCCGATATGGAGTCCCTGTTTTCCGAAGATATGCTCGGCGATGACCTGGAAGCCTGGATGGCGGAATCCTCCATGCTCAAGCGCACCTTCCGGAACGTCGCCGTGATCGCCGGTCTGATCCAGCGTCGCCATCCCGGCGAAGAGAAGAGCCGCAGGCAGGTCACCTTCAACTCGGACCTGATCTACGACGTGCTGCGCACCCACGAGCCCAACCATGTGCTGCTGCGCGCCACCCGCGCCGATGCGGCCTCGGGCCTGACCGATGTGCGTCGGCTGGCCGGGATGCTGGCGCGGGTGAAAGGGAAAATCACCCACCGGCATCTGGACCGCGTGTCGCCGCTGGCCGTGCCCATCCTGCTGGAGATCGGTCGGGAGAGTGTCTACGGCGCGGCCATCGATGAATTGCTCGGCGAATCGGCAGATGAGCTTATCTCTGAGGCCATGGATAACACCGGGACAAAGGAACTGGGTTTCGATGCCGCCTGAACGCGACACATCTCCGACGACCATACCCATCATCGTTGGTGGGCAAACCGTCGTCCTCGACCACTCCGGTGTGGCCTGGCTGCCCGAGACCGAGGATCTGCTGGTTGCCGATCTGCATTTCGAGAAAGGCTCGGCGTTTGCCGCGCGGGGCCACGCGATGCTGCCGCCCTATGACACGGCGGAGACCCTGCGACGGCTCGAACATGTGATCAAACGGATCGAGCCCAAACGCGTCGTGTGCATGGGCGATACCTTGCACGACCTCGCGGGCGAGACCCGCATGGCAGAGACCGATCGCAACCGTCTGGCGCGCATGGTGGCCAAGCAGGATTGGGTCTGGATCGCGGGAAATCACGACCCGGCACCGCCGGATGGCTATGGTGGCAAGGCTGCTCCGGAGTTGCGGGTGGGAAATCTGCTGCTGCGCCACGACGTGGACCATGGCCCCGATGCCGCGATCCCCGCAGGGGAGGTGATCGGCCACTATCATCCCAAGGCGGCGGTGCGTGTGCGGGGACGGCGTATTTCCGGCCGGTGTTTTGCGACGGATGGCCGACTGATGATCCTTCCGGCTTTCGGCGCCTTCACGGGCGGGCTGAATGCCACCGAACCAGCGATTGCTAATCTTCTGTCGTCTGATTTTCAGGTCTTTATGATTGGCCGCAAGGGGCTTTTCAGGTTCCGACGAGACCAGTTGATTCCCGATCCAAACCGCGCGGCCTGACGTAGAGAAAAGCAACGTCTTACGGAGTTCGGGGCCAATCATGTCATCAAAATCACCTGCCATTCTCTGGTTTCGGCAAGATCTCCGGATAATCGACAATCCGGCGCTTTCGGCGGCCGTCGCTTCAGGCCGACCGATTGTCCCAATTTACATCCTGGACGAAGAGACGCCGGATATCCGTGCCCACGGAGGTGCGTCGCGATGGTGGCTGCACCAGAGCCTTGAATCCTTACGCGCTGATCTGCGGGCCAAAGGTCTGACACTCGTGCTGCGGAAAGGTTCTGCGCGGCACGTGATCGCGGATGTCGTGTCACAATCCGGGGCGCACGCCGTCTATTGGAATCGCTGTTATGAGCCGGGTGCGGTGGCGCGGGACACAGCCATCAAGGATGCCCTGAAGGTCGATGGTCTGGACGTGGGAAGCTTTAATGGCTCCCTGCTGATGGAGCCCTGGCAGATCGAAACCGGTCAGGGCGGACCCTATAAGGTCTTCACGCCGTTCTGGAGACGTCTGCGTGAACTTTATGACTTGCCGGATGTGGCGGAGCTTCCCGAAAGCCTCACACCTGGTCCGGCGCTGGACAGTGACGCCCTTGCGGATTGGACGCTTTGCCCCACCGCGCCGGACTGGGCCGGTGGATTGCGCGAGACCTGGAACGTCGGAGAGACCGCGGCGCGCGAACGGCTCCACGCGTTTCTCGATGGCCCGGTTGCCGACTACCCCGAAGACCGGGATCGACCCGATCGAGCCGGGACCAGCTGCCTGTCGCCGCATCTCCACTGGGGCGAAATCGGCCCCGATCAGGTCTGGCGTGCGGCCTCGCTCCTGCTGGATGAAGGCGGTGCGCGTGCAAAAGGTGCGGAGAGTCTGTTGCGTGAGCTGGCGTGGCGCGACTTCAATCATCATCTGCTGTTTCATTTTCCCGAGATCGCGACCCGGAACTGGAAACCGGTTTTCGATGGGTTCCCATGGCATGACAACCCGGAAGGGCTTGCTGCGTGGCAGCGTGGACAGACCGGGTTCCCAATTGTTGACGCCGGGATGCGGGAACTCTGGCACACGGGCTTCATGCACAATCGGGTGCGGATGATCGTCGGGTCATTCCTTATCAAGGACCTGCTGGTCGATTGGCGCGAAGGTGAGTCGTGGTTCTGGGACACGCTGGTGGATGCCGATCTGGCCAACAATGCGGGCAACTGGCAGTGGGTTGCGGGTTCAGGTGCGGATGCCTCGCCTTTCTTTCGGATATTCAACCCGATGTCGCAGGGCGAGAAATTCGATCCTGAGGGAAAGTATGTGCGTCGCTGGGTGCCCGAACTGGCGGAGATGCCTGGCAAGTTCCTTCATCGGCCCTGGGAGGCTGCTGGAGAGGTTTTGGCATCTGCAGGCGTCAGCTTGGGAGAGACCTATCCCGAGCCTCTGGTGGACCATGCGGTGGCCCGCACGCGGGCACTTGAGGCCTACAAAGAGATCAAAAGCAGTTAGTGAGCTTGTCGTGAAGGCGGGCGGAGTTCGAAGACAAACCAGATGGTGGCCGTGAAGAGGACCAAGGCGCCGGCCTGATGGGTGGCGCCCATATAGACCGGGACGACCATAAGCAGCGTGGTGATGCCAATCGCCACCTGCCCGACCGCGGCAATGAACAGCACATTTGCGGCCCGGCGTGCACGCGGGATCAAGGCCAGCCAACGGCTTTGCCACCAGACGCAAATCACAGTTGCGAATGTGACCAGCGCCAGAACGCGATGGTTGAACTGGATTGTCGCCAGGTCCTCGAAGGATGCCCAGAGGTCTTCGAAATAGCCGGGTGGGATAATCCTGCCGTCCATCAACGGAAAGGTGTTGAAGATGAAACCCGCATCCGTGCCAGCGACAAACGCGCCCGAGACAACGGTGATGGCCACAAGGGCCAGCGCAGCAATGGCGAGTTGTCTTATCCGGTGATGGCGGGCATCGCCGATCGCATTTCGCTCGGGGTAGAGTAGTGAAAGTGCGGTCCAGATCAGCAGCCCGTAGATCAGGAAGGCCATGAAGAAATGCGCCGCGAGGCGGTACTGGCTGACCTCGGGAATATCAACAAGCCCGCTTTTGACCATGTACCAGCCCAGCGCTCCCTGGGCACCACCCAGCAGGAAAATACCAAACAGCTTCAACGCCAACATGCCGCGAATGCGCCCGCGGATCAGAAACCAGAGGAAGGGCAGGAAAAAAACCAGCCCGATGATCCGGCCCCAGAGGCGATGAAAATACTCCCACCAGAAGATGCCGCGAAATGCCTCAACGGTCATTCCAGCATTGATTTCCAGATATTGGGGCGTTGCGCGATACAGGTCGAAGACCCGCTGCCATGCCTCGGCAGAAAGCGGGGGGAGAAAGCCATAGACCGGCCGCCATTCGACCATGGAAAGCCCGGATCCTGTAAGCCGGGTGATGCCGCCGATTACAACCATGGCAAAGACCATGGCAGCGCAGGCGAACAGCCAGATCGCGATTGCACGGTTTGCGCGCGGTGCGGGGATATCAGGATTGGGTGGGTTGGCCGTTGTGGCAGTCATGTGCGGGTTCCAGTTTCAATCGAAATGTGGAACCCGCAGACAATTTTCGCAAGGCGGCGCGCCACTCGGTCGCAGGCACGTTCGCCGGAGAATGGTCGGCTTACTCGACAGTCCAGGTTTGGCCGCGATGGAGCAGTTTGGCGAGATCACCTTCACCATCCTTACGGGCGTGGTCAATCTGCGCGTGGACGGATGCTTCGTAAGTGGGTGCGGCTTCGCAATAGAGCACACCGAGAGCCACTGGCATGGTCGGCGGGTCCATCTGGGCCAGCATGGTGGCCAGTGAGCGATTGGTCTCGTCGTGGACAGCAATATCGGCTTCGGTAATGCCGTTCTCGCCCAGGGTGACGGCTTCGAGCCGCATCTCATCCTTGTTCAGGATCAGGCCCTTGTCCTTGTCCTTGCCGAACAGGAGCGGTTGGCCGTGCTCAACATGGATTTGCATTTCGGCCTGCACGCTCTTCTCGGTGAAGCGCTTGAAGACACCGTCATTGTAGACAATGCAGTTCTGGAAGATTTCCACGAAGGACGTGCCGCGGTGGCCATGGGCGCGCTTGAGAACACCCGAAAGGTGTTTCTGCATGATGTCGGTCGAACGGGCGATAAAGGTGCCGCCAACGCCGAGCGCAAATTGTGCTGCGGATACCGGGTTGTCGATGGATCCCAGTGGCGTCGAAGGTGATTTCGTGCCGATCTTTGAGGTCGGTGAATATTGCCCTTTGGTCAGTCCATAAATCTGGTTGTTGAACAGCAGAAGCTGAACATCAACATTGCGCCGGATGGCATGCATCGTGTGGTTGCCACCGATGGACAGCATGTCGCCGTCGCCACCCACAACCCAGACATCGAGGTCCGGGTTGGAGAGCTTCACACCTGTCGCAACCGCCGGTGAGCGGCCGTGGATGGTGTGGAAGCCATAGGTTTCCATGTAATAGGGGAAGCGCGCGGCGCAGCCGATACCGGACACGAAAACGGTGTTCTTCGGGTCCGCCTGCAGTTCGGCCAGCGTGTTTTGCACGGCCTTCAGGATGGCATAGTCGCCACAACCGGGGCACCAGCGAACTTCCTGATCGGTCGCGTAGTCGCGTGCGGTCAGTTTTTCGGGGGGGCTTTGGACATTCATCTTAATTCTCCAGCCGTGCGCGAATGGCGTCTTCAAGTTCGGCGATGAGGAAAGGCTTGCCGTTGACCTTGTTGAGGCCTTCGGCGGGCACCAGATATTCCGACCGCAAAAGAGTGCGGAGCTGCCCGGTGTTCATTTCGGCGACCAGCACCTGATCATAGCTGTGCAGCAGTTCTCCCAGATTTCGGGGGAGTGGCCAGATGTAACGCAGATGAATCTGGGAGACATCGAGACCTTCGTCACGAAGATTGGCGACAGCCCGGTTGATGGGCCCGTAGGTCGAACCCCAACCCACAACGGCCAACTTGCCGCCGGCAGCACCGACTGCGACTTCCTGCTCGGGGATGTCGTTGGCAATGCCGTTCACTTTTGCCGCGCGCACATCGGTCATCTTCTGGTGATTGGCCGGGTCATAGGAAATATGGCCGGTGTCATAGGACCGTTCGATGCCGCCGATACGGTGCATCATCTCCGGCGTACCCGGTTTTACCCAGGGACGGGCCAGCGTGGTGTCGTCGCGCATGAATGGCTGGAAATTTTCCGGATCCGTGCGGAAGGTGACGTCAAATCGGTCATAGGTCGACGGGTCCGGGATGAGCCATGGCTCGGATGCGTTGGTGATGTACCCGTCGGTCAGAACCATGACAGGGGTCATGTACTTCGTGGCGATTCGAATGGCCTCAATGGCGACGTCATAGCCGTCGGACGGGGTCGATACGGAAATGACCGGCATCGGCGCGTCAGCATTGCGTCCGAAAACAGCCTGATAAAGATCGGATTGCTCGGTCTTTGTCGGCAAGCCGGTCGAAGGGCCCGCGCGCTGGGAGTTCACGATAACCATGGGCAATTCGGTGCCGATGGCGAGGCCGATCGCTTCCATCTTGAGCGCAATTCCCGGGCCGGATGACGACGTGATCCCCAGTGAACCAGCATATGAAGCGCCCAGCGCGGCAGCGGCTGCTGCAATCTCGTCTTCAGCCTGGAAGGTGATAACCCCAAAATCCTTCATGCGTGCGAGGTGGTGCAGCAAGGCCGATGCCGGGGTAATCGGGTAGGAACAGAACGAAATGTTGAGCCCGGCGAGCTGTGAGCCTGCGAGAAGCCCAAGCGAAACAGATTCTGCACCAGTGATCGTCCGGTAAACGCCCGGCGAGATATCGGCTGTTTCGACTTCAAAGGTGCCGAGCTCAGCAGGCATTTCGGCGGTCTCACCAAAGGCGTGGCCAGCGTTGAGGGCTGCGATGTTCGCGTCGGCAATTTCCGGGTTTTTGGCGAATTTGCTTTTCAGCCAGTCGACCGAAGCTTCACGCTTGCGGCCATACATCCAGTAGATCAGCCCCAGCGCCCACATGTTTTTGGATCGCAGCGCTTCCTTGTTGGAGAGGCCGAATTCCTTGACGGCTTCAACCGTGAGCCGCGACATGTCGATTTTGACCAGCCGGTATCCTTCGAGGCTGTCATTGTCGAGCGGGTTCTCTTCGTATCCCGCCTTGGCGAGATTGCGATCGGTAAACGCGCCGCTATCGGCAATAACAATTCCGCCCGGTTTGACGTCTTCCAGATTTGTGATCAGCGCGGCGGGATTCATCACCACCAGAACATCGAGCTGATCGCCCGATGTCATGATCTTTCGTGCACCGAAATTGATCTGGAACGCCGACACACCAAAGGTCGTGCCCGCAGGGGCGCGAATTTCTGCCGGGAAGTCGGGGAACGTCGCGAGGTCGTTCCCGGAGATCGCCGCCGTCATGGTGAATTGGCTGCCGGTGAGCTGCATTCCGTCACCGGAGTCGCCAGCAAACCGGACAACTGCCGATTCAATTTCCTGCCGGTTTTCGTCCGGTCGATCGATGGCCGCTACTTCAGACATCGGGCATTTCCTTCCCGTAAAACTCTATGAATTTTTGTATTGTTATATGGCCAGTGAGTTCCGACCGTTGGTTGAACACCTTCATCCGCTTACACACGTGTTTCAAGCACAAACTCGAACCCGTATCTTCCAGCTAGGTTGTTTGACACGTCAGTCAAGCGCGGCGACCATCGCATCGACGGTCACGAATTTGCGACGGGGCGAGCCGGGTTTGGCGTTGCTGACTTCGGCGGCGTCAATTGTTTGCCAGTCCTTGTAGCCGACAATCCGGACAGAACGCTCTGCCAGATGGGCTTCCAGCGCCTCGCGGCCGGGTTTTGAGCCATCGGCGATATCCTCAAGAATTTGCGCGGCAGCCGTCTCGCCATCGGGTTTGTTGGAGCCGATGACTCCGGTTGGGCCACGTTTGATCCATCCGACAGCATAAACACCATCACCCACACGTCCCTCGTTGTGGACCACAATTCCGTTACCTTCATCGAAGGGGACGCCGGGGAAGGGGTCCGAGAAGTACCCAATGGCGGGGATCACCAATCCGCACGAGATGTCAAAGAACTCTCCAGTGCCAACCGAACGACCATCTTCGACCTTTGTGTGCTCCATGCGAATGCCTTCGACGGTGTCGCCGCCAAGAATTTCGATTGGCTTGGCATAGAAGGAGAAATGGACGCGCTTGTCCTTGCCGGCCGGATCTACATCCGGGAACTCCTTCATCGTCGCAAGATTGCGTTCCTTGAGGCGCAGGTCGCGGTCTGACCATTCGCCTTCAACGCCGTCGGGAAGGATGGAGGGGTCGATGATGGGGGTGCAATTGTCCAGCTTGCCCATCTCGCGCAACTCAACATTCGTGAATTTTGCTTCGATCGGGCCACGGCGGCCAACCATGTAGACATCTGTAATAGGGGACGCCTTGATCGCGTCTGCCGCGTGATCGGCGATATCAGTCGCGGTCATTTCTTCTTCGGTCTTTACCAGTACACGCGCCACATCTACGGCAACATTTCCGTTGCCGATGACAACGACGGTGCTGGTGTTCAGATCGGGCTGCAAATCGGTGAAGTCCGGATGGCCGTTGTACCAGCCAACAAAATCAGCGGAACCGAAGACGCCGGCTTTGTCCTCGCCGGGGATTCCCAGCTTGCGGTCCCGTGGTGCGCCGACGGCCAGCACGATGGCGTCGTACATGTCCTTGAGTTCTTCCATCGTGACGTCACGACCGACTTCCACATTGCCGTAAAATCCAACACCGTCGGCCAGCGCGGTCTTTTCGTAGACGCGCACGACCTTCTTTGTTGTTTGGTGATCGGGCGCAACACCTGCGCGGATCAAACCGAATGGAGTTGGCAGGCGTTCGATAATATCGACCCGTACATCCTTGTCACTCTTCATCAGAGCGTCGACCGTGTAGAACCCGCTTGGCCCTGAGCCGATTACGGCAACGTTTATTGTCATAGTTTCCCCCCTAGGACCTGAGAACTATAGACATTGTCTGAGTCGTCTTCCAACCCACAGAAACATGATCTCGCAAACGACTTTGCTTGGGATTCGACCTTCCCCTATTACTGCCCATATGATGCGTAACGACAAAATGTTTATTGTCGAAACGGGGAACGGAAGAGCGTGGCAAACACGCCTCAGGTCATCGATTGCATAAGGAGAAACGATCATGCTGCGCATGAGCGTTCGTAAGTCTATTCCAGCCCTGCTCGGGGCGGTTTTTTCAGTTTTTTCTTTGGGCACTGCCGTGGCGCAGGACGGCCCGATCCGCATCGGCGAGATCAACAGCTATACCGGACCACTGGCTGCCTTCACGGTGCCGTACCGCAATGGTTGGGAACTCGCGGTGGAACAGGTCAACGCCGGCGGCGGCGTTCTGGGGCGCCCACTTGAGGTGATTTCACGCGACGATGGCGGCAAGCCTGCCGACGCCATCAAGTTCGCCGAAGAACTTGTGCGGCGTGAGAATGTCGACCTTCTGGCAGGCACGTTCCTGTCGAATATCGGCCTGGCGGTTGCCGATTTTGCCAATCGCAACAAGACGCTGTTTGTGGCCTCAGAGCCATTGTCCGATGCGATTGTCTGGTCCAAGGGAAATCCCTACACCTTCCGGCTCCGCCCCTCGACTTATATGCAGGCCGCAATGCTGGCAGAGGAAGCGGCCAAACTCCCCGCCAAGCGGTGGGCCACGGTGGCGCCAAATTATGAATACGGTCAGTCTGCGGTGAAGGCCTTCCAGGACGTTCTCTCGGGACTGCGTCCCGATGTTGAATTTGTTGAGGCGCAATGGCCGGCTTTGTTCAAGCTGGATGCCGGTGCGACTGTCCAAGCTCTCGAACGTTCCAAGCCAGACGCGATTTTCAACGTCACCTTCTCCATTGATCTCGCGAAGTTCGTGCGGGAAGGCCAGCTGCGCGGTTTGTTCAAGGATCGCGAGGTCGCAAGTTTGCTGACGGGTGAGCCGGAATATCTCGATCCGCTCAAGGCAGAGGCACCCGAGGGCTGGATTGTCACGGGTTATCCCTGGCAGACGATTGACACACCGGCGCATGATGCATTCCGGGATGCTTATCAGAAACGCTTTGACGACTATCCTCGTGCGGGCTCCATCGTCGGCTACAACACGATTATCACGATTGCCGCGATGCTGGAAAAAGCAGGTTCGACAGATACCGGTTCCATGGTTGCGGCCATGAAGGACCTCAGCCTTGGCACGCCGTTTGGAGATATCACTTTCCGGGCGCTCGACCACCAGTCGACCATGGGTGCCTATGTCGGCCGGACGGCCAAGCGTGACGGCCGGGGTGTGATGGTCGATTTTCGTTATGCCGATGGTGCGGACTACCTGCCGGACGACGAAACGGTTAAGAAGCTGCGTCCCGACGGATAAAGCCTTGCCGCTCCTGTTGCTCTAGGGCTGCGGACGGGCGCTGGAGGATGTTGTGAGCTTCATCGTCGCCCAGGCGATTACAGGACTTGCCAGTGCAGCCTCGCTGTTTCTGATCGCAGTCGGATTGTCGATTGTGTTCGGGGTCACGCGTGTCGTGAATTTCGCTCATGGCTCGCTGTACATGCTGGGAGCCTATATCGCCTTCAGCCTCGTCAGCGTGATGGGCGACAGTTTTCTGGGCTATCTCCTGGCCTTGTTGATCGCTGCAGTTGCGGTTGGCTTGATCGGGGCGGTGATCGAAACCGCTTTATTGCGGCGCATCTATAAGGCACCGGAACTGTTTCAGCTCCTGGCGACATTTGGTGTGGTCCTGATCGTTCAGGATTTGACGCGCAGTGTCTGGGGTCCGGATGACCTCTTCGCGCCTCGCATGCCAGGCCTGGACGGGGCTGTGGATATTCTCGGTCACGCCATTCCCAGCTACGACTTGTTTCTGATCGGGGTGTCCGTGGGTGTTCTGGGCGGGCTTTGGCTGTTGTTTCAGAAAACACGGTTTGGGGTTTTGCTGCGTGCTGCGACGGAAGACCGGCAGATGGTGGCTGCTCTCGGAATTGATCAGCGCTGGCTGTTCACGGCGGCCTTTGTTTTGGGGTCCGCGCTTGCTGGGCTGGGTGGTGCGCTGCAATTGCCGCGGCAAGCCGCCAGCCTGTCGATGGACCTGAACATTATCGTGGATGCCTTTGTTGTCGTCGTGGTCGGCGGTATGGGCTCGATTGTTGGGGCGTTTGTTGCCGCTGTCCTGATCAGTCTTCTGTTGGCGTTTGGTCTGGTGATCTTTCCGCAAATCACGCTTGTTCTGATCTTTCTGGTGATGGCTGTGACGCTCGTGTTGAAGCCAAGCGGCCTGTTCGGAAAACCCGAGTTTGCGACCGCCGAAGATGTGCGCAATCCCGATCCCCCGTTGCGACCGTCTGACCGGCTGGCCCGTATCGGCTGGTTGGGATTGTTGGGTGTGGGCCTGATTGCGCCGCTGCTGTTCAGTGACTTTGGAGTGGTGATCCTGACCGAGATCGCGATTCTGGCCTTGTTTGCAGCCAGCCTGCATTTCCTGATTTGGGGCGGTGGCCTGATCACCTTTGGGCATGCGGCGTATTTCGGCCTGGGGGCCTATGGGGCTGGACTGGCTGTCTTTCATCTTTCTGCAGGTATGGCGCCTGCATTGCTTTTGGCACCCCTCGCCGGGGCATTGGGTGCGCTTGTCTTCGGTTGGTTCTGTGTGCGCCTGACAGGTATTTACATGGCCATGCTGACGCTTGCGTTTGCGCAGATTGCCTGGTCGGCGGCGTTCCAGTGGATCGACTTCACCGGCGGTGACAACGGCATACTGGGGGTCTGGCCGAGTGCCTGGGCGTCCGATCCGACAACATTCTATTACCTCGCCTTCGTTGTCTGCGCGGCCATGATCTGGGCATTGCGTCATGTGATGTTTGCGCCGTTTGGTTACACCCTGCGGGCGACGCGGGATTCCGCGCTGCGTGCGGCCTCGATCGGTGTGGATGTCACGCGGCATCGCTGGCTGGCCTTCACGTTGGCAGGTGCCGCCGCAGGTGTTTCGGGTGGGTTCTTCGCCTTCGCCAAGGGGAGTGTTTTTCCCGAAGTGTTGTTTGTATCGACCTCGGTCGATGGTCTTGTGATGGTCTTGCTCGGCGGCTTGCAATCACTCGCCGGACCCATTCTTGGCGCGATCGTCTTCACGGAGATCGAAACCGAACTGACCCGGCTAACGGATCTCTGGCAGTTGGCACTCGGTGTTCTGATTGTGGTTCTCGTTGTGGCATTGCCGCGTGGGCTCGCAGGATTGTCGAGCCTGTTCACCCGAAGGACGTTGCCATGAACGTCCTCGTGGTTGAGAAGCTTGCCAAGGCCTATGGCGGCGTACGCGCTGTCGACGGCGTGTCTTTCACTGTTGCGGCGGGCGAGCGGGTCGCGTTGATCGGACCCAACGGGGCGGGCAAGACGACGCTTTTCAATTCCATCAACGGTCAGATCAGACCGGATGCGGGACGGGTCACGGTATCGGGTGCTGATATTACCGGCCTGCCGCCGCACCGGGTCTGGCGCCATGGCGTGGGGCGGACATTTCAGATTACCGCGACCTTTGCGAGCATGACGGTTCTTGAGAATGTTCAGGTCGCGCTTTCAACATTTCATCGAAGAGCGACGGGTTTCGGGCTGGCGCTGCGCAAGCGATACCGCGAAGAGGCGGAAGCTCTGATTGCACAGGTGGGCCTGTCGGATGCGACGGCACGGGCTGTGTCTGAACTTGCTTATGGAGATCTCAAACGCCTCGAAGTCGCAGTTGCACTGACCAACAAGCCGTCACTTCTGCTTATGGATGAGCCGACGGCGGGCATGGCCGGCGACGGGCGGGGGGCGATGATGTCACTTGTGGATTCACTGGTATCGGATGTTGGCGTGTCTGTTCTCTTCACTGAGCACGATATGGATGTGGTGTTCGGCCATGCCGACAGAGTTATCGTGCTCGACCGGGGGAAGATCATCGCGGAGGGTTCACCCGACGCAGTCCGCGAAAACGACACCGTGCGCGCGGTCTATCTTGGGGCTTTTGATGACGCAGCAGGCGCGCCATGAGTGATCACGCCCTTCGTATAACAGGCCTGAATGCTTTCTATGGCGCCGCGCAGGCGTTGTTTGATCTTGATCTTGAAGTGCCGAAGGGGTCGGTCACGGTCTTGCTCGGTCGCAATGGTGCGGGCAAGTCCACCACCCTCAAGGCGATCATGGGTCTGGTCGATATTGGTGCCGGATCGGTTCGTGTCGACGGTGAAGAGGTGACCGGCTGGCCAGCCTATCAGGTGAATCGTGCCGGGGTCGGTTATGTGCCCGAAGAACGTCGGGTTTTTGCGGGTCTGAGTGTTGATGAAAACCTGCTTGTCGGAACACGTGTCGATGGTCGCGTGACCCGCAGCTGGACTGTCGAGCGTGTGTTTGATTTGTTTCCGCCTTTGGCAGGGTTGCGGGACCGGCTGGCGGGTCAGCTCTCGGGGGGCGAACAGCAGATGCTGACGATTGCCCGGACCCTGATGGGCAATCCCGACATCATCCTCCTCGATGAACCGTCCGAGGGTTTGGCCCCTGTGATCGTTCAGCAGATTGCTGCGACAGTGAAAACACTCTCGGCCGAGGGGCTCACGGTGCTGTTGTCCGAGCAAAATGTCCGTTTTGCTACCCATGTGGCAGATCGAGCGGCCGTCATCGAGCGCGGGAGAGTTCTTGTGTCGGGTCCAATGGCTGAAATTGCGGCTGATGAACAGGTCAGAGACGCCTATCTGACCCCTTAGTGGAGGTCGAAGACGGTCTCGATGGTTTTCACATTGGGCCCTTGAGCTTTCCAGCGGAATTCGAGCTGTGCGAAGAAAATGAATTGATTTCAATGAATTATGGGTGGCCCCCACGAGACGGCAGACAATCATGTGCAAAAAATATGTCGCTTTGCTCTGGTGCCCCTGTTGACACCGGGAACCCGGATCACTACCTGTCTGGCACTCGCATGACATGAGTGCTAGCAACCTGGCTGCGACATGCGAAACATTCTGATTTAACAGGAGGATAAAGCGATGGGTTTTCGCCCCTTGCATGACCGCGTGGTAGTACGCCGCGTAGGTTCTGACGAAAAGACTGCCGGCGGAATTATCATTCCCGATACGGCTCAAGAGAAGCCGTCTGAAGGCGAAGTTGTCTCCGTGGGCCCTGGCGCCACGAATGAAGACGGAAAGACCACTCCCATGGATGTGAAGGCGGGCGACCGCGTTCTGTTCGGCAAATGGTCGGGTACGGAAGTATCCATCGATGGCGAAGAGCTTCTGATTATGAAGGAGTCCGACATCATGGGTGTGATCGAAGCCACCAAGAAGAAGGCCAAAAAGGCCGCTTAACTCGAGATTCGAGGAAGGATTACAAAAATGGCTGCAAAAGAAGTCAAATTCTCAACACAGGCACGTGACAAGATGCTCAAGGGCGTCGACACGCTGGCTGATGCTGTCAAGGTTACGCTGGGTCCCAAGGGCCGCAACGTCATCATCGACAAATCGTTCGGCTCACCGCGTATCACCAAGGACGGTGTTTCGGTTGCCAAGGAAATCGAGCTTGAAGACAAGTTCGAAAACATGGGCGCCCAGATGGTCAAGGAAGTTGCTTCCAAGACCAACGACATCGCCGGTGACGGCACGACCACGGCGACCGTTCTCGCCCAGTCGATCGTTCGTGAAGGTTCCAAGGCCGTTGCGGCTGGCATGAACCCGATGGATCTCAAGCGCGGCATCGACCTGGCGGTCGAGTCTGTGGTTGCAGATATCGTCAAGCGCACCAAGAAGATCCGCAGTTCTGACGAGATCGCCCAGGTTGGCCGCATCTCCGCGAACGGCGATACTGAAGTTGGTGGCTACATTGCTGAAGCAATGCAGCGGGTCGGCAATGAAGGCGTGATTACCGTGGAAGAGGCCAAAAGCCTGACCACCGAGCTGGAAGTCGTCGAAGGCATGCAGTTCGATCGCGGTTATCTCTCACCATACTTCATCACCAATGCAGAAAAGATGATCTGCGAGTTGGACAACCCGTATATCCTGCTGCACGAGAAGAAGCTCTCGAGCCTGCAGGCTATGCTCCCGGTTCTCGAAGCCGTTGTGCAATCGAGCCGTCCGCTCCTGATTATTGCCGAAGACATTGAAGGCGAAGCGCTGGCGACCCTCGTGGTCAACAAGCTGCGCGGTGGTCTGAAGATCGCTGCCGTCAAGGCTCCGGGCTTCGGTGACCGTCGCAAGGCAATGCTCGAGGATCTCGCGATCCTGACCAAGGGTCAGGTCATCTCCGAGGATCTCGGCATCAAGCTCGAGAATGTCACCCTCGACATGCTCGGCACGTGCAAGCGTGTTTCGATCACCAAGGAAGAGACTGTCCTCGTCGATGGCGCAGGCAAGAAGTCCGAGATCGAAGGTCGGGTCAATCAGATCCGTGCCCAGGTCGAGGAAACCACTTCCGATTACGATCGTGAGAAGCTGCAGGAACGCCTGGCGAAGCTCGCCGGCGGTGTTGCTGTTATCCGCGTTGGTGGTGCGACCGAGATCGAAGTGAAAGAGAAGAAGGACCGCGTTGAAGACGCCATGCACGCAACCCGTGCAGCCGTCGAAGAAGGCATTGTTGCCGGTGGCGGTACCGCTCTCCTCTATGCGACCAAGGCCCTTGCCAAGCTCGAAGGTGCGAATGACGACCAGAATGTCGGCATTAACATCATCCGCAAGGCTCTCCAGGCTCCGGTCCGTCAGATCGCCGAAAATGCTGGCTTCGACGGCGCCGTTGTCGCTGGCAAGCTGCTTGAGCAGAAGGACACCGATTTCGGGTTCGATGCACAGGATGGCGTTTACACCAATCTGGTCAAAGCCGGCATCATCGACCCGACGAAGGTCGTGCGCGCCGCGCTGCAGGACGCAGCTTCGGTTGCGGGTCTGCTGATCACCACAGAAGCCATGATCGCCGACAAGCCGGAGCCTGCTGGCGCCGGTGGCGGCATGCCGGCCATGCCGGACATGGGCGGAATGGGTGGCATGGGCGGCATGATGTAAGCCTGTCCCATCCGGACGAATTGAGAAGGGCCGCACACTTGTGCGGCCCTTTTTCTTTGTGTGCTTACCCGAGTGGTTCGGGGCAGTACCGGTCGGTAGAACTCAGTCCTCTTCGACCGCGCGAATGATTCCGGCCTGATCGAGATCCTGCCAGCCGCGATCGAGCATCTTTTGCCAGAGTTTCAGGTTGGTTTTGGTCGAGACCAGATCAAGGTCGACCTGTTCGGCCAGCTCAAGCGCCTGAAGAATGTCCTTGTGGTGAACCGAGGCCCGTCCGCCCGGTTCGAAAGCACGGTCGACCATCCGCCCGCCGTGCAGGTCAAGCACGCGGGATTCGGCAAATCCGCCGAGCAATGCGGTCCGGACCTTTCCCGGGTCCACACCGGCACGGGCGGCGAGAGTTAGCCCCTCGGCGACTGCCGCGAGGGTCATACCCACGATCGCCTGATTGGCGGTCTTGGTGACCTGTCCGGCGCCAATGTCGCCGATATGGGTGATGTTTTCACCCAGCACGTCGAAGACCGGCATGGCGCCGGGCAGCGAAGCTTCGTCAGCACCTATCAGGATGGTCAGATTGCCGGCTTCAGCTCCGGGAGTTCCGCCCGAGACCGGTGCGTCGATGTAATGCGCGCCGGTGGCTTTGACCTCTTCGGCCCATGCCCGGGTTTCGCGTACCTTGGTGGTGCTCATGTCGATGACGTACTTGCCCGGTGAAAGTCCGGCGATAACACCGTCGGGTCCGTGCAAAACCTTGTCCACGGCGCTGGTGTCTGTGACCATCAGGATCGTGATGTCACAGGCATCTGTCACCTCACGCGGTGTGGCCAGTGCCGTCATGCCTTCGCTGGCCAGCTCTTCTGCCGGACCGGGGCTGCGACTCGTGATCATCATGGTCGCGCCGGCCTTGTGCAGGTTGCGCGCCATGGGGCGGCCCATCAGGCCGAGACCGATGAATCCGATTTTCCTGCCGTCGAGTGCGCCCATGATGTCGCTCAGGCTGTGGCGTAGCGCGCGCGGGTTGCACGCTCGATGGCGGCGGCGTTGAGACGGTCAAGATCGAGCGTGTCGCGAAGCATCTCCAGCAGGCGCAGTTCTTCCTGCTCAGCCTTTTGATCGGCGATTGCGATATCGCAAGCCACCAGATAGGCGGTCTCACGCAGGTGGTCGGGAAGCGCATCGCGGATCTGTGCGAGTGCTTTGTCGAGACCGTCATCCTGCGCAAGGACGCCAGCGCATTCCTGAGCAACATCAGCCATCTGATCTGCATCGAAGCCCTTAAAGACGGGCAGTTGGCGCACAATCTCACCAATGCGGGAGATTTCACGGTCGCTCATTTCGCTGTCGGCGGCCGACATCATCACCATCGTGTAGAGAAGTGCTGTCTGGGATTCGATCATTTTGCGGCTGTCCTTATCTGGGTTGGCCTGGTTCAGGTGCGGTTAAAGCGTTGCTGGTCCGGGTCGTCAAGGCGTCGAAGGTAAAACTGTCTCAGCCGGAAGAAGTATCGACACTCTGTCGGTTGCCACATATAGGTGGTGATTATGTCTGCTGTTGTCGATGTCGCTCTTCCAGTTTTTGCCATTATGCTCGCCGGGTTTCTGGCCGGGCGCTCTCGGATTTTGGGTGAAACCAGTTCCGAGGCCCTGAATAAGTTTGTTTATTGGTTCGCGTTGCCACCTGTCTTGTTTCTCTCGATGGCGACCGTGCCGCTTGGCGATGTCTTCAATTGGCCGTTTATCTGGACATTCATTCTTGGGATGGCGGCTGTAGCGTTGCCCTCAATCCTGGTTGCGAAAGTATTCTTTCCCAACAGCTTCTCTGGCCTGACCCTGCATGGGCTCACCTCCATTTTTGCCAACACCGGCTATATGGGTATTCCGCTTTTCATCGCCGCCTTCGGAGCAGACGGGGCTTTGCCGGCAGTCATTGCGACGGCGGTTAATTCCGCATTAATCATTGGTCTTTCCATTCTGTTTGTGGAGATCGGAAGTGGGTCGGGAAATTCACCTGGACGCGTGTTGGGCGACGCATTGCTTGCCGTCTTGCGCGGGCCGTTGTTTCTGGCGCCAGTGGCCGGAATTCTGTGGTCAGCCTTCGGTCTGGGTTTACCTGTCTGGTTGTCCAATTTTGCCAGTCTGATGGGATCGGCCTCGGGGCCGTGCGCATTGTTCGCAATGGGTCTGTTTCTGGTTGGCAAGCCGGTGTCGTCGGGTTTGGGAGAAGTCAGCTGGCTGGTGCTTGCTAAGCTGGTCCTGCATCCCCTGATTACATGGTGGCTGGCCGTTTCGGTGTTCCATCTGGACTTTGAGTTCACGCGCGGCGCGGTGTTGATGGCCGCGCTTCCCACCGGGACACTGTGCTTCGTGATCGCCCAGAAATACGGGATTTTCGTGCAGCGAAGTTCAGCTGCGATTTTGCTTTCGACAGTGTTCTCGGTTGTGACGGTAAGTGGATTGCTGGCTTATTTCGGGACCGGTTAGTCCGCGAGGAATTCTTCGGTCGCCTCGATCGCGTCCACCAGTCCAACCCGTTCGGGTGTTACGCTCTCAGGGAAAGCGCCAAACAGGCGCGTGGGGGTCGCAGCGTCCAGAACCACAAACACACCCTTGTCATCACGACGGCGGATCAGGCGGCCATAGGCCTGTGCCAGCCGCAGGCGTGCGAGCATGTCGTCATAGTTGCGTCCTCCAAAGGCATCTCGGCGCGCACGGTGCAGGATCGTTGGGCGTGGCCATGGGATACGGTCGAATGCGAGCATCCGAAGCGAACGCCCGGGAACATCCACACCGTCGCGAACCGCATCCGTGCCCAGCAGGCAGGCATCGGTCTCGGCCCGGAAGATGTCGATCAGAGTGGCAACATTGAGCTGGTCCACGTGCTGGCCGTAAAGCGGGAGCCCGGCTGAATCCAGCGCATCGGCCATACGTGCGTGAACCTGTCGCAGGCGCGCAATTGATGTGAACAGACCCAGCGCGCCACCTCCTGATGCCAGGAACAACTCGCGCATGGCGGCCGCCACCTGATCGGCATCATTGCGGCGTACATCCGTGACCACAAACACTTTGGTTTGAGTGCCGTAGTCGAACGGGGATTCGACCCGTGACCGGATGGCGGGTTTGGGCAGATGGATGGACCCGGTTCGTGATTCTGCGGTTCGCCAGTCGGCTTCTGCGTCACCGGTTCTGTCGGTGAGGGTTGCCGAGGTGATCACCATTCCGTGGGCCACAGGGGCCATGGAGGCCGCAAATGGCACGGTGGGATCGACCCAATGGCGGAACAATCCGGCATCAATTTCGCGACCGTCGATACGTTCGACCTCCATCCAGTCGACAAAAGAATCAGAGGCTGGTTCGTTGATGCTGTCTAGCATGTCGATCCAGGCGCCGAGGGTCATTTCTGCGCGCCGCTGCAGGGCTTTGCTGACGGCCTCTATGCGCACGCGTGTGGTGCTTTCGAGTTCGTCGGCGTCTTCATCAAGTCGGCGGAGTAGACGTGTGCAAAGTTTTCGTAATGGTGTGGCGAGTGCAACGAGGGCGTCGCGTAGCTCCTCCGCCGCTCCGGGAAGTTCCTCAGCGGGCGGGCGGACATCGGTTTCCAGCGAATAAGGGCCATGATTTTCGGGGGCACGCGCGTAGACCTGCAATCGGCATTCGGCGAGGAAAGCTTCGGCAGCACCTTGCGGCGAGTTTCCGGATAGTCTGTTGAGCCATGCGGGCGCGGGCAGGACCTGCGCAGCCTCCAATGCGGCAGCCAGAGCCTCAGTGGCATCGGAGTCATCCGCTGCGATCAGGTCCTCAACGCGTTCGCGCAGGCCCCGGGCTCGACTGCCCGGGCGGCGACGCCCACTGCCTTCCGCGCCAAGCAGCCAGCGCCGTAGATCAGCCATCTCGCGTCCGCTCAGATGGGCTGCGAAAGCAGAATCCGCAGCATCGAAAATATGATGCCCTTCATCGAGCACATAGCGAGTGGGCAACGTATTGTCATCGCCACCGATGCCGCCCATAGCAGCCTGAATCATCACCAGAGCATGGTTGGCAACCACGAGTCGCGCGCGTCGGGCCTTGCGGATTGAATGTTCGACGAAGCAGCGGCTGTAGTGGCTGCAGGCGGAATAGATGCACTCGCCACGGCGGTCAGCCAGACCGAGGGTTGCTCCCACCCCGACCAGATCAACCAGCCAGGCCGGGAAATCACCGCCCAGGTCGCCATCCCGTGTGGCTTGTACCCAGCGGGCCGTCAGCGCCACGCCCACGGCATTGCGCCGTTGCAGCCCGGTGAACCGCCCGGCGACGTCCTCCAGATTGAGCAGGCACAGATAGTTCTCACGCCCCTTGCGGATGACCACCTGCCGGGCTTTGACGTCCGGGTCGGGATAGAGGTGGTCGAGCTCCTGATCGATCTGCTGCTGCAGGTTGCGCGTGTAGGTGCTGATCCAGACCGGTCCGGCATTCTTCTCTGACCAGACACTCGCCGGGGCGATATAGCCCAGCGTCTTGCCGGTTCCGGTGCCGGCTTCGGCCAGCACGATGTTCGGCGTGTCTGGTGCTGTCGGGGGTGCAAAGGCCGCAGCTGCCGCCGCAGCGTAGTCCCGCTGACCTTCCCGGCTTTCCGAACCATCGCCCAGCAAGACTTCCAGGCGATCACGTGCTTCGTCCTCGGAGACCGCGTCATTGGCCGGTGGGGGCTCGGGTGCAGATTCCGTCCACTCGGGGACTTTGCGCCAGACGGCCAATGCGCTTGTTGCGGCGGCGGCACCCTGGTCGCTCATGGCGTCGACCCCCAGCGCGTCCAGAACGAAGGGCCCCCAGAGCCATCCGGCACGTTGCAGGGCTCGGGCGATCCCGATCAGTTCGCCGTGCTCGTCCTTGTTGGTGGCGATATCGTTCAGAAGGGCAGATGCGACCGCGATGAGGACTTCCACATCTTCGGCACTGTCGGGTGCATTGATTGAAAGCGTGCGTGCCAGTCCGCGGATCGTGGGCAGGGTGAACTGCGCTGGGCGGGCGAGCGCAAACAGTTCGAGCACGTCATAACCTTCAACATGGTCGACCCCGAGGCGGCGTGATGTGGCCGGCGCGTGGCAGAGAATGGGGGGTGAGGCTTGGGCGCGACGGACGGCTTCCTCGGCACCCAGAGCTTCGCTTTCCCCGCTCGGCGCACGCCAGCTGGCAAAAGAACGAGTTGCGACAAGCGCTGGCAGTTCGTGGGGAAGGGTGGAAGCGGCAGACATGCGCGGACATTAGCCGGATGCCGCCGAATCTATAAAGTTTTCCCGAAATATCTCATGAGTTCGCGCGAAATCATTGGCGATACAAGGTGACGTGATGGCTCGGGGAGCCAATATTACAACCTGCGATCAGTCCCTGCGTGTGCAGAGGCCGCCGCATTTCCAGGAAGGAGAAACGGATATGAATGTAAATTCAAGCGGTGCAGTCTCAACCTTGGTGCCACAGCCAACCGCTGCGGGTACCGGCCAGTCGGCGGGTCAGAACTGGGCCGTCTCCAAGGAAGTTGAGAACTGGGCCACCACGGAGCAGGCTGCCGCCCCAGGCGCGCCGCAGGATTCCTGGGCGACGTCTCAGGAGGCGACAAACTGGGCCAGCAGCGAAGGTCCGGAGAAGCCACAGATCAAGGCCGAGTCCTGGGCGACCTCTCAGGAAGCCACAAACTGGGCTGGTGATGAACCGGCACCGGAACCGGCAAGCCAGCGGGTGGATATCAAGGTTTAGCTTCTGCCGGTTGACCTGATTTCGCCCCGCGCCTAGGTTCCGCCACGAATTTCATCGGCGGAAACACAGGCACATATGGCGATTGATCGCGAGTTGGTACAGGCCGCAAAGGCTTGGCCGTTTCAGGAAGCCCGGGACGTTGTTAAACGGCTGGGCGGGGCGGAAGCCTCGCACGCGCCGGACAAGGGCTATGTGCTGTTTGAAACCGGCTATGGTCCTTCGGGGTTGCCCCATATCGGAACTTTCGGCGAAGTGGCGCGCACGACCATGGTGCGCAACGCCTTTGCTGCGATGTCGGACATCCCGACCCGCCTGATTGCGTTTTCCGATGACATGGACGGTTTGCGCAAGGTGCCTGAAAATGTGCCCGAGCAGGAGATGCTGACCGAACATCTCGGCAAGCCGCTGACCGAAGTGCCGGACCCGTTTGGCACCCATGACAGCTTTGGGGCGCATAACAACGCGCGCCTGCAGGCGTTTCTTGATACCTTTGGTTTTGAGTATGAGTTCCGAAGCTCGACGGCGTGCTACCGCGCTGGTGAGTTCGATGCCACCCTGCTCAAGATGCTCGCCAATTACGATGCGGTCATGCAGGTGATTCTGCCGACACTCGGGAAAGAGCGGCAGGAAACCTACAGTCCTTTTCTGCCGATCTCCCCGCGCACCGGCGTGGTGCTGCAGGTGCCGATGGAGAAGGTCGACCCGGATGCCGGGACGGTCGTTTATCGGGACCCTGAGACCAATGAGCTGGTGGAAACACCGGTCACGGGTGGGGCGTGCAAGCTGCAATGGAAGGCTGATTGGGCGATGCGCTGGGACGCGCTGTCTGTCGATTACGAGATGTCGGGCAAGGATCTGATTGATTCCGTGAACCTGTCGGGCCGTATCTGCCGCATTCTGGGGTCCAAACCGCCGGCCGGACTGACCTATGAGCTGTTTCTTGATGAGAATGGCGAGAAGATTTCAAAGTCGCGTGGCAATGGCCTGACGATTGAAGACTGGCTCACCTATGGTCCGCCCGAGAGCCTGTCCCAGTTCATGTTCGCCAAGCCGAAGACGGCCAAACGGCTGTTCTTTGATGTGATTCCAAAGTCGGTTGATGAGTATCTGACCAATGTCTCGCGCTATCCCGATCAGGAGCCGGAACAGCAGCTCGCCAATCCGGCATGGCATATTCACACCGGTGATGTGCCGCCTGCTGGTGCTGATCTGACCTTCGGCGTTCTGCTGAACCTCGCAGGTGCCTGCAATTCCGAGGATCCCGCTGTGCTTTGGGGCTTCATCGAACGTTATGCAGAAGGTGCGACACCGGAGAACAGTCCGATGCTCGACCGGCTTGTGGGCCATGCCATCGCGTATTATCGGGATTTCGTGAAGCCGACCAAGCAGTACCGCGCGCCCAGCGAGGCCGAGCATGCCGCGCTCACGGACCTGGTCAGCCGCTTTGCTGCCCTGCCGGAGAGTGCTGATGCCGAAACCATGCAGAACGAGGTGTATGCGGTCGGCAAGGAGCATGAGTTCGAGCCGCTCCGCGACTGGTTCAAGGCGCTCTACGAAGTGTTGTTCGGCCAGAGTCAGGGCCCGCGCTTCGGTTCCTTCGCTGCCCTCTATGGCCGCGATGAAACCAATGCCCTGATCAACCGTGCGCTCGCCGGAGACGATCTGAGCGCGGGCTAGTTGTCGTATTTGGTTTCAAAATCAAATCTTGAACCACCATACGCGGACTTGATCCGCGTATCTTCATTTCGACCTGTCGTGACCTCGACATGGATGCCCGGATCAAGTCCGGGCATGACGAAAAGGATGAGGTTTTGCGCCACCGCTCAGGCTGAATGGGCGAAGTCCCAGTAGAGTTCGCGGGCGCGGCGGTAGATCGGGCCGGGCTGCAGTTTCCTGTCTTCAAAGCGTGTGACCGGCTGCACCTTGCCGTAGTTCCCGGAATTGAAAATCTCGTCGGCCGTCTGGAGTTCGGACACCTGCACGGTGCGCTCCTGAACCTCGATGCCGTCTGCGCGCATGAGGCCGATCAGGCGCTGGCGCGTTATGCCGTTGAGGAAAGAGTCATTGGGCACCGGGGTGATGGCCACGCCGTCCTTCACAATCCAGATATTGGCCGTGGCAAATTCTGCGACGTGACCCATGGAATCGCACATCACCGGGTTCTGAAAGCCGCGATTGCGTGCGTCGATGATGGCGCGTGACGAATTGGGATAGTGACAGGATGCTTTCGCTTCGGTGGGTGCGGTTTCGGAATTGGGTCTCCGGAAGGGGCTCAGGCAGGTGCTGAAACCGGCGCCATCGGGCATGGGTGCTTCGAACACGGTCAGAACAAAGCGCGTGCTTTCCGGATCGGGGGCCAGCAGGCCAATGCCGGCATCGGCATAGAGCATCGGTCGGATGTAGACTTCGGCGCCAGGCCCGAAGCGGCGCGCGCCATCGAGGCCAATTTCCATGATTTCGCCCGCTGTCAGCGGCGATTCCAGGTGCAGGCTGCGTGCCGAATTCACCACGCGTTCGCAATGCCTGTCCAAATCCGGGGTGACGTTCTCAAAGGCGCGTGCTCCGTCAAAGACAATGGAACCCAGCCAGATGGCGTGGGTTGTCGCGCCAATAACCGGCACATTGCCCTCATGCCAGTCGCCGTCGATATAAGTGATGGAGGCCAAGGGATCGCTCCTGAAACTGTTTTCGGAAGCGAGAATAGCGCCATCACGATGAAAGGTGCGACCCCCTCTTTACGTTGCCCGGTCGCGAACGCATATTCCGGGTATGGCTATTTTAAAAATTGCCCGCATGGGCCACCCGATCCTGCGTGCGCGTGCTGTCGAAGTTCCGGACCCGACTGCGCCCGATGTGGCGCGTCTTGTCTCGACCATGGTTGAGACCATGGAGGATGCCGATGGTACCGGGCTCGCTGCCCCACAGGTGCACATGCCGTGGCGGATTGTCGTTTACAAAGTTGAGGATGACCGGGCCGACGAGGAAGAGGAGGGCGAGGGTGTTCCCCTGACCGTGCTCGTCAATCCGGTGATCGAATTTCTGGATGAAGAGACCAGTATCGGTTTTGAGGCTTGTCTTTCAGTTCCGGGCATGGCGGGTCCTGTGCGCCGTCACGAAAATATCCGGGTGACTTATCAGACGCTCGAAAACGAGGAAATCACCTTCGATGCTCACGGCTTCCATGCCCGTGTGATCCAGCATGAATGTGATCATCTGGATGGCATTCTTTATCCGTCGCGGATCGAGGACATGTCCCAGTTCGGCTTTGTCGAAGAACTCGGCAGGGCGCAGGCCGGCGCGGCGGATGACGAAGATGGGTGACGCGCCGGAAGATCTCATGAAGGAGCGGGCGGCGATTCTTGCCGCGACCTTGCCGCATGTGCCGTTTGACGGTTGGTCGCTGCGAACCATTCAGATCGGTG
The DNA here is from genome assembly GCA_943787745.1 of uncultured Alphaproteobacteria bacterium. Lineage (GTDB taxonomy): Bacteria > Pseudomonadota > Alphaproteobacteria > UBA6615 > UBA6615 > JABJAG01. The sequence continues at coordinate 59,603 of CALSNJ010000004.1, read as the reverse complement.
CCAAAGAAGCCGGGTTTGATGAGTCTATGGCGTCTCTGGCGTTTCCTGGTGGCGTCGCCGAGACCATCGATTTCTGGAGCCAGATGTCTGACGCGGCCATGCAGGTCGCGTATGTCGAAGCCGATACGGATGACATGCGCTTTCGGGACAAGATCACGTTTCTGGTGCGTGCACGGATTGAGGCGGTGGCCGAGCATCGCGAAGCTGTGCGTCGCGCATTGACCCATGTGAGCCGGCCGTCGAAGGCCAGCAAAGGCATTCGCGGCCTTTATCGGACCGTTGATGACATGTGGTACGCGGCGGGTGACAAGGCGACGGATTTCAGCTTCTACACCAAGCGTGGGACACTGGCGGGTGTATACGCCTCAACCTTGCTGTACTGGCTGGATGATCGTTCTGAAGATTCGGTCGAGACCTGGGCTTTCCTGGACCGACGGATTGCCGGTGTCATGCGCATTCCCCAGAGGCGTGCTTCCTTGAGGGACGCCACGAAATACGTGCCCGATCCGAAACGATTTGTCCGCATGCTTTCCGAACGCCTGCGCGAGGCTGGCGCGCGCTAGCATCTAGCCTGCGACAGGTTTTCCGAGAAAATTGACATGGCCCATCTTACGGCCAGGGCGCGTTTCTGCCTTGCCGTAGAGGTGCAATTTGGCGGACGGGTCGGCCAGATATTTTGGCCAGTCGTTCACGTCATCGCCGATCAGGTTCTTCATCACAGCATCGCACCGTCGCGACGGGTCACCCAGCGGTAACCCGCTGACCGCGCGGACGAGTTGCTCAAACTGGCTTGTGCGACACGCATCCATCGTCCAGTGACCCGAATTGTGCGGGCGCGGGGCCACCTCGTTCACCAATACATTTCCGTCCGGCGTCACAAACATTTCGATGGCCAGCAGGCCCACCACGTCCAGACCCTGTGCCAGCCGGATCGCGATATCGTTTGCTGCGTCGATGGTCGCTGCCGGAATGTCAGCCGGTGCGATCGTTTCGTCGAGGATATGGTTGGTGTGCCGATTCTCGACGGGAATGAAAGCGGAGGTTTCGCCGTCGATCCCGCGCGCGACAATCACGGAGATTTCGCAATCAAAGGTAACAAACCCCTCCAGAATGCCCCCATCAGTCGCGGGGCCGGCGCCGCTCTGGGTCCAGGCGCTATCAAGATCGGTATCCGCCTTGATTGAAACCTGTCCCTTGCCGTCATATCCCATGCGTACGGTTTTCAGCACGGAAGGTGTGCCGATCTCGGCAACAGCGTCATGCAATTCTTCGGCGGAGGCGACCGCACGGAACGGTGCTGTTGCAATGCCAAGGTTGTTTGCGAAGCTCTTTTCCTTCAGTCGATTCTGCGCCACAGCTTGAACGGACGGTGCCGGATAAACCGGCGTTGTCATCGCGATGCGTTCGAGGGACGTGATCGGCACGTTCTCGAATTCAAGTGAGACCACATCGACAGCGCCTGCAAAAGAATCAAGCGCATTGGTGTCATCGAAGCCTGCAATTGTCGTTTGTGCGGCAACCTGGGCGGCGGGTTCATCGGCGCTCTGGCAGAAGATGTGACAGCGATAACCCAGATTGGCTGCCGCAAGCGCGATCATACGGCCGAGTTGGCCGCCGCCGAGTATGCCGATCGTCGCGCCCGGCGACAGCGTGGCCTTGTCCATATGTCAGGCGTCGTCGCTGGGGGCGTCCGCGACCGCATCGGTCTGGGCGGTGCGCCATGCATCGAGAGCATCAGCGACAGCCGAATTCTCGAGTGCGACAACCGAAGCGGCCATCAGTGCTGCATTGATGGCGCCGGCGCGGCCGATGGCCAGCGTGCCGACGGGAACACCGGCTGGCATCTGAACGATCGAAAGCAGGCTGTCCATGCCTGAAAGAGCCTTGCTCTCCACCGGCACGCCGAAGACGGGCAGGGGGGTCATGGCTGCTGTCATGCCCGGCAGGTGGGCGGCGCCGCCTGCACCAGCAATAATGACTTTCAGGCCCCGGTCCCGGGCAGATTGGGCATAGTCTCGCATCCGCTCGGGGGTGCGATGGGCCGAGACGATTTTGACCTCATGTGGGACCCCGAGAGATTCCAGGGTGTCGGCGGCGTGATGCATGGTGTCCCAGTCAGACTGGCTACCCATGATAATTCCGACCACTGCGGCGTCGGCCATTGTGTGCTCCTCGAGCAGTTTCAGAGCGGCTTTGCCCGGAAAAGCGGGGGATTATAGAAGCGGCGGCGCCTGTGGCAAGTAAAGAGCGGAAATCCTTGAAGAATCCTGATTTGCGAAAAGTTTTGTTAACCATTGTCGGAATAGGCTGCAGAGGCTTATTTTGGCGGCATCCGCGTGGTTGGCGCCCCGATTGTAGTTAATCCCAGAAGGGACGAAACGGGACGAAATATGAAGATCGATCGCACCCGCCCCCAGACGACCGGCAACGCTGCACCCGTTCGCGCTGCTGAAGCGGCCAGTCGTGCCTATGGTGCACAGGACGCCACGGCTTCAAATGCGCCCCGGCCCACCGGGGATGTCGCGACCATTGCGGGGCTCTCTGATGCTGAGCTGACCCCAAAGGTGCGGCAGGCGCTCGACATGCTGATGAACGAGGTTCAGAGCATGCGCGCAGAACTCAGTCAGGCGCGCAGTCGGATCAACTATCTCGAAAAGCTCGCCGACGAAGACACACTGGTTCCGATCGCGAACCGGCGTGCGTTTGTTCGTGAGATGAGTCGGATGATTGCCTATGCCGAACGCTATGGCGCGCAAACCAGCGTTCTGTATTTCGACATCAACGGGTTTAAGGAAATCAATGACACCTACGGTCATGCTGCCGGGGATGAAGCCCTGCAGCATGTAGCAACACTGCTTTCAGACAGCATTCGCGAATCCGACATTGTCGGCCGACTGGGCGGTGACGAATTCGGTGTGATACTGGCGCAGGCTGGCAGCGAATCTGCGCTTGAGAAAGCTTCGTCGCTTTCTGCGCTGATCGAGAACACACCCTTCGAATGGGAAGGCAACAGCTTGTCCTTGTCGGTTTCCTTCGGCGCGTACTCGTTTTCAGGTGGAGAAGATGCGGGCGAAGCCCTGCAGCGTGCTGATCAGGCCATGTATGCGCAAAAGCAAAGGCGCGCGGCTGAATAACCTGTCACTCAGGCAATAATATCGGGAAGTAACTCGCTCTCGATCTTCAGAATCTCATCTTTCAGACCAAGCTTGCGCTTTTTCAGCCGCTGGATTTGCAGTTGGTCGAACGGTTTTTCTTCACCGATACGTGCAATCACATCGTCGAGGTCGCGATGCTCGCTTTGCAGCGCCACGAGGCGATGCCGCATCTGTTCTTCGCTGTCTTGATTGTCCTGTGACACGTGGAGCCCCGATACAACTTGTGTGATCCGTTTATAGCAAACTCTGCCCGATAGGGATGCCTATCCGCCGGTGCGTAGATGCCACTTTGGTCGTCTAGGCAAACAGGCAGGAATCGTCCTAGCATTGGATGTGTCAGATTTATGTAGCATCAGCTCTAAAGGGAGACATTTCACGTGACAACGCAGCCAAGGATCGACGAACTGAAGCGCCGCCATGCCACTCTTGATGAAGCCATCGACGGCGAAACGCACCGCCCACTCCCCGATCAGGCCGCAATTGCGGATATGAAAAAGCAGAAGCTCAAATTGAAAGAAGAGATATCGGAAATGGAGCACGCCTGAGAATCAGGGGTACGATTACCGGTCAGACATAAGAAAAGGCGGCTCGTGAGAGCCGCCTTTTGATGTTTTGGAGACTCGATCAGGTCTCTGCATTTGCCAGCTCAACCGCTGTGTCGCGTAGCTTGAACTTCTGGATTTTACCGGTTGAGGTCTTGGGGATTGGCCCGAAGATCACATGGCGTGGGCATTTGAAATGGGCGAGGTTTTCCCGGCAATGGGCGATGATTTCTTCTTCAGTCGCACTTGCATCGGGCTTGAGCTCAACAAAGGCACAGGGTGTTTCGCCCCATTTCTCGTCCGGTCTTGCCACCACTCCGACGGCAGAAACCGCAGCGTGCTTGTAGAGAGCATCCTCGACTTCGATAGATGAAATGTTTTCACCGCCCGAGATGATGATGTCCTTGGAGCGGTCTTTCAGCTCGGCGTAACCATCTGCGTGCCAGACACCGAGATCTCCAGTGTGAAACCAGCCGCCTGAAAAGGCTTCCTGCGTGGCTTTGGGGTTCTTCAGGTAGCCCTTCATGGTGACATTGCCGCGGGTGAAAACCTCTCCCATCGTCTCGCCATCCCTGGGAACCGGCACCATGGTTTCGGGATCGGCAACCATCATGTCTTCCAGCACTTCATAGGGAACGCCCTGACGTGACTGCAGCTTGGCGCGTTCTTCGAGCGGCAGGTCGTCCCATTCATCCTGCCAGGCGCAAATCATTGCCGGACCATAGATCTCGGTCAGTCCGTAGACATGGGTGACCGTAATGCCCTCTTCGGACATTTTCGCCAGTACGGAGGCTGGTGGCGGGGCCGCCGCTGTCATGAACTCAACATCCTGATCGAAGGGCTGACGGTCAGCCTCCGAAGCGTTGACAATCATCTGCATCACCACCGGTGCGCCGCAAAGGTGGGTGACGCCATATTTGGCGATCGCCCCGTAGATGGTTTTGCTGCTGATCTGACGCAGGCAGACATTGGTGCCGCCGACCGCTGCCACACCCCAGGTGAAGCACCAGCCGTTGCAGTGGAACATCGGCAGGGTCCAGAGATAGATCGGCCCGCCCGTTGCGCCCCAAGTGTAGGTGTTGCCGATGGAATTCAGGTATGCACCGCGGTGATGCCCGACAACGCCTTTCGGGTTCCCAGTGGTGCCGGATGTATAGTTCAGCGCAATCGCATTCCATTCATCGTCGGGGAATTGCCAGTCGAATTCCGGGTCACCGGTCGCGATGAAGGATTCGTAGTCCATTTCGCCGAGCATTTCGCCACCTGGCCCCTCGGGGTCATTGATGTCGATAACAATCGGATCGGCTTCGGCGATCTCCAGAGCTTCCTTGATGGTGGGAGCGAACTCCGTATCTGTCAGAAGGACTTTGGCCTCGCCGTGATCAAGGATGAATGCAATTGCCTTGGCATCCAGCCGGTAATTCAGCGAGTTGATGACGCCGCCGGTCATCGGAATTCCGAAATGGGCTTCGAGCATTGCCGGAATGTTCGGGAGCATCACTGCGACACAATCACCAACGCCGATACCGCGTTGTGCCAGAGCCGATGCCAGTCGGCGGGACCGGGCATAGAATTGGGCATAGGTGAAGCTTGTGTCGCCGTGGATCACAGCAGTTCGGTTTGCATATACCGTGGCCGAGCGGCGGATAAAGCTCAGCGGCGAGAGCGCCATATAGTTCGCCGGGTTTTTGTCCAGGTCGATGTCGAAATGATTGGTCATACTTCCTCCCGCCGCGCGCTTGGCGCGCGTCAATTTTTCAATGTGCGAATTGGCGCTAGCTTTTGAACAGTGCGTCAGCGTCGCCTTTCAGCGCTTCGCGGCTTCCAATTTCTGCCTCTGCGCGGGCGATTTCTTCCTGCGCGTGGGCGATATACTCCTTCAGTTCCTCTAAGGACAGAGCTTCGACATTCATTTGGTCGAAACCTGTTTTCACCCCCTGAAATGTAGGCTCGAGATCGTCGTCCGGGCTCATCTTTCCCTCCCTGTCCTGCCGCGCGGCTTATCGTTGTGTGTAAAGTTTCGCGCGCCTAGATTGCTTCGGCAACCGTACTAATGTTTGAGAAACATACGCCAACCCCGGGGGGGAGAGAAACCATGACACTGCCGACAGAGATGGTGGCAATTGAAATCAGTGAGCCTGGTGCTCCCGACGTACTTAAGCCGGGCACGCGAGCAATGCCCGTGCCGGGTGAGAACGAGGTTCTGATCCGTGTCGCCGCAGCCGGAGTTAATCGTCCGGATGTCGCGCAAAGGAAAGGCGTGTACCCGCCGCCACCGGGGGCTTCTGATATCCCCGGACTGGAGATTGCAGGAGAAATCGTTTCCCTTGGTTCGGGTGTTGATTCGTTTTCGGTCGGTGAAGCTGTCTGCGCGTTGATCGCGGGCGGTGGCTACGCCGAATACGCTGTTGCGCCGGTGCCGCAGGTTTTGCCGGTCCCCAAGGGGTTGAGCATGGTGCAGGCAGCCGGCTTGCCGGAGACCTTTTTTACGGTGTGGTCGAATATTTTTGACCGTGCGCGTTTTGAAGCCGGAGAGAGCGTGTTGATCCATGGTGGGTCGAGCGGAATCGGCACCACGGCTATTCAGCTTTGTAGAGCGCTGGGGGCATCTGCGATCTACACAACGGCTGGCAGCGAGGACAAAGCGGCATTCTGCGAAAAATTGGGCGCGACAAAGGCGATCAACTACAAGACACAATCCTTCGACGAAGAAATTGCCGCTTTGACCGGCAAGACGGGGGTGGATGTGATTCTCGATATGGTTGGTGGCGACTACCTGCCGCGCAATATTGCTTGCTTGAAGCCCGATGGGCGGATTGTTCAGATCGCGTTGATGGGGGGCGCCAAATCCGAAATCAATCTCGGTCGCGTCATGATGAACAGGCTGACGATTACGGGCTCGACGCTTCGGGCGCGCTCGGTCGCGTTCAAGGGTGACATCGCTGAGGCGATGCACAAAACCGTCTGGCCATTGCTCGAAGCCGGTGATGTTGCGCCGGTTATTCACACCACATTCCCCCTTGCGGAGGCGGCTGCGGCCCACGCGTTGATGGAAACCAGCAGCCATATCGGGAAAATCATTCTGGAACTGAATTGACGGGACACTTTGCAATTCCCCAAAACGCTGCATATATAGGGGCGAACCCCCGACAGGGATGACGAATAGGGCTGGTTCGCTGCAGGAAAGCGGCGGATCGGCGAAAGGAGAACTCATGGCACCACCGTTGATGCCGAAGGCCACGGCGGTTTGGCTCGTCGAAAACACTGCGCTCTCGTTTGCGCAGATTGCCGACTTTACAGGTATGCACCAGCTCGAAATTCAAGGCATCGCCGATGGCGAGGTCGGAGTTGGGATGCGTGGTCTGGACCCGGTCACTCATGGCCAGTTGGAATGGGACGAGATCGAGCGTGTTGCGGCAGACCCGCAAGCACGGTTGGTCCTTAAGGAATCCGACAACCCACCGCCGGTAAAACGGACCAAAGGTCCGCGCTATGTTCCGGTGTCCAAGCGCCAGGACAAGCCAGACGGGATTGCTTATCTGATCCGGTATTACCCGGAACTCAGCGACGCCCAGATCGGCAAACTGATCGGCACCACCAAGCCGACGATTGTTGCGATCCGGGACCGGACCCACTGGAATTCATCTCAGATTCAGCCGCGTGACCCGGTGACGATCGGGCTTTGCCGTCAGGTCGACCTGGATGAAGCCGTTGAAAAAGGCCGCAAGGCGGGCCGCGCGCCAGCCAGCGATGATCGCCGTCCGATCAGCGCCGATTTGATCCCGCAGGAAGAGCCGGCAGCCAATCGCATCCCGGACTGGATGGCGGATGTGCGCATTGGCGGAAACAATCAAGGTGACAAGTAAGCCTCTGTAATTGTTCTAGAATTTTAAGGCAGGGCCCTCGTAGGGCCCTGTTTTTTTGTTTCTGATAATTGCGTTAACCATTTTTTAGCGTTTTTCGCCGAAATTGTGAGTAATGGCTCCTCCCTATGAACCATCTTATTTGCATCTGTTTATTCATGATGCCTCCCTGTTACCGACTTTAGCCGCTCCGAAACCCTCCCTTCGGAGCGGTTTTCTTTTGCGCAATTGCTGATCCAGCGTTTCATGCTGGGCCCTGGTTGCGATAAGTTCGCCGCTACCCCTTCACAAACCCGGTCTATTGGACCGACGGGAACTGGGCACGGCATATGATCGATCCGAAACATCTGAAATTCTCCACCCTCAGCCTGCATGCAGGCCAGCATCCTGATCCGGTCACCGGTGCGCGTGCGACACCGATCTATCAGACGACGTCCTACGTCTTTCCCGACGTTGACCATGCTGCCAGCCTGTTCAATCTGGAGCGGGCCGGACATATCTATTCACGAATTTCGAACCCGACCGTGGCTGTGTTCGAGGAGCGGATGGCTGCCCTGGAAGGCGGTGTGGGCGCCATCGCAACGGCGAGCGGGCAGGCGGCGATGACCCTGGCTGTGCTGACCCTCATGGACAGCGGCGCGCATATCGTGGCGTCGCGGAACATCTATGGCGGTACGCATAATCTGTTTGTGCATACCCTGCCGCGTTTTGGAATCACCACGACCTTTGTCGATCCCCGTGACCCGCAGGCTTTTGCCGATGCCATCACGCCGGAAACACGATTGATCTTTGCTGAGACCATCGGCAATCCCGGTCTGGAAGTCCTCGATATCTCAACCGTGGCAGAGGTCGCACATGCGGCAGGGTTGCCATTGCTGGTCGATGCCACATTCTCCACCCCAGCCTTGCTGCATCCGTTCGACCATGGCGCGGATCTGATCATGCATTCCGCAACCAAATGGATTGGCGGTCATGGGGTCGCCATCGGGGGCGTGCTCATCGACGGTGGAAGGTTTGACTGGGAAGCTTCGGGCAAGTTCCCGGGCATGACCGAACCTTATGCGGGATATCACGGTCTCGACTTTGCCGAGGAGTTCGGTCCCGCGGCGTTCATCATGCGGGCCCGGGCCGAGGGGCTGCGCGACTTTGGTGCGTGTATGGCCCCACAAACAGCGTTCTACCTGCTCCAGGGGCTTGAAACCCTGCCGATCCGTATGGCCCGGCATGTGGCCAATGCGCTTGCTGTCGCTGAATTTCTCGAACACGCAGACGAGGTGGCTTGGGTGACCTATCCGGGACTGGCGAGCCATCCTGATCACGGGCTGGCTGCGCGCATTCTTCCGGATGGGGCAGGTGCGATCGTCACCTTCGGCGTGAAACCGGGCACAGATGGACCGCGTCAGGCCGGTGCCAAATTCATTGAAGCCCTGGAGCTGTTCTCGCATCTGGCCAATGTCGGTGATGCCAAGTCACTGGTGATCCACCCCGCAAGCACCACCCACCAACAGATGGGCCCCGAAGATCTGGAAGCCGCTGGTGTCGGCGAAGACATGGTGCGCCTCGCGATTGGTCTGGAAGATCACGGCGACATTGTTGCGGACCTCAAGCAGGCGCTGCGCGCCTCTCAGAAATAGGGAAACGGGATCATGGAACTTACAGTCGATGGTCGCGCGGTTTTTGCCCATACCGGGGGACAGGATTTCAGCACCGATAAACCCGCGCTCATATTTGTGCATGGCGGTGGCAATGATCAGACCTTCTGGGGGCTTCAGACGCGCTTCTTTGCCCATCATGGTTTCAGCGTTCTGGTGCCCGATTTGCCGGGACATGGTCGCTCCGAAGGGCCAGCACCGGAAAGTATTGAAGACTATGCCACCTGGCTTTGGGCGTTTGTGGACGCGGTTGGTGCCGAAAAGGTCGCGCTGGTCGGGCACTCGATGGGGTCTTTGATCGCGCTTGCCGCTGCAGCGGCGCAGCCGGACCGGATGTTGGCGCTTGGATTGGCGGGGACATCTGATCACATGCAGGTTCATCCCGACCTGCTGGCGCTTTCAGCTGCCGATGATCCGAAGGCCTACGAGCTGATTACGGATTGGGGCTTTGGGAAGGCGGCCCACAAGGGCGGACATCAGTCGCCGGGGTTATGGCTTCGGGGTGGAGGGCGCGCGTTACTCGCCTCGGGCCAACCCGGGGTGCTTGGCACCGATATGGCCGCCTGCAATGCCTGGGAGGGTGCGCTGGCGGCTGCAGAGCATGTTTCATGCCCAACCTTGTTCCTGCTGGCCGAAGCGGACCGCATGACGCCGCCGCGCGCCTCAAAGGGATTGCAGGCCACCATCGCAGATGCACATGTTGAGATACTGCCGGGGGCAGGGCACATGATGACTGTGGAACGACCGAATGAATCTATTGATGTCATCTACGATTTTCTGAAGGGCGCGCTATGAGCAGCCAGAAAGACACCAAGAACGAGCGCGACGAGGTTCGCGCAAATTATCCGCATTTCCTGCAAGTCCCGACCCGCTGGATGGACAATGACGTCTATGGGCATGTGAACAATGTCACCTACTACTCGTATTTTGACACGGCAGTGAACGAGTTTCTGGTGCGCTTTACAGGGCTGGATTACCGCAGCAAAGATCCGGTCGGGATGGTGGTCGAAACAGGTTGCCGGTTCCACAGTGAGATCGCGTTTCCCGATGTCCTTGATGTGGGAGTCCGGGTGCGACGCCTGGGCAACTCGTCGGTGACCTACGAGATTGGCATCTTCAAGGAAGGCGCAGACTCACCTTCGGCAACCGGGCACTTCGTCCATGTCTATGTCCGGCCCGGCGAAATGAAGCCCATCAGCGTACCTGACCAGGTACGTGAGGGCCTCATGCGCCTGATGGTGACCGACTAGGCCCTAGCTCCACAGACGATCTGACGCGATCTCTGCGCCGCGGACCAGAGACCGGAACTTCTCGAACGCGATGTCCGGGTCGACCTTGCCGATTCCGGCAAAGGTTGCAAAACCGCAATCCGCCCCGGCGATAACCCGTTCCCGGCCGACCATATCGGCGTAGCTGCAAATGCGGTCGGCGACGACGTCGGGATGTTCGATGTAGTTGCTCACACTGTCGATCACACCCGGCATGATGATTTTGTCATCGGGGAGTTTTTTGGTCTCGAAGACACGCCATTCATGGGAGTGACGCGGATTGGCGGCTTCCACCAAAAGACCCTGCGGTTTGGCCTTCATGACGACATCGAAGATGGTCTCAAAGGGAATGTCGAGGTGATGGGGGCCTTCATAATTGCCCCAGCAGATATGCATCCGCACGCGGTCTGCCGGAATGTTTTCCAGCGCGGCGTTCAGGGCTTCGATCTGCATCGCTGCGTGCTTGAGGAAGTCGGCCTCGGACAATTCGCGATATTCGGTGTGGCGGCCCATGGCGAGGTCGGGGCAATCGATTTGCAAAACAAACCCGGCATTCGCGATGGCTTCGTATTCTTCCTTCATGACAGCGGACAAGGCGCTGAGATAGGCATCGTCGTCAGGATAGAACTCATTGTTCTGGAAGACCGAGATCACGCCGGGAGAGGCAGCGTTCATGAAGAACTCGGTTGCGTCACTGCCTTCTGCTGCTGCCGTCAGGTTTTCCAGATCCTTGCGCAGGGGTTCACGGTCCCGGATGACGACCTCGCTGGTGCAGCACGGGCGATTGAGACGTCGCGTCTCGGCCATGCGGGAAAGCATTTTGCGGTAGCCCGGGAAGTTTGACAGGTCATCGAAACGGACGGACGGGCTGTCGCCGGAAAAACCGCCGAGACGCTGCTGAATATAGGTGGCATAGCCGGTCTTGCTCATCTCTCCGTCATTGATGATGTCGAGGCCCCAGCTGCGCTGCTGGGCGACCATTTCGGCGACAGCCTCTGTGGCTGCCTGATCCAGCTCGGCGGGATCATAGTCTTCACCAAACTCAACTTTGTAGAGCAGGCTTTCCAGCTTTTCCGGTCGTGGCAGGCTGCCCACATGGGTCGTGAGAATTCGATCAGTACTGGTTTTCATGGGGGCCTCCCGGGCGGTATGTCGTGAATCTTGTTGTGATGTTTATACACCGTCATGCGCAACGAAAAAGGCCCGCCGTTTCCGGCGGGCCTTAATGTTTGGGTCAAAGAAATTTTGTCTAAGCAGCTTTCTTTTCGTGCTCAATCGTTTGGGCATCGGTACTTGCTCCAATAGCGATTTTGCGTGGCTTGAGTTCTTCGGGAACTTCGCGTTTGAGATCAATCAAAAGCAAGCCGTTTTCGAGACCTGCATTCGTGACGTTTACATGTTCGGCGAGCTCGAACTGACGTTCAAAAGACCGCGTTGCGATGCCGCGATGCAGGAACTGGACATCGTTCTCACCTTTGTCCTGATTGCCGGTGACGATCAGCGTGTTGTTGTTCTGGGTGATATCGAGGTCAGCAGCATTGAACCCGGCAATGGCCATGGTCACACGATACTGATCATCGGCAACCTTCTCGATATTGTAGGGCGGATAAGACGGGGCTTCCGTGTTGGAGGCGGTGTCGAGCAACCGGCCCATACGGTCAAAACCGACGGTGGAACGGAAAAGAGGGGTTAAATCCAGATTGTAGCTACGCATTTCACTTGTTCTCCTTGTGAGCAACTGTGACGTCGGCATTTCCCGCCATACTGGCCGGGGTTTGCCGGGTTATTCGCGATCAGGAACCCGACTTTGGCATTCCTCGCGATGAATCAGAGGTAGGAATGCGCGCCTCGGTTTCAAGGGTTTGCGTTTGGCGATGCCCAAAAGAAAACGGGCGCCGCAAATGCGACGCCCGTTGAAATCTTCAGCGGTGAACAGGGCTATTTGATGCCCATGCCCTCGTAACGCTTGTTGAACTTTGCAACCTGGCCGCCCGTATCGATCAGACGATGCTGACCGGTATAAGCCGGGTGGGTCTTTGGATCGATGTCGAGGCGCAGTGTATCGCCCGGCTCACCATAGGTGGAGCGGGTCTTATACTCAGTGCCATCCGTCATCATAACGGTGATCTCATGATACTCGGGATGAATGTCTTTTTTCATCGCTTTAACTCCAGTCTCGGAAGGCGAGGGTTATAGCCCCGCCCCGGGAAGACCGCAAGGGCGTCGAACACCCCATTTTTCGTTCACAAACGGGCTGGTTGGCGCTGTTGCGCGAGCCTGCTAAACCGTGGGCCTGATATGGCACGCAAACGAAATACAGACTTGCCCGAAGAGGGTGATGAGACACTGCCGCCCAAGCGCAAGATTGGCGAGTTGCGGCGGCTTGGCCGTTTTCTGAATCCCTACAGCTTTTACGTGGTCGGGGCGCTGTTGGCACTCACGGTTGCGGCGGGCACTGTGTTAACGATCGGCCAGGGTGTGCGTCGGTTGGTTGATGACGGCTTTGCAGCCGGAAATATCGAACTTCTCAATCAATCGCTGGTCGCGTTGCTGGTCATTGTGGTGGTTCTGGCCGGCGCGACCTATGCCCGGTTCTTCTTTGTGTCCTGGCTGGGCGAGCGCGTGGTGGCCGATATCCGCAAAGCGGTGTTCGAGCACACCTTGCGGCTTGATCCGACATTTTATGAAACCATGCGCGTCGGTGAGGTCATGTCGCGTCTGACGGCCGACACAACCCTGATCCAGTCGGTGGTCGGAACCTCGGCATCCATGGCGCTGCGCAATGTGCTGCTTGTGATCGGTGGCCTGGTTATGTTGGCGGTGACCAGCCCGAAACTGACCTTGCTGGTGCTGCTTGTGGTGCCGCTTGTTCTCGTGCCGATTCTGTTTTTTGGGCGTCGTGTGCGAAGCCTGAGCCGGGAGAGCCAGGACCGGCTGGCAGATGTCGGGTCCTATCTTGATGAATCCATCGCCAATATTCGGACCGTTCAGGCGTTCAACCATGAAGCTGTGGACCGGTCGCGTTTTTCAGGCCGGGTCGAGAATACGTTTCAAACTTCCATCCGACGCATTCGTGCCCGTGCCGCGCTGACGGCGATTGTCATTCTCCTTGTTTTCGGTGCCATCGGGGTGATCCTCTGGATGGGGGGGCGTGAAGTGATCTCGGGCGGTATCAGTGCAGGTGATCTCTCGGCCTTTATCTTCTACGCGATTGTTGTTGCCACTTCGGTGGGCGCGCTTTCGGAAGTCATCGGCAGCCTTCAGCACGCCGCGGGTGCCGTGGAGCGGCTGTTTGAGTTGCTGGATATGCAGCCCAATATTGCAGCGCCGGCCAATCCAAAGTCTCTGCCGGATGCGATCGATGGACGGGTGACGATCGAGAATGTGACATTCCGTTACCCGTCGCGTCCTGACCATCCCGCTCTGCAGGATTTTGAGCTCGCGGTTGCGCCTGGCGAAACGGTTGCGCTGGTTGGACCGTCCGGTGCGGGCAAGACGACCGTGTTTCAGCTCCTGCTCCGCTTCTATGACCCTGACACCGGCCGCCTCACACTTGATGGTGTTGACCTGCGTGAACTCGACCCGAATGACCTGCGTGCGCATATCGGTCTCGTGCCACAAGAGCCGGTGGTGTTCTCGGCCGATGCCTGGGAGAATATTCGCTATGGTCGGCCCGATGCGTCCGATGATGACGTGCGCGCGGCCGCGGAAGCGGCCTCAGCGGCGGATTTCCTCGATGCCTTGCCCGAGGGATTTGCGACTTTCTTGGGGGAAAAGGGCGTGCGCTTGTCCGGTGGGCAACGCCAACGCATCGCAATCGCCCGTGCGATCTTGCGCGATCCGAAAGTGCTTATTCTTGACGAAGCGACCAGTGCGCTTGATGCCGAATCCGAACGCGCGGTGCAAACAGCCCTCACCGGGCTGATGCAGAACCGAACCACGCTGGTGATCGCGCATCGTCTGGCAACCGTCATGGCAGCCGACAGGATTGTGGTTCTCGAAGATGGCCGGATCGTTGCCGAAGGCACCCATGACGAACTCGTCACCCAGGGCGGATTATATGCGCGGCTCGCTGAGCTGCAGTTCGATTTGAGTCAGGCAGGTGCCGCCGCGCAGTGAGCTGCGGTCAGCGGTTCAGCGCTGGTCGAGTTTGAATTCAATCCGCCGATTGCGCAGATACGCAATTTCGTCCTGCCCGTCATCGATGGGTTGGAACTGCCCGAACCCGGCGGCCACAAGCCTGTCGGGTGAGATGCCCTGCCGGACCAGGAATTTCACAACGGAAATCGCGCGCGCGGCTGACAGCTCCCAGTTGGACGGGAACTGTGCAGTGCTGATTGGGCGTTCATCGGTGTGTCCGTCGACGCGAAGGATCCAGTCGATGTCTTTGGGGATTTCCGAGGCGATCTGTTTCAGTGTGCCCGCCAACTGCGCCAGCTGCGCTTCGCCGCGCGGGTTAAGAACAGCTTCGCCGGATTCAAACAGCACTTCGGACTGGAACACGAACCGGTCACCCACAATCCGGATATCGTTGCGGTTGCCGAGGAGTTCACGCAGGCGCCCGAAGAATTCTGACCGGTAACGCGCAAGCTCCTGAACTTTTGTGGCCAGGGCCTGATTCAGACGTTCTCCGAGATTGACGATCTGCACGTCCTTCTCGGCATTTTTGGCCTCTGAAGCCTCAAGGGCTTCATTCAGGGCGGCCATCTGGCTGCGCAAGGCCGCGAGTTGCTGGTTTAGCAGGGAGACCTGATCCTGTGCCTTCTGTGATAGCTCACGTTCTTCTGTGAAAGATGTTTCGGCTGTTTCCGCACGTGTGAGAAG
The DNA here is from genome assembly GCA_943787745.1 of uncultured Alphaproteobacteria bacterium. Lineage (GTDB taxonomy): Bacteria > Pseudomonadota > Alphaproteobacteria > UBA6615 > UBA6615 > JABJAG01. The sequence continues at coordinate 44,299 of CALSNJ010000004.1, read as the reverse complement.
TTCGCTCAAGCGAATGTCGCGCGCGTCGATTTCTTTTTGCGCAAGTGCTGTGCGTTCCTCGGAATCGGCGAGCTTGGCTTCCAGTTCCTTGGACAGGTCACGAACTTCACCCAGTTCCCCTGTGACGGCAGCGATCTCGGCTTCCAGTGTCTCGCGCACGGATCGCAAAGCGGCGATGTCCCGCTCCAGTCGGGCCAGGTCCCGCAGCTGGAGTTCGATCGATTCTTTGCTGACGGAGACCTCCTCGCGCAGGGCGGCAAGTTCCTCGGCAGTGGTTGCGCGGATGGTTTCGAGTTCGTCTTCCGCGCTCGACAATCGGGCAACCAGCGCATCCCGCTCCGAGATCGAACTCTGAAGCTGCGCTGAAAGTTGGGAGACCGAAACGCGCAGCTCGGTGTTGGCTGATCGTTCGAGGTCGAGCATCCGTGCCAACTCATCAATCTGTCGCGTGAGTTTGCCGAGCGCTTCGTCACGTCCCGAAAGCGCATCAGACAGGAAAGCCTGTGCCAGGGCGAAAACCATGACGAGGAATACAACGACGACAAGAAGCGCGGCCAGCGCATCGACAAAGCCGGGCCAGTAATTCGCGCCGCCCTGACGGCGTCGTGAGGATGAGCCGGGCACCGGCCGCGTCCGCTAGCGGGAGTCTTCTTCGGCGAGCGCGGCGATGGTGCGCGCCAGCAGACGAATTTCAGCTCGTAATTCCTGAACAATCTCGGTCCGACCCAGCGCGGCTTCTTCGAGCATGCGCGCCATATGCGTATCCAGATTGCGGATATGCCCACGGGTGGCCTCGTCCATTCCCCCGGCGTTCGTGTTTTCTGCCAGCCGCTGCAACACGGGTCGCAGTTCAGACTGGTTCTCGGCCAGCCGAATCATAAGTTCCTGCTCGGTTCGCATCTGGTCGGTCAGAGTTGTCATACGATCAGTCAGCGTACTCAGGCCCTGATCACTTTGGGTGCGGGCAGCCTCGGCGCGTGCGACCGTGCGCTGAAGGTTGTCGAGCGAATCTGCAGTGGTTTCCAGAAGCGCCTGAATGTAGGCCGGGACCGACTGGTCGCCGTCGCCCACAGAGACCGGCCCGCCGCCCGTCACGCGGGTGGCGCTGCTCAGCCAGTCTTCAAGATCGTTGTAAAAGCGGTTCTGCGCAGCACTGGCCTGAAGGTCCAGAAATCCGAGCATCAATGACCCCGCCAAACCGAAGAGAGACGAACTGAAAGCCGTCCCCATGCCCGAAAGAGGTGCTTCCAGCCCGGTCTTGAGGTCGTTGAATATGGTGACTGTGTCCCCGCCACCGACCTGCAGTCCGGCGATGACATCGGCAACGGCGCTTACGGTCTGGAGCAATCCCCAAAAGGTGCCAAGCAGGCCCAGAAAGATCAGCAGGCCGATCAGGTATCGTGAAATGTCGCGAGATTCATCGAGCCGGGCGCTGATGCCGTCCAGAATGGATCGCAGGGAGGTGGTGTTGAGGCGCAGCGGGCCGGCCCGGTCGCCGATCATGGCCGCCATAGGCGAAAGCAAACGGGGCGGATCGGCCACAGGTGCGCCATGGTCCTGTCGGCGATAAGCCTGAAGCCAGTCAACTTCGCTCCGCAACATCAGGACCTGTCGAAACACGAACAGGATCCCCAGCACGAGAACCACCAGAATGATCCCGTTAATGGCGGGATTGGCCAGAAACGCCTCAATCAGTTGTTGGTGGAGCACCCCGGCACCGATAATGGCGAGCGCCAGAAAGATTGCCATGCGGGTCAAATATGTACGCAGGTAGGTCATCCCGATCACGCCCGATTCTACGTTGGCCAGTGGATTGTCCGATGTCTCCCCGGACGCCGGGGTAAATTGTCGGGACTATGTGACGAATTTAGGGCAACAGCCCTGCGTCCGTTACCTCTGAACGATGACAGCGTCCACGCGATCTGCTGGGCCGTTGCCGGATTTTATACCGAGTGCGCGCACATCCATGCGTGTGTTGCGGACATCACGGTCTACGAGATGTGCACGGACGTTGAGGGCGCGTTTGAGAGACAGGCGTCGGGCCTCTGGGGCGCTTTCATCTGTCCCGCCTGCAAAGGCCTGCAGTTGGATCCGCAGGCCATCATTTTCATTCAGGCTGCTGGCAAGTTTATCGAGCGCGGCTTTTGCGGAATCCGTCAGGTCGGCTGAGTCAGGTGAAAACAGGATGCGTGTCTCGTCTGCAGGAAGGCTCACATTGGTTGCCGGTGCGGCTGCGGGAGGGGCGGCGGCGTTGCGGCGGCTGACTGGACCGGAGTTTGAGCCGGGGATGCTGGCGGCGGCGGCGCTGTAATCGTCGGTGCGGGTGCAGGTGTCGACGGGGCCGGCGGCGTTACTGTCGCGGTTTGCGGCGCTGGTGCTGGCGGCGCAGGTGTCACGGCCTTGGGTGGTGCGGCAGCCGGTGTGCTCGCCGGGGCGGGCGCTGAGGCCGCTGGCTTGGGCGGCGTCAAACGTGGCGCTGTGGTTGAGCGAGTGGGCGGGGTGAGCGCGAATGAGCGGTTGGCCAGTGGGCCTTCCAGACGAGAAACGGGTCGCGTGGTTGGCGGGAACAGCACAAGGCCGCCCGTCGCGTTTGAGATAACCTGATCGCCGGGTCCGAGCGGAAGGTTTCCACCGCCACCGCCGCCAATCGCACTCAGATCAACGGTCACATTGTTCCCGACGCCAATATAGCGCTGCTGCGCAGTTGCCGGTGCTGCAATTGCTATTGCGGCAACCAGTGTCGCCGCAGCAATGCTGCTGCCGTTCAAAATTGAAAAACTCTTGGTTGCTCGCCGCCGGATCATATTGTCCAACCCCTTCGTATTACACCGCTTCGGCCTCGCGGACCGTTTTGCGCCCGCGAACATACCGTAAGGGTGCCGAAACCGACAACCGCTTATAAGACAGATGCTTATGCCGTGTTTAGGACTTTTGCGGCCCGGGGTCGGCCGACTTGATGCAGCGAAGCAGCTTCTCGTGGACGCGGTCGTTACCGGCGACCACATCCCCGGTCTCCAGAGCACGGTCCCGCCCCTTCGGGTCGGTTACGAAACCGCCAGCTTCGCGCACGATCAAAATGCCCGCCGCAATGTCCCAGAGGCTCAGGCCGAATTCCCAGAACCCATCGCAACGCCCGGCAGCCACATAGGCAAGATCGAGTGCGGCAGAGCCAAGACGCCGGATTCCGGCAACTTCGCCCATAACGGCCTGCATGGTCGGCATGTATCGCGCGGGGTCACCGTGACCAAGGAACGGCATACCGGTTGCAATCAGGGATTCTGAAAGATGCTGGCGGGCAGAAACACGCAACCGGCGGTCGTGCAAATAGGCACCGTTGTTCTTCTCGGCCCAGAACAACTCGTCCTTGAGTGGTTCGTAGACCACACCGGCGACGATCTGGCCGCGTTCTTCGAGGGCGATCGAAATTGCGAATTGCGGCAATCCATGCAGAAAGTTGGTCGTTCCATCGAGCGGATCGACGATCCAGCGATGCACGCCATCGCCTTCTTCCATTTTACCGCCCTCTTCACCGAGGAACCCGAAATTCGGTCGCGCCTTCATGAGTTCGTAGTGAATCGTTTCTTCCGAACGGGTGTCGGCGGCCGACACAAAGTCCGCGGCGCCCTTACGGGACACCTGAAGCTGCTCGACTTCACCGAAGTCACGCACGAGTTCGCGGCCAGCGCGACGGGCGGCCTTGTCCATGACATTGATAATCGCTGGGCGCATAGGGCTCTGTTTCTATCCCGGCGTTAGATGCCGCGGTGGAATTTGGGGTTAGTCGCGGGCGCGTTCGACATAAGTGGCATCAGCCGTCGACACGACGACGGAGGTGCCGGATTCGATATGTGGTGGCACCTGGATGCGCACGCCGTTCTCGAGCATCGCGGGCTTGTAGGAAGATGTGGCCGTCTGGCCTTTGACCACGGGGTCGGCTTCGACGATCTGCAGGGTCACACGTTCGGGCAGCGCGACACCGAGGGGTTCGTCTTCGTGGGTCTCGATCTGAACGATCATCCCGTCTTGCAGGAACCGTGACTGATCCTCGTCAAGAATGTCTCCATTCAGTTCGATCTGTTCATAGGTTTCCTGATCCATGAAGGTGAAAGTGCCATCGGCGGCAAACAGGAACTGATACTCTTTCTGTTCGAGACGAACCCGCTCGACAGATTCTGAAGAGCGAAACCGCTCGTTCAGTTTTGTGCCGTGGCGAATATCCTTCAATTCGACCTGCAGGAATGCCCCTCCCTTACCAGGTTTGACATGCTGGGTTTTCACCGCGCGCCAAAGCTGGCCCTGGTGCTCGATGACATTGCCCGGTCGGATTTCGTTTCCGTCGATCTTCATTGCTTCTTCGCCTGTAGAATTCTGCCTTCGGCGCGGATCACTAGCAGTTGCGAGAGGGGTTTTCTACCCCGGGTCGCGGGCTGTGTTCTCGAAAGCCTCGTTGAAGGCCCGTACGGCGGCGCCCGGTCCCTTCGGATGCGCCCAGACGCCGGCTGATACGGCCAGGAAGTCTGCTCCGGCAGAGATCAGTGACGCGCAGTTTTCTACCGTGATTCCGCCAATCGCCACGCTGGGGACTTCCATGATGTCCGACCACCATTTCAGGATATCGGGCCGGGTCTGGAATTTCGGAGTTTTTGTGGTAGTGGGAAAGAACGCACCAAATGCCACATAGTCGGCCCCAGCTTCGGCGGCGGCCATCGCAAGATGGCGTGAATCGTGACAGGTCACGCCCACAATGGCCTTGCTGCCAAGCAACCGTCGTCCCTCGTCATAGGGGGCGTCTTCCTGACCAACATGCACACCATCACAACCCAGCTCGGCGGCGAGGTCAGGTCGGTCGTTCAGGATGAACGCCACGTCATGCTTTTGTGTGACCGGCATCAATGCAGCGGCGGCCCGCTGGATTTCGGCATCATCGGCAGGCGATTCATCCGCACCCTTGAGGCGTAATTGCAGACAGGCCACATCGCCTGCTGCAAGCGCCTCTTCAAGCGCGTGTGCAAACTTGTCGAGGCGATCACCTTCGAGGTTGGACGGGCTGATCAGGTACAGGCGGCATTGCGGAATTTCCGCTGCGCCTTTGGCTGAATCTGCGATCAGAATTTACCCTGATAAATTTTGATGATGTTGCTCAACAGTTCGAGCGCATCTTCACGCGAGCGCTGGAAGCTGTTGCGCCCGATGATGGAGCCGTTGGCACCGCCGTCGCGCAGCTGACGAATTTCTTCGAAAATCGCATCCGTGCCCTTGGCCGCACCACCAGAGAAGACAACCAACCGGCGACCGCCAAAGGAAGATTCCATGATGTGTTCAATGCGCTTGGCCAGTGACGAAATGTCGATCTTTTCCGCGTCATAGACTTTCTGCGCATCCTTGCTCTCAATGAAGTCCGTTGGCGGTTTGACCTTAATGATATTGGCACCAAGCTGCGCGGCCATGTGAGCGGCATAGGCGGTGACATCAATCGCGGTCTCGCCGTCCTTTGAGAGGTCGCCACCGCGTGGGTAGGACCAGATCACAACCGCCAGACCTACCGACTTTGCTTCTTCGGTGATCTCGCGAATTTCCTCGATCATCTCGAACTGCTGTTCGGAGCCGGGATAGATCGTAAAGCCAACGGCTGTGCAACCAAGGCGCAGCGCATCGCCCACCGAACTGGTGATGGCCTGATCTTTGGAGACCGCGTGGGAATTCGAAGAATTCATCTTCAAAATCAACGGCACCGATCCAGCATAGCTATCGGCGGCAGCCTCGATCTGCCCCAGCGGGGCCGCATAGGCATTCAGGCCGGCATCGATGGCAAGCTGTGGGAAGTAGTGAGGGTCGTAGGCCACTGGGTTTGCCGCAAAGCTTCGGGCGGGCCCATGCTCCCAGCCCTGATCAACAGGCAGGATCACCATCTTGCCGGTGCCGGCCAGCTTGCCGGTCATCAGGATGCGGGCGAGATTTGTTTTTGTGCCCGGGTTGTCGCTTTCATACCAGGACAGGATTTTGCGGACGCGCTGCGTGACTTTCATTGTATGTCTTCCCGTGTTCGGAACCGGTTCTTTGCACCGCGTGGCCAGATCGCGGTACGAGCGTTGTAACTAGTGGATTAGCCGAGGGCGTCCGGTTTTGCAACGCTGCCAGTCATCTCTCGTAGGAGGTTTTCACACATCGCTTGTGGATCGTTCGCACCGGCCAGATCATGTGTTTGTGTCCAATCGATTGTTCGGATTGTGACATCGGATTGCGCGGCGACATCAGACAGCCTGATCAAAGTGTCGTCTGGAGCTGAGATGGCGATTGCCTCAACACCTTCCCGAATTGCGGCAAGCGCCATGCCCGGTTCGTCGGCGCAATCCAGAATGCTCGTAACATCGGCGTGTGGAACGGTGTTGCGGACATGTGAAACGAGTTCGCGCCACCATCCCGCACCGCCAGTTCTGACCGCACCGGGGGCGCTGACCAGCGTGACGGCAACGCCGGTCCGTGCTGCGGCTTCCAGCACGGCGCGCGCGTGGGCGTATTCATGGATCACAAACTGAATGGGTAAACCGGTCATTCGCTGAGTTTCATAATGACGATGCAAACGGTTGTGAATCTGAGCGTGTTTATTGGCTGGAAACTTGCGGAGCACTCTTATAGAAGATACACCAGTTGTTCCGGTAGGGAATAGAAAGGGTGTAATTGTGGACACGTTGACATCAATGGAGTTGTTCGTAAGTGCCGTCGAGTCGGGAAGCTTCTCGGCGACAGCGCGCTCCATGAATTTGACGCCCTCGGCCGTGAGCAAACAGATTTCCCGACTTGAAGACCGTCTGGGCGCACGATTGTTTAATCGGACCACGCGTCAGCTCGCGCCCACCGAAGAGGGCCGCGCCTACTATGAGCGATGCCAACGAATCCTTGCAGATATTCATGAGGCCGAGGCCGCTGTCACGGAGCTGAACGCCGATCCGCGCGGGGTGTTGCGTCTGAATATGCCGGTTGTATTTGGGCGACGACATATCGTGCCCATTCTTGGCGAGTTTCTTGAGCGATATCCAAATGTGTCGATGGAGCTGTCGATGTCGGATCAGTTTGTGGACCCGATTGCCGAAGGATCGGACATGCTGATTCGTGTTGGTGAATTGAAGGATTCCAGCCTGATCGCACGTAAGTTGGCTGAAGCGCGCCGGGTGATCGCGGCCACGCCAGGTTATTGGAAAAAGCATGGAAAGCCTGACAAGCCCGAGGAACTGAGGGGGCACAACTGTCTGACCTATTCCTACCTCTCCAGCGGCAACACCTGGCGCATGACCGATAAGGACGGCCAAGAACATGTTGTGCAGGCGACGGGGAACCTGGCCTCGAACAACGGGGAAGCTTTGCTGGAAGCTGCTCTCGAGGGTCTTGGCATCGTCAATCTTCCCACCTGGATGGTGGGTCCGGATCTGGAATCCGGGCGCCTGGTCGAGGTCATGAGCGAGTATGCGCAGCCCGAACCTTCGGTGCATGCGATTTATCCGCCGGGGCGGCATTTGTCCGCCAAGGTGCGCGCCTTCGTGGACTTTCTGGCCAATCATTTCAAAGAGCGCCCATTGGGCAAGGCAGCATAAAAAAGCCCGGGAACATCCCGGGCTTTTTCATTGCTGTATAGCGTTTGCGCCTAGTGGCGGAAAGCGCGGCTCAGTGCCCGGGCCGAGGCGCGGAAGAGGTGGAGGGTGGCTTCACCCTGGAGCGCGCGTGCGCGTGCCTCGATCTTCTGATAGTCGGACGGGCTGGGATCGTAGCTTATATTCTGGGACATCGACTTCTCCTTGGTGTTTGGTGCGGACGGTGCCGCGTTGAGAAGAAGATAGGTATGATCCATATGGGATTGAATATATAATAAATTCACACTATTTATTCCCAATAGGATCATGTTGGGGCAAGAAAAAGCCACCCGAGGATGATTCCAGGGGTGGCTTTTCCTTTTATAGCAGAAGGTTAACCGAGTTTTGCCATCTGAACAGCGGTGTCGCTCATACGGTTCGAGAAACCCCACTCATTGTCATACCAGCTCAGGACGCGGACCATGCGGCCGTCCGTCACCTGCGTTTGGGTGGCGTCGAACGCGGAGCTGGCCGGGTCATGATTGAAGTCGATAGAGACCAGCGGTGCATCATTGACCGTTAGTATGTCCTTGAGGGCACCCTTGGCAGCAGCCTTGCGCATGGCCTCGTTGATCTCCTCAGCCGTGGTGTTTTTCTTGGCTTCAATCACCAAATCAACCATCGAAACATTGGCGGTCGGGACACGAACGGCGGTACCGTCGATCTTGCCAGCGAGTTCCGGCAGAACGAGACCGACCGCACGTGCGGCACCGGTCGAAGTCGGGATGATCGAGGTCGCCGCACCGCGGGCGCGACGGAGATCTGAGTGCAGCGTATCCACAACAGGCTGGTCACCGGTGTAGCTGTGGACCGTGGTCATGAAGCCGTGCTTGATCCCGACGGCTTTGTCGAGAACAGCCGCAACAGGTGCAAGACAGTTGGTCGTGCAGGATGCGTTCGAGACGATCTTATGAGACTTGCGCAGTTTGTTGTCGTTCACACCCTGCACGACGGTGATGTCTGCACCGGATGCCGGGGCTGAGATTAGGACTTTTTTCGCACCAGCTTTGAGGTGTTTGCCTGCGGCTTCCTTCGACGTGAAGATGCCTGTGCATTCCAGAACGACGTCGATGTCGAGGTCGCCCCAGGGCAGGTCTTCCGGGTTGCGTTCCGAGAACACTTTGATGCTGCGACCGATGGTCGACTTGGCACCGAGATTGATCGACGATTTCGTTGACGTGATCTTGCCGGGGAACGGTCCGTGCGAAGAATCGTAGCTCAGCATATGCGCATTTGCCTCGACCGATCCCAGATCGTTGATGGCCACGAACTCGATGTCCTTGCGGCCTTGCTCATAGGCGGCGCGAAGCACCAGTCGCCCAATTCGTCCAAATCCATTGATCGCAACGCGAACGGCCATCTCTATCTCCTCAGTCTTAACGCTTATCCAAATTTACCGCTTCAGCAGATTGCTGACGTGACGCGGTCAACCACGGCATCCGCCGTGATTCCGAAATGTTTGTATACTTGCGGGGCCGGTGCTGATGCACCAAAGCCTGGCATGCCTACGATATTGCCTTCCGCAACACCATAGCGTGCCCAGCCAAAAGTCACGCCGGCTTCAACGGCAACACGAACGCCGTCTCCGAGTGTGGCTGTGCGGTAAGCCTCGTCCTGGGCATCGAACAATTCCCAGCACGGCATGGAAACAACTGCTGTGGGAATGCCATTGGCCTGCAGCGTGTCACGAGCTTGCAGCGCGAGTTCGATTTCAGAGCCGGTCGCAAGGATCGTGGCCGCACGATCGCCATCCGCCTCGCGCAGCACATAGCCGCCACGCGCGCTGAGGTTTTCGTCGGTGTGTTCGGTGCGGACTGTTGGCAGACCCTGGCGCGTAAGCGCGAGAACGGAAGGTGTGCCTTCATTCTGCAGTGCCAGCGCCCAGCATTCGGCGGTCTCAACGGCATCCGCAGGGCGGAACACATTGACGTTGGGCATCGCGCGCAGACTGGCCACATGCTCGACCGGCTGATGGGTCGGGCCGTCTTCGCCAAGGCCGATGGAATCATGGGTCATCACATAGATCACGCGAATTCCCATCAGCGCCGAAAGGCGGATCGAGGGGCGGCAGTAATCGGTGAAGGTCAGGAAGGTGCCCGAATAGGGGATAAATCCGCCATGCAGTGCCATGCCGTTCATCGCAGCAGCCATGCCGTGTTCGCGCACGCCGTAATAGATGTAGCGACCACTGAAATCATTGGCCGAAATTGGCGCCATGCACGCGGCTTTTGTGTTGTTCGAGCCTGTCAGATCGGCCGAGCCGCCAATCATGGTTTCAACCACCGGCGCGATGGCATCCAGCGCCTGCTGGCTGGAAACACGTGTCGCCACTTTGGGGAGCTCTTCGCTCAGCTTTTTCTTGTGGGCGTTGACCACGTCTTTAAACTCGGCGGGAAGTGCGCCGCTATTGGCTGTCAGGAATGCATCGCGCTGATCAGCGTCAGCAGCACCAAGACGGTTTTCCCAGGCGATGCGGTCTGCCGCACCGCGGGAACCGGCTGCGCGCCATGTGTTGAGGATATCGTCGGGAATTTCAAACGGTGCATGGGGCCAATTCAACGCCTCGCGGGTGCCGGCGATTTCCTCGTCACCCAACGGCGCGCCGTGGGTGGCAGAGGTGCCCTGCTTGGACGGGGCGCCATATCCGATCACGGTGCGGCACGCGATCAGTGATGGTGTGTCGGTGGCTTTTGCGGCCGCGATGGCCTGATCAATGGCTTCGGGATCGTGGCCATCAATGCGTGCGACATCCCACCCACTGGCTTTGAAGCGTGCGAGCTGGTCGTCAGAGACCGACAGATCCGTGCTGCCGTCGATGGAGATATCATTGTCATCAAACAGGACAATCAGACGGTCGAGTTTGAGATGACCCGCCAGAGAGATTGCTTCATGGCTGATTCCCTCCATCAGGCAGCCATCGCCAGCAAAGACATAGGTGTGATGATCAACCAGATCATCGCCGTAGCGCGCATTCATCATGCGCTCAGCAAGTGCCATGCCCACGGCGTTGGCGATACCCTGACCCAGCGGACCGGTCGTCGTTTCCACGCCAGCTGCGTGCCCATATTCGGGATGTCCCGGCGTTTTGCTGCCGAGCTGACGGAAGTTTTTGATCTCGTCGAGCGTCATATCCGGGGAACCCGCGAGATAGAGCAACGAATAGAGAAGCATTGAAGCATGACCATTCGAAAGTACGAAACGGTCGCGGTCGGCCCAGTCCGGGTTGGCGGCATCGAATTTCAGATGGCGCGTAAAGAGAACCGTGGCCATATCGGCCATGCCCATCGGGGCGCCGGGGTGGCCGGAATTGGCTTGCTGGACTGCGTCCATGGAAAGGGCGCGGATGGCATTTGCCAACTGGTTGTGTTCGGCAGAAGAAGTGGCTGCGTTCATGGTGCGTCTGACGCCTTTCGGGCGGGCGATTGAATGACGGAACGAGGATTCGCGCGGATCGTTGCGCGGCGGAAACATGCCGTTCCCTCTGCAGGGCGTCAACGCCTGTTTCGAAGGGTTTTCCACCGACGGAATCCGGGGCTTTCAGGATGACCCCTCGGTTGACCGCGCGACTCGCCCGCGCGTACGATGCGCGCAATCGGAGACGCGACGAATGTCAAAACTGAACGAAGCCAATGATCGTCTCGACGCGGCGATGGCCAGCCTTGAGCAGGCCGTTGAGTTGCGGCGGAACAATGAAGTGCCGTCCCAGACAGCGGACGGGCAGGCGAATGAGTTGCAGGCCGAGCTCGACAAGTTGCGCGCCGATTTTACGACGCTTCGTGACACGTCAGGCACCGTTTCGTCGCGCCTTGACGACGCGATCGGGCGTTTGCGAAACATGCTCGACGAATAACGGGGATACGCTTTGGCTCAGGTCGAGATCAAGATCAACGGACGTGACTATCGCATCGCTTGTGAGGATGGTCAGGAATCCCATCTTTCAAGTTTGGCGAAGTATCTCGATGGCAAGGTTGGCGAACTCGTCAAAGAAGTCGGCCAGATTGGCGACACAAGCTTGATGGTGATGGCGGGTTTGCTGGTCACGGATGAATTGTCGGATCTGCGTGAAGAGATCGAAGATGCGCGCAATCAGGCTGCTCGTGACACGCAGTCTGCAATCGACAATACCGAAGACAAACTAGCCGCGCAGATCGATGCACTGGCCACCCGGATCGAGAAGGTTGCGAGTGCGCTCGCGGCCAGCTGAAATTCAACTCTCTTAAAGAAGTGATTGTGAGGAGTTGCGGGCGGACCTGTGCGCGCCTACCTTCATGGGTGGACGGTCTGCTGGGTGCCGCGTGAGGCGGCAACTAGTCCTGGAGACCTTACTAATCCACTAGGGAACTGTCCCTGCCGGGGTCCTGGCCTCGGTATATGGTGCCCACCTGCACTTAGCAGGTCTCGGTGGACTTCCCGTTAGCCAACCTTCACCTGGCGCCGTCCACTCTTTCCTCTCTCCGAGTTCAAGGTTTCTGTCATCACCGAGACGCCCTCCGATATCGATCTCGATAAGTCACGCATTCGTTCAGCCGCGCGTGCGGACCGGGATGCATTGTCGTCGGGGCTGGGCGCCGCCGCGGCTGCCGGCGTTGCCGCGCGCTTCATGTCTACAGCCGAACTTGTGGCGCAGACGGGGATCGGAACATCAATTTCGGGATATATGCCTATCGGCAGCGAAATCGATCCACGAACTTTGATGCGTCATCTCTCCGCGCGCGGTTCCACGCTTTGTTTGCCGGATACGAATACGCCGGACGCTCCGCTGAGTTTTCGGCGCTGGGATTTCGGGGATGATCTGCAAACGGGGAGCTTTGGCATTCGGGTGCCATCCGGCGATGCGGACCATTTGCGCCCTGACCTGCTTCTGGTTCCGATGCTGGCCTTTGATAGAGCCGGGCATCGTCTCGGATACGGTGGCGGGTATTACGACCGAACCATCGCGGCACTGCGCACGGAAAAAGAGATTACCACTGTGGGCCTTGCGTTTTCGGGTCAGGTCCGCGACGACTTGCCTGTCGGACCGCATGATATGCGGCTCGACTGGATTGTGACGGAATCTGCTGCGCTGCGCGTAGCTGAATAGGACATCGGTATGAAAATTCTGTTTTGTGGAGATCTTGTGGGCCGGTCGGGGCGTGACGTGGTGCTCCAGAACCTGCCCGGCCTTCGCACGGAGCTTGGTCTCGATTTTGTTGTCGTCAATGCGGAGAACGCGGCGCACGGGTTTGGACTGACTGGCAAGATATGTGACGAGCTTTTCGAGGCCGGCGCAGACGCCATCACCACCGGCAATCACGTCTGGGATCAGCGCGAAATCGTCTCCTATATCGATTCCAATCCGCGGGTGTTGCGCCCGCTGAACTATACGCAAGGCACACCGGGGGCGGGTGCATCGGTTATTCAGGCGCGCGACGGTCGGAAGGTTCTCGTCGTGAATGTCATGTGCCGGTTGTTTATGGAATTGCTGGATGACCCTTTTGTCGCCGTTGACCGGGTTCTCCAGTCGCATCTGGTCGGTGCCGCCGTGGATGCAGTCCTGATCGATGTTCATGGAGAAGCAACGTCGGAAAAGGCCGCGCTTGGACATATCTGTGACGGTCGTGCCAGCCTGGTGGTTGGCACCCACACTCATGTTCCGACGGCGGACACGCAAGTGCTGCCAGGCGGAACCGCCTTCCAGTCCGATGCCGGTATGTGTGGAGACTATGATTCCGTGATCGGTATGAAGAAAGACATCGCCGTCGCGCGGTTCCGCAGCAAGCTGGTATCCGAGCGCCTGTCGCCAGCAACCGGTCCGGCCACATTGTGTGGCGTTTATGTCGAAACGGACGACAAAACGGGCCTCGCATTGCGTGCGGCACCATTGGTTTTGGGTGGACGACTGCGCCCGGCATGGCCGGATTTCCTGCCGCCGCGTGCTGCTGCATCGACTTGACCACATCAGGTCCCTGAATTCAGGGGTTCTCGACGCAGGCGAAAATCCGCTAAACCGTGTGCATATATGTCCGGTTCGCAGTGTATTTGCGCAATCAGGGTTTTCTGACAACCTAAGAGAGGGCGGGCATGGCAGGCCATTCCCAATTTAAAAACATCATGCACCGCAAGGGTGCGCAGGATGCCAAGCGGGCGAAAGTCTTCGCCAAGTTGGCGCGCGAGATCGAAGTGGCTGCGCGTAGCAGTCCTGATCCTGATCAAAACCCGCGCCTGCGGACGGCCATTGTGGCCGCGCGTGGTCAGAACATGCCCAACGACCGTATCAAGCGGGCCGTTGAGAAGGCGAGCGGCGGCGGTGAAGGCGACAACTACGAAGAGGTGCGCTACGAGGGCTATGGCCCGGGCGGCACTGCGGTCATCGTCGAAACCCTGACCGACAATCGTAACCGCACAGCCTCCGAAGTGCGTTCGGCGTTTGCCAAGCATGGCGGAAACCTGGGCGAGACGAACAGCGTGGCCTTTATGTTCGATCAGGTTGGCGAGGTGATTTACCCCGCGGACACGGCGAGCACGGATGAAATGTTCGAAGCTGCACTGGAAGCCGGCGCCTCGGATGTGGCCAGCAGCGAATCCGCCCACGAGGTCATCTGCGAACCAGGCGATTTTGGTCAGGTTGCAGACGCCCTGGATGCGAAATTCGGGTCACCGGAAGCTTCCGGTCTCAACTGGAAGCCGCAGACCACTGTCGATCTGACAGCGGATACCGCGCGAACTGTTCTCAAACTTATCGATGTTCTCGAGGACAATGACGATGTCCAACGCGTCGCGACCAATTTTGAGGTCAGCGATGACGTCATGGCTGAGCTGACCGATTGATATGCCCATGAGACCCTCCGAAAGCAGGGACTGACCATGCGGCTTTTGGGTGTGGATCCGGGATTGCGTTTCACAGGTTGGGGTGTTGTCGATATGGAAGGCAACCGGCTGCGTCATGTGGCAAACGGGGTCATCAAATCCGGCAATGGTGAACTCGCTGTGCGACTCATGCGTCTGCATCAGGGATTGCAGGAGGTGGTCGCAACCCACTGTCCTGAGGGCGCTGCCGTTGAGGAAACCTTTGTGAACCGTGATGGCCAATCCACTCTGAAACTCGGACAGGCCCGCGGGGTTGCCCTTCTTGTGCCCGCACTGGCTGGCATCCCGGTGTCCGAATATGCCGCGAACTCGGTCAAGAAATCTGTCGTTGGATATGGTCACGCGGACAAGACCCAGATCGGCCATATGATCGGGGTGCTTTTGCCCGGTGCAATCGTCGATTCACCTGATGCTGCGGACGCATTGGCCGTCGCGATCTGCCATGCCCATCACATGACTGCACGGCAAGTGGTCGAGGTCGCACAATGATCGCGCGGCTTAAGGGTTTGCTGGATGAAATTGGCCCGGACTGGGTCGTCATCGATGTCTCCGGGGTCGGCTATCTTGTCTATTGTCCCGGGCGGGTGATTGGAAACCTGCCGGGCGTGGGGCAGCCGGTCTCAATGCATATCGAGACCCATGTGCGCGAGGACCATATTCATCTTTTCGGGTTTTCCAGTGCCCTCGAGCGCGAATGTTTTCGTATGCTGACGACAGTGCAGGGCGTCGGCGCCAAAGTTGGTTTGGCCATTCTGGGCACGCTTTCCGTGGATGAATTGACGACTGCGATTGTGGCGCAGGACAAGGCGATGTTATCGCGTCCTGATGGCGTGGGCCCGCGCCTTGCGGCACGTCTGATGACCGAACTCAAAGACAAAATTCTCAGCCTCGGCGGGACCTTTGCGCCGCAGCCTGTTGCGGCGTCTGCCAGCGGGTCGGCTTCGGCCGGTACGACAACTGACGATACGGGGGCTGCGGCAGATGCGATTTCTGCGCTCGTCAATCTTGGTTATGGCCGCGCTGAGGCCTTCGGGGCCGTCGGTCGTGTGATCCAGGCTGAAGGTGAAGACATCGGGTTGAATGCGCTCATCCCGGCAGCCCTGAAAGAGCTAGGACAGTGAGCGATCCGATGACCGATGATGGTGAAGCGCGGATTGTAGACCCCGGTGCCCAGAGCGACGATCGAGTGGATGTGGCGTTGCGTCCGGAGGAGCTCGAGGCCTTTATTGGACAGCCGAGTGTGCGTGAAAACCTTGCTGTGTTCGTTGCGGCCGCCAGAGCGCGCGGTGAGGCGATGGATCACGTGCTCTTTCATGGCCCGCCCGGCCTGGGCAAAACGACACTTGCCCGCATTGTGGCGCAGGAGCTGGGGGTTGGGTTTCGGGCAACTTCAGGTCCGGTGATCACCAAAGCCGGTGATCTGGCTGCAGTGCTGACCAATTTGCAACCGCGTGATGTTCTGTTCGTCGATGAAATTCATCGACTCAATCCGGCCGTGGAGGAAATCCTCTATCCCGCGATGGAAGATGGTGAGCTTGATCTGATTATCGGTGAAGGACCGGCCGCACGTTCGGTCCGGATCGAGTTACCTCCGTTTACACTTGTCGGGGCGACCACACGGTTGGGGCTTTTGACAACGCCCTTGCGCGAGAGGTTCGGCATCAACCTGCGTTTGGAATTCTATTCCCCCGAAGATCTGACCACGATTGTCAGGCGTGGTGCGCGGTTGTTCGAGCTGGATATGAGCGAGGACGGCGCGATCGAAATTGCCCGCCGGGCACGCGGTACGCCTCGTATTGCGGGCCGTCTGCTCCGGCGTGTTCGGGATTTCGCACTTGTGGAGAACAGTTTTCCGGTGAATCGCGCGGTGGCGGACAATGCCCTTTCGCGCCTGGACGTTGATGATCGCGGTCTCGACACCATGGACCGACGGTATCTCAAGCACATCGCTGAAGTTCACCTTGGCGGTCCTGTCGGGATCGAGACGCTGGCGGCAGCGCTCTCGGAGGAGCGCGATACGCTGGAGGACGTGGTCGAACCATTCCTGATTCAGCAGGGATTCATTCAGCGCACTCCACGCGGACGCATGCTCACCCCGACGGCTTATGGCCATATGGGGCTGGATGCACCCAAACCATCTCTTAAACAGGGTGATTTGCTCGACGGCCATACGGTTGCCACAAATGACCATGATGATTCGAATCTGGATGACGGCGATGCAGGCTGATTCCGATTCGCAGACAAGCTCTTCAGGCTGGTTCGAGGGTCGGTGCCATGTCTTTCCGGCGCGTGTGTATTACGAGGATACAGATGCGGCGGGCATTGTTTATTACGCCAATTATCTGAGGTTCGCGGAACGGGCGCGGACGGAGCTGATGCGATGCCTGGGAACGGAGCACCGAAGTTTGATGCGCGAAGCGGGAATCGCGTTTGCGGTGCGCAGCTGCAACGCGGAATACCTGCGGCCCGCACGGCTCGACGATCCTCTCGTCATACGTACGCGAATTCGCGAATTGCGGGGCGCAAGTATGCGCGCGATACAGACCGTCGCAAGACGCGAATCCGACGGGGCGGAAACAGATTTGGTGGAACTGGCCATTCGGCTTGTCTGCATGGATGGCAACCTCAAGCCAGCACGGCTGCCCGGGGTGGTTCGAGCATCACTGGGCGATCTGGTCGAGGAGCAATAAATCGGCGCGTATGTCTTGGCATACTAGTTGCCTCGGGGGAGGGAACGTCGACAACAAAAACGAGAGGCTTTTTTTCCAATGGAATCAAACATCGTCGAAGCGGTAGCGATCGCCGGGGGCGTGGGCGTCGCCGATTTTTCGGTATGGGGGCTGTTTCAGCGTTCGGACCTCGTCATCAAGGCTACAATGATAATTCTGTTCGTCGCGTCCTTTTGGTCGTGGACGATCATCATCGACAAATGGCTGAAGCTGCGCCGACTGGCTTCGGACGCAGAGAAATTCGAAGAGAATTTCTGGTCGGGCGGTTCGCTTGATGAGCTTTATGAACGTCTTGGGACACGACCGGGCGATCCAATGGCGGCGGTCTTCGCCGCAGCAATGTCGGAATGGCGGCGAAGTTCCTCGCGCGGTCTGGCATCGACGGATGAATTGCAGGCCAATCTTCGCGAACGTATCGAACGGGTTATGGAAGTCTCGCTTACCCGGGAGATGGAGCGCATTGAGCGCTACATGGTGTTCCTGGCATCTGCCGGCGCAACCGCGCCCTTCATTGGTTTGTTCGGAACGGTCTGGGGCATCATGAACAGTTTCCAGGCGATCGCCGTGGCCAAAGATACAAATCTCGCCGTCGTGGCGCCGGGCCTTGCTGAAGCGCTGTTTACAACAGCCATGGGGCTGATTGTCGCGATCCCTGCGGTGGCGGCCTACAACAAATTCAGCACGGATATGACCCGCTACTCTCAGCGGCTTGAAGGTTTTGCCGCTGAATTCAGTGCGATCCTGTCGCGCCAGCTTGAAGAGGCCAAATAAACATGGCGCTCTCATCAGAGGTAATGCGGCTGCGCCGACGGATGCGTGGCCGACCCATGACGGAGATCAACGTCGCTCCCTTCGTTGACGTGATGCTGGTGCTGGTTGTGATCTTTATGATCGCGGCGCCCCTGCTCACTGTGGGTGTGCCGGTTGACTTGCCACAGGCAGCTGTTGATCCGCTCAACGAGGAAAAAGAGCCCCTGATCATCACCGTTGATGCTGAAGGTCGGGTTTATCTCCAGGAATCCGAGATTGAACAGGACCTTTTGATCCCGCGCCTTGTTGCCGTGTCGGAAGCAAATCCTGATCTGCGCGTCTTTGTTCGTGGAGACCGGGCAATCAATTATGGGCGTGTAATGGAAGTCATGGGATTGGTGTCAGAAGCTGGGTTTTCGAAAGTTGCTCTGATCGCCGAAATTCCGATTCCCGGCCAGCCGCAGAACTGAACGGGGGCGCCGTAACACGATCATGCGTGGCGCATTTGCACACATAAGGGCCAGTGGCTTGACCTCTGCGGGGGTCCATCTTGGCATTATTGTGCTGGCGCAATTCGGGTTGCCACTGTTGTTTACACCGCCGCCGGTCACAGCGACGGTCATTCCGGTGGAAGTGGTGCGTCTGGACGATGTCACGCGCCCGCCGCCAGCGGCAACGCCCGAACCAGAACCTGAGACGACGCGTGACGCAACACCGCAAGCACCACCACGCCCGCCGCAGCCTGTACCTGAGCCACCAAAGCCGCCTGAAGTGAAACCGGTGGCGAAGGCCGAGCCAACCCCACCACCGCCGCCACCTGTTGTCACGCCGCCGAAGCCCGAACCTGCTCCGCCGGTCGCCAAACCTGAGCCGCCCAAGCCGGAACCCGAGCCAACACCTCGGGTCGCCAAGGCGACCCCGAAGGCGAAACCCAAGCCGCCAGAGCCCAAGCGGGACTTTGACTCCATCCTCAAGGACCTGTCGGCGGACAAGACGCCCAAAAAGGCACCTGAGCGGTCACGCAAGCCCGAAACTGTTGCAGACAAGGGTGAAGAGGCGCCCAAGCAGTCGCAGGTCTCCGAGGTCGCCTCGATCCGGGAACTGGACCTGCTGGGCAACATGATTCGTGCGCAGATTAGTCCATGCTGGAGCCCACCCCCCGGCGCACGCGACGCCGACACCTTGCAGGTCTCGCTTCAGATATTTGTTGACCCTCAGGGAAACGTGTCGCGGGTGACGGTTGTTGACGAAACAAAAATGGCCGTAGATCGCTATTTTCGATCCGCGGCAGAGGCGGCCCGACGCGCCGTGCTGAAATGCGCACCGCTCGAGCTGCCTGCCGACAAATATGAGATCTGGAAACAGATCAAATTCAACTTCGACCCGAGCAAGATGCTGAGCTGATGATGACATATGACATGAAAATCAACCGGTGGTTCTCCACCCTGCTGACCGCCCTTGTGATGACGGTTGTATTTGCAGTCCCGGCCCGCGCAGAGATCACGGTTGATATTACGCAGGGCAATGTTGAGCCGCTGCCTATCGCGGTGCCGGATTTTGTCGCCGATAGCGATGCGTCCCGGCAATTCAGTGTCGATATTGCCCGCGTGGTGGCGGCGGACCTCGAGCGTTCGGGGCTTTTCAAGCCGATCGACAAGAAGGCCTTTATTTCGCAGCCCGAAGGCCTGGCCGTGACGCCGCGCTTCAACAACTGGAAGCCGATCAATGCGCAGGCGCTTGTGGTTGGGGAAATCGGCATCGAACCCAATGGTGCGCTGCGTGCATCGTTCCGCCTCTGGGACGTCTTTTCTGAAGATCAGATGACCGGCTTGAGCCTGACCACAACCCAGGCCAACTGGCGCCGTGTGGCGCATATAATTGCCGACACGATCTATGAACGTGTGACCGGTGAAGTTGGCTATTTCGATACGCGAATTGTCTACATCGCCGAGAGCGGCCCGGCCGATAAACGGATCAAACGACTTTCGATCATGGATCAGGATGGCGCTAATCACCGTTTTCTAACCGACGGTCAGACGCTTGTGCTCACGCCGCGATTTTCGCCGGCGCAACAGGAGATCACCTATCTCGCCTATTTCAATGATCAACCGCGGGTCTATCTGTTCAATATCGATACGGGAGAGCAGGAACTGCTGGGTGATTTCCCGGGCATGACCTTTGCGCCGCGGTTCTCACCCGACGGCAACAGTGTGGTGATGAGCCTTGCCGAAAATGGCAACTCTGACATCCATGTGATGGATTTGCGGACACGGCGGGTGCAGCGTCTCACCAACAGTGCATCGATCGACACAGGCCCTTCCTATTCGCCGGACGGGCGGCAGATTGTTTTTGAATCGGATCGTGGAGGCTCCCAGCAACTCTATGTGATGGACAGTGACGGTGGTGGTCAGCAGCGGATTAGCTTTGGCGAGGGCCGATATGCCACTCCGGTCTGGTCACCGCGTGGCGATTTGATCGCGTTCACCAAGATTTTTCGTGGCAATTTCCACATCGGCGTCATGCGCCCGGATGGATCGGGTGAACGCCTGCTCACACGCGGGTTTCTTGTTGAGGGACCAACATGGGCCCCGAATGGACGGGTGCTGATGTATTTCCGGCAGGATCGCAGCGATGAACGGGGTCGTGGCGGGACACCGCGTCTGTTTTCGATTGATCTCACGGGTTTCAATGAACGTGAAATTATTACGCCAGTTGGTGGATCAGATCCCGCGTGGTCTCCCGGTCCACTCAATCAATAGTTGGAGAAACATCAAAAGTACCTGAAAATACACGTCAAATTCCGAAATTCCCGGTTGTCGAATACTTGATTCGTATATAGTCGACGACTATAGTCCGTGCGCCTGCAGGCAAGGGTTTCCGGACCTGCTGGATGGTTGCGCCAAAGGTCGGTAAAGACCGGTCTAAAGCACGATGAGAGGTCGGTCCGCTCATCTGAATTCTGTCACGGGCGGTTTTTACTCGTGATCAATAGGCTTAAGGAGTCCCCCCATGCGAATTACAATCCCTGTCCTCGTTGCAGCTGCCTTTGTTCTGGCCGCCTGCTCGTCGACCTCAGACAACAGCGGCGACACCGGTAGCACCGGTGCATCTTCCAGCGGCAACTCTCAGGTTGCGACTGCCCCGGCTGGCCCGAAGCCCGGGTCTCAGCTTGATCTTGAGATCAATGTTGGCGACCGCGTCCTCTTTGCTTTCGACAGTTCTGCGCTGAGTGCTGAATCACGCACGACGATCGAGCGTTGGGCAGCCTGGATGAAGACATATCCAGCCAATCGTGCGGTTGTCGAAGGACACACCGATGAACGCGGTACACGTGAATACAACCTGGCTCTCGGCGAGCGTCGTGCGGATGCCGCACGTGACTATCTCGTGTCGCTCGGCATTGACCCGAACCGCATCAAGATCGTGAGCTTCGGCAAAGAACGTCCCGCTGTTCCGGGTTCCAACGAGAATGCATGGGCGCAGAACCGCCGTGCCGTGCTGGTTCTCGCGAAGTAAACACATCTGTTTTAGATTGAATGCGCCCCGGGGAAATCCGGGGCGTTTTCTTTTTGAGCCCGGCTTGCCATAGTTTTGACGAAAACCAGGTTGAGATTATGAACGCTTGGGGTAGCCACTAATACTTGTTGGGAAGATTCCGCATGAAGATTTTTCGTAGCCGAATTGCTCTGACACTTACAATTGCTGCGCTGGTCTTGCCGAGCGCGGCGATCGGCCAGTCAAGTGATCCCCGCAGCCTTGCAGATACTGTTGACCGTCTCGAACGACAGATTCAGACGCTTGAGCGCACAGTTTACCGGGGCGCGACCCCGCCCGCTGGTGGGCCATCCTCGGGCGGCGGAGCGCCGCCCGCTGCAATTTCCCAGCTGCAGATCACATCCCAATCACTTGAAGAGCAGATGCGTCGCCTGACCGGGCAGGTTGAAAAGCTCGAGTTTCAGGTGCGTCAGCTTAATGATCGGATGGACCGTCTGGTTGCCGATGTGGACTTTCGACTGCGCGAGCTTGAGGACGGCAAGGGCCCTTCTCAGGCATCTCGAGGAGGTGGCCAGCCTATCGCACCTACGGCTCCGCAATCGCCGGGCGAAGTGACGGTCAGCGGCAATACGTCGGGCACAATTGGGACCCTGACCGAAAGCCAGGTCCGTGCCGCCGGCGTGACGCCAAGTGGCGGGGCAGCTCCTGTCGCCGCGACAGCCGGTCAGACATCGGCTGAGGTCAAGCTTCCGGAAGGCAGCCCGCAGGACCAGTACAGTTATGCCCGTCAGTTTCTTTTGAAGCGTGACTTTGAAAGTGCAGAGACGGCGCTGGCCGCCTTTGTTGGTGCACACCCCGAAGATCCACTTGCCGGAAACGCCCAATACTGGCTGGGCGAGACGTTCTATGTCCGCGGCGATTACCAGACCGCGGCACGGACCTTTGCAGAAGGTTTTCAACGCTACCCGGACAGCGGAAAGGCCCCAGACAACCTTTTGAAGCTCGGTATGTCGCTGTCCCAGCTCAAACTGAAAGACGATGCCTGTATCACCCTGAAAAAGCTTCGTGTTGAATATCCCGAAGCGCCGACCAGCATCGTTCAGCGCGCAGACCGGGAAATTGGTCGGTTGAAGTGCGGCTAAGCGCCCACGCCGGTCCGGTTGTTATCGGGCCAGACTCTGCGCCAGTTCTGGCCGCTGAATTCGAACAATGGATGAAACGGCTTGGTCCGTTTGAAAGCGCACCGCGCATTGCTGTCGCCGTGTCAGGCGGCCGCGACAGCATGGCGCTGGCAATTCTTGCAAGAGACTGGGCCAAGGCCCATGGCGGTTCAGTTCATGCTGTTACGATAGATCACGGGCTTCGTTCGAATTCTGCGCATGAGGCGGCGCATGTCGGATGCTGGATGCTGCAGCTCGATATTCCGCATCAGATTGTGTGTTGGGAAACACCCGAACATGAAACCGGAATCGAGGCCGCAGCGCGGGATGCGCGTTATGCATTGCTTGAGGCCTATTGCCAGGAACATGGCATTCTGCATCTGCTCGTTGGGCACCATCAGGCCGACCAGCAGGAAACTCACCAAATGCGCCGCGCGCGCGGAAGCGGGTTGGTTGGGCTTGCGGGTATGGCGGCCGTCCGGGAGATGACACATGTGCGGGTCTTGCGGCCACTGCTGGGGGTGTCGCGTGACCGGATCACGGCCACCTTGCAGGTGGCCGGGCAGGATTGGGTGGAAGATCCGTCCAACCAGGATGGCCGGTTTGCACGCGCGCGCATGCGGGCGCAGGGGGACGCGGCTGTCGCCATGGCAGACATTCGGCAAGCCGGTGCCACGCGAAAGCTGCATGAGCAGGCGTTGGCCATTCTGGCGGCAACAGCTGTGGGTATCGACCCGGCGGGTTTTGCGATGATCGATCTGCAGGCCATTCAGGATGCTGATGCAGATGTTTCCCGTAATTTGTTTGGCAATGTTGTGACAAGCGTCTCCGGGGGGGTCTATCCGCCACGCGGAACCCGTCTGGATAACCTGTGGGCGCGCCTGATCGCCAAGGGTGTTGATCGTGCCTGGACGCTCGGAGGATGCATTATTCGCCCGGAAGGAACCGGGAAAATTTGTGTGATGCGCGAACCTGTCGCGGTTGTGGCTCAGCCGTTTCCATCGGGTGAACGCGTTCTGTGGGATGGTCGGTTCGTTCTGTCCGCGCAGGGTTTTGATGTTACGGGCCTGACCCTGGATGCTCTGGGCAGAGCCAAGCCGAATTACAGGCAGATTCCGGATTTTGAGCCACTTTCGCGGCTTCCCAAGGATGTTTGCGCAACATTACCGGCACTTTTTTGCGAGAGCGAGATCGTCGCATTTCCGTCATTTGATCCGCCAAACACTGCTTTGCGTAACCTTTATGTGCGGTTTGCGCCGCAAAAACCGGTGTCTGGTGCGGCATTTGGTAACGTCTGATTATCATCACGGTCGTAATATCGACGTGATTTACACATTGCCCTATGGCCTCGGGAGCACCATGTTAGGGATTGATTTGACCGCCGTGCGTTACGATTTGCTGCGTCTTTCGATTTTGCGCATTTTTGACGTCCGGCCGATGGAGATGGTCTTTGAATAACTTTGGCAGAAACCTGGCACTTTGGGTGATTATCGCCCTGCTTGTGGTAGCTCTTTTCAATCTGTTCCAGAGCTCTGGTGAGCAAGGCACAGATCAGAAGCTCGCGTTTTCAGATTTCTTAACGCAGGTGGAGAGCGATCAGGTTCAGGACGTTACAATCCAGGGCCGCGATATCACGGGTACATTGCGCAATGGCGGGAAGTTCAACACCTATGCGCCAGATGATCCCAACCTGGTGCAGCGCCTGACGGACCGCAATGTCCGAATCACGGCAGCACCGCAGGAAGAAGTTCATCCGCTGTTGGGCATGTTGCTGTCCTGGTTGCCATTTATCGTGATCGTTGGTGTTTGGATATTCTTCATGCGCCAGATGCAGGGTGGTGGCGGTCGTGGCGCGATGGGCTTTGGCAAATCGCGCGCGAAAATGCTGACCGAGAAAACCGGCCGGGTGACATTTGAAGATGTTGCCGGCGTTGAAGAAGCCAAGCAGGAAGTTGTCGAAGTCGTCGAATTCCTGCGGGATCCGCAGAAGTTCCAGCGCCTGGGTGGCAAGATTCCCAAAGGCGTTCTGCTTGTGGGCCCTCCGGGAACCGGTAAGACGCTGCTGGCGCGCGCGATCGCCGGTGAAGCGAATGTGCCGTTCTTCACCATTTCAGGTTCTGACTTTGTCGAAATGTTTGTGGGTGTTGGTGCGAGCCGTGTCCGCGACATGTTTGAACAGGGCAAGAAGAATGCGCCCTGCATCATCTTTATCGATGAGCTCGATGCTGTCGGACGTCATCGTGGTGCCGGACTTGGCGGCGGCAATGATGAACGGGAGCAGACACTTAACCAGCTGCTGGTTGAGATGGACGGTTTTGAGACCAATGAAGGCGTGATCCTGGTGGCCGCGACCAACCGTCCTGACGTGCTGGATCCGGCATTGTTGCGTCCGGGTCGCTTTGACCGTCAGGTGGTTGTGCCGAACCCCGACATCATGGGTCGCGAGAAAATTCTTAAGGTGCATATGCGCAAAGTGCCTCTGGCTCCGGATGTGGACGCCAAGGTTATCGCCCGTGGCACGCCGGGATTCTCCGGTGCTGATCTGGCCAATCTGGTGAATGAGGCTGCGCTGATTGCGGCGCGCAAGAACCGCCGCATGGTGACTATGGCTGAGTTCGAAGATGCCAAGGACAAGGTCCTGATGGGGGCCGAGCGTCGTTCCATGGTGATGACCGAAGACGAGAAAAAGCTCACCGCCTATCACGAGGCCGGCCACGCGCTTGTAGGTCTGCATCTTGAGGGTAGCGATCCGCTTCACAAGGTCACGATCATTCCGCGCGGACAGGCGCTGGGTGTGACCATGTCTCTGCCCGAACGTGATCGTTACACCTATTCGATTATGGAATTGAAAGCGAAGCTGGCGATGATGTTCGGCGGTCGTGTGGCCGAAGAGCTGATCTTCGGCAAGGAACATGTAACCACCGGTGCCGGCAACGACATCAAGCAGGCCACCGGTCTCGCACGTCGCATGATCACCGAGTACGGGTTCAGTGAGAAATTGGGCCCGTTGCTTTATGAGGACAATCAGGAAGAGGTTTTCCTGGGTCATTCTGTGTCACAGCACAAGAGCGTGTCCGATGCGACGGCCAAGGAGATCGATGACGAAATCCGCTTGTTGATCGACAATGCCGAGGGTGAAGCCCGCCGTATTCTCACAGAGAATATGGATCAGCTGCACACGGTCTCGAACGGTCTTCTGGAATATGAAACATTGTCAGCAGAAGACGTTGATGTCCTTCTCAAGGGTGGCTCTATCGACCGGCCTGACGATGATGAAACCGGTTCATCTGATCGTCCTCGGTCCTCTGTCCCCACCAGCGGGACAGCGAACAAGAAGGATCGCCCGAGTGGCGGCATGGAGCCAGAACCGCAGCCTCAGGGCTGACGCGTTCGCACGGTTGCGGTTATGAACGAATTTCAAGGGGCTTCCGCCGTTCAGCGGGAGCCCTTTTTCGATCCTCAGACGATGAAAGAAACCCCCGAATTGGAGCCGCTTGGTCTTGTGTCCGGTCCTGTGGCGCTCGAACTGTGCGAAGCGGACGCGGCCTTTGCATTGGCGGGAGGGCCTCTGGCCTTCACCCATGCGCGCCTTGGCGGTCAACTTCTCTCGGCTGCTGAATTGCGACGCTGGGCTGAACAGGCTGGCATGGCTGGCAATCAGGGACCAGCAATCCGTCTGGAGGCTCTGACACGCCCGCGTTCGGCATTTGCCGGATTGGCGATGTCGGGAGAGGGCGCCCGCCCACGGATCATGGGTGTCTGCAATGTCACACCCGACAGTTTTTCGGATGGCGGTGATCATGCTGATCCCCATGGAGCGATCAACTTTGCACGCAGGCTGGTCGCAGCGGGTGCAGAGATTATCGATGTTGGCGGGGAATCCACGCGCCCGGGCGCTGCTCCGGTGTCCCGGTCAGATGAGCTTGCGAGGGTGCTGCCAGTTGTGGAGGCATTGGCGGGTGACGGGGTCACGGTTTCCATAGATACAAGACATGCTGAAACTATGCAGGCCGCTATTGAGGCTGGCGCGGCCATCATCAATGACGTTGCTGCCCTGACAGCGCCAGGGGCGCTTGAGGTCGCGGCCCGCAGTGATGCGGCTGTCATTCTCATGCATATGCGCGGCACCCCCGAAACCATGCAGGATCGCCCGGATTATGGTGATGTTGTGCAGGATGTATACGGCTGGCTGGCGGATCGCGTGGCGATCTGTCTGGAAGCTGGTATCGGGTTCGGACGGCTGGCGGTCGATCCGGGTTTCGGGTTTGGAAAGACCGTTGAACACAATGCCGAACTTCTCAGGCGACTGACGCGGTTTCACGGGCTGGGTTGTCCGCTGGCAGTCGGATTGTCTCGCAAAAGCTTCATTGGTGTCTGGACGGGTGAGGAAGACCCCAAAGAACGTATTCCGGGCTCACTGGCAGCCGCAATTGCCGCAGTGGAGCAGGGCGCGCAGATCGTTCGGGTGCATGACGTGGCCGAAACGCGCGCAGCGCTTTCGGTTTGGCGTTCGGCCGCCGGGTTGGTGGTGTGACAGCAATGTTAACGGTCACGGGCGTGGTGCTATAAGGCGTTATTGAAAACCCGCGGGACCGGACATGGCACGCAAACTTTTTGGAACAGACGGCATTCGTGGCAAAGCGAATGTTGAGCCGATGACAGCCGAAACGGCCCTGCGGGTCGCCATGGCCGCCGGGCACCGGTTTACGCGCGGTGACCATCGGCATCTTGTGGTGGTCGGCAAGGACACGCGGCTGAGCAATTATATGATCGAACCAGCTATGCAGGCCGGATTCACCGCCATGGGCATGGATGTGGTTCTGGTCGGGCCGATGCCGACGCCGGCTGTAGCGATGCTGACACGATCCTTGCGTGCTGATTTGGGGGTTATGATTTCGGCTTCGCACAACCTGTTCGAAGATAATGGAATCAAGCTGTTTGGTCCTGACGGATACAAGCTGTCCGATGAGGTTGAAGAAGAAATCGAAACCCTGATCGAGGGGGGGCTGCTTGACCACCTGGCCGCTTCGAACAAGCTTGGCCGGGCGCGCCGGTTGGATGATGCGCGCGGGCGATATATCGAGTTTGTGAAGCACAGTTTTCCACGCGGATTACGTCTCGACGGTTTGAAGGTCGTCGTCGATTGCGCGAACGGGGCAGCTTACAAGGTTGCACCTACGGTGTTTCACGAACTGGGTGCCGATGTGATTGCCATGGCGATTGAGCCTGATGGTACGAACATCAACAAGGATTGTGGTGCGACCTCAACGGAGGCCCTGCAACAACAGGTTGTCGCGCATGGTGCCGATCTTGGGGTTGCACTGGATGGTGATGCGGACCGCGTGATTCTCTGCGATGAGACAGGCGCTGTGGTTGATGGCGATCAGGTGATGGCCATGATCGCACGGTCCTGGCAGGCCGATGGTCGGATCGCGGGAGGCGGGGTTGTGGCCACCGTCATGTCGAATCTCGGCCTTGAAAAATACCTCGAAACGATTGACCTGAATTTGGTGCGCGCGTCTGTCGGGGATAGATATGTGCTTGAGAAGATGCGCGCTGGAAACTTCAATCTGGGTGGCGAGCAGTCAGGTCATCTGATCCTGAGTGACTATTCGACGACAGGAGATGGGTTGATCGCTGCATTGCAGGTTTTGGCTGGATTGGTTGCGGCCGGCGCTCCCATGAGCGCCTTCTCCCATGTTTTTGAGCCCTATCCGCAGCTTCTCAAGAATGTTCGGGTCTCGGACCGGTCAGCGATGGATGCGCCGGCTGTAAAAACCGCGATTGCGGAAGCCGAGGCGCAACTGGGCGGGGACGGGCGTGTCCTGATCCGACCCTCGGGAACCGAACCGCTGATCCGGGTCATGGCGGAAGGGCTCGATGAAGCCGTCGTGACGTCCGTTGTCGACGAGATCGCAGACGCCATTGCCGCAGTGTCGGCCTAGAGCACCGAGGTTGATGCAATGAAAGGCCGTGTTTTGATCGCCGCAGGCTCGGATTCGGGGGGTGGTGCCGGGATTCAGGCCGACATCAAGGCCGTAACGGCGCTAGGTGGTTTTGCCATGACCGCGATCACGGCGCTCACTGCGCAGAACACACTCGGTGTGCACGGAATTCATCCGGTGGATATCGAGTTCGTGTCCCAGCAGATGCGCGTGGTGCTTGATGATCTTGGAGCGGATTGCATCAAGACCGGCATGCTGCACAACACAGAGGTGATTGAAACCGTCGTTGAGGTTCTCACTGACAGGGCCGCCGACGTGCCTCTGGTGGCCGATCCTGTGATGGTGGCGAAAGGTGGTGCGAAACTCCTGGGGGATGATGCCCATGCCGCGATGGTGGCTTTGCTGCTGCCACGCGCAACGCTCCTCACACCGAATGCCCCCGAAGCCGCCGCGCTCACCGGATTGGACGTTGAGGATGAAGCCGGCCAACACCGGGCTGGCGAAGCCTTGCTGAAACTCGGTGTCGGGGCCGCGCTGATCAAAGGCGGGCATGTGCCAGGTAAGGATGTCGTGGACTTGCTGGTCACGCCTGAAGAGACCGTCCGGTTTGTGGATTCAAGGATCGACAGCGCAAACACCCATGGAACGGGCTGTACGCTGGCCTCGGCGACGGCAGCGGGCGTGGCGCAGGGCCTTGCTTTGAAGGACGCTGTCGGGCGGGCCCGTAAATATGTACGCGCCGCCATCCTCTCGGCACCGGGATATGGCGGCGGACACGGCCCCCTTGATCACGCGGTGACCTTCGACCCTGCGCGGATCGATAGCTGATTTGGAAAACCGCGCTCCAGATCAATCTGCAGAGCCTATCGCGACCCGGCCAACGGCGCAGGTGGTGGGTTTTTTCTCGTTGGCGACAGCAGCCGCTATCGCAGCCGTCTTCATCTGGGGAGGGTCTCCGCTCGTCACGAAAATTGCGACGCGCTCCACAGACGAGTTCACGTTGGCGCTCCTGCGGACAATTGCCTCTGTACCGTTTGCCCTCGTGGTGATTGTGGCCATGCGCCTGAGGCTGCCTTGGCGTGGACGCGACACCTTCGATACTTTGGGCGTGGCAGTAACAGGACTGATTGGGTTTCCGGTCCTGTTCACCCTGGGGGTTGCGCATACAACAGCCGGGCACGCGGCCGTTGCATCGGCTGCAACGCCAGTATTTGCCGGGTTGATGGTGGCCGCCATAAACCGTCGATGGCCTGCCAAATCCTGGTGGCTCGGCATTTCGGTCGCCTTTTTCGGTGCGATTGTCCTTATTTGGGAATCGATCGGAATTCAATCGGTTGGCGCCAGCTGGCAAGGGGACCTGCTGGTCATGGGGGGTGCGTTCTCTGCTGCGCTCAGCTTCCAGTTTGGCGCACGCCTCACGCCACGCTATGGCGCACCGGCTGTTACAATGTGGAGCGTGATCATTGCCGGCATTCTTTTGCTCCCCGTTCTTTGGTTTTACGCTGAACCTGAAGAAATTTTGCAGGTGGCACCTGCCGGCTGGGCGGCGATCGCCTATCTGGCTGCGGGGTCTTCGATTATCGCCTACATGGCTTGGTTCTATGCGCTTTCGCGTGGCGGAATTGCCCGCATCAGCATGTGGCATTTCGCCTTGCCCGTTGTGGGCATTGCAGCAGCAGCGATCTTTCTGGGTGAACCGTTGACGCCGCTGCTTTTGATTGCCACGGTTGTGATCCTGCTCGGCGTCGGGCTTGTCCAACGTCGTTGATGCCGACGAATGAGACCTGAATGTCTCAGACCAATCTTTCGCGCCTGTACACGATCGCCCTGATCGCCGTGTTCATCTATGGCGCGACACCTGTCTTTACAAAAATGGCGACCGCAACTGCGGACGGGATCACGGTTGGCGCTCTGCGTGCGATTGTGGCCGCGCCACTGGCGCTCTTCATCATACTGGTAGGGCGTTACCGGGTGCCGCTACGGCGCGATGCCATCATCCTGGTTGTGATCTCGGGGATGGGGGGATTGGTGTTGTTCCCGGTTTTCTTCAGCTGGGGTGTGCAACACACCACAGCAGGACATGCCGCAGCTGGTACTGCTTTTGGCGCCGTCATGGCGGGGGTCTTGTCGGCCTTGATTGACCGTCGGATGCCCGGCTGGCCTTGGTGGATCGGGATTGCCACAGGTACGCTCGGGGCTCTTCTGCTGATTTGGGAAGCCGTTGGAATCGAGGTTGAGGGCGTCACCTGGCAAGGTGATGCACTGGTGTTTCTCGGTATGTTTATGGGCGTGGTTGGTTACATCGCAGGTGCGCGACTGACCAAACAGATCGGCTCGACGACGGTCACCATGTGGTCCGTTCTCGTCGCTGCCGCCACGCTTTTGCCCTTGATCATATTCTACTCCGGTGCGGAAACCCTGACAGCAATTGACCGCGACGGCTGGGGTGCCATTCTGGCCTTGGGCTGGGGCTCTACGATCCTGGCTTATCTGCTCTGGAATCGTGCGCTTGCAGATGGTGGTGTTGGGAAAATCGGAGCGCTGCAATTGCTGCAACCGGTTGTCGGGATTGCATTGGCACTCATGCTGCTCGGCGAACGGATCACACTTCCGCTGCTGATTGCGACGCTTGTTATCCTTGTCGGCGTGGTGCTGGTTCAGCGGGAGCGGACCTAGCGATCACGTCGGGCTTGGTGCATGGCCAAAAGTGCCTGTCCGAGCTTGCCAAAGCGGTTGGCCAGTGACGACCAGTCTATGGCACCGGGGTCGGAAGCGACGACGGCGAATGTTCTGGAATCCAGCGTGACATCGGCAAACAACTCATTGATGTCGAGCGTGCCGGTTCCATCAGCGTCAAAATTCGCGAATACAGCAGGCGCTCCGGCAGACTTTATGCCGACAAGAGCCAGCCCGAAAAGGGTACGCTCTTCTGGTGTGAGGGTGCTTTTCAGGTCCTGAACGGATGTTGTGGCGGCGCTGCGGGTGACCTCTATTTCCTGAAACGAGATCAATCCATCACCATCACTGTCCAAGAGCCTATGGACGGTTTGCGCACATCGCGTGGACGTGTCGCCATCACAGACAATGCGCGTCTCGGCGACCTGCTGTTCAAAGTCATCATTGGCCAGAGCAGGGGTCAGAAATGCCGAAAAGGCCAGGAAAACCGCTATCCATCGAAGGATGTTGTAAGACTTTGAGGTGGTTTTGCGCATGGGTCAGTTTGTCAGGTGAGCGTTAAAGACAACAGATTCCATTGAAAACATGTTCGCATTGTGACGTTGCGCGTATGCGCAAGAACCGGGTGGGGAGTGATGCGGCGCCGCACTAGGTTTGTGACATGGAACACAAGCCCACATCCGCACGCGTCGAACACGGGGTGGAAACACGTGAATCGCATATTCCGTTCTCGCGGGTGTAGAAAGGATACGAGCAATGACGATGAATGAGATGATCGATCAGTATCAGCCCGATGAATCTGACGACTATGGCTTTGCGCTTGTCGGCCGCCTTCTGAGCTGGCTGGCTGAGCACTATCGCGAGCAACCCAGTCTGGATGCAGTTGCGCAGGAAGCAGGGCTGAGCACCTATCATTTGCAGCGTCTGTTCACCCGCTATGTCGGGGTCAGTCCCAAGAAATACGTCCAGTACCTGACCCTCGATCATGCCAAGCGGGTACTTGATGATTCCCAAAGTGTTCTTGATGCCGCGTTCGAGTCCGGGTTGTCCGGGCCAGGTCGTCTGCATGATCTCTTTGTGACCCATGAAGCGCTTACACCCGGCGAGTGGAAACGCGACGGGGAAGGTATGGGAGTTCACTATGGGTGGCACGACAGTCCGTTTGGGGAGTGCGTGATTGCGGCCACATCACGCGGCGTTTGCGGCTTGGCGTTCAACGGCGTTGGTGACCGAGACGAGACACTTGCCGACCTCGCCACAAGTTTCGGGAAAGCCGATCTGGTGGAAGCTCCTGAGCGAACCGGCAGCTATGCCGACGCTGCCTTTGGTCATGGTGATCTGCATCTCGTTCTGCGCGGTACGCCCTTCCAGTTAAAGGTGTGGGAGGCGCTGATGCGCATTCCGCTGGGGGCCGTGATGACCTATGCCGACCTGGCGGCACGGATTGGCGCGCCGGGATCGGCCCGTGCTGTGGCCAGTGCCGTCGGACGGAATCCGGTGTCCTGGCTCATTCCCTGTCACCGGGTGATTCGCAACGGAGGGATGATTAGCGGCTATCGCTGGGAGCCCGATACCAAACGCGTCATTCTGGCCTGGGAAGCCGCACAGGCCGAGGCGCACGACGCAGCCCACTGACGGCTTTATTCACAACACGCAAAACGTTAGGGTCCGCGCCGCATTTGATGGAGCGGATTGATGGCGGCACGCTATCTCGAAGAATTTACAGTTGGGCAGGTCTTTGACACTGAACCGGTGACCCTGAGCGAGGCCGATCTCATTGCCTTTGCGGAACGCTACGATCCGCAGGTGATGCACACAGATCCGCAAGGCGCGAAGGACACGGCTTATGGCGGCTTGATTGCCAGCGGTCACCAGACCATTGGCACAGCATTCGCCCAGTTCATCAAGATCGGCATATTTGCCGAGAATTCACTCGGCGGGCCGGCAATGGATGAGGTCCGCTGGGCGGCACCTGTTCGCCCGGGCGACACGCTGGTGACCACGGCCGAGGTGCTTGAAGTGCGCAAATCCAAGTCCCGATCCGATCGAGGGATCATCCGGATGCAGTTTCTGACCAAAGTTGATGGAAGGGAGGTCTCTCGCTTTCAGACCACCACCTTCCTGCGTCGCCAGCCTTCAGAGGATGCAGCATGAGTTACTGGTGTCTCGATGATTTTACGGTTGGCCGCAAGGTCGAGACCGTGCCGGTCAAGCTTGAGGCTGAGGAAATCATGTGGTTTGCACGACAGTATGATCCGCAGCCCTTCCATACCGACCCCGAGGCGGCCAAGGATTCAGTCTTTGGCGGACTGATTTCCAGTGGGTTCCAGACTGTGGCGGTCGCAACGGGCCAGTTCCTGCGCACCGGAATTCTCGACGGATCGAATCTTGGGGGGCCAGGACTGGACAAAATTCGCTGGGTCGCGCCGGTTCGCCCGGGGGACACTTTGTCGACGGTGTTCGAGGTTGTCGAAGCGCGGGCATCCAAGTCCAATCCCGCGCGGGGCATTGTGCGGTTGGGCTTCACCGTGAGCACAGAAGCAGGCGTCGTGGCGACCTTCGAGACTGTCGTCATGGTACACGCACGCGACACTGCGGCTGCATGATAGACTGGACGTCGGTGATTAACGACGGAACGTCTAGTCTGCGATGATCTCAATATTAACCGGGTTTGACCCGGCACAGCTTGGCATGTGGGTCACGTTCGCACTCGTGACGGTTGCGCTAGTCCTGTATATGCTCGAACGGGTGTCGCTCGAACTCACTTCGCTCGGCGTCATCTGTGTTCTGCTGGTGTTTTTCCATTTCAACCCGATCATCGGTGCTTCGGGAGACAATATCCTTGATCCAACCCGCCTCTTGGCCGGGTTTGCCAATCCGGCTTTGCTGACGGTTGTTGCGCTGTTGGTGATGGGTGAGGGTCTGGCACGCACAGGCGTGCTTGAGGCCGGGGCGCAGATGTTTTTCCGCTACGGGCGCGGTCATGCGGCCCTTGCAACGGGGTTGGCCTTTGTGGCGGTGCTCGTTGTCAGTGGATTCATGAACAACACGCCTGTCGTTGTGATCTTTATTCCGATCATGCAAGCGCTTGCCTCACGTCTGGGGCAATCACCCTCACGGCTGATGATGCCGCTCTCCTTTGCTTCGATTTTGGGCGGTATGGTGACCTTGATTGGTTCGAGCACCAACCTGCTGGTTTCGGGCATGCTGATCGAATTGGGAGAGGAAGGATTCACATTCTTCCAGTTTGCAGTCCCGGGCATGGCACTGGCATTGATTGGTATCGTCTACGTCATATTCGCCTGCCCGCGTTTGCTACCCGAGCGCGCACTTCTGACCAGCGCCATCGCTGGCGGTGGTCGTCAGTTCATGGCGGAGCTCAATGTTCGCGAGGGATCCAAGTTTCATGGGATGCAGCCTTTGGGCGGATTTTTTCCGGACCTCAAAGACATGACCGTTCGGATGGTGCTCCAGGATTCGGAGCCCTTTTATCCGCCTTTCGATGATGACTTCCGGATTGGGACGGGTGACACGATTGTTGTTGCCGCCACACGGCCGGCTCTCACCGAGGCTCTCAAGGGGGAGCCCGAGCAATTCCATCCCGAATTGGGTGAGGATTGGGAGCGCTTTGAAACCGAGGATGGCAGCCAGCGTTGGCAAGTGGGCAATCAGATTCTCGCCGAAGCGATGGTGACGCCGGCATCCCGTCACGTGGGTCAGACCCTTGTGCAAATCGGGTTTCGCTACAAATACCATTGCGTCGTCATGGGAATTCAGCGGCGATCCCAGATGATCCGTGCCCGGGTGACAGAGGTGCGTTTGGAGCCGGGAGATGTATTGCTCATTCAGGGCCGTGAAGCCGATATCGAAGCTTTGCGTGGTGATCAGGATATTCTGTTGATCGAATGGACGGCGGCCGAGATGCCTGCGGTCAACCATGCCACCAGTACCTTGGTGATCTTCGTCGGTGTGATCGCCGTCGCCGCGCTTGGAATTGTCCCAATTTCGATTGCCACGCTGACGGGGGCGGGTCTGATGCTCGCCACGGGTGTGCTGAATATCCGTCAGGCCACACGCGCGATTGATCGGACAATCGTGATGATGATCGCCGCGGCGCTGGCGCTTGGCAGTGCCTTGCAGGCGACAGGTGGTGCAGAGTTTCTGGCTTCCATTCTACTCGCCGTGTTGGGGGATGCGTCTCCGGCAATCGTGCTTTCGGCATTCTTTTTGCTCGTCGCCGTGCTTGCGAACCTCATCAGCACGAAGGCAACGGCAGTTTTGTTCACGCCAATTGCCGTTGGTATTGCCAATGGCCTTTCATTGCCGGTTGAACCCTTCGCCGTTGCTGTGGTCTTTGCTGCGAATTGCTCTTTTGCTTCACCGATTGGTTATCAGACCAATCTTCTGGTCATGGCGCCGGGCAATTATCGATTCGTGGATTTTATTCGTGTCGGGACGCCGCTGCTGATCATTGTCTGGCTCGTTTTCAGCTTCGTGGCGCCCTGGTATTACGGGCTTTCCTGAGAAAATTGAACTCTGCGACAATCAGTCCATTGACCCTCCGTGAAATACTTCTAGTTTCCGCAGCGGGCCACACCTCCCCAACGGGGTGCAACGTTCTGTAAGGAACGCATATCATGACTGACACACTCCGCCGGCCGGATACCCGCCCGGCATCCCCTCTATTTTCTTCTGGACCCTGCGCCAAGCGACCCGGCTGGTCGCTGGATGTTCTCGCGTCTGCAAGCATCGGCCGTTCGCATCGCGCGAAAGACCCCAAGGCCAAGCTGCTGCGGGTGATCGAGGACAGCCGGACCATTCTCGGAATTCCCGACGATTATCGGATCGGCATTGTGCCGGCATCCGACACCGGCGCTTTTGAGATGGCCATGTGGTCGATGCTCGGCGCACGCGGCATGGACCTTTTGGCCTGGGAAAGCTTTGGACAAGGCTGGGTCACCGACATCGTCAAACAGCTCAAGCTGGATGATCATCGGCTGCTTGATGCGCCTTATGGCGAATTGCCGGATCTGGATGCGGTCGATTTCTCGCGCGATGTGGTGTTCACATGGAACGGCACGACGTCGGGTGTCCGCGTCCCTGATGGCAACTGGATCCCGGATGACCGCCAAGGTCTGACACTGTGTGATGCGACATCTGCGGCCTTCGCCATGGATATGCCCTGGGACAAGCTCGATGTTGTGACCTGGTCCTGGCAGAAAGTGCTCGGCGGTGAAGCCCAGCATGGCATGCTGGTCCTCAGCCCGCGCGCTGTCGAACGACTTGAGAGCTATACGCCTCCCTGGCCGATGCCGAAAATATTCCGCCTGACAAAGGGTGGAAAGCTCAACGAAAGCATTTTCGAGGGCAGTACGATCAACACCCCGTCCATGCTCTGTGTTGAGGATCATCTCGATGCGCTCGACTGGTCGCGTGATATTGGCGGGCTCGACGCGCTCGTTGCGCGGTCCAATGCCAATTTTGGCGTGATCTCGGATTGGGTTTCAAATTCAAGCTGGGCCGCTTTTCTGGCGCAGGACCCTGCGACCCGTTCGACCACAAGTGTGTGTCTGACAATTGTCGATCCCTGGTTTGAGGCTCTTCCCGGCGATGAGCAGGCCGCTGCGGCGAAGGCCGTTTCATCCCTCCTCGACAAGGAAGGTGTTGCCTTTGATATCGGGGCTTATCGCGATGCACCTCCGGGCCTGCGTATCTGGGCTGGTGCGACAGTGGAACAGGACGACCTTGCGGCGTTGATGCCGTGGCTCGACTGGGCTTTCCAATCCATCAAAACAGAGCTGGGCACGGCCGCTTCCTGAGCGCGTCCGTGCACCACGTTTTTCCCAATTTAGATTATCCCGCCTGAACCTGCGGAAGGACTCCCAATGCCCAAAGTACTGATTTCCGACAAGATGAGTGATCGTGCCCGTGAAATTTTTGCTGCGCGCGGTCTCGAGGTCGACGTGAAGCCCGGCATGTCCGAGGATGAACTGATTGCCTGTATTGGCGAATACGATGGTCTTGCCATTCGTTCTGCCACCAAAGCCACAGCCAAGGTGCTGGAAGCTGCTGACAATCTGAAGGTTATCGGGCGCGCGGGTATCGGCGTCGACAATGTCGACATTCCCGCTGCCACAGCACGCGGGATTGTCGTCATGAACACCCCGTTCGGGAACGCGATCACAACCGCAGAGCACGCGATTGCGATGATGATGTCGCTGGCGCGTCAGATTCCGGAAGCCAATACATCCACCCAGGAAAGCAAGTGGGAGAAGTCCCGTTTTATGGGAGTAGAGGTGACAGGCAAAACTCTGGGTCTTGTTGGTTGTGGCAATATCGGCTCGATTGTTGCGGACCGTGCGCTGGGCCTGAAAATGAAGGTTGTCGCCTTTGATCCGTTCCTCGGCGAAGACCGGGCCAAGGAAATTGGGGTCGAGAAGGTCGAGCTCGATGAACTCCTGGCACGTGCGGACTTTATTACTTTGCACACGCCGATGACCGATCAGACCCGGGGTATCATCGATGCTGCGGCAATCGCCAAAACCAAGCCGGGCGTACGGATTATTAATTGTGCGCGCGGTGGTCTTGTGGTCGAAGCGGATTTGAAGGATGCGCTTGAGTCCGGTCATGTGGCCGGTGCCGCGCTTGATGTGTTCGAGACTGAACCCGCCAAGGACAACCCGCTTTTTGGTCTGCCCAACCTGGTTTGCACACCGCATTTGGGGGCGAGTACAGATGAAGCGCAGGTCAATGTGGCAATTCAGGTGGCCGAACAGATGTCGGATTACCTGCTTGATGGGGCTGTTGTGAATGCGCTCAATATGGCGTCTGTCAGTGCCGAAGATGCACCACGACTTGCGCCTTACATGAAGCTTGCTGAGCAGTTGGGCAGTTTCGCCGGACAGCTGACGGAGACCGATCTCAAAAGTGTGACCATTGAATATGCCGGTCATGCCGCGGAACTGAATACCAAGCCGCTCAGTGCGGCCGCGCTGCAGGGATTGCTGTCACCGATGCTCGACAGTGTGAACATGGTGAATGCACCGGTCATGGCCAGCGAACGTGGCATTGAATTGTCGGAAGTGCGCACGGAGCGCGCCGGGGACTATCAGACGCTGATACGTTTGACGGTGGTCACCGACAAGCAGACCCGCAGTGTGACCGGCACGCTTTTCGGCGGGAACAATCCGCGCGTTATCGATGTGAAGGGCGTGCCGCTGGAAGCGGAACTCCGCAGCCACATGCTCTATGTCACCAACGAAGACAAGCCAGGGCTGATCGGGCTGTTGGGAACTGTTCTCGGTGATGCAGGACTAAATATTGCAACCTTCCAGCTCGGTCGGACCGAAGCCGGGGGAGACGCAATCGCGCTTGTCGAGGTCGATCAAGCCGTTCCCGCGGAGGTCCTCGCGAAGGTCGCTGCGCTTCCCAACGTCGTTCAGGCAAAAGCGCTTAACTTCTGATGCGCTGCGTCTGGGCCGTCGCGGCATGTCTGGCAGGGTTGGCAGCGTTGCCAAATGCCGGATTTGCAGGTGAGGGTCTTCAGGCAAAGACACCGGAAAAATCGACAGCGCTTATTCGTTTGAACGGTGTCGGTTCGGGGATCGGCTATGTGCCGGCGTCTCTGGGTGTGCTGTTGGGTGACGGCACCGTGCGACCACTGTTTGTGGAAGACGGGCAGGTTGATTTTGGTGCGCCACAGCCGATGCGCGGGGGGCAGCAGGTTCGACCCCATAATATCTTGCCGGACGGCGAGATCACGCATGGAACCAATGACATCGCCCGGGCGTGGCTGACCGATCCCACCCAACGATACGCGCATGGGGTTTTGGGCGATGCCATTGAGGCAGGTGGTCTGGTGCTGGAGGGTCGTGCCGGACGTCAGTTCCACTATCTCCTGGATTCGGGAACTGTGTTCGAGGATCGACGGGTGCGTCTGGTGGATCTGGACGGGAACGGTCGCGATGAGGCTGTGGTCATTCAATCCTATCTGGACGAAGGCGCGGCTCTGTCGGTTTTTGCGTTGGGCGCAGACGGCGTGGATGTGGTGTCTGAGGTGCCTGCAATTGGACGTTTGAACCGATGGCTCAATCCCGTTGGTGCTGCTGATTTCGACGGTGATGGCGTCATTGAGCTGGCATATGTTGAAACCCCGCATATCGGTGGAAAGCTCCGCTTGTATGAGTTCCGGGACGGCCGTTTGGTGTTCGATGTCGCGGCATCGGGGTTTTCCAACCATGCGATCGGAAGTCGGGAGCAGGACCAGAGCGCGGTTGTGGACTGGAATGGTGATGGGATCATCGATATTGCGCTGCCGGACGCGCGGCGGCGTGCATTGCGCGTTGTGACCTTTGCCAATGGCCAGTTTCGTGAACTGGCTCACATCGCGCATACACACAAGATTGTTTCTGCGGTGCGTGCCGGTGTGATGGGTGCCGATGAAGACGTTTTCATCGTCCATATCCTCGCAGACGGAACACT
The DNA here is from genome assembly GCA_943787745.1 of uncultured Alphaproteobacteria bacterium. Classification (GTDB taxonomy): domain Bacteria; phylum Pseudomonadota; class Alphaproteobacteria; order UBA6615; family UBA6615; genus JABJAG01. Next base: position 4,592 of record CALSNJ010000004.1, on the reverse strand, counting down.
TCATGCCGTCCCGGTGCCGGGTGGGGTATGATCACATTTTGGGTGGTAGGACGAATTCTGTAGATTTCGTCTCGCCAGACCGGTCTGCCAAAGTTAAGGTGGCGTTGAGCACTTATCGTTTAATGTTAGGCAGATAGATGCTTTCTGCACTCGGAAATGGATAAGACAATGCAAGCCAATATCCCTTCTGGACTGGCGATGGCAGTGGCCCTCGCGACAGCCTCGGTTGTGATTTCAGCGGGTTCTGCGCAGGCATTTCAGCCGCGCGACAGTCGTGAAACGGATGCCGTTAATGTTCGAATTCTGCAAAGCGAGATGATGGTCGCAGCGCTCACCTGCAATATGCGTAACAGGTACAACACAGTTGTTGTGCGTTATCAGGGGGAGTTGGTCTCTCATGGCCGGGTGCTGAAGAAGATGTTCCGTCGTGATCATGGGCAACGTGCGCAGAAGGAACTTGATGGGTTCGTCACGCAACTTGCCAATGATGCCTCTATTCGCAGTATCCGTGAACGCGAGGCTTTCTGTGTGAATGCCAATGCGATGTTCTCTACGATTCTTGCGGGTCAGAATACATTGGCCGAAACCGGGCTGCGGACCATTGAAAAGGCGGTTATTCAGAAAGACACGCAATAGACCGAAATTGGTCAGCAGGTTGTTCTAACGAAAACGGGCCGCACCATAAGGTGCGGCCCGCTTTGTTTTATGCTTTGACGTGTGGGATCAGAGAACGATCTGAACCCGTCGGTTCTGAGGCTCGCGAACACCATCGGGTGTTGCTACGAGGGGATCAGTTTCACCCTTCGCAACCGTCTGGATTTCATTCGTCTGCAGTCCGAGACCCACAAGAGCGTTCCGTACGGCGTCTGCACGACGCTGGGAGAGCCCAACATTATAGGCGGCAGAGCCGGAGGTATCGGTGTGACCCGTCGCAACGATCCGCGTGTTGCCAATGGCTTTCGCACTGGCAGCAGCTTCACGCAGAATGGCTTGGGCCTGCGGTGTGATCACATCACTGTCAAAGTCGAAGAAGACCAGGAAATCGCGAACAGGCGCCGGGGCTGCCGGCGGAGCTGGCTGCGGTGCCGGAGCGGCCTTTGCAACAGGCTGCGGTGCCGGTTTTGGCGGGTTCAGAGCGAAGCGCAGGCCAAGGAACACGGCGTGATCATCATACTCTGCATCAACATTCGTGCCGCCTGAGGTGGTGTACTCCAATCCACGGACGGACATGAAGCGATAATCGGCTGTTAATTTCAGGCGATTGGTCAGAGGGATGGCAAGACCGGCGCCAGCCTGAACGGCAAGGCCCCATTCATCACCGTTGATCGACTGACCTGCGAACGGGGTGCCGCCGTCGATTGAAACCTGCGCCATGCCTAGGCCGCCGCCGATATACGGCTCAATGCCGCCACCGATGTCGAAATCATAGAACACATTGGCGATGGCGCTATAGGCATCAAATTCACCCGAGGCAGCGGCACCGGAAATGGTGTCAATGTCACCAGCTCCACGATACCCGCCCTCGGCTTCGATCCGAAGATGATCGCCGAAATCATAGCCGAACCCAACGAGCCCCGCGATTCCGCGATCGGTTTCGGCGTTTGTGGTGATCTGTCCACCGTCCACTTCCGAATCCTCGGCATCGTGACCGCCGATATTACCGAAGATATAGAACCCCTTATCGGAGTAATCGGCCATCATCATTTTGTCATCGCTGGACTGCGCATTCGCGGTTCCGGCGAAGGCCAAACCCAGCGCCAGAATGCTCGCGCTTACGCTCAGTTTTCCCAATTTCATTCTACTCGCCCTCGTAAAGTTACCCTCTGACGACGAATCCGCACGTGTCGGACACTCGGCAAGGGAACGCACATAATCAAAAAAGGTCTCTTAATCAGCCATATAGCACAATAGACGATCCTGAGTTGTATTTCTTGCATCGGACGGGAGGCTTTTTTTGGGGAAGCGTTGCCCAATGACCACAAACCGGCTAAACCGCGCGCGATCATGAGTGATGAAACAGAAAACAGGGCTCTTTTGCCAGCCGGGTTGCACGACCTTCTGCCACCGCGTGCGGGGCAGGAATCTGCCGCTATTACCGGGATACTTGAGGTTTTTGCCGCCTCTGGCTACGAGCAGGTGAAGCCGCCTCTAGTTGAGTTCGAATCCACTCTGGCGGGCAACGGTGCCAATGGTGGTGGCAGCCTATCCGGTCAGATGTTCCGGTTGATGGACCCTGTGAGCCAGCGGATGATGGCCGTCAGGGCCGATATCACACTTCAGGTCGCGCGAATCGCAGGAACGCGTCTGGCAGCGGCACCGCGGCCGCTTCGTTTGTCCTATGCGGGGCAGATTCTTCGCGTCCGTGGCAATCAGCTGCGCCCCGAGCGCCAGTTCGCCCAGGTTGGTGTGGAACTGATCGGTCCGGACTCCGTGGCTGCGGATGTCGAAGTCATTGTTCTGGCCGCAGAGGGGTTGAACGCAGCTGGTATCGTCGAGCCGACCATTGATATTAATTCTCCCGCACTCGTAGCTCATGTTCTCGCTGGCATTGATCTGGGTGAGGAGGCAGTCCAGGAATTGCGTGCATCGCTGGATCGCAAGGATCTGGGTGCGACAGAGGAAGTCCTGCGCCGGGAGGGCATTGCCTTCTCCGATAGTGCCAAGGCGCTTTGCGCCATGATCGAGACAGTCGGACCAGCCGCCGAAGTGGTGGAGGAATTGAAATCCATTGATTTGCCGGCGGATGCGCGTGCGGAAGTCATCCGGCTGGCAGATGTGGTGGACGGCGTCCGCGCGGCGCTTCCCGAGCTTTCTCTGACACTCGATCCGGTTGAGTATCGCGGGTTCGAGTATCAGACTGGGGTAAGCTTTACGGTGTTTGCAGAGGGTGTGCGCGGAGAGCTCGCGCGCGGCGGGCGCTACATCACGGAAGCCGGTGAATACGCCACGGGTGTTTCGCTGTATATGGACTCGATTATGCGTGCGTTGCCCGACGCCGAATCCGGGTCACGGTTGTATCTTCCTGCTGAGACAGCCGTTGCGGTCGGGCAGGGTTTGCGCGCGAATGGTTGGGTCACAGTTGCAGGTCTGCAGGACGTCGCCGACATCGAAGAAGAAGCCCGGCGGCTGGGTTGCAGTCATTATCTTGTCGGAGAGGACCCTGTCGCCACACGCGACACGGACAGCTGAGGAAAAGTTAGATGGCAAATGTTGCAGTTGTCGGGTCGCAATGGGGTGATGAAGGCAAAGGAAAGATCGTCGACTGGCTTTCCGAACGTGCGGACGTCGTTGTGCGATTTCAGGGCGGTCATAATGCCGGCCACACACTGGTTATCGGCGACAAGACATACAAGCTGAGTCTTTTGCCGTCCGGCGTCGTCCGTCCGGGCAAGATCAGCATCATCGGAAATGGCGTCGTTATTGATCCCTGGGCATTGCTCGGGGAGATTGAAAAAATTGTCGAAATGGGTGTCGAGATCACACCTGCGACCCTCAAAATTGCGGACAATGCGAGTTTGATCCTGCCGCTTCATCCTTATCTGGATGGCGCAATCGAGCAGGCCCGTGGGGCTGACAAGATCGGCACAACCGGGCGGGGCATTGGCCCGGCTTATGAGGACAAGGTTGCACGCCGCGCCATTCGAATTTGCGACCTGGCTGACCCCGAGATCCTCGACCAGCGTGTCGATCACCTGCTGTTCCACCACAATGCGTTGTTGCGTGGATTGGGTGCGGACGAGGTGGACAAGGCTGACCTTATGGCGCGTCTGGCAGAGGTCACAGAGCCGCTGCTGTCTTATGCGGCGCCGGTATGGGAATGGCTTGATCAGGCCCGTCGTGACGGCAAACGTATTTTGTTTGAAGGCGCGCAGGGTGCGATGCTCGATGTTGATCACGGGACATACCCGTTTGTGACATCTTCAAATACGGTTGCGGGGCAGGCTGCGGCAGGCTCAGGCGTTGCTCCGGGCACGATTGGTTACATTTTGGGAATTACCAAAGCCTACACCACGCGTGTTGGGAGTGGACCTTTTCCATCCGAGGACACGGGGGATGTTGGAACCCATCTCGGTGAACGTGGGCGGGAGTTTGGAACCGTCACCGGTCGCAAGCGCCGCTGTGGCTGGTTTGATGCCGTTATGGTTCGCCAGGCGATCACGGTGGGCGGGATTGACGGCATTGCGCTGACGAAGCTCGATGTGCTCGACGGCATGGATGAACTCAAGGTCTGTGTTGGTTACAAGCTGGGCGACCAGGAAATTACTCGTTTCCCGGCCGGAATACGTGATCAGGCCAGTGTAGAGCCAATTTACGAAACGCTCGAGGGCTGGAAAGACAGTACTGCCGGTGCACGAAGCTGGGCCGAGTTGCCCGCGACGGCTATCAAGTATGTGCGCCGGATCGAGGAGCTCATCGGCGCGCCAGTTGCGCTTCTTTCCACCAGTCCCGAGCGGCTCGACACCATTCTCGTCCGTGATCCTTTCGCGGACTGATTTCGCCCACGCCTGAGTTTTGGTTTGACTTGGTCGTGCCCGAATAACGGTGCAGGCCGTTAACCATCCGTTACGAGATATTTCGTCATAACAATCTAA
>CALSNJ010000003.1 GCA_943787745.1 uncultured Alphaproteobacteria bacterium | reverse complement strand
TGGCGGAGGGAGAGGGATTCGAACCCTCGAAACGGTCACCCGTTTACACGCTTTCCAAGCGTGCGCCTTCAGCCACTCGGCCACCCCTCCAGCGCCGGGAGTGAATAGCCGAAGCACACCCCTGCTGGCAACCACCGGTGTATTAACTATTTGATTGGCTTTGGACTTGTGCCGATCACCCCGTCTGCTGTTAAGTATTGGCCAACGGAGAAACAAGAATATTTCAAACAGCGGGGCCAGATGGCCAGAATAGTTGGACGCATTATCGGTTGGATTTTGGTGATCGCCGCCGTGGCGGTCTTCGCTCGGGATATTTTGAGTTCGATCGACACCGGCGCGCTGGCGCTGATCTCGGCCGGGGAGTTGTGGTTCACCCTGCATCAGACCAGCCTGCAGATCGCCGAGCCCGCCATTGCGCGCCATGTTCCCGTGATCGGGCCGTGGCTCTGGCATCCGGTGATTTCCACAATCCTGACTTGGCCCGCCACGGTGGTGCTGGGGGTTCCGGGGATGCTTTTGGTGCGCCTGTGCCGCAAGCGGCCGCGCAAGGAAGGCATGTTCAAGTAAGCCTGTCGACCTGGGTTTGCGCCCTACTCGTCGCCCATCCGCAGCGCCTGAATGAAGGCGGATTGCGGAATTTCCACATTGCCGTACTGGCGCATCTTTTTCTTGCCCGCCTTCTGCTTTTCCAGAAGCTTGCGCTTGCGCGTGATATCGCCGCCATAACATTTCGATGTCACATCCTTGCGCATGGCGCCCACGGTCTCGCGCGCGATCACCTTGCCACCAATGGCGGCCTGCAAGGCGACCTTGAAAAGCTGACGCGGGACCAGATCTTTCAGCCGCTCACACAGATGGCGACCACGCGCTTCGGCCTGATCGCGATGGACGATCATGGCGAGTGCATCGACCACATCCCCGTTCACCATGATGTCGACCTTCACAAGGTTCCCGATCCGGTACTCGTCAAGCTCATAGTCGAAGCTGGCATAGCCGCGGCTGATCGATTTCAGCCGGTCATAGAAATCGAACACCACCTCGTTGAGCGGCAGGCGGTAGACCGCCATCGCGCGCCCACCGACATAAGTCAGGTCGATCTGCTCGCCGCGGCGTTCGGTACACAACTGCAGGACCGAGCCGAGATACTCGTCCGGCACCATGATCGAGGCCTTGATCCAGGGCTCCTCAATCTCGGCAATCCGGGTGACCTCGGGATAGTCGGTCGGGTTGTGCAACTCGATCTCCGACCCGTCGGTCAGGGTGATGTGATAGACGACCGAGGGCGCCGTCGCGATGATTTCCAGGTCAAACTCACGCTCAAGCCGCTGCTGGATGATCTCCATATGCAGCAGGCCAAGGAACCCACAGCGGAAACCCATGCCGAGGGCCGCCGAGCTTTCTGCCTCGAACTCGAAGCTGGCATCATTGAGATGCAACCGCTCCAGCGCAGCGCGCAAATCCTCATATTCAGATGTGTCTGCGGGATAGAGTGAGGAAAACACCACCGGGACCGACGGCTTGAAGCCCGGCAAAGGTTCAGCGGCAGGCTGACGGTCATCGGTGATGGTGTCACCGACGTTACAATCTGACACGGTCTTGATTGAGGCGGTGATGAACCCGATCTCGCCCGGCCCGAGGACACCGGTCTCGGTGCGCGCGGGGGTGAACACGCCCACACGGTCCACCGGATAAGCATGGCCCGTCGACATCATGCGGATCTTCTGCCCCTTCTTCAGTACGCCGTGCTTGACGCGGACCAGCGCCACGACGCCCAGATAGGGATCGTACCAGCTGTCGACCAGCAGTGCCTGCAGCTCGGCGTCCGCGTCCCCTTCCGGGTGCGGCAGGCGGGTCACCAGGGCTTCGAGAACCTCGGGAATGCCGAGGCCGGTCTTGGCCGACATCAGCACCGCTTCGGAGGCATCAATCCCGATCACGTCCTCAATCTGCTGACGGATGCGTTCAGGTTCAGCGGCGGGCAGATCGACCTTGTTGAGAACCGGCACCAGTTCCAGATCAGCATCGATGGCCAAGTAGGCATTCGCCAGTGTTTGCGCCTCAACGCCCTGGCTCGCATCCACCACCAGCAGCGCGCCCTCACACGCCGCCAGCGAGCGCGACACTTCATAGGAGAAGTCCACATGCCCCGGGGTATCCATCAGGTTCAGATGATAGGTCTTGCCGTCCTTGGCCTTGTATTCCAGGCGCACGGTCTGAGCCTTGATCGTAATCCCGCGCTCGCGCTCAAGCTCCATATTGTCGAGCACCTGTTCGGACATCTCACGCTCAGTCAGCCCGCCACACTGCTGGATCAGGCGGTCGGCCAGAGTCGATTTCCCGTGGTCGATATGAGCCACGATGGAGAAATTTCGGATATGGGAAAGGTCTGTCATCTAGATGGGAACAAAGCTCGAACGTTGGATGTCACAATGGCTGTCATACAGTCTGTGACATATGGGGATAACTGTCATATTCGGGGTTTCCGACACTCTGAGTGTGATCTTACACCCGATGTAGGACAGTCGCATCACACGTATTGTTATATATATTTCAGTGCCTTAATAATTTTTTACGCGCAACTCGCACCGTTGTCACATTCTCTTCGACGCCCTTCATCAAAGCATCATCTTATCCACAGGACCATGTGGGTATGACAAAGCGAATTGTCTAACCCCGCAACGCCCCGTCGGTTGCCTTCTCGACCGCGGCAACGATTTTGGCAGAGATATCTTCGATCTCGGCGTCGGTGAAGGTCGCCTCGGTCGGCTGCAAGGTCGCCTGAATAGCGAGCGACTTCTTGCCCGCTTCCATATTCTTGCCTTCATAGACATCGAACAGGGCGACATCCGTGATCACATCGCGGTCCGCACCACGGGCGGCGCGCAGCAGATCACCGGCCTGAACATCGGCGTTCACGAGGAACGCGAAGTCACGCCGGACGGGCTGAAGGCTCGCCAGATGCAATGCCGGACGGGATGACCCCTTGTCCTTGCGCGGTGGCATATTGTCGAGGAAGACCTCAAAACCGATCGCCGGGCCGCGCACATCAAGTCCGCGCAGAACAGCGGGATGGATCTCACCAAAATAGGCCAGCACGTTCTTGCCCAACCGCAACGCGCCAGAGCGTCCCGGATGGTACCAGTCCGGCGCATCGCGGCTGACCTGCACATTCGCCGACGGGGCACCAGCCGCCTCGATGGCCGCCAGCGCATCGGCCTTGGCGTCCAGCGCATCGGCGACACGGGCCTTGCCCGACCAATGGGCGTTGTCGGCATTCCCATGGCGCACACCAGCAGCAACAAGCTGTTGCCCGTCTGGGGTGGCATCCTGATAGGCTGGGCCGAGCTCGAACAGGCCCACATCAGCAAAACCGCGGTCCGCATTGCGCCCGGCGGCCAGAAGAAGATTACCAAGGATCGACGGACGCATCGCGTCCAGTTCGCTTGAGATCGGATTGGCCAGCACCAGCGTCTCGGGAAGTTCGCCACCAAAGAGCTCGGCCTGTGCCCGGCCCATGAAGGACCAGGTCACCGCCTCATCGAGTCCACAGGCCGCCAAAGTGCGGCGCACATTGCTCGCCCGGCGCTGTTCGGGCGTAATCGCCACGGACGGCAGGGCTGCGTCCCGGCCCAGAGAAACCGGGGCAATCCGGTCAAAGCCGTGAATGCGCGTGATCTCTTCCACCAGATCTGCTTCACCACCAATATCCGGGCGCCATGACGGCGCTGCCGCAGACATCTTGCCATTCAGCCGTTCGACAGTGAAACCCAGCGCTTCGAGAATTTCAGCCTGCCGGTCGGCGGGCACTTCGACACCCCCCAGGGTCGCCACGCGATCATTGCGCAATTCGATATCGCGCTGCCATACCGGCATGCTTCCGGCGCGAACCGGCGCGCTGACATCGCCACCGCAGAATTCCTGAATCAGGCGGGCGGCCACTTCGGCGCCCCATTCGGCGGATTCGGGATCGACACCGCGCTCGAACCGATAGCGCGCATCAGATTCCATCTGCAGCTTGCGCCCTGTCGTGGCGACGGAGACCGGATCAAACAGCGCCACTTCGAGAAACACCTCGGTGGTCTCTTCGGTGCAGCTGGACTCCAACCCGCCCATGACACCGGCCAGCGCTTCGGCGGTGTCGCCATCGCCGATCACGGTCATCTCCGAATCGAGTTTGTATTCTTTCTCGACCAGCGCCATGAAATCTTCGCCATCACGCGCCCGGCGCATGGTCAGGGTTTTGTTCTTGAGTGTGCCCGCATCAAACACATGCAGCGGGCGACCCAGATCGAGGGAGACATAGTTCGTCACATCGACAAGCGCCGAGATCGGTCGCAACCCGACGGCGCGCAGACGGTCCTGCAGCCATTTGGGCGACGGGCCGTTGGTCACGCCCCTGAAGTGTCGCCCCACCACATAGGAGCAGGCATTGCTGTCGTCCGCGATATCCCAGCTGATCGGGCTGTCATAGCTGCCGGCAACGGGCGCGGCGGCCTCAAAAGGTTTCAATGCGCCCAGACCGGCTGCCGCCAGATCGCGCGCGATCCCGCGCACACCGGTGCAATCGGGACGGTTCGGAGTCAGCTCGATATCGATGACCGGGTCGTCAATGCCCAGCACTTCGGCAAACGGTGTACCAAGCGGTGCGTCCTCGGGCAGATCGATGATGCCGTCATGCTCGTCCGACAGGCCCATCTCCCGCTCGGACACCAGCATGCCGAAGGACTCCACGCCGCGAATTTTCGCTGCTTTCAGCTCAACCTCGATGCCCGGCACCCAAGTGCCAACCGGCGCAAACACGCCCTTCATGCCCGCGCGCGCATTCGGCGCACCACAAACGACCTGCACTGTGCCGTCACCCGTATCGACCGTGCAGACCCGCAAGCGGTCGGCATCGGGATGCGGCTCGGCCGCAATCACATGAGCCACACGAAACGCTGACAGCTCGGCTGCCGGATCATCGACGGTATCGACTTCCAGTCCAATGCGAATGAGGGTCTCGACAATCTCGCTGACCGAGGCTTCGGTCTCAAGATGGTCTTTCAGCCAACCGAGGGTGAACTTCATGCTCGCCCCCTACAGCCCGCGAACCATCGACGGCACGGCCAACGGCATGAAGCCGTAATGCTGGAGCCAGCGAATGTCAGCGTCAAAGAAGGTGCGCAGATCGGGGATGCCGTATTTCAGCATCGCGATGCGGTCGATCCCCATCCCGAAGGCAAAGCCCTGATATTTGGTCGGGTCGATCCCGCCATATTCGAGAACCTTGGGGTGGACCATGCCCGAGCCCATGATCTCCAGCCAGTTGTCCGCGCCATCACCGAAATTGCCGATGCGCAATTCACCGCCCTCACGCGAGCAGCCGATATCGACTTCCATGGAAGGCTCGGTGAACGGGAAATGGCTCGGACGAAACCGTACGGGCAAATCCGGGATATCAAAGAAGGCCCGACAGAAATCGATGATGCAGCCTTTGAGGTGACCCATATGGGTGTTCTCATCGACGACCAGCGCTTCGATCTGATGGAACATCGGCGTGTGGGTCGCATCGGAATCGCTGCGATAGGTGCGCCCCGGCGCAATGATCCGAATTGGCGGCCTGGAGGTTTCCATCGTTCGGATCTGCACCGGTGAGGTGTGAGTCCGCAGGACAGGTGCCGGTCGGCCGTCCTCGGCGTTCAGATAGAACGTGTCGTGCATCTGGCGGGCCGGATGCTCAGGCGGAATATTCAGCGCCGTAAAATTGTGGAAGTCGTCCTCAATGTCCGGACCTTCGGCAACCGCGAAACCCATTTCGCCAAAAATGGCGATACATTCCTCAGTGACCTGACTGACCGGATGCAGGTGGCCTTCCACACGCGGACGGACCGGCAGGGTCACATCCACAGTCTCGCTGGCGAGACGCGCTTCCAGCGCCACGGAGTCCAACGCCGCCTGACGTGCACCGATCGCGGCCTGAACGGCATCCTTGACCCGGTTGAGCGCCTGACCGGCCTCTTTCCGGGCATCGCCATCCAGCTGACCAAGGCCCTTCATCTGGGCTGTGATCGCGCCTTTTTTGCCAAGCGCGGATACGCGCACAGCCTCGAGCGCGTCGAGACTATCCGCCGCCGCGACTTCGGCCAGCAGGGACTCCTGCAACTCGGTCGTGTCAGGCACGGTCATGGTTCACCGGTATGCTTGGCTTTCGCAATCCGTTTCCGGAATGCGTCAGGCAGCTGCGTTGAGGGCGTTCTGCGCCTGATCGACGATTTCCTTGAAGGCTTCCGGCTCACGGATGGCGAGATCGGAAAGAACCTTGCGGTCAAGCTCGATACCGGCCTGCTTCATCCCATGCATAAACTGGGAATAGGTCATGCCGTGCTCGCGCACACCCGCGTTGATCCGCTGGATCCAGAGCGCACGGAAATTGCGCTTCTTCACCCGGCGATCGCGATAGGCGTATTGCAGGCCTTTTTCGACCCGCTCCTTGGCAACGCGATAAACGCTGTTATTCCGGCCTCGATAACCCTTGGCGGCTTTCAGGATTTTTTTGCGTCGTGCGTGACGCTGAACGGTGCTTTTCGCTCGTGACATGGGTTAGCCCTTTCTCTGATAGGGCATCATCGGCTTCAGGATCTGCTCATCGGATTTCGCGATGAGACCAATCTTGCGCGCCTTGCGCTTCATCGACTGAGAGCGCTTGCGCATGCCGTGGCGCATGCCTGAGGGTTTCATTTTGATTTTGCCGGATGCCGTAAAGCTGAATCGCTTTTTGGCAGACGACTTCGTCTTCATCTTGGGCATTGTGACCTCGCTTGTGCGGGTTGACGCTTGCGCGTGTGATTCAACGGGTAGGCTGCCCCGGGCGTTACTAATCACCCTGCCGGACCGTTGGTATTCGGAAACGGCGGCGGTTATAGCCCCGCAGCAACAGACTGGCAAGGGTTATCCCCCGGATTTCATTGCCTTTCGGGCAGCGCACCCCTAGCGTCCGCCAACAACAATCAAACACAGTTTCAGGAGAATATCATGGATCTCGGTCTGCAGGGAAAAACCGCCATCATCACCGGTGCCAGCAAGGGCATCGGCAAAGCCATTGCCGAGATACTGGCCGAAGAGGGCTGCGCGCTTCACTTGGTCTCACGCACCGAAGCTGACTTGAACGCGGTGCGCGATGATCTCAGCGCACGCTTTGGCGCGCAGGCCACAGTCCATGCGCTTGATCTGGCCAGGCCTGAGGACGTCCAGACGCTCGCGGATGCCACTGCGGATGCTGACATCCTGATCAACAATGCCGGGGCGATCCCAGGCGGCGATCTCGCCAAGCTGAGCGATGACGACATCAAGGAAGGTTGGCAACTCAAGGTGTTTGGCACCGTCGGTCTGGTCCGCCATTTCTACCCGCGCATGTGCGAACGCGGTGACGGCGTGATCGTCAACGTGATCGGTATGGCCGGCGAACGCGGACGCCCCGCCTATATTGCCGGTTCTATGGGCAATGCGGCACTCATGCAGATGACCCGCGCCATCGGCGCGGAAAGCATGGATCACGGCGTTCGTGTGCTTGGTGTCAATCCGGGCCCGACCCAGACCGAGCGCTTCACGCTGCTGGCCAAGGCCAATGCGGAAAAACAGTTCGGCGATGCAGAGCGCTGGAGGGAAACCATGGGCGGTTTGCCCGGCGGCCGCGGGGGACTTCCCGATGAACTCGCAGCAGTCACTGCATTTATGGCCAGCCCACGTGCATCCTGGGTCTCGGGGACAGTCATCATGGTTGATGGCGGCCAGCACTCACGCCCTCCGGCATAGGTCTAAAAACGCCCTCGGTAACATTGCTTGCGCGCGGTCCGGTGATTAGCCTGCCGTCAAACACGCAACATCATCCGAGGGGGAAATCATGGATCTGGAACTGACCGGCAAGACCGCAATTGTCACCGGCGCAAGCAAGGGGATTGGCCGCGCCGTCGCTGAGGCGCTGGCAGAAGAAGGCTGCTCACTACACATTGTTTCGCGCACGGAAGCTGCTCTGAATGCGGTCCGCGACGACCTGAACGAACGCTTCGGGGCGCAGGTCACCGTACACGCGCTCGATCTTTCCAAAGAAGAAGACGTCGCCAAACTGGCGGCTGCCGCCGGGGATTGCGATATTTTGGTCAACAATGCCGGATCGATCCCCGCAGGCGACATCACCCGGCTCGACAACGCCACCATCAAAAGCGCGTGGGATTTAAAAGTCTTCGGCTTTGTCGGCCTGATCCGCGAAATCTATCCCAAGATGTGTGCCCGGGGTTCGGGCGCCATCGTAAACGTTATCGGCATGGCCGGCGAGCGCCCGCGCGCCGCCTATATCGCAGGTTCCATGGGCAACGCGGCACTGATGCAACTCACCCGCGCTCTGGGTGCGGAATCCTATGATCATGGCGTCCGCGTGGTCGGCATCAACCCCGGGCCGGTCGAAACCGATCGCCTGGTCAGTCAGGCCAAAATCAACGCCGATATGGAATTCGGCGATGAGGAACGCTGGCGCGAAACCCACAAGGCCCTGCCGGGCGGTCGCGCCGGGCGTCCCGAGGAAATGGGCTGGCTCGCCGCCTATCTTGCCAGCGACAAGGCATCCTGGGTGTCCGGTACGATCATCATGGCCGATGGCGGACAGCATTCACGATCCGCACGAGCCTAACAGAATGCCATGCCTGGACTTGACCCGGGCATGACGGTGAAGCTCTGCCGCGCTATCATTCATCCATGAGCACCACCGAAGTCCCCGTCATCGACATCTCCGCCTTTTTCAAAGGAGATCATGATGCTGTCGTTGCACAGGTTCGGGATGCCTGTGAGGGTGTCGGCTTCTTCACCATTATAGGCCATGGCGTCGAGCAGGAAATCATCGAGAGCCTGCGCACGAACGCGCGGGAATTTTTCGCCAGACCTGCGGCTGAAAAGAACAATGTTCATCATGCCGATCCGTCCTTGCCCCGCGGCTATCGCGCCATTGGGGATGAAGGGCTTGCCTATGGCTCGGGCGAGGAAACGCCGCCGGACCTGAAAGAAGTCTTTCATATGGGCCCGCCGGATTTTCCTGACGACGCCTATTACAGCTGTGATGCAGCTGCGGGTCATTTCATTGAGAACGTCTACCCGCAAAACCCGAGCGAGTTCCGCGCTGCCGCCACCACCTATTACAAGCGCCTTGCGGTCCTCAGCCAGACCATCGAGGAAATCTTTGCGCTCGCGCTCGACCTGCCACCGAATTTCTTCCGCGAGTTCACCGACCGCCAGATCGGCGCCTTGCGGATCATCCGCTACCCCCCGACCGAAACCGCCCCCCTGCCAGGCCAATGGCGCGCCGGGGCGCATACCGATTACGGCACCTTCACCGTATTGCTGAGTGAGAACCGACCCGGCGGGCTGCAAGTCCACACCCGCGAGGGCAACTGGATCGACGTCTCGACACCCGCCGACGCCTTTGTCATCAACATCGGTGACCTGATGATGCGCTGGACCAATGACCGGTTCGTCTCCAACCCCCATCGCGTGGCCACACCGCCCGCTGATGCAGGTGATGTCGCCGACCGGCTGTCCGTGGTGTTCTTCCATCACCCAAACTACGACGCCGAGATCACCTGCATCTCGACCTGTACAGATACGGCCAACCCGCCAAAATACGAACCCGTGTTCTCCGGCCCCTATCGGGTGTCCAAATACACTTCCACGCGGATCGAGACCGCCGACGGCTGAGATATTTTCATGGCAACATTTTTTCTTATTCACGGCGCCTGGCAGGGCGCCTGGGTCTGGCAGAAACTGACACCCCTGATCGAGGCAGCCGGACATGCGGCCGTCGCCGTCGACCTGCCCGGGGACGGCCATGACGACACGCCCCCCCAAACCGTGACGACAATGCTCATCGCGGAGAAGGTCGCGGCCCTGATCGATCAGGTCGACGGGCCGGTCATTGTTCTGGGTCATTCCATGGGCGGGACCGTGGCGTCTCAGGTCAGCGAATTGCGCCCCGCACGCGTCTCCGCCGCGGTCTATCTCTGCGCTTTCCTGTTGCCAAATGGGCAGTCCTGTATCGATTTCTATGATCGCGCCTGGAAACCATCGATGACCGGGGCCCATGCGCGGGTGACCCATTCGGAAGATGGTCTGGTTTCAATGATCGACCCCGAGGCGGCCGTGGAGGTGTTCTTCAACACGAGCGATCCGGAAGAAGCACGCGCCGCAGCCACGCGTCTCACGCCCCAACCCGAGGCTTCACGACGCTCCCGGCTGCAACTCAGCGAGGAAAACTACGGATCTGTGCCGCGCATCTATATCGAGACGCTGCAGGACCAATCCGTCTTTCATGAGCTGCAAAAACAGATGTACACCGAGACACCGGTCGACAAGCTCTACACGCTTGATACGGACCACGCCCCACTTGTCTGCGCGCCCGAACGCCTGACGGAAATCCTGATCGAGATCGCTGGCGAATATGCGTCGTAACTTGGTGTTTCTCGTCATGCCCGGACTTGATCCGGGCATCTATTGAAGGACCGGCATTGAGACACGCGGGTCAAGCCTGCGCATGACGATCCGTGAACAAAAAAGCCCCGGGCGATCTCCGCACGGGGCTTTCTGTAATTAATCGGTAGCGGACGCCGCTAGCGCGGGGACATAACCATCACCATTTGACGGCCTTCCATCTTCGGCATCTGCTCGACCTTTGCGATTTCGTCGAGTTCGCCGCGCACACGTTCGAGAACCTGTGCGCCCAGATCCTGATGGGCCATTTCACGGCCACGGAACCGCAGGGTGACCTTTACCTTGTCACCATCGTCAATGAATCGGCGGGCGCTGCGCATCTTCACGTCATAATCATGTGTGTCGATGTTCGGGCGAAGCTTGATCTCTTTGACCTCGATGGTCTTCTGCTTCTTGCGCGCCTCGTTCTTCTTCTTCTGTTCCTGGTATTTCAGTTTGCCGTAATCGATGATCTTGCAAACCGGCGGGGACGCGTTGGGCGAAACCTCAACGAGATCCATCCCGGCATCAGCCGCGCGCTGCAGCGCAGCCTCCAGCGAGACAATGCCGAGCTGCTCGGCATCTTCGGCAACAAGTCGGACTTCGGAAACTTCAATATCTTCATTGATCCGTGGGCCCTCACGTTTTGGGGGGCTCACATCTACAGGGCGTCTAGCGATTACCGTTCTCCTTTTGTGGTTCGTTCAGACTTGAAACTGTTTTGTTGCACCTTACGCGGCGTCATCGACGGCCGGGCTTTGCGCTTCAGCGCTAAGTTTGCCGACCACGTCCGCCAACGCAAGTACTTCCTGATCTTTCGACCCCAGGCGTCGAACGGCAACCGTGCCTTCTTCGGCCTCCCGGCGTCCAACAACGAGGATCGCGGGCACATGCAAATGACTGTGCTCACGGACCTTGTAGTTGATTTTCTCATTACGGGTATCAACTTCGACCCGCAACCCTGCTGCGCGACAGGCCGCAGCCACTTCCTCGGCATAATCATCGGCATCATTGGTGATCGTCGCGATCACCGCCTGAACCGGCGCCAGCCAGAGCGGGAAGCGCCCGGCATAATTCTCGATCAGAATGCCCAGGAACCGCTCGAAAGAGCCCAGAATCGCACGATGCAACATCACCGGACGGGCTTTCTCACCGTCTTCATCGATATAGGTCGCGTCCAGACGCTCGGGAAGCACGAAGTCCACCTGCAGGGTGCCGCACTGCCAGTCTCGCCCAATAGCGTCCCGCAACACGAATTCCAGCTTCGGTCCGTAGAAGGCACCCTCGCCCGGGTTGAGCGTAAAATCGAGGCCCGCCGCACGGGTGGCTTCCATCAAGGCAGCCTCGGCACGATCCCAGGTCGCATCATCTCCAGCCCGCACTTCGGGCCGGTCAGAGAATTTCACGGCAACCTCGGTAAACCCGAAATCGCGATAGACCGACTGGAGCAACTCGCAGAAGGCCTTGGTCTCGGCCACGATCTGATCTTCGCGACAGAAGATATGTGCATCATCTTGCGTGAACGCACGCACCCGCATAATGCCGTGCAATGCGCCCGAGGGCTCATAGCGATGGCATGAGCCGAACTCGGCCATGCGGATCGGCAGGTCCCGATAACTCACCATGCCCGAATGGCTGTAGATCTGCACATGGCAGGGGCAGTTCATCGGCTTGACGGCGAGGACACGTTCATCCTCGGCATCGATCGTGAACATGTGTTCGCGGAACTTTTCCCAATGGCCCGAGCGCTCCCAGAGCGCGCGATCCACGAGCTGCGGCGTCTTCACTTCGATATATCCCGCATCATCGAGACGCGAGCGCATGTAATCCTCGGCCACGCGATAGAGCGTCCAGCCATTGGCGTGCCAGAACACCGAACCGACGGCCTCTTCCTGAATGTGGAACAGGTTCATCTCGCGGCCGATTCGGCGATGATCGCGCTTTTCAGCCTCTTCGATCATTAACAGATGAGCCTTGAGCTCCTTCTCGTTCCGCCACGCCGTGCCGTAGATTCGCTGCAACTGCGGATTCGCTGCATCGCCACGCCAATAGGCGCCGGCCACACGCATCAGCTTGAAGGCTTTCGGCAGCTTGCCCGTGGACGGCAAATGCGGACCACGACACAGATCAACCCAGTCGCCCTGACGATACATGGTGATGTCTTCACCCTCGGGCAGTTCGCCGACCCACTCCGCCTTGAAGCTCTCACCTTCCTTCGTGAAAAATTCGCGGACTTCGTCTTTGGTCCAGACCTCACGAATGATCTGCTCGTCACGGCTGACAATCTCTTCCATCTTCTTCTCGATGGTTTCGAAGTCCTCCGTGGAGAACGGCTCTTCCCGATGGAAGTCATAATAGAAGCCGTCTTCGGTCGATGGACCGAAGGTGATCTGCGTGCCCGGAAACAATTCCTGCACGGCTTCGGCCAGCACGTGGGCGGCATCATGACGGATCAGCTCCAGCGCATCCTCATCCTTGATGGTGATGATCGCAAGAGCACTGTCGGCATCAATGGGGCGACCCAGATCACGGATTTCCCCATCGACCTTTACGGCCAAGGCAGCTTTGGCCAAACCCGGACCTATATCCGCCGCGACCTCCGCGCCGGTCACGCCGCGCGCATGGGTGCGCGCGCTGCCATCAGGCAGCGTGATCGTAATCTGGTCGGCGGATGCTACTTCGGACATATCGTCCCCATACTAAAAGATAAAAGGTGAAGGCGGGATTTAATCCAGCTTGAGCGCCGCTTCAACCTCATCGACCGAAAGTTCGGTCAAAAGGTCTCTGCGCAGAATAGTCACATCGGGGCCCTTTTGGGCACAAAGAGCCGGGTCCGAGGCAAAAGAAAACAGCGAAACCGTCGGACAACCCGCCGTCGCAATAATGTGCATGGGGCCGGTATCGTTGCCGACAGCACCGACAGCACCACGTGCCAAGGCGACAATTTCAGCAAAGCTTGTCTCAGCTGTCAGGTCCCGCGCACCCGTGCAGAACGAATCAATCGTCCCGGTCGCATGGGCATCCGCACCCGCGCCGATCAAAACGGGCGTCACACCTTTGGCTTCCAAACGGCGAGCCAGCTCCGTGTATGAGCCCACCGGCCAGCGTTTTTCGGGGCGATGGGCCGAGCCGCCCGGCACCAGCAGGACATACGGTTTCTCGATCCCGAACCGCGAAATATCTGCGGCAACCCAATCAAGAGACGGCGCGGGCACATCGTTGAGTCCGGCCATCGCCAGCTGTTCGGCCTGTCGCTCAACCGTGTGCATGTCGTCGCGTTTCTTGTTGGCGTGTGGATGCGAGGCAAACCGCGCAATACCGGACCACTCGGGTCGATGTCCGGGCAGCATGATGTGAAAATAGCTGCTCGAGCGATCGGAGGTCTGCAAATCATAGACCCGGTCGAACCTTCCACGCTTGAGACGATGCCGCAGCCAGAACCATTCCCGCCAATTCCGCCAGCCGGGACGTTTGTCGACCCAGATATCGTCAAACCAGTTGCTGGCCTCGAGAAATTCCCGATAGGCCGGGCCGGTCAAAAGGGTGATATGCGCGTCCTTGTGATAGGCGCGGATTGCGGCCATCGGGCCGGTTGCCTGCACAACATCGCCCAACGCGCCAAGCTTGATCACAAGTATGCGCCGGGCCGCGTCACTCAATTTTTATGGCTTTCAAAGACGGAGGCATAAATCCGCAAAGTCGATGCACACATACCCGACTTGGCATATTTCGAGCGCGCATGGTCGGATGCGTGCACCGCCAGTTCTGCGCGTGCATCCACATTGAGTGTCAACGCGGTTTCCAGAGCCGCGGCAAATTCCTGCGGATCGCCCGGCGCAAACCGCCAGCCTGTCACGCCTTCAACAACCTGTTCGGCAGCGCCGCCATGGTCAGCCACCACCACTGGACGACCCATGGCCTGCGCTTCGGCGATGACGCGACCAAAGGCTTCTGGATCGGTCGAGGCTGACACGACAACGTCAGAGAGCATGTAGGCCGCGGGCATGTCGTCAAAATGCCCGACAATCTGCACATTGCCAGCAAGGCCCTTCTCTTCGATCTGGTCTTCGAGTTCCTTGCGATAGGCTTCCCGTCCCTGATCAGAGCCCACAAGCAGACCGGTGATGTTGAAGTTGTCTGGGCCGCGCCGGGACTTCAATTCTGCCAGCGCCTCAATAAAAAGAAGCTGACCTTTCCAGCGAGTAAGCCGTCCGGGCAACAGTACGACCATGCTGTCATCGGGCACGCGCCATCGGGTCGCAACCTCGATCATGCGATTGGGATTGAAGCCCTCAGCATCGAAGCGCGCGGTGTCGATCCCGCGCGGCACCACATGAACTTTCGGGCCAGACAGCCCGTAGTTTTCGGCGATGTGGCTTGCGATAAAATTGGAGTTCGCGATGACCGCGTCTGCATCGATCATGACAGCGTTGTAGCGCTTCTTGAGGTCACCCATCAGGCCCGTGCCAAAATTGTAGGTGCCATGAAATGTGGTCACGAACGGAACGCCGGTTTCCCGGGCCGCTGCGCGTGCACTCCAGGCAGGCGCCCTCGAACGTGCATGAACGAGTTCGATCTTCTCCCGTTCGATGACCTCGGCCAGTCGGCGGATGTTGCGACGGATGACCAGCGGGTTCTTGGACGCCAGCGGCAAGGCAATGTGTTTGACGCCACGGCGCTCGAGTTCGACCACCTGCCGCCCGCCTTCGGAGGCCACGACGGCTTTCTTGCCCGCCAATACAAGCGCCTCACCCACATCAATCGCGCTCCGCTCCACACCGCCACCGCCGATATCGAGTGACGGCAGGACCTGTAAGACCACAGGAAGGCGTGCCGCTGTGTCGCTGCGCGCATTTTCGGCGCTTCGCGCAGCATCCTGCGTGGTGCTAGAGTTTGGAACCTCGTTCATCCGGTCTGCGTTCCTGCTCGGCGTTTCGTTTCTATGATCTCCACCGACAGCTCACTCGAATATATCGAAGCCGAAGACGGCACGCGGTTGGCATTTGCGGCAACACCGGCGACGCGCCCCGAATCGGGACCCGGCATTGTGTTCCTTGGTGGCTTTATGTCTGACATGACGGGCCAGAAGGCAACCGTTTTGGAGAATTGGGCACAAGAAAGCGGACGCGCCTTCCTGCGTCTAGACTATTCCGGACACGGCCAATCCGGCGGCGCGTTTCGCGACGGCACCATCGGGCGGTGGTGTGCGGACGCGCTTTGCGTCATCCGTCACGCCGGCAAGGCCGTCCCCGGACTGGGCGCTGGGCTGGTTCTCGTGGGCTCTTCAATGGGTGGCTGGATGGCGGCCCTTCTGGGCCGTGAACTCGGCCAGGACGGACCGGGACAGCGGATCTCGGGGCTCGTGACGATCGCCGCCGCGCCGGATTTCACCACGGATTTGATGCCCGCACGGCTGGGTAAAGAGGTGCTCGCACAGATCGAGAAAAATGGCTTTTACGAAGCCCCGTCGGAATATTCCGAAAACCCCTACATCATCACACGCGCGCTCCTCGAAGATGGCCGGGACAATCTTGTGCTGGCCGCACCATTGGAACTCGATATTCCCGCACGCCTGATTCATGGGACCGCAGACCTTGATGTCCCCTGGGCTCAATCCGAGAAACTCATGAATGCGCTGACCTCAACCGATGTGGAGCTGATCCTGATAAAGGACGGCGATCACCGCTTGTCCGCACCAGAAGATCTCGCGCGGCTCACCCGGATTGTCGAAACTCTCTGCGATCAGCTCTCCATCAACAATGCGTCAAGACCCGCCCGGTAATCGGGATAGATCAGTTCCACGCCCAACTCGTCCTTGATCCGGGCATTCGAGACACGTTTGGATTCAGCGTAAAAACTCCGCGCCATGTCCGACAGCTCTGCATCTTCAAATGCAATCTCGGGTGGCGGCGTCACCCCGAGCAAATCACATGCATGCGCGATCACATCCTGTGGCGGAGCGGGATCATCGTCACACACATTATAGGCCACGCCCGGGTTTGGCTGCGCGATCGAAGCCGCCAGCACCGCAGCAATATCGGCAACATGAGTACGGCTGAACACCTGCCCTTCCTTTATGACGCGACGGGCCTTGCCCTGCCTGACAGTCTCCAGCGCATTGCGACCCGGCCCATAGATACCGGCAAGGCGGAACAAATGGACCGGCAATCCGTGATTCCGAAACAGGTTGCACCAGTCATTTTCGGCCGCGACACGTCGTCTACCCCGCTCGGTGGAGGGCTCAAGCACCGAACTTTCATCCACCCAGTCGCCTCCACGGTCTCCGTAAACGCCCGTCGTTGAGAGGTATCCTGCCCAGCCGATATGCGAAGCACGTGCAGCGATATCTTTTCCATGATGGATCAGAACCGGGTCCCCATCCTTGCCCGGTGGCACAGACGCCAAAAGGTGAGTCACACCATCGAGCACAGAGGGATCCGCCAGAGGCGAATCAGAATCAAAGAGGTGGGCCTCGATACCCATTTGCGCAAGCGCACCCGCTTTCTCCGCACTGCGGGTTGTCCCACGTACGATCCAACCTTGCTGGATCAACTGCGCGGACAATGCTTTTGCGCTGAAGCCCAGACCAAAAACGAACATCACGTTCGTAGACATTTTACGCTCCGTTGTCAGACAGAATTTTGCGCAGACTCCGCTACGCTGCTAGACCAAGGTCAGCACAATAGGAGCCTGTGTATTGCGCCGTCCAATGATCCTCACTTTGGCCCTTCTCGCCGCTGTCTTCACCACGGCGGGATCGGGCGTGACACATGCGCAGGCACTTCGACTGTCCGAACTGCCGGAAACCGAGGCTTATCGTACGTGTATTGCCCGAACACAGGAAAACGCGGAAGCAGGTTTCGAAGCTGCAATCGCCTGGCGCGACGAAGGCGGCGGGCCACCGGCCCTGCACTGTGTCGCACTTGCCCTGTTCGGTCTGGGTCAGATGGACGAGGCCGCCAAGCGGCTGGAGGAACTGGCGGATGCCATGCCGGATGCTTCGGACGCTGAACGTGCATCCGTACTGGGTCAGGCCGGGACCGTATGGCTCCAGTTGCGCGATCTCGACCGCGCCCATGAGATTCTCAGCAAGTCGATCGCATTGGATGGCAGCAGCCCGGAGCTATGGATTGACCGTGGCGAAGCCTTGGCCCGCGCAGGTGAATACTGGGACGCCATCGACGATTTCTCCGCCGCCCTTGATCGCGCGCCCAACCATATTGATGCCATGATATTTCGGGCCGCCGCCTATCGCCTGCTCGACATTGATGACCTCGCCCGCGATGACATCGACAGGGTCCTCGATTTTGCGCCCCAGCAACCCGATGCGCTGGTCGAACTGGGGGCCCTGTACGCAAAAGCAGGTGCGCTCGAAGATGCCCGGGTTGTTTGGCTGGAAGTTCTTTCAATCACGCCGGATTCTGCAGCGGGTCGGGCAGCACGTGCGGGGCTCGAACAGATGGACGTCAAGGTCGAGTAGCCCCACAACGGCCGTCACAAATCCTAAAAATCAGGATTGGCGTAGTGCTTGGGTGGCGGAATACCCGGAATATGATCGGCCAGAATGGGGCGCAGGCTCGGCCGCGATTTAATCCGCGCGTACCATGTCTTGGCTTCAGGGAAACCTTCCCACGGGACATCCCCGACATAGTCTACACAGGAGATTTGCGCCGCCGCCGCAACATCCGCCATGGAAAAGCTTTCCCCGGCAAGCCAGTTCCGGCGTTCCATCAGATACTCGATATAGGACAGGTGGACCGCGATATTGGTGTGACCGGCTCGTATCGCGGAAGACGATGGCGCGCCCAGCCCCAAAAAGCGTTTGTTGATCTTCTCATCGACGAGATTGACTGTGACCTCACGCTGAAACTTGTGGTCGAACCACGCGGTCAGTCGTCTTACCTCTGCGCGCTCAACAGCACTTCCGCTGATCAGCGAAGGCTGCGGGCTGAATTCCTCAAGATATTCACAGATGGACGTGGAATCCGCCATGACCAGCGGCGGCGCGTCATCCTCGACGGATTCGATCAGGACAGGAACTTCGCCCGCAGGGTTCAGAGCCAGAAATTCGTCGCGGCGCTCCCAGACCTTTTCGAGCTCCAGTTCGAACGGGAGCTTCTTTTCAGCAAGGACGATACGAACCTTGCGCGCATAGGGGCAGAGCCAGAGATGATAGAGGGTCCGCATATCGCGCAGACCCTAAACGAGCGCCGCGATTCAAGGGAAGCGTCTCGGTGCGATAACCTCAATGCCTGCGTGCCGAATCGCCATCCCACGTGAGATTGTCGTCACTACAGGCGTTCCGGTCACACGTCCGCAGAATGCTGACCCTCCCAGTGGATATGACGATATGCGCGTCGTTTTTATCGGATCCGTTCTCTTCAGCCGCACAGTGCTCCGGTCACTGAGCGACCTCCCCGACGTCGCCATTGTCGGCATTGTCACGCGAAAACACTCACCACATGGCAGCGATTTCGCATCTCTCGCGGATGACGCGCGCGCGCTCGAAGTGCCCTGCCTGGAGGCTGACGAAACCAGCACCGATGATCTGGCGGACTGGATCAAAGCCCGGGAACCCGATGCAATCTTCTGCATCGGGTGGAACCGCATTCTGCCCCCAGAAATTCTGGAAATCGCCACCCGGGGCGTGATCGGCTATCACCCCGCAGCACTTCCACAGAACCGCGGACGGCACCCCATCATTTGGGCCCTTGCGCGCGGACTGACCGAAACGGCCTCAACATTCTTCCTGATGGATGACGGCGCAGACACCGGCCCCATACTTGACCAGGAGCCCGTCACCATTGCTGTGGATGATGACGCGGGTACGCTTTACACAAAAATTCAGAGCCTCGCCCCGACACAATTAAAGCGCTTTGTGCCCCGTCTCGTCGACGGCTCGCTCGTCCCACAACCGCAACCATCGAATGGCGGCAACACCTGGCGCAAACGAAGCGCGCTGGATGGGCGCATCGACTGGCGGATGAGTGCCACGTCTGTCCACAATCTGGTTCGCGCGCTTACGTCCCCTTATCCCGGTGCAACATGCACAACCCCCGACGGGGAAGCGATCATCAGCAAGGTTGAAGTGGTCGCAGCTTGTCCCGAGAACCTTGAGCCCGGCAAGGTGATCCGTGCTGCGCCGGATGGTGTCGTCGTGAAATGTGGTGAAGGCGCCGTCCGAATTCTTGAACACAGTTTTACAACTCTGCCAAAAACCGGAAGCTATCTATGAGCAATATTCTCGTCGTTGCACCCCACCCGGATGACGAAACCCTTGGATGCGGCGGCGCAATTTTGCGCCATGTGGCACAGGGGGATTCGGTGCACTGGTGCATCGTCACAGCCATGACGTCTGCTGCCGGCTACGCCGCGGATCGAATTGCTGCACGCGCCGCAACAATCGAGACCGTAGCAAAGCACTATAATTTTACAGACGTTCACGAACTTGGGTTTCCGGCAGCCGAACTGGATCAATTGCCCCGTGCAGAGGTGGTTGCCGGGTTTTCGGACGTTGTTTCAAAGGTCACACCCGAACGAATTTACCTGCCGCACCCCGCCGACACACACAGCGATCATCGGGTTTCTTTTGAAGCTGCGGCGTCGTGCACCAAATGGTTCCGATACAACTCCATCAAGCAGGTGCTCGCCTACGAAACCCTGTCAGAAACCGGCTTTGGCATCGACCCGAGCATGGATGCGTTCCGTGCCAATTATTACATCGATATTTCGGACCATCTGGCTGGAAAGGTCACGGCCACAGGCCTCTATGGGGATGAATTTGCGCCCCCCCGTTTCCGCGAAGCGAGGATGGTGTCCGCGCGCTGGCGGCGTTGCGCGGCGGTGAATCCGGATATCTGGCCGCAGAAGCCTTCATGCTTTTGCGGGCTCGGGAAGACTAATCGTCCGACTTTTTGCCACGCCCGAAACCCCAGCCGAGCACCGTGACGCAAAAGGCGACGACCACCCAGATCACCGTTAACGGCAGGGCGATCAAACCCACGGGCGGGACCACGAAGATCAAAACGATCGAAACAAAAAACGCGGCGAGTGCAACAGCCATGGTCAGACCGCTCCTGTGTGTTTGGTGAGGAAACGCCCAAGATCATCAATCATATGCCGGGCTTCATCAACCATGCTGGAGAACCCGAAGAAGGCATGCAGAACTCCCGGATAGACAGCCAGTTCATGCGGGTGACCCACCGCTTTCAGATTCTCACCAAAGGCCAGCGAGTCATCACGTATCGGATCAAGCTGAGCGGCCGCAACAAAGACCGGCGGCAGCCCCGCAGGATCGGCCTTCACAGCAAAGGCGCGCGGATCGTCACGATCGGCAACATTGGGCAAATAGTCGTCATAGACCATCTGGGTGTAGGCCGTGGTCAGCATGAAATCACCGCCGCCAAGTTCTTTCATGGAATCTGACTCAAGATTGTAATCCAGCACGCCATACAGCGACGCGATGGCCTTGAGCAGATCGCCCTTGCCCTGATCGCGAAGCGTTAGGGCCGTTCCCATCGCGACACTCGCGCCAGCAGACGCGCCGCCGAGACTCATCCGGTCGGGGTCGAGTCCCCAGTTGCGTCCGTTTGCGGCAATCCATTCCACGACGGCGACCGCCTCATCGACCGGATCCGGGAAGGTGTGTTCGGGGACATGCACATAGTCCGCGCTGACAATCGCGCCACCCCAGACGTCGGCCAACTGGCGCAACTGAAGATCATTGGTTGTCGGACTGCCAATTTTGAAGCCACCGCCATGCAAATAGACAAACACCGGAAGACCATCAGCATCACTGGGCTTATAGAGTTGAACGGGGACATCCCGGAACGGGCCGGGGATGGTCCGGGCTTCATTGGTCGCCATTTCAGGACCGCCCGCATTCCAATGCTTGCGGACCGATTCCGCACGCTCACGGACCTCAGCGATCCCCTCACCCGGACCACCGTTTTCGGCGACGATTTCGCCATTACGCTTGAGCGCTTCCGCCTGCTGCGGATCAATCAAGGCCTGGGGGTTGGTGCTGGTTTCACTCGGCATGGTTTGCTCCCTGAATTTGAATAGCGGCTAACCTAGCCATGGTTACAAGAACAGCAAAGGCCGAGCTGAAATTGTTTCAGCAAATGAAACGCGAGGCTCGTTGAATTTTTGTCAGAGCCGTGCATATCTGAAATGGCCGCATTCAGGACTTTCAGCGACACGGAACCGCGGTGCTATAAGAAGCTTTCCTCTTGTGTCCGGATTGGACGCCATGCCGCTTTTTGAAATATTTGTTCTCGCCGCCATTCAAGGCTTCACCGAGTTCCTGCCGGTCAGCTCCTCGGGCCATCTGCGTGTGGTCTCCGACATTATGGGTCTTTCCGAAAATACGCTGGTGATGGATGTCGCCGTGCACGTGGGCACGCTGTTTGCGGTCGCGCTCTATTTCTGGCGCGATTTGTTTTTCATGATCTCCGGTGTGGCCAGTGCGGCGCGCGGCCGCCGCCATGACGGGGGCAAGCTCGCGGGATATCTCATCATCGCCACGATCCCGGTCGCCGCTGCCGGGTATTTCGGCCAGTCGCTGATCGAGAACTCTCTGCGAACAATTGAGATCGTCGGCTGGACCACAATCGGGTTTGGGCTGTTGCTGTTTGTCGCGGATCGAACCGGCATGAAGATTCTGAAACTCGATCACATGAACCTGCCCAATGCTGTCGTGATTGGTCTGGCCCAGATGCTGGCACTCGTTCCGGGCACCAGCCGGTCAGGCATCACCATCACAGCCGCGCGTTTTCTCGGCTATGAGCGAACAGAAGCCGCCCGGTTCTCAATGCTGTTGTCGATCCCGGCCATCGCTGGAGCCGGGCTCTTGATCGGGATGCGCGTTATCGAGTCAGGAGATCCCGTGCTGACCCGCGGCGCATTGATCGCCGCCGGCCTGTCATTCATCACCGCATTGGCCGCCATTGCTTTGTTTCTGCGCTGGCTCCGGTTCGCCGGTTTCGGCCCGTTTGTGGTCTATCGGCTCGCGCTGGGCGGTCTGCTCCTCGCCTGGGCTTATGGCGCGTTCTAGCTTAACTGATTGACGCGCGACCCAGTCGCCCGCCCTTGCGATAGCGATGCATATAGGTTGGCAGGATCATTTCGGCCGGCGTTGCACGAATGCCCAGATCACCAAGCGTCAGCGCGTCCTCAGCAACGACATTGTCTTCCCGCAGGGATTTCATGGAATCGCGCGTGACAGGTGGATTGGGCAACAGGCCTGCAAAAGTCGCCTGAATATCGCCAACAAAGAACGGGATCGAGACGAGCATCCGGTCGCGGCGGATTTCACGAAGGAGCAACTCCATGAGTTCCTTGAACGTGTAGACCTCCGGGCCCCCAAGTTCATATGTCTTGCCCGCAGACTCGCTGTCGAACAACGCAGTGACAATCGCATCTGCCACATCAGCCACGTAGACAGGCTGGAATCGCGTCTTGCCACCACCGAACAATGGCAGCGCCGGCAGCATCCGCGCCATGCCACCAAACAAATTGAAGAACCCATCCTCGGGCCCGAAGATCACCGACGGCCGGACAAGGACGGCGTTGGAAAATGCTTCGCGCACGGCCGTCTCACCTGCGGCTTTGGAACGGGAGTATTCCGAAAGCGCCGTCCGGGATGCCCCAATCGCGGAAACCTGCACCAGCGACTTGCAGCCTGATTCGGCCGCCGCGGTTGCAATGGTCCCGGCGGCATCCACATGCAGCGCCTTGAATGTCTGCTTGCCACGTTCAGCAAGGATACCAACCAAATTGATAACCGCATCAGAGCCCGCGACAGCGCGGCGTACCGCATCGGGATCCTTGATATCGCATGCAATCGGCGTGACCTGACTCACCTGACCAAGTGTCTTGAGATGCTTGGCTGCTTCCGGGTCGCGTACCGCGACTTGCACCACCACATCCCGGTCCGCCAGTCGCTCAACCACGTAGCGTCCCAGAAAGCCCGAACCACCAAATACTGTTACACGCCGCAAATTCATCGCCTTGCTCCCAAGCTGACCCCAGATATGGCCGCATCGCTGTATAGCGCCGGGCGCCGGGTCCTGCCAAGCGTGGTGGTTGACAGGTGCAAGCGACAGGCGTTAGCAACCGCCAACTTGGCAGCATTCTGCACCACAACAAATCGGATGTGTGATTTGGATATCGAACTCCACCGTCACGACCTGCCCGACGGGCTTGATCTGGGCAACGTGATTGCCGTCGACACCGAAACCATGGGGCTCAACCTGCTTCGTGACAGACTTTGTCTGGTTCAGCTTTCCGCGGGCGACGGCGTGGCGCATCTCGTGCAGTTTCCCGCCAGTGAGGGTGACGCCTACGATGCCCCCAACCTGAAGGCACTTCTGGCGGACAAAAACCGCCTGAAACTCTACCATTTTGCACGCTTTGATCTCGCGGCAGTCCAGCGCTACCTCGGCGTCGACGCCGACCCGTGCTACTGCACGCGCACGGCCTCACGTCTGGTCCGGACATTCACCGACCGACATGGACTGAAAGACCTTTGTCGTGATCTGCTCGGTGTCGAAATCTCCAAGCAACAGCAAAGCTCAGACTGGGGTGCTGACGAACTCTCACGTGAGCAGCAGGAATACGCTGCCAATGACGTGTTCTTCCTTCATGAACTCAAATCCCGTCTGGACGTGATGCTGGAACGCCATGATCGCGTACATTTGGCACAGGCGTGTTTTGATTTTCTGCCCGCCCGGGCCGCGCTTGATCTGGCCGGTTGGCCCGATATCGACCTGTTGGCCCATAGCTGAGCCCTGCCAACACCCTGCCGTTCCCGACGGGCTGAAATTTGACGATTCACGAGCTTCGCCCCATACTCCAAGCAATTGATTCGCGTGGATTTCTTCCATTTCCTCCGGATTCTGTAACTGCCTTAACAATACGATCGATACGTCCGTGAACGGGACCGCAAAATCCGACAGCAAATCGCCCACACCAAAAGGCGACATCGAAGCTGCGCAACGCGTCTTCCGCCTTGAGGCCGAAGCCCTGCGAGCCATTGGTGACAATCTCGACGAAACATTCATTCGCGCTGTCGACCTGATTGGCCAGGCAACGGGCCGGACTGTCGTGACAGGCATGGGCAAGAGCGGTCACATCGCGCGCAAGATTTCTTCGACATTATCGAGCACGGGGACGCCCTCATTCTACGTCCATCCCGGCGAGGCCAGTCACGGTGACCTGGGCATGATTGCGCGTGAGGATGTTGTCCTCGCGCTGTCCAATTCCGGGGAAACTCAGGAACTCGGCGACGTTATCAACTATTGCCGACGCTTCAATGTGCCCCTCGTCTCGATCACAGCACGACTGGAAAGCACGCTGGCAGACAACAGCGATTGTACATTGTTGCTTCCGGCCATTGCCGAGGCCTGCCCGATGGGTCTTGCCCCAACCACCTCTACCACCGGCATGCTCGCGATCGGCGATGCACTGGCCATCGCACTCCTGAGTCGGCGTGGGTTTACGGCAGAGGATTTTCAGGTACTTCATCCCGGCGGAAAGCTGGGCCAGAACCTGCTCCGCGTCGGCGACCTGATGCATGGCGGGGATGACCTGCCCCTTATTGCCGCCGAAGAGCGAGTGTCGGAAGCCCTTCTTCTGATGAGCGCAAAGGGCTTTGGCTGCGCAGGTGTCACTGATGCGTCGGGCGAGCTGATCGGAGTCATCACCGATGGTGACCTGCGACGCCACATGTCCGACACATTGCTCAGCCTAAGCTGTGGCGAGATCATGACAGCAAACCCGAAAACAATCCGCAGCCAGGCGCTGGCCTCAGAAGCTCTTGGCCTGATGAATGCCACGACGATTACCAGTCTCTTCGTGGCCCAGGACCGCACACCGGTCGGTATTCTGCACATTCATGATTGCTTGCGCGCAGGCCTCGCCTGAAACCGGCATGAGCGAACCCGGCCTCACAACCGCGCCTGCTGCCGATTCAGCCAAATCGGGGCCCATTCGCCGGAAACGCATGAGCGAGATGCCACGTCGGCGCCGCAGCGGTTTTGCGCGATCACGCATCGTCAGCACGATGAAATACCTGCTGCCGGGTCTCGCCTTCGCGATGCTTGTTCTTGTCGCAGTCTGGCCACGCCTCGCTCCGGAGGAAGACAGCTTCCGGATTGACCTCGCCGCAGTTGGGCCAACCGGCGGAGCCAAACCACAGGTTCTCAACCCCCGTTTGCAGGGGATGGATTCGGAAAAACGACCCTTCCAAATTACCGCAGACCTCGGCTCACGCACCAAAACCGACACTGGCAGTGAGACCTATGACCTGACCAATCCAAAGGCGGACATCGTTCTCACTGATGGATCATGGATCGCGTTGAACGCCGATAATGGCCTGTTCGAATCCGACGCAAATATTCTCCACCTCTCCGGAAATGTGAATCTGTTTCACGATGAAGGTTACGAGTTCCAGACCGCCGCTGCGCGCGTCAACCTTGAAACCAGCACCGCTTCTGGGGACGAACCGATTGATGGCCAGGGACCGTTTGGCATTTTGCAGGCCAGCGGGTTTCGCGTGCTGGATTCAGGTGAACGAATCCTGTTTATCGGACCAGCCAAAATGACGGTCTTTGAAGGAGCGCCCCCACAATGATGCGCTTGACGCTATGTTTTGCACTGGCCGGAGCAATCTGGATTCAGGGTCTCTCGGACAGCACAGCCCAATCCCTCGGGTTCAGCAAGCAAGGTGACGGCCCGATCCAGATCGAGGCCGATGAAGGCATCGAATGGCAGCGTGCGAAACAGGTGTACCTGGCCCGTGGGAATGCACGTGCAACCCAGGGAGGCGTGTCGGTCGAGGGAGATGAGCTCATCGCGCATTACAAACCCAACGCGGCAGGCGAGAACGAAATCTATCGGATCAACGCCAACGGGAATGTGCGAATCACCTCCGAAAGCGAGGTCGCCGTGTCCGACAATGCTGTCTATGACATCGACAATGGCGTTCTGGTCATGACCGGCGACACCATACGTCTCGACACTGCCGAGGACACGATCATCGCACGCGAGAGCCTTGAGTATTATGAACAACAGCAGATGGCCATTGCCCGTGGCGACGCATTGGCCATTCGCGATGATCGGCGGCTCCGCGCGGACACGCTGACCGCACATTTCGGTGAAGGCGGCCGGAGTGCCTCAATGGACCGCATCGAAGCAAACGGGAACGTCCTCGTCTCCACACCTACAGATATCGTGCGCGCCGAACAGGGCGACTACAATCCTGATCGCGGTCTGGCGACCCTCACCGGAAACGTCAAAATCACGCGCGGTGACACTCAATTGAACGGTGACCGTGCAGAGGTTAACCTGACGACAGGCGAGAGCAGACTTCTCTCTTCGCGCTCGGGTGAGCGGGTGCGTGGATTGTTCCTGCCCAAATCCAGTTCCGGCAATGGCGCCGGGCAACCTTCCAACACTGGCCCGACCGGGAACCAATGACAGAACCGCGATTGACCAGAATGACAGAAGATGGCGGCGCGCCGCGTCTTGTTGCCGACAATCCCGGGCTGGTGGCTCAGAATCTGGGAAAACGCTTTCGCAAGCGCCCCGTACTTCGCGATGTTTCCCTTCAGGTTCGTCAGGGTGAAGCGGTCGGCTTGCTGGGGCCAAATGGCGCGGGCAAGACAACCTGCTTCTACATGATCACCGGCCTTTTGACGCCGGACGCCGGAACGATCTCTCTCGACGGGCACGACATTACCGAACTTCCAATGTACCGCCGGGCGCGTCTTGGGGTCGGCTACCTGCCGCAGGAGGCCTCGATTTTCCGCGGCCTCTCGGTCGAGCAAAACATCCGGTCTGTGCTTGAAGTCATCGAGCCCGAACGTGATCGTCGCGAGGCTATGCTCGAAGATCTGTTGGCGGAATTCTCGATATCTCATTTGCGCCGAACACCAGCGCTGGCCCTCTCAGGTGGCGAACGCCGCCGGGTGGAAATCGCACGCGCCCTGGCCAGTCAGCCCCACTTCATGCTCCTCGACGAGCCTCTGGCCGGGATCGATCCTATTGCCGTCTCAGACATTCGCGATCTGGTGAAACACCTGAAAAATCGCGGCATCGGAGTGCTGATCACCGATCATAACGTTCGGGAAACACTCGATATTGTTGACCGGGCCTATATCTTGCATGAAGGTTCAGTGCTAATGAGTGGTGCGCCGGATGAAATTGTATCCCATTCCGACGTTCGGCGTGTTTACTTGGGCGAAAGATTCAGTCTGTAGAAGTCCTTAACCATGGCTCTGACACCGCGTCTCGACTTCCGCCAGACGCAGGCGCCGGTCATGACGCCGCAGCTGCAGCAGGCTATCAAGCTTCTGCAGTTGTCCAATCTTGAACTGGCTGCCTTCGTTGAAGGCGAACTTGAAGAGAACCCGCTTTTGGAGCGGGAGGAATCCCTTATCGGGGGGGATGAAGCGCCCGCGCCTGCCGAATCCGCCAGCAACGATGATGGCGATGCGGCAACACTCTCAGACCGTGAAGAACTCTCGTCGACCGAAGCCCCACTCGACAGCGACTATACGAATGTGTTTCCCGATGACCCGTTCCGGCCAGCTGGCGGCGCGGCCCCGGCGGCCCGTGGGGACAGCGATTCGCTGCCGGGAATTGATCAAACCATGGCCAGCGAGGTTTCGCTGCGGGAACACCTGACCGAACAGCTTGATCTCTCGATCAGTGATCCCACCGCACGCATGATCGGACGCGCGCTCATCGATACCCTGGATGACCGCGGCTATCTGAGCGCATCGCTGGAGGATTTGGGCGAACAGCTTGGCTGCCCCCCCGCGCAAGTCGAGCAGGTTTTGATGATCGTTCAGGGTTTTGAGCCCACCGGCGTCTTTGCCCGCGACCTGATCGAGTGCTTCTCGCTGCAGCTTGCCGAGCGCGACCGGCTTGATCCGGCCATGCTGAAATTGCTGCACAACCTCGATTACCTGACCCAGCACGACATGCCTGGGTTGCGCCGCATCTGCGAGGTCGATGAAGAAGACATGACCGAGATGCTCGCGGAGCTGCGCACGCTGGACCCCAAGCCCGCAGCAGCGTTCGACGTGGGTGCGGTCGAATATGTGACCGCCGATGTAATGATGCGCGCCAAACAGGGCGGTGGTTGGGAAATCGAACTCAACAACGACACCCTGCCCCGGGTTCTGGTCAATCGGGCCTATTACGCCGAGATCACGACTCAGGCGCGCGAAAAGGATGAGAAGGCCTTTGTACAGGAGAAGTACCAGTCCGCGAACTGGCTTGTCCGTGCGCTTGATCAACGTGCGCGCACCATTCTGAAGGTCGCAACGGAAATCATTCGACAGCAGGATGCGTTCTTCCGGCACGGCGTGTCTCACCTGAAACCACTGGTTCTGGCCGATATCGCAGAAGCCGTGAAACTCCACGAGAGCACCATCAGCCGGGTCACCACGAACAAGTATATGGCGACCCCCCGAGGTCTGTTCGAACTCAAATACTTCTTCACCACAGCGATCAACAGCAGCGAAGGTGGGGACATGCACTCCGCCGAGGCCGTGCGGCACAAGATCAAACTGCTGGTCGACAACGAATCGCCCAAATCGATCCTATCCGACGACAAAATTGTAAAGATACTGCGTGACGACGGTGTGGAAATAGCGCGGCGAACTGTCGCCAAGTATCGGGATTCATTGAAAATTCCGTCTTCAGTCGAACGGCGACGCATGAAACGCGCCGCGGGCTGAACAAAGGCCCCAATCCGCGGTTTTCCTTGATTATCCGGGACTTTCCCCCATCTAAAGGGTGTGGACCGAAGCGGTATTGACAGTGCACAGGGCCGTGACTAAGTTCCGCGCCGCACACCAACACCGCCCCGGGGTGGCCTGAAAAGAGCCACCCGATCAAAGAAGGGTGGTGCCGAAATTGGTCGAGCGAGAAGCACGGCAGGAACACCGAAATAAAACGTCGCGACCGGGTGATCAGAACCCGGCGCTAGATCATTAATAACCAGCGTGTAACAGAACCTTGCAGATAACCGTCACAGGCCAGCAAATCGACGTCGGCGAAGCACTTCGCCTCCACATCGAAGATGCAATCGAAAGCACGACCGAGAAGTATTTCTCGGACGCCATAGACGCGACCGTCGTACTCTCACGTGAAAGTTTCCGTATCCGCGCGGCAATCAGCATGCATGTCGGTCGTGGCATCCATGTTCGTGCCCATGAAGAGGCGGATGACGCCTATGCAGCCTTCGATGTTGCGCTAGCGCATCTCGCCAAGCGACTGCGCCGCAACAAACGCCGCCTAAAGGACCATCACCGGGAGCGCGAGAACACAACCCTTGCGACCAACACCCCCGAATACGTGATCGCACCCCAGAGCGAAGACGACGATGGCGTTGAAACAGCCGCCGACAATCCGATCATCATTGCTGAAAATCAGACCGTCATTGAGAATCTGACCGTGTCTGAAGCCGTGATGCGGCTTGATCTCGCCGATGCCCCGGCTTTTGTCTTCCGGAATTCCAAGCATGGCGGCCTCGGCGTGGTCTATCGCCGCGACGATGGCAATATCGGCTGGATCGACACGCCCGAATCAGAGGCCTGACCTACCCTCATGGATATTGAAGACATCCTTCAGCAAAATGCTGTCATCGCGAGTTTGCGCGCCACGAGCAAGAAGCAGCTGCTTCAGGAACTCTCGAAGGCTGCCGCAAACGTTTTTGAAATTGAATCTCGGCAGGTGTTTGAGGTTCTTCTGGAGCGCGAGCGTCTGGGTTCAACCGGCGTCGGCTCAGGGTTGGCCATTCCCCATGGGAAGCTGGCAGGCATGGACGGGCTCCACGGCATGTTTGCGCGGCTGGAAAAGCCAGTGGAATTTGATTCCATCGATGATCAGCCAGTAGATCTCGTCTTCCTGTTGCTGGCACCTGAAGGTGCTGGCGCGGACCATCTCAAGGCGTTGGCCCGTATTTCGCGTATTCTGCGCGATCGCGCCTTCTGCGAGAAACTGCGCGGCTCGGACAACCCAGATGCGATCTACGCAATGCTCATGGAAGCGGGCAATACAACGCCCGACCACTTCCGGGCCGCCAGCTAGGTCAAATTCAGTTCAGTTTTGTCGAGGACATCCCCGTCAGTGAACGCTGACGGGCTCCATGTCGTGCTGCTTGACGGCCGCAAAGGCCAGGTCACGGCCTGCCATCATACCGATCTCGTTTCCGTCGGCACTATGGATCGCATAGACCTTCTGACCTTCCACCACTGCGGGGCGGACATAGGCCACCTGATCAACGCCGAGCGCGGCAAACTGTTCCGGTGAAAT
This sequence comes from uncultured Alphaproteobacteria bacterium, assembly GCA_943787745.1. Classification (GTDB taxonomy): domain Bacteria; phylum Pseudomonadota; class Alphaproteobacteria; order UBA6615; family UBA6615; genus JABJAG01. The sequence continues at coordinate 311,797 of CALSNJ010000003.1, read as the reverse complement.
ACCTTCGATACCCTCGACAGCCTTGTTCGTTGTGTCGTTGTTCATGGAACTTATCCTCTCGTCTCTACATCGATTTCCGGTGCCGGGTTGGCACCACCACCAATTTCGATTTTCCGCACATTTCGCTCAGGCAAGGGCAATGCGACGTCAATGTTCAGCAATCCGTTGTCGAGCGAGGCTGAGCTCACCTCAACGCCATCTGCCAGAACAAAACTGCGTTTGAACATGCGCGTGGCAATGCCCCGGTGCAGGTATTCGCGATCATCTTCTTCGGCCTGACGGCCCGACACGGTGAGCTGATTGTCCTCAAGCTGGATGTCGAGGTCTTCCCGGGCAAAGCCGGCAACCGCCAAAGTGATGCGCAGGCGCGTTTCACCCGTGCGTTCAATATTGTAGGGCGGGTATCCGTCAGATGAAGCTTTGGTAATACGCTCAAGCGTACGTTCGAATTCATCGAATCCGAGCAAGAGCGGGTTTCTGAGCGGGGACAAGCGATTCATGCCGTCACTCCTCCTTCGTGAGCGAGTTACGGGCCGCGCAGGCATTACAGAATTCGTTCCTGCACGGTCCTTCCGGGCCCGAAATTGGCACCCGATTATTCCAGAGCCGGAGCTCCTGAAAGCCTCCGACCATGCACTCAATTTGGTTCTGAAACGGTAAATTTCAAGGGGTGATCGTACGCACCGGTCGGACAAAGTCGGCAGACTGCATCAAGGTGCGAAACAGCAATGCATCACGATTTCCACCCGCGGCCTCTCGATCAAGCCGTTCCCAGGCCGCATCCGTACGATGTCGCGACAACCGGTGGGAATCTGGTGGCTGCCAGTGCGACACACGCGGTGGCACATCGGAACGTGTCAAAACAGGGGTGGGGATGCCGGCAAGCGCTTTCTGCGCCGGTTGCCCGGGCTCGATGTCCGGCGTGACGTGCACCGCAGCCGACATCCCTGACCCTGACAACGATCCGCGGAATGGCGACTGCAGTGGCGCACCGTTGCTCAAGGCCAGCGTCGCGACAAAGGTCACGATGGGCAATCCGCCTGTAAGCATGGCTATCACTACAAGTCCGCGCATCGTCTCTCCTCCCTGACAGGGCTGACATGACGATGGCGGCGCTTCGCGGCGGCGGCGGGGCCGGAATAAGGCAATACGAAGAACGTCTATTTAGCCCGGAAACGCGGCCTCTGGCAGTCCGGCGACACCCGCATCGAGCGCAAAAAGCGCACCGGCAAGCGGTTCACGCGCCAATTCTTCGGGGGAAAGCATGATTTTCGCGGACGTCACATAAAGCGTGCGCAGATCCGGCCCCCCAAACATCGGACAGGTGGGACGAGAGACCGGCAATTCAATCATGCGGTCCGGCGTGCCATCCGGATTGAACCGCGTGATCCGTGATCCCCGGAATTCCGCCGTCCAGACACCACCCTCGGCATCGACAATCGCGCCGTCCGGTGTGCCACGCCCGGGTTCTTCGGGAATGGCGGCAAACACACGCGCATTGGCGATATCCCCGGTGGCCGTGTCGTAGTCCCAGGCCCGGATTGTACGTGTCGGGGAATCCGCAGCGTACATGGTTTTGCCATCGGGCGACCAGCACAGGCCGTTGGATACCAGAACACCCTCGATCATGCGGTGGATCGAGCCATCGCCATCGAGGCGATAAAACGCGCCGACAGGCTCTCGCTCAAAATAATGCGACGGCGGCCCCTCCGGGTCGTGCATCGACCCCGCCCAGTAGCGCCCCTGCCGATCTGCCCGACCATCGTTGAGGCGACTTTCGGGTCGGTCGGGTTCGGGGTCGCCTATCCAGTCGAGGGCAACGCCGTCGCCCTCAATCGACAAATACGCAAACCCGTCCCGCAGTCCGGCCACCAGCCCACCACCTTCGCGCAGCACAATCGACCCCGTCTCCTGGGGCAACGCCCAGTTTTCGTCTTTGCCTGTTGTCGGGTCATAGCGGTGCAAGGCCGGCGCCTTGATATCCACCCACCACAGCACGCCTTCATCAGGTGACCAGACCGGGCTTTCTCCCAGAATGGCGCCGGTTTCAATCACCTGCAAAATCTTTGCGTCTTCCATATGTGCCCCCCGCCTGTCTTTCCCATGACCTCAAGCCGTGTCACGATACACCCACACAACCGGGCAGCAAGATTGCAAGGCTCGAACAAACACAAAAACCGGGAGACAGCGCCATGATCGTCGACGCGCGCACCTACGCCATCCAGCCGGGCCAGATGCCGGCATTCCTGAAGAATGTCGAAGAGGTCGGTCAGCCGCTGCAGCGCAAGCATGGCTTCGAGCCGGCGGGCTATTACACGGTCGAGACCGGCGCCATCAACTCCGTCGTCCATTACTGGAAATGGGACAACGCGCAGGTGCGCCAGGACTGCCGGGCCTCCCTCTACAACGACCCGGAATGGACCGACTATCGCAATGGCAGCTCGGACAAGCTTGTCTCTCAGGAAAACCGCCTTCTGCAGGCCACCGATGTGGTCGAACCGTTTGCCTTCATGGGCAATGGCAGCGCCAAGGGCTTCGTCGATGAGCGCACCTACACGATCGCCTACACCCAGGTGCCCAACTATGTGGAAGTGACCAAAGCATCTGGCCAAGCCGATCATCGACGATGCGGGCTGGCAGCTCATCGGCTATTTCTCGTCGATCACCGGCAAGATCAATCAGGTCGTGCATCTGTGGTACTGGGACAGCCAGGGCGATCGTGAGGAACGCCAGATGAAGGCCGTCGACCGATCCGCGCTGGCAGCTTTATCAGGCCGCCAATGGTCACCGGGTGATCGACCAGCAGAACCGCTACCTGGTGCCCACGACGTTCTCGACCGTCAAATAGTGACCGAGAAACCCAAACAAAGATCGCTGCGCCCTGTCGACGCAGCAACCATGGTGCTGTGGCGCAAGCGCCGCGGCGGCACCATCGAAGTCTTGATGGGGCGACGCCACCGCAACCATGTCTTCATGCCCCACGCTTATGTGTTCCCCGGCGGTCGCGTGGATGCCATCGATGCGAAACTCAATCCCACAAGCCCGCTCCCCGCAGATGTTCAGGCACGTCTGGAACGTGCGGCGAACCCGACCCGCGCCCGGGCCATCGCAGCGGGGGCCGTGCGCGAAACCTTCGAAGAAACCGGCTTGCTGCTGGGTGACGCCGACAGCGCGGCCCCGGGTGGGTTTCGTCCGGCGCTCGAAGGTCTGGACTATTTCTTTCGGGCCATCACCCCGCCCGGCCGCCCGCGCCGGTTCGACGCACGCTTTCTGGTGGCCGAAGCCGAAGGCGTCACCGGCACGATCGGCACCGGCGATGGCGAATTGCTGGACGTAGAGTTCCGTTCCATCGACGACACCCGCGCACTGGATATTGCGGGCATCACAAGAATCGCACTCGCCGAATTCGAACGCTGGATCGCCCAGCCACACAAGCCCGACCCAAACCGCGTCGTCCCGCTCTCAAAGTTCCTGCGCGGGCGGTACTACATCACGCCGGAGTGAGGTCGCTCCTCTTACCGTCATCAAGCTTGTTCAACCACGTGGATGCCCGGATCAAGTCCGGGCATGACGATGCTAATCTTGAGTCAACCGATACACATCCCCATCCGCCGTCACCCGCCCCGTCTCCACCATGTGGATCAGGTGGGCCAACACCGATCGTGCGGCAGCCGGATAGAGTTTCGGGTCGACGGCGGCGTACATGCGGGGGACCATCTCGGCGATGGTCGCGGGACCGGCCGCCAGCTCGGCCATGATCTGGTCTTCGCGCTCGTGGCGGTGGGCCAGCAAGGCCTTCACGTAAGGGGCCGGGTCGTCGATGGGCGCGCCATGGGTCGGGATGTAGCGGCCTGCGCCGAACTGTCCGACCTTCTCCAACGAGGCCATATATTCGGCCATATCGCCATCGGGGGGTGACACAATGCTTGTCGACCAACCCATCACGTGATCGCCGCAGAGCAGCGTGTCTTCCTCGCGCAGGGCAAAACACAAATGGTTCGAGCAATGGCCCGGCGTGTGTAGCGCCTCGACCGACCAGCCCTTGCCGGTCACCACATCACCATCGCCAACCCGGTGATCGGGCATGAAATCATAATCACCGCCGCCCTCGCTGGCGCCGTCTTCGGGCCGTGTGCCATGGGGTCCATAGGCATAGCTCGGTGCGCCGGTGGCTTCCTGCACCGCCTTTACGGCAGGCGAGTGATCGGTGTGGGTGTGGGTGACAAGAATATGGCTCACGGTTTCGCCGCGCAGCGCGTTGAGCAACGCATCCACATGTTCGGCCAGATCGGGTCCCGGATCGACGATTGCCACCTGCCCCGTGCCGATGATGTAGGTGCCCGTCCCGTGAAAGGTAAAGGCGCTGGGATTGCGCGCGATCACCCGGCGGATCAGCGGGGTGATCTGTGCCGCCTTGCCATACTCGAATTCGAGCTCACGGTTGTAGGGGATTTCGGTGGCCATTGTTGGGTTCCTCTCCAATCGTCATGCCCGGACTTGATCCGGCCATGACGAATAAAAACGGTATCAGCCCTCTTTCCGGCCCACCGCGCCGCTGGCCTTTAGAGCGGTGATATCATCCGCCGACAAACCCCAGGCTTCCAGCGCGCTTTCCGTGTGCTCCCCCGGTTTGGACGGTGCCGAATGGATACGCCCCGGTGTGCGTGAAAATTTTGGTGCGGGTGCGGGCTGGGTCACCCCGGCCACTTCGACAAAATTTTCCCGCGCGATGTTGTGCGGGTGGGTGTGGGCCTCGCTCATGGACATGATCGGCGCAAAGCACACATCGCTGTCCCCCATGATCGCGACCCATTCGTCCCTTGTCTTGCCCTTGATGACTTCGGCAAAACGCGCGCGCAGTTCGGGCCAGCGCGACCGGTCCATCTGGTCAGGCAGGTCTTCGTTCTCCAGACCCAGCTTTTCGAGCAGCAGGGCGTAGAACTTTTTCTCGATCGAACCGATGGAAACAAACTTGCCATCCGCGCATTCGAAGGCGTCATAGAAGGGCGCGCCGCCATCGAGGATGTTGGTCGCGCGTTCGTCGGAGAAATACCCCGAAGCGTGCAGCCCATAGATCGGGATCATCAGGCTCGCCGCGCCGTCGACCATGCCCGCATCGATCACCTGGCCTTCGCCGCTGCGCTGGGCCTCATAGATCGCGGCCATGATCCCGAAGGCCAGATAGAGCGCACCGCCCCCATAATCACCGACAAGGTTCAGCGCCGGCACCGGCTTTTCCGCCGGGCCGATGGCATGCAGCGCGCCCGAGAGTGCGCAATAATTGATGTCATGTCCGGCGACCTTGGCCAGCGGCCCGGTGCCGCCAAACCCGGTCATGCGCGCATAGACCAGCTTTGGATTGCGGGCCATGCAGTCATCGGGACCCAAGCCGAGCTTCTCGGTCACGCCGGGGCGGAACGGCTCGATCAGCACGTCCGCGCTCTCAACCAGTTTCAGCACCGTCTCGACGCCATCGGGGTGCTTGAGATCGACAGCCACAGACGGTCGTGACCGGCTGGCCAGATCGAACTCATAACCACGCGGCACGCCCAGCCCCGGATCGGCCGGACGGTCGACCCGCACCACATCGGCTCCCAGATCAGCCAGCAGCATCGCGGCAAACGGTCCCGGCCCAATTCCGGCCAGTTCCACCACCTTCAGACCGACCAGCGGCCCGGAACGTTCGGATGAATTCGACATGGTTTCTCCCCCACAAAAATCGCTGTTAGCATGTGGCGTAAGGCCCGACAGCGCAACGGTCAAGACAGCCGTTTCACAGTCATTCCAATCATCTAAATTTGATCCAATCCACCTTGCGATGATACGGGCGCACGGGCAGGCTTCGTTTGCAAACAAGCAACAGAAGCCGATCCATGGCAACCGAAGTCCAATACAGTCAGGCGCTGGAGAAAATTTACGCCGCAACGCTCAGCGAATCCTTCTGGCCGGATGCGCTGAAGACGGTCGGCAAGCTGTTTGATTCCGACTTCACCCATTTCGAGGTGCTCGAAAAAAAGACCGGGACACCCGTGTTTTTCCGCAATGAAGGTGCGAGCGAAGACGCGCTTGATCTCTATGTGAGTCACTATGCCGCCATCTCGCCGCGTTCGGCTTTTGGCGAAGCCCAGTCCGAGGGTCATGTCAGCTTCGACCACGATATGCTGAGCGAGAGCGAAATCGACAAGGACGAGTTCTACAACGATTTCATGATCCCGCAGGGCTACAAGTATTTCATCTCGGCAAACCTCATCAACAACGCCGATTTGTTCAGTGTGTTCTCCATCCAGCGCCCGCTGGGACAGGATCACGCCAGCGCCGCAGAGATCGCCCTGATGCGTCGCCTGACGCCGCATCTCTCCCAGGCGATGAAGATCCACATGCGGATGGCCATCCAGAATGCCGAGCACCAGACCCGTGATCTGCTGGTCGGCCACAGCACGACCGGAGTTGCTTTTCTCGATGTGACCGGCCGCGTGCTGATGCTCAATCCCGCCGCAGAAGACATCATCTCCGACACGCGCAATGGCATGGATGTGCGGGACGGGCAGATACTGTTCGGAAACGCCGCCAACGCAAACCAAACCAACCGCCTGATTGCAGACGCCATCGCCACCGCGGCCGGGACAGGCCTCAAACCGGCCGGCGCGGTGTTAATCCATCGCGCCGAAGGCCTGCCGCTGACGGTGATCGCGGTTCCCCTGCCACAGGCGACGGGCGAGGTTGAGGGACTTCCGATCTCCCCCACCGGGCCGACCGTGGCCCTGCTGATCTGTGATCCAAATCGCGCCCGCGGTTTGCCCGATTCCCTGCTCCGCACGGTTTTCGGACTGACCCCCGCCGAGTGCCGGGTGGCGCAGGCGCTGGCCGCCGGGCAGACCCCGGGAGAATATGCCGATATGGCCGGGGTGGGCATCCGCACCGTGCGCACGCATATCTCCCGCCTTCTGGCCAAGACCGGTGCCCGCAACCGGATCGAACTCATGCGTATTCTTGGCGGGATTCCCTTCGACTTCGAAGGCTGAAGGCACGGCAGCTATCGGCCGACAATCCCCTGACCGTCGGTCCAGTCGAGCAGAAACGCATCGACCCCGTTCAGTTCATCGACGATCTGCCTTGTCATCAGACGGGTGAGGCCCGCCGGGCCCGTAAACCTGATGAAGGTCAGAACCGGAGTACGGAGCTCGATGCGCAATCGAATTTGCGCGCCGGTCTCGTCCCGGAAGACAAGAAGAACCCGCTCAGCGTTTTCCTCGTCCCGTTCCCGTTCGAGCTCGAAGGCGCTGCCGGCGCGGCGAGCCGCGACGACCACGTCATTTTGCCGTGCCGCCCAGAAACTCTCACTGACATCACCCCCCAGAAAATCGGCAACCGCCGGCGCACCACTGACCGCAGGCGATAGCAGCGTTGCAGCTGGTGCAGCACAGCCTGTCAGTGCCAGCACGACAAGCGAGGCCAACAGGCGTAGGCTCATGAATTCGCGGGCCATCTTCGTACGCATCGAACGCTCCTGATTTGACGTGACTTCATTCTCGCATCTGTGAAACGCATGCCCAAGCCAGACGTTCCGGCACAATCCACCTCTGACACACCCCGCGCGCCTATGGCGCTGCTGGTGGCACTTATGGTGACGAGCCAGGTCGCGATCACGATTTTCCTGCCGTCCCTGCCCAGCATGGCCGGCGATCTCGGCACCAGTCAGGCGCTCGTCCAGATGACCGTCTCGGCCTATCTGGGCGCGTTTGCGATCGCCCAGCTTGTGGTTGGTCCGATCTCCGACGCGATTGGACGGCGCAAACCACTGATTGCCGGGCTCATTCTTTTCACTCTGGGAAGCATCGCCTGCGCGGCCGCACCGACCATCGACATTCTGATCGGCGCCCGCATGGCTCAGGCAATCGGCGGCTGTGCCTGTCTGGTTGTCGGGCGCGCCATCGTTCGCGACACGACGGACGGCGCAGCTGCAACCCGCGCCATGGCCTATCTGGGCATGTCGCTGGCCGTTGCACCCATGCTCGCGCCGCTGCTAGGCGGGCAGTTGGAAACCGCCTTCGGATGGCAGTCCAATTTCCTGTTCACCGCCTTGCTGGGCGGGCTGACGCTTATCGCCACAATCCAGACATTGGAAGAAACACTTCCCATGGAAGCGCGGCGTCTGACCAACACCGGGGCACTGGCACGAACCTATCTGCGACTGAGCATGATGGGGAAATTCATGGGCTACAGTTTTTGCACCGCCGCCATGGGGGCTGCCTTTCAGGCCTTTCTGGCTGGCGCACCCTTTGCGTTGATTGTGGTGATGGATGTACCGCCTGAACAGCTGGGCTATTTCATCATGGCCGTTCCGATCGGCTACATCATCGGCAACTACATCTCCAGCCGGATGTCCCAGCGGGCCTCGCGTCGGCGCATGATCTGGATCGGCGGGATCCTGGCGGTGGTGGGTACGGCGGTTCTGGTCCTCCTGCCACTCAGCGGTATGGACTCGCCCTACACCCTGATCATTCCACTCGCTTTTTATTCCTGTGGGTCCGGCTTTGTGGTGCCCAACAGTCTGGCCGGGGCGCTGACCGCCGTCGAGCCTGCTGCAGCCGGATCGGCAGCCGCGCTGGGGGGATTTGTTCAGATGGGCGCAGGGTTCGTAAGCACCATCATTATGGCGTCACTGGTCCCGACATCCTTCCTGCAGGTGGGCATGGTGATGTTCTGGTGTTGCGTCCTGTCCCTGCTGGTCTTCGTGCTGCTGGTGGTGCCACGCCCAAGGGCAGCTACGGACTAAATGCCTCAGCCTTCGCGCACGTCATCATCGGGAACCTCCGCGCCGATCGCCGCGAGCGCGGCCTTGGCGACGATCAGATCCTGTTCGCCCGTGCCTGACCCGCAGCCGATCCCGCCGACGCAATATCCGTCGATAATGATGGGTACGCCGCCCCGCAGCGGCAGCACCTTTCCCTGTGTGGAAACCGAAAGCCCCATGCCGATATTGTAGTCGATGGCGTGGGTCGGCATCCGGTGGCTGGCCGCCGTCATGGCTTTCGCGCTGGCGGAATCCTGGGCCAGAATGCGCGCGCCATCCATCAGCAGATAACCGACAATCCGCGCACCATCATTGGCAACCGCGATCCCCATGGGCACGCCCATTTCATCGGCGGCATCAACAGCTGCATCGATTAGTTTGCGAATGCCATTATGGGTCAGCTTGCGGGATGGCGTGGTCAGGTCGGTCATGGGGCGCTCCGGTTTTTTGTGTTCCCCAACCGTAAACCGCTGCGCGAATCTCTGCTATGCTCGCGCCAACATAATTCAACCGAAAGCGACAATCCCATGTCCGAACCAAAAGTTCTTGAGGTCTTCTCCGACTACGTTTGACCCTGGTGTTATCTCAGTACCGTGCGTATTGAAAAACTCAAGGCCGCCTACGACGTCGAAATCCAGACCGTGCATTTCCCGCTCCACGCCGACACCCCCGATGAGGGTCTGTCCTTGGAAAAACTGTTTGCCGGTCGCGACTATGACCCGGTGGCCATGTACGCCCGCATGAAGGGGATGATGGATGAAGAGGGCCTGCCCTACGCCCAACGCACCCACACCTATAACAGCCGTCTGGCACAGGAACTCGGCAAATGGGCCGACACCCAGGAAGGTGGCGATGCCATCCACATGAAGCTCTATCAGGCTTATTTTGTGGACCAGAAGAACATCGCCGATATCGACCTGCTGGTGAGCATCGCCGAAGGCGTCGGCCTCGACGGCGCGGCGGCACGCGATGTGCTGGAGAACCGCACCTTCAAGGACGCGGTCGATGCCGACTGGGCCAAGTCACAGGGCTATGGCGTCACCGGTGTCCCAACATACGTCGCCGACGGACAGGGCGTCGTCGGCGCCCAGCCCTATGAGGTGCTGGTGCAGTTCATGGATGCGGTGGGGGCAGAGAAGGCTGGCAGTTAGCCTTCGGTCGGCAACGCAGCAGGGATCAGATGATTTTCAATCATCGACCATAAAGCGTCGCCGTAACCGTCGACGCGCAGGCGCGTATCCGTATCCGAGGTGACCACCACGGTCATGGCCAGTGACGGCACCACGATGACGTATTGCCCGCCAAAACCACGGGCATAAGCGGCGGTGCGTCCGCCACCGGCACTCGCGCAGGAACCAGCCATAGCCGTAGCCATCGCCAGAGAAACACAGAGCGGGTGCGCGGCATCCAGGACGATTTCGACCCAGGCTTCCGGACAGGATGCGGCGACCATCGAGCTCACCACCGCGGCGGTAGAGTTCGCCGAACCGCAGCAGTCGCGTTCGGCGAGAGCGCCATGTTGTTGCCGCCGAGATAGACCCCCTGAGGGTCCCGGTCCCAGGGCGGGATATCGAATGCCCAGAGGTTTGCCCAGCCAGTCCCGCGCCAGATCGAGCGTGCTGCGCCCGCTCGCCCGTGGTCAGAATTGCGGAAAGCAGATGCGAACTGCCCGTCGAGTAGAGCATCCCCCCACCCGGCACATCGACGAAAGGACGAGAAAGCGCATGGGCCACCCAGTCACTGCTTTGCACCCAGCGCCCGTAGTTGCGCCCCGATGTGCGTTCGAGACCCGCCTGCATGGACAGCAGGTTTCCGATGGTGATGCCTGCGCACACGCGGGTCAGCAGCCTGCGGGGATGCGCTCCGGCCAATAGCGCACCGATCGTTCTGGTCCGGCCCTTCGAGAAGGCCACGATCCACGGCAATTCCGACCAACGCCGCGATCAGCGACTTTGAAACCGACTTAACGTTAACCGGCGTGTCGAGCCCTCGTCCGCGAAACGATTCGGCAAACGCGACCTCTCCGTTCCGGGCCACAATCAACGTGTTGAGACGCTCAAGCGAACGGGCCTGGGCAACAACATCGGAAAGACGTGCGGTATCGAACCCGCCACCTGCCTTGGCAGGCGCCAAGGCAACGGCATACAGCAGTAGAAGAGCCAAAATCGCTCTACAACCCAAACTCAGAAACCGATGAACAGCCCCCGGTATGACTTTGCCTATTTCATATCCTCCGGAAAGTCCGGCTGGGCTTGTGGGCGAGCGTCGAAGAAGGCCGGGATCGTCATGCACTCATCGAAGATGCGCTTGGCGTTCGGATAGGGCGTGATGTCGATCTTGAACAGCATGGCCGCGCCGATCTGCGGGACAAGGCAAAGATCGGCCATGGTGACCTGATCGCCTTCACAGAATTTTCCGGAATGGCCGCCATCGGTGAGATGGGCTTCCACGGCTTCGAGGCCCTTCTTGGTCCAGTTGCCGATCCATGCGCCGAGCTCTTCTTCGCTGTGGCCCCAATCCTGGGTGACATATTTGCGGATGCGCGGCACCACGAGCGGATGCATATCGGCCACCATGATCATGCAAAGTGCCCGCACCCGGGCACGGGCCATCAGGTCTTCGGGCAGCAGCGCCGGCGCAGGAAACGCCTCATCGAGATACTCAAGGATCGCCATCGACTGGGTCAGGGCTTCACCGCTATCGGTGATCAGCGCGGGCACCACACCCTGCGGGTTGACCTTGAGATATTCGGGATCGAACTGCTCACCCTTGATCAGATCGGTCGAGACAACCTCAAACGGCTGGCCTTTGAGGTTGAGTGCAATGCGGACGCGGAAGGCGGCAAGTGAGCGCCAATAGCCGAAGAGTTTCATGATTTCCCCCTGAGGAATGGAATGGATTTTGTTGGATGCAGTGGGCCGTTTTCGACCCCATGATGTCAAGCGGTGACCCGCAATTCCTTGCGGTTTCGATGGAGACATCCGGACCGGTCGGGGTTTCACACGCGAGGTTCTGTTCTCCAGGCGGTCCAGGCCGCCCCATCATCAATGTCATCGAGTTCCCCCAGCATGGCCACACGGAAGGATTTTGGCAGGCCCGCCAGCGTGTCTGTCAGGGCATGTTTCGTACTCCAGCGGACAGTGCCAAACAAACCATGGGGCACCATCGGCGTGCGCCGGGCACCGACCAGCCAGTAACCACCATCGGCGGCCGGACCAAAGACCACGTCCTTGCGCCCCAGAGCTTTGAATGCTGCCATGATATGACTGGAACCAACCTCCGGAATGTCGCTGCCAATAATCACCACCGGGCCGGGTGGCAGGGTCAGAAGCGGCCGGGCCATACGCACACCAAGGTCCCCATCCCCCTGAGCGATCAGGTGAACCCCCGGGACCTGAGGCCAAAGGGCAGCGCTGTGCGCGGCAAGATCCGGTGTGACCGCCAGCCAGGTCTGCCAGCGTGGATCACGTCCCAACCGCCAAAGCACATCGTGGAGCGTGCGCCGGTAGAACGACAATGCCGCATCCTTGCCGATATCCGCCGCCAAACGCGTTTTTACGGCACCGCGCATGGGCGCGCGCGCAAACAAAACGAGATGGCGCGGCGTGGTCATCGGCGTGTGCTCACCCGTAAACCCGGGCAATCATGCGGAGCGATATCCCGGAGAAATACATTGTCAGACACAAGGCGTTTCGCACCGGGCGTACCCAGTACCCATCGCGCTGATAGCGCGCGGCCGAGGTCAACGCCACGGCATCCAGCTGCATCAGATTTTCATAGCCACAGCGATGCTTGATCCGGGTGATGAAATTCACATCCTCCATCAGACGCATGGGCGCAAAGCCACCCAGATTGTCATAAAGGTCGCGCGGCAGGGCCAGGCCCTGATCGCCATAGGGCAGGTTGCGGCGCTCGCAACGGCGGGCGACCCAGCGCTCAACCCGGCGTGCACCGGGATTGTCATCATCGAGGGCAAACCGGAAGTAAAATGCTCGCGCATCCGCCCCGGGTTGTTCGATCGCCCCACGCAGGGCCCTCGCCCAATCCGGGGAAAGCACCGTATCGGCATGCAGAAACAGCAGCCCCTCGCCCTTCACCGCTTCGGCGCCAGTGGCCAGCTGAAGACCACGCCCGGGGTCAGATGAAACCACCCGTGCGCCGCCGGCTTTCGCGATCCTGACCGTGTCATCCTCGGAACCGCCATCGACCAGAACGATATCGATATCAAACATTGCCCGCCCGGCATCGAGTGCCTGCAAAGTCGCAGCCAGCCGGTCTGCTGCGTTGAGAGCCGGAATAACCACGCCGAGCGTAGGTTTGATTTCTGCTTCGTTCATCACATCACATTCATAGTCAGCACGGCCATTAAGACCAACCCACTGCGCCCTTCAGAGGAGAGAGGGAGATTATTTTTACGCCCCAATCCATCTCCGTTGGGACAGTCGCAACGCGCCCAGGAAAACAATGGCGAGCGCGGAGCATACCCCGCCCACAATCATGGGGGCCCCGGCATCCCCGGTCACATCAACCAACCATCCCGCCAAAACCGGCATCGCCGTCAGGCCAATGTGATGCACGCTGTAATAAATGCCTGTGCCCGTATTGCGGTTCTCGGGCCGGACCACTTCGACAGTCAGGGCCATCACATTGCCGGTGGGAATACCGATAAATATGCCCGCCGCAATAAACAGCATCAGCGGGTCTGAAACAAAGGGCACCGCCGCAACGGCAAGCGCGCCGATTGCAAAACTTATGACCATCACCAGATTGGGTCGCGCCATTTTTTCCGAGACCCAGGCCCCCAGAGGAATCGCAATCATATAAGCGATCGTGCCGTTGCTGATCAGCAACCCCGACAAGGCCACGTCACTGCCGCGCTCGACCATCAGTGCCGGACCAAAGGACATCACCATCAGGAAGCCGCCATTGAACAGGGTCCAGACCAGCCCGGCCAGAATGATCATCTTGATTTCCGGGCCTGAAATTCGCGATTTGATCTTTTTCGGTTGCGCGCTGGCCTGAACCTCGCGCGGCGGCGCCCGATAGACAAAGGCCACGAGCAGCAACCCGGCCAGTGAGCCCAGACCGGCGATCAGGAACACCGCGTTCCAGCCCCAGGTTTCCGCGATCACACCCTGCGTCCAGAGACCCAGAGCAATTCCCACAGGCCAGCTGTTCATCAGGATCGCCATCGCCGTGACGACCTCTTTCCCTTCGAACAAATCGCCCACGAGTTTGACCATGGTGACCGTAATCACGACACCCCCGACCCCAACCATCAGGCGTCCCGCACCCGCGATCCAGAAGGTGTCGGCCCAGGCCATAACAAAACCGCCCACGGTCATCAGGCCAAGCCCAATCAGCACGATGCGTTTTTCACCATAGCGTCGACCGGCAAGCCCGGCTGGCAAAGCCGTGGCAAACCCCAGCGCGCTGAAAAACCCGATCAGGGTGCCGATTTCGGTAAAATTGAGGCCCATATCGATGACCAGCAGCGGCGCCACCGACGCCACCGTCTGGAACTGGAATCCCAGCGACACGCGCGCCAGAAACAGCGCACCCAGCATAAACCAACGGTTTTGGGTCATGGGAGGAAGGCCATTGAGAGATCACTCGTTTGATTTTTGTCATGCCCGCGAAGGCGGAACGCCACACTTTGCGTCATTGCGAGGCGGCCGTCAGGCCGGCGTGGCAATCCAGAGCGGGCGTGTCTCGACAACTGGATTGCTTCGCCGCATCGCGGCTCGCAATGACCGCTAAACAAGGCGTGACGCCTACTCCGCCGCGTCGGCGAAAGCGCCGGACGCGTCGAGAATACGCTGGCCCGAGGCGGTCAGCTCTTCAAGCTTCTGGCGCAGGGCGGCTTCAGGATAGACGAGCTTGCCATCACGCTTCTTGACCTCACCTGCGATCAGCACCGTGTCCACATTGAAGGGCGTCGCCATAAACACAAGCGTCTGCACCGGGTCATGGACCGGGCAGGTGTTGATGTCGTCGCCGCGGGTCAGGATCACATCGGCCTGCTTGCCCGGTGTCAGGGACCCGATCCGGTCTTCCATGCCGATGGCACGCGCATTGCCAATGGTCGCCCATTCCAGCGCCACGCGGGTTTTCAGATGCTCGGGCATATTCTTGGTGGGGCGCGGGCGGGCATCTGTGTACATGCCGCGCTCAAGCTGCAGTCCGAACCGCACGACCGAAAACATGTCGCCGGAGATGTTCGATTCCAGATCAATCCCGAAAGACGGCGTGCCGCCCAGTTCCAGCACCCGGCCGGTGACCGGATTGCCGTGGCCGAAATTGCACTCGCATTCCGGGGCGACCGTGATGGACCCGCCGGTGTCGATGATCAGTTTGAGCTCATCATCGGTCAGGTTCGTGGCGTGGACAAAATCCGCTTCCGGCCCCAACAGGCCAAGATCGTGAAGTTTCTGCACCGCGTTCTCGGCAAACATCGGAATGCCCTGCGCCCCGGTGTGGTTGGACCAGCGCAGGCCCATATCCTTGGCCAGGCGCACATCATGCTCGATGCAATCCCAGACCGAAAAGCCAATGCCCTGAATACACATGGCCATGGTGATCAGCCCGTCATCCGAGGACAGCCGCCCCTTGCGCAGACGCTCGACGCGCTCGCGCGAATGGGGCCGCTCGTTGAACGGGGCCTCGCCCGGCTTGGCTTCAGTCTTGGTCTGACCGTGGCCATAAATCGCGCGAATGCCCACTTCCTCGAGGGAATCAATCGCGGCGTCCGTGTGATCGGTCGTGGCGTTACAATGATGCCAATCGAAAAGCGTCGTCGTACCTGAATGAATCTGGTTCAGCGCGCCACACAAATTGGCGATCCGCACATCATCCGGGGTGAAATGAGGCACGGCGGTCGCGTGCATCAGCTGGGAATACTCAAACATTGTCCAGTTCGACACGGTCCCGCGCACCCCGGTCTGCCAGGTATGCTCGTGCAAATTGATCATGCCCGGGCTGACGATCATGTTGGACGCGTCGATGATCTCGGCATCTCCGGCATCGATACCGTGGCCGACCTCCAGGATCCTGTCGTCTTCGATCAGGACGTCGCCGCCCCTGATATCGCCAATCGCATCGTCCATCGACACGACCCAGCCGCCCTGAATGAGTGTACGGGCCATCACGCTTCTCCCCGGTAGGAATGTTGTAGTTGTTGGCCGGAGATTAGCCCGGCGATGCCATCGAAGGAAATGGGGCGGCGTTCGACGGACGAACCGGATTTGCGACGCCTTCGACCACCCCTCCACGTCATTGCGAGGGGCTGAAGAGGCCGTGGCATTCCGGAACGACCCCGCACGCAGTACATCCACTGGATTGCTTCGCGCGCCATAACAGACTCAGATGGAAACCAAACTTAAAGGCGTGGCCCGGCTCGGACGCCGGCCTCAGACTTCCGTCTTCCAGCCACCTTCGTTGATGTCGAAGAGCTGGCCGTCCGGGTCTCTGTATTTGATTTCGTAGAAGGCGCCTGCGTCCTTGGCTTCGCCCATCAGCCAGTTGCCGCCCGCGGCTTCGATTTCGGCACCGGCGGCTTCCGGGTCATCGACGACGAAGCCGAAATGGTGAACGCCGAACTTGTCCGGGTCACCGCCCGCAGCTTCCTCTGTCTTGTAGCGCAGCAGCGCCACGTTCATCACGCCATCGGTCAGATAGATCGCCGTTGCGCCGGGATGGTCGTTCTCCCCCACCCGGGTCATGCCCAGCGCCTTCTCATAGAAGGTGGCGGCTTTTTCCGGGTCGGGCACGGACAGGGCGACATGGCGAAGTTTGGCGGACATGGATTCTCTCCGGACTAGGTTCCTCGTCCTGAGCCTGACGAAGGACGATCTCTCAGGCCCTCATACTTCGACAAGCTCAGCATGAGGGCTTCTACATATATTCTGTCATGGCCTGATCCGGCCATCCACGTCGGTGTTTCCCCACGGTGACCGGAGAATGGATGGACGTGGATGCCCGGATCAAGTCCGGGCATGACGGATTGGGTTAACTCCGCTTACCCTCTCGGTTCCGCGCCAATCAGCACAAAGGCGACTGCGGCGTGTTCGTTGGAGCGGTTGGACCAGGCGTGGTTGGTGCCGCGCTGGACCAGGACGTCGCCGGCCGAAAGCATGGTCTCGCCCTCTTCCATCACGGCCCAGATTTCGCCGTTGAGTACGATGGCGAAATCGGTGGTCTGGGTTTCGTGCATGCCCGCGGTTTCAGCATCGTCATCATGGGCATCCCCGCTGCCCATCTCGCTGAAGGCGGCACCCACATCGGCGTCTTTCCAGACCTCGTCGGGCGGGAAATCCACGATGCGGAAGATCGCGCCGTTGGGATCATGGGGCTCGATGGAGTTTTCGCGGATCGCGGTGTCGGTTTCGCCGGTGTTTACGGCAGGCGCTGTGGTTTCCCAGAGTTCGTGCAGGGTGAGCTGAGGCAGCGGTTCGAGCACCTGGGGCGACGGACCGTCCCGCCAGATGATGGATTTGCCCTCAGCATTGTGGCCGGTAACCACGCGGCGGAATCGACGTGTCATGACAGGTCCTCCTGAATGTTGGACCACAGCTTAACCGGGAATCTATAACCGGGGGAATTCATCCGTTGGGGGGAGCGGCAAGCCCTGAAAATCATGCAGCACTGTCGTTCCGTCAGCGGGGGTTGCGCGCAGACGCCGAGGCCGCGACGATAGGGTCAACAAAGACCCATAATCTGTGAGGACACGACCATGGCTGATGATCCCAACAATCCTTCCGGTGCCCTGCCCGGCGACCCACGCTACGGCCTCTCAAAAGAGGAGCTGGCGGAATACTACAAAACCAAAAGCCCGAGCTGGATCTGCAAGGGATATTTCAAGACCGAAGGCGGGCTGGAGCTGCGCGAGGCCGGGATGGAAGGCCATCAGGCCCATCTGCGGAGCACCCAGGACCAGATTCGCTTCACCGGCCCGCTGCTCAAGGCCGACGGCAAAACGCCGCGCGGCGCGATGGCGATGATCGATGCCCCGGACAAGGCCGCCGCCGAAGCCTGGATCGCCGCCGACGGCTACGCCAAGGCGGGCGCGTTCGCGAGCACGTCGGTGACCCGCTGGTCGTCCTCCATGGATTTGCGCTGGAACACCTTCCCGCGCACCGAAGGCTGGCAGCAATTCGCGATCACAGCCGTTGACGGACCCGAAGCCAAGGAATGCCGCGACGCTGTCGCCGATGCCCACCACAAGTATCAGGCCTCGGTGATGGACCGCTATGTGGCGCGCGGACCGATGTTCGATGATGACGGCGTTCAGATGATCGGCTCCTTCATGATCATGGAATATCCCGATCTGGAAGCCTGCGAGGAATTCTGGAAAGGCGAGCCGCTCAACTATGGTGGCGTGTTCGCGGATGTCTCCATCGAGCGATGGCGCTATGGCAATACACTCGGGTAGATCGCGCGGGTGGCCACGTCCTCTTGTCGTCATTGCCGGGCCTGACCCGGCAATCTCAGGCGAGCGTGCAAGAGATACGCGGATCAAGTCCGCGTATGACGTGCCGGGTGGAGACACATCACGTTGCCACACAATAAGTTGAGTCACGGCCGCCCTGTGCGGCCGTTACTGTTTTGCCCAGCCAAGCCCAGTTTCTGGGCCTCTCAACGGGCAGAACAAAAACACGATGGCGCGTTTCGGAACGACTTCCTCTCATTCTCCAAAGCTGCGACTGCACAATCTGTGGCGACTTTTCCGCGCGCCGGTTCCCGCCGATGCGCAAGCTGCGCTGGACATGGCCTGGGCCAAAATCGACCCGAAATTTCGCACCGCCAACCAGATGTTTGGCCGTCACGAAGAAGGCTGCGGGGCGACCATCGGCGTCATGCCACGCTGTGATTTTGCCTGCCGGGGCTGCTACCTGAACGACACCGCCAACACCACGCCCGCACTGCCCGTCGCGGCGGTGACCGCCCAGCTTGATGTGCTGCGCGAACATCTCGGGCCATGGGGAAATGTGCAACTGACCGATGGCGAGGTCACATTGCGCGACACCGATGAGGTGATCGAAATCCTGCGTTACGCGCGCCAGATCGAACTGATCCCCATGCTGATGACCCATGGGGACAGCTTCCTGCGGGACCCGGGACTTCTCGCCCGGCTGATCACCGAAGGCGGGCTGGAGGAAGTCAGCCTGCATATCGACACAACCCAGCGCGGACGGCGCGACAAGAATTTCAAATATGCCGACACCGAAGCCGATCTGATGCCCTTGCGGGCGCGCTTTGCCGACATGGTCCGTCATGTTCGCAAGCAGACCGGCCACACTCTGCGGGTGGCGTCCACGGTGACAGTCACCGCCGACAATCTGCCCGAAGTCGCCGACATCATTCGTTTTGCACAGAACAATGCCGATGTGTTCCGCATGGTCGCGCTGCTACCCGTCGCCCCGGTCGGACGCACCGTAGACGGGATCGGCCAGATCGACGCCAGTACGCTTTGGAATAAAATCGAACGCGGCCTGCACATCGAAGCCAGCAATGCCGGACGGGTCACCGAAAACCAGTGGCTAATGGGACACCCGGATTGTTCGCGCTTTGTCATTGGGGCGACAATCCGCGACGGTGACGCGCCGGGTAAGTTCGTTCCCGTCAGTCCCGAAAGTTCTCCCGCCGACCGTGTGTTGCTGGACACAATCTTTGAAAATTTCGCCGGGACAACGTTTCGGCCCGACCGGCCCGCCGAAGCTTTTGCGCGTCTGGCGGGCATGTTTGTCCGCAAGCCGGGCCTGTTCCTGTGGCAGCTTCCACGCGCGGCTTGGGGTTGGCTGAAACGGCTTTCCCCCGAACACCCGATCACACTCGCGGCCAGAATTCTCTGCGGCCGCGCGCAGGTGCATCGTTTTGCGATCACCGCCCATCACTTTATGGGACCCGAAGAACTGGCAAGCCCGATCGGGCAGGAGCGCCTCGCCCATTGCGTCTTTCAGGTCGCCATCAACGGAAAACTGCATTCCATGTGCGAGGTGAACGCCACGGGCCTGCGTGAGAACTTCTATGCCAGCATCGCGCGGGATGCCCATAACACACTGGACTCTGCTGCCTGACGGATTGCTGACTCGCCGTTGGACGCCCCACACGATCCGGGGCATACTCCAAAGAAAAAGAGTACCGAACCGGGGGCAGGATCCAGCTTTGAGCGCCAACGCTGTCATTGTGATCGCGGATGATCATCCGCTTGTACGTGATGCCCTGCGGCAGACGATCGCGCAGGATATGGCCGACGCCGTATTCCACGAGGCCGCCAGTCTTGCCGAAGCAGAAACCGCAATTCGTGACCTCGGCACAACTGACCTGGTGCTGCTCGACCTGCACATGCCCGGCATGCGTGGCTTCACCGGCCTCGCCTATCTGCGATCGCAGTTTCCCGAGACCCCGGTTGCCATGATATCGGCAACCACCGATCCGCGGATCATGCGACAGGCTATCGATTACGGCGCTTCGGGATTCATCCCAAAATCTGCGCCGATGGATGAAATCCGCAATGCTGTTCGTGAAATTTTGGCCGGAAATTCCTGGCTTCCCGGCAACATGGATGAGGTGCCTGAAACGGCAGCAGAAGACGCCGTACTCGCCGGCCGTCTGGCGACCCTGACACCGCAGCAGCTGCGCGTGCTCGGGATGTTGTCAGAAGGCAAACTGAACAAGCAGATCGCCTATGATCTGGACATCTCCGAAGCCACAGTGAAATCCCACGTTTCGGCAATTCTGCAGAAGCTCGACGTCAACAGTCGCACCCAGGCCGTGATCCTGGCTGGACAGCTGAACGTCGACGACCCGGCGCGCGGCATACCTTCCTAGAACGCTTACGAAACGGACTGACGTGCGGCGGCCCGCTGGGCCAGCATCCGTGTCATCAAGGCGCGCAACGCAGCAGGTTTCACAGGTTTTGAAAGAACGATGTGGCCACGCCGCGCGGCTTCCTCACGTAGGCTTTCCGAAGGGTCAGCCGTCACGATAATCGCCGGGATCACCCGCTCAAATACCCCGCAAATTTCAGTCACAACGTCGGGGCCATGCTCCCCCGCACCGAGATGGTAGTCCGCGACGATCAGATCGGGCGCGTCATCCCGCATCGCACGTCGCCATTCTTCGCCCGCAGCGGCCGTTCGCACATCGCAATCCCAGCCCCCAAGCAGGGCCCGCATACCATCGCGCACATCGGCATTGTCATCGATGCAAAGAATGACAGCATTGGCCAGCCCTCCATCCGAGAATGCTGGTATCGGGCGCGGCTCTTCAACCGCCGCCGCGGCAGTCCCGCGCGGAACAGAGACAGAGAACACACAGCCTTGCCCGTCTTCGGTCCGCAACGCGATCACATGTCCGAGCATGCGTGCGATACGTTCCACAATCGCAAGCCCCAGACCGAGCCCCTGAACCTGATCCTCGGTTTGCGGCAGCCGATGAAACTCCTGAAACACAGCATCCCGCATATCGTCAGGAATGCCCGGTCCGGTATCACGAACTTCAATTTTCATGCGGTCCCCGCCGCCGCGCACACCAATCAAGACACGACCACCTGCCGGGGTATACCGCAGAGCATTCGAAAGCAGGTTCTGCAGGATACGCCGGAGTAGTCGCCGGTCAGAACGCACAAAAATTTCGGATGCCACCACCCGAAGTTCAATCGCGCGATCCTCGGCCACCGCAGCGAACTCGGTGCCAAGCGCCTGCAGCAACTCATCCACCGGGAAATCCTCGATCTGAGGATCGACACCCCCGGCATCGAGTTTGGAAATATCCAGCAACCCCGCCAGCAAATCCTCCACCGCACGCAGTGACGTATCGACCCGCCCAACCAGCTCGTTGTTCTCCCGGTTCAGTTCTCGTTCGGAAAGAGAAGACAGGAACAGACGCGCTGCGTTGAGGGGCTGCAACAAGTCATGACTCGCCGCTGCCAGAAAGCGGGTCTTGCCGAGATTGGCTTGCTGGGCGGCATCCGAGGCGCGGCGCAATTGTTCGTTCAACCCCATCAGGTCCCGTGTGCGCTCATCAACCCGGACCTCCAGATCGCGCTTGGCTTCTTCGAGCTCAAGTGACGCGCGCACCCGATCGGTCACATCCATCAGGGAAACCGCAACACCACCGGCCGGCATCGGACTGGTGCGAACTTCCAGCACCGTGCCATCCTCCAGGCGACGCTCATAGATCGCGGGTTCATGTTGGCGATAATGGGTCAGCAGATCATTGACGATCGTTTCGACTTCACCAGGGCCGTACTCTCCATGTTCGGCGCTGTGCCGGATAATGTCCTCCACCGGCACACCGACCCGTCCATTCATATCCGGCAAACCCAGATAATCCCGGAAACGCTCATTCATCCAGGCCAGACGCAGATTCTCATCAAAGATCGCAATGCCCTGACGCAGATTTTCCATCGTCGTCTGGAGAAGTTCACGGTTGTACTGAATCGCCGCGCTGGCATCGTCGAGCAGCAACATTGCACTTTGCATATCGATGTCGTCGCGTTCCATCGAGAGCGCAATCACCAAGCGCGCCGAAGATGCACCGATGGCGCTGGCCAGCAGTCGTTCAGCAAATCGTAAGGCACCCGCATCCACCGGATCATCAAGGTCCAGACCGGAATCGCGTTCCTCAAGATACTGCGCAAAGGCGCGCTCGGCCGTTGTCGTACCGAGATAGCGCCCAACAAGGTTTGCCAGATCACGTACCGCCAGCGTGCCGCTCATGGTGCGGGGGCGGGTCGCCGGGTCGGCGGCCATCACCTCGACAAAGGCGCGCGCCTGACCACGTTCGAGCATGCTTGGACGACTGAACAGTGAAAGCACAACAAAGAGGAGTGTGTTCGCGCTGAGGCTCCAAAACACCCCATGAGTCAACGGATCACCGAATTCGATTCCGAACAGCGCTTGCGGATGCAGAAATGACATCCCAGCCGGGCCGGTGGACAAAAGCGCATCCGGAAACCACAGACTCGCGGCGAAGGTCGGCAGCAAAAGCGTATAGGCCCAGACAAATCCGCCAGCCAGAATACCCCCCAACGCCCCGAGACGTGAGGCCCGGGCCCAGAATATCCCGCCAAAAATTGCAGGCGCAAACTGCGCGACTCCGGCAAAAGAAATCAAACCAATCGAAGCCAGCGCCTGTCCTTCTCCCGCGACCCGGTAATAGGCGAATGCGAGTAGCAGGATGGAAATCATCGTAAAACGGCGAATGTTGAGCAAAGTTGCCCCCACGTCGCCATCGCGGTTCTGGCCGCCACGCCAGTAACGAAGGAACAGCGGTGTGAACACATCGTTGGACACCATCGTCGCGAGTGCGACGGTTGCGACAATCACCATGCCTGTGGCCGCCGAGAGCCCCCCTATAAACACCAGCAAAGTCAGCGTTTCCTGCTGCGCGAGCATCGGCAAGGCCAGAACAAAGGTATCCGCATCAACCCCCCGGCCCGAGAACAACAACAACCCCGCCACCGCAATCGGGATCACAAAGATATTGATGGCGATCAGGTAGCCCGGGAAAATCCAGGCCGCCCGCTTGAGTTCGCGCTCATCAGCGTTTTCCACCACCGCGACGTGGAACTGGCGCGGCAGGCAGATGATCGCGATCAATGAGAGCAAGCTGATCGTTACCCAGGTCGAGGCGTGAATATCCACGGCAAAGCGGTCAGCTATTTCAGGAACCGCGGCGGCCCGCTCGGCCAGGTCTCCGAAGCCGGCAAACATGAAATAGGTGACAAAAATTCCCGCCGCGAGAAACGTTACCAGCTTGACGATCGATTCAAATGCGATCGCCAGCATCATACCTTCATGATGTTCGGTGGCATCGACGTTCCGCGTGCCAAACACAATCGCAAAGGTCGCCATCAGCAGTGCCACCACCAGCGCGGTGTCGCTCCACCATGGCGTTCCCGCCACACCGGCGGGCATGATGATATCGGGATAGCTGGTCAGGACGACGAAGCTGGTCGAGACCGCCTTCAGCTGCAGCGCGATATAGGGAAGGATGCCGACCACAACAAACAGCGTCACAACGGCGGCGAGCGACTGGCTCTTGCCGAACCGTGCCGCAATAAAGTCGGCAATCGTGGTGATGTTCTCGGCCTTGCCGATACGCACGATCTTGCGCAGCACGAAGTAGCCCAGGGTGAACAACAGGATCGGACCGAGATAAACCGGAATAAAATCATAGCCCGAGGTCGAGGCCAGTCCGACACTGCCGTAGAAGGTCCAGGACGTGCAGTAGACCGCGAGCGAAAGCGCATAAACCACAGGCTTGGCGCGCTTGCGGGTGCCAAGGCGTTCGGCCTTGCGGTCCCCCCAGGAGGCGATCGCAAACAGGATTCCGATATAGCCGAGCGACGCGGCGAGGATCGTCCAGTGGTTCAGCACGTCCAGAAGTTTCCCGGGTTCAATGGTGCCCTTTCCACGAACCTAGCATGCGCAAGCAAAAAAAATGTGCAGGGCATAGGCCCTGCACATAAATAACCCTGTTGAAGGGTCGGGGGAACGGAGGAACGCATGCTGCCCAGGTCATCCTGAACTGCATCCTCCTGACCCCAATCAACCCGAGTGCAGTCGTTGGGTCTATTAGACGTTGGTTGGAGTGACCTATCCCAAACCAAGCTTCCGGCGGGCGAGCCCAATGCCACGCCGCAGCAATCCGGGCATCGCGGCATCACCGCGGTAAAGCATCTTCAGTGCTGCATCCCAGACTTCACGCTGCAGGATTCGGGCATCAATCATCACGTCGAGAAAGTCCGGATCAATCTCATCTTCGATTGCCGTCATGAACACCACATCGTTCCGAAGCAAGGCCTCATCCGCGCGCGGCGAAACCGCCATGCAGGCATAATCCCATTCAATGGGACCGACGCACACATCATCCCAGTCGAGCCATAAACAAGTCAGGCCAGAGGATTGTTCGGTCACAATAACATTCCCCAGATGAGCATCTCCATGCAACGGAACATTGCGCGGTGACGACGCACCGCCAATGGCTTCAAGCGCTTCATCGATCACGGCAAGACGACGCACGACCTTTCCCGGGTCAATGGAATCAAGTCGGTTGTTTTGCCAAAGCCCATGAAACACATGCCGTGTTTCATGGTAGCCGCGCATATATGGCAACGCCGTTGGACAGGATGATAGCGCCGCACAACAACGCCGCAAACTGTCCAGCGCCGCCATCTCCGGGAGCGGCAGTTCCCGCGAAGTGAGCCCCTCCCAGAAGGTGACACTCAATCCATCAAATTCATGCGGTCCGGGATCAAGCAGTTTGCTGGGTGCCACCACCGGCGCACCTGCATCTGCCAGAAACCCACAGACTTCAACTTCGTGTTTTGGTCCTTCTGTGTTCGATCGAACAAGAGCCGCCCCACCAGAGACCCGGGCCACGACATTGATCGGTTGAAGACGAAGAATGACGTTGCTCGCAAATGAAACAAGCTCTGCGGACTCAACGGGTAGTCCATGGGCACATGCCACCTCACAAGCCGCGTGGCGTGCCTGTGCGATGAGTTTGTCATGTCGTTTGATGCTCATGGCATTCAGGGTCCGAACACCAAGCAGAGCTGCGGGTCCTAAGGCCGGATGGCCAGCGCTTCAATTTCGACCCGGCCATTTGGGATCGCAAGGAACGCCACCCCGACGGTTGAACGCGCCGGATAGGGCTCCTTCACATAACTCGAATAAACCTCGTTCATGGCGCGGAGATCCCCAAGGTCAGTCAGGAAGATCGTGACCCGAACGATGTCGCCAAAGTCGAGACCTTCTGCGGCGAGCAGGTGCCCAATATTGTCCATGATCACGCGGGTCTGTGCCGCAGCATCCATATCTGCAGGAATACCGTCAACGTCGGGGTTGTAAGCCATCTGGCCACTCAGAAAGACCTGATCATCAACTGCAACGCCGCCTGTCAGAGCTGCACGCGCAGGTTTTTTGACTTCAGGTGCTGACACCGTTTTCCGCATTGTTCTTCTCCTGTTTTCGATCCGCATCACCACGCAGAATAGCGCGCAAGCGCAAGGGCGTGACCGGTAGACGCTTGATCGCGCCAGGCCGGCCGATAGCATCACCGATCGCCGCGGCGATCGCCGCGCCTGCACCCGTGATCCCCGGATCACCCCCGCTTTTCAGGGTCAGCGGATTGGTTGTGCTGGGCGAATCTTCCAGAACGAGACATTCCACATCCGGCACTTCGGCGGCTGTCGGCATCAGATAATCGGCAAAGCTGACCGAAAGCGGCTGACCGGTCTCGTCATAGAGGAATTCTTCGAACAACGCACCGCCAATACCCTGAACCGCGCCACCGACGAGTTGTCCCTCGACCAGCATGGGGTTCACCGCGCGCCCGATATCATAGACGACAGCGAAGCGCTCTACGGTCACACCTGCGGTCAACGGATCCACAACGACCACGGCCAGCTGGGCCCCGAAGGAATAGGTCGCGCGATCGTTTTCAAAGCTCTCCTCAACTGCGATGCGGGGTGCGTTCTGTCCACGCAGAATTTCTGCCGCCGCCGCGGCGACAGTCACAGACGGCCCCTCACCTAGCCCTTCGACAATCCCGATGACACCATCTGAAATTTCGAGTGTCTCAACCGGGGACTGAAGAAGCTCTGCTGCTTTTTCCAGAAGCATCCCACGTACACCAGACGCCGCCTTGTGGGTCGCATTTCCGGTCATCACTGTCACCCGCGAAGCACGCGCGCCCTGACCACGGGCGATGCGATCCGTCTGACCATGGGTCACGGTGATACCTGCATAATCAATGCCCAGAGTATCGGCACAAATCTGGGCAATCACGGTCTCAACCCCTTGCCCCACAGAGGCCACGCCGGTGATGACCTCAACCCGCCCGTCTGTATCCATCTCGACCCGAACATCATCGAACGGACCATCGCCACCCAGTTCGACAAAGCAAATGATCGCCGCGCCTGCCATTTCCCCTGAAGCACGACGTTCGGCCATCTCGGCCTGCACGGCGTCATAGTCAACATGGTCCAGAAAACGGGCGAGAGATTCCGGGTAATCGCCGCTGTCATAAATGATGGGCTTGCCGCCGATCTCGAAGGGCCGCTCATACGGCATCTCATCGGCCGCAATGAGGTTCGTCCGTCGGACCGCCAATGGGTCGAGATCCAGTTCTGCCGCAATCGTGTCCATCAACTGCTCACGAACGAATGTGGTCTCGTAACGGCCCGGACCACGATAGGTTCCGGCCGGCGTGACATTGGTGAGGCGGATACGACCGGTCGCGCGATAGGCCGGGACCTTGTACGGCCCCGGCAACATGGTCGCCGAGACAACCGGAACCGTGGCGCCATGGGTGCGAGCGTAAGCGCCCTGATTGAACCAGAACTCATCATCAATCGCGAGTATCAGACCATCAGCATTGATCGCAGCCCGAATCCGATGGGTCTGCTCGCGCGAATGATTGGCCGCGATCAGATGCTCCATCCGGTCTTCGATCCATTTCACCGGCCGCCGGAACCGCAGGGCCGCGAGGTTGACCAGAACCTCATCGGGATAGATTTCCCCACGCACCCCGAAACCGCCACCCACATGGCCCTCGAACAAATGCAGCTGGTCGAGCTCAAGTCCCAGCAGTTCGGCCAGAGCGATACGGTTTGTGTGCGGTATCTTTGCTGCGGCATGAAACTCAAGCCGGTTCTCATCATCATTCCAGATCGCCAGTGCACCGCGTGTCTCGAGAGGTACACCGGCATGCCGGCCAACCGAGAGTTCACAGTCGACAATATGCGCCGCTGACGCGAAGGCGGCATCAACATCACCATATCCTTTGACCAGGACGGCCGGCTCGGTGCTCACGCCGGGCGCAAATTCGCCGGGCATATCCATCAGCCCCACAACCGGCGGCAATTCTTCGATATCGGCCCAGATCAATTCGGCAGCGTCTTCGGCCCGATAGGGATCATCGGCAAAGACCACGGCCACGGGTTCGCCGACATAGCGGACGATGTCCTGAGCGAGAATGTGCTGGCGACACTTTTCGAGATCCTGCAGCGCACTGCCCGGCCGGAGATTGATCGGCGACACATCGGCGACATCAACGCCGGTCCAGACAGCAAACACGCCCGGTGACGCAGCCGCCGCCGCGGTATCAACAGACAGGATCCGGCCATGGGCGAGTGACGCGCGCACAACGCGCATGTGCAGCTGTCCTTCAAAATTCTGGTCTCCGGCAAACCGACCTGTACCGGTCAGCAGTTCACGGTCTTCAAGCCGCGGAACGCTTTTGCCGATCAGCGTCATGCGCCCGCCCCATCCTGGCCGGAGGCATCGAGGACCGCACGCACAGCACGCAGGATATTTCGGTAGCCGGTGCAGCGGCACAAATTTGACGCCATGATCTCACGCAGCTCGTTGTCGTCGACGGGCAGGCCGCGTTCCACGATCCAGGTCGCCAGCATCAGCATGCCCGGCGTGCAGAAACCACACTGCAAGGCATGATGCTCGTGAAAGGCCTGCTGCAACGCGTTGAAGGCGCCATCGTCGTCCAGTCCCTCAACAGTCCGGATATCTTTTCCGTCGGCCTGCACGGCAAACATCAGGCAACCGCGCACCGGCTGGTCATCCACAAGCACCGTACAAGCGCCGCAAACGCCATGCTCACAACCAATATGGCTACCCGTAAGACCGCATCCCTCACGCAGCGTATCCACCAGAGAATGCCGAGGTTCGACTTCAACGTCGTGGATGGTCTCATTCACGTTAAGCTGTATTCGGGTCATGGCCATTTATCCCGCTGAAACTGCGTCTTCGAGCGCGCGCAGCACCATGACCCTCACCAAATCGCGGCGCAAATCCGCATTTGCTTGCTGGTCCGTGAGAAAATCCTCGATGGCATCGGCAGCTGCGCCTGCTGCTTCAGCGAAGAGTTCAGACGTCGGCGCGCCGCCTAGTAGGGCCTTTTCGGCAGCCCCGCTACGCTGCGGGGTCTCCGTGGCGCCGCCAACACCAATCCGCGCGGACACGATTTGCCCTTCATGCAATTCAATCGCCGCAACGGATTGCACAATTGCGAAATCACCCGCACGGCGATTGAACTCGGCAAAGCCACATCGCCAATCCGGCCCGAGTGCAGGCAGCTCGACCTCGCGCAACACCTCGTCATCGGCAAGATCGGTTGCCAGCGCCGAGTGAAAAAAGTCAGCGGCCGCGATACGGCGTTCCCCGGTGACGCTCTGCGCAATCATGACTGCGTCGAGGGTGCGCGCCAGCGTGCACCATTCCGAGGCCGGATCGGCATGAGCCAGCGAGCCCCCAAAGGTCCCGCGCATGCGGATCGGCAGATGGGCAATATGATGGGCAATGCGCGGCAGCAAACGGCCAAGCGGTCCATCAATCCCCGGTGCCTCAAAGCGCACATGACGGGTGAGCGCGCCGATGCGCAGGCTATCACCATCAATCTGCAGATATGCACTGTCAGGAATAACATTCACATCGACCAGCACAGCCGGTTGCGCAAGTCGGAAGTTCATCACGGGAACAAGGCTTTGACCGCCCGCCAAGATAAGAGCGTCATCACCATGTTCGGCGAGCGATGCAGCGGCGGCATCCCAACTTTCTGCGGTGACATACTCAAAGGAAGCAGGCTTCATGGGTGCCCAAAGCAGCGTTGATTTTAACAAAACATCTGCCAAAGCTTACGCGAACTAAAGTGCGCAGGACAGCCTGAGAGCTGCCTGTTATTTGGGCAGACCCGCCTTCCGACTGACCACCAAAGCAATGATCCAGCGCTTCAGGCGCGGCATTCCGCCGGTTTCCCGATACCGACTTACTGGCCCGCCCCTTGCAGTGTTCGCAGTACAATGAGCCCGCCTGTGCAGCCACGCAATTTCGCTTGGCGCTCAGCCGCAATAAAGAACCATGAAACGTCATAGGGCAGAGAACCAAATGGACACCGAGACAATCCGAGAAACTCTAGTGCTTCGTGTCCCCACACGAGATCCCGGCGATGTCGCTTCGCTCGAAGCATTGTTCGACAGCGGCGCAATCGCCCCGGAAGAAGTTGTGGCCATCTTTGGCAAAACCGAAGGCAATGGCTGCGTCAATGATTTCACCCGCGCCTACTCCGTCGACATGCTGAAATACATGTTCGCCGAACGACTGGGCTGCACCCGCCAGGAAGTTGCCGAACGCGTTGCCATGGTGATGTCCGGCGGTACAGAGGGCGGCCTGTCACCGCATCTTTTGATTGTCGGCATTCGTGAACACACAGCCGGTCAGCCCGTAAGCGGTCTGCCAACCCTGGCTGTCGGCACAGCCTTCACCCGGGATTTTCTACCCGAGGAACAGGGTCGCATGACGATGGTTCATGAAACCGCGAGAGCGGTCGAACGCGCCATGGCCGCTGCCGGGATCGAGAATATTGATGACGTGCATTTCGTTCAGGTGAAATGCCCGTTGCTGACCTCCGAGCGGATCGCCGATGCGCATGGTCGCGGACAGCATGTCATCACGGAAGACACTTATGCCTCCATGGGATATTCGCGCGGCGCCTCGGCGTTGGGCGCAGCGCTGGCCCTTGGTGAACTAGCCGAAGACCAGATCACCCCGGACGCGATTGGGACCGACTGGTCGCTGTTTTCCGGCCGCGCCAGCGCATCAGCCGGGATCGAACTTCTGAACTGCGAGATCATCGTGCTGGGCAACTCGACCAAATGGGCCGGCGACAAGGTTGTCGCCCATGACGTCATGCAAGACGCCATCGATTCACCGGCCTTGTGGCGTGCTCTCGCCGGAGCCGGCCTCAGTTCTCCCCCGCAACTGGACGATGCGACCCGCCCCCGGCTCGACGCCGTGCTTTGCAAGGCCGAGCCGTCGACCACCGGCGAAATCCGCGGCAACCGCCACATCATGATCGACGACAGCGATATCAATGCAACCCGACATGCCCGTGCCGTCGTCGGCGGCATGGTCGCCGCAGCCGTTGGCCGAACAGATGTGTTCGTCTCCGGTGGCGCCGAACATCAGGGACCCGACGGTGGCGGGCCTGTGGCCGTCATCGCCATCTGGGACCCCGAAAAACGCCTGGTCATCGAGAACGACATGCTCCACCACAATGTCGACTACACCCCGTTCGAGGGCATGGAGGTCCAGGGCTGGCCCATCACCGTCCTGTCGCGCGGCAAGGTGATCTGTGACGCCGGTGAGCTGCTCTCGGGCACCGACCACGGCACGTTTCTCGAATGCGGCACCCCCGGTCCGGTCACGCCGGAACGAGACAGCCAGGTCCCGCGCTCATGGGTTTAGCGCGAGTTCTCACCTCACCCCATGAACTGCGCCAGTCTGCACGTGCGGGCCATTTCGCAGAACTGACAACCGGTCATGTGCCCGGTTTCATTCAGGCCAATCTCGCCATTTTGCCCGCCGAACACGCCGCTGACTTCGTGGACTTCTGTCGCCTGAACGCGCGGTCCTGTCCGGTTCTGGCCGTGAGTGAACCCGGCGATCCCGCCCTGCCTGCACTCGGGCTGGATATCG
This sequence comes from uncultured Alphaproteobacteria bacterium, assembly GCA_943787745.1. GTDB lineage: Bacteria > Pseudomonadota > Alphaproteobacteria > UBA6615 > UBA6615 > JABJAG01. The sequence goes on along the minus strand of CALSNJ010000003.1, from coordinate 280,501 downwards.
ATGTTCGCAGCGATCTGCCCGGATACTGGGTCTATCGGGACGGCCAGCGCGTTGACAGCACACCCGATGTCGCCTCGCTATGGCAGGACGATCACGTGGCCGTCGCCATTGGCTGCTGGTTCTCCGTCGAGGACGCCCTGCACAATGCCGGCGTGCGCTTACGACATGTTGAACTGGGCATTCAGGGGCCGTTGTTTCGCACCACGCGCGACACCATTCCGGTCGGCCCTTTTGGCGGCCCCATGGTGGCCTCCATGCGTCCCTTCGCAGAGAAAGATGTGGATACCGTGGCGGAGGTGACCGGTCGCTTTGAAAAGGTCCACGGCGCTCCCATCCATATCGGCGACCCGGCCGAGTTGGGGATTTCCGATATCACCAAACCCGATTTTGGCGAGGTTCTGATTCCCGAAGACGGCGAGGTCCCCATCTATTGGGGGTGCGGCCTCACAGCACTGACCGCGCTGGAGCATGCAAAGTTGCCGATGTTCATCACCCACGCCGCCGGCATGATGCTCGTCAGCGACCAGCCCAACAGCGATCTCCAGAGCGGAACCTAACCAGCGGCCCCTGTATCGCGCATCGCGAACTCACTGCCCTCGCCGCGCCCGGGCAACTCAACCGGCTCCCCATGGGGGGTCGTCAGGTATGCCGTCGTCCAGGCCTCCTGCAAATCTTTCAACTGCGCGGGATCTGCAAAGCGGGTTTCAATCAGGAATGCCTCCAACGCCGCGAGCCAGACATCGTAATAGTCCGACCCGTCCGTTGGCCCACCCGCATCTTCTGCCTGTTCGAGCGCGCGACTGAAATGCGCCGCCCATTCCGGCCATGTGAAATGACCCGCTGCCGCCAATGCATGGGTCAGGGCAAAAACCTGCGCATGCCAGGGTTCGGCAAACGGCCGATCGGGTTCAGCCTTCGGCAGCAAGGTAACTCTCCCAAAGTTCTGCCGAAATGGAGTGGCCGGGTTCGGCGTCGTCACCCCAGATTTCACGACCGCTGAAGCGCACCGTGTAGAGATGTTGGGCGACCTCGCCCTCCATTTTGAAACTGATGTCGGGGAAGACATGCGGGCCCGTGATGGGAAATGATTTCGCCCACCCGGCCCCGCAGATAACGCGGCAGCCGTGTGTGGCCGGTGTGCATATTTCGGGCGGTACGCACCTTGTCGCCGACAGCGAAAACCGGCGCATCGTCGATCTCCCGGGCGGCGGGGCGGCCCTGGGGCAAAAACGCCCGAACCCCTGCGGCATCAACGGGCGGCGTTCTCGGTTCGGCATCTGCACTGGGATGACCGGCCTCCACTTCCGCGGGGGTGATCAAGCCCTTCTCGGCGGACAGGTTCACAACGCCGGCAGCCCATTTCTCGTAGTAACTCATGGCCAGATATTCGGCCGGCGGCAATTGCTCGAGCGAGTGGCGGTTGGCATCGATATTCCACAGCCGCCAGAACCCCATCAGGAAACGACAGCCCAGAATACGGCCCTCCCAGGTCGCATGGAAAACCGGCTCGTCTGCCTCGATGGGAATCGGCCCGAACCCTTCCACGCCGCCGAGATCATGAACGCTGTCCATCAACCGGCCTCCGGGGACAGGGCGAAGCCGGTCCCGATCATCGAATCACGGGTGACCAGCGCGGCCAGCTCCGCTTCGCTCATGGCCTCCGTTCCAGCCGGGCGCTGCGGAATAACCAGGTATCGAATTTCCGCCGTTGAATCCCAGACGCGCAGCTCAATGTCTTCGGGAAGGCGCACCCCGAATTCATCGAGAACCGCGCGGGGTTCACGCACCAAACGCGCGCGATATTCGGGTGACTTGTACCAGACCGGCGGCAGCCCCAGCACCGGCCACGGGTAGCAGGAGCACAGCGTGCAAACGACGACATTGTGGGTGTCCGCGGAGTTCTCGACCGCAACCATATGCTCGCCCTGCATGCCGGAAAAACCCAGCTCGGCAATCGCCGCCGTCCCATCCGCGAGCAGCCGCGCGCGATAGTCAGGGTCGCGCCACGCTCGGGCGACAACCTGCGCGCCATTCTGGGGACCAATCTCGTTCGAAAACACATCCACCAGCGCATCGACCGCTTCGGGATCAACCAGCCCCTTTTCGACAAGCAATGTCTCGATCGCTTTCGCGCGCAACGCCGGATCCGACGGCAACAGCGAATGCACGTGGGTGTGTTCGTGATGCGGTTTCTTCGTCATGTCAGCCTGACCAATCTGTCTTTAAGAAGCCCTGAGCTCGGGATTCCCAGTGCCGACAAATCTACCCCAAACACGCCTGATCCGCTCACCCTAAACTCACCCCACAAAACAAAGGGCCTAGCGATCTCTCGCTAAGCCCTTGTTTTTCATGGTGGAGCCGGACGGAATCGAACCGACGACCTCTACAATGCCATTGTAGCGCTCTCCCAACTGAGCTACGGCCCCAAAACTGTTTTCGTGGTGGCTGGCTTGGGGGCCAGCACCTGCGGACGGCGGGAACATAATTATCCCGCCACCCAACGCAAGCGAAATCTCGACCCCCGGTGACACCGGGGTCAAAAAAATCAGCGCTTGCGACTAGTTATCGTCGCTGTTGCCCTTGTTCGGGATCGGCACGATGGGCGTGTCATCATCGTCGTCATCGTCATCGGCGAGAACGTCATCATCATCGTCATCGTCGTCAACCTCGACGCCTTCGACGAGCTTTGCGATTTCATCTTCCTCGTCATCCTTGGCCTTGGCCGCATCATCATTGGCGGCCTTGGCCGCAGCAGCGGCTTCCTCGGCGCGCGCACGACGCGGCTTGAAGATGGTTTCCGGGTCAAAGACCGTCTCGCAGTTCGGGCAGACGATCGGCTGTTTGAGCAAGTCGTAGAAACGTGTGCCACAGGCCAGGCATGCACGCTTCACGCCCCATTCGGGTTTCGCCACAGATAATTCCTCCGGTGAATTCGTACCGATGTGTATCGGTGTCGCCGTTTGCCACGAACGGGTCGGGCTGTCAAAACCAAATCCACACTTTTCTATATGTTTCGAACACAAAGCGTACGCCCGCGTGACCCCGCATCGTAATTTGTGCTAATCCCTCGCCGCCTGACATGACCCAAGACACCGCCATATCCCCCGCCGCCCAAGGCCGCCCTGCGCACAGCCGCCGCAGCGGACCGTTGTCCGGTACGATGGCCGTTCCCGGTGACAAATCAATTTCCCATCGCGCCCTGATGCTGGGCGCGCTGGCGGTCGGCACAACACATATCGAAGGCCTGCTGGAAGGCGAGGATGTGCACGCCACGGCCGCAGCCCTGCGTGCCATGGGCGTGACCGTCGTGCAGGACGGCCCCGGGGTCTGGCATGTGGACGGGGTCGGTGTGGCCGGTCTGCACGCGCCTGAAGACGTCCTCGACCTGGGAAACTCCGGCACTTCGGCCCGGCTGCTTTGCGGCCTGCTCGCCGGACATGGCTTCACGGCCATCATGACCGGGGACGGATCCCTGCGGAAACGCCCGATGAACCGGGTCATCGCACCGCTGACCGAAATGGGCGTGCGCGTCGAAACCCGGGAGGGCGGACGCATGCCGATGTCGTTTACCGGGTCGGACACCTTGTTGCCCATCGAATATACGCTGCCCGTGCCCTCGGCGCAGGTGAAGTCCGCCGTGCTGCTCGCCGGATTGCATGCCCCGGGGAAGACCACCGTCATCGAAGATGTCGCCACCCGCGACCACACCGAACGCATGCTCAGCCATATGGGCGCGGAGATCGAGATCACCGAAACGCCCGATGGCCGCCGGATCACGATCACCGGTCAGACCGAGCTTTCACCGGTCAACGTAAAAGTGCCGTCCGATCCCAGCTCGGCCGCCTTCCCGGCTGTCGCGGCCGCGATCGTGCCGGGCTCCCAAGTCCAGCTGAACGGGATCGGCATGAACCCGGCCCGGGCGGGCGTCTTCACCTCGCTTTCAGAAATGGGCGCAGACATCACCTCTACCAACGAACGTGACGAAGGCGGCGAGCCTGTTGCCGATCTGACGATTCGCGCGGCCGCGCTGACCGGCGCGCGGATCCCGGCCGAACGTGCGGCCTCCATGATTGATGAATATCCGGTTCTCGCCATGGCCGCCGCCTGCGCCACGGGAACCACGGTTTTCGCAGGTGTTGGCGAACTTCGCGTCAAGGAAAGCGACCGGCTGGCCGCGATCGAGACCGGTCTGCGTGCATGTGGTGTAACTGTTTCCACCGATTCCGACAGCATCACCATTGCGGGCTGCGGCGGTCCGCCGCCCGGCGGCGCGACCATCGCCACCCAGCTCGATCATCGCCTTGCCATGAGTTTCCTCGTATTTGGTCTCGCGACCGAAAACCCCGTCTCGATTGACGATATCACCCCGAGCGAAACCAGCTTTCCCGGATTTGCCGACGCCATGCGGGCGCTGGGTGCAGACATCACAGAAGGTGACCCGGCATGACAACACCCCGCCTGATCACTGTGGACGGCCCCGCAGGCGCGGGAAAAGGCACGCTGGCGCGCCGCCTTGCCGCGCATTTTGGCTTTGCCCATCTCGATACCGGCAAGCTTTATCGCGCTGTCGGCCTTGGGACGCTGGCCGCCGGGGGAGACCCGGCAGAGCCGGGGGATGCCATCGCGGCCGCCAGGGCGCTCGATCCCGCCTCCATCGCCCGTGGCGGGCTCGAAAACCCGGAATTGGCGGGCGATACGGCTGCCTCTGCGGCCTCGAAAGTCGCGGCAATTCCGGAGGTTCGTGAGGTCCTGCTGTCGTTCCAGCGCGACTTCGCCCAAACCCCGCCAGATGATGCCAAAGGGGCCGTGCTCGATGGCCGGGACACCGGCACAATCGTCTGCCCGGACGCCCCGGTGAAATTCTTCATCACCGCCAGCGCCGAAGAGCGGGCCACACGGCGTCATAAGGAGTTGCTGGACCGGGGGGAAACGAGTATATACCCCCGCGTCCTGACAGATATGAAGGAACGGGACGTGCGCGACAGCACCCGGGCCATTGCGCCCCTGAGGGCCGCCGACGACGCACGCACCATCGATACCTCGGAAATGGATGCCGACGCAGTATTTGCGGCCGCCCTTTTGTTTATCGCCGAGCGTACCGACTGAGGTTCCTGATCGAAGTGTCAGGCCCCGCGTCAACCGCACCGTTTCCATGCCCGGATGAACCGGACAGGCGGGTGGATCGACGTTCAAGACCACCGGAACCAACCGGTTGGCATGCAAAGTATGATTGAAAGGACGTATCGTCACATGACCGATACCAATGTGGCACCCGAGGGTGCCGACTTCAGCGAAATCTTCGCTGACCTGCTCGAAGAGAGCTTCCAGGAAAATTCATCGCTCGAACGTACGGTTGTCAAAGGCACCGTTGTTTCGGTCGACAGTGATCACGCGCTGATCGATGTCGGACTGAAGTCCGAAGGTCGCGTCGCGCTCAAGGAATTCGCACCGCCGGGACAGCCCGCCGAGATCGCCGTGGGCGACAAGGTGGAAGTCTTCGTCGAACGCTATGAAGATGTGAACGGCGAAGTCGTTCTCTCCCGTGAAAAGGCCCGCCGCGAGGAAGCCTGGGAGAAGCTCGAGGAAGCCTTCGAGAAGACCGAGCGTGTCTCGGGCACGATCTTCGGTCGCGTCAAAGGCGGCTTCACGGTCGACCTCTCGGGCGCCGTGGCCTTCCTGCCAGGCAGCCAGGTGGACATCCGCCCCGTGCGCGACGTCTCGCCGCTGATGGGCACCCCACAACCGTTCATGATCCTGAAGATGGACCGCTCACGCGGCAACATCGTGGTGTCGCGTCGCGCCGTTCTCGAAGAGACACGCGCCGCCGAACGCACCGAACTGGTGGCCAACCTCAAGGAAGGTCAGGTTCTTCAGGGCGTGGTCAAGAACATCACCGATTACGGCGCCTTCGTCGATCTCGGCGGTGTCGATGGCCTGCTGCATGTCACCGACATTTCATGGCGTCGCATCAACCATCCTTCCGAAGCGCTGCAGGTCGGCCAGACCGTTCAGGTCCAGGTCGTGCGGTTCAACCCGGAAACCCAGCGTATCTCGCTTGGCATGAAGCAGCTTGAAGCTGATCCGTGGGATGATGTGGAACTGAAGTATCCGGTCACCTCACGCTTCACCGGTCGCGTGACCAACATCACCGATTATGGTGCATTCGTGGAGCTGGAGCCGGGCATCGAAGGCCTGGTTCATGTCTCCGAGATGAGCTGGACCAAAAAGAACGTGCACCCGGGCAAGATCGTGTCGACGAGCCAGGAAGTGGACGTCATGGTTCTCGACGTCGATCCGACCAAGCGCCGGATTTCACTGGGCCTCAAGCAGACCCAGGAAAATCCGTGGGACGAGTTCTCGACCCGCTTCCCGCAGGGCACGGAAATCGACGGCGAAGTTCGCAACATCACCGAGTTCGGCCTGTTTGTCGGCCTGCCGGGCGACATCGACGGCATGGTTCACTTGTCCGACATCTCCTGGGAGAAGTCTGGCGAGGAAGCCCTTGAAGAGTTCACCAAGGGTGACATGGTCAAGGTGAAGATCCTTGAGGTTGATACCGAGAAAGAGCGTATCTCCCTCGGCATCAAGCAGCTGACCGACGATCCGCTGGCCGGCTCGCTGGGCAGCGTCCGCAAGGGCGACATCGTCACGTCGACCGTTTCGGAAGTGAATGATGGTGGCATCGAGGTCACGACCTCGGGCGGCCTGACCGCGTTCATTCGCCGTTCGGACCTCTCACGTGATCGTTCCGAACAGCGTCCTGACCGTTTTGCCGTTGGCGAAAAGGTCGATGCCATGGTCACCAATATCGACATGAGTGCACGTCGCATCTCGCTGTCGATCAAGACCAAGGAAGTCTCGGAAGAGAAATCCGCAATGGCTCAGTTCGGCTCGTCCGACAGTGGTGCCTCGCTGGGTGATATTCTGGGTGCTGCCATTCGCGAGAAGCAGGCAGAAACTCAGGACATGATCACCGACGGTGGTCCTGCTGAAGATACAGCCGAAGCTGAACCAGCTGCAGAGGTCGAAGCCGCTGCAGAGCCTGAAGCCGCTGCGGAACCGGAAGCTTCCGAAGAAGCGCCGGCCGAAGACGGCGAAGCAGACAAGTCCTAACGGCGCGTTTGAACGCCCGTTATGTCTTATGATCCTGACGCCCTGCTGGACCGCAGACGCCTGAAACGGCGCTTGCGGATCTGGCAGGGCGTTACGATTCTTGCCCTCGTGGCTGCTGTCCTGGTCGTCCTGCAAAGCCAGGGCGCACTCGTCCAGGGCGAGCGGATTGCCCGCATTCATATCAATGGAATCATCGTGCAGGATGATGCACGAACAGAGACTCTCGCCCGCATTGCCCAGGACGACAATATCCGCGGTTTGGTTGTGCATATCGACAGCCCCGGCGGCACGGTCGTGGGGGGCGAGGATTTGTTCAACAGCCTGCGCGATGTTTCTGAACAGAAGCCCGTGACCGCCGTCATGGGCACCGTCGCTACCTCAGCGGCCTATATGGCGGCCGTCGCTGCCGACCGGGTCTGGGCGCGCGAGGGGACAATTACCGGCTCGATCGGGGTGATCCTGCAAAGCGCCAATGTGGTCGAATTGCTCAACCGAATTGGCGTCGAGCCGGTCACGATCAAGTCTTCGGACCTCAAGGGCGTGCCTTCACCGGTTGAACCGCTGACCGAAAAGGCCCGGGCGGCCACGCGCGAAGTGGTGCTCGATCTCTATCAGTTCTTTGTCGATGTCGTGATCCTGCGACGTCCGCTTCCAGAGGAAGAAGTCCGTGGCCTTGCCGATGGGCGCATCTTCTCCGGCGCGCAGGCGGTGAGTAACCAGCTGATTGATGCCATCGGGGTTGAACGTGATGCGGTGGCGTGGATGGTCTCCGAGAAAGGTGTTCCCGCCGGACTGCCCGTGGAAACCATCAAGGACCGCAAAGAAGACAAAAGCCTGTTCGAAGAATTTGTGGGACTAACTGGAAAATCGTTATTTTCCAACGCACTAACACTTGACGGTCTGGTTTCGCTTTGGCAACCTGCCGCGCGCTGAACGAAGACGTTCGGCAAGCCCTCGTGGGGGAGGGTAAATATTCGGGGCAAACAGTCCCCGGGGGGAAACGATGACCAAGTCAGAGCTGATCCAGAGTCTCGCCGACCGGAACCCGCATCTGCTGCAACGCGATGCGGAACGGATTGTGACGACGATCCTTGATGAAATCACGGCAGCCCTGGCACGCGGCGATCGGGTAGAATTGCGCGGATTTGGTGCATTTTCCGTAAAACAACGCGGCGCACGCACCGGCCGCAACCCGCGCACGGGCGAAGCCGTGAGCGTGGATGCCAAGGTTGTCCCCTACTTCAAGACCGGCAAGGAATTACGCGAGCGCCTCAACGACGATTGAGCGTGCAGCAACGGCTACTTCCGCCGCCTGAATTTGCTATAAGCTATCCTGAATGAACCATCGGCCCCAAAATCGAGGCCGGCCCGAAAACATGTCCGATCATGAAGGTTGCCCGTGAACCGCTTACGCTGGCTGATAACCCTCCCACTGGCCGTCGTGCTGGTGGTTTTTGCCGTCAACAATCGCAACACGGTCGAGGTTGATCTCTGGCCGCTGGGGCTGGTGGTTGACTGGCCAATGTTTGTCTATGTCTTTCTGGGTGCCGGTATAGGTCTTCTGATGGGCGGATTGTTCGCATGGATATCCGGCGGGGCCGGGCGCAAACTGGCCCGCGAACGGCGCGCCCGCCTGCGGGAGCTTGAGCACAAGATCGAGACAATGCAGGCACGCATGGATTCCGAAAACGAGCAACGCCCCGCCCGCCCGCCTGCACTGCCGGACTAGACCACCCTTGCACGCCTATGATGCCGCCGCTGTCGAGGCGAATCTCGATCCCACGCGTCTGATCGAGGCGCTGCGCAGCGCATTTCATACGGGCGCCAACGTCCCGTTGCGGCATCACCACACCATTTCCGGGACCTCCGAAGATCAGGACGCGACCCTGCTGCTGATGCCGGCCTGGGGTGCCAGCTCACCGCCCGAATATATCGGCATCAAGTCAGTGACCGTCCATCCCGACAACCCTGCGCAGGGCCTCCCTTCGGTGCAGGGTGTTTACCTGCTGCTCGACGGCGCGACGGGGACACCGGTCGCGATGATTGACGGCCCCGCACTGACCGCGCGACGCACCGCAGCTGCGTCCGCACTGGCTGCGACCTATCTGGCGCGCAAAACCGCAACACATCTCACCATTATCGGCACCGGTCGCCTTTCTTCAGAACTCATTCGCGCGCATGCCAAAGCGCGACCCATTGAGCAGGTTTTGATCTGGGGTCGGAACAGCGACACCGCCCGAAGGGTTGCCGACAGCATGGCAGACGAACCATTCTCGGTGCGCGCAACGGACGACCTGGAATGCGCGATCCGAACCGCTGATATTGTGAGCTGCGCAACGACAGCCAAAAACCCGGTCTTCGACGGCGCCTGGCTTCAACCCGGGACACATGTCGACCTTGTCGGCGGGTTCCGGCCCGATATGCGCGAGGCTGATGACACCGCAATCCTTCGCGCGCGCGTGTTCGTTGACACCCGAGAGGGCGCGACACGCGAAGCCGGGGATATTGTAGAACCGCTGACCTCAGGTATCCTGAAACCGGATGATATCGCAGCCGACCTGTTTGACCTGTGTTGTGACAAACATCCGGGTCGCGAATCCGAAACGGAGATTACGTTGTTCAAATCTGTTGGTACGGCACTCGAAGATCTGGCCGCCGCACAGCTCCTGATGACAGAGACAACCCCATGACGGTCGATGCGAGGCAAATACGTGAATGGCTGGCAGAACAGGCCCTTCCCCTCTGGTCACACGCCGGACTGGATATGGATGCCGGCGGTTTTGTCGAGAAGCTGACGCTCGACGGACACCCGGTGCTGGATGCAGACAAGCGCATGCGGGTTCAGGCACGACAAATCTATGTCTACAGCCACGCCCATATTCTGGGTTGGGAACCACGCAACGAGGGGCCAACAGCTCTCGAAGCAGCCTATCAGGGCTTCGACTTCCTGACCCGGCAGTACTGGCGCGAGGATGGCGGTTTTGTTTTTTCCGTGACCCGCAATGGAACCCATGCCGATACCCGTGTGGAATCCTACGAACAGGCCTTCGCGATTTTCGCCTTCGCCTGGCATTTCCGCGCCACGGGCGATGAAGCCGCCGTGGAATGGGCCGAGCGAACTCTGGCGTTTCTTGACGACAATTTGGGTGACCTGGAGCATGGGGGATATTACGAGAACGCCACCCAGGACCTGCCGCGCCGCCAGAACCCGCATATGCACCTTCTCGAGGCCCTTCTCGCCTGGCACACCACCACCGGTGAAGATATCTGGCTCCGTCGCGCGCAGGACATTTTTGCGTTGTTCCAGTCACGGTTCTTCCAGCCAGAGACAGGTACATTGGGCGAATTTTTCGACAACACATGGTCACCCGCTGAAGGGACCATGGGAAAAATTATCGAGCCGGGCCACCATTATGAATGGGTCTGGCTTCTTGAACTCTATGCGCGGGCCAGTGGGCAGGATGTGAACACCGAATCCCAATCACTTTACCGTTTCGCCGAGACCTATGGTGTCGATCAAAACTCCGGCCCGGCTGCTGACCTCGCTTTTGATTCCGTGCTGCGCCACGGCACATCGCTCGACGAAAACAAGCGCCTCTGGGTGCAGACCGAAGCCATCAAGGGGCAGCTGGCGCGCATGGAGTTCCATGATGATGATGCCGCAGCCCTGCGGCTGGAAGAGCTTCTCGACCGACTTTTCGGCCTTTACCTCGGAGATAAACATGGCAGCTGGCAGGACCACCTGAATGTTCACGGTGAGGGATTTTCCCAATCCGCACCGGCCTCGAGCTTCTACCACCTGTTCCTGGCACTCACCGAAGTGCTGCGGGTCCGCGACGGAGTGCTCAGCCTCGCCTGATTGTTCCGGTTTGCGTGTGGCCTCACCTCTGCTAGAAGCGAGCCATTATGACCAACACACCAAGCCTGCCGACAAACCCTGTCTTCGTCGCACTCGACACCCCCGATCTTGACCGCGCCGTCGCGCTCGCACACGCCGTGCGTGGGCATGTGGGCGGCGTGAAAACCGGTCTGGAGTTCTTCTCTGCAAACGGCGCCGATGGTGTCCGGGCCATTGTTGATCTTGGGCTTCCGGTGTTTCTCGACCTCAAATTTCACGACATTCCCAACACGGTCGCCGGGGCGATCCGCGCTGTCGCCGGGCTGGGTGCCGCGGTCGTAAATGTGCACGCGTCAGGTGGCCCGGCCATGCTCGACGCCGCAAGGGACGCCGCCGAAAGCGTTGGCGGAACATCCCGCCCGCTGGTGATCGCGGTCACTGTTCTGACCAGCATGGATGATGGAGATCTGTCCGCAGTGGGCCAGACCCCACCCGCCGAAGAACAAGTCGTCCGGCTTGCCCAACTGACCCAGAATCATGGCCTCGATGGCGTGGTGTGTTCACCCGCCGAGATCGAACCCATTCGCGCGGCCTGTGGTCCCGAATTCAAACTGATTGTTCCCGGAATACGTCCGGACTGGGCTGCGAGTGGAGACCAGAAACGGATCACCACCCCCCGTCAGGCACGCGATCGCGGTGCCGACATGCTCGTGATTGGCCGCCCGATTACAGGCGCAGATGACCCCGCAGCCGCAGCCGCACGTATCGCGGAGGAACTGGGCGTCAGCGCATGACCGTTCAGGCCAAAATTTGTGGCATCAATGATGAAACCGGCATGCGGACCGCTGTTGCAGGCGGTGCCGCCTTTGTGGGGCTGGTCTTCTATCCCCCCAGTCCTCGTTCACTGGACCCGGACGCAGCCGCGGCACTTGCTGCATTTGTACCCGATCACGTGACCCTGGTCGGATTGTTTGTCGATCCCGACGATGGATTGATCGACGACGTTCTCGCGAAGGTCACGCTCGATCTGATCCAGCTTCACGGTTCGGAGAGCCCGGAACGCTGTCAGGCGTTACGGACCCGCACCGGTCTTCCGGTCATGAAAGCCATCAAGATTGGCGATGCCGAAGATGTAGAGACGGCTTCTACCTATGAAGGTTCTGTCGACTGGTTGATGTTCGATGCCAAAGCACCCAAAAGCCTGAAAAACGCGCTGCCCGGCGGCAACGCGCTGGCCTTTGACTGGACGTTGATGGCTGGCCAGGAATGGAGTGTTCCCTGGATGCTGGCCGGGGGTCTCAATCCAGACAATGTGGTCGCTGCCGTCGAAGCCTCCGGGGCCGCTGTGGTGGATGTTTCCTCCGGCGTTGAATCTGCGCCGGGCCGGAAAGACCCACTTCGCATTACCGCGTTTCTTGACGCACTGAAAAACCTTTGATCTGCGCTCTGTTGAGCGCGTCCCGCCTGATGTATAACCACGCCCGAATATCATGAGCGCAGAACCCAACAGCTATCGTACCGGTCCCGATGAATTCGGGCATTTCGGCATTTTTGGTGGACGTTACGTCGCCGAAACGCTGATGCCCCTGATTCTGGAAGTCGAGCAGGCCTATGCGGCCGCAAAGGCCGATCCATCGTTTCAGGCCGAACTCGACGAGTTTCTGAAGCATTATGTCGGCCGCCCCAGCCCGCTTTATTTCGCAGAGCGACTCACAGAGCATTACGGCGGCGCGAAGATCTACTTCAAGCGCGACGAGCTCAATCATACCGGCGCCCACAAGATCAACAATTGCATGGGCCAGATTCTGCTCGCCCGGCGGATGGGGAAGAAGCGCATCATCGCAGAAACCGGCGCCGGCCAGCATGGCGTGGCCACCGCGACCGTCTGCGCACGGTTCGGACTGGAATGCGTGGTTTACATGGGCGCAACCGACATCGAGCGGCAGGCACCCAATGTGTTCCGCATGAAGCTTCTGGGGGCCAAGGTCGTCCCGGTCACAAGCGGGACAGCCACGCTCAAGGACGCCATGAACGACGCCCTGCGTGACTGGGTCTCGAATGTTGATGACACCTACTACCTGATCGGCACCGTGGCGGGCCCACACCCTTATCCCGCGATGGTTCGCGATTTCCAGTCGGTGATCGGCATCGAAACCCGCGAACAAATGCAAGCCGCTGAAGGTCGACTTCCGGATTCACTGGTCGCCTGTATCGGTGGCGGCTCGAATGCCATGGGTCTGTTCTATCCGTTTCTTGATGACAAGGATGTACGGATTATTGGCGTGGAGGCGGCCGGACACGGCCTTGAAAGCGGCGAACACGCGGCGTCCCTGACGGGCGGAAGCCCCGGCGTTCTCCATGGCAACCGGACCTATCTGCTGCAGGATGACGACGGCCAGATTCTTGATGCCCATTCAATCTCGGCCGGACTGGACTATCCGGGTATCGGGCCTGAACATTCCTGGCTCAATGACAGTGGCCGGGTTGAATATGTATCGGTGACCGATGATGAAGCGCTGGAGTGCTTTCAGCTATGCTCACGCCTTGAAGGCATTATCCCGGCACTCGAGCCGTCCCACGCGCTCGCTCATGTCGAAAAAATAGCTCCGGATTTACCTGCCGACCACCTGCTGGTGATGAACATGTGCGGACGTGGCGACAAAGATGTTTTCACTGTTGCCGATGCTCTCGGGGTGAAGCTATGAGCCGCGGCACCACCAGCGGCCGCGTCGAAGCCCGCTTTGAAGCACTGCGTACAGAAGGCCGCGCGGCCTTCGTGCCATTTATCATGGCCGCCGATCCGGACTACGAAACGAGCCTGGAAATCCTGAAGGGTTTGCCCGCTGCGGGTGCCGATATGATCGAGATCGGCGTGATGTATTCCGATCCGATGGCAGACGGCCCTGCTATCCAGGCCGCGGGTCTGCGTGCCAGAGATGGCGGCGCACGGGTCACGCGCACACTGGATATGGTCCGAAAGTTCCGTGAAAGTGATGATGCGACACCGCTCATCCTGATGGGCTACTACAATCCGATTTACATTTACGGCGTTGAGAAATTCCTCATCGATGCGCGCGAAGCGGGCGTCGACGGCCTGATTGTGGTCGACCTTCCACCCGAAGAAGATTCCGAGCTTTGTATCCCGGCACTCGAAGCGGGCATGCACTTCATTCGTCTGGCAACGCCCACAACCGATGACGAACGCCTCCCGGCGGTTCTCGCGAACACATCGGGCTTTGTCTATTACGTCGCCGTCACTGGCATTACAGGCACAAAATCGGCAGACACGAGCACCATTCATGCTGCAGTGACCCGCCTGAAACGACATACCGATCTGCCGATTGCGGTGGGTTTCGGCATCAAAACCCCACAACAGGCCGGGGCTGTGGCCGAAGTCGCGGACGCCACGGTTGTCGGCTCGGCCATTGTCCAGACGATCGCAGACAATCTCGACGCGGATGGCAAAGCCACGCCGGGGCTGGTTGAGAAGGTATTGGAGTTCACACGTGACCTGTCGGGTGGCGTGCGCAACGCTTCACGTCAGGCCGCCGAATAATCCGCAACAAGAGGTTCTCGTGAGCTGGCTCTCGGAATTTGTTCGACCCAAGATCAGGGCCCTCGTCGGGGGCAATGACGTTCCGGACAATCTCTGGCACAAATGCCCCGCTTGCGAGCAGATGCTGTTTCATCGGGAACTGGAAGAGCACCTTCACGTTTGCCACGCCTGCGGCCACCATTTGCGGGTCAGCGCCAAACAGCGTCTGGAGATGCTGTTCGATGACGGCGCCTTCACAATCGTTGATCTACCCGCCGTCACGGCAGACCCCCTGAAATTCCGGGATAGCCGACGCTACACAGACCGGCTCAAGGATGCCCAGTCGAAGTCCGGAGAACGCGAGGCGATCCTCGTTGCGCACGGCAAGATCAAAGGACAGGATGCAGTAATCGCTGCTTTCAACTTCTCCTTCATGGGTGGATCAATGGGACAGGCCGTTGGTGCCGCCCTGCTCACCGCTGCTGATACGGCCGTTGCAAGGAATGCCGCCCTGATAGCCATCCCGGCATCCGGTGGGGCCCGCATGCAGGAAGGCATGCTGAGCCTGATCCAGATGCCCCGCACGGTGATCGCCATCGATCGAGTGCGTGAGGCCGGGCTCCCCTATTTCGTGCTTTTGACCGACCCAACCACAGGCGGGGTCTCAGCATCCTTTGCCATGCTGGGTGATATCCAGATCGCCGAGCCAGGCGCGATGATCGGCTTTGCTGGCAAGCGCGTCATTCAGGATACAGTGCGTGAAGAACTCCCCGAAGGGTTCCAGACAGCCGAGTATCTTCGCGATCACGGCATGGTGGACATGGTCGTGCCGCGCGGCGAGTTACCGGAGACCATCGGTCGATTGATCTCACTGCTGCGTGGCCAGAGCGATCATGACAATTCACCACTGGTCGCCATCCCGGCCCCCACCCCCGATGCCAGCTAGGTCCGGCGTCACGGACACATGCAATGCCGCGCAGGCGATCGACAGAATTCTGGCGCGCTTTGTCCGGTATCATCCCGACCGTATTGATCTGTCTTTGGATCGGATGTATCGCCTGCTTTCCGATCTCGGCGATCCGCACACCCAGCTCCCGCCGGTCATCCATGTTGCGGGAACCAACGGCAAGGGATCGACGGTCGCCTTTCTGCGCGCGGCGCTCGAAGCATCAGGCAGAACGGTTAGCAGCTATACTTCGCCACATCTTGTGCGCTTTGCCGAACGCTACCGCCTCGCTGGAGCGATTCCCAAAGATATCGAACTTCTCTCGCTATTCGAGGAGGTCGAGGCAATCAACGCGGGCAAGGCAATCACAGAATTCGAGATCACAACTGCAGCCGGATTGCTGGCGATTTCGCGCACACACGCCGATATCGCAATTCTGGAAGTCGGGTTGGGTGGCCGCTTCGATGCCACAAACGTCATCGACAAACCGCTCGCGACCGTCATCACGCGCATCGCGATGGATCATATGGGTTTTCTGGGCGATACAATCGGGGCGATCGCTGCTGAGAAAGCAGCGATCCAGAAACCGGGCGTGCCCTCCATTGTTGGCCCTCAGGAGCCTGCGGCACTCGACGTGATATCCAGAACAGCCGAAACAAACCGCGCTGTTCTGTATCGCGCCGGCGTGGAATGGTCTTTCACCCCCGACGAAAACGGCAACGGTGGTGTTTATCAGGGACCAGAGACGGCATGGCACCTGCCCGCTCCGGCCTTGCCCGGTCGCCACCAGCTCGACAACGCCGCCACAGCCGCGGCCTGCCTGGATATTTGCAACTTGTCCGGCATGGATGAAATGACCGTCGGGGAAGGTCTCCGGACAGCGAACTGGCCGGGTCGTCTGCAGCGCGTGACCGATGGATCACTTGTTGGAATGTTACCCGACACATGGGAACTCTGGGTTGATGCCGCGCACAATCCGTCTGGCGCCCAAGCAGCCGCCGAAATGTTTGCGGCATTGATGCGCTGTGACCCCCGGCCCTTGCATCTCGTCCTCGCAATGGCATCGGACAAAAACACAGCCGGTGTTCTTTCCGCGTTCGCCGGTATCGCCACCAGCATCACAACCCTGCCGATCAACAACGCCCCGCATATGCGTTCTCCCGAAAGCCTTGCAGACGAAGCGCGGAAATTGGGCATACCGTCACACTCCGCAGATTCACTTGGGTCTGCGCTTGAATCTCTGGCGTCCGAAGTTCTGCCCGCACGCGTTCTGATCACCGGGTCTCATCTGCTGGTGGGTGCGGCACTTTCGATAAATGCCGTCGCCGTGTTGGACCAATAAGACAACGCACACTATCCTTCTCGCAGACGGACCAAGAGACCCGGCGGAGGCCGGGTCGCGAAAGGCATTGCAACCATGGCCACGCCCGTACTCGAAGACCTGCTGGAACGCGGCGACCGCGCGCCCAATTTTTTCCTGCCCGACCAGCGCGATGTTGTCATCAACCTCGCCGATAAGGCACGCGGCGGGCCGCTCTTTGTTTTTCTCTTTCCGACCCAGAAAGACCCGGGTGCCATGGCGGAGTTTCAGGCTCTGCTGGCTGCTGCGCCCGGCATGCTGGCGGCCGGTGCACATCTCTTTGCAATCACCGCAGACCCGATGCCGCTGGTCCAAAGACTGGCCGAAGCCCACAAGCCCGATTTTTTTATTCTCTCTGACAATGACAAAAAGGTCGCCGCTCGGTTTGGCGCACGGGGCAAGCTCATCGGATTCGTCTTCGGTCCCGATCAGCACGTTCGCTCCGTCCTGCGCCCCGGTGACACCCCCATCGCACAGAGGGCAGCGCAAGAAATCTCTGAAATGGCGAATGTCACCCCGTTCCCGGCTTCTCTCCACCCGCCCATTTTGGTCTTGCCCGAAGTGTTCTCCCCGGATTTCTGCAAATGGCTGATCGAACAGTTCGAAACCCGCGGCAATGAGCCATCAGGAACTTTGCGCATGAGCGAAGGGAAGATGGTCCACGACACCTCCGGACAGAACAAGCGCCGACGCGATCATCACGTGGTCGACAAAGACCTGATGGAAGCGATCGGCAGCCGTATCGAGCGACGGGTCTTGCCGGAAATCCAGCGGGCCTTTCATTGCCCTATCCGGTTTGTCGAAGAGTTCAAGATCGTGCGCTATGACGCCGATGTGGGGGGCTTTTTCCGCCCCCACAGAGACAACACCTCCGTCGGGACAGCCCATCGGCGATTTGCCATGACTCTAAATCTGAATGCGGAGGGGCATGAGGGCGGTGATCTGTGCTTCCCGGAATACGGCTACGCAAGCTATCGACCCCGGACCGGCGAAGCAGCCATCTTCTCCTGCGACCTGCTGCACGAGGCGACAGATGTCACCAAGGGAAGCCGCTATGTGCTGCTCTCCTTCATGTATGACGAAACCGGCCGTCAGATCCTGGAGCGGTACAGCAAACCTCGCTCCAACGGATAGCCCGGACCCACCACGGGTCAAACAAAAACCCCGCCACATGGCGGGGTTTTCACTTTGAATTCGTATTTCGGTCTAGAGAACCGATTCAACCCAGTCATAAATCTGACTTTTGGGAAGACTGCCGACCTTCATCGAGGCCACCTGACCGTCCTTGAAGAGCAAAAGCGTCGGGATACCGCGCACACCGTATTTCGAGGGGGTCATCGGATTGTCATCGATGTTCAGCTTGGCCACCACGATAGCGCCGTCCTTGTCGTCAGACAGCTCCTCAAGGGTCGGGCCGATCTGCTTGCAGGGGCCACACCATTCCGCCCAGAAGTCGACAAGCACGGGCTTGTCAGACTGCAGAACGTCGGTTTCAAAGGAATCGTCGGTAATCGCTTTGGACGGCATGTTCAGCCTCTTTTCGTTGATTGGTTCGCATACGGGTCGCCCCGCACGAATAATGTCTTCTGGATGGAACCTAGGTTTGCATCTGTGTCACGTCAAGAATTGCAGATTGAACTCTTGTTCAAACACCTGTGCGTAAATCCGGGCCATAGCCATCCAAAAGTTCACTCGGCAGCTCCATGAGGCGCGGCGCATCCGTCCACAGCAAATAGGCGCGTACGCGATGCCCGGGCCAGGCATCACGAATCACATGACGATAGGCCGCCATCTGACGCAGATAGACCGGTGCAACGGCGTGCGGATCATCGGGTGGCGGTCGATTGGACTTGTAGTCGATGATCGACACTTCGCCATCGTGGACCACCAGCCTGTCGATCTGGCCGGAGATCACATGTACCGCGCCATCCGGCCGCGGGGCGGTGCCGGTAATTGCCACTTCGGCCACGCTGTCGGGTCCGAACAAATGGGAAAATTCCGGCCTTTCGAGGACCGACAGGACCTCTTCTGAAATAATGCCCTGATTATCTTCGCTCAGACCGAAAACGGGTCGAGCGAGATACCGCTCCGCCGCATCCCGACGATTTTCGCGTGGGAGTTCGGGAATCCATTGCAGCAACCGATGCAAAATATTACCCCGGACAAACCGCTGCTGATCATCCAAACGATCAACTGGCGCGCGCACCGGGGGGTCTTCGCCAGGATCAGAAGGAGCGAGCGGTCGTGGCGGCGTTGGTTCGACAGGCGCCGAAAATCGCGTCCAGTCCGGCAACACCATCCGGATGGTCGCTGGAGCCGCATCCAACACCTCGACCGGTCCGCGTTGCGCCGCCCCAAGCCGGAGCACCTGCGCATCTGCGACCCCGTCCTCAGCCAGCAGAGGCATATCCACGGGCTGCGCGATGGCATCCATGGCGTCCCGGACAAGCCCATACCAGGAGCCATCCCCCGGCTCGTTCCAACCACAGATGTACAACCGTTCCTCGGCACGAGTCATGGCGACATAGAGCAACCGTCGGTATTCCTCCAACTGTCGCTCGCGAACCGCTTCACGCAACGCCAAGGTCATCATATCGGCATCGTCAACCCGCGGCAGCCAAACCACAAAAGGCACGCTGCCATCCTCATGCCAAAGCAGGCTGGGCAGGTTGCGTGGCAGGCGGGTTGTATCCGGCAGGAAAACGATGGGCGCCTCAAGGCCCTTGGCCCCGTGCACCGTCATCACCCGCACAGCACCACCGGTCTGATCCAGATCACGTTTCACTTGTGCCTGACCGACAATTACCCAATGCAGAAACGATTGCAGGGAAGGCGTGTGGGAACTTTCAAACGACAGGGCCAGCGAAAGAAATTCATCAATCGGATCCGCTGCATCAGGTCCCAGACGTTCGTATATCCGGGCTCGTCCGCCCCGCGAAAGAACCCCGGCAAACAACTCATAGGGGCGCTCAACATCCACCCGCCCACGCAGATCGGTCAGATATCGTGCTGCCTCGTCAAACCGCGTGCTTTCCTCCCGCCGCATGAGCAGGGTTTCCCACAGCGAGTGCGCGTCGCGATCATGGGCCAGGTCAAACAGGGTATCTTCATCAAACCCGAGAAGCGGGCTTTTCAACAAGGTTGCAAGATTAAGATCATCTTCGGGCAGCAGCAGGAATTCACCCAGCGCAAGCAGATCCATCACCGCAATCTGCTCCGTCAAAATCATACGGTCGACCCCGGCGACGGGCACCTGACGATCCTTGAGGGCACGGACCAGAGACTCAACAAAAGCCCCACGTTGCCGCACAAGGACAAGGATATCACCCGCTTCAACCGGCCGGCCCTTGCTTTCCAGCATCTCACCCGAGCCCAACCAGTCCGCGATTTGACGCGCCACCAGACCCGCGAGTTTGTCCATCGCGCCAGGCAATGACATCGGGTCGACCGGCGGCTTCCACGGCTCGGGCTCTTCCGGTTTCTCGGACACAATGGCCGGCCAAAGCTCCACCCGACCCGCATCGACTTCACGCAAGGGTGTGTGCTGCAGGTCGCCATCCCCATCTTCGACGACGCCCACCCGCGCACCCGGTGCGGAAAAGACCTTGTCGACAGCTTCCAGAACCGGGCGAGACGACCGAAATGAGAAGTCCAAAGCGACATTTACCCAGCGGCCATCTGCGGCTTTCGCGCGCGCGCTCAGGTAATCTCTCATTTCTCGAAAGCGGCGGGGTTCGGCCCCCTGGAAACTGTAGATCGACTGTTTGACATCGCCGACCGCAAAGACGCTACGCTCGGGCAGCCCAAGGCCTTCAACAGCCTCATCCCGGGCGCTGATCCCCGCAAAGAATTCCTCCACAAGCGCGCCCACCACTTCCCATTGTTCGGGATTGGTGTCCTGTGCCTCATCAATCAAAACATGATCAATGCCACCATCGAGCTTAAACAACACCCATGCTGCCGCACCATCACCGCGCAGCAGATTCCGCGTCCGGGAAATCAGATCGTCGTAGTCCAGACGCCCACGTGCCGCCTTACGCGCCTCATAAAGCGTCGTCAGAGCTGCTGCCACCTGCAGAAGCGCAGTGTTCGCCGTGAGCAAATTGGCTTTCAGCGTTTGCTCCCGCAGTTCCAGCATACGTTCGGCTTCACGGCCAAGGATTTCTGCGACATCGGGCTCAGCCTTGATCACACCTTTGGTTGCGAGGGTTTTCCGGATTTCCCCCTTTTTGGTCAGAAAAACTGACGAATAATCCAAGATCATCCCAACACGCGTCTCCGTGTCACCCGCCAACCAGGATGCAATCAACGCGGCCCGCTCCTGATCTCCCTTGGTCCCTTCGGCAAGAGCGAGCACAACACGCCGCAAATCGGAGACGGCAAACGCATCATCGGCACAGGCCTGAGCCAGAAGTTCAGCCTCTGACGTGTCAGGAGCGATTCCAAGGAAGTCTGCCAAACGCGCGCTTGCGCCTTCAACACCACCGGTTTCATTCAGGAGATCTGCAAACTGGCTGCGGGCACGTGCCACCTCTCCCAGCAATTCTGGAAACCGGATTTCATGCACCCGCGCGGCGATCTCCGCGACAGCCCCGTGCAAGGGTCGTGTCGTGTCACTTGCCGCAAGAAGCAAATCTGCCTTTGCCTCTTCGAGCATTTCCCCGGCATCACGATCCTCCATCACCTGAAAATGCGGCACGACACCAGCCTCCAGGGGGAACCGCCGCAGCACAGACTGACAGAAAGAATGGATCGTCATGATCTTCATGCCGCCCGGCGCATCAAGCACGCGGGCAAACAGACGTCGCGCCCGCACCAGCATTTCCGGCGGCGGCACCGTGCCATAAAGGTCTTCGAGAAACCCATTCAGGACAGGGTCGTCCGCGACCGTCCATGCGCCGAGTTCATCGTTGATCCGACGCGACATCTCCGCAGCAGCAGCCTTGGTAAAGGTCAGGCAAAGAATACGTTCGGGCCGCACACCGGCCATCAACAGTCGCAGAACACGATCCCGCAACACCCGTGTCTTGCCCGCCCCGGCAGATGCCGAGACCCAGGCGTTCGAAAGCGCATCTGCACCCTCGCGCTGACGTTCAACAACCCGTGCCAGCTGAACAGGATCGAAATTGGGGCCGCTCACGATTCAGTCTCCCCATCGGTCGCTGTCGACCACTCCTTCACACGGGCGAGATGCTCATAATCCGAGTACTTGGGAGCCTTGTCCGGCCGGGGGCGCGCCTCGTAGGGTGTGGTTTCATTGTCAAATTTCGCCACAAGTGCCACGAGCCCGGCATAAGCTTCGGCTGCGACAGTCGCAGCGTCATCTGCCGCCGCGCTGATCGCACCAGGCTCTCTGCCGCCCGACAGGCGCCAGAAGGCCAGCTCGGAGATATCGCCGGACGGTATGCCCGAAAAGCCGCCGCGGCTCACCATGGCCGCTTCAAGGGGAAGCTGGGGCGCAAACCCGGCCATCACCTCTTTCTTGCTTGGTGGCGCTCCGGTTTTAAAATCAACAACCGCAATCCCGCCATCGATGAGTTCATCGATTCGGTCGGCGCGCGCGACCAGCCGAAAGCTTCCAGTCGACGTCGGGATCGTGATCGCACCCGAGACTTCGGCATGGACCTTCCGCACGATATTCCGACGCCGTCCCTCGGTCTCAACAAACCATGCCGCGATCCGAAGAAAACGCGGCCACCAGAATGTCCAGACGGCAGGGAGGCTGCGGTATCCCCCCAAAACCTCTTCACCTATCTCCAACAGCGCGTCATACCCCCCTGTCGGCAGATCACCTTCCGGATAAGTCTGCAGAAACCGGTCGAAAACCCGATGCATCAACGAACCGTAAGTTGCGGCATCCACAGCCTGATCTATAGGCGCCAACGCACGGAGCTTCAGAATTTCACTGGCATAGATCGAATAAGGATCCCGCATCCAGGTTTCGATCTGCGTCACCGACAAGCGGGTGGGCCGGGCCGCAACGGGGGGCGTGGGGTGCGGTCGGATATCCTGTCCCCCAACGGCGTGGGTATCTGGCGGACCATCAAGTTCCCGCCACCAGTGGAGATACTTTTCGCCCTGCATCAGTTCGCTGACACTGTGATCGACACCCAGCGCATCAACCGCGACCTCTAACCGGGTCAGCCAGCGCGACGGGATGGTCGGCGCGCCGTCCACCCGCTCTGAACGGGTCAGAATCACGGTTTCAGCGCAAAAACCCTGCACGAAATCATGGGCACTCAATCCGATACGACGTTCGGGGGCAGGCAAACCGAAATCCGCCCGCATGGGACGTCCCATCCATGGGTCCACATTGGCCTCACCGGGCCAACTCCCTTCATTCAGACCCGCCAGCACCATGACGTCATGACGCTGGAGGCGCGCTTCCAGCGGACCCAGTATCGAAAGCCGTGGATGAACGCCATAGCGCGGACGCACCACGCGGCCGGCCAGAAGTGTCTCGAACAAGGCCGCATATCGGGCCGGTGCAACAGGCCCGAGCGCGCCCCCGTACTCGACGAGTTCGGCAACAAATCCGGCCAATGCTTCGCCAGCATCTCCCGCCCAGAGACGCTGCGCGCCTGTTTGAGTATCTGCGTCAGCCAGTGCCTCGGAAAAGGCGATATGCGCCGCGACGAGTTCCGGCAGCGGCGCAGATGGTCGGGTGAAAACATCCGCAATCGGCGCCGATATTTCCTCAAGACCCTCGAGACCGGTCATGATGGCGGGCCACAGATCAACATGACGCGTCGCGTCATCCTCGCGTTCGCTGTCGCGCCGCCGCTCAGCCGCCCCGCGCAATCCCGAAAATCCCTCGGCAGGTCTGGGGCCCCGGAGAACCAGACGCTCGAGCGGGCCAACCATTTGCCGGGCACTGCCAGCCAGCGGATGCTTGAGAACAGCCAGCAACGGGATCGGTGCCATCTGCTCGTGAACAGCTCGAATAACGTGCCGAAGGAATGCGCCCGGTGACGTTTCGGCAAGTGGCACACCTGCGCTGTCATCAATCGCAATATCCCAGCGCCCCAGTGCTGACGTCACACGACGGGCCAGCGTGCGATCAGATGTAACCAGAGCACCTGTCTTTCCCGGTGTTTCCAAAACCTCTCGCATCAGCAATGCGATCGCTCCGGCTTCTTCATGGGGTTCACGCGCATCGATCCGTATCACGCCGCGCAGGGATTCCGCCGCAACCGTTCCGCGTTCCTCGCGCCATGAATCTGTTGTCGCCGCCGGACGCAGCGCCTCGGAAATTAGCCGCACGCGCGCCGGACTGGCGGTTGGTGTATCCGCCAGCGAAGGCCACTCATGAACCTGCCCACGTGTCGTGCCCAAGCGCTGCAGAAGAAGATACAGACCATATTGCGGATGGGTTGCATCCAGACGTTCCCAAGACGCATCATCAAGGACCCGATCCAGACCCGGCAGCACCACATAACCGGCCTTCAATCCTGCAACGACGGCAAGCAGATCAGCCGTTGCCGGGATACTGCCGGTACTCCCCGCTGCAATAACAGGACCGGATGGCGGATTGGTTTTCCAGGCCTCCGTTCGCGCTGCGAGAAGCAGGTTACGTCGCGTGGCCGGGTCCACCGCGCCATCTGCTTCCAACTGCCGGGGCCAGACCTCTGTCAGGACCTGCAGGAATTCAAGGGTTTGTTGCCAATGCGCGGCGTAGTCATCAGGCACCAGTCCGCCAAGCGCGGAAAAATCAAGTCGTTCGGTCTGCACCTGATCGAGCAAGCGCCCCAGCTCTGCCGCGAGTTCAGCCGCCTGATCAACGGACAGCGAATGTTTTCCGCCGCCAATTCTTGCCTGTAGCTCCTGCGCCAACAGCAGCCGCCGCCGTAAATCCGGTATGGCCGGAGGAATGTCCCCATCGTCCGCAGCACCGCCTTCGCCGATATCGGTGATCTGGAGTTCATCTTCATCGATGTCACCGATCGGAACCATTCGTGGCAGCACGAGCGCACGGCCCTCCGAAAGCCTCAGGAACGTATCCTGAAGCGCCCGGCAGGCTCGTCGTGTGGGGAGCAAGACCGTCATGCGCGAGAGCGAGAGTGGATCGTCGTCGAGATCACACCCGACGAGCAATTGCGCGGCAAGATCATCGAGAAACGGGCGATGTGCAGAAATCGAATAGAGGCCCGGTGTCGGAAGTTCCATGGCGATTCTCAATCACCTATCGCCTGAAGACGTTCAACCCAATCACCATGACCGGACAAACACACCGAACGCCCTTCTCCGGCATCTTCAAACCGAATCTCCAACCAGTTCCCAGTCAGGTCCTGACCCAAAATCTCCGGCCACTCCACCAGAACAGCGCCATCGTGGCGCGCATCGTCAAACCCGAGCTCAAATATCTCGTCGCGTGACGCCAGTCGGTAGAGGTCAAAATGGGCAACATGAAGCTGTGCGGTCTCGTAATGCTGGACCAGCGTGAAGGTCGGACTTGGCACCGGGCCCACATGTCCGAGCGCATGCAAGATGCCCCGAGACAAGGTTGTTTTTCCGGCACCGAGATCACCGCAAAGCGTCACAACATCACCACGCCGCAATTGCGCGGCGATCGCAGCACCAAGTGCCAAAGTGGCAGTCTCGTCGGAAAGCGAAATCATCCGTCCCAAGACCTTATCTGCCTTTGCGCCGGCATGATCCGGAGTCGTCATTTGGGGGTGTCGGTCTCAGGAATCGCAGCGGGGGCAGCATTGCTCTTTGGCGCCGTCGGCAATCTGCAAATAATCGCCGTCCCCTCATTCGGCGCCGAGGTCAATTCCACATCGCCGCCATGCAATTCAACGAAACTCTTGACCAGACTGAGCCCCAGGCCTGCGCCGACACCGGACTGTCGCCCCCGCGGGCGATTGCCACGTTCGAATTTTTCAAGCACTCGCTCATGTTCGTCTGCGTGGATTCCAATCCCCGTATCAACAACACTGAATACAATGTCCTCCTGATCGCGCGATGCCACCAAACGAATCACCCCCCGCTCAGGCGTGAACTTGATCGCATTGCTCGTCAGGTTGAACAGGACCTGCTTGAGCCTGCGTTCATCCGCGGTCATCATCCCGATATCCGGCGCGCAATCGAGCACCAACTTCTGTTCTTTCAACCGCGCACGCTCACGATTGAGACCGAATACGCCGGCCATCATCGTGTGGATATCGAACTGCACCCGTTCGAGTGTCATGTAGCCCGCTTCGATCGTCGCCAAATCGAGAATATCATTGATCAACTCAAGCAGTGCCTCACTGGCCTCCAGAATGCCGCCGACATACTCTTCCTGTCTTTCGTTGAGCACACCGAACATGTCTCCGTGGAGCACTTCGGAAAAGCCAATGATGGTGTTGAGCGGCGTGCGCAATTCATAAGACACATTCGCCACAAACTCTGACTTCAGTCGATCCGCCTCTTCAAGTGCTTCGTTCCGTTCCCGGAGCGCGCGCTCAACCCGGTTGGCATCCGATACATCGAAATAGGTCATCAGCATCATGCCGTCTGGCAAAGGCACACCGGCATACTGGAGAACAGTCCCATCAACACGGTCCTGTGTCCCCGAGACGGGTTCTCTCGACATCAGGCGCGCGCGAATTTCCTTGCGCTGCGCGTCCCATTCCTCCTCGCTGTCGACGGCGTAAAACTGTCGGGACTTCTCAATCAGGTCGGTGATCTGTGGCTCACCTGCGAGGTCGGACTCACTGAATTGCCACAAGCGCCCATAGGCAGAGTTGCAGAGTTTGACGCGCCCATCCGGCCCCACAAGAGCAACCCCTTCATAGAGATTGTCGAGGGTCCGACGCTGCACCTCAATGAGCGTGTTGTACTGCGCCTCCATCGTCAGGCGGTCCGTCACGTCCTCATAGGTAAACATCAATCCACCCAGCGGATGGGGAGATATCCGCTTGAACAGCGTCTTGCCATCCGGCAAATGAACAAGGGTCTCGGTCGGCGCGATCAGGGACGTGAAGAGCGATAGCTGTCCCTGTTTGTGCGCCCGGAAATCAACCTCTTCGGTCACCAGACGCCGCTCGCGCAGTTTCTCCAGCTCATCGCCCAATGTGGGTTCGCTATCAAGCCACTGGCTGTCCGCATCCCAAAGTCGGGCATAGGCGCTGTTGTAAAACTTCAGACGGGTGTCGGATCCATAAATTGCAACCGCAACGGCCAGGTTTTCGAGAACATCGCTCTGTGCGGCGACATGGCTGGAGAGTTCCTGCTGGACTTCCTCCAGCTGGGTGAAATCAAGCGCGTATCCGACAACGCCCATATCCTCTGTCGGAATTTCATTAAATTCCATAAGGCGGCGTTCACCACCGAGAACGATATGACGGCTTTCTGATTGCGCGAGCCCGCTTGAGCGCGCCCGCGCTGCGATCTGGGTCTCAGCAACTGCTTCCACATCATCGAGTTCGGACGGACGCGGTTTCTCTTCGTTACCACCGGGGTGAATGGCCTCAACATAGGCCTTGTTCACCTGTGCAAGCGTGAGGTCCCGCCCGCGTCGCCAAACCATGAAGGGCAGTGCGTCCAGCATTGCCCGGAAACCGTCCCGTTCCACCTCGGCAGCGGTCAACTGTATTGCTGTATCGGATTGGATGGCTGTTTCATTGGTAACATCGGAGACCCACAACACATCGAGCACGGCATTCCGCGCACGCCGACCGTCAATGCGCAAAGCCTGACCTGCATCAATTGTGAGCAAGGTGAGAGAGAACTCTTCTCCCCGCATCCGCAAACTGTCGATCAGACGCGCCAGATTTTGCGCATCACTCTCGCCGAATTTCCGGAGAAACTCAGCATGCCCTTCAGCATCAGCGGGAAGCATCGCCTGCAGACCAGCAGATGCAAGCGCCTCACCATCGGCATCCCA
This sequence comes from uncultured Alphaproteobacteria bacterium, assembly GCA_943787745.1. GTDB lineage: Bacteria > Pseudomonadota > Alphaproteobacteria > UBA6615 > UBA6615 > JABJAG01. The sequence continues at coordinate 252,839 of CALSNJ010000003.1, read as the reverse complement.
TGTCAGATACCCACCGGGAACGGTCGCCAGAATTGCTTCGAGGCGTCCATGATCGATTTGCGACCGGGCAAGCTTGCGGGCTTCGCCAGCTCGAGCCAGAGCAAAGCCAAAGATCGCAGACGCGCCTGCGACCGCCGCAATTATGAGTATCAGTGTTTCAGTCGACACCAGCAGCCGTCTCGCACATTTCAAACGGGGTTCAGGCGGGATCAGACCCTCAAGAGGACCTGATCCCGTCTATCCCGAATAACTCTAGTGCTTTGCCTGCGTCGGTTGAACAGCGGAGTTCGTCGAACAGACGCGTCCGTCGTACCTAGTACCTGTAGGCTTCGTTCTTGAACGGGCCTGAAGTTGGAATGCCAAGGTAGTCTGACTGCTTGGTCGTCAGCTTTGTCAGCGAAGCACCAACCTTTGCCAAATGCAGCATCGCCACCTTTTCATCAAGGTGCTTGGGCAGCACATAGACATCCAGGCCATAAGCCCCGGTGTTGTTCCAAAGTTCGATCTGCGCCAGCACCTGATTGGCGAAAGACATGCTCATCACGAAACTCGGATGACCCGTCGCATTGCCCAGATTCACAAGGCGGCCTTCCGAGAGAAGGATCATGCGCTTGCCATCAGGGAACTCGATTTCGTCAACCTGCGGCTTGATGTTCTGCCATTTGAAGTTTTTGAGCCCACCAACCTGAATTTCGGAATCGAAATGTCCGATATTGCAGACGATCGCCCGGTCCTTCATGGCGCGCATATGTTCGACTGTGATGACATCAACATTGCCGGTCGCTGTCACAAAGATATCGCCGCGCGGTGCCGCTTCCTCCATGGTGACAACTTCATAACCTTCCATGGCCGCCTGCAACGCACAGATCGGATCGACTTCAGTTACGAGAACACGGCAGCCGGCATTTTGCATTGATTCCGCCGACCCTTTGCCGACTTCGCCATATCCGGCAATAACCGCGATCTTGCCCGACATCATCACATCCGTGCCGCGGCGAATGCCGTCAACGAGGCTTTCACGACAGCCATAGAGGTTGTCGAATTTCGACTTGGTCACGGAGTCATTCACGTTGATTGCCGGAAAGAGCAGCGTACCCTTCTCGGCCATCTCATAAAGCCGGTGCACGCCCGTCGTGGTTTCTTCGGTCACGCCCTTCAGGCTTTCGGCGACCTTCGAATACCAGCCCGGCTGCTCGGCCAGACGCTTCTTGATCGAAGCATAGGCCGCTTCTTCTTCTTCATTTTCGGGATTGTCGAGCACCGAGAGGTCGGTCTCGGCCTGCTTGCCCAGATGAATAAGAAGCGTGGCATCACCGCCATCATCAAGGATCATGTTCGGCACACCACCGTCAGACCAATCGAAAATGCGGTGCGCATAGTCCCAGTACTCTTCCAGGGTCTCGCCCTTGACTGCGAAGACTGGCGTACCCTTCGCAGCAATTGCCGCGGCCGCATGGTCCTGGGTCGAGTAGATATTGCACGATGCCCAGCGAACATCCGCACCAAGCGCCTCGAGGGTTTCGATCAGAACAGCGGTCTGAATCGTCATATGCAGAGAGCCGGCAATCCGGGCCCCTTTGAGCGGCTGGTCCTTGCCGTATTCCTCACGGATGGCCATCAGGCCCGGCATCTCGACCTCCGCCAGGTCGAGTTCCTTACGGCCCCATTCGGCCAGTGAAATATCGGCGACGATGTAGTCGGCTGCTGATGACATCAACATTCTCCAGTTGAATTCTCTTTGCGAATGCGGCGTATAGCAGACGCATTCCGGTGCGACAACCGAACGCCGGGAAGCTCCGCGCGGAACAGACCACCAGAATGTTGCGAATATGCAACACGGTTTATGAAACGTCACCTATGCCGACAAATGGTCGAGCCCTGAAACATCCCTGTCACACACAGCCTCTAAAACATGCCCGAGTTCAACAGACGGGCTTTCAATTCTGCGGGCCCCGAAATAGAGCAGCGCTCTGGAGGTTATTAGGTATGTTCAAACAGATTCTTCTCGGGGGTACGGCCCTGATGGGTGTGGCGGCGATGACGATGCCGGCCCATGCCGGTTCGGTCGGCTCCAAGGACGCGATGAGCGTCACCCTGGGTGGCGAACTTCGCTTCAATTTCGGTTTCGTGGATCAGGATGTGTCCGCTGGCCGGGGCCGTGGTTACGGCTTCAGCGTTGATGAATCGGAAATCAAGATCGGTGCCAAGAACACCGCCGACAACGGCATCACCTACGGTGTCGGCATCGAACTCAACGCCGCCGCTTCGGACGGCAGCGCGGCCGATGAAGCCTATGCCTTCCTCGACAGTGACTGGGGCCGCCTTGAAATGGGCGACAACGACGACGCATCTGACCGTATGGCGCTGCATGCCTATAACGTCCTTGTCGGTCGGGCAGGGGCCGATGGCGATCCGGCGGATTACATCCAGTTCGGGGGGAGCACCATTTCCGGGCCCGGATTCGACTCGACTAGCGACGATACCAAGGTGACCTATTTCTCGCCGCGCTTCGGCGGATTCCAGGTCGGCGCGTCGCTGACCCCGGATTCGGGTGTCACCTCGGGCACCGGCGGACTTCTCGACACCGACAATGACGGCGACTTCGAAAACGTCGTCGGCCTTGGCGCCAACTGGGAAGGCAAGTTCGACGAGTTCGGGATCGCCGTCGGTGTTGTCGGCGAGTTCGGCGACAGTGAAACCGCCTCGGGCGCAGACACCGAAGGCGAGATCGAGTCGATCGGCGTGGGTGCCAATGTGACCTTCGCCGGCTTCGGATTCGGTGCGTTCTATGCCGACTTGGCCGAAAAGGGCCTCTCCCAAGCCAACCGCACAGCCGGACGGGATGCGGGGTCCTATTATGACCTCGGCGTGTCCTATTCCACCGGCCCCTGGGGCGTCAGCCTCGGCTACTTCTCGAGCACGGTCAGCAACGCCACCGGCCGCGCTGACAGCGATGTCGAAATCATCTCGCTCGACGCCGCCTATGACGTGGCCCCGGGTTGGGAACTCACCGGATCATTGCATTTCGCCGAAGCCGACAATATCAATGGCTCTGCGGTAGCTGTGAACAACGACGCCACGGCGCTGATCATCAACAACACTTTCAAGTTCTAGTCGATACACACCGTATCGATCCGGAAGTTTGGCGCGGCGCCCTTCGGGGCGCCGCGTTTGTACCTACACCTGTTGCACAAACTACACCTGTTGCAGTGCACAATTTGTGGCTACACGGTCACATATTAAGCAACATATTCATATCATTGCGTTATTTCTGCAACATAACTGAAAAATAACGCCGGGGATTCACACTTCGCAATTGCCAAGGGACCGGTCCTCATTAGGATGCGGCTTGTTCCTCTTCAAAAAAAATATAAACAAAAATGCAACATAGTGGAGGACGCAAACGCCTTTTGAAGGACCTCGTTAACAGGTTCTTAAGGTGAACTATGTGTCTAAGTATTTTTTCACGCGCCAAGCGTGGGCCCACTTGTTGGAGATGTATCCAAAATGAAAATGAAAACCCTTCTGCTGGGCACGAGCGCGCTCGCAACAGCATTAGTTATCGGCACAGCAGCTCAGGCTGGGACTGTCGGATCCAAGGACGCAATGAGCGTCACCCTGGGCGGCGAATTCCGCTTTTATGCCGGCGTCGCAGATCAGGACGTATCGGCTGGTCGTGGCCGCGGCTACAGCCTGAATGTGGACGAATCAGAAGTCTGGGTCGAAGCGTCCAACACAGCGGACAACGGCATCCTCTATGGTGTGAGCATCGAACTCAACGCCGGTGCTGCTGACACTTCTGCGGCCGATGAAGCCTATGCCTTCATCGACAGTGACGTCTGGGGTCGCCTGGAACTGGGCGACAATGATGACGCCACGGACCGGATGTATGTCGAAAGTGATGACGCGCTGGTCGGCCGTCTGGGACCCGATGGCGACGCCACGGATTTCTTCCAGTTCGGTACGGGCGGTGGCATTGCTGCCACGGGCAACTCGATCACGGGTGACGCAACCAAGGCGATCTACTTCACACCGCGCTTCGGCGGTTTCCAGGCTGGCGCGTCGCTGACGCCAGACACCGGTGTTGCTTCGGGCACGGGCGGTCTTCTTCAGGCTGACAACAATGGCAGCTTCGAGAACGTCATTGGTCTTGGTGCCAACTGGGAAGGCAAGTTCGATGAGGTCGGAATCGTCCTCAGTCTGACCGGCGAATTCGGCGATGCCGAAACAGCTTCGGGCGCCGACAATATCGGTGACGTTGAGACCATCTCGGTCGGCGGCAAAATCGATTTTGCCGGCTTTGCTTTCGGTGCAGGTTATGTTGACTTCGCTGAAGCCAGTCAGACACAGGCACAGCAGACTGCCGGCGCAGATGCCGGGTCCTACTGGACTGTTGGTGGGTCTTACACGACCGGTCCGTGGGGTGTGAGCCTTAACTGGTTCGAAAGCTCCAAGGGCAACACGACCGGGGTCTCAGATACCGATATCGAGATCATCTCACTTGATGCAGCCTATAGCGTTGCACCGGGCTGGGATCTTCAGGCTGCTTTGCATCTGATTGAAGCGGACAACATTAACGCCACCGCTGTTCCCGTGAACAACGAAGGTACCGTCTTCCTGATCTCGAACCAGTTCACGTTCTGATCATACGGTAAACGACGCATTGAACGCGGCGTCCGCTCTCATGAGCGGGCGCCGTTTTCGTTTATTCTTCTCCGAACTTCTCTTCCACCAGTGTGCAAAGCGCGTCCATGGCGGCGGCAGCTTCAGGACCCGATGCGCGGATCTCGATCTCAGATCCCGGCCCGGCCGCAAGCATCATCAAACCCATGATGGAAGTTCCCGGTACCACAGCGCCGTCCTTCTGCACCTCAACTGCCGCATCAAAAGTCTCTGTCAGCTTGACGAAGCGGGCGGATGCGCGCGCGTGAAGCCCGCGTTTATTTGTGATCGCCACAACTCGGCTTGGTTCGGAAGATTCGCCCAAGACGTCTATTCGCCCTGCTTTTCAAGCAGCGCCGAGGCCACGTTGATGTATTTGCGCCCCGCCTCCTGAGCATCCAGGACGAGCGCAGCCAGTGGTGTCGTTTCACGCGCACTTGCCAACCGAATCAGCATTGGCAAATTAACCCCGGCAATCACTTCAACCGGCACATTCCCTCCCGGCGCATCCATAATCGATATCGCCAGATTCGATGGTGTGCCGCCGAACATATCGGTCAGCACAACGACACCGTCAGGTGACCCCACGCGTGCCAGTGCCTCAACAATGTCACCCCGCCGCACTTCCATATCATCGTCAGCGCCGATGGAAATCGCTTCGATGTTTTCCTGCTTCCCCACGACATGCTCAAGTGCCGCCAGAAATTCATTGGCAAGCCGGCCATGGGTCACGAGTACCAATCCGATCATGATGCCATCCCCTTGGTTTCTGCCTCGAACAAAAGTTCCCGATGGCGCACATCCACCTGGGTCGTGCGCGCCGCAATCCAGTCCTTCAGTTTCTCGGCGACATAGACCGAGCGGTGCTGTCCGCCCGTACAGCCGATCGCAATCGTCAGATAACTCTTACCCTCTTCGTTGAAACGCGGCAGCAAGAGCGCCAGCAAATCGGTCAAACGTTCGAAAAATGTCTCGAAATCCGGGTCCTCGGAAATATAGGCGCCAACATCGGCATCCCGCCCGGTCTTGGGTCGCAACTCCGGATCGTAATGCGGATTGCGAAGGAACCGCACGTCGATCACCAGATCAGCATCACGGGGCACACCGTTGCGATAGGCAAAGGAGGTGACGAGTACATTTGCTTCACCGGCAGACACGCCAACAAGTCTGTCCCGCAGAAGACGGCCAAATTCGTGGATATTGGTGTGGCTCGTATCGATCACGACATCCGCACCATCAAGCAATGGCGAAAGCAAACGACGCTCGGCCGCAATACCGTCAGCCAATGGGCGATCACTTGCCATCGGATGCGTGCGGCGTGTTTCAGTATAGCGGCGGGCAATCACATCATTGGCACAATCCAGGAACACCAATTCGATCGGTGTCGAGACACGCGCCCGTAAAGCCTCGATTTCCTGAGCAAAGGCTTCCGCAGCGAAATCGCGTGTCCGCACATCCACGCCAATCGCCAAGCCCCGTCCCGCAGCCGGCCCCTGCTGAATCAAAGTGGACATCAATCGAATGGGCAGATTGTCGACAGCCTCACAATTCATATCTTCGAGCGCCTTCAGCGCCGTTGAACGCCCCGCACCCGATAACCCTGTCACCACCAACACACGACCGGCGAGTGACGATTGAGTGCCATCTGAAGCAGTTTGGGGTTTCATCTGTCCTGACATCATCAACAACCGTTTAGAAGTTTCGCCCCAGTATACCGCGCCGCGCTGCCTCAACGCCAAGGCGAACCTTGATCGGCGCTGAAAATTCAAAGGGTGCAACACGCAGCAAGCCGACCTTATGGTCGAGAAGTTGGACACATTCTTCCTCAGGCATGCGCGGAACATCTTCCGACGCGCACAAGTCGCAAACCAAAACCAGCCGGGCCGATGCCAGATGTTCGATTTCCACAATTCCGACACCACGGACCTCGATACGACCCGCCAGTCGCTCCGGCACAGACGCCATAATGCCGCCGTCCTGAAGCTGCAATTCGGTCTGGTCATCGGCGACAAGGCGCGCGCCTGATTCAATCAATCGCAAGGCAAGATCCGACTTACCCGAGCCCGAGGAGCCACGCAGCAGAACCGCGAACCATTGGTCCCCCAGTAAAAACGCGACGCTCGTCCCGTGCACGCGAATCATTGCCGTTTGTGTCCTTGCAAATTCCTGATGAATGAGTTTGCCCGACTGGAAAACCCAATGCCATGACTTCACCACCATCCTCAGATGCGCGGCTGTTTTGACGCATCGGAACAGTGCTCCCGTGTGTTGCCGTGATATACCTCCTTACAATCGTGGTGTCGCAACAGATGTGGCAAACCGCGAACCAAGAACACGTAACAGGGAGAGCGTGAACCATGAGAGAAAACAAGAAACCCCTCGGCCTGGCCGTCATTGGCTGCGGCACCATTGGACGTATCCGTGCCGAGTTCGCGCGAGACTATCCCGGGATTGGCTGGATCGGCCTTTGCGACATCAAAGAGGACCTGCTCGACCGATTGGCCGACGACGTGGATGCCGATTTCAAGACTTCAAACTTTGAAGATCTGATTGCCCGGCCGGAAGTCGATGCGGTGATCATCGCCACCGACGAAAACCATCACATGGCCCCGACGATCGCGGCGGCCGATGCCGGTCATGCGCTTTTCATTGAGAAACCCCTGGCCACGGACGCCCGCGAATCCCGTCGTGTTCTGGATGCCATCGAGACCAACAATGTTGACGCTGTGATTGGCTATACCCAGCGTTTTCGCCGGCGCTTCCTGACCGTGAAAGAACGCCTGCAAACCGGCCAAATCGGCGAAGTGACCGGCGTGATCACCCGGGCCCTGATGAACCGTATGGTGCCCATCGCCACGGTCCAGCGCACCAATCAGCGTCAAAACCTGACGCCCATGGTCGTGTCAGGCACCCATGCGCTCGATATGTGCATGTGGCTGATGGAAGGAAAGACCCCTGTTTCGGTCTACGCACAGTCCAATGACAAAGCGCTTTCGCAATACGGCACGAAAGACTCAACCTTCGGCATCTTCACCATGGATGACGGCACGATGTTCTCCATGAACATATCCTGGGCAGCCCCCGTCGTCTGGCCAGGTGCGGTCTACGGACTCGAAATCGGGATCATCGGCGACAAGGGAGTGATCGATATCGAGGACACCCATCGCGATCTGGTCATCGCCAGCGAAATTCCCCAGGGCGCCGGATATGCACCCGATGGATTCACACCCGAGTATCAGCGCCATGTGGACTTCATGACCAGCTACCCGCCCGGCGATATGTATAACGGCCAGCTCTGGGGACCGATGCGCGAAGAAACCGTATCCTGGTACCAGCGCCTCTACACCGGCATGGAAACACCCCACGCGACGGCGCAAGACGGGCACCGCAATCTGATCATGACGATGGCAATGGATCTGGCGTCCAAGCGAAATGAACGCCTGGACTTGCCGCTCAATCTCGACGTCTTCTACGAATAGACCGACCAAAACACCGCAAAGGACCGGATATGTCTGACACATTTCCCTGGGAACACATGCTCGAGCGAGCGCGCACCAACAGCTTGCTGGGAAAACAGTTGTTTGTGGTCTTCACAATGCCCGAAAACGGCATGGAGCCCATTCAGGCCAACATCAAGGAACACCTCGCCTATCAGCGTATGCTTGAAGACACCGGCGTTATGTTCGCCGCCGGCCCCATGGCCGATATGAACGGCGAAACGTGGTCTGGCGACGGCATGGTCGTCATCCGGGCGGAATCTCTTGAAGACGCCAAAGCCATTGCGGCAGCAGATCCGATGCATGCAGCAGGTGCCCGCAAATATATGGTGCGTCCCTGGATTGTGAACGAAGGGACCATGACCGTGAAGGTTGGCTTTGCCTCGGGCAGCCGCGAGCTGATCTAACCGGCGGTCGGCTGCATTGACGCCTTTGCGCCCGAGCACGTATTAAATCTCTTGGTCACCGCGCCGACCGGCGCGGCGCTGTCAGGGAGATGGGTCGGTTCATGGCGTCAAAACCCAAAACCGCAAAACGTAAATCGTCAAAACCAGCGCAGCTCAAACGCGCGCCGGGAAAACCGCTTTATGCGCAGGTCGAGGAGATCATCCGCAAGCGGCTGATCGACAATTACTGGAAGCCCGGTGAAGCCCTGCCAAGCGAGTTTGAGCTCGCCGAGGAGCTCTCCGTCAGCCAGGGCACTGTGCGCAAGGCGCTCAACGACATGGTCGCCGAGAATTTGCTCGAACGCCGACAGGGCCGCGGGACCTTTGTGTCCGAATACACCGAGCGACGAGCGCTGTTCCTGTACTTCAACCTGAAAAGCCGGGACGGCGATCAGACCATGCCGTCCAGCCGAACATTGGCCTGCGAGCAACGCCCGGCCACCGAGACCGAAAGAGACAGGCTCGAACTTGGCGAAGGTGCATATGTGGTTGCCATGCATCGGGTACGCGAATTGCGCGAACGCCCGGTGATTGTCGAACGATTGACCCTGCCGCGCGATTTGTTCCCGGGGCTGGGGGGCGATCTGAAACTGCCCGAAAACCTCTACAGGTTTTATCAGGGCGAATACGGCATCACCGTCGCCAAGGCATCGGAATCCGTATCTGCCGTTCCGGCAGAAGCACTGGAGGCGCAGCTGCTAGGCATCATGCCCGACGCACCTCTGCTCGAAATCGACCGGGTCGCGATCACGATTGACGGTCGCCCTGTCGAATGGCGGGTCAGCCGCTGCAATACATCTGACTACACTTACGTCGCCGAACGAGGTTAACCCGTCGGCACAAGGGGAGAAGAACCATGACGAAACCGACAATCGGGGTCATCGGGCTTGGCAATATGGGCCGGGGCATCGCGACCAATTTCGCCAAGGCTGGCCATCTGACAGCGGTCTGGGACATCAGCGAGGGCGCACGCAACAATCTTGCCGCGCAAGACAACATCATGGTGGCCCCTCCCGGTGAGATGGCTGCCGCCGGTGCGATGATGGTTTACGTGGTCCCCGCCACACCTGAGATCGAAGCTTCGTTCGAAGGTGAGGGTGGCGTTCTGGCTCAGGCCGCGCCGGGAACTGTGATCTACGACCTGACCACATCTTTTCCCGAGGACACCAAACGGATTGCCGCACGCGCTGCTGAAGCGGGCATCCAGTATCTCGACGCCGCCATGAGTGGTGGTGCGACCGGTGCGGATGCCGGCACCCTGACCCTGATGATTGGCGGTGATCAGGCGACCTTCGAAACCTGTCGTTCAAAGCTCGAGGCGATTGCGGACAATATGTATTTCCTCGGCGATGTCGGGGCCGGGCATGCCATGAAGCTGATCCACAACATGGTCACACACTCCATCTTCCTGACCACCTGCGAAGCCGGTCGGATGGCCGAACGCGCGGGGTTGAAGCTGTCGGACATGATCGACGTCTTCAACACGTCCAACGCGCGTTCCTATTCCAGTGAAGCGCGTTTCCCGCGTCATATTCTTTCAGAAACCTGGGACGCCCGCTCGCGGGTCTACAATCTGAACAAGGATCTGGGCATGGTCGTGCGCATGGCCGAAGGCATGGGTATGGATGCACGCTACGCCAAGGAAACCAGCACCTTCCTCAACAAGGCCATCGACCGCGGCATGGCCGAAGATGACTACAGCCTGCTCTACAAGGTCTTCGACGACATCCGCGAGGACGGGTAGACGCTCGGGGCCCAAGCCCGGAACAGCCATCGCGTTGCCCGCGTGAGGATATTCCCTGGAACGACGGCGATCCTACATCCCGCCCTTCGCACCGCTTGTCCATGCAAGCCGCGCCCCAAGCGCTGATAGTACAGGTAGTCGATTGAACCATCGGGCAATTGTCGAATGTCTGTGGTATTCGTCATGATCTGTCTCCTCATTGAATGACAGGTGCAGACTAGGTTGCGAGAATGGGGGGTGCTTGAAGGTTTCCTTGATTTACGCTTGAGATTTTCTGGATATTCATTTTTCGAGGGCATCTGACCGGTGACATACGAATTCGGCCCCTACACGCTCGATCCGGAACGCTATGAACTGGCACGCGGAAGCGAAGTTGTGCCGACAGAACCTCAGGTCTTCGCACTGCTGGAATTTCTGATCAAAAACCATGATCGTGTTGTTTCGAAAGACGAGGTCATCGAGGCCATATGGGACGGCCGGATTGTCTCCGATGCCACGCTCAGCAGCCGCATCAGCGCAGCCCGTCAGGCCGTCGGTGACTCCGGCTCCCGGCAAACCGTTATCCGAACCGTTTCACGGCGCGGGTTTCAATTCATCGCACAGATCGATGGTCAAACTCCGTCTTCGCTCGGTGAGATCGAACCGGAGACCTCGTCCCCCCAAATACGTTACTGTTCGACACCCGACGGCATAGACCTGCCATACGCCATCTCCGGACAGGGCCCCACCCTGATCAAGGTCGCAAACTGGCTCAACCATCTCGAGCATGACTGGGCGAGCCCTATGTGGGGGCCCCTGTTTCAGACGCTCTCGCGCGACAGCAGCTTGCTCCGATATGATTCGCGCGGCGTGGGACTTGCCAACTGGGAGGTTGGCGACATCGGATTTGAAGATTTTGTAACGGATCTCGAAACCTTCATCGAAGCAAACAATCAAGCGAAGTTTGCGTTGCTGGGCATATCCCAGGGGGCCGCGATTGCGATCGACTATGCTGCCCGAAACCCCGATCGGGTGACCCACCTGATACTTTGGGGCGGGTTCGCACGCGGTCGCCGTATGCGTGGAAACGAAGACAACCGAGCGGAAAGCAAGGCATTTGTAACCTTGATGCGGCAGGGTTGGGGCAAGGAAACGTCACCCTTCCGTGACATGTTTGCCGCGCTATACCTGCCCGAAGCCAGTTCGGAACAAATCCGCTGGTGGACCGAGATACAACGAACAGGCACCTCACCGGACAATGCCGTGCTCATGCGAGAAGCAATCGATAACATCGACGTCTCTCACCTGCTCAAGAAAATCGGTATGCCAACATTGGTACTTCATTCCGAACGGGAGCTTGTCTCACCCGTCAGCGAAGCCCGGTTCATGGCCGCGCGCATACCCCATGCCAGATTCGTCTCGCTCGACAGTGCAAACCACCTGGTCATGGAGCAGGAAAGCGCATGGAAACGTGCCCTGCATGAAGTTCAGGCATTTCTTTCCAATTAGACTGAAGCACCCGCAGCAGAACGGCCGAGCGCAAATTTCCGCGCAGAGCTGCGTTCATCAAAGGAGTCACGCCGAACTCATACTCAAAATTCGGGTTGGCCCCTTCTGGAAAAGTTCGCCTACGCCGCCGGCGCTGCAAACAACACAACAGCGAAGAAGACAGGATAAAAATCAAAAGAAATCCTGCGGCCCATTCGATTCCCTCAAAACCACGCTGCTTCCCCCGAAACGGAGGTTTTGAGCATCCCAGGCCTGCATCTGACGACTTCCAACGTGAAACCATCTAGCCGCGCGGCAGATACTCGAACAACTCATCCCTGAATTGGCTCATGGTCCTCTCGACCACCGGGGCGACCGCGGAAACAAAGGCCGCGCGCTCGTCTTCGGAGAGTTCGATCAATTCATTCTGACCCGGGTCCATCCGGGACTTGATCGCCTCATCTTCGGCAGCTGCAAATCCACGTTGCGCGGGTGTCGCCTCGGCCAGCGCGGCCTGAACGGCATTCCGGACATCTTCGGGCCAGGCATCCCATGTCTTCTTGTGGGCCAACACCACACATGGGCCAAAGAAATGCCCGCTCATGGTGATCCAGCGATGGTGTTCGTTGATCCCAAAATTGAACGTGTTGGTCAGCGGGTTTTCCTGCGCATCAACAGTTCCGTCCGCACACGCGCCGGGCAATTCGGCAACGTCGAGCGGCACCGGCTCAAATCCCATCGCGGCAAAACTTTGCTGCTGGAGCTCACTGAACAAGGTCCGGATTTTCAGGCCTTCGCAATCCGCGGGGGTCCGGATCGGGCGAACACCGTTGGAAAAATGCCGAAAGCCATTGTCCCACCAGGCGACAATCCTGAAATCGGCAGCCTCGGCCATCTTGTCGACAACCAGCTGGCCAAGTGGCCCGTCCAACATCGCATAGGCCTGCGCCCGATCCCGAATCAGGAACGGAAGGTCGAACAATGCGATCTCGGGAACTTTGTCTGCGAGATAACTGGAGGAAAAATAGCACAGGGTCGTCTCACCCGATGCCACCATGGTCAGGAGATCGGCAGCCTTGCGGCCCGCCTCTGTCACATTGAGCACATGCTCGAATCCCACCCGGTCACCAAGACTGTTGGCAAGAGAATCACCAAACACCTGCACGGCGCGATTGTGGATCGAACGCGGGCCCTGATAGCCGCTGAACTTGATATCGAACTCTGCCATGGGTCTGAATCCTATTCTGCGGCCTTGGCCTGATAATCGTCCATCGCGTCCTCGGCATTCCACCAGCAGGACCGCATATAGGCGACGTAATCTTCGGGATCGAGAACCGTCGACTTCTTGAAGCGGTTCATATTGTCGGAATCCTCGATATCCAGTTCCATCGCATCGTTGAAGCGGTTCCAGAAATTGAAGAAACCCGACACCATGGTGATCTCAAGCACCTGCACATCGTTGAAGTGAGTCTTGAGTTCAGCCATCGCGGTCTTGTCGCGGTGATAGTGACGCTCCGTCAGACATTCGGCCCACGCGATCGCAGCCTTGTCAGCCTCACTGAAAAGATCAGAGTTCTTGTAATCCCCTTCCAGCGCTTGGGTCTGTTCATCCGTCATCCCGAGCGCGCGCCCCAGCGTTGTGTTATGGCCAATGCAATAAGCGCAGCCATTGAGCATTGATGTTTTTACGATAACCAACATCTTGGTCCAGACATCGAGTTCACCCGTGATTTCCTGCCGCAAAGCGGCGATAAAGAAACCCATCAAGGGCTGCATAAGTTTCGGTGAGGCGGCGGCCAGACGAGTCGAATTGGACACCCGGCCGAGAAGCGCTGTTGAACCGTCAAAGATTGCCTTCTGTTCCGGCGTGGCATCTTCATCGGTGATCAGGGGCAGTACAGCCATCAGATATTCTCCTTCAGTTCTAAAGCAGTTCTATTCGACCGGTGGCCAGATGCGCTCACCCACCGTCGGTGAACCCGGCGTGTGCTGGGTGTAACGCACGACCCGGCCCGTCCATTCCTCTTCGTCCAGCGCCAGCGCTTCATGGGGCAGCTCGAAACTATCCATCCGCGCCTGCAGAGACGTAAACTCGTACATCACCGAATACTTCGCCCACCCGGCAACCGAAACCATCACCCGGGCAGCGATACAGCCCTTCATTTGCGCCATATGGGGCAGACGATACTGGGCGTACCAGGCACCGACATCGAACTCGTTCTTCAAGTCGCCAATACGGAAACTGCCCATCTGGATCGCCGGGCCCGGGGTCGTCCCGGCCGGGCGCTCTTGCATGTCCGGGCCATCGACGCGGGCGAAGGTTGTGAAGATACAGGGCCGGACACCTTCGCGCAGGTCGAGCATCTTTCGGGCCTCACCGGTCAGAGCTGCCTGTTCATCCATCACGCTTGGGGCCAGCAATGTCCATGGCTCGGGCGCACCCACGAGCATCAGGAACTGGGTTCCGGTGCCAAGGTCCTTGGTGTTCTGTGTTTCGGGAAAGACGTCGCGCACCTTCTGCATATCCGGCCCGCCACCATCGCTGCGGTAATGTGCGGCCCACGCGACACCCGGGCGGGACTGGATCGACGGCAAATAGTCGCTGTGCAACCAGTCCAGATATTCGTCACGCCCATCTTCCGGCAGATCGTACCAGGTTGCCCAAATTCCATTGTCCATTACTTTCTCCCCCTGAGGTACAACATCACCCTGGCAATAAGGAGGCGATGCCCCGATCACACTGACGCATGGTCAGCTCGTGTCCCTTCCCAAAAGGTCAAGCACAGGAACTGTATGGTCACATGCAGACCGGGCATGCGTTGGAAGGCCGGTTGCAGAAAAACACCGGCCTCCCGGCGCCAGGCTCATGCACTGCCTATTCGGCGGCCATGGACCCAGATGTGTCATTGCGCGGCAGCAGGACCGGCTCCCCGCGCTCGGCTGAAAGATCAGCCGCGGCATAGACATCCATCACTTCACGCGCTTCCGACGGCAGAACCATGACCGGACGGTCCAGTGCGACCGCTTCAATGAAATGATCTGTCTCCGCCTTCATGGGGCCGGCAAAGACATGATCGACCGGTTCGCCTGGCATGGTCGACATCGGATACTGGATGCCGTCTTTGACCGTGTTGATCTGAACTTCCTTATGGGTATCGTCGATGGTGAGCGCACCATCTGTACCGATGACTTCAATCCAGCACTGCGAATAGTTTTTGTAACCCAGGGGCAAAATCCAACCCGCGCCCACCGTGATAGTGGTGCCGTCATCCATGGTCACCATGATCCACTGATGGTCGGGCGTATCGCTGTCACGTGCGAACAGCTTGCCCGATTGTTGTGAATAGACCCGGATTGGCTTTCGGGGCCGCAGACACCAGAGCAGGAAATCAAGATCGTGGGTCGCCTCCATGGCCGCCGGCGACATCTTCGTGCGCCCGGTGATTTTGTCACCAAGCTCGCGGGTCACGTTCCGGCTGACCAGACAGGTCACCGGTTCACCGATCGTCCCGTCCTTGATCGCTTTGTGCACAAAGGCGAATTTCGGCTTGAAGCGCTGCGAATAACCAACGGTGAACTTCAGGTTCTTCTTCTCCGCCAGCGCGATGACCTCATCGGCCTCTTCCATCGTCGAAGATACGGGCTTTTCCACAAACACGTGCTTCCCGGCTTCCAGGCAATCCCGGATCATCGGGTAGTGCGTTGATTCCGGCGTGGCCGAGATGAACATGGCATCGACGTCGGGATTGCGCAGAATCTGGTGGTAATCATCCGTGGTTGACGTCGGGTTGGTCTCGCCCTTCACAACCGCGAGCCGCTCGGCATTGATTTCTGCCAGATGCAGCTCATCCACCAGAGGGTGAATTGCGCACGCATTTGCACGAATTCCGCCACACCAGCCCGGCCCGATTACACCAACATTGATCTGCTTCATTTTAAATCCCCACTCTTTTCCTGGTTCACCGCGGCGAATTTCCGCGTTTTAGTTTTCGATTCTTGTGCAAACCGGTCTTATATAAGACGCACGCACACTATTCTCGCGCCTGCCGATGTGCAAGTCGCGATGATCATAGACTGCTCCTCATATGGCTGTCCTGCCCGATGATGACCGCGACACTTCCCCGGACTGCGTGCTAAGTCGAATACATTCCCCGCCCCGCCACTCGGACGCTATCCGTGTTCTCTGAATTTGCCGCTATTCTGATACCGATATTTGTCACTGTGGCCATCGGCTATGGCTGGCAGCGCAGTGGTGTGGATTTTCCAACCGAGTTCGTCACCCGGTCCACGGTCTATGTGCTGACCCCCTGCCTGGTTTTTGCGACCATGACCGGGCTGGACATCTCGCTCACCGCCTATGGTCAGGTGGCCATCGCCACAATTCTTGTGATGCTAAGTGTTGCCACCATCGGAGCGTTGGCGCTCAAGCTCAAAGGCCTTCCCCTGCGCGCCTTCCTGCCCCCCATCCTGGTCCCAAACTCCGGCAATTTGGGCCTGCCGCTGGGCCTGTTTGCCTTTGGCGAGGCGGGATTGGCGCTCGCAATCGCCAGTTACACGATCTACGCGCTGGTCCAGTACACTGTGTGTCAGCTTATCGCGGCCGGAAAACTTTCCTACAAACTCGTTCTGCGCCAGCCACTGATCTACTCCGCCATCCTCTCGATGATCTTTCTGTTCACCGCCACCACACCTCCCGCCTGGGCCCTGAACACAACCAAGCTGATCGGCGGCGCGGCTATTCCGTTGAACCTCCTGGCGCTGGGCGTCGCACTGGCGCGCCTGAACGTTCTGAGCCTGCAAAACAGCATCTATGTCTCGGTTCTGCGGATCGGTCTCGGGCTCGTTGCCGCGCTTGTGATCACGGAGTTTCTTGATCTGGATCCCGTCACACGTGGTGTCGTAATCCTGCAATCGGCCGGACCGGCGGCATTGTTCTCTTATCTATGGGCGCAACTGTACGACAACAGCGCCGAGCAGGTGGCCGGCGTCATCATGGTTTCAACCCTGTTCTCGCTGGCAACGCTTCCACTTCTGCTGCTGATCGTTCTTTAGGAACTACACGGCGGGAAACAGAACCGTGAATCGCGCACCCTCGATCCGTCCATCCGCATCGCGGCGGTTTTCAGCCCAGAGTTCGCCACCTGCAGCCTCGACAATCTGCCGTGATATCGAAAGACCGAGGCCCGAATGGGTACCAAGCCGTTCGGCCTTTCCGTCCGGACCCGTGGTCGGACGATCAGAGTAGAAACGTCGGAAAATCGATTCGAGGTTTGCCTCTGGAATACCCGGACCTTCATCATCAACAGTCACCATGACGACATCCCCATCGCGCCGGTTAGATCGCGATGCCGCGACCACAATACGGCCATCGGCAGGGCTGAAGGACTGGGCGTTGGTGATGATATTGCGGAACACCTGCCCCAAACGGTCCTCAAAGGCGCAGATCGTCAGGTCGCTGCCGGGCTGTACATCCATCACGATATTCACTTCCGATGTCGCAGCATGAATATCCACCAGCGCACTCAGCACATCGCGCAGATCCAACTCAGACGGCGGATCCCGACTGAGCTCAGCATCCAGACGGGACGCATCAGAGATATCGCTGATCAGCCTGTCGAGCCGCGCCACATCATCGAGAATGATCGACATCAACTTTTTCTGTTGTGCGGGGTCTTCAACGCGGGCGACAGTTTCGACAGCACTGCGCAGGGATGTCAGCGGGTTCTTGATCTCGTGAGAAACGTCAGCGGCGAACCGCTCAATCGCATCCATGCGCTGCCACAGGGCCTCGGTCATGGCGCGTAAATCCCGCCCCAGATCACCGATCTCATCCCGTCGTCCGGCAAAGTCGGGAATAGAGGTGTATCGGCCCGATCCCGATCGCACGCGTTCAGCCGCCGCAGCAAGCCGTTTGAGCGGACGCGCAATCGTGGCGGCCAGATAAACCGAGAGCAGAATGGTCACGGCCAAAGCCACACCGAAGACCTGCAGAATGTCGATGCGAATGGCACGCATGGCACGCTCGATTTCACCGCTGCCGTGGGACAGCATCAGCGCCCCAACGACTTGCTTGTAACGCTTCACCGGAATGGAAACAGAAATCACCATGCCGCCGGATTCGTGACGGCGCACGGTCGCGCCCGCCTCATCGGTAAGTGCGGAGATGGCCTCCCGGTAATCACTGGCACGCTGCGGCACACGTTCCTGATAGATCGGCAATTCGCCCTGATTGGGTGACCAGTTCAGAACCGCCTCAAAACGATCGCGCAACCATGTCCAGGGCGCAAACCCGTCTGTTGGGGGCAGTTCGCGCACACGCACCAACCCACGCGGGTCGATCAAGGCCTGGGTGTCGGTCACAAGGGCCCCATTCTCCGAGAACAATCGCGCCCGGGTCTGGGTGGGGGCCGTCAGACGACGCAGCATCAGGCTTGCACGGACAGGGTCGACCAGTTGCCCAACACCCGGCGCAATCACAACGGCACCGGCACCTAGTGCACCAGCAAAAACCTCCCCTTGCACACGCAGGGCTTCGATTTCCGCGTCGATCAGGCTTTCCTGATACTGGTCGAGAAAAAAGAACCCGCCGACCGGCACAGCAAGCACCAGCAAATTTATGGCGAGGATACGTCGGGTTAGTGAAGAGGAAGGACGACGACGCAACAACCATGAAAAAACGGCGATGATGGGCGCACGCCAGCGCGAAGATGCCGGCAGGCCGCCTTCAGAATCAGATCGACTGCGCACCTTTCCCGACGCGTGATCGGGATGGCCCGTCGCATAGTCTGATTGGCGCGCATCCATCGTCATCCCCTCCCCCGGTGACGTCCAGCACGCAGCCCAGGCCGCGTGCTGCAAAGATCAATTGTCTTTGTAGCGATAGCCGATGCCATACAGGGTTTCGATCTGGCTGAAATTGTCATCGGCGTCACGGAACTTTTTGCGCAATCGCTTGATGTGGCTGTCGATGGTGCGGTCATCCACATAGATGTTTTCGCCATAGGCGGCATCCATGAGCTGATCGCGACTTTTGACATGACCGGGACGCTGCGCAAGAGCCTCAAGAATAAGAAACTCGGTCACAGTCAGAGTCACTTCATGATCGAGCCATGTGCACAAATGTCGGATTGGGTCGAGAACGAGATCACCGCGCCGAACCACAGAATCACTCTCGCCATCCTGTGACAACTGCTCGGCTTCCGAGCGCCGAAGAATGGCGCGGATACGCTCAATCAGAAGACGCTGCGAAAACGGCTTGGTGATGTAATCGTCTGCGCCCATGCGCAGGCCCAGAACTTCATCAATCTCATCATCTTTGGAGGTCAGAAAGATAACCGGCATTTGGGAGGAATTGCGAAGCTTCCCAAGTAGTTCCATGCCATCCATACGCGGCATCTTGATATCGAGGACCGCAAGATCAACCGGCGTCTGGGTCAACCCGGTCAAGGCCTCGTCGCCGTCGGCATAGGTGCTGACGTGATAGCCCTCAGCTTCAAGAGCCATTGTGACCGATGTGAGAATATTCCGGTCGTCATCGACCAACGCGATTGTCTGGGCCATAGTTTAGGGGTCCCCTATTTGTGATCGAACGAGAGTTCCGACGTCGAATGCCGCCTTCAATCACTTTCGTGTTTCATTATGGCGCATTTGCGGTGAAGTTTGTTCGTCAATCGGCCCGGATATAAAGGGTTTTTGCTGGCGGGGCCATTTTGTTGACACAAACGGAAACGTGAAGAACGTGCGACCGGTGGACACATGCGACGGCGGGCCACATTGCACACGGCCGTCATCGGAATTAAACGCACCCTATGAATAGAAAGCTGCACATTGCCATCGTCGCACTTGTTGTTGTGGTCTTTGCATTCGGAGCATGGCTCAACCTCCGTCATGACGATCCCCCCGAGAACGCGGCTGTCGGCGGTATGGTGGTCAATGTCGATATTGGCGGACCGTTTGAACTGACCGATCATACCGGCGCGCAATTCACGCGCGATGATCTTGCGGGCGACTATGCCCTCATCTATTTCGGCTACACCTTTTGTCCGGATGTCTGCCCGACCGAACTCGGCCTGATGGCCGAAGCCATCGACCTTCTGGAAGGTGACGGCGAACGTGTTCGACCCGTCATGATCACCATCGACCCCGAACGCGACACACCAGACGTGCTGTCCGAATACGTGCCGTTGTTTCATGAACGCCTGGTCGGGCTGACAGGGACCGAGCAAGAGGTGCGCGATGTGGCCACGAAGTACCGGGTCTTCTACCGGCGTTTCGAAGACCCGAGTTACACCTACTACCTGATGGATCACACATCCTTCGTCTATTTGTTGTCACCGACAGGCGAAATCGCCTCCATGTTCCGATATCAGACGCCGCCCGAAGAAATGGCGGCAACAATCCGCCAACATATGCGCAGCCAATCGAAGGGCTGATTTCACAAAACCCATGCCGAGGGCTCAAAACCGATGCTCAAGATTCTACTTGCTGCCACGTTGGTGTTCACAACAAACCTTCCTGCTGCGGCACATGAGGAGGAGTCCGAGAACCTCGTGATCTCCCACCCATGGTCACGCGCAACTGCACCCAATCAAAAAGTGGGTGCCGTCTTCATGAAAATCCGCAACAAAACCGATGTTACCGATCACCTGATCGGGGGCTCAACGCCTGATGCAGCGAAAGTAGAAATCCACAACCACATCAAAGATGGAAATGTGATGCGCATGCGTCGTGTCGAAAGCGTGGAGATACCCGCAAACGGTTCGGTAGAACTGGCTCCCGGCGGGTTTCATGTAATGCTCATGGGATTGAAGGCTCCTCTGTTCGAAGAGACAGTCGTTCCCCTCACACTGACCTTCAAAAATGCCGGAGACGTGGAAATTGAAGCCGTTATCGAGGCTGCCGGCGCCCGCACCGCCACATCTGCACCCATGAAAATGAAAACCAAGGACATCATGATGAAGGAAGGTGCAATGGAGCATGAGGGCCAACATGGTCAGGATCACAAAACCGGTTCTGCGAAATAACGCATGAAACTCTTGCGGGCGGCGCGTGGTTCGCTAATCTTTGCGCCGCTATGACCATTGATGATCGAGAAAAGCCGAGCGACGTGTTGGCGCGTCGGCTCCTCCGCAAAAACCGGACGGCGACCCTGTCCACTCTGGACACCGAAACAGGCGGCAGCCCCTATGGCAGTCTGGTCCTGGCAGCCTGTGCACTGGACGCCACGCCGCTCGTCCTGCTGTCAGATCTCGCGCGCCATACCCGCAACTTCAAAACAGACAATCGTGTATCGATGGTATTTGCCAGCCCGGGTGTGGAAGCGATCAACATGTCCAGGGCAACCATCATCGGAAAGATGGAGCCGTGTGACGACGCACGATTGCACGACCGATTTCTTCGGCGTCACCACGGCGCGCGCAATCATATGGCGTTCGCTGATTTTCATCTCTACCAACTCGTACCCGAAAGTGTTCATTTCATCGGAGGGTTTGGTCGCATTGAAACCCTCGATGCCGGGGACGTCGTTCTAGGGAAAGCCCGTGTCGAAGTCCTCACTGAAGCAGAAGCGGATATCGTTGAGCATATGAATCTGGACCACACTGCCGCCATACGGGCCTATGCGCACAGCCATGCTGATCGACCAGGTTTGGACTGGCGCATGACAGGCATTGATCCCGAAGGTTGTGATTTGGCCCGCAACGATGCCGATGCCAGGGTTGATTTTAGTACCATCGTCGAAGATGCCGCGGGTGCCCGCGCAGAACTCGTCCGCCTGGCAAAAGAAGCCCGCCACGAAATCTGATTTCAAGACTTCCGAGAATCTGGACTGCATGAACGGCAATTAGTAATTGCGAATGATTATCATTTGCATATAATGCTATTCGCCAATCATCGACCCAACGGAATCAACATGAACAAAATGAACCAGCCGACGCCGGAATCAATTTCTGCCGGCGACCTCTCCTACGTCGAACGACTGCTGCTCCATGCGCTGCGCCAATGGGTAAGCGACCGGACCCGCTGGCCGGAAGTGGTGCTCGAATTCAACCGCACATGCGGACCGCGGGCGGCCACGCGGATGTGCGAATCTCTCGAAGCCGCCTTCCGCACATTGGGCCTGCACGCGCGACGCCATGTGCGCTTGCATCCCCTGTTGTGTTGCAGCGTCAGTCAGGACGAACTTTGTGTTCTAAATGTTATCGCAGCACATCAATCCCAGTCGGCATTGCATGCGAAGTCTCTGATAAATTGGCTTGTGTCGCCCCAGGCCGCTTCAGCACTTGAAACCGAGATCGATATCCTGGCTCGCAGCCTCTACGACGCCGGCTATATCCTCAACATTCGTCAACAACCGACCCGACACTCGGATGTTGCGGTGCAGGCCATTCACGCCGTTCACTGACGGTCGTGGGCGGGATACTGTAACAGGGAAAATTCGAACCAACGCGCCAACCGAGAGAATGTACAAATGCCCTACACCCGAAACGACGGCGTCGATATCTGGTACGAGACCTGCGGACAGGGACCCGCGATCACCTTCCTGCATGGGCGCGCCGGAAACGCAGCCAGCTGGTGGCGACAAGTCGCACATTTTTCAAAAACACATACCGTGACCGTTTTCGACCAGCGCGGGTTTGGGCGCTCCCCCTGCATGCGTGATGACTTTCGAGCTGACGCATTATCGGGTGATGTCGCCGCCGTACTGGATGCTGCTGGCGTGACCCGGTCCGTACTGGTCTCGCAGTCCATGGGAGGTATCTCGGCAATGCGTTTCGCGCGGGATTGTCCAGAGCGTTTGGCTGGGCTGATCGTAAGCTCCTCCATGGCCGGGATCGTCCCCATGGATATCCGGCGTCGGCTTGCCGAACTGGAACGGGCCAACACCGTCACCCTCCCGGATCGGGCATTTGCCCCGGGGTACAATGATCGTGAGCCTGCTCTCTATGAGCTCTACAAACAGATACTCTCGTTCAACACGGCCTTTGACCCGGGCTGGCGCGCACGTATCGCAGGACCCGACCAGAGTTTCGGAGCGAAAGACTTCACCGACTATGCTGTTCCAACCACGTTCGTGGTCGGCGAACATGATCAGTTTTTCCCACCAAACTTCGTGCATGAAATCGCAGCCTGGGTGCCCGGCGCCACCGTGATCGATATGCCCGATGTTGGCCACTCCCCGTATTGGGAATCACCCGATGCGTTCAACGAAACTATTAGAAACTGGATGTCCGAAAACGCTGTCTGGTAGGCACAAAGCCCGATAACGGATCAGGCGTCTTCAATCAGCTCAACGGTCACAGCAAGAGGACCTTTCTCCCCCGAACGCGTTGTCACACGCACACGCGAATCCGCATCCAGCATCCGCAGCCCCGATTGCGCGACTACCCGGCCGGACACAAAAATATCCTGCCCTTCATCGTCAGGCATGATGAAGCCATATCCCTTGTTGGGATCAAAAAACTTGACCACCCCTTCGATCGCCGGAGCATCCGGATCGCTGGCGACCACCACTTCGGGGGCACCACCGGTGACGCTAAAAATAACGGAAACCATCGGACCGCGCGGGCCCTGTTCAATCTCGCATTCGAGCTCGGCACCGTCCTGCAGATCTTTCTGCCCGGCTGCCTCTAGAACAGATACATGGATAAACGCATCGCCCAGACCATTTGATGGTTGAACAAAGCCGTAACCCTTGATCGGATTAAACCATTTGACGGTGGCGGAAATCCGTTCCCCTCCGCCGTCTGTCACCTCTGAATCACTCATAACCGGTAAATCCTGACGCACTCGGCGCCGCGGTACCAATCAAGGATCTGCTCTTCCTGAGCGTGAGCCCGTCCCCGCGGTGCACGCTAATGGCAAAATCCTAGCACAGGATTCCTGTCCCATAGCGAGTCAGAATTTGGGACAAATTTGCTGCACCGCAATATTCAGGGAGCGCCAGTGTCAGCCTCGTCGTCACGAACACCGTTCATGGATGCGCTTTCTGTTTTGGCACCATCGAGCCGCGCTCCGGTAATATCTGCCCTGTCGAGCACAGCCTGCGCCAGATCTGCGCCCCTGAGGTCTACGTTACGGAGTTTCGCTTCAACCAGTTGCGTGGGGAGTCGCCGCTTCGCACTAATGATCAACGGACCCATATTGCAGTCGCGAAGAACAGCCCCAGAAAAATCTGCACCGGTGAGATTCGCCCCGCGCAAATCAGCCCCCTCAAGGTTCGCAGAACGAAAATCCGCGCCCTCGAGATGCGCGCCCTGAAACTTCACACTGCTCATATCGAGGGCATAGAATGTTGTTCCGCGTGCACTGAGCGCCGCCAAATTGAGGTTGGCCATCAGCTTGATTGGCCGCATGTCCACACCCGACAGATTGGCTGCATTTCCTTCCGCGCCACCAGATTCAATGAACCGGATATGGTCTTCAATCTGATCGAGCACCGGCGGGTCAAGATCCGCCATCGGCGTACCAACGGGCGCATCCGTCAGGGCATTGTCCAACCGCGCCTGATGAAGGGTCGCCATTGTCAGATCAACACCCGCCAGAACGGAATCGGTCAGGTTCGCATCGGTCAAATCTGCGCCCGACAAATCAGAACCTTCAAGATTGGCACCGGTAAAATCCGCCTGCTTGAGATTCGCTCGGATCATTTTGCAGTTCTTCATCACCGCACCAGAGAAGTCCGTGCGGATGGCCAGCATGCCGGACAGGTTTGCACCCTCCAGGTTTGCGTTGGCGAACACCGCCTCACCGACATCTGACTGGTTGGGTTCCTGTTCATGATTGCGGTATCGAAGATTTCCAAGAGCATCGGTCTCGGCAATCACGCCTTCACGCAAATCCGCCTCAAATAGATCCGCCCCGGTCAGGTTGGCGCCACGCAAGCTCGCACCACGCAAGTCGGTGCGCCGAAGATTGGCCTTGCCAAGAACCGCATCACGCATATCGCAGCAGAAAAATACAGCATTCTCTGCCCGGGCACCGGAAAGATCAGTGCGGACCATACGTGCACCGGAAAAATTCGCGTCACCCAGATCCGCGTCGACCAGTGAAAGTTCACTCAGATCGCAAAACCCGAAATCAGCGCGTCTGCCGCCCGGCAACCCGGCGTAAAAGCGTGCGTGCAACTTGATCAGCGCGTCGACCTCCGATTGGGTCAGACTCCGGAGGCCGCCCACACTCGGCGATACCGTCGGCGTTGCCTGATCGATCTGTTCCGCCGATCCCAAATTACCCACGCACTTTCTCCTTCATCATCACACCAAGCAGTGGTGGCGACATAATGACGGAGGCGAATTAATGCGGGATTAATGCACAAGCGTACATACAATGTGGTGTAGTTAAAGTTGACGCATCAACAAAATTTGTAAAGTCATTGAAATATAACAAAAATACTTTACGTTTTCGCTAACACTTTATAAACGTTTCCGACTTAAATTGGTTAACCAACAGTAACGACGCTTCAGAGTCTTTCGGGGGAGGGACAACGATCGTGACACAGGTAGTTCGCCACAAATCGGCAGGCGAAAAAGGCAGAGTGTATTCACGGCGTGCGCGCCGTGGTGCAGCAGCGCTCTCCAAGGGCGAGCCAACAGGCGTCCCGTCAGCGGAACGGCCGGAGAATGACGGCCCACATCCGGGCCTTCTGGAACATCTGGGCCCCGCCTATATGGCAACGCCGGAGGGAGAAATTCTCTGGCACAACGACACATTCATCTATTTTGCACGCGCGGTCTGGGACATCTCGGAGACCGACAGCAAGCTCGTAACCGCGCCACCAGCCCTGCAGCAGATGATCAATACGCTCGTCGAAACAGGACATTTTGAGCCGGGCCGTATTTACAGCGAAGCTGGCGGCGTAGAACGCGTCTTCCGCGGTCGCCACTTTCTTAGCCAGCAGAACGGCGCGCCCGTCGTCTATGGCTATTTCGAAGACATCACCCAACGTATAGCAGCCGAACGACGGCTAACGGCACTCGATGACAAGCTGACCGACGTTATCCGGTCAACCTCTGACTGGGTTTGGGAAACAGACACCGAAATGCGTCTGACGGAAGTCTCGGCGCGGATTGCGGCCATCACCGGCGCGCCCCCGGACGCACATCTTGGCAAGGCCATGTTGTCGCTGGGCACCCTGCCGGATCCGATGCCCGGAATTCCCGACCTCAACCGCCTGATGGCCGATCGTCGACCGTTCCGGAACCGCTTGTTCCTGATGCGCGACGAGACAGGGCAGGCACGCCGCATCCATCTGAGTGCAACCCCGTTCTTTGATTCTGACACAGGTCGGTTCCTGGGATATCGCGGGACTGGCACCGACGTCACGCGCGCGCTCGAGGCCGAGCGTGACGCGGTCGTGGCCCGTGAAAAACTTGAAGAAGCCATGGATGCACTGGAGGTCAGTAACGAGCATCTTCGCGAAGCACTCGAAAAATCACAATCCGCATCAGAAGCAAAGAGCGACTTCCTGGCTCTGACCAGCCACGAATTGCGCACGCCCTTGAACGCGATCATCGGGTTTGCAGAACTGAGCCGACGCATGATCGACGACACGGTCCCCGAGCGGTTGCCCTCCTATTTGGACAACATCCTCTCTGCATCAGGTCACCTGGTACAGATCATCGACAACCTGCTCGACACGGTCCGGATTGAAAACGAAACCGCAGATATGGCTCTTATCGAAACCAGTGTGGCGGACTTGATCCGCGACACGATCTCGATGGTCGAGGTGCGCGCTGAAATGTGTGACATCGCACTCTCCATTCCGAAAATCCCTGAAGACCTGACAATTCTCGCCGATCGCACTTCGGCACGTCAGATCCTGATCAATCTGCTGACCAACGCAATAAAGTTCACGAGCGAGGGCGGAAACGTCGGGATAGATATTGTCCCTGGCAAGGCAGACTTGCTCTACATCACTGTCTGGGACACAGGTCTCGGCATCCCGATCGAACAGCAACAGGCTGTATTCGACAGGTTCCACCGGGTTCGCGACGACACCTTCACCACGAATACCGAAGGGGTCGGCATCGGCCTGCACGTAGCGCGCAACCTCGCCCAGCTGATGGGCGGTGACATCACTCTGGAAAGTGAGATAGGCAACGGTTCACGCTTCACGCTGGCGCTCCGCCTTTGGGAGCAAGTCGCACTCGAGCCGGTACAACAGCTCGACGTCTGAACCCTAGTTTTTCAAAAGTCACTCTGCAGGAACGGGGACGAAACCAAGCCCCGGTATCAGCCGATGTCGTGGTCCGACATCTTGCGGACAAGCCCGACCTGGTCAGCACCACTGGGGGTGATCAGTCCATCGCGCACCCAACCGCGGTCCTCCATATCCTGCCACTCATGGGTCGGTACAGATACGAAACCGCGCACGTGACGGGGACTGACAACCACCGGCCCATCGAGCGGAACCGACACTTCGGCAAGCGCACCCTGAGCCAGCCAGCTCAGCGCAAGCGCCTGAACCCGGCTGATCCCGTTCGGACCGTTCTCACCTTCCGGGGCCGCCGCAATCAGCGGGACCGTCGCGACCCAGAATTCGTCATTAGAAACACTGGCGGCGAGCTCAAGGTCCGCACGCGCGCGTGCCTCATCGTCAAAAGCACGAACGGCCTCAACATCACCGCTCGCCTGTTTGCGGCACAACACCCAAACACCCGGTACTGCCAAATCGGCAACATCACCGGACGTCTCGGAGGCCTCGGCCTGAGAAGCTGCAATAGGTTCTGGCGCCCGCACCACATTGGACATCGCGTCAGAATCCTTTGGGTCCCGATCCGGTCCCTCAAAGTCAGCAATCTCATTTTTCGACGTAATGGCCATGCGCCCGATATGCCGCCTGGTTGATGTTCAAACTTTGCCCGAAAGAAGATGATTTTCAGGCACGGTGTGAGCGTGTTCTGAAAATGCTAGTGGTTCGCCCCCCGACACACAAAAAACTAACGCAGGCTGGCGTGAATGTCAGCAACCCCTAATGAACAGCAACAGGTGAATTGTGGATGAGCCTGTTGATAAGCCCGGTAAAACCTTGAGGCTCTCCCGCGCAGATCAGGCGGCTGCATCTTCGGCCTGCTTGTTCATGGTCTCGAATTCGTCCGGCCAGTTGTCCCCAAGCCAGCGCAGATACTCGCCCATTTTCGCGGGATCCATATGCAGCGAGCCCTGAATCTTGTCGATCTCGGGCTGGGCCTCGATGGCAACATCAAGCGAATCATTGATCCGGTTGATCATATTGAACATGCCACAGAGCATGGTCATCTCCACAATCTCACCCTCGCTGAAATTTGCTTTCAGGCGGGTATAGGCGTCTTCGTTTTTCTGGGCCGTATTGCGGGTCACGTTCTCGGCCCAAAGGATCGCGGCCTTCTCGCGCTCGTTGAACAGATTTGACGTCAGGTAATCGTCGGACGACATCTCGATAATCTGCTCATGGGTGATGCCGGCCGCCTGACCCAATGAGGTGTTGTGCGCGTAGCAATACTCGCACTCGTTCACATGGCTGGTCTTGATGACCACCATTTCCTTGATCTTGCCGCTGATCCGGGTGCCCGGCCATTCGCGCTGGGCGCTCGCATTGATCGGCAGGAACAGCATCGCCAGAAACGGTGCGTTGGAGATCGTGCGGTAGAAATGCGGCACCCGCCCCAGTAGTCGGGTCACAGCCCCATAAAAATCCTCGAACTGGCCGTCGATTGCTTCCGGCTCGATCGTCTGAACTCGTTTCTGTTCGCGCGCCATGGCACGTCCTCCCCATGAATATTTTGACCAATATTGTTGGGGTCATCCTAGCGCGCAAAAAGGGGCTGTGCACCCGTCCAGGCGGCACAACGCTTTCAAGAATTAAGAACCTACAACCAAAATCAGGCTCGCCATTCCCGCAAAAATGAGACCCCGCAAACGTGAACTGACGCCTAATGCGCCTCGTTCCAGGTGTCGCCCACACCCGCATCGGCGACCAGCGGCACAGACATGTTCACGGCCGGGGCGGCGGCGTTTTCCATGACGTCGCGCATGACTTCGATCAGGTTGTCGACCTCGCCCTCGGGCGCTTCGAACAGCAATTCGTCATGGACCTGGAGCAGCATCTTTGATTGGAAGTCGTGCTTGGCCAGCGCGTCGGGCACGCGGATCATGGCGCGTTTGATGATGTCGGCAGCCGCCCCCTGTATGGGCGCGTTGATCGCCTGACGTTCGGCAAAGCCGCGAACGGCCTGATTCTTGTCCTTGATGCCACGCAAATGAATGCGGCGCCCGAAGATCGTGTCCACATGGCCGGCCTCCTTGGCCTCCTCGCGGGTGTCTTCCATGTAGCGCTTGATCGCCGGGTAGCGTTCGAAATAGGCGGCAATGTAATCCCGGGCTTCGTCCCGGCCGATGTTCAGATTGTTGGCAAGACCAAAGGCCGAAATGCCATAGATGATCCCGAAATTGATCGCCTTGGCGTTGCGCCGCATCATCGGGTCCATGCCCTCGATCGGCACATTGAAGACCTGACTGGCGGTCATCGCGTGAATGTCCTGCCCATCGCGGAAGGCCTCGATCAGAGCTTCTTCACCGGCGACATGGGCCACCACGCGCAGCTCAATCTGTGAATAATCAAGGCTGACCAGCTTGTTGCCCTTGTCGGCCATGAAGGCGGCGCGAATTTTGCGGCCTTCCTCTGTGCGCACCGGAATGTTCTGCAGGTTGGGATCATTTGAAGACAATCGCCCGGTCTGGGCGATCGCCATGCCGTAGGAGGTGTGCACCCGCCCGGTGTCCGGGTTGATCTGCTCCACAAGCGCGTCGGCATAGGTCGATTTGAGCTTCTGCATCTGCCGCCACTCGAGGATTTTCTGTGGCAGTTCATGGCCCTGTGCGGCCAGTTCATCGAGCACATCTGCCGAGGTGGTATAGGCACCGGTCTTGCCCTTTTTGCCGCCCTCAAGACCCATCTTGTCGAACAGAATCTCACCGAGCTGCTTGGGAGAGCCGACATTGAATTCCTCACCGGCCAGCTCGTAGGCCTTGATCTCCAGCTCCGCCATGCGTTTGGCGAAATCCTTCGAGAGGTCTTTCAGGGTTTCGGCATCCGCGCGAATGCCCGCGCGCTCCATCTCAACGATCACCGGCACCAACGGGCGTTCGATGGTTTCGTAGACGGTCGCCATGCGCTCACCCACAAGGCGGCGCTTGAAATTGGCGTGGAGCCGCCCGGTCATGTCCGCGTCTTCGGCGGCGTAATCCAGTGCGGCCTCCAGCGGGACTTCCGCAAAGGAAATCTGCTTCTTGCCCTTCCCGACCACGGCTTCGTATTTGATGTTCTCGTGATCGAGATGGCGGAAAGACAGATCATCAAGTCCGTGCTTGTTTCGACCGGCATCAAGCACATAGGACATCAACATCGAATCATCGATGGCGACAGGTGCGAGCGGAGATTCATCGGGCAGGTATTTCTCCATTGCCCGGCGCAGTACCAGCAAATCGTATTTGGCGTTCTGGGCAACTTTAAGGATCGAGGGATCCTCGATCAGGTCCTTGAGCACCCGCAGTCCGGCCACCATGTCGATCTGCTTGAGCGCTCCGTCGTCGCCGCCACCCTGATCGCCGCCAAGGTCCAGCTCGTCAGACACCGCCTCCACATGACCGACCGGCACGTAGCACGCCTGCCCGGGCACCGTCGAAAGCGAGAACCCGACCAGCTGCGCCCGCATGGCATTGAGCGAGGTCGTCTCCGTATCAAAGGCCACGAAGCCTGCGTTCCGGGCGGTGTCGACCCAGGCTTGCAGCGCGGCCTCGTCCTGCACCAATTCATAGGTCGCATCCACCGGCGCTGCGATGGGGGCGGCAGCCGTTGTCGCGCTCTCTTCCATCAGGCCTTCGGCGACGAACCGGCTTTCGACCCGCTGGGTCAGCGTGCGGAACTCCATCGCCTTGAGAAATTCCACAACCGTTGCCGGGTCGGGGTCTTTCAGCGCGAAGTCTTCAATCTTGTGGTCGGTTTCCACATCGTCTTTCAGGCGCACCAATTCGCGGCTGACCCGGGCCAGATCGGCAAACTCAATCAGGTTCTCGCGACGCTTGTTCTGCTTGATCTCCCCGGCGCGCTCAAGAAGCGTGTCGAGATCACCATATTCATCGAGCAGCAAGGCTGCGGTCTTCACACCGATCCCCGGCACACCGGGCACGTTGTCGGTGGAATCCCCGGCGAGCGACTGCACATCGACAACCTTGTCAGGGGTCACCCCGAACTTGTCCATCACCTCATCGGGCCCGATCACGAGATCCTTCATCGGATCAAACATGTACACATGCTCGCGGACGAGCTGCATCAGATCCTTGTCGGAGGACACCACGATAGTCTCGATGCCTTGGGCCTCGGCTTCCCGGGCATAGGTCGCAATCAGATCGTCGGCCTCATAGCCTTCCAGCTCAATCGAGGGCAGACCAAAGGCCACCGTTGCTTCGCGAATCAGCGCGAATTGCGGGCGCAGCTCCTCGGGCGGGGCGTCCCGGTTGGCCTTGTATTCGGGATAGATATCGTTGCGAAAATTCTTTCGCGAAGCGTCAAAGATCACCGCCATATAGTCATAGGCGCCATCGTCACGTGCCCGGTCGATCATCTTCATCAGCAACGCGCAGTAACCATTCACGGCGTTGGTGTAGACACCATCCGAGCGGCGAAACGCATCCAGCGGGCTTGAGTGAAAGGCACGGAAAATGAAGCCCGAGCCGTCGATCAGATAAAGGCGCGCGGGGACATCGTCACCGGTTCCGCCATTGGTTTTCTTTGGTGCAGCCATATCCTAGGTTTAGCGCAAATCGCCCACGCCAAACAGCCGTCCCTGTGTACAAGAACGTGCACAAGAAAAAGGAAACTCCGATGCCAGATATAGCCCTTGTGATCGGTGTCGGGCCCGAACGCGGCCTTGGCGCTGCCATCGCCCGGCGTTACGCGGCGGGTGGGCTGCATGTGGTGATCGCCGGACGCACCGTCGAACGGCTTGAAGAACGGGCCGCCGAAATTCAGGCTGCGGGCGGAATCGTGTCCATCGCACAACTCGATGTGCGCAAAGAAGACGAGGTTGAACAGGTCTTCACGGATATCGACGCCATGGAAGGCACATTGCGCGCCGTGGCCTTCAATCCGGGGGCAAACGTCAAACACCCGCTCGCCGAAACCGAGGCCTGGCTGTTCGAGCATCTTTGGCGGGTATCTTGTTTCGGCGGATTTCTGGTCGCCCGGGCCGCCACGCCCCGTCTGACAGCGAATGGTGGCGGTTCACTAATATTCAGCGGCGCGACGGGCTCCCTGCGTGGTGCGGAAGGCCATGCGGCATTCGCAGCAGCCAAGGCCGGCCTGCGCATGGTGGCCGAATCCACCGCCCGCGAATACGGGCCGCAAGGCGTGCATGTGGGTCATGTGATCGTTGATGGACTGATCGACGGTGACAAGATCAGAGGCGCATTCCCCGAGGCTGCGGATAGGCGCGGAGAAGACGGGATGCTGGACCCGGATTCCATCGCCGAAGCCTTCTGGCAATTGCATGTCCAGCCGCGCGATGCCTGGACCTTCGAAATGGATTTGCGCCCCTGGGCAGAAAAATTCTAGTTGCGGGCGAGGTAACGCCTAGTTGCCTTTGATGGCGATAACGAGGTTCTGACGCAGTTCCTCAACGACCGCATGGGCGCCCCCGGCTTCCATGATGTTGATCCCCAGAAAGGACTTCACGCCGTAACCAACCAGGAACACCGGCACGGCCACCACGATGACCACCGCGGACATCGCAATCGCATTGCTGAGGGTCGCGACAGGATGGAATTTGCGGTCGTTCCGGCGACGTTTTGCCGTCCGGCGTTCGCGCCCCATCAGCAGCACCACATAGCGGCGCAAAAGCGGTATCGAGAAACGAAGATCGACCGTATGGGCACCGCGCTCACGCGCCCCGAAACTCATCTTGATCGCACGCAACTGCTCATCGGTAAAACTGCGCGCGAGTGCAGGCGACAAATCCCGAAAGAAGTCCTCCAGAAAAGGGTCGCCACCCGCGGGATCACCCCTGAATTTCTGCTGCATGTTCATGCATGACAATGTGCCATGCCGGACGTTAACGAATTCCTACAAACACCCTATTTCGGCGGCCAGTTGTCGTGCGGCATAAGGTCGAGCTGGGAGCCAAATCCCGGCAGTGCGCGGAACCGATCCTGCCAAGCCGCGATGTTGGGATACTTGGTCACGTCGTAGCCCGCATCGGACATAAAAGTAGAGACCGGAAAACACGCAATATCGCCGATCGTCGGTCGACCACAGGCCAGCCATTCGTGGTCGGCCAGATGGGTCTCCATGACGCCAAGGCCCCGGTCCCCAACTTTCTTGAAGAAATCATAGACCGGTCCCGGGCCCGCCCCGAAATTCATTTCAAAGCGCATGCGCGCAACGCCATAGCCGAAAAAGTCGATGGCAAAGCCGATCCAGTCTCCGACCCGGGCTTCCTCGTCCCAGCCCTTCGGACCAAACTGGCCCGTCTGCTCTGTCAGGTAGCGCAGACAATCATGGCTTTGCCGCAAAACCAGATCACCGTGGCGCAACGCGGGCACCTTGCCGAGTGGATTCACCTTCAGGAAGTCCGGGGCCAGATTGCTCCCATCCATCAGATCCACAAGTTCAAAATCATATTGTGTGCCGGTCAGGGCCAGCATCAGCGCCACCCGATAGGAGTTCCCGGAACGCGGATGAGCATAAAGTGTGTAGTCAGCCATGAGCTTCCCCTTCTTTGAAGACCTGCAGTATAGACCAGACATGTCGAACCTGCGGCCCTAGGGTTGCACCTGCACCCGGAAGGAGCCGTTTCATGGAACAACGTTTGAGCCTCATCACGCTGGGCGTGCGTGACCTGGCACGCAGTCGTGCTTTCTATGCCGATGGGATGGGCTGGACCCCGTCTGAACTCAGCAACGAGAACATCGTCTTCTTCCAATGCCCTGGTGTGGTGTTCGGGCTATACGGGCGTGACGCGCTGGCTGAAGACGCCGCGCTGGACAATGCCGAAGGGAGCGGATTTCGGGGTGTCACACTTGCCTACAACACGCGCTCCAAAGACGAAGTTGATGCCGTGCTGGCGCACGCCGAAACCATCGGTGCCAAAATAGCAAAACCGGCCGAAGATGCATTTTGGGGCGGTTACTCAGGCTATTTCGCAGATCCCGATGGGCATCTCTGGGAGGTCGCGTGGAATCCGGGCTTTGCCATCGACGAAGCCGGGAATGTGACGCTGCCCAACTAATTTATGCGGCCACGCCGCCAATAAAGCCGTTCGCGGGTCGTACGGTCATGGACAAAGCCCAGTTTCTCAAGCGTCCGGATCGAGGCCGTATTGTCCGCCGTGCAATCGGCGATGACGGCACTGGTTGCGGTGTCATGGAAGGCCCATTCGATCAAGGCACGACAACCTTCCACGGTGAGGCCCCGACGGCGATGGGCTGGCACGATCTGATAGCCAAGCTCAACTTCACCCGCCGCATTGGGCGGCCCTGTGAAAGACGCCGCACCGACAACCATCCGCTCGGCATCATATCGAAACAGCCAGAGACCCCAGCCCGCCGGATCGCGCGGGGCTGTATGCCCAAGCGCCGGATTGGCGGCATCATCCAGGCGCTGGGCAAAGGCGGGCAGCTTGGTTGCCAGCTCGGCATCGGGGAAGTCCCGATGAATCAGGCCATCCGCCAGCGCAGCCGCGCCCTTTCGATCGGTGAGCAAAGCACGCGCAAGCTCACGCCCGACAGGCATCAACTGCATGCGCGGGGTTGTGATTGGCTGGGGAAGTGCAGCGGACGGGGACGTCAATGCCCGGAGGAAGCCGGCGCATCAGCCGACAGCACAAAATGGCGACCGCAATAGGGGCAGTCGATTTCTGTCTTCTCACCCATGTTGAGAAACACCCGTGGATGTCCCAATGCGCCCCCGCCGTCACAGGCGAGTTCGCGGCTGTTGGCTTCAATCGTTTCGGGCGGCTGCATGGCGAGCGAACTCCTGCGATCTGCTTTCGGGCACCGCGGGCGGTTGTGCCTTTGGCGTAGACGCCATACATAGGCGAAGCGCTTTCGCGCGACAATATCTTCCCGAACGCTTTCAGTCCCCAATTCGGCATATCATATGAACAAGACCGCGCCCCGCAAGCCACAGCACATTAACGATTTGCCCGATCAGGCTATTTCGGCGCGCGGCCTGGACAAGGTGTATCGCGGGGATGGCGGGGGCCAGGTCCATGCGCTTCGCGGGATCGACCTCGACATACCACGCGGCGGCATCTTCGGATTGCTCGGCCCCAATGGCGCCGGAAAATCGACCTTCATCAATATACTTGCCGGGCTGGTCGTCAAAAGTTCGGGCACTGCATCCATCTGGGGACTGGATATTGACCGCGAACCCCGCCATGCGCGCGCGGCAATCGGTGTCGTCCCGCAGGAGCTCAATCTGGACGCGTTCTTCAGCCCCTATGAAATGCTGGAAGTTCAGGCCGGATTCTATGGCGTTCCACCGTCCGAACGGCGGACCATGGAAATCCTCGACCGGGTCGGCCTCGCGGACAAGGCACAGGCCTATTCTCGTTCACTTTCGGGCGGCATGCGTCGCCGGCTTCTGGTCGCCAAAGCCCTCGTCCACAACCCGCCGGTTCTGATTCTCGATGAGCCCACCGCCGGTGTCGACATCGAACTGCGCCGCTCCCTTTGGGAATTCGTCAAGGAACTCAACACCAACGGCACCACCGTGGTCCTGACCACGCACTATCTTGAAGAGGCCGAGGAGCTTTGCGACCGGATCGCAATCATCAACCGCGGCCAGGTTATTGCCTGTGATGACACCCGAGCTTTGGTGGCCCGCCTCGACAAGAAGGAGTTGCGGATCACCGTCACGGAACCGCTCACCGCGCTCCCGGGTGGGTTGAGCCGGTTTACCGTCGAACTGCCCGACGACCAAAATTTGGTCTTCCGCTACCGGACCGGCGAAACCGAAATACGTGACATCCTTGCCGCAATCTCGGATGCCGGATTGCGCATTGCAGACCTCTCAACCGAAGAGCCCGATCTCGAAGATGTCTTCCTTGAGCTGACCCGCGAGGCATCGGGCGACGTCTGATGCGGCTGCCCCTCCTGATCATTCTGACACTGTCTGCGCTCGTCGCCTGCACCCCACGAATTCAGGACCCCGGCCCCTTTGCCCAAAACCCGATGCGCCCCAATCTGACCGAAACCCACTACGTCACCACCGACGGCACCCAGCTTCCGCTGCGCCGCTGGGAGCCCGACACCACGCCGCGTGGCGTCGTCCTCGCGCTGCATGGTTTCAACGACTACAGCGATGCATTCTCAGGCTTTGGGCCATGGATGGCACAAAACGGCATCGCAGTTATCGCTTATGATCAGCGTGGGTTCGGCGCCGCGCCGCAAAAAGGACTGTGGCCGGGGCACGACCTACTTGCTGATGACGCCAGAGATGCCGTGACTGCGATTGCGGACGCCTATCCCGGCGTTCCGGTGTTTGCGCTGGGCGAAAGCATGGGCGGCGCCATTCTTCTGACTGCAAATGATCGCGCAACGCTGGACCTCGACGGCATTGTTCTCGTTGCACCCGCCGTCTGGGGACGTGACACGATCCCGGCATACCAGACAGCAACCCTCTGGCTTTTCGCTCACACGGTGCCCTGGCTCTCACTATCGGGGAAAGGCATCAAACGACATCCGTCCGACAATATCGAAATGTTGCGAGCGCTTGGACGTGATCCTCTCGTGATCAAGGACACCCGGGTGGATTCCATGTGGGGAATCGTCAATCTCATGGACGCCGCTCAGGCCGCCGCCGGACGATTTGAATCACCCGCCCTGCTTTTGTTCGGGGCCAATGACGACATTGTTCCGCCGGCAGCATCGCGACGCATGCTCGACGCCCTGCCGGACGCGCCAGACGGCAAGCGCCGGATCGCCGTCTACGACGACGGCTACCACATGCTTTTGCGGGACCTGCAGGGCGAGACCGTCTGGAAAGACATACTCGATTGGATCCGAAACCCGAATTCCCCGCTGGCATCGGGCGCAGATATCGGAGACCCGAAGGCAAAATTGTCCGACCACTAGGTCAGCACGCGACGCTGCTTTCACCCAATCACCTTGTCGCGTATTGTCATATGAAGCGGACATTCAGAACTGTGTCTGTACCGTCGAGATAAACCCCGTCCGACAGGGAATTGTTCGCAGTGGACGTCATCCTCAATATTCTGACAGCGAACCTTCTGTCACCCATCGTCCTGTTTTTTGTGCTGGGACTCGCTGCGGCAATCGCACGCTCAGACCTCAACATTCCCGAGCCTTTCGCCAAAGCCCTTTCGCTCTACCTGATGCTTGCCATCGGCTTCAAAGGCGGCGCGGAGGTGGCGCGGGCTGGACTGGATTCAGCCCTGTTGCTGCTTATTTTGGCAGGGATCGCACTCAGTTTCGTGATTCCGGCCATCGCGTTTTCGATTCTGCGCGTCGCCAGCCCGCTGCCGCGGATCGATGCCGCGGCCGTCGCTGCGCATTACGGGTCGATCAGCATCGTCACCTTTATCGCAGCCAGTGAATTTTTACAGAGTCAGGCCATCGCTTTCGAAGGCTATCTCGTCGCCGTCGCCGCGGCCATGGAGGCACCTGCGATCCTCACCGGCATCTGGCTTGCCCAGCGCGGCCGCAAGGCAAATTCCGACACCCAGGGCAGAGAGCGCAGGATGCCATCCATGCGCGAGATCCTGTTCAACGGCTCAATCGTCATGCTGGTAGGCGCCTTCATTATAGGCTGGATCACCGGCGATGAGGGCCTCGAGACAATGGCGCCTTTCGTTGTGGACCCGTTCAAGGGTGTGCTGGCGTTGTTCCTGCTCGATATGGGATTGATTGCGGGCCGTGGCCTTCGCTCGAGCCTTCGCATGATGGGTCTGCGCACAATCCTGTTTGGCATCTACATGCCCCTAATCTCAGCTGTGATC
The DNA here is from genome assembly GCA_943787745.1 of uncultured Alphaproteobacteria bacterium. Lineage (GTDB taxonomy): Bacteria > Pseudomonadota > Alphaproteobacteria > UBA6615 > UBA6615 > JABJAG01. The sequence continues at coordinate 215,029 of CALSNJ010000003.1, read as the reverse complement.
GCCACTGGCGTGGTGATGTTGCTGGACCTTTCGACAGGCAGCGGCGCCCTGTTGATCACGTTGGCCGCCAGCGCCTCCTACATCGCAGTCCCGGCCGCCATGCGAATCGCGCTCCCGGAAGCCAAGCCAGCGATCTACGCCACAATGTCCCTGGGGATCACCTTTCCATTCAATCTCGCTATTGGCATCCCGCTCTACGCCGCGCTCGCCGCGGCAGTGACCTAAGCGAACAGACAAAAAGGCCGGAGAACCATGCAGCTCCACAAGAAAAAGCGCATCGAGATCATCATAGAACGACCGATTCTCCGGCGCATGACAGATGCGCTAGATACCTCCGGGGTCCACGGGTACACCATACTTCCCGCCCATGGGGGCAGCGGTCAGGACGGCGCGTGGGAACGTGACGGACTGGTAAGTGCTGCAGGCGCCATGGTCGCGATCATCTGTATTCTCGACGCCACGAATCTCGAACCAGTACTCGATGCGATATACGCCGTCGTGGAACGTCAGATCGGGATTGTGTCGGTATCAGATGTCGAAGTGATCCGGTCTGACCACTTCTAAGCTGCTTGCCTATTCGGATTTCGGCTTCAGATCGAGCGAGGCGGAATTCATACAGAAGCGTAATCCCGTTGGCGGCGGACCATCGGGAAACACATGACCAAGATGTGCATCGCAGCGCTTACACACAACTTCATTTCGCACCATGCCGTAGGCACGATCCACTTTTGTTTCGACGGCATCCTCTGATACCGGCGTCCAGAAACTTGGCCAGCCCGTTCCCGAATCAAACTTTTCATCGGAATTGAACAGCGGCGCATCGCAACACACACAGTGGAACATTCCAGGTTCCTTGCTGTCATTGTACTTCCCACTGAACGCAGGCTCCGTCCCTGCCTGTCGGGCAATCTGGTACTGCTCGGGCGTCAGCTGCGCACGCCATTCTTCATCCGACTTTTCGATCTTTTTGCTGTCATCGTCAGACATGAAATTCTCCATTCAAGCACTGCGAGCCGAACTGGTCGCGTTCCACACTATATGGCGACAATGATGAGTTTCATCAACGTATGCTTGACGTCGGGAAGTAATGGCGCAATTGTCCGCGCCGTGAGCGCCCGTAGCTCAGCTGGATAGAGTGTCGGCCTCCGAAGCCGAAGGTCACAGGTTCGAATCCTGTCGGGCGCGCCACTTTGGCACACAAATTGCGTTTCTTGAGGCTAACTAAACAATCCTGTCGCAATTTGACCGTTAACCAAGTTGGCAGGCTCGAAATAGGTAGTATGATATGCACCTCAAGGGGGTGTTGTTCAAATTGAACACAACCGTTTCGAAATGAGACTTAAAGAACGCAAACAACCGACGAGTTGAGCCCATGAACTTAGTTTCCCGTAAAATTCACGCATTTCTTCTGATTGCAGCGATTTCCGTAGCCGCAGTCTCCTTCGCTTCGAACTCTGTTTTCGCATAGGTCGTCACCCTTCTGTTCGAAGGACGCGACGCTGACAGCAAGACCACTGCTGTATTTGAAGCACAAAATGGACCCTTCGAAATTCGCTGGAGCGCCACTGGCGGCGAGTTCCTTGTCAAAGTACTTGATGAAAAGGACTCCTCTTTGGTCTCGAGCCCACCGCAGGAGCGCAAAGACGCCGACGATCCGCCCATGACTGGCAATTTGGCATTTGAGGGCCCGGGCACGTTCAAATTGGGCGTTGTTGCAAGCGGTCCGTGGCATATTCGCGTCATTCAGACGAACCGCTAAAAGATCGCGCCTACTCAGTCGCATTTCGAGTACCTGAACGTCATCCCCGGTTTCATTCGAAGCCGGGGTTTGATGTGTCTGGGTTTCACGCCCAAGAACGCGGCAAAATCCAGAAATCGCCATGTCCGCGCCACGCCATCGCGCCATTGCACGGCGAGAGTTGGAATATCGAGATGCCAAGCGCGTCTACAAAATGCGAAATGGCATACGCTCCAACAGCAAGTTGAGATAAAGTGTTCTTGAAACGACGACAGACGGGCTCCACCGGCGAACCGATACCTGCCGCAACTGACCCGCACGGGAAAACCAGCATGAATGACGTGGACCAGACATCCGCCACACCGGCACGCAGCCTCGATGAAGTCCCGCCAGCCCCCACGGCCAGCGCACCCCGACGAAACACCGAGCCCAATCGCCCGACCCGCAGTGTCGGCGCAAGGATGACCGTTGGTCCGGGAATCAAGCTCAAGGGCGAAGTTTCGGACTGCGATACGCTGGTGGTCGAAGGAACAGTCGAAGCCACGCTGGTCAGCGAAGTCCTCGAAGTTGCCGAAGGCGGCACCTACAACGGGACAGCCACCGTAACAGACGCGGAAATTCACGGTCAGTTCGAAGGTGAATTGACGGTGACGGGCGTTTTGCAGATCCGCAGCACGGGCCATGTGACCGGCACCATCAAGTATGGGCGGATAGAAGTTGAATCCGGGGGCGAAATCGCAGGCACGGTGACACGCGAAGAAAGCGGGATCCAGGCGACAAAAACCTTGGGAAACCGGCCGATTACTGGACCGCGCGAAGCTGCCAGAGCCACCTCGGGCGCTTAATCGGGCCGACTGTCTGCGGCGAAACCGCACATTTCAAGACCGGCAGATTGACTTGTGCCGATCTGATTCCTACATTCCGGTCATCACAACATCCCGGTAACGGTCGTCGCGCGCTACGCGTGACCGCTTCCGAACGAGCAAACCAAAATGGATTGCGCGCATACGAGCGCGCCAAATTTTGTTACTCGAGATCGCCAAGCCGCACTGCCCAGCTGAATTCTGCCGGGCGCCGGCGCCACAACTATGGAGTGCTTAAAATGGCCGAAGAAAAACTACCGATTGCAATACTTGCTGCCGCTGGATTTGCCGAGACCACATTTACCGACACCCAGAAAACCCTGCTCGCCCGTGGGCGTAAATTCAAAGTTATTTCCCCTGATGGCGGACTTGTACAGGGCTGGCATGACGGCGCCTGGGGCCATCATTTCATGGCCGATGAAGACATCGCAAACGCTCTCGCTGCAGATTATGACGGGCTGATTCTTCCCGACGGGAAAAACAGCGCCGACACGCTCATTGAGAACGTCCACACCAAGCGCCTGATCGCGGCCTTCATGGACGCCGAACAGCCTGTTCTGGCTGTCGGTGATGCGTTCCGCCTGCTGGTTCCAGCCGGCGTTGCCGCAGCACGCCGCATTGCCGGGACGGCAGAAGTTGACGAAGAAGTCGCACGCGCGGGCGCCGATCTGGTGACCGATCAGAACCTGGTGACCGACGGCAACCTGATTACAGCGACAAGCGACTCTTCAGGGGCCGCGCGCCTCGAAGCTTTCCTTGGCCTGATTGAAGCACAATCCGTCCAGCAAGCCGCCTAAGCTCAGGCTTTCTGAGAACATCTTTAGAGACGCCCGGCTTCGGCCGGGCGTTTTTTTATGAGGATCGCCCGAAGGTCACAATCATGCTTTTGACCGGCTCGCCATACTCTTCGCGGAGCACCAGTTCCGACATCGCATATTGGCCCAGACCATATTCTGCGGAGACCTGCCGCAAGTAGGCATCCGAATGCCGGTAGCGGCCGGACTCGGAAAGTTCCCAGCTTTCGCCCGCCGGGTTCGTCTCAAAGGTCGCGATAAAAACCCCGTCCGGTCCCATCACCCGCGTCAATTCCGCAAAGAGCTCTTCGAGAGCACCAACATAAACAAGGACATCGGCAGCAATGGCCGCATCGACACTGCCTTCGGGAAGACCCTGCAGTGCTGCGATCAGATCAGCTTCTATCAGCTGCGCATAGACCCCGGTCTCCTCCGCCCGTCTGAGCATTTCCGGTGACAGGTCCACACCGATAAATCGTGCCGCAGAATCTCTGGCCGCGACACCGGCCATCCCGGTCCCACAGCCCAGATCGAGCGCGCATTCAACCCCCTGCGGACGCGCGTCACGCAAGGCGGCGGCAACGCGTTGCGGCCCGACATATTTCAGGTTCTTGGTAAGGTGCTCATCAAAGTGATCGGCATACCAGTCGAAGAACGAGCTCACATAGTCATCGGGCGCACGCGCGGGCGATTCCGCCTCTCCCAGAGCTGCGATCATGAAGGCCGGCCCCTGATGATCGGGCTCGATCTCCAGACAACGCGCATAGTGCATCAGCGCCTTTTCACGCGAGCCGCCATGGGAGTGACACTCCCCAAGAAGCCAGTGCGCATTCAGACATTCATCATTGATCGCAAGCGCGCGCGCAAAAAAGGATTCGGCGCGCTCATAGTCCCCATGAAACAGCAACGACTTGCCAACATCGGTAATATGATCAGCCTCGATCACATTCGCCCGGTGGGCCGCATCTTCGGATTGTTGGGTGTCGCCGAGTTGCGCCAGCAGGTCTGACAAAGAACGCCAGCCTGCGAGATGTTCAGGTGATTCTTCCAGAAGCACGCGAAACGCGTCCACCGCGGCTGGCAGATCGCCTTCACGCGCGAACCGTTCAGCACGAAAATATGCCTGCGTACTCATATGCGGAAATCTGAAAGGTCGTGCACACTGGAATTGTGCAATTCAATATATGAATTGCTTTCGGTGTCTCGACGAACCAACGGTGTGCTCGAATGAATGGGGTAAAGCGGCCTACTTACACCACTTGCCGCCCTTGCCACCTGCCACCTGGCGGTGCACATGGTGACGGCAGGACCTTGGCATTTGCGCTACGATCAAGGCGAACAATTGTCGGCGCGGCATAGGCAACACCGGCGGCAAGGCCAAGACGCGCCAGTGCCTTGCGACGGTTCAATGCCGGAGAGGATTCCGGAGATTTACGGATGTCTTCGGTGGATTGATCTTCCATGTCTTACCTTTTCTGCCCGTGGCAAAAGCCACAAGGTCGCGAACGATCCTCCCCCGATCGATACTGGGACATTATATGTGTCGGGAACCGTCGTGCAACAAAAGATATTATGAACTTTTCTTTTTTAACAATACGTTACAGACATGTCGGATAATGAAACCTCACCGGACAACGACACGATCGATGCGTCAGCACGCACCATCGAAACCACGCGAGGAGTCTGTCGATATCTGGTCAGCCTCGGCTATGCCGTATTGACGGAGTTTCGTCTGGCCAATCACCGGCGCGCCGACGTTATCGGACTCCATGAAAACGGGGAGTTCGTGATCGTGGAGGTCAAAGTCAGCGTTGCCGACTTTCGGGGCGACACCAAATGGCCCGAATACGAAGATTTTTGTGATCGCCTCTTTTTTGCTGTGCCGCCGGAGTTTCCCGACGAACTGATCCCGGATCGCACCGGTCTGATTGTCTCAGATTCCTGGGGCGCAGAAGAGTTGCGGGCGGCTCCCGATACCGGTCTGCACGCCAGCCGTCGCAAAGCGCTGACCCTGCGATTTGCACGCGCAGCCGCCAGACGTCACCAACGACTTGTGGATCCGCGCATCTAGAATTCTAGTTTGAAATCCGCGAAATCGTATCGGTGGTCGAAAAACCATCGACGAGATCAGCGAGCACCACACGCCCGCCATAGTCGATGACGAATTCTCCACCAACGACTTCATCAGCAGCGTAATCCGCCCCCTTGACCAGAACATCCGGGCGCACCTGTTCGATCAGCTCGCGCGGTGTGTCTTCGGAAAACAGAACGACGGCATCCACACCGGACAGCGAGGCGATCACACGCCCGCGGGCCTGCTCCGGCTGAACGGGGCGGTCTGCGCCCTTGAGACGACCCACCGAAGCATCATCATTCAACGCCACAACCAGCCGTTCACAGGCGGCACTGGCCTGTTCAATCAAAGAGATATGCCCGGGATGCACGAGATCAAAACACCCATTGGTGAAACCCACCGACAATCCGCGCGCGCGCCATTGGGCGACCCGGTCAACCAGCTCGTCGCGACCAAGAAACTTCGACCCAAGTCCCGGGGCGCCGCCAAGCGCATCACTCAATTCGCCGGGCCGCACGATTGCCGTGCCGACTTTTGCCACCACAATACCTGCGGCGACATTGGCAAGCTGCGCCGCCTCGGTCAGCGGCAAGCCGGCGGCAAGTCCGGCAGCCAGTGTGGCAACCACGGTATCACCTGCACCTGAAACGTCGAAAACCTCACGTGCCAGTGCGGGCAAATGAACGCATTCATCCGCTGTCACCACTGACATCCCCTGTGGGCCACGTGTCGCGATCACCGCGTCGATGCCACATTGTGTCACCAGGGATTGTGCAGCTGCAGCCACGTCGTTATCCGTTTCAACGGGTCGGCGTGTGGCCTCGGCGAGCTCATTGCGATTGGGTGTCACGAGGCTCGCGCCGCGATAGCGCGCAAAGTCTGTGCCCTTCGGGTCAACGATCACAGGTATCCCGGCAGCTTTCGCAGTCGATATTGCCTCAGCGATCACAGCATCGGTCAGAACACCCTTGCCGTAGTCCGACAAAATCAGTGCCCCACACCCGCCACCTGAAACGGCCTGAGACAAGGACGCGGAGAGTTCACCCAGGAGCGTTTGCGACAATGGCCGAAGGTCTTCTTCGTCGGTCCGCAAGAGCTGCTGAACACCGGCAATAAAGCGTGTTTTGACAGTTGTCGGACGGGTTGTGTCCTTGACCAAAGACAACGTCACGCCGTTATCGCCGGAAAGAACCTCGACAGCTTCAGCACCGACGGCATCATCTCCAACCGCACCGAAAAGTTGCACATGGGTTCCCAGTGCCGAGAGATTACGCGCGACGTTGCCCGCACCCCCAACCGTCACAACTTCGCGCGAAATCCGCAAAACCGGGATTGGGGCTTCAGGCGAAATTCGCTCCACATCGCCATAGACAAAACGATCCAGCATCACATCACCAACACAAAGCACCTTGGCATCGCGCAGCCGTGGCAACCATTCGATCAATCGTGGAGTCTTGTTCATCACATCCCCAAATAGCAGGTCTCAGGGCCCATCGTCATCCGACTGCGTGGTTCCGATGAAAGAGAAAATCCGCCTGGATCGGCGTACCTTCGGCGGTATGCGCGACATTGTAGCGCCCCTCCTCCACAAAGCCCTGTTCTTTCAGGAACGCCGCGACATCATCAAACAGCGCCTGATCTTCGTACAACGCCTCAAATGAGGCTTCGACATAGACATAATCAAATGCCGCAAGTAGCGAAACAGAGCCCCGCAAGACCTCGAGTTCAAACCCCTGAACATCGATCTTGAGCATGGCAGGCGCGGTCACAAGCTCACCTGCGACGAACGCATCAAGCGGCAGAGGGGACATCAGCATCCGGCCTCGCGCGAGCAGCAGGAAGGGCAGTAGGCCAATCAGGATCAGCTCAGGCGCAAAAATGCGGCCAATCAGATTGAACTCCATCCACAACGCGGTCGGTGTGATCAGCGCAATCAGCGCCAAAACCGGCGTGTTCGGCATACCTGCCTGATCCGGGCTTTGCGGTCCGGCAGGACGGAATTGTCCGTGAGTGGTATAGGCAGCGTTGGTCATGCCCACTTCAACATCGGCAGTGCCCACCTCCTCGGTTCCGGGAAAAAGTTCAGACTGACGGTCGGAGATCGGCAGTAACGAGGAACTGTCCGCAGATGCGCTGATATGCATGGTGGCGGTCCCCCGTTCGGGGGACACCGCGGCCTCATGCAAAACAACCCATTTTGTCGGGTGACGGCCATAGAGTGCCCGGTCGGCGCGCGATACCACGCGGCGGGGCTGCTGTTCCGCGTGGTCCCGGACGAACACCCGGTGGCAGCGGACGGTTGATCTGTTGGCGCGGGCGCTGACCGGGCTGTGGTGAGCCATTGGAACCATTGGGGCCACGCGGGCGTCGGTTCCGACGCAATTGCAGGTTGCCGATCATATCGCTCGGCACGCTTGCTTTAAGCATATCCCAGGCGAACATCATCAGGACGATATTGAACGGTACAGTCACGCGCCGCGCGGCCCCGAAGGGCGAAAACAAAATATCCCAAAGCATGAGGAACCCGACAAAGGTGATCATCGGCGCGAGTGGCTCACGGACCATGTATAGGTTGGAAAGCACCCGAAAAACGAGCATCAACACCCAAAACCAGAAGACCATTCCGAGGAACCCGGCCTCCACCCATGCTCCCATGATGTGGCTATGGGTCGGGATCAATTGGTTTTCGGCAGCAATGTAATTCACTTCATAGCCGAATTTTTCAAGCTCAAGAATGCGCTGCGCATATTTGGGGTTCTTGGCCCAAGAACCATGACCAATAAACGGACTGTCCGCGACCGCCTGACTGGACACAAAGATTTCCGATCGCCCGCCCAGCAGAACGCCATAAGACCCAGAACCCTGGGAGGCATAGACGTCCTGCGCAAATTCACCCAGATGCCCCTGCGAGGCAGCAAACTGATAGGTGTTGAACATCAGGGCAGCAAAGCCGACGCCGCCGACCAAGAACAGAAATGTCCGGACAGCCGAGAACCCTGCCGGCGCCTTGTTTCGACGGCCGACTATCTGCTGAATCAGGACGTAAAGCGCCACGAGAATTGTAATCCCGGCCAAACTTCGTGACCCGACCGCGAGGCTATAAATGGCGACGAAGGTAATCATGGCTGGCGGGACAAACCAGATACGGAACAGCGGGCGCCACTGCGAAACGATGATCACGGAAAAGATCGTTGCGAAACCGAGGCCGAACTTCCACGGCTGACGTAGCGCAAACTCCGGCGGGTTGAGAAGAAAGGTCAGGAAGCCCCCGAACGTAATGCCCATCCCGAACAGGACAAGCCGCTGGCGGCTTCCGTAAAGCAGTATGTAGAGCGTGCAAAAGTTCATTGTGAAAAAAATGATCTTCGACCAACCGCGACTGTAGTCTCCGAACGGGGTGTCACGAATCAGATCCGTCAGGACCTGCGAAACAAACCAAAGCCCCGCCAAAATCAGAAACGTGCGCGGCAGAGGGGACATCAGCATCCGGCCTCGCGCGAGCAGCAGGAAGGGCAGTAGGCCAATCAGGATCAGCTCAGGCGCAAAAATGCGGCCAATCAGATTGAACTCCATCCACAACGCGGTCGGTGTGATCAGCGCAATCAGCGCCAAAACCGGCGTGTTCGGCATACCTGCCTGATCCGGGCTTTGCGGTCCGGCAGGACGGAATTGTCCGTGAGTGGTATAGGCAGCGTTGGTCATGCGAAGTTCAAGTATCCGATTGGCACGTCTACGGCCAGTATCTTGGCAAGAGGACCGTCACCAACACAATGCGACCGTGCTGCGTGCATGGCCGCTTGAGAAAATTGCGATGTCTCGTGTTATACAGAATCGCTTCCTTCCAGATCGATCTTTTCGGGTTTTCTGAATATGCGCGTTGTCCTTTCCACCATTGGTCGATTTCACAGCTTTGACCTCGCGCGTCAGCTCCACCAGCATGGCGTTCTGGATCAAATCTACACTGGCTATCCACATTTCAAGTTAAAGAACGAGCGACTGCCCCGGGAACTGATCAAATCCTACCCCTGGGTTGTGACACCCTTTATGGGTTTGAGCCAACTCGGGGCCATGCACGGCAAACGACGAGCCATGATGAGCAATATCGCCCATCTGACATTCGACCGCCATGTCGCCCGCACCCTTCCCGAGTGTGACATTTTTCATTCCCTCTCCCGCTATGCGTTGCGGTCCGGGCGTGCGGCCAAGAAGCGCGGCATCCGGTTTGCGCTCGATGTCGGATCCTCTCATGTTCTGACCTTCGACAAACTGGTGGGTGATGAATCCGAACGGTTCGGGATCGAGATCGACCGGATTCACCCGAGCGGCATCGAACGGGAGCTCGAGGAATATCAGGAGGCCGAAATCATCACGGTGCCCTCGATCTTTTCCTACAAGAGCTTCCTGTCCCACGGCATCCCTGAAGACAAACTCGCGCTTGTCCGCTACGGCGTCGACACATCACAGTTTGTCCGTCAGCCCGTCGAGGATGACGGTGTGTTCCGCATTGTTTTTGTCGGGGCCCTGTCCCTGCGCAAGGGCGTGACCTATCTGGCCGAAGCCTTCGCCCGCGCAAATATCCCCAACAGTGAACTGATCCTGATCGGCTCCCAGCAACCCGAAACCGAACAATTGCTGGAACCCGCGAAAGGCCTGAATGTCAGAGTCACCGGACATATTCCGCAGCCCGAGCTGTCGGCCTGGTACTCGCGCGCGAATGTCACCGTGCTTCCTTCGGTTGAAGATGGTTTTGCCATTGTTCTGCTTCAGGCGATGGCTTGCGGAAGCCCTATCATCGCAACCGAAAACAGTGGCGGACCGGACTGTATCGAGGAGGGCAAGAACGGATTTGTTGTGCCCCCTCGCGACGTTGACGCGCTGGCCGAGAAGCTGGTCTGGTTCGCCGAGAACCGGGAAGCGGCGTGTGAGATGCGGGCGCCTGCGATTGCCAGCGCCCAGGCCATGAGTGGCATCGACCGCTACGGAAATGAAATGGTCCAGGTCTATGAGAACCTGCTCGCCAGGCCACGCTGACGCAGATGGCAAATATTCTGGTAACGGGCGGTGCCGGCTATATCGGCAGCCACACCTGCAAGGCTCTGCATGCAGCCGGACATATACCCATTGTCGTCGACAATCTGGGGAACGGGCACCGCGACGCCGTGCGGTGGGGGCCTTTTGAAGAAGGCGATATCCGTGACATCAGCCGCATGGACGAGATTTTCGCAACCCACAAGCCCGACGCGGTCATACATTTTGCCGGACTGATCGAAGTCAGCCGCTCGATGTCCAACCCGCAATCCTTCTGGGACAACAACGTCGAGGGCACACGGATTCTTCTCTCCACCATGGAGAACGCCGGGGTGGACAAGATCGTTTTCTCCAGCACGGCCGCCGTCTACGGGACCCCGGATACTGTCCCCATTTCTGAAAGTGCCGCCACGACCCCCGTGAATCCCTATGGCGAAACGAAACTTGCCATCGAAGGGATGCTTGCGGAAAGCGCGGCACAGCGCGGCCTGGCTTACGTGGCGCTGCGATACTTCAACGCTGCCGGCGCAGACCCGGCAAGTGAACTGGGAGAACGCCATAATCCGGAGACTCATCTGATACCGCTGGTGCTTCAGGTCGCACTCGGACAACGTGACGAAATCCTCGTATTCGGGAATGACTACGACACACCCGATGGCACAGCTGTTCGCGACTACGTACATGTCTGCGATCTTGCTGACGCCCATATCGCCGCACTGCGCCAACTGGAGACCAATCCCGGATCGCTCGTGGCCAATCTGGGAACCGGGACGGGCTATTCGGTCCGTGAGATCATTTCAGCCTGTCGCAAAGTCACAGGCCATCCAATTCCCCATCGGGACGCCCCTCGGCGTGCCGGGGACCCAGCGCAACTCGTGGCCGCGCCTGATCTGGTCCAGGAACGGCTCGGTTGGGAGGCACGCAACTCCGATCTTGAGACCGTCATCCAGACGGCATGGGATTGGCACCAAAGCCAAACCGAAGCCTAGCGTGCGCGCCGAAACAGTCCTTCCCCCCAAAACATCCGTGGGCGGTCGCTACTATTAGACCGCGCAACGAACGGCGCGGATCGCTGATGGCACGAGAAGACTGTGATTCGGATGAGGATCAGCACAAGGGCACAGAACTCTGCCAAGGGTGCTGTCGATGGCTAATGCGAGCCAGTCTGCCTGAATTCCGTAGCGTGCAGGTCTCAGCGCTGCAATTTGGCACCACTCGGCGCAAGCGCGGCTGAGCGGTGCTGCGGGAAAGTCTCAACGGTCGTTGAGACTGACGCGCTCTTGAGAAAGAGAATGATTGCGGACTGAAGACGATGCGACGGCGGCAAACTTCTGAAGCGTCGATGAGCTGATCCTCAAGGAAAGCTTCGACCCACCTCAAGCCCCGGGCCTTCGACGACAACAGGCTGTCAGGCCGTGAGTCCATCCGCGCAGAAGCTCGTTCACGCCAGACGGCCACACAGCCGGGTGAGCGGCACTGTCGCGAGTTCACGTGCATACCGCCGGCCCGGCGAGATGACGATGCTCTGCGATTGGCCCTGATCCGCTGGCCAAGCGATACGGACGCTACGGCTGTCGCAAGATAGCCGCAACATCGCGCGCATCAGAAGGCTGGAAGAGCTGCACCTACGAAGGTCCCGAGCGGATCTGGCGCGAAGAAGGCCTTCGAGCACCTCGCCGCAACGTGATCAAGAAGCGCCGACGGCTCTACCACAAGGTAATGCGATCATACGCCATGCGGCCGACCATCCGAACCACGTCTGGAGCATCGACGGTGTCCAGCGCCAAGCTCGACAGACGGACGGAGTTACGAGACCCGGACAGTTCTCGACGAGTACATCTCCGCAGCGAACATCTAGCGGCCGAACCGGTTCCACCAGGATGGGAGCTGAGATGTCCTTGAGGCCTGTACCCGCTACTCCTGCGCCACGGCACTCCAGAATATATCCGTTCCGACAATGGCCCCGCGTTCGTCGCGGAAGCGATGCAGGACTGGCTGGCAAGGGTCGGTATCAAGCCTATCCGGATCTATCCCGGGTCACCCTGGGAGAATGGATACAAGAACGATTTAACGGAACTATGCGCCGCGAGTGCTCAACGCCGAATGGTTCACCACAACAAAGTCAGGCCAGTCGTCATCGACTTCAGTGGCGCATGACAGTTGACAATCACATCCGCCGACACAGGCCCTCAACATGCGGCGCAGCTACGGATCCAGAAACGTCGCGCCAAATGGCCCAGAGCTTGGAGGAGTCTAGACACCCCGATGCCGTTTATCCGGACCCGCACCCGGCGCCAGCCAGACGTGCAAGTCCCGACCACGCCCGGGGAAAGCCAGGCACAGGGATCCATCAGCTTTGGTGTTGGGATTCGGTGTCACTCGCGCGGTGCGTGCTTTGCCAGAATGCGCTGCAAGGTGCGGCGATGCATGTTCAAACGGCGAGCGGTCTCCGAGACGTTGCGATCACACTGTTCATATACACGCTGGATATGTTCCCAGCGTACCCGGTCTGCCGACATCGGCCGCTCAGGCGGCGGCGGCATGGATTCGCCGTCCGAGAGAAGGGCTGCAGCAACCTGATCGGCGTCTGCGGGTTTGGGCAGATAGTCCAGCGCACCGGCTTTCACGGCCGCCACAGCGGTCGCGATGTTTCCATAGCCCGTGAGCACAATGATGCGTGCATCCGGGCGCGCTTCACGCAACGCCTCCACCACCTCGAGACCGCTTCCGTCATCCAGACGAAGATCGATCACCGCGTATTTGGGCGGATTGGCGCTCACGGAACGCTTGCCCTCCGCAACGGTCTCGGCAACTTCGGTCGTAAAGCCGCGCCGCTCCATCGCCTTGGCGAGCTGATTGCGGAGATTTGCCTCGTCATCGACGATCAACAGCGACGTTTCGCCGGATACGAGGGCACCCTGTTCTTCCACTTGCGTCATGGTTTTCAACTAACCTTTCCCACGCGTAACCTCAAGCATATCTCGGCGCCAGACAATCACCACCTCGGCACCCGTAGCACGTCCGGCCTCACGAATATTCGAGAATCGAATCCGCGCACCAGTTCGTTCCAGCAGCGTCTGTGCGATGAAAATCCCGAGCCCGAGATGTCCATCTCCTCTGTTGGAGATATAGGGTTCGCCAACCCGGTCCAAAACCCCCGGCGGAAAACCCCGACCATCATCGCGAACTTCGACCCGGGCTTCATTCTCATCCCAGGACACTTCAACTGAAACTACACTTTGTCCGAACTGAACCGCGTTTTGGATCACATTTCCCAGCCCGTGCAAAAATTCAGGGCTTCGCGGCACAACCGGCTCCGGACTGTCATCAAGGGCCGCCACCACAACATCCAGCGCGATATCTTCGCTGCGGTAGCGTGTTGCCGCCGCCGCAACCACATCTGACAACAAACCGGTGTTAAAGGGATCATCGGGGTCGGACTGCTCGGGCGCACGGCCGATTTCGGTCAGGATATCCCGGCAGCGATCAACCTCCTGCTGCAGAATACGAATGTCATCCGTGAATGGGTTATCAGGCGGCATTTCCCGGGATAACTCCTTGACCGTCACGGCAATCGTCGCGAGTGGGCTGCCAAGTTCATGGGCGGCCGCAGCCGCAAGACCGCCGACGGCCGAAAGCTGTTGCTCTCGCGCAAGCGCCAGCTGGGTCGCCGTCAACGCGTCAGACATCCGCCGACCTTCACCAGCAACACTGCCGATATAGCCGGTTATGAACAGCGTTCCGACAACCACCGCGATCCACAGTCCCAGAATATACAAATCCGGCAAGCGCAATCCCGGATCAGACCAGGGAAGCGGGAGATGCTCGTATGCAAGAAACGTGGCCACGACCACGACAAGGGCGCTCAGCAATCCCGTCGCAGCACGGCTCAGGATCGTCGCCGAAACCGTGACGGGGCCAAGAAAGAGCAAGGCAAAGGGGTTTTCCAGACCGCCCGTGAAATAGAGCAGCACCGCAAGCTGCAGGATGTCAAAAGCGAGGTAACACGCGGCTTCCAGCTCTCCGATCCGCCCCTGAGAGGGCCGCCGAAACATCATCACAACATTGATGAGGACCGAGGCGGCCACCGCACTCAGCGCGGCATCGGTCGGCAGCGACCAGCCCAGCCCAAACTGGACGATCAGAAGAGCGGCCAACTGCCCTGCGATCGCGACCCATCGAATCCAGATAATCGTGCGCAACCGAACCTGGCGCGTGAAGCCCGGTTGTCCGGCGGTGGCTGACTGCCTAGTTTGCAGGGGGCCGTTCCTATGTTCGGTCTGGGACATCATCTATCTGGTCTCATGAAACCCTGTAAATGGAAACCCCATGTTGCGGACCCCTGCCGTCAAAGTCGAGCATCTGACCAAGCGTTTCGGACAGGTCTCTGCGGTTGATGACATCTCCTTCGAGATTGCCCGGGGAAGCTGTGTCGGATTGCTGGGTGGCAATGGCGCGGGAAAAACCACCTCCATCGCCATGATCATGGGGCTTTTGCTGCCCACAGCAGGCCGAATCTCGGTGCTTGGCGAGGACATGCTGGCCCACCGGTTCCGTGTTCTCTCGCGGATCAACTTCTCTTCACCCTATATGGAACTGCCCCACCGTCTGACGATTGCCGAAAACCTGGCGATCTATGCCGAGCTTTACGAGATCCCTGACCCAAAGACACGCATCGCCGAGATCGCGGAAACCCTCGACCTCGTGCCACTTCTCACGCGCCCCTCGGGCAAACTTTCGGCCGGCCAGAAAACCCGTGTCGGACTGGCCAAATCTCTGCTCAACAATCCTGAATTCCTGGCATTGGACGAACCCACCGCCAGCCTCGACCCCGATACGGCCGACCGGATCCGGGGCTATCTCGACAATTACCGAACCGAGACCGGCGCCAGCATCCTGCTCGCCAGCCATAACATGGCCGAAGTCGAACGCCTGTGTGACGATGTCCTGATGATGCGCGCGGGAGAGATCGTCGACCGCGGCGCGCCCGCTGAACTGATCGGTCGCTACGGCCGGGACACGCTGGAAGAGGTGTTCCTCGATATTGCACGGACACCGGGTGGCGAGAACGCCCCTCCGGCGGAGGCCGCCCAGTGAGCGTGACAACTCCCGTTCCGATCAAGGCATTTTCACTGCGCCGCGTCTTCGCCATGGTCCGCCGCTACTGGTACCTGCTGCGCGGGTCCTGGCCCCGCATCATCGAGCTGATGTACTGGCCGACGATCCAGATGATCATGTGGGGTTTCATCACGCTCCATTTGCGCGACACCTCGACCTGGGTTGCCGAAGCGGCAGGTGTGCTGCTCACCGGGGTGTTGCTCTGGGACATCCTGTTTCGCGGCCAGCTCGGCTATACGCTCTCCTTCCTTGAAGAAATGTATTCCCGAAATCTCGGGCAATTGTTCGTCAGTCCCTTGCGCCCCATCGAGATGGTCGCGGCCCTGATGACGATCTCGTTGCTGCGCACGCTGATCGGCATTCTGCCGGCCGCCCTTCTCGCCATTCCCATGTTCGCGTGGAACGTCTTCAGCATCGGATTGCCCTTGCTCGCCTTCTTCTTCCTGCTCCTGGTGATGGGCTGGGCTGTTGGAATGATCGTGACCGCGCTGCTGCTGCGCGTCGGTCTGGGCGGTGAAAGCCTCGCCTGGTTCATCATCTTTCTTCTGATCCCGGTCAGCGCTGTTTACTACCCCGTCGATGTCCTGCCGGTCTGGCTGCAATGGGTCGCTTTCTCCATGCCACCGGTCTACGTGTTCGAAGGCATGCGCGCGGTGCTGTTCGACGGTATTTTCCGCTGGGACTATTTCGCAGCTGCCGTCGGACTCAACATCGCCTATCTCGGCCTTGGCGCGGCAATGTTCCTCTGGAGTTTCCACGTCGCCCGCAAACGCGGATTGCTTCTGGCGGGCGGCGAATAATCCCCCCACCCCATCCGAAAAGGAAATGAACATGGGAAGTGAAAACCTGCATGCGCCCCGCGAGCGCCTCAGCAAGAGCACCCTGTCCAAGCATCACGCCATCGTTTCGCTTATGGAAGAGCTTGAGGCCGCGGACTGGTATCAGCAGCGCGCAGACGACTGCGAGGACGAAGCGCTGAAGGCGATCCTGCTGCACAATATGCGCGAAGAAATCGAACACGCCGCAATGGTGCTCGAATGGCTGCGCCGCAACAGCGATGACTTCAACAAGGAGCTCAAGGAATACCTGTTCACCGAGGGCGACATCGCTGCCCTGGAGGACAAGGCCACCTCCTGACCGGTCACGACTGGTGTTGCCATAGTTTTTTCTCCGCTGTGCTAATTTGCAGAGGAAACCGGAGACCCCCCACGCGAAATTCGCTGAATCTGCTTATGACACTCGCCATCGAACCAATGCACCGCAACGACTGGACCCAGGTCCGCTCGATCTATGGCGCGGGATTGGCGACCGGGCTGGCCGCGTTCATGAGCAGCCCGCCAAAATGGGAGTCATGGAACGCGGATCATCTGGAATTCGGACGGCTTGTCGCCCGGCGCGCGAACGGGGAAATTCTTGGCTTTGCCGCGCTGTCACCGGTTCCCGACACCTGAGGCGCTGCCGGGGTCGCTGAGGTCAGCGTCTACGTCACCGCCGACGCACAACGACAGGGGGTCGGGTCCGCCCTGCTGGCGCGTCTGATAGAACTGTCTGAGGCCGAAGAATACTGGATGCTGCAAGGACAGGTGATTGCCGCAAACGCCCCCAGCCGCGCGCTTCTCGGCCAAAACGGCTTTCGCGAGGTCGGCATCCGCGAACGCTATGGACATCTCGATGACGTCTGGCACGACGTCGTCTTGCTCGAACGTCGGAGCACACGCACCGGCGGACCGGGCCTGCCGACACGAAGCTGTGACGGCTGAGCTGAACGCTAGTTGGCTTTCCCCGACACCCCAGCGCTCTCAAAGGTCGCCATACCGTTGTGACAGGCCAGCGCCGCGCGCACGATTTGAATGGCCAGCGCGGCACCCGAGCCTTCGCCCAGACGCATGGCGAGCGCAAGCAGCGGCACCTGACCGATCTTCTCGCACAGCATCCGGTGCGCGGGTTCGGCCGAGAGATGCCCGACCAGACAATGATCGATGGCGTGTTCATCAATGGCGTGCAGCACGGCCGCAGCCGTCGTGCTCGTATAGCCGTCCAGCAAAACCGGGACACCAGCCAGCCGGGCCGCGATAATTGCGCCGGCCATGGCGGCAATCTCATGCCCACCAACCGCGCGCAAGACACTCAAAGGATCGCCCATCAGGTCGGCATTCACCGCGACACCCGCCTCCACGGCGGCGACTTTCGCAGCATAGGCATCACCCGACACGCCAGTTCCGGGGCCAACCCAGTCCTGTGCGTCCCCGCCATAAAGCCCGTGACAGATCGCGGCAGCCGAAGTTGTGTTGCCGATTCCCATTTCGCCCACAGCCAGCAATTCCACACCGGCTTCAACAGACATCATCCCGTAGGCGACAGCCTTGGCGCAGTCATCTTCGCTGAGCGCCGGGCCCTCGGTAAAATCGGCTGTCGGAGATTCCAGCGCCATTTCGTAGACGCGCAGATCGGCATCGGCCAGTTCGGTGAGCTGGTTCACAGCCGCCCCACCGGACACAAAGTTCTGCACCATTTGCGCAGTAACCTCGGGCGGAAAGGCCGAGACGCCACGCGCGGCGACGCCGTGATTACCCGCAAACACCGCGACACGTGCATGGGTCACGTTGGGCGGATGACGTTCCTGCCACATGGCAACCCATTCGGCGATTTCCTCCAGACGGCCCAGTGAGCCCGGCGGCTTGGTCAGACTGGCGTCCCGTTCCCGGGTTGCCAGCACCGCATCAATGTCGGGGGCCCGGAAATCAGCGATGATCTTCCGTATCTCGGCAAAGTCCGGACCCTGGGCCCGCCCCGCACCGTTTGCACCATTTCCGCCTGCATCACTCATCTCAAGACCCGCACAATCCATTTCCGAAAGACGGGCGTTGTCCTATAAGTCGGCCATGGATGCAAACACCGAAACCAGCAAACCCTCACGTCTGGCACAATTTCGTCTGGCGACCGCGTTTCTGACCCGCCTCCCGGCGGAAAAAATTCTCACCGACGAGGACGCGTTTGACGCGGACACATCCCCCGATCCGATGGCGGCGCACGGGCATCTCGCATCGGCGATGTGGCTCTTCCCGCTCGTGGGTTTTGGGATCGGCGGCACCGGGGCAATTGTCCTCGGTCTGCTGACATGGATCGGCACCCCCACAGCCGTTGCCGCGACATTGGCGGTGGGCACGATGATTCTGCTGACCGGCGCCCTGCACGAAGACGGGCTGGCCGATATCGCCGACGGGTTTGGCGGCGGCAAGGACAAGGCCAGCAAACTGCGGATCATGCGCGACAGCCGCATCGGGACCTATGGCGTTGTCGCCGTGGCGATCGTGCTGATTGCCAAGATCACCGCTCTGTCGGCCATCGCTGAATGGGACGTCGGTGCCGCTGCCGCGGCCCTGATCGCGGCCACCACCTGGAGCCGTGCGCTTTTTGCCCCCACCATGCGCTGGCTGTCTCCCGCCCGCAGTGACGGGCTGGGCGCAGACGCCGGCACGCCGGGAGAAGGCACAAGCTGGCTGGGTCTCGGCCTCGCCATCGCGCTTTCCGTTCTGGTCCTGCTCACCCCCGCCGGGTTCGGGGTTGTGCCCATTCTGGCGGCTGGTGGTCTGGCCGCCTTTGTGGTCGGCTGGATCGCGCTGAAGCAAATCGGTGGCTATACCGGGGACGTTCTCGGAGCCGGACAACAACTCTCAGAGGCCGCAACCCTTGTCGCGGCCAGCGCCATTATTTTGGGACAACTCGCATGACGTCACGTACACGCTGGTGGTGGGTTCGCCACGCTCCTGTTCGCTCCACCGGGGGTCGCATCTATGGAAATTCCGACCCGCTGGCTGACGTCAACGACCCACCGACCTATGAAGCCCTGGCGCGGTTCCTGCCGACCGACGCGCTTCTGGTGACCTCCCACCTGCAACGCACCCACCAGACCGCCAATGCGATCCGCGAGGCCGGCCTCGTGATGCCCGAGCCCCATATCGAGGAAGATTTCGCCGAGCAGAATTTCGGGGACTGGCAGGGTCAGAAACGTGAAGAGGTCTACGCCAAGCTCGACGCCAAACACACCTTCTGGCTGACCCCGGCCCATAGCCGGGCTCCGGGTGGCGAAAGCTTTGTCGACCTGACGAACCGTGTCACCAGCGTGATCGACCGCCTAACCGCCGAACATGAGGGTCGCGACATTATTGCCGTGACCCATGGCGGCACGATCCGCGCGGCCATCGGACATGCACTGGGACTTGATGCCGAAGCCTCCCTGACCTGCCAGATCGATAATTGCTCGGTCACACGGATTGATCGGTTCGGCCCCACCGAAAGCCACCCCGACGGCGCGTGGGCCATGTTCCACATGAACCAGATTCCGACCCTGGATTCGGTTCTCGCACCCGACCCGACCGCAATGCTGGCGCAAGTACAGCGCTAGTTATCCGGCCATGGAAAACCTGACCCCAACCTGCTAGCTTGCCCCTGCGCTGAAACAGGGAAGTCCGGTGCGGAACCACCTCGACACATGGGGTGTTCCAAGGCCGGTGCTGCCCCCGCAACTGTAACGGAGAGGCCGCGCACAAAGTCCCACTGGCAATGTCTGCCGGGAAGGGTGTGCAAGGCCAAAGACCCGGAGCCAGGAAACCTCTTCAGCGTGCGAAATTTGCGCCCATGACCCTCGGGAGGAGGACAAGCGCCATGAACGACAAGAGTCCCAGCTCGAACGACAACGCACGCCCGGATGCGCGCTTGCCTGACCTCACCCTCGTCCTCGGCGGCGCACGGTCGGGCAAAAGCGTCCATGCTGAAACCCTGATCGCCAGTCATCTGGACGCCGACACCGCGACCCATCGCGCCACCTATATCGCCACGGCGGCATCCGGTGACGGCGAAATGGCGCAACGGATCGCTGATCATCGTGCGCGTCGCGGCGACCAATGGCGCACGACAGAGACCCTGCTCGCGCTTGGTGACGCCATCGTGGATGGCACCAAACGCGGCGAACCGGTTCTGGTCGATTGCCTGACCTTGTGGCTGTCAAACGTGATGCATGCCGGGCTCGACGTGAACGCGGAAACAGCCTCTTTGCGAGACGCGCTAGACCGGGCACAAGGCCCGGTGGTCTGCGTCTCCAACGAAGTCGGTCTTGGCATCGTGCCCGCAACCAAACTGGGCCGCGATTTCCGCGATGCCGCCGGACGATTGAATCAACACATCGCCGCCCAGGCCGACCGGGTCGACTTCGTCGCCGCCGGGCTCCCTCTCACTCTGAAAAACGAGACATCATGAACCGCATTCCTGCCACCGTGATCACCGGCTTTCTGGGTGCCGGAAAAACCAGCCTGATCCGTCATCTGCTGGAAAATGCAGACGGGCGGCGCATCGCGCTGATCATCAATGAATTTGGCGATCTCGGTGTGGATCGCGGCATTGTCGATGGATGTGCCATCCCCGGTTGCGCGGAAGACGACGTGGTCGAGCTGGCCAATGGCTGCATTTGCTGCACCGTCGCAGATGACTTCCTGCCAACGATCACAGCTTTGCTCGATCGCGAAAACCCGCCCGATCATATCGTTATCGAGACATCCGGATTGGCGCTGCCCAAACCGCTGGTCAAAGCTTTCGCCTGGCCCGAGGTGCGCGCCCGGGTCACCGTAGACGGCGTGGTCACCGTCATCGATGCCGCCGCCGTTACGGATGGCCGCTTTGCCGATGATCCCGAAGCGATCGCCGCGGCACAGGCCGCCGACCCCTCGCTGGATCATGACAATCCGCTCGAGGAATTGTTTGTCGATCAGGTGAGCTGCGCCGATCTCATCATCGTCAACAAAGCTGACCTCGTGACCGGCGACGGCGCTGATATAGACGCCGCCCTCGCACCCCATCGCCGCCCGGGCGTGAAAGCCGTGCGCGCAACCCATGGCCGAATCGATCCGGCGATCCTTCTGGGGCTGGACGCCGGTGCCGAAGATGATCTCGAGACACGTCCCAGCGTTCATGATGGCGAAGACGAACACGACCATGATGATTTCGACAGCTTCGTCGTGGCGCTGGGTGACGTCGCGGACCCCGACGCGCTCGAAGCCCGTTTGGTGGGCGCAGTCAACGCCCACGATATCTATCGCATCAAGGGTTTCGTGAACGTCCCCGGCAAGGCGCGCCGTCTTGTGTTGCAGGGTGTCGGGACGCGCTTCCAGCGCTACTTCGACCGCGACTGGGCCACGACCGAAACCCCGCGCACGGAGCTCGTTGTCATCGGCAAATCCGGCATGGACCGCGCCGCGATCGAGGCGATGATCGCCTGATGCATCTTCTCGCCGCAGCGCCCGGGGCGGTAGATGACGGATCGGAGGCCGTAGACCTCGGCCAAACTCCGGGCGACATCATTGTCCTGACCGCCGCCGACACGGAGATCGCCGCGCTGGCGACCGCCAACCGGCATCGTCTCGCCGATGACCCCGCCGCGCCCAGCCTGCGTCTGGCAAACTACCTGCGCCTTGGACACAACATGTCCGTTGATCTTTATATCGACGAGGTCGTCCAACACGCGAAACTGGTGATCTGTCGCCTGCTCGGTGGTCGCGGCTACTGGTCCTATGGGGTCGACGAAATCGCGGCCGCCTGCCGACGATCCGATATCCCGGTCGCCTTTCTGCCCGGTGATGATCAACCCGATGCGGAGCTGGCCAGCATGACCACGCTGGATGCGGGCGCTGCCCACCGGCTCTGGCAGTATCTTGTGCATGGTGGCGTTGCCAACGCCGCCGGCTTCCTCGGTTTCGCCGGATCTTTGGTCGGACATGCCAGCGACTGGCACGAACCCGCACCGCTTCTGCGTGCCGGCCTCTACTGGCCTGGCGCAGGTGACGTTACCCTCGAAGATCTGCGCGCCGCATGGATCGACGGCGCGCCCACCGCAGCACTGGTCTTCTATCGGGCGCTGATGCAGGCCGCCAACCTCGCGCCCGTGGATGCCCTGATCGCCGCGCTTCAAGAACGTGGAATCAATCCGCTTCCCGTCCATGCCGCCAGCCTCAAGGACCCGGTCGCCGCCGCAATCATATCCGAGACATTCGATGCAGCGCCCCCGGATGTGATCCTGAACGCGACAGGTTTTGCATTGTCCGCGCCCGGCGCGACAACCCAGCGGGGGCCCTTCACAGAGACTGATGCCCCGATGCTTCAGGTCGTCTTCGCGGGTTCAGATCACGACACCTGGAAGACCGGTGCGAACGGGCTGTCCGCCCGGGACATCGCAATGAATGTCGCACTGCCCGAAGTCGACGGTCGAATTCTCGCGCGCGCGGTCTCCTTCAAAGGCGCCGCCCAGCGCGATGCGGCCACTGAAACCGACGTGGTCGCCTATGAACCCGTCCCGGACCGGATTGATTTCACAGCCGATCTCGCAAAATCATGGGCCCGCCTCAGACAAACCGCCATTGCAGATCAACGCGTTGCGATCATTCTGGCGAACTATCCCAATCGGGACGGACGGATCGGCAACGGCGTTGGACTGGATACCCCCGCCGGGGTCGTCACCGCACTCACGGCGATGGCACAAGCGGGCTATCGTATCGACGGTGCGCCCGAAGATGGCGACGCTCTGGTGCGACGCCTGCAGGACGGGCCGACCAATGCCGGAGCCGTCGCGCGCAAGATCGAAGAGAGCCTGCCGCTGCCCAGCTACGAGATTTTCTTCGCAGCCCTTCCACGTAATGTCCGGGACGCCGTCATCGAACGCTGGGGCGCCGCCCGAGCAGGACCCGTTGTTTCTGGCCGGTCACACCGATTGTGGGGCCTTCGCGATTCCGGCCTTCCGCTGCGGCCATGTCGCAATCGGGCTGCAGCCCGCGCGCGGATACAACATCGACCCCAGCGCCACCTATCACGATCCTGATCTGGTGCCACCCCACAACTACCTCGCCTTCTACGCGTGGGTTCGTGAGAGTTTCGGCGCGCAGGCGGTGGTGCATTTTGGCAAACATGGAAACCTTGAATGGCTGCCGGGCAAATCCGTCGCGCTTTCCAGCGAATGCTTTCCCGAAGCCGCGCTTGGCGCGATCCCCCATATCTATCCCTTTATCGTCAACGACCCCGGCGAAGGCACCCAGGCCAAGCGCCGTGCCAGCGCGGTCATCATCGATCACCTCACCCCGCCACTCGCGCGCGCGGAAACCTATGGCCCGCTCCGCGATCTCGAGGCGCTCGTGGATGAATATTATGAAGCCGCCAATGTCGATCCGCGGCGGCTTGCCGTGCTGGGCAAACAGATCGTCGAGCTGGTGCGCGAAACGGGTCTCGACCGTGATCTGGGCTTTGGCGCTGACGCCGATCTGACTGATGTCGATGCATTAAACCGGCTCGACGGCTATCTCTGTGAACTCAAGGAGATGCAAATACGTGACGGCCTGCATGTGTTTGGCCAATCCCCGAAAGACAGCCTCAGAACCGGTTTGCTCGCCGCGCTCGCGCGAATGCCGCGCGGTGATGGTGAAGGCGCGAATGCCTCGCTGCACCGCGCCTTGGCTGCAGACCTGGGACTAGACTTCGATCCCCTCGACTGCGACTTCGCAGCACCGTGGAGCGGGTTGCGTCCCGATGTTTTGCGCGGCGGCGAACCCCTGCGCTCCACCGGCGACATGGTGGAACAGCTCGAAGAACTCTCCACACGGCTGATCGCAGACAAACAACCGGTAGATCCGAACTGGTCCCGAACACAGGCTGTGCTCGACGAAATCCGAACAAGCCTCGCCCCGAATGTGGATGCCTGTGGCACAGCAGAACTCAAAGGCCTGCTCACCGGGCTTGCAGGACGTTTCGTTGCTCCGGGTCCCTCAGGGGCCCCCACACGCGGGCGTCCCGATGTGCTGCCAACCGGGCGAAACTTCTATTCGGTCGACACACGCACGGTCCCAACCCCTGCAGCATGGCATCTGGGCTGGAAGTCAGCGCAACTGCTTCTGGAAACCCACGCACAGGAACACGGTGACTGGCCCAAAACCGTGGCCCTTTCGGCCTGGGGCACCAGCAATATGCGCACCGGCGGGGATGACATCGCGCAGGCTTTGGCGCTTATCGGGGCCAAACCGACTTGGGATTCGGCCTCAAGACGGGTCACCGGGTTCGAAATAATGCCCGTTTCTGTCCTCGACAGACCCCGGGTGGATGTCACCCTGCGTGTCTCGGGGTTCTTCCGGGATGCTTTTCCGGGTCTGATCGACCTGTTCGACAGCGCTGTTTGCGCAATTTCAGCCCTAAATGACGAAAATGAGCGTGAAAACCCGCTTTCTGCTCATGTTTTGGCTGAAACTGAAAAAATGATGGCCGAAGGTATCAATCAAGACACGGCACGCCGACGTGCGAGCTACCGCATTTTTGGGTCCCAGCCGGGTGCCTATGGCGCGGGTCTGCAGGCACTGATCGACGAGAAAGGTTGGGACACAGCCGACGATCTCGCCCGGGCCTATATCGCCTGGGGCGGCTGGGCCTATGGGTCGGGAACAGGGACCGGTGCGGCACACGCGTACGGCGTACCTGCCCATGAAACTTTTGCAGAGCGCCTCTCGGCCGTGGAAGCCGTGCTGCACAATCAGGACAATCGTGAGCATGACCTGCTCGACAGCGATGACTACTACCAGTTTGAGGGCGGTCTGAGCGCGGCCGTTCAGGCCGAATCCGGAAAACGGCCAGTCGTCTATCACAACGACCACTCGCGTCCCTTTGCCCCACAAATACGTACACTCGAAGACGAGATTTCCCGCGTCGTACGTGCGCGCGTGACCAATCCAAAATGGATTTCCGGGGTGATGCGCCACGGCTACAAAGGTGCCTTCGAGATGGCCGCGACTGTGGACTACCTGTTTGCCTTCTCTGCCACCACGGGCGCGGTACGGGACGACCAGTTTGATGCCGTCCACCGGGCTTTTTTGGAAGATGACGCCGTTCGTGCATTTCTCGCCGAACACAATCCCGCTGCCCTCAAGGAGATGGCAGATAAGTTTCTTGAAGCGATTGACCGTGGCCTGTGGCAGGCACGCTCCAACTCGGCCTATGCTCGCCTGAGCGAACTGGCCGACAGAAAAACCGCCCTCAGGCCCACGGAGAACCCCGCATGAGTGACAGTCCGGAAAACCAAGCGACGGAGACCCAGGACGCAGACGATGCGCGCTGGGCCGATAAAAAGCGCAAGCAGAAGGCCGCGCGCGACCGGATGCTCGCCAAGAAAACCCGGGAGAAAGGCCTGCTTATGGTCCACACCGGCAAGGGCAAAGGCAAGACGACCGCCGCCATGGGGTTGGCCATGCGGGCGATCGGCAACGGCATGAAGGTCGGCATCGTGCAATTCGTCAAAGGAAAATGGGAGACCGGCGAACGTCAGGTCCTTGAAGCCTTTCCCGAACAGATCGAGATCAAGGTCATGGGGGAAGGCTTCTCCTGGGATTCTCAGGATCGCCAACGGGACATCGCGGCCGCCAGCGCGGCCTGGGAGATGGCCAAAGAGATGATCGCCGATCCAGATTTCGGCCTGGTGGTCCTCGACGAACTGAATATCCCGCTGCGTTACGACCACCTCGACATCAACGAGGTGGTGGCTGGACTGCTGGCCAAACGCGAAGATCTGCACGTGGTTGTCACCGGACGTAACGCCAAGGATGAGCTGATTGAAGCCGCCGACATGGTGACCGATATGACCATGGTGAAGCACCATTTCCGCGACGACGTGAAAGCCCAGAAAGGGATCGAGTTCTGAGGCTTCGATCATGACCGCCGCCATCATGTTTCAGGGCACCGGATCGGATGTCGGCAAGTCGCTGATCGTGACCGGGCTTGCCCGGTTGTTTGCGCGACAGGGTTTGGTTGTCCGGCCCTTCAAACCACAAAACATGTCCAACAACGCCGCACCGGCCATCGCGCCGGACGGGTTCTATGGTGAGATCGGTCGCGCCCAGGCCCTGCAGGCGCGCGCTGCGGGGCTCGATCCGACAACGGACATGAACCCGGTTCTGCTGAAGCCCCAAACTGATATCGGCGCACAGGTCATCGTCGACGGCCGTGTGATCGGCAACGCCGAAGCGCGCGCCTACCACGCGATGAAGCCCGACCTTCTGCCACCCGTGCTCGCAGCCTTCGATCGCCTGTCCGAGGGCGCTGATCTCATCCTTGTGGAAGGTGCGGGCAGCCCGGCCGAGGTCAATCTGCGGGCCGGTGATATCGCCAATATGGGTTTCGCCGAAGCCGCCGATATACCCGTTGTTCTGATCGGCGATATCGAGCGCGGTGGCGTGATCGCCTCTCTTGTGGGAACCCATGCCCTGCTCACACCAGGCGAACAGGTTCGGCTCTCGGGTTACATCATCAACCGGTTTCGCGGGGACGTCTCCCTGTTCGATGACGCGCTTCCGATCATTGCGGCACGCACCGGGCTCGATTCGCTGGGCATTGTTCCATGGTTCGAAAGTGCCCGTGCACTGCCAGCCGAAGACACAGCCTCGCTGGATGATCGCTACAGGGGGCAGGACTGGTCGACAGCGACAATCCGCATCGCCGTGCCGCGGCTTCCCCGAATTGCGAACTTTGACGACCTTGATCCCCTCGCAGCGGAACCTGGCGTGGCGGTCCGGCTCGTCCACCCGGGCGAGAACCTGCCGGAGGACGCCGATCTCATATTGCTGGCCGGGTCCAAGTCCACACGCGGCGACCTCGAAGATTTGCGGCAAAACCGCTGGGCAGAGGATATTCAGGCGGCCTGCGCCCGTGGCGCCCACATCATGGGCATCTGCGGGGGCTACCAGATGCTCGGGCGATCCGTCGCCGACCCGGACGGGATTGAAGGCGCACCCGGCGCGACCGAAGGTCTGGGGTTGCTCAACATCGAAACCACCATCACGGAAGAGAAGCGACTTTCTCCAACAACCGGTCATGCCGTGACCGACGGATCGGATATTACGGGCTTCGAAATGCATATGGGACGCACCACAGGCATGGACACCGCATCCCCTGTCATCCATCTGTCGGACGGACACACAGACGGCGCGACATCACATGGCGGGCGTGTCAGCGGCACTTACATCCATGGCCTGTTCGCTTCTGACGACTTCCGTCACGGCTTCCTCAAGCGCATCGATCACCGTCATTCGAACACATTCTCATGGAATAAAAGTCTGGATGAAGCGTTGGACCGTTTGGCGGACCACATACAATCCTGCCTCAACACCAAGAAAATTATTGAGATAGCGCGTGGTTCTTAGCCACAGAAACGGGACCCTATGATGATCCGTGTTTTACAAAGCCTCATACTCTCAGCAGCCCTCGCCGTGTCCCTGTCGGGCATGGCACAGGCGGGGACCGTCCACAGCGACGTCCCGGAAAGTGTAAACCCTGAAGCGCGCTACATGATCTATCTACACGGAGGCTGGCCCGAAATACGGTCCTTGTCGGACCCTCACCCCAAACACGGGCTTTTCGAATATGAGAAGATCGTGAATGCCCTCGCCGCGCGCGGGTTTGAGGTGATCTCTGAACACCGCCGGGAGAAGGCCAATCCTCGTCGCTATGCGCGGACCCGGATTCTGCCGCAGATCAATGCCCTTATCGAAAAGGGCGTTCCGGCAAACCGGATCACGGTGGCCGGATTTTCCAAAGGCGGGGCGATGAGCCTGCTGGTGGCATCAATGGCCAAACAACCCGGTCTAAACCTGGTCAACATGGCAGGTTGCGGCCGGGGCCAGTTCCGAAAGTCCTACGACAACTTCCTGACCGACGATGCCAGCAAGATGCAGGGCCGGATGCTTTCGCTTTACGATTCAAAGGATCAGATCGGCGGAACCTGCAAGGACGCAAAGGCGAAATCAGCTCAACTGGTGTTCAAAGAAGAGGTTCTCAACGTCGGTGCGGGACACGGCACGTTCTATTCGCCGCGCAAGATCTGGATCGACAAGGTTGCAGCCTGGGCCACGGCCCCAAATCAATAACATCAGCCGAAACTGAAACCACCAGCCAGAGTCATGCTCGCCAACAGCGCCACGATTACAGCTTCGAGCAGACACGCCACAACAAATAGATAGAGCCCGCGTCGAATCTCGCCGGTGCCGATCTGGGCGGAAAACTCGCCACCCACCCAAGGTTGGGCGGTCATTTTTCCCTGATAGCTTCGCGGGCCCGACAGGGCGACGCCCAGTGCGCCTGCCATGGCGGCTTCCGGCCAGCCCGCATTCGGGGAGCGATGCTGACCGCCGTCGCGCGCCATCACCCGAAACGCAGATGCCGGCCGCCCACGGGGCACAAATACACTGGCCAGGACAATCAATGCCGCAGCAATACGTGCGGGAACATAATTCATCACATCATCAAGCCGCGCCGCAGTTCGTCCGAAGGCATCGTGGCGTGGAGTTCGATAACCGATCATCGAATCCATCGTGTTAACGGCCTTGTAGACAAGCAAACCCGGCAACCCGAAGAGCAGATACCAAAACACCGGCGCCACCACACCGTCCGAAAAGCTTTCCGCAAGGCTCTCGATGGCCGCCCGCGACACACCGTGATCATCGAGAGTTTCCGGGTCCCGCCCCACAATCATGGCGACCGCCGCACGGCCGCCTGCGAGGCCATGTTTATCAAGACCACGTGCCACGGCACGGACATGATCAAACAGGCTACGCTGGGCAATCAGCAGCGAGACAGCAATCACCTCGATGATCCAGCCCTGAGGAACCCGGCGGGCGACCTCCAGCACGAACCACCCAGAGACCGCGGCCAGTCCAACCATCAGCAGAGTGACCATAGACCCGCGGAAGACCCGCGTGCGCGCGCTTCGCTGTTCGCGATTGAGCCGACGGTCAAACCAGCCAATGAGGCCACCCATAAGCGCAACAGGGTGCGGCAAGATACGAAAAAGCGGCCCAAACTCACCCACAAGGGCATCCAGCAGCAATGCCAGAAAGAGGATGGCGGGAGGTGCAAGACCCGCGGTTTCAGGGGACCAGAGCATGCACACATCCTGCGAGCCGACAGCGCGTCGGGTCAATTGAGACCCGAAGCCCCGGCTCTCGTTTTATTCGCCGTCCTCCCCTTGGCCCGGCGTGAACAGCATGGTCTATTGCCTGCAACAGGAGACAAGCATGTCTGAAGATTTTGGCATCATGGTGTGTGGCCATGGCAGTCGTGACGAAGGTGCAGTGCGTGAATTCGGTATCGTGGCCGAAGCCTTGCGCGAAAAATTCGCAGACAAGGAAGTCGAGCATGGCTTTCTGGAGTTCGCGACCCCGATCATCCGCGACGGCCTCGACAAACTGGTCGCGCGCGGTGTGAAACGCATCTATGCCGTGCCCGGCATGTTGTTTGCTGCCGGACACGCCAAAAACGATATCCCCTCGGTGCTGAACACCTACGCCGCTCAAAACCCCGACGTGGAAATCATCTACGGCCGCGAGCTCGGCATCGATCTCAAGATGATCCGCGCCGCCGGTGACCGGGTGCTTCAGGGTCTCGAAGCTGCGGATGCCGAACACGGCGAAGTCCCACGCCATGAAACCATGCTGGTCACGGTCGGGCGCGGTGCGTCAGACCCGGATGCCAATTCCAACGTCTCCAAGGTTTCCCGCATGCTGTGGGAGGGTCTTGGCTTTGGCTGGGGAGAAACCGCCTATTCGGGCGTGACCTTCCCGCTCGTCCAGCCCGCACTGGAACACGCCGTCAAGCTTGGCTACCGGCGAATTGTTGTGTTTCCGTATTTTCTGTTCACCGGCATTCTGATCAAGCGCATCTATGATCACACTGACATGGTTGCCGCCAATCATCCCGATATTCAGTTCGTCAAAGCACCCTATCTCAACGACCACCCGCAGGTTCTCGAAACCTTCGCAGACCGTGTGATCGAGATCGGTGAAGGCACAAACCTGATGAACTGCCAGATGTGCAAATACCGTGAACAGGTCCTGGGCTTCGAAACCGAAGTGGGGCTCGCGCAGGAAAGCCATCACCACCATGTCGAGGGCATCGGCACCGGCGAAGGCAATACGCCCGATCATGATCACGCACATGAGCATGACGCCATGACCACGCACATGGCCATGACCACGATCACAGCCATGATCATAGTCATCACCCCTACCCGCACGCTGATCACCCGCTCGGGCCCCGGACGCTGCCCAGCGAAGGCGACTGACCGACCACGGACGCGCAGGCCATGACCATCGCCAGCCACGACTATATCCGCGACCCCGACGCGATTTACGCCGCGTCCTTTGCCGCGATTCGTGAGGATGCCGACCTTTCGGGCATTCCTGCTGACATGCAGGATGTCGCGTTACGCGTGGCCCATGCCATCGGCGATACCGCTGCCATCGAGGATCTGGTCTGGTCCAAGAACGCGAGCGAGGCTGGCTGCTCAGCTCTTGCAAATGGTGCGCCGGTTATTGTCGATGCACGGATGCTCGCAGACGGGGTGATCCGTCGCGCGCTCCCGTCAGACAATCGTGTGATCTGCACCCTTGGCCTGGGAAACGTAAAGGGCAATGCCGCGCGCGGCGAAACCACGCGATCGGCCGCCGCAGTTGATCTTTGGGAGAATTTTCTGGAAGGCGCTGTCGTGGTCATCGGCAACGCCCCAACAGCATTGTTCCGCTTGTTGGAGGGGATCGGCAATGGCTGGCCACGTCCGGCTCTGATCATCGGTATGCCGGTTGGCTATGTTGGTGCGGCCGAATCCAAGGAAGTCCTGATCAAGACCGCGCCCACGCCTTTCATCGCCCTGCGCGGACGACGTGGCGGCAGTGCCGTTGCGGCAGCGACGATCAACGCACTGGCCCGCAGTGCGACGGCCCAATCATGACGGGCTGGCTGAATATTATCGGAATCGGGGCTGGAGGAATCAACGACCTCTCGCCGACTGCGCTGACTCTGATTAAAACCGCAGACTTGCTGGTGGGCGGCAATCGTCACTTGTCGATGGCCCCCAATGACAATGCAAACAGATTGGTCTGGTCCTTCCCCCTCGACGGGATCGTCGAACAAATTACCGAAGCACGTGATCAAAACGTGGTCGTTCTGGCGACCGGCGACCCTATGTCATTCGGGATCGGATCGACCCTCACACGACATTTTGCCGCCGAAGACATGACAATTCTTCCCGCCCCCGGCGCCTTCAGCCTGGCAGCTGCGCGGATGGGCTGGCCGCTGCACACCTGCACCTGCCTGACCCTGCACGGTCGGCCGCTGGAGTTGCTGCACCACCACCTGCTGCCAAACGCACGCCTGCTGATCCTCAGCCATGACGGAACGACACCACAGAAGGTCGCCGAAACCCTGTGTGATGCAGGGTTCGAGCCAAGCCTGATCACGGTGCTTGAGAATATGGGTGCCGAAGCAGAATCCACCCGAACCGGCTCGGCAACCGACTGGGACACGGCACCAACCGAGGACCTGAACACCATCGCAGTGGCATGTATCGCCGGGCCCGAGGCACGTTATCTGCCGCCGGTCGCCGGGCTGCCCGATGATGTCTTTGTCCATGACGGGCAGATGACCAAGCAGATCATGCGTGCGGCCACCCTCTCCGCTCTGGCGCCCTTGCCAGGGCAATATTTGTGGGATCTGGGTGCGGGCTGTGGTTCGGTCGCCATCGAATGGTTGCGCGCGGCGCAGGATGTTCAGGGGCAAGGCGCACGCGCAACTGCCGTCGAGAAAGACCCCAAACGCTCCGCCATGATGGCCCAGAATGCGAATCGCCTCGGCACGCCGTTTCTCGACATCGTGACTGCGGAAACTGAGAGCACCATTTCCGGGCTCGATGATCCTGACGCTGTCTTCATCGGCGGTGGGCTTTCAAAAAGTGATCTCGTAGACACGGTCTGGGCGCGCTTGCGCGACAGGGGCCGGCTTGTCGCCAACGTCGTGACCCTCGAAGGTGAACGCGCACTTCTCGATGCCCATGCCCGATATGGCGGGGAATTATCCCGGATCGCTGTGAGCCATGCCGCACCTGTCGGTGGCCTGACAGGCTGGCGCCCCGCCATGCCTGTCACCCAATGGTCGGTGGTAAAATCATGAACACCAGCGCAAGAGGAACAGCGATCGGCATCGGCGTCGGTCCCGGCGACCCTGAACTGATGACTCTCAAAGGTGCCCGCATACTGAGCAGCGTTCCGGTGGTCGCCTATCCAGCCCCGGAGACCGGCGAAAGTCTTGCACGGCGGATCGCGGCGACCCACCTGCCCGAGGGTGCCACGGAGATTGCTATTCGCATGCCGTTGTCAGCGGATAGGTTTCCTGTCGAAAGCGTTTATGACCGTGCCGCGAAGGATATCGCAACCCATCTTGGCGCTGGCCGCGATGTTGCCATCCTCTGTGAGGGTGACCCGTTCTTCTATGGGTCTTTCATGTATCTGTTTGCGCGACTTGCCGACAGACTGGCCCGTCGAAGTCGTGCCCGGTGTATCTTCGCTCACCGCCTGCGCCGCTGTTTCACGCAAAGCTCTGGCAGCCCTGAATGATGTTCTGACCGTTCTGCCAGCAACCCTTCCGGACGACATCCTGCGCGAACGGCTTGCCGCCACCGACGCGGCAGCCATCATCAAGGTCGGGCGACATCTGCCCCGCATCCGGGCATTGCTGGACGAACTCGATCTGTCGAACAACGCGGAATACATCGAACACGCCACCATGGCAGACGAGACGCACGGCCCACTCGCGAAACTGCAGGACGCCAAGGCGCCTTACTTCTCGATGATTCTCGTACACCGTCGCGGGGCGGCCTGGTCATGACTGAGTCCATTGCACTCATCGCCCTCACAGCGGATGGCGGCAAACTTGCGCGCCACCTGCAGGCCCACCTGCCCAGTTCACAGGTTTATGGCCTTGAGCAACGGGTCGACGACTGTGACATCGCATTCTCGGATACCGGCGACACACTCACCTCCCTCTTTCAGGACCGCCGCCCGATTGTCGGCATCTGCGCAGCGGGGATTGTGATCCGGATGCTTGCGCCCTTGCTGGCCGACAAGAAACAGGAATCCGCGGTTCTGGTGGTCTCACCCGACGGCGCCAATGTCGTGCCCCTGCTTGGCGGCCATCATGGAGCCAACACTCTCGCGCAAAGAATTGCAGACATCACGCGTGGCACGGCGGCCATCACCACCGCCGGCGAAATCACCTACGGTGTGGCTCTCGACGCGCCACCCGCCGGATGGAAAGTCGCAAACCCCGAACGCGCCAAAGTCATCATGGCGGACCTGCTGGCGGGCCAGCCGCCGGCCCTCATCATCGAAGCTGGCGCACCGGACTGGCTCACCAACCTGCCCACCGATCATGACGGAGCCTGGATGGTTCGGATCACCGACCGGCATATCTCGGCAAATGCAAACGAGCTTCTGATTCATCCGCCCTCATTGGCGGTCGGTGTTGGCTGCGAGCGCGATTGCACACCCGAAGAACTGCAGGCCCTTGTTACAGAGACACTCGCCGAAGCGGGACTCTCGGCCCAGTCGGTTGCCGCGGTCGTCTCGATCGATGTCAAAGCCGATGAAGCCGCCGTGCACGCAGTGGCCACCTCACTGAATGTGCCGGCCCGATTTTTTGCGCCCCACATACTCGAGGCCGAGACCCCGCGCCTTGCGACCCCATCGGAAATCGTGTTTCGCGAAGTGGGCGCCCATGGCGTTGCCGAAGCCGCCGCACTGGCGGCCGCCGGGCCAAAGGGCGCGCTGATCGTTCCCAAAAACAAATCGAAACGTG
Organism: uncultured Alphaproteobacteria bacterium; assembly: GCA_943787745.1. Lineage (GTDB taxonomy): Bacteria > Pseudomonadota > Alphaproteobacteria > UBA6615 > UBA6615 > JABJAG01. Next base: position 180,718 of record CALSNJ010000003.1, on the reverse strand, counting down.
CCACCTGTGCCATTGCCCGGGCCGACAACATTGTCCCTGAAACAACAGGACAGGCCCGCGGTCACCTATCAATTGTCGGTACAGGGCCAGGGGATACCGCCCATCGGATTCCAGCCACGGACCGCGCGGTTTCTCTCGCACAGGAACTCGTGGGATACGGGCCCTATCTCGACCTGCTCGGCCCGGCGACCGCGGGGAAAACCCGTCATGACTTCAACCTTGGAGCCGAATCAGACCGCTGCCGACATGCACTTGAACTGGCATCACAGGGGCACAATGTGGCGCTAGTTTCGAGCGGCGATCCCGGCGTTTTCGCCATGGCCACGCTTGTCTTCGAGCTCCTTGATCAGGAAGACAACCCAGCCTGGAATCGTATTTCCATAGACGTGCATCCCGGAGTGTCAGCCATGCAACTGGCTGCCGCGCGCGCCGGGGCGCCTTTGGGTCACGACTTTTGTGCGATTTCACTCTCGGACTTGCTGACCCCCTGGCCCGCAATCCAATCGCGTCTGAACGCTGCGGCACAAGCCGACTTCGTTGTCGCCCTTTACAACCCGGCAAGCCGCAAACGCCGCCACCAGCTGGAGACAGCCCGGGACATCCTGTTGGCCCATCGGCCCGACGACACGCCCGTGGTGGTTGCGCGAAATCTTGCACGCGAGGGCGAGGCCGTAGAAATCGTAGCCCTCTCGGAACTGCAGCTGGACACCATCGACATGCTGACAGTGGTCATCGTGGGCAACAGCCAGTCACGCAAAATGCAGGCGGCGGGCCGAAACTGGGCCTATACACCGCGCGGCTACGCACAAAAGCGCGAAAGAGAAACGGGCAGTTGAACCGTCAAATGCTGTTGCGGCGATCCACGCGCGCCTTGTCCTCAGCCGTCATGAAGCCGAACAACTCGATAAACTTTTCACCATCGGCATCGCAGGTGTAACCCATCACAAAGGTATCGGGATCCTGAACGTCGTTGTTGTATCCCGTCGCTTCCTTAACCCGCTTGAGAAAGCGAAAGGCCACACAGGAACCGTCCTGTGCGAGATACCCGACAGTGTGGATACCTGACGCCTCATGCACGACCGACTTGCGGGACCGCAGAGGTGTGTTGGAGAGGAATGTCAGAAAGGCATTGGCGTCCTGCACGCTCTCAATGGAAATATGGTTGAACCAGGAATCGTAGACATGCTCGACCACAGCGATCCGGGCATCGCCCGCAAAATAGGCCTCCTGAACCACGGTTCCATTGTCGCGCAGGCTCTTCTGAACGCTGTCGATCTGCGGCAGCAGGAAGGGAATATTGAAGTGTGCCTCGACAACATCAATCGCCACCGGTTCCGCGAGATAAGCCTTCGATCCCCCAACAGTCAGGACCTCGGTGTCCGTCGAGCAGGCCGCAAGCACAAGCGCACCCAAAATTGTCAGAAATCGAAATCTGCGCATCACCGGCCCCTGCTGCATTGGCATCAATCATACGACCCACTGCGGCCTAGTCAAAGTCGCATGACCAAGAGTAAGACAGGGTTATGACTGTTTTCTTTATAGGCGCTGGCCCCGGCGCAGCCGATTTGATCACCCTTCGTGGCCGGGACAAGATCGCGCAGGCCCCGGTTTGCCTTTATGCCGGCTCACTGGTTCCGCCCGAAATTCTCGCCCATGCACCCGACGATGCAACCATTGTCGATACCGCACCACTGCATCTGGACCAGATCATTGCCCATATGGTGGCGGCCCATGCACTCGGGCAGGATGTGGCGCGGGTGCATTCGGGTGACCCCTCGCTCTATGGCGCCATCGGAGAGCAAATGCGCAGGCTCGACGTTCTGGAAATTCCCTATGAAGTTGTGCCCGGCGTACCTGCTTTCGCCGCCGCATCAGCTGCCTTGTGCCGGGAATTCACGCTGCCGAATGTCAGCCAGACAGTGATCCTGACCCGAACATCAGTGCGCGCCTCAGACATGCCCGCCGGTGAAGAACTTTCCGAGCTCGCGCGGTCTCACGCCACACTTGCGGTCCATCTTTCGATCAACAATCTTGCCAAAGTGGTCCGTGATTTGATCCCGCATTACGGCAAGGATTGTCCGGTCGTGGTGGCCTACCGGGTGACATGGCCCGATGAGCAGTTCATCCGCGGCACGTTGGAAACCATTCGCGAGAAGGTCAAAGGATCAGGCATTACCCGCACGGCACTTATTCTGGTGGGGCCGGTTCTGGCGGAGGATTTGTCATCTGCCGAGGCTTTCGCCGATAGCGAGCTGTACAATGCCAGCCATCATCACGTGCTGCGGCCGCGCGCTGACACCGAGGGCTCCTGAACGCCAACGCCTCACAGCTTACCGCGCGCCAGCTTTTTCCAGAATCTGCACAACCTGACGTGAGCGACCTTCGCGCGCGATATCGAGGACCGTGCGCCCGGTAAAATCAGAACGTTCCACATCAGCTCCGGCTTCGATAAGGATACGTGTAATTTCAACATGTCCCGCACGTGCGGCTGCCATCAGCGGCGAGCGCCCATCACGGTTTTCCTGATCTACCGGTGCCCTGTAGGACAGCAGCAAGTCCACAACCTCGATATGGCCGTTCTCGGCTGCATGATAGAGCGCGCTGTTGCCAACATCATCGAGCAGATTCGTGCGTGCCTTGGCTTCGAGCAGCAAGGCGATTGAATCATAACTGCCCTGAATTGCACCCCAAATCAAAGGCGTGCGACCATCACTGTCCACGCGCGCCATCGGGTGTTGACGCACAATGAGTGCACGCACCTTGTCGGTCCTGTCTTCGTAGACCGCCACAATCAGCGGATCATCGGCAAAGACATTGGTTTGCGCTGCAACCGGTGTTGAAAACACAACAAATGTTACGAGAACAGCGGGAATAAACGAGCGAAGAAAGATCATCATGTTTCCTGTTTCACGCTATGGCACGCATGGGTCAAGTCAACATATCCTCAAGCCAAGCCATCGCGCCGTCAATCGAGTTCACCCGAGGGCCATCCGGCGGGTCCGGACGTGTCATCATAAGAACCGGAAGCCCCATTGCACGCGCCGCATCCAGCTTGGCGCGCGTCATATCACCACCTGAAGCCTTGCAAACAATCACGTCAATTTCATGGCGTTCAATCAACGCTCTTTCATCGGCCTGCGTAAACGGCCCCCGGGCTGCGATTGTTTCGTAGTTCGCCAATGGCAAAGTCCCGGACGGCGCATCCACGAGGCGCACCAAAAACCACGCATCCTGAAAACTGGCAAAGGCATCCAGACCGGAATGCCCGGTCGTGAGAAAAACCCGGTGACCAAGGCGCGGGAGCATTTCGGCCGCTTGCACATAGCTCGATGCGAAGTGCCACTGATCCCCTTCAACCTGTTCCCAATGTGGGCGATCCACCAGCAGACGAGGAACATTGGCCCGGACACAGGCACGTTCGGCGTTTCCCGAAATTTTTGCCGCAAACGGGTGGGTGGCATCTATCACAGCCGTGATGCCTTCAACGGCCAGATAGTCCGCCATTGCATCGGGCCCGCCAAAGCCACCTGTTCGCACCTGACCCGGGATTTCGGCAGGGGCCATTGTCCGCCCCGCCAGTGATGTCATGACATCCAGAGCAGACCCCCAGCGCAATACAACCTGGCCGGCCAGCGTTGCCGCATCCCGGGTGCCACCAAGAATAAGAAGCCTTGGTCGATCAGGCATCGACATGTGCCAGAACCTCACCATCGCGCGCCACAACAAGAACGTCGACATCCGCCGCCCCTCCCAGCGCAGCCCGGCAGACTTCGCGAGACGCCAGTGCCACGTCACGACAAAGTTTATCTGACAGCCCCACACGCGCGGCAACAACAAGCACTCCCCCAGCCGATACTGCAGCCTGAGCTTCGGCAACCGTCTCTGACGTCGCGCCACACCGCGCTAGCCGTCGTGCAAGACCCGCAATATCGACCGACGAACGGCTGGAATGCAGGTCCATATGACCATCGGCCAGCTTCGACAGTTTTCCAAATCCACCGGCAATCGTGAGACGCGGCAGGGGGTGCGCGCGGACATATTTAAGCAACGCGCCAGAAAAATCCCCCATATCGATGACTGCCCGCTCATCAAGGTTCCAATGTGTCTGTACCGCGGTCTCGGAGGTCCGCCCGGTCGCCCCGGCCACATGATCAATACCGGTGGCCCGGGCAACATCAACGGCGCGGTGAATGGAGTGCACCCAGGACGCACAGGAATAAGGAATCACCACGCCTGTGGTTCCCAGAACACTCAGGCCGCCGACAATACCCAGTCTCGGATTGGCGGTCTTCTCCGCAAGCAGCTCGCCGCCCTCTATGGAAACCGTCACCCGGACATCGGCATCCATCCCATATTCCGCGGCAACCTCCTCAAGCGCGGCGGCAATCATTTCGCGGGGCTTGGGGTTGATGGCGGGTTCGCCCGGCGGGATAGGGAGCCCGGGCAATGTCACAGTCCCGACACCGTTCCCAGCCGCATAGGAAATACCCGTACCCGGTGCTGTTCGCGCGACCGTGCATTTGATTTCCGCGCCATGGGTAACATCGGGGTCATCCCCTGCATCCTTGATGACCGCGGCGCTCGCGGTGGTCTCGTCGAGACAGGAAGCGGCGAGCGGGAATTCCGCACGCAGGCCGCGCGGCAGGCGAATCGCCACCGGATCGGGAAACGACCCACCCAACAGCGCCTCATAGGCCGCCTTGGCGGCCGCCGTCGCGCAGGCGCCCGTTGTCCAGCCGCGACGCAAGCCCGCAGCATTGGGGCGCCCTTCATCCTGATCATCGTTCTGCGCGTTCTCGTTCATGGCCCCATCGTACCGCCCCACATGGTTGCCCGGCCAGCGGTCCGGCGTTAGCTTCAGGGTATGAATTTGGACTCTCTTTCTCTGCCGCCCTTCGAATCAGGATGGGTCTGGCTTGTGGGCGCAGGCCCGGGCGATCCGTCACTGCTGACGATTGGCGCGCTGCACGCTCTGCGCGAGGCCGATACCGTGGTGCATGACGCATTGGTGGATGATCGTATCCTCGCGCTGGCAAACCCCGGCGCGGAGCTGATTTATGCCGGAAAGCGCGGGGGCAAGCCGTCGGCAAAGCAACCCGATATCTCCGCCCGCCTCGTCACACTGGCGCGTGCAGGGCGCAAGGTTCTGCGTCTCAAAGGCGGTGACCCCTTCCTCTTCGGGCGTGGCGGCGAGGAAGCCCTTGCCCTTGTCGGAGCAGATATTCCATTCCGGGTCATCCCGGGGATTACAGCGGCCATAGGCGGCCTCGCCTATGCCGGCATTCCCATGACCCATCGCGCCACGGCCACTGCTGTGACGTTTATTACAGGCCACAATCTCTCAGGTGCTGTTCCCGATGACCTTGACTGGGCAGCTCTGGCAAACGGAGCGCAGGTCCTGATTTTCTATATGGCGCTCAAGCATATTGATGAGATCGTCGACCGCCTTATGGAAGGGGGGCTTCGGCCCGAAAGTCCTGCAGCGCTGATTGCACACGCCACCACCGAGCGGCAACAAATTGTCGAAACCACTCTCACCGGCGCCAAACAGGCTGCGGTCGGCATGTCTCCGCCCGCTTTGTTCGTGGTGGGTGAAGTGGTCCGCCTGCGCGATGGCCTCGATTGGCTGGGTGCACTATCCGGCCGGGTCCTTGATCACGACCCGCTGGGATACCGCGATATTCGTGATGCGGGCTGAGCGCAAACCACCCGAGCCTCTCGGCAACCCGGACTCACCAACCATGATCCCCCGGATTGTGAGTATCACTTTTATTCTCATCTCTGCTGTCGGGGTCATTGGTTTCGTCGCCTTCGCCGGCCGGGAACTGCTGCTGCCGGAGAAGATCACCATCGCCATCATTTCTCTGGGTGGTCTCGCGGGCCTTCTGCATGTGTTCGGCGTCGTGCCTGAACAACGCCAGATACGCGCGTTTGCCAGCCCGGTCGTTGCATGGCCGGTGATGCTGGCCGGCCTGTTCACGCTGTTCACATCATGACCACCGTCCCGGGGTTGATTATTGCCGCGCCCTCATCAGGCAGCGGCAAGACGGTCATCACGCTTGGCCTCCTGCGCGCCTTGCGGGATCACGGCACACGGATCAGCGGCGCAAAAGCCGGGCCGGACTATATCGATCCGGCCTTTCACAGCGCGGCCACTGGTCGCACAGCCCACAACCTGGACCCTTGGGGCATGCGCCCGGGAACGGTTGCCGCTCTGATCGAACACAGTGCCCGTGATACCGATCTGATCATTGCGGAAGGCGTCATGGGATTGTTCGATGGCGCAAACCTGCCCGGTCGACCCGACGCCGGATCCACCGCCGATCTCGCAGCCCAAACCGGCTGGCCAGTCGTTCTGGTGATCGATGCAGCCAAGCAAGCAGGAAGCGTCGCCGCACTTGTCTCCGGCTTCGCAAATCACCGTGCGGATGTGAAGGTTGCGGGCGTCATTCTCAACCGGGTCGGCAGCGAGAGTCACGAACAGGTGCTGCGGGAAGCCATCAGCATGACCTGCCCCGGCCTCCCGATCCTCGCAGCGGTCCGCCGTGACCCCGCACTGGCGCTCCCCGAGCGGCATCTCGGCCTGATTCAGGCGGGCGAGCACGACACACTTGAAAGCTTTATTGCAACCGCCGGCCGCACGCTTTCACAGGCAGTCGATCTGGATGCGTTAATATCCCTCGCCCGCCCCACACATTTCGTCCGTTCATCCTCCGATGACGGTCTCCAGATTCCCATCCTCGGCCAGCGTATCGCGGTCGCCCGGGACGACGCCTTCGCCTTTTCCTACGCCTCGGTTCTCAACGGCTGGCGCGCATCAGGCTCTGAAATTTCGTTCTTCTCGCCACTTGCCGACGAAGCACCCGCACCTGATGCCGATGCCATCTATCTTGCCGGCGGGTACCCTGAACTCTATGCCGCGCAGCTCTCCCGGGCCTCCCGATTCCGACAGGGCCTGCAGGATGCTGCGGCCCGCAAGGCAGCGATCCTTGGCGAATGCGGCGGCTACATGGTCCTCGGGAAGGGGTTGATCGATGCCGAAGGCAAATGTCATGAAATGACTGGCCTGCTGCCGGTGGAAACCAGTTTCGCCGCCCGCAAGCTGCATCTCGGCTATCGGGTCGTCGAAACGGTTTCGACAACGGTTCTGGGTTCCAAAGGAAAGCAATTCCGCGGTCATGAGTTTCACTATGCGTCCATCACATCAGAAGCAGACGGCACGCCGTTGTTCGATACTGCCAATGCGCGTGGTGATCATCTTGGACCCGTTGGTATGACCAATGGCAATGTCAGTGGTTCTTTTATCCATCTGATCGATCAGGTTGCGACATGAGTGACGCAAAACCGTTCTGGGAGACCAAGACTCTCGAGGACATGTCTGATCCGGAGTGGGAATCGCTCTGCGACAGTTGTGGCCAGTGCTGCCTGTTCAAGCTGGAGGATGCCGACACCGGCGAATACGCGCTCACGGATGTGGCCTGTCGGTTTCTCGACCACGATACCTGCCAATGCAGCGATTACACCAATCGACAACGCAATGTGCCCGACTGCGTGAAAGTAACAGCAACCAACATCGCAGAATTGCGCTGGATGCCCGAGACCTGTGCGTATCGGCTGCTTGCGGAGGGAAAGCCGCTTTTCTGGTGGCATCCTCTCGTCTCGGGAGACCCCGAAACCGTTCATTCCTCGGGCGCTTCCGTGCGCGGCAAGGCCATCAACGAAGATATGGTCGATGACCTGGAAGAACATGTCGTTGAAGAATTGAACCGAAAACTGCGCGACGGTATTCCCCCCCTGCCAGCCCGGGCAAAACCCGAAGGTCGCAACTAGTGCAACTGACAGCTTGAATCTGTAGAACGAGCGTAGCGAATTCAGGAGAAACAGATGACCACCGAGAACCAGCCCACCGGCGTATTTGCCGCCTCACTCACCCCCATGACCGCCGATCTGTCGATCGATATTCCGCGCGCCGTGGCCCACAACAAATGGTTGCTCGCCAACGGGTGTAATGGCGTGGCCCCTCTGGGGACAACCGGTGAAGCCAATTCTCTGGGGTTTGACGAACGCCTGGCGTTGCTCGATGCGCTGGCAGACGCCGGGATCACCGGCGCGCAGATGATCGCCGGGGTCGGCTGCACCGCCATTCCGGACACGGTGACGCTCACCAAAAAGGCACTCGCCAATGGTGCGGGCGGCGTTCTGATGCTGCCGCCATTCTATTACAAGGGCCCGTCCGAAGACGGCCTGTTCGCAGCCTATGCCGAAGTGATTGAGCGGGTGGGTGATTCCGCCTTGCAAATTTATCTCTACAACTTCCCCCAGCAGGTCGGGTTCGAGCTGCCGCTCTCCCTGATCGGACGGCTGATTGAGGCCTATCCCGACACGGTGGTCGGTTCGAAAGATTCGTCAGGTGACTGGCCGCGTATGGAACGCACCCTGAAGGAATTCCCGGGATTCCGGCTGTTCCCGGGTTCCGAGGAGTTCCTGCTCGCCGGATTGCGGCTGGGCAGCGTCGGATGCATCTCGGCCACGGTCAACGTCAACGCACCGGACGCCCAGGCGGTCTACGCCAACTGGCAGACCGACGAGGCCGATGCGCTGCAGGCGCATCTGACCGAACTGCGTATGTGTTTCAAGGAGCTACCGGTCATTCCGGTGATGAAGGCCTTTCACGCACAGGATCATAACGATCCCGGCATGGCGAATGTGCGTCCGCCGTTCACGCCGGCCACGGCGACGGACCTCGCCACGCTCACCACGCGGCTCTCAGGTGCAAACTTCAATCTGGCGGCCTAGGGCATTGTTGCTACTCTCCGAATCGGTTCCAGCGTCAGATGCCGAATGAGCGGGCGCGAACCCGAATCACGTCAGATCCACCGTCTGCTCCCGGTTGTCCTGCTCGTTGTCCTCGGCGCGCTCTGGAGCCTTGGCCCTGCGGCAGCCAAGTTCGTCGCGATCAACGGGGTTCCGCCCATCGGTATGGTCTTCTGGCAAACCTTCATCGGCGGCAACCTGCTGCTTGCGGTCTGCCTGATCAGGAAAATCCCCATCGGACTCGACCGGGCGTATCTGCGCTACTACGCGGTGATGGGCGTTTTCGGCATCGTTTTGCCCTACTCCCTCATGTTCTTTGTCATGCGTGACCTGCCAGCCGGGTTGATGTCCGTGCTGATCGTCACCGCACCGCTGATCACCTATCTGATCGCGCTCGCGGTCCGAATCGAAACATTCGGCCCCCGGCGGGCAGGGGGTGTGATGCTGGGCCTTGCCGGGGTCGCCGTGCTGGTCCTGCCAAAGGGTAGCCTGCCGTCTCCCGACCTGTTGCCGATTGCCCTGCTGGCGATCATCACACCGGCGTTGTGGGCAGCCACGAACGTATTCGCCGAGACCGCACGGCCCAAGGAAGGCAACAGTATTGCGCTTGCAATGGGCGGGGTTTACGTCGCCGCCGCGACAAGCCTGGTGCTGGCATTGAGCAGCGGTACCTTTCATCCCATCTGGGACGGGTTTGGACCAGCAGACTGGGTGATCATCGGCTACGGCATGGTGACCGTGGCGACATACATTCTCTACTACACCGTGATCACGCTGGCGGGGGCCGTCTATCTCGCCCAGGTCGGTTACATCGTCACGCTAACCGGCGTTGGCTGGGGTGCATGGTTCTTCAGCGAGCGACCTTCAGTCTGGTTGTGGCTGGCTGTTCTGTTGGTTTTCGCCGGTGTCGCACTGGTCAATTACAGCCGCAGCAGGAAACGTGACGCCGACTGAGTGACCATGGCCGCTTCGTCAACTCCGGGACAGTGGCTCTAGTTTTCTTCTGCCCGGCTGCGGGAAACATTCACCAGCGCGACACCCGCGAAGACGAGCACCACCGACGCCCAGAGCCAGACCGAAGGTCGTTCCCCGAAGAACCATGCACCCCAGCCAACCCCTGTGAGGGTCACGATGTACCCGACCTGCGCAAGATAGACCGCGCCCGCCATACTCACGATCGTATAGAACAAGACAAAAGTTGCGACGGTCACCACGCCATAACCGACAATCACCCAATCCGCGATATCAAACTCGACCCAGATTTCATGGAATGTCCCGGTGGACAAAGCCATCACAAGGCTCGTAGCCGCCGCGACATACATCGTACCCATCGCCAGCGCGATATTGTTGCCATTCTGGGGACGGGCTTTTTCAGCGAATACGTTCGAAGCCGCCCAAAGCGCCGGGGTTACAATCGCGAGCAGCGCCATTGGCAGAAGGTCGGGTGACGGCAGGCTGCCCTTTGGCAACACCAGCACCGCCACGCCCAGCAACCCAAGCAAGACCCCGCCCGCCCGCATCGCTCGGAAATGTTCCAGCCGAACGGACAAGGCAATCAGGTATGTGATCAGCGGGGCCGTGACGATCAGGACGGACATGAGGCCTGCAGGCAGGTCGCGCATCACAAAAACCATGTTGGAGTTCGGCAGCGCAACGCCGATGGTCCCCATAACCACATAATAGCGCAGGTGCTTACGCTCCATGCGCATGGGGATACGCCAGATCAGGCAAATCAGCAGAAGCAGCGTTCCGGCGATGAAGGTCTGCCAGAACACCATCCCGATCGGTGGCACACCGTTGACCGCTGCAAATTTCGTCGCAGACGGACCAAGACTCCAGATGCAGCCCAGCAACAGCAGCAGCATGATCGGCAGCAGACGGTGGTTTTTTCGCGTCCCGGGGGTCTCGATATTCTCTGACATTGATTGTCTCAGCCAGCCTTTGCTTTACCCAGATTGACGAGCGCCACACCAATGCCGACCACCACAACCGCAGCCCAAAGCCAGATGGTGGTGGATTCGTCAAAGAACAGGATGCCCCATCCAACACCGAACAGGGTCACGAGATAGCCAACCTGACCGAGATAGACCGCGCCGGCTGATGAAACGATCTTGTAAAACAGGAGGAACGCGATTCCGGTTGCCGCGGCGTATGCGAACAGAATGAGTTCACGCTGCCCGGTCTCAGCCCAGATCGGATGAAAAGTGCCATCCACAGCGCCGACCACCGCAGCACCAATCGCCGCAGCGAACATGGTTGCGGTCGCCAGTGCAATGTTGTCCGCCCCCTCCGGCCGGCCCCATTCGGAATAAACATTCGCGACGGCATATCCCACCGGGGTCAAAAAGGCGAGCAAAGCGATGGGCAACAGTTCAGGTGATGGCAAGCTGCCCTGCGGAAACACCAAGAGGCCCGCACCGGCAAAACCGATCATAATTCCGATGGCCCGCATCGGATTGACAGTCTCCAGCCGCACCATAACAGCAATGAGATATGTCAGAACCGGTGACAAAAGGATGACAACCGAAGCATATCCGGCCGGGACATGGCCCACCACGAAGACCAGCGTCATATAGGCGACATCAATCCCCATCAGTCCAATGACGAAGTAATAGATGATCGCGCGACGAGTCAGAGGAATTCGAATACCGCGAAATAGGCACACCGCACCCAGCAGGACACCTGCGATGAAGGTTTGCCAGAACACCACAGCCGCCGGAGACAGGTCACTGGTAACCAATGCTTTCGAAAAGCTCGGATTCCCGCCCCACAACGCACCCAAGCCGATCAGCATAACCAGCGGCAGCCAGCGTATACCGCTGCGCGCTCCGTTCCCGTTTCGCATGATCGTCTTTGCCTCCCCAAGGGCCGTGACAGAAAACACCGCTCGGACTGTCACTCTTATTCAGTGTACACGCGTGTCGTAAAGCCAGCCACCACACAGCAGCTATTCAGACCACACATGGATCGCCTCTTTACCACCGAGTGAGGGCCGGTATTGTGGGGTTTCGCAATGCCAACGAACCCAGACCCGGACCCACATGCACAGTCCTCACAATGGTGCCCTCGATCTTAAAGACGTTTCACTGACCCTCGGTGGGACACACTTGTTTGCGCCTTTGAAAATTTCAGGGCTTGGGGATCGCGATCACGCAGTTGCCGAACCGGCAGGTGGCCGCGTGGTGGAGCTGATTTGAACACCACAACCCAAAACGCGGGCACCGGTTCGGCGGGGCCGGACCGGATGATGATCACGCTCCTGCTGGGGCTTCTGGTCTCTTTCGCGCCGATGACCATCGATCTCTATCTTCCGGCCCTGCCGGTGATGACAGAAGATCTGATGACCAACACCGAATCCATGCAGCTCACCCTGAGCGTTTACATGGTCGGGTTTGCGCTGGCGCAGACATTCTTCGGCCCAATCTCCGACCGGTTCGGGCGCAAGCCGACGATCATTATCGGCACATCGGTTTATCTGGTCGCCAGCGTCGCCTGTGCACTTGCAACGAGTGTCGAGCAGCTCATTGCCTTTCGCCTGCTTCAGTCGATCGGCGCCGCGGCTGGACCGGTTGTGGCGCGCGCCGTGGTGCGTGACATGTTCACCCGCGAAGAAGCGGCCAAGACCTATGCGGTGGTCACGACCGTCACGGCCATCGCACCGGTGGTCGCCCCGATCCTGGGCGGTGTGATTGTGGTCTGGCTGGGCTGGCGCGCCAACTTCTGGATTCTGACCGGATTCGGTGCATCAGCCATGCTTCTCGTTATCCTGCTACTGCCGGAGACCAATCGTGTGCCAGACCCGTCCGCAACCCGATTCAGCCAAATGGCGGTCAATTTCGCCACGATGCTGCGCAACCGGGCCTATCTGGGTTACCTGCTGACCGTGATGGGAACCTTCGGAGGACTGTTTGCATATCTGATGGGCGCATCCTTTGTGCTGGTTGGCGAACTGGGGATGTCGGAAATAAATTTCGGACTGTCCTTTGGTGGCGCATCGGTCGGCTTCATGGCCGGCGCCTTTCTCGGCAGCCGCATCGTGCGACGTGTCGGGATTGAGCGCATGTGCCTGATCGGGACGGCCTTCACGGCGATCGCCGGCATATTGATTGTCGGGTTGATCTGGAGCGGTGTGGTCACGGTGGCATCGGTCATCGTGCCAACCGTCATCTATTTCTTCGGGATGGGAATGTCCCAGCCCAATATTCAGGCTGGCGCGATCTCACCCTTCCCGCAGATGGCTGGTGCCGCGGCGTCCCTCTTGGGATTGGCGCAGTATATTTCTGCCGGGATTTTCTCCATCGTCATCGGAATCTTTGCCTTCAACCCAACCCTGTTGCTGGCCTCCACGATGGGAGCTGGTGGGGTTTTCGCCTTCATCACGTTCACAATCATGATCTGGGTCCCGCTCAAGCGCGAGCGCGTCAGTTAGTCGGACTGATTCTCGAAAATGATCGGTGCAACTCTTGTTGGCTGGCGCTCGGGAGTGCGCCGTGGCGCTGTAGCCCCGCTGATGGTTGCGTCCGGCGCGGATCGCTCTGCTTCTGCAACACCCACATTGAAGGCTGGCGCCATAAACGCCCGCCAGATCGCCGCCGGTATTGTGGACCCGGTCACGCCATCCATCGGACTGTTGTTGTCATTGCCGACCCAGACCGCGGTCACGATATTCCCGACATAGCCGACAAACCAGGCATCGCGGAAATCCTGGCTCGTTCCACTCTTGCCCGCCGCCGGCACCCCGAAGGCGGCGGATTTTCCAGTTCCCCAATCCACAACAGCTTGCAGCATATCGGTGGTCTGGCTTGCCGCTTGGGCATCAATAACGCGACGGCTATTCGCCCCTTTTCGTCGAAAGATGACATTCCCGTTCTGACGCACTTCGGCAACGCCATAGGGCGCAACCGCAAATCCGCCATTGGCAAAGACGGCATAGGCCGCCGCAAGTTCAAGCGGGGTCACCTCCCCCGCTCCCAGAGCGATCGAAGGATGAGGTTTCAGCGGTGACGTGATGCCCAATCGGCGGGCAGCTTGGACCACCCGGCCCCGACCAATGTCTTCAGAAACGCGCACAGCAACGGTATTCAGAGATCGTGCCACGGCCTCGCGCAACGTCACATCGCCACGATACTTTCCCGAAAAGTTTTTCGGCGTCCAGCCATCCACGGTAATTGGCGCATCACGCACCAGACTATCGGGGGTCATCCCCGCCTCAAGTGCAGGGAGATAGACAATCGGCTTAAATGCCGATCCCGGCTGACGCAGCGCCGTGGTGACACGGTTGAACTGGCTGGCGCCGTACCGTTTTCCACCGACCATCGCAAGAACAGCGCCATCATCGCGCATGGCGATAAGGGCCACTTGCGCGCCTTTGGAGTCGATATTTGCCACAGCTGCTTCAGCGAGTTTTTGCAGACGCGGGTCGAGCGTTGTTTCCACTGAGAGGTCCGCACCCCGATTTCCTGCATAACCGGCAGACTGCTCAAGCACCCAGTCTGCAAAGTAACGTCTGGTTTCGCCCGCAACGCGGGGGCGCGGGGTGGCTGCATTGCCACGACCAGGACGCCGCGTCGCGCCTATCGTCTTGGCCTCTTCCGGCCTGAGGTAACCCGCATCCACCATCGCCGCGAGCACCGTCAGTGCGCGGTCATGCGCCGCCTTGGTGCTGTTGTCGGGATTCAAACGCGAAGGTGCACGCAGCAATCCAGCAAGAACGGCGGCCTGATAGGTATCAATATCGCGCGCAGATGTGCCGAAGTAACGTTGCGCAGCGGCCTCAACCCCATAGGTCCCCGCCCCGAGATAGACCCGGTTCAGATAGATCGTGAGCAACTCGTCTTTTTCAAATTTGCGTTCCAGAGCCAGCGCGAGCAGCAGTTCCTTGATTTTGCGGTTGTAAGAACGTTCGGGCGTCAGAAACAAATTCTTGGCAAGTTGCTGCGTGAGCGTCGAGCCACCCTGCACAACACCGCCTGCCATGACATTCGCAAGGGTTGCACGCAGCAATCCACGAAAATCCACGCCGGGGTGTTCGAAGAAGCGGCGGTCTTCAATGGCGATCACCGCCTGAACCAATTCGGGCGGCAGCTCATTAACCGTCAACCGTTGGCCGTACAGGTCGCCGTAACCCGCAATGAGAGAGCCATCGGCCGCCTGGATTGTAACGCCCGGCCTTCGCGATTTTTCAGCCGCCGGTGCAAGCTCATCAACCGAGGGCAAATCCCAGGCAAACCAGACCAGAACGCCGCCAACTATCAGACCCCCCCAAATTGCGAAGACGAGGGACCACTTAGTGACGCGCCACAGCGAGCTCGAAGCCTTTGGTGCCACCTTGGGCGGCGGTGATGCCTTTCGTTTGCGGGGTGCGGGCTTTGCGGCACCACCACGCGATTTTGCGGAAGCCTTCTTGCCCGTCCTGCGTGTCGGTGTCTTGCTCATGGGCGCGGAAACTGACGCACAGACTGGGCGGAATTGTGGCGATAAACGCGCAACAACCTATACGTCCAGATTGGCGACCTTCAATGCGTTTTCCTGAATGAAGTTACGACGTGGCTCCACTTCATCGCCCATCAGGGTTTCGAAGATATTGCCGGCCGCATCCGCCTGAGCAACACGCACCTGCAACAAAGCCCGCACATTCTGGTCGAGGGTCGTTTCCCAAAGCTGGTCCGGGTTCATTTCGCCCAGACCCTTGTAGCGCTGGATCGAGATGCCTTTTCGACCGACCTCAAACACTGCCTTGAGCAGGGAAAGCGGTCCGGTGATCATATGTTCAACATCCTTAGCGACGAGCGTGGAATGCCGCACGAAAGTGGATTGCAACTCCGCACTACGTGCGTTCAGACCACGCGCTTCGGAAGAATTGATGATCCGGTCATCAATGACCAACCGGGTCAGCACCCCACGCATTGTTCGCTCAAAGGCAAGTGATCCGGTTTCCGCGTCATGCACGCCCGTCCAGCCGCGCTCGAGTTGGGTTTCCAGTGCGTCGAGCCGCAGGGCGATGTAATCGGCCGCGCCCTGGGCATTTTCTGCGTCTGCGAGCAATTCGGGATCGAGCGCCCCCGCAATTGCGGCCTGTTCGACAACCGTCGCATTGGGCAAATGGAGCGTCAGCGGCTCGGTCAGGCGCCGCACATCACGGGCGGTATCAAGCAGCGAGCGCAAATCATCACCAGAACGCTGGCTGCCATCGCTCATTTGCAGAACGGCATCACCGAGACCGGTATCGATCAGGTAGTTCTCGAGCGCCGGGTCATCCTTCAGATAGACCGCCGAATTGCCACGCTGCACGCGATAAAGCGGCGGCTGCGCAATATAGAGATGCCCGCGCTCTATGATTTCAGGCATCTGACGATAAAAGAAGGTCAGCAAAAGGGTGCGGATATGTGAACCATCGACATCAGCATCAGTCATGATGATGATCTTGTGATAGCGCAGCTTGTCGATATTGAAATCATCCCGAATGCCGGTTCCGAGCGCCGTGATCAGGGTTCCGATTTCAACGGAAGACAGCATCTTGTCAAAGCGCGCCCGCTCCACGTTCAGGATCTTGCCCCGAAGAGGCAGGACGGCCTGTGATTTCCGGTCCCGACCCTGTTTGGCCGAACCGCCAGCACTATCACCCTCGACAATAAACAATTCGGATTTGGCCGGATCCCGTTCCTGACAATCTGCAAGCTTGCCCGGCAGGGAGGCCATATCAAGCGCCCCTTTCCGTCGGGTCAGTTCGCGGGCTCTCCGCGCCGCTTCGCGCGCGGCTGCAGCTTCAACAATCTTCTCGATAATTATCCGGGCTTCGCTGGGGTGTTCCTCGAACCACTGCCCCAATCGATCTCCGACAACAGATTCAACAATCGGACGCACTTCCGACGATACAAGTTTGTCCTTGGTCTGGGATGAAAACTTGGGATCCGGAACCTTCACCGACAAAATACATGTCAGCCCCTCACGGGCATCATCCCCCGAGATGGCGATTTTGGCCTTCTTGGCCAGCCCGCTCTCCTGCGCATAACTGTTGATGGTGCGCGTCAGGGCGCCACGAAAACCGGCAAGGTGAGTGCCGCCGTCACGCTGCGGTATGTTGTTGGTAAAACACAGCATCGTCTCGTGGTAGCTATCATTCCATTGCAGCGCGACCTCGACAGCAATGTCATCCTTGTCGTCCGTGACATGGATAACCTCGCCCATGATGCCCTGCTTGTTGCGGTCGACATATTCGACAAAGGCCTTCAGTCCGCCTTCATAGAAAAGTTCGGTCACGACCGGCTCAACGCCGCGTGCATCGGTGAGTACAAGGGTCACCCCGGAATTGAGAAATGCCAGCTCACGCAGGCGATGTTCGAGCGTATCGCAATCGAATTCGACCATGGTGAAGGTCTCTTCCGACGGCATGAACGTGATTTCAGTCCCGGTCAGTGGCGCCCCGTCCTTGTCTGGTGCCACGCCTGTAATTTCGAGATCGCCCTGCGCTTCGCCGTGCTCAAAACGAAGTTTATGTTCCTTGCCATTGCGCCAGATCCGCATTTCCAGCCACTTTGAAAGCGCGTTCACGACGGACACGCCCACACCATGCAGGCCGCCTGAAACCTTGTAGGAGTTCTGGTCGAACTTCCCGCCAGCATGGAGCTGGGTCATGATGACCTGAGCCGCCGAAACCCCTTCTTCCTCATGAATATTGGTGGGAATGCCGCGACCGTTATCAACCACGGTAACAGAGCCATCAGGATTGAGCGTCACATCCACAGTGTCGCAATGCCCGGCAAGAGCCTCATCGATCGCGTTGTCGACAACCTCATAAACCATGTGGTGCAGGCCCGATCCGTCATCGGTGTCACCGATATACATGCCCGGGCGCTTGCGGACGGCGTCCAGGCCGCGCAGCACCTTGATGGAATCAGCACCATAGGCGGCATCTTCGCCGCTGATCTCTGCCACGTTCTCGGGTGTATCGCTCATGTGGTCTCTCCTGATACCTGCCGCATGTCAGACCTGACTGACTTGGCCGGATAAAACTTCAAAAATTTGTGCCTGACCGTTGAAAGCTTCAAACAGGCTTGTGTCGGTTCCTGTAAGCCAGGCTTGCGCCCCCAGGGCGAGAATACGTTCGGCGAGTGCGATGCGCCGCCCTTCATCGAGATGTGCAGCGATTTCGTCCAGCAGGATCACAGGCGTCGCACCCCGGGCCAGTCCAAGCAAGCGCGCATGCGCCAGGACAATCGCGATCAGCAGGGCTTTTTGCTCACCGGTCGAACACAAAGCGGCAGCCATGTCTTTGCCTCGGTGCCGGACCACAAGATCGCTCCGATGGGCGCCATGCAAGGCGCGCCCGGATTCGGCATCCCGCGCCCGTCCCCTGGCCAGCACTTCGCGAAGCCGGTCCTCGGCCTCCAGTGCCGGGCCGGTGTCGAGCCAGCCTTCAACTTCACCCTCGAATGCCAGACCAGCTCGCGGGAAAGGCTCCTCCCGCAGCGCTTCCTCAGCGGCAATCGCAGCATCCAGACGCGCGACGACTTCTCGACGCGCCGCGGCCAGCGCCACACCGGTCGCCGCCATGGTTTCTTCCTCAGCTGCCAGCCAGGCCGCATCGCCCACATTATCGCGAAGCAATCTTTGGCGACCGCGCATGGCTTGCTCATAAGAGGCCAGTCGTCGGGCATGTTCGGCATCAAACCCGTAAACCATGCGATCCACGAATTGACGCCTTGCTGTGCCCCCTTCCATGAAGAGCCGGTCCATATCCGGAGTCAGCCAGACGACGCAAAGGTGCTCAGAAAAAGCGGCTTGTCCACGCGCGGGTTCACCATCGATACGGACTGCCCGCCGCGCCGGTCCGCCTTCCGGTCGGGCTTCCAAACCTGTTCCCAGCGAAACAACACCGTCGGGTCCTGTGATTTGGGCCGCCACGGCCCATCCGCTGGCCGAAACACCATTTGAAAGACGCGCGACATCCGGCAAGGCAGCCTTGCGAATACCGCGCCCCGGAGCGAAGAATGAAAGGGCTTCGAGCAAATTTGTTTTGCCGGCCCCGTTTGCTCCCGTGAGGACCACGGGGGACGAACCAACATCCAGACGCAATGCGGGGTAGTTTCGAAAACCCGTCAGATCCAGCCGACTGATATGGGCCGGACCTGATCGCAGGCCGTCCACAGGCAAAACAGAACCCGGATTCGGTGTCGACGTGGTGGTGGTTGCCGCCATGCGCGCCTAAACGCGCATCGGCATAAGCACATACAATGCACTCATATCGCCGCCATCGCGCACGATGGTCGGTGATGACGCGTCGGCAAATACAAATTCGGCGCCGTCACTTTCGATTTGCGCGGTGATGTCGAGGAGATATCGTGAGTTGAACCCGATCTCGATCAGATCATGGGCAAAGCTCACCTCCAGCTCCTCCGTCGCACTTCCGTTTTCGGCACTGGTGGCCGAAAGAGTCAGCAGACCATTGCCAACCGCCAACTTGATTGCCCGGCTTTTCTCCGACGAGATGGTCGAAACTCGGTCGACGGCCTGCGCGAACGTCCCGCGATCGACCGAAAGAACCTTGTCGTTGCCTGTCGGGATCACACGCTCATAATCAGGGAAGGTGCCGTCTATCAGCTTGGATGTCAGCACCGCATCGTCAAAGGTCATCCGAATACGGGTGTCGGACATCGATATCTCAACGGGATCGGTCGTCTCGTCAATCAGCTTGCGCAGTTCACCAATGGCCTTGCGCGGCACGATGACGCCCGGCATGCCTTCGCCACCGCTGGGCATCGACAACTGCACCCGCGCCAAACGATGTCCGTCTGTGGCCACCGCGCGCAACATGTTGATGCCTTCATCTTCAGCCGCATGAAGGTAGATGCCGTTCAGGTAATAACGCGTTTCCTCGGTTGAGACGGCAAACCGTGTCCGATCAACCAGCGTGCGCAGCTCTTCAGCTTCAAGCGAAAAAGTGTTCGGCAGATCGCCGCCTGACATGGTCGGAAAATCCTCAACCGGCAGGGTCGCGAGATTGAATTTGGAGCGGCCGGCCCGAATCAGAAGCTGGGCAGCAGACGCGTCAGTCTCGATTTCAACCTGAGCACCATCCGGCAATTTCCGGACAATGTCGTAGAGGGTATGTGCCGGCGCGGTCGTGGCACCAGCCTGACCTATTTCGGCCGGGACCGTCTCCGTGATCGCCAGATCCATATCTGTCGCCGTCAGGGTCAACGCACCCTCCTGGCCATCCAGCAGGACATTGGCAAGAATCGGGATCGTGTTGCGACGCTCAACCACACTTTGCACATGGGCCAGCGCTTTGAGGAGGGTCGCGCGCTCTATCGTCAGCTTCATTCTTTTTTGTTCCTCTGTGTCACCGGTCACGCGGCAGGTGGAGGTTTTGAGTAATCTCCGAGGCCACCCGGGGTGCTTTCGCGAAGGCCCGGGATTCCGCTGAATCCGTGAAAATTCTGACAGTGGTGGAGTGTAGCAAAACGAGGGTGATTCGTCAGGCCTTTCGGCCCGCGCACCGCATCGGAGACAGGATAATTATTCTTTTCTTTTCAACGTGTTAGAGAAACCCACCCAAGAGGCGGTGGATCAAATCTCCAGCATGCGGCGCAACAGCTCCACATCTTCGTTGAATCCGGTGTCTGTCGAACGCAATTCCTCGACTTTCCGGACCGCGTGCATCACCGTTGTGTGATCCCGTCCGCCGAATTTCCGGCCGATTTCCGGTAAGGAGCGCGAGGTCAACTGCTTGGCGAGATACATCGCAACCTGACGCGGACGCGCGACGGCACGCGCACGACGGGCGGAATGCATATCGGCCAAACGAATGTTGAAATGCTCCGCCACCCGCTTCTGGATTTCT
Organism: uncultured Alphaproteobacteria bacterium; assembly: GCA_943787745.1. GTDB lineage: Bacteria > Pseudomonadota > Alphaproteobacteria > UBA6615 > UBA6615 > JABJAG01. The sequence goes on along the minus strand of CALSNJ010000003.1, from coordinate 160,062 downwards.
TCGATGGTCACCCGGCGATCGTTGGCCCGGAGCAGGTCATGCAGAACATCCTGCGTGGTCTCCAGCGTCACAGCGCGACCCACCAACGTGGCATGCGCCACAATTCGGTTCAGCGCACCTTCGAGCTCGCGCACATTCGATGTGATCTTGTGAGCCAGAAATTCCAATACCTTGTCGGGAATATCCGCACCGACATGCTCGGCCTTGGCCATCAAAATTCCGAGCCGTAGCTCATAATCGGTCGGATGGATATCTGCCACCAATCCACAGCCGAGGCGGGATTTCAGTCGCTCTTCCATGCCCTCAAGGTCCGAAGGTGACTTGTCAGCAGACACAATGATCTGACGGTTCTGGTCCACCAGAGCATTAAATGTGTGGAAAAATTCTTCCTGGGTGGAATCCTTGCCCGCGATGAACTGGATATCATCGATCATCAACACATCGACGGAACGGAACTGCTCCTTGAAGTCCATAATCGTTCGATATCGCAGGGCGCGAATGAACTGATACATGAATTTCTCAGCCGACATGTAAAGCACACGCCGCTGTGGCTCACGCTCCGTAATGTGCCAGGCAATGGCATGCATCAGATGGGTCTTACCCAGCCCGACGCCGCCATAAATAAACAACGGGTTGAACGGGACCGCCTTGGATTCCGCCACCCGGCGTGCTGCGGCATGACCCAGCTCGTTGGAGCGGCCCACCACAAAATTCGAAAACTTGAAGCGATCGTCAATGATCGCGCGCACATCCTCAAGGGCAGGATCTCCGCCCTCAGGCACATTCGAAGCCGGCATCGCGCCACCATTGGCACCACGCGGTGCGGCTTCGGACTCTATGCGTTGCGCGAGAGGCTGACGCGGCGGGGCACCCGCAGGCTGAACAATCGTCTGGGTTGGCTCGACAATGATTTCAACGGTCTTCACACCGTCATTCTCATCAGCCCAGAGTTCCTGAAGGCGTTCGCCGTAATTCTGCTCAATCCAATCGCGCATAAATCGCGTCGGCACCGCCACACGCAAACGCCCGGCATTGAAATCTCCAAGCGTCAAAGGCTTGAGCCAACTGTTAAATGCCGCATCACCAACGTCGGACCGCAATTGCGCGCGCACACGCGTCCACTGCTCGGTCATCGATCCGTCGGTTTGCCCCCACTGTTCACCCATCTGGCGAAATACTCCGTAAGCACGAAATTTAATTCTTCGACCCGCGGTTCCGCCAGGAACCTCCACGCATCTCGACCTTCCAGAAACAGCATCTGCCGATCACAGAAACTGCCCGATATTCTTTTTGGGCAACACACAATGTCACCAGTGAAACACCCGACGGGCACGCCACTGTCCACCCCACCTTTCGAGAAACTTTGAAGAACTGTCCTGAGCGAAAGCACTTCTGTGAAAACACAAAGAATGTGAAAACACGAAGACAGAAACGTTACAGCCAACTCACATAATCGCCCTTTTGTGGTTCTCAAGAATTACTTAACTATTCTTGAATTATGGAGATTTTTATTAATTTTGGCCGCAAAGTTCCTTTCGAGAACTGGGTTTTATTAAAATATCCCAATCTCTCTAAATTTTCTCTCGTAATGAATGACAATTCTCACGACCGAGTATTTGGTTTTACTGTTTCTCGATCTCGAAAAGCGAGTGGAAGATAGCGTGACAGGACGAGGCCCGCAACTGGTCAAACGAATGAATCGACAAAAAACACGAAAATTTCGCGGGCCGACACCGACCGCAGGACAAACGAAAACCGCGCCCCGAAGGGCGCGGTTCGAAAAAACTCAAAGGCGGTGGTGGGTTAGGCCATTGCCTTGATACGCGCTGACAGGCGCGACAGTTTCCGCGATGCCGTGTTGGCATGCAGAACACCTTTTTGTGCACCCCGATGCAGTTCCGGCTGGGCCGCCTTGAAGGCATCCCGGGCTGCAGATTTGTCACCGGATGCAATGGCCGTCTCGACCTTCTTCACACTGGTGCGGACCCGACCGAGCCGGTCGCCGTTAATAAGCGTGCGACGCTCGGCTCTGCGAATACGCACTTTAGCGGAATGATGATTGGCCATGCTTGTTCTCAAATTCGATTGTGATTGGCGGCAGCATATAGACCTGCCTCAAGGGGTCGTCAAGGCGCAAACGACTGGAATTCCGGCGGGTTTCTTCCGCCGGGATCGCCAATCTAGCGGTGTTTGAAATTCGGCTGACGTTTTTCGGCGAAGGCGGCCATGCCTTCTTTCTGGTCTTCGGTGGCAAACGTGGAATGAAAGACACGGCGTTCAAACCTCACGCCTTCCTCCAAAGTCGTCTCGTAAGCCCGGTTCACCGCCTCTTTTGCGAGCATGACAACCGGACGAGAGAGATCACAGATCGCAGCTGCCGTCTTAATGGCGTCGTCCATCAGATCGTCCGCAGGAACCACCCGGCTGACCAACCCGGCCCGTTCGGCCTCTTCGGCACCGATCATTCTGCCGGTCAGAATCATTTCCATCGCCTTGGATTTACCAACAAACCGGGTCAGGCGTTGCGTACCACCGGCACCGGGAATGGTCCCGATGGTGATCTCTGGCTGCCCGAATTTTGCCGTATCTGCAGCAATAATGAAGTCACACATCATGGCGAGCTCACACCCGCCACCAAGCGCGTATCCGGCAACAGCCGCGATCACGGGTTTGCGGCAAACCGTGACCCGCTCCCAACCATCGGTAATAAAGTTCTCAAGATAGGCATCCATATACGACTTGTCGGCCATCTCTTTGATATCGGCGCCCGCCGCAAAGGCCTTCTCTGACCCCGTCAGGACGATCGCGCCGATATTCTCATCGGCTTCAAGATCGTCAAAGGCGCGCCCAAGTTCTGCGATCAGCGCATCACAAAGCGCATTGAGCGCCTTGGGACGGTTGAGCCGGACAATGCCAACATGGCCCTGAGTTTCGACCTCAATATTTTCATAGGCCATAGCGGCCTCCTCGGTTTGCGTTCGTGTTCGAATATGCGACGCGTTGTGCGCGTCTATTGATCTCTCGGAGCGATTGAAAAACGCACAACAACGGGCGCGCGACCTTGATTAATCTCAATCCTGAGTGTTTCGCCGCCACGTTCCCACCGCGTTTGCCCGCGTGCTTCCCAGCCGAGTGCCGGCAGCGTCTGCTCATAAAATGTACGGACCTCATCGCCACTGGAGCCCCCCGTTGCGACGGCCTCAACGATCCGGCCTGCGGGCTTATCAAAGGAAACACGGGCATCCAGATCTTCGACCAGACCCGGTGCAAGCGGCAGGTCATCGATATCAGCAAGATAGACAGACTCAGCACCACCACGGCCCGCACCGATCAGGAAAACCAGGGACATCGCAATCGCGAAAATTTTTGTGCGTAGCAACATTGTGCCGCTCATAGCTCAGCGTTGCCGTCGAGGGCAATAGAAAGTGGACCGGCCGGACTGGACGATCCGGCGTATTTCACATTCCTGGCGGCCCTCCGCAACGCAGGCACTGCAGGCCTCCCCCTCGCGGCCATAGACCCCCCAATTGTGCTGGAAATATCCCAGCTCCCCATCGGTCTGGACGTAATCACGTAAAGACGAACCGCCCGCCGCGATCGCATCTGCCAATACGGATTTGACGGCCACCACAAGTCGTTCGGCGCGACCACCGGCAATCGTATGTGCGCTCCGCCGCGGACTGAGTTCGGCGCGCCAGAGTGCCTCGCAGGCATAGATATTCCCGATCCCGGCGACGACCCGCTGGTCCAGCAGCGCTGATTTGATCGGGGAGCGCTTGCCGCGCAGAGTTTGCGCGAAATAGTCGGCAGTGAAACCATCCGACAAGGGTTCCGGCCCAAGGGTGCGCAGATGCACGCTTTCCGCCTCACCACCCGGTGGAATCAGGTCCATATATCCAAACCGGCGGGCATCATTGAAAACGACCCGGCCCCCATCGGCCATCTCGACCAGCACATGGTCATGCTTTTCAACCAGCGCCCAGCCCGAATTGTGACCGGCCTGCCCCGATGACGCCCTGGCGCCAGGGGAAACGGTAAATCGTCCCGACATACCAAGATGGGCCAGCCAGGTTTCACCGTTGTCGAGCCGGATCAAAACGTATTTCGCCCGCCGCACGACCTCCGTCACGGTTCGCCCAGTCAATCGTTCGGCAAAATTCGCCGGGAAGGGAAAGCGCAAATCGGGCCGACGGGTCTCAGCCAGCGCAATACGCTTGCCTTCCATCGCAGGACGCAGGCCACGGACAACGGTTTCAACTTCAGGAAGTTCAGGCATTGCAGATCGGTTCCGGGCTTGGGTCCACGCATAGTACGCCACTCTCGCTGCGACGATAAGCGCTTGACCGCACGCGGCTTTTCTTTTGCCGCCCTGCCCCTTCCTCCGATATGGTCCCCCGGCAATGTCCGAACCTGGCCAGACATCGGCAAACGCCACCACCCATTTCGGTTTCGAAGACGTCCCCGTCTCGGAAAAAAGCGCGCGTGTGCGTGATGTATTCGCATCCGTGGCCGACAGCTACGACCTGATGAACGACCTGATGAGCCTGGGCGTCCACCGGGCCTGGAAGGCCGCGTTTGTAAACCGGATCGCGTTCCGTCCGGACATGCGGTTTCTCGACCTCGCCGGCGGCACCGGCGATATCGCCTTCCGCATCCGCGAAAAAGCCCGCCCCGGTGCGGCGATTACCGTCTGCGACATCAACCCCGAAATGCTTCGGGTCGGGAAGGCCCGCGCCATTAACAAAGGCATCCTGGGGCCCGATAGCGGCCTGCGTTGGGTATGTGGCGATGCAGAGGCGATACCGTCACCCGATTCAAGCTACGACGTCTATACGATCGCATTCGGGCTCCGGAACGTTACCAATATCCCGGCAGCACTGGCCGAAGCCCGCCGGGTGCTGCGCCCGGGTGGACAGTTCTTTTGTCTGGAATTCAGCGAAGTGGTGCTGCCCGTACTCGACGATATCTATGACCGCTATTCCTTCTCGGTTCTTCCCAAGCTTGGACGTTATGTGGCCCGGGACGAAGCGGCCTACCGCTATCTGGCCGAAAGCATTCGGAAATTTCCCAATCAGGACAAGCTTGCAGAACTGATGCGCGAGGCAGGCCTTGAACAGGTCCAGGTGCAGAACCTTTCGGGCGGGATCGCGGCTATTCACTCCGCGCGCCGGATCTAAGCGGTCATGTTGCGTTCCCTGCGAAACCTGTTCCGGTTGATCGGAATCGCCCGCACGCTCGCGCGCTACGATGCGCTGTTCCCGGCCGAATGGCTGCCTGCGACCGGCGGGCTTGTTTTCGCAGCGCGCCTGCTCTCGGGCTTCCGGACCGCGCGCGATGTTCGCGGCTTGCGCCCCGGAGAACGCCTGGCCCGCGCGCTTCAGGCACTGGGACCAAGCTTCATAAAATTCGGCCAGATGTTGAGCACCCGTTCGGATCTTGTCGGGGAGACCATCGCGGACGACCTTTCAAGCCTTCAGGACCGGCTGCCGCCTTTCTCAAGCGCTGAAGCCCACGCGGCAATCGAAGCAGAGTTCGAACTCTCCGTTGATGAATTGTTCGAGACCTTCGAAGACAAGCCTATTGCCGCCGCATCGATCGCGCAGGTCCATGTCGCGACAATCCTGCAAGATGCAGAATCCGCCACGGAATCAGGCACAGACCCGGCTGAAACCACCACCGTCGCGGTCAAAATTCTTCGCCCGGGGATCGAGGATGCCATCGCACGTGATCTCGATCTGTTCCGCTGGATTGCCGACCTTGCTGAGCGCTCCCAGCCCCGCCTGCGCCGCCTGAAACCCATCGCGGCGGTGGAAACCTTTGCGGACAGCCTGCGCTGGGAGATGGATTTGCGGATGGAGGGCGCAGCGGCGTCCGAGTTGCATGGGAACTTCACCGAGGACCCCATGTATGTGGTGCCCGAAGTGAATTGGGAACGCACCGGGCAACGCGTTCTTACAACCCAATGGATCGACGGCATTCCGATCCATGATGTGGATGATCTGGTCGCGGCCGGCCACGATCTCGAAGCCGTGGTCACCAAAGCATCAGAATCTTTCTTCCTACAGGTCTTTCGCGACGGCTTCTTCCATGCCGATATGCATCCCGGAAATGCCTTCGTGAGTGCTGACGGCGCGCTTTGCGTTGTTGATTTCGGCATCATGGGTCGGATCGACCGGCCCACCCGCTATTTTCTCGCCGATATGCTGCTCGGTTTCATCACGCGCGATTATGCACGCGTGGCAGATGTTCACTTTCAGGCGGGCTACATTCCCGCAAACACTGACCGGGAGGTCTTCCAGCAGGCGATCAGAGCCATCGGCGAGCCGATTTTCGACCGCCCCCCCAATGAAATTTCAATTGCGCGTCTTCTGGCCCAGCTGTTTCAGGTGTCCGAACGCTTCAACATGGAGGCCCAACCTCAATTGTTGTTGCTCCAGAAGACCATGCTGATCGCCGAGGGGGTCGGCCGTCGCCTCGCACCCGAACTCAACATGTGGCAACTCGCCCTGCCCCTGATCGAGGACTGGATGCGTGAGAATCGCGGGCCCGAAGCCCGTCTGGCAGAAATCACGGCGAACACGATATTGGCTGTCCAGCGCCTGCCCGATGCCGTCGAAGCTGTGGAGCGCGCCGCCACGACCATCACAGACGGCCGCCTCTCGCTCGACCTGCGCAATGCATCCTCACCGAAATGGCCGCTCTGGCTGGCCATTGGCGTGACCGCGGTGTTGGCTGTTATCGCTCTGGCGGACTAGAAAACCCCCGAAAACCGGGCTTGCCGGGCGACGCAGTCTACCCTATCTAATAACAACAGTTTTTCGTAGTTTATCGTCTTCCCCGCACAACTGACCGGGGGTTGGAGACAGATACGATGTTGCATGGCAAAAGAATTCTGCTGATCGTCAGCGGCGGGATTGCGGCTTACAAAAGTCTGGAGCTGGTCCGGCGCCTGCGCGAACGTGGGGCATCGGTTCGATGTGTCCTCACACGCGGCGGCGCGCAATTCGTCACGCCCCTGTCGCTCTCAGCGCTCAGTGAAGACAAGGTCTACACCGACTTGTTCTCGCTCACCGATGAAGCCGAAATGGGGCATATCCAGCTTTCCCGCGATGCAGATCTGCTGCTGGTCGTCCCCGCATCAGCCGATATTCTGGCCAAGATGGCCCATGGACAGGCCGATGATCTGGCCACCACAGCCCTGCTGGCGACCGACAAGGACGTCATGGTTGCCCCGGCCATGAATGTCCGGATGTGGACCCATGCGGCCACTCAGGCCAATCTGGCGACCCTGCGCGAACGAGGCGTACACTTCGTCGGACCCACCGAAGGCGATATGGCCTGCGGTGAATTCGGACCCGGTCGGATGGCCGAACCCAACGACATCGCCGACGCGGTATCGGATTTTTTTGAAGACAGCGCGCCGCTCTCGGGCCGCCGCGCGCTCGTCACCAGCGGCCCGACCCACGAAGCCATAGACCCGGTGCGCTACATCGCGAACCGCTCTTCGGGCAAGCAAGGCCACGCGATCGCCGCGGCTCTGGCCCGGCGCGGCGCGCACACAACGCTTGTGGCCGGCCCGACCAATCAGCCCGACCCGGCGGGCGTGAACATGATCCGCGTGGAAAGCGCACGCGAGATGCTGGCTGCCTGTGAGAAAGCCTTGCCCGCCGATGTGGCCGTCTGTGCAGCCGCCGTCGCCGACTGGCGCGTGACCACGGAGGCCACCGAGAAAATGAAGAAGTCCGGCACCGGGGTTCCGACCCTGGAAATGACGGAAAATCCGGACATTCTGGCCACCCTGTCGGCAGCTGCAAATACCCGGCCTGCCCTTGTCATCGGGTTTGCCGCCGAGACTGAAAACGTCGTGGAATACGCACAAGCCAAGCGCAGCAAAAAGGGTTGTGACTGGATTCTCGCAAATGACGTGTCACCCGGGACCGACACCTTCGGAGGCACGGACAACACCATCCATCTGGTCAGTGCCGACGGGATCGAGGACTGGCCGCGCATGTCAAAAACCGACGTGGCTGAGCGCCTCGCCGACCGTATCACCGAGCAGCTGGGAGCTGGCGAATGAGTGTTTCTGTTTCCGTAACCCGCTTGCCCCATGGGGCCGATCTTGACCTACCGGCCTATGAAACCGCCGATGCTGCCGGCATGGATTTACAGGCCGCCATTGCCGAGGACGTGGACATCGCACCGGGTGCGCGCACGCTGGTCCCCACCGGCCTCGCCATTGCCTTGCCACCCAGCTATGAGGCGCAAATCCGACCCCGATCCGGACTGGCCCTGCGCAACGGGATATCTCTGGTCAACAGTCCCGGCACCATCGATGCCGATTACCGCGGCGAAATCGGTGTGATTGTCATCAATCATGGCGAAGAGACCTTCACCGTGACCCGTGGCATGCGGATCGCCCAGATGGTTGTCGCCCCGGTGACACAGGCGCTCTGGGACGAAGTGCCCGAGCTTCCGGCAACCGAACGTGGCGCGGGCGGGTTTGGCTCCACCGGCACCTCAAAGAACAAGGCCTGACGCGCATGTTCCGGCTGTCACGCAAGACACTTTTTGCCATCGAGGCTGTGCTCGACATCGCCTATCACGCCAGCGCCAACCCGGTGCAAAGCCGCGAAATCACCCGACGACAGGGCATTCCCCGTCGTTATCTGGAACAGGTGCTGCAGAATCTGGTGCGTGCCGGGGTCCTGACCGGGGTGCGTGGCCCGCGTGGCGGCTATCGCCTTGCCCGGGAACGCCGCCGCATCACACTGGCTGATATTGTGGAGGTCATCAACGAGATGGAATCCCGCGCTGATCCCATCGAGGAAAATGATGGTTCGCCGCTGGGCACCGAAGTGGTGCGCCCGCTCTGGCGTCAGCTTTCCGAAGACTGCATGGCACAATTGGCCCAGACCTCGATCCAGGATCTCTGCAATCAGGCCCGCGATGCCGGTGTCGAAAGCGAAGATTCCGACCGCCACGACTACACGATCTAAGCCACCAACATCGCGCCACCCCTGCGTGATCCCTCATTCTGAGCCTGACGAAGAACGAGAGCGACAACCTCATACTTCGACAAGCTCTGCATGAGGTTGCTAGAGATACCGTAGATTGGCGGAGTGATACTTTGCAAATACCAGCAGGCGAACTATCGTCGCGGCAACAGCGATACAAAATCAGGAAACGTCACATGTCGAATTCAGAATTCCGGGGCAAGATCTACGATTCCGTGGTCGATACGATCGGGGCAACGCCGCTGGTCCGCATTGGTCGGATGGCCGAAGCGGAAGGCTGCAAAGCCGACCTCGTCGCTAAGCTGGAATTCTTCAATCCGCTGGCCTCGGTCAAGGACAGGATCGGGAACGCGATGATTTCGGCCGCGGAGGCCGAAGGCAAGATCGGCCCCGGTTCAGTGATCGTAGAGCCCACCTCCGGCAATACCGGGATCGCGCTGGCCTTTGTCTGCGCAGCGCGCGGCTATCGCTGCATTTTGGTGATGCCCGATTCCATGTCCCAGGAACGCCGCAAAATGCTGGCGCTGCTGGGCGCCGAACTGGTGCTCACGCCGGCTGCCGAGCGGATGCCCGGGTCGATCGCAAAAGCTCAGGAGATCGTCGATTCCACCGAAAACGCGATCATGCTCCAGCAGTTCCAGAACCCGGCAAACCCGGAAGTGCACCGCCACACAACGGCAGAAGAAATCTGGAAAGACACCAATGGCGCGGTCGATGTGCTGGTCGCGGGCGTTGGCACGGGTGGCACCATTACCGGTGCTGGCGAAGTCCTCAAGGCCCGCAAGCCCGGCCTGCATGTCGTGGCCGTAGAGCCTGAAGACAGCGCCGTTCTCGCCGGTGGCCCGGCGGGACCACACATGCTGCAGGGCATCGGCGCCGGGTTCATTCCCGACACCCTGAACACCGAGGTCTATGACGAGATCCTGGGGATCGCCAACGAAACCGCGCTGGAAACCGCCCGCAAGCTGGCGCGGATCGAAGGCATTCCCGTCGGGATTTCCTCGGGCGCGGCCATCGCTGCCGCTCTTGAAGTCGGTGCACGTGACGAGATGGCGGGCAAACTGATGGTCGTGATCCTGCCGTCCTTTGCCGAACGTTATCTTTCCACGGCGCTGTTCGAGGGCATCTAGACCCGGTCATGGAACTCACCGAGGAACAGTTTCACCGCTATGCCCGGCATCTGATCCTCGATGAGGTCGGTGACGAAGGGCAGGAGAAGCTGCTCGCCTCCAAAGTGCTGGTGGTCGGCGCCGGGGGCCTTGGCGCACCGCTGCTGATGTATCTGGCTGCCGCCGGTGTCGGCACGCTGGGAATCATCGATGACGATGAGGTCGATCTGACAAATCTGCAGCGTCAGATTGTTCATGTAACGGATGCAGTTGGCCAGAAAAAGACAGACTCTGCAAAGGCTACGCTGGCGGCTCTGAACCCGGGCATCAACGTTGTCCTGCATGATACTCGACTCACAGACGAAAATGCCGAAGCAATTATCTCCGGGTATGACCTTGTCGCCGACGGGTCCGACAATTTCGAGACGCGCTACCTTGTCAACGACCAGTGCTATCTCCTTGGAATCCCTCTGATTGCAGCGGCCATGCTGCGCTTCGAAGGCCAGCTCTACAGCTTCCGTCGCAACGACGATGCGCCGACAGCGTGTTACCGCTGCATTTTTCCCGAAGCACCACCCCCCGACATGGCGCCACGCTGCGAGGAAGCCGGAATTCTGGGCGCACTCGCGGGCGTCATGGGGTCCCTGCAAACCACCGAAGTGCTCAAGGAATTGCTCGGTCTGGGCGAAAGTCTCGCGGGCCGGATGCTGATCTATGACGCGCTGGCGACAGACTTCCACGCCATTAAACTGCCCCACGACCCGAACTGCGCATTATGCGGGGATACGCCGACAATCTGAGGCCACGTAACGCCTTCCAGAGCTTGCTCATCATATGTCGGCGTTCGTGGATACCTGCCTTCGCAGGGGTGACGGTTTGGAGAGGTTCTTGCGAAACCTCTAAAACATCGTTTCCAGCACCCGGTCGGGCGGCTTGTGGCCGTCAACGAAGGCGCGGATGTTGACGATGACCTTTTCGCCCATCTCATGACGGCCCTCGACCGTGGCCGAACTCAAATGCGGCAACAGCAAAACATTGTCTGATGCGAGCAGGCGGGGGTCGACGGCGGGTTCGTGCTCAAAAACATCAAGGCCGGCACCGGCGATTTTTCCGGCGTCGATCAGGTCGCCCAGCGCGCGTTCGTCGATCACTTCGCCACGCGAAGTGTTCACCAGATAGGCGTGGGGCTGGATCAGCTCCAGCCGGCGGCGGGAGAGCAGGTGAAAGGTCGCCGGGGTCCGGGGGCAATTGACCGAAATGATATCCATGCGCGAAAGCATCTGATCGAGGGATTCCCAATAGGTGGCCTCAAGCTCATCCTCAACATCCGGGTGGACCGGACGACGGTTGTGATAGTGGATTTCCAACCCGAATCCGCGGGCACGACGCGCCAGCGCGGTTCCGATACGGCCCATGCCGACAATGCCGAGCTGCTTGCCCCAGATCCGGCGGCCAGGCAGCAAGGTGGGCGACCAGCCTTTCCAGTCGCCCGAATGGAGCAGACGCGCACCTTCAGAAATTCGCCGCGGCACCGCCAGCAGCAGCGCCATGGTCATATCGGCCGTGTCTTCGGTCAGAACCCCGGGCGTATTGGTCACAGAGATGCCGCGTTCGCGCGCGGCGGGAAGGTCAATATTGTCAACGCCGTTGCCGTAATTCGCGATCAGTTTCAAGCGTTCGCCCGCCTGTGCAATCAGATCGGCGCTGATGTAATCGGTGACCGTGGGCACCAGCACATCGGCGGATTGCATCGCGGCCACAAGGTCCGCATTGGACATCGGCGCGTCGTCGTCATTCAGACGCGTGTCGAACAGCTCCTGCATCCGAGCCTCAGTGGCTTCAGGCAGTTTGCGGGTGACGATCACAACGGGTTTGGTACTGCTCATATGTCCCTGAGGTGGCGAACACGTAAATAAAACGGGTCATTGTTCCCGTGCAGATCCAGCATTGAACCCTGCCCACATCGCATATCGCGGAAACCTGTCGCCACGCAAGCACCCCTGCGACCTCCGCAAGCTTGACCACGGCCACCCCGTTCGCTAGATGCACAGCATGCTACCGCGCCTCATCCTGTCTGCTTTCTTTGCCTCGTCACTCCTTGTGGCGGGAACATTTGCCCTTGCGCCTGTTCAGGCCCAGACGCCTGCTGCAGAGACGCGCGCACCCAATCCGTCCGGCCTGCCAATCCCACGCTGGGTCAGTATTCGCGCCGGCGAAGTGAACATGCGCACCGGGCCTGGTGCACGCTATCCGATCGATTGGGTGCTGCAATTCCGCACCCTGCCTGTTGAAGTCGTTGGTGAGTTCGAGAACTGGCGGCAGGTCCGTGCGCCGGACGACACGACCGGCTGGGTCCACAAGTCGATGTTGTCAGGCAACCGCATGGCCAGCGTGGCCGTTGCCCGCGCAAGGGTGATGCAGAAACCGGATTCCGGCTCCCCCGTCGCCGCCTTTGTCGAAGAAGGTGTGATTGTCGCGCTGGATGCGTGCGAGCCCGAATGGTGCCGGGTCGCCATTGCCAGTCATGGCGTGGAAGGCTGGATCCCACGGGCCGCCCTCTGGGGCTTGCATCCCGGCGAGGTCATCGCGCCCTGAGGCGCGACCCCGACCTAGTCCAGATCGCCTGCGAGTTCAGCGCGCACAACTTCAGGAATCAGGGTCATATGCCCATATTCGGGATGGCCAAAGCCAAAGGTGACTTCGGCCCCGGCCTGGCTGAACTTGGCGGCCTGATCATCGGTAAACGGGAAATGGACGAACTGCACGGAGCTTGCCTTGCCGTCGGCCGTGGTGCGGTCGAGGTCGGTTTCGGGTTCACCGGTGATGGTCTCTCCGGCAAATTTCAGGAACACGGTTTCCTCAATCCCACCGATTTTTGACAACACCATCTTGCGGCGGACCGGGTCATCGATTTCGAACATGATGGTTGTCACCAGCTCACGCCCGTTGGGGATCATCGGGTTGTAGGCGCGAAGTTCGTCTTCAATCTGTTCTTCCCCGCCGCGCTCGATAAACAACATCTCATGAACCTGATGCCACATGGTTGCATAGCATTCGAAATACGCCGTCGCGTGGGGCCCCACATCGACGCGCCGGTTCTTCTTGCGGGCCACCATCTCGACACGGCGCTCCTTGCGCGAGGCGCCATAGGCCTCCATGTCGAGGATGTCGTCGCGGGTGATTTCACGTTTCGCGGACATGGTGTCCAGCTCCATCATCAAGAGTTGAGTTCGGGGGCGAGGCCATAGGCCAGCGCCAACAATTCGACGGGGTGATAGCTGCGTGCAGGTGCGCTCTGGCCGTCATCCAGCTGGCGTTCGATACCCTGCAGAATATGATCCGCGGCAAGCGGGCATTCCGAGGCAATGAAGCGCGCACCAAAATCCTTGGCCTGACGCGCGACGGGACGACCGACTTTAATCGCCGTCTCGAAATACTCTTCCATCACGCCCCAGGACCCGCCATGACCCGAGCATCGCTCGATGACCTTGAGGTCGGCTTCAGGGATCAAACGCAGCATTTCGGCAGCTTTCTGCCCCATATTCTGGGCCCGCGCATGACACGCCAGATGCAAGGCCACCGGCTCGGGCAAAGCTGACAGGCCGTCAGCAAGACCTTCTTTCTTGGCGATATCAACGATGTATTCGGTGATGTCGCGTGTCGCCTTTGACAATGCCGCGACGTCCTCGTCATCGGGCACGATCAACGGCCATTCGAATTTCATCATCAACGCGCAGGACGGCGTCAACGCGATGATGTCCTTCCCGGCATCGACCTGCGGTCGGAACGCCTTGGCGACAATTTTCGCGTAGCTCGCCACGTCTTCCATCAATCCCTGTTCCAGCTGGGGCATACCACAGCAATGGGGATGCATTGCCGTCGTTGCCACACCGTTCTTGGCCAAAATACGCTGGGCCAGAACGCCGGTGTCGGGCTTGTTGTAGTTCACAAAGCAGGTCGCGTAGAGCACGGCTTCGCGGCCATGCGCCGGGGCGTCGGTGTTGACTTCAGGCGGCCGGTTTTCGGCCTGCGCAACGAAGGTCTTGGATGTCGGCACGAATTTCGGCAGGTCGGCATCACGATGAACACCGGCAATTTTCTCGATCACCGGACGGGTGATCTTGTTGTCCCGATCCGAGGCCCAGTTCGCCAATCCGGAGACCTTGCCCGCCAGTCGACCATTGCGATCGGTCTGGATCAGCTGGTTCTCGTTCCAGGGCACGCCGTCCCGTTTCGCCTCGACCGCACGGTAGCGCAGCATCAGATGCGGGAAATCCAGGTTGAACTCGTGGGGCGGCACATAAGGACATTTGGTCATAAAGCACATGTCGCAGAGCGTGCAGGCATCCACGACGGGCTTGAAGTCTGCGCTGTCGACCGTGTCCAGCTCACCGGATTCAGATTCGTCGACCAGGTCGAACAGGCGCGGGAAGGAATCACACAAATTGAAGCAGCGGCGGCAGCCATGACAGATATCGAAGACCCGACGCAGCTCCTCATCGAGCTGCTCTTCATCAAAGAAATCCGTTTCGCGCCACTCGATGGGATGGCGTGTGGGGGCGTCAAGGCTCCCTTCACGCGGCGCAGCGCTATTTTCCTCACTCATGAACCTGCTCCCTTCATGTCCGTCACGTTTCGCGTTTCGGACGCATCTTACCCGTTATCCGACAACGCTGATCATGCGCCGGAGTTCAGAACATTGGTCATAGAAAGAAAGATCGGGGCCATCCGTTTGAAACGAACGGCCCCGAACAAAATCAGTCGAGCTCGTCGAGCGCTTTCTGGAAGCGGCCCGCGTGGCTCTTTTCAGCTTTGGCGAGAGTCTCGAACCAGTCGGCAATCTCGTCATGGCCTTCTTCACGCGCGGTGCGTGCCATACCCGGATACATGTCCGTGTACTCATGGGTCTCACCAGCAACGGCAGCGGCCAGGTTCTGGGATGTGCCACCGATCGGCAGGCCGGTTGCGGGGTCGCCGGTTTCCTCGAGGAACTCGAGATGACCGTGCGCATGGCCGGTCTCACCTTCCGCAGTGGAGCGGAAGACAGAGGCAACATCGTTGTAGCCTTCAACGTCAGCCTTCTGGGCGAAATAGAGGTAACGGCGGTTGGCCTGGCTTTCGCCGGCAAACGCTTCTTTCAGATTGTCTTCGGTCTTGGATCCCTTAAGGGCCATCACATGTCTCCTCATTAAACTGCAAAACTAGATTGCGGGGACAGATCAAACGAAGCCTGTCCCAAATCCGGTCGCACGACTATGCCGTGCAAAAGCGCGCGAGTCAATAATTTGGAACAGTTCCAAACAGCATGACACACGATTGTTTAAGCTTGTTTTATTGAGATTGATTATCAACCGCACGGCGCAGGCGCACAATCACGTCAACCCGTGCAACTTCCGCGTCGGCTGGTGCCTCGGGCATCGCTGCGAGCGCAATGGCATCGCGCGGAATGTCCTTCAGAGAACCATCATCCTCGTAGAAGAAATGATGGTGATCCTCGATATTGGTGTCGAAATAGGATTTGCCCGGCGCCACAACGACTTCCCGCATCAATCCGCTCTCGGTGAACTGGTTGAGGGTGTTGTAGACCGTGGCCAACGAGACCTTGATACCCATATCCGCCGCCTCGACATGCAACTGCTCGGCCGTGACATGACGGTCACCGGCATCAAAAAGCAGCTTACCAAGGGCCAGACGCTGGCGCGTCGGTCGCAATCCGGCATCTTTCAGGCGCCGCAGCGTCTGGGAAAAGGGCCGGTCGCGATTGGTATCGGGTGTCATACTCATGCATTCAATATGGTGGTTTTTTGTGCCGTGTAAAGAGGAATCTCTCGAAAGAAGTTCATAAGGCACTCTAATCGCGTGTTTTTATATGTAAAACCGAATGACGTGCAGCTCCAACTCGAGCACATCCCTGCCATGACTTTACCTGTTCAGCCGACAATGTCAGGATTCGGGAAAATCCGGGCCGAACCGTGCAATTTTGGGACAGTTCGGCGAACACCTGATAGAAACATCCCGTAATTTCTGACGACAAGAGGCCTGAGCGACATTGGCATGAGCGCGTTCACTGAAAAATCGAGTTTCTCCTACGACGACCTGATCCAATGCGGAAATGGTGAGCTGTTTGGCCCCGGCAATGCATTGCTGCCGGCACCGCCGATGCTCATGTTCGACCGCATCACGGAAATCTCCGCCGATGGCGGCGAGCACGGCAAGGGTCTCATCATTGCCGAACTGGATATCAAGCCGGACCTCTGGTTCTACGAATGCCATTTCAAGAGCGATCCGATCATGCCGGGTTGCCTCGGTCTGGATGCATTGTGGCAAATGCTTGGCTTCTATCTCGGCTGGCTCAACCTGCCCGGACCGGGCCGCGCGCTTGGCGTCGGTGAGGTCAAGTTTGCCGGTGAAGTGAAGCCCGAGGGCAAGCTGCTGCGCTACCAGGTCGATGTACAGAAGGTCATCAAACGGGGCTTTGCGATCGCTGTTGCCGACGGCAAAGCCGAACTTGATGGCGAAACCGTCTACACCACCACCGGGCTGCGCGTTGGCCTGTTCCCACCTAGCGAGAAATAAGAACCATGAGCAACAACGGCCTGCGCCGGGTCGCCGTGACGGGCCTCGGCATTGTCTCCCCCATCGGATCGAACGTCGCCGAAGTCACAGAGAGTTTGCGCGAAGGAAAGTCCGGGATCGTCCACAGTGACGTCTATGAAGAGATGGGCTTCCGCTCCCATGTCCATGGCGCCCCGAATGTGGATCTCGACGAACATATCGACCGCAAGCTCCGCCGCTTCATGGGCGACGGCGCAGCCTACAACTACGTCGCCATGCAGCAGGCAATCACAGATTCCGGCCTGACCGACGCCGATATCCGTGACGAACGCACCGGCCTTGTGATGGGCTCGGGCGGGCCGTCAACGTCAGCACAGGTCGAAGCCGCCGACATCGCGCGCGAAAAAAGCCCCAAGCGGGTTGGTCCCTACGCCGTTCCCAAAGCGATGTGTTCGACACTCTCGGCGAATATGTCGACCGCCTTCGGCATGCGCGGCCTTTCCTATTCGATCAGCTCGGCCTGTTCGACCAGCGCGCATTGCATTGGCAATGGTTCGGAACTAATCCAGATGGGCAAGCAGGACGTTGTCTTTGCCGGCGGTGCCGAAGAGCTCCACTGGACCCTTTCGGTGCTGTTTGATGCGATGGGGGCGCTGTCCTCCAAGTACAACGACACCCCCGAGAAAGCTTCGCGCGCCTATGACGCCAATCGCGATGGTTTCGTGATCGCCGGTGGCGCAGGCGTCGTGGTGCTTGAAGACATGGAACGCGCCAAGGCGCGCGGCGCAAAAATCTACGCCGAACTGGTGGGCTACGGCGCCACCTCGGACGGCGTCGACATGGTTGCACCTTCAGGCGAAGGTGCTGTGCGCTGCATGAAGATGGCGATGGCCGGTCTGGGTGATCGGAAGGTTGATTACATCAATGCCCACGGCACCTCGACACCGGTCGGCGACATGATCGAACTGGCCGCCATTCGCGAGGCCTTTGGTGAGCACAGCCCCTACATCTCCTCGACCAAATCGCTCACCGGGCATTCCCAGGGTGCAACCGGCGCCCACGAAGCGATCTACTCGATGCTGATGATGGAGAACGATTTCCTCGCGGCTTCGGCCAATATCGAAGAGCTTGATCCCGAGGCAGGTGACGCCAAGATCGTCCGCGAGCGCATCGACAATGCCGGACTGAACACCGTGATGTCGAACAGCTTTGGTTTCGGTGGCACCAACGCAACGCTGGCCTTCCAGCGGCACGAGGGCTGAACCGATGGCTGACGCACGCGCGCCCGAAACCGGACCTACGCCCGCAACCCATGCCGCCGCCGGCAACCTGATGGCCGGCAAGCGCGGCCTGATTATGGGTGTGGCCAACGACCACTCGATCGCCTGGGGAATCGCCCAGGCCGCCGCCGCACAGGGCGCAAGCCTGGCCTTCACCTACCAGACCGACGCTTTTGCACGCCGGGTCAGCCCGCTGGCCGAATCCGTCGATGCCGCCGCTATGGTGCAGTGTGATGCCTCTGACATGGCCTCTCTCGACAAGGCGTTCTCTGTCATTGGCGATACCTGGGACAATATCGACTTTGTGGTTCACGCGATTGCCTATTCCGACAAGGAAGAGCTCGAGGGTCGCTACATGAACACGAGTCAGGAAAACTTCCTGCAGACCATGAACACCTCATGCTTCTCATTCACCGCTGTGGCACAGCGTGCAGCAGCCATGATGAGCGAGTCAGGCTCACTACTGACGCTGAGTTATCACGGCGCGAATGCCGTCATGCCCAACTACAACGTGATGGGTGTGGCCAAGGCGGCACTGGAAGCCAGCGTGCGCTATCTCGCATCAGACCTCGGCCCGGATGGCGTGCGCGTCAATGCAATCTCCGCAGGCCCCATGCGCACACTGGCCGGATCCGCGGTCGGCGCGGCGCGGCAGATCTACAACTACAACCGTGAGGTTTCACCGCTGCGCCGCAACGTCATGCTCGACGATGTGGGGGGTGCCGGCCTTTACCTGCTCTCGGACCTGTCCAAGGCCGTGACCGGTGAAATCCACTATGTGGATTGCGGCTTCAACGCCATCGGTATGCCCGACCCGGCCGCCAAGAACGGCGACGACAGCTAGCCCGGAACCAAACCGAACTCAAAGAAAAACGGCCCCGGGTTTTCCGGGGCCGCTTCGTTTCTAGAGTGTGATCGTCGCGTTCAGGATGAAGAAGACCGTGGCCGACAACAGCGCGGTCGCCGGGACGGTAATCACCCAGGCCGCCACGATGGTGATGAAGTGGGAGCGCCGGACCAGCTTGCGATGGCGCAACACTTCAGGTGGCAAGGGCGCTTCTTCCGGCGCATTGCTGCCCGCTGTCACCATCTCCCGCCTTCGCTTGCTACGCCGCGTATAATACTCCCGGAAGAACCCGACCCCGAAGACGGCTCCGACCGCGATATGGGTCGAGCTGACAGGCAGGCCCAGCCATGACGCGATGATCACCGTGATCGCCGCCGAGAGCGCCACGCAATAGGCGCGCATCGGGTTCATCTTGGTGATCTGATCACCGACCATACGGATCAGCTTGGGCCCGTACAGGAACAATCCCAGCGAAATGCCGAAGGCCCCGATCATCATGATCCAGATCGGGACGGCAACCTTGCCCGCGATATCCCCGAATTCAACAGCGCGCAGAATCGCAGCCAACGGACCAATCGCATTGGCCACATCATTGGCGCCATGGGCAAAGGACAACAGCGCGGCCGAACAGATCAGCGGAATCCGAAACAACGTGCGCAGGGACTGATTGCGGTTCTCCATGCCTTCGGACTGGCGCCGGATCAAGGGCAGCATCACCGCCCAGACAATTCCGAACACCACCGCCCCGATGAGCAGAATGGTCACCGTGTCCGGCTTCCAGATGCGCTTGAGCCCCTTGATCGAGAGATAGCACGCAAAGGCCCCGGCCATGATCGCGACCAGCAACGGCACCCAGCGCCGGGCGGCGGCAATCTTGTCGGGCTGATAGATGATGTTGACCTTGATGAAAGCCAGGAAGCCCGCGGCGATCACACCACCAAGCACCGGCGAGATCACCCAGCTGGCCGCAATCGCACTCATCGTGCCCCAGTTGACCAGCGCGAACCCGACCGCAGCCACACCCGCCCCCATCACGCCGCCCACAACCGCATGGGTCGTGGAGACCGGCGCACCAATGAAGGTCGCGAGGTTGACCCAGAGCGCCGCCGAAATCAGCGCCGCCATCATCGCCAGAATAAAGACGCTCGTATCTTCGACCAGCGAGGGATCGATGATCCCCTTGGAGATCGTGTTCACGACCTCGCCGCCCGCGAGCAACGCACCGGCGCTTTCGAAAACCGCGGCAATCACCAAGGCACCAAACAACGTCAACGCGCGGGAGCCCACGGCTGGTCCCACATTGTTGGCCACGTCATTGGCACCAATGTTGAGCGCCATATAGCCACCCAGAATCGCAGCCATGACAACCATCACGCTGTCAGAGGTGACCCCGGAGAAGATCGCTGCCATCAGGGCGACGAACACCAGAAACACGAGCGCGATCCCGTGAGACCCCAGTCCGCTGGCCATGGAGCGCGTGGCGGCTTCCACATGGACGATCTTTTCAAGATCCTTATCGAGGGATTGTTTGATCCGGGCCATGATTTTCCTTTCGGGTCAGCCGTGTTTCGCAGGCTGGCGAGACATACAAATGTCTCGCAAGAGGTCACCGCGGGAACGGGACAGGTTTTTCAAAAGACGGGACAGGCCGCGATCTCCGACAAGCTCGACCGCCTCGTCCAGAGCAGCCCAGCGACAGCTGCGCTCATCCCGCTCGGGCCAGTCGAGCCGGTGCTCCTGAATCAGAAGCGGATACACGAAGACATGACTGCGCACCTGATACCCTTTGGGCATTGATTTTGTGTAGGTGTAATCGCCAATAGAGTCGGGATGCACGGCGCCGACCACACCGGCTTCCTCAAGGGCTTCACGTTCGGCGGCCGCCGCAAAGGCCTCTTTGTCGTTCGGCCACCCCTTGGGCAGCAGCCACCGCCCCCCATGTCGGGAGGTCACCAACAGCACTTCGATACCATCGGCCAACGGCACAAACGGCAGGGCCGCAACCTGCTGGACAGTTTTGGTATTCAGAAACACGAGGTGAGGCGCCGTCTTATAAGTTTGTTACATTTTTATGACGGCGGCACTTTACGCCAGAATCGTGCACCGGAGCGAGGCTGAAACAGTGGATAACGCCTGACTTGTCACGAAAACCGACAGTGGCAACAATTGCGAAACCGGGAAAACGATCGAATGGAAGAACAGCATGACCTATGAGACAATTCAGGTGGACGATATGTCACCCGCCTGTGGCGCCATCATCGAGGGGCTGGACCTCTCGACCGCGCTGACCAACCGGCAGTTCGATGAAATTCATTCCGCCCTGCTCGACCGTACGGTCTTGGTTTTCCGCGATCAAAACCTGACCCAGGCCCAGCAATCCGAATTCGCGCGGCGTTTTGGTGATGTTCAGCCCTCCGCCGTGTCCGGCTTTGAAAAAAGCGATGAACACCCTGACGTCGATATTCTGGAATATGACGCCGACAACCCGCCCCATGTGACCAAGGATCTGTGGCACACCTATTTCGTCGGCACTCCCAAACCCACCATGGGCACGGTCCTCTATGCCAAGGACATCCCACCCGAGGGCGGTGACACGATCTGGGTGAGCGGGATTGCGGCCTATGAGGCGCTTATCGGATCGCATGAAAGCCCATCTCGACGGGTTGTGGGCCTATAACGACCGCTTCCAGGCTTATGATTTGCATGTGCGCCCCGAACTCTGGGACGCGGATTATCAGGAGCATCTGCAGAAGAAAAAGGCCGAATACCAGCCCGGCCCTGCACCCCGTCATACGCACCCACCCGGTGACCGGCAAAAAGGGTCTGTTCGTGAATGAATCCATGACCAGCTTCATCAAGGACATGGACCGCAAGGAAAGCGACATGCTGCTGCGCTATCTGTTCGATTACCTAAGCACGCCCGAGTTCCAGTACCGCCACAAATGGCGGGAGAATGATCTCGCGATTTGGGACAACCGCACCTCGCTTCACTACGCCCTGTTCGACTACACCGACCACCGCCTGATGCACCGCATCGTCATTCAAGGCGACGTGCCGTTTTAGGCGCAGCAGTGAGACAAAGAAAAACGGCCCCGGATTTCTCCGGGGCCGCTTTCGTTTCAGCGTACTGTGCCGAGATTAGTCTTCGCGACGCGGGCGGCGCGGACGACGGGGACGGTCGTCGTCGCCACCTTCACGGGGCTCACGCGGCGGGCGTGTGTCCTCGAGCTCTTCGCCGGTCTCCTGATCGACGACGCGCATGGACAGTTTGACCTTGCCGCGATCATCCATCCCGATGACCTTGACCTTCACTTCGTCGCCCTCATTGATCACGTCGGTCACTGTGCCGACGCGCTCATTCTTGAGCTCGGAAATGTGGACCAGACCATCGCGGGCACCGAAGAAGTTCACGAAAGCGCCGAAATCGACAACCTTCACAACCTTGCCGGTGTAGATCACGCCGACTTCAGGCTCTGCCACGATGGAGGTGATCCAGTCGATCGCCTTCTGTGCAGCTTCGCCATCGGATGAGGCAACCTTGATCAGGCCTTCGTCATCGATGTCGACCTTACAGCCGGTCACTTCGCAGATTTCACGAATGACCTTGCCGCCCGTGCCAATCACGTCACGAATTTTGTCCGTCGGGACCGTCATCGTGGTGATACGCGGGGCGTGCTGGGACAGCTCGTTGCGCGAGGTATCGATAGACTTGGCCATCTCACCCAGGATGTGAATCCGGCCGTCTTTGGCCTGATCCAGCGCGATCTGCATGATCTCCGGGGTGATGGACGTGATCTTGATGTCCATCTGCAACGAGGTGATGCCGGCAGCGGAACCGGCGACCTTGAAGTCCATGTCGCCGAGATGATCCTCGTCACCGAGAATATCGGACAACACGGCATAGCCGTCGTCTTCCTTGATCAGGCCCATCGCGATACCCGCAACCGGTGCCTTCAGCGGAACGCCCGCATCCATCATCGAGAGCGAAGCACCACAGACCGACGCCATGGAAGAGGACCCGTTGGATTCGGTGATCTCGGAGACCACGCGGATCGTGTAGGGGAAGTCTTCCTTGGCCGGCAGAACCGGGCGCACCGCGCGCCAGGCCAGCTTGCCATGGCCGATTTCACGACGGCCGGTAAAGCCCATACGACCGGCTTCACCCACCGAGTATGGCGGGAAGTTGTAGTGCAGCATGAAGTGCTGGCGGTACTCACCTTCCAGCGCATCAATGATCTGCTCATCCTGACCGGTGCCGAGCGTGGCCACAACCAGACCCTGGGTTTCACCCCGGGTGAACAGTGCCGAACCATGAGAGCGCGGCAGCACCGAAATCTGACAATCGATCGGACGCACGGTCTTGGTGTCACGACCATCGATACGGTTGCCCGTGTCGATGATGTCGCGACGGACCACGTCGGATTCGAGGGATTTCAGGGCCGCACCGGCACCCGCCTGCTCGTCTTCGGAGAGCTGCTCCATGACAGACGCCTTGGCCGCGGAGACTTTCTCCTGACGGGCGAGCTTGTCTTTCTCGGTGTAGGCTTCGCGGATGGCGGCTTCGCCAAGTTTGCGGACCTTCGCCTTGAGGTCGAGCTCTTCCTGAGACGGCTCAGTCACCGCGCGCGGCTCCTTTGCCGCACGTTCTGCAACAGAGATGATCAGGTTGATCACGTCCTGGTAGGCCTCGTGGCCGAACATGACGGCACCGAGCATGATCTCCTCGGACAGCTCATGAGCTTCGGATTCAACCATCAGCACGCCTTCTGCCGTGCCGGCCACAATCAGGTCCAGTTCGGACTCGGCCAGCTGGTCGGCGGTCGGGTTGAGCACATATTCGCCATCGACATAACCAACACGGGCCGCACCGATCGGACCCAGGAACGGAAGTCCCGAGATCGTCAGCGCAGCCGAGGCACCGATCAGGGCGGCGATGTCCGGATCGTTTTCCAGATCATGGCTGACCGTGGTGCAGATAATCTGCGTTTCATTGCGATAGCTCTTGTGGAAGAGCGGGCGGATCGGGCGATCGATCAGACGGGAGGTCAGAACCTCCTTCTCTGTCGGACGGCCTTCACGCTTGAAGAAGCCACCGGGGATTTTGCCCGCGGCGTATGTCTTCTCCTGGTAGTGAACCGTCAGCGGGAAGAAATCGATCCCTTCCTTGGGCTTCTGCTGGCCCACGGCCGTGCAGAGTACGGATGACTCACCATAACTGACGAGAACGGCCCCGTCGGCCTGTCGGGCAATACGCCCGGTTTCGATGGTGAGCGTGCGCCCACCCCATTCAATTTCCTTACGGACAATGTCAAACATCGTCTATCTCCAACCTGCGTCATCCGACCGGGCCTATCCCGGATCAAATGCCCCGTGCCCTCGGGGTCATCGCGCCGTCACGCAGCAAATCTGTTTTGACGACGAGTTCGCGGACCTTCCGCGCGAGCAAGCACCCGGGATACCGAATTGCATCCCGTGGTACTTTTTTAGCGGTGCCGGGCTATGCCGGCACTTTCGTATACAGGGAATTCCGCAACTAGCGGCGGACGCCCACGCGCTCGATCAATGTCTTGTAGCGCTCTTCGTTTTTGCGCTTCACATAGTCGAGCAGACGTCGACGCAGACCCACCATCTGGAGGAGTCCACGACGTGAATGATGATCTTTTGCATGTGTCTGCAAGTGCTCGGTCAGATTTTTGATCCGTTCTGTCAGGATCGCGACCTGCACCTCGGGGGAACCTGTGTCACCCGGTTTGGTTTCGTATTCTTTGATAAGTTCAGCTTTACGCTCGGGCGTAATCGACATGGTCGTATTTCTCCCGGCATCTAAAGGTTTAAAACGCGGACCGGACGGATTTGAATCCCGTCAACGCGAACAAGCGCCACAGGCGTTGTCGCTTCAAGAACAAGGACGATACCGTCGTCCCCGGCACTCGCAATCCGTTCCTTGTCCTGCGGTCGCAGGATCGGAACTGCCTGCCCATTTCGAAGCATTCCTGCTTCACGTTCCGACAAGGCCAGCGCCGGGATGCCGTCCAGCGCGGTCTCAACCGGTAACAATATGGGTGAGGCGGCGGCACTATGGCCAAGTTCCTCCAGCTTTTCCAGAGAAATCGAAGCCGATTCATCGAAGGGTCCGACCGACATCCGCCGCAAATCCGACAGGTGTCCGCAGGTGCCCAGCGCAATCGCCAGATCGCGCGCCAGGGCCCGCATATAGGCCCCTTTTCCCGAGGTCACGGCAAAGCGCGCCCGGTCTGAATCGATGATTTCAAGCAGCTCAAACGCGTAGACATTGATGATGCGTGAGGCGAGTTCGAACTCTTCACCCGCACGCGCCTTGGTATAAGCGCGTTCACCATCAATCTTGATCGCCGAAAACGCCGGCGGCACCTGTTCGATGGCGCCAACAAATTGCGGCAGGGCCGCCTGGATGGCGGCCTCCTCGGGACGAAGGTCACTGGTTTCGACGACCTCGCCATCGGCGTCATCGGTGGTCGTGCGCGCACCCCAATGCACCGTAAACGCATAGCGTTTCGAACTGTCGGTCACATAGGGCATGGTTTTGGTGGCTTCACCGAGTGCGATCGGAAGGATCCCGGTTGCCGAGGGATCGAGGGTCCCGGCATGGCCAAGTTTGGCGGCCCCCGTCGCGCGACGGACCGCGTTCACACAAGCCGAAGATGTCATACCGGCTGGTTTGTCGAGATTGATCCAGCCGCTGATCGGCAGGCCCTTACGCTTGCGCCCCATCAGGACGGGTCCGGATCAGGTTCGGGGTCGGATTCGCTCACCATAAGGTCCCGCTGCACTTCCGGGCTGTGCATGATGCGGTCGATCCGCGTGGCCTCATCAAAACTTACGTCATGCACGAAATTTACGCTGGGCAGGTATCTGAGTTTCACCGCACGGGCAAGCTGGCCCCGGAGATAAGCTGCCGCGCGATTGAGAGCCTCAACCATCGGCGCAGCCTCTCCTTCAAGCGGCAACACAAACGCCGTCGCGTTGCGCAAGTCGGGGCTGATGCGAACTTCGGTGACCGTGATCACGCGTCCGACGAGTTCAGGGTCGCGAAATTCAGCGCGCACCAGAATCGCCGAGAGGGCATGACGAATTTCTTCACCCACGCGCAGCTGCCGCTGGGTCGGCGCCTTGCCATTCCGCTTTTTATTTCGCTGAGATGCCATATCTCAAATATCCTGTAGGAGCAGGTTTTAGGCCTGCCCGCTCACAATGTCGCTTATTCCGAATTGTGCATTTTCGCCGTGCCCCTGAACGAGCGGACGTGAAACCCGCCCCCACAAAGCTGCAAGGCTGTTTGCTAGGTATCAAGCTTACGTGCGATCTCCTGCACTTCGTAGCACTCGACAACGTCACCGACCTGGATGTCGTTGTAATTCTCAAGCGCGATACCGCATTCGTACCCGTTCTGCACTTCGCGGACATCGTCCTTGAAGCGGCGGAGCGTGCCCAGCTGACCTTCGTGCACGACAACGCTGTCGCGCATCAGGCGCACCTTTGAATCGCGGCGGATAAGGCCATCGGTGACCATGCAACCGGCAACCTTGCCAACCTTGGAGACGCTGAAGACCTCGCGGATTTCCGCAGAACCCAGCAGGTTCTCCTGAATTGTCGGAGAGAGCTCACCCTCCAGCATGGTGCGGATATCATCGACCACGTTGTAAATGATGTTGTAGTAGCGGATCTCGACATTGTCCCGCTTGGCCAGGTCACGCGCCTGCGGAATGGCCCGCACGTTGAAGCCGATCAGCAGGCCGTTGTTCACGGTCGCCAGCGCAACATCCGACTCCGTGATACCGCCGACACCCGCATGGAGGACCTGTACCTTCACTTCATCGGTCGACATGTTGTTCAGCGAACCAACAATGGCTTCGACCGAACCCTGCACATCACCCTTGATGACAACAGGCACCTCAGCGGCCTCACCGGCCTTGATCTGCTCGAACATTTCATCCAGTGATCCACGCGCACCAGCGGTCGCGCGCTGGTCACGAATGACATCCTGACGATACTCAACAATTTCACGCGCCCGGGCATCGCTGTCCACAACGGCAAAGTTGTCACCAGCCAGCGGTGCGCCATTGAGACCAAGAACCGCAACCGGCTCGGATGGGCCCGCAACCTTGATATTCTCGCCCCGATCATTGATCAGCGCACGGACGCGACCCCATTCGGCGCCAGCGACAAAGATATCACCGACCTTGAGCGTTCCGCCCTGCACCAGAACAGTCGCCACGGCACCACGCCCGGCTTCGAGCTGGGCTTCGATGACGGCACCGTATGCCGCACGATCCGGATTGGCAGTGAGCTCAAGCAATTCGGCCTGCAGTGAAATCGCCTCGGTCAGATTGTCGAGCCCGGCACGGGTTGTGGCGGACACTTCAATAACCTGGATGTCACCGCCCATTTCCTCAGAGACGAGTTCGTGGGACAGCAGCTCATTCTTGATTCGCGACGGGTCAGCAGCGGGCAAATCCATCTTGTTGACGGCCACAATGATCGGCACCTCTGCAGCCTTGGCATGGTTGATAGCCTCGATCGTCTGGGGCTGAACCCCGTCATCAGCGGCCACAACCAGAATGACAATATCGGTCACATGGGCGCCGCGCTGACGCATCGATGTAAAGGCCGCATGGCCAGGAGTGTCGATGAAGCTGATCTTGTCACCGGATTCCAGAACAACCTGATACGCACCGATATGCTGGGTAATGCCGCCGGCTTCGCCGCGCACGACATCGGTCGAACGCAAAGCATCGAGCAGCGAGGTCTTCCCGTGATCGACATGGCCCATCACGGTCACGACGGGCGGACGCGGCTGACGATCACCTTCGTCATCCTGAATATCGGCACCGAGGTTTAGCTCCACATCCGACGCTGAAATCAGCTTGGGTGCATGACCAAATTCCTCGACAACAAGCTGTGCGGTTTCCTGATCGATTGTCTGGTTGATCGTCGCCATGACACCCATTTTCATGAGGGCCTTGATGACTTCCGCACCGCGTTCGGCCATCCGGTTGCCGAGTTCAGCAACGGTGATCGCTTCGGGAATGGAAACCTCACGCACAACCTTGGCCTGATTACCGCCGCCGCCACTGTCACGTGAACGCTGCTGGCGCTCACGCTCCTGCTTACGACGGAAGGCCGCGACGGAACGCTGGCGTGCGCCACCTTCCTCATCGAGTGCCTCCGTAATGGTCAGCTTGCCACTGCGGCGCTTGCGTTCACCACGGGTTCGGCTCGTTGGACGATTCGGAGCTTCGGCCGCGACAGCAACACGACCGCCCTTGCGCCGATCAGTTGTTTCCGTGGGCTCAGCTGCAGCATCATTGCCGCCGCCAACCTCGACCTCGAGTGCATCACGTTTACGTGCTGCCGCAGCGGCCCGCTGCGAAGCCTCATCAGCCATGCGCTGCGCTTCGGCTTCTGCCGCACGGCGTGCTTCTTCTTCAATCTCACGACGCGAGCGCTTTGGCGGTTCGGCGTCCTGCACGGGAGCCGGCGCGGTTGCTTCAGCGACGGGTTCAGCGGCGGGCTCAGCGACAACCTCAGGCGCCTCAGCAACAGGCTCTTCTGCGGGCGCGCCATCGACCGACGCGGCAACGGCCTTGGCCTCTGCAGCCTGTGCCTCTCTGACGGCGGCCACCTTGGCTTCCGCTTCGCGTGCCTTGGCCGCAGCTTCTTCCTCGGCTTTGGCCGCAACGTCCTCGGCCTCACCGGCCTTGCGGGCTTCTTCCAAAGCCGCCTGGGCCGCGGCGCTCTCAAGCGCTGCGTCTTCGGCCGCCTTGCGGGCTTCATCCAAAGCGCGGGCACGGGTTGCCTGCTCGGCCGGTGTCAGGGTTCGCTGCGGCGACGTCGGTGCGGCGGCGGGTGCTGGCGTCGCGGCGGGCGCGGGGGCCGTCTCGAAGACTTCTTCCTGCGGGCCATCCTTGACCTCGGTCATCTCGCCTGCGGCGCCCTGCTGGAACGTGCGCTTTTTCTTGACCTCGACCGTCACGGTCTTGGTTCGGCCATGGCTAAAGCTCTGGCGGACCTGACCACCTTCGACAGTCTTCTTCAGCTCGAGCTTGCCCGGCTTGGACAGACTCAGAGGCTTCTTTTTCTTCTTGTCGTCGTTTTCGGTCGTATTCGCCATGATCTCATTCCATCAAATCTTCATCGGTCACAACGTCATCTGCCGGCGCACAATCGCCGCGATACATCATCAACCTGTTTGCCGCGTCACAAACCTGCCGCGCGGCACCGCCGGGAAGCACCAGCCCATGAACACTTCGTTCACGACCAGAAACCTGCCCCAACGTCGCGGCATCGAATATATCAATCCGCTCAACTTCATTCACGTGTGCTGCCAGTTGGGCCACCTTCTGGCGGCCATCTGCGCCGGCATCACACGCACATAACAATGCGGCGGGTTCCACACTTCGCGGCCCCGCCTTTGACCGGTCCAGCCCCGCAAGCCCTGCGAGGGCACCACGGACCTTCTCGAACCCCGTCACGTAATCGCCTGCCTTGCGCGCCATCGTCAACGCGTTCACCGCGCGCCGAAACAACTCCACCTCGACAAAGGCCTCCAGGCTTTCGCCCTCCGGACCCGTCATCGGCGTGACAGCACGTCGCGCACCACGCGCAAACGCGCGCTTGGCACAGGCTTGCGCAACTATATCGCGACGGCCAAGCAACCACAATCCGCGACCCGGGAGACGATTGTCGAGATCGGGCACAACGAGATCATCGGGCCCAATCACAAACCGCATCAACACATCGCGCGGATGCACTTCGCCCGTCACAAGACAGCGCCGTTCCGGCACGTTCTTGACCCGACGTGTCGACGCCTCGGTCCGGGGTTGTTCCTCAGTCATCAACGCAGCGCGCGCTCCCTGCCGATCCGGCCTATTCGCCAGGCTCAGCCGGCGGATTTGCCGGAGCAAAAACCGCTTCGGCGGTGGCCAGGTCTGCCGATCGAATATCAGCCGGCGCCACGACAGCATCCTCGGCGGCTTCAGCATCGGGATCAGGTTCGGGCTCCGGTGTGATCACATCGTCGCCGTAAACCACAACACGTGCGGCCATGATGACCTGGTTGGCCTCATCCGCTGTCACCGGGCTCTGGCGCACCAGACGCCCGATTTCGTGATCGGCCATATCGAACAGATCGTCCAGCTTCACATCGGTTTCGATGTCCATAAAGATGAAGCGGTATTCATCAGGCATCAAACCCGCGAGGTCCTCTGCCGAGCAAACACCGTTCTGACCAAGACGCACCGAGGTTTCAAGCGTGACACCTTCGACGGCGAGCATGGCGTCATCGACGCCGAGTTTCTTGCGCTCAACATCCAGTTTGGCATCGCGTTCCTCGAGCCATGTCTGGGCACGGGCCTGCAACTCCTCACCGATTTCTTCATCGAAGCCTTCGATCAGGGTCAGATCCTCGATCGGAACGAATGCAACTTCCTCGACCGTGGCAAAGCCTTCAGTGACCAGCAGATGAGCGATGACGTCTTCAACGTCCAGCGCTTCGATAAACATCTCGCTGCGGGAATTGAACTCATCCTGTCGACGCTGGGATTCCTCGTCCTCGGTCAGGATGTCGATATCCCAGCCCGAAAGCATGGAGGCCAGACGAACATTCTGACCACGTCGGCCGATCGCCAGTGAAAGCTGCTCATCGGGCACCACGACTTCTATCTTGTTGGCATCCTCATCAAGCACGACCTTTGACACCTCGGCCGGGGCGAGCGCATTCACAACGAAAGTTGCGGGATCTTCCGACCACGGAATGATGTCGATCTTCTCACCCTGAAGCTCACCAACAACCGCCTGAACACGACTACCACGCATACCAACACAGGCACCCACGGGATCAATTGAGGCATCCTTGGAGATCACGGCGATCTTTGCACGACTTCCCGGATCGCGGGCGGCGGCACGAATTTCGATGATGCCGTCATAAATTTCGGGCACTTCCTGGGCAAACAGGGACTTCATGAATTCCGGGCGCGTACGCGTCAGAAAAATCTGTGGTCCGCGCTGTTCGCGGCGTACGTCATAAATGTACGCACGAATACGGTCGCCCGGGCGCTGATTCTCGCGCGGCAAACCCTCGTCGCGGCGCATCACACCTTCTGCACGGCCCAAATCCACCGTCACATTGCCATACTCAACACGCTTGACCAGGCCATTGATGACCTCGCCCGTGCGGTCCTTGTACTCCTCAAACTGACGCTCACGTTCGGCATCGCGGACACGCTGAACAATCACCTGCTTGGCGGTCTGCGCGGCAATGCGCCCAAAATCAATCGGGGGCAACTCATCAATCAGGAATTCACCCATCTCGGCATCGGCCTTTTCGGCCCGGGCCTGATCCAGGGTGAGCTGCTGATGCTCATCCTCGACCTCCTCGACGACCTCACGATAGCGGGCGAGGGAGATATGGCCACCGTCACGGTCGATGATGGCACGGATGTCATGCTCGGGGCCGTACTTGTTACGCCCGGCCTTCTGAATCGCCTGCTCCATCGCGGTGATGACTTCTTCACGCTCGATACCTTTTTCGCGTGCAACAGCATCGGCGACAGCGAGCATCTCAATACGGCTGGGACCACCAGACTCCATCTTCTCTATCCTTCGTTCATCCGGCCCTTCTGGGCCGCGGCAATAAGTTCATCTGTCAGCACAAGTTTGGCTTTCAGGACATCGTTCACGGGAAGCGTAATCTCTTCATTGTCCCCGTCCGGGTCGGCAAGGCGCACCATGCCTTCATTGAGACCAAGCAACAGGCCTCGAAACCGACGGCGGCCGTCAACGGCCTGCCGCAGCTCAACTTTCGCCTCGAACCCGACATAACTGTCGAAATCCTTGGTGCGCGTCAGCGGTCGGTCAATTCCGGGCGAACCAACCTCCAGCTCATAAGCTTCAGAGATCGGGTCTGCCACGTCCAGCAGCGCCGAAACCGTACGGCTGGCGAGCGTGCAATCGTCGATCGTAACCTCTTCACCATCAATGCGATCAAACATGATCTGCAGAATCGGCTTGTGGCCCCCGCCGAAATGTACACGGACAAGCTCATATCCAAGATCAACCAGCGACGGTTCGATGATGGACATAACCTGATCGGTACGGGCATTTTCGCTAATGAGATTCAAGTCTTCTATCAATTCCTCCGGCAGCGAACCTGTCCCCCGAGAACGGAAATTCGGGTAACAAAAAAGGCGGCTCCGGATTTCACCCGGGCCACCCCTTACTGTCCGTTGCCAGACTGTTGGGCCTTTGTTGACGCGGAATATAGGGAAATTCGGGAAAAAAGCAAGCAGTTGTCTTGACGAGGATGTGCTGCCTATTCGCCCTTCCGGGCAATTCGTCGATATCGCAAAAAAGTCGATCCCGGTCCGCCACTGCGGTTCTTGCCTTCATAGCGTGTGTCGGGCCAGTCCTCGGGACGGGTGGTCCAATCAGCCGACCGCGTCGCCATCCATTCGAAACGATCATCGGCCTCAAGATGGCGCAACATCCAGACCAGATAACTCTGGTCATCCGTTGCCAGACGCAACTCCGCACCATCTTCCATCACCCGCGCCAACTCATCGAGCATCGCCGTGTTCACAATGCGTCGCTGATGGTGGCGCAGTTTGGGCCAGGGGTCGGGAAACAGAATAAACACGCGCGCCAGACTGGCCTCGGCAAGTCTGGCCAACATCGGCCGCACGTCATCAGGCAGAAGCCGGATATTCGAAAGGTTGCTTTCGCTGATTTCCGAAAGCAAGCGGGCCACACCGTTCAGGTAAGGCTCGGCCCCGAGCATGCCAATATCCGTATGTGCCGCGGCCTGCCAGGCCAGATGCTCTCCCGCACCGAAGCCGATTTCAAGCCACACATCCTTGGGATCTCCATCAAACCATTCTCGGGGGTCAACCGGTCCGTCCCCCGGCGGCAAGGAAACCGAAAGCGTGGGCAAAACGGTTTCGAGCAGACGTTCGCGGCCGGGGCGCAACTTGCGCCCGCGGCGACGTCCGTGGAAACGCGGGTCGCTATCCACTGGTTTACCTGTCATTTCTCGCGGTGGGCGCGACGACCCACTATCCCGGTTCCCGCGCTACAGCGCGTTGTGCAACGCCTCTACGAGGTCCGTCTTCTCCCAGGAGAAGCCGCCATCCGGATCAGGCTGCCGTCCAAAGTGGCCATAGGCGGCCGTCCGGGCATAGATCGGGCGATTGAGCTCGAGGTGTTCGCGAATACCGCGAGGACTGAGATCCATTGCCTTTTGCAATGCAATCGCAAGCGCCTCTTCATCAACCTTGCCGGTGCCGTAGGTATCAACATAGACCGACAGCGGCTTGGACACACCGATGGCATACGCCACCTGGATCGTGCAGCGCTCAGCCAGTTCCGCCGCCACCACATTCTTGGCGAGATAACGCGAGGCATAGGCTGCCGAACGGTCAACCTTCGTCGGGTCCTTACCCGAGAACGCGCCGCCGCCATGGGGGGCAGCGCCGCCATAGGTGTCGACGATTATCTTGCGCCCCGTCAGCCCTGCATCACCGTCCGGTCCACCAATCACAAATCGACCAGTTGGGTTCACATAGAACTCGTCTTCCGAACACATCCACCCATCGGGCAAAACATTCTCGACATGCGGGCGCACAATGGCGCGCACGTCTTCCTGGCTAAGCTCTTCGCCATGCTGGGTTGAGACCACGACCGAGGCGGCGCCAACGGGCTTGCCATTTTCATACCGCAGCGTGACCTGACTCTTTGAATCCGGTCCAAGACCCGGCTCCGCGCCGGAATGCCGGGCTTCGGCCAACGAGCGCAGGATCGCGTGCGAATAGTGGATTGGTGCCGGCATCAAAACGTCGGTTTCACGACAGGCATAGCCGAACATCAGGCCCTGATCACCCGCGCCCTCATCCTTGTTGCCGGCAGCATCAACGCCTTGGGCAATATCACTCGACTGCCCATGCAGATAGACCGATACTTCCGCGTCTTTCCAATGGAATCCGTCCTGTTCGTAACCGATATCCTTCACCGCCGCGCGGGCGATTTCTTCCATCTGCGCGGCATTCACGTTGAGGTCGGCATCCACAAGTGGTGCGGGACCGCGGACTTCACCGGCCAACACGATCCGGTTGGTGGTGGTCAGGGTTTCACATGCCACCCGGGCTTCCGGATCTGCTGTCAGAAATGCATCAACAACGGCATCGGAAATCCGATCACAAACCTTGTCGGGATGTCCTTCAGACACGGACTCACTGGTGAAAAGATAGTTACCTTTGGACACGGGACACAGCCCCCCTGCAATCGTTACAAATATCGCGGAACAACCACCGCATTTGGCTGAGATCAAATCGATCAATGATGCCCGGCAAACGCCATAGCGCGGACTGCCCGGTTTTGCAGGAATGACCCCCGTTGCGTCAAGCCGTATCCCGGCGACGCAGCAAAACCAATCCGAGAACAACCAGACCCAATGCCAATATCAGGGGAATGAGATTGCCCCATCGCGCGAACGGCGTGGCCGGGATCGGCCTGGGAAGCGCCGTGTCGAGAACACCCTCGACCCCCACACCCATCCAGCCCTGTACCCGACCATGGGCATCAACGACAGCCGAAATACCGGTGTTCGCCGCGCGCACCATCGGCAGGCCTTCTTCGACGGTGCGCGAAGTTGCAATCGCGAGGTGCTGCCACGGTCCGGCGAAATTCCCGAACCAGGCGTCATTGGTGAGGTTAAGCAACCAGGCAGGCCGCACATCATCGGGGGTCACCTGGCCCGGAAAAATTGCCTCATAACAAATCAGCGGTGAAAAAGCCGGCAAGCCCGTCACGTCGATCAGACGCCGGGCCGGGCCGGCCGTAAAATCTCCCTGGCCCGGCACGATCTTCTCCACCGGGAGAACACCGCGCAACGGGACATATTCACCAAACGGCACCAGATGTGATTTGTCGTAGACCTGCGTGATATTGGCGGCCCAATCAATCACCAGCAGCGAGTTGAAGAGTTGTCGACCACCATCGTGAAAAGCGGACCGCACACTCCCCGTGATGAGGGCCCCTTCGGGCGGAATGGCACGCGCCACCTGTCCCCGGATCAGGGCATCATTGGCCAATAGAAAGGGCACAGCGGTTTCGGGCCAGATAACATGCGTCGGTTTTTCCGGGCTCTCCGTATTGGTCAGTCGAATATATTTCTCCAGGTGCTGAGTCCGCAGCTCCGGATTCCATTTGTCCTTCTGCGCAATATTGGCCTGAACGATGCGCAGGCGCACGTCGGGCACATAAGAATCTTCCGTATTTTGCAACCTGTAGAGACCGCCCGACCACAGCAGAGCGGGAATCAGCAGTGTAATCACGAGAACCAAAGTTGAACGCCAGGACGAACCCGGACCCGCGGCACCTAGAACAGCCGGCATGGCCGAGGCCAGTATGGTGATCGTCCCGAGACCGAGAACTCCGACAACTGCGCTGGCCTGCAGCATCGGCAAGCCCGGTCCATTGCCGGCCCAGACATACCCGATAAGGTTCCAGGGAAAACCGGTCAGCACAAATCCGCGCAACAACTCCGAAACTGTCCAAAGGCCCGCGAATACCAGTACCCGCGCCGCCGTATTGTTTCCGAACCGTCCGATGGCCTGCACACCGCATGCGAGCGCCGGAAAAATCGCCAGCCCCGCGGCCAGCCCGGGCCAGGAAAAGGGAATCATCCAGGCCGTACGTGCAGGGTCGACGAGCATCGGCTCGACAATCCAGTGCAGACCCAGAAAGAAATGGCCAAACCCGAACCAGAACCCGGTCAGCAGCGCCCCGCGCAACGGACGCGGCTCCACATCGTGACCTTCCAGAATCCAGATCAATCCGGAAAAGGCGACCAGCAAAACGGGAATGATGTGAAAAGGCGGCAAGGCCAAGGCCGCGACCGCACCCAGGGCAATTGTGAGCAACACACGACGCCAGCCTCGCAAGGCCCGAACATAATCAGCTAACGGCGCGAGCATCACTGTCCGTCCTGCGGTTCAACCAGGATCGGCAGGTGGTTCGGCGGCACGTAAATCCCGCACCCGCAGCCGCTTGATGCGACGTGGATCGGCATCCACGACTTCGAATTCCACTCCCGATGGATGAGTCACGACCTCGCTGCGGCGTGGAACGCGATCAATCAGCGCAAAAACCACACCACCCAGCGTATCGCAGGTTTCACGCTCCTCTTCAGTCACAAAGCGACCCAAGAGCGCCTCCAGATCTTCGATCTCCACGCGCGCATCAACCAAAACCGAGCCATCGGGGTTGGGTGTGATCGACGAGACCTCTTCATCATGCTCGTCTTCAATTTCCCCAACGATCTCTTCAACGAGGTCTTCAATCGTGACCAACCCGTCAACGCCCCCGAACTCGTCAACCACAATCGCCATATGCGTACGCTGTGCCCGCATCTCGAGCAGCAAATCCAGAACGCGGATCGAGGGCGCGGCAAACAGGATTTCACGCTTGAGTTCACGAACCGCCTGATGCGGTGCCGTCCGCATTGCGGACAGCACATCCTTGATATGAACGAAACCCACGACGTCATCGAGCTGCCCGCGATATACGGGCAGGCGGGAATGCGCCTCCTTCGCAATCAAATCAGCAACCGTGTGCAATTCGGCACTCTCATCAATCGCGACAATATCAGCCCGCGGGATACTCACATCTTCGGCTGTCAGATCGTGCAATTTCAGAATGTTGGTGATCAGTAGACTTTCATCTGGACCGATCGCGGCGTCTTCGGTCCCGGGCTCCTCGATCAGAACACCGATCGCTTCCCGCACCGTGCCTTCATTGTTCCGGGACCCAAAAAGGCCGCGCAGACAGTCGCCAAATGCCGGTGTCAGATCCCGGTGTTGTCGCGTCGCTTTGAGGAAGGTCCGTCATCGTCGGTTACGCGGCCACGCTATCGGCATAGGGGTCGGGAATTCCAAGACCTGATAGTATTTCACGTTCAGCTGCTTCCATAATCTCCGCATCATCGGCCACGTCATGATCATAACCCAGCAAATGCAAAGTTCCATGAACAACCAGATGACAAAGATGATTGGCTATTGATTTGCTCTCCTCACGAGCTTCGCGGGCGCAAGTTTCAAACGCGACCACAACATCTCCCAACGGAACAGTTTGGGCCGGATCTGCAGGTACGAGCTGTTCGTCTTCACCCAGGGCGAAGGCAAGCACATTGGTTGGCTTGTCCTGTCCGCGCCAGTCGCGGTTCAGAGACTGAATCTCAGAATCATTCGTCAGGCGAATTCCGATTTCAACCGGATGGCCGGGTGCCTCACGGTCGATCACGGCGCAGACAGCGCGGGTGATCATGGCGCTCGCATCGGAAACATCAGATGCCTGCCAGCGCGCATCCGCAAACTCGACCAACACTTCAGTCCCGGCTGCGCGCATCAATCCGCTTCCCGTGCCGAGCCGCTCATATCCTCACCACTGACCGCGCTGCGCTGTTTATCGCGCGCGTTGTAGGCCCCCACAATCCGGGCCACCATGGCGTGGCGCACAACATCGTCTTCTCCGAACCGCACGACCTCCACACCCTGCACGCGATTGAGTACATCGAGAGCGTCTCCCAGACCTGAGCGGGTTCCGCTGGGAAGGTCGATCTGGGTCATATCGCCCGTGATCGCCATCCGCGACCCTTCTCCCAGACGGGTGAGAAACATCTTCATCTGCATCGCGGAGGTATTCTGGGCTTCATCAAGAATGATAAAGGCCCGCGACAGCGTGCGACCGCGCATAAACGCGAGGGGTGCGACTTCAATCTCACCACTTTCGAGACGACTGGTGACCTGCTCACCGGGCAGCATGTCATACAACGCATCGTAAAGCGGGCGCAGATAGGGGTCGATTTTGTCCTGCAGATCACCCGGGAGAAACCCGAGACGCTCGCCGGCTTCGACCGCCGGGCGCGAGAGAATCAAACGATCCACCTTGCCCTGAATCAGATCAGAGACTGCCATTGCAACAGCCAGATAGGTCTTGCCGGTACCCGCAGGCCCCAGTCCGAAAGTCAGGTCCGCTCGAGCCAGAGCTTCAAGGTATTTCGCCTGCACCGGGGACCGCGGGGTGATCGTCCGCTTCCGGGTCCGAATTGAAATTCGGGCACCGTCAAGATCGGTGCTTGAGGCCATACGCACCGCAGCCTGTACTTCGCCGGGCCCAACTTCCTCACCCTTTTTGAGTGACTTGTAGAGATCCTTGATCGCACGATTGGCAATCTCACGGGACGTT
Source organism: uncultured Alphaproteobacteria bacterium (assembly GCA_943787745.1). Lineage (GTDB taxonomy): Bacteria > Pseudomonadota > Alphaproteobacteria > UBA6615 > UBA6615 > JABJAG01. Next base: position 121,982 of record CALSNJ010000003.1, on the reverse strand, counting down.
TCCGGGCCCTGAATTTCGAGCTGGTTGCCGCGATAGCGCAAGGTCACATCCAGCAGGCGTTCGATCTGCAAGAGGTGTTCGTCATGATGCCCGAATAGCGCGGTGAGCAGCGCATTGTCGTCGAAATGTACTTGCACCGGGTTGCCCGGTTTTACATCGGTCGATGTCAAGCGCTCAGCCTCTCCTCTTCGCGAGGGTCACCTTTTGGTTGCCCCTCTTCCCGCAAGCAGCCTGCCAGGCTATGCGGTTTACATGTCTCGATGAAGACCGTTGCCATATCGCCCACAGCATGCGCCGGCGCTTCTACATGAACGGCCTGATTATAAGGGCTCCGGCCAACCAACTGTCCTTCATGACGGCCCGTCCGCTCAAAGAGAACCTCGCAGGTCGTTCCGCGCGAAGCCTCATTGAATGTTGTCATCTGCTCCATGAGCAGGGCCTGCAGGCGTGCGAGGCGTTCGTCTTTGACCTCTTCGGGCACCTGACGCGGCATCCCAGCGGCCGGGGTTCCGGGGCGCGAGCTGTACTTGAATGAATAGGCCTGCGCGTATTCCACAGTGCGAATCAAATCGAGTGTCGCCTCAAAATCAGAGTCGCTCTCGCCGGGGAACCCGACGATAAAATCGCAACTGAACGCAAGATCGGGCCGCGCGGACCGCAACCTCTCGATTGTGCGCAGGTAACTCTCTGCATCATGGCCGCGATTCATGGCTTCCAGAATCCGGTCGCTGCCCGATTGCACAGGGAGATGCAGATACGGCATCAATGCAGGCACCTCACCATGCGCGGCGATCAGATCTTCATCCACATCACGAGGGTGACTGGTCGTATAACGAATACGCATCAGGCCGTCGATTTCCGACAGTCGCCGCGCAAGACTGCCCAGACCGGTCTCACGACCCGCAGTGTCGGTGCCGTGATAGGCATTCACATTCTGGCCCAGCAATGTGAGCTCGCGAACACCGCCCGCCACCAGCGCCTCGGCCTCCTGAACAACCTGCGCCACAGGGCGAGAGAACTCCGCCCCGCGTGTATAGGGCACGACACAGAAGGTGCAGAACTTGTCACAGCCCTCTTGGATCGAAAGAAATGCAGAAACCCCGTTCTCCTGCCGTTGTAGCGGGAGATGATCAAACTTGCTCTCCAGCGGGAAGTCCGTCTCGAGAACACCGCTATGGCGCATGCCGGACTGGCTCGCGCGATGGGCGCGCGCCACCATTTCGGGAAGGCGATGATAGGTTTGTGGGCCCAGAACAATATCCACATAGGGCGCGCGGCGAAGCATCTCTTCACCTTCGGCCTGCGCCACACATCCAGCCACGGCGATCACCGTCTGCTGACCTTCTGCGGCGCGTTGATCCTTGATATCTCGCAGCCGACCGAGTTCGGAGTACACCTTGTCGCTGGCCTTTTCCCGGATATGGCAGGTGTTGAGGATCACCATATCGGCATCCTCGGGGCCGTCACCGGGCGCATAGCCGAGCGGCGCCAGAACTTCCGCCATACGCGCGGAGTCGTAGACATTCATCTGGCAGCCGTAGGTTTTTATGAAAAGTTTCTTGGCCAAGGGCCCTAAACCATCCGCGACGTCTGTACCCGGTCAGATCGAATTATTTTCGACAATTTGACCGACAAGACATTGTTATTCATGAATAATTGCACAACTAAGCTTTCGCTGCCCGGGAGTCAACCCGACCGGCTGCGCGCTTTTCGCGGGGACTTGCAAAGCCCTTCTTCGCGCGACGCAGACCCTTCATATCGCGGAAATGTGGGCGCAGACGCCAGCGGATCCAGTCCCAACGTCCTGCGGCGCCCGCCTTGGGCTGAATGCGGCCAGCCAGCGCGTCAGAATGACCGGCCTGGATCTGGTCCTGGCAATACTCGGTAAGCTCCTTGCGCGATGCGAATTGCTCAATCGTGACCGGCTCATGAAACGAGACCGTCACAGTCAATCGCCCCAGACCGACAAGCTCGGCGGCGTGCCCGACCAGTTCCATATCGCCATACCAGGCATAGAAGGGGCGGAGATGGCGCCCGATCGGTATGCCGTCGACCCGCGAATAGGTCAGCGACACCGGTTGAACCACCAAAGCCTCATCGTTGACCCTGAATTCAGCAACCGAAAGCAGCGCGCTTTTGAACCGCTCAACGTGGTTCCCATCATTGCTCGTCCCCTCCGGAAACAGGATCATGCTGTCCCCTGCCTCAAGGCGTTTGCCCAATGCCGTGGCCTGCAAATGAGAGGTCCGCATGCGACGGTCAACAAAGACTGAACGCTGCAGTTTTGCCAGCAACCCGAAGAACGGCCATTCCCCGACTTCGGATTTGGCCACAAACGAGCCAGGGATCAGTGCACCGTAGATCGCGATATCGAGATAGGACGAATGATTGGCGACAAACAGTGTCGGCCGCGCCTTCGAGCGGCGGCCAAAGACCTCGAGGCGAATACCCAGAAGCCGGCAACAAATTCGGTGATACCAGAGCGGCACACGTCTTGAGAGAGGCAATCGCAGCAGAAGCGCTACAGCCTGAACGGGAATCACGGCCAGCGTGAAAGCGGCATAGACCGATGCCCGACAGATCGCTGTCAGCCGGGAATGATAGACGGTCGGTTCCGTCATTTGCTCTCGGCTCCCCGCTCGGAAACATGGCCCACCGCATCGTTTTTGCGCGCCCAGTCTTCCGGCGTATCCCGCCCATAATGACGATAGTATTTGTCATTCACCTGATCGGTCTTCACCACCACACACACGTCAGTTGTGTTGAACTGATGATCGACAACAGCGCCCTCACCCACAAACCCACCGAGCCGCAGATAACCCTTCACAAGAGGGGGCAACGCGGCCAGAGCCCGCTTCTGATTGATCTCGCTCGCCGGCACGAAATCCATTCCGACATAAAGGTCGGGCAATGCACGAGGCCGCAACTCCTCAGGCGCCAGATGGAAATGGTGCAGGTAGCTCAACGGCACAGCCAGCGCTTCAGGATCAACCCCATGCAAGCTGGCGCAACCGAACATCAGCGAAATGTCATGATAAAACACGAACTGTGCAATTGCGCCCCAGAGCAACTGCATGGTCGGACGACCGCGATACTGAGCATCCACGCAACTGCGGCCGAGCTCAAGAACCTCGCCCTCATAACCGGTGAGCGGCGAGATATCATACTCACCCGATGTGTAGAATCGCCCATGTTCCCTGGCAGAGCTGCCGCGGAGCAAACGATAGGTTGCGACAATCGAGTCCGGGCCACTCCCGCGGTCCGTATCAAAAACAAGAAGATGCTCGCAGGCCGCATCAAACGGGTCGATATCCCGTCGTGCCTTGGCCATCTCGGCATCGGGCACAGCCCTCATTTCATCATAGAAAACCCGATAACGGAGCGCCTGCGCGGCATCCACATCAGCCGCGTCGCGCGCCAGGCGAGCGCCCAGAGTTCCCGAACCCAGCGCTGCCAGTGCGGCATCCAGGTCTTCGGCTTTCCGGACAGGGTTATGCTGCGTAGACAATGCTTTCACCCGACCTGTGGTCGTGCATGATCGCGAAACATTCAGTCACTGCCATCGTCATCAGACGATCCAAGTGGTTTGGCAAACAGCTCGAGCCGATGATCGATCAGCTCATAGCCAAGATCACGGGCAATACGTTCTTTCAATGCCTCGATTTCTTCATTGAAGAATTCGATGACTTTGCCTGTCTTCACATCAATCAGATGATCATGGTGATCATCCTGGACCTCTTCATAACGCGCCCGTCCGTCCCCGAAATCATGCTTTTCAAGAATATTGGCCTCCTCGAAAAGACGAACCGTTCGGTACACTGTCGCAATCGAAATCCGGGGGTCGAGCTGAGTCGCCCGACGATAGACCTGATCCACATCGGGATGGTCCTCCGCGTCCGACAGGACACGCGCAATCGTTCGTCTCTGACCGGTCAGCTTAAGACCCTGATCAATGCATAACTGTTCGATGCGCGAAGGCATGTCCGTGCTCAAGCCCGCTTCCCTTTGGGACCATTCCGGCCCACCGGTTCAAATTGCGAATGACAATATACGACAAAATCCGAATCGGGGCGACATTACCCCAAACAGCAAAAAACAGATCTAGTTCTTGCCGCGTTTTCCGAGCCCTATCTTCTTTGCGAGTTGGCTGCGCTTCTTGGCATAGTTAGGGGCAACCATGGGGTAATCCGCTGGCAACCCCCACCGCTCGCGATATTGCTCCGGTGTCAGGTCGTAAGAGGTTTTGAGATGCCGTTTGAGCATTTTCAGTTTCTTGCCGTCTTCAAGACAGACAATGTAATCCGCAGTCACGGACTTCTTGATCGGCACGGCCGGTGACGGGCGCGGCTGCCCACTGGGCTCCCCGCCCGTATCACTCAGGCTGGCGTGAACCTGCGCAATAAGTTGCGGCAAATCGGCGGCTGGCAGCTTGTTGTTGGACACATGCGCCGCAACGATATCGGCGGTTAGTTTCAACAAATCTGATGAACTCACCTGTTCACTCATGGGGATTCCTCTTCCGGAAGAAAATATTAACAAGAACTCCTTGCTTATTTAGTCATATTCCATTCGTTGTCCAGAACATTCCCGGATGTTTTTTATTAAACTACAGAGGCTGTCTGACGGGCCATAATCAATGCATCGATCCGTGATTTGCCCACTCGATAATAATTCGGGCGACGTCCAACCTCTTGAAATTTTAAACTTTTATACAATTCTATGGCGTTCTTGTTGTCGACTGCAACCTCAAGCACAAGCCGGGTCCCACAAGCAATATCGCCAATAAAGGCTGTAAATAAGTCGCGGGCAAAGCCCTTGCGCCGCGCGGTCGGTGAGACACAGACCGTCAGAACCTCAGCTTCATCACGCGTTTCCCGACCAATCAGCAAACCAACAGGGGCCGGCTCGCAATCCCACAATGCGTAGCTGTGTATGCCAGGCATACGCAAGATGGTCCGCATAGCCGTTGCAGGCCACGGTGTTTCGGGCAGCGGGTCGAAACAAATGGTGTGCAATTCTGACAACACCTCTGCCATTTCCAACCCTGCCGTCAAGATCCGGGCTTGTGTCATCCCCGCAAACGCTGCCGGTCAGCCGACGGAGGCGAAGCATCTGGCGGGCGCAGATAAAGAGGCTGCGGCGGAACCCTGGAAGCCGCAGAGGCCCGCTGTGCGCCCAGTTCTGCAAAAATTCCGGCATCTGCGTGCTGATCCTCCAGGAAGGTCCAGCTGACGGGTGCGTCCGAAACGGCGGCACGGAAGCGCGCAACCGCATCTCCGGCAATCACGAGTTCTCCTGCGAATTTTCTCAGCGTTTCGACTGTTTCCGCCAACGAAAGTATGGCCGGCCCATTCTCCGCCAGAGCTTCATCTCCATAAAGCTGGACGTAAAACTCCGCACGCCGGGTTTCCAGCAGCACCGCCAGATTCCCCGCCGGCATAATTACGCGCGCCATTGTTTCATGGACATCAGTATTGCGAATTCCCAGCATCGGCAATCCGGTCGCCAGACCCAGTCCGCGTGCCGCCGAAAGCGCGATCCGCAGCCCGGTATAACCGCCCGGCCCAACACCGACACAAATCAGATCGACCGCCCCGTAACCATGGTCGGCCACGACATCCTCGACCATCGGCATCAGGGCTTCGGCATGGCCGCGATCCATTGCACTCCATCGACGCGCGACAACCCCACCTGCCCGCCAGAGCGCTGCCGAGCACGCCCCACCTGCTGCGTCGAGTGCCAGTACTGTTGGATCGGTAGATGATATCATGTCTGCCCGTTTCAGCGAATCACCGCGAGGCTCTAGCATCGCACAATTCAAATCGCAAAGCTGCGCCGAGAGGGAATTGGGATGACCTATGTCGAGATCGAGACCGGCACCTACGACGTCGAGATCGCCCTCGCTTATGGGACGCCCGAAAACTTTACCGGGCAGCCTGTTTACAAGAATTCACATTGTTTCCTGCACCAGGCTGCGGCCGAAAAACTTGAGCGCGCCGCCGAACTGGCCGCGCGACATGGCTTTCATTTTCTGATTTTCGACGCGCTTCGTCCGAGCGAGGCCCAATGGGCACTCTGGAACCATACACCCGATCCCGATTTTCTCGCCGATCCAAGGAAGGGGTCCCCGCACAGCCGCGGCGTCGCGGTGGACCTCACACTTCTGGACAAAGACGGCATTGCGCTCGACATGGGCACCGCTTTCGACGCCTTCACCCCCCGCTCGTTCCATGGCGACGGGGACATTTCGATTGCAGCCCAGGCCAATCGCCTCTTGCTACTCGGCATTATGTCGACGGCAGGCTGGGACTTCTATTCGAAGGAATGGTGGCACTACCAGTTGTTCGACCCCCGGTCATACCCACTTGTCTCTGACCAAGAGCTGGCAAAGCCGATGATGACCTGACACTGCCATTTGGTCGGACTTGCGGTGCAAATCCCGCCAAAGGTATCTTTGCCGCAACAAACAGACCAATCAGGTGCCACAATCTGTTACAGGCTCTGGTTTGGCAGGAAACGAGATGGTACAGTCCGGTATGGCCCATTCCTTGAAGAAAATCGCGCGCGGCGCAGCCCTCAGCATGCTTGCCGCGGCCACCTGGCTGGGCATGCCTGGCGTGGTGCAAGCCGCGGATTCCGCGATCATTCTGATGTATCACCGCTTCGGAGAGAATAGGTTTCCTTCGACCAATATCCGCCTTGAGCAACTCGAAAACCACATCAAGGAATTGACCAGCGGGCCATACACGGTATTACCGGTTCCCGAGATCGTCGCGGCGCTTCGCGCAGGCCGAGAACTCCCGGACCGGACAATCGGGATCACCGTGGATGATGGCTATCTCTCGATCTATCGCGAAGCCTATCCAAGATTCAAGGAAGCGGAGATTCCCTTCACGGTGTTCGTTTCAACGGACCCGATTGATCGCGGTTTTTCAGGCTTCATGACCTGGGACCAGATTCGCGAAATTCGCGATAACGGTGTGACCATCGGTGCGCATACCGCAACCCATCTTCACATGCCCGCCAACTCGCTCGCCCGCAATCAGGAAGACATGGCGCGTTCCATCGCGCGCCTTGAAGAGGAACTGGGCTCTGTTCCCCCGCTCTTTGCTTACCCTTACGGGGAAGCCAGTCTGGAGACCCAGAAACTGGTCCAAGACATAGGCCATATCGCCGCTTTCGGACAACATTCGGGGCCGCTTGATCGATCATCGGACCCGTTCTATCTGCCCCGGTTCTCGCTCAATGAATCGTTTGGAAACATGGACCGGTTCCGCCTGGTCGCAAACGCCCTCCCCATTCCGCACACCGATGTTACACCGAAAGACCCGACCCTTTCTGTAAACCCGCCATTGTTCGGTTTCACCCGAACCAACATGTCAGAAACCCTGAATGGGCTCGCCTGCTATGCGGCTGATCAGGGGAAGGTGAAAGTCGAACAGCTGGGGCCACGCGTTGAAGTGCGCATGAATGCACCCTTCTCGGCCGGTCGTGCGCGCATCAACTGCACGGCACTTGGACCGGACAACCGGTGGCGCTGGTTGGGCACGCTCTACTACGTCCCAAGGAGCTAGAGGATAGAGCGCGCTAGCGCGACGCGAGCTGGGTGTCTTCGAGTTCGACCGGCGTGCTCGACAACTGTGCAGCCTCAAACTGATCGAGACGATTGCTTCTGATAAGCCCCGACAGGGTTTCGACATAGGCTTCACGACGCTCGGAATAATTGATCAGAGTCGCGGTCAGGTCCTCCCAATGCAGAGAGGTTTCCAGGGCCCGCATCCGCGAACGCACGGCACGATATTCCTCATAGGCATGGTGCCGGTTCAGATTCACAACGTAACTGCGAACACTGTCGAGCAGACTGTCGAATGCCCGGACTTCGAACTTCTCGCCTTCCGGCCGTTCATCAGGAACAAAACCGGCGCCCTTGCTCCAGACGCGCTGCCCATAAAGAGCGTTGCCATGCCGTGCGAACCGGGACCGTCCCCAGCCACTTTCTTCGATCGACTGGGCCAGCGCGACTGTCGGTGAAACCATATCCACACGCCGCAGCAGACTGACGAAATCGTTCGGTGACGTGCGGTATTTTTCTGCGAGATTATCCAGCCAGAGTTGCGAAGATTCCGAAATTTCACGACCCGACGAGATCTGTTCTTCGATCGCAATCAGTTTGCGGCGCTCATTGCGCACTTCCTCATTGGCCTTGAGAATCAGCGGAAGCACGGTGCGGACAAACGCCTTCTTGCGCTGTTCAACCACCATCCGCGAATCAAAATCATCGGGCAGATCTTCGACAAAAAGGCGTGGCACGCGCGCATTTCCGCGCCGTATCGGCTTCAACTCAAAATTGGCCGCATTGAGGGTCTCGCGCAAACTCGCGACAGAGGTGACCTCGACCATCGAATCATCGAGAACCTCGGTCCGCACGAGATCGGCCTCGGGCGCAACCTGGGGCAGCGCCGCCCAGTCAATATCCGTTCGCTCAGGCCGGTCACCCGGATACGCAATCGCAGCCCCATACAAGGCGACAACGCTAAGTCCCATGAGCGCGAGCGCTGCGCGTTTATAGTCTCGGAAAAAAATGGCTCTACCCTGCATTTCGACACACTCCCCCGTTAGTGCCGCGGGCCAGGGGCGCGTTAATTCTTAAGAATGTTTTAAGTGTTCGGCAAGACGCCCTTTTCGAGCGGCCCGCTGTCTCAACCTCAATCTATGTGGAACCGGCGATCAGGCGACGGCCTGAACTTCCTCAACTTCCGGAATGTAGTGCCGCAAAAGATTCTCGATTCCCATTTTCAACGTCGCCGTCGAACTCGGGCAGCCGGCACAAGCGCCCTGCATGGTGAGGAACACAACGCCCTCCTCAAATCCGTGGAACACGATATCGCCACCATCCATGGCCACAGCCGGACGTACACGTGTGTCCAGGAGCTCTACGATCTGGGACACAACCTCATCATTCTGGCCGTCACCGGCCGCATGTGCGGGGCCGGCAGCGGTCCGCATCACCGGATCACCTGATGTGAAATGTTCCATGATCGCACCAAGAATGGCCGGCTTGAGAACTTGCCAGTCTGCATCCGGGGCCTTTGTCACGGTGACAAAGTCTCCGCCCAGAAAAACAGCCGTGACTTCGGGCACACCAAACAGGCGCTGCGCGAGCGGGGAATCCCCCGCAGTGTCGCGGCTCGGGAAGTCGGCAGTGCCCGCCTCCATCACGTCGCGACCGGGCAGGAATTTCAACGTCACCGGATTTGGTGTTTCTTCGGTCTGAATAAACATCCCGAACCTCGCTTTGTTTTCGATGCCTGAATGATGGCGAACGGCACACAGCCACAAGCCACATGAACCCCTGTTAACTTTTGGCCCGTCGATCCGTCAACGAATCGCGTGACCGGGGTGTTGTTAAACGGGAATTTGGGCCAAATCCCGGAGAAATCAAGCTCAAATTTGATCTGTTATGGTTAACAGGATCCCCAATGTGGTTAACGTGCAACGGCAAAAGTGGCCAAGCTTGATCGATAATCCTATGTTTCCCGCTCAAACGCGGTGATCCGCGCCGAACGCCTGCTCAGGAAGCCTTGTGGAAAACAAAATGTCTGTCTCCGAAAGTTGCAAACCAACTGAGGGGTCCAAAGAGCTCCCAACCCCCCACTACGACTGTCCGGTCTATGACTGGACCGAGAATTTCGGCCGTTCCACAGGCTCGATTTCCCGTCTGGTGCGCGAAGTTGGCGTCCGGTTTCAGGCCTGCGGCCTGCCGCTGGCCCGTCTCAGCGTGATCGTAAGAACCCTGCATCCACAGATCGCAGTCTTCGGATACACCTGGAATAGCGACAGCGGGACAACGGACGAATTCACGGCGGACCACCAGTCGCAGTCACGCGAATCCTATCAGCGCAGTCCGGTCAAAGAGATATTCGAGGGTTCTCCGGGTATCCGCCGCCGCCTTCTCGATCCGGAGTGCCCACGCGACTTTCCCATCCTCGAAGAACTCGAAGAAGACGGCATCACGGACTACATCATGCTGCCGGTCCCGTTTTCCGACGGTCGTTCTTATTCCTGCTCCTGGGCCACCCGGGATCCCAACGGGTTCACCGAAGAACAAATCGCGCGGATCGCGCAGTTGATGCCGACCTTTTCTCTGGTTCTCGAGATACTCGCCATGCGCACCGTTGCGCGCAATCTGATGGACACCTATCTCGGCCACAGCGCAGGAGAACGCGTCCTTGATGGTGAAATTTATCGCGGCGTAAATGAGACCATCGACGCGGTCATCTGGATTTCAGATCTGCGTGGGTTCACCCGCCTGTCAGATGCGTTCGCACCGCCGGTGGTCCTCGGCATTTTGAACGATCACTTCGAACGCGTGGGCGCGGCCCTGAATGATCACGGCGGCGAAATTCTGAAATTTATGGGAGATTCGCTGCTGGCCATTTTTCCGATCGCTTCCTTCGACAGCCCGCAACACGCAGCGGATTCCGCCCTCGCGGCTGCACGTGCAGCCCGCGTAAAAATTGCCGCGGGCAATCGCGCACGGGTGGAGAAAGGCCTTGCAGAAATCGGATATGGGATCGCCCTGCATATGGGCGAAGTTGTGTACGGAAACATCGGCGCATCGGACCGCCTCGATTTCACCGTGATCGGACCTGCAGTCAATCAGACATCACGAATCGAGGCGCTTTGCAAAACCCTGGCGCGCAACCTTCTGGTCTCCAGTTCGGTTGCCCAAGCGACCAGCGAAAAACTAGAATCACTCGGTTTTCAAGTGCTCCGCGGCGTGCGTGAACCGCAAGAAATTTTCGCCGTCCCGCACTAGCCCGTTGGGCTAGGAACCAAGAAACCCAACAATCTCGTGCACTTCCCGCATCACCGGTTCGGCCAGCGCGGCCGCGCGCTCAGCACCATCGGCCAGGATTGAATCCACGTGACCAGGATCGGCCATCAGGCGCTGCATCTCGGCACCGATCGGCCCCAGTTTCTCGACGGACATATCGACCAACTCGCCCTTGAAGGCACTGAACTGCTTGCCGGCAAATTGCTCAAGGGTTGCCGGCATCGTCTGACCGGACAGCGCGGCGTAGATCGAAAGCAAATTGAACGCCTCCGGGCGCTCACTCACCGCCTCCTTGCGCAAGCGGGTACCCTCCTCATCAAGCGCTTCGAGGCCCGGCAATTCACCCGGATCCGTCTTGGCCTTGCGCACCTTGTTGGCAATGTCATCGGGACCATCGGTCAGGTTGATGCGTGAATATTCCGAGGGATCGGATTTCGACATCTTCTTGGTGCCGTCGCGCAAGCTCATGACCCGGGTCGCTTCGCCAAAGATCAGCGGCTCCACGACAGGGAAACACTCGGTGCCGAAATCGTTGTTGAACTTGATTGCGATGTCGCGCGTCAGCTCGAGATGCTGCTTCTGGTCTTCGCCAACCGGCACATGGGTCGCCTTATAGGCCAGGATATCCGCAGCCATCAGGTTCGGATAGACGTAAAGGCCCACACTCGCATTCTCACGATGCTTGCCCGCCTTCTCCTTGAACTGGGTCATGCGGGAGAGCCATCCAACGCGCGCCACACAATTGAAGATCCAGGCCAGCTCGGCATGGGCTGAAACCCGGCTTTGATTGAAGATGATTGAGGTCTTCGGATCGATACCTGAAGCCAGAAACGCCGAGGCCACTTCGCGCGTGTGCGGACCCAGTCGTGTCGGGTCCTGCCACACGGTGATCGCATGCAGATCAACCACGCAGTAGATGCACTCATGGTCATCCTGCAGGCCGACAAAGTTTCGGATGGCGCCGAGATAATTGCCGAGATGGAGGTCACCGGTGGGCTGAACGCCCGAGAAAATACGGCTCATGATGTGTTTGCTCCTTGGGGTGTGGACGCCCACGGGTGTCGGTTCTGATGGTTCAGAGATGGCGCGGGTTATGGCGTTGCGCGCGCGTGAGGTCAAGCATCGCCAGGCGGGGCTGTACGACGAAGCATGCCGCGCATTTCAGACAGGGAGGTCGCGCGCAGAAGCTGCGCGCTGCCGCCATATACAATGACGCCAGCCAGCACCAGCACGGCGAGCGCGCCCACACCAAGCAGATCACTGCGCACCAGCCAGTCACCCAACAACCAGGCCCCCAGCCAGAGACCCAGCGCCATCAGCGCCGCCGCGCAGACGATCCGGACCAGGCGCTGCAGCAACCGTTTATCGGGATCGAGAAGGTCGCGCCGATACAAAAGCGCAGCAAGCATGACAGCGTTGAACCATGAGGAAACTGCCGTCGCCAGCGCAATGCCCACATGGGCCAGCACCGGCATCAAAGCCAGAGCCACAGCAACATTGATGATGAGCGCAACAGCGGCAATTTTCACCGGTGTGGCGGTATCCTCCCGCGCAAAGAAGCCCGGGGCGAGCGCCTTGATCAGAACATAGGCCGGCAAGCCCAGCGCAAACGCCGCCAGCGCCCGCGACGTTGCTGCCGCATCCGCAGCATCAAAGGCACCACGCTGGAACAACACCGTGATAACCGGGTCGGCAATCACCAGCAGCGCTGCCGCCGCCGGAATGGTGAGCAGCATCGCAAACTCGATCGCCCGGTTCTGACTGTCTCGTGCCAAAGCGGTCTCGCCAGCTTTGAGTTGACGCGCCAGCAACGGAAGCAACGCCACCCCAACCGCTGCGCCCACCACGCCAAGCGGCAATTGGTTGACCCGATCCGCGAAGTACAAAAACGAGACAGACCCTTCGGGAAGTTCGGAGGCCAGACGCACGCCAACCAGAACATTGATCTGATAAACCCCCGCGCCAAGAATGCCCGGCCCCATCAATATGAAAAGGCGCCGCACCCGGGGACCCATGACAAAGCGCGGAACCCTGGGCAACAACCCGGCACGCCGACACGCGATCGCCAGCCAGACAAACTGCCCGATCCCCGCGATCAGCACCCCCCAACTCAAGGCGAGCCCCGGATCGGGCAACCAGCCGAGTGCGACGGCCACAAGTGCAGAAATCAGAACAATGTTTAAAAGGATAGGTGCCGCAGCAGCGGCCACAAATCGTTCCAGAGTGTTCAAGATACCTGCCAGCATGGCCGCCAGAGAAACGAACAGCAGATAGGGAAACGTCAGTCGCGCAAAGTCCACCGCCAGTTGAAACTTCTCCGGATCATCCACGAATCCGCCGGCCACAACCGACATCACTTCGGCCATGAAAATTTCCACAACGAAGGTCAGGACAATCAGGATCACCAGCATGACCCCGAATACACGCTCTGCAAATTCTCGCGCCGCCGCGCGGCCATGTTCGGTCAGTTCCCCGGCAAACAACGGTACGAAGGCCGCGTTGAACGCGCCTTCTGCAAACAGACGACGAAAAATATTCGGAAACTGCAGGGCAACGAAAAAAGCATCACTGACCTGACCCGCGCCGAGAAATCCGGCGAGGAACATGTCGCGCACAAAGCCCAACACGCGGCTGCCCATGGTCCAGCCGCCGACCGTAGCGATTGCGCGAACGAGCGACATACCGCGCTCTTAACGAGAAATCAGGGCGAAGGAAAGGCATAGACAGATCATGTTTGCCCGCCTTCTTCCTCCGGCAGAACCTGGGCATCAAAAATTGCCGTGGTCGGCTCCGACACCACAGGCTCAAAGACAGAGCGATCTTCGGGCAGCACAGGCTCACCATCGCGGATGCGCAACAGCGCAAAGATTAACAACAGCGCCTGTACGCCGGCGATGTACAGAAAGACGCTCAGATCCCCGAGAATCTCCATGACCAGCGCACCCAATAGCGGACCAATGACCGCCCCTATCCCAAAGACCAACAGCAACCCTGCGATCACGGGCACGCGTTCCGACCCGGAGACCCGGTCGTTCGTATGCGCAGCACAAAGCGGATAAAGAACCAGGCTCATCCCGCCGAACACAAAACCCAGCACAAACAGGAACTCTACGCCGCGAGATGCCACGAAATACAATGCGAGACTACTCGCCACCAGGATCACGCTCGCCACAACGATCACCTTGCGGCGATCGACCCTGTCGGAGACCCATCCGATCGGCCACTGGAAGACAACACCGCCAAGTATGATCAGCGACATCAACGTCGCCACCGAAGCTGTCGACAGGCCAAACCTGATCGCAGCGAGCGGTATCAGACCCCACAAAGCACCATTGGCAAGCCCGGTTGTGAAAGTTCCCAGTGTTCCAAGAGGCGAGATTCGGTACAGCTCGGAGAACCACATCCGATCCGTGGGAATGGGCACAGGCGCTTCGCTTTTGGTCAATACCACCGGCAACACCGCAAGTGACACGAGCACCGAGGCAAGAATGAAGAGCTCAAATCCGCCCGGATCGGCAATGTTCAGAAATTGCTGTGCTGCCGCGATCGACCCCAGATTCAAGATCATGTAAATCGCCATAAGGGAGCCCCGTTGATTGTTGGGGATTCTGTCGTTTAGCCAACTTTCGATCACCATATAAAGCCCGGCGAAACAGGCCCCCGTCAGACCGCGCAAAACAATCCAACTGTAGGGATCCACCAGCACCGAATGGATCACCGCTGCGGCCGCTGCCAGAGAAGCGAAGGCGGCAAACGCGCGAATATGGCCCACACGCTCGATAATCGAGGCCCCAAAGAGACAGGCCAGCGCAAAGCCGCCAAAATAGCCACTCATAGCGAGCCCTATTTCAAAAGCAGAAAAAGACTCGATCGCCCCGCGCACGCCGAGCAACGTGCCCAGCAAGCCGTTTCCAAGCATCAGGAAAACGACACCAAGGAGCAGTGCAGCCAGGGCCGGCAATGCCGATAGCATCGGTTATCTCAACAGACTGGAGCTGGAATAAAAGGTCACTCGGCGGCCGTCTGAACGAGTGCCGTGTCTTCTTCACGGATAGCGTCGAGAAGTGTCTTGCGGATCGTTGCCAGACGGGCCTCATGGGTAATCTTCATCCCGAAGCCGTCCTTGACGTAAAACACATCGACGGCGCGCTCCCCGAAGGTGGAAATTTTCGCCGAGGAAATTTGCAATGACAGGCTGAACAATGCGCCGGTCACAAGATAAAGAAAGCCCGGTCGATCACGCCCGTTGATCTCAATCACGGTGTGCGCCGCACTCGCCTGATTGTCGATGATCACCCGCGGGGGCACTTTGAAAACCTTGATCCGGTCCGGGACAAAGGTCCGTTGCGCCTGCGGCTCCGAACGCTTCATCTGCCCCGCAAGGGCCCGCTCAATCTGCACTGTCAGTTTCGCAAGTGTGCCCGTGGCCGAAAGCGCGGCGGCCTCATTGTTCTGCAACCAGAAGGTTTCCAGCGCCATGCCTTGGGGCGAGGTGAAGGCCTTGGCATCCACGATGTTGGCATCGACCGCCGCAATCGCGCCCGCAACGCGCGAGAACAGGCCGGGATGGTCCTGCGTGTAAATTGTGAGCTCGGTGACATCGATATCCATGCGCACCCGTGTGCGGATCGACAGTGGCAGTTTCTCCTGCTCAGCTTCGCGCATCATGCGGGCGTGGTGCGCCAAGGTATCGGTATCGAATGTCAGCCAGTAGCCGGCGTAGCCGCGATCCATATGTGTGGCGATGTCATCGGCAGACCAATCGGCCAAAGCCTCTTCGAGCTTGACCTTGGCCGCCGCAACCCGGTCGGCACGCGCATCGGTGAGCTGTCCGCCCGACATCACATCCCCGGCACCGTGATAGAGCTCGCGCAACAACTGCGCCTTCCAGTTGTTCCAGACATTTGGCCCGGTCGCCCGCATATCGACCACGGTCAAACATAAGAGCAAGCGCAGACGTTCGGGCGACTGAACGGTTTCCACAAAATCGTGAATCGTCTTGGGATCGTTGAGATCACGCTTCTGGGCGACATCACTCATCAGAAGATGCTCTTGCACCAGCCATTCCACGGTCTCGGATTCTTCCGGATCAAGACCAAGCCGCGGGCAAACCCGCTTGGCCACGCGCGCGCCGAGAACCGAATGATCGCCGCCACGGCCTTTTGCAATATCGTGGAACAACACACTGAGATAAAGCGCGCGTCGCGATGTGATCTTGTGGATCACCTCGCTGGACACCGGGTGTTCTTTCTTGAGTTCACCGCGTTCAATCTTGGCCAGCAAACCAATCGCCTGGATCGTGTGCTCGTCGACCGTGTAGACGTGATACATATCGTGCTGGGTCTGACCGACCACGCGACCAAAATCGCGCAGAAACTTACCGAAAACGCCGGCTTCGTTCATACGCGTGAGCACAACCTCGGGCACGTCGATCGACGTCGCCATCTCAACGAACATCCGGTTCGCCTCCGGGTCCGCGCGCAACGTCTTGTCGATCCGCTTGAGGTTCTGGGTCACCAGACGCAGAGCATGAGGATGGATATCCAGCCCTTCATTATGGGCCACATAGAACAGCCGGATCAGCGCCACCGGGTCATCGGCAAACTGGTTCTCATCGGCGACCGTCAGCCGATCGCGATCCACCTGGAAACCCATGAGGTCGCGCGACCGGCGTAGACGCGGAAGCCGGATGATCGGCTTGCTCATATTCTCGGCTTCAATCGCGGCACAGAAGATGCGCGTCAGATCACCCACATCTTTGGCGACGATATAATAGTGCTTCATGAAGCGCTCAACGCCCGACGCGCCGGCGCGTTCGGCGTATCCCATGCGGCTGGCAATCTGGGTTTGCACATCGAAGGTCAGGCGTTCTTCGGCGCGGCCCGAAATGTAGTGAAGGTGAAACCGAACGCTCCAAAGAAAATTCTGATCTTTGGAAAAATTGCGCGCCTCAGCCTTGGTCAGAACGTCACGGCTCACAAGGTCTGCAACGCTGTCCACCTCATAGGCAAATTTCGCAATCCAGTAGAGGGTTTGCAGGTCGCGTAAGCCGCCCTTGCCGTCTTTGATATTGGGTTCGACGTAGTAGCGACTGTCACCCATCTTTTCATGACGCGCATCGCGCTCGGCGAGCTTTCCTGTCACGAATTCCATCGTCGCACCGGATATCACCTGGTCGCTGAAAGCCTTCCGCATTTCGAGGAACAGGCTTTGCTCACCCCACAGAAACCGTGCTTCCAGTAATGCCGTCCGGATCGTGAGATCACGCTTGGCCAGACGCATGCAGTCATCAATCGAACGGGTCGAATGGCCAACCTTCAGCCCCAGGTCCCAGAGCATGTAGAGCATGTACTCAACAATCTGTTCTCCATGTGCCGTCTGCTTCCAGGGGAACAAAAAAAGGAGATCAATATCCGAATAGGGCGCGAGTTCGCCGCGCCCGTAACCACCAACCGCCACGACAGCGAGACGATCTGCGGCCGTCGGGTTCGAGACCGGATAAGCGCGCGCGGCAGAATCATGAACAACCCGAATGATCTGATCGAACAAAAACGACAAATCACTCTTGGCACGATTGCCGTCGATTTCATTCGCTTCAAATCGCTTCTGGACCAGTCCCTGACCGGCCTCGATAGCACCCTTGAGATGCTCGAGCACAATGGCGCGACGCGCCGTCGCATTTTCTGCGGTTGCGCTGGCCGTTTCGATATCGGCCTCGAGCTGAGCCCGGTCGATCAAATCACGATTACGTCTAGGTCTTGCCATAATAAACCTGTCTTACAACCTTCCCGCCGGAAAGAATACGAGAACGCGACTATTGAGAAGAGGCCCCGGGATGCAGCGCGGGTTCGGCGTCCGGTGCTTTTGTATCACTGGCCCGGCGCGCTTCGAGTTCCGCACGCAACTTACGGCGCCGTGACCAAGCATAAACGTAGGTCAAAAATCCCACCATGGCGCCGATCAGCACCGGCCATGTCAAACCAACAGCGTCACCGATACGTCCAATCACCAGCGCGCCAAGCGCCGGCCCAGCCCGAAAGATCATGCCGAACAGGCCCAGCACCCGACCACGCATTTCATCGGGCACGGCAAACTGCACAACCTGCTGGGTCGCGATCCCACCTGCTGTCATCGAGAACCCGAGAACAGCCAGACAGACAAGAGCGAACGGGAACCATCCAACCGCGACCACCAGCAAGGCGGCGATCCCCCCCGAAAGGCCGGCCAAAAGTGCAATGTCGGTGATGTTCTCACTGTTGCCCCGACGGAGCATCCAGATCGCGCCAACCATGGCACCGATCCCGACCGAGGAGGCCATCATCGAATACCCGGTCACTTCCTTGAGGAACACGGCACCAGCGAGGGCGGGCATCAGCTCGGTCAAAGGACGAATCATCAAGCCCACGATCAGCAGAAGAAGAAGCATCGGGCCGATGCCCGGATGCGCGGCGCCATATCGGATCCCCGCAAGAGCATCGTCAAGAAACGATCCGCGCACCCCCTTCCGGTCAGGTGGCGGGGGGGATTCGATATTGGCGAGCGCCCAGATCATGACCGTGGAGGCGACCACGTTGAAGGCAAAAGCCAGCTCGGCACCACCAAGCTTCAACAATCCGCCCGCCACCGCGGGGCCGATGAACTGCGCCGCGTTAAACGACGAAGAGTTCAGGGCAATCGCAGTCGGAATTTCCGCGCGCGGAACCAGATTTGGCATCAGCGCCAGACGGACCGGTTGCCAGAAGGAGAACGTGATCCCGCGCGCCAAAGCAAAGGCCAGCAGCAACCAGATCGTGATCAGCCCGGCATAGGTCAGTGCGGTCAACCCGATGGTCAGGACACATAAAATGGACTGGGTCACAAGGCTGATGGTCTTGCGGTCGAGCCGGTCCGCCATCACACCGCCGAAAGGTCCGAACAACAGAACAGGCAAGGCATCCGCCGCCACCAGCGCCCCGACCCAGAAGGCCGACGCCGTGAGCTCCCAGGCCAGCCAGCCGATCGCAATTCGCACCACCCAGATTCCCACGACATTGGGAATATGGCCGATCAGATAAATCCGGAAACTCCGGTGGCGCATAATGTCCCCAACAGCGCCAAACCCTGCCAGATCGAGCAGGTGCCCGAAGACCCTACGCATCGAGGGCCGCTTTTAATCGATACAGCAGATCAAGCGCCTCACGCGGTGTCAGCGTATCAGGCTCGGTGTCGGCAAGCAGTTCACGCAAGGGGTCGCCAGGTTTGACTTCAACAGCTTCTGGTTCGTTCAGGGCAGCGGCCTGAAATAGCGGCAAATCATCAGCCAGACGTGCGAGCGCGCCTGCCTGATCTCCGGCCTCGAGCAGACGCAAAACCTCTTCAGCACGCCCGACAACCTGCGACGGCAATCCGGCAAGCTTGCCAACATGAATGCCGTAGGATCGATCGGCGGTTCCCGACCCAACCTCATGCAGGAAGACGATATCGTCTTGCCATTCCTTCACACGCATGGTGTGGCAGGAGAGTTGATCCAGCCGGGACGCCAACCGGGTGAGTTCATGAAAATGGGTCGCAAACAAGGTCCGGCAACCATTGACCTCATGCAAATGCTCGACGGTCGCCCATGCAATCGAAAGTCCGTCAAAAGTTGCCGTACCACGGCCGATCTCGTCGAGAATAACCAGCGCCCGGGGCCCGGCCTGATTGAGGATCGCAGCAGCCTCCACCATCTCAACCATGAAGGTCGAGCGGCCCCGCGCCAGATCATCGGCCGCACCGACCCGACTGAACAAGCGGTCAACGACACCGATGGTGGCAGCACTGGCCGGAACAAAGGAACCGATCTGAGCCAAAATAACGATCAGGGCGTTCTGGCGCAGAAAAGTCGACTTGCCAGCCATGTTTGGCCCTGTGACGAGCCAGAGACGCCCGGCACCAGCAGCCTCTCCCGACAGGTCACAATCATTGGAAACAAAAGCGCCCGGGCCCTCATCGAGCACCGATTCAACAACCGGGTGCCGGCCACCGGCAATGCGAAACTCCTGTGTGTCGGTCAACGCCGGTCGGGCATAACGTGCCCGCACCGCGAGTTCAGCCAGCGCCGCGCCCACATCCAGTTCAGCCAGCGCGCGCGCGGTCATCGCCACCGTGTCATCTTGCCCGAGGACCTGCGCAACCAGAGTCTCAAACAACTCCAGCTCAATGGCCAGCGCGCGTTCTCCGGCGCGGGAAATTTTGTCATCCAGATCGGACAGTTCGACCGTCGTAAAACGAACCGCATTCGCCATGGTCTGCCGGTGGATCAGTCCATATTCCTCGGTCGCGGCTTCCTTGCCACGATCCATGATCCGGTCAGCATGTGCCGCGCTCACTTCGACGAAATATCCCAGCACGTTGTTGTGCTTCACCTTCAAAGCCGGGATGCCGGTCACCTCGACATATTTGGCTTGCAGGCCGGCAATCAGCTGGCGGCTTTCGTCACGCAGACTTTTCTGCTCATCCAGATCAGCTGAATAACCCGGTGCAATAAAACCGCCATCGCGCGCGGCCATTGGCAAGTCCTGGGTCAGCGCCTCGCCCAGAACTCCGATCAGATTCTGATGATCCCCCAAGCCCTTGCAGGCCAGGGTGAGTGAATCAGGAAGCACCGCAAGAGTCTCAAGAAGATCGCGCAGGTCCCGCGCCGCGTCCAATCCCGCGCGAATGGCCGCCAGATCACGTGGGCCTCCACGGCCGAGCGCCAGCCGGGACAGCGCCCGCTCCATATCCGGCACGGCGCGCAACGCCGCGCGAATATCTTCGCGCCGCGCAGTGTCTTCAAACAAAAACCCAACCCCATCAAGGCGGGCGTTGATCGCAACAACATCGGTCAGGGGTGCGGCCAGTCGCTCAGCGAGCAAACGTGCTCCCGCGCCCGTAATTGTCTGATCGATCACAGAAAGAACTGATCCCTTGCGCTCACCTGAAAGCGTCTGGGAGAGCTCGAGACTGCGCCGTGTGGCCGCATCAATTTCCATAACCGCGCCCGCCGCACCTGGCGGCGGCAATCGCGTTGGCCGTGCCAATCGTGGCATGCGATCAATCTGCGTGAGGACGAGATAATCGAGCAGCGCGCCGGCCGCCGCGATTTCAGCCCGGCCCGGCGCACCAAATGCTTCGAGCGTACTGACGCCATAGGTTTCGGTGAGGCGTGCCTCTGCATTCAAAGAATCAAACCGGCTGCCCGGCAAAGGAGTAAGCACGTCGTGCAGATCACCCATGAGGCCCGCCAAGTCCTCGCGGGCCAAAAATGTATCGGGCAGAAGAAGTTCTCCCGGTGCAATCCGCGCCAGTGCAGCGGCGAGCGAACCGGTCCCACCGGATTTCGGCAAGGGCTGCATCCAGACTTCGCCCGTCGACATGTCGAGCCATGCCAGACCAAGCTCGCCACGCACCTCGGCACAGGACGCCAGATAATTGTGGCGTCGGGAATCAAGCAGCGTGTCCTCACTCAGCGTCCCGGGGGTGATGACACGCACGACCGCGCGGCGAACGATCGACTTCGAACCGCGCTTTTTAGCCTCGGCCGGATTTTCCATCTGCTCGCAGACGGCCACGCGATGCCCGGCCCGGATCAGGCGCGGCAAGTACTGCTCGGCGGCATGAACAGGAACGCCGGCCATTGGAACAGGCTCACCTTCATACTGACCACGCTTGGTCAGGGCGATATCGAGAGATGCCGCGGCTGCAACGGCATCATCAAAAAACAGTTCGTAGAAATCTCCCATCCGGAAAAACAGGAGGCAATCAGGATACTCCGCCTTTGCCGCATGCCATTGGGCCAGCATCGGCGAGGCGGCTGGTGTTGCTGTTCCCTTGGCGGGCGATGCGGAGCTCTTAACAGACATGGCGAACCTCCATCATATACGCTCGCAGCAACCCCTTCGGAACCCTTCTCACATTTACGCTGGGGATGAACCGCAACATTCCGAATACAACCATCCGAGCCCGGGTTGACGCACGCGTGCCAGAAGGGCCACGCTCACCCCAAGGAAACCCTTTGGCCGAAAAAAACAGGCGTACTTCATGGCAGACAGCACCAAAACCAGTGAGAAAAAAATGTCGCAACTGGACATCGATTCACTGGAAATGCACCGCACCGGTAAGCCGGGCAAAATCGAGATCAACGCAACCAAGCCACTAACCACCCAGCGTGATCTTTCACTTGCCTATTCCCCCGGTGTTGCCGCGCCCTGCATTGAGATACACGAAGACCCCAACAAGGCATACGACTATACCGCGCGCGGCAATCTTGTGGCCGTTGTTTCGAACGGCACCGCCGTGCTCGGTCTTGGAAATATTGGCGCGCTCGCTTCCAAGCCCGTGATGGAAGGCAAGTCGGTCTTGTTCAAACGCTTTGCCGATATCGATGCCATGGATCTCGAAGTTGATAGCGAAGACGTCGATGAAGTCGTCAATTGTGTGCGCTTCCTGGGACCAACCTTCGGCGGCATCAACCTCGAGGACATCAAGGCACCCGAATGTTTCATCATCGAGCAACGTCTGCGCGAAGTGATGGATATTCCCGTGTTCCACGATGACCAGCACGGCACCGCCATCGTCTCACTCGCCGGCATGATCAATGCCATGCATCTGACCGGGCGCGACATCAAGGATCTGAAGATTGTCGTCAACGGTGCTGGTGCCGCCTCGATTGCGTGTATCGAGCTGATGAAAGCCATGGGCCTGCCCCACAATCAGGCCATCCTGTGCGACAGCCGCGGCGTCATCTATCAGGGCCGCACAGACGGCATGAACCAGTGGAAGTCTGCCCATGCGGTGAAAACAAAAGCGCGCTCCCTGGAAGAAGCCATGGTCGGGGCGGATGTCTTTTTCGGCCTGTCCGTTGCCGGATCGGTCACCAAAAAAATGGTCAAGTCGATGGCTCCCAAGCCGATTATCTTTGCCATGGCCAACCCGGACCCCGAGATCACACCCGAAGATGTCCGCGCCGTTCGCGACGATGCAATCGTGGCAACAGGCCGTTCGGACTACCCCAACCAGGTCAACAATGTTCTGGGGTTCCCTTACATCTTCCGCGGGGCGCTCGATGTGCGGGCGACGACCATCAACGACGAGATGAAAATCGCCTGCGCCGAAGCGCTGGCTGAACTCGCCCGCGAGGATGTTCCCGACGAGGTGGCAGCCGCCTATGCCGGCGAGCAGCTCACCTATGGGCCGGAATACATTATCCCCGTGCCCTTCGATCCACGACTGATTGAGCGGATCCCGCCACGAATTGCACAGGCCGCGATGGACACGGGCGTTGCCCGCCAGCCCATCGAGGATATGGACGAGTATCGCCGCGAACTGGCCCAGCGTCTCGATCCAACCGCGTCCGTCATCGAAGCAACATTTGAAGCCGTTCGGTCCAGCCCGCGACGCGTTGTTTTTGCCGAGGGTGAATCCGAGCGCGTCATCCGTGCTGCAATTTCCTATCGCAATCAGGGTCTGGGAGAACCCATCCTGATCGGGCGTGAGGATGTTGTGAAACGGAAGATCGAGGATCTCGGCCTGTCCAACGGGGATGCGTTACACATTCACAACGCCGCCCTTGCAGACGACCGCGAGCGGTATATCGATTTTTTGTATGAGCGCACGCAACGACGCGGGATGATGTATCGCGATTGCGCGCGGGCCGTGAACCAGAACCGCAATGTCTTTGCCGCCTGCATGGTCGCCATGGGCGATGCCGATGCGATGGTCACTGGACTGACCCGGCGCTTCTACACCTGCCTGAAAGACGTGCAACGCGTCTTCGACCCCACTCCGGGCGAACAGACCTTTGGCCTTTCGGTCCACGCGATGCCCAACAGGACCTTGTTCATTGCCGATGTCTCTGTTCACGAACGCCCAAGTCCCGAAATCATGGTCGACATCGCCACACAAGCGGCCGCCAAGGCCCAACAAATGGGAATTGAGCCACGGGTGGCGTTCCTGAGTTATTCCAACTTCGGCAATCCGCCGGTTGATCTGACCGAACGTTCACGTGAAGCGGTACGTCTGCTCGATGAACGCGGCGGCGCCGATTTTGAGTATGAAGGCGAAATGACCCCGGATATCGCCCTCGATGCGGTGCTACGTGAACGCCATTACCCGTTCTCGCGCCTGACCGGGCCCGCCAATGTTCTGATCATGCCGGGTCTGCATTCCGCACATATCGCGTCCCGCATGCTCGAATCCCTCAACGTCGGAACGGTTCTCGGGCCAATCCTTATGGGCCTCGAGAAACCCGTGGAAATCGTGCACATGAATTCGACGGTGACGGAGCTGGTAAACGCCTCAGCCTTCGCCGCACACGAATCAATGCGCCGGGAGAACACAGCCAAACCAAAACGCGCCCGCAAGGCAAAAGCCGCCAAGTAAAAACATGAAATGTCAGCCCATGACCATGGGCTGACATACTGGCGTGCTAGACTGTCCCGCACAGAATATTTCTGAACGCCGCACGGTTTTCCGATGTCACCCAGACCAAAGTATCTTTTTGCCATTACGTCCCTGCTCGCCAGTCCCGGGGTCGTCGTTGCCATTGCATTGTCAGCTGCCGGGCATTTGAACCCGTGGTTTGCCACGCTCTCCGTCTTTGTGATTCCCATCGGCGTCATGGCGATTGTCTATCGCCCACTCGGGCGCCTGCAAAACGTTGAGCGACAACTCGAGGCACTTAGCAATCAACCTCCCGAAGACGCCCCAAACACTCCATCAACAGACCAACCAGGCCCGATCAGCAATATCGCGGCAGGAGTCTCCAGACTGGAACGGACCTGGGGGCGCGACCGCAAGCAATTGCGCGATGGTTTACAAGCCGCTCAGGTTCTCTTCGATGCCCTGCCCGATCCCCTCGTAACACTCGATGCACAGGCGCGCCTCGTCTATGCCAATGCTGCAGCGCGGGAGCTTCTCACCGGGCGCCATGGGGTTGGTGACCTGACCGGACGCGACCTTTCTGCCGTGATCCGCCAACCCTCGATTTTGGAGGCTGTTGAGGACGTTTTGTCTGGAAAATCCATGAAGACCATCGAGTTCACGTCCACAGAACACGTGGACCAGACATTCGAAGCGCGTGTTGAGCCGATCCGGTCCGACGCGTCTGGCGAAAATGATGCGCGCGCTCTCATTCTGATGCGCGATGTAACCGCCCTGCGGCGCGGCGAGCAAATGCGGGCCGATTTCGTCGCCAATGTCAGTCACGAATTGCGCACGCCGCTGACATCTTTGGTCGGCTTCATCGAGACCTTGCGTGGACCGGCACGGGGAGACATCGAGGCTCAGGATCGGTTTCTGAACCTCATGGAAGGCCAGTCCAACCGGATGACACGGATCGTGAATGATCTGCTCTCACTCTCCCGTATCGAAATGAACGAACACACCATCCCGAATGATGAGGTCTCACTCAAGCAGATCATCGCGACCGTCGCCGACCTCCTTGCGCCCCAGGCTAAAGACCGTGATGTCACAATCGAACTCGACCTTGATGAACTCGAGAACCCGGTTCTCGGACACCCGGACGAATTGACGCAGCTGTTTCAAAACCTGATTGAGAACGCGATCAAATATGGCGGGACCGGCAGCACGGTTCGCGTGAGCGCCAAGGTGGTGGAGAACATCGCCAGCATTTCGGTGATCGATGAAGGTGATGGCATCGCACGCGAACACATTCCGCGCCTGACCGAAAGGTTTTACCGCGTCGACACCGCGCGCTCCCGCGAATTGGGGGGTACCGGACTGGGTCTGGCCATCGTCAAACATATTGCCAACCGTCACCGGGGGGAGCTCACAATCCACAGTGAGCCGGGAATTGGCAGTACCTTTACAGATCACGCTGGGCCTGACACGCGCACCAAAAATTTAGGGCTGCGCCACTGGAAAAGGTCGGCAGGTGGTCCACCGCCTGTAACTTTCCCAACCGGTGTCACGGAACTGAAACATAAGTGTCATACGAGTAACGCCGTGGGGCCCTAGGTTCGGGCACGCGAACGCAAGCGGCCCAATAAACAAGACCGGTTGCGGACTCGCAAACACACCAACCACGACACACCCTCAGGAGGGGCATCCGTGAAAATCAAAACATTGACGATCGCCGCAGCCATAAGCGTAGCCTTGGTCGGCAGCGCTGAAGCCCGCGACCAGATCCGTATCGTCGGATCATCCACAGTCTTCCCGTTCTCGACCGCTGTTGCGGAACAGTTCGGCAAAGCTTCCAACTTCTCGACCCCGGTCGTGGAAAGCACCGGCACCGGCGGCGGCATGAAGCTGTTCTGCTCGGGCATTGGCGAAGATCACCCGGACGTCACCAACGCATCGCGTCGTATGAAGAAGTCCGAGTTCGACAACTGCACGAAAAACGGCATCGACATCACGGAGGTCAAAGTTGGCTTTGACGGTATCGTGCTCGCAAATGCCAAAAGCGGTGCAGACCTCGACCTGACTCTGGAACAGCTTTTCCTGGCGCTGGCCAAGGAAGTTCCCCAGGGCGGCAAGCTGGTGGCCAACCCTTACACGAACTGGTCAGAGATCGACCCGTCGCTGCCGAACCTGAAAATCGAAGTTCTCGGCCCGCCGCCAACGAGCGGCACGCGCGACGCCTTCGTCGAGATCGCCATGGAAGGCGGTTGCAAAACACTGGCTGGCGCCAAGGAACTTGGTCTGGCGAAAAAAGCCTGCCACGCCATCCGCGAAGACGGTGTTTTTGTTGAAGCTGGTGAGAACGACAATCTGATCGTCCAGAAGCTTGAAGCCAACCCGGACGCCTTCGGCATCTTCGGGTTCAGCTTCCTCGACCAGAACTCGGACAAGGTGAAAGGCGCGTCAATCGCCGGCACTGCACCCGAGTTTGAGGCCATCGCCGCGGGCGACTATCCGGTTTCACGTTCGCTCTACTTCTATGTGAAGCAGCAGCATGTCGGCGTGATCCCGGGCATCAAGGAATTTGTCACGGCCTTCACCAGCGACTCCGCCTGGGGTCCGGACGGCTACCTTGTCGATAAGGGTCTGATCCCGTTGCCAGATGCTGATCGGGCGGCCATGAGCCAGCAGGCGCAGGGCCTTCAGTCGCTGTCCATGTAATACGGCGCGCGCCGGTCCGATGCATATTCGCAAAACATGACCGGCGCGCACCTTTTCCTTCTGCGCATTCCCTCAAAAATAATTCGACCGTAAGACCCCCAACATGAACTCTCTCATCCTCATTGCCGTTCTGTTGGTTCTCTCTGCAATCGGCTACCAGATGGGCCGCAAGCGGGCGCTGGCCGGAACCGGCGGACAGATCAAGGGTCTGCACTCCCTCCCCAGCTATTACGGTTCCTATGTCGCCCTCTGGTGTGCCCTACCCGCCCTACTGGTGATCGCGTTCTGGCTCGCCCTTCAATCCGGCATTGTCGATAGCCTTCTTATTTCCGGCCTCCCGGCCAGCGTGCAGGCGCTTTCGGAAGGTCAGCTCAACCTGCTGCTCAGCGACATCCGTAATCTGGCTGCTGGTGATATCACCAGCAAAACCCCCGACCCGATGGTTCAGGCCGCCGCGGAGCGCTACAACGATCTGCGCAGCACCGGTTTCGCCGCAATGGTGGTCGTGGGTCTCGCTCTTGGTATCGGCGGCCTCACTATCGGCTGGCGCGCGATCAACCCCAGCTTCCGTGCCCGTCCGCGTGTTGAGAAGATCGTGCACTGGGTGCTGATCCTCGCGTCTGCAATCGCCGTCCTGACAACCATCGGGATCGTGTTGTCACTGCTGTTCGAATCCATTCGCTTCTTCAATCGCGTGCCGCCTGCCGAGTTTCTGTTCGGCCTGAACTGGAGCCCCCAGACAGCATTGCGTGCCGATCAGGTCGGCGCGACAGGTGCCTTCGGGGCGATTCCGATTTTCGCGGGCACCTTCCTGATCACCATCATCGCCATGCTGGTCGCAGTGCCGATTGGGCTGTTCTCGGCGATTTACATGGCCGAGTACGCCTCGCCAAGATTCCGGGCCATTGTCAAACCGATCCTCGAAATCCTCGCGGGCATTCCGACGGTGGTCTACGGATTCTTCGCCGCACTGACCATTGCGCCGCTCTTCCGTGGGTTCGGCGAATCCGTCGGGCTGGACGTTGCGTCAGAAAGCGCGCTCGCCGCTGGCGTCGTGATGGGTCTCATGATCATCCCGTTCGTATCCTCGCTTTCCGATGACGTGATTAACGCCGTGCCCCAGTCCCTGCGCGATGGATCCTTTGCCATGGGCGCCACCCATTCCGAAACTATCAAACAGGTCATCATTCCTGCCGCCCTGCCCGGCATTGTCGGCAGCGTGCTGCTGGCGACCAGTCGCGCCATTGGCGAAACCATGATCGTGGTGATGGCCGCCGGTCTGGCCGCCAATCTGACAGCCAACCCATTCGAAGCCGTCACAACAGTAACCGTCCAGATCGTGACATTGCTGGTCGGCGATCAGGAATTCGACAGTTCCAAAACTCTGGCCGCCTTTGCGCTCGGGTTGGTCCTCTTTGTGATCACGCTCTGCCTGAATGTCGTCGCCCTGACCGTCGTGCGCAAATACCGAGAGAAATATGACTGATACCCCCGCAAACGACGTCGCTGCACGCGCCGAGGATCGGAGCGCCGCCCTTGTGCGGAAACGCTATCGTGCCGAGCGGCGGTTCCGCATGTATGGCCTGGCCGCCATCATGGCAGCATTGGGCATGTTGACCGTCCTGCTCTTCAGCATTGTCTCGTCGGGCCTGCCCGCCTTCACCACCACTCAGGTCGCGTTAAACCTGACCTTCGATGCCGGGGATATCGATCCGGACGGATCGACCGACCCGGCAAAGCTGGCCAGTGGAAATTACCGCGGAGCACTTCTGAAGTCTTTGCGCGCCGAATTCCCCGGCGCGGAAACCCGCAAGGGGCGCCGCGATGCGATCAACATGATCAGCAATGAAGTCACCTTTGTGATGCGCGATATGGTTCTGGCCGACCCGTCGATCATCGGTACCACCCAACGTGTCTGGGTCAAATCATCGGCCGATATCGACCAACTTGCCAAAGGTTCAATTGATCGTGCGCTGCCAGAATCCGATCGCCGCGTGAACAATCGCCAACTGGGGTGGTTCGAAAAGCTTGAACGCGAAGACCGGGTCAAGACCACATTCAACACGACCTTCTTTACAACAGCTGACAGTCGCGAGCCCGAGCAAGCCGGCATCCTGGGTGCTGTTGTGGGGTCCGCATTAACCCTGCTGATCACGCTGCTCCTCTCCTTCCCGGTGGGGGTGATGTCCGCGGTCTATCTTGAGGAGTTTGCTCCCAAGAACCGCTGGACCGACGTGATTGAGGTCAACATCAACAATCTTGCCGCCGTACCCTCCATCGTGTTTGGGCTTCTCGGCCTGGCTGTCTTCCTGAACTTCTTCGCCCTGCCACGGTCTGCGCCGGTTGTCGGCGGCATGGTCCTCGCGCTGATGACCCTGCCCACGATCATTATCGCCAGCCGTGCGGCTCTGAAGGCGGTCCCGCCTTCGATTCGCGAGGCCGCACTGGGGATGGGCGCCTCGCGCCTGCAAACAGTCACACACCACGTTTTGCCGCTGGCGATGCCGGGCATCCTCACGGGTACAATCATCGGCATGGCGCAGGCGCTTGGCGAGACAGCGCCGCTGCTGATGATCGGAATGGTCGCGTTCATCGTCGACATTCCCCAGAGCTTCACCGACCCAGCCACTGTGCTGCCGGTTCAGGTCTTCCTTTGGGCGGATGCCCCCGAGCGCGCCTTTGTCGAGCGGACCTCCGCGGCGATCATGGTGTTGCTGACATTCTTGATTATGATGAACCTCTTCGCGGTCCTGCTGCGCAAGAAGTTCGAAAGGCGATGGTAGGATGACGGACGCAGCTATGCCCGAAGAGAACACACCAGAAGAAATGGAAGTCACCGTGGAATCCAACGAAGCACCCGGCGCGACCCAGGCCCCCAAAGCGCCTCCGACCAAGGTCAATGCACGTGACGTCAATGTTTACTACGCCGACAATCATGCCCTGAAAGACATCACCATCGAGATTCCCGAGAATCGCGTGACGTCCTTCATCGGACCGTCAGGTTGCGGCAAGTCGAGCTTCCTGCGCTGCATCAACCGCATGAACGACACCATCGACATCTGCCGGGTCGAAGGCAAAATCGAGATCGACTCTGCCGATATCTACGACCGGAGCATCGATGTTGTTCAGCTCCGTGCGAAGGTCGGGATGGTCTTCCAGAAACCAAACCCTTTCCCCAAATCAATCTATGACAACATCGCCTATGGCCCCCGGATTCACGGCATGGTCGCGGGGAAAACCGACACTGATGAGTTGGTCGAAGCCAGCCTGAAACGTGCCGGTTTGTGGGAAGAGGTCAAGGATCGCCTTGCCCAGCCGGGCACCAGCCTTTCGGGCGGCCAGCAGCAGCGTTTGTGTATCGCACGCGCAATTGCGGTCAGCCCGCAGGTCATTCTGATGGATGAACCCTGCTCGGCCCTCGACCCGATTGCCACAGCCCGCATCGAAGAACTGATCGACGAACTGCGTCAGAACTTCACGATTGTGATCGTCACACATTCCATGCAACAGGCCGCGCGCGTCAGTCAGAAAACTGCCTTTTTCCATCTCGGTGAATTGGTTGAACAGGGCAACACAGAACTTATCTTCACAAATCCGGTCGACAAGCGGACCCAGGATTACATCACCGGCCGTTTCGGCTGATCACCCGCGAACGCAAGCAGCGAAAAGGTGAACCCAATGACTACCGACCACATCGTCAAATCCTTCGACGAAGAGCTCAGCCGATTGAGCGATCAAATCAGCCGTATGGGCGGACTGGCCGAAGTACAGATCGAACGGTCCATCGAGTCACTCCAGCGGCGCAACACCGAGGAAGCCACGCAGATCATCGAGGATGATGCGCGGATCGATGCGCTACAGATTGAAATCGAAGAACTCGCAATCCAGATGATTGCCCGCCGGCAACCGCTCGCCACCGATCTGCGCGCCACCGTGGCAGGGCTCAAGATCGCCCCGCATATCGAGCGGATCGGCGACTACGCCAAGAACATCGCGCGCCGGACAATTGCACTAAACCAGAATCCGCCAATCAAGCCGATGTTCACCATCCCCCGGATGGGCCGTATGGCGCGCAGCATGGTGAAGGATGTCCTCGACGCCTTCTCCAGCAATGATCTCGCCAAGGCCCGCGCGGTCTGGGAACGCGATGCCGAACTCGACGACATGTATGACAGTCTGTTTCGTGAATTGCTGACCTACATGATGGAAGATCCGCGCAGCATCACATCCTGCACGCATCTGCTGTTTGTGGCGCGCAATATCGAGCGGATCGGCGACATCGCAACCAATATCGCAGAGCTTGTGCATTATCAGGTTGAGGGCGAGACCCTGACCGAAGATCGCCCCAAAACCGATGAAGCCAGCGTTACCGTTGTTGATTCGAACTAAACAGAAACTGAACCCGATCTCGCGAGGTCCAACACCGTGAGCAATTTGCAACCCAATGTCCTGATTGTCGAAGACGAGCCCCCCCTGGTGGAGCTGCTCTCCTACAACCTCGAGAAAGCCGGCTTCCAGATCCATATCGCCCGGGATGGTGAAGAAGCCCTGTTGGCTGTGGAAGAACGCAAACCCGATCTCATTTTGTTGGACTGGATGCTGCCTTATGTCTCCGGCATTGAGATTTGCCGCCGCATCCGGCGCAATCCCGAAACCCGGAACGTACCGATCATCATTCTCACCGCCCGTGGGGAAGAAGATGACCGCATCCGCGGGCTCGAGGCGGGCGCCGATGATTATGTCGTCAAACCGTTCTCACCCAGCGAACTGGTCGCCCGGGTACGCGCCGTATTGCGGCGCACGCGACCTGCTTTCGACAAGGACAGCCTGACCTATGGCGATATCACAATGGACCTCACGACCCATCGGGTCAGCCGCAATGACGAGCCGGTCGATCTGGGGCCCACCGAATTCCGCCTGCTGCGTTTCATGATGGAGCACCCCGGCCGGGTCTTTTCCCGTGAGCAGTTGCTCGATTCGGTCTGGGGACATGACACCTATATCGAGCCGCGCACGGTCGATGTTCATATCCGCCGCCTCCGCAAAGCCATGAACCTGCCCGGCACCACCGACCTGATCCGGACTGTCCGATCCGCCGGCTATGCGCTAGACCTGAAAGAACAGGTCGCCTGACACCAACCTCGGCGGGTCGCGAGGCTTGTGCCGGGACGCCCGATTATCGACTCAATCCGGGCACTATAATTGAGGTCGGCCGCACTCATCCGCAGCAAAGATCGCCAGAGCCATGCGTAAGTATCCCTCGTTGTTAAAGCATTGCTATATCGCAACCACATTGCTGTTCGGTCCCGTTGCCGTAACCCCGGCACTCGCCACTCCAGAGCACGCCATCGCCATGCTCGGATCTGCGAAATACAGTCCCGACTTTTCACAATTCGACTATGTGAACCCCACGGCTCCCAAGGGCGGAGTCCTGCGACTCCACGCACTCGGGTCCTTCGACACGCTCAATCCCTACATTGTGCGCGGCAAACCTGCAGCGGGTGTCCATCATGGTGCGGGGCTCTTTTTCGAAACTCTGGCCAAGCGCAGCCGGGACGAGCCGTTCACGCTTTACGGATTGCTCGCCGAAAGCATAGAGACACCTGAAGATCGCGCCTGGGTCGAATTCACCCTGCGCCCCGAAGCCACCTTTTCCGATGGCAGCCCGGTCACAGTCGATGACGTCATCTTCAGCTGGGAAGCGCTCAAAACCAAAGGCCGGCCAAACGCGCGGGCCACGTGGTCTCGCGCCAAATCGGTCACCCGGACCGGACCACGCAAGGTGCGGTTTACCTTTGAAAACAATGAAGATCGCGAATTGCCACTGCTGGTCGCCGGGTTCATGCCGATCCTGTCGAAGAGCTGGTGGGAAACCCGGGAGTTCAACACAACCACCCTTGAGCCGCCGCTCGCCAGCGGTCCTTACGTGATCGAGGCCGTAGACCCCGGTCGCGCCATCACCTATCGCCGCAATCCCGACTACTGGGGCAAGGATCTGGCCGTCAATCGCGGCCAGCACAACTTTGACCAGATTCGATACGACTACTTCCGCGATGCCTCTGTCGCCCTGCAAGCCTTCAAGGCGGGCAACTACGACCTCCGGTTCGAAGGGAACGCATCCCGTTGGGCGACCCAGTACAATTTCCCGGCCGCCCAGGATGGGCGGGTCGAGAAGGCAGTCCTGCAAACCGGGACGCCATCAGGACTGAGCGCCCTGACCTTCAATCTGCGTAAACCGGTATTTCAGGACCTGCGCGTCCGTGAAGCCCTGTCCCATGCCTTTGACTTCGAGTGGATCAACAAAGCGCTGCTTCACAATGGCTATGTCCGGACAACCAGCATGTTCACTGGCTCCGATATGGCGCCCATTGGTGCGCCGACGGCGGCCGAACTCGCACTTCTCGAACCATGGCGCGGTAAAATTCCCGACGCGGTATTCGGAGAGCCCTACGCCCCCCCGGCAACCGATGGATCGGGACGCCCGCGCGCGAACCTGAAACGCGCAGCAGCTCTTCTTGATGCCGCCGGCTGGACAATCAGGGACGGCGTCCGCGTCGATGACGCGGGCAATCCGTTCCGACTTGAAATCGCCATTCGGCGTCCTTCGAACGAGAAGATCGCATTGGCCTACAGCCGCAACCTGCAGCGTCTTGGGATTAAGGCCGCCGTTGGCCTTGTTGAATCAGCCCAGTTCCAGGGCATGATTGACACTTATGATTTCGACATGGTTTTCGGGTTCTGGGGTGTCACCCTGTCACCGGGGAACGAACAACAGAACTATTGGGGCACACAAACCTCCAACCAACCCGGCGGCCGCAACTGGGCAGGTGTTGCTGACCCGGCCGTCGATGCGATGATTGACGCCTTGGGGGCGGCGCAAAACCGAGACGAACTCGTCGCGGCCGCACGCGCATTGGACCGCATTTTGATGTGGAACCGATATCTGATGCCGCTTTACCACGACCCCGGCCAACGTCTTGCCAGCTGGTCACGGATCGCCTGGCCTGAGACGGTCCCCGTTTACGGGTTGCGTCTCGAGACCCTCTGGGACGCCACCGCCAACTAAAGCTTTTGTACCACCAGGTCTGCCAGCTTCACCTGCGGGCGCGGCCCGACATGCGCGATGACTTCGGCTGCCGCAATCCCGCCAATCCGCGCGCAGGTCGCCAGGTCTTCACCGCGGGTCAACCCATGCAGGAATCCGGCAGCAAACTGATCGCCAGCCCCGGTCGTATCAACCACGGCACCGACCGGCTCGGCATCAACGACGTGAACCTCCTCACCAGAAACCACGACCGACCCTTTTTCGGACCGGGTCAGTGCCGCTATGCGGCAGTCCTGCCTGACATGCTGCAGAGCCTCATCGAAATTCTCGACCTGATAAAGCGACATGATCTCGT
Source organism: uncultured Alphaproteobacteria bacterium (assembly GCA_943787745.1). Classification (GTDB taxonomy): domain Bacteria; phylum Pseudomonadota; class Alphaproteobacteria; order UBA6615; family UBA6615; genus JABJAG01. The sequence goes on along the minus strand of CALSNJ010000003.1, from coordinate 87,665 downwards.
CTTCATTGGCAAACAGCACATCCACATGTCCGGCGACAAATTCGCGGAACGAGTCCCGATGACGGTCCACACAGAAAGGATCGGAAAGGCTCAGAGACACCATCCGGTTTTTCGCCGCTGCCAAACCGGCGGCCCGCAGAAATGCCGCCTTGGCCTCATCACGGTCCCAGAGATAACCCTCAAGATATGTCACCTTCGCGCGCGCCACGAGGTCTTTATCAATATCCTCAGGACCCAGATTAACGCTGGCGCCCAAAAAGGTGTTCATCGTGCGCTGCGCGTCCGGCGTAATCAAAATCAGACAGCGCGCTGTTGGCGGACCATCGGTCGCCGCCGGGGTCGCATATTCAACACCGATCGAGCGTATATCATGGGTGAAAATATCCCCGAGCTGATCATCACGCACCCGCCCGATAAACGCGCATTTGGCATCCAGTGAGGCCAGTCCGGCCGCCGTGTTGCCTGCAGAACCGCCCGAGGTTTCAACCGCAGGGGACATTTGCGCGTAGAGGGCTTCTGCCTGATCAGCATCGATGAGCGCCATGGTCCCTTTGACCATGCCGAATTTCTCCAGCATTGCATCATCGGTCTGGGTCAGCACATCAACAATTGAGTTGCCGACGCACAGAACGTCGAGCTCTCCAGCCTGGGCCGCAGTGTCGGTCATGGAAACTCCAGTAAATTCGGGAAACGGGTATGAATGGCTGCGCGAGTATAGCGAGGGCTGTACGTCACACAATGGGTTAGCGGAACGAACGGGTGATCAGAATTATCATGGTCTTCATGCGGCATCCTTGGCTAAACTGCGCGGTATGATCTCCGCATTTTTCAAGGCCCTGGGTGACCTGGGCAGCCCTCGTTTTCGATCCGTTCTCTGGACGTGCTTTTTTCTCAGTCTCGCCACGGCCATCGTCCTGTGGGGCGGCCTCAGCTGGCTGATTTTCAGCACCGAGTTGGTCGGCGTGCTGCCCTGGATTGGGGGCGCCCTTGAGACCTTCATCGACATCTTCGGGTCCGTTGCGGCCTTCCTGTTGATGATCCTTTTGTTGCCCGCGGCCCTGGGCATCTACGCCAGTTTGTATATCGAAACGATCTGCCGGGCCGTTGAAGCGCGCCACTATCCCGAGATTGCACCGCCACGCGACCAGGGCATCTCGGAAGCCATCTGGGTGGGCCTGAAGTTCGGTGTTCTGCTGATTGCTCTCAATCTTTTGCTGCTACCGCTGCTGTTTTTCCCGCCGATCTATTTCGTCGCCGGCTGGGGGCTCAACGGCTATCTGCTGGGCCGGGAATATCTGGAAATGGTTGGATTCCGGCGTATGTCGCCCAAGGAACTTCGTGATTTTCGACTAAAGCACCGCGGTACGGTCTACTTCGCCGGCCTCGTCTTTGCGCTCATCGCAACAGTGCCCATTGTAAACCTTCTGCTGCCCTTGTTCGGAACATCGATGATGTTGCACGTTTTCGAGCGGCAGAGGCCCAAGGAAAATGACATTAATTTAACAATATCAATGGCTTGATATATTTTATCGACATTTTGATGTAAATAGGCTATCCAAGGCTCTGAGAGTCGCGAGAATCTTGCATATCACGTGAGCAGTCACGTCCATGTTTTCGCGCGGGGACTATATTGGGGGCGCGATCATGAGCGCAGACGTCAGTGACGAGAATGAACGACGAGACCTCGATCTGAGCTTTCTGGATCGACAGCCGGTCCGCGCCGCGGAAATACCCAATCTGAATGAACGGGGCGAACGCAAAGAAGAGCGCGAGCCACATCGTGGCAACCAGCAGGATGCCAAGACGCTCACAGTCGCGCGCGACATTACCCTCAAGGGCGATATCACCGAATGCGACACACTGGTGGTCGAGGGCCGCATTGATGCGACCCTGAACAGCGCCCGCGCGCTGGAAGTTTCACGCGGCGGCCGCTTTGTCGGATCGGCCTCAGTGGATACCGCAATCATCAGCGGCCGGTTTGATGGTGACCTCAAAGTCGCACGCGGGCTTCGCGTCACGGCGACAGGCAAGATCACAGGCAATGTGATCTATGGTCGCCTGGAGATCGAACAGGGCGGCGAAGTCCTGGGAGACATCAAAATCCATGCCTAGTTCACGACGCGACCGGCCCTCACGGGTCGCTATTCTCGGCGCGGCCGTTGTGACGATGCTGATGAGCGCCTTCGTACTGTCCGCCTGATTCCATGTTTTGGCGTTCTGGTCCCCTGATTCTCGCAATTGTGCTGCTTACCGGCTGTTCTCTGGTGCAAAATGAACGGTCTCAGGCCCCTGCCCGCACCGAATCACCAACCGCGACTGCGCGTCTTCAGCCTGCAACCCCGACACGCCGCCCGGCACCCCGTGCCACCATGGCCGACTTACTGGGCGCTGACCCGGCCCGGATCGACAGTTATCTTGGTGCACCCGAGATTGTTCGGCGCGAAGGCGCGGGCGAACTCCGGCTTTACCGCAGCAACAACTGCGTGCTGCATATTTTTCTCTATCCCCGGAACGGGACCATTGGGGCGACGCATGTCGAGGCGCGCAACGACACAGCGCAACTTGACCCAAGCGCGACCGAGCGGTGCATCGCCAGCTTCTCCTAGGCCCCCAACCTTCTCGGATCAGGCGATGGTTTTCGCCTTGTAAGTGCATACATCCGCAACGATGCAGACCGCACAATCAGGTTTGCGCGCCTTACACACATAGCGACCGTGCAGGATCAGCCAATGATGGGCATGCTGCAGGTAGTGAGTCGGCACACGTTTGAGCAGTTTGTCCTCGACCGCGCGTACATTTTTGCCCGGCGCCAGCCCCGTTCGGTTGGAGAGGCGGAAGATATGGGTGTCCACTGCCATGGTGGGCTCGCCGAAGGCGGTGTTCAGAACGACATTCGCCGTCTTGCGGCCAACACCCGGCAAGGCTTCGAGCGCGGCACGGTCGTGCGGCACCTCCCCGCCATGCTCCTTGACGAGCATCTCGCTCAACGCGATGACGTTCTTGGCCTTGGTGCGGAAAAGACCAATGGTGCGAACATGCTTGATCAGCTCATCTTCACCCAGGGCGAGCATTTTCTGTGGTGTATCAACCGTCTTGAAAAGCTCTTTTGTCGCCTTGTTCACACCCACATCAGTCGCTTGTGCGGACAGCACGACGGCAACCAGAAGGGTATAGGTGTTGCGATATTCGAGTTCGGTTGTCGGGGTCGGGTCCGCGCCGGACAGGCGTCGGAAAAATTCCTCGATCGCGTCTTTTTTCATCATGGGCATAACACAAGCAGACTAGCGCGTTTCATCGTGCCGATCAGCCACCATTCACAACTGCGGCACTGCGACAAAGCGTTACTTTTCCAGACCCTATCGGCAGCTTAGACTTTCACCATGAGCCATACTGAGACAGAGCCGCTTTTTGATGCCGTCCTTTACCCGCATCGGAGCTTGAGCCCGCGTGGTGTTCGCAATGTCATTCTGGGGATAGCCGGCGCACTCGCGCTCGTGGCGCTCTACTTCACCGCGCTCGGTGCCTGGCCCGTCCTGCCGTTCTTCGGATGCGAAATCCTGCTGATCTGGTGGGCCTTCCGCACCAATGTCCGTGATGGCCGCGCCTTTGAGCGCGTGCGTCTGACCCGGGAGGAACTGACGATCGCACGCGTCCGACCTTCAGGTCGCGAGCAACATCACCGCATTGCGCCCCCACACTGGCTGAGTGTCGACCTGACATCTCGTCCGGGCGGCGACAACGAATTGCGCCTCGCAAGTCATGGTAAATCACTAAAGGTCGGAGTGTTCCTCACCCCTGAAGAACGGAACGAGCTGGCCATCGCCTTGCGCGATGCCTTGCGAGACATGAACGCCGCACCAAACGCAGTGCGTTAATCGAGACCCAGAACGTCGGCCATCGCATAAAATCCCGGCGCACGCCCGGCGGTCCAGCGGGCCGCACGCACGGCGCCACGCGCAAAAATTCCCCGGTCGGTCGCCCGGTGGGTCAGTTCAATGCGCTCACCCGCACTGGCAAAAATGACACTGTGTTCGCCCACAACATCCCCGCCGCGCAAGGTCGCAAAACCAATCGTGCCCCGCTCACGTGCGCCGGTGATTCCTTCGCGAGACAGCACCTTCTCACTGTCAAAGTCGACACCACGACCACGCGCCGCGGCTTCGCCGAGACTCAGCGCCGTACCTGAGGGCGCATCCACTTTGTGCTTGTGATGCATTTCGACGATCTCAATATCGAAATCCGGATCAAGGGCGCGCGCCACACGCTCTGTGATGGCAAACATCAGATTGACGCCGCTCGACATGTTCGAGGCCCAGACGACAGGAACCGTCTTCGCCGCATTCTCGAGGGCAGCCCGATGAGAATTCTCCAGCCCGGTGGTCCCTGCGATAAGCGCGCAACCGTTTTCTGCGGCAAGCGCAGCGTGTGTCGCGGTCGCGGCCGGAACCGTGAAATCAATGACCGCATCAACCTTGCCGAACATGGCAGCCGTATCATCTGTGATGATCACGCCATTCTCACCGACACCAGAGAGGGTTCCGGCATCACTGCCAACAAGCGTTGAGCCCGGAACTTCACTTGCGCCGCCAAGCACGCAACTTTCGCTCTCGGCCACAACCTGCACAAGCATGCGGCCCATCCGGCCACCCGCACCCACGATTCCAATTTTCAATTGATCAGTCATATTCTTTCCCACCCCGGCTCATCTGTCGAACCTGTGGGAAAGATACCACTTCACACGCAGAACCCAACGTCCGTTTGACTAGTCTTTCAAGTCGTCCCAGAACTCTTTCACCTTGGTGAAAAAGCCTTCGGATTCCGGACTGTGTTTTGGGGATCCGCCACCGGAGTCCTCAAATTTCTTGAGCAGGTCGCGCTGGTCCTTGGTCAAATTGACAGGGGTTTCGATCTGCGCCTGGACATACATGTCGCCACGCACATTCGAACGCAGCACTGACATGCCCTTGGCCCGCAACCGGAACTGCTGTCCGGTCTGGGTGCCCGCAGGGATATTTACCCGCGCGCGCCCGCCATCAATGGTCGGAACCTCGATCGATCCGCCGAGCGACGCCGTTGTCATCGGAATCGGAACACGACACTGGATGTCCGCGCCGTCACGGCGGAAAAACCGATGCGGCTGGATCGTAACAAAAATATAGAGATCGCCCGCCGGACCACCGCGCAAGCCAGCCTCACCTTCACCGGCGACACGGATGCGCGTGCCATCCTCGATCCCGGACGGGATGTTGACCGAAAGTGTCTTTTCCTTGTTGACGCGTCCGGCACCCCCGCACGACCCACAAGGATTGTCGATCACCCGACCCGCACCCTGACAGGTCGGACAGGTTCGTTCGACGGTGAAAAATCCCTGCTGAGCGCGGACTTTGCCGGCCCCCTGACAAGACGGACAACTGACCGGTTCCGAGCCGCCAGCTGCGCCGGAACCATGACACTCATCACAGCCTGCTGATGCGTTGACCTTGACGCGCGCCTGTTTGCCCGCAAAGGCATCCTCGAGGCTGACGTCAAGATTGTAGCGCAGGTCCGACCCACGCGTGCTCGTGCGTCGACGACCACCGCCACGACCACCCATGAACTCGCCAAACATCTCATCAAAGATGTCGGCAAACCCGCCACCATTTTCGAAACCACCGCCCGCATGAGCGCCGCCGCCATTCTGGAAGGCTTCATGGCCATACCGGTCATAAGCGGCACGCTTCTGTTCATCCTTGAGGATGTCATAAGCCTGATTGATTTCCTTGAAGCGCTGTTCGGCCTTGTCATCACCGGGATTCTTATCCGGGTGCAGTTCCTTGGCAAGTTTTCGATACGCGCTCTTGATCGCCGACGCTTCCGCGCCACGGTCCACACCCAGAACTTCGTAGTAATCCTTATCCGCCATCGATGACCCTTACCCCGATTTGGACGATTAGGAAGTGCGGCGCGGAGAAGTCATCCTCACCCGCGCCGCAATTATCCGTTTGTGTCCAGTTAGGAGGTTGACGAGCGATCCTTGGGCTCGTCGTCGTCATCGACCTCTTCGAAGTCAGCGTCAACGATGGTCTCATCGCTGGCGGCCTCGGCGTCACCGTCCATTTCGGCATCTGCCGGACCGGCTTCGCCGTCGCCCATCTCAGCCTGCTCAGACTTGTAGATGGCTTCTCCGAGTTTCATCGAAGACATGGCAAGCGCTTCGAGCTTCGCCTGGATGTCTTCCTGATTCTCGCCTTCGAGGGCTGTCTTCAGTGCTTCCATGTCACTTTCGATTGCGGACTTGTCTTCATCCCCAACCTTGTCGCCATGTTCGCTCAGGCTGCGTTCCGTCTGATGCACAAGCGTTTCGGCTTGGTTCCGGATCTCAACCGTCTCACGCCGCTTCTTGTCATCCTCGGCATGCGCTTCCGCGTCCTTGACCATCTGATCAATGTCATCGTCAGACAAACCACCCGAGGCCTGGATGCGTATCTGTTGCTCCTTGCCTGTGCCCTTGTCCTTTGCCGACACATTGACGATGCCGTTGGCATCAATGTCGAAAGTGACTTCAATCTGCGGAATACCACGCGGTGCGGACGGAATGCCGACAAGGTCAAACTGACCAAGCAGCTTGTTGTCCGCAGCCATTTCACGCTCGCCCTGGAAGACCCGGATCGTCACCGCACCCTGATTGTCCTCGGCGGTCGAGAAGACCTGGCTTTTCTTGGTCGGGATCGTCGTGTTGCGATCAATCAGACGGGTAAACACACCGCCCAGCGTCTCGATACCCAGCGACAGCGGAGTCACGTCGAGCAACAGCACATCCTTTACGTCGCCAGCCAGCACGCCGGCCTGAATCGCAGCACCAATGGCCACAACCTCGTCCGGGTTCACGCCACGATGCGGTTCGCGCCCGAAAAAGTTTTTCACGGTCTCCTGAATCTTTGGCATGCGGGTCATGCCGCCGACCAGAATGACTTCATCAATCTCGTTTGGCTTGAGACCGGCATCCTTGAGCGCTGCCTTGCAGGGATCAACCGTCCGCGCAACGAGGTCTTCGACCAGCGCTTCAAGTTTTGCCCGAGTCAGTTTCACATTGAGATGCTTGGGTCCCGAGGCGTCAGCCGTGATGAAGGGGAGGTTCACTTCGGTCTGGGTCGAGGACGAAAGTTCAACCTTCGCTTTCTCGGCTGCTTCTTTGAGACGCTGGAGTGCCAGCTTGTCTTCACGCAGGTTTATGCCCTGATCCTTTTTGAACTCATCGGCCAGATACTCAATGATCCGGGCGTCGAAATCCTCACCACCCAGGAAGGTGTCACCATTGGTGGACTTCACTTCGAAGACACCATCGCCGATTTCCAGGATCGACACATCGAAGGTACCGCCGCCAAGGTCATAGACCACAATGGTGCCGGTTTCTTTCTTGTCGAGGCCATAAGCCAGCGCGGCAGCGGTTGGCTCGTTGATGATGCGCAGCACTTCAAGGCCGGCAATCTTGCCCGCGTCCTTGGTCGCCTGACGCTGTGAATCGTTGAAATAGGCCGGGACCGTGATCACAGCCTGTTCAACGGTTTCGCCCAGAAATGCTTCGGCGGTCTCTTTCATCTTCTGCAGGATGAAGGCGCTGATTTCCGACGGGCTGTATTTCTTGTCATTGGCGCCGACCCACGCGTCGCCATTGTCGCCTTCGACAATCTCGAACGGGACGAGATCCCTGTCCTTCTGGGTCAGCGGGTCGTCAAACCGGCGCCCGATCAGTCGCTTGACCGCGAAGATCGTGTTCTCCGGATTGGTGACGGCCTGCCGCTTGGCGGCCTGTCCCACAAGGCGTTCATCATTCTCAGAGAACGCCACCATGGACGGCGTCGTACGTGCGCCTTCCGAGTTTTCGATCACCTTGCCTGCATCACCGTCCATGACGGCCACACAGGAGTTGGTCGTACCAAGATCGATACCAATTACTTTCGCCATAATACCCTCGCTTCGTCAGCAGAATTGCCCGGCCCAGATGGCACCGCGGCAAATCCCTGTTATTGCGGTTGGTGGCTCTGCTCTGAGAACCAGTCGTGTTCGACGGACATATAGGGACCGGTCATGCCCTACGCAACCGTCAGAAATTCCACATCTTTCACGCTATTTTCATCATTTCGGCCCGTCGGCGCTCGATCCTCATATCCCGACAGTCACATTTTGGCGCTACACGACTGATATTCCCGCGTTTTCTGGAATCAGGGCCTGCGCCATCTGCATGGCAGCTCTCCGCCAAGCGCAGGGCGCACGAGGCCGACAAAGTCCGAGGTTTCTCGAAAAGACATAAATCACTGTGATTTTTGCCTTTCAGCATCGTGCAGTCTGCCCCGTCCCAGTGATCTGGCGCACGCGGCCCGTTTGCTGCTATGCCGTTTGGGACTAAGCCGTTCCGCAAACAACCCCCATGCGAACCAAACGGCCCCGGACCGGAGACCCCGAACCCATGACGATGCCCCCGCGCCCCATTGATATTCTGGCTTTTTTGACCGGAGAAGACGTTTCGATCCCGCAGATGAAGTTTGTCGATGTGGGTGCGATGGATGTTGGCGAAAGCGAGCCGTGGTCTCAACTGGTCTCAGGCGGCACTGCATCTCTGATCGGATTTGAACCCAACCCCGTCGAATGCGAGAAGCTCAACCAGACCGCGCCCGCCAACAGCAAATTTCTCCCCGTCGCCCTGGGTGACGGCCATCCCCACACCCTGCACATCGGCAAGGAGCCGATGACGTCATCCCTGTTCCCGCCGGACCCCGAGGTCATGCAGAGATTTCACAGCCTGTGGGAACTTTGCGAGCCGGTTCGCACCGAAGCACTTGAGACGATGCGTCTCGACGACGTCCCCGACGTTCGCCCGGCAGACTTCATCAAGCTTGATGTCCAGGGTGCCGAATTGCTCGTTCTCGAAGGGGCCCGCGATACCATGAGCGACGTGCTGGCGATCCAGACCGAAGTCAATTTTCTGCCAATCTATCGGGGGCAGGCATTGTATGCGGACGTGGATATCAATCTGCGCGGCCATGGGCTGTCTTTCCACACCATGGTCGGCGTTGGCTCCCGTCCCTACCGACCCTTGATCAAGGATGCCAACCCCAACCGGGGCTTTACGCAAGTGATCTGGAGCAACGCCGTCTATTTCAGAGACCCCGCACAGTTTCCCGAACTGGCGAAAAGCCAGCCCGAGGCCCTGCTGAAAATAGCCGTGCTGGCACATGAACTCTATGGCGCCTTCGACTTCGCAGCACTGGCCCTCCAGCATTACGGCGCAACGCAGAAGCAGGGGCTTGCGACAGCCTATATCCGCGCTCTGATGGTTGCCGACCCAGCAATCACCGCTCGAAAATAACCGGCATCGCGCAGGCGCGATCAGACGATCGTGTCGACCTTGGGATCTTTTGGTGCCGCAGCGGATTTGGCGACACCCACACGCGCGGGACGCAACAAACGCTCGTGGAGCCGATAGCCCGGCTCAATCACTTGCGCCACGGTTCCATTGGGGAGGTCGGTACCAGGCACTTCAAACATGGCCTCGTGCAGGTTCGGATCGAACGGCTCGCCGACAGGCTCAATACGTTCAATCTTGTTCGAGACCATGGCCTGAACAAAGCTCGCCTGAACCGCCTTCACGCCTTCGAGCAAAATGCCGAGAAGTTCGTGCTCACCGCGACGCTCCTCGGGAACAGCGGCCACCGCACGTTCAAGATTGTCTGCAACCGAAAGAATATCGCGCGCAAACCCGGTTACGGCGAACTTGTGCGCATCTTCAAGCTGGCGTTCAGCGCGTTTGCGGATGTTTTCCGTTTCGGCCATCGCACGCAAAAGATTGTCCCGCAACTCCGCGACCTGGGCCTCCAGATCTTCAACCCGTGCATCATTGACGGGGCTTTCTTCGATCGACTCCTCGGAAAGAGCCGCTGACAAAGCGTCAAGACGTGCGGCATCCGCAGCTGCGGCATCTTCGGCAGCCGCGTCATTCTCGGCATCTATCGCGGCCTGTTCGGCGGCAATATCTTCGTCGGTGGGATTGTTGTCGTTGTCGCTCATTCTCTGCTTCCTGATACCCTCGCAGCGCGAGAGCCCTAACTGTTGCTAACTCATCAGGCGGCTTACCACCTGCGCCGTGTAGTCGACGACAGGGATAATCCGCGCATAGTTGATTCGCGTTGGACCGATCACGCCGACCGCACCAACAATTTCCTGTTCGGCGTTTCGATAGGGGGCCACCACCACCGAACACCCGGCGACCGAGAACAATTCATTCTCGGCACCGATAAATATCTGCACACCTTCACCGCCGCGCGCGGCATCCAGCAATTTGACCCAGGACTCTTTCATGTCCAGCGCATCGAAAAGCGTCCGGACACGGTCAAGGTCTTCGACAGCCTGCACATCATCCAGCAGGCGTTCGGTGCCACTCACAATCAAGGCGGCTTCGGGACCCTTGCCCGTGGCTGTGGCCAGACCCGCCTTGACCAGCTTCTGGGTCAAACTATCGAGATCCCGGCGGTGGGTTTCGAGTTCCGCTGCAATCTGACGCTGAGCCTGCTCGATCGTCTTGCCGACCATGCGGGTGGAAAGAAAATTGGATGCCTCGATCATCGCGGAAGCCGGCATGCCGCGCGGCACCTCGACAATCCGGTTCTCAACGCTGCCGTCCTCGGTCACCAACACGACCAGTGCCCGCCCGGGCGCCAGAGATACAAACTCGATATGGCGCAAGGGGGAATCGCTCGTCGGAGCCACAACCAACCCGGCGCAATTGCTCAATCCCGACAGGACGCGCGAAGCTTCCGACAGGGTTTGCTGCAGACTGCGCCCATGTGTGGCGCACTGCGCCTCAATAGACACCCGTTCGTCTTCCGTCAGGTTGCCAACTTCCAGCAGGCCATCCACGAACAGCCGCAACCCTGCATCCGTCGGAATGCGGCCCGCCGAGGTGTGAGGTGAAAACAGAAGTCCGGCATCCTGCAGGTCTGCCATAACGTTGCGGATCGTGGCCGGCGACAGGTCTATATCGAGATTGCGCGACAAGGTGCGCGAACCCACCGGCTCACCTGTCATCAGATAGCCGTCAATGATCTGCCGAAGGATATCGGTGCTTCGAGCGTTCAACTGTGGAATCGTGCGGCTCATGCGCCAATCCGTCCATGTGGTTAGCATCCGGGTCGACACACCGGGACGCCCGGTCAACTTAGGCACGGCCTGCCCCGCGATCAAGGCGGCGCGCACGAACAGGGCCGACCATCTCCGAAGTGGACGCACGCGCATCGAAGCGACTAGGTTGCGCGCAAAGTCCCGGACACACCGAATTGGAACCTGATTATCATGGCCAAGAACTCCATCCGCCCGTCACGCCGCGCCGCCAATCAAATGCGTAAGGTCAAGCTCCAAACCGGTGCTGCAAAATACGCCGAAGGCTCATGCCTTGCCATTTTCGGCAACACCCATGTGCTCTGCGCGGCCAGCATCGAAGAGCGGGTCCCGCCATGGATGCGCGGAACGGGAACCGGCTGGGTCACGGCTGAATACGGCATGCTGCCGCGTTCGACCCACACCCGCACCAACCGCGAAGCGGCACGCGGCAAGCAATCTGGACGCACCCAGGAAATTCAGCGCCTGATCGGACGCTCCCTGCGCGCTGTCACCGATATGGAAGCGCTCGGTGAACGGCAAATCCGTCTCGACTGCGACGTTCTGCAGGCCGATGGCGGCACCCGAACGGCATCAATCACGGGTGCCTGTGTTGCCTTGCATCTCGCGTGTCAGGGCCTGATCAAATCAGGCGCGATCGAAACCAACCCGGTGACCGAGCTTGTCGCGGCAATTTCGTGCGGCATCTATCAGGGCGAACCTGTCCTTGATCTTGATTACCCGGAAGATTCCAACGCACAGGCCGATGCCAACTTCGTACTCACCGAACGTGGCGGGATTGTCGAAATTCAGGGCACCGCAGAGGAAAAGCCCTTCTCCCGCGCGCAATTCAACAAGCTGCTTGATCTGGCCCGCGACGGCACCCAGGATCTGGTCAAGGCCCAGCGCAAGGCGCTCGGCATCAAATAGCAATCGGGAACGGACGGAACGGCACATGGCGCGCAAGTTCGAAGGCAGCGAGTTGGTTATCGCCAGTCACAATGCGGGCAAGGTCCGGGAGATCGGTGATCTTCTCAAACCCTACGCCATCGCCGTCACAAGCGCGGGCGCGCTCGGCCTGCCCGAACCGGAGGAGACCGGTTCAACTTTTGCCGAGAACGCCGCTCTCAAGGCCCATGCTTCCGTGGCCGGGAGCGGCCTCCCGGCGCTGGCCGATGATTCCGGTTTTTCGGTGGCGGCCCTGAACGGCGCCCCCGGCATCCATGCCGCCCGGTTTGCCGAGCGCACGAAAGGTGTGCGTGACTATGACTGGGCGATGGAACAACTTCACGAAGCCAGCCGAGATGCGGGGGACGACCTCGCCTGGTTTACCTGCGCACTCGCGCTCGCCTGGCCTGATGGGCACGCCGAAATCTTCGAAGGGCGTGTGGCCGGAAAACTCGTCTGGCCGCCGCGCGGCGGACATGGTTTTGGATATGACCCCATGTTCGTGCCAGAGGGATATGATGAGACCTTCGGAGAAATGGTGCCCGATGCCAAACATGAAATGTCCCACCGGGCGATCGCCTTTCGGGACATGATCGCGGCGTGTTTCAACGACACCGATGGCTGACAGCCAGCAGGACATTGCGCTTTATGTGCATTGGCCATTCTGCCTCTCGCTCTGCCCCTATTGCGACTTCAACAGTCATGTCCGCGATACCATCGATCAGGGTGCCTGGCGTGAGGCTCTATTGCGCGAACTCGCGCACTACGCCGCGCAAATCCCGAACCGGCGGCTGACAAGCATATTCTTTGGCGGCGGCACACCATCACTGATGCCACCCGAGACGGCTGCAGCGATCATCAAGCATGCAAAAAGCCTGTTTGCCGCCGATCCTGATATCGAAATCACCCTCGAAGCGAATCCGACCTCGGCCGAAACACTGGTGCTCGAGGCGTTTGCCAAAGCCGGGATCAATCGTCTGAGTTTGGGCATTCAGGCTCTCGATGACGCCGCTCTTTCAGCGCTGGGTCGCACCCACAGCAAAGCCGAAGCGCAAGCGTGTATCACCGCTGCCCATGCACTATTTGAGCGGTTTTCCTTCGACCTGATTTATGCGCGACCCGGCCAAACCCCAGAAGCGTGGAAGGCCGAACTGACCGACGCCGTCGCCATGTCGCGGGGTCACCTCTCCGCTTACCAGCTGACCATTGAACCCGGGACGCCGTTCTTTCTGGCGCAGGCCCGTGGGGCGCTTGAGCTTCCTGATGAAGAAAATGGCGCGCAAATGTTCGAAATCACCCAGCAGGTGCTTGAAGACGCGGGCCTGCCAGCCTACGAAATTTCCAATCACGCCGCGCCCGGCGGGGAGTCTCGTCACAACCTGACCTATTGGCGTCATGACGACTATCTGGGCATCGGGCCCGGCGCGCATGGGCGCCTCCAGCTTGATGGCACGGTCCATGAAACACGCCAGCATCGCGCGCCGGAAATCTGGCTGGACCGCTGCCTGTCGCACGGACATGCCACCCAACGCAGCACGCCCCTCACCGGTGACCTGCTTGTGGAAGAAGTCACCATGATGGGGCTGCGCCTTATCGCAGGCATTGATGGTCAGGCGTTTAAAAACAGGACCGGGCTGTCACTTGGTCAGGCATTCGACCCCAACACCATCGCGCAACTCACAGAAGCAGGGTTTCTTGAAACAAGGCCCGATCATCTGGTGGCCACAGCGGCCGGGCGCCAAAGGCTGAACGCCGTGATCGGCCAGCTTCTCAATTCGTGAGCGGCGGCTCAAAGCTTGTCGGGGCGGGATCAATCTCAAGCGGGCCATCGCGGCCAATCTCCAGAATCGACAGACCACGCTCCACCTCTCCACTCGGCAGCAAACGGAAGATTCCGTCAATGCCGGCAAAGCCGTCCGGGTTCTCCAGGTTCTCTATGGCGTAGGGCGTGCCCGCAGGACCAATCGTGCGCGCCAGGACCGCGGCCAATGCGACGCCGTCATATGCCAGCGTTGCCAGCCGGTCAGGCGCGCGACCATAAATTTCTCGAAACCGGTCCACGAACCGCAATCGGGCCTCGCGCGGCGGGGCTGCAAACCATGCACCAAGCATAGAGGGTTCCTTGCCCAGCGCAGGATCATCCCAGATCCAGGTCCCCAACAATTTCACCTGAACAGGATCAATGTCGAAAAACGCCAAAAGCGGTGACAGCTGAAGAATCTCCTGACCACCCTCCGGCAGCATCAATGCTTCAAATCCGACATCACCGAGCGTATCGAGGGTTTCCAAGCGTTCAAGTGCGCGCTTGGAAATCGGGTCGTCATTTTCGGCGAGGCGCTGCTTCTCCTTTTCCAGCTCGGCGGCACGATCATCGTATTGTGCGAGCGACCGCACCGTGGCTGTCATGCCTTCAGTGTCAAACGGATAGAACCGGCTGGCCACGACTTCTCCGCCCGCTGTTTGCACGACCCCAGAATAAACGGCGCTCATACGCCCGCCATAGGAATCATCCGGCACGAGAGAAGCAAAACGGAACATGCCGCGCTGGACGGCGAACTCAACCGTCCGCGCAATTTGCGCCTCTGGAAAAAACCCGGCGACATAGACACCATTTCCACTGACCAGATTTCCACTGACCAGACGATCGCTGGAAAAGGCGTAGACCGGAATTCCGTGAGGACGCAGCACATCCGCCGCTGCGGTCACGGCTTCGGAGAACAAGGGGCCCAGCAAAATCCGCACACCGTCCGCACGCGCACGCGCTGCCGCCGATGCCGCAATCACGGGACTGCTGCCCGAATCGTAAACCCGCAGCTCAAACAGCGGCGGCGTGAAATCAAACAGCGCCAACTGGGCCGCATCGAGCAGGTCGCGACCAACCCCGGCCGCCGATCCTGACAACGGCACCATAATGCCGACACGAACGATATCGGATGCAACGGCTTGAGACTCGACCGGCGCGGGATCGGGCGTCGGCGCAGCCTGAACGACAGGCGCGGGTTGCGGATCAGCAGGAGGCGCCGCTAGGTTGGACTGTGCACACGCGGCGAGAGCCAGAAACGACGCGGCCAACAGCGCGCGCGGTGCAAACGGGAAAACCGGTCGTGACACAAAAACCACCTTCTCAAAAACCATCCACCAAACAACAGGCGGACACCTCCACCGCGCGAGACCCTAGCCGCGCGGCGCGGGACGAACAAGCACAAGCACGACCCATCGCACCGGGGTTGTACCCCGTGGCCACGCCGATCGGGAATCTGCGTGATATCACCCTGCGTGCCCTCGATATTCTGACCGCAGCGGACCTCATCATCTGCGAGGACACGCGCGTCACACGCAAGCTGCTGACCCGATACGGCATCACAACAAAATCCATTTCCTATAACGACCACAACGCCCAACGCGTCCTGCCGGGACTTATGAGACGCCTCAATGATGGCGAATCTCTGGCATTGGTCAGCGATGCCGGGACGCCGCTGATTTCGGATCCGGGATTCAAGCTTGTCGAAGCGGCGACCGCAGCCGAGATTCCGGTCTTTCCCATCCCCGGCGCGAATGCCGCGCTGGCCGGTCTTGTCGCATCCGGACTTCCCACCGACAGCTTTTTCTTTGCCGGCTTCCTGCCTCCCAAGCAAGGCGGGCGACGCGGGAGACTGGCAGAACTGGCCGGCGTGCCCGGCAGTCTTGTTTTTTATGAATCCCCCGGGCGTCTAGCGGCCTCCCTGGCCGATATGCGCGACATTCTGGGCGACCGTCTGGCCGTCGTGGCACGAGAAATAACCAAGCTTCACGAGGAAGTAATGCGCGGCTCGCTCGTCTATCTCGCAGATAACTATGCAAAACAGGGGGCACCCCGGGGCGAGATCGTCATCGTGGTGGCGCCTCCGGGTGAGCAGATCGCAAGTGATGAAGACGTACAGATTGCCCTTTCTGTGGCCCTCGAAAAAATGAGTGTACGTGATGCGTCCGCCGCGGTTTCCATGCAATTCGGGCGCCCTCGCCGTGAGGTGTACGCGATGGCTCTCGAAATCTCGCGCGAGGGCTCAGCGTCTTGAAAAACAAACAGCCGGACAAGCACCCCAAAACGTCGCGTCAGGCCGCCTATCAACGCGGCGCGAAGGCGGAACGACAGGCCGCAATGCTTCTGCGCCTCAAGGGGTTTCGTATACTGGCACGCAGATACCGAGCGCCCGTGGGTGAGATAGACCTGCTGGCCAACCGCGGCCGGGTGTTGGTGGCCGTCGAAGTCAAAGCGCGGCAAGACCGCGATGCGGCAGCCTTTTCGATATCCCCGCGACAACAACAAAGGGTCGCGCGCGCAACAGAACATTTTCTCGCCGCAAATCCGAAGTATGCAAGACACCAAATCCGTTTTGACGCCGTCCTCGCGGCACCGGGGCGACTGCCACGGCATATCCCCGATGCCTGGCGAATCAGCTAGCTTCAAACCCGAACTCGAGATCAGGACCATGGCAATTACAGTGCAAGAACTCACCAAATTCGGCCGTGTGGCCGGGGCTCTCGCGGCAGGCGCAATCCTGTTGGCGGCCTGCACGCCAGCAGGTCTGGCGATCGGCGCCGGCGCTTCAGCGGGCGTGGCGGCCTCCGAAGAGCGCGGAATCCGGGGCGCTGGCTCGGATACCCTGATCCGTGTCGAAATCAATGAGGCCTGGCTCAACGAGGACTTTGACACCTTCAATCGGCTTAACCTGCAAATATACGAGGGCCGGGTCCTGCTCTCGGGCCGGGTGCCCGATCAGGCGCGCGCCGACAAGGCGGTCCAGCTTGCCTGGCAGGCCGACGACGTTCGGGAAGTGATCAATGAGATAGAGATTTCCAATGCGGGTGCACTGGATGATTTTGCCAATGACGCATTAATCAATGCACGGCTGGATTCCGCACTGTTGTTCGACGGTGAAATCGATTCGATCAATTACTCCACCCGCTCTGTCGCGGGGTCGGTTTATCTGCTGGGCGTGGCGCAGGATCGCGCAGAACTTGATCGTGTGTTCCGGGTGACCCGCAATATCCCGAACGTGAAACGTGTCATCAGCCATGTCATCATGAAGGATGACCCACGCCGTGTTGCTTTGCCCGCCAAAAAACAAGCTGGCACCCCACCAGCCAAATAGTGAAAACCCCCGAACACAGAGATCTCATGCCGGAGTCTGAAACCCGGGATGCTTTACGCCGCTTTGCCGGCATGCCGGATGATCAGGTTAACCTCGCAGAAGCAGCGCTTCTGCTGGGGTCACGCACGCGTCCCGGCGTCTCTTTGTCGCGCTACCGAAATCACCTCGCCGAACTCGTGACCGCGGTCTCTCAGGCGTATGATTCCCTTCCCGAAAGCGTGTCTCGAAAACGGGACGCACTGGCGTCGGTTATTCACGATGAGTTCGACTACACCGGCGACCGCCAATCCTATGACGATTTGCAAAACACCAATCTGATGCAGGTGATCGACCGGCGCAAAGGTCTGCCGATCGCGCTGGGAATTCTGCATATTCATTGCGGGCGCGCACTCGGGTGGGATATCTGCGGCCTCAATTTTCCGGGCCACTTTCTGGTGCGTCTTGATGACGGAGCTACACGAACGATCTTCGATCCGTTCAACAATGGCGTGGGCGTTTCGGTCGCCGAACTGCGTGACCTCCTAAAATCGACCCTTGGCGAAGATGCCGAACTGACGCCTGCGCATTACGCCATCGCTGGCAATCGCGACATCCTGATCCGGCTGCACAACAACCGCAAAATCAGGTTGCTCAAGTCCAACCAGATCGCCGATGGGCTGACCACGGTCGAAGACATGCTGCTGTTTGCGCCCGGCGAAGCCGCGCTTTGGCACGAAGCGGGCGTCCTCAACACCCATCTGGAAAACCTGCGGGCGGCACTGATTGCATTTGATCATTGCCACGACCTGACCCCTGACCCGGGTGATCGGGCCCGGATCGGCAGCCTGATTGCCGATATTCGCGGGCGCCTGAACTGAAACGCCATCAACGCGGCAGACCGTTTGCCAACGCGCATAAAAGCCTTAGATTGACCGGCAGTTCACACCCTTCCGGAGTCAAATTTCATGAGCCTTGCTGTCGCGATCCAGATGGACCCGATTGATGCGATCGATATCAACGGGGATTCGACCTTTGCCCTCGCGCTCGAAGCGCAGACACGCGGTCATGGTCTGTACCACTATCTGCCGCAGGATCTCTCGCTCCGCGAAGGCCGCGTGATCGCCAAAGCCCGCGCCCTGAGCGTGCGCCGCGAAGAGGGCAATCACTTCACGCTGGGCGAAGCCGAAACCCTCGATCTTGCCGGGGTGGATGTCGTGCTGATGCGCCAGGACCCGCCTTTCGACATGGCCTACATCACCGCCACCCACATACTTGAGCATGTGCACCCCGACACGCTGGTCGTGAACGATCCCGTCTCGGTCCGCAACGCGCCCGAGAAGTTGTTCGTCACCCATTTTGAAGGGGTGATGCCAGAAACCCTGATCAGCTCATCGCGCGAAGAGATCATGGCCTTCCGCGAAAAGTACAAGGACATCATCGTCAAGCCGCTTTACGGCAATGGCGGGGCGGGTGTGTTCCACATCAAGCCGGGTGATGAAAACCTGAACTCGCTGCTGGAGATGTTCACCGAGATGTTCCGCGAACCGGTGATCGCCCAGCGCTACCTGCCCGAAGTTCGACAAGGCGACAAACGCATCATCCTCGTGGACGGCGAACCCGTCGGCGCCATCAACCGGGTGCCCGCCGAAGGCGAAGCCCGGTCCAACATGCATGTGGGTGGACGCGCCGAGCGCAGCGACCTGACGGCACGCGAGCAGGAAATCTGCAAAGCCATCGGACCTTCATTGCGCGAACAGGGACTGATCTTCGTGGGCATCGACGTAATCGGCGACTACATGACCGAGATCAACGTCACCTCGCCCACCGGCATCCAGGAAATCGACCGCTACGACGACGCGAACTTGTCTGCACTGGTCTGGGACGCCATCGAGAAACGCCGGGCCAGCGTGGCGGACTGACCTCAACATGGATGCCCGGATCAAGTCCGGGCATGACGATATTGAATGAAGCATTTGCCCAATGACCACCGTGTCGCCCGGCGCAGATAGAAGCGTTCAGCGCATATGCCATCACCTCTCCCGTCATGCGCGGACTTGATCCGCGTATCTCAACTCGGTCAGTGATGAAGTACCGGAAGTGGCGAATTCGCGGTGTTCCTGAAAAGCTGAAGGGGCCCGAGGGCCCCTTGCTAATTTCTAGTTCACCGGGAACTCGCTCAAATCCGGCGGGGTTCCATCCGGGCGCTTGAGCAGAACCTCTTCGGGTTCGCCGGCGGCGAGACGCGCAGACAATTCATCCGGGTCAAACTTGATTCCAATCGGGTTGTCAGTGAACTCACCGCTCTCGAAATATTCACCGAACTTCTCTTCGGGAATGTTGTCGACCTGAAGCTCGATCTGATTCTTGTCCGGGTCGAAATAGTACATCGACGTGGTCGGACCATGGTTGATGCAGAATTCCGGCGTGATGCCGTGCTCGTCCTTGATCCGGTTATACGTGCTGAGCAGGTCACCAAGGTTTTCATAGGTGAACGCAATGTGGTGCATGCCACAGGTCATATCGACATGTTCCTGTACGCCGGGCAGCGCGAGCACTGCAATTCGGTGATGTTCGGTGTCATAGGTCACAAAACCAATGGCCGGATTCTCATACATGGCTTCACCCTCGAGCACCTTCTTGTACCAATCGAGAATGGTTCCAACGCGGCCCTCCTGTGTTCGCAGGACCACATGGGCCAGTTTTGCGGGTGCTATTTTGCCACGCGCCTTGGCCGTTTCCGGCATTTTCGCAACAGCGTTCATCTGTCTCTCCCCTGTATGGCGTCATTCTTTGTGTACGCACTTGGCCAAGAGTGTTGCCCCAATGGAGAAAAGATTCAATCGTGTATGAACCAACAGGGGGAAAGAAAATGGCCGAGAAGCTCAAATCACCACCGCCCGATCGCAATCCAAAAACGCCGAAACTGAAAGCACCACCGGGTGCGACCGACACACATTTTCATCTCTACGGCCCGCAACTGCGCTTCCCGTTCAATCCCAATTCTCCGCTGGATGTCGAGGATTCGACCCTCGACGACATGCTGCACCTCCACAACACGCTGGGGATCGAGCGCGGCGTCATCGTCCAATCCGTGGTTCAGGGCAATTGTTACGAGTACATGATCCATGCGCTCTCACGTGAGCCCGACCGCCTGCGCGGGATTGCGCTGCCCGCCCCCGATATCACCGACAAGGAGCTGGAAATCCTGACCACTGCCGGTGTCGTCGGATCACGCTTTGCCTACCGGGCCAGCCCCGAGATCAATATGGACATCATCCACCGGACCCATGAGTTCGGCTGGCACCCACAATTCTGGTTCCGCGGCCCCGACGAGGCGGCCGCCTGGCGCGACCAGATGCTGTCCGTCCCGGGCAATTTCGTGATCGACCATATGGGCTGGCAGCCCGCCGAGCTGGGCATCGATTCCCCCGGCTTCAAGATCGTCCTCGAATGCCTCGATACCGGCCGCTGCTGGGTCAAGCTGTCGGGGCCGAACCGGTTTACCGCCGAACCCGGCCTGCCCTATTCCGACACCCTGCCGTTTGCGAAAGCTCTGATCGAGCGCAACCCCGATCGCCTGCTCTGGGGTTCAGACTGGCCCCACCCGGATCACTTTGAAGCCATGCCCAATGACGGCGACCTGCTCGACCTGATGCTCGACTGGGCACCGGACGAAGCCTTGCGCAAGAAAATCCTGACCGACAACCCCGCGGAACTGTTCGGGTTCCCGGCCCTCTAAATCCAGTCCGGAGGAACACCGTCATGCATATCGTCTTCGGCACCGCTCTACTCATAATTGCGGTATTGCTCATTGTCGGAATACTCAGCAGGCGGCACTGGATCAGTACGGTTCTGGCCGTCGCGATCGCGCTGATCGGGGTCGCGACAATCTACACCAGCACTTCGATCGGGCCGTCATCCGAGCGTCAGCTTTATGCCCGGGCGGTTCTGGATAATCTTTCCGCACGACTGTTCGGCAGCGATGCAGGGTTCCGCACCGACCCGAAGATGGTGGCGCGTTTTGAAACCCTCAAACAGCGCCCGGCAGAGCTGACCGCGTTCCTGCGCGCCATGCCGAAGGGCGGCGATCTGCACAACCATCTGAGCGGGGCCATCTACGCCGAGAACTATCTGGACTGGGCACGCGCCGGAAGTCTTTGCGTCGATCAGGCCGCGCTCGCACTCAGGCCTCCACCCTGTCGGCCCCTGTTCGGCACTGTGCCGCTGGAAGACGTGCTGACCGGCAAGACCGGGCCTGACCTCACACGTGACCGGTTGATCGATGCCTTGTCGGTTCGCAACTACGAAATCTATGACCGATCTGGGCACGACCAGTTCTTCGCGACCTTTGGCGCCTTCGACGCCGCCGGGGACGGAAAGTCCGGTGCGATGCTGGCTGAAGTCATGCACCGTGCGGCCGAACAGAATATCAGCTATCTCGAACTCATGATGTCGCCCGGGATGTCCGGCGCACGTGCGCTCGCTTCGGCCCTCATCTGGAACGACGACCTTGCCACATTGCGGGCCCAGCTTTCCGACACAAGCCTCGACGCCATCGTGACCGAGACCCGGGCCGAGATCGACACCATGGAGGCCGAGGCCCGGCGCATCCTTGATTGTGCGGGCGCTCGTCCCCCCGCGTGCGATGTGGCTGTGCGGTACCAGGCGCAGGTCATTCGTGTTTTTCCTGCGCCACAGGTCTTCGCCCAGACCATCTTCGGATTTCAACTGGTGCAGGCCGACCCGCGTGTTGCCGGGATCAATTTTGTGGCCCCGGAGGACAACCCCGTCACCCTGGCGGATTACGGAAAACAGATGGCCAGCATCGCCTTCGCCCGAACCGAGCTGCCCGATGTTTCCGTGTCTCTGCATGCCGGGGAGCTCACCATTGGTTTGGTGCCCCCGAAAGACCTGCGGTTCCATATCCGTGATGCCATAGATGTCGCTGGCGCAAACCGGATCGGCCATGGTGTTGATCTGCTCTATGAGGATGCGCCCTATGCTCTATTGGAAGACATGGTCGCGCGCGACATCCTGGTGGAAATCAATCTGACATCGAATGCGGTCATCCTCGGGGTCGAAGGCCCGGATCACCCCTTTGAAACCTATCTTGCTGCAGGGGTGCCCCTGACGCTCTCCACCGATGACGAAGGCGTGTCGCGGATTGATCTGACCCATGAATATACCCGTGCCACCCGGACCTATGACCTTGGCTACCCGGTTCTGAAACAATTCGCGCGGAACAGCCTGAGCTATGCCTTCCTGTCGGGCGACAGTCTCTGGGACAACGCTGCGACCGGCATGCTGATCGAGGCCTGTCGAAAGCGACATGCCGGGGGCCCAGTCGCCATCACCAGCATGCACAGAATTTCTCGCCGGCAGCGAGAAGGCCGGTTTGCAATGGAAACTGGAACGGGATTTCACCCGTTTTGAAGAGGATTGGAAGGACAAACGCCTCTAGGCAGCGTGCCGTTTCAGGTCCGCGTAAACCCGGCGGCTCGGCGCACCGAGAAGCGCGGCAATCAATTCAGGGGTGTCCACGACCTGTGCAGTGGAGACATGGAGCGCACGGATATGGGGGTCGGCGCGCGACGTCAGTGGATTGTTGGGCAAAAGCGCAACGAGGTCACGCAGCAGCATGTCCCGGGTTCCCGAATCTGACGCCCCCGGCTGTGGGCCATAGTAGAGGATGCCGACATTGTCAGAATCAATTCGACCGACTTCATAGGCGTCCGACAGGGCGGATTTCAGGATGTGATAAAGATCGCGTCCCTCTGCTCCCGGGACCGAGACGGCAAAAACCGACACCCGCAACCCACACATCGAAAGCCTGCGAAGCGCTCGGGAGAGCCGGTCAGCAAAGCCGTCGAGACGACCAATATCTCCAAAATGACCCATACAACACCGTCCAAATTCAGAACAATTTGACAAGCTTTGTACGCGAGAGTCCGTCCGCCAGGTTGTATCAACGCTGTGACATCGTTGTGTCATTTGCCCAACCCGGCTACCACTGGGGAGGTAATATGTGGTGAAAACGTTCTATCGTATTCCGGCGGAAACGGGGGCCGCCCGGGCAACACCGGAAAATGTTGGAGCACAATGGTGACGCAGGTTCGACCAGCAGGAACATCCAACGGGCACGACCTGTTGCGCCACACGGGATATATCGCAGCGGCACTCGCGATGCTTGTCCTGAGTGGTTGCTCGACACTGGACCTCTTCGGCGACGTTGATGAGAGCGAAGCGCGGGATGAAACCGCCGCAACCTTCGACCCGGAAGCCGGGGCGCCGAAATCACCCGGCCAAACCAAAGATGCCAGCCCGCGCGCCAAGCCGCGGCCGCCCACCGCCACGCCCACGCCGGAGACCGCCAAAGCGCCGGCCGCAGATCTGGACCCTGACAAGATTGTGGGCCTGAACGAAGTCGATGCCGAGCGGTTGTTCGGAGCCCCGCACTTCGTCATCCGTCAACAGCCCGCCACGCGCTGGCACTATGTCAGCGCGACCTGCACCCTTGACCTTTTCTTCTTTGAGGATTTGGAAACCCGCGCACGACGAATCCTTGCCTATGATGTGGGATCCGCCGCGCCAAACAGCTCAGCCGTTTCTGAGAATGATACGAAGACGGAAGATCGCGGGTTGAAAGCATGCGCGACCTCGATCCAGGCGGAGCGCAATGACAGCACAGGTTGAGACCATCTCAGAAACACCCGACAGTCCGATCCATGTTCTCATCGTCGACGATGACGCGTTGTTGCGGGAATCGCTCGAGCAGAACCTGATTGATTCTGGTTTTACCGTCAGTGGGTTTTCAAACGGACAGGACGCGCTCGACCATTTCAGCGGCGAGGCAAGGGGTGACCTGATGTTGCTGGACTGGAAGATGCCCGAGATGAACGGCATCGAGGTCCTCAAACATCTGCGCGCCCGCAAGATCGATGTCCCGGTGGTGTTCCTCACCGTGTTGTCGGATCAGATTTACGAAGAGGCCGCGCTTCTCGGGGGCGCGGTGGATTTCGTGGAAAAGTCCCGCAGCTTTGCCATCCTGCGCCGGCGGATCGAACTGATCCTCGACCGCCAGATTCCCGACCGGAACAGCAACGAAACCAGCGGCGAGATCGAAATCGGAGCACTGCAGCTCGATCCGGATTCAAGCCGCGCATTGTGGCAGAGCAACCGGGTTGATCTGACTCTCACAGAATTCAAGATCGTGCATCATCTCGCGACACGGTCGGGTACGGATATTCGCTATCGCGAAATCTATGACCTGGTCCATGGCGAGGGCTTTGTGGCCGGGGCCGGGGACGATGGTTACCGCAGCAATGTGCGGACCTTCATAAAACGCATCCGACAGAAATTCCGCGATGTAGATTCCGACTTTGATGCCATCGCGACCTATACCGGCTTCGGCTATCGCTGGGTCGCGACAGACAAGACGGATGGCTAGTCGATTCCCCAACACACTGCGCCGTGCGAGCATGGTCTGGCGCTCTTTCGCCACGAAGCTCGCATTGCTGATCGCGATCCTGATCACCGTTCCCGCCGTGCTCTATGGTCAGTTCCGCAGTGCCGATATCGAACGTACGGCCCTGCTTCAACGCAGTGTGCAGGAAGAAGGCCGCCTGATCGCAGCCACGCTAACCCCTATTCTTGCCAATTTCGGTGACGGTGCTGCTGCCAAAATCGGCGTGCAACTGGCGGAAATAGGGGGGCCCGACATCAACGTCAAACTGCTGTTCCGCCCGACCGAGGTCCAGGGCGCGGAGGGATTCTTCTACATCGCCGCCAACCCGCAGGTTACAGCTGAGTATATCGAGCGCGATCGCAGCGAACTGATGGCGACCGGAATTTTCAGGGCCCTCCCCGATACCTGCGCCGGGGGTGAGCCGCTGGCCCGGCGCTACACCAACCCGGCCGGCGCAGAAGAGGTTCTGACCTCGATCACCCCGATCAACCTGCCCGGCGGGTGCTGGATCGTCGTCACCTCCAACGCGACCGAGAGCTTTCTGGGGTCCTCCATCGGCCAGCCTTACTGGAAAACTGCCGAGGCCCAGCTGGCACTCGCCATGTACCTCCTGCTCGTCGTGCTCGTCGTGAGTCTGTTTGGCGATATCTGGCGCAACGTCCGCCGCTTCGGTGCCGTCGCCCGTGCCATCCGGGTTCGACGCGCCGACAACCCGTCCTTTCGCGAACGCAACCACATCCCCGAACTCGACTGGGTGGCCGAAGAGTTCGACCGACTGGTCCGCGTGCTGAACGAATCCGCGGATTCCATCCGTCAGGCCGCAGAAGAAAATGCCCATGCGCTCAAGGCGCCGCTGGCGGTCATCTCCCAATCCATCGAGCCCCTCAAACATGCCATCCCGGCCGAGAACGAACGCGCCCAGCGTGCCGTCCTGCTGATCGAGCATTCGGTTGCCCGCCTCGACGCTACAGTCTCCGCCACACGGCGCATGGAACAGGCGACCGCCGAACTGATCGACCCGCCGCGCGAAGCCATCGATGTCTCGGCACTTCTGCTCGGCATGCTCAAATCCTATCGCGACACCATGGAGGGTCATCGCCTGCATCTCGAGGCCACGATTGATGACGGCCTGCACGTGCGCGGCAGCGAGGAGCTGTTCGAGACCATCATCGACAATCTGCTGGAAAACGCGACGAGCTTTGCCCCCGAAGGGTCGAAAATCGCTGTCGCCCTGCGAGCGGACAAGAACAACGCGGTGCTGTCCGTGACCGATCAGGGACCCGGCGTGCCCGAAACCAACCTGGAACGAATCTTTGAACGCTATTTTTCGCGCCGCGACGAAGACGCCCGGACCGGCACCAATTTCGGGATCGGTCTTTGGATCGTCCGGCGCAACGCCGAAGCCGTCGGCGGGACTGTGCGCGCATCGAATGAAAGCAGCGGCGGGCTTCAGGTCGAGATCACGCTGCCCATCACATCCGGCGAATCGTCTGAATAATACATAACAAACAATACCTTACGGACCTGACTCTGTTGTTTGTTCTTTTTTTGTTCTTCTTCTCCAAAAGCCCCGCTATAGTCCCGGCCAAGCCGGATTTCGGAGCGGGAACCCATGGTCGCACATGTCAGCACGGTCGCCTTTCAGGGCGTGGACGTCGTCGAGGTCGACGTTCAGGTGCAGATGGGGCCCGGCCTGCCTGCCTTCACCATTGTCGGATTGCCCGACAAAGCCGTCGGTGAATACCGCGAACGGGTGCGCGCGGCCCTGAACGCACTGGGCCTCGCCCTGCCGCCCAAACGGATCACGGTCAATCTCGCGCCTGCGGACCTCGCCAAGGAAGGCAGCCATTTCGATCTGCCGATCGCGCTCGGCCTGCTGGCCGCGATGGATGTTCTGCCCGGCGATACGCTTGGGCAATATTCCGCACTTGGGGAATTGGCCCTCGACGGCGCGCTTGCGCCCGTCGCCGGTGTTCTCCCCGCCGCAATTGATGCCTCTGCGCGGGACCGGGGTCTGATCTGTCCGGCCATACAAGGTGGCGAAGCGGCCTGGGCGGGCGATCTCGATATTCTGGCCGCACCAGACATGCTCGCGCTGGTCAATCATTTCAAAGGCACCCAGATGCTGTCCCCGCCCACCGCAAAGGCTGCGAACGGCGCCAACATGCCCACTTTCCCCGACCTGCGCGACATCAAGGGGCAGGAGTCCGCCAAGCGGGCGCTCGAGATCGCGGCAGCGGGTGGCCACAACCTTCTGCTCTCCGGGCCACCGGGCTCGGGCAAATCGATGCTCGCCCAGCGCCTGCCCGGAATTTTGCCGCCGCTATCCTCGGCCGAGGCGCTCGAAGTCTCGATGATTCATTCGCTGTCAAACACATTGCCCGAGGGCGGACTGATGACCCTCCGGCCATTTCGCGATCCCCATCACTCGGCCTCGTTGGCTGCGCTGGTGGGCGGCGGCGCACGCGCAAAACCCGGCGAAGTGTCCCTGGCCCATCGCGGTGTGCTGTTCCTCGATGAATTGCCCGAATTCGCACGCCAGGCGCTGGAATCCCTTCGCCAGCCGATCGAAAGTGGTCGCGCGGTGGTTGCGCGCGCCAACAACCACGTGGCCTATCCGGCACGGTTCCAGCTGATCGCGGCCATGAACCCCTGTCGGTGCGGCCATCTCGATGACCCGGGGCTGGCCTGCTCGCGCGCGCCGAAATGCGCCGTCGATTATCAGGCCCGGTTGTCCGGTCCACTTCTGGACCGGATCGACCTGCACGTGGATGTGCCCGCTGTGGCCGTGGCGGATCTGGCCCTACCACCCCCCGCCGAAGGTAGTGCCGAGGTTGCCGCGCGGGTTGCCGCAGCACGTCGCATTCAGGCGGGACGATATGCCGAACATGGCCTTCTCACCAATGCGGAAGCCGATGGTGAATTGCTGGAATCCGTCGCGGGGCCGGACGCAGACGGCAAGGCCCTACTCGTTGCGGCTGCAGAAAAGCTGAAGCTATCGGCGCGCGGCTACCACCGGGTCCTGCGGGTTGCACGCACCCTGGCGGACCTCGACGAGGGTGATATCCCGGTGCAGCGCGGGCACATCGCCGAAGCGCTCAGCTATCGACGGGTGACGCCGGGGCGCTGACACCATTCAATTCGCCACCCGTTCGGACCAGCTGTTGGTCGGCAGTTCCAGCTCAAACTTGGCATCTGCGGCGGGGTCGACCTCATATCGCCCGGGATTGAGCAGGGCGTAAGGATCAATCGCGCGCTTGAAGGCATCATCGGATGCATCCAGGCCCTTTTTGCCGACGGCGCGCACATTCGAGGTGTGGGAGTTCGAAACCCGCGCGCCGGCCTCTTGCATCAGGCGCACAAGCTGGGCCATCTGTTCGGGACTCTCATAGATGAACAGCGGAGAGCCAGCGCCCGCAATCCCGTCCGGCGTGCGCAGCAATTCCAAACGCATCGGACCATAGGACCCGACATTGGCGCGGACCCGCTCGACCAGAGCCGGAAGGTCTGTCGCCTGAAAATACCCTTCGATCAGGGTGCGGCGCGGATCGTTTTTGCGCACATGCAGGAGCGTGTGCCCGAAAACAAAATGGGTGAGCGGTTGCCCGTATGGGCCCTCCCCCCCCTTCGTATTCGAGACGACGACGCCACCCCGGGCCGCAACAGAAACCACGAACTCTGGCCAGCATTGCGTGGCGATCATGGAGGAAACAATCGAATGCCCCTCGGGCACCAGATCGGCAAAGGCCGAAATCAGATGCGGCGTGGGCCATTCCTGCACCGACATCACCTTCTTGATGATGCCCGGGGCCTTGGCGGTGTCCACGGCAAACCGGAGCGCGTCCATATAATCGGGGAAGGCGACAATGGTCTCTCGCCAGTCCCAGGCCGGTGCCGTCGGCATCTCGATTTCGGTGACAATCCCTGTCGCGCCATAGGTGTGATAGATGCGATAGGCCTCACGGCCTTCGAGTTCGAGAACGCGTGGCGTGTCCTCCATGGTCACGATTTGTGCGGCCAGAATATTGCCCGGCTCCTGCAGTTGGCCGTAGGTGACCGACCCCGGTCCGCCCGATCCGCCAGCGATGAAGCCACCAATGGTTGCCTCGAGTTTCGTGGAGGGATGCATGCGCTGTTCCCAGCCAATCTTCCGCGTCGCGATCTCCATATCCTCGATCAGCGTACCCGCGCGCGCGCGGACCCGGCCCGGCCCCAGCGACACCACGCCGCTATAAGCGGTCATATCGAGAAGAATGCCACCCTGTAGCGGGACACTCTGGCCGTAATTCGCCGTCCCGCCGCCCCGGGGCGTAATCGGGATCCGGTGATGAACAGCCGCCTTGGCCACGGCACAAACTTCATCAAGGGTTCGGGGCGTAACAACCACATCCGCGGTTTTGCCTTTGAGCATCTGACGCAAAAGCGGGCTAACGCCGTAACGGTCGTGGCTTTTGCTGCGAATGATTACAGGATTGTCCGAGACTTCAACATTTGCGATATCGCGCATGAAGTCCGGGATGGGGTAGTTGTGGGCCATGGTATCTCTCTGCAGGTTCTACAGAAGAGATTTGCAATCCCCGTACCACCCCCGCACCGGCAGGGTTCCGCCATTTTTTCAGCCTGAAAAGGCAGACTCTGCCCCCATTTTGGGCAGGGCGCCCAAGGACTGAACGCTGCCTGTAACCTTCCGTGTGGAGCCGCGTCTGGCGCTAGATGATCTCGTCTTCGTCGAAAATCGGATCGTTGCCGACATCCAGCTCCACCGCCCCGACCACTTCTCCGGCCGCGGCGCGTGCGCGCACCGTGGCGACATGAAACAACGCATCGCCCTGATTGACCACAGGCAGGTTGGTGCGACCAATAATCAGACCACCTTCTGCCGCCGTCACCTCGGTTTCTGTGTCACCAAAGGGGTCCGAGACCAAACCGAGCACCTCACCTTTCGCCACCGAATCACCGGTTTTGCGGAGGGCACGCAGAAGCCCGCCCGCCGGCGCGCGTATCCATGAACTTTTCTGGGCGACGGGTGACTCGATATCGGTAGACTTAATGCTGCGCGACGCGGTCATCCCGGAATACTGGAGAACGCGCAGCACCCCCTTCACGCCAACCCGGATCGAGAATTCGTCGAACCGCAACCCCTCGCCGGCTTCATAGACAAGCACAGGGACGCCCTTTTTGTGCGCGGCGGCCCGCAATGATCCATCGCGAAGCGGTGACTTTATAATGATCGGTGCGCCGAACACCCGCGCCAGGTCCATTGACGATTCATCATCCGGATTGACCCGAATCTGAGGCAGGTTCTCACGGTGGATCGCAGCTGAGTGGAGATCAATTCCAAATTCACAGCGCGCGACAACATCGTTGAGAAACCGATGTGCCAGCTGGCTGGCCAGCGAGCCCGCAGCGCTGCCGGGGAAGGATCGATTGAGATCGCGACGGTCAGGCAAATAGCGGCTGTGAGAAATGAACCCGATCGTGTTGACGATCGGTACGAGCATCACGGTTCCCGCCAAACGGCGCTTTGCAAGCATGTGGGAGAGGCGGCGAATAATCTCGACGCCGATGATCTCATCACCATGGATGGCGGCACTGACAAACGCCGTTGGCCCCTCCTTGGTGCCGTGGATAACCTGCACAGGCAGGTTCATCGGCGTGTGATTGGACAGCACACTCAGGGGAATACTGACCGTCTCGCGGGACCCTGGCGCAACAACGGCACCGTCGATCTCAAAAGGGGCTCTGCGTTTTGGCATTATTTCTTCCGGGTTTTGCGCTGGGAACGGGTCTGGGTGCGGCCGGGCTTGGCGTTCTTTTCGATGAAGTCGATGATCTTGCCCGCCACATCGATCCCCGTGGCTGTCTCAACGCCCTCCAGACCCGGAGAGGAGTTCACCTCCATAACGACGGGACCATCATGCGATCGCAATAAATCGACACCGCAGACATTGAGCCCCATGGTACGGGCCGATTTAACTGCGGTCGCCCGTTCCTGCGGCGTGATTTTGACAGATTCGGCCGAACCACCACGATGCAGATTGGAACGGAAATCACCCTTTTTGCCGCGCCGGATCATCGCCGCGACCACCTTATCACCAATGACGAGACAGCGAATATCCTCACCATTGGCTTCCTTCACGAACTGCTGGACGAGAATGTTGGTCTTCACGCCACCAAAAGCCTGAATGATACTTTCTGCCGCCTTGGGTGTTTCGCCGAGCACGACACCGATCCCCTGGGTACCCTCGAGCAGCTTGATCACCACCGGCGCGCCGCCAACGATTTTGAGCAATTCGGCAGCATCTGAGGTCCGGTGCGCAAAGACTGTCACCGGCATGCCGACATCCTCACGTGAGAGCAACTGCATCGAACGTAATTTGTCCCGCGATCGGGCAATCGCGACAGATTCATTAACCGGATAAACGCCCATCATCTCAAACTGACGCAACACGGCGGTTCCAAAGAACGTCACCGAGGCACCGATGCGTGGGATAACTGCATCATAACCTTTCAGGGATTCGCCTTCATAATGAACCTCAGGATCGTTGGAGGCGATGTCGATAAAACAACGCAAATGGTCGATCACATCGATGTCGTGACCCCGCGCCTCGGCTGCCTCGACCAGGCGCTTGTGCGAATAGAGATCGGGATTTCGGCAAAGCAGCGCGAGTTTCATTTTGATTTCTTTGGGTTTGGGGTGGTCGTGACATCCGCATAGCAGCGGTCGATTAGGTAGGACCGGTCCGGGTCGACGAGGAACTGCCGTCGCACGGCTTCGCGGCCCAGAAGCATTCGAAACCCAAGCTCGTCCCGGTTTGTCAGAGACAACTCGATCGTCCAGACGGTCTCCCCGAGATAGGCTTCGGTCTCGATGACGTAACGGCGTTCCGCCTCACCATTCGAACTGCGGATCTTGCGCTCATCCACAACCGGCGCAGAACACTCGATCGACGGATTACGGTGCCGCTGCTCAGGTCGCAGAACAAAAGAGACCCATGGCACCCCGCGCTCGGTAAAGGGACGGATATCAAACGCATGAATGGCGGATGTGCGCGCACCGGTATCGATCTTGGCCTTGATGGCATCAATGCCAAAATCCGGGAGCGCAACCCATTCACGCCAGCCAACAACCGGAATGTTTTCGATCAGCCGTTTCCGGGGTTTCTGGGCCTTCCGGCCCTTCGAGGGTTTTGATTCAGGCATTGTCGCGATATCAACTTTTCTGCGGATTGCTCACCGCTCTATCGAAAGTGCTTGTAGGAAGCAAACAACCTGCGGTCTCATCTGGTGTTCAAATGGGAACAGATCAATTGAACAGATTGGGCCGGACGATACAGTTCTTTGACATGCGGCACCCATGAAATCGGTATCCGGACAAAAAGGATCATCACCATGAGCAGCAACGACATTTATATCGTCGGCGTCGGGATGACGCCTTTCGGGAAGTTTCTCGACCGCTCGGTCAAGGAGCTCACGGCCGAGGCCGTCAATGCGGCCCTCATGGATGCCGGTGCCGGGATCGCCGATATCGAGGGTGCATGGTTCGCCAATGCGGCCCAAAGCACGCTTGAGGGCCAGGGCTCAATCCCCGGGGAAATCGCCTTGCGCAATATGGGCATCCAGGAAATCCCGGTGACCAATGTCGAGAATGCGTGCGCGAGCGCGTCGACCGCGCTCGACATGGCGACAACATGGCTGGAAGCCGGACGCGGCGGGGTCGCCCTCGCTGTTGGTGCGGAGAAGATGTTCCACACCGACAAGGCCAAAATGTTCTCGGTCTTCGATGGCGGTTGGGATGTCCACGATGTGGAAGGCCGCCACCAACCGGCTGCTCGCACTCGGGGCCGACATGGACGACCCCGACGGACCCGAAGACTCCGGCGCGCGCAGCGTGTTCATGGATGTCTATGCCGCGCTGGCGAAGTTCCATATGGCAACGTTCGGCACCACCCAGGAACAGATTGCCGCTGTGGCTGCCAAGAACCACGTTCATTCCCAGCATAATCCGTTGTCCCAGTACCAGGCACCGATGACCGTCGACGAAGTGATGGGGGCTCGAAAGATCAGCTGGCCGTTGACCCTGCCGATGTGTTCACCGATTTCCGA
The DNA here is from genome assembly GCA_943787745.1 of uncultured Alphaproteobacteria bacterium. Classification (GTDB taxonomy): domain Bacteria; phylum Pseudomonadota; class Alphaproteobacteria; order UBA6615; family UBA6615; genus JABJAG01. The sequence goes on along the minus strand of CALSNJ010000003.1, from coordinate 54,905 downwards.
TGGCGCGGCCGCAGCGATCCTGTGCCGCGAGGAAGAGCTCCACCGATTCGACAAATCGCGCGCGGTGAAGATTCATGCAACAGCCCTGCGCAGCGGCTCGGACCGCAAGCCCGAGGAGTTTGCGCGCCACGTCACCGCCCGGGCTGCGCGCGATGCCTATGAAATTGCCGGGCTGGGCCCCGACGATATGAATGTCGCCGAGGTACATGACGCCACCGCCTTTGCCGAGCTCCAGCAGATCGAGAATCTCGGATTTTGCGAGTTTGGGGCCGGCGGTGCCCTCACCCAGTCCGGCGCTACATCGCTGGGCGGGACAATCCCCGTCAATCCATCCGGCGGACTGGAATCCAAGGGACATCCGGTCGGGGCCACCGGGCTTGCACAAATCTTCGAACTCACCACGCAATTGCGCGGGGAAGCCGGTGGCCGTCAGGTCGAGAACGCACGCTACGCGATTGCTGAAAATGGTGGCGGGTTCCACGGCATCGAAGAGGCCATTGCCTGCGTCACGATTCTCGGGCGGGCCTGACCACACCCAACCTTCTGCGCAGCCGCAACTTGCAAATTGTGCGACGCACAATTAGCGTCCGCGCGAGAATTGGCACCAAAGCTGATCAGGGGAACAAATATGACGAGCGCACCGTCGCAAACCCGCCGCATTGGCGTGCCGGAAATACGTGCCCGCAAGGGCGGCGAACCCATTGTCAGCCTCACGGCCTATACCGCGCCCATGGCCCGGATGCTGGATCCGCATGTGGACTTCCTGCTGGTCGGGGATTCCCTTGGGATGGTCGTATACGGCTTTGAGTCGACGCTACCTGTCACCCTGGACATGATGATTGCCCACGGTGCGGCTGTGGTACGCGGCAGCGAACGCGCCTGCATCGTGGTCGATATGCCGTTCAGCACCTATGAGGCCTCCCCCGAAGACGCCTATCAAGCCGCCGCGCGGGTGCTGGCAGAAACCGGTTGCGCCGCCGTCAAGCTGGAAGGCGGGGTTTCGATGGCACCGACCATTGCCTTTCTGACCGCCCGCGGCATTCCCGTGCTTGCCCATATCGGCCTGACACCGCAATCCGTAAACGCTTTCGGCGGGTTCCGCGTTCAGGGACGCGGGGACGAACGCGCGGCGGCCGTTCGCGCTGATGCGCAGGCTGTCGAGGAGGCGGGCGCTTTCGGGATCGTGATCGAGGGTGTACCCGAACCCCTGGCCAGGGCCATTACAGAAGAAACGCACATCCCGACGATCGGAATCGGGGCCTCCCCGGCCTGCGACGGTCAGGTTCTGGTGACCGAGGACATGATCGGAATGTTCGGCAGCTTCACCCCGAAATTTGCCAAGCGCTACGCCGAACTCGGTGATCAACTCGGCACTGTCGCCGCAGATTATGCCCGCGAGGTGAAGTCACGCAGCTTCCCCGGTCCCGAGCATTGCTTTGATCCCGAGCCCGCAAACACCAAGGCGAAGTGACGGAGAACCGAGCGATGTCGGACCTCAAGATCGTTCGCACGATCCCCGAACTGCGCGCGACCGTCACCGCATGGCGGCGCGACGGACAAACCGTCGCGCTTGTGCCGACCATGGGCGCTCTCCACGAAGCGCATATGACGTTGATGCAAGAAGCCCGCTCACGGGCGGACCGGGTGGTCGCAACAATCTTCGTCAACCCGACGCAGTTTGCCGAAAACGAAGACCTCTCCACCTATCCACGACGCGAAGCCAAAGACATCGAGCGGCTGCAACAGGACGAGATTGATCTGCTGTTTGCGCCTGATGTCTCGGAAATCTATCCCGATGGATTTGCGACAAGCGTCACGGTCAAAGGCGTCAGCGAGGGCCTGTGTGGGGATCACCGCCCTGGCCACTTTGCGGGCGTCGCCACGGTTGTAACCAAGCTGCTGCTTCAGACCCTTCCTGATGTGGCGCTGTTTGGCGAAAAGGATTTCCAACAACTGCAGGTGATCAAAAGCCTGACACGTGATCTTGATATTCCGGTAAAAATTATCGGTGTACCAACGGTTCGCGAGCCTGATGGCCTTGCCATGTCGTCACGTAACACACATCTCAGCGCCGACGAGCGCATCCTCGCCCCCGTCCTGCATCAGATCCTCACAGAAGCTGCGATCAAAATATCTGCCGGGGATGACATCCAGCAGGTTTGCAGCGCTGCCGTAATTGGTCTGCGGGAAGCCGGGTTTGCCCCGGTCGAATATTTCGAGGTTCGCGATGCCGCGACCCTTGCAGTGCCGGAGCAAAACTCAGGACCCAAACAATCACTGCGGATTCTGACAGCCGCCTGGCTGGGCGCCACACGCCTGATCGATAACATCGCAATCGCCTGAGCGGTCAATTGTGCCGAATGCTGCGCTTATGTTGCGCAATATAATGTGCAGCACAGAATGCACAACTCGCAATTGTGCATTGCACAATACGCAGGTGTAAACGCCTGACTTACGGCCTATATATCCATTGTGCGCTGCAACAAAGAACAAGGCGCGCGGAGGTGATGCCGTCACATCTACGACGGAGTCATTGAAAATGATCGAAGCCCAGAACAACACCACCCCGTTCGACGAAACGACGAAGAACCGGGAATTCACTGCCGAAGAGCTTCACGCTGTAATTCGCACAGCAGAGCAACTCCGGTCAGAAATGATCTATCAGGCGTTGTCTGCGGCGTTCCGCTACCTGAAACAGGCCCCCTCCCGCCTGTTCTCGGTCGGAGCTCACCGCCACGCCTGATTCGGCGGACATCCTGCGAAAGGGTGCGCCAAAGCAAACGGGGCCGACATCACTGTCGGCCCCGTCATTGTTTCCAGCTGATGTCGAAGTCACGCGTGCGGCACATCACCCTGAATGACAATCCGGTGCATGAGGCGGTGCTCGGTGTAGTCGAACAATGCGTAATGCAGCGAAACGCGATTGTCCCACACCGCGAGATCGTTGGTCTTCCATTTGTGGCGATAGTTGAACTCCGGCGTACGCAGGTAATCGAACAGATACCGCAGCAGCATATCGCTTTCTTTTCGGTCCATACCCTTGATGAAAGTGGTCATGGATTCATTCACGAAAAGACCACGCTTTCCCGTCACCGGATGGGTGCGAATGACAGGATGCAACGCCGGAAAATACTGCGCGCGCTTGTCGCGCAGAAAGTCGGTCCCCTTCTCACCCTCATACATTTCCGGGCGCGCTTCCTCGGCATATGGGAGGTAGGAATCGTGATAAGCCTCAAGACCCTCGAGATGGGCCTTCATCCTGTCCGATAGCGCTTCATAGGCCGCGATCATATTGACCCAGACCGTATCGCCGCCGCGCGGAGGAATATCCTTGGCGTAGAGCACCGTGCCCATGGTCGGGCGTTCGGTTCCCACAAAATCGGTGTGCCAGAGATCCCGCGTCACATGGGGAGGATTTGCGGCATCGTATTCAAGGATATCGATTTCGGGATTTTCCTTGCTTTTCTCGAACCCCGAGACCGCCGAGGGCTGCGGTTCCCCAAAGCGACGCGCAAACGCGACCTGTTGTGCGGGCGTCAAATCCTGATCACGAAACACAATGACCGTGCGGTCCAGAAGTGCCTCATGAATTTCATCGAACTGGCGGTTGGTCAGATCCTGAGAAAGATCGATCCCCTCAATGATTGCGCCACAAGCCGGCGACATTTCCTGAACGTCAATTGTTTCGTAGGTCATGCTGTTCTCCTCTTCTCCAATCCTCTCCGATACGGAAATGCGCGGCAAGAGGACAAATCAGCCTGCCGGGTTGATCATCCGCCCCAATGGCCGGCCACCGCAGATATGCACATGGAAATGCGGGACTTCCTGGCCACCCTCAATGCCGGTGTTGGCAATCAGGCGGTATCCCGGATCGGCGACACCCAACTCACGCGCGACATGCCCAACGGCACGAAAGAAACCGACGATCTCTGCATCAGTTGCAGACGCGGTAAAATCATCATTGGAAACATAGGGCCCCTTGGGGATCACCAACACATGGGTGGGTGCCTGCGGATTGATGTCGTGAAACGCCAGCGCGTGCTGATTCTCATAAACCTTGTTGCAGGGGATCTCGCCGCGCAGAATTTTCGCAAAGATATTCTCGGAGTCATACGCCATAGCTAGGTCTTCCGGTTCGCTTTTTCAGTCAGGCCCGATATGCCTTCCCGTTCGGCAAGTTTGTTCCAGACGTCTTCAGGACGAAGACCCGCATCCGCCCAAAGCACACAGAGGTGATAGAGCAAATCGGCGCTTTCCGAAGCAAGGGCATCCGGTCCTTCTTTCAGGGCCGCGATAACTGTTTCAACAGCTTCTTCGCCGACTTTTTCGGCAATCTTGCTCGTGCCCTTGTGCAGAAGACTGGCGGTATATGATGATTCAGGATCTGAACCACGGCGGGATTCGATCACCGCATAAAGGGCGTCCAGAATTTCGCCTGATTGGGTTTCGCTCATTCCCCTGCCTCCGTGACGAGCCGCACCGGAACACCGGCTTTGTGCATGTGTGATTTTGCTTCACCGATGGAGTGTTCACCAAAGTGAAAAATTGAAGCGGCCAATACGGCCGACGCATGACCGTCGCGCGCGCCCGCCACCAAATGATCCAGGGTCCCCACCCCTCCTGACGCAATCACCGGGATGTTCACCGCGTCAGAAAGCGCGCGTGTCAAAGCCACATCAAAACCCGATTTTGTTCCGTCCTTGTCCATGGACGTCAGCAGGATTTCGCCTGCACCGAATTCCGCCATTTGCTTGGCCCACACGATGGCATCCAGTCCCGTCGGATTACGTCCGCCATGGGTAAAAACCTCCCAGGTGTTCTCCCCTGTCGCCTTTGCATCAATGGCAACAACGATACACTGGCTGCCAAACTTTTCGGCCGCTTCGCGCACAAATTCGGGATTGGTCACAGCCGCCGTGTTGATCGACACTTTGTCGGCCCCGGCAAGCAGGAGCTTCCGGATATCCTCAACGGTGCGAACACCACCTCCGACGGTCAGGGGCATGAAACACGCCTCTGCTGTGCGCGAGACCACATCGAAAATTATATCGCGGTCTTCATGGCTGGCGGTGATGTCGAGGAAACAAAGCTCATCTGCACCTGCCCGGTCATAGACCTGAGCCTGTTCTACGGGGTCGCCGGCATCGCGCAGACCAACAAAGTTTACGCCCTTCACCACGCGACCGTCTTTCACGTCCAGACAGGGAATGATGCGCACCTTGAGCATCAGGCGGCATCCCGCAAGCGCATCAGCGCATCAGCCAGATCGATACGACCATCATAGATGGCCCGGCCCGAAATAACGCCAGCAATGCCGCGATCGGCATAAGGAAGAAAGACTTCGACATCCGCAATCGATGAAACGCCGCCGGACGCGATTACCGGAATATCAATCGCCGCGGCGAGCGCCACTGTGGCGTCGACATTGGGTCCCTCCATGGCACCATCACGATCAATATCTGTATAAATAATTGCCGCAACTCCAACATCAGCGAACCGTTTGGCAAGTTCCTCAACGGCGAGATCGGATGTTTCAGCCCATCCCTCAACGGCCACCCGACCACCGCGCGCGTCGATACCGACCGCAACCCGGCCCGGGAACTCCCGGCATGAAGCGATCACCAGTTCGGGATCCTTCACGGCCGCCGTGCCGAGGATCACCCGATCAATCCCGTCTGCCAGCCAGGCAGCCACCTGATCGCGGGTGCGAATACCGCCGCCCAGCTGAACCCTCACATTTGCCGCACGGGTGACATCAAGGATCGCACGCACCGCATCGCCATTTACGGACTCGCCATCAAAGGCCCCATTGAGGTCCACCATGTGGAGCCAGTCAGTCCCCGCCTCGACAAATGCCAGGGCCTGATTTGCCGGGCTGTCATTGAAGACCGTTGCCGCATCCATATCCCCCCGCAGCAAGCGAACACAGGCTCCGTCTTTCAAATCAATCGCAGGAAACAAAATCATCAGAACTACCTAGAGGTCCTTCATGTAGTAGTGGCCGGCAATATATTCACCGGCAAAACGCTCATATTTGGGGTGAGTGCCCCAGCGGACATATCCGCTTTCTTCAAAAATTTGAATGGCCCGCTCCTGAGTCTCGCGAACATCCATATTCAGCACTGTAAAACCTTCGCGACGGGCGACATCCTCGCACGCTTCCAGAATAGCGGGCGCCAGTGCGTGACCACGTGCCCAGGGCGCCATAAAGAACGTCGATACCTGGACTGCAAAAGACTGGGCTTCGGCATTGGGACGCGGTCGCACCAGCTGTGCTGCACCGGCAATTACACCGTCCAGGCGTCCCACAATAACTGTACGGCCCGGCACCAGCAGAGTTCCGCGCCAGTAAGCCTCCATGACGTCACGGCGCGGTGGTTGCAACCATCCAAATCCGCCACCAGCCACAATCGCGACCTCCGCAGCGTCACACAAATCGGCCAGATCGTTCCCGCGAAACTCGCCCAAACGTTCGACCTTTGTATCGGTCATGGTGACCACCGGAGGAATTCCGAAATCAGGGCCAATCCGGTGGCCTGACTTTTTTCGGGATGAAACTGGGTCCCGATCATGTTGTCCCGCCCCACAGCAGCCGTAATCGTGCCGCCATACTCAACACTGGCGACCACATCGTCAGGATTTTCTGCGGCGAGCTGATAACTATGGACGAAATAGGCATGAGGATTGGGTTCAGCAAAGCCAGAAAAAAGGGCGTGCACCGGCACATGAATATCCAGTTCATTCCACCCCATATGCGGTATTTTCAGGGCGGTTTCCTGGGGTGTAATCGCCACAACTTCGCCCGGAATCCAGCCAAAACCATAGGTCATACCGTGCTCCTGGCCACGTGTCGCCATAAGCTGCATTCCCACACATATACCCAGAAATGGCTGGCCCTTGACCCGCACAACCTCTTCAAGCGCCTCGATCATCCCCGATCGCGCCTCCAGGCCCTCACGACAGTCTCGAAATGCACCTACGCCCGGCAATACCACACGGTCCGCATGCGCTACCACGTCCGGTGCATCTGAAACGACGATTCGACGATCCAGATTACCTTCATAGGCCGCCCGCTCAAACGCTTTGGCGGCCGAGCGCAGATTGCCAGACCCATAATCAATGATGACGACGGTTTCCATGGATTCAGCGTGTCCCCGCAAAGTAGTGGTGCTCAGCATCTGCCAGTTTTCGCCCCGATACAACAGCGCGTTCTAGATAGTCACTACGGACGAGGACATACCTGCGCCAATCATTTCCCCACAGGCCCATCAATGTCTGCAATGCCAATGTCACAGCGAGTTCCCCGGCCTCGGTAATACCTACCACTACCAAAATACCTGACACTACTATCGACAGAACCAGTAACAAGATGGCGGTCTTCCACATGCCAAACCAGAGCGCCCAGATCGGCCCGAAAATGAAGGCCGGCCAAGAGAAGCCCTCCCGAACAAAGACCGCATCCCCATCACCCGCTGGCGACCAGCTGCGTGCATGTACCGTGAATATGCTCCGCGCCATACTCAGGGTCCCCCAAACCAGTCTTCCCGGGCCATACGCAATTTGAGCTCGGTTGTCCCAAACAGGCGTAAATCCGGGATAAATGACTCCTTCTTGAGGAACCGGACGTCATCTTTGGTGACCGGCCCCACAAACATCAGCTTGTGGCTGGTGCTGTAACGGGCCAGGGAAACGCCAAAGACCTTCTGGAGAATGTAAAATGTGAGGTAGTGGTTATCCACCACCGCCCGAACCGGCCGGTCAGCGCGGCGGACAACGTTAATCAGGTCCAGATTAAACAACTTGTCACCGTTCACCGGTGAATGTCGATCGGGTCCGTCAGAAAACACAAAATCATAGGGCCGGTCGGGAACCGTCTCGTACATCACGCCACGGAAGCATTTGTAGTAGCCGTCCACCTTCGGACTGTGAATCAAATCCACGACAGACGACACGGCTTCGGGCAGCCGGGTTTTGGCGACGTCATACCACTCTTGATCATCTTCCATGGAGGTAACGCGACCAGGATCACCGCCGGTTTCACGTGCATTTTCAAGTAGTGCCTGCGCCAAAACCACCGTGGTAATACCCGTACCGCACTCCAATATTTCCTTTGGTTTAAATGACTTAACCTGCTCGTAGAGCGTAAGGTAGTCCGAGTACGACGCGCCCGTAACAGCCGTACCCGCCGCCGCTTCGGTCATGAGGCTCCATAGTTCGGTATGCCTTTTTAGCGTCGCCTTTGCGCGTCTCGATCGTGCCGCGACCATTCGATCAACGATGGTTTTCCGCCATTTCACAAGAAAGCCATACCGGGTAGTGTTAATAAGCGTGGGCAGCGCGCCCGGCGTCGCGTCTCCACGCCGGACTTCCTGCTCCCCGGGCGCGCTGCCGGATTCGGTCATAGCCAAATTCCTCTAAACCCTAGTAATCCGGGCCATAGACACCACTACTCGGAGATGGAGCCGCCCAATACACCTTTTGTCGAAGGCACAGCATCGCGCCGACGCGGATCAATCTCCACCGCAACGCGCAATGCACGCGCCAAACCCTTATAGCAGGACTCAATCATGTGGTGATTGTTCTCGCCATAAAGCGTTTCGACATGCAGGGTCATCCCTGCCGATTGCGCAAATGCCCGATACCACTCCAAAAACAGCTCGGTATCCATTTCACCGAGTTTTGGCTGTGTAAACGGCACCCTCCAGACCAGATATGGTCGATTGGACAAATCCAGCGCCACACGGGTGAGGGTTTCATCCATTGGAATCAACGCATCCCCATACCGGCGAATACCGCGCCGGTCCCCCAGTGCGAGGCTGATAGCCTCGCCCACCGCATAACCGGAATCTTCGGTGGTGTGGTGAAAATCGATGTGCAGGTCGCCCTTTGCGCGCACGGTCAGGTCGATCAGACTGTGCCGCGAGAGCTGCTCCAGCATGTGATCGAGAAAACCGATACCAGTTTCGATGTCATAGACCCCGGTCCCATCAAGGTTTACCGCGGCGCTAATGTCCGTTTCTTTGGTCGTCCGCGCGACGTCTGCGACGCGTTTGTCACTGTCGCTGCTTGCGGAAAGCTCTTTAACGCTCATCTTATGCTCCTGCAGGTCGGTATTGGACCGAATGCGGCGCCTAGATAGCAGGCGTGGCGCGCGGGCGCCATCCCGGAAGAGGATTGGCGTGGCAGACAAATATAGCCATCATGGGCTTTCGTTTCAGTCCTGTTCCATGATTTCCTGTCCAGATGTCGAACCTGCCTGCCCGAACCCGAAGCTTTGCCGACGGCGAAATCCTGCTCGAAGTGGATTCCGACCATGAGATGGGATTCGTCATTCTCTCGGGACACGTGGAATTGCGGAGCGGGCTGGGCACGCTCATCGATCGCGTCGGGCAGGGCGCTGTGCTCGGCGCTGTCAGTCTGTTGTTTGGCGGCGGCCAGGAATTTCGCGCAATCGCCAGAGGCCATGTCGAGGCCGTCAGTGTCGACCGCACCAGCGTCTCGGCCCAGCTCAGCCGCAACCCCGAACTTGTGCGCGAAACCGCCAACGCGATCCTTTCTCAGCTGGATCTCGTCCCGAAGGCCGAGCGCGAGACCGTGCCGGTTGACCATGACGGCCCCATCGCCAAACCCGGCAATTGGTCCCATGTCCATGTGAAGCCCGCCAGTTCCGCCACACGCGCAGGCCTGTCGCGACGGGGCCTCGAAATCACGCAGATGCCGTTCGGGATCGGGCGAAAACCGCTGCGGGGCGAACAATCACCCCGCACCGAAATCGCGCTGATGTTTCCTGATTCCAAACCCTATAATCTCTCACGCAGTCATTTCGTGATCGAACGCGGTCACAACGCCCTGATGATCCGGGATGTCGGAAGCCAGCTTGGCACTGTGGTCAACGGTCTGCGGATTGGCATCGAAGAACCACTCAACGCCGTCGAACTCCATATTGGCGAGAACGAAATTATCGCAGGCGGTTCAGACTCACCCTTCCGGTTTGTGATCGAAGTCGTCGCCTGATTCCACTTGAACCTTTTTTACCGGACCCCAAATGCAGACTCCGGCCACGGGTTCCGACACACGGAGCCATTGCGCCGCCTGCCCGGATGCGTCAGGACTCGCTGTCTCACGGGGCGACGCCCGCACAACTCGGAATTGACCATGAACGCTTCGCAACACGATGACCGCATCCCGTCCTGGCACGGCACCACCATTCTCTGCGTCCGCAAGGGCGACAGCGTGGTCATCGCCGGAGACGGGCAGGTGACACTCGGCCAGACCGTCATCAAGGCCACGGCCCGCAAGGTTCGTCCGCTGGGGGATGGCAGCGTGATCGCCGGCTTTGCCGGGGCCACGGCAGACGCCATGACCCTGTTCGAACGTCTCGAAGCCAAACTCGAAAGCCACCCGGGCCAACTCGTCCGCGCCTGCGTCGAACTGGCCAAGGACTGGCGCACAGACCGGTATCTGCGCCGCCTCGAGGCCATGATGGCCGTCGCCAGCAAGGACGCTTCACTCGTGCTGACCGGCACCGGCGATGTGCTCGAACCCGATGACGGGATCATCGCCATCGGATCGGGCGGCAATTACGCACTCGCCGCCGCCCGGGCGCTGGTCGACAATGATGACATGGACGCACGCCAGGTCGCCGAGAAGGCGATGGCCATCGCGGCCGATATTTGCGTTTACACAAACACCAACCTGACCATCGAAAGTCTCTAGGCATTTCATGACCAATTTTTCCCCGCGCGAAATCGTCTCCGAACTCGACCGCTTCATTATCGGGCAGAACGACGCCAAACGTGCCGTCGCCATCGCATTGCGCAACCGCTGGCGGCGCCAGCAGCTGCCCGATGATCTGCGCGAAGAGGTCCTGCCCAAGAACATTCTGATGGTCGGCCCCACGGGTGTCGGAAAGACAGAAATTTCGCGCCGGCTGGCCAAGCTGGCCCAGGCACCCTTCATCAAGATCGAGGCCACCAAGTTTACCGAAGTCGGCTATGTCGGCCGGGACGTGGAATCGATTGTCCGCGATCTGGTCGAACAGGCAATCCTGATCACCAAGGAATCCCGCCGCAAGGAAGTGAAGGCCCAGGCCGAACTCAACGCCGAGAAGCGCGTGCTTGACGCACTTGTGGGGGAGAACGCCAGCGAGGCCACCCGCAACTCCTTCCAGATCAAGCTCCGCGCCGGCGATCTCGACGACAAGGAAATCGAAGTGCAGGTCGCTGACTCCGCTGGCGGACAGCTCCCGACCATGGATATTCCCGGCATGCCCGGCGGCCAAATGGGGATGATCAACCTCAACGATATGTTGGGCAAAGCCTTCGGCCAGCAGACCAAATCACGTCGCATGACGGTCCTGGAAAGCTATGAAGTGCTGCTCGCCGACGAAGCCGACAAGCTTCTCGATGACGACAAGGTCATTCAGGAGGCGCTCAAATCCGTCGAAGACAACGGCATCGTCTTCCTTGATGAGATCGACAAAATCACCGCGCGCAGTGACCGTCAGGGCGGCGATGTCAGCCGGGAAGGGGTCCAGCGCGACCTGTTGCCGCTGATCGAAGGCACGACCGTCGCCACCAAATACGGTGCCGTCAAAACCGACCACATTCTGTTTATCGCGTCCGGCGCATTCCATCTGGCCAAGCCGTCGGATCTACTGCCCGAGCTGCAGGGCCGCCTGCCGATCCGGGTTGAGCTCAGTGCGCTCACCCGTGAAGACTTCGGACGCATCCTGCGCGAACCCGAGAACAGCCTGATCCGTCAGTATATCGCCCTGATGGGAACGGAAGGCATCACCCTGGAATTCACCGAGGACGCCATCGACGCCATCGCGGATATGTCTGCCGAGATCAATCAGTCGGTCGAAAATATTGGCGCCCGCCGCTTGCACACCTTGCTGGAACGGCTTCTCGAGGACATCAGCTTCACCGCCCCGGACCGGGACGGCGAAGAGATCACCATCGATGGCGAGATGGTGCGCACACAGCTCGAAGAGCTCACCAAGAACGCCGATCTGTCGAAGTTTATTCTGTAAACTTCCCCACCGTCATTGCGAGGCCTGTAAGGCCGAAGCAATCCAGGGCCGCGATACCCGCAGGACTAGATTGCTTCGTTGGCCCACCGGCCGCCTCGCAATGACAAGCGAGTTCCAGCCGTTCCCAAATTCAGCGGATCACCAGTTTCCCCGCGGCACGCAGCAGCGTAAACTCCCCCCAACAAACAACACGCCCCTGGGGAGAACATCATGCAAGTGCCAACAAAAGTCATCGATCTGTCCATGCCGCTCGACAACGACACCATCGTCGATCCGGAAATCATGCGTCCGAAAATCGAGTATATCGACCAGAAGGCCAATGCCGAGGCGATGGCCGGGTTTTTCCCAGGCATGCGGCCGGTCGACCTGCCGGACGGGGAGGGCTGGGCCTGGGAGGTCGTCACCCTGACCACCCATAACGGCACCCATATCGATGCGCCGTGGCACTACCATTCCCACGACAAGGACGGGAACCGGATGAAGACCATCGACGAGCTGCCGCTCGACTGGTTCTACCGCCCGGCCGTGAAGTTCGATTTCCGCCATTTCCCCGACGGCTACATCGTGCAGCCTGATGACGTGGAAGCCGAACTCAAGCGCATCAACTACGAGCTGCAGCCCCTCGACATCGTTCTGGTGAACACCAAGGCCAGCGAGAATTATGGCACCGAAAAATATCTGAGCAGCGGCATCGGCATGGGCCGGGAGGCCACGCTCTATCTGACCCAGGAACACGGTGTCCGGGTGACGGGTATTGATGCCTGGGGCTGGGACGCACCGTTCTCGCTGCAGCAGGAAACCTATGCCAAGGACAAGGACGCTATGGCGGTCTGGCAGGGCCACTGGGCCGGCATCGAACAACCCTATTGCCACATGGAAAAGCTGCTCCACCTCGAGACACTTCCCGATCACGGTTTCATGGTCAGCTGCATGCCCTACAAGATCAAAGGCGCATCGGGCGGCTGGATCCGCTGCGTGGCCATGCTGTTCGACGACTAGGCGGCGGACAAAACCCTCTCCTCTTGCGAGGAGAGGGTGGTGAGCACAGCGAACCGGGTGAGGTAGGGGACGGCAATCCGTCAAACAGCTTCGCGAACAACAGTTTGCTAAAGTGTCCCGACGGGATTTTGCCGTTCTTCCTTTTTGGATATCGAGCAGAACCCACCTCACCCCGACCCTCTCCTCCGGGGAGGAGAGGGAGATGAGCTTGGGTTCGACAGCCCAGCTCCCCCTAATACAAATCACCACGCAGTCGCGCGAGGAGGGCGATGGCGTCTTGTTCGGAGATATCCTGAACCTTTTCAGCCAGTGTGTTGGCAAGTTCGGTGTGGGCCGGCGTGAGGCCGGATGTGTCGACCGTCACCCTAGGGTGAGAGAGCGCAGCCAATCGGTGCATCTCTTCGTAATCGTCCCAGATCAGATTGAAGTACTCGCAGATCTGGACCGTGAGCGCTTCGGACGGACGGCCCCGGCGGCCATGTTCGAGGGTCGACAGATAGGCCTCAGACAATTGCAAATCCGCGGCCATCTGTTTGAGGGTGATGTTGCGGTCTGCGCGCAACGCGCGAACTTTTGCACCGAACGGCGTCATCCATCCCGGTCCCGCTTGCGGCGCAGCAGCACATAGAACGCGCCGTCGCGGCCATGCTGGGGCCGGGCACCCGTGAAGGACACCACATGATCCCGACAAGGCGCCTGGTTGAGCCATTGGGGCAGGCGTTCGCGGAGCACGCCCGTGCCCTCGCGTGATCCACGGCCTGTGATCACCAGAACCTTGCGGCGACCCATCGCAGCACTGGCGACAATGAAATCGTTCAGGGCTGCGTGCGCGGCGTCCTGATACATGCCGTGCAGATCGAGACGGCCGTCGATGTCCATCTTGCCCTTGCGAAACCGGTCGGCGGTGCGGCGATCCATGCCGGTGTAGTCACCAGCGGCCAAATCACGGGCGGGCTTTGGCGCGGGGGCAGCAGCCACCGGCATCCGCGGCGCAGGGCGTGCGGCGGGTTTCTTATCGGGTGATGTTTTTGGCGCAGCCTTGCGGCCCGCCTTGGCAGCCGGGTGTTCGGGGACCGGGCGTTTCTTTTTCAGGGGCTTTGCATCGGCAAAGACCCGACGAAACAGGTCTTCGTCGTTGTCGTCCCCGTCTCCCGCGGCGGGCATCATGTGCCCCGCCGGATCATTCGCCGTCGACGATCACGATGTGCAGACGCCGGGGACCATGGGCACCCAGCAGAAGTGTCTGTTCGATATCGCCCGAACGGGACGGGCCGGTGATGAAATTCACCGTGCGTGGCAGCTGACCATCACGACCGGATTCCGGATCGGCGGCCTGGGCGCGGATGGCATCCCAGACATCCTCATAGGATTTGACCACGCGACCTTTCGGCAAAACCACCACATGGGTCTCGGGGATGAAATTGAGGGTCGAAGGATGTGCGGGACCAGAAAACATTGCCAGCGTGCCGGTCTCCGCCACAGCCGCTGGCGCAGACGTCACACTGACCTGATCAGATTCCACCGGCACACCACGCCGGATTTCGAGCAGGGCATTATCCGCCCAGGGCGCCGCATCAAGCGTCTCATCGGGCGCCATGACAATCTCGGAGGGCAGGTTTTCACCGCGGAGATATTCGCCGATCGCATCGGGTACATCTGACATATCGGGCACATGGGAAACCGTGGCGTGGACTTTCTCCGCCATGGTCTGGAACAGCTCGACCAATCCTTCGTCGTCAAGCGCTGTCCGTGCCGGAACGGTGTTGCGGGCGTGCCCCACCATCCGGGCCCGAAGCTTGGCAGCGGTGTCTTCATCGACAGGTCCGTCGCGACCCAGCGAGCGGCGGAGCGAGGAAAGAACGGTTTCACGATCATTGCTCATTGCGGGCGCTCCCCTGATTTCCAGCGGGACTGGAAGGTGCGGCCTTCAGGTGCCGGCAGTTCGCGATACTTCGTCCAGCCTTTGGCCAGCGGCACCGAGGACAAGCGACCACGCGCACGACCGGCCCGCGCGAGGACGCGCATCTGTATGCCTGTCACCAATTGATAGAGTTTTGGTCGTCGTGCAAAGAACGACCAGAGGCCCAGCCCGAGACGGGCTGCGCCGGGCGAGAGATGTTTCTCGAATTCCTGCTCACGCCAGTTGCGCATCAGCTTGGGCAACGGAATGCGCACCGGGCACACTTCCTCGCAACGCCCGCAGAAGGTCGACGCGTTGGGCAGGTGACCGGCCTCGTCCACACCCAGAAGTCCGGGCGAGAGCACCGAACCCATCGGACCGGGATAGACCCAGCCATAAGCATGTCCGCCCACCGACTGATAGACCGGGCAATGGTTCATGCAGGCCCCGCAACGAATGCAACGCAGCATCTCCTGGAACTCGGTGCCGATCATGTCTGTCCGACCATTGTCGAGCAGGATGACGTGATATTCCTCCGGGCCGTCCGGATCGCCTTCGCGCTTCGGGCCGGTGGAGACCGTCGTGTAGCTGGAGAATTCCTGACCCGTGGCCGAGCGCGCCAACACACGCAGGATCGTGGTCGCATCTTCGAGTGTGGGGACGATCTTCTCAATGCTCGCCAGCACGATGTGCACTTTGGGGATCAGTTGGGAGAGGTCGCCATTGCCTTCATTGGTGACGATGATCGAGGAACCTGTTTCAGCCACAAGAAGGTTTGCGCCGGTCATGCCAACCTCGGCTTCAAAGTACTTCTGCCGCAGGATCGTGCGGGCTTCATCGAGAAGCGTCGGCGGTTCTTCGAGAATGCGATCGGGATCAAGATGGGTGTGGTTTTCGCGAAAGCTTTCTTCGACCTGTCCTTTGGTCAAATGAACGGCTGGCGCAATAATGTGGCTCGGCGTCTCACCACGCAGCTGAATGATGTACTCACCAAGATCGGTCTCAACCGCGCGAATGCCATTGGCTTCGAGCATGTCGTTGATCGCGCATTCCTCCGAGATCATCGACTTGCCCTTGTTCACGGCCTTCGCGTCAACGGACTTGCAGATCTCGAGAACAATATTGCGCGCATCTTCAGCCGTGCGCGCCCAATGCACATGACCGCCGGATTCCTTCACCTTGGCCTCATAGGCCTCCAGGTAAAAATCCAGATTCTCGATCGTGTGATCCTTGATGTCGCGGGACTGGTCGCGAAGGTCTTCGAACTCCGGCAGGTTCTCCGCAGCAATCGCGCGGCTATCGGTGAAATGCCCCTTGCTCTTGGTCAGGGCCGCGCGAAGGGTTTCATTGGCCAGTTGCTCAGCGGCATTGGCCTTGAAGTTTCGGGTTGTCGAAACGCTCATGACGTCACCCCATCATCAGGCGCTTCGCCAATCGCAGGCGTATCGGTCATGCCCGCCAGCACTTCGGCGACATGGCGAACCCGGACATTCGCACCATCGCGCTGCAGCTTGCCCGCCATGTTCATCAGGCAGCCCATATCGCCGGCGAGCAGGGTTTCAGCGCCTGTCTCAACGATCAGATCTGCCTTGTTGCCGACCATCCGGTTCGAGATATCGGGATACTTCACACAGAAGGTGCCGCCGAACCCACAGCAGACATTGGCATCGGGCAATTCGCGCAGATGCAGGCCCTCAACATCAGCCAGCAACTTACGCGGCTGGTCATGGATGCCAAGCTCGCGCAGGCCCGAGCAGCTGTCGTGATAGGTAACAGTGCCATCGAAGGCCGCGTCGATATGTTCGATCTTGAGCACATCGGTCAGGAAAGACACCAGTTCGTGGGTCCGCGACCCAAGGCCCTGTGCCCGGTCAGCCCATTCGGGGTCCTTCTCCAAAAGCTCGGGATAGTGCCTCATGATCATGCCAGCGCATGACCCCGAAGGTGCGACCACATAGTCATAGCCTTCAAAGGCCGCGATCACCTGTTTGGCAATCGCGATCGTGTCCTTCCGATCACCGGAATTGTAGGCTGGCTGGCCGCAGCAGGTCTGGGCTTCGGGGACTTCAACGGTACAACCGGCATCCTGCATCAGCTTGACCGCGGCAAAGCCAACGCTCGGGCGGAAAAGATCGACCAGACAGGTCACAAACAGGGCGACGCGCGGGGCTTCGCTCATGACACACTCCTTAGGTTTCGATCCTGTTTAGCACATTTTTGGGCCGCGTCCAAGCGGGCGGGCGGCGGCTGATCAGCTCGCCGGAATGACCGTCTTGGGGACGACGATGTAATAGCTGCCGGTGCTTTTCATGCGGCCGGCCTTGTCCAGCGCGGCGCGGCCGGTTCCCCAGTAGAAATCGCCCCGCACCACACCCTTGATGGCGCTGCCCACATCCTGAGCCAGCATCAGCCGCTGCAGTCGTGTTTTGCCGTCCGGGTGTTCAATATCAAGCCAGACCGGGACGTTAAGCGGCACATGCTTTGTGTCCACCGCCATCGATCGTTCTGCGGTCAGAGGCACACCAGCCGCGCCGAGCGGACCGTCACCATCGAGTTCACGGAAAAAAATGTAGCGGCGGTTCACAGCCAGTGCAGCACGGGCACGATCCGGGTTGGCTTCCAGCCAGCCCCGAATGTCTTCCCAGGCGGCGCGATTGGCCGGCAACTCGCCCTGTTCGATCAACCACCGACCCAGTGAGCCATAACCATGACCATTGTGACCTGCGAACCCGATCCTCTGGCGCGCACCATCGGGCAATTCGACAATCCCCGAACCCTGAACCTGGAGAATGAATACATCGAGCGGATCACGTGCCCAGAACAATGTCTGTGCCTGATCGGTGATCGCCCCGGCGTCGATTTCGCCACGTTCACGATAGGGCACCAGTTTCTTGTCCTGTACCCGACCAACCACGGCCTTGCCCTTGAGGGCCGGGTCGAAGTTGCCCAGGTTCACCGTCACATGGTCATCGGGCAGGGCATAGATCGGTTCGGCGAAGAGTTCGGATTTTTCCCGCGCCGCTTCAAGGATCGGCTCGAAATATCCTGTGAAGAGCCCCGGCGGGTTGTCCGAACCCGTCACATGAAGCGCAAGGAAGTTTTCCTCAAGATAGGCACGCAGAGCTGGCGTGTCGCCATCCGCAACGGATGCGAGCTGCTGACAGGGCCCCTGCCAATCGCCCGCCGTACCGACTCCCGGGCCAAGTTCACGCGTGGGCTGAAAGCCGAGAATTTTCTGACAGGAATGACGCCAGGCCGGCAGGGCTTCAGACAGGTTGTCTGCATTCCAGCCCGGAACGCTTTCTATCGCGACCGGGCTATAGCTAACTGCTGCCACAGGCGTAGGGGGTTCTTCTTCGGTCTGGTCACAGGCCACCAGAGCCATCAGGCCCGCAAGAAGAAGGAAACGCGCAGGCCGGTTCAAGGCTCAGTTTGGCGCTTCGGTGGCGACCAGCGTCCAGTTCGGATTGCGCGAACGCGTGTTGCGCGCAAAGGTCCAGATATCGGTCACCGTCGAGACTTTGCTGGGATCACCCGAAACCGGTTCGCCCTCTTTGTCGCGGACGACTTCGATCTGTTCGGTGACGATTTTCACCGTCACGAAGGCCACGCGCCCATCCATGCTGGCTTCCAGAATTTCAGACTCACGGATGCCGACGAGAGTCATTTCCATGGTCTCTTCATTGGCTTCACGGCTGTCTATCGCACCGGCAAAATTCTCATAGACTTCGTCACTCAGCAGCGGACGAAGTGTTTCGCGGTCGCCATTGGCAAAGGACGTCACGATCATATCGAAGGCGTAACGGGATCCTTCAACAAAATCTTCGACCGAGAAATTGCTATCCGCGTTACGAATCGCCTTCAGACCATCACGCGCC
The DNA here is from genome assembly GCA_943787745.1 of uncultured Alphaproteobacteria bacterium. GTDB lineage: Bacteria > Pseudomonadota > Alphaproteobacteria > UBA6615 > UBA6615 > JABJAG01. Next base: position 36,094 of record CALSNJ010000003.1, on the reverse strand, counting down.
GGAGTGTCGTCAGGGATATCATCATCAGCGATTGTTTGCCCGGGCAGCGCGACAACGTTCCCGTCATCATTGGCCTCGGGCCCCGCATTGGCAGCGTCTTCACTGTTCCCGTAGGGGTTTTGCGGAGGCCGCTCATTGCCGGTCCGCTTGCCCAAAACATTGCGCAACCGGAACACCAAAAAAGCCGCAATCATCGCAAGAATTATGATGTCGATGAATTTCACGCCGCGATCCGTCCCAATTTTGTTGTCGCCGCCCTATATATAACTGAGGCTGGAATAAGCCGGAGCTATTTGAAGACAGCATGCGCCGGTATACCGGGCGCGGATGATTGATAGCACCTAGATAGGGGTAACTGCATGAAAGAACAAGAATGCCGCTCGTAATTCTCGCCTTGTTCATCGGTATTCCGGTGATCGAAATCTACCTTTTCATTCAGGTCGGTGGCTGGATCGGCGTCTGGCCGACCATTGCCATCGTGATCCTGACGGCCTTTATCGGGACCAGCATGCTGCGCCAACAGGGCCTCGCGACCCTTGCCCGCGCCCAGGCGGAGATCAATCAGGACCGACTTCCGGTGCGGGAAATCTTCAATGGTTTCTGTGTCCTGGTGGGTGGCGTCATGCTGCTAACCCCCGGATTTCTAACCGATGCGCTCGGATTTGCGCTTTTGATCCCACCCCTGCGGGCCATAATGGGCCGCTTCATCTGGAAACTGCTGGAACGTTCGCGTGGCGTTCATTTTTCCGTGTACGGCACCGGATCGGGACCCAGCGACGGTTCCGGACCTGACGGCGGACCGGTTATCGATGGTGATGAATTCGGGGTCGCGCGCGACGATGATCGCGCAAATGACAACACCCCGCGCCTTGGCCGGCGGCACTGAATTTTATTGCGGACCCCGTCTCGGTGTTGTCGCCGACCCACGAGCATGTTAGCCAGTGCGCCAATTCTACAGCGAACGCATGACAGAGACGGATAACGCCATGAGCGATCAAACCGCAGCACCGACAGACCCCACCGCAGGCGGGACGTCCACCCCGGACGGACAGCCGATGATGCTGGTCAACGCGCAATACGTGAAGGACCTCTCCTTCGAGAACCCGAACGCTCCCCAGTCGCTGTCCCAGCAACAGGGTGAACCGAACGTCCAGATCGCGATTGATGTGAACGCCAATCAGGTCGCTGAAAAGGCCTATGAAGTTACTCTGACCCTTCGCGCCGAAGGGACCGCGGGCGAGACCGCGCTGTTCATCGTGGAGATCGCCTATGCAGGCATCTTCACCATCGGTGACGTGCCAGAAGAATATATGGCCCCGCTGGTCTATATCGAGGCTCCGCGTCAGCTGTTCCCGTTTGCCCGCGCCATTGTGGCTGATGCGGTTCGCGATGGCGGCTTCCCGCCGCTGCTCGTCCAGCCCATCGACTTTGTCGCTCTTTATCAGCAGCGCGCCGCCAAGGCGCAGGCCGAACAGGGTGAAGGTGGGGATCAGGCAGCGCCAGCCGCCGAAAGCGGCAATGGGGCTGACAAAAAAGATGATGGCCAGAAATTCGAGTTCGAACTCTAATTCTGGTTTTTATCGGTCTCCCAGACCGGTTCTTTTAGCGATTCAACAAGCAACGCATGCGCTGCCAGTTCTTCGGGACTGGGCGCATGGGCCCGCGCTTCGCGTGCCTGTCTTTGAATGACGACCGGGCTATCGGATTTCGCCTCATTGCCCGCAAGCTCCAGACCGGGCTGCAATCCACCACAAAGCTGCAGATAAACATCCGCCAGAAGTTCGGCATCGAGCAAGGCGCCATGCTTGTCGCGGCGTGAGAGATCGATCTCAAAGCGGCGGCACAGCGCATCCAGATTGGCTTGCGCACCAGGGAATTTTCGCCGCGCCATCGCCACGGTATCAATCGCACGATCGCGATCGAGCATTGGTCGGCCGAGTTTCTTGAGCTCGGAATTGAGGAACTTCATGTCGAATTCGGCATTGTGGATGACCAGCGGCGAATCCCCGATAAAAGTCATGAAATCCCCGAGAATCTCCGCAAATACCGGCTTATCGGATAGAAACTCTTCGCTCAGTCCGTGCACGTTGAACGCCTCGACCGGCATGTCCCGCTCGGGATTTATATAAACGTGGAAACTCTCACCGGTCGCGATGTGATGCATGGTTTCCACACAGCCAATCTCGACGACCCGGTCCCCTTTTGAGGGATCAAGGCCGGTGGTTTCAGTATCGAGAACAATTTCACGCATTTCGGGGCTCGCTTGGGGACAAGGGCTTTCAGGCGCTTCCGCGCGAGCCAGATTGCGCGGTACGGATTGCCTGGACGATCCGTTTCAGCTTCACGAAAGTATAGGCTTTGCCGAGGCCGGTCTCCACGACAAATTCGGCGCGGCGCCGTTTCTCAAGATCCGGCAGCTGGGAGGCGAGGATGCCGGCAAACCTTTCCGCATCCATGCCCGGACGAGACATCACGCGGCGGCGCTGGAGCGCGGCCGGTGCCGACACAACCACGACAGCATCAACGCGAGCTTCTCCGCCGGTTTCATACAGCAGCGGGATATCCAGAACGACGAGCGCGGTGCGCAACAAACGATGTTTGCGCAGAAACCGGTCCGCGGACTGACGAACCGGCGGGTGTAGAATGTTCTCGAGATCATGCCGCGCCTTGGGATTGCCGAATACCGCAGCCCCCAACGCCTGCCGATCCACCGCATCTCCTGAGACCACATTTGGAAACCGGGATGCGATTCTGGCGCGGACTCCTCGGTCATTGGCGAGAAGATCATGCACCGTTGCATCCGCGTCATGCACCGGCACACCCATCGCCCGAAACATGTTCGCCGCTGTGGATTTTCCCATTCCGATCGAGCCGGTGAGACCAAGAACGATCATCTTGCCCGCCTAGCCACGCGCCGCCAGCACGGCATTCCGCAGATCATCGTCGACCTCAGGATCGACACCGAACCATTCCCGAAAACCGGCCCGGGCCTGATGCAGCAACATCCCCAGACCGTCGACGGCTGGATTTCCCCGCGCCCTGGCGGCAGACAGCAACTCCGTTTCCAGCGGTGCATAGACAATATCGTTCACAACGGCAGCCTCGGACAAACTGTCGAGGTTGATGTGAAGGGGTGCCTGACCCTCCATCCCCAAAGTCGTCGTATTCACCAGAAGCCCGGCGCCCGCAAGGGCTTCGTCGCGTTTCTCCCAGTCCAGTGCCCGCACGACAACGTCCTGATCGGAGACAATCCCGGCCAGACTCTCAGCCCGCGCGACGGTACGATTGACGATCCGAATTTCCGAAACACCAATATCAGCCAGACCCACAACGGCGGCGCGCGCGGCACCGCCCGCACCCAGGATCACGACAGGTTTGCCGCCAAACCTGCCTTCAAGAGCATCCGGTGCGGCAGCCCGAATATTTTCAATCAGCCCATAGGCGTCCGTGTTCGTGGCGTTCAAAGTGCCGTCCGGTGTCATGAAAAGCGTGTTCACAGCCCCGATGCGCTGTGCGGTCTCGTCCACATTGTCGACCAGCGCCATCGCGGCTTCCTTGTGCGGTACTGTCAGATTCGTACCGCGCAGTCCGTCTCGCCGCAGGCCGGAAATCGCTTCAGCTAAATCTTCAGGGCGAACCGGGAAGGCCTCGTAGCTGCCATCAATGCCATAGCGCTTTAGCCAATGCCCATGCAGCACCGGTGAGAGAGAATGTGCGACAGGCCAACCCATGACGCCGGCACGCAAACGGGGGGAAGATGTGGCAGTCATCGTCGGAGCATGTCGTTGTTTCGCAAAAACTCAAGAAGCGGCAACAAGGGAAGACCCAGAATATCGAAAAAATTGCCCTCAATGCGGGAAAACAACTGAGACCCCAATCCTTCGAGCTGATAAGCGCCAACTGACTGACAAACTTCCTCGCCAACCTGGTTCACATAATCATCTATGAACCTGTCACCAAGTGTACGCATGTGAAGTACGGCCTCTGTGGTCTCATGCCAGACAACAGCGCCATCACAAACGATACAAGCACTCGTATGGAGACTGTGTGCCTTTCCCATAAGCGCCTCCAGATGTGCGCGTACATGTCCGGCCGCCGGTGGCTTCTCGAACAGAATACCATCACAGGAAAGAACCTGATCCGCCCCGAGAACCAATGCGCCCTCTCTGGTCTGTGAAATCCGCTGCGCCTTAAGCTCAGCAAGTGCTTCAGCAATCAGAAAATGCGGTGCCTGTTCACTCAACATGGCGTCACGCACAGCACCTTCATCCACATCAGCCGGATCCACAATATGCGTGACACCGGCTGAGGTCAGAAGCCGCGTCCGGACAGCACTTGCGGAAGCCAGTACCAACGGCGGTGCAGATCGCGCCATTTCAGGAGACAACGTCACTCGGCCGGGAAAGAGCTGCTTCGCCTCTCTCTTCGAGCCGACGATTGTACAATGTGAGGATTGCAGCAGAGGTTTCCTCGATAGACCGGCGCGTCACATCGATTACAGGCCACTGGTTGCGCGCAAAGTAGCGACGCGCTTCGGTAATTTCTTCGCGCACCTTGTCAAAATCGACATAAGGGGTTTCCTCGTCCTGCTGCAGGGAGCTCAACCGAGCCCGCCGCAATTCAACAAGCCGCTTGGGGTCATTGGTCAGGCCAATCACCAACGGGTTTTCAAGCTTATCAAGTCCCGGCGGCAGCGGTATGCCGGGCACCCAGGGGACATTGGCAGCCTTGATACCCCGGTTGGCGAGATAGAGACATGTCGGTGTTTTGGATGTCCGCGAAACGCCGATCAATACAATATCCGATCCATCAAGTTCATGTGTCCGCTGACCATCATCATGGGACAAGGTCCAGTCCATGGCTTCAATACGCTGAAAATATGCCGCGTCGAGTTCGTGCTGCCCACCAATCTCATTGGTTGGCTCCATTCCAAGAAAGCTGCCGACAGCCTCAATCACCGGATCAAGAACAGAGATGCAGGGAACCTGGCGCAGACGACATCCACGGACGAGTTGTTCACCGAGCTTGTCATTAACGACCGTAAACATAACCGGTCCGGGTTTCTCACTGATCTCTTCCAACACAAGGTTCATAGCCTTCGCCGTTCGAGCCATGGGCCAGAAATGTTCGATCACTTCGGTATCTTCGAACTGCGCCAGGCAAGCCCGCGAAACCGAGCGGATGGTCTCCCCGGTCGAGTCAGAGACCAGGTGAAGATGGAAGGGTTCCCGCGTTTCGGTCATGAATTTGATCAATCAGGCTGTGTGCAGTTTTACTGGACTGGTGGATAAGCATGACTTTTTTGAACATGCCAAAATTCGTTCACCGTTATGCCGTTCGTTGTCGGTCCTGTCATCCCAAGGCGGATAAAGTTTACAGACAGTGCGCGTGGAATCTTCACACACAATCTGTTCATGACCTCGTCCCCGACAATCCACACCCTGTGAAATGACGTAAAGGTTATGAAACAAGGAGATAGCAATCCTGCCCACAAACGAATGTGTATTCAGATAAGCATCTCAGAAGCCTCGGGACAAAAATGTGCACAGAAAGTTATCCCTTGGATTCACCGGACATCTACTACTTCAGTTCAAATTATCACTACGTTCTTTTAACTATTTTTGTAATGCATCGAACAACTCTGTTCGCCATAGTCCGGGCAGTTTCCAAGCCTGAACTTTCTCACCCCAGCAGTTGAACCGCCACGTGACAAACCTGTTTCTCGATGCTCTTGCCGGCAAGACCGGTTCTCGCCCACCGTTTTGGTTCATGCGTCAGGCCGGTCGGTATCTCCCGGAATACCGAGAGCTTCGCGCCAAGGCTGACGGGTTTCTCGATCTTTGCTACACGCCGGAGCGGGCCGCTCGTGTCACCCTGCAACCTATCGAAAGATTCCGACCGGACGCAGCAATCCTGTTTTCAGATATTCTTGTGGTGCCGCAGGCAATTGGTCAGACAGTCGGTTTTGTCGAAGGCCGGGGACCGGTTCTTGATCCAATCAAATCCGCTGCGCAATTGGCGGCGCTGGATCCCGGTCGAACTCTCGAACATCTCGCACCGGTATTTGAAACCGTCCGTTTGGTGCGTTCCGAGTTGCCCGATGATGTTGCCCTGATTGGATTTGCAGGCGCGCCCTGGACTGTTGCGACTTACATGATTGAGGGAGGCAGTACCCGGGATTTCAACACCGTAAAAAGCTGGGCGATTTCCAACCGCGAAGCATTCGAAACGATGCTCAATCTGCTGGTGGAATCCACAACTGCCTATCTTGTTGCTCAGGTTGAATCCGGCGCACAGGCGCTGCAGCTGTTTGATACATGGGCCAACGCTGTACCGGCATCCGAGTTCGACAATTGGGTTTCAGAACCAACCGCACGCATTGTTTCGGCTGTGAAAGCAAAGGCGCCAGATATCCCGATTATCGGTTTTGCACGGGGGATTGGCCCACGATTGCCGGACTATATCCGCAAGACCGGGATTGATGCTGTGGGTCTCGATTCCTCAATTTCCCCAGCTGAAGCTGCACGTGATATTCAGCCGATTTGTCCGGTCCAGGGCAATCTGGATCCAGCCTATTTGTTATCAGGTGGCGATGAAATGGAACGGGCGGCTCGGGAGGTTCTCAAAGAGCTGAGCGATGGACCCTTCGTCTTCAATTTGGCCCATGGCATCAATAAAGAAACCCCGCCATCACATGTCGAACGTCTGGCAGAGATCATTCGCACCTGGGAGTCTCGGGCATGACCACCGCTGTGGTTCTTTACAATCTTGGTGGGCCGGACAAGCCCGACGATATCAAACCGTTCCTGTTTAATCTGTTCAATGATCCGATGATTTTCGGATTGCCACAGCCATTTCGCTGGATGTTGGCAAAACTCGTTTCCAGTCGTCGTGACAAAACCGCACGTGAGATTTACGCCCATCTTGGAGGCGGGTCCCCGCTGCTTCAGAATACGCGTGATCAGGCCGACGCATTGGAAGCTGCTCTCAATATCGAGGGTGAAGAGACCTATCGCTGCTTTGTTGCCATGCGGTACTGGCATCCGTTCTGCCATGAAACACTGAATGAAGTGATGGCACAGAAACCCGATCGGATTGTTTTGCTTCCGCTTTATCCGCAGTTCTCGACCACGACGGTCGGATCTATGATGCGGGTCTGGGACAAGGAAACATCCTCTCGCAATTTGGATATTCCTGTCACCGCGCTGTGTTGCTACCCGACGGATGATGGATTTGTTTCTGCCGTGGCGTCATCGGTGCGTGATGCAATGGCGGAATTGCCGGCCGATGAACCCTATCGGGTTCTTTTTTCAGCACATGGTTTGCCCAAGAAGATTGTGGCGGCGGGTGATCCCTATCAATGGCAGGTGGAACAATCCACCCGCGCTGTGGTCGAGGCAATTGGTCAGGAAATGGACTGGGTGAATTGCTACCAAAGCCGCGTTGGTCCTTTGGAGTGGATCGGGCCATCCACTGAGGACGAAATTACGCGCGCGGGAAAAGACGGCAAAAGCATTGTCCTGGTCCCGATCGCTTTTGTATCTGAACATTCTGAAACTCTTGTGGAACTCGATATTGAGTACCGCGAAGTCGCCGACCATGCCGGGGTAAAAAACTATCTGCGTACCCCCACTGTAGGCGTGACACCGGCCTTTATTGAGGGCCTGGCCAGGCTGGTCCGTGGCAATGTCGAGAATAATTGTAATATCTGCAGCGCAAATGGCGGACGTATTTGTGGTGCGGAATGGTCCAAATGTCCTGTTCGTATCACGGCCTAGGAAAGACCCATGGGTGATTTTCTGACAGTGGCCTATCCATGGATCAAATCGATTCATGTGATTGCGGTGATCTCATGGATGGCCGGAATGCTCTATTTGCCCCGGCTGTTCGTGTATCACGCAGAAAGCGAGCCCGGGTCGGAGAAATCCGAAACCTTCAAAATCATGGAGCGCCGTTTGCTGCGCGCCATCATGAACCCGGCGATGATCCTCACATATATATTCGGGGGTTTGCTGCTGGCTACGCCGGGAATCGTGGACTGGGGTTCAGCCTGGATATGGATCAAGCTGGCAGCCATTGCAGGTATGACCATCGCCCACCATGTATTCGGAAAATGGCGCAAGGAATTTGAGAGGGACGTCAACACCCGCTCGACCAAGGCCTATCGCTGGGCCAACGAAGTTCCGACCATTCTGATGATTGTCATCGTGATCATGGTGATAGCCCGCCCATTCTAGACATTTCTCTGACGCAAATCGGTCATCAGGATTGACTTGACGCGTGGCGCCCACTAAGTGCGTAATGTCACTGCGAGAAAGACAATAAAGAGCATCCGCTCGATCTTCCGCAATTTTCTTATTTTTTTCCGGCGTTCTGCGTCGGCGTGCCGCGAAACTTCGCAGCCGAATCCAACGACAAGCATCCGCTGTGTCGTTTTTATATTCCCAGCACAGGACAGGTTTCCAAAATGGAAGCAATGGATCTTCAGCAACTTAAGCAGAAAACCCCGGGCGAACTTTTGATTTTCGCCGAAGAACTCGAGATCGAAGGGGCAAGCAATCTGCGCACCCAGGATCTGATGTTCGCGATTCTCAAGGCGCTTGCTGATGATGGCGCGCCGATCAACGGGATTGGTGTTCTTGAAGTGCTGCAGGATGGATTTGGCTTCCTGCGCTCTCCGGAATCGAACTATCTGCCGGGCCCTGATGACATTTATGTTTCGCCCAATCAGGTCCGCCGCTTCGCGCTGCGCACCGGAGACACGGTGGAAGGTGAAATTCGCTCCCCCAAGGATGGTGAGCGGTACTTTGCCCTGCTGAAGGTCAACAAGGTCAATTTTGACGACGTGGATGTCACCCGCCATCGGGTGAACTTTGACAATCTGACGCCGCTCTATCCCGAGCGGAAGATCAAGCTTGAGATCGAGGATCCCGAATTCAAGGATCCGAGCCTACGGGTGATTGATATCGTGGCCCCGCTTGGCATGGGCCAGCGCGCGCTTCTGGTGGCGCCGCCACGCACCGGTAAGACGGTGATGATGCAAAATATCGCCAAGGCGATCATGGCCAATCATCCCGATATCTATCTGATCGTTCTGCTGATCGATGAACGCCCCGAAGAAGTGACCGATATGCAGCGCACCGTGCGCGGAGAGGTTATCTCCTCGACCTTTGATGAGCCGGCCACGCGCCATGTTCAGGTGGCCGAGATGGTCATCGCCAAAGCCAAGCGCCTGGTTGAGCACAAGCGTGACGTGGTGATTTTGCTGGATTCGATCACGCGGCTTGCACGTGCCTACAACACGGTTGTTCCCTCTTCGGGCAAAGTGCTGACAGGTGGTGTGGACGCCAATGCATTGCAGCGCCCGAAACGTTTCTTTGGTGCTGCGCGTAATATTGAAGAAGGTGGTTCCCTGACCATCATTTCGACAGCTCTGATCGAAACCGGCTCGCGTATGGACGAGGTTATCTTTGAAGAATTCAAGGGTACCGGTAACTCGGAAATCGTCCTCGACCGCAAGCTGTCCGACAAGCGGACCTGGCCGTCGATCGACATTACCAAGTCTGGCACGCGAAAAGAGGAACTGCTGGTCGACAAGGGCACGCTCTCGAAGATGTGGGTTCTGCGTCGCATCCTCAACCCAATGGGTGTGGTCGACGGTATGGAGTTCCTGCTCGGCAAGATGAAGTCGACCAAGAACAACGACGACTTCTACGACACGATGAACCAGTAACGGTTGGCACCCTGAAGAACGATAACCTTTCGACTTATCGGTCCTGTTCAGGGCCTGCTCCGGACTAGACTTCCATGCACACTGAACTCGTTACGATCGCGACGGATACTGCCCAACCTCTCGATGGTGCCTGGTATGAACCCGAAGGCGGCGCCACAGCGGGTGCGGTTTTGCTGTTCCACGGGAACACGATGAATTTTTACGTGGGAGCGCCACGATTCCTGCCACCCGCGCTCACCGAACTCGGCTTCGCCTGTCTGGCTTTTAATCGCCGGGGTCACGACATTCTCTCAAACCGCAACAGCCGTGCCGTTGAGGGTGCTGCGTTTCAGACCACAGGCGAAGCGATCGCCGACAATGAATTTGCCGCGCGTTGGCTGGCCACCGAACACGGCTATGAAGCCCCGGTTCTGATCGGCCACAGCAATGGCGGGTTCCTGGCGGTCCAGCACGCGGCCAAGCATCCAGAGACTCCTGCCATGGTGCTTCTTTCAGCCCATGCAGGTGGAAGCGTTCAGGAAACACTCGCACCGACCACAGGACTTTTGGGCGGTGACCGGACAGAGGAATTCCGCACGCAGGCGCTGGCCATGGTCGCGGAGGGTCGTGGCGACGATCTTATGCTTTTGCCTGGCTGGTGGTATGTCCTGACCGCAAACAGCTACCTTGATCGCCTGTCCACCATGCCCAATACGGTCGCCACGGCTCCGCAAATCAGCTGCCCAACGTTTTACGTTCGCGGCGATCTGGAGTTGCGTGACGCGTACCCGGCCGAAGATTTCTGCGCCGCAGCGGGCGGTCCCTGTGATGTCGAGATCGTTGAGAATTGCGACCACTATTATAACGATCGTGAGGACGTGATCTCGGATCTGGTTGCCGGCTGGTTGAAACGGACATTGATCGACAAATCATGAACGGCAAACGGATCGCAATCCTGGGGACGGGCGCCAATGGTGCTGCCTTCGGTGCGGATATGATCAACGCCGGCCTGGATGTCACCTTCATTGATCAATGGTTTGCCCATGTCGAGGCGATGCGCGCGAACGGCCTGCGCGTGGAGATGCCTGACGAGACGGTGACCACACCGATCCCTGCGTTCCACATCAGTGATCTTGCAACCATGCAGCGCCTATTCGACGTCGTGTTTCTGGGTGTGAAGGCTTATGACACGCGTTGGGCCTGTGAGCTCATCAAGCCGCTGGTTGCGCAAGACGGATTGGTTGTGGGCCTGCAAAACGGCATGACCATGGATGATGTGGCCTCAATCATGGGGCCCGAACGCACACTTGGAGCCGTTATCGAAGTTGCCGCGGGTTTGTATGAGCCGGGCGTCGTCACCCGGCAGACAGGTCCGGCGGGAACCTGGTTCGGGGTTGGTGCCTATGATGAAACCACTGTCGGACGCGAGGCCGAAGTCACCGAAATTCTGCAACATGCCGGTGCGGTTGAAATTCGTGACGACATCCGTTCGGCAAAATGGATGAAGCTCGTCGTCAATGCGTCAGAGTTTCTGCCGTCCTCGATCCTTAATCTGCCGCTTGCTGACGCGATCAAAATACCGGGTATCCGCGACGTGATGATGGCAGCTGGCCGGGAAGCAGTGCGGACCGGACTGGCGATGGGCCACGATCTCGTACCGATCTTTGGCAGCACCCGGATTGAGGAAAATGATCCCGACCATTATGCGACGGTTCTCCTTGATGCGGTTCTGACTCACTGGACCCTGCCCGATACCAAAGTGACGACCTTGCAGGACTGGACCAAGGGGCGGCGCGCGGAAGTCGATGATATCAATGGTGTCGTGGTTCGTGAGCAGGCGGCGCGGGACGGCGCGGCCCCGATCAATGCCCGGCTGGTCGAGATCGCCCACCAGATTGAAAGCGGCGGGATTGCTGCTGATCCGGGGAACGCGGATTTGTTGCTGTCGCTTCTGGACTAGACGCTTCTGGGTGTCCTGGAGATGCCCGGATCGAGTCCGGGCATGACGATTTTATTGGGAAGGGCGGCGATCTGTTCCCCTCTTGTCATGGCCGTGCTTGACCCGGCCATCTCCGGTACCATTCGCAAAGAAACAGATCGTCCCTTTAAGCCATCAGGATCGTAGAGCCTGTTGTTTTGCGGGCCACCAGATCTTTGTGGGCCTGGATGGTTTCCGACATTGGATAGGTCTGGTTGACCTCGATCTTCACGGCACCCGATGACACCACGTCGAACAGATCCCCGGCGCAGGCCAGCAGTTCGTCACGTTCGGCAATGAAATCGAACAGCATGGGGCGCGCGGCAAAAATTGATCCATGGGCCGAGAGTTCGGAAAGTTCGACAGGTTCAGGAGCACCAGACGCATTGCCGAAGCTGATGAGGTAACCGCGGCGCTGAAGGCATTCCATCGAGCCGCGCAGCGTGTCCTTGCCGACCGAATCATAAACCACAGGCACGCCAGCACCGTCGGTCAATTCCTTGACGCGCTCGACGAAATTTTCCTCGGCGTAGTTGATTGTGTGGTGGCAACCATGGGCTTTCGCCAGTTCTGCCTTTTCCGCGCTGCCGACTGTGCCAATCACCGTCACGCCGAGATGGTTCAGCCACTGGCAAGCAATCAGGCCGACGCCGCCGGCGGCCGCGTGCCACAACACGGTAGAGCCTTTCTCGACCGGGAAGCATGACTTGATCAGGAATTGCACCGTCATGCCCTTGAGCATCATGCCGGCGGCCTGCTCGTCGGAAATCCCGTCGGGAAGCTTCACGGCAATCTTGGCCGGCATCACGCGTTCTTCGGCGTAGGCCCCCATGGGCATATCGGCATAGCCAATCCGGTCACCCACAGCGAGATCAGTGACACCTTCGCCCACAGCAACAATTTTACCAGCGCCTTCGAGGCCAAGCCCATTGGGCATGGGAACGGGACGTGCGCCGGAGCGGAGATAGATATCGATGAAGTTCAAACCGGCAGCGGTCTGCTTCACGCGAATTTCTCCGGGGCCTGGGTCACCGACCTCGACCTCTTCCCACTTCATGACTTCGGGACCACCGGCCTCGTGAAAACGGATTGCGTGAACCATGACTTTCCCCTTGAGAAATATTCTGAGCGTTGATTGGAAACCTATCGGGCGGTCGCGTGTGCTTCAAGCCAGCATGACGCCTTCGAGAATGAGGAGGGCACGTTTGGTTTCGAGCCCGCCCCGTCCGGAATAGCCGCCCATGCCGCCACCCGTTGCGATCACCCGATGGCAAGGCACGATAATCGGGATCGGGTTTTTACCGCAGGCGGTTCCCACGGCCCGGGCGGATGACCCTATGGTCTTTGCCATATCGCCGTAACTGCGCAAACCTCCATAGGGGATGGTCAGCATATCGTTCCAGACTTTCTTCTGATGGTCGGTGCCCTGGGGATCGAGCGGAAGATCGAAGTATTGAAGATCGTCAGAAAAATACGCTTCGAGTTGCTGTGCCGCTTCGTTGAGAAGTTTTGCGTTGGATCTCGGCTGCGCCTGATCGACCCAGTCGAGAGCAACAATGGCATCATCATGCCCCCGGATTGCCAGCCATCCGACAGGTGACGCCATTGTCAGTGTCACGAGATCGGTCATCGGGAAAGCTCCAGCAAAAGAGCCTCGGAAGTTTGCACGGGCGGAGAGCATACAGGTCCGCGACAAACATAGGCTGTGGCTGCACCGTTGATTTGCGTTTTGCCGTATGCGGGATGATTGTCGGGAAGCGCTGCGCCTGGCGTCAGCGTCATGACGATGCGCATCGGTATTTCGCTTTTGTAGGCGGCTGCGCGGAGCACCTCGGTCAGAGTATCGTCGGGAGCACCAATGATCGTGACCTGGGGGGCGTCTGCCAGTAAGCCGGATGCCATAAGCAAGGTGCCGTAACCAAATGCGTTTTGCTCGATCTCACCGGCAAAGGCGCGGAGGACTCCCTCAGCTCTGTGGCGATAGCTTGTCTCTCCGGTCAGGTAGAACAGGCGCACCAGAACTTCGGCGATGATTCCATTGCCGGCCGGGGTGGCGTTGTCGAAACCGGATTTGGTGCGCGCGATAACATCGGTTGCCCGGTCATCAGTGAAGAAGTAGGCGCCGTCCTGGTCCAGGAAGTGTGCATCCAGATAGGCCACAAGGTTTCGTGCATGGGACAGCGGAGTCTGGTCGCCGGTGGCTTCGTGAAGTGCAAGACCGGCGCGGGCCAGAGCTGCGTAGTCGTCCAGAGTTGCGCGATGGCGCGCGTCACCGTTTCGCCAACTGTGGAGGAGCTCGGTCTCTGAACCGTGGGAATGCAGGACCAGTTCGGATATGACAAAATCGTAGGCGTTGCGCGCTGCGCTCAACCAGTCGGGTCGGCTAAATGTCATGGCGACCTCGACGAGGGCAGCGGTCATAAGGCCATTCCAGTCGGTCAGGATTTTGTCATCAAGGGCCGGGCGCATGCGTGGTGTTCGGACTTTGAAAAGTTCTTCGCGCAGCTCGCCGAGCCGGGTCTCTGTGGCGTCATCTTTCCAGACCGGATCGGCGTTTCTGTTCAGGATGGTGTGACCATCCCAGTTTCCGCCGGGCCGTATGTCATAGGCCCCGGCAAAGAAGCTAAAGTTCTCGCCCAGCGCATCCTTGAGTTCTGTTTCGGACCAGACATAGAACTTGCCCTCCACGCCTTCGGAATCGGCGTCGAGGGTGGAATAGAAACCACCGTCGGGATGGGTCATCTCTCGCAGGAGCCAGTCGACGGTTTCGTTGACGCGGGCCGCGTAAAGCGGATTTTGGCTACCGCGCCAGGCAATACCGTAGAGTTCGAGAAACTGGGCATTGTCGTAGAGCATTTTTTCAAAATGCGGGACCAGCCAGGCCGGGTCTGTTGAATAACGGGCAAAGCCGCCGCCCAGATGATCGTAGATACCGCCCTGGGCCATATGGTTCAGGGTCAGCATGACGGCTTCGCATGTGTTCGCATCACCGTAAGCCCACATCATTTTGAGAACGCCGCATTGCGGGAATTTTGGCGCAGTGCCGAAACCGCCATGGTCCCGGTCGATCTCTTCTGTCAGTGCCGTCGCGATGGTGCGGATCATTTCCGGTGGTGGGATATCGCCGGATTGGGGTTGGGCCATCTCTGCAATCGCGCCGAGAATGCCATTGGTGTTGAGTGCGACCTTGTCCTGTTCGGTGCGGTAAATCTTGTCGATATGGGCAACAAGGTCGGGAAAGCCAGGGCGTCCAAAGCTGGCGCGGGGCGGAAAATAGGTGCCGCCCCAGAATGGTTTTCCCTCGGGTGTGCAGAACATGGTCAGAGGCCATCCACCCTGCTCTCCCATCAGGGAAAGCGCCGCCTGATAGATGGCATCCAGATCGGGGCGTTCTTCCCGGTCGACCTTGATATTGACAAACAGCCGGTTCATGACATCGGCTGTTCCCGGGTCCTCAAAACTTTCATGGGCCATGACGTGGCACCAGTGGCACGCGGCGTATCCGATGGAGAGCAGGATCGGTTTTTGGGAGGCCCGTGCGTCTGCCAGCGCTTCTGCGCCCCATGGATACCAGTGGACGGGGTTGTCGGCGTGTTGCAGAAGATAAGGGCTGGTTTCATTGGCCAGCATGTTGCGGGTCATGTCTTGGCCTTGTGTGGATCCGGGTCGGATGTATCGACGTGGGAGACAGCCTACAATGTCGGTGCGCTTTGCCCATAGGCAAGCACCGATCGGACGAGAAAGGGGTAAAGTGATGAAGGTAACAATCAATGTCGACTGTACGCCGGAAGAGGCGCGGACATTCATGGGGCTACCCGATGTTGCCGGTGCCCAGCAGGTTGTCGTCGATGAGTGGCAACGTCAGGCGCTTGAGGCAATGTCGACCATGGATCCGCAAACGCTGTTCAAAGCCTGGATGCCCGGTGGTTCTGGTTCGGCCGGAATGCCCGGTACGGATGTGTGGGAGCAATTTCAGCAGGCATTTTGGGCGGCGATGCCCGATTCTGGCGGGCAGACAAAGAAGTAGATTTGGATGAGCTGGAGCATCTGAAGGTGCGCGATACGATTTACGCGCTGTCGAGCGGGGCTGGGGCTGCCGGGGTTGCGGTGATCCGCATATCCGGACCGGCGACGGATAAAGTCCTGCAGATGCTCGGGGTCACCGAGTTACCGGCCGCACGTTATGCTGCACTGCACAAAATAGTGTCTCCGAAAACGGGCGATGTGTTGGATCAGGCACTTGTTTTGAGGTTTCCCGGCCCTGGGAGCTTCACCGGAGAGGACATCGCAGAGCTCCATATACATGGTGGCGATGCTGTCCTGGCGTCGGTCTTCGAGGCTCTGAGGGCTTCTGATATGGCGCGCATGGCCGAGAACGGTGAATTCACGCGCCGTGCCTTTGAAAATGGAAAACTTGATCTCACATCCGCGGAGGCCATCGGCGATCTTGTCGCCGCTCGAACGGACGAGCAGCGCAAACTTGCGTTGCGCCAGTATGACGGAGATCTCGCGACGCTTTATGACGGGTGGCGCAAAGAGTTGATTGATGTTTTGGGCTACGCGGAAGCGGAAATAGACTTTTCTGATGAGGAACTACCCGAGGCACTACATAAACAGGTAGTGCAAAGAATTAATGTTATTAAACAAGCTGTTGTTAAACATAGTAATACTGCACTACTCGGTGAAAGAATTCGGTCTGGATTTCCGATTTCGATCATTGGTGCACCGAATGTTGGAAAGTCCAGCCTGCTGAACGCGCTGGCAAAAAGAGACGTTGCGATTGTCTCAAGTATGGCCGGGACGACACGGGATGTGATTGAGGTCGAAATGAACCTCGGAGGTTATGCTGTATCGATATCGGATACGGCTGGAATCCGGGATTCGATGGATAAAATTGAGGCTGAGGGCGTCAGACGTGCAGAGGCCCGCGCAGCAGACGCTGCTCTCAGGCTTGTGGTGGTTGAGGCCGGGAACATGGGGATTCCAGACCGCGTCTCGGCACTCATGGATCGCGATACGATTGTGCTGCGCAATAAGATTGATCTTATAGGTGGGTCCACAAATGCCGGAATACCGGGGTTTGATGGGGAGGTTATACCTATATCTGTTCAATCGGGAGCTGGGATAGAGGGCCTGATAGGCCGGCTCGGTGAGTTGGTTCAAGAAAGATTGTCCGCGGTTGAGGGGCCGGTTCCGACGCGACAACGGCACCGTGAGGCTCTTGCGGATACGATTGAGTCACTTGAGCGGGCCGGTCTGGGGGCGTTGCCGGAACTCGTTGCAGAGGATATCCGCCTGGCCGCGCGTTCATTGGGCCGGATTACGGGTCGCATTGATATCGACGAAGTTCTCGACACAATATTCAGGGATTTCTGCATCGGGAAGTGACCTGTGTTTCACGTGAAACATCATCCATGAGTTCCGCTTTGACAGGGCACCAGAGAGGGCCTACATACCGCGCGCAATGGTAAATTCAGAACAGACATATGATGTGATTGTCATCGGCGGTGGTCACGCTGGCTGTGAGGCCGCGTCCGCGTCCGCACGCGTGGGCGCCCGCACATTGCTGATCACGCACAAAGCCAACACCATCGGGGAAATGTCCTGTAATCCTGCAATTGGTGGTCTGGGCAAAGGACATCTCGTACGTGAGATTGATGCGCTGGATGGCGTTATGGGGCGGGCGATTGATCGTGGCGGAATTCAATTTCGCATGCTCAACAAGAGCAAGGGTCCCGCTGTCTGGGGCCCACGGGCGCAGGCAGATCGGAAACTTTACCGGGAAGCGGTTCAGGACATTCTGGCCAACCAACCGGGCGTCTCCATTTTGGAGGGTGCTGTTGAAGATCTGATTCTGTCCGATAACAACGTCGTAAGCGGGGTGACGCTTGCGGATGGCCAAGAGGTCAAGGCCGCCACAGTTGTTCTGACAACCGGTACATTTCTGCGCGGTGTCATTCATATCGGAGAGAAACAAGTGGCCGCCGGACGTATGGGAGAGGCACCGGCTCTCGGCCTTTCGGACACTTTGATGCGGACCGGGTTCGCGTTGGGGCGCCTCAAGACCGGAACACCACCGCGTCTTGATGGTCGAACTATTGCGTGGGGACAGCTCGAAAGCCAGCCAGCCGATGATCCGCCGATCCCGTTCTCTTATATGACGGACCGGATTACGACGCCGCAGATTGATTGCCATATCACGCACACCAACCAGGCCGTTCATGACCTGATCCGCGCTAACCTCGGACGTGCGCCGATTTATTCGGGTCAGATCGAAAGTGGTGGACCCCGCTATTGCCCATCGATTGAGGACAAAGTCGTTCGGTTTGCGGAGAAATCCCGGCACCAGATTTTCCTGGAGCCCGAAGGTCTTGATGATGACACTGTTTATCCCAACGGGATTTCAACGTCTCTGCCCGAAGATGTACAGCTCGGAATTCTCAAGGAAATACCCGGCCTCGAAGATGCCCGCATGATCCAGCCGGGTTACGCGATAGAGTATGATTTCGTGGATCCCCGTGAACTTCGTCGAACCCTTGAAACACGGCGGATTTCCGGACTTTTCCTGGCCGGGCAGATCAATGGAACGACCGGATATGAAGAGGCTGCGGGTCAGGGCCTTGTGGCGGGTATCAATGCCGCGCATCAGGCTTCCGGCGGTGAGCTTCGCTTTGAACCGGACCGGGCCACGTCATATATCGGTGTCATGATTGATGATCTGGTAACCCGGGGTGCTGATGAACCCTATCGGATGTTCACGTCTCGGGCGGAGTACCGTTTGTTGTTGCGCGCAGATAACGCTGATCAGCGCCTGACACTGGAGGGCGTTCGACTGGGTTGTGTGGGATCGCAACGAGCGGATCTGTTCCGGGTTAAGGCTGAAGCGCAGGCTTCCGGGCGCGCGCGTCTTGAACAGATCAACGAGACACCCAATGCCCTGGCGGAGCGGGGGATAAAGATCAATCAGGACGGTGTGCGCCGTTCTGCCTTTGAGCTTTTGACGTTCCCTGATGTGACGTTTGATACGCTGATAGGGGTATGGCCCCAGCTTTCGGATATTGAACCGCGTATCCGGGGCACGCTCGAGGTCGAAGCCAAGTATGCCCATTATCTCGCGCGCCAGAGTGCGGATGTTGAAGCTTATCGTCGAGATGAAAATCTGAAGCTACCCGAAGATCTCGAATATCGCGGTATTCCGGGCCTTTCAAACGAAGCAGTTCAGAAGCTACAGCGTTTGAAGCCAGAGACTCTGGGCCAGGCGGGGCGGATTCCCGGTATGACGCCGGCGGCTCTGGTCATCCTTTTGCGGCATGTGCGCCGCAGTGCCGATACCGACGTGAGCGCGGCTTAATCCACAACATATTGTAGTTGGCTGTCAGACCATAGCCTGTTATAGGGTGTGTATGGTCAATACGGCGACAATGTCGGCTGAAGAGTTTGGTCGGACCGCGAATGTTTCACGTGAAACACTGGCGCGATTTGAGGCCTACGAAGACCTACTTCAGCAGTGGCAGCAGAAAATTAATCTCGTCTCTCGCACGACCCTTGCGGATGTGTGGCGCCGGCATTTTTTGGATTCTCTTCAACTGCAGCCCTGGATTGATCCCACCGTGCCCACCTTGGATATGGGAAGCGGTGCGGGGTTTCCGGGCATGGTCCTGTCGATTGCTCAGGATGCGCCTTTTGTGCTGGTTGAATCTGATACCCGGAAATGTGCGTTCCTGCGTGAAGTGCGTCGTGTGACGGATGCACCCGCGGAGATCCATGACGGGCGGGTCGAGGCCATGAGCGTGGAGAATGGTTTCGGTTTGATCATTGCACGCGCGCTGGCCCCTGTTTCCCGGCTCCTGGAGCTCGCCCGGCCACTGCTGGGTCGGGATGGGTACTGCATCTTCCTCAAAGGTGAACGGGTCGAGCAGGAGCTTGAAGAGGCTTCTGCGGCCTGGACGATGGATTTGAAAAAACATCCGAGTGTGGCGGATCCACGCGGCGTGATTCTGGAAATAAGGAACCCTGATCGTGTCCTATGAAACCCCCCCCAAGATTGTACCGACCAGCTACCCGGTCGATGAACCCCTTATCAAACCCGCGATGCCCATTCATCACGGCACCCGGATCATCGCGATCGCCAACCAAAAAGGTGGGGTCGGCAAGACCACAACGGCGATCAACCTCGCAACGGGCCTCGCGGCCTGCGGTCAGAAGGTTCTGGTTGTGGATCTGGATCCACAGGGTAACGCGTCGACAGGTCTTGGCGTTTCAGAATATGAGATGGACGTTTATGATGTCCTGATCGGGGGTGTGGACCTCACCAAGGTTATTTGCGCTTCGGATATCCCGGGGCTGGATGTCGTGCCGGCATCGGCAGATCTGGCGGGTGCAGAAATCGAGTTGATTGATATCGATCATCGCGAAGCACGCCTTAACAACGCGTTGGCGCCGGTTCTCGGCAAGTATGACTATATCCTCACGGATTGCCCGCCAGCCCTTGGGTTGCTGACCATCAACGCGCTGGTTGCCGCAGATTCGGTTCTTGTTCCATTGCAGTGTGAGTATTTTGCCCTGGAAGGCATGACCCGGTTGATGAAATCAATCGAACGTATCCGCCGGGCCTACAACGAGGACCTTGATATTCAGGGCATCGTTTTGACCATGCATGACGGGCGCAACAATCTCTGCCGTTCTGTTGAAGCCGAAGTTCGGGAATATTTCGGAGATCGGGTTTATCGTACGGTCATTCCTCGCAATGTTCGCTTGTCTGAAGCACCGTCTTATGGTGTCCCGGCGCTTGTATACGATCTGGCTTGCGCAGGTTCTCAGGCTTACGCGCGGCTTGCAGCTGAAATGTTGCGCCGGGAAGGTGCAGGTCCGATCGGGGAGGCAGCGGAATGAATGATACGACCTCAAGACGCCGTCTGGGCCGCGGTCTTTCGGCATTGCTGGGTGATGATGAAGAGGACTATCAGGATCTCGATCGCACCAAATCACCACGTGAGCTTCCCATCGAACAGCTCCGCCCCGGACAGTTCCAGCCACGAACCAATTTTGACGACGAAGAACTAAATGCGCTGGTAGAATCCGTTCGTTCCAAGGGAATCCTGCAGCCCATTCTCGTCCGTCGCGATCCGGTGCAAGCCGACCTGTACGAGATTATTGCCGGTGAACGCCGCTGGCGTGCGGCGCAGCGCGCACAACTCCACAATGTGCCTGTTGTGGTGCGCGAGCTCACGGATCAGGAAGCTCTCGAAATAGCCCTGATCGAGAATATCCAGCGTTCCGATCTATCGGCCATCGAAGAGGCCGAGGCCTATCAACGGCTGATTGACGAATTTACGCATACGCAGGATGCGCTCGCTAAAGTCGTCGGCAAAAGCAGAAGCCATGTGGCCAATACTCTGCGCTTGCTGACCTTGCCGGCTGAAGTTCGTGAAATGGTAGACAAGGGACAACTGACCGCAGGACACGCACGAGCACTGGTTGGTCGGGAAGATGCCTTAATCCTGGCGCGTGAAATCGCCAAGGATGGGATGACTGTTCGCGATATCGAAAACCGTGTGTCATCTGCACCAAAGAAGTCCGGATCCTCTCGAAAGGCATCTGCCAAAAGTGCAGACACAATCGCTCTCGAACGCGATGTGTCGGACGCGATAGGACTCAAGGTCGCGATAAATCTGAAGGGTGATGAAGCTGCCGGTCGGGGGACGCTCTCCATCGAATTCAAGAATTTGGATCAACTTGATGATGTCCTGCGCCGCCTGAACCAGCAGACAAAGGCCAGCGGGACTGATTCAGCGGGCGAGAATGAAGGCCCCAAAAAGAAATCTTTTCCTTTTAATACATAGACTTACGGTCTTTGTGCCCGCCGCATACTGGCAATCGCAAGAAGCGTTCGCCCACAGGCGGCCTGGCCTGGCGTGCCGGTTGTTTTGAGCGCAAGCTCGGCTTCGGTGAGCCGGACAATCGCTTGTTCCAGTGACCTTATGGTCCAGGCGCGGCTCTGATTTTGGAAGCGACCTGCAACTTTCCAGAACACCGGTGGTCGTAACCGTCTGGCCGCAGTGTCGTAGTTTTCTCCCGCAGCAATCGCTCCCGCTACACGATGCAGTCGCTGGAAATGCCGTTGCGCCGCGCGCATCAGGCTGACAGGCGCTCCACCATCGGACCAGAACCGCTCAATCGAACGATCAAGTTCGGCAATGTTTCCGTCTGCGGCCGCAAATATCGTTTCGTCGAGCGACGTCGTGCCTGAATCACCAATACTCGAGAGTACATCTTCCTCGCTGACTTCTGCGCCGGGGCCAACATACAAAACAAGTTTTTCAATTTCGCTTCGATTGCTTTGTCGGTCTTCTCCCAGAATACCCGCCAGCGTTCTGAGTGCATCGGGTGTGATACGAATATCCGCGCTTTGCAATATCCCCCGGGCCAGTCGCGCACGCCCTTCCTCGTCGTCGGGATAACACGGCAGCGCGGCGCAATCGTCTCGTCCTTCGCATAGTTTGCGCAGACTGGACCGGCCCGTCAGGTTTCCGGCCTCGATAACAACGATGGCATTTGCATCTGCGTCTTCGGCAGATTCGAGCGCTGATTTCAATGGTGCTGAGAGCCCGTCAGCTGCATCTCGCACGACCACCAGACGTTTCCCGCCGCCAAATGACATTGCGAGCAATTCATCGGCAAGTCGGGCAGGTGTATCACTAACCATTGCCCCGGAAAGCTCAGCGACTCGAAAGGGGTCACTCAGATCGTCTACAACCTGGTGGGACAGGGCCAGAGAGCGCTCCCGTGCCAATCCTGTATCTGGTCCATAAATCAGAATCGCCCGGACGGCCGGGTCCGGCTGCGCAATGAAACCATCCACGCGACCGGCGGAGATCTTCACCGCGCCGGTCCGCCAGAGAGCCGTTGCTGGTTGCGAGACAGAAAAATCGCCAGCCGATCGACGATTCCATCAGCGACATCTTTGGCACCGCGCCTGCGTGCATCGCTTTCGGCTGCAAGGGTCGCAAAATCCGAGAGCAGGATATCGTAGCTGTTCACGGACCTAACCGAACCCGTCATCAGTTCCAGACCATCACTATTCTGTTTCAGTATGAAACTCGCAGCGATCGTAAGATTCGCGCGTGTCGCACTCGAGTCCTTCTCCACCGCCAGGCTGGCTTTGGACTCATTGAGTTTCACGATCAGGGTAAATGCCGATGGCGGCGCTGGCCGTGTCGGGGTCATCCTGTTGGTGAGCTCGATACGGACGAGTTGCCCGGTGCGGTCCTTGATGGGGGGGACTTCGACCCGACTGAGAAGGCTTTCTGTTGGGATCGCCTGCTCGCGCTCGCCGTAAAGTGGTTCAAAGCCGCATGCGGCAAGCAAAAGGCAGCTTGCGATCGCGAGTGGACCGAGGAGCCTAGACAACAAAGTTCACCAGTTTTTCAGGCACGACGATGACCTTCCGGATATCTTTTTCACCAATGGAGTCTGCCACATTGGGAACCGATTTTGCTGCGGCTTCTGCGGCCTCCCTGTCAATTCCTGCTGGCAGGTCTACGGTTCCGCGAAGTTTGCCGTTGACCTGTATCGCATAGGTCACGCTATCAGCAACGAGCAATGACTGGTCGGCCACCGGCCAACTGACATCACAAAGTTGGGTGGCATGACCCAGCGTGTGCCACATTTCTTCCGCCAGGTGCGGCATCATCGGTGCGACCAGACGGATGAGTGTTTCGAGTGCTTCACGCATGCTCGCCGGATCCGCCGCGGCGGATTTGATGGCCGCCGAAACAGCATTGGTCAGCTCATAAATATGGGCAACGGCGCGATTGTAATGAAAGCGCTCCAGATCTGATGTGACTTCGGCGATCGCGCGATGGACCTCTCGGCGCAATTCGAGTGACGGCGCATCATCACTGAAGTCTGTATTTCCAGCCGGAGCCAGGGCGTCGCTGTTTTCCATAACCAGCGCGCAATCCGATTTACAAATCGGAAGGCACCCTGGACGCCCGCATCGGTCCATTCCATATCACGGTCGGGCGGACTGTCTGACAATATGAACCAGCGCGCTGTGTCGGCACCG
This sequence comes from uncultured Alphaproteobacteria bacterium, assembly GCA_943787745.1. GTDB lineage: Bacteria > Pseudomonadota > Alphaproteobacteria > UBA6615 > UBA6615 > JABJAG01. Next base: position 12,337 of record CALSNJ010000003.1, on the reverse strand, counting down.
TAATCCCGGATCACATCGGTCGGATCTATGGTGTTCTTCTTTGACTTGGACATCTTCTCGATGCGCCCAACGGTGACCGGCGCGCCATTGTCCCGACGCACGATGCGCCGTTGCCATCCTCTTCAACGCTTTGTGGTTCGAGCCATTCGCCGGAGTCGTCACGATAGGTCGCATGATTGACCATGCCCTGGGTGAACAGTCCGGCGAAAGGTTCGGCCAGATCAAGATGACCGGTGTCACGCATGGCACGCATGAAGAATCGAGAATAGAGCAAATGCAAAATGGCGTGCTCGATGCCGCCGATATACTGGTCAACAGGCAGCCAGTAATCGACCTCTGCAGAGCCAACCGGCGTCGTCGCGCCGGGTGAACAGAAACGCGCGAAGTACCAGGACGAATCCATGAAGGTGTCGAAGGTGTCGGTGTCCCGTAACCGCTGGCGCACCACAGGACGGACATTCGACGTGTTTCCAGGTGGGGTGACGATCGAGCGGGTTCCCGGCGGATTCAAAATCTATGTCTTCGGGCAATATGACCGGCAGGTCATCTTTTCGCACCGGGACAGGTCCACAGGTATCACAATGGATCACGGGAATTGGGCAGCCCCAATAGCGTTGTCGTGAAACAAGCCAGTCCCGCAGGCGATAATTGACCGCACCTTCGCCCTGATCCATTTCTTCCAGACGTCCGATGATCTCGCGCTTTGCAGCATCGACTTCCAGACCGTCGAGAAAACTGGAATTTGCCAAGGCACCCGGGCCCGTATAGGCCTCAGTCCCGACGTCAAAGCCAGACGCGTCTTCGTCCTCCGGAACCACGACGGGCAAGACCGGCAGATCATAGGCATGGGCGAAATCAAGGTCGCGCTGGTCATGGGCTGGGCATCCGAATATTGCTCCGGTGCCATATCCCATCAGGACGAAGTTCGCGATGTAGACCGGGAGTTCCTTGTCCGCGATGAAGGGGTGTTTCACGCGAAGGCCGGTATCGTAGCCGCGCTTGTCTGCGGTTTGGATCGCCTCTTCACTGGTGCCCAATTGCCGGCATTCTTCGATGAATGCGGCGGCTTCCGGCTTCTGGCTTGCAAGGTCTTCGGCGAGAGGGTGATCAGCAGCGATGGCGCAAAAACTTGCCCCGAAAATCGTGTCGGGTCTTGTCGTGTAGACACGCAGGGAATCCGCCGATCATCCGTGAAGGCAAAGTTTATATAGGCACCTTCTGAGCGGCCGATCCAGTTTTCCTGCATGGCACGGACTTTGGGCGGCCAACGATCCAGCGTCCCAAGCGCTTCGAGAAGTTCGTCACTGTAATCCGTGATCCTGCAAAACCATTGGGCCAGACGCCGCCGTTCGATTGGAGCTCCCGAACGCCAACCCTTGCCATCGATCACCTGTTCGTTGGCGAGAACCGTATGATCGACAGGATCCCAGTTCACCCAGCCGTCCTGTCGGTACACGAGATTCTTTTCAAGAAAATCTATGAACAGGGCCTGTTCGTGCTGGTAGTAGTCCGGGTCGCATGTCGCAAACTCACGGGACCAGTCAATCGACAGACCCATGGCGCGGAGCTGGTCGCGCATGGTCGCAATGTTTTGATAGGTCCAGTTTGCCGGGTGGACGTTCTTTTCCATGGCGGCGTTTTCCGCCGGTAGCCCAAAGGCATCCCACCCCATCGGATGCATGACATTGAAACCCTGGCTGCGCTTGTAGCGCGCGACCACATCGCCCAGCGTGTAGCAGCGCAAGTGCCCCATATGGATGCGCCCTGACGGATAGGGAAACATCTCCAATACGTAGTATTTGGGTTTCTCGTGATCGACCTCTACAGAAAACGTCCCGTCATCGTCCCAGACGGCTTGCCACTTCTGTTCGGCTTCTCGGAAATTGTAACGTTGCGCCATCGGCGGCTACTCTCTCAGCGCCGACAGTCTGTCGATACTGCCGGTCGGGTCAAAATCAATCGTGTGTGCACGACAGGATGTGTGCGCTTTGCGGTCTACTGGCGGTCTGCGCTTGACACACGCAGTTCACGGGCCCGCGACAAAATCGCGTTCTCCAGACTGGTCGATGTGTTCTTGCCGGTGCTCGCGTCCAGCCAGTCGGCACCGGTTGCTTCGCGCTTCTGTCGGAAAACGGAAACCCGTACGCCGTCGGCACGCAATTCGCGGCCGAGAATATAGACGGTGACCTTGAAGCGCTCAGCCGGGCTTTCCGGCGGCGTGTACCAGTCCGTGATGATGACGCCCCCAAACGGGTCGGCCGAGGTCAGCGGCAGGAAGGAAATCGTGTCGAGTGAGGCGCGCCACAGGAAACCATTCACGCCGATCCCGTTGTTCTCATTGGCGTCATTCTGCCCACCGAGCAGGTTGATGTCACCAAAGAGCTTTCCGCTTTCCTTGCGAATCCGGTCCTCTGCCCCGTCTGCATCGGCGCGCTCTCGCGAGACGCCTTCACAGGCAGCAAGGCTCAGCATCGTGAGGGCGGCGACAATCCGCAATGCGTGTCGGGAAGTAAGTCTGGCGATCATTTTGCGATCCGGCGCTGGTTGGCGAGACAAGAACCTCGGCAAAGGTTCCAGAGAGATGATTAGCAGAGTATCAGGGCACAAAAAAACAGGGCGACAGTAAACTGTCGCCCTGCTTCGTCTTCAAGCTGTAAAGGAAGCTTAGAAGATGAACATGTTGGTGAGCATGAAGCCGCGACCATCGTTGTCGGTCGTGGTGCCCGCCCGTGCCATCCGAGATGTTGTCGTGCGAGATGAACTCGAGGTCCGCACGCAGCAGCCAACCCGGAGCAACAGTGTAACCAGCACCGAAGCCGATGACGTGTCAGCTCGGTCTGGGTTGCACCAGCCGGAGAGGTGTTGCGTTGTCCTTCTCGTGGTCGGTGTACCATGCGCTAACGCCCCACGGACCAGCCTGATAGCCAAGACCAACGCTCCACGTGGAACCGGCATCGGCACCATTGTTTGCGTTCGCCGTGGTGATACCAGTCTCACCGAAGTCGTTGTAAGTGCGCACCAAGCGTGAAGCCAGCAAAGTCAACCTTGCCGCCAACGCCCAGATGCTCAGGTCTTCGACTGTGCTGCCGCTACCAAGTGCGTCTTCGTCGTCGCCAGTCTGACCAGTACGAAGGAAGGCCAACGCCGATTTCGTCGAACTTGCCGACATAGTTGACGCCGTAGCTGATCACGTTCTCGAAGTCACCGTCATTGTCGGTGTCGACCAGACCGCCGTACCCGAGACTATGACCCGTATCCGGTGTCAGCGAGGCGCCGAGCTGGAAGCCAGCGAAACGCGGCGAGAAGTAGGTCGCCTTGGTGCATCGCTGGTGGTGTTGTTGTCCCAGTCAGCGCGTGCGCCGCGGCTTCACCGCCGAACCCGCCGAAGAGGGTCAGGTTGCTGCCGAGACCGCCGTACGGTCCGCCAAGGCCCTTATGGGCGTTCTGCGAGCCGACCGCATACGGTTGGTCGCGTCGTCCTGGTCACCCAGTTCGAGACGGCCCCACTGGTCGCTGCGAGGAAGGCATATGCTTCATCAGCAGCCGTACCATCAGCCGCACCAGCGTTCAGTTCGATGTTAACACCGTATTTGATGCCGTTGTCAGCGGTGTTCGAAGCACTGACGTAGACTTCGGACTCGTTGACGCCGAAGCGATAACCGCGGCCACGGCCAGCGGAAACGTCTTCGTCATAAACAGCGACGGAGAACCAGAAGGCACCGCCAAGAGTGACGCTCATGGCGTCTTTGGAGCCAACCGTACCCGCTGATGCCGGTGCTGCGAGAAGCGCAGCGCCAACCAGGGCCGTGCTGGCAAGAAGTGTCTTTTTCATTAATTCAACCTCCAAAATCAAGGACTTGCGTCCGCGATAGAACCCCGAAGGGTCTGATTCAGCTCTGTAACTCTGGCGTATTTCGCGGACGCCACACTTGAGTTAGCAAAGCCTTGCGAAGGATAAAACCTTGCATGACCAACTGTTGCAATGATTTCTGAAGAGGCCGCGCCACGATTTTGTGCATACTGTGGCAAATCGAACACACTCCCTAAGTTGCTGGAATACCGCTGTTTCTCTTATTCGGGTGGCTGAGGTGTCACGGATCGATGTCCAAAAATCAGGCAGACTCTGGCAATTCGGCCAGAATATTGAAATCAACACGCGGCCCCGGCTCGCAACGGAACTGCGGTTTGGTCCGATTTACCGGCTATTGCGGGGTCAGGACCCGCATGCCGACCAGATCCTGAACCAGCTTTTGGCGGGCTTGTGTGGCCATTTTGGGGAATGCGGCGTCCAGCTCTGCCGCGGAAAAGTTCTGCTTTTCTGAAATCCATCGGACGGGATCGACAACGTCTTCCGGGATCGGAACGCTTCCCTTCGCTGTTTTCATCAGGCTGCGTCCGCCTTCACTGACGACCTGCAAACTTGAGGCGGTGACCGTGAAGCGATCACCGGGTTCATCCTTCAGGGCGTCGCCGGGCAGGTCAAACCCGCCACGCTGGTATTCAAAATCCTCGCGGAAGCCCTGGACAGCAGACCATATCTCGTCGCTGGTTCCGAATTCAGACAGGCGCGATGTCATTTCGGCGATCCAGGCACGGGCGTCTTTTTCATTTGGCGGTATGTTCTGGCGAAACAGAGGCTCGGTCATGGCGCGCTCAAACAAAAGCGTCATGACATCGAAGCCGATGATATGGGTGACACCGAACGACAAATGGATGCAGCCTTCGCTTGAGGCCAGTGCGTCATGATATTGTCCGCGCGGAATATAGAGAATATCCCCGGGTTTCAGAGTGACCTCTTCGGCCACCTCACCTCTGTTGGCGGCGTGAAAGTCGTCATCGAGGTTCTGGAAGGTATCGCTTGCGATCGGGTTCTCAAGCCGGCCCTCAAACAAACGCCATGTCTTTTCGCCGGCGACATGCAGCGCGAAGACTTCATGGGTATCGAAATGGGTTGGAAACGCCTGATGCTGATCCCAGGAACAGTAAAGATTGCTTTGAACCTTGCCGCCAAGCCGGTTTTCCAGGGCGCCGGCAGCGGAGATCAGCCCCGGAGTCAGGGTGTCGATGTCATTGGCGACGATTGATGCGCCACGCCGAAGCCAGCTTTTGACCTTGTCAGCATCGGGCTGCATGCTTTGGGTGCCATTGCGGTCTATGGCCGGACGACAATATTTGTCGACCGCGACCGGTTTGGTATCCAGAAACAGCTTCAGGCTGTGTGGGCTCCAGATCGCAGTCATGTTGAGAAGGGCGCTTAGCGTCTCCCATGTCATGACATCGTCAAGCTTGTTGGCCGCATTGGCGCGGATATGCAGATGCTTCTTGTCGTGATAATCGGCAAAGAAGGTGTCTTCTCCGATGGGTGCAATAAGATCCGCGAATGATTCGATTCGGTTCGACATGGCCCGTTTATAATACCTTTGCAGTGTCGCGAGAATTGCGATGACACAGTTTAACCTTATGACGGGCAGTATACCCATGACAGTGCAACAGGATGTCGCAAGCAATCTGAAAATTATCTCAGACCAAATCTCAAGTGCGGCGGTGCGCGCGGGACGGACGTCCAGTGACGTGACATTGGTGGCGATCAGCAAATTTCAGCCCGACGAACGGATTGCCGCGGCCATTGCAGCAGGACAACGGGTGTTCGGCGAGAACCGCGTCCAGGAGGCTCAGCAACACTGGGCGGCGCGTCGGGACGCCGAGAATGATCTGGAACTGCATCTGGTCGGGCCCCTGCAAACAAACAAGGTGCGGGACGCTGTTGCTCTGTTTGATGTCATACAGACAGTGGATCGGCCCAAGCTTGCCCGACATCTGGCCAACGCATTTATGGAAATGGGCCTTACGCGGCGCTGCTTTGTCCAGGTTAATACGGGCGAAGAGCCGCAGAAGGCCGGTGTGATTCCGGAAAATGCGGACGCATTTGTTGCGGAATGTCGTGAACTGGGACTGCCTGTCGAGGGATTGATGTGTATTCCGCCGGTCGATGTGCCGGTGGCACCTCACTTTGCGCTGTTGGGCAAAATAGCGGAGCGGAACGGCCTTGCTGCACTGAGCATGGGGATGTCGGCAGATTATGAGGCTGCAGTTGAGCTGGGGGCCACTCATGTGCGGGTGGGTCGCGGTGTGTTCGGAGAGCGGGCCGGCCAAACCTAGTCGGTTTGTATTTCGATCATGCTGCCGGGTGTGAGTTCGCAGATCGTGGCGATCAGGTCGTCACGCCGCACGGCCACACATCCTTCGGTGGGCCCGAAATCGGAATTTGCGATGTGCAGAAAGATTGCGCTGCCCCGACCGGGAACCACCGGTGCATCGTTATGGCCGATTATCACGACAAGGTCATAGACGTCGTCATCTCGCCACATGCGTTCTGCGGAGGCGGAGTAAGGCAGAGTGACCGGGCTGTTGTAGTTGGGGTCCTGGGGCGCATCGCACCAGCCGTCATGTTTCTGGATTTCCCGGAGCGGCAAACCTGTGGCCGGGCGCTCGATGTGATCGCCGCGATACCAGACGGCCCTTAGTGGAAACTGCCCTGCTGGTGTGGCCCCGTCACCTTCGCGTTTGTCGTCTGTCACACCGGCCGGCCCCAGAGCACACGCATATGCTCGCCCGGAAATGCGAAGCAATCCTCGGTGACCGTTATGGGGTGTCACAGTAATGTTTTTCGGCGTGTCCATCGGATCGTTTTAGCGCGGAACTTCCGGATTCACACCCCGATCTTCCGTGGGGTCAGATCAGGAACCGATGTCATTGTCCGGTTTTTCAGAACGCGATTTCGCCAAAGCCTCGTACTTTTCAAGCGCATCAAACATCGCATTCGCAACCCATGGCTGGGCTGTGCGCGCTGGTGTCAGGTTTCCAGACGCGCGCGCGGTCTCATCACGCTGTGCCGCATCACGGGATTTCTCTAGCCAATCCGGAGTGTCCTTCTTAAGTTGGGCACCGGTAGTGGCTTCAGTATTGGGGGTACTACTATCTACCATAACACTCTGTAATAGCGTGGGTTTTCCCATTGCGATCGATTCTGCCAGAAACCTGGGGCCATTCCAGACAATCTCTTCCGGTTCCGGTGTGGCAGGGTTTATGGATGCCACCTGCAGCACCTTTGCGGCCTCCGGCACGATGGGGTTCGTGGCCTGGAGGTCAGAGGTATCAGGCCTCACAGGGGCAGAGGTGTCATCGCTAAAAAGCGCAATGGCATGGCCCATGACATCGGTGCCTGAGGCCTGTTCCAGCAGTACATTGGCGGAGGCAGAGGCAAACCCGATCGGGCCGCCGAATACGGCTCCTCCGACCATGCGGGCCGCGGGATTGATGTCATCGCCCGTTAGTTCACGATAGAGCGTGGAGACCAGTGGGATGTGCTGTAACGGATTGATGATGTCGAGCAGGGTCGAAAAGAACTCGCCGGCGTCTGCCGTCCCTTCATAGGGCGTGTTGATTGCTGAATCCGGATAGAAGTGATGTTCTTCCGGAAATGCTGTTGTTGTGTTGATGGCCATGGCGAAAGACTAATTGCAATCGCGGGGCCAGTTTCGAGCGAGGCATACCAATCACTACTTTGTTTAATAACAGTGACTTAAAAGTATGCCTTTAACACTACCTTAACCATAACCCAACAACAGCGGCAAAACATTCCTGGTGCCTAGTACAAATGACCTGCACGGTCCTTCTTGGTCGCAAGGTAGAACGCATTGTGTTCGTTGGAAGGAAAACTGTGATCGACGCGTTCGCTGACGGTAATTCCCCATTCCTGCAATGCTGCAACTTTATCTGGATTGTTGGTCATTAGGCGAACTGTCGAATATCCGAGCTGACGCAGCATTTCAGCAGCCGGCCTGTAAAGCCGCTCGTCGGCTTCAAAGCCAAGTTGCTGATTGGCATCGATGGTATCGAAACCTTTGTCTTGCAGGGCATAAGCACGGAGCTTGTTTACAAGACCGATACCGCGTCCTTCCTGCGCCAGATAAAGCAGGATGCCACTGCCCTGTTTGCTGATCTCTGAAATCGCTCCGCGGAGCTGATCCCCGCAATCGCAGCGCAGGCTGCCGAGCAGGTCGCCGGTGAAGCACTCGGAATGCAATCTTACAAGGACCGTGTCATCTGTATTTGGGGTGTTGATCACCAGTGCGAGATGTTCCCGGCCACCGTCGGCGGGACGGAACGCGACAATCTCGACATTTTCGCTGACATCGAGCGGAACCCGGGCTTCACCCACCCGCACCAATGTGCGTGCCTCAATCTCCTGATAGTTCCGGACATGATCGAGCTCAACGGTCAGCAGCGCCTGATTCTCTGCCCAGGCTGATAGGTAATCAAGCCGCTCATCAGGAACCGCGGCCACCACCGCGGCGGGCAGCAGACAGGCGAGTTTCAGGAGTTCGATTGCACCGGTTTCTGCGGTACCCGTTGGCGTTTCGGGGTTGATCTCGGATATGGACACCGGAGCTGGTGCGGTGCCCGATTGGGGGCTTGCCGGGTCAGCCATCATGCGGACGTTGTCGGCCGTAATGCCGCCGCCCAGTGAAATCCGCACCGCGCCGAGTGCTTGTTCGGTCAGGCCCAGCACAGCGGCTCGCCGCCCGGTGAGAAGCAGGGATGCCGAAGACTTTGAGAGCCCTGAGATGCGCGCAAGTTCGGCCGAAGAGATGCCTTCGGCGGCTTGTACGAGGAGCGCCTGATCGTCAGCGCGCAGGACAATCGTCGCGCCGCGGCGCAGGTCGCCGATGGCGCGTTCAACGGGTTGAAGTGTATTGGGAAGGGAACTCATGTTTACCGAATCTGAGAGCGAGAAAGTCGGGAATATGCGCCAACCTCTGCCCTGCGGCAATGGTCGGAAGAACACATGGTGTTTCTGTGCTCTCTGGATCGTGAACGAATGTGAGGTCCTGCAAACCCCGGTACACCTCTTGTTTTATAGCACAGCATCGCCACGTGTGGATTTAACAGGAGGGCGTATCCATGGCCAAAGCAATCTGGAACAGTACCGTTCTCGCTGAAAGTGAGAGCTATGAGACGGTTGAGGGGAACATCTATTTTCCGCTCTCCGCGTTAAATCGAGAGCACTTCGTCGAAAGTTCGACCACCACGGGGTGCCCCTGGAAAGGGACAGCAAGCTATTTCACCGTCAACGTAAACGGTGAGGAAAATCGAGACGCGGCGTGGTATTATCCGGATCCGAAACCTGCTGCCGATAATATCCGTGATCATGTCGCGTTTTGGCGCGGCGTTGAAATCAGCGCTTAAGGAGTGGGTAACATGACGGGACAACTGGCAATGAATGTGGTCGAAACCAAAACAAGCACCGGCAAGAAAATTCTGCTTGTCGATGATGATGACGCATTGCGGGATTCACTATCCGAGCAACTGCGTCTGCATGAAGAATTTGTGACGACAGAATCAGCCAGCGCCGCGGACGCACTCGAGGTCACCAAAGACGAGTACTATGACGCCATTCTCCTCGATGTGGGTTTGCCGGATATGGATGGTCGCGAGGTCTGTCGTCTGATGCGGCGCAACGGCGTGAAGTCGCCGATTATCATGTTGACCGGCCACGATACAGATGCGGACCAGATCCTGGGTCTGGACGCTGGTGCCAATGACTATATCGCCAAGCCGTTTCGTCTCAATGTGCTTCTCGCCCGTCTTCGAGCGCAGCTACGTCAGCACGAGCAGAGCGAAGATGCGGTCTTTACAATCGGGCCCTACACGTTTCAGCCCGCACAGAAAATCCTCATGGATGCGGACGAGAAGAAAGTGCGCCTGACTGAGAAAGAAACGGCCATTCTCAAGTATCTCTATCGCGCAGGCGACAAGGTCGTAAGCCGGGACACTTTGCTCGGGGAGGTCTGGGGCTACAATGCCGGTGTGACAACCCACACGCTTGAGACCCATGTTTATCGCCTGCGCCAGAAAATCGAGGCCGATCCCTCCAACGCACGGATTCTGGTTACAGAGCCCGGTGGCTACAAACTCGTCCCCTGAGTTCAAAAACCCCTAGGTGGGCGTATCGTTGCGCAGTTTCGACATCTGCGCGCCAAACAGCCACGTTCCTACGATTGTGGCCATTGCGATCACGGCAAATGTGTATGCAACGGTGATCCAGTTGCCGGTGATTTCAAACACGGCAGCGGCAATCAGAGGGCCTGCGAGTATGCCCAGGTAGCGCCCGGTCAAAACCACCGCAAAAGCGTCAGTTCCTGCACGATGTCCACCCAAAAGGGTGGAAGGTAGTGCCCACAATGATGTCGGTGTAAGCCCGGCTGCAATGCCCCAAACAACAAGGCTGGCAAGTCCGATTGCAGCGTTGTCGGCAAACGGGATCATGGCCCAGCCAAGAGTCTGCAACGTCAGCGCGATGGTGAGAAGTTTTATGACTCCAAGGCCGGTTTTAAGGATGATCCCCCCAATCAGGGCGAAAACCAGCAACACCACCACTGGAATCTGATTCGTTAGCACCGCGCCATCTGCTGTAAAGCCGCGGACATCGACCAGGTAGACCGGCAGCCACGTGAAATAGCCCATAAACTGCGCCTGCCAGAGGAAGAACAGAACCGCGGCGAGCCACAGCGCCCGGTTCTCCGGCTTTGTCATGGGCTGCGCGTCCGCGGTTGTTGCTGTGTTGCTTGCCGATGAACTGCTGCCGCCGCGTGGTATGTGGGCGATACCGGGGACACTACCGCGAGCGAGGATGTATCCCGTCCACAAGGCAACCAATATGGTTGCGAGTGCGCCGAACCACCAGACGGGCTGCCAGAAGCCCTCGGCGACAGAAGGTTGTGCCACGATATTGGCGACCAGTTGACCAACGGGAATCCACGTCGCTTGTGCCGCGATAATAATGGGCAGGTGTTTGGGGCCCGCACTCATATTGGCAAAGGCGGGCATACAGACAGCCAATACGGCGGCGCCAAACCCTTCAATGGTGCGCGAGATCAACATTACAGAACCACTTTCGGGCCAAAGCAGACCCATTGCGGTTCCTGTCAGCATCAGAGCAAAGGCTCCCATGAGATATCGTTTGGCACCATCGCGGCGGATGCCCCGTCCAACCCTGACGCTGACGAGCATGCCAGCGACCGCAAAGATCGACATGAACCCGCCGGCCACGAAGGTTTCATAACCATACAGGTCAAACATTACCGGCAGAACGGGTGGGACCTTGAACTGGAAATAGGCTGCCACAAAGCCGAGCACGATCCCGTAGGAAACGCCGGTCCAGTTGGTCTCTTTATTCTGGGTCGCGAGGTTCGACATCTTGGTTCCTATCGTCGGCAAGCCCGGATCATGTCCTGCGCTGCAATTTCAAACAAGACACGGCGGTGCGGGGCTATATCGGACCGGCACTTTCGGTTTGTTGCATGTTCATGCAAACTTCTTTGCCATGTTGTCGACACAATTCAAACCCACCCCGCAAGGTGCTGACCAATGAGTGCTACGTCCGGCGTATCTGTGCGTTTCTGGGGCGTGCGCGGATCGATCGCGTGCCCGGGAGAGGACACCATGGTGTATGGCGGTAATACGTCCTGCATCGAAGTTTTGTGTGATGACCACCGGGTGATTTTTGATGCCGGAACAGGTATCCGCCCGCTGGGGGATTCCTTCGAAACCGGGGCGCCGGTCGATGCAGACATTCTGCTGAGCCACACCCATCTGGACCATATTGTGGGCCTGCCGTTTTTCGCGCCGGCTTATACCGAGGGCAGCCATCTGCGACTTTGGGCGGGCCATTTGTTGCCGGAGATGGAGCTCGAAGAAGTTCTTTGCAAAATGATGGCGGCCCCACTCTTCCCGATCCCCATGGGGGTCATGGGAGCGGAAAAGGCATTCAATAATTTTCGTGCGGGTGACATGTTCGAACTTGGTTGCGGAGCAACCGTGCGGACCTGCCTGCTCAATCATCCCAACGGTGCCACAGGATATCGCATCGAGCATGGTGGTGGTTCAATCTGCTATGTGACCGACACGGAACATGTCGAAGGTACCCATGACGAAAACATTCTGGCGCTGATCGATGGTGCCGATGTTTTCATCTATGACGCCACGTATACAGCCGATGAATATGACAAACACCGTGGCTGGGGACATTCGACCTGGCAGGAGGGCGCGGCTCTTGCGAAAGAAGCGGGGGTTGGCACTTATGTGCCTTTCCATCACGACCCCTCCCACGATGATGCCTTCATGGCGCGGGTCGAACGTGAAGCACAGATGGTTTTCGCAAACACCGTTGTCGCGCGCGAAGGCCTGATCCTCACGGTTTAGGTTCGTCTTCGGCGGTGTTGGGTTGATCACGCCACTTTGAAGAGTGAAAGCGTCTTCGCACCCCCATATTCGG
>CALSNJ010000002.1:632124-1563539 GCA_943787745.1 uncultured Alphaproteobacteria bacterium | reverse complement strand
GGGATACCAATTACAAAAAGCGCCGCTTCGCCGGCGCTTTTTTGTGTCTGGGGATCACTGTGTCGTGCGAAAGCGCGAGTGCTGCACGGCCAGCACTGCCAGCAGGGGGATCACCGTGGACAGCAGGGCCACCGTGATGAGCAGCCAGCCCAGTTCGCCGTAATTGGCGAAGGTGTCGATTGCTCCTGTTACCTGATCGCGGACCTCGCGGGTGATCGTGAAGACCTGGTTCAGATATTTTGTGCCAAGGCTGCTGGCCGAAAGCGCGAGATTGGTGAACGACGCCATGACCGCAAAGAAGGTCGCCTTGAGATGCGGCGGCGCATTCTTGGCGATCCATGCCAGCATCGGGATCATCGCGACCTGCCCGAGAGGTGATTCCAGGGCGGTGTCGAGAATGGCAATGAAACGGGCGTCCACAACACCGCCAGACCAAAGCGCCGTCCACTCGTGCAGACCATAGAACAAGCCGATATTGGGCAGCGACAACACTCCGCCTGCGAAGGTCAGGAGCACCACGATATAGGCAATCGACCGGGTGGCCATGAGTGGTCGCAGAACAATGATGCCAGCCAAGGTCAGCCCTGAGGTGATGAGACTCAACACCGAAAGAAATTGCTGATCGAAAGCCAGGATGTCGATTTCCCACCAGGTCGCGCCGGGACCGGGCAGGGGTACAGCGCGAAAGACGAAGATTATAACCGCCGTTCCGATCAGCGCGCCGCGGGCCGCGGGATCGATCTCGCGGATCAGGCGGCTCATGATCACCAGAATGATGAGCATGGAGCCGGCGAAGATGACCTCCTGGCCGAATGGAACCTGGGTCAGCCCGATTGTGAGGGTAAACGCGACAAACAGCAGGCTGCCGCCGAATATCCACCAGTTTGGTTCGGTCGCGCCCTGTGAGGCCAACATGATGCGTTTGATCTGTGCTTCGGATACGCCGGACTGTCGCGCCGCTCGAACACGCGCGGCAAGAAAAGCAGCACCGAGCGTGACGCCGACAACAGAGATAACCGGGATCAGGAATGCGAGCTGATAGATGTCGCTGTAGATCGATACTTTCTCTGCGGCCGACAGTTCTGCGACGCCGTCAAATATTCCGATGTTCAGGGCAGCAACGATGACGAAGCCCGAGATAATCGAGAAACGGCCGAGCGTCTGCATGGTGGTGTGCATCGCTTTGATCTGATTGTCGGGAAAAGGGGTCCCGTCGTCATCGAAGAGCGGGACCGCTTCTACTGTCATGGCGTCCGCCACGACGTCCTGAATGACATAACCGACAGGCGCGAGGATGACGCTTAGGACGTACCAGTTTTCGACGGGCATCAACGCGCGCAGCATTTCGGTATGGGCCACAAGCCCGAACATGATCGCGATGCTGAGCGCGATAAGCGAGGCACCGAGATAGACCAGGAGTGCTTTTTGACGCCAGATGAGGTCGACCAGATGGCCGAGCGGCATCTTGAGAACCCAGGGTATCCCTGCCCAGAAACCAAGGCTTGCCAGAAAAGCAGCCGAAAGGCCGAGATATTCTTTGACGAAAAAGGTACCGACAATCGCAGTCAAGCCCGACAGGCCGGCCGCCAGATAGACCATCAGGGGTGGAAGGTAGGACCAGCGAAACTGTCGCCCGAGATCGACAAACACGCGATCGATCAAATGGATGAGAGCAGCGATCATGTTCCTCCTGACCTTATCTGACAAAAAGTTCTGCAAGTTTAGTCTATCATTGGGAAGGTTTTGTCACATTCTCGGGCTTTGGGATGTGTTGCCACATAAGGGGAGAAGCAGACATGAGCGAATTGAACAATTCCGCGCTGGAACGCCTGAAGGCCGATGAACTGTCTCTGGGCATTGGTATCCGGATTTCCAATTCACCGGCGATCGCACGCACCATGAAAGTGGGTGGGTTTGACTGGCTGTTCATCGATCTTGAGCATGGCAATCTGGGCATCGAATCCTGTGCCCATGTCTCGGTGGCAGGGCTGGAAGCGGGGATTGCGCCGCTCGTCCGTGTTCCCCCGGGGCAGTTCTGGATGGCCTCGCGGGCGCTGGAAGGTGGCGCGCTTGGCATTGTGATGCCCAATGTGATGTCGGCGGCTGAAGCCAAACAGGTCGTGGATGTGGTCAAGTTTCCGCCGCTCGGGCAGCGCAATGTGGGCGGGCCGCCCGTCCACACCGGCCACACGCCACGCAGCCATGCCGACTATGCCGAAATGTTCAACGCCACCAGTCTGGCTGTCGTCATGGTGGAAACCCCCGAAGCGATTGCCGAGGTTGATGCGATTGCCGCTGTGGAGGGTGTCGATGTGGTGATGATCGGCTGCAATGACCTGTCCACCAGCATGGGCGTCTCCGGCCAGACCGATCACCCGAAGGTGGTCGATGCTTTCGAAAAGCTGACCGCGGCGTGCAAGAAACACGGAAAATGGGCCGGGATGGGCGGCATCGTGAATGATGATCACGCACGGAGCTATGTCGAGATGGGCGTGCGTTTTGTCCTTGGCGGCGCCGAGACCGGATTCATCGCCGCGGGTGCCAAAGCGCGTTCGGAAGGCTTGCGCAAACTTCTTTGACAGGGGGCGCGCGGACGGCCCCGGTACTTCAAATTTTGCGGCTCACAGGCTTTGCGCTAAAGTTGGCAGGTCTTTCGCCGGGTATCACCACATCCGACAAACCCAAGCTGAGGTGTCACGGTATGCCGTGACCTCGGAGTAATTGCGCGTGGAACTCTTGCCGCCCGGTATGGATGTGCTGACGACGAGCCTTCTTGGCTTGATCAGCTTTGCCGGTGCTTTCATCACGGCGGCGATGGGGATTGGTGGTGGGGTCATCATGATCGCCTTCATGGCCACGCTGATGCCAGCTGCCGCAGTCATCCCCGTGCATGGCGTCGTGCAGGTTGGTGCGAATGTGACCCGCGCCGTTATTCAACGCGCGCATATCGACTGGAAGACGTCAGCCTATTTCATTCTCGGCAGTGTTGTCGGGGTGTCGATCGGCGGCAGCATCGTGGTCACACTTCCGACCGATATACTGCGCGCCGGGCTGGGTCTGTTCATTCTTTATACGGTTTGGGGGCCCAAGCTGAAATTTGTGGCAGAGGGCTATTTCACCGTGTCCCTGATCGGGCTGGTCGCAAGTTTTCTGACCATGTTTTTTGGCGCGACAGGCGTATTCATTGCCGGGCTTCTCAATCAGCGTGGTTACGCGCCGCAAGGCTTCATAGGCACACATGCGATCTGCATGGGCGCGCAGCACACGCTCAAGATCGTTGTTTTTGGGTTTCTGGGGTTTGCCTTCGCAGACTGGCTTGGCGTGATCGTGATGATGCTCGCAACGGGTCTTGTCGGTACCTTGCTGGGCAGCCTTGTGCTCAACCGCCTGCCCAAGGCGGTGTTTGCCAAAGGCCTGAAGGTCATTCTCTCGCTTCTGGCGCTAAATCTGCTGGCGATGGCAGCAGGGCTCTATAGTCTGACCTGATGAGCGAGCTCCTTTCCTTGTTGCCACTTGCCGCTGTGTTGATCGCGACGGGTTGCGTCGCGGGCGTTCTGGCCGGTCTTCTGGGGGTTGGCGGCGGAATCATCGTCGTGCCGGTGCTTTTCACCATGCTGGGCCTGATCGATATCGACCCGTCTGTTCGTATGCATGTGGCGGTGGGAACATCATTGGCCAGTATTGTGATCACCTCGATTGTCTCGGCGCGGTCCCATCACAAACGCGGGGCGGTTGATCTGTCGCTCCTCAAATCCTGGGGCATCTGGATTTTTGCGGGATCTATTGCGGGTACGCTGATCGCAGGCTCTGTGAGCGGCAATGTGCTGAGCATTGTCTTTGCTGCCGTGGCCTTGTCGGTCGCGCTTTATATGAGCCTGACACCACCGGACTTTCGTTTGCGAGACAACCTGCCCTCCGGCCCGGCGGGCTGGGCCAGCGGCTCCCTGATTGGTGGTTTGTCGGCCATGATGGGGATTGGCGGCGGGACGCTTTGCGTGCCGTTTTTCAACGCCTTCGGGTTTCCGGTGCACCGGGCCGTGGGGACGGCAGCTGCGATCGGTCTGATTATCGCTGCACCGGCCGCGCTGGGTTTTATCGTCACGGGCTGGGGTATCGAAGCATTGCCGGAAGCCAGCGTCGGCCATGTGAATCTTCTTGGACTGGTGTTGATCGCGCCTTTTACCAGCCTGACCGCCCCGCTGGGCGTAAAGCTGGCTCACAAGCTTTCCCCGCGCGCACTCAAGCTGGCCTTTGCATTTTTTCTGTTTGCGACCGCAGCACGGATGATCGTCGGGCTGCTCTAGTCGTTTTCAGGCAAAAAAAGCCCCGGCGACAGGCCGGGGCTTTCTCTTCAGATTTGGTTTGGACCTACTCGGCAGCTTCGGCTGCAAGCTCTTCGGGCAGGATCAGGTTCAGGACGATCGCGATGAACGCCGCAGGCAGCAGGCCTGAGACCAGCAGGACACGAAGCGTATCCGGCACATGCTGGAGTGCGCCCGGCTCAAGCTGCAGCCCGAGACCAACAGCCAGTGATACCGCGAAGATCATCATGTTGCGACGGTTCCAGGTCACATCCGACAGCATCGAAATACCCGCCGCGGCCACCATGCCAAACATCACAATCACGCCGCCACCGAGCACTTCAATCGGGATCGTTGTGATCAGTGCGCCGACCTTCGGGAACAAACCTGCAATGATCAGGAAAATGGCGCCGAAGGTCACCACATGACGGCTCATGACGCCGGTCATGGCAACCAGTCCAACGTTTTGGCTGAATGACGTGTTCGGCAAGGCACCAAACAGGCCGGCAACGGCCGAACCAATGCCATCAGCATATGTGGCGCCTGTGATTTCCTTGTCCGTGGCTTCGCGACCGGCACCACCCTTGGTGATACCCGATACGTCACCCACGGTTTCGATCGCCGAGACAAAGGCCATCAGACAGAAACCGATGATCGCAGCAACGCTGAACTCAATTCCGAAGTGGAACGGATCGGGCAGCGCGAAGACGGCCGCCCGGCCAACATTCGCGAAACTGACCTCACCGAGAGCGAGGGCGAACACGTAACCGACGACAAGGCCGATCAACACGGCCGCAACCGACAACATGCCCTTGGCAAAGAACTTCAGGCCCAGTGTCACGATGATCACGACAAGTGCCATGCTCCAGCTCAAGAGACTGCCGTATTCCGGCTTGCCGATATTTGGCACGCCACCGGCAGAATACTGAATGCCCACTTTGACCAGCAGCAGCCCGATCATCAGAACCACAAGGCCCGTCACGAGCGGCGGCATGGCAAATCGAATGCGTCCAATGAACGTACCCAGGAACGCATGGAACAGGCCGCCGACGAGGACGCCACCAAAAAGGACGGGGAGCGCTTCGAGCCCCTTACCGGCCACGAGCGGGATCATGATCGGGATGAAGGCAAAGCTGGTGCCTTGCACAACCGGCAACCTTGCGCCGATCGGGCCTATGCCGATGGTCTGGATCAGCGTGGCGATGCCAGCGAAAACCATCGACATCTGGATCATGTAGATCATTGCACCGATATCGGGTGTGCCGAACCCGATACCAGCTGCGATCGAGATGATGATCGCCGGGGTAACGTTCGAAATGAACATTGCGAGGACGTGTTGAATACCAAGCGGAATCGCTTTTGCGAGCGGCGGTGTGTAATTGGGGTCCCGGAGTTGTTCCGGCGACCCAATGCCTGTTAGTGCCATGTTCGTTGCCTCCTTATTTATTGTTTATTTGTTTGCTGAACGGGCTGGTTTCGCATCAAGGGCGTTTTGGGTTTAACCCTGCGTTATTGTGAAATGCTCCTCAAACCAGTGCTCCTCCAGATTTGTGCCGGGACCAATACGATCGACCACGGCGAATAGACCGGGTTCAGACAGGGGCGTCAAAACGCCATGCCATGTGCCCCGGTGGTAATTCACGCCCTGACCAGGGCGTGTCACAAACGCTTCGGGTTCGTGGGGCGCGCCATCCTTGTCGGCGGCCACAATCACCAGAAACGGATTGTCAGTCATCGGCAGGAAGGCCTGGCTGCCTTCCGGGTGCCGTTCCATCATGTCGAGTTCATAGGGAAAGCTGCGCGGCACAGCCCTGAACAGGCTGATGCCGGCGCGCGCATCTGCGCCTGAAAAATCAAGCGCGGCGAGGTCATGATGTCGTCCGCACATGCCACGATTGATCATCATCGTGGGCTCACCCTCAGCCGCAATCACATCGCCGTAAGGTGCGAAGGCCCCGGCGGTCAGTGGTTGGGTAAGGATTGGGAGTGTCATGCAATTTTCCCAAACAGTCGCAACCGGCTGATTCCGCCATCGGGGAAGATGTTCAGGCGGACATGTGTGACGGGCCCAAGTCCGGCGACCTTGTCGCTGCTGATGTCATGAATGGCGTCTGCTGAAAGTTTCTCTGTTGCGATGAGCGTGTCCCAGAACATGGAAGACGCCACGACCGCCTTGTCGAGATCGCCACTGAATTCCGAGAGGTCTGCAGCCTGCACCGAAAAACTGTCCGGGTAGTTGCCTTTGTAGTGTGCTGTGTCGACCTGTGCGTGATCGATGGTTCCGCGATGGCCCAACGCAACAATGATCCAGTCATGGCCGGGCTCGCGCCGGCGCCGGGTTTCCCATCCGTCGCCCATATCAAGGCCGCGTCCCGGTGCGAGCATGCGTTGGTAGGCGCCGTAATGGGCATCAGAAAATGCAATGACACGGCCGCCGTTCAATGCGGCTGCCAGATCTATCTCTTCGCCGGCCACTGCGCTCGCATCGAGTGTCGGGATGCCGTAGACCCGCAAACGCGCGACCCCGCCATCGGGATAGATGTGGACGCGCAAGTGGGTCCATGCCTGGGTGTCGGCGCAGGCAAAGAAATGGTGACTGTCCGGGGTGAGCGCCTGCATCGGCAGGATCTCGAACCAGTCGGCATCATCGCCGGGCGCGTTCTCTGCCCGGCAGGCCTCGATGCGGCAGGCCGGTGCGTTGTTCCCGGTGAAGTGCGATGTGTCGATGTCAAAGCCGTTGATCTGTCCGCGTGCGGCAAGCGCAATCACCGCGTGATCGTGGCCGCCATTGCGCCGCCGGCGGGTTTCCCAGCCATCCATCCACTTCCCGTTATCGTCATACTTGTCCGGGTAGAACACAGCCGGTTTGTCGTCGAGCATGCGGGCCAGCGGTGCGAAAAACTCGTCTGTCGCCGAGAGGGCTTGTGCGCCTAGGCCGCCTGACGCGAGGTTGATTGCGTTGCGGACGAAGTCAGGAATGTCGTCGGGTTCGGCGGCGACGGTGTGGTCAGTCATCAAGTATATCCTCAAGCCGCAGGAGCGCGATGCGCTCAACCTGTCGGCAGGCTTCGGCGAATTCGGTGTCGCGGTCGTTCCCGATTCGGGTCTCGAACGCGTCGAGTATCTGGTCCTTGGTCAGCCCCTTCACCGCAATGATGTAGGGGAAGCCAAATTTGTCGGTGTAGTCGGTGTTCAGGCGCGTGAAGGTGGCGCGCTCTTCATCGGTCAGGGCATCAAGTCCGGCAGACGCCTGTTCGGATTTGGATTCCGGTGTCAGCCGTTCGGCCTGGGCGATTTTACCAGCCAGATCTGGATGCGCCTTGAGTACATCAAGACGCTCATCAGAGGTCGCAGATCGAAACGCACGTGCCATGGCGTTGTGCAGGCCGCTTGCCGTGTCGTGCGCTGCACCGAGTTCAAGATCGTGGGCGCGTTCGGCGACCCATGCGGAATGTTCAAAGATACCGCCGTAGCGGGACACGAACGCATCGCGTGACAGTTGGCTGACACGATCTGTGTTGGTTGGGGCCGGGTGCACTTCTTGCCAGTGGCGGGCGATATCAACGCGGCGGGCGAACCAGACCTTGTCGTGGGATTTCACATATTCGATGAAGCGCTTGAGCGCCTGAATGCGCCCCGGCCGTCCTGCCAGTCGGCAATGCAAACCCACGGAAAGCATCTTGGGCTGTCCATCCGCACCCTCTTCGTAAAGCGCGTCAAAGCTGTCCTTGAGATAGGTGAAGAACTGGTCGCCCGAGTTGAAGCCCTGTGGCGTGGCAAACCGCATGTCGTTGGCATCCAGCGTGTAGGGGACCACCAGCAACGGATCATGTTCGGACAGGTACCAATAGGGCAGGTCGTCGGCGTAGCTATCTGCGATGTAGTCGAACCCGCCGATCTCCGCGATCAGATCCATGGTGTTGGCGGTGCAGCGTCCGGTGTACCAGCCTTGTGGGCGGGCGCCAGTTACTTGGGTGTGGATCTGCAGGGACTCTTGAATAAGTGCCCGTTCTTCATCGGGTGTAAAATCTTTCCACTCGATCCATTTGTGGGCATGGCTGGCGACTTCCCAGCCAGCGTCCTGCATGGCCCGAAGCTGTCCCGGAGAGCGTTCAAGGGCGGTTCCGATGGCATAAACGGTGACGGGGATGTCCGCGCCGGTAAACGCCCGGTGGAGCCGCCAGAAGCCGGCACGCGCGCCGTACTCGTAGATCGATTCCATGCTCCAGTGGCGCTGGCCCGGCCAGGCTTGCGCCCCGACGACTTCGGAGAGGAAGGCTTCGGAGGCTTCGTCACCGTGGAGGATGGAGTTCTCACCACCTTCTTCGTAGTTGATGACGAATTGCACAGCAATATTTGCACCGCCCGGCCACTGGGGGTCGGGCGTCGTGGCTCCGTAGCCGTGTAGGTCACGTGGATAACGGTTTGGCACTGGTCCCCCTCAACACACTGCAATTAACCTATAATGCAAAACAATGGGGTCGATTTTCAAATAAATGAAGAAAGATATGTTTCGATATCAGTCTTTCGTTCTTTGCGAATCCCCTGATGATGGCGAAATTGGCAGCCAAGGTTGGAGCGAGAAGGTCTATGAGCGCGAACGCTGGATATCTGACGACACATGTTCTCGACACGGCGCGGGGTTGTCCGGCGGCCAACCTGCGGATCGAGTTGTATCGTCTTGATGGCGAAGTGCGAACCCAGATCGCATCTGCCTTGACCAACGCCGACGGTCGGACCGATGCGCCCATTCTGCCGGCAGACGCCTTTGAAACCGGCGAATATGAGTTGGTGTTTCATGCCGGGGACTATCTGGGGTTGGATGGGGAAAAGACATTTCTCAACATCATTCCGATCCGTTTTGTGATGACCGAGGCTGATTCTCACTATCACGTACCATTGCTGCTATCCCCTTACGGGTATTCCACCTATCGCGGCAGCTGATAGGCCGCTTCGCTTTCCTTCAACTTCTCCCGGCACCGGGCGATCATGAATTCGATGAACAGGTTGATCTTCGGGTCCTGATACCGTTTGTGTGGATAGAGGCATGACAGGCTTGCTGGTGTGGGCGGAGTTTCCGTTGCCACGGGAACCAGTGCCCCGGATTTGAGGTGCTCTGCGACCTCGAATACCGGCTTGTTGGCGATGCCGCGCGCGTCCAGGGCCCAGTCGGTCAGAACATCTCCATCATCTGATTCGAATGGGCCCTGCACATTGAACTTTCTTGGGCCGGTCTCGGTGATTAGTGCCCAGTCCTGCTCGGCAGCACCGGGGTATCTCAGGAGAAGGCAATCATGCCTGCCGTCGATAAGGTCCTGGCCATGCACAGGCGTGCCGCGTTTGGCGAGATAATCCGGGGCGGCACAAAGGACTCTCGGGCACTCCGCAATTTTTTGGAGCCGCAAAGCTGAATCCTGCAAGTTGCCGAGGTGGAACGCTATATCGATGCCTTCCTTGGTGATGTCGACATTCCGGTCGGACATACGCAGACGGACATTGATGTCGGGGTAGGCGTCTTTGAAGTCGGGCACATGGGGCGCGATGAAGCGTTTGCCGACACCAAGCGGCGCGGCAACGAAAATTGATCCGCGGGGGTGATTGGCGATGGTGGCAACCGCGGCTTCGGCTTCTGCGATGGCCTGCAGAATTTTTGTCGCGCCTTGATAATAGGCCTGCCCGTGTTCGGTGGTGTGAATGCGGCGTGTGGTGCGGTTGAACAGCCGAACGCCAAGGTGTTTTTCGAGTTTTGCGATCCGGCTTGAGGCAACGGCAGGCGACACCCGCTGATCGCGGGCGGCTTCGGACATGCTGCCAAGTTCGTAGACACGAACGAACATGCGTATATTTTCAACCTGAGGCATCAACTCAACTTACAATGTTATTTTGAAAGTCTTAGCGGATTTTCGTGGTTTCGAAACAAGACTATTTTGGTCAAAGTATCTTTTTTCACCGGGGGTTAATCATGGATCCAGCAATTTTCATGGACTGGATGTCGTTCGCGGCGCGCTGGCTGCACGTTGTCACAGGCATCGCGTGGATCGGATCGTCATTCTATTTTATTGCGCTCGATCTGGGATTGCGCAAACCCGCGGACCTGCCCGATGGCGTCCATGGGGAGGAATGGCAGGTTCATGGCGGTGGTTTTTACCATGTGCGCAAGTTCATGGTGGCGCCACCCGAAATGCCCGAGCACCTGATCTGGTTCAAATGGGAGGCCTATTCGTCGTGGCTGTCGGGTTTTGTCCTGATGGTCATCGTCTACTACATCGGCGCAGACCTGTTCCTTGTTGACCCCGAGGTTCTGGACATTTCCACGACGACGGCAATCGCCATTTCGCTGGGTTCGATCGCGTTTGGCTGGATCGCCTACGACCTGATCTGCAAGAGCAAGTTTGGTGAGGACAACACGCGCCTGATGTTGTTTCTCTATGTTCTGCTTGTTGTGATGGCGTGGGGCTATACGCAGGTCTTCTCCGGACGTGCCGCGTTCCTGCATCTCGGAGCATTCACCGCCACGATCATGTCGGCCAATGTGTTCTTTGCGATCATCCCCAATCAGCGAATTGTCGTTGCCGACCTGAAGGCAGGTCGCGTCCCCGACCCCAAGCACGGCGCCATCGGCAAACAGCGCTCCGTGCACAACAATTACCTGACCCTGCCCGTCATCTTCCTGATGCTCTCGAACCACTATCCGCTGGCCTTCGCCACGGAATACAACTGGATCATCGCCAGCCTCGTCTTCCTGATGGGCGTGACGATCCGGCATTACTTCAACTCCATGCATGCGGGCAAAAAGCACCCGGTCTGGACCTGGCCCACCACCATCGCGATTTTCATTGTGATCATGTGGCTTTCAACGGTGCCGAAGTTCTTCGACGAGGATGCCGAATCATCCTCGCTGGCACCGCATCAGGAGCGGTTTGTGGCTGCCGCCAATTTTGATGGAGTTCGGGACGTGGTGCTGGGCCGCTGTGCCATGTGTCATGCACAGGAGCCCGGCTGGGAAGGGATTGTTGCGGCCCCCAAGGGCGTGGCGTTGGAAACTGATGCACAGATTGCAAAACATGCGCGGCAAATTTATCTGCAGGCCGGGCGAACCAAGGCCATGCCGCCTGCCAATGTGTCTTTCATGGAAGAGGGCGAACGCGAGCTGATTGTGACCTGGTACAACACGGCCCGGGCGGGCAACTGATCCTGTGTCGTGAATGCATGGATACCCAACTGAGGCGAGTTAACCCCATGTTAAACCACTAAAGCGAGACTTCCTGTACAACGTTGGCGAGAGTAATTGTTTATTGCTCGTGTAACAGGTGAAGGCTATGGGTCAGGTACTGACGTTCCGTCTCGCGAAAACTGTCGCTTTTCAGCACAGTTTTTTTTCGACGTTTCCCAATACGCAGTTTCGCATGGACAGTGACAATCGCGTGCCGGTGGTTGCTTTTGAGATGGCGGAACAACAGGCCATTCTGCCGTTCGATGGCGTGAAGCGTGAGTTTCAAATTTCCGAATACACCGAAGACGGCGTTATGTTGAACGCTGTTGCACAAGCACTCAAATTTGTCTCGCTGCTGAAGGTTGGAGATTCCATACCAGCCGAGGTTCTCGGTGGTAACTTGGACGGGACATTTCAGCCCCAGAATCTTGAAGCTGCCAAGCAGCGCATCACGGCGGAACTTGTGGGATGGAATCTGTCTGCAGAAGTGCCTCGCTCTGACCCTGCTCTCATGCGTGGGTTTGTTGCGCAGTATGTGGATGACGAGACAGTTCGATACTCCCTGCTGCGATTGGCCGCCCATTTTGGGTTTGCTGCGGACGGTGCGTCGCGTTTGGCCGACACCATGGACAAGATCGCTCATGAGACGGCTTACATTGAGGCCCTGCGCGAAAGGTGTTCGGTTGTTGGCGGATTGGGCAACAAGCTGGTGACCTATCGGCGGGACTTTGCGGGGTATCCGGCTGTGACGTCGGAGGTGGACCCGGTTATTCGGCTCATTCGGGAATCCATGCGGACCTATCGCGGCAAATTCGAGGAAGTCGACAACCTGCTGGGTGAAATTGTTACGCTGTTTGGTGACTTTGCGTCGGTTCGCGGAATTTTGCTGAATGCGCGCGAAGACCTGTTGCAACGGATGATACCTTGGGATGCCGTCACACGGGAATGGAACGAACTTCCTCTGAAGGATCTCGATACTTTTGAGGTTATTCCGCGATTGCGTGAACTCTATCGATTTCTGGCGGCTCGCTACGTGCCTGCGGATGATTGGGAACTCATATTGTCTGGTCGAAAACTTGATAAGGACAACAAGAGTCAGGGAAAAACCGTGACCTGGTATGAGAGAGAACCCAACGTTGCCTGACCTGTTCTGAACGGTATTCCTGTTCTAGGCTTGCCCAACAGACATGGGAGGCCATCTTGGCGGGAAAAACAGACAAACGTTTGCGCGAACTGGGCATTGAATTGCCCGCGCCCACGCAGCCCAAAGTGGCCAAGATACTGCCAACGATGATCGTTGACCGGCTCTTGTTTGTCTCCGGTATGACACCTCAGTGGAATGGCGAATTGCGCTTTATCGGCAAGCTTGGCCGGGAGTTCTCACTCGAAGAAGGGCAGGCAGCGGCTCGCTTGTGCACGCTCAATGTGCTCACGCAGGCCCGCGCCGCGTTGGATGGGGATCTCGACCGCATTGCACGCGTGGTCAATGTGAAAGGCTATGTGAACGCGATGCCGGACTTCACAGCGATTCCCGATGTGGTGAACGGTGCATCAGAACTGATGGTCGAGGTGTTTGGTGAGGCCGGGTATCATACCCGCACTGCCATGGGGAATGTGGTTATGCCCTTCGATGTCGCGCTGGAAGTGGAGGCGATTTTCGAGCTGCGAAAAGATTTGTCTTAGTGCGGTCGCAGGCTCGCAAATACATGTCCGATACCAGAGCGGAGGTCTTCAAGCGAAGATGTCAGGTGGCGCAGCCGCGTGCGCATCTTCGGAGAGGCCGCGACATCGGATGACAATCCTGCAAGCGTTCCCATTGTAGCAGGGAGCTGGGAAACGGTTTGCCAGCATGCCTCGACGCGATCGGTCATGGCTGCAATCTCCACTGCGAGACTCTCGATCTCGGATTTTGCCGAATTGTCCGCCTCTTTGGGGCAGGCCGACAAAAAATGTTTGGATTGGTCTGGTGGCATTTGGACGTCGCGAGTTCGCTACTATGACGTGCTAGCATCGGCTTGCGGGGTCAAGAAATTCTTAACGGGTAATTGTGGGTCGCCAGATGATGACAAAAACGGGCTTTCTCAGGATGTTTGCCGCTGCAGTTTTTGTCGTGTCGGCGTTTTCAACGGGCGCAAGTCTGGCGCAGACGGTGCCTCTGGTTCGTGCGGTGGAGATCGACGCCGTGGGCGGGACTGTCAGCCTGCCGCTTCTCAAGGGACGTATGACGGGTGGAGAGAACGTCTGGTATGTGCTTTTGGATGTGAGCGACCGGGAAACCGCGGATCGATTGGGAATCAATTTTTCTGAGAAGCTGAACAATGCCGATATAGGCGGGGCGGTTCGTCGGGCCGAGCTCGGACCCGATGGTGAACTGGTGTTCGATGCCGGGTCGGTCGACTTTCAGCCAGAGCGCATTGTGGAGTCCGGCCCCAAAGGCAGGCCATTTCCACCCTTACGCGCGCAGCCGGGCTCTGTCGGAGATGAAGACTATACGCCTCTGCTACGTGTAGGGGCGACTGGTCGCGCGATCTTCAATGCCCCCGTTCTGGCTTTTGACGTGGACGATGAAACCTTGAATGGGTTTTGTACGGGTGAATCTGATTATCACCTCGTGCATGACAAGGTGGTGCGTATATGTCCGCGAGACGGCACCGTCACCCTGTCACTGACGGCTGGTTTTGCCGGTGGTAAATCGCTCAGTTATGTCTCGACCGAGAGCAATGTTGCGCTGGTTGCAGCTCTGGAAGGGGCGACTCATGCGCCACGTATGGGTGATGTTCCCGCCGATCTGGATGATGCGCCCTGGAGTGCTGTCGAGCCCATATATGTTGTGATCAACGGTGAGACGGGGGTCGATAAGACAGCGCGACAAGGGCTCGCGAGCGCTTTGGCTGATGGATTGCCACCACTCAACATCACAGGGGATGTGCCAGGGCTTGGTCTGGGTTACTCGCCGCTCTGGGCATCTCACCCCGTTGTTTGGGGGAAGGATGCCAAGCGGGTTTTGATACGAAGTGAAGCGCAGCTCCGCGCTCTAGAAATGGCAGGCGCGATTCATGGGGTCGATGGAGGTGCCGTTCGTGCTGATGGTATTCTGGTAAACTGCCCTGTGATATTTCGGCGCCAATAGCGGGACTCAGATGACGGACTGGACGCAAACAACGCTGACAACCTGGGGCCGTTCGCGCTTTGCGCGGTCGGACGTATCAGCACCAGGCGACGAAGCCAGTCTGCGTGATGCGGTCCTTCGGGCGCATCCAAGGGGGGTTATCTCCTACGGGGGTGGCCGCTGCTACGGTGATGCCTCTTTGGACGATGGCGGACAGACAGTTCTGACGCGTAATCTAAACCGTATTCTGTCCTTCGACCCTTCAACCTGTGAAGTGGTGTGCGAATCCGGGGTCGACTTTCAGGCGTTGCTGGAGCGGTTTCTGCCGGAGGGTTTTTGTTTTCCCGTTTCGGCGGCGACGGCCAGCGTTACGGTTGGTGGCGCGTTTGCCAACGATATCCACTCGAAGAACCACCATGCGGTGGGCAGCTTCGGGCACCATGTGTCGTGGATCGATCTGATGCTGGCGAGCGGTGAGATTGTGCGCGCCTCGCGCGATGATAACCCCGATATATTTCGCGCCAGTCTTGGCGGGATTGGCCTTACAGGCACCGTCCTGCGTGTGTGTTTTCGTCTGATGCCAGTGCCTTCTGGTGCCGCGGATGCCGAGTATCGCCGTATTGCCGATGTTGATGAGATGATCGACACCATCGAAGCGTCGCGTGACAGTCATGAGTTTCTGTTTGGCTGGGTGGATGCGATGGCGCGCGGCGGCGCTATGGGGCGCGGGATTCTCGAACTTGGAAAATTTGCCCCCGACGATGCTGGTATGGCATCACCACCGCCGGTGAAGCCGATCCGGTTTCAGCCGCCATCCGCGTTTCTGCATCCGCTGGTTTTGACCTGGTTGACCAATCGCCGTTTCAACAGTCTTCCCTCAGAGGGGCGTCGCACAAGGTCTGGGCTGGGGCCATTTTTCTTCCCGCTTGATTCGATGCCGGGGTTCAATCGAGTCTATGGACGGCGCGGGTTTTATTCGATTCACACAGGTTTCCCGCAAGACACACAGCGCGCAGGAATACGCGCCGTTATGGAAGCACTCACGGCGGCGCGGGCAGGTTCGTTCGCGGCTGTCATGAAGCCGATGCGCGGGGCTGGTGATGGATTGCTGTCCTTCCCGGTGAAGGGCATGGCCTATGCGATCGACTTGCCGCGACGCGCCGGTGTTGAAGCATTGCACCGGGATATCGAGAGAATCGTGCTCGATCATGGGGGGCGACTCTACGTCGCCAAAGATGCTCTCATGCAAGCGAGGACCTTTGCAAAGATGTTCCCCGGGCTGGATGCGTTTCGAGAGGTTCTCGCGCGTATTGACCCCGATCAGCGGTTCCAGTCCGACATGTCACGAAGGCTGCAAATTCACGCGCCGTAAGTCGTCCTGCACACACGAGAGACCATTTGCGAAGCGCGGGGCAGGTATTATGCTCGCGCTTATGAATGACCCATTGTCCGCACAACCCTTCGATATTGCTGCTCCGCTTTCACTGCACAGCGAACGCGTGCATCCAGACTGGATTGACCATAACGGCCACATGAACTTGGCGTACTACATGCTGGCATTTGACCACGCGACAGATGCATTTTTCGATTTTGTGGGGCTGGGTGTGAACTACATGAAGACCCATGCCGGTTCGACCTTCACACTGGAAGCCCATATTACCTACGACCGGGAGCTGATGGTGGATGCGCCGCTGCGGGTCGACACGCAATTGCTCGCCCATGATGCAAAACGTCTGCATTACATGCATTTCATGTATCACGCCGAAGACGGCTATCTCGCCTCGACCAACGAGTTGGTCAGCCTCCATGTGAGCATGGAAACGCGCCGGTCGGCGCCGATGCCCGGGGATGTGCTTGGGCGTCTCGATCAGATTGCGGCTTTGCATGATACAATGCCGCGACCGGAACAGGCTGGAAGGGTGATTTCGATTGTCCGCTGATACGCTCGCCAAGGGACATCGTCAGATCGGGACCGTCCGCGAAATGGCGGAACGCTGGGGGCTGGCCGCCCGTCTGGATCGTGCGGCGTCCTACGGGCCGGCGTTCCGGGAGATGCTGGATTGCGCGGTGGTGGTCAGTCGCCGTGCCCGGACATTGGCGGGCGCGGCCTACGCGAAGGAACGCCGGATTGTTCTCAATGCCAGGCTGCTCGAACAGGGATGCGAAGACGATCGCGATTCCACATTTATTCATGAATGCGCCCACGTGCTTGCGGATCTGGCGCATAATCGTCCCTGTCGCCATGGCGCAAGCTGGCGTGAGATGATGCGGCTTCTTGGTGAAGTGCCCAATGTACGCCATCGCATCCCCTATTTGTCGCGCGAGGCGAATGCGAAAATTATCTGGCGCTGTGGCGGTTGTGCCCAGGCCTATCATTACGTACGACGACCACGACGACGTATCACCGACTGCTACTGCGCTGATTGCGGGCCGAAGAATGGCCAATTGCGCGAGGAAATCCCCAATGAGTGAACCCCAATCAAATGCGCCGGCCGCCACAACGGAACTACGCCTTATTGTCTGGCAGTTTGTTCGGATCATGGTGCAGCTTGAAACGGTGACGAAGGTCCGGGGCGGCACACGTGGTCCATCCGTGTATCAGGATTGGCGGGGGTCCTGGACAGAGATCGACCGGACTCTCGAGCGTCTTGGGAAAACCGACAGCGAAGCATTTGCGGATCTGATGATGAATCAGGAAGTGGTGCTGCGCTGCAGAGACCGCGTTCAGATAAATGAAGTCTCGCGCACGGCCGAAAACGTTGTCGCGCAGCTCGATGAGTTGCTTCGCGAAGCACGTGGTGATGCCAAGCGGGAAGAGGAACTGCAGTTTGAGCGGCGCGAAATGAAGGTGTTGGTCAAGCATTTGCGCCGGCAGGGACGGTCGGGTGGCAAAGCCCGTTCAGGTGGTCCGCGGCCATCGCGGCCTTCTACGTCTTCTGGTCCTGCGCGTCGGGGCGGGAAGCGGAAAGCCTGACCGCAAACGCCTCAACGGCTTCATCCAGACGTCTTGATCGGTCGGCACTCTCTCGAGTTTCAGAGGCCAGATCTGTTGTAGCGAGGAGCCTGAACACCTCGGCAGCACCTTGATGCATTCGGTCTGTTAAGCCGATGTCCGAAAACGTCTTCGCAATTTCTTCCATTTCCCCGACCCAGCGCTCGGCATCTGCCGCGAGCCAGGGGACGCTGCGTTCCATCCGCGCAAGGGCTTCGGGCTGGCTTGCCGAAAATTCCTCCAGCAATGGTGCTGACAGGCCCATCTGACGCGCGCCCAGCAAGACGAGAGTGTCCAATGTCATCGTGCCTTTGGTCAGGGCTGCGTAGAACATCTTGATGCCCGACGCGGCGCCGATTTCGTTCCCGATACTGCGGATCAAAAAATCCGGGCGCACCAGTTCCTGGAGGCGGTCGGCGCCTGGGCCGCTTACATAAAGCCGCGTCGGCGTGCGCCGTCCTGGTGGTGCGCCAATGATGCCGCCGTCGACAAAGTCAGCTCCGGCATCGCCGATGATCTCTGAAATTGTCCGCGTGGTGGCGGGTGCAATGGCATTGCAGTCAACAAACAGAGGTGTCGAAGCGGTACTTTGCATCTCGGCAGCGACGGATTGTGCGAACCCGGTGGCCGCGGCTGGCGGCATGATGGAGAGAATGAGGTCTGCCTGCTGCACCATTGCGGTCAGTGACCCGACATTTTCGACACCGGCGTGTTGGGCCAAAGCGCAGGTGCGATCACTGCGTCCTTCAAGTGCCGCCAGAATATTGTACCCACCCTCGCGCAAGGTGCGACCGACCGCATGGCCCATATCACCCATGCTCACGATGCCGATTGTTGGAAATTCCACGTCCTGCCTCCGCAATGTTGCCGGTGCAGATTGATTTTCGCGGCCCGGCACGGTTACATCACCGCAATTCTAACACTGCATGAATGTGAAAGTGACCGGGGAGATATCATGAGCGACAGACTGGTGGAGCCGAGCTGGCTCGCGGAACATCTTGATGACCCGAATGTGGTCATTCTGGAATTCAACTGGACGGGCACACAGTCCTACGACGAATGGCACATCCCCGGGGCGCATGGGTTCTTCTGGAAGGACTTCCTGTGGGACGACACGATGCGTGACTTTCCCTCGCCCGAAGACTTCGCGGCACGATGTGGTGCGCTGGGTATCTCCAACGACACCACGGTTGTTTGCTATGGCGATCCCGTGCAGTTCGGAACTTACGGCTGGTGGGTCTTTACCTATCTGGGCCACAAGGATGTCCGGTTGCTCAACGGCGGCCGAGTCCTGTGGGAGAGGGAAGGACGCCCCACATCCACCGAACTTCCGATAGCCGAGCCTGTCTCCTATACGCCGGGTCCGGCAGGAAACGACACCATGCGGGTGCGGTTCTCAGAAATTCTGGATCGTCTGGATGACGTGAAGGCGGGTGGCAAGACAGCACTGCTCGATCATCGTTCCCTGGAGGAATACCGTGGCGAGCGCGTCAATATGATCGGAGCGCCTGACGTTGGTGCCGAACGCGCCGGGCGTATTCCCGGATCGCAGCATCTGTTTTTCGATGAATTCCTGAATGGCGATATGACCTTCAAGAATGAGGCCGAGCTTCGTGCGCTTCTGGAATCCCGCGGTGCGACGCCCGACAAGGATGTGATTTCCTATTGTCGTCTTAGCCATCGTGCGACCTTGGCGTATTTCACGATGACCGAATTGTTGGGCTACGAGAATGTACGCAGCTATGACGGGTCGTGGACCGAATGGGGCAGCCTTGTGGGCGTGCCGATTGAAAAGTAAACGGTGACGTCCAAGTCACACGGATAGTTATGAAACTTAGAGGGAATTGAGATGTCGTTGAGTGGACCGGGTGTAGAGCAGTACCCCAGCCTTTTTAGGGCCGGGGAAATCAACGGCGTCAAAATGGCCAACCGGAGTGTGGTATCGCCGTTGACACGCGCCAGTGCGACCGAGGACGGTATCGTCACCGATCAGATGGCCCGGTACTACGGCTCCTATGCCAAGGGTGGATGGGGTCTGGTCATGACCGAGGGCGTCTATATCGACCTCAAATACAGTCAAGGCTACACCTTCCAGCCCGGTATCGCGACAGATGAGCAGCGGGATTCATGGCGCAAGGTTGTGGATGCAGTTCATGCCGAGGGCGTGCCGATCTTCATGCAGATTTTCCACTGTGGTGCGATCAATCAGGGCAATCGCTGGGTCGAAGGTTCGATTGCACCATCCGTGGTGACGCCCAAGGGCGAACAGATTCCGCGTTATCGTGGCGGTGCCGGCGGGTTCCAGACACCGCGGGAGATCACCCGCGATGAAATGGCAGAAGTTGTGCAGAGCTACGCAGATGCGGCCCGACGGGCCATTGAGGTTGGATTTGATGGCGTTGAAGTGCATGGCGCCAATGGCTATCTGCCGGACGAGTTTCTGACCGCCTACACCAATCAGCGCGATGACGAATATGGCGGCCCGATCGAAAACCGCATTCGCTTTCATTGCGAAGTCATGCAGGCCGTGCGCGACGCGGTGCCCGATCACCCGGTCGGTGTGCGAATTTCACAGACCAAGGTGAATGACTTTGAGTATGCGTGGCCGGGCGGGAATGAAGATGCAAAAGTTGTGTTTCCCGCGCTTGCGAAAACGGGGATCGACTTTATCGATTGCAGCTCGCATCTGGGGCTGGATCCGATCTTCGGCACCGAACACAGCCTCTCGGGCCTTGCGCGTGAGTATACCGGCCTCCCGGTTATGGCGAATGGCAAGCTTGCTCAGCCTGAAGATGCCGAAACAGCATTGACGCGCGGTGAAGGAGATTTTGTGGCGATCGGCAAAGCAGCTCTGGCGGACTATAACTGGCCCAGGAAAATTGCGGGCGGAGAAGCGGTTGTCCCGTTCAATCCCGGAATGACCATGCCCTATGCCACGCTTGATTGTTATGAAGCGTTTTGGGACGCAAATCCGACCGGTATTCCGGCGGAAAAGATCGAAGCAAGGGACGTGACGGAAGGTGCTTAGGCGGCGTCCACGTCATCGAAGGTTTCGTCCGCCGCCCCGATCACGATCGACAGGACTTTTGCGGCGGCATCACCGGCATTGGTGATGCTGCGCGCGACTCCCGCTGGGATGCAGGCCGTGTCCCAAGGCTGAAGCATATGCGTGTCTCCGCTATCGTCCCAGGACATGGAGACAGCGCCACCAATGCACATAAGTGTCTCTGTTGTCCGGGTGCGGTTGTAAGTCGGGATCGCGGCACCGGCCGGGATATCCAGAATCTGGGCAAGTTCACCGGCATCCCCGATGATTGCCGCCTGTCCGGCGACAGGGTGCATCACAGCGTAGCGGGCCACGCCGTCGCGTGTTTGCGGCGTCAGGCTGTTGAAGCGCGCAATGCAGGTTTCCATTTCTTCCGGCGTGACTTGAAGAGTCGGAGCGTCGACTCCGGCGTCAAACCGCCAGCCGATATCCTTGATCTTGTCGCTGGTCCCGGCGCCGAAATTTTTATCCAGATCCATTGCAGCAGCCGGTGTCATCGCAACGTCGGCGAAATCATCAGGCGTATCCCCCCGGATAAACGCGAGAATATATGCGGTTTCGTCTGATGCATTTGTGAAGGTGCGCACCACACCTCGCGGTACGGCGATCGTATCAAATGTATTGATCAGAGATTCGTTCTCGCCTTCCTCGCCCCAGCTGATCCGGAATTTTCCGGACAAACAGGTAAAACTCTCAAGCGTGTTGTAGTGAGCATGCAGATAGGGGCCCTCATTCGGGGAGCATTTCACGATGGCGGCGACCAGCCCCTGATCTTCCGAGATTCCCGGGTCCGTCGCAAATGGCCCACCGAGAGCGGGCGACGACATCACAAGGAACAATTCCTCTGCAGTCATCTTCTGATAGGCCCCGAGGGGAACATTCAACTCCTGCGCAAAACGTGCGCCCTGAGATTGGACTTCAGAAAATTTTGCAAGCTGGACTTCGGACATGACGGCGCTTTCCTGACGAGAACAAATAGATCGCGCGAGGACGCGATTGGCCAATTCTACAACATGGATGGTGTGTGCCGAAATACCGACCTATTGAAATCGGGTTTCGGCATCCGGGCGAAAATTTTGCCAGGCGAACCAATACGCGATATGTCCGGGAAGGCGGCTGAGACGCTTGTTGCCGCCCGACACCAGGGCCTCTTCGGTGATGCGCCACTCGTTCATGTCGGCGACCAGAATCTCTTTGTTTGTTCCATGCGCGGCGAAGTCCAGCCCATCAGATTCATAGGCCCGGACCGTCCGGGAGTCGGGGTCGCCAATCAGAACGATTTTACGACCGTCGATCTCATCGTTGATGACCATGTCATCTGCAAACAGATTCAGTGACCAGGCTTTCTCGGCCTCACCGAGACGAAGTGCATAGACATAGTTCTTGGCTTCGAGACTGGTGTTGTCCACCCGTGCCGGAAACATCAGGTCAGGGCTGTTGAAATAGGACGCATAGGGTTTTCCGGGCGTGTAATCGCGATTGAAGCCGGTGTCGATGGACAGAACCTTCGTGCCGGGATGTCGCGCCAGCCATTTCTTCCAACTGGTGATGGCAACTGGGCGTAGCTTGAGTTCAATGCCCGAGCCGACCAGTTCGCCAACCACCGGCTTTCCGGTGAATTGGTTCCAGAGAGAATTTGTCTCGCGGTCGAACATGAGTTTGTTCGAGCGATAGAGAAAGCCCGAGGAACCGAAATCAAATGGTGCATCGCGCCCAGCAACATCGGTTTCATAAAGAATGCCGGACCCACAAAGCGTGCAATAGGCCAGGGCGACCGGGACGCCGCCAATCACGTCGTTGAACATCTCGTGCCAATCGAGAATGCGCAGGGGATACGCCCTCTCATCGCCATTGATGGCGACACCAAATACCAGTTCATCATCATCAAGATAGCTGGCGGCCTTATCCGTCGGTGCCACCAGTGTCGGGTTGACCAGGGCCGGAATGCCATCCTTGCGGACTCCGCCCCAGGTGATTTCTTCCAACCGAATTGTGTGTGGGACACCGGGGTTGATGAAGAGAGAGAAGTTGGGATCGATCTTGGTGAAGACCCATTCCTTGTAGGCGTCAAAGCCTTCAAATGGCGTGATTTCCGGATGGGCTTCCTGCCACAGCATCCATTTGTTCCAGTCGCCGCCAAAATTTTCTCCCGTCAGGGACTGAAGCGCAGCGGTGACAGTCCATGGGTCCTGCTGGAGAAAACGCAGGGATTGGATCAGGGCTGCGACCACGTCCGTATCCCCGCGTTCCACGAGCCGGGCCATCACGCCATTGCGCTGCAAGGTGCCGACCCGAAGGATGTCGCGGGCGAGCTTCTGGACTTCGGCATTGTCCATTTCGCTCGCGGCCGGGGGCGGCGTGAGGGTTTGGGAATGGGTCGGTGTCGCGGCAGAGAACGCCATTGAAACACCAACCAAAGCTGCGCATACGGCGGATTTGATCGTATTCATGTCAACAGCCTATCGCGCCGTATGACCCCATGCGTAATCACAATATCTTGGGAATTTTGCGTGGAAGATTTTGCGGTGTTGCGGTGTTGTCCGGGTTCGCATTCCGAACCCGTGTCTTGTGAAAACCGGGCCTCAACCTATGCCTTCGTGAATTGCTGTGAGATAGTTTCGCGGCATATCGGTCCGGAAGATGACTGATTGGTTCTGGAGGAGTTGCCATGCGCGAATTTGCCTATGAAGCCCTGCCCGGCCGGGTGGTGTTCGGGGTCGGCAGTCTGGATCGTCTGGCCGATGAAGTTGAGCGGCTCGGGGTCGCCAAGGCGCTTGTGCTTTCAACACCGCAGCAACGACAACAGGCCGAGGATGTTGCGGCCCGTCTGGGCGCGCGGTCCGCTGGTGTCTACGACAAGGCTGAGATGCATGTGCCGATCGATGTGGCGAAGGCTGCACGAGAGGAAGCACAACGTCTTGGTGCGGATGCCTGCGTCGCGGTTGGCGGTGGCTCAACAATTGGACTTGGAAAAGCCATTGCGCTGGAATTTGGCTTGCCGATCATCGCCGTTCCCACGACCTATGCCGGCTCGGAAATGACCCCCATCTGGGGGCTGACCGAAGACGGTATTAAGAAGACCGGCCGGGACAACAAGGTGCTGCCGACGACCGTTGTCTATGACCCGACACTTACGCTGACGCTTCCCGACTTCATCGCCGGGCCCAGCGGCATGAACGCCATCGCCCATTGTGTGGAAGCGATGTATTCAGAAACCGCCAATCCGATTATTTCCATGATGGCTGAAGAGGGCGTTCGTTCCCTTGCACGGGCGTTGCCGATCGTCG
The DNA here is from genome assembly GCA_943787745.1 of uncultured Alphaproteobacteria bacterium. Taxonomy (GTDB): domain Bacteria; phylum Pseudomonadota; class Alphaproteobacteria; order UBA6615; family UBA6615; genus JABJAG01. The sequence goes on along the minus strand of CALSNJ010000002.1, from coordinate 1,539,591 downwards.
TCAAAAGTCCCGACAACATCGAGGCGCGCAGCGATGCGCTCTATGGCGCTTATCTGTCGGGAGCTTCGCTTGGCGCCGTGGGCATGGCCCTGCACCACAAGCTCTGCCACACGCTGGGGGGAAGTTTCAGCTTGCCTCATGCGGAGACCCATACGGCAGTTATTCCGCACGCGACAGCCTATAATATTGGGGCGGCACCCGATGCAAGGGAACGCCTGTCGCGCGCTCTGAACACCGATGATCCGGCGGGCGCTTTGTTTGACCTCGCGGAATCGGTGGGGGCGAAAATGGCGCTTTCAGATGTCGGCATGAAGGAAGAAGATCTCGACCGTGCCGCCGACATTGCGACCCAAAATCCCTATTACAATCCTCGTCCGGTGACGCGCGAAGGTATTCGCGCGCTTCTGGATGATGCCTTTCATGGACGTCGGCCTCGCGCGGTCTGATGCCCAGTACAAATAATAAGACTTGAGGAGAGAAAACATGCCCGATGCATATATCTGTGACGCCGTTCGTACACCCTTTGGCCGCTATGGCGGTTCCCTGTCGAGCGTGCGCACTGATGATCTGGGGGCTATCCCCATGAAGGCGTTGATGGATCGCAATCCCGGTGTCGCCTGGGATGAGGTCGACGAGGTTTACTACGGCAACGTCAATCAGGCCGGTGAGGACAACCGCAATGTGGCGCGTATGTCGTTGCTGCTGGCTGGTTATTCACCGAACGTTCCGGGTGCGACGGTCAATCGCCTGTGTGGCTCTGGACTTGAGGCGTTGACCGCAGCGGCTCGCGCGATCCGCACGGGCGAAGCCGATCTGATTGTAGCCGGTGGTGTTGAGAGCATGTCGCGTGCGCCTTTCGTCATGCCAAAAGCGACGAGCGCCTTTTCCCGGGCAAATCAGGTGGAAGACACCACCATCGGCTGGCGTTTCGTGAATCCGAAGATGAAGGCGGAATACGGCATCGATGCGATGCCCGAGACGGCGGAGAACGTAGCTGAGGAGTTCCAGGTTTCACGTGCTGATCAGGATGCGCTCGCATACCGGTCTCAGCAGCGCACCAAGACCGCTCAGGAACGCGGACGTTTCGAACGTGAAATTGTGTCTGTTGAGGTTCCCCAGCGCCGCAGTGATCCCGTGGTTGTCGATACCGATGAGCATCCGCGTCCGGGTACGGATATGGCTGCGCTCGAGAAGCTTCCGACACCTTTCCGCGAGAACGGCAGCGTGACTGCCGGGAATGCTTCGGGTGTGAACGATGGTGCGTGCGCCATGATCATTGCGTCCGAGGACGCCATTGAGAAATACGGTCTGACGCCGATTGCCAAAGTGGTTGGCACGGCGACAGCAGGTGTTGCGCCGCGGATCATGGGGTTTGGTCCGGCACCCGCGACCCACAAATTGCTGGAACGTCTGGGTCTGAAGATCGGCGATATCGATGTAATTGAGTTGAACGAGGCCTTCGCCGCGCAGGCGCTGGCGGTGACCCGTGATCTCGGTCTGGCTGACGATGCCGAGCACGTTAATCCCAATGGCGGCGCCATTGCGATCGGGCATCCGCTTGGTGCGAGTGGTGCCCGTTTGGCAACCACCGCTGCCTATGAGTTGCAGGAACGCGATGCCAAATACGCGCTGTGCACCATGTGCATCGGTGTTGGTCAGGGCATCGCCGTCGTCCTTGAAAAGGCCTAACGCCCTATAATCAGGAGGTAATCATGCATTTCATTATTGTGAATACTGACATTGAAGATGGTGTGGAGCTGCGTGCCAAAACCCGGGATGTGCATCTCGAATATCTGCGCAATCACGGCAAGAACGCCAAGCTTGTGCAGGCGGGCCCGACCCCGAGTGAAGACGGCTCGCGCATGACGGGCTCACTGCTGGTGGTTGAAGCAGATTCGATTGATGACGCGCGTGCGCTCGCAGCTGATGATCCGTACACGAAAGCAGGACTGTTCTCGAACACGGATGTTCGTCCGTGGAACTGGACTGTGGGGAATCCCGACGGGGAGCACTGACGACCCGTTCTGTTGGGCCTTCGTGCCTAGACAGATTTGTTTGGGTGTCGTGCGACCACGAGATCTTCCCCACTGTGGTCGAGCAGATCGTTGATATGGTGGTCGGCGTCATTCAGGAACAATTGCCGCGTTACATCCTGTATCAGCCGGGGCACCGCGTGACGGATTGAAGAGGCCGAACCTCCCGTGAGGCCGAGGCTGGGCTTTGTTCCCAGCGAAAAACAATAGATGTGTTGCAGCCAGAGTGCGGTTCCCGGTTGTTTTGCCTGAAACGCGAAACCGCCTTCCAGCCATGGGTAAGTTCCCATCGGCGCCCAGTCCACATCAGCGGGCGGGTCGTAGCGATCCCGCCAGATTGCTATCTGATCGGCGATGGCAGACGTTTCAATGCGTTGCGTAAAGTCGCAAATAAACCCGGTCGCAGCGATGATGAAGTCTGTCTGGACGGTCTCACTATTTTCGGACTTGATGACAATGTTCTCATTTTCCAGACCGATGGATTGAATGGCGAAATCCTCGTGCATCCGGAATCCCGGAAGCTCTTGGGCGCGGTCGAAGCTGTCCTGCGGGGGCGGCTGATTGTTACGCATGACATGCACCATGAGGCGCCAGCGCGTCGCCACGTCGAGGTCTGCGAAATGACGATGCCATGCATTGCTGTCGAGGGGGCGATGGGCGTTCACCTTGGGGATTTCGCTGCGGCGGACAAGCAGGTCGACATTTTTGGCATCGGCTTCAAGTGCGGCGGCAGCGGCATCGAACCCGGTGGCGTTTGCACCAATGACCGTGACGCGTTTTGAGGCCAGGGTGCTGAAATCAAACTCAGTGCTCGCCTGCACAAATCGGTCGTTTGGCAAGTTGTCGCGCACGATGTCCGGAATATGCCAAGCACCACACCCGTCGATCCCATTGGCCAGGATCACTTCGCGCGCATACACGGTCCCGGAACGACCAGACGGGCCGATTGCGTTCAGCGGAACTTCGATCAGGCTGTGTTCGTCATCCGAATTTTCGGGATTGAGTGGCCCAACCTCCGTCTCGTTTTGAACTGGCAGGTCGAGCACCCGTCGATACCAGTTGAGATAGTCCTGCCAGTCGACGCGTGGAATGCGCTGCAGATTATCCCAGGCCGCGGTGCCGTATTTGGCGCTGTACCAGGCTCGTGGGGTCAACGAGGGAAAACCGAGCGCGGGCCCTGTGATGTTCTTGTTGGTGCGCAGCAACGCCATGCGCGCGATGGTCATCCAGGGGCCTTCGCGGCCTTCCGGGTTGCGATCGAAGGCGATCGTATTCGTCACATTCTCGAGCGCCAGTGCAAAAAGAATCGACAAACCGGCCTGACCGCCACCGATGATCACCACGTCATAGACGGGTGCGCCTGAAGGGTGCGTGCGTGGTGGAACCCAGCCACCAACAGGGTGGTTCATAAGGTCCAGATCTTCGCGAACCCGCAATTCGAGGGCTTCCAGACCGTTCTCTGTATCTGCTCCGGTCATTTCGATTTCGTTTCTGTTCCGGTGTCGCAAATAGGTTTCATACTTTGCCTGTCCTGTCTGCGTTGACAATTACGTTACAGCCGCGTGTTTTCCCAAACGCTATATCTAGGATGGGCGTGGGGGAGAGAGATGGGAGATGAGGAGAAAATCCTGTTTGCCAACGAGGCGTTCTATGCAGCCTTCGCGACAGCGGATATGCATGCAATGGATGCTCTATGGGCACGGGATCACCCGGTGAGCGTTGTTCATCCCGGCGCGATGGTTACCCTCGGTCGCGCGGAAGTCATGGATAGCTGGGCCTCGATACTGGGTGATGCCAAGAGTTTTGATATCGCGTTCCGCGCACCGATCACCCGGTTACAGGGGGCTGCGGCGCTGGTGCTTTGTTATGAACGTGTTGGCGCGCATAGTCTGATCGCCACCAACGTCTTCGTCCGTGAAGAAGAAAGCTGGCTGATGGTTCACCATCAATCGGGTCCGTCGCCGCTTTTGCCGGATAGTGATGATGGCCCTGATCAACCGGTTCATTGAGCTGCGGTCGGGACAGGGACAACATATGACATTTCGGGAGCCCAGAGCGACAGCCGGAGACAGCGACCAGCTGGGCGTCGCAACTCTCGTGATGTTTGCCGCGACATCGATGCCGTTGTCTCTGCTTGCGATCGGCGTCTTCATGTTTCTGCCCGTCGTGTATTCATCCTTGGGCGAAATTTCGATGGGGGAGGCCGGGATTGTTATCCTGCTCACCCGCCTCTGGGATTTTGTGACGGATCCGCTCTTTGGGTGGTTGAGCGACAGGACACGAACCCGGTTTGGGCGACGAATACCCTGGATGCTCCTTGCCTGGGCACCGCTGTCTTATGCCACTTATAAATTGTTCATACCGCCCAGCGATGCCGGAGCTCTTTACCTGGCGGTCTGGAGTTTTGCGCTTTTTACAGCCGGGACAGCACTCTTCATGCCCTATACGGCAATGGGCGCGGAGCTGAGCACAGTCTATCACCAGCGCAGCCGGGTGTTCCTTTACCGGCATGTCTTCGCAGCGCTGGGCACGCTGTTGGCAGCACTTCTGTTCGTTGTCACGAACCAGGTCAGCACGTCTTATTTCCCTGAGCGGGAGACCCTGAAGCTGATCGCATGGGCGGGAATTACGCTTCTGCCAATCCCGCTTCTGTTCACGGCTTGGAAGGTGCGCGAACTGCCTCTGCCACAAGGGCACGATCAGCGACGTGTCAATTGGCGTGCCGGTCTCCGGCTGATGATTGCCAACAAACCCTATATGCGCATTCTGGGCTGTTACTTTGCAAACGGGATCGCCAATGCGTTTCCTCTGACACTGTTTTTCTTCTTCATCAAACAGGTGCTGGAACAGTCGGACTGGGCCGTTGTCTATCTGCCTGTCTATTTTGTGTCGGCGATTGCCGGAACGCCGCTTTGGCTTTTCATTGCGAACCGATACGGAAAGCATATCGCCTGGCGGATGGCATTGGTGATGGCCATTCTGGCCTTCTCATTCGTACCGTTTCTCGGCTCAGGTGATGCGATACCGTTCCTTTTTGTGACATTTGTGGCGGGCATCACACTCGGAGCGGACCTGGCGATGCCAGCATCCATGCTGGCTGACGCGGTGGACGAGGATGTTCTGGAAACCGGCCAGCGGCGTACCGGAATCTATTTTGCTGTTTGGGGGATGGCCGCCAAGTTTGCGGCAGCGCTTGTGGTCGGTTTCTCGCTCGAGTGGCTCAATTTCGTGGGTTTTGTCCCGGATATGTACAACGATGCCGAAGCGCTGTTGGCACTTTCGGTGATGTTCGGGGTTTGTCCGATCATCTTCAAATTCGTCGCACTCGCAGCAATCTGGAAGTATCCGCTGACCGCAGGCCGGCAGGCGGAACTGCGCGCTGCACTTATCGCGCGGAACAGCGTCTGAGCTTCTCGTTTGCATCCGCTATCTGGCATGCAAGACTGAAAGCCGGATCCAATTCTTGATGTCGGGGGACGTGTTGCATGAGCAAACTAAAAGATGTGTGGGCTGCCGGAAACTGCGTGATAAACGGGTGGTTGTCGCTGCCAGGTTCCCATTTGGCTGAAGTGATGGCGCATCAGGATTGGGACAGTCTGACGATTGATCTTCAACACAGCTCGATCGATGTCGCCGCGGCGGTCCCGATGCTGCAGGCCATGGCCGCCACAGATGTGACGCCCATCGTGCGTGTCCCGTGGAACGAACCTTCGGTGATGATGCGTGTGCTCGACGCTGGCGCCTATGGAATCATTTGTCCGATGGTGAACAATCGCGAGGATGCCGAACGCTTCGTTTCGGCCTGCCGTTATCCACCCGAGGGTATTCGCTCCAACGGGGCCTATCGCGGTATGATTGTTGGCGGCGCGGATTACCTGAAAACCGCGAATTCCGAGATTGCGACCTTTGCGATGATCGAAACCCGTGAAGGGCTGGCGAATATCAAGGAGATTGCCGAAACCCCAGGGCTCGATGCGCTCTATATCGGTCCGACGGATCTGGCGTTTTCCCATGGTCACCCGCCGGTCCATAATAATTTTGATGGTCCGGTCGCCGAACTAATCGCACAAATCCTGGAAGGTGCGCATGCTGCGGGCATCAAGGCCGGAGTCCACGCAACGCGCACAGACTATGCTGCACAGATGAAGGCTGATGGGTTTGATCTGGTGACGCCGACATCCGATCTTCGGATGATTCAGGCTGCCGCACCCGATGTATTCGCGGGTCTGGGCCGGGGGTAGGCGGCTTATTGCCGTCCGACGGTTCTTTTGCCGGCGATCACGTCGGTGCCATTGTCGATCGTGATTTCAAAAAACCCCTGAGCGGCGATCACGCCGGCATCCACATTGTTCAGGACCGCGCCGCCAGCCGTGACAGTTGCCCCGTCCGTTGGCGCTGTGGTGAACGAGCCTGGATTGTCGACGGAGTTGTCAGAACCCTTCACAAACCCTTTTTGGGTCGCATAACTGGTTGCGCTGCCTGGCCCAACACCCGAAGGGTGGACGAAGGACTGTAACGTACTCCCATTGAAGAAATAGTTTGAACTCGAGGCATTAAAGGTCAGATCGCGCGTTCCGAAATCCAGGGTGAGGCTTGCATTGTAGCTGCCGCCGCTGTTGGTGTGCGGTCCTTTGATATGTTCGAGGGGCACATTGGTGACCGTAAATGTTGCCGTCCCTTTCTGGATCGAGCGGAGCTGGTCAAATGTTGCCACAGTCGTGTTGATCGTTGATTCCGAGGCTTCGAGAGCCCCGATGAGCTCCTGATTGTTTTTGGCGACGGTGCCACCGATCTGACCAACCAGTTTAATATCCGCAGCGCTGCCGCCAACATTCTGCCCTGACAGTGCGTTGGCCTGACCGGTGCCGATCGGGGCACCACCAACCGCCGGGCGGGCGGTAGCAGGTGACCTGCCCGCCGCAGATCCGCGCGGTGCGGGTCCGGCATTGTCTGACCCGTTTTGCCCTTGTCCGCCATTGCTGTTTGCGTTGCCGTTGGGCGGATTGTTCCCACCCTGATCGGGGTTGCTGCCGCCGTTTTGGCTGGGTCCGTTGGTTGCTGGCCGTGCCCCGCCATCTGTTCCAAGCGCACCTGTGAGAGAGGCAATCTGGCCGGGTTCGAAGCGGATCGGCGGGGTCGGCGGTTCATTCACGCCGCCGATCGTGGTGCCGAAGCCCGAGCGCGTGATCTCGACGGATGTGCCACCGTTCGAAACAGTAATCCGACCGGCGCGTTCATTGGCGTTGTTTTCCGGCCCGGGGCCAAGCAGAACAATGCTGGCCCCCACATTACCGTCGGAATCGGGCGGATCGACCCGCCCTGCGGCCGATGTGCCACGAATCCCGATTGTGCCGACGGGGGTGCGTACACTCATGTTCTGGGGACGGTCTTTTGCCACACGTCCGGATACGAACCGAAATGCACCTTTGACGATTGAGGCTGTCACCTGGCCGGTGCTGGTCGCGGGATCATAGACAAATTCGTCAATGACCATGCCGGCGCTGGGTCCGATGGTGAAAATCGTTTCATCGAGCAGCATGATCTGCATGCCGGAATCCGGACCGGTCTCGATATTGTCACCCAGGAATATTTTGTCACCGCTGCCCAGCGTCTGACCGACAACCCGACTGGGCTGTGGTAGCGCGACGGCGACGAGAGTGACGGCGCCCCGGACAGCGGCAGCCACGCCGGCCTGTCCAGCGGTGTCCTGTGCCATCGCCGGGGAGACAATCAGGCTTGCCACCGCCACCGAAGTCGAGAGTGCCAACACCTTGCCTGTGAACCGAGACATCATACTTAACCCGTAGAACGGGGGGATAGGGAGGTCAACAGTCTTGCCAGACGCTGGCCTTCATGCATGGCCCGTTTACTGAGCTGCGACCTCGTGCGATCCGGAGACGACATCTGTCCCGTTGTTGATTGTGACGGAGACGCGTCCATTCGCTGCAATAACCCCGGCATCCAGATCGTTGAGGATGGCAGCGGAGACCTCTGCGGTTGCTCCATCTGTGGGAAGGGTCGGGAACCGGTCGGGTTTGATGCCGGAGTTCCAAGTTTCTGCCACGGTGCCTGTGTCGGTATCAAAAGTTCCGCTGATGTCCCCAGCGGGGGTCGGGTTGAAGACAAAGAGTTGTCCAGCGCCACCGTTGAAGAAGTAGCTCACATTCGAAACTGTGAGGTCCAGCGAACGGGCACCGAAATCAATCGTGGCTGTTGCATCGAAGGAGCCGCCGCTGTTGGTGTGCGGACCGCTGATGTGATTGAGAGTCACGGTTCCGAAATTGAACGTCGCCGTCCCGGATTGAATGGTTCGCAACTGGTCGAATGTGGCAATGGCTGTGCCCAATGTGGCCGATGCTTCTTCCGCGGCCGTCAGAAGTTGGCGGTTGGTTGTGTTCAGTTGCCCCCCAATCTGTCCGAGATTGGCCGCGCCGATACCGCTTACGCCGAGATTCTGCCCCGAAAGCCTGGTTGCGCTTGCAAGTTGTACGGGGCGTCCGCTGGCGAACGGGCCAGGGTTCTGGCCGGAGTTCGGTTGGGTGTCGGCTTGTCGACCGTTTTGTGGGGTCGGTGCCGGGGTGTTGCGTGTTTCTGTGTTGCTGCCACCGTTGCGGCCGGGTTGAGCGCCACCATTGGTGCCCAGTCCGCCTGTCAGTGCGCCGACCCGAATCGGGTTGATGCGGACAGGTGGCGTGGGGATGCCGCCTTGCCCGTTAACGGTGGTCCCGAAACCAGAGCGTGAAATTTCAACAGATGTGTCGCCATTGGTGACAATGATTCGTCCCGCACGTTCGCTGGCGTTGTTCTCGGCACCCGGTCCCAGAAGTACGAACTCCGCGGTAATCACGCCGTTCGCATCAGGTGGATAGACTCGCCCGGCTGCCGATGTGCCACGAATACCAATGGTGCCCGCCGGTGTCTGAACGTTCATATTGCGGGGCTCTTTCTTTGCCACCCGACCGGAAACAAAGCGAAAGGCACCCTTCAGAACAGTTGCTGTGACCTGTCCGGCGCTTGTCGCCGGGTCATAGACGAAGGTGTCGATGATCAGACCAGCTGTCTAGCCCCCAAGTTCTGGGCCATTCCTGATTAGAGTTTCTGGAACAGGAGGGCGCATGTTGAGGGCCTGATGTGGGCGGATGTGATTGTACTGTCTGAGCCACTGGTTGATGACGATCTGGGCCTGCTTTGTTGTGGTGAACCATTCGGCGTTGAGCACCTCGCGGCGCAGAGTTCCGTTAAATCGTTCGTTGTATCCATTCTCCCAGGGTGACCCGGGATAGATCCGGATAGGCTTGATCCCGACCCTTGCCAACCAGTCCTGCATCGCTTCCGCGACGAACTCGGGGCCATTGTCGGAACGGATATATTCTGGAGTGCCGTGGCGCAGGAGTAACGGGTACAGCGCCTCAAGGACATCCTCAGCTCCCATCCTGGTGCGAACCGCGACCGCTAGAGCCTGACGGGTGTACTCGTCGAGAACTGTCAGCATCTTGTAACTCCGACCGCTGTCGAGCTTGTCGTGTACAAAGTCGATGCTCCAGACGTGGTTCGGATGAGTCGGCCGCAGCCGTATGATCGAAGCATCCTTGTGGTAGAGCCGTCGGCGCTTCTTGTGCCGTTGCGGCAGTTGAAGGCCTTCTTCGCGCCAGATCCGCTCAACCTTCTTGTGGTTCACCTTCCAACCTTCGATGCGCAGCAGTTCGGCTATCTTGCGATAGCCGTAGCGCCCGTATTGCTTGGCCAGCCGGATCAGGGCCAATCGCAGAGCATCATCATCTCGCCGGGCCGGTCGGTATTGCAGAGAACTGCGCGCCAGTCCGATCACCCGGCATGTCCGTCTCTCTGACGTCGCGAGCTTCTGACGCGTATGGATCACGGCCTGACGGACCTGCTCTGTCGTCAGGCCCTGGGCTTTAGGTGGCTCAGGCTTTCCTTGAGGATCAGCTTATCGAGTTCGAGTTCCGCGACAATCTTCTTTAGCCTGGCATTCTCCTTCTCCAGACTACGCAGCTCCGACAACTGCGACTTCCCCATCCCGCCGAACCGCTTGCGCCAGTTGTAGTAAGTGGCATCACTAATACCCACGCCACGACAGGCCGACGGCACGTCACTGCCAGTCGACAGCTTCACCTCAATCTCACGCAGCAGCTTGAGTATGTCCTCATCCGAATAGCGTTTCCGAGCCATCACATCCCCCTTCAGTCTCTAAAAATAGTGGCCCAGTTTTAGGGGGGAAGGACAAGTTCATGCCGAACTGATTGAGCAAATTCTGACAGGGGCCTTTCTGGTTCGCCCGGATTGGACGTTGGGGGCAGAACTTGCGTCATTCGCGGTGCTTGGCCTGTTGTTGATTTTTCTGCTGCCGCATTTGGGCGCAACCGCCGGCGCAGTTGTTTGTCTGGCGGCGATTGCCATTGGTTTTGGCGTCGGTTGGTACAGCTATACCGGCGCGCGCATTCTGGTTGATCCGGTTTATCCGGCCCTGGTCGTTCTTGTTGTTTACCTGTCCAGTTCGCTGATCAATTTTCTGAATTCTGAAACCCAGCGTCGCCAAATTCGCTCAGCCTTCGGTCAGTATTTGTCCCCCACGCTCGTCGAACAGCTTGCTGACGACCCAAGTCGTCTGCAGTTGGGTGGGGAAACGCGAGAGATGACATTGCTGTTTTGCGATATTCGGGGTTTTACGGCGATTTCTGAAGCTCATCGCGATGATCCTCAGGCCCTGACCGCGCTGATCAACCGCATCCTGACGCCGCTGACCGCCGAAATTCTCGATCGGACAGGAACAATCGATAAATATATGGGCGATTGCATTATGGCGTTCTGGAATGCCCCCCTCGATGATCCGCATCATGCGCGCCATGCCTGCCAGTCCGCATTGGCAATGGTCGCCGCTCTTGATCGGGTCAACGAAGACCGTGGAGCAGAGAACCCGGATGCCGAGCCGGTTGGTGTTGGCATCGGCTTGAACACCGGTGGATGTGTTGTCGGCAATATGGGGTCTGACCAGCGTTTCGATTATTCGGTGCTCGGGGATGCGGTCAATCTTGCAGCGCGGCTGGAGGGGCAGTCTCGCACCTACGGCACGCCGATCGTCGTCGGTGAAACCACGCGGGCTGCCGTTGCCGGCGAGTTTGCCTTTCTGGAGCTTGATCTTGTCGCGGTGAAGGGCAAGCGCGAAGCGACAAATGTCTACGCGCTTGTCGGTGATCAGAAAGTCGCGAATGACCCGTCCTTCAAGGCCTTATCGGAGATGCACAGCCTCATGCTGAGTTGTTATCGGACGATGGACTGGGATGGTGCGCAAGACGCGCTCAACACTTGTATGGATATGCCAGGTGCAAATCTGGAACTCTATGAGCTCTATGCCGAGCGCATCTACCAGTTCACCTTCGATCCCCCACCGTCGGGATGGGGCGGGGTTTTTGTGGCCACCACAAAATAGGCCGATGAGCGGCAAGTCGTTGACACGTGCTTGCTCCGTTGCGCGGGGGCATGCTTAATTCCGCTGGTACTTTGGGGGTATGAGCCAATCGGTGTGTCACAGGGGGTGTCGCTGGGTGTTTGCCGGCGTGCTCAATTCGTCATTTTTGCGTCTGGACTGGTCCTCGCCACGCTTGGAACTGCGCCAGCGCTTGGCCAGCAGTCCGGGACCGAAGACCGTGCGGACGAGGTCGAAGGCAAGATCGAGACCCGACGTGAGGTCCAGCGGACCGCCGATGAGGCGCTTGAGCTCGACGGGTTCGGAGATGGCCCGCGGGTGACTTACCAGCAGGTTTTGGCGGATCCCGACAATATCGATCTGAATTTTCGGTATGCCTTGACCCAGATACGCGACGGCAATGTGCGCGGAGCTGGTGCCACGCTCGAACGCATTCTGCTGATCCAACCCGACCTGGCGACAGTGCGGGTTTTGTTCGCCATCGTTCTGTTTCGTCTTGATAATCTGGACGAAGCCGAACGGGAGTTGCGCGCGGTCCGTGATCTGGACCTCACAGATGATCTGCGTGAGCAGATTGACAGCTATCTTGATCAGATCCAGACCCGTCGGAAGAAGACAAAATTCACGATCGCGGTAAATTTCTCCGGGCAATATGACTGGAACAGGAACGCAGCTTCTGCCTCTGGTGAGCGCCTGGCCTTTGGTATCCCGACCGTCACGACGGGGGGATCAACACGCCAGGATGATCTGGCCATGAACGGTTTGGCGCAGTTTGCATTTGAACATGATGTCGGCGCGCAGAAGCGCCACATGATGCTGGGCGGAGTTGTCTACTATCAGGGAGAGCAGACCCAACAGGATGATCTGGACCTGCAGGCGGTATCTTCGGATTTTGGCTTCGAACTGGATTACGCCCCTGACACGATCACGCCGCGTTTGATTTATGAGAACATTCTGCTGTCGCGTGAAAAGTATTTCGATGCCTTCGGGGCCTCTGTGGACTGGAACCGCGACCTGTCAAACACCTGGGCGATCTTCGGGTCTGCCCGGGTGAAGTATCAGACGTACCAGAACATCACGAGCAGCACGACGGCGACCCAACGCAGTGGGCGTAACGTGCAGCTCAAATTCGGTACGTCCCAGGTGCTGGACCCGACCCAGCGTATTCGTGTGAGTCTTGAGCGCACCCGAAACAGTGCCGCGCGCCGATTTTATTCGTACAACCGCACTGAGCTGGCGGCCACCCATACGCTTCTGTTCGGGTCGGGCGATTTTCTTTTGAGCTCACTGGCCCTCACCCATGACGCCTATGACGGGAACGATCCGACAATCAGCCCCCAAACTCGTAGAGACGAGGCAGGGCGCTTGCGCCTGACCTATGGTGTGCCGTTTGAGGCTTTCTCCGATGACGTGCCCGACTTGTTCAAGGGCCTTACGCTGACTGTGAGTGGGGAGGCTTATCGGCAGATCTCCAACATCACCAACTACACCTACAACAACTATCGTCTTTCCTTCGGGGTGAATCGTCGTTGGGAATTCTAGTCTCTTGGCTGTATTGGCGATCGGCGAAGAAAAGCGGCCGGTCTCGATGGAGCCGGCCGCAAGTCCAGGTATGGAGGTTGGGATCAGTGCGAAATTCACTGAGTGGAAGCTAGAACCCGCTGGTCAGGGTCAATTCGACAATCACCAGGGTGATCGGTAAGGCCAGAAACAGCGCGGTCTTGTTGATCTGTGACTGTCGTTTCATAAAACTCTCCGCTTCCCCTCAATGTGTGGCGATATCCCGTCGCCACACACATAACTTAAGGCGCGGAGCTCTGTTCCCCAGTGACGTGCGTCACAGGGATGGAAGTTTTTTCAAAAATATATTGAAAGCAGAGGGTTAGAAGTCGCGGACGTCGTCGACGAGGTCTTCCAGACGTTCCAGATCAACCACGACAAGTGCATCCTTCTCGCGTTTGACCAGATTTTGCTTGGCCAGATCACTGAGGACGCGGGCCACCGTTTCACGTGTGGTGCTCACCCGCGCTGCAATATCGGCATGCACAGGAATGGGGGAGATGCGGGCTTCGTTGGCGTCATCTTCGGCGCAGAGGCGGGCCTCGCGCAGGATTTCAGAGTGCACCCGGTTGTGCGCCCCCAGTGTGCTGAGGTCCATAATCCTGCCGGTTGAGGCGCGCACGATCTTGGCAAGTTCCTGCATCAGGCTGATGGCCATATCCGGGTGATCGCGGAGCATATTCAGGAAGGTATCGGGAGAGACCGCCGCGAGTAGCGTGTCGGTCAGAGATACCACGCCTGCTGAGCGGGGCTGCCCGTCCAGCGCCGCCAATTCACCGAACACGCCGCCTTCATCCATTTCGTCGAAGGTCACTTCACGGCCCGACAGTGAGAAATTCACGACCCGGACGCGCCCTTTGACCACGAAATACACGTCCCTGGAGTCGCTTTCCCGGTCGATGATCGTCTCGCTGGGCTTGTGACGCAGCCAGCGGGCGCGTTGTTCCAATGACTTCCGCGCCGGCTCATCGAGCGGCGCGAGAAACGGAATATTTGCCAAACTGTGTTCAGAACCGGTCATAACCCCACCATCGTAGAACGCGTCTACAGCAATTGCGAGTGGGCTATTCTGCGGGTGAAATCACCGAGTCAGCAGGCGCATTCTTGCTGCGTTCCTTCCAGCCGACTGTGATGGACATCATAGGCGGCACGACGGCCAGCGTCAGGACGGCGGACAAGGATAAGCCACCGAGAACCACTGACCCCAATCCACGATAGAGTTCTGATCCCGCACCGGGGAAGACCACCAGCGGCAGCATCCCGAAGACCGATGTTAGCGTCGACATGAAAATCGGTCGGACGCGGTTCTGGGTCGCTTGCATGATGGCATCATCGGCAGACATCCCGTCTTCGCGGATATGATAGAGGGTCTGATGTACCAGCAGGATCGCATTGTTGACCACAATGCCGGTCAGAATGACGAATCCCAGCATTGTCAGCATGTCGAGCGGCTGGTTCGTCCAGAAGTTTAGCACCACGAGACCCGCAATTCCGCCCGCCGCCGCGATGGGCACCGTGAGGAGAATGATAAGCGGGTAGATGAAGCTTTCGAACAGAACGGCCATCACCAGATAAACGATGACAACAGCCAATAGCAGATCAATGACCATCTCGTTCCAGGTCTCGATCAGCTTGTCGGCTGTTCCGGTCAGGTGGAACGAGATTCCATCCGGAAGGCCTTCGGCTTCCATTGGTCCGACGACCTCTTCCTCAATCATCTCAAGCGCGGCCTGAAGGGGGGTTTGCGCATTTGGAGTGATCTGGAGGGTGACGGTTCGTGCCCGGTCTGCGCGTCGTATCTCCGTCGGGCCCGACGTGATCCGAACATTTGCAAGACCTTCCACAGGAACGATCCGGCCGTCACGGGTCACCACCGGAAGGGCGCCAATGCCCTGGGTTTCGTCCACCATGTCCTGCGGCCCCATCAAAGTCAGGTCGATCCGCTTGCCCTCGACCGTAATCTCGGCAATTCGGACACCGTCGTTGAACGCATCGACCGACTGACCGAGTGAGCGCGCTGACAGACCATTGTCAGCAAGCCGGGTGCGGTCTGGTTCCACCCGCACTTCGGGCGCAGACAAGGTAAGGCTGGGGATGGGTCGGGTGCGATGCCCCTCGCTGAATGGCACCACCTGTTGCAGACGCCGAAAGACGTCACCGGCTGTGTCGTAGATTGTTTGCAGGTCGTTGCCGCGAATATCCAGATCGATTGTCCGCCCGCTGCCGATCGAACGGCCGAACAGAGATGGCTGTCGTGCAAATGCCCGGGTTCCTGGTTCCTGTGCCGCAGCCTCCTCGATAATGGGGCCCAGCTCGGCCGCGCGATTTGGATCAACCGCTGTGCCCCCGACAAAGGCACGGCCGGAAAATGGCACGCGCATGAAGCGCTCAAATTTGGGAGAGCCGTCTGCGGCGGGCTCGGGTCCGGAAACAGGAGCCCAGAGATCACGGGTGCGCGCGGCAATCCGTTCGGTAATGGCGCTCACCTCATCGAGATTGTAACCCGGAGGCACATTGACGAAGCCGAAGACAAAATTGCGGTTGCCGGTTGGCAGATAGTCGAGCTTTGGCGCGAAAATGGCGGTGAATGCGCCCGCCGCGATGGTGATCACAGCGACAACCGCTATGGCGCGCAGCTTCGAGCGCACGACCATGCGTGTGAAGCCCTGCCAGAAGGCGACAAATTTGTGTGCGAAATCATCAACAATGGGCAGCTTGAAGACATTGTTGCCTTCGGCCGCACTGCCGACGAGCAAACGACTTGCAAGCGCCGGAATGACGGTGACGGAAACGAGCAGAGACAACATGACCGAGACCGAAATCGCGACCGCGATATCGCGGAAGAGCTGTCCGGCTTCGAGCTCCATGATAAGGATTGGAATGAACACCATCACGGTTGTCAGGGATGAGACGAGAACCGCCGGCCAGACCTGGGCCGCGCCCTTGTGGGCGGCTTCGGACCGTGACAGGCCTTCCTGGCGCAAACGGTAGATGTTTTCGAGCACAACAATCGCGGCATCGACAACCATGCCAACGGCAAACGCAATTCCGGCGAGACTGATGACATTGAGCGAACGTCCAAGCGCCGCCATGGCCACAAAGGACCCAATCACCGAGACCGGGATCGCCAACGAGACGACAAGGGTTGGTCGCCAGGATCGCAGGAAGAGCATCAACACGGCAGCCGCAAGCAGGCCGCCGATCAGAATGTTCTGTTGGACGAGGTTGATGGCGGAATTGACGTAGAGAGTCTCGTCGTAAACGTTCTCGACCATAAGGCCCACATTGCGCAGGGCGCCGTCCGCAAGGTCTCTGATTGTGGCATGCACCTGTTCCATGACCACGAGGACATTGGCACCCTGTTCGCGGGTCATGTTGAAGGCCATGGCCCGGTCATCAAATTTGTGCGGGAGCGCTTGTGCCTTTTTGTAATCGAGCTCGACCAGCGCAATATCACGCACCGTGACACGCCCGATTCGTCCGTCTCCCAGATCGGCATCAGACCGCAGGACAATGTCGTAGACCTGATCAACATTGGTGAAGTCGCCCTCCGTCCGGACCACGTAGCGCCGCTTGCCTTCCTCGACATCACCGCCGGATATCGAGGCGTTCTCAGCGCGCAGGCGGTCAACGACATCACTCACGGTCAGTCGGAACTGCGCGAGGCGTTCAGGGTCCACGATGATGCGCATTTCGCGCTCGGTCTCACCGAATATGTTGACGCCGGAAATTCCGGGAATGCGTTCGATCCGTTCCTGCACGACATCTTCAAGGAAGTCGCCATAGGTGATCATGTCGCGTTCATTGCCTTCTGCGCGGGTCAGAATGAACCAGGCAATCGCGTTGTCATCCGTACCCGAGGTGCGCAGTGTCGGTTCGTCGGCTTCTTCGGGGTATCCGCTGACCCGGTCGAGGCGGTTGGCCACGAGCAACAATGCCCGGTCCATGTTCTGGCTCGGGCTGAATTCCAGAGTGACATCGGATCGTCCAGTCCGTGCCCGGCTTTCAATCTTTCGAACACCTTCGATACCCTTGAGAACATCTTCCTGCCGGTTGACGATCTCGCGCTCCACCTCAAGCGGAGACGCACCCGGCCATGACGTGTCTACGATGATCACGGGCTGGCGCACATCGGGCGTCATCTGGATAGGAATACGCTGGAGCGCGACCCACCCGAACATGATGACCATGACGACGACCGCGATAACGGCGATGGGGCGATGAATCGAAGCCTGAATGAGGTTCATGACTGGCTAGCCCTTGGTTTTGTCGTTCGCTGAGGATTTGCCCTGATCAATAATGATCAGTCGCTGTCCGGGGCGCAGTCCTTCATTGCCGCGAATGACGACCTTGTCGCCGGGTTTCAGGCCACTGCGTACGATGAAGCGGTTGCCGGTGCCGTCGCCGACCGTGACGGGCGTGGGCGCAGCTGCGCCATTGCGGACCACAAAAACAGACATCTGTCCGCCGCGTTCGATAATGGCGTCCTTGGCGACAGTGACGGCGGTTCGCAGCTCACCCACGGGAATAAGCACGGTGACACTCTGATTGTCGGCAAGGGTCTTGCCGAGATCGGCAAGTTTGGGTGTGAACCGGACCGGTTGGGTGCGTGTGCGAGAGTTTTCGTTGGGAATGATCGCGCGGAGTTTCGCTGTTGTCTTCGTACCATCATCGAGGCGGATACCGACGGTGGATCCGTTTGTCAGGCCGGCCAGCCGGTTGGTCGGCACGTCGGCCTCCACGTCCAGATCGATGTCATTGATGATTGTCACGACGGGATTGCCGACAGAAAGATAGGCGCCGACTTCGGTGTGGGTGGCGCTGACGACCCCGGGGAAGGGTGCGCGAATTTCTGCGTCCATCAGATCGCGTTCGGCGCGTTTGAACTGGGTCTCGGCTTGCACGAGCTGTGCGCGTGTTTCGGCAACCTGTCCGCGCTGTGACGCGACATCCTGAATCATGTCTTCGTAGCGGGCCTGCGAGAATGCTGCCGATTTGCGGATCGCCTCCAGGCGTTTGAGTTCGTTTTGCCGTTTGCCCAGGTCGGCTCGTGCAGCAGTGAGGTTTGCATTTTGCTGGGTGACGATGGCGCCATACCGCTCGCGTTCCAGTTCCAGACGCTCCTTATCGAGCACGGCCAGCAGAGCTCCTTGCGTCACGCGGTCACCGACATCGACATTCATTTTAAGCACCGGCCCACCGATACGGGCGGCGATCGGCCCTGACTGGAGCGCTACAAAACGTCCTACGACCGGCGTGGTCTGCCCGATCGGTTCTTCGATTACGGCATCGACCACGACCGTTGCGGGTGGGCCGGCTGATTGTCCGGGTCCGCCGCCAAAGAAGGCACGAATTTCTGCGCCGTCGAGTGTTCCGTTCTTGTCTGAATCAATGGTGTCAAAATTTGCGGCAACGGGACCGCCGGCCTCGGACCGTTCAAGGACACCGTTGCCGTTGGCATCACGGTCCTTGGCGATACCCGATAGCTCCTTCGACTGCGCCTGCACAGGTGAGAATGGCGCGACCAAGAGAACCGCCAGAATGGAGCCGGAAAGCGCCAGAATTCTCGAACTACTCATCAAACTAACTCTCAACACGCTTCTTCTCCTGCCCTCGTCGGCCTCGTTAGCGAAGTACAATCCGCCCGCAAGGAGAACACGCCGAATTCCAATGTCTGTCAATTCCCATACGCGTGAGTTTCGGCATGGATCGCTTGCATAAGGATGATCCGCGATGCTCTGTGGTTTGCATGTTGAATCGTCGTGTCGATCCGGGCGCTGCGGTCTATACTGAATTGATATATTCGCGCGAATGAAAGCCCGCCATGTCGACCCGATATTACTTTCATCCTGTATGCATCGAGCATGAACCCTCGCCGCAACACCCGGAATCGCCTGACCGTCTGCGCACGATTTCTCAGGTGCTTTCCACCGAGGAATTCGCGCCACTCGAGCGGCATACGCCCTCCGAGGCCGAACGCGCGCATATCATACGGGTGCATCCCGAGGCCTATGTGGACCAGGTTTTTGATCTCATTCCGGAAACCGGATACGCCCGGATCGATGCAGACACGATTGTTTCACCCAAATCCGGTGAAGCGGCATTGCGTGCTGCGGGCGCATTGATCGACGCAGTGGATGCCGTCATGTCAGGCGCGACAGACAATGCCTTCTGCGCGATCCGACCGCCGGGGCATCACGCGGAAATTGAACGCGGAATGGGGTTTTGCCTGTTCAATAATGTCGCCATCGGGGCCGAGCATGCCCGCGCCGCACATGGCGCAGAGCGTGTTGTGGTGATGGATTTCGACGTTCATCATGGCAACGGCACGCAGGCGTGTTTCTGGAACGAGCCAAACCTGTTCTACGCATCCACCCACCAATGGCCGCTTTATCCGGGCACGGGCGACAAATCCGAGACTGGCGGGCACGGGAACATCGTCAACGCGCCACTTTGGGCGGGTGCGGGATCGGATGAATTTCGCACGGCCATGTGCGAAGTGGTGTTGCCAGCGATGGAAAATTTTGGTCCAGACTTGGTCATGATCTCCGCCGGTTTTGATGCCCATCGTCGTGATCCGCTCGCACAACTTGAACTTGAAACCGAGGATTTTGTCTGGGCCACAGAGGAAATCCGCAAAATCGCCGAGAAAAAATGCGATGGACGCCTCATTTCCACTCTTGAAGGCGGGTATGACCTTCAGGCACTTGGGAGATTCGGCAGCCGCCCACACACGGGTCCTGATGAGCTAGGGCGTATGCCCACGCGGAGTGTTTGACGGCAGCCGCTCTCGCAGATACACCGAACAAGAAATCGACACGCGGCATTCTGGAGGATCGAACAATGGCAAACGAAAAATCAGGTGCGGAGATTCCATCCGATATTGCTGCGCTGTCCTTCGAGGATGCGTTGGCGCAATTGGAGGGCATTGTTCGGAGTCTCGAAGGCGGGGACAGTGCGCTTGATGATGCGATCGCTGCTTATGAGCGTGGTGCGGCCCTGAAACAGCATTGTGAAAACAAGCTGCGACAGGCGCAGGCGCGTGTTGAGAAAATTTCACTTGGTGCAGACGGCAGTCCCGAAACCACACCAGCAGACGCGGGATAGCGTTTTACAGTTACGGTTCAACAAACATTCTGTTCCAAACCATGTCATCCGAGACTTACACGACGGCTCTTGCACAGACAGCCGCTGAATTCGATGCCGCGCTCGTCGGACTTCTGGCTAATCAGGATAATGACGTGCCGCGTATCTGGGACGCGATGCGCTATGCAGCCCTGGCGGGTGGCAAGCGTTTGCGTCCGTTCCTTGTTCTGATTTCTTCTGATGTATGCGGTGGATCACGGGCTTCGGCGCTACGCGTCGCGGCGGCTGTTGAGATGATGCACACCTATTCGCTGGTCCATGATGATCTGCCCGCGATGGACGATGATGAGTTGCGGCGTGGGCTCCCGACATTGCACCGTCAGTTTGATGAAGCAACCGCCATATTGGCTGGTGATGCCCTGCTGACGCTTGCCTTCGAGGTTCTGGCCGATCCTGCAACCCATGCAGATGGGCAAATCCGAGCAGAGTTGGTTTTGGGCCTCGCACGTGCAGGCGGCGCGCGCGGTATGGCTGGTGGTCAGATGCTCGATCTTGAGGCTGAGAACAGAGCGGTGGCGAATGCGAACGAAGTTATTCGGCTTGAATCCATGAAAACCGGGGCATTGTTTGCATGGTCTTGTGAGGCTGGCGCGGTCGTTGCGGGTGCGGGGCAGGCCGAGCGTGCGAAATTGCGCGCCTTTGGCGCTGAATTCGGCATGGCGTTTCAGATTACCGATGACATTCTCGATGAGACTGGGGACGCCTCGGAAGTCGGAAAAGCCGTAGGCAAGGACAGTGAGCGGGGAAAAGCGACCCTCGTGTCACTGCGCGGGCTCAAGGGCGCGCGTGATGCGGCATTGGAGCACGCACAAAGAGCGGTGGAAAACCTTGATTTCTTTGGGGAAAAGGCAGATTTATTGCGCGCCGCCGCGACGCAGTTGATCGACAGGCGGGTATGATTGTATTCACCGATCGGAGCGGGGCCGATCCCGAACGGGAAATTCTGTGAGCGATAGTAGCAAAACACCTCTTCTCGACACTGTCCGCATACCGGCGGATATGCACGATTTCACACCCGAGCAGCTCAAGCAGCTCGCCGATGAATTGCGCAGCGAGACCATTGATGCCGTGTCGATCACCGGCGGCCATCTGGGCGCGGGTCTGGGTGTCGTCGAGCTGACGGTTGCGCTTCATCATGTGTTCAAGGCCCCCGAAGATCGCCTGATCTGGGATGTCAGCCATCAGTGCTATCCCCACAAGATACTGACCGGCCGGCGTGACCGCATTCGCACCCTGCGTCAGGGCGGCGGCCTGTCCGGTTTCACGCGACGGGTCGAAAGTGAATACGATCCTTTCGGCGCGGCCCACAGCTCAACTTCGATCTCCGCGGGTCTCGGCATGGCCGTGGCCCGCGATCTTGCAGAGAAGGACAACAATGTTGTCGCGGTGATCGGTGATGGCTCCATGAGCGCGGGCATGGCCTATGAGGCGATGAACAACGCGGGCTCGATGGATACCCGCCTGGTGGTTGTGCTCAACGACAATGATATGTCGATCGCGCCGGCGGTCGGGGCGATGAGCGCCTATCTCTCGCGACTGATTTCGTCGAAGAGCTATCGCTCCTTGCGGCAGATCGCCAAGGATATGGCCCATAAGTTCCCCAAGAGCTTCGAAGAGGCGGCACGCCGCGCGGAGGAGCATGCACGTGGCTTTGTGACGGGCGGAACGCTGTTCGAGGAGTTGGGCTTTTATTACATCGGGCCGATCGATGGTCACAACATCGATCATCTGTTGCCGGTTCTGAAAAACGTCCGCGACAGCAAGCAGAACGTGCCGGTGCTCGTCCATGTGGTCACCCAAAAGGGCAAGGGCTTCGAATCCGACAAGGGTGGCGATGAAAAGTATCACGCGGTGTCCAAGTTCGATGTGGTCACCGGGCGCGCAGGTAAAAGCCAAATCCAACGCGCCCAGCTATACGCGGGTCTTCGCCGATAGCCTCGTCAAGGAAGCCGAGAAGGACGAGAAGATTGTCGCGATCACCGCGGCGATGCCCTCGGGAACCGGCCTCGATATTTTCGGGAAGGCCTTTCCGGACCGCTGTTTCGATGTGGCATCGCCGAACAGCATGGCGTGACCTTCGCCGCCGGTCTGGCATCGGAAGGCTTCAAGCCTTTTACGGCGATCTATTCGACATTCCTGCAGCGCGGTTATGATCAGGTTGTGCACGATGTCGCCATCCAGAGCCTGCCTGTGCGGTTCGCCATTGACCGGGCCGGTCTTGTCGGGCGGATGGTGCAACCCATCACGGCTCTTTCGACGTTGCCTATCTTGGCTGTCTGCCCGGCTTTGTCCTGATGGCGGCTGCTGATGAGGCCGAACTGGTGAATATGGTCGCGACCGCCGCGCAGATTGATGATCGCCCATCGGCGTTCCGGTATCCCCGGGGCGAAGGCGTCGGCGTGGATATGCCCGATATCGGCGTGCCGCTTGAGATCGGCAAAGGACGTGTCTTGCGCGAAGGCACGACCGTGGCGTTGCTGTCCTATGGCGGACGCTTGCAGGAATGTCTGCGCGCGGCCGAAGATCTGGCCGCACACGGTCTGAGTGCAACTGTCGCCGATGCACGATTTCGCCAAGCCTCTCGACACCGATCTGATCCGGCGCCTTGCACGGGAGCACGAGGTGCTGATCACGATCGAGGAAGGTTCAATTGGCGGTTTCGCCACCCAGGTGATGACGGATCTTGCAAATACGGGCTTGCTCGATGGCGGATTGAAGTTCCGGCCAATGACCTTGCCGGATATCTTCATTGATCATGAGAAGCCTGAGATTCAATATGAGCAGGCGGGTCTGACGGCATCGCATATTGTCGCCAATGTTCTCGCGGTCCTCGGGCGAGATGTTGACGCGGACAGCGTGCGGGCTTAGGGCGCGCTGGTTTCGGGGGGAGCACATCGGATGGAAGCCCCGACATTTCTGATCCTGGCGCTGGTATTGCTTGGCTTCGGTCTTGTTTCGGCACGCTTGTCCCGAACGGTTCTCACGGCGCCCATTCTGTTTGTTGTATTCGGTCTGCTGCTCGGTCCGCTCGGCGTGGGTGTGGTGCAGATCGACTTCGCCGGCAACACACTGAAAATAATCGCAGAATTCACGCTGGTTCTGGTGCTGTACACCGACGCCGCGCGGATCAATGTCAGGACCCTGTGGCGCTATCACAGCCTGCCGACCCGCATGCTTGTCGTCGGTCTGCCGCTGACGATTCTGGCGGGAACCATCGCGGGCATGGTCGTCTTCCCCGAACTGCTGTTTTTTGAAGCCGCCCTTCTGGCGGCCATTCTGGCTCCGACCGATGCCGCATTGGGGCAGGCCGTGGTGACGAATGGCAATGTTCCGGTGCGTATCCGGCAGACACTGAATGCGGAAAGTGGTCTCAATGACGGCATCGCCCTGCCGGTTGTGTTGCTTTTCGCCAGTTTCGTCCTGGCCACGGAAGGCCCGGCCCAGGACGCCGCAGGCTGGATCGAGTTTGGATTGCTTCAGGTTACGTTGGGTCCTTTGGCCGGGTTGCTGATCGGCTATATCGGCGGGCATCTGATCGACAAAGCCTCGACAGCAGGGTGGATGACACCGGCCTTTCAGGGGCTCAGCACGCTGGCCATCGCGCTGGCCGCTTTCTCGCTGGCCGAACTCGTGGAAGGCAATGGCTTCCTCGCCGCCTTTATTGCCGGACTCACGATGGGCAATGTGCATCGCGGCGTGTGTGACTACCTGTTTGATTTCGCCGAAAGCGAAGGCCAGTTGTTGACCGTGCTGACCTTCTTCCTGTTCGGGGCGGTGATCGTCCCCGAGGTCATCGGCCATGTCACCCCGATGATCCTTCTCTATGCGATCCTCAGCCTGACAATTGTGCGAATGGTCCCGGTGGCGATCAGTCTGATCGGTTCGCGCCTGCAATTTCCGACATGGATTTTCCTGGGCTGGTTCGGGCCGCGCGGGCTTGCCTCGATCCTGTTTGCACTTCTGGTGCTGGGAGAACAATCCTCGCAGCTTGCATCCGAACTCATGTCGACGGTCGCGGCCACGGTCTTGCTGAGTGTGCTGCTGCACGGGATCACCGCTGCCCCCGCGGCGCGCTGGTACGGGCGGTTGACGCAGCGGATGGGCGACAGCGAGGAAGCCGAAGCGGTCCAGGAAATGCGCCCGCGCTTTCGCGCAGATTAGGGGGCGCCGCCAGCGCGAGATCGACGCGTGCGCCCTACCAGCCCATGGTGTCCGGTGCGCCCTTGAACGGGCCGACGACCTTAGAGGTGATCCAGCCACCGTAGAAATCGCCCTGTTGCGCCTGCACCTGTTCGTCGCCCACCCAGCAGGCATCCAAACAGGAAGCGTAGAAGGCGATGTGATCGCGGATTGCGGCAAAGGCGAGTGTGGGGGTCGGGTAGCTCCAACCGGCGCGCATGGATATTTGCCCGTTCAGGCTGAGGGTCCAGTATCGCGCCACACCCTTGAATTCACAGTAGGACTGACCGGGCGCATCAGCCAGAATATCGGCGCGGATATCGGCCCGGGGGATGTAGTAAACAGGTGGGTGGCTGGTCTCCAGCACCCGAAACCCGTTCGTGGTGTCTGCGATGGTTTCCCCGGCGAAATCGGCGCGCAGGCGCTCGCGTACGGGTTCGAGCCGTGGTGGGCGCGGGTAGTCCCAGACAGATTCCTGCCCGGGCCCGGGCTGAACAGGACGGATAACCGTATTACGCATGTTTGCCTCGGTTTCTGCGACACCGGTCAGAGCAGTATTTTACGTCTTCCCAGCAATGCGACCATTTGCGGCGCCAGGAGAATGCGCGTGCACAGGCAGCGCAGATTTTGGATGGGAGGTTCGGTTTGCGGTGCACAATAGAAATTGTACGCAGCGGGAAACCATCTGGATCAGCAGAAACATTTATGGCGGGGTGCGTGCCCGCAGGCCTTGCTCTGAACGAGCAAAGGGCGGACACCGATCCCGGTGCCCGCCCTTTTATACGCGTGCTTCAAACGCGACAGGCGTGAAGAAAACCTGTGCTACTTGTCCTTCTTCATCATCTTGTCTTTCTTCATCTTCTCGCCGCCGTCCATCTGCTTGTGGAGGCCCTTCTTCTTGCCTTCACCGCGTTCCATGGCGTTTTCCTTGCCCTTCATGCCGTTCTCGCCCTTTTCCATCGCCTTGTCGGCCTTGCCCTTGTGGCCATCGGCGAGAACAGGGGTGGCGAGAAGTGCGGTTGCGGCAAGCGCTGCGGCAATGGTGTGAGCTAGTTTCATGAGATATGTCCTGTTGCTGATCGTTATAAATTAGATACTTATTATGTAGTGATTGCCCGCATGTGCCGCCAGCCTTTTGGGTGTTAAATGGCGGGCGGGACGGTTTCAGGCGGATCGGCGGCGGCGATGACGCTTCGGTGCGACGAACGTCTCCACCTCGTAGTTCACCGAGACCATCCAGTCGGCATAGTCAGGCACCTGCAGCTTGATCGCCTGCAGCATGTTCTGCCGGAAGAACCCCTCCAGCGGTGCACCACGGCCCGGCCAGATGCGGAATTTGATCCGCATATAGGTTTTGCCTGCCGTGGTCGTATGAGGCCCGGTGATCTCGGGTTCCGCACGCGCGATCCCGGGGAATTGCTCAAGGGCCGAGCCGGTCAGCAGTTCGACCGTTTTCTCGACCTCTTCGGCCTTTGCCGCATCCTGAGGGAGGACCACATCCACGAGGCAGCGCACATAGCCGCGCGGATAGGAAATGACATTGGTGATGCTGCGATTGGGCACAAAGACCTCCGCACCCATCGGGTTGCGCAGAACGGTGAACCGCATCCCGAATTTCTCGACCTCGCCGACCTGTCCGCTGATCTCGACCACATCGCCGATATCGAACAGATCGGTGAAGACCACTGTCAGGCCGCTGACCACATCCTGCACCAGCCCCTGGGACCCGAAGGCCACGGCCAGACCGATGATCGAGGCGCTGGCAAAATAGGTTTTCAGCGACACCCCCAACTCGCTCAGCGCAAAACCCCCGGCCCCGAAATACAAAACGAAGATCAGGATGCTCGTCGTCAGGCTGACAAAGGTCCGCCATTTGGAGATATGTGTGGAGACCGAACTCGTCATCGCCCGGTTGCTGGAAAGCCGCACCACATAGACCAAAACATGCGCGGCGATGGCTACGGCCAGGACCAACAATGCGCGTTCCCACACGGCTAGATCGTCAAGGAATGTCGTCATACCAGCTCACTCCTGCGAATTGATTGAAACCATTGTGTCATCCGGTGACGCGATCACGCCAGCAAAGCGGTAAATGGTGTTAAAGCGGCAGCTCGTGGGGCAGGACCACGTGGTCCCGGGTGATCTGGCTGAGGTCGGTCAGGCCCATCACGCCCATGGTGCGGTGGAGCTCGCTCTGGAGGATTTCCAGCGCGCGCGTGGCACCCGGTTCCCCCGCCGCTGCCACGCCATAAAGCGTTGCCCGGCCAACAATGACGGCGTCTGCGCCCAGCGCCAGTCCCTTCAGGATGTCGGACCCGCGCCGGAAGCCGGAATCCACGATCACGGTCATCCGGTCGCCGACCTCCCGCACCACCGAGGGCAGCACATCGATCGGGGCCAACGCGGCATCACTGGCGATGCCACCATGGTTGGAGACGATCACGCAATCCACACCGCATTCGGCGCATTTGGCGGCGTCCTCGGCATGCAATATGCCCTTCACCACCAGCTTGCGCGGCCACATGTCCCGGATACGCTTGAGAAACTCCCAGTCCAGTGTGTCGTTCTTGAACAGGAAGTCACGAATGCCCGTCGTGGGCAGGCCTGCGGGCATGTCGATGTTTGAATAGCGCGGCAGATGCCCGTCACTGAGCACATAGCGCCCGACCGTGCCGAACAGCCAGCGCGGATGGGTCGCCAGATCGGCGATGTTCCGTGGGGTCAGCCGCACCGGCATGGTGGTGCCGTTGCGCACATCGAATTCACGGTTGTACGGCACGGTGGAATCGACGGTCAGCACCAGCGCTTCAAAACCCGCCTCGATGGCCCGCGGCACAGCCTTCAGAGACGCCTCCATGTCGCGCCAGACATACAGGTGATACCACTGCCGCCCGCCGCCATTCTCGCGAATGGCTTCCATGGGGGTGTTCGACGTGCTGGCCAGCGTAAACGGTATGCCGGCTTTCGCGGCCGCCTTCGCCAGCTCGGTCTCCCCGCGATACCAGACAAACCCCGCCGGGCCGGTCGGCCCGATCACCAGCGGCATGTCGACGGATTCCCCGAAGATCGAGGCGCGCGTGTGCCGCCCCGAGGTGTCGTTCAACACACGGGAGCGCAGTTTGATCCGCTCGAGCGCTTCGCGATTGTGCCGCAGCGCCACGTCATCCTCCGACCCGCGATCGACAAACTCGAACAGCCCCTTGGTCAGGCGCTTCTTCGCGAGCTTGCGCAGGTCTTCGATATTGAGAGCGGCGGTGGCGAGGTTTGTCATGTTCGTGATGACCGCCTATTTCTTCCCAAAAGGCACGTCGTCGATGCCTTCGCGTTCTTCCAGTCCGGCCATGCCGCGCATGATTTCGTAGAAGGCGACCGTGTCTTTCTCGGCGTAGCCCTTTTCCAGCGCGGCCTGCATGATCTGGGAATAGACCTGGATCATCATGGTCGGGGCGCCGAGCTTCTGGCCCATATCCATCATCAGGCGGGAATCCTTCAGGCTGACCTTGACCTGACCCTGCTTGGAATAATCCGCGTTGATCATCTTGGGGCCCTTGTCAGTCATGGTCTTGGAGGCACACGCGCCGTCCTGCAGCACTTCGAGCAGATTGTTGGATTCGAGCCCGGCCTTTTCGCCCAGCAGCATGCCTTCGGCGAGTGCCAGCCGGTTGCCGGCCAGAATGAGGTTGATGATCAGTTTGGTGCGCGCGCCCGAACCCGCGGGCCCCATGTAGTAGGCCCCGCGTGAGAAGCCGGCGAGATATTCGCGGCAGGCGTCGAAATCGGCCTGCTCGCCACCCGCGATGACGACCAGATCACCGGCTTCGGCCATGGTGCTCGTCCCACTGACCGCGCTATCGAGATAGTGGATGCCGCGCTCCTTGAGCTCGGCATGGGTGCGCTCGGAATCTTCCGGGCGGGCCGTCGTCGTGTCGCAGATATAGGTGCCTTCCGACGCTCCCTCGGCGATGCCGTTCGGGCCGAAGATGATCTCGCGGGAAATGTCGCTGGTCGGGACGGAGACAATCACGCATTTGACGTCTTTGGCGGCGGCGGCGGGGGTTTCGGCCGGGTGACCCCCGGCTTCGGCCAGCTGGTCCATGCGGCGCGGGTCCACGTCGAAGCCCTGAACCATGAATTGTGCGTTGCGCAGATGCTTGATGAAGGCCTGTCCCATCAGGCCCATGCCCACGATACCGATACGTTCCGACATATTTTCCGTCCCCCGGAGAGTGTTTGTTGTTGGGATGATCTTACAGGGGGATGGTGCCCGTGGGCCAGCATTGCGGGCGGGTTGTAAACCCGCCCTACCAGGGGGCGCAATGTCGATGTAGGGGCGGGTTTTTAACCCGCCCTTGGATGGGCATTGCGTTCTCTCCATGCTATGCCCCGCGCGTGGCAAAGACTGAGAAAATATCAAAAACACGCGCAGACGTGGCGCTGGTGGAACGCGGCCTGGCGGATTCGCGCACCCGCGCGCAGGCCCTGATCCTGGCCGGGCTGGTGTTTTCCGGCGAGCAGCGGGTCAACAAGGCTGGTGACAATATCGCTTCGGACGCCCCACTGGAGCTGCGCGGACAGGATCATCCCTGGGTCAGCCGGGGCGGGCTGAAGCTTGACCACGCGCTGGAGGAGCTCGGGATCGATGTAACCGGCGCGGTGGGAATAGATGTCGGCGCATCCACGGGGGGCTTCACCGATGTGCTGCTGACCCGCGGCGCAAAACGTGTCTACGCGGTCGATGTGGGGCATGGTCAGTTTGCCTGGAAGCTTCGCAATGATGACCGGGTGGTGGTGCTGGAAAAAACCAATGCGCGCCACCTGACAGATGAACATATTCCCGAGCCGGTTGATGTGATCGTGTGCGATGCGAGCTTTATCGGCCTAGCAGGTGGTGTTGCCCGCCGCGATGGGGTTGGCCGCGCCCGGCGCGCGCCTTATCGCGCTGATCAAACCCCAGTTCGAGGTTGGCAAGGCCGATGTGGGCAAGAAGGGTGTGGTGCGCGATCCCGCGCTGCATGAACAGGTCTGCAACCGCATTCGCAACTGGCTCGAGGGCTTGCCCGGTTGGCAGGTGACCGGGCTGGCCGAAAGTCCGATCACCGGACCGGAAGGCAACAAGGAATTCCTGATCGCGGGATTGTTTACCGGAGCACGTGATGAATAGCGGCAAGACCCATGACGTCACGATTACCCGGCTGGGCCTGCGGGGGGACGGCATCGCGCAAAGCCCCGAAGGACCGCTTTATGTGGCGGGTGCGCTGCCCGGTGAAACCGTGCGGGCGCGGGTGGGGGTCAAGCGAAGCGATGGATTTGCCGCCACCCTTGAAGAGATCATTACGCCGTCCGCTGATCGCGTGACGCCGCCCTGTCCCCATTTCGGGACCTGTGGCGGGTGTGCCACCCAAAGCCTGTCCGACGCGGCCTATGCCGCATGGAAGCAGGAGATGGTGGTGTCTTCGGTCAAGCGGGCCGGCCTTGATCCCACGCTGGTCGCGCCGATGGTTCGCACGGCGGCCAACGGTCGCCGCCGGGCAGAATTCGCCGCGTTCCGACCCCGTGCGAAAGGTGCGAAAACTTTCTTCGGGTTTCATGCCCGGGCCAGCAACATGGTCATCAATCTCGAAACCTGCCTGATTGTGCGCCCGGCGATCGCCGCGATGATCCCGAAATTGCGTGAGACCCTGTCGGATATCGTGCCGCCCGGCGCGCGCTGGGATGTGCTGGTGACGGAAGTCACCAACGGTCTCGATATTCAGGTCACGGCCAATCATGGGCCGGGCCCGGATGCGAGCATGGAACTGGCGATGTTTGCCGAACGCGAAGATATCGCGCGGATCTCCTGGCTCGATGATGATGGGGTGGAACCCATCGCTGTTCGCCATACGCCGGTGCTCGATATTTCCGGCACGAATGTTGAAATCCCGCCGGGAACCTTCTTGCAGGCCAGTGCCGAAGCCGAGGGCATTCTCTCAGGGCTTGTTTGCGCGGCCGTGCACGGCACAAAAATCGCTGATCTGTATTGCGGGGTGGGGACCTTTGCCCTGCCGCTGGCAAAGGCCGGCGCGAATGTCTTTGCGGTTGATGGGGATGGCCCGGCGGTTGAAGCCATGGCGCGGGGCGCCGGACTTGGCGGGTTTGGCGGTCAGGTTTCAACCGAAATCCGTGATCTGGTGCGCCGCCCGATGATGGCCGCCGATCTCAAATTTTTCGAAACGGTGGTGTTTGATCCGCCGCGTGCGGGGGCTGCCGCGCAGGTCGCTGAAATCGTAAAATCGCCGGTGCCGCGTGTGGTTGCTGTGTCATGCAACCCGGCGACCTTCGCCAAGGACGCCAATGCGCTTGTGGCGGGCGGCTTTAAGCTGGAGAGCGTCACCCCGGTCGACCAGTTTGTCTGGTCCGGCCATGTGGAACTTGTGGCGGCGTTTCAGAGATAGGCGCGTGTCTGATGCGGGCGGGATTAAAACCCGCCCCTACAGCAACAGCGTAGTTTTATGTCGGGCGGGTTTTAAACCTGCCCGTTTCGACGCAACTCCGCCTAGTGCGCCCCCGGGTCGGGCAGGCGGTTCATGCCGAAATATTCCTCATTGGGCAGCATGCCCAGCCCATGGGTCATGCGGTTGGTGTAATTGAAATAGGCCGTGGTGTCGGTGACCTCGAAGATTTCCTTCGGGCCGAGACCGACCGCGGTCAGCTTGGCGCGGTCTTCGTCCCCCAGTTCGGCGGGGTTCGATGTCAGCTTGAAGGCGTAATCGAGGATCGCGCGCTGGCGTTCGGTCAGGTTGGCCTCGCGGTAGTTGATCATGATGATGTCACCCAGCACCGGGTCATCGGATAGTTCCCGCACGGCCTGACTGTGGGAGGTGATGCAGTAGACGCAGTGATTGTGGGACGACACCACGACGGCGATCATCTCGCGCTCCAGCCGGGTGAGCAGGGCGTCTTCGCCGAGCATCAGCTCGTTGTATTTGCCGATGAAGGTGCGCAGCTTTTCTGGACGCAGGGCGAACGCGCGGATCACATTCGGGATCAGGCCGAGCTTTTCGGTGCAGATGCGCATGTATTTCTGCAGATCCTCGTCGAGGCTTTCGATCTCGGGGACCGGCAGTTTCGAGATGTGCTGCAACTGATCGGGTGTTTCGCGCTTCTTGGCCATAATGCGGCTCCCTTTTGGGGTGTCTGTGAGTTGGCCCGATTATAGATTGGCTTGGGGGCGATACCAACGGCGGCACGCGCAGACCTCTCAACAGCCTCATGCAGAGCTTGTCGAAGTATGAGGTTGCCGCCCTCGTCCTTCGTCAGGCTCAGGATGAGGGCTCAGTCTGGCCGGGCGTGATGACGCTCGAAAAGATGTCATTGCGAGACGGCCGTGAGGCCGGCGTGGCAATCCAGTTATCGTGCCAGGTCTGGATTGCTTCGTTGCTGCGCGCCTCGCAATGACGGGTTTCGAGTTTTGTCATGCCTGCCTGCGCGAGAAAGACAAAGTAATGTTGAAAGCCTAAGTCGATGCCTTCCCACGTGCCGTGAACGGCGCTTGTGAGCCGAATTCGCCGATCTGGGCGCGGTGGCGCAGCAGGTGGTCGGCGATGACGCAGGCCATCATGGCTTCACCCACCGGGACGGCGCGGATGCCGACGCAGGGATCGTGGCGGCCTTTGGTGGAGACGTCGGTGTCGGTGCCCGCGCTGGTCACGGAGTCCCGTGGTGTCAGGATCGAGCTGGTGGGTTTGACGGCAAAGCGCACCACGAGGTCCTGCCCGGTGGTGATACCCCCCAGCACGCCGCCGGCGTTGTTGGAGCCGAAAGAGACGCTTTCGCCATCCATGCGCATTTCGTCGGCGTTTTCCTCGCCGGTCAGCGCAGCCGACGCCATCCCGGCACCGATCTCCACGCCCTTGACCGCATTGATGGTCATCATTGCAGCAGCCAGGTCGGAATCAATCTTGCCGTAGATGGGTTCGCCCAGCCCGACCGGCAGGCCTTCGGCCACGACTTCGATTACAGCGCCAACGGAAGAGCCGTTCTTGCGGATCTCGTCCAGATAGGCTTCCCACGGGCCCGCCATTGCAGGATCGGGGCACCAGAACGGATTGTCGCCGATGATTGACCAGTCCCAGTTGGCGCGATCAATCGACATGGTGCCGATCTGCACCAGCGCACCACGCAGGGTTACACCGGGGACGAGGTTTTCTATCACCTTGCGCGCAAGGCCACCGGCCGCGACACGGCTGGCGGTTTCGCGTGCCGAGGAGCGCCCACCACCGCGATAGTCGCGGACGCCGTATTTGGCGTCATAGGTGTAGTCGGCGTGACCGGGGCGATACTTCCGAGCGATCTCGGAATAATCCTTTGACCGCTGATCGACGTTCTCGATCATCATCGAAACCGGTGCCCCGGTGGTCTGGCCCTCGAACACGCCGGAGAGAATTTTCACCTGATCGGGTTCCTGGCGCTGGGTCGTGAAGCGTGACTGGCCCGGGCGGCGGCGATCGAGATAGGTCTGAGCGTCGGTCTCGGTGAACGGCACGCGCGGCGGCACGCCATCGACAACAACGCCGATGGCCGGCCCGTGGCTTTCACCCCAGGTGGTGAACCGGAAATTCTGGCCGAAGCTGTTGCCGGCCATGGCCGTACTCCCTTGCGTACTAAGTTCTAGGTGTCGTCGGACCGCAGGCCCGAGAGCAGATCGGAAACGGCAGCGGCTTCGTCGACGGCGACCATGCCGACCACGTGATACCCGCTATCAACATGATGGGTTTCGCCCGTGACACCGGCACCGAGGTCGCTGAGCAGATAAAGCCCGGCGCCGCCGACATCTTCGGTTGTGACGTTGCGCTTGAGCGGTGCATTCAGCTCGTTCCATTTCAGGATGTAGCGGAAATCACCAATGCCGCTGGCCGCCAGCGTCTTGATTGGTCCGGCGGAAATCGCGTTCACCCGAATGCCCTGACCGCCCAGATCAACCGCCATATAGCGCACGCTGGCTTCCAGTGCGGCCTTGGCCACGCCCATGACGTTGTAATGGGGCATGACGCGCTCGGCACCGTAATAGGTCAGGGTCACGAGACTGCCGCCATTCGGCATCATCTTGCTGGCGCGCGCACAAACATCGGTAAAGGAGAAGCATGAGATATCGAGCGAGCGCAGGAAGTTTGAGCGTGAGGTGTCGACATATTTGCCCTTGAGCTCTTCCTTGTCGGAATAGGCGATGGCGTGGACCACGAAGTCGAGACTGCCCCATTCTTTTTCGATGGTGTCGAAGAGCGCATCCATGCTGGCTTCGTCCGTGACGTCACACGGCATGACCAGCGCGCCACCAACGGATTCGGCCAGCGGACGAACGCGTTTTTCAAGCGCCTCACCCTGATAGGTAAAGGCCAGTTCCGCGCCGTGGTCGGCGACCATCTTCGCGATGCCCCAGGCGATGGACCGATCATTGGCAACACCCATGATCAGACCGCGTTTTCCGGCCATCAGTTGCGATTGTGCACTCATGTGTTCCCCATCAATCGAGCAAGTCCTCTATATGACGGGCATCCTACACCAACGCTATGCTCCGGCAAGGTTGTGGAACGAACGGGCGTACACGTCATTTTCGTGTTTTATATGATAGGCTTAGGTATTGAAAGACAGGGGTTCTGATGGCCAATTACCGACTCGATATGCTGCGCGATGAACTGAAGTTTGTGCGAACAGTGGTCCGCCGCTTTTCACAGGACCGGGTTCTCGTGGCCGCGTCGTCACTGAGCTACACCTCGTTGCTGGCGATTGTGCCGCTTTTTGCCATCGCATTTTCGGTGATGATGGCCTTTCCGGTCTTTGATGGCATGACCCAGCAATTGCTCAGTATCATCCTGTCCTATGCCGCCCCGCATATTGGCGGTGAGCTCGAAAACTATGTCGACAGGTTTGTCTCCAACACGAGCGAGCTGACGGTGCTCGGCGTGATTTGGCTCGCGGTCACCGCGATCATGCTGCTCTCAACGATCGAGAGTGCGTTCAACGCGATCTGGCGGGTGGAGAAGTCACGTCCCTTCGGCATGCGCCTGTTGGCTTACTGGACGACCCTGACGCTTGGGCCGCTTCTGATGGGGGCTGGGCTGTCGTTCAGCACGGCGGTGTTTGCGGCGAACAACTTCCAGACGCTCGGGTTCGATCTCAGTATTATCCGCGAAACAGGCCTGCGTCTCCTGCCGTTCATCTTCGCCACCGCGGGATTCACAATCCTTTATCTGGCCCTGCCAAACCGACGCGTACCCCTTCGCTACGCACTGCTCGGGGCCGGTATCGCGGCGGTTATGTTTGAACTTCTGAAGTCCGGCTTCGGGTTCTATCTCAGCCACGCCGGGACGTTCGAAAGCGTCTATGGCTCACTGGCGGCTCTGCCGGTGTTCCTGATCTGGATGTATCTGGTCTGGGCGGTTGTGTTGTTTGGCGCGATTGTCGCCGCGACACGCCCGGAATGGCTGGCGACACGTCGCGCCGAAGCCTTCGGCCCGCTGACCCCGGCGCGCGCGTTGCTGCGTGCGCTGCAGGTGATCGGCAAACTGCTTCAGGCGGGGCGGGATGGTGAAACCGTTTCCGAAGAAGCCCTTCTTGATATCACGGCAGGTGATGGTGAAGGACTTGGCACTGTGCTTGCGCGCCTGGAGGCAAATGGCGTGCTCGCCCGGACGGAACAGGACGACCCGGTCATCATGCGTGATCTTGAGGGGTTCACGATTGCAGATCTTTATGTCGCCCTTGGCTATGGGCCGGGTTCACCGCATCTCGATGAGGATGAGGACCCCCGGCTGGCCCAGTCTCTCACGGCACTGATCGAGGCTTACAATGCGGCGCGGAATGACACCATGGGCACGCCGGTCAAGGATCTCGTGGCGCAGTTAAAGTCCGAAGAAGGCTTGCCCCATGTCGTGAGCGAGCGCGCGTGAGCCCGCATTCCGATCCGGCAATTCGCAGCCATTATGAATCCGACGGTCTGGCAGACCGCCTGATTGCGGAAATCGACGATCCTTCGCGCGATATCGGCCCGGCCCTCGATCAGTTTCACGTGGGAGGGGCGAAGGCCACCTTGCGCCTGGCCGAGCAGGTTGCGCTTTCGTCCGGTTGCCGGGTTCTCGATGTGGGGTCCGGCCTGGGTGGTCCTGCGCGTCTTTTGGCAGAGACCCGTGGATGGGACGTAACCGGCGTTGATTTGTCTCCGGATTTCGCGCAAATCGCCGCTGCCCTGTCAGCGCGCCTGAACCTGACAACCCGGACAAGATTCTGTGCTGCTGATGCGCTTCAATTGCCCTTCGCGGAGGCCAGGTTTGATGCTGTCTGGACCGAGCATGTCGCGATGAATATCGGTGCGCGTGATGCGCTGTATCGCGAACTTGCGCGGGTGGTGTGTCCGGGCGGGTTACTCGCTCTCTATGATGTGGTCGCCGGTGAAAATACCGCGCCGCTGACCTATCCGGTGCCCTGGGCGCGTGAGCCCGGGCAAAGCCATCTGGTCGATGCGGCCGGGCTCAAGGGCATCGTCGTGGGTGCGGGCTGGGAGGTTGTGTCCTGGGCTGATGAAACAGCGTTCGCGCGGGACTGGCTGAATGCCGCACGGGCACCACGCGTGCCCGCCGGACCAAGCCTGCGACATGTTATGGGGGCGGACTTCCCGTCCATGATCGCCAATCTGGGCGCGAATTTTTCGGATGGCCGTCTGGGTGCCGTTCAGGCGGTCTTTCGAAAGACCGCCTGAGGCACGAATGTCTGATCAGGAATCAATAACCTTCCAGCTGCCGTCGGGCTGTTGGCAGGCTGTTCCATAGGCATCCTGTTTTTTGCCGCCGACGGTGACGGTGGTCTGATACTCGCGACAATAGGCGCCGGTTCCAGAACTGCGGCCGTCACGTACCGGCGTGACGGTACCCGAATTTCCGGTGTCTGGATTGTTCCAGACGATGGTCTGACCGACCGGGGCTTTGTGCGCCTGAGCTTCGGCCTTGTGCATTTCCAACTTGTCGACTTTGTCCAGACCCTGTCCGATCTGGTTGCCGATCAGGGCGCCGGCAAGGGTGCCCAAGGCTGTCGCAATGAGACGACCACTCCCGCCTCCGATTTGGGAGCCGAGAACAGCACCACCCACGCCTCCGAGGACGGTACCCGCTGTCTCTTTCTCATTCCCCGCCGTGCAGGCCGTCAGCAGAAAAGCGACTGCGACGGTTGCCACTGTTGTTTTCATGCGCATATTCATGTTCCTTCATAAACCCGAAAAAATACCCCATGGGTTGAATGGGGAGCTTACTCAGTCCAGCATTTAGCCACAACGATCCAACATTTTTGATGGTTACAGCTTGTCTGAGATGTCAGTGAAAGCACAATTAGAGGCGGAATTACGGCATGTCTAAGGCAGATCCCATCGCGCAGTTTGGCATTTGGTTCCACGAAGCCGTTGAGGCTGAACCCAACAACCCCAATGCGATGACGCTTGCCACGGTATCAGCTGACGGGCGCCCCTCCACGCGGATGGTCTTGTTGAAAGATCACGATGCGCAGGGGTTCGTATTTTACACGAATTTCAACAGCCAGAAGGGACAGGAGTTGTTGGCCAATCCGAATGCCTCGCTCTGTTTCCACTGGAAATCTCTCGGCAAGCAGGTCCGGATCGAAGGCCCGGCCGGGCGCGTCCCGGATTCTGAGGCGGATGCTTATTACGCCTCTCGGCCGCGGGGAAGCCGCATCGGTGCCTGGGCGTCCGAGCAATCGCAGCCCGTCGCATCACGCGACGTGCTTGAGGCGCGGGTGGCTGACCTGACGGCGAAGTTCGGTGCCGACAACATCCCCCGGCCGCCGCATTGGTCCGGGTTTCGTGTGGTGCCTGACCGGATTGAATTCTGGACCGATCGCCCGGACCGTCTGCACGATCGGCAGGTTTTTGTGCGCACCGCGGATGGGTGGTCGGAGCAACGCCTCCAGCCCTAGAGATTTCTGCGCGCGGATTGATCTATCCCAAATCCGCAGTGTCGTGAAACTGTCATGGTCACGTCGTCGAACAGAGGCAGGAGATGACGATGTTGACGCGCGAAGATTGTCTGGCGTTGTGCGAGTTGAGTGAGGACGAGGTTGCGGCCATCGCCGAGCATGAACATGTCCCCGAAATCGTTGCGATGGAGATGGGGCAGTATCTTTGTCACACCCCGGAAGGGGAGGCCCGGATCGAACGCATGATTGTTGAAGATATTGCGACCGCACGGGCGCATGGAAATTACGCGCATATGGCCAAGCTTGTTGGAGTTTTACGTCACTTTGTCGAGGTGCACCCGCATCACTGACTTCCCAAGAAACCCTGGGTGTTCTACCTATGGGACATGGAAGACACACGACGAAGCGTGATCCTGACTGGTGCGAGCCGCGGCATTGGTCATGCAACGGTCAAGCGGTTCTCTGATGAGGGCTGGCAGATCATCACCTGTTCGCGCGACCCGGTGCCCGAACACTGCAAGCGCGATCCCAACTGGACATCCCATATACCGACTGATCTTGCCGATCCTGCGGATGTCGACCGCTTCGTGGCCGAGGCGAACGAATTGCTGGGTCAAACCCCGCTTCATGCTCTGGTGAACAACGCTGCGGTTTCGCCGAAGACCGATTTTCAGGAACGTCTTGGTTGTCTGAACGGCCCACTCGATGACTGGCGCGAGGTGTTTCAGCTCAATCTCTTTGCACCGCTTATGCTGGCGCGTGGCTTTGCGACTGCATTGGCGCGTGGCGGGAAACAGGACGCCGAGGTCTCTGGCGGCGGTGCGGCAATCGTGAATATTACGTCCATCGCGGGTCACGCGATCCATCCCTTTGCGGGTTCGGCCTATTCCACCTCGAAGGCGGCGCTTTCGGCCCTGACCCGCGAGATGGCCGTGGAGTTTGCCGAACTCAATGTGCGGGTGAATGCGGTCGCCCCCGGAGAGATCGAGACCGAGATGGTCGGTGATGAGTATGAACCGCTGGTCAATCGCATCCCGATGCGGCGTATGGGGACGGCTGACGAGGTTGCCGCAACCGTCTTCCAGCTTTGCAATCCGGATTTTGGGTATGTCACGGGCACCGAGATTTTCGTGACCGGGGGTCAGCACCTCTACTAGATTTTGGGTTTCTGACCCTGGCGGCCTGACTGTTGAGGTCATCGGGATATTCGGGTTCAATATCGCTCTGCGAAACAGACCAACTTCGGGAGAGTGAGACATGCCGATCAAAGTGACACGCCCCAAAAAAGAAGAGATTCTCAAATGCGTTGCCCGCTTTGACGATCTCAAGCCCGTCGATGGCGGCCTGCCGGACCAAAAGGTCGAAGGTTGTTACCGCACATTCCGCAATGCCATCGGTTTCAAACAACCTGAAGGCAGCGAGACCTATTCGCCGATCGGTGACGAGGCGGCGCCCATGATTTCGCACCTGCAGCCGGGGTTTGGAATTGCCTATGTCTCGGCCAGGCCGGGGCAGGGTGTCATGATGCACACCCACGATACCAATGAGACCTTCGTGGTGATGGAAGGGACATGGAAGTTTGAATGGGAAGGGGAAGACGGTGATGACCACGTGATCCTCGAGGAACGTGACATCGTGTCATTCCCGCCGGGGCCACACCGCCGTTTTGAGTGCATGGCTACGCGCGAAGGACAGGACGAGGGCATGATTATGGGCGTGATCGGCGGAGATGAACCCGGCGCTGAGTTTTCGGAAGAATCTATCGAGCGAATGAAGGTTGCCGGCGCATGGCCGGATGCCGCCGAGTAGATCCAGTCGCGTGAATTGGAGGGATTCTCTCCGGGGAGATGTCTGGTTTTGATCAACATCAATTTTGATGTGTGATCGGTGCCGTAGCATATGGCCAGCCAATTACCCTGAATCAGGAGAGAGTGAGCAATGCCGATCCCAGTTATCCGCCCGAAGAAGGAAGATGTCCTTAAGTGCATCGCGCGTTTCGATGAGATTCCAGCTGTTGATGGCGGCCTGCCCGACCAGAAGGTCGAGGGTTACTACCGTACGTTCCGCAATGCGATCGGCTTTGCGCAGCCTGATGGCGAAGCGGTCTTTTCCCCCATCGGAGACGAGGCGAAGCCGCAGATTTCGCATCTCAACGCGGGGTTTGGTATCGGTTGGGTGACCGCCGATCCGGGGCAGGGTGTCATGATGCATGTCCATGACACAAATGAGACTTTTGTGGTGGTCGAGGGCACGTGGAAGTTTGAGTGGGAAGGCGAAGATGGCAATGACCATGTCATTTTGAAAGAGAAGGACATCGCATCCTTCCCGCCGGGCATTCAGCGCCGTTTCGAATGTGTGAGCGCCCGCGAGGGTGCGGCGCGTGGCACGATCATGGCCGTGGTTGGCGGTGATACACCCGGTGTCGAGTGGTCGCCGGAATCTGTGGATGTGCTGAAGGCCGCGGGGGCCTGGCCGGACGCGGCCGAATAAGGCGCTGCGTCAGCCGACGGTTTCCAGCCAACTGAGACGGTCTTCAATCTGGGCGAGTTCGAGGTCGAGCCAGGCGTCGAACTGGCCCGGTTCGGTGCCGTAGCGTTTTTTCAGATCCAGCAGACGCGCGCGTTCGGTTTCGCTGATCTCTCGCATGCGCGTGATCTGATCGTGGGCATCTTCGGCGCTGAGCAGGTGCAGGAAACGCAGCTTCAGTGCAAAAACAAGCTGCGAGACCCCGTCGACCGGGCTGCGCACATTCGACACCAGCAACACCCGCAATTCTTCTGTGCCGGCCGCGGTCAGTTCCAGGGTTTCGTCGGCCGGGTCCGGCAGTTCTCCCAGTGGTGCCACCAAACCTTCGGCGATCAGCACTTCGATCGAGGATCCCATCATGTCGAGGGACGGTCCGGCGATACGGCTTGTAAAGCCGCGCACGTCACGGGCGAGTTCGGCATAGGTGTGGGGGCGAAGCGCGAGGGTGCCCAGCATGCAAAGCCGGATGGCTTCACTCGGGATCAGGGTTTTGTCGCGATACATTCCGTCAGGCCGCCGAACGCAAGTTCAAGCGGGTCCAGACATCTTCAAAAGCAGCGACCAGATCGTCCATCATCGCATCGTCATGGAGCGGTGTCGGTGCAATCCGCAGGCGCTCTGTGCCGCGCGGCACGGTCGGGAAATTGATCGGCTGAACATAGACGCCGTGGCGTTCGAGCAGTTCGTCACTGGCGATCTTGCACAGGCTCGCATCACCCACGAACACCGGGACGATGTGGCTGACCGAGGGCATGACTTCCATGCCGGCCGCCGACAGGCGTGATTTCAGGGTCGCGGCGCGCTCCTGATGGCGTTCGCGGATTGAATTGTCGGCTTTCAGAATCTGGATCGCGGTGCGTGCCCCCGCAGCCACATGGGGCGGCAGGGAGGTCGAGAAGATGAACCCGGCGCCGTTGGAGCGAACGAAATCCACCAGATTGGCCGAAGCGGCGATATAGCCGCCGACATTGCCAAACGCTTTGCCCAAAGTGCCCTGCACGATATCGATCCGGTCCATCAGACCGTCGCGTTCGGCAACCCCGGCACCGCGCACGCCGTACATGCCGACGGCATGGACTTCGTCCAGATAGGTCAGCGCGTTGTGTTTCTCGGCGACCTCCACGATCTCTTTGATCGGCGCGATATCCCCGTCCATCGAATACACAGATTCAAAGGCAACCAGCTTGGCGCGGTCGCGATCCACACGGGACAGAATCTCGTCGAGATGGGCCGCATCGTTGTGGCGGAAGATCGCCTTTTCCGACCGTCCGTGTCGGATGCCTTCGATCATCGAATTGTGGTTGAGCGCATCCGAGATTACGAGGCATTCCGGGAGCATGGAGGCCAGGGTTGAGAGCGCGGTCCAGTTGGCGACATAACCCGAGGTAAAGAGCAGGGCGGCTTCCTTCTGATGCAGGTCGGCCAGCTCTTCCTCAAGCAGCACATGATAGTGGTTGGTGCCCGAGATGTTGCGTGTGCCACCGGCACCGGCGCCGCATTTCTCCAGAGTTTCGTGCATCGCGGCCAACACATCGGGATGCTGTCCCATGCCCAGATAGTCGTTGGCGCACCAGACAACGATATCCTGTGTTTTGCCGTCGACATGACGCACGGCGCGGGGGAAATCACCCACGGTTCGCTCGAGATCAGCGAAGACACGGTAGCGCCCTTCGGTGCGCAACCCGTTCAAACTATCTGCAAAATACTTTTCGTAGTCCATCTGCCGGAATCCGTTTGCCGGTCTCGACGGTGGGGCAAGCCGCCGACGCTCGATTTACACCTGAATTATAGCAGTTGAGCCGCCGATTTCCATCGCGGCGGCTCGCCGCATGTTTTTTAGGCAGGCATGCCGGCGGGCGGATCACAGGGCTTTGTGTCCATCTTGGCCGGGATCGAAATCTCGATCAGGTCAAACATGTCGGATGTCGCCGTCTCGTTGTGTGGCACGCCACCCGGGATGTAGATCGAATCTCCCGCTTCCAGATGGACCGTCCCGTCGGCAAAGGCGAGATCGAGAAAGCCTTCGAGCATGTACACGAACTGCCCCTCGCAGATATGGGTGTGCCATCCGGTCGGTTTCACAAGACCCTGCTTGGCGCGGGTGATCTGGATGCGCATCTTGCCATCGCTGGCTTCCTGGGTGCCCAGGTCAATGTACTCAAAGAAATTGCGCCGGCCCTCGACGAATTGCGGATCATCCTTGCGGCGAACCTCATAGGCGGGGGTGTTGTTGTCATTCATGACCACTGCTTCGCTCATGGCGTATTCTCCCGTTGTTTTGTTTCTTGCCGGGATGTTAGCGCGGAAGTGGAGGCGGGGGTAGTGGGAGCAGGAGCGTTCCCCAACATCCTTCGAGACGGGCCTTCGGCCCTCCTCAGGATGAGGTTATTAATTTGCCCCCGCCCTCATCCTGAGGAGCGAGCAGTGCGAGCGTCTCGAAGGATGGTGAGTTGGGCCCTAAACCAGTTCTTCGTCCTGCACCCACTGCCAGATGTCGTCCAATGCCTTGCCGGCGCGTTCCATGCACATGCCGATTTCGTCCTCGGTGATGATCAGCGGCGGGCAGAGTGCGACGCTGTCTGACGGGAGTGCGCGCATGATCAGGCCGTGCTTCTGGGCAAAGGCGTTCATCTGAAACGCCACGCGGCGGGCCGGATCGAAGGTGCCCTTGTTTTCTACATCGGGGGTTAACTCCATCGCGGCGAAGAGACCCGCACCGCGGACTTCGCCGACCAGCGGGTGATCGGCAAATTGCGCAAACTGCTCCTGGAAGGTACCCATCACCGAACGGACATGGCCAAGCAAGTCGCGTTCTTCATAGATTTTGAGCGTTTCCAGCGCGACAGAGGCGCAGACCGGATGTCCGGAATAGGTGTAGCCGGTGTTCCACATGCCGAACTTGTCACCGCCTTCGCGAAGTACGTCATAGACCTCGTTGGTCATCATCACGCCGCCGATGGGCAGATAGGCAGACGACAAGGCCTTGGCGATGGAAATCAGGTCAGGCTGGATGTCATAGGTTTCGCACCCAAACATGTTGCCCGTTCGCATGAAGCCGGTGATCACCTCATCGGCGATCATCAGCACGTCATGCTTCTTGAGCACGGCCTGAATTTTCGGAAAGTAGCCCTTTGGTGGCACGATCACGCCACCGGCACCCATCACCGGTTCGGCGATAAAGGCGGCCACCGTTTCGGGGCCTTCGGCGACAATCATGTCGTCGAGTTCCTGGGCCAGACGGGTCGAGAATTCGTCTTCGGTCTCGCCGTCCAGGCCTTCACGCCAGAAATGCGGCGTGCGGGTGTGCAGGAAGCGATCCAGCGGCACGTCAAAACCCTTATGGGCGTAGTCGACGCCCGATAGGCTGGCGGCAGCCAGCGTGATGCCGTGATAGGCCTTGTGGCGACCAATGATTTTCTTCTTCTCGGGGCGGCCCAACGCATTGTTGTAGTACCAGACGATCTTGATCTGGGTGTCGTTGGCTTCCGAACCGGAATTGGTGAAGAACACCTTGCCCATATTGCCCGGGGCGATCGAGATCAGCTTTTCCGCCAGATCGATCGCCACTTCGTTGGAGCGATGGGTGAAGCCCTGAATATAGGGGAGCTTGAGCATTTGCTCATAGGCGACCTTGGCGAGGCGTTCTTCGCCGAAGCCGAGCGAGGTGCACCACAATCCGGCCATGCCCTCGATGATCTCGTTGCCCTGATCGTCATAGACATAGATGCCCTTGCCTTCATTGACGATCAGCGGGCCGTTCTCCTCATGTGCCTTCAGATTGGTGAAGGGGTGGAGGTAATATTCAATATCCCGTGCAGCGGGTGAATTCGGAGCAAATCGCGTGCGATCAGACGGAGCCATGGTGTTATCTCCCTAGTTAACAACGAGCAGATGGGGACGTTAGGGGCTGAGCCGGTTGTGGGCAAGCGCACGCAGCCGAATGGCTCCTATGCGCGAGAAAATCAGGTGTTTTCCAGTCGCTCGAATTCGTCCTTGCCGGCGTTCGGACCAGCCTGGACTTCAATCAGCGACAGCGGACGGTCATCCGTCGTGGCCAGTGCGTGCGCGGCACCAGCCGGGATCGAGATCGATTCACCGGGATTCAGGGTGTGCTGTTGATCTTCGAGCGTCACTTGCGCAATGCCATCGACGATCATCCAGTGCTGGGCGGCGTGGCGGTGGCGGCGCAGGCTGACCCGGCCACCGGCGTGCAACGTGATCCGGTTCACGTGAAATCCCGGGCCCGTGTTGAGTGTCTTGTACCAACCCCACGGCCGGTAGACCTCCGGGAACGTTACCGCTTCACTGCGCCCGTCCAGTCCGAGCTGTTCGACGATATCGCGGACATGTTGGACTTCATCTTTGGGCGCGACCAACACCGCATCCGATGAGGCCACCACCACGAAATCTTCCAGCCCGATGGCCGCGATCAGCGTGCCGTCGCTGCGCAGGTAACAGTCGCGCGAGCCGAACTGCATGACATCGCCGACCACCACATTGCCCGCCACGTCCTTGGCGCCGATCTCCCAAAGCGCCCGCCACGACCCGACATCGGACCAACCCATATCAACGGGAACGACAGCGGCCTTGTCGGTTTTCTCCATGACCGCATAGTCGATGGAGACAGATGGTGCGGCCTCGAAGGCCGCGCGGTCGAGACGGAAAAAATCCAGATCTTCTGTGCCGACATTGACGGCATTGCGGGTCGCGGTGACAACCTCGGGCGTGAAGCGTTCGATTTCGGCGATCAGCGCATCGGCCCGGAACACGAACATGCCGCTGTTCCAGAAATGATTGCCGCCTGCGACGAAGCCTTCCGCGATGGCAAGCTCAGGTTTTTCGACGAACCCGTCGACCCGTCGAACCCCTTCGAATTCGGACATGGTGTCTCCGGCGGCGATATAGCCGAACCCGGTTTCGGGTGCCCGCGGCGTGATCCCGAATGTCACAAGTTGGCCGGATTGCGCGGCTTGGGCGGCCACAATGGCGGCAGC
Source organism: uncultured Alphaproteobacteria bacterium (assembly GCA_943787745.1). Classification (GTDB taxonomy): domain Bacteria; phylum Pseudomonadota; class Alphaproteobacteria; order UBA6615; family UBA6615; genus JABJAG01. The sequence continues at coordinate 1,494,754 of CALSNJ010000002.1, read as the reverse complement.
CCGAAAGGCTTCTGCATCCTTGACCGCATGGTCGGACGGCAAAACAAGCATCATGGCGTCTGGATCGCGGTCGAGAAGCCACAGCGCGGCAGCGGCCAGTGCGGGTGCTGTATTGCGTGCGACGGGTTCCAGCAGAATGCCCTGGGGCGGTTGGTCCTGATTGCGCAGCTGCTCGGCCACCATGAACCGATGCTCTTCGTTGCAAACCACCAGAACAGGCCCGAAATGGCTGGGGTCGTAGGCGCGCAAGGCCGTATCCTGCAGCATGCTGTCATCACCAGCGAGCGGCAGGAACTGCTTGGGGTAGTCACGGCGGCTCATCGGCCAGAGCCGGGTGCCCGAGCCGCCGGACAGGATGACGGGCGTTATCAGACCGTTTGCCAAGATGTTGTCTCCAATGTGGATGCTCTTGCTAGCGGGTTTTTGTCTGAACGACTAGAATGTTTGTCATGAAAATCAGTGCGATACAGATGAACACGGGCAGCGAGAAAGCTGCGAACCTTGCGCAGGCACGCGATCTGTCAGCGCAGGCTGTGTTGCGTGATCGCCCCGATATGCTCGTGCTGCCTGAGGTCTTTGCGTTCATGGGCTCTTCTGTCGAGGACAAACGCGCAGCAGCCGAGGAGTTGCCCGAAGTCGGTGAGACCGGTGCAGAGGCCTACGAAACTCTCCGCGCGATCGCACGTGATCATAGCGTCTTTGTTCATGGGGGCAGTTTCGTTGAGCGCGACGGGGATGCGTTCTTCAACACGACGGTCGCGTTCGACCGGACCGGTGCCGAACTGGCGCGCTATCGTAAAATTCACCTGTTTGATGTCACCACGCCTGACGGTCGGGACTATCGTGAATCCGACACTTTCGGCGCCGGGCGTGACGTCGTGACCTATGACGCGGATGGCACCACAATTGGTTGCAGCATCTGCTACGACCTGCGCTTTGCCGAATTGTATCGCGCGCTGGCCGAAGCTGGCGCGGATGTAATCATGGTGCCGGCGGCGTTTACCCTGCAGACCGGGAAGGATCACTGGGAAGTTCTGCTGCGTGCCCGGGCCATCGAAACCCAGACTTATGTTGTTGCCGCAGCACAGACTGGAACCTATTTCGAGGGGAATGACGAGCGGGCAAGCTGGGGACACTCCATGATCGTGAACCCATGGGGGCACATGATCGCGCAGGCCGGTGAAGGCACCGGGCATGCGAGCGCGGAGATCGACCGGGACTACATTTCAATTGTCAGGGCACGTATACCTGTCGCCCAGCACCGGGTGCTTTAAGCTGCAGCGATCGGAGGATCAGATGACCATCAAAGACGAGATCAAGCGCGACCACGAATTGCTCACCGAATGGCGTCGGGATTTTCACGCCCATCCTGAACTGGCATTCGAGGAAGAGCGTACATCTGCGCTTGTCGCCGAACGGCTGGAGAGCTTTGGCATCGAGGTTGATCGTGGCCTCGCGAAGACGGGCGTCGTGGGAACCCTGAAGGCGGGCACCGGCAACCGGGCGATTGCGCTGCGCGCTGACATGGATGCGCTGCCGATGCAGGAAAGCAATGACTTTGCCCATGCCTCGAAAACGCCCGGCAAGATGCATGGCTGCGGTCATGATGGTCACACCACTATGCTGCTCGGTGCTGCAAAGTATCTGGCAGAGACAAAGGATTTCGACGGGACCATCTACTTCATTTTTCAGCCGGCCGAAGAAGGTGAAGGCGGCGCGGAAGTCATGGTTCAGGAAGGCCTGTTCGAGAAGTTTCCCGCCGAAGCTGTGTATGGCATGCACAACTGGCCCGGGATGCCTGTTGGGGAGTTTGCCGTCTCGGCAGGGCCAATGATGGCGTCCTTTGACGTTTTCGATCTGGTCATTCGTGGTCAGGGCGGCCACGGGGCAATGCCGCATCAGGGAATCGACAGCATCCTGGTCGCTGCCGAGGTGGTTGGCGCGTTGCAGTCCATCGCCAGTCGGAACACCGATCCGGTGGATGCTCTGGTGGTCTCAGTCACCCAGATCCATGGCGGCGACGCCTATAACGTAATTCCAGACGAGGTCAAACTGGCCGGCACTGTGAGGTCTTTCCGCGAAGAAGTCCGCGACACTGTCGAGCCCGCCATGAAACGAATTGCGGATGGTGTGTGTGCGGCCTATGGCGCGACAGCCGAGCTGCGCTACGAGAAGCTCTATCCGGCGACGGTCAACAGTGTCGAAGAAACCGAGCAGGCTGCCGCCGCAGCCACGGCGCTCGTCGGGGCGGACGCGATCCAGCGCAACCCGGTGCCCAGTATGGGGGCTGAGGATTTTGCGTTTATGCTTCGGGAAAGGCCGGGGAGCTATGTCTGGGTCGGCAACGGTGCGGGCGAAGGCGGCTGCATGCTCCACAACCCGGGCTATGACTTTAACGACGAGATTATCCCGATCGGCGCATCCTATTGGGCGACACTTGCTGAGCAGGTTCTTCCCGCAGAACGCTGATGGCGCAATCTGACCAGAGTCAATTTTTGTTAACCATATAGCAAGGCTTGGGCGTCACTCTGTTGCTCAGAGCCATGTCTATTCTATTGCACGCCATAATTGTCGCTTCATACTTCGTCCTCGCAACGGCCTTTGCGTTGCTGGTTCCCGAGTACGTCCCGGCTGTGACCAGCACGATTGCGCCCTTCCTCGCGGGATGGGTGTTCTTGGGCAGTGCGTTTGCCCACTATGCCTTTTCGCAAAGCGAGCGTGCGCGCAAGACACGCGAAGAAATGAATCTGATGCGCCGTCAGACCCGAGAGATTGCCGAAGACCTTCTCAACACCCAGACACAGGCGCTGCAAATCCGCCAGGCGCTGGAGCAAGTCGGCCGCGCAGGTGAGCAACGGGTTTCCCAGATGGTGTCCGAGGTGAAGGTTCTTCAGGGCCTGATCGAAAGTTTCTCGCAGAAGCAGGCCCAGGTCTCGCTTGTGAACGGACAGATGGATATTGCCGAACGACCGCATCTTGTCGCCGTTCAGGGCGGGAAAGCTGTCAGCGCACCCTCTGGCGGGGATCTACGAACAGCCGAAGATCAGGAAGTTCTGGGAATCGTTCAGGAAGCCCTTCGTCTTGATCGTGTTGATGTTTATCTCCAGCCGATCGTCAGCCTGCCTCAGCGCAAAAACCGATACTACGAGTGCTACACGCGCATCCGTTCCGAAGATGGTGCCGTGATCGGCCCGGGACATTATATCGGCCTTGCCGAGCGTGAAGGTCTGGTCAGTGCGATTGACAACATGTTGTTGTTTCGTTGCGTGCAACTCATTCGTCGCACCCAGAAACGCAACTACGATACGGCCTTCTTCTGCAACATCTCTCGCGAAAGCCTCGCCGATACGAGCTTTATCGGCGATTTCGTCGACTTCATTTCTGAGAATCTCGATCTCGCGCCCAAGCTTTTCTTTGAGTTCGGTCAGGCGGATATTGAATCCGCCCCGCCGGTAACCATTGGAAATCTGGCGCGCCTTGCCGATCTGGGGTTCCGTTTCTCGCTTGATCAGGTCACCCATCTCAATCTCGACCTGCCCGGCCTGTCGGCCAAGAATTTTCGCTTTGTCAAAGTCGATGCAAACTTCTTCCTGTCCGGGCCTGCCAATATGGGGGTCGACATCGACGCTGCCGATATCAAGAAATGGCTCGACCGGGATGGCCTCGATCTGATCGTTGAGAAAATCGAGGACGAGAAACAGCTTGTTGAGCTGCTCGATTTTGGAATCGACTTCGGTCAGGGGTATCTGTTTGGCGAACCCCGCTTGAGCCGATCAGACTAGGCTCGGCGCGCTTTTGCGCAAATCCACTTTCTTCGCACACGCTGCCGTGGCATATGCCTGATGCATATGTCTGTATCCGATTCATCATCTGTCCAAACCGACCTTCTCCCGCGGCTTGAACCGCTTGCGGCGCGTTATGACCACCTGATCGTAGATCTGTGGGGTACGCTGCATAACGGTATTCATCCATTGCCGGGGGCGGTGGAGTGTCTGGCTGCGTTCAAGGCTGCGGGAACCGGTGTTGCGCTCCTTTCCAACGCGCCATTCCGCGTGTCGGGCGTGCGCACTGTTCTGGGTCAGATCGGCATCCCCGACACCATCTATGACGACATATTCTGCTCTGGCGAAGTGGCGTGGCACGCCATTCGCAAACGCGAAGATGCGTGGCACAGCAAGCTCGGTCGCCGGGCTGCCTTCATTGGTCCGGATCGGCACCGTCCCATGCTCGACAATCCGGGGATCGATGGCGAGGCGGAGATCGCCGAGGCCGATTTTGTGATTTGCACTGGCCCACGGGATATGGGGCACACACTGGAAATGTATTTGCCTGAGCTTGAAGCCGCTGCAGCCCGTGGCTTGCCGATGGTCTGTACCAACCCGGATCGTGAAGTGCTCCGGGGTGACGCCCGCGAAATTTGCGCTGGCGCTATGGCCGAGGCTTATGAATCCCGTATGGGCGGGGATGTGGCCTGGCATGGCAAACCCTATCGACCGGTTTTCGATGAAGTCATGCGGTCCATCGGGTCTCCCGATCAAAGCCGGGTTCTGATGATTGGCGATGGTTTGGCTACCGATATTGCCGGCGCAGCTGCAGCCGGGCTGGATTCCGCTTTTGTCGTAAGTGGCATTGCAGGTGAAAAACTTGGTGTGTCCTATGGGGATTTGCCGAGTGCAGAAAAGCTGGCAGATATCCTCGCTGCAGCGCCCGCCGCACCGACTTACGCAATTCCGGGTTTGATCTGGTAGTATTTGTTTCGCGTACTGAGTGTAAGAGCAAGCGCGTTCCGTCGTACCAATACTTGTCTCAAGGGGTCTGCCATCGCTGTTCACAGTCAGGAATGGGTCTGGACGTTCGATCATCCGCCCGATGCGCTCTGGCCACTGCTGTCTGATACAGCGCGATTCAACGAGGCAGCCGGCCTTCCCAAGCACGACATTATCGAAACACCGCAGCCAGATGGTTCCGTGCTCTATGAAGGGCGCGGTAAACAGGGGGTGATGACCCTCGAGTGGCGCGAAGAACCCGTGAACTGGGTCAAGAACCAGTGGTTCGAGCACCGTCGTCACTTCACCAAAGGGCCATTGAAGATGCTTTGCGCCGGTCTCCGCATCGAGCCGGATGGCGCGGGCAGCAAATGCACCTACACGCTTGAAGCTGAAGCATCTGGCCTGCTTGGGGAGCTGGCGCTTCGCACAGTGTTCTTCAAGTCGGTTGGCAAGACTTTCGCAGGACTGGTGAAGAAAGTGGATCTGTTCGTCAGCGGTCAGCGCGATACGCCCTTTGACATCACACCACCAGCTCTGGGTGAAGACGCGCGACTGAGACTGGCGCGCGCGGTCGAGGACATCGAGGCCTCGCCGCATGGGCATGGTCTAAGTGCCCGACTCGCAGAGTATGTCACCACGGCGCAGGAGGTGGATGTCGTCAAAATTCGGCCGCTCGAACTCGCGCGTGTCTGGAACCATGCGCCGCGTGAAGTGATCGAGACCTGTCTGGAGGCGACCCGGGTCGGTTTGCTCAATCTCCGCTGGGATATCCTATGTCCGCGGTGTCGTGTGGCGAAATCAATTTCGAGCGGTCTCGATGAGCTTCCGACCGGGGCGCATTGCGACACGTGCAATATCGATTATGACCGCGAGTTTTCACGCAACGTGGAACTGAGTTTCCAGCCCGCGCCGGGTATTCGCCCGATCGTGTTTGGCGAGTATTGCCTGTTCGGGCCCGGAAGTACGCCGCATATCGTGGCGCAGATTGCGGTGCCGGCAGGGGAGACGCGCAACCTTCACGGGGAGTTTGCCAAAGCCCCGTATCGCCTGCGCACCCTTGAGGCTGGACCTGAGGCGGATATCGAGCATGACGGGCAGGCCTTCCCGACGATGATCGTTGCGGACGACAATGTGCATGGCGGCGCTGTGTGTGCGGCCGGGCAGTTGAGTTTCGTCAACCAAAGCGCCCATGACCGCGTTTTCGTTATTGAGGAGCTAACCTGGGAGCAGGATGCGCTGACCGCCGACCGGGCGACAACGCTCCAGGCATTCCGAGACTTGTTCTCGGAGCAAATCCTGCGTCCCGGTGATGAGGTTTCCATACAACGCGTTTCGCTGATGTTTACCGATCTGCGCCGCTCGACCGCCCTTTATGAACAGATCGGCGATGCACGCGCCTATGCGCTGGTGCGTGATCATTTCGCGGTGTTGACCGAGATCGTTCGCAAGCATGATGGCGGGGTGGTCAAAACCATTGGCGATGCGGTTATGGCGTCGTTCACCGACCCGGTGAATTGTCTTTTAGCGGCGATCGAGATCCAGAATGCTGTCGGAGCGTTCAATGAGCGTCATGCCGGTGATATGGGTGACGAGGATGCCGTGACCATCAAGATCGGCATCCACGAGGGTCCCTGTATTGCTGTAACGTTGAATGATCGTCTGGACTATTTCGGAACCACCGTGAACATGGCGGCACGGCTGGAGAGCCAGAGCATGGGAGGAGATGTCGTGCTATCGCATGCAATCGCGGAAGATCCGGCTGTTGTGCCTCTGCTGGCCGATAAGGGCCTGTCTGATGAAAGCGCCGAATTGCGCGGTTTTGAAGCGCCGGTGCAATTTCATCGACTGATGATCGCAGGTGCGGCGGCTCGATAGACCCGCCTATCCACTCCGGATATACTTTCCGCCATCTTTGAAAAGCTTGGCGAGCCCGAAAATGGCTGAATTCCCGAAACCCACGAAGGACGAATGGCGCGCGCGCGCTGAAAAAGAGCTGCGCGGCCGCACGCCCGACGACCTTGTGTGGCAGACCCCGGAAGGGATCGACATCCGTCCCGTCTACACGGCAGAGGATCTGGAGGAGATTTCCTGGTCCGACAGCTTGCCGGGGTTCCCGCCATATATCGGCGGGCCCAAGGCCACGATGTATGCCGGTCGCCCCTGGACCGTGCGTCAATATGCAGGTTTCTCCACAGCAGAAGAATCAAATGCCTTCTATCGGAAGGCACTCGAAGGTGGTCAGCGCGGTCTTTCGGTGGCCTTCGATCTGGCCACCCACCGCGGATATGACAGCGACCATCCCCGAGTTGTGGGGGATGTTGGCAAGGCTGGCGTTGCGATCGACAGCGTCGAAGATTCCAAGATTCTTTTTGATGGTATCCCGCTCGATGAAATGAGCGTGTCGATGACCATGAACGGTGCGGTTTTGCCTGTGCTGGCGAACTACATCGTGGCGGCCGAAGAGCAGGGCGTGTCTCAGGACAAGTTGTCGGGGACCATCCAGAACGACATTCTCAAGGAGTTTATGGTCCGCAACACCTACATCTACCCGCCGGCGCCATCGATGCGGATTGTCGCGGACATCATCGGTTACACCGCGGAGCATATGCCGCGGTTCAATTCGATCTCGATTTCCGGCTATCACATGCAGGAAGCCGGAGCGACCGCGGTCCAGGAGCTCGCCTTCACGCTGGCGGATGGCGTGGAATATGTCCGTGCCGCGCGCAAGACAGGACTGGATGTCGACGCTTTCGCACCGCGTCTCTCGTTCTTCTTTGGCATCGGTATGAATTTCTTCATGGAGATTGCCAAGCTCCGTGCCGCGCGTTTCCTTTGGGCCCATCTGCTGCGGGACGAGTTTGACCCCAAAGACGAGCGCTCGTTGATGCTGCGCACCCATTGTCAGACGTCCGGCGTCTCCCTGACGGAGCAGGACCCCTATAACAACATTGTCCGCACAACGGTCGAGGCAATGGCGGCAACACTTGGGGGGACGCAGTCTCTCCACACCAATTCCTTTGACGAGGCTGTCGCTCTGCCGACGCCGTTCTCGTCCCGGATTGCACGGAACACGCAGTTGATCCTTCAGCATGAAACCGGGATCACCAATGTCGTGGACCCGATGGCGGGCTCTTATTATCTGGAAAGTCTGACCCATAGTCTGGTGGTCGAAGCGCGGAAGCTCATTGCGGAAGTCGAAGAGCTGGGCGGTATGACCAAGGCTGTGGAATCCGGGATGCCCAAGATGCGTATCGAAGAGGCTGCGGCACGTCGTCAGGCGCGGGTGGACCGTGGTGAGGACGTTATTGTCGGGGTCAATCGGTTCGTGCCCGACCAGATCGATGAAATTGACGTCCTGGATATCGACAATACGAAGGTGCGCGAATCTCAGCTGGTTCGTTTGGCCGAAATTCGCGCCAGCCGAGATGAGGCGGTCTGTAGCGCCGCGCTGGAGAATCTCGCGAAAGTGGCCGAAACAGGTGAGGGCAACCTGCTGGCAGCGTGTGTGGATGCTGCGCGGGTTCGGGCCACAGTCGGAGAAATGTCCGACGCGATGGAGAAGGTGTTTGGTCGGCACAAGGCGACCGTCCAGTCTATATCCGGGGTTTATGCCGCAGCCTATGAGGGGGATGAGGTGTTCGAGAAGACGGTCAAGGATATTGCCGCATTCGCCGAAGAAGAAGGACGTCGCCCGCGCATGCTGGTTGTGAAGTTGGGCCAGGATGGCCACGACCGGGGGGCCAAGGTTATCGCGACGGCCTTTGCTGATCTTGGTTTTGATGTCGATATCGGTCCTCTGTTTGCCACGCCGGAAGAGGCTGCGCGACAGGCTGTCGAAAATGACGTGCATGTCATCGGCGTCTCGACCCAGGCTGCGGGTCACAAGACCCTCGTGCCCCAGCTTGTCGCTGCGCTAAAGGCTGAGTGCGCCGAGGATATTATCGTCATATGCGGTGGCGTGATCCCGGCGAAGGATTATGAGTTTCTCCATTCCAACGGCGTTTCTGCCATTTATGGTCCTGGCACCAATATTCCATCTGCTGCTGGTGAGGTTCTGGAAATGATCCGCCAAAGTCGCCGCGAGGCTGCCTGATTCCATGTCTCAAAACGGGGTTGAATTGTCGGACGAACCGGTCGGTTACGCGCAGGAGATGGACTCCTATGGTTCTGTAACTGATCGCGGAATATTGCCGACCGTCCTGGCGTGGTTGCTGGCGCTGATCGCGTTTATGTGGATTGCCGCCAGTCTCTGGTACATCAATCGCGTGATTGGCTGGCAAACGATTCCGCAGCTATTGCCGAATGAACTGGGTGGGCTGATTGCCGGGGTTCTGACGCCGCCGGCGGTGTTGTTCGCGCTTGCCGCCTGGGCCGTGCGTGATCAGCAGATGTCTTATGATATTGCAGTTCTGGAGCAGCAGATCTGGCGTATGGAGAATCCGCATCGCCTGGCGAAGGAGCGTCTGGGGGAAGTGGGGCATGGGCTGCTGACCTATGCTGCAGCATTGGAAGGTGCCGTTGAAAATGCTCGGGTGCAGCTCGGCGAATTGCGCGGCGGCTTCGATGCCGAGATTGCGGAATTTGAGCAGGTTGCCGAATCCGTCAGGGCGCGGGCCCTCGATTCCGGTGAGACATTGCGTGCGCAGGCCGAGGAGCTCTCGTCAACGGCTGCGCGTATTGCGGCAAATCTTGAACAAATACGCGGCACGGGCAAAGACGAAGCGATTGCCATCGATGGTGCCTCTGAGCGGGCAACGGAATCCCTGCGTGAGCTGATCGAGGCCATGCGCGGGCAGATCGAATCTCTCGAGAATAATTTCCAGCAGGCCGTGGAGAACACTGTGGGCCGGGTGACGGGTGCCGGCGACACGGCCGCCGAGGACATCCGTGCCTCTGCCGATTTGGTTGTCACCCGAACCCATGAGGTTGTCGATTCGGTGCGCCAGGAAACCGAGGCGGCACGTGCCGTACTGAACGAGGCCGGCGAGAAGATTGCCCGTGATGTTGGTCTGGCATCCGATGCGGCGCTGGCCAATGCGCGGACCATTGGAGAAGAGCTCGGCCAGCATGCAAATCAGATCGGAGTGGGCTTCGAAGAGGCGGTTGCGCGTGCTTCTGAGCGCCTCGACGAACTTTCTCAGGAAGCTTCGGCGCGCGCGGATACTCTGGCGCAGGAGTTGGCCGGTCGTTTTGATGCGACAACGGAATCTTTTGAGCGTGTCGCGACTTTCGCATCCGAGCGGGTGGAGCAGGTTTCTCAAGAGGCCGCAAAGCGCGCGCGTGAATCTGCTGAGGCAGCTTCTGCAAGCGTGGCACAGACGTCGCAATCACTTGCGGCTGCTGTAGCGGCCGCGCATCAGGAATCTCTGACCATGACCGAAGGCCTGCGTGCGCAGGCTGATGCGCTTGCTTCGATGGCGCAGGCGAATTTCGTGCAGGTCGAAGGCATGGGTGATCGGTTGCGCGCCTATGCCGATGAACTTGCCAACGCCACCGATCTGGCCGAAGGCAAGGGGCGAACCCTGGGAGAAACTTTCCGGGGAGAAGCCGAAGCGCTCGAAGATGTTGCACGAACAGCTTCGGGGCATGCCGAACAGATTTCTGCTGAACTCCGCGAAGCCGCCGCGGGCTTGTCGCGCGCAACTGAACAGGCGTCTGCCGCGAGTGGCGAAGTCCGCGAATCATTCGCCGAACATGCGGGTTCCATTCAAGCTGAACTGGATCGTGCCGTTGCCAAGGCGCAGCAGGGCCGTGAAGAGGTTCTGGGCCAGCATGCGGCATTGGAGGCGGCGGCCTCGGAAGCAGAGGTGCGGATCAATGCGGTGCGCGAGACCCTGGGAGAGGGTTCCACGGCCATGGATCAGGCCGCCGAACGTGCCAGTGTCCACCTCCGGCGCATGCGGGAAGAACTGGGCGGAGAGCAGAAGCGGATCGGAGACATTGTCACGGATGTTGAAGGGCGACTGGCCACCGTGCGGGCGACCCTGCTGGAATCCGCCACGACGGTGGGCGAGGTTTCAGATACAGCAGAGGGTGCCGCCAAGACCATGCATGACGCGCTGCGGCGTCAGTCGCAGGAGCTCACCAATGCCAGCGTCACAGCCGGTGCGCGCGCTGAGGCCTTGGGTGAGTCACTTACCTTGCACACCCAGGCCTTGCAGCAGGCGGCAACGGATTCCCTCGAGCGCCTGGCGGAAGTGCGAGACATCATTCAACGTGAAACGGCCGTGCTGGAGAGCAATGCACGGACCGCGACAGACGGGATGTCAGAGGTCGCCAATCTGATGCGCCAGCGCCGTGAGGATCTGACGACAAGCACCGAGGAAATGCGCCGGGCGAGCACGGACTCCGAGGAGATGCTTGCCAAGCGCAGTCGCGATGTCCGGGAAACCACAGAAGGTATTCTCGAACGTTGGCGCGATCTGGGAGACATGCTGGCCGAGCGCGGTGAGACCTTGCGGGTAACCGGAGAAAGCGCCGTGGCGCGCGCCGAGGCGACGATGCAGTCCCTGGGTGGGCACACGAGTGAGTTTGCGTCCTCAACCGATCGGCTCGAGGGAAAGGTTGAGTCCCTGCGTGATCAACTTCGGGAGCAGGCGCGCGATATGCAGTCGACGATTGACCAGGTGTCCGAGCGCGCCGAGACCATGGCCGCATCCTTCCGTATGCAGGAACGTGCCTTGATTGTTGCCGCAGAGGAGGCGGCGCGGACAGCGGACGGGGTTCGCGAATCCTATCTCGATTCCAACCGGGGCGTTCTGTTGCACACGGTAAACCGTGTGCTTGATACGCTGGGGTCCATTGGGATTGACCTCGGCCGAATTTTGGATGGGGATGTCACCCCGGACATCATCAAGCGCTTCAACAAGGGTGACCGAACAGCAGCGGTTCGGCGGATTGCTTCGCGTGTCGGCGAACCGGCTTTGATTGCGCGGGTGCGGGAGCTCTTTGAGGAAGATGAAGAGTTCCGCGGTCTTGCCACGCGGTACCTGCGCGAGTTCGAGCGACTGCTGACCCAGGCGGGCGAAGCGGACCCCGATGAATTGCTTAGCGCAAGCCTGCTGACTGCGGATGTTGGCAAGGCCTATTTGCTGCTTTCCCGCGCGGTTGACCGGCATAAATAGATAAAAATGAATCTCGAGTGATTTGAGTTGCCGTTTGGCAGTTCACCTGTCGTGCTGCCTGTCAGTTGGATGTTATTTCGTTACAACAGTTTTCATATGGTAATTTATTATAATAAATGATAATCGTACGTAATGTTAATTGGTTAATTTGATCCCGTGTGGCAGGTTGATGCAGGGTTAGCGTTACAAATGGAACTCGAGATCGATGAAACGGATCGGAATCTCCTGCAGGTCGTGCAGGAGGATGCGCGTTTGTCGTTTCGGGAGGTGGCACGTCGTGTTGGCATGTCGACTCCGGCGGTCGCCGAGCGTATTCGCAAGCTCGAAGGCGCCGGAGTTATCTCGGGATATACCGCTCGGGTAGAGCGTCTGGCGTTGGGGGAAGAGGTTGGCGCTTTTCTGCGCCTGACCGTATCCGATCTGGATTATCGTCGCGTGACCGGCCTTTGCGCCACGTTGGATGCTGTCATTGAATGCCATCACGTGACCGGCGATGATAGCTTCTTCATTCGGGTGTCGGTCCATTCGATCGCGGAACTCGAGGATGTTATCTCGCGATTTCGCAAGATTGGTGATGTGCGCAGCTCGTTGGTGCTGTCGTCGCCCGTTGATGGAAAGCCGGTGCGTCCGGCCTCTCGAGCCACGAGGTAAAGGCATGGCAGTTCCTGATCAGGATATGGCGGCGCTCGCCGAGTCTGTGTGTTCGGGTGACCGACGCGCGCTGGCGCGCGCCATAACACTTATCGAGTCCACGCGTGACGATCACCGTGATCAGGCCGAGGCGCTTCTTGAGGCGCTGCTGCCACATACCGGCAACGCAATGCGGATCGGCATCTCTGGGGTTCCGGGGGTTGGAAAGTCCACCTTCATTGAAACCTTCGGCCAGCATGTGATTGCGAATGGTCATAAGGTGGCCGTGTTGGCTGTGGATCCGTCCTCTCAGCGGACAGGGGGATCAATTCTGGGTGACAAGACGCGGATGGAGCAACTCTCGCGCGCGCCTGAGGCATTTATCAGACCGTCTCCGACAGCGGGCACACTGGGCGGTGTTGCGCGCCGGACGCGGGAGGTTCTGCTGGCCTGTGAAGCTTCGGGCTTCGATGTTGTGCTCGTTGAAACTGTTGGTGTCGGGCAATCCGAGACAGCTGTCTCGGATCTGGTGGATATGTTTGTCCTGCTCCTGCTGCCCGGTGGCGGCGATGAACTACAGGGTATCAAGAAAGGGATCATGGAGCTCGCGGATCTCGTGGTGGTTAACAAGGCCGATGGGGATCTGCGTGATGCTGCGGGCCGGGCAGCTTCTGAATACGCCAATGCGCTCCGGTTGTTGCACCCTCTGACTGCCGACTGGGTACCCGAGGTGCTGACCTGCTCGTCATTGGAAGGAGGGGGCGTTCCCGAAATTTGGACACGAATCGGCGATTTTCGCGAAATCGTTGAGGAATCGGGTGCTTTGGAGCGCAAGCGTGCGGATCAGGCCCGGCGTTGGATGTGGGGTGAAGTTGATGAAAATCTGCTATCAGCCTTCCGGCGGCACCCAAATGTCCGGGAAAAACTCTCCGAACTCGAAGAAAAGGTCTCTCAGGCCCGTGTCACGCCCTCGGCGGCAGCCCAAATGCTTCTGGATGCTTTTCGCGGGACCGAATAACGGTCAACTCAGGCTTGACCAAGCCGGTTGCTTACCCTAAAAACTCCGCCGAACGCGCCGTCTTTGGCGCGAATCTTATTCATGGAGCGAATCATGTCGCGCCGCTGCGCCATTACTGGCAAAGGCGTGATGACGGGTAACAACGTCAGTCACGCACACAATAAAACCCGCCGCCGGTTCCTGCCGAACCTGCAGTCGACCATGCTGTACAGCGAGACGCTGGCACGTGGTGTTCGTGTGAGAATGTCCACGAAGGCGATCCGCACCGTTGAGCACAAGGGCGGCGTTGATGCCTTCCTGCGTGACACCGCTGTTTCGAAGCTGCCGCGCGAACTGCGTCAGATGAAGCGCGATCTCGACAAGGTGGCTGTGGCCAGCTAATCGTCGAATTTACCGATGAAGCGAAAGCCCGCGATTCGCGGGCTTTTTTGCTGCGTGCCCAACGAATATTGATCGTCGTATATTTGGGGCGATACGCAGCCGGATGATATTGCGATGACCGACTATCCCGGATTTTCTTTTGATGTCGCCAAGACGGTGACCGCCGATGCGGATTGGCCGGGTGCGGCCCGTCGGGGTGTTCTGAAAACACCACACGGAACAATCCAGACTCCTGCATTCATCTTCTGCGCGACCCGTGGGGCGATCCGCGGTGTCCTGCCGGCACAAGCGCGTGCTGAGGGCACCCAGTTCGTTTTGGGAAATACCTACCATCTGATGTTGCAGCCCGGCGCAGAGCAAATCGCGAAGCTGGGCGGTTTGCACAGGATGATGGGTTGGGATGGCCCGATGCTTACGGATTCAGGCGGCTTCCAGATTTTTTCTCTCGGCGGCGGTAGCGGAGCAAAAGAGATCAAGGGAAATCGTGGTGACGGGCGCGACCCCTCGCTTTTGAAGATCACCGAAGAGGGGGCCTCTTTTCGTTCCTATATTGATGGCGCAAAAATCACCCTGACCCCTGAGGACTCGATCCGGATTCAGCGTGGGATCGGTGCCGATATCATCCTCGTGCTTGATGAGTGTACGCCCTACCACGTGGATCGGGACTACACGGCCAATTCCATGGAAATGACCCATCGCTGGGCCAAGCGATCACTTGCCGAATTCCAGAAGGATGCGGAAGGCTCAGCGGGGCCGCAGGCGCTTTATGGGATAACGCAGGGCGGTGTGTATGAGGACCTTCGTCGCGAGAGTTCGGAGTTCACAGCCTCCCAACCCTATTTTGGATACGCTGTTGGTGGATGCCTGGGTGGGGATTCCGGCGAGATGGATGATGTGGTCAAGATGGCCATGGCCCCGCTCAATGCCGCAACACCTGTGGCCCGTCCGATCCATCTGCTCGGCGTTGGCAGCGTCCGCGATGTCTGGAACGGGGCGGCAAAGGGTATTGATACCTTCGACTGTGTAAACCCGACCCGGCTGGCGCGCCATGGCAGCGCCTATATCCGTCCGGGACTTGGTGAGACCGAAAATGGTCGGGACTTCATCAACATCAAGAATGCGCGATTCCGTGATGATGAGGGCCCGCTTGATCCCGAATGTGATTGTGCGACATGCATGTCTGTTTCGCGTGCCTATGTGCATCACCTCGTGAAAGCGAGTGAAATCAATGCCGGGCAACTGCTGGCCATTCACAATGTCCGGTTCATGAATCGGTTGCTTGAGGCCGTTCGTGATGCGATCGAGGCCGATAACTACGCAGCGGCTTGGAAGTTCTGGGTCGAAGGCTAAGGCCTCGCCTAGGGCAGCAGCTCGAACATCAGCAGGACCGTCGGGCGGGATTTCGAAAAATCATTGTCGCTTGCGACGTAGAGAATTGTCTGCCCCTGCAGCCCTTGCGAGGTCGCAATCGCTTCAAAATTTGCTGTGATGAATGGTGGGTCTAGCCGCGCGATTTCTTGCGTCTGGATCGGTGCGCCCGGGCGAAGCTGTCGTTTGGGAATTTTCGCGAAGCGTGTTCCCTGCGGGTTGGCGGCTGTGCCCCGCCGTTCGATGACCATGATGTCGCCATTCTTCAGCAACGTGGCCCCGGTTGGCCGATAAGGCTGATACAGGGCATAGCTCATGGGAGTCCATGTGGCGCCATTGCCGAGCCAGGCAAAGGTAAACCCGCGGGAAGTCGGCATGTCTTCGGCAATCAGCAGGATTTCACGGTTGGCCGTTGGGCTTGCCGCTTCAATGCCGCGTGTCGACCGGGCGCGTTCCAGTCCCACAGGCGTATTGAGAAGACGCGGGACGGTCTGGAGCGGTTTGACCGAGCGCGGGAAGTGCAGCAAGCGATGCCGGCGTTCGAAGGCCACCAGCAGGCCTCCATCGGGCATCTCGGCAATGGCTTCGATGGCTGCATTTGTGCCGCGACCTGCCGCGCCAATCACCGGGCGGATTTCATCAAGAGTGGCCCCCGCGAGATTGCCTGCGGCGTTGTACTGGAGGCGCACGTCAGCGACGTCGCCTTTGTCCGTCATCATGTAGGCAGTGTGACCGCCGAGCTCGATCTCCATTGCGGAGATGCCACCGAACTTTGGATCCTTGAAGGTGATCTCAAGGCCGCCGCGAAAGAACAATCGGCCAACCCGGTTCTGTTCACCCAGGCCCTTGTGCAGATTGATCTCTTTTGACTCGGCCAAGGCAGGCGGGGCCGCAAAGGCAAAAAGGAGAGTGGTCAGACAGAGGAGCGAGCGCATGGCGCAACTATAGCGTGGTTTGCGGATGTCTGCGCTAGGCAGCACGTTTCGGCCTGCCGCCACCACGACGTTTCCCGCCGTCTTCTGACTCGTCGAAGAGCTCCGCAAGCTGATCCATAACGGTCCCGCCCAGTTGTTCTGCATCCACGATGGTCACCGCGCGATCGTAGTAGCGGGTGACGTCATGGCCGATGCCGATCGCGAGCAATTCAACAGGCGAATAGGTCTCAATCCATTCGATTATCTGACGCAGGTGGCGCTCCAGATAGTTCCCGGCGTTCACCGACAGGGTTGAATCGTCCACGGGCGCGCCATCTGAAACGATCATCAGAATGCGGCGCTGTTCGGGGCGGGCCAGCAATCGATTATGCGCCCAGAGAAGGGCCTCACCATCGATGTTTTCCTTGAGCAATCCTTCGCGAAGCATGAGGCCGAGATTCTTGCGGGCCCGACGCCATGGCGCGTCTGCGGATTTGTAAATGATATGACGCAGATCGTTCAGGCGCCCCGGATTGGCAGGCTTGCCCGCGGCGAGCCATTTCTCGCGCGATTGGCCGCCCTTCCAGGCGCGGGTTGTGAAACCGAGAATTTCGACCTTCACGCCACACCGCTCCAGGGTTCGGGCCAGTATATCTGCGCTCATTGCAGCAACAGATATCGGCCGTCCGCGCATTGAGCCCGAGTTGTCGATCAGAAGCGTGACCACGGTGTCACGGAAATTCATGTCCTTCTCAAGCTTGAAGCTCAAGGGGTGGGACGGGTTTGTGACCACGCGCGTGAGGCGGGCGGTATCAAGCAGGCCCTCTTCAAGGTCAAAATCCCATGTCCGCGTCTGCTTGGCCATGAGGCGACGTTGCAAGCGGTTGGCCAGGCGGGAAATCACGTTCTGCAGGTTCCCGAGCTGCTGGTCGAGTTGCTGACGCAGGCGCGTCAGTTCATCGGCATCACACAAATCGGGTGCTTCAATTTCCTCGTCAAATTCGGTCGTGAAGGCCCCGTAGACGAACTGTTCGCCCTGGTTGTGGCCGAACTCCGGCGGACGCCAGGGCTGACCCGGCGCATCAGGGTCTTCGTCCCCGGCACCGGGTTCGAGGTCGCCATCACCATCTTCAAATGGCATATCGGCTTCTTCGGTTTCGGCACCAGCATCTTCTTCATCACCGGCACCGTCCATGGAGCGGGCGTCGCCATCGCCTTCACCCTCGCCGGTGGTCTCGCCTTCACCGTCTTCCTGCTCGTCCTCGCTGCTGTCCTCATTGGGATCAGGCTCGGCGTTGAGTTCGTCGTCAGCAAGGCCCAGGTCGGAAATCATCTGCCGGACGATGTCCTGAAATGCTTCCTGATCGTCCAGGCGATTGTCGAGGCCCGATAGGGTGTCACCAATTTTGGATTCAACGAAAGGCCGCCAGAGATCGACCATCTGCTGCGCTGAAGGCGGCGGGGCGGCCCCGGTCAAGGCTTCGCGGACCAGAAGCGCAACGGCTTCGGATACGGGGGCCTGTTCGCGGTCCGTGACCCGCGCGTAGCCCTTGTTCCGGCAGCGGACTTCGAGGGCGACGCCAAGATTCTCGGCCACTCCGGCCATGTGGCGTGCGCCGATGGCTTCGACACGGGCTTGTTCGACCGCATCATAGAGTGCGCGGGCGGCGGGTGCTGTGGGAACCCGTGTGGTGTGAATGTCTGCATTGTGGTGGCGCAATTTGAGCGCCATGGCATCGGCTTCACCGCGCGCCACACTGACGTCTTCGCGTGGCAGGTCCCGGCTGGGCAGTGGGATGCGTGCTTCGGTCCCGTGAAAACCCGGAGCATCCGGGGTAAACGAAGCTGTCAGCTCCGGCTCGCGCGACATCGCGCGCATCGCCGAAGCTGTGACCCGGAGGAATTCCTCGACCGGCCCGTCGTTGCTGTTTCTGCCTGATCCAGCCATTGGTGGTTACTGCGTCTGGGCTGTTTCAATCACACTGTCATCGAGATCGGTCCCGAAGCAGCGCTGATAATACTCGGCCACTGTCGGCCGTTCGACTTCATCACATTTGTTCAGGAAGGTGACCGTGAAGGCCAGCGCAACGGATTCAAATATACGGGCATTCTCGGCCCAGGTGATGACGGTGCGCGGAGACATCACAGTAGAGATGTCGCCACCGATGAACCCGGCTCGGGTCAGGTCGGCTGTGGCCACCATTGCAGAGACCGTCTCGCGGCCTTCCTTGTTGTCGTAGTCCGGGCTTTTGGCGATGACAATGTCGACTTCCTGCTGATGGGGCAGGTAGTTCAGGGTCGTCACGATGTTCCAGCGATCCATCTGGGCCTGGTTGATCTGCTGGGTGCCATGATAAAGGCCGGTCGTATCGCCCAAACCGACGGTGTTGGCCGTCGCGAACAAGCGGAAACTGGGATGGGGGCGCAACACCTTGTTCTGGTCGAGCAGGGTGAGCTTGCTGTCGGCTTCCAGCACACGCTGAATCACGAACATCACATCCGGGCGGCCGGCGTCGTATTCGTCAAACACAAGTGCGCAGGGGTGCTGCAGCGTCCAGGGCAACAGGCCTTCGCGGAACTCGGTCACCTGAGCGCCGTCACGCAGGACGATGGCATCCTTGCCGATGAGGTCGATGCGGCTGATGTGGCTGTCGAGGTTGACGCGAATACACGGCCAGTTAAGGCGGGCAGCAACCTGTTCGATATGGGTCGACTTTCCGGTACCGTGATAGCCTTGAACCATCACCCGACGATTGTGCGAGAAGCCGGCCAGAATGGCGCGTGTTGTATCGGGATCGAACCGATAGCCTTCGTCCAGCGCGGGCACGTGAATGGTGGATTCCGAAAATGCCGGGGCCGTTGCGTCGGAATCAATTCCGAAAACATCGCGCACCGACACGGTCGTGTCGGGCTCGGGGCTGGTGGGCATGTCGGTGCTGGCAAGCGATTCAGTCGATTCCATAATACGTTCCGTATTCATCAAAGTTTATTCTTCCGACCGGCCCGTTACGGGCCGTTCGATTGCGTCAGTGTCGCATAGGCCTGATTGATTGCCTTGAGACGTTCTTCAGCCTGCTTGTCGCCACCATTTGCGTCAGGATGGTGTTGTTTCACCAATTCCTTGTAACGCCGCTTGATGGCGTCGGGTGTAACCGGCGGCGTCAACTCCATTATAGCAAGTGCTTGCGTGTAAGGAGAGTCCGGAAGTTCGGAATTTTGACGAACTTTTTCATCTTCCTCGGTCTCGAAGAAGCCAAAGGGATCGCGGATGCCTTGCGGTGGGCGTCCGCCATTCAGTGGCCAGGTCGGTCGGTGCCAGTAGGCTGTCCCGCGCCGATCTTCCTCGACCGCGTCTTCATCCATATCCGCGTAGTAGTTCCATCGGGCGTTGTAGGCACGCACATGGTCGAGGCAAAACCAGACATAGTCGCGCAATTGTTGCCGCGAACGGGGCGCGCGAAACTCGCCGGCCAGATCACAGCCAGGGTGTTCGCAGTTTTTCTGATCGGGAGCGTGCATCCCGGCCTCGGTAAGAAATTCGTCGAGGTCGATTTTCTTGCTTCGACGTGTCATGCCGGGAATATGTCTATGGGGAGCCGCTGAAGCAAGGAAACCCCGCCACTTGTTTAGGGAGAAACCGAGATGAATCGTGCAGAACGTATCCGATCGGCAATTGAGAGTGCCATTGAGCCAGACAGTCTCGAGGTCACGGACGAATCACATCTTCATGCTGGTCACGCCGGGGCCCAGCCCGGTGGTGAAACACATTATGAGGTAACTGTTGTAAGTTCGCGTTTTTCGGGTCAGTCGCGTGTCGCGCGGCAAAGAAGTGTGTATGCCCTTCTGGGTAACGAGTTTTCGTCTGGTCTTCATGCGCTTTCTGTGCGCGCTCTGACGCCTGAAGAGGTCTCTTAATTCTATTTTGAAACACAAATATAATGAGTGTTGCAACAACGCCCCAGTCTGTTTAAGCTTACGGAGCAATAGTTTACGGGGCCCTTCGGGGCGGGGAAGGTCTGAAATGCTCGTGAATCGGAACATAACGGTTGGTGATTTGCGTACCAGTGTACGTCTGGAGCCGGAATTTTGGTCTGCGCTCTCTGATATTTCAGTTCGTGAAAAACTTCGCGTTGATCAACTGTGCACGCTCATCGACGCCCATTTGGGTGAACTGGGCCGAACGGCGGCGATCCGGGTGTTTATCGCAAGCTATTTTGCAGCGCAGAAGTCCGAGAAGCAGGACCTGCGGGTTCCACAACCTTATGGACGTGGGGACATGTATCGTCCCGAATCACAGATGCCGCAGCGTGCGTTCGGTTAGACAGCGTTACGTGACAAACCGTTCAGGCTAGGACGCATCCGGGCCATCATAATGGTTCGGCCAAAGTTCCTTGACCTTGGGGCCATCACTTCGAAACGCATGACAGGTATTGAGCAGACGTGGGGCCCGCCCTGACGCTGCAGGTCCTTCCGGGCTGTCCTTGCTTTTAAGCGGAAAGATCGTCTGAAACGCAGTTGTTGCAACTGGTCCCAGCAGCTCGACAATATGTGTACAACCCTCAACTCCGCCGAGACGCTGACTGACTGTGCGACGCCAGCCCGGACCGATTGATACGCCGATCAGTCGTTTGAAGTTTGGCGCGATTTCCTTACAGATTCCAAAGGGACTGAACTCGGTCGTCGCTTCCACATCATGAATGTGAAGGTCATCATCGACGGTGAGCCGAATCCACATTTCATGCACAGGCTCACCTGGCAGCACATCACCGCGTTCGCTGTTGGAGAAGGTGTAGGTTTTTACATCTGTCAGATGTCCCTCGATGTCCCACAGGCCGTCAGATCGTCTGTAGCCGGTGCAACTGACCGAGCGCGTGTGTATGTGTTCGCGCGCCGCCGGTTCTGAAAGTGGCATGGGTATGTCCTCGATGTGGAACCCCGAAGAGGGCTTATTGAATTTGGGTTAGCCCGGCGTTTGCGGCGTATCGATGGGGGCGTCTCCATCCGTTGCGTCGGCGCGCCGTGTAATCCGGAGCTGACGCAGTTGGTTGCCGCTTCGACGCAGAACATCGATCTTGAGATCAGAAATTGCAAAGCTCTGACCTTCCTGCGGGATAAAGCGGGCTTCGTGCAGCACCAAGCCTGCAATGGTCGAGGCCTCTTCGTCTGAAAGACGCCAGTCGAATTCGCGATTCAGATCGCGAATGGTCACACGGCCGTCGACCAAAAGGGAGCCGTCGGCCTGCCGTCGGACACCCGGGACGGGGATGTCGTGCTCATCATCGATCTCTCCGACGATTTCCTCAATGATGTCTTCGAGAGTCACAACTCCTTGCAGGGAACCGTACTCGTCCACGACCAATGCAAAATGCTCTCGTCGGTCACGGAACTCGTGCAACTGACTCAGGCAATCCGTCGATTCAGGCACAAACCATGGCTCGGCAGCCACGGAGGTAATATGCATTTCATCGATATGACCTTCGTGAACCTGGACTTCACGCAGCAAAGCCTTGGCGTTGAGAACCCCGACAATATTGTCGGGATCGCCGCTGAAGATCGGGACTCGTGTAAAAGGGCTGTCGAGCATTCGTGTCACGATCTCGCCGGGCGCCAGATTCGCATCAATCATGCTCACGTCGGTGCGATGTGTCATGATTTCACCGACCTCAATATCGTCGAGATCCATGACGCCACCCAGCATCTGACCCTCATGGGCATTCACCGTGTTGGTGTCTGAATGCAGGCGGATCGCACCGCGCAATTCTTCTTCACGCGCTTCGTCCTCAGCTGAGGACACCCTCTCTCCAAGCAGACGTAGCAGGACGTCCACAATGATCTCGACGGTTTTCGAGATCGGCGTGAGCACAATAATAATGGCCCGGATAATCGGACCGACCGTCAGGGCCACGTCGTCGGCGTGCCGGATAGCATAGGTCTTTGGCAGGACCTCTGAAAAGATCACCACCAGAATTGTCATCGCGACAGTGGCGTAGATCACTCCGGAATCGCCGAAGAGCGTGATCATCAGACTTGTTGCCAGGGCTGAAGCCAGAATGTTGACGATATTGTTGCCGATCAGGATCCCGCCGATCAGACGCTCTTGCTGGGCGTGCAGTAGGTTGACGATCCGGGCGCGCTTGTTGCCATCGCTTTCCAGCTGATGCATCCGAGGTCGTGATGCACCCGTCAGTGCCGTTTCCGAACCGGAGAAGAACCCCGAGAACGCCAACAGGACGATGATCGAGATAATGGTGAGAATGATGGGATCACTCATGATGTTTGCGTGCCTTGTTGAAGGTCAGGCCGCTTTGGCCAGTGTGTCGAGCAGGCGTACGAGTTCAGCTTCTTCCACCTCATTGGTCACAAAGGCTTCACCGATTCCACGAACCAGGATGAACGTCGTACGACCGGCCTGAACCTTTTTGTCCCTACCCATATGGTCGATCAGTATCTGGGTGTTCCAATTTCCGTTGGGGTGAACGGGCACATGTATGGGGAGCCCGACGGCCTTGAAATGGTCCCGCACCCGGGTCGCATCTTCAGCGGGGCACAGGCCCAGCGCCACCGAAAGGTCAAATGCCAGAACCATGCCGATGGAGACGGCTTCACCATGGAGTAACAGGTCACCGAAGCCGGTTTCGGCTTCGAGGGCATGTGCAAATGTGTGACCAAGATTGAGCAAGGCGCGCCGCCCCGTTTCACGTTCGTCCTGATTGACGATCTCGGCTTTCATTTCGCAGGCCCGGACGATGGCACGGGTCTGGGCGGTTGGATCACCTTCGAGGACTTTCGCCCCGTCTGCTTCTAGCCAGCCAAAGAATTCCGGGTCTCCCAGCAACCCGTATTTGACGGTCTCGGCATAGCCAGCCGCCAACTCGCGAGGCGGCAGTGTTTTCAAGGTATTGGTGTCCGCGATAACCAGGCGTGGCTGGTAAAAGGTCCCGACGAGGTTCTTGCCGTGGGGGGAATTGATGGCGGTCTTGCCGCCGACCGAGCTGTCGACCTGCGCCAATAGAGTCGTTGGAATCTGAACAAACTCGACGCCGCGCAGCGCGATGCTGGCGGTGAAGCCTGTCAGGTCGCCGATCACGCCGCCACCGAGTGCTACAAGAACGGTTCCGCGTTCGAGTCCATCTTGCAGAAGGTCGTTCAACAGGCTTTCAAGATAGACAAAGGATTTGGACTGCTCACCAGCATCAATCTGGATCGTCCGGCCGGTGTGACCGGCTTGTGCAAGACTGTTTTCGAGACGCTCTGCGTAGATCGGCCCAACATTGGAGTCTGTGATGATCACCACATGACGCTCACCCAGACGTTCGGCAATCAGGGCACCGGCGTTGTCCAGCAAATCGGGGCCAATGGCGATGTCATAGGATCGCGGACCAAGGTCCACAGTGATGGTTTGTGTGCTGTCGGGATTCTGACTCATTGCGTGCCGTTCTCATTCGTCTTCGCGAGGTAGGCATCAAGAGCCTGACATACGCGATTGACCGTTTCTTCCGGGGGGGCGTCATCGCTTTCGACGACGATATCCGATAGCTCATAGATCGGGTGACGTACTTTCATCAAGTCTTTCAGGGTCTTGGCCGGGTCGTCATTCTTCAGGAGCGGACGATTGCTGCGTTTTGCAGTTCGGCGAACAAGAGTCTCCAGATCAGCGCGCAGCCAAATCGACACGCCGGATTCAATGATTCTCGCGCGCGTGAACTCATCCATAAACGCCCCGCCACCCGTCGCCAGCACGATGGGCGGGCCTTCGAGCAATCGGGCGATTACGCGCCGCTCGCCATCGCGGAAGGCCTCTTCACCGTGGCGTTCGAAAATTTCTTCGATGGAACACCCCGCCGCAACCTCGATCTCGGTATCCGCGTCGACAAACGGCAAATGAAGGTGGTTGGCAAGGCGACGGCCAATTGCCGACTTTCCAGCGCCCATCAGTCCCACCATCACAATGGACTTTTTATGGCGAGAATGACCGGTTGTCGCGTTATCTTGTTCCAACTGGGGTTCTGGTTGCTCAGAATCGACCATATCCTGCTATCTTCACATATTCCTGTTGCGGGCCCGACTCGTCGCGAAATCGCCATTGTTCTGCTGCCATAATAGGCCTTTGGGCAAGGGCCCGCGAGGGCCAGATTTTCTCTTGGCTTGGCACGATGTGGTGCGGAGGTTCATTTGTTCAAGTTTGTAGCAGCAATCCTACTGATCGGGATCATCGCGGGCGGTGTTTTTCTTGCAACCTGGGATATTCCAGCACCCACCGAACAGGTGGAGAAAACGCTCCCCAATGATCGTTTTCCGCGATAACAGCGCCATGCTGTGCGCGCGATTCTTCGCCGTGGTCATGGTTGGACTGGCGGCCGGTGTATTGCCCGCAGTCGCTGTGGCGCAACAAAGCGGCCCGATCCGGCTTGCGCCGCTGCCGCCGGCCACCGAGCGACCCGCCGATCGAAACGAACAACCGGGGTCCCGGTTGCGGCCCGGTCAGGTCGTCGTTGAAGGTTTGGGTGCCCGAGGTGAGGACGCACTGGGTGTGCTGGGCGACGACAGTGGCGGTTTGGGAAATGACATGTGGGCCGGAAGCCGTCGTGTTGATGCTGTACGGCTGCTGCGTAACCTTCCGGAGTCCTACCCGTTGCGCCAAGCCTATGAATTGGCGCGCCGTGTTCTCTCAACGGCGGCCGAACCGCCCCGCGCGACCTCGGACAATCAGGGTATGCTCGGCCTTCGGGTCGAAAAGCTGGCCGCTATCGGATCAACGTCAAGCGCACTGCGGCTGATAAATGCGTCGAACGCGGCGCAGGTTCCCGACCATCTGGCGGGGGCTGCCGTGCGTGCGCGTTTCAATTCCGGAAATCTTGTTGCGGGTTGTGCTTTGGTGCGCGACTACACGGGTGGTTATGGAAATGCCTTCTGGCAGCAGGCTCTCATCATCTGTCAGGTTGCAGACGGCAATTCCGATCAGGCTGCATTGGGCATTGATCTGTTGCGCGAGCAGGGCCTGCAGATAGATCCTGCCTTTACGGCGGCTGCGCTCACCGCGGCAGGAGGTGGCAAGGTTAAGGTTGATGTGACGGATGCCGCCGCGCCTGTTGATGTGATGACCTTTGCACTTTGGCTGGCGGCAAAAGCAGAATTTCCCGATGAACTTGCCCAAAGGATTGCACCGGGTCTGCTTCCTGCACTCGTATCGGTGCCTGATCTTGACCCTGACATGCGGCTCGCCGTCGCCCATCGCGGATTGCAGGCGGGAATTTTGACGGGAGCCGATGTTGTTCAGGTTTATGAGGGTCTGGGGGTCAGTGATGCTGATATGTCCAGCGCCCTCACAGCGCCGGATACGGTCAGCAATGACCGGCTGCTGGCTTATCTCTATCTGGCTGCGGCCACGCGTACAGCCCCGATTGCCCGCTCTGAAGCACTTTGGGAGGCCTGGACTCGCGGTCGTGAGGCGGGTGGCTTTGATATCGTGTCTCTGACCACGGCCGATTTGTTGCGCGATGTGCCGGTGACACCGGATTTTGGCTGGTTGTCAGGCGTTGCGGCTGAAGTTTCCCTTGTGGCGGGACGCAATAGACAGGCGCTCGATTGGTATCGGGTGGTCTTGCGTCAGGCACCAATTGTGCCCGAGCTTGCACGTGCAGCAGCAGAACTTTGGCCCATGATGCGGGTGATTGGTCGTGCTAAATCCGGTGGTTTTGCCCTGACCGCAGGCACCGGGGTCGCGGCGGCGGCCGGACAGACGGTCACGCCTACGCCTCCGCGCGGGCCGGTGCCGTGGAACGCGGCGCGACTTGATCGCTGGGTCGATCTTGCCAAATCTGGTCCCCGTGCGGACGACGTCGGCACAACCTTGTCCATGCTCGAGGCTCTGGGTGATGGGGTGGATGATGCCCAATGGCGCCTGGTTGGGCTGGGTGCCAGCCGGTCCGTGATGATGCCTGATGTGGCTATCCTTGCCGGTCTTTCGAGAGCCGCCGAGGACGGTCGAAAGGCAGAGGCCGTGCTTTACGCACTTTATGCGCTGGGGCAGTCCGGCAAGGTGCCCCATGCCAATGTGGTTGCTGCAGTTGTCCGGGCGCTCGATCGCGTTGGCCTCAATGAGGCCGCACAGGCCATGGCGCGCGAGATGGCCGGCCAAAGCATGGCCTCGGAACGTCCGTGAGCCGGCGGCGCGAACCTGTCCCGGTCGCACTGGTCAGCCGGTATTTTGAAGCATTTCTGGAACTTCTTGTCGCCGAACGCGGGGTTTCCGCGAATACGCTTCTGGCCTATCGGCGTGACCTTCTCGACGTGGCGACCTTTCTGGCGGGGCCGGGTGACGGCGCGGCGCAAGGCGTTCTCGATGGTGCATCCACCGAAGATTTGCGGCGTTATCTCAAGCATCTCGACGCGCAAGGCATGAGTGCAGGCACCGCTGCCCGGCGTCTCTCGGCCCTGCGTCAGTTTTATCGCTTTCTCTATGCCGACGGACTGCGCGGGGATGACCCGACGTCCATTTTGGAAAGCCCGCGACAGGGCCGCCCGCTTCCCAAAATCATATCCGAAGCCGATGTCGCGAGCCTTCTTGAGGTCGCCGAGAAAGGGAATGGTGCCGAAGGCCTGCGGCTCTGTGCGATGGTTGAGCTGTGTTACGCGACAGGTATGCGCGTGTCGGAGCTGGTTGGTCTGCCGCTTGCCGCTGTGCAGCGTGATCCCGAGTTTTTGATTGTGCGTGGCAAGGGCAACAAGGAACGTATGGTGCCGCTGAGCGAGCCAGCGCGGGATGCGGTGCGAAACTATCTTGTCGTACGTGATGGGTTTATGCCCGAGGGCGCGACCTCAGCCCATTTGTTTCCCGGACGGGGCGGAAAACACCTCAGCCGACAACGCTTCTTTCAGATGCTTAAGGACCTGGCCCGGAGAGCGGGACTCGACCCGCGTAAGGTCAGCCCCCATGTTTTGCGACACGCATTTGCAACCCACCTGCTGCATCACGATGCCGATTTGCGCAGCGTTCAGCAGATGCTCGGTCATGCGGATATTTCGACAACCCAGATTTACACCCATGTGCTTGATGAACGAATGCGGCGTCTGGTGGCAGACCATCATCCGCTGGCGCGTGCGCAGGTGAACTAGACAAACCGCTCTTCAACCGACGATCGAAACCGTATAGATATCGGCCATGCCACACTTTCTGGACTTTGAAAAACCCATCGCAGACCTCGAAGGTAAGATCGAGGAGCTCCGTCATCTCTCGGATGGCGAGATTAATATTGCGGACGAGGTCGGCAAGCTCGAGGGCAAGGTCGAGCGGCAGCTGCGTCAGACCTATGGGCGCCTGACGGCATGGCAGAAAGTGCAGGTTGCGCGGCATCCCGGACGTCCGAAATGCGGGGACTATGTCTCGACATTGATTGATGAGTTTGTGCCGCTCGCCGGTGACCGCCTTTATTCCGAAGACGCAGCGCTGGTGGCGGGTTTGGGACGGTTTCGCGGGCGCCCTGTTGCCGTGCTCGGCCATGAAAAAGGCAACGATACAGAAAGTCGTATTGCCCATAATTTTGGTATGGCGCGCCCGGAAGGCTATCGGAAGGCCCAGCGGGTTATGGATTTGGCGAACAGGTTTGACCTGCCGCTGTTGTCTTTCGTGGATACCTCGGGCGCCTATCCGGGCGTCGGGGCCGAGGAACGCGGCCAGTCCGAAGCGATTGCACGATCCATCCAGTCCTGCCTGTCTCTGACCGTTCCCTTCGTTTCTGTGATCATCGGGGAGGGTGGTTCAGGTGGGGCGATTGCGATCGCCACGGCCAATAAGATCTTCATGCTTGAACATGCTGTCTACTCGGTGATTTCTCCCGAAGGCTGCGCCTCGATCCTGTGGCGTGATGGTGCCCGTGCGCAGGAGGCTGCCGAGGCCCTCAAGATTACCGCTCAGGATTTGATGGGCCTGAAGCTGATCGACGGCATCATCGAAGAACCTCTGGGCGGCGCGCAGCGTGATCCCGGTGTGACCATTCAGGCCGTGGGTGAACAGATCGGTGATGCGCTCGACACATTCGCTGGCATGGATGGTGATGCCCTCAAGAACCATCGGCGAGAAAAGTTTGCAGCATTGGGAACGGCGGGACTGATCTAGCGTTTTTGAGAACAGGGGAAACCGATGACCAAAACGGAATCTTTGGTTGAGCTCCTTCTCAACAGGCTCGGCGCCGAAAGCGATAACATCCGCAGGCAATGGGCTGCTCCCGTCGGCACTTCGACATGTCATTTTGTGGTCGATGATCTTCTGCCCGAGGAGTTGTGCGAGGAAATATTTCTGGCCTTCCCCCGGGATGCAACAGGCTTCTTCAGCCGTGAATCCTTTCGGGAGAGAAAACGGACATCGGCTGACCTCAGCTCTTATCCCGCCATATTGTCCGGTATCACATATGCGTTTCAGGACCCACGGGTTGTGGAGTTTGTGGCGGCTTGTACGGGCATGACGCAGCTCGAGCCGGACCCCAAACTCTATGCGGGCGGATTGTCGATGATGTTTGCCGGTGATTTTCTGAACCCGCATATCGACAACAGCCATGATGCGATGCGCCAGCGTTATCGGCGACTGAACCTGCTTTACTACGTCTCCCCCGAATGGACTCTGGAGGATGGTGGAAATTTTGAGCTTTGGGATGATGGCAGGCAGGTCGCCAAAACTATTGTGTCTGCGCGAAATCGCCTGGTGGTGATGGAAACCGACCGATCGAGTTGGCATTCTGTGAGCCCGGTGCAGTCCGACATGCCCCGCTGCTGTGTTTCAAACTATTACTTTTCCAAGGTCTCCCCCGACGAGACGGATTATTTTCATGTGACATCGTTTTCCGGGCGGCCCGAACAGGCCTTTCGGCGGGTGCTGGGGGTTGTCGACAATACCTTGAGAAATCTGGTGGCGCGGATGCTGAAAGTCGGGCGTGGTCGTAACCGGGTCAACGAACCGGATAGACCCGACAAACCGGTTTGATCCCGGCGTTTTCGCTATCGTGTGCCGGAGAACTTTGGCATCACCGCTTCGGTGAAGCGGCTGAAAGAAGCCGTGGATTCGTCTCGGCTCAGGTCGCCATAGGCAAACCGGCAGACGAAGTAATTCAGACCAGCAGTCTCGATCTGGCGTTCGATTTCCGCAGCGACGGTTTCAGGTGTGCCCACAATAGCCGCGTCGCGCGCGCGCGCAGCTGTGAGGTCTGACGCATAGGCGCGGTCTTCCATGCCGTGCTTGCGCCAGAGTGCGATGAAGTTTTCGTACCACGCAGCATAGGCGCGCGCGCCGATCCGTTCGGCTTCTTCCATTGTCTCCCCGATGAAGACGTGACGTGCGACCCCGATCTTTGTGGTGACCGCACCGCCATGGGTTTTGTCCCAGACGTCCCGATACTGATCGGTTGCCGCGCGGGTGATCTCGCAAGGTGCGTTGCTGATGATGTTGATCTTTTGGGTTGCCGGCCATCCGGCGCCATCGGGAGTCGCGACGCCGTACCAGACTGGCGGGTGGGGGTGTTGCAGGGGCTTCATCACCATCGGCACGTCGTCATAGCTAAAGTGATCACCTGAGAAGGACAGGGTGTCTGAGGTGAGGCCGCGGATCAGGACTTCATAGGCCTCGGTATAGCTTGGCATTGCGGAATCTTTGGTGACGCCGAAATAGGCGACCTCAAAGGGTGAAATGCCGCGGCCGACACCGAATTCAAATCGTCCGTTCGACATCTGGTCGAGCATGCAGATTTCCTCGATCAGCCGAAGCGGCTCATAGAGCGGCAGGCAGTAAACCATGGGGCCGAAATGGATGTTTTCCGTGCGCTGAGCGACAGCCGCCAGAAATACGCTGGGCGAGGGCGCCAGGCCCAGCGGCGTCGCGTGATGCTCGGCGAGATGATACATCGCAATGCCCGCGCGATCATAAGCTGCGATCAGTTGCAGGCGGTCTTCATAGATATCGTGCGCCGATGCACCGGGCCGCTGGTCGAGATGATCAAAAACGCCAAACTCGACCATCCCCACTCCGAGGCTCTAGGCCAGCTTGCCGTGGCAGTGCTTGTACTTTTTGCCGGTCCCACATGGACACGCCGCATTGCGGGAGACCTTGCCCCATGTGCTGGGGTCATTCGGGTCGATCTCGGCCGCCGCCGTGTTGCGGGCGGGTTGGCGTGCCTCTGCACCTGCGGGCTGGGCATCGCCGAACTGGCCGGCCATGGCGTGCTGGGTTTCGATTTCCCGCGGTGATTCAGGTTCGGGCACCGGGTTGGGTGCGTCGATCTGTATTTCGATATGGCTGAGAAGCTGGGTGACGCCCTCGCGCAGTCGTCCGAGCATGTCCTGGAACATGTCGAAGGCTTCGCGCTTGTATTCGTTGAGCGGGTTTTTCTGTCCGAATGCCCGCAGGCCGATGCCCTGACGCAAATGGTCGAGGCGCAGCAAGTGATCTTTCCAGTACTGATCAAGAATCTGCAGGAGCAGGTTTTTCTCTGCCATCCGCATCAGATCGGCGCCGTAATTCACGGCTTTGGCGGCCATCTTCTCATCGATCATGACCTGCAGGCGGTCACGGATTTCCTCATCCGCGATGCCTTCTTCCTTGGCCCATTCCGTGGCCGGAATATCGAGACCGAAGAGGCGCAGGCATTCTTCGTGGAGCAGGTCGGCGTCCCACTGTTCGGCGAACGCCTTTTGCGGGATTGTGCGCGCGATCAGATCATCGAGCACCTCTTCGCGCATCGACTTGACCGTTTCCGACACATCGTCGATCTGCATCAGATCCTTGCGCTGCTCATAGATGACCTTGCGCTGGTCATTCATCACGTCATCGTATTGGAGCAACTGCTTGCGGATGTCGAAGTTCCGGGCCTCGACCTTCTGCTGGGCTTTTTCGAGCGCCTTGTTGATCCACGGATGGACAATCGCTTCGCCTTCTTCGATCCCGAGCTTCTGGAGCATGCCGTCCATACGTTCGGAGCCGAAGATGCGCATCAGGTCATCATCGAGTGACAGGAAGAAGCGTGACGTGCCCGGGTCGCCCTGACGGCCCGAACGACCGCGCAGCTGGTTGTCGATACGTCGGCTTTCATGGCGCTCGGTGCCGATAACCATAAGGCCTCCCGCATCCAGAACTTTCTGATGCAGCTTGGACACTTCGGCGCGAATCTCGGTTTCCTTCGCGGCGCGTGCGGTCTCGTCCTCGATATCCGCAAGCTCGGCTTCGAGCCGCATATCCAGATTGCCGCCGAGCTGAATATCCGTACCGCGACCGGCCATGTTGGTGGCAATGGTAACGGCACCGGGGATGCCGGCCTGGCCGATAATATAGGCCTCGCGTTCATGCTGTCGGGCGTTGAGAACCTCATGGGGAATCTTCGCCGATTTGAGGGCTTCGGACACCTGCTCGGACTTCTCGATCGAAACGGTACCGACCAGAACCGGCTGGCCGCGTTTCACGCAATCCTGGATCAACTCATTGATCGCGTTGTATTTTTCACCCAGCGTACGATAGACCTCATCGTTCTGATCGTCGCGCACCATCGGGTTGTTGGTCGGCATATCGACCACTTCGAGTTTGTAGATTTCTGCGAATTCGGCGGATTCTGTCATCGCCGTACCGGTCATGCCGGCAAGCTTTGGGTAAAGCCGAAAATAGTTCTGGAAGGTGATCGAGGCGAGGGTCTGGTTCTCGTTTTGGATCGTTGCGTCTTCCTTGGCTTCGAGTGCCTGATGCAGGCCATCGGAAAAACGACGGCCTTCCATCATGCGCCCGGTGAATTCATCAATGATGATGACCTTGCTGTCTTTCACGATGTAATCGCGGTCGCGCTGGAACAGCTTGTGGGCGCGCAGCGCCTGATTGACGTGATGCAGAATGGTGACGCTGGTGATGTCGTAAAGGCTGGTGCCTTCCTCGATCAGGCCAGCTTCTGCAAGAAGCGCTTCGGCATGTTCCACGCCGTCATCGGTCAGGGTAACGGCTCGGGCCTTTTCATCGAGTTCGAAGTCGTCCGCGCCCAGTTTCGGGATGAGCACATCTACGGCCTTGTAGGAATTGGAGGAATCCTCGACCGGGCCGGAAATAATCAGCGGTGTGCGCGCTTCATCGATCAGGATCGAATCCACCTCATCGACGATGGCGAAGTTGAAGTCGCGTTGCACCATCTCGTCGAGATGGAATTTCATGTTGTCGCGCAGGTAGTCGAATCCGAATTCGTTGTTCGTGCCGTAGGTCACATCGGCGGCATAAGCGGCGCGGCGCGCCTCGTCGGACATGTTGCTGACGATGCAGCCGAATGTCAGTCCGAGAAATTCATAGACCTGCCCCATCCACGCGGAGTCGCGCTGGGCGAGATAGTCGTTGACGGTGACGACATGGACGCCCTTGCCCTCGATCGCATTCAGATAGACCGGAAGCGTCGCCACAAGGGTTTTGCCTTCACCGGTCTTCATTTCCGAGATCATGCCTTTGTGCAGGATCATCCCGCCGAGCAACTGAACATCGAAATGGCGTTGGCCGAGCGCACGCTTGGCGGCTTCCCGGACGGTGGCAAAGGCCTCGACCAGAATGCCGTCGAGGGTCTCACCATCGGCAAGCCGCTGGCGGAATTCGTCGGTCCGCGCACGCAGGGCGGCATCGTCGAGGGCTTCGATCTCGGGCTCGAGCGCGTTGATCGCTTCGATATTCTTGTTCAGGCGTTTCAGGTAGCGGTCGTTCGCGGATCCGAAGGCCTTCTTGACCAGACTGAGGACCATGAGGTCTCCTCAAAGGAAAATATCTTGGCACGGACGAAACGATCGCACCGTCCGGAGAATGCCTCCGATAAGCCGTGTGTTCCCAAAGATGGGGAATTTTCGCGCATTGTCTAGGGGTCGTCTGGGAAAGTGTCAACGTCGCGACGCGTGTTCGATGGCGCACAAAGCGCGATTGCGCGCCGGATGCCACATTTCTTCTTCAAAATGCCGTGTCTGTGCCGCATCTGCGGTGGCCCCCGGGTTGTAAGCTTTGAGCGAAAACGGCAATCTGGCCGCCGCCGTGACAGTACCGGTCCGTTCGCTTGAATCCACAGGAGCCTCCCCATGATCCGCACCCTCACCACGCTTGCTGCGTTTGCTTTCGTCTTGACGGTTTCAGTCCCGGCCATTGCACAACAAGGTGGCAATGCGAATGCCGAGCCCGACAAGGATATGGTCGTGGCCCGCGTGAATGGCGCGGAGATCAAGCAATCCGATGTCGCGATCGCTTATGCGCGTTTGCCCGAGCAGTTCCGTCAGGCGCCGATCAATGTGATTTTTCCGCAGATCGTGCAGCAGCTTGTTGACGGTGAATTGCTGAATTCAGCGGGTCGAGCCGATGATTTGCAGAACAGCGACGAAGTCAAAAAGCAGATGGCAGAGTTCGAGAAGGTCGCGATCCAGCAGACCTATATGAACCGGCTGATTGCACAGGGCATCGCGGAAGAGGATCTCCGCAAGGTCTATATCGAGACCATCTCCAGTCAGGAGGGACCGCTCGAGGTCCGGGCGAGCCACATCCTCGTGGACAATGAACAGGAAGGCGCCGACATCATCAAAGCGATTGAGGGCGGCGCTGATTTTGAGGAGCTCGCCCGCGAGCGCTCCACGGGACCCAGCGCGCCGCGTGGCGGCGACCTTGGTTACAACGTGCGCAGCGCCCTTGTGGAGCCATTCTCCGACGCGGCGTTTGCGCTAGAGCCCGGCAAAGTCAGCCCTGATCCGGTGCAGACCGAATTCGGCTGGCACGTCATCAAGGTGGTCGATAAGCGCCGTCGCCCGGCGCCGACATTTGAGGAATCACGAGCGCAGCTCGAACAGCAGTTGACGCGTGATCTGATCGCCGCGCATATGGCGGAGTTGCGGGCCGATGCCGAAGTTGAGCTGTTCAACATCGACGGCACGCCGATTGGGGATGCACCAAAGCAGTAGCGCGATTACGCGCATTGCGGTAACTCCCCGGTGTCATTTTCGGGGGTTCACGATGGCCAAATCCGGTTCATCAAAAAAGACATCAGCATCGAAGGCCGCGCCCAAGTCGAGCGCGCGCTCGCCGCTTGCGCCTGCGCGCTTTCCGACATTAGGTCAGGTCGCGGGTGTACGGCTGGCCGGTCGTGCGGTTGGTCTGAAAAAAGCCAAGGGCGTGAAAGATCTGATGGTGGCGGAGTTCGCGCCGGGCACAACCGTGGCCGGCGTGCTCACCCGCTCCAAATGCCCCTCCGCACCTGTCGACTGGTGCCGTGCGATCCTGCCGCGCGGAAAAGCCCGTGTGCTGGTGGTCAATTCCGGCAATGCCAACGCTTTCACGGGCAATGCCGGTGATCTTCAGGTGGCCCAGACAGCCGGAGAGGCCGCCCATCTGTTTGGTTGTCGCGCCCAGGATGTCTATATCGCCTCGACCGGTGTGATCGGGGAGCCGCGCGCGCCGGACTACATTGCCAGCAAAATTGGCGGCATGAAAAAGACGCTGACCGTGAAGTCCTGGAAGGACGCCGCGGAAGCCATCATGACCACCGACACATTTCCCAAGGCGGCGTCACGCAAGGTGAAGATCGGCAAGGCCGATATCACCCTGACGGGCTTTGCAAAGGGCTCGGGCATGATCGCGCCGGACATGGCGACGATGCTGGGGTTTGTGTTTACGGACGCCAAAATCCCCGCGCCGGTGCTCCAGCGTCTTGTGCGCACGGCGGCGGATGATTCCTTCAACGCGATCACCGTCGACAGCGATACTTCAACCTCGGACACCGTGCTGCTTTTTGCGACCGGACAGGCCAAGGGTCAGCCGCGCATCACCAGTGCGGCGGACAAGGCGCTGGTCGACTTCAAGGCGGCGCTCAAGGACATTTTCATTGATCTCGCCCAGCAGATCGTGCGCGACGGTGAAGGCGCGCAGAAATTCGTGACCATCAATGTCACCGGTGCCGAATCCAAACGCGCCGCACGCACGGTCGGTCTGGCGATCGCGAACTCGCCGCTGGTCAAAACCGCCATTGCCGGGGAGGATCCCAACTGGGGCCGGGTTGTGATGGCAGTGGGCAAGGCGGGTGAAAAGGCCGACCGGGACAAACTGTCCATCGGCTTTGGCGAAACTCAGATCACCCGCAATGGTCAGCTCGTTCACGGTTATGACGAGGCACCGGTGGCCGCCTATATGAAAGGTGACGAGATCACCATCGATGTGGACCTCGGCGTCGGGCGCGGACGCGGGACCGTCTGGACCTGCGATCTGACCCACGGCTACATCACGATCAACGCCGACTACCGGAGTTAGCGCGCGTGGGCGACAAACCCATTGTGCTGGTAAGCGCCGTTGCGCTTCTCGATGCGGACAACCGGGTGTTGCTCGCCCAGCGCCCCGAAGGAAAATCCATGGCGGGCCTGTGGGAGTTTCCCGGCGGCAAGATCGATCCCGGTGAAACGCCTGAAGCAGCTTTGATCCGTGAGCTCGATGAAGAGCTGGGCATCGACACCCATGAAAGCTGTCTCGCGCCTATTGGCTTTGCCAGCCACGGTTACGACGATTTCCACCTGCTGATGCCGTTATTCGTTTGCCGCAAATGGAACGGCACACCCACGCCCCGCGAAGGCCAGACACTGGCCTGGGTCCGCCCGAATGCGCTCAAAGACTACCCAATGCCCCCCGCCGATGTGCCACTGGTCGCGCAGCTGCAGGACTTGCTTTAGGCCGCGGGTGTCTCGTCTTCGAGTGGGACGTTGTCGCGCAGTTGCTGATAGCTGGCTGTCACCAGTGATACACCAACTGCGATTCCCAAGAATGAAAAGAAGAACGATACGAAGTTGAGCCCGATCTGAAACAGCGGGGAAGCCGCCAATTCCATTGCGGCTTGGAATGGGTCGCTGGATCCACCAAAGAAGGCATTTAAAACGAGAATCTGGATGAAGGCTTGGAGCCCATAAAACGGTAGAAACGAACCGACAATGAGTATGCCACCAATCCGCCAGCGGTTTCCCCAAGTCAGCTTCATCGAGTTGCGAAGGCCGATGCTGTGGTCCTCAATTGCGGCTGCAGGAAGGCTCGGTAGCCACGCGGCGAGAACAACAAGGACCAATGCCAAGGTTGCGAACTGGATCAGAAACAGTTGGATAAAAGCTCCGATGTTAAAAAAGCTTTGTGGGTCGTTCCCTTGTTCTAAGGAAAACAGCGGAACCGCAAATACTAAGATCAAAGCCCCGGCGGCAAAAAATGCGATCAGCCCCATTAGTCCGATCAGAAGCGACCGCCCTAGAAACACCCAGTGGCGCTTTGACCAAATGAAAAGTTCGCGCACAGAAGTGGGTTCAGGCCAAAGCAGATAGTGGCGATGCCAGGCGACGGTGAAGGTCAGGAACAATGCGGCATAGGCCAGAAAAAACAGGATGATCAACCCTAATAGAACGATCACTAGACCGTTCCCTTCCGCATTTTCGGAAAGTAGGCTGATCCCAAACACCTGAAGCATCATGAGAGCGAAACCAATCAGGACAAGCGTTAGTAAGGCCAGCGCGAATTTGAACCACGCCATTCGCTCATGCCAGATGAATGCGTAAACGGTTGATACCGTTCCCCACACCGGAAGTTTGTACATCGCGCGTTCCCCCATTCAACAACGTCAGGTAAACGCTTGCATGCGGTCCGGCGCCTGCTCAACCGTCCGGTTGTGAATAAAGTTGCTGATCCGTCAGGTCGTTCCCGCCGGGCGGGTGTCCGCAAGTTCCCGGTGTACGATGGACAACGCCGTCACACCGGCGGCTATTCCGCCGAAGATGATCACCTGCTGGATCAGGGTCATGACCAGCAGCAGCGAAACCGAGGCTCCGAAAAGTGGAACGAACAGGCTGCTGAGCAGGATCGAGACCAGCAGCAGGACCACCATGGCGGGCAGGGTTGGCATCACGGCGATGCCGAGCATCAGCCAGCTGCGGCCCTTGGTTCGCAGAATGGATTCTTTCAGGCTCATCGGCTGGTCGGTGGCTGCTGCCGGGAAGACCAGCAGCAGGCGCCCATACAGCAAGCCGACAAGGGTCAGCACAACAAGGATCGCAAAGGATGTACTGGACGCGTTGCCGGATGCCAGCATGCGGATCGGGAGTGAGAGCAAGGTTGAAGCCAGGATCACGATCAACAGCAAGAGCACGAAGAAGCCCAGGAACTTCCATTGTCGTCCGCCCCAGCGCAGCGCGGCCCCGACCGTGTTGCCTTCATTGCCGATGAGGAATTTGCGGTGCCAGGCCACCGCGAACATCACATAGGTCGCAAGTGTCACAACAAGATTGACGAGATCGGCCGCGGTGAGTTGTAAAATCTGTGCCGCGACTTCTGCTTCGGCCGCCGGCGCTGGCGCGAATATGATCTGCCATTCGCCGGTCACCCAAAGCGTCAGGGTTTTTACACCTGCGACGAGGACCACCGGCAGGAACGCATAGGCGAGGAAGTCCTGCCGGTTCTCCCAGAGAAACTTGTAGGCGTAGGCAAGGACGGTCGCGAGGTTCAGAGGCATGGGATCAACTCGTCTCGGGTTTGGGCTGGCGCAGCGGGAAGGCGGCGCCGGTTTTCTCGTCGAGGGGACGTTCTGTTGTGTCGAGTGCGTCGGCAAGCCGGGTTTGCGCGCTGCCCGGACGTAAGGGCTTTGGCTGACTGTCGGCAGGTGCCCAGCCGGTCAGGAAGAACACATCGAAGGACGCGTGTATGCGCCCGCCGGCGTCGGCAAAGCGCGCGCTGTAGATTTCGGCTGCGCGCAACAGGGTGGCCCGGCGTGTCGGCGTGCGGCGGCGATCCAGCCGTGCGTTGGTCTCCCCCATGCCGCGCAGCTCATGCATCAGTTTGAAGGCGTTCTCATAGCTCACATCAATCGGATCGAGGTCGGCGACAGGCAGGGAGAATCCGGCGCGTTGGAGCAATCCGGCCGCATCAGAGAGTTCCGCGAATGGTGCGACCCGCGGACTGGCCCCGCCTTCAATTTCGGCTTCTGCTGCGAGCAATGCCTGCCGGAGCTCGAAAAGTGTCTCGCCTCCCAGCAATGCGCCGAGAAACAGCCCGTCAGGTCTCAGAGCCTGGCGCATTTGCAGCAAAGCGCCGGGGACATCGTTCAGCCCTTGCAGCACACCGCAACTGGCGACCAGATCAAAACGCGCCGGGGCAAAGGGCAGGGTTTCATCATCGGCGATCACAGTGGGTGCGCCGGTCCGCTGGTGTGCGGTTCGGGCGAAGCTTGGGGTGGATTCACTTAGTATGTAAGTCCCGATTTTTTCGGGAATCATCTCTTTGGCGACCTGGGTGAAAAGGCCGGTGCGGCACCCGGCATCCAGC
Source organism: uncultured Alphaproteobacteria bacterium (assembly GCA_943787745.1). Classification (GTDB taxonomy): domain Bacteria; phylum Pseudomonadota; class Alphaproteobacteria; order UBA6615; family UBA6615; genus JABJAG01. Next base: position 1,456,241 of record CALSNJ010000002.1, on the reverse strand, counting down.
GCGAGGGGGAAGTTCTGGCGCACATCGCCAGCCCGTTCGGCCAGTCGCACGGCGATCTCCCGGAACAGGAAATCATGGGCGTCGAAGATGGGCGCAATCCGCTCACGACGCTGGCGCATCAGGGCGCGGTCAAAAATGGCCTCGGGTCCGGTCATGGGTTTTATATCGCACGCCGTGGATGAACCCGCAAAGCGCGGGATGCCAGTGGTTGTTGACTCCGCGCCGTCTGCCGGGGGCAGAATGCGCTATGGACAGCATGTTGCCCTCAACGGCTGGTGTTTCAAGCGTCTTGCGTGCGGTTTCGCGCGCGGCGCTCGATACCGTTTTGCCGCCACAATGCCTGTCATGTGACGCGCTGGTGTCCGAGCCGGGCGCTTTGTGTGCGGATTGTTGGGACGGGGCGGCATTTGTCTCGGCGCCATTCTGCGCTGCCTGCGGGGTGCCATTTGAATTTGATCATGGCTCGGACGCGCTTTGTGGGGCCTGCATTCGTGCGCGCCCGGTGTTTGAACGGGCCCGCGCGGTATTCCTTTACAACGATGTCAGCCGAAACCTTGTGACCGGCCTCAAACATCGAGACCGAACCCACGGCGCGCCGGCCTTTGGGCGATGGCTCGCGCGTGCTGGCCGGGATCTGGTGTCAGATGCTGACCTGGTTATGCCGGTGCCGCTCCACCGCATGCGTCTCTGGCGTCGGCGGTTCAACCAGTCGGCGCTGCTGGCGCAGGCTTTGACGCGTGAGCTGGGCTGTTCCGAGAAATTTCAGGGTGATCTCTTGCGCCGGACGCGGGCGACGCCCACGCAAGGTGGTCTGAATGCATTGGAGCGGCGGCGCAATGTGCGCGGGGCCTTCACAGCGAATGACAGGCATGCCGACCTTTTCAGGGACCAGAGGGTTCTGCTTGTTGACGACGTTTACACAACAGGTGCGACGCTGGAGGCCTGTACCCATGCCCTGCGAAAGGCGGGCGCAGCGGGCGTGGATGCGCTGGTTCTGGCGCGTGTGGACCGTCCGCATTAGCAAACAAGTGACGGTGAAGTGATGCCAGCCTAAATCCTTCCACTGGTCAAACTGCTTCTGGTTGCCTAGATAACACCAGAACAGTTTTCAGGAGAGCGATGATGGCCAAAGTTGAAATTTATACCGGCATGATGTGTGGCTTCTGTTCCGCAGCGAAACGCCTGCTCAAACAGAAGGGCGTCGATTTCGAAGAGACCGATACAAGTTTCAACTCAGCAAAGAAGCAGGAAATGCTGTCGCGCGCCAATGGCAGCCATACCGTTCCGCAAATCTTCATTGACGATGAGCATATTGGCGGCTGTGACGACCTTTATGCGCTTGAATCCAGCGGCCAGCTCGACGCCAAGCTCGGGCTTGCCTGAACCGCGCAGATCCGCTGAATGATCGCGGGACGCGGTTCCGTGACTTTCCCATGTTCATAGGCGATGACCGTAAGCTGGCCGCGCACCGCGTCCAGCAATTCGCCGGGCCTGAGCAGGAAGTCGGGATTGGACGGTTTGCCTAACGCCTCATTCCCTAGCGCGAAAGTTTCATAGATCAGGACGCCGCCGGGCTTCAATGCGTCAACCAGCGCAGGCATCAGAGGTCGATGCAGGTAGTTGGTCACCACAAGAGTTCCGATCGAGCCCGGCGCAGGGCGCCACGGCGCATCCTCGGTTTCGAGATCGGCCTGAATGGCTGTGATCTGCGGGTGGTCGCCAAGATGGCGCAGTCGCGAGAGGTCCCGATCCAGCGCGATGACGTCGAATCCATGTGCGGCAAAGAATTCTGCATGACGGCCTGAACCACAGGCCAGATCGAGCACTGGAGAACGTGCAAGCCCTGAGAACCGGGTGACCCAAGGGGACGGGTCGGACTGTATTTGGGGTTCTGGTGCCATCCGAATGTACGATTCCCACTTGTGTTATGTCTGAAATAGCACCATTTCTGGGTCTGCGTCCGGGCTGGTTTCCAGTCCGTATTCAAGTGGATGGTTCCGAAATGATTAGTTTTAATCTGATCTGCAAGAAGGATCATGAGTTCGAGGGTTGGTTCCAGAACTCTGCGGATTTTGACAAGCAGGCCAAGAAACACCTGATCGAATGCCCGATCTGTGGCGATGCCCATATCGAGAAATCGCTTATGGCGCCGTCAGTTGGCACCAAGGGCGAGGTCCGCAGCACCCGGGTCGAGAAGGCCGAACAGGCCAAGCAGCTTCGCAAGATGCTTGGTGAGGTTCGCGACTATGTCGAAACGAATTTCGACGATGTCGGCGATCAATTTCCCGATGAGGCGCGCAAGATATATTTCGGGGAATCCGAAGAGCGCCCGATCTTTGGCAATGCTTCGGAAGAAGAAGCGCGGGACCTTGCTGAAGAAGGCGTCCCCGTTGGCAGGCTGCCCTGGCCCAAACAGACTGACAGCTAGTTACGTCTCGCGCAGGTGCACCGTAGGATTTCTGTCGCCGATCTTGATTTCATCGTCATGCCCGGACTTGATCCGGGCATCCACGTCCATGGGTCACGTGACACGACCACGTAGATGGCCGGATCAAGTCCGGCCATGACGGTTTATAGAGGAGCGGTCATCGTGTGCGGTTTGAAACCCGCATCTACCTGAAAAACCCCTCTTCACGCCGCTTTGCGGCCCACACCCATGTAATTTACGTCCAAGTCACCGCTGTGCTGGGACCACAGCCCCGTTAGGGGATTGTAGACCACACCGGTCAGTTCCAGCATCTCGATGCCGCCGCCGCTCAGACCGTCCACCAGTTCTGAGGGTTTCACGAATTTTCGCCAGTCATGGGTGCCGCGTGGCAACCAGCGCATGATGTACTCGCCGCCCACAATTGCCATCGCGAAGGCCTTGGCCGTGCGGTTCAGCGTGGCGGCAAAGACGAGCCCGCCTGGCGCGACAAGACGACCGCAATCGGTCAGGAAGGCCGCCGGGTCTGCGACATGCTCGACCACTTCCATATTCAGGACGATGTCGAAGGTTTCGCCGCCCGCCAGCAGGTCTTCGGCGGTCGTTGCGCGATAGTCGATTTCGAGGCCAACCTCCTCGGCATGCAGGCTGGCAATCTCGATGTTCTGTTCCAGCGCATCAACGCCTGTGACCTTGGCACCCAGACGCGCCATCGGTTCACAGAGCAAGCCGCCACCACAGCCCACATCCAGCAGCCGCAGACCTTCCAGCGGCCGGACGCTGGACGTGTCCTTGCTGAAATGTTCACAGACCTTGTCGCGGATATATTCCAGGCGGACCGGATTGAACTTGTGCAGCGGCTTGAACTTACCGTTCGGGTCCCACCATTCCGTTGCCATCCGCTGAAATTTTTCCAGTTCGGCGGGATCGCGGGAGTTGCCGGGGCGATTTTGGTCGGTTGTGTTCATTCGTTAAACCTGTGGGCGCTTGCAAGGCGGGTTCGGGCTGAGTATGGAGAAGCTGAGATAACCTCTATCGTCAGGAAATCTAGCAATTATGTTATAAAAACGAGTAAACTATAGCACCTGAAATCATGGACGTGGGTGTATAGCGGGTGTATAAACTAGAAACTTCGTCCATGATCAGCGTTTGTGCTTGTGAAGACTCTGCCAGATAAGCCGACCGACAAAAACATCGGGAACTTGCCGACACAAAGCCGGATCAAGGTTCATCCAACCATGGAGCTATATGCCATTCGGCAGACTGGTACATCTATTACGTTCTACCAGTATTATCGGATCAAGGGGCAGAGCCGCACGAAGAAGATGTTCAAGCTGGGAAAATATCCAGCACTGAAGGCCTCAGAGGCGACAGAGAAGGCTATACAGGTCCTCAAGTGGGCAGAGCAGGGTATCGACCCTAAACGCGTTCAGGAAGCGGCTATACGCAAAGAGGAGAAGGTGAACGAGGCATCGCGCATCACCTTCGGTGAATTTCTCGAAGATTTTCTATCGCGACCGGTCAAGGGCGGACGACAACGCACCGACAAAACAGTACGTGACTATCGTACCAGCATGAAGAACCACGCAGCTGACCTCATGCAGATGCCTATCAGGTTGATAACGGCGGATGATGTTCAGCGCGTCTTTCTCCGCGTCCCTACAAACGAGATGCGAAAGTCTGTGCTGCGACAGCTACGAGCTATTTTTAACAATGCCAAGCGCCGTGTGGCAGGAGATGGGCAGCCCTTTGTTCTGCCGAATGTCGATCCGCTTATGCTGGTGGCGGAACATTCCGACCAATCCAGAACGCGAGAAGTATGGTTGAGTTTGACGGAATTTCAGCAAGGTCAGCAGTACATGCTCGACTGCGCTTACGCTGCTAACGACTTTAACTTTTGGTCACAGGCTAATGCAGTCCAGATAACCGCATTGCTCGGCTTACGACACGGTGAATCTGTCATGATCCGGTCCCGCGATGTTTATCGAACCGGTGACCTCTGGCAGGGTGACATAGTTGATGTTCCGTTTGTCCGCATCAGTATTCTGAAGAAGCGAAGGGCCTACTATCACTACTTACCGCTGACGCCGGTGCTTGACAGCGTGATTACAGCACAGCAGCTCGTGAAGTGGGCATGGCAAAGGGCACGGAGCCGCGACACACGAAACTTAAAAATTTCCAGCCCATGGTTGTTTCCGGCCCCCCGTGACCCTGACAAGCACCTGAACGATTGCGGAATGGCGGTAGCTTATTTTCGCCGCGGAATAGAATACCGAAACAACGGGTATCAATGTGTGATTCAGAATCAGGATGCATCGGTTGATGAGGGCGGCTTTAGTATGCATTGGCTACGACACACATTTATTCGCATGTGCGAAAATCTTGGCGTCCCGGCAGAAGATATCGACAGGGCACAAGCGAAGTTTGTCGGATTTGCATCCAGCAATTACGGCGGTGGAAATCCCACTACCCCGTCAACGACATCAGTCGCCGACCGCATCGACAGGCTGAGATATGTCTGGGATAGCATCGCTATGCTATTCATCGGATTCGACTCTGCTCGACAACTTCGAACAGCGAAATCTGACACCGATGAATATGAAAACCTGTTGAGCCGCATCGCAACGAATAACAAATACCTGCAGATGTCGTTGAACCCGCAAGGCAGGAAAAACGCGGATTGGAATGAGATAGTTGCTTTGGCTGACTATGAAGGCGGTCGGTTCAACAACATTGATGCCGACATCGAGGGTGAAAATTATTCCGACTTAGTTCGGGCAGCAAACTTCATGGTCCACCGAAACTATGAGTGGCCTAGAGACATACAGCTTTATCAGGATGGGGATAAGATCCACCGCAGTAAAAGCGCCAAGAACGGATATCCATTGCATGTCCACAATGGCGAAGTGTCAGATTACCCGGCGAGATAAAACCATGGGACCTGATACGCATTTGTTGAAAGTCGGACGCACAGGCACCGTTCAAGACTAGTTGGCAGAGGAGGTGTTCACTCGATCTCGAGCCTGATCAATGACCGATGAGTAGAACTCAATCTGTCGGTCGATCTCATCAGGATCGAGGTTCTTCACCTCAACCCGTCTGGCAGGTTCTAGTTCTGCAGTCGCCCCAGTGTGGCCAAGTGCATTATGCGCCACAGCAAGGCTCCCCGAGGCGACCGACATCCGATAAAGGCTCTTCAGTTCCTCGACGACATCGAAGTCTTCAGTCGGCCTTCAGGACGGCGTCACGGTGGGTCTGGACGATGTCCTGCACCTCCGGGACCTTGAGCAGGTCACAGGCCCTCTTGGCGGCGCTGGTGTGGCTGTATCCGGCCTGTATGGCTGCGGCACGACCGTTACCGCCACAGGCGATGTAGGCGTGGGCAAACCGGGTTTGTTTTTCGTTGAGTGGCATCGACAATCTCCCTGATCGTTGAAGGGATATTGTCTGTCATGGCGGGTAGTTTCCCCAGAGCCGCCAATAGATGTAATGCTGCGGAGGACTGCTAACAATAAACAAGCCACGAATGCTTTTCAGAGAGCAAAGCGCCGGTCTGTCGCTCTCAAAACCAGTTTTGATCCCGCACGGGTCAGCACTGACCATCGACAAACTCCGTAATTCGTAATGATCTTTGCTTTCGGCTCAGCCCGGGGATGCCCAACACACCAGCTTGGTGATTGCCTCGTCTGCGGCTGGGTAAATGATTAGCGGGGCCTAGTTGGCGTATTAAGGTATTGATACGATATTACACCCAAGAAAGAAGATCAGATATGACCTCAACCTTACCGAATTGAGAGACGAACCACTGGGAAAGCACCCCAGTCACGCCGATTTTGCGTCTGGCACGTGTTTGTCGTGCGCGTAACTGGAAGACCCAGCAAGACGTTGTCGCTGCCGACGACGAGAGCAGTTTCACGTTCGACGTCGAGATGGTCTTGAGCGACGAGGCGCTGGACCCGCACCCCGTTACGCTTTGCATGTGTATGTATGCCGCTGATGGCATCGCCGTAGAGATATGACGTGCATCAGACGCACTCGGGCAGTGTAGTGCAGTACGGCGTCGAAATCCCATTTGATGCACAGATAATGGCCCGGTGCGGGGCTGGTTCTTCAGAACCAGTTTCGATCCCGCCCGGGTCATGATTCCGGATAGTTTATCTAATAATTTCTGGTGCCAAATTAAGCCTTAGAGCTTTTGTTACGTACTGCCATGCCCAGATAAAGCTGCTGGTCCGTGCCGTCAGTCCGCGTAGCCCACCATGGTGCCACTGGTGCCACCTACAGACGTACTCTCGCAGCCGATGTAAATCGGCTGTTCGCTCATGAAGCTGATGAGAACGTTCTATCAGGCGGGTCAGACTGACCATCGACAAACTCCGTAATTCGTAATGATCTTTGCTTTCGGCTCAGCCCGGGGATGCCCAACACACCAGCTTGGTGATTGCCTCGTCTGCGGTGTGAAATGATTAGACAGGGGCCGAGTTGGCGGTTTAGGAATATAGATACTTATTACAACCAAGAAAGAAGATCAGATATGACCATCAATCTTACCGAATTGAGAGACGAACCACTGGGAAAGCACCCCATTCAGGCAGCACGTTTGCATTGTCTGTTTGCTATGTCGGTAAGCACGACCAGCAAGACGTTGTCGCTGCCGACCACGAGAGCAGTTTCACGTTCGACGTAGATGGTCTTAGCGACGAGCCGCTGGACGCGCCCAGGTGCAACGCCGTCGCTGTTTGTTCTACACTGTACTTGGGTGCGTGTGGACAGTCCTGGGGATAGGTTGAACGCAAGGACGGCAGTTTTCAGTTGGGGACGCACTAGTGGCAGCGATGCGAAATCCCATTTGATGCACAGATAATGGCCCGGTGCGGGGCTGGTTCTTAGAACCAGTTTCGATCCCGCCCGGGTCATGATTCCGGATAGTTTATCTAATAATTTCTGGTGCCAAATTAAGCCTTAGGGCTTTTGTTACGTACTGCCATGCCCAGATAAAGCTGCTGGTCCGTGCCGTCAGTCCGCGTAGCCCACCATGGTGCCACTGGTGCCACCTACAGACGTACTCTCGCAGCCGATTAAATCGGCTGTTTGCTCATGAAGCTGATGAGAACGTTCTATCAGGCGGGATCAGACTGACCGGCGACAAACTCCGTAATTCGTAATGATCTTTGCTTTCGGCTTGGCCCGGGGATGCCAACACACCAGCTTGGTGATTGCCTCGTCTGCGGCTCGGTAAATGATTAGACAGGGGCCGAGTTGGCGGTTTAGGAATACATCGTATTACAGCCAAGAAAGAAGATCAGATATGACCATCAATCTTACCGAATTGAGAGACGAACCACTGGGAAAGCACCCCATTCAGGCAGCATCTGCTATCCTGATTTCTTGTGGTTGTATTAGCGGTATTGATGTCGAGCAAGACGTTGTCGCCGCCGACCACGAGAGCACTTCCACGTTCGACGTCGACAGTCTCAACGACGAGGCGCTGGATGCCCGACCCGCAGTTCATCTTTGCGGATGCGCTTGCACTAATTGTTTTAGTCCGACGACCGTTAGCGACGAGGCGCTGGACTATTCACCCACGTTACGCATTCGGCTGTCTCGGCCATGTGCGACGGCATAGCGACGAGGTGCTGGACACGCCACGCCAGACGGAACAAGCGGCCCCGTCTGTTCTTACTGTTATGGTCACGTTCTGCGGTAGGTAGACGAGCAGGGGCATGCCACAGTGGTAGCGATGCGAAATCCCATTTGATGCACAGATAATGGCCCGGTGCGGGGCTGGTTCTTAGAACCAGTTTCGATCCCGCCCGGGTCATGATCCCGGATAGTTTATCTAATAATTTCTGGTGCCAAATTAAGCCTTAGAGCTTTTGTTACGTACTGCCAGACCCAGATAAAGCTGCTGGTCCGTGCCGTCAGTCCGCGTAGCCCACCATGGTGCCACTGGTGCCACCTGCAGACGTACTCTCGCAGCCGATTGAAATCGGCTGTTTGCTCATGAAGCTGATGAGAACGTTCTATCAGGCGGGATAGACTGACCGGCGAGGGAGTCAGTGGTTTATCTGAGTGGAGATGTCTTCCGCAGGTTCTTTCACCAGATGACGTCGGCAATCAGCGGGTCCTCGGACAGCTACGAAGATTTCATCTGTGGTGTCGTTGCCGACAAATCATTGCCGAAGCAGACACGGGTCGACTTCGTATCGAAGCAGTGGTTTGGCCCTCTTACCCGGGCGTGTCAGTAATTGACCGCCCTACCTTGTACCAGAAACTGACACGCGGCCTGTAACCGAAGGCCACAGCGGCTCGGTTGTCAGACGTCTTTACGAAACACATGCCAGTCTTCGTACTCAAAACCTCTTGGGTAAGTCCCGAATCGGCCTGATCATCGGGGGTAAGCAGAAATCTGCGACACCCCCAGAACAGGACGTAGATATGGGGCACTTCATCATCGGCATCGATTCCGAATACACACAGGACCGGAACGACAGCGACCAGAACATTGCACTCTCGTACCAATGGTTCTGCATTCATGACGGCGTCGAGTGGGGCGGCATCCACTACGCGATTGATGGCGAAAGGATCAGCCTGATCGACTGGATCAGGATGGCGATCACCAGCAGACCCGGCCGCAGAACAAGTTGGCCAGACGAGGTGTGCATTGTCTTCCACCACGGGGTCGCAGAGCTGTCGATAATCAACGACTGGGACGATTGGAAGCGCAGTCTCAACTTGGTCCAGAAGTCCTTTGCATCAGTCGGCGCCTTGCCAAAGACAATCACCGACCGGAGCAGGAACCAGCATCATGTCAGGGTACGGCTGTACGACACCGTCATGTTGGTGGGAGGACCGACACCGCTTTCTGCAATCGGTGAGACGCTCGGTATATCCAAGATTAGTCTGCCCGACGGCGCCATCGAACGGATGGACAAGCTACTGGCCGATGACCCGGAATTGTTCGAACGATATGCCATCACAGACGCAGAGATAACCGCACGATATTTTGAGCGATACGCCGGGTGGTGGGCCGAACAAGGCCTCGATGGGATGCCGCCAATTACGATTGGTGCAGCAGCCGTCCGCAAACTTCAGCAGTTCATACCCACGCTCGACGAGCTGATGGGATACGAGACGGTCAGGACGTCGTCATACAACGGACGACGAAGGCAAAGAATTACCACAAACAGACGTCAGATGATCGATGAGGTCGCACGGGCCTTCAGAACGGATGCTGCAGAGGCATTTCACGGAGGCAGAAACGAATGCTTTCTATTCGGGACGCATCACGGCGACTTTACAGACTTCGATCTGACCGGGGCCTACCCGACATGCCTGTCCGGCGTACGACAACCCGACTGGGACAGCGCGTTTAGCACCACAGACCCATCGGATTTCTCAGTCGATCAGATGGGTGTCGCATTTGTGGAATGGGAGTTTCCAGAAGGCACCCGTTACCCATGCCTATTTACGTCGGACCGAGATGGCGACGGTCGCGGTCTCATCTTCACCAGATGCGGATCAGGATTTGTTACTGGTCCGGAGATTGCTGTTGCACGACGGGCAGGTGCCAGAATCGAAATTAAGAAGGGCTACGTCGTCCCGTGGAAGGACAACGAGACAGCACCTTTCCTCGACTTCGTCCGTTTCACGGTACGTGAAAGAGCGAAAGCCAAGGCATCAGGCGATCAAGTACTGAACCTATTCTGGAAACTGATGGGGAACTCGACCTACGGGAAGACGGCGCAGGGTATCAGGGAGCGGACGACATTAAATCTCAGCACCAATGAAAATGTTCGCCTACCGGAGTCATCAATAACCTGCCCGTTTGTCGCGTCTTACGTCACGGGGCTGTGCAGGTCTGTGATCGGCGAAATACTACTGGCACTTCCCGACGACGTCGTGGTGTTGAATGCAATCACCGATGGCATCTGCTGCACGGCAACGATGGATCAGATGCTTCAGGCAGCGACGGGTCCGGCGGCGCAGCACTTCGCCAGTCTTCGGGCGGCGATGATGGATAACCCCGATGAACCATTCCTCGAAGTTAAACACAGTGCAGACGGAGTGATCGGGATGAAGACGAGGATGCACATCGGGCTTACGGGCGACATGGCTGCTGCTGTCGGCATTCAATTGGAGAAAGGCGTTCAGGGAGAGGACAAGGCGGCACAGCTCAAGGAGATGTTTCTTGGCCGCGAGATAACATCGACGGTGAAAGCGCGACGGATGACGAGTGCACGTGAATTATTCGATAGGGGCTGCGATCTCGTCTCGAAGGAAAGAGAGCATTCCTTGTCGATGGACTTTGATTGGAAAAGACGCCCGTCAGACCCGACAACGACAGATGGACACCTCGCCTTCGGATCAGCCCCGTGGGAGACCTTCGAGGAGTTTAAGAAGTATCGTGGCGCATACGACAAAGACCGCAGACCACTGAAGTCTGTCGATGATCTGGAGCAGTTCCTGTGGACGGTTGAAAATCCAGATAGACCACGGAACGACCGGTCGCCGTTGGCCCAGCAGATCAAGATCGACCGTTGGTACGCCGCCAACGGGCCGGGTACGCTTTCACCTGAAGAGTTGATAGACGCGCTTATCGATTTTCAGGATCAATACCCGGGCTATGATGTGCCCCGACCGAAGGCACAGGACTTTCGTAACGACAGAAGACGCGAGATAAGGGCGGAGGTGGTACAGCCAACGACAACCGTGTCAGACTGGATTGAGTTTCGCGGATCGAGGATTAGTAGATCATGTTGAAATCGATTTTCATTTTTGGCCTTTGTATTTTAGCCCTGACTTCACCTGCACAAGCTGATTGGAAACAAGTGTCCAGAGATGGCGGAACGACGTACTTCGTCAATTTTGAACGGATTGTAAAAACAGGGCGGAATAAAAGAGAGGCTTGGACGCTCGTCAATTTCAAAGACGGAACAAGCAATGTGATCCTGAGCGAGTATGACTGCAAGATCGGAAAACTTAGATATCTCCAGTACGGCTTTTACGATGAACCTTTCGGCCAAGGCCCAAGGAAAATGTGGTTCAACACCACGAGCAAATGGGTGGCACGTGAACCCGGATCACCGGGAGACCAAGAGATACAAGCTGTCTGTAATCATTAGGCCACATGGGACGCATGAAGCCGCTGCGTGAAATTTTGACAGCAGAGATGTCCGTTCCCACCATGCTGTATTCGTATCAAAGGTGTACGGCCCTTTTTTTTGGGGGGCATCTATCATCAGGTGAAGACACGCCCGGACTAACCCGATAGCGCTGTAACTGCAGATTGGTACAAACAACATCTGGGTAGATTTACGGTGTATGCCTTGGAGGTCGCCAAGGCGTCGGGGATTCCATTCACAATGAACGAATTCGAGAACGGTATCTCTGTAATCTCGGATACCTTCCAAGACCGTTGGAGAGGGAACTACGCACGGACCGGCATGTACGCCGACGACATGACACTGGATGACATTGCTGTTTGTAGAGATGTAGTTGCCGCAGCAGGGCGGTAACTCCAGTTAATCAGACTAAAAATTTATCGGGGGTCCCGTTTATATATTTTGGTGCGGACGCGAATTTGCCCCCCCCTGACCGCTTTGTCGGGTTCCGGCGGGTTGGGGTGGTAATTGGGGTTACAGGAGCGGTAGATGGACTTTGAAGATTGGTTACTCCTGTTCGACTTTGTCGAGGTCTTAATAGACCTGCTGTAGGCGACCGTTCCCAAGGCTCAATCCACGTGCCACGAACTAATCGTTGCTAACGATCCCAATAATATCCTGAGCATAGCTATTTGGACTGGGCGGTTGAATCGTCCCTGATCGACCCGATCTAGGTGGATGCGGCGGCGGACACCTTGACCATGGAGCCATCGGATCGTACACCACGCATCAACAGCTACCAGCCTTGAAAAGCGCTTAGGTGTATAATGGGTGTATAAATGAACGAAGGTTGTTTCATTGGCTCAGGAAAAGTTGGATAAAGGCTGGTAAAACAAATATTTAAGGGCCATGTGTGTCGTATTAAGTCCAATATTCGGGCTGAGTATGGATACCTCAAATTGCACTGCCACCTGGCCAATTCGGGCCGGAATCATGTGCTGGAGACGCTTTGCGCCTTATATGAGCGTACAGCACCACCAGCGCAATGGAAGAGACCATGAGTCGCATCGTTGCAAAATTTGGCGGCACTTCCGTCGCCGATCTGGACCGAATTCGCGCCGTTGCGGCGCGGATCAAGCGTGAGCATGAAGCCGGGCATCAGATCGCTGTTGTCGTCTCGGCGATGGCTGGCGTGACCAATGATCTTGTCGAACTGACCCGTGCGGCGCACTCGATGCATGACGCGCGTGAGTACGATGTCGTGGTGTCGACGGGTGAACAGGTGACCGCCGGTCTGCTGGCGATCTGTCTTCAGGAACAGGGTGTTTCTGCGCGTTCGTGGCTGGGTTGGCAGGTGCCGATCCGAACTTCGGATGCCCATGCGCGTGCGCGCATTGAGAATATCGAGATCGAAGAAATGGAACGCCGTTTTAACGACGGGCAGGTTTGTGTGCTCGCCGGCTTCCAGGGTATCGGGCCGGACAACCGGATCACGACACTCGGGCGCGGTGGGTCCGATACAACGGCCGTGGCGCTGGCCGCAGCCCTTCGTGCCGATCGATGTGATATCTATACCGATGTGGATGGCGTCTACACGTCAGACCCCCGGATCGTGACGCGTGCGCGTAAGCTCGATAAGGTTACGTATGAGGAGATGCTGGAAATGGCATCCCTTGGCGCAAAGGTTCTTCAGACCCGTTCGGTCGAACTAGCCATGAACCACGGAGTGCCCGTACAGGTGCTCTCATCATTTGATGACGCGGACGGCAGCGAACTGCCGGGCACGCTTGTGGTCGATGAGGAAGATATTGTGGAACATGAAATTGTCAGCGGCGTAACTTACAGCCGCGATGAAGCCAAAATCACTTTGATGCGGGTCGCAGACCGGCCCGGTGTCGCCGCCGCGATCTTCGGACCGCTCGCCGATGCGAATGTGAACGTGGATATGATCGTTCAGAATGTGTCTGAAGATGGCAAGAACACAGATATGACCTTTACGGTCACCCGCGGTGATCTTGATCGCGCCATTGGAATCCTCAATGAGCGTAAAGGTGATCTGGGCTTTACCGACCTCGTCTCCGATGCCGATGTGGTAAAGGTGTCGGTGGTGGGCGTAGGCATGCGAAGTCATGCTGGTGTTGCGCAACGCATGTTTTCTTCGCTTGCCGAGCGAGGGATCAACATACAGGTGATCTCGACCTCCGAGATCAAGATCAGTGTTCTGATTGCCGAAGAGTTCACCGAACTCGCCCTGCGCGCCCTGCACACGGCTTACGGCCTGGACGCCGCCTGATAGGAGAACTCATGATCTGCTTCGCCCATTCTGAGCCCGGTCGAAGCCGCGCTTCGATGGGGTACGCGGCAGGCCGGTTCTTTTGACTTCGTTAGGCCCCACAAATCCCACCTGGGTTGGTTCACGCCGTTTGCTGCGTCAGCTTCGTGACATCATGGCTGGACCGGGAACCGCGCAGGAACGCCTTGACCTGATTGCCACCCTCATTGCCCGGGAACTCGTGGCCGAAGTCTGCTCGATCTACGTGCGGCGTGCGGGTGATGTGCTGGAGTTGTTCGCAACGGAAGGGCTGCGTACTGATGCCGTTCACGCCACCCGCTTGATGGTCGGCGAAGGACTGGTTGGGTTTGTGGCCGCGCAGGCGATGCCGGTTGCGCTGGCTGACGCGCAGGCGCATCCCTTGTTTGCCTATCGCCCTGAAACGGGAGAGGAGCGCTACTCGTCGCTGATGGGGGTGCCGATCGTGCGTGGGGGGCGCGTGCTGGGTGTGCTCGTGATTCAAAATCAAACCCAGCGCAATTATGGCGAAGAAGAAATCGAGATTCTCGAAACCACCGCCATGGTGCTCGCGGAGATGGTCGTCGGCGGCGATATCCTGAATCTCGACGCGGCGCGCAATGATGGGGAAACAGCCGCGTTGCCGCAGCGGCTTGAAGGTGTGCCGCTGAGCCCGGGGCTGACCATGGGGGTCGCGCTGGTACACCGTCGCCGTGTCGCCATTGAGCGTATGCTCAGTGATGATCCGGAGCTTGAGAAGGAGCGGGTTCGTCTCGCACTGGACGCGCTTCATATTCAGCTTGATGAAGCGCTCGAGCGTCCCGAAATTTCTGCGGCCGGTGAGCACCGTGATGTGCTTGAGACATTTCGCATGTTCGCCGACGATCGTGGGTGGATGCGCCGTATCCATGAGGCGATCGGGCTGGGGTTTTCCGCCGAAGCGGCTGTTCAGCGCGTGCAGGAAGATACCCGTATGCGCATGGCGCAGGCGAACACGGCCTTGCTGCGGGAGCGGCTGCTCGATTTTGAGGAACTGACCAATCGGCTTCTGCGGCAACTCGTGGATGACGATGATGATGCAATGCAATTGCCGGAAAACGCCATCCTTGTCGCGCGTTCACTTGGTCCGGCCGAATTGCTGAACTATGAGCCGGGGGTTCTGAGGGCCGTTATCCTTGAGGAGGGCTCTGCCAACGCCCATGCCACGATCGTTGCCCGTGCGATGGGCATTCCTCTGATTGGCCGATTGAATGGCTTGCTGTCTCGGATCGAAACCGGGGATGAGGTCCTCGTCGATGCCGAGAATGGTGTCGTCTATCTCCGGCCGGGCGACGAGGTAACAGCCAATTTTGAATTGGCTTTGGCAGCCCGCGGTGAGCGTCTGGAGGCCTATCGCAGCCTTCGTGATTCCCCCGCTGTCACACAGGACGGCACGCAGATCACCCTGCTGCTGAATGCCGGCTTGTTGGCCGACACCAATCATCTCAAGGAAACCGGCGCGGAAGGTATTGGTCTCTACAGGACCGAAATTCCATTCATGATGCGGGAAAGCTATCCCGATGTGGCGACCCAGGCAGCATTCTATGCTCGTGTCATTGAAGATGTTGGTGACAAACCTGTTGTGTTTCGGACATTGGATATCGGCGGGGACAAGGCCCTTCCTTATTTGCAGGGCGGGGCTGAGGAAAACCCCGCGATGGGCTGGCGCGCCACGCGAATTGCCCTCGACCGGCCAGCGATGATGCGTCACCAGCTTCGCGCATTGATCACGGCGTGTCGCGAGCGAGAACTCTCCGTGATGTTTCCCATGATCGCTCAGGTCTCGGAGCTGGATGCGGCGCGAAGGCTCCTAGATATGGAGCTCGAACGCGCCGTGGGGCTTGGACTGGCGGTCCCCGCTCACATTCGTGTCGGCGTCATGCTGGAAGTGCCTGCGTTGGCCATGCAGTTCGAGAATCTGCTGCCACGGATCGATTTCCTGTCGGTGGGCAGCAATGACCTAGTGCAGTTCCTGTTTGCTTCAGATCGCGGTAATCCGCGCCTCGAGGGGAGATATGACGTGTTGGCGCCTGCGGTCCTCAATTTTCTCAAGAAAATTGCCGACAGTTGCCGGGATTCGGGCACACAACTGACCGTTTGCGGGGAAATGGCCGGCGACCCTGTTGCCGCGATGGCCTTGCTGGGGCTGGGTTATGAGCGGCTTTCGATGTCCGCAGTCGGCGTGGGACCGGTCAAGGCAATGGTTCGGTCTTTGTCGTTAAACGACCTTGTCGGGTATCAGGCGCGTCTGCTGCATTCGAGTGCGCCAAGCATACGTCGGCACCTTCGGGGCTTTGCGCGTGATCATGGGGTGGAGGTCTAAATGATTGCAGGGCCGAGTCGGTTTTGTTAGTAACGCGGCAGGAAAACGTGAATTGCGTTTTATTTTCGTTACTTAACGCGTAGTTGCGTTGGCCGGGCCAGAACTTTAGGTCGCACAGGAACTGGATTTTCGCACGGTGCCTTTTTGGGTGGCTGGCGGACTGGGAACTCGATGGTACGTTTGAACCCGCGATCAATTCGTGTGTTAAATCAGGATGGCGCGCCCAATGCGATCCACTCGGTTGAGGGTGTCGATCATGTTGGCGCATTCCTGCGCGAGGCGCGTGAGAACACAGGGCGGAGTGTCGCCGATGTGGCTCAGATACTGCGCATTCGCCGGGTCTATCTCGAAGCTATTGAAGACGGGCGGTTCGATGAATTGCCGGGCGCGGCCTACGCTGTCGGCTTTATTCGTTCCTATGCGACTTTTCTGCGGCTGGATGTGCCGACCATTGTGGCGCGTTTCAAGGAAGAGGCGAGCGGAATCGAATCCCAGCAGGATCTCGATTTCCCGACACCTGTACCTGAAGGGCGTTTCCCAGGCGGAGTGGTTGTCGCGCTTTGTCTTGTCGTTGCTGCGGCTGGACTGGGCGGCTGGTACTGGTGGCAGAGCCAGAACACAATTGATGTTGCACGTGTTCCGCCACCGCCTGAAGTTCTGACCGGTTCGACAGATACTCCTGTTGCCGCGGTCGCAGTGGAAGCACCTGCCGTCGTTGAAACGGCGGAAGCGGTGAAGGTTGCAGTGCCGACCGCGGTGGAAACCCTGCCCGATACAGCTGAAACAGCTGATGCGTCAGCACCGCCCCCAGCTGACATAGTGGAAGAGATTCAATCGGCACAGGTGCCGGCTGTTGCGCCTGAGCCAGCCTCAATCGCCGAAGTGATGCAGCCCGCCGAGGCGATGGTTCCGGCTGACGTCGAGGTGGCGGAAACGCCTGCCGTCGAGCCTGTGACTTCACAAACGATGGCATCTGACGCCCAGGACGCATCTGGTATTTCTGAAGAGCCGGACAGCGTTTCGTCAGAACCTTCTGCGGTGGGCTCAGACACGGCCAGCGAAGTGCCGACTGCCGAACCTGCCGGTGAAGTCGCTGCAACACCAGAACCTGAAACTGCTGCACCAACGGTTCCAGAAACGGTTGTTGAATCCGCCCCGGAGGTTGCGCCAGCAGCTCAACCCGCCATTGCCGTTCCCGCCGAGCCTCTGGGTCCCAATTCGGACCTGAATGTCGGCGTGGCATTGCCGCCCGAGCCCGAAAGTGCATCACCTCCGGCAGTTGCCGCGGGCTCTCAGACGGCTTCTGCGACCTCCATTCCCGGCGTGCCCGCTGCAGCAGACGCCGAATCCGAAGGGCGTACTTATGGGATCGTTAATCGCGATGCCCGGATCATTCTGAGCGCGCGGGAAACGGATACCTGGGTACAGGTGATGGACAGCCAGCAAAACGCATTGTTGACCCAGATGCTGCGCGCAGGTGATCGCTATCTGGTGCCAAATCGTCCGGGTTTGAGCCTTCAGACCAACAATGCGGGCGGTCTGGATATTCTCGTTGATGGGACATCTGTGCCCACAATCGGCGGGCGCGGCGATATCCGCCGGGATGTTCGGCTTGACCCTGAATTGCTGAAATCGGGCACTGCTGTCATTCAGTAGCGTCATGCTTGCAGAACCGGCTGGTTCCGGTTGAAATCTGAGGGTGCCGCGCGCATGTTACAGGCAACCTCTCCGACTGATTTTAAGGACTTCGAACAGGCCATGAGTGTGCGACCCTATCGCGATATTGAGCGCCGTCAGAGCCGTCAGATCATGGTGGGCGATGTCCCCGTTGGCGGCGGTGCACCGATCACCGTTCAGTCGATGACCAACACCCGCACAACAGACGTTGCCGGGACCATCGCGCAGATTCGTGCGCTGGAGGTTGCCGGTGCCGATATTGTGCGCGTCTCCTGCCCCGACGAGGAGAGCACAAAGGCATTGCACGAGATCGTGCCCGAAGTGACGGTCCCGATCGTTGCGGACATTCATTTCCATTATCAGCGTGCGATCGAAGCCGCGGAGGCCGGGGCGGCCTGTTTGCGCCTTAATCCCGGGAATATCGGTTCGCGCGAGCGGGTTCAGGAGGTCGTCAAAGCGGCCAAGGACAACAATTGCTCCATGCGTATTGGCGTGAATGGTGGCAGCCTCGAGAAGGAACTTCTCGAAAAGTATGGTGAGCCGTGCCCGGATGCGTTGATCGAAAGTGCACTTAACTCCATTCGGATGCTTGAGGATGAGGACTTCTTTGAGTTCAAGATTTCCGTGAAGGCATCAGATGTGTTTCTGGCTGTCGCGTCTTATCAGGGGCTGGCCGAAGCCTGTGATTACCCCCTGCATATCGGCATTACCGAAGCGGGTGGATTGCGCAGCGGTACCGTAAAATCGTCAATTGGGCTTGGCATGCTGCTTTGGTCCGGCATTGGCGACACGTTGCGGGTCTCCCTTTCTGCGGATCCGGTTGAAGAGGTGAAGGTCGGCTTTGACATGCTGAAGTCACTTGGCCTTCGGCACCGCGGTGTGAACGTGATTTCCTGTCCGTCCTGCGCGCGTCAGCAATTCGATGTGATCGAGACCGTCAAGGTCCTTGAGGAACGTCTGGCGCATATCACCACGCCCATGACGGTGTCCGTCATTGGCTGTGTTGTGAATGGGCCTGGTGAAGCGACCATGACGGATATCGGTTTTACCGGCGGCGGACGTGGTACCCATCAGGTCTATCTGGCGGGACAGCCGCACCATCGCCTGAAGGACAAGGGGATTGTTGATCATCTTGTTGGTCTGGTCGAGGAGAAGGCGGCCGAGATTGAGGCCCTGAAGGACTCCGAAGACACTGACCTCTCCTCTGCGGCTGAATAACCAAAACCTGAAAGCCTGATTGTGGCCAAGCTCCAACCTGTTCGCGGTACCCACGACCTTATCGGTGATGAGGCGCGTTCCCATTTGGCGATTGCCGGGGCCGCCCGTGAAATTGCCGAACGTTATGGGTTTGCCCCCATGGCGACACCGATCTTTGAGTTTACCGAGGTGTTTCAGCGCACGCTGGGTGATACGTCCGACATTGTCACAAAGGAAATGTATACCTTTGAGGACAAGGGCGGGAACAGCCTGACCCTGCGCCCGGAAGGTACGGCGGGGGTGGCGCGTGCCTTTATATCTGGTGGATTGCAGAATGAGCTGCCTCTCAAATGTTTTTATCATGGCCCGATGTTTCGTCATGAACGTCCTCAGAAGGGACGTCAGCGGCAGTTCCATCAGTTTGGTGTAGAGCTGATTGGTGTCGCAGAACCCACCGCGGATGTGGAAGTTATCGCGATGGCGGCTGATATTCTCGACACGTTGGGGATTCTCTCCGAAACGACACTTGAGCTCAACACGCTCGGAGATGCGCAAAGCAAGGAACAGTATCGCGAGGCGCTGGTCGCGTATTTCTCCGGTGTTTCAGACAAGCTTTCGGAAGAAAGCCGTGATCGTCTGGTTCGAAATCCTCTGCGAATTTTGGACTCCAAGGATGCTGGGGACAGGGCCTTGCTCGCTGATGCGCCGCGTTTCGATGACTATATGACCGAAGAGGCTGCGGCATTTTTCGCCGCGGTTCAGGATGGTCTGGAGACGGTGGGCGTCGCTTTTAAACGCAACCCGCATATTGTTCGCGGTCTCGATTATTACAGTCACACGGCATTCGAATTCACGACGGAGGCACTCGGCGCGCAAGGCACCGTGCTGGCGGGTGGGCGCTATGACGGACTGATTGAAACCATGGGCGGCCCCAGGACTCCCGGTGTGGGCTGGGGCGCCGGGCTGGAGCGTCTGGCCATGATGACAGACGCTGCACCGGCTGTTACGCGTGCCATCACTCTGGTCGGCCTGGGCGAAGCTGGAGAGCGAGAAGCGTTGCGGCTTTCAGGCGTGTTGCGCCACGCAGGCCTGACAGTGGAGCTCGTCTACAAGGGCGGGCTCAAGCGCGGCTTGAAACGTGCCGATCGGATCAACGCGGCAGTTGCGGTTCTGATAGGTGATGACGAGCTTGAACGTGGCACGGTCACGGTCCGAAATCTCGATACGGGTGAACAGTCCGATGTTGCGATCGCGGACCTCAAGGACCATCTGGCAGCCTACCGTTAGCGACGAAGCGATATGGCCCCCCATCCCGATCAACGGATGGCGCCGGCCGACTTCGTTGTCGTAGGCGCCAGCCACAAGACATGCAGCACAGCTTTGCGCGACAGGATTTTTGTCGCTCCGGCTGATGAACCCGCGGTGCTGGCCGCGTTGCGCAATGGTGGCCTGGAACAGGCGGTTGTCGTTTCAACCTGTGATCGTGTTGAATTTCTTGGCTGTGCTCCTGATCCAAAGAAGGCATTTCAAACCGCGCGTGCATTGATCGAAATGCGGCTTGGCGGTGAAACGCTGGAGCCCGATGCCATCTATGAAATGCGTGGCCATGATGCGGTACGCCATACCTTTGCGGTCGCCTCAAGCCTTGAAAGTGCGATCGTGGGAGAGGCTGAGGTGCTTGGCCAACTCAAGGAAGTACATGCCCGTGTGCGTGCGTCGGGTGCTCTTGGGGCCGATCTCGACAATCTGTTCCAGAAGGCCTTTTCGGCAGCCAAAGATGCGCGAACGAATACAGCGATAGCCGAAGGGCCGCTATCACTCGCAAATGCAGCGCTTCAGTCGATCCGAAATCTATTTGGTGACCTTGATGACGTGTCTGCCCTTTTGATAGGGCCCGGCGAAATGGGCGGGTTGATGCTGGACCACTTCCGACAGTACGGGTTGCGACATGTGGTTGTGGCAGGCCCGACGCCGGACCGTGCGGCTTCAGCGGCCCGTGCCTATGATGCACATGCTGCGACTTTTGATGAACTGCCCGCAGCCCTCGAGCGTGCTGATCTGGTAATTGGCGCGGCCGGGACGGGCCGGGAAATTGTCACCGCGCAAATGATGCAGCAGGCCATTCGGGCGCGTCGTCGCAAGCCGGTGTTTATCCTCGACGTCGCAGTGCCGGCAGATGCGGAGCGGGAAATCACGTCGTTGGAAGATGTCTTCCTCTATGACCTTGATGACCTTGAGATGATTGCCCGGTCCAACCGGGCCGCGCGCGATGCGGCTGCGCAGGAGGCCTGGGAAATTGTGGAACGTCATGCCGATGCGTTCATGAATGATGCGGCCGAGCGCGTGGTTGGCTCGGAGGTCTCGGATATGCGCAGCTATTTTGAGAAAATGCGTGAGGACATTCTGGCTGAAGACAGATCTTTGGATGCCGAAGAGGCAACGCGCCGATTGATCAATCGCTTGTTGCACCAACCCTCGGAAGCATTGCGGGCTGCAGCGCGGGACAGCGAAGACGACAACATGATTGCGGAAGCCGCACGTCGACTATTCGCAATGGATGACAATGACCGATCCGGAGAGGACGACATGTCCGACGGCGCGGGACAAGGGAGTGAAAAGAATGAGTCTTGACGACAAGCTCGACCGGGTTGTTGCGCGGCATGAGCAACTCTCCGACATGCTCGCCAGCACGGATGGCAGTGACCCGCAGGAGTTCGTGAAGCTCTCCAAGGAGTATTCCGAACTCAATGGCGTGGTGGAGACCATTCGCGAACTGCAAGGCGTACGTGAGGAAATTTCCGGCCTCAATGAAATTCTTGAGGACGGGGAGTCCGATGATGAGATGAAAGAGCTCGCAGCGATGGAGCTCGATGAGCTGCGTGCGCGGGAGCCGGTTGTCGAACAGAATCTCAAACTTATGCTGTTGCCCAAGGATGAGGCGGACACAAAGAACGCGATCCTCGAAATCCGAGCCGGAACCGGCGGCGATGAGGCCGCCCTGTTTGCGGCCGACCTGTTTCGCATGTACCAGCGTTATGCAGAGAATCGCGGCTGGAAAGTCGAAGTGATGGCCTCCAGCGACACGGGTATTGGAGGGTTCAAGGAAATTGTCTCCAGCATCTCGGGCAGCGATGTGTTCTCGCGCCTGAAATACGAGTCCGGGGTGCATCGCGTTCAGCGGGTGCCCGATACCGAGAGCAGTGGGCGGATCCACACATCAGCTGCCACCGTTGCGGTGTTGCCGGAAGCCGAAGAGGTCGATGTTCATATCGAGGATGCGGATTTGCGTGTCGACACCTATCGCGCATCTGGTCCGGGTGGGCAGTCCGTGAACACGACCGATAGTGCGATCCGCATCACCCATATTCCAACGGGTATTGTTGTCACGCAGCAGGATGAGAAATCGCAGCACAAAAACCGCGCGAAGGCCATGCGCGTGCTACGTGCCCGGCTGTATGAACACGAGCGACAATTGATTGACGCTGAGAGGGCCGAGGCGCGCAAAAGCCAGGTCGGATCGGGCGATCGGTCCGAGCGTATTCGCACCTATAATTTTCCACAGGGTCGGGTGACCGATCATCGGATCAACCTGACCATGCACAAGCTAGAAAAAATTCTCGATGGCGAGGCGCTCGATGAATTGGTCGATGCGTTGGTGACAGAAGACCAGGCCGCGCGTCTGTCTGTGGACGAGTCCGTTGATGGCTGACCCTGCCGGTCGTGCAGGACAGACTGTTCGTGAGGTGCTTGCTGCGGCCCGTGTAAGGTTGGAGCAAGCCGGCATAGAAACGGCAGCGCTGGATGCCCGGGTTCTGTTCGAATACATCCTGGCGAAGCCACATGCGTGGTTTTATGCGAACTCAGATGTTGTTGTTCCCCAGAGCGATCTCGCCCGGTTCGATGATCTGCTTGCCCGCCGTGAGGAGAGGGAGCCGATATCCCAGATTGTTGGCAATCGCGAATTCTGGTCGCTTTTATTTGAAGTGACCGGTGATGTTCTTACGCCACGCCCTGACAGTGAATCCCTGATCGAAGGCGTTCTCGAACATCTTCCGGATAGGACAAAAACCTACCGGTTTCTTGACCTCGGAACTGGAAGTGGCTGCCTGTTGCTGACATTGCTTTCGGAGTACAGCGCGGCAAGCGGGGTCGGGATCGATGTGTCACCTGCGGCTCTGCAAGTGGCATCCCGGAACGGCGCGCGACTCCATATCGATGCGCGAGTCGACTGGATGCTGGGCAGCTGGGACACGAAACTCGATGCTGACTTCGACGTGGTGATCTCGAACCCGCCCTATATTGAAAGCGCTGCGCTGGTCACCTTGGACCGTGATGTGGTCGATTATGACCCTCACCTTGCATTGGATGGTGGCGCGGATGGGTTGGATGCCTATCGCGCGATTCTTGCCAATGTAAGCAGTTTGATGGCTGAAAACGGTGTTGTGGTTTTTGAGATCGGAGAAGGCCAGGCCGATGCGATCACAATTCTGGCGAAGGCAAACGGGTTGCAGTTGCGCTCATCTCGTGACGATCTTTCCGGCATCACGCGTGTGCTGGTCTTCCAGCACGAAACTATTGAATGACAACAACGAAAAAAGTGCTTGGAAAACAAAAGCGTCCCGCCTAGGGTGCTCAAGTCAGATTTAGCGCACGCCGCTTGTGGCGATCACTATCCCTTAAGCTTTCTGCGAAAACTCTGAACTCCCGGATCCGTATTTTGAAGCCGTCGACCCTCACGGGCGGCAATCTTCAGAAAGCGTATGGTCCCAAATGGGATCTGCGTGATCGGATGGGCGATCACCGTAATCAGTAACTCTGATAGACGGAAGCAATGCGACCAAATAATACGAACAACAGGCGGTCACGGGGCCGCGGCGGACGCAAGTCCGGCAACTCCCGAAATCAGACCTTCGACAGCAACGGCCCAGGCGCACGTGTGCGCGGGAATGCTTCGCAGATCTACGAGAAATATCAGCAACTCGCCCGCGATGCGGCGTCGAGTAGTGATCGCGTAGGTGCGGAGAACTTCTTGCAGCATGCCGAGCATTATTACCGTTTGATGATCGCGAATGGTCCCAAGCCCGAGACGCGCAATAACGCAGACGGGCAGCAGGATGAGTCGTTCGACGGCAATTCAACCGAAACAGAGATGAATGTGTCTGGTGACAACAACAATCCTGCTTCGGAAAACGCTTCATCTGATGATGGGGGTTCGAATGCTGACGAACGTCGTGATGCTGAGTCCGGGAATGGCAACGAAGCCAAGCCAGCACCTCGGAAGCGTCGCGCGCGCAAGCCGCGTTCAGAGAGCGTAGAAACCGATGCCGCACCGGCCGCCGAGAGCGAGTCTGGTGAAGAGGCTGAAGTTTCTCCTGCCTAACTGCTGAGTTTCAGGGCATCGCCGGGACGTAGTGTGCCGGCATTGATGACGCGCGCATAAATTCCCAAATCGGCATGACCCCAGTTTTTTTGCAGGGTCGCCGGGATATTCATGTCTCGTATCGCTGTGTCGGGATTAACGTTTGTCGCGGCGCAACGCCGGGTCCGCTTGATGACCTTTAAGCGCATTTCCCCGATTGTAAGTTCCCGATCTACCCAGTCGAGTTCGTCCCATGCTGGCACGCCATTAAAATAGACGTTGCCGCGAAACCGCAGGGGGTTGGTGTCAGCGCCTGTCTTTTTGTTCAGTTCGCGGACGCTCTCAAGATTGATCAGCGAAATCACCTTGTCGTCGAGATCGGAAAAACTGTGTCCGTCGGCTTTCAATAGCGTCGGCGCCCCAGAAATTTCGTCGGCCATGAACCGTTCGAAGAAGGCTTCAAGCTGGGCCCGTCCGTCTGCACTTGAAAGGTCGGCCGCAATGACTTCATTCCCGTCCAGTCGCACGGTCAGAGTGTTGCTGGCATCATCGTAGCGAGTTGTCAGTTCGGCCAGTTGTGCATCCCGCACCAGAGCAAGAAAATTTGTCTTCGGCATCCAGACCGGGTTCTCGATGTTAAACGAAAACCCTGGTCGCCCGAGTGCGAAGATGCGGTCTCCGGTGATGGTTTGACCGGGCGATAGTCTGGTTTCCACCAGTTTCTCGCCAGAAAGCCCCTTAACCGGATAGCGATAAATATCTGTCACAGTAGCTGGCATGCGGGTCACTCTCGTCAGGTGTAAAAATCTGGACGGGTGTCTTGTGTTGCGAATTGGCCACACCATATCTGTAGGGTGATGATTCGCCTGTGCCGTTGAAGGTTCTGCACCGCAAGTAACGGTGCCAGGGCCAGGGCAGGTCAGAGATCGCACTCTTTAGGAGGTGGATGCCATATTTGGGTCCGCCATGACAGCCTGCCTCATGAGAGGGGGTTTTGATGGAGAGACAAATGAACTTTGAAAATTTCACCGAACGCGCACGCGGGTTTGTTCAGGTTGCGCAGGATATCGCGCAGCGCGAATCCCATCAGCGCCTTGTCCCGGAACATTTTCTGAAAGCATTGCTGGATGATGAGGAAGGCCTATGTGCCAATCTTATTCGTTCGGCAGGCGGGGATGCACGCCAGGCCGAGCAGGCCGTCGACCTCGCGCTTGGCAAACAGCCCAAGGTTGAGGGAAGCGGCGCCTCGGGCTTGCATATGGCTCCGGAGACCGGACGTGTTCTGACGTCTGCTCAGGATATTGCCAAGAAAGCCGGCGACAGCTTTGTGACCGTTGAGCGACTGCTTCTTGCCCTGGCGCTGGCCTCGGGGACGGATGCTGCAAAGATTCTGGCTGATTCTGGTGTTACACCGCAGTCCTTGAACGAAGCCATTAACGCGCTGCGCAAGGGCCGGACGGCAGATTCCGCTACGGCCGAGAATGCCTATGAAGCCCTCAAAAAATACACCCGCGATCTGACCGAAGCTGCAGCTGACGGCAAGCTTGATCCCGTGATCGGACGGGATGAGGAAATCCGTCGGACGATCCAGGTTCTGTCGCGTCGGACCAAAAACAACCCTGTTCTGATTGGTGAGCCCGGTGTCGGAAAGACGGCCATCGTTGAAGGTCTTGCCTTGCGGATTATCAATGGGGATGTACCCGAAAGCCTGCGCGACAAACGTCTTTTGTCCCTCGACATGGGCGCGCTGATCGCTGGCGCAAAATTTCGCGGAGAATTTGAGGAGCGGCTGAAATCCGTACTTGAGGAGGTCAGTTCCGCTGCGGGTGAGATCGTTCTCTTCATCGATGAGATGCACACGATTGTTGGTGCCGGTGCTGCGGAGGGGTCGATGGATGCCTCCAACATGCTCAAGCCTGCGCTCGCGCGGGGCGAGTTGCACTGTGTCGGTGCGACAACGCTGGATGAGTATCGCAAACATGTCGAGAAGGATGCGGCGTTGGCGCGGCGTTTCCAGCCGGTTTTTGTATCCGAGCCGACGGTTGCAGATACGATCTCGATCCTGCGTGGCTTGAAGGAAAAATACGAACTCCACCACGGGGTGCGGATCACCGATTCAGCCCTTGTGTCAGCCGCGACCCTTTCGAACCGCTACATCACGGATCGTTTTCTGCCGGATAAGGCGATTGATCTGGTCGATGAAGCATCCGCGCGGCTGCGCATGGAAGTGGATTCCAAGCCGGAAGAGATTGATGAACTCGACCGTCGGATCATTCAGCTCAAGATTGAGCGCGAAGCGCTGAAGAAAGAGAATGACACAGCTTCTAAGGATCGCCTTGTGGCACTGGAAGAAGAGCTGACCGAACTCGAGTCACGGTCTGCGGATCTGACGTCTGTCTGGCAGGCTGAAAAGGAAAAGCTTGCCGGTACCCAGAAGATCAAGGAACAGCTGGACGGTGCGCGTCAGGAACTGGAACAGGCACAGCGCGAGGGCAACCTGCAGCGTGCCGGTGAACTGGCCTATGGTCTGATCCCGGAGCTTGAGCGGGCGATCGTGGAAGCTGATGAGGCTCCCGATGGCAATATGCTCGAAGAAGAGGTCACCGACGCTCATGTGGCTGGTGTGGTCTCGCGCTGGACGGGTGTACCCGTCGACAAGATGCTCGAAGGCGAGCGTGAGAAGCTGCTCGAAATGGAGCAGGGGCTCGGCGCACGTGTGATTGGGCAGGAAGAGGCGATTGGCGCGATTTCCAACGCTGTGCGCCGCGCGCGTGCGGGGCTCCAGGACCCGAACCGTCCCATGGGGTCGTTTCTGTTCCTGGGACCAACAGGTGTCGGCAAGACCGAATTGACCAAGGCTCTGGCCGAATTCCTGTTCGACGATGAACACGCCATGGTTCGCGTGGATATGTCGGAATACATGGAAAAACACGCGGTCTCACGTCTGATCGGCGCCCCTCCGGGCTATGTCGGTTATGAGGAAGGTGGTGCCTTGACCGAAGCCGTCCGCCGGCGACCGTTCCAGGTGATCCTGTTCGATGAGATCGAAAAGGCGCATCCGGACGTCTTCAATGTCTTGCTACAGGTGCTTGATGACGGACGTCTGACCGATGGTCAGGGCCGGACCGTCGACTTCAAGAACACGCTGATCATCATGACTTCGAACCTCGGCAGCGAGTATATGGCCAACCAGCCTGATGGCGAGGATAGCGGGGCGGTTCGTGAGCAGGTCATGGAGGTGGTTCGTGGGTCCTTCCGGCCCGAATTCCTGAACCGGCTTGATGAGATCTTGTTGTTCCACCGTCTGACGCGGGAACAGATGTCGGGTATCGTTGAAATTCAGCTCGGCCACCTGCGTGGCCTGCTGGAAGACCGGAAGATCACGCTGGAACTCGATGAGGCCGCGACCGAGTGGCTTGCCAATGCGGGCTATGACCCGGTCTATGGCGCACGCCCACTCAAGCGGGTGATCCAGCGTCATCTCCAGAACCCTCTGGCGTCTCGCATTCTTGAGGGTGGGATTGCGGATGGCGATGAGGTCCGTGTCACAGCCGAAGCTGATGGCCTCGTTATCAACGGAGAGGTTGTTCATGCCGCCGCGGCTTGATCAGAAAGGACCAGTGGTTGGCTAAGCCCCCACGTAAATGGCGCCGCTGGCTTTTGGTCGGCGGCGCCATAGTGCTTGTGCCGCTCTTCTTTGTGTTGGGCGGCTTCGGGTACTTCTTTGGAACTGCATCGCAGTTGCGGCATGAAGTTGTCATGCCAGCCCCGGGACTGCCTGACCTCGTTGGCGATCAGGCGAGCGAATACGGGCGGTTCCTTGAAGAAGATCAATTGTCAGCCGCACTGGTCGAGCAAGCGTTTGCAGAGATACGCCCCCAATTCGACGACGTGCGCGTGATTTTTGTGCCGTCTTGGCTGAGCGACACCGCAGTTTCATCGGTATCTCTGGGTGATTCTCTTGGCTACATGGCCGGCATCTACAACTGGCTCGACGAGGCGGGGATCAACGCTCAGATCGCGGATGTTGAAACCGAAGACACTGTGGCAACCAATGCCGCGCGACTGTCGGAGATAATGGCGCGGGTTGAGGGGCAGGTGTGTTTTGTGACCCACAGCAAAGGTGGGCTCGACCTTCTCGAATATTTGCGAAAAGCCTCTGCCCGTGATCGCGCGCGGGTGCGTTGCTGGATCGCCATGCAAGCACCGTTCAAGGGATCCCCGGTGGCGGATTTGGCGACAGATGTTGCCGGATTGCCGGAAACGGCGAGCGTCTTGTTGCAGGCTCTTGGCGGGCGCGGCGAATCTCTGACCGATCTGACGACCCAGGCCCGAATGACGTATCTTTCCGAAAACAGTTCCGAGATTGCTGGGGTCATGGCCGAGATTGAGCCAATTTGCCTTGCCTCGTATGTGGATCATCCAGACGAGTACCAGAGGCCGACGCCCTGGAACTATCCCGCGCTCTTGTGGATGCACGAAACCGGCGTGCCCAGCGATGGTCTTGTTGCGGTGCGTTCGGCGGTTGAAATTTGTCCGCAGTCACTGATTCTCGAAGGCCTGGACCACACCGCCATTGTCGCGCCGGGTGTGGTGGCAGCCATTGATCAAACGGCTTTGATGAAGGCTTTGATGACTCTGGCTCTGCGTGAGCCGTCACGCGAAAAATAGTTTTGGAATAAACCTCCACGCAACCTGTTCATGGTGTGCCTAGGCAAGTAGGCGGTCGGATGGTCGCGTGGGGCGAATGTCTGGTACGTAAGCGCTGGTCGTTCGCAATTCGCGGGCATCCGGCAATTTTCTGCCAAAGGTGACCAGTGCGGATGTCGAATTCTATGGCTCAGCCCTTGTCAAACCAGGTGCAGGCCGCTCATCCTTGTCGGCGAACACCCCCGATCGACGGCGGTGATGAAATCTCCCCGAATTTCGTCTCCGTCGTCATTCGCGTGGAGCATGGAATGGGCCGCACTTCGTTCGATCTTGTCGAACCGCATATACCAAGTCTTCGGCGTTACGCGCTCGTCTTGTTGCGTCAGGACGAACAGCGCGCCGATGATCTGGTGCAGGACTGTCTTGTCCGCGCGCTGTCGCGCTGGCACCTGTGGCGTCATCCGGGGAATCTGCGCGGTTGGCTTTTCACAATTCTGCACAACATATACGTGAACGATGTGGCGCGGGCCGTCGCGCGACCCGATGTTGTGGAGATACAGGATTACTTCCCATCGATGGCGGTGCCCGCCAATCAGGTGCACAGCATTCAGTTGCGCGAAGTGGTCAAAGCCATTCAGGGCTTGTCGGACCCGCAACGCCAGACGCTGCTGCTGGTGACGATGGAGGGCTTTAGTTATGACGAGACGGCTGAGATCACAGGCGTCCCGATTGGAACCGTAATGTCGAGATTGTCGCGCGCGCGCGACAAGGTGCGTGAAGAGGTGGCCGGGGAAACCAAATCGCGCGGACGGAGTGCAACGTGAGCAATGAGATAACAGAACCGCGCGAAGACGAGATCCAGGCACTGGTCGACGACCGGCTCGATCCCGCGCGCCGGGCAGAGATTGAAAGCTGGCTGCTCTCAAACCCGGACGCAGCCGCGCGGGTTGCAGATCTGCGCGCACAGCGAGAGGCTGTTGAGCAAGCGTTCTCTGGGCTTCTGGACCGCCCAGTGCCGGCACAACTGCAAAACATCGATGCGTTGGTTTCAGTGCAGCCGAGTCCGGTCTGGCGGATGGCTGCGATGATCGCGCTTGTGGTTGTGGGTGCGGCTGGCGGCTGGTTTGCCAATGACGCAATCAATCAAAGTCAGGTCGTGGCAACGGCGTTTACCCAGGATGCTGTGCGTGCGCACAGTCTGTATGTGGGCGAGAAACGCCACGCGGTCGAAGTGAATGCTCAGGAAGAA
This sequence comes from uncultured Alphaproteobacteria bacterium, assembly GCA_943787745.1. Classification (GTDB taxonomy): domain Bacteria; phylum Pseudomonadota; class Alphaproteobacteria; order UBA6615; family UBA6615; genus JABJAG01. The sequence continues at coordinate 1,425,928 of CALSNJ010000002.1, read as the reverse complement.
AAGCACCTTGTGGCGTGGCTGTCCCGGCGGTTACAGAACGAGCTGGTTGCGCCTGACCTTTCGGCGCAGGGCTATCAGTTGGTTGGCGGTCGGCTCTTGCCGGCCAGTGTCACCGGGCCGGCGGCACAGTTCATGTATGAAACAGGTGGCGGTGAGCGGATCACCATCTATATCGAGCAGGATGAAACCGGCCGCGGGAATGACTTCGAATTCACCAGCTATGACGGTGTGTCAGCTTTCTGGTGGAAAGATGGCCCGCTCGCTTATGTGCTGATCGGCAAGAAGGATCGCGATCAGTTGCTCGCCCTGGCGCGTGCGACGCGGGAGCAGTTTACTCCGTAAGGGCCTGCGCTTCGGCAGCGGCAGGCTGCTGGTTTTCCGCAACGAAGGCAGGCGCAGCAAGGGCTGCAAACCGGCTGTTGACCGTATCGCGGTGTGCAAGGAAGGCCGTCAGGCGATCCCCTTTGAGTTTCTCGCCACTGGGAAGTTTCAGGCCAAGTGGGTTAATCGCTTTGCCGTCGCGGTGGATCTCGTAGTGTAGATGCGGGCCTGTGGAGCGACCCGTTGTGCCGACATAGCCGATGATCTGACCCTGCCGCACGCGTTTGCCCTGGCGAATGCCGCGGGCAAAAGCATTGAGATGCGCATAGGCTGTCGAGTAGGTGCCGTTGTGGCGAATCTTGATGTAGTTCCCGAAGGAACTGAACGGACCTGCACGGACCACGCTGCCATCTCCGGCAGCATAGATCGGGGTTCCGCGTGGTGCGGCAAAATCCACACCGGAGTGCTGGCGGGTATAGCCCAGAATGGGATGCTTGCGCTTGCCAAAACGAGACGACAGGCGGGCGCCATCGATGGGTGTCTTCATCAACGCTTTGCGGACGCCTTCGCCCTTCTCGTTGAAGTAGTCGATGTCACCATGTGAGTTCTCAAAACGATAAAGCGGAAGCTCGGTCCCGCGCAGGGTCAGCTTGGCATAGTGAACCGCACCATCGCCCACGATCTCGCCATCGGCATTGCGTTGGACATCAAACAGGACCTCGAATTTGTCATCGCGCCAGATGTCCCGCTGAAAATCGACGTCGAAGCTGAAGATCCGGACCAGTTCGATGAGAACAGAAGTTGGCACGCCGGCTCTGCTGGCGTTTACAAACAGGCTGGTGTCGATTGTGTCGGCAACGCGTATTGTTTCGGTTTCGAGTGGGAGAATCACCTCGCGGGCAACAAAACCGCCGTCCTCGTTGCGGTCCACAAGTACTTCACGGTCATAGGACACCGGCAACTTCAAACCGGACAGTACGTAGTCGAGGGCTTCAAATGAACCGTTTCCACTGCCGGTGCCGGTCTCGGTCACCGGGCCGAGTGTGACCCGTAGTTCGTCACCGACCCGAAGGTCGCGCCGCGGGTCGTAAACGCCTTGCAATGACTGAATTGCGACATGGGCGTCAAAGCGTTCGGCACCGACGCGAACCAGCACTTCCATCAGGTTATCGCCGCTCTCGATTTCGACGATCTCGACCCGCGGTTCAGGTGCTTTGGGAGCTTCGACAACAACGGGCGCAGGTGGGGCAATCGTTTCGGGCGCGTCGACTGACGTTCTTTCGACTGCCGCGACCATGGTGTCGTTCTGGGGGACGGAGGTTGTGCCGATAAAATAGGCGAGTGCGGGCAACAGAACGAGCACGGCCCCGGCAACAACGACATGTGACTTTTTGAGTTTTTCGACCTGCAAACCTAAATCCTCAGCCCCGAATCAAAAGCCGGTGGAATCCCATCACCCGACCCACCGACATTGCGCAGAAGATGCGTCACGGCCCGATTGCGTGTCAACTGCACTTTCGCGCCGTTTGGTAAAAATTTCGTAGCAGTATCAGCAGTTTGTCACGGGGTTTCGACCATCCGCTCCACCCGTGAATAGAACACAATCAGGGTGAGTGCGCGGACCACCATGAACAGCATTACAGAGGCCCAAAGACCATGGTTTCCCCAAATATCGGGGAGCGTGAACATGGCGAGGGTGTATATCGCGACGGATACCAGCATGGCGTTGCGCATTTCAGCGGCACGCGTGGCGCCGATGAAAATACCATCCAACTGGTAGGCCCAGACCGAGAGGATTGGTGAAATCGCCATCCAGAACAGGTAATCCCCTGCAAATGCGCGTAATTCGGGAATATTGGTGAGTATCGCGAGCAGGTTGCTGCCAAACAGGCCGTAGATCATCGCATAAGCAATCGCAACGCACGCCGCCATGAAGGTCGAGGCGGTCACCGTGGCGCGCAGGGCGCGCCGGTTTTTGGCACCCACGGCTTCGCCGACAAGGGCTGATGTGGCATGCGCAAAGCCATCAAGCCCATGGGCGAGGAAGGACTGGAAAACCATCAACAGCGCGTTGGCCGCCAGAACCGTTGTGCCCAGTCGCGCGCCCATCCAAGTCAGGAGCGACCAGGCGAAAATCATCGCGAGGGTGCGCAAGAAGATGTCCCGGCTTACCCGGAACAGGGCTCCAAGTTCTACGAGATCGAGAATACGCCGTCGTGACCAGGTGCCGGGGGTGGCCTTCAGTCGGTACGCGATGAGACCCAGTCCCATCATCGCTCCGGTATATTGCGCAATCGCGGTTGCGAGCGCGACGCCCTCCACGCCCCAGCCGAGGTCGACCACGAACCAGATGTCGAGGGCAGCATTCAGGCCATTGATCACGATCTGGATGGCCAAGGCGACCCGCGCGTATTGCATCCCAAGCAACCAACCGAGCACGGCATAGTTTGCAAGGGTTGCGGGCGCGCCCCAGATTCGGGTGTTGAAATAGGCCTCTGCGAAAGTTTCGACGTCGGGTGCCGCTTCGATAATTCCGATGGCACCCAGCCGCAACGGCAGTTGTGCGACCATGAGCACGACTGCGGCCATCAAGCCGACAAGAAGTGCACGGGCAAGTATTGCGCGTATCTCGTCGCCGTCCTCGCGGCCCCGGGCCTGAGCGACGAAACCAGTCGTGCCCATCCGCAGAAAGCCGAAGCCCCAGTAGAGAAACGAAAAGATCATGCTGCCGACGGCCACGCCCCCGACATAGGCGGGGTCGGGCAGATGCCCCATTACGGCGGTGTCGACAGCGCCGAGCATGGGGACGGTCAGGTTTGACAGGATCGTCGGCCAGGACAGCGCCCAGATGCGGTTGTAGGGCCCGTTGCGCAGGCTGCCGGTGATGCCCGTTCCCATGAAGTCTGCTAGCGACCGACCGCGTAGGCTTCCTGGAACCGGGGATGGGCAGCGCCCTTCAGGACCCAGCCATGCCCGTCATGTTCGCGACCAACAGCCACCATGCGGCCAGAAGCCCAGTCGCCAACCATTGTGATCACATGTCCACGGCGACGCAGTTCTTCGATGGTCTCTGGCGGAAACCGGTTCTCTGCCTTGACGGCGGCAGGCTGGAAGGTCCGGGGGTAGAAGCTCGATGGCAGGTGGTCGGTGTGGAAGTTCGGCGCGTCGATGGCTTCCTGCAGGTTGTAGCCGTGATGGATATGCCGCAGGAACATGGTCAGGGCCCATTGGTCCTGCGCGTCGCCACCCGGCGTGCCAAACGCGAGATAAGGTGCGCCGTCGCGAAGTGCGAGGGTCGGGCTGAGTGTCGTGCGCGGACGAATACCTGGCTGCAGAGTCGTCGGGAACCCCTCCTGCAGCCAGTACATCTGGGCGCGTGTGCCAAGACAAAATCCGAGGGAGGGGATCGTGGGTGAGGATTGCAGCCAGCCACCACTGGGCATGCAGGCGACCATGTTGCCTTCGCGGTCAGCCGCATCGCAGTGCACCGTATCACCATCGGCGTTGTGTGCCGCGTTGGGCTCGCCAATGCCTGCCTTTGCCGCATTGGGTTCACCGGCACCAGGTGCTTGCTTGGCATTCGGATCGAGAATCGAAAACTCGGCCAGCGCCGGGTTGCGACCATCAGGGGATCCGGGAAGGAATTCTGTCGAGGCTGTTTCCCCGACCAGCGCGCGGCGCGCGTTGTTGTAATCCTCCGACAAAAGCGTTTCGATTGGGACATCATTGACGGCCGGATCGCCATACCAGGCTTCCCGGTCCGCCAGCGCCAGCTTTGCGCATTCGATCTGGGTGTGCGCGAAATCCGGACCAAGCGGATCCATGCCCGCAATGTCAAAACCCTTCAACAGCGCGAGTTGCTGCAGGAAGACCGGGCCCTGACTCCAGACGCCGGGCTTGCACACCGTATAGCCGTCGTAGTCGTAGCTGGCCGGGGCCTCAATGGTCGCATTCCAGTTGGCCATGTCATCGGCCGTCAGCAAGCCACCATGTTTCTCACCGGAGGAATCCAGCCATTCGGTTTCGCGACAGAATTTGTCGATCTCTTCGGCGATGAAACCTTCGTAAAAGACTTTCCGAGCCGCTTCGATTGTGTCTTCCCGATCTCCACCTTTGGATTCAGCCTCGTCGAGGAGACGCTGGTAGGTGGCCGCGAGAACCGGCGTGCGATGCATGTCGCCCACATTGGGCACATTCCCATTGGGCAACCATTGTTCGGCGGATGTGGTCCAGGCGGTGCGGAAGAGTTCGGCCACGCCTTCGATGATGGAGCGCATCATCGGGACAACGGCATAGCCGTCACGCGCATAGCCGATCGCCGGGGTGATCACTTCCCGCAGGGGCAGGCGTCCGTAGTCGCGGAGCAACAGCATCCAGGCATCAAAGGCGCCGGGCACACAGGGTGCCAGCAGGCCTGTGCCGGGGATCATATCGAGACCCATGCTGTTGAAGGCCTCTATCGTTGCGGCTTGCGGTGCGACTCCCTGTCCGCAAATGACCTCGGTCTTGCCCGTGGCTGCGTTGTAAAGCACGATCGGCAGATCGCCGCCGGGGCCATTCTGATAGGGGTGAACGACCTGTAGCGCGAGACCAGTTGCTACGGCAGCGTCGAATGCGTTGCCGCCGATTTCCAGCATGCGCCATCCGGCCATACTGGCCAGATAATGGGTCGAAGCGACCATGCCGTGGGTGCCACGTATTTCCGGGCGTGTGGTAAACATGGTCGTCGAACTCCGTGCTTGTTATGTGCGGACAATACCGGTCGGGAAGGTCGCGCAGCAACCTTTGGGCCGGAAGGGGAGCCAGTTATGCAAATTAGACATCCTTACCATATGTTTTTAGGCGATGCGGCTGATCAGCTGGCGGCCAAGACGGCGCACGGGATCGTTCACTGGCGTCGTGATTGGTGCCTCGGGCAATTGCGTTTGCCAGACTGTCACGCTGATCTTGGCCTGCCCGAGATGTCGATCTCCGACGCAGCAGCCGCAGGCGTGCGCACTCTCGTGATTGGCGTTGCCAATCGCGGGGGTGTTGTTGGAGAGAACTGGATCTCGACCATCCTCGCCGCTCTGGAAGCCGGGATGGATATCGCGTCGGGTTTGCACACGCGTGTGGCGGATATCCCTGTCGTGCGGGATGCCGCTCAAGCTCATGGTCAGCAGATTTTCGACGTTCGTCACCCTGATCGAAGCTTTGAGGTCGGAACCGGTGCCCGCCGTGCGGGCAAACGACTGCTGGCTGTTGGGACAGACTGCTCCGTCGGCAAGATGTACACCGCGCTGGCTATTGAGAAGGAACTGACATCACGCGGCGTGAATTGCGACTTTCGGGCAACCGGTCAGACCGGGATATTCATCGCCGGAGAAGGTGTCTCCGTCGATGCGGTGGTGTCCGATTTCATTTCCGGAGCCACAGAATGGCTGGCCCCCGAGAACGCGCCCGATCACTGGGACATCGTTGAGGGTCAGGGGTCTCTTTTCCACCCCTCCTATGCGGGTGTGACGATGGGGTTGGTACATGGCGCGCAACCTGATGCGCTTGTGCTTTGTCATGAGCCTACGCGCACCCATATGCGTGGTCTGCCGCACCAGCCTCTTCCGGATATTGCAACCTGTATCGAAGGGCATCTCAATGCCGCTCACCTGACCAATCCAGGTGCGCGCTGCATCGGGATTGCCGTCAACACCTCTGCGATGGAGAGTGAGCAGACGCGAAAAGAACTCTTGAAAAGGCTGGCGGTCGCGCACGGTATGCCTGCGGTGGATCCCGTGTTGGACGGCGTTGCGCCTCTGGTTGATGCGCTGGAGGCGATCTAGCCCCATGAAGGTCCTGACAGCCGAGATTGAAGCTTTCCCCCTGCGACGCCTCTTCACGATCTCGCGGGGAAGTAAGGCGGAGACGATCGTGGTCACCGCGACGATTTCAGACGGGGAAATATCAGGCCGGGGTGAGTGCGGCCCGAACGCCCGTTATGACGAAACACCGGAATCCGTGCTTGCACAAATTATGTCGCTGGCACCCGAAATCGCTGCCGGGCTGGACCGCCAGGACCTTCAAATGGCATTGCCGCCCGGTGCAGCGCGCAATGCGATTGATTGTGCGTTCTGGGATTTTGAAGCCAAACGTTCCGGAGTGCGCGCTTGGCAATGCGCCGGGCTCTCGGCGCTGGAACCTGTTGAGACAGCCTTTACCCTCAGTGCGGACTCGCCCGAAGCAATGGCGGAAGCCGCCGCGGAGAACGCAGCCCGACCTCTTCTCAAGCTCAAGCTGACCGGGACCGATGATATTGCGCGGGTTCGCGCCGTGCATGACATGGCGCCACAAGCGCATCTGATTGTGGATGCGAATGAGTCCTGGGATGCCGCGACCTACCTGTCTCATCACGCTGTTCTGGCTGATCTCGGTGTTGTCCTGATCGAACAGCCGATGCCGCAGGGCGCTGATGCCGAATTGGCAGATCTGGAGCGCTCCGTCCCGATTTGTGCTGATGAATCGTTTCACGATGCGACCAGCATTCCTGAACTGGTTGGCAGGTATGACTTTGTGAATATAAAACTCGATAAGACCGGTGGCCTGACTGCCGCGCTGGCAACGGCAGCTGCCGCACGTGCTGCCGGTTTTGGCGTGATGGTGGGCTGTATGGTGGGAACCAGCCTGGCGATGGCCCCGGCATTTCTGGTTGCGCAAGATGCGGGGTTTGTCGATCTTGATGGCCCCTTGCTTCTTGCCCGCGATCGTGAGCCGGGCATCGCGGCTGACGGAAGCCTGCTTCAGCCGCCACCTGCATCGTTGTGGGGCTGATAGGATGTGCGCCATATTGTGGGAGAAATCAGCACGCAGTATCGCCGGAGGCCGGTGACATCGACGCCATGCAGAGCACAGAACGCGAGTATGCCGCCCGACTGACACGGGCGCAGCTGATTGCGCTTAATCGTCAGGGGCGGATCAGCAATTTCGTGCCACCGGTCAACAGCGTCATTCTGGTGGCGATGCTATGGGGGCGCGAATCCCTCGCGACGCTTCTTGTCTGGGCTGGTCTTGTCTGGGCAATTTCGCTGTTTCGGTTTTTTATGTACCGACGTTTCGATCAGGCCGTGGCTGCGGGGAAGGGGTTCGGGGCGAATTGGCGCAACCTCTGGGTGATGGCCTATGGGGCAAGTGGCGCGATCTGGGGCATTGGCTCTGCGCTGATGTTTCCGCAGGACAGCTTCCTGATCCAGTCGTTCCTGATTGTCTTTGTTCTCGGCACAGCTGCGGGCGGCACGGCCAGTTTCTCGCCATATGCCCCCGCTCTTATCGCCTTTGTCGTCCCTCTGACAGTCCCGGCGATAATTGTGTTGATGCTGCAGGAATCCGCACCCCATCTGGTGTTGGGCGTTGCCGGTATCGTTTTTCTGTTGGCGCTGGTGTTTCTTGGGCGAGCGGCGAGCCGCAATTTTCGGGACAGTTTCCGGCTGTCCTTTGAAAATGAAGGACTAACCAGCGACCTCAGAGCAGCGCAGATGCGCCTTGAAGGGGCGCTCAACAGCATGTCGGAAGCTTTCGCACTGTTTGATGCGGAGGACCGACTGATTGAGTGCAACAAGAAGTTCGATGAAATTCTGCCGGAGATACAAGAGAGTATCGCCACGGGCATCTCTTTCGACACGTTTTTCATGCTGCTAGGCAAAAGCGGTCGCGTGCAAGCGGCGGTCGGTCGTGCTGAAGAGTGGACCGATGAGGTTGTGAGAAGTTGTCGTGCCGGTGATTTGCCCATTGAGATGGAATTGTCCGAAGGGCGATGGCTGATGCTCAATCAGGCGTCGACTGCCGACGGCGGGATTGTTGCGACCTTCGCTGATATATCAGACCTGAAGCGACATGAAGCCGAGATATCTGATAGTGAGCAGCGCTATCGAGACTTCACCAGCGCTGCATCTGACTGGGTATGGGAGCTCGATGCAGAGTCGCGGTTTGTCTATATGAGCGGCCGATATGCAGAAGTTTCCGGTGATACAACCGATAGCTATACCGGTCGCAAGCTTCACGATTTCCCGCCCTATGAAAATCATGGCGATTGGGAACGATTGCTGAACTCCATTGAAACCCGGCAGCCGTTTCGAAATATTCGTGCATCCCGGGCGCGCGAGGATGGGAATATTTTCTATTTCCTTTTGAACGGGCTGCCAATTTTTAGCCCGTCCGGGGAGTTTCTCGGGTATCGCGGAACGGGATCGGATGTGACAGCGATGGTTCTCGCTGAGAACCGTGCCCGGCTTGCGCAAACGCAATTGTTCGAGGCCATTGAATCCATTCCCGCCGGATTTATTCTTTTTGATGAGTTGGGCAGGTTGACGCTTTGGAACTCGCGGGCACCGCTTTACCTGCCTGGCGCATCGAAGCTGATTGTCGCGGGCACGCGGTTTGAAACACTGATGCGGGGCAGTGCTGAAAGCGGGTCGGTTCTAGATGCAGAGGGCCGCATTGACGCCTGGGTTGAAGAGCAATCCAGTTGGTTTGAAGGGCCTGACTCACGGCGAGAGGTCCGGTTCTCAGACGGGCGCTATGTGCAGTTGCTGGGCCGGCGCACGGCAGATGGCGGAACGGTTTGTGTGGTGACGGATATCACCGACATTCGTCACGGTCAGGATGAGTTGGCCGAGAAGACAAGTTTTCTGCAGGCAACGCTGGAGGGAATGGGCGAAGGACTTGTGGTTCTGGACGCCGACCTGCGAGCTGTGCTGTCGAACACCCGATTGGATCGTCTCGCCGTGTTGGGTGAGGGAATGTCGACCTATGGGCTTGGGCTGCAGGAAATTCTGGAGGCGATCGGTGCCGAACCACTGCCCCTTCATGGCCTCTCGGAGGGAGGTGATCTCTTCCGGGTTCTTGATGCCCGACTTAAAGAAGAATCAGCGTTTCAATTTGAGGTCACTCGCATTGGGCGCCAGGTCCTTATGGTGCGGGCGGACCCGGTGCTTGAAGGAGGCTGGGTGTGCGTCTTTACCGATGTGACAGCCGAGCGACGGGCACTTGCAGCGATGGAAGAAAGCGAGGATCGCTACCGGCGTTTGACTGAGGCCTCGCCGGATATGATTGCGGTGCACACCGGCGGGCGTTTTGTTTTTGTGAACGCGGCCGGGGCGCATTTGCTGGGTGTTGGTTCGCCGGAAAACCTAATCGGCCGTCGCCTGCTCGATTTTGTCCATCCCGATGATCACGCGACCGCACGGAATTCGCCGGCGATGTCGAGTTTTGAAGATGATCTGCACTTCAAGGAGTTTCTGGCGCTGAAGAGTGACGGAGAGGTCTTCAATGCAGAAGCGCTCGGCGTCGAGTTTATGTATCAGGGAGAAGCATCCATTCTGGTGATCTGGCGAGATATCACGGAGCGGAAGCTGGCGCAGGAGCAGCTTGTTCAAACTTCGAAACTGGCGTTGCTGGGCGAAATGGCAGCCAGCATGGCGCACGAGCTCAACCAGCCCCTCAACATCATTCGTATGGCTGCGGATTCAAGCCTCATCCTGATGGAAGAGGACAAGGCGGATATGGAAAGTCACCTTGAAGAGTTCGAGCGGATCTCGAATCAGACCGAACGGATGGCCAATATCATCAACCATCTACGTGTCTTTAGTCGTCAGGATGACGCCAGCGAGGCTCGGTTTGATCCCATTGAGAGCATTACTGCGGCGACCACCATGATCCATGATCAGTATCTCCTTGATGGCGTCGAAGTGCGCATGGTGGTCCCCAAGCAGACCGCGAAGGTTCAGGGGCAGCCGATCAGGCTGGAGCAGGTCATTTTGAATTTGCTGGCCAATGCCCGCGATGCTGTGCGGGGCAACGGACGTCAGGATTTAGAGGGGACGCGCAATCGCGACCCGACGGCAAGGGGCTGATCGAGATATCGGCCTTTCTCGCCAGCAGTCGTGACGGCCAAACGGGCAGCCGCCGACCAGAGGAGGTTGTCATAACTGTTTCAGACAATGGTGGTGGCTTGCCTGAAGATGTCATTGGCCGCGTATTCGAGCCGTTTTTCACGACCAAACGTGCGGGCGAAGGGACAGGGCTCGGGCTCGCGATCGGCTACAGCATTGTATCTGGTATGGGGGGGGCAATTGCAGCGTCGAATGGCCAATCGGGCGCTGTTTTCGAAATACGGTTGCCGGTCGCGGTCACTGATTCTGGCGCTAAACCCCGCCAAAATGAAGGTCAGATGGTTGGTGAGTGAGGCAATGGAACATAAAAATCGACCAAGCATCCTGATTGTTGACGATGAGCCTGATGCAACTTCGACACTTTCGAAATTCCTGTCGTCGCGCGGTTACATCACAGATACAGCGGCAAACGGGGCGGAAGCTCTCAACCAGGTGCTGTCGGGTGACTATCACGTCGTAATGACGGATTTACGTATGCCGGGCATGGATGGCGCTGATTTTCTGGCCCGTGTGCGATTCGAACGGCCTGATCTCCCGGTTATTGTGATGACTGGACACACCGCGTTTGAGACCAATGACAGTATTTGGGCCAATGCCGGTGTCGCGGCAGTTTTGCATAAGCCTCTGAATTTAAGGGAGGTTTCCGGTATCTTACGTGATATATTGACGTAACTGGGGGGGGGGCAAAAATTTTAGATGTATAAACTTCGTCTCAATTCTGTTTTTTTGTGGTTTGTATCATGACCCTTAAACGGTACGATCGTGTGCTTCAGTTCGATATATCCGGTGAATAGATAATGCAGGGCTTTGCAGCCAAATCACCTTCCGGCGACAAGGGACAGCAACCGCTGGTCATGATCGTTGACGACGATGTCGAGCAGGCTGGCCAGATTGCGGCTTTTCTCTCTCGGTTTGGCATTGCCGTTGCGATGGAAGATAACGGGTTTGCAGCCGTCAACACGATGCGCCGCGACAAGCCCGCCGTTGTTATTATGGATGTACGGATGCCGGGGCTTGATGGGATCAAGGCTGCGCAGCTCGCTGCCAATCTCGACTACAAACCCAAGATCATCCTCATGTCGGGCTATGCGGATCAGGTCAAGCGGGCCACTGAAGAAGGGCTTGATGTGTTTGCTGTCGTCGACAAGCCACTGCCGTTGCGTGTTCTGGTTCGCTTTGTGCAAAACGCTCTGAACGGCCCTGCCTAACGCTTTGCCGTACTGGCGTTTGATGCTTGCCCGGTCAGCAGGGTCCAGCCCACCAATTCCTTCAATGTTTTTCCAAGCGCTTCGTCAAAGGCCAGGGCGATATCGTCGAGATTGTCCGCCGATGCCTTGATGCTGGCTTCGAACCGCTGTGATCCTATGATGGCGCGCTGAGGCATGCGGACAAGTTTCGCGTTGATGCGTACATGAGCATCAGGCGGGCCATCGCCGTTATATTCTGCCTGAAACTCCCGCAGTTCCAGCTTCAAGACAAAATCCGATCGCAGGCCCAGGGATTTGCGTCCAACCGCCAGGATTTTGGACGAATTTTCGAAGGACTCAACAACAAGGGTCTGGATCATTGCCGGCGCCCGATCTGTCCAGCCTGCCAGTGCGTAATACTCCAATTCGACAATCTTGCGATGCAACGCAATTCGGGCCGTGTTCAGGCCGGTCGGCGCCAGGGGTTCCTCGATAATCAGCTGCCAATCGACGGTGGGCAGATCCGGAGCGAAGGTGTTTTTCGGCGTCAGGCGGAACAAGCGCGGTGGTGGCCCCTGTCCGGGAAGGGTGAGGCCGCAGGCGCAGAGCAACGTGGTGGCTGAAAGCGCGGATACGCCGCGCAGAAAGGATCTGCGCAGTCTATTGGGGGCTTTTGCATATACTTGAGATATATCAGTTGGGCGTTTCATAACCTTGCTGCTGGTTGCCAAAGAGGAAACGGGCGGGATCGCGCTCGACCTGAGAGGATACCCGGGTGAGGCTATCCATCAGGGCGCGTGCTTCAGACATGAAATTGGCGAGTTCAGAGAGTCCCTCACCAGTAAATTCACGCAGGGGCAGGCGGTTCTCTTCGACGAGCGCGGTCATTTGCTCCGACATAGCGGTAAAGGCATCAGAGGTTGTGCGTAGATCCTTGATCAGACCTTCTATGTTTTCGCGGTTGTCCGCGACGGTTCCAGCTGCGTCTCCGATCTGAGTCAGAGCTGTCTTTGCGTGATCGGCAATCCCCGCCATGGCAGCACTGGCTTCGCGCAGATTGGTCATGGTGGTCGAGGCATCCGAAATTAGTGTTTCGACATCTCGGTACGGGCGGCAGTCGGCCGGTTGAGGCCCAGTACGGTGCGTAGCAACACCGATTTCCCGGAACCTGATCCGCCCACAATTCCCATGATTTCGCCGGGGCGGACGGCCAGTTCCAGATTGTCGTGAATGACATTGGTTCCGAACTGCGTGCGCAGGCCTGTCACGTGGAGGATTGGGGCGCCATCATTCATGTTCTGGACCGGGGTGTTCATCATTAGATCCCGATCGTGGCGAAGAGAACGGAGAACATGGCATCCAGTACAATGACCAGAAAGATCGATTCCACAACCGAACGGGTGGTCATGCGCCCGACCGATTCGGCGCTGCCGGAAACCCGCATGCCCTCATAACAGCCTACCAGCCCGATGATGAAACCGAAGATCGGTGCCTTGATAATTCCGATCCAGAAGGTCCACATCGTGATGGCGCCACTAAGTTGGCGGGCAAACTGGAAGAATGTCACATCCAAAGTGGCCGTCGCCATGATGGCACCGCCCAGCAATCCCATCATATTGGCAAAGAATGTGAGCAGCGGAAGAACGATCACCAGCGCCCAAAGGCGGGGCAGGACAAGAATTTCCATCGGGTCGAGCCCGATGGTTTGCATGGCATCCACTTCCTCACGAACCTTCATGGTTCCGATTTGTGCGGTGAACGCACTTCCCGAGCGCCCGGCCAGCATGATTGCTGTCAGCAAGACGCCCATCTCACGCAATACGCCCTGGGCGACAATGTTGACGGTAAATATCTGGGCGCCGAATTTCGCAAGTTGTTCGGCACCCTGAAAGGCAAGCACGACGCCAATCAGGAACGAAATAAGCCCAACAATGGGAATGGCGTTCAGGCCGGCCTGTTCAATGTGGTGCACCAGCGGTGTCAGTCTGACTTTGCCCGGATGGGCAATGGAGCGCCCCAGGACAACAACGGAATGGCCAAGGAAATTGACGAGGTCACGCCCTTCACCGCAGATCTGGTAGGTCGCTTTCCCGACGCGCTCCACAACTGCCACGAAGGAGTTGGGGGCCTCGGGAGTCTCGGGAAACAGCGTGTCGCTGGATTTCACGGTCACAAGCAATTGCGCCTGTTCAGGCGAGAGGTTTTCAATCGATACTTTCAGGCCCCGCGCGTTCAGTCCACGCTCGGTGCGGTCGATCAACCATGCACCAGCTGTGTCGAAGGCCTCGATCTGACTGCAATCAATGGCAACCTGACTGTTTGCCGGTACTTCCAGCAAACGTAGTTGAGAATCGACAGCCGTTATCCGGCGTGTCGTCCACCGCCCTGCAAGTTCGAGGGTCCAGACATCACTCTCCCCGCTGAGGGAAACCCGGGCCGCATCCGATGGATCAATCGAAGCATCGTTCATGGCCGGCCACGCGGCTTGCTGAGGAGGTTTTGGGGTCCACACATCGCGTGCACCTTTGCACGGCGCGCAGGGTTGCTCCAAGACGCTGTTTAGGGTCGATTTGGAGAGCCGGTTGCTGAACTTGCATCTGCCAATTGGGCGGCCCGTTCAGCGCGCCACTTCTCGCGTTGTGCGCGGTGCGCCGCGATGACCTTTCGACGATGCTCTTCGGCTGCCGTGCTTCGGGCACCATTCCACTGACGCACGACCTTGTCGTGGTAGGGGCGATTAAACTTTGCATTGGCTGAATGATAGCGCTTGATGGCTTCGCCCCATGACTTGTGGGCACGAAAGAGGTTACCGAGCAGCTCTGCCGCATATGCGGTGTTGGTTGCAGGATCAAAGGCGCTTTCGAGGTTCTCGAATGCTTTCGGGTGGTAACGCAGATTGATCTGCATACACCCGACGTCGATATTGCGGATGCCTTTTGCCTGCAGCTTTCGCACATGCGCGATCGCTTTATCCTTGGTAGGAAAGTACTGCCCATCAGGCCCGTTCGTTACGGTCCAGGGCCAGGCATAAAGTGCCTTGTTGGCGGCATCCCAGCGACCCGATTCGACATGTGAGATCGCTGTCAAAAGCTCGCCCGGTAGCTTTAGGCCAGATTCGGTGTGATCAATTGCGCGGGCACAAATATCGCGTGTTTCCAAAGCCTTGGCGGTGTTGGGCATATCCAGAGCGAGAGTGCCGAGGAATGCGAAAAGTCCCAGGAAGACAGGCGCAAAGGTGATTCGAGGCAATAAATTCAAAGACATCATGCCTGGAGTATCGCAAGGCCTGTGCCAATATTGGGCATGGGGCTGATTTCATGCATGTAAATTGTGCAGCGCACTATAAATGACGAAATAAAATTACAAAACTTGTCGTGATCTCAAAAATATTCAATCAAATAGAGGTTTTCCAGTCGTTCAGGCTTGTTTGTGCAAGTGCGAACTGCTTTTATTGCATTGCGGCATCGTACTGCGGTGTCGTTTTAAGGCGTTTCCTCCCTATACTTCGGGCCGTGGTTCCACCACGGCCCCTTTTTTTGCCTTAGCGGTGGTGGTGGGAAGACGCAGCGCCCGGCTGTTTAGGGCTTGTAATCGTCTGGAAGCGTGCTGGATCCGGAGCCGAGGGCACGTTGCATACGCACCGAATCGACCCAGCGGCCGAATTTAAAGCCGACGGCTGGCATGGAGCCGGTTTCCTGAAAGCCAAGATGCGAATGAAGTCCGATTGAGGCCGCGTTTGCGGTGTCGCCAATTACGGCAATCATTTGTCGATAGCCAAGCGCGGTGCAGCGATCGATCAAGGCTCCCAGAAGTGCGCTCCCATGTCCCTGACCGATGGCATCGCCAGCGACATACACAGAATCCTCGATTGTATATCGATAGGCTGAACGCGCCCTGAAAAGGCTCGCATAGGCAAAACCGCGGATTTTTTCCGAGCCCTTTGCATCGGCATGGGTCGAGACCAGATAGGGCAAATTGCGCGCCTGGGTGTCGTGCATGCGCTTTGCCATTTCTGCGGCATCTGGCGGGAGCTCTTCGAAGGAGGCGAGGCCGGTCAGAACATGTTCAGCGTAAATACGCTGAATTTCGGGGATGTCTGCGTCCTCCGCATCTCTCACCAGTGTGGTGTGCGGAGGATTCGAAGATGGGTTTTGCGGGGACAAGGTCGAGGCGTCAGGCCGCAAGTGCGGCGGGCTCGAGTTCAACCAGCCGCGCAGCCAGATCATTCATGTCGGAGGTGACCTTGGCCAGTCCGGCTGTGCGCTCGAAGGTGGTTTCGTCCATATAAAGTGCGCGGTTGATTTCAATTTGCAGTGCATGCACGCCGCGCTCGGGTCGGCCGTAATTGCGCGTGATAAAGCCGCCGGAGTAAGGCGTGTTGCGGACAACCGAATACCCCATTCCCCGCAGGGTCTCCTCGACCAGCATTGTCAGAGGGCGCGCGCAGGCGCGTCCATGGGCGTCGCCCAGAATAAAGTCGACCTGCCGACGTCGCCCGGCATCGTTTTCCATGGGCCCGCCGATCGACGGCATGGAGTGGCAGTCGATCAGAATGCATGTGCCGAACATGGTTCGGGTCTGCGTGATCAAATCCTCGAGAGCCTCGTGATAGGGCCGATAGCACCGTTCGATCCGCGCCACGACCTCTTCAAAGTCGAGCTTGCAGGAATAAATCTCGGCTCCACTGGCCACCACTCTTGCAATGGTTCCAAGGCCAGCCGCCACGCGCGGAGAGCGACGGTTCACAAACTTTGGCAGCGGTTGTCGGAACATGGACGGATCGAGTTCATAGGGCTCGCGGTTGGGGTCCACGAATGCCCGTGGAAACAGAGCCTTCAGCAGCGGCGCGCCATGATACGGGACATGTGAAAAGAGCTCGTCGACGAAACTGTCTTCGGAGCGTCGTATTGCCATTGCATCGAGTTTCGAGGCTGCCAGAAAGTCCGCCGGATAGTCGCGACCACTGTGGGGCGACGAAAACACCAGGGGCACACGCTGTTCTGTCGGCGCGAGTATCTCGATCGCGGCGTCGGAATCATTGACGGTTTCGCGGTCCATAACAACTTTGATGTACCGAAATACGGCACCTCTGTCACCCTTCGCGGTCAGGTCAGTTTTGACAATGCGTTTGTTCACGCTTTGGAAATGGGTTCGAACTACTATTGAGGGGTACGTCGCATTGCGGCGGCGTATTGGTATCGATTGTTGAATGTCCCAAACTCAAGGTTGCCTTAGCCATGGCACGAGTCCTGCTTGCCGAAGATGACCAGTCCATGCGCGAGTTTCTCTCTCGCGCTCTTGAACGTAGTGGTCACGATGTGACGGCTGTGCCCGATGGATTGTCTGCGCTCAACGCTGTGAACGAGCGCGGCTACGACCTGCTCATCGCGGATATCGTGATGCCCGGTATTGATGGGATCGAGGTTTCCCGTCAGGCCAATAAGGTGAACGCTGATCTGAAGGTGCTCTTCATTACCGGCTTTGCCGCTGTTGCAATGACGGCGCGCGAGGAGATGGGAGATACCAAGGTCCTGTCCAAGCCGTTCCACCTTCGTGATCTGGTTGATCATGTGGATGCCATCCTCGCTGAGGGTGTTGCCTAGGCCCTCAGCCTCACGACAGGCCCTTACTGTTTTGCAATTCTGAACGCCCTCCCTTTTGTGGGTATACTCTTCGCGAAAGCGGCGAAGCATTGCTGTTCTGACAGAATAGGGAGGGGCAAATGCCCGATGCATCTGAATCGATGACCGACACGATTGACTACACACCGGAAGCTGACGATCGCACAGCTGCACCGCACATCGTTGTTCATGAAGATGACCGGTCCCGGATTATTCAATACACGCTCAGGCCCGGCGAGCAGACGGGTTGGCACCGACACGAACTCGATTATGTGGTGATTTATAAGAGTGCGGGTGAACTCACCTCTACGTTTGCCGACGGGACAACCAAGACCTTCTCTTATGAACCCGGCAAGTCCGCGGCTTACAAAGCGCCCGTGGAGCACAATGCCGTCAATACCGGTGATACAGATGTCACGGGTTACGAGATTGAGTACAAGCGGTAAGCCGGTTTTTCTTCGCGGTGTTTGGGGCCTTGTATCGGGGTCTTGCCTTCGGCGAGAGCGAGGTGTATCACCCGGCCCTGCTGCGGTTCGCCGGAGCGAGAAATACCCGTATCAGGTGGGGCGCGTAGCTCAGCGGGAGAGCACTTCGGTGACATCGAAGGGGTCGTAGGTTCAATCCCTACCGCGCCCACCATTATTCCCCCCTCTTTTTTCCGATCACCGGGCTTTCGGCCGCCGCATCCCCGCGCGGGCCGGCGATATTAATCCGTCGGCTCATCTGTGGCGTACGCACTTTACTTTGGGCGGAATACGCCAATTTCTTCTGTAACGCCCCGATACCATCCCTACCTTTAGCTGCGAACGCATCAACTTGACGGGAAATAGTCTTGCTGGAAGAAGTACTGACGACCGAAGTGGACGACACGCGCACCAAACCGATTGTCGCGCAGCTCACCGGGGCGAAACTTTCGTATCCCAGCGCAGAGGGCGAGGTGTCGGTGCTGGACGGCATCGATCTGGAGGTCGAGGCCGGAGAAATCATTGGGGTGATGGGGCCGTCAGGCTCGGGGAAATCCTCTCTCATCGCCCTGATTGCAGGGTTGGAGGCCGCGACCGGCGGACAGGTTTCGGTACTTGGCACCGACCTCGCTAAGACCAGCGAGGCGGAGCGAACACGGCTGCGCCGCCTCGAAATCGGTGTTGTCTTCCAGTCCTTCCATCTGGTTCCCGCCATGACGGTGCTGCAGAACGCGTCCCTGTCGCTAATGCTTGGCGGCGGCGCGGACGCGGAGAAGGCGGGGCGCGAAATCCTGGAACGCGTTGGCCTGGGCCATCGGCTCAGCCATAAGCCGTCCGCGCTTTCGGGTGGTGAACAGCAGCGGGTTGCCATCGCAAGGGCCTTCGCCCCGTCCCCGAAGCTCATTCTGGCCGACGAGCCGACCGGGAACCTTGATCAGGAAACAGGCAACGAAGTGGTCGAAACCATGTTCAAGCTGGTCCGCGATACCGGGGCATCCATGCTGATGGTGACCCATGACAGAAATCTGGCACAGCGCTGTGACCGCATCGTCGAGATCGATGCGGGCATGATCAGGTTCTGAGCGACCGGACCATGGAGGTCATGCGGAACCACCAATCCACGCCCCTGATCCAGCTGCTGAGCGCCGAATGGGCCGCCGGCATCTTTGGCCTGCGGCTTTTCATCAGTTGCATTGCGGTCGCCGCCTTTACCATGGGGACGGTCTGGGTCCTCGGCGGCGGGCTCATGGCCGCCCTCGAACGCAGCAGCACGACGATGCTCGGTGGCGATGTTGCTATCGAGACCAACGTTCCGCTGCCCGGGCCTCTCGAACAGCAGCTGGCAGCGCTCGGGTCTTTATCAAAGACGCTGGAGTTCCGGTCTTCCGGCATTGTGGGCGATGACAGAAACGCCATTGAGGTCAAAGGCGTGGATGACGTCTATCCGCTTTACGGGGCGGTCGTTCTGGAAAGCGGCCGCAACCTGCGTGAGGTTCTCGGCGCCGACGCCGCGATACCGCGAGCTGTTGTGGAGCGGGCATTGCTGTCCAGGACCGGCGGGAACATCGGCGATATATTGAAGATCGGCGACAACGAATTCGTTATCGCGGACGTCCTTGAACTGGAACCGGACCGCCTCTCTGCCCGGCGGTTTATGGTGGGGCCACGCGTCCTTGTGGATGTCGGTGAACTCCGCGGCAGCGACTTGCTTCAGCAGGGTGCCATCGTCCAGTACGGCTATCGGATCGGGGCCGCCGACCGCCCGGTCGCCCAACTGTTCAACGACGTCTCAGCCCTCCGGCCCGAGATCGGCTGGGAGATGGCGACTGTGCAACAGAACGGCAATCGCGCCGTTCGCGTTGTCCAGAGAACGACAACCTTTCTGGGGATTGCGGGTATCGTCGCGCTGATGATCGGCCTGTCGGGCGCCGGGGCCGGTGCCAAGTCATGGATCCAGCGCAGATCGCGCACCATCGCGCTTTACCGCCTTTCGGGTGCCTCGCCTGGCCTCGTCTACGCCCTTCATGCCCTGATCCTGGCGATAGCAGCCGTGATCGGGCTGCTGCTCGGCCTTCTCGCCGCCATGGGGTTGGCGTTTCCGACTCTCAGCGCCATCGCGTCCCGGCTGCACGTTTTGTGGGAGATCAACAATCTTCTGGCACAGCTAGCTGTCGTCATCGCGTTGTTTGTGACCGGCCTCGTCGGCACGGGTTTCCTGGCCCTCTCGGGCATTACCAAAGCGGCCCCTGGGGCTGCCATGAGAAGCGGGGAGGCCCCGCTTCAGACCGATTCCCGCCACGTCCTGGCCGCCGCCGCGTTGCTTGTCGTCACGCTGGCAGGTGCGGCTTTCAGTCTTCCGGTTGCCGAACTCGCCGGCGCGATGGTGCTGGGCTTTGTACTGACTTCCGGGGTTCTCGCCTGTGCGGCAGTGCTGCTCTCCCGCGCTCTGTCGCGGCGGACGCCACGCAGTTTCCTGGGTACGGTCGTGGGCCAGACACTCGGCAACCCGGCACAGACCGCCGCCCCGACCGTGGCGATCGGTATCGGCATTATCGGTATTACGGCCATCGTGGCGGCGCAGGCATCGCTGAATGCAGCACTGACCGACGAACTGCCCGATCGCGTCCCCGATCTCGTCCTGATCGACGTTCAGCAAGCGCAGGTCGGCAATATTCGATCTTATATCGACGGCGTGCTGGCGCTCGGCAGCCTGTAGGCCGATCCGATGATGCGCATGACAATCACCCGGGTGAATGATCTCCCGGCCCAACAGGCTCTGGTCGATCCTGAGAAGTCATGGGTGATCGAGGGGGATCGAAGCTTTTCATGGACGGCGGCGCCGACAGGGGCAGAGTTGCTTCAGGGCAGCTGGTGGCCCGAGGATTACAGCGGGCCGCCGCTCGTGTCGCCCGAAGAAGATGTGATGGAGGCCTTCGACCTGGAGGTCGGCGATACCGTCACCTATAGCGTTCTTGGCCGCGTGTTTACCTCCGAGGTCAGCAACATTCGCAAGGAATATCACCGGACGTTTCGCCCGGAATACCTGATGGTTGCCTCCCCGCAACCGTTCCGCAACGCGCCCCACACCTGGGTCATGAGCCTGCAGAGCACGTCGGATGGCGCCGTTGACGAATTGATTGCCTTCCTGAAAGACGCCCACCCCAACGTCACCAGCATCGATATCCGCGCCATCGTCACGCAGATGCGGGACGTGGTGGAAGGGGCAACCATGGCCGTACTGTTTATCGCGCTGCTTCTTGTTGTCGTCGCGGCCGCCCTGTCCGTGGCAGCCCTGGTGGCATCTGACGTGGATGCGCGCCGCCGTGAAGCCCTGGTGTTCACGCTTATTGGCGCGTCCCGGCGCGAAATCGCCCTTGTCCGCCTGACGGAAGCGGCCGGCACCGGTGCGCTCGCCGCCATCGTCGGCGGATGCGGCGGCCTTTTGGGGGGCTATTTCCTCGTGACCGAAGGCCTGGGCATCGACTGGGCACCGACATATGCGACCGTCCTGTTGCCTGTCGGCCTTGGCATTTCGGCGTCGGTCGTCACCGGCATCATCGGCGGCCTGGGGGCGGCGCCAAAAGGCCGCGGACAAATGGCGAGATTGCTGACCAGCTGAGCCCGATTGCCGGTACCGGCGATTTCCCTGGCCCCCAAGCAATTCGATATACTGTGCTCGCTAGGCGTGGTCAGAGGATCATGGCCTGCTCGGGAGCATCTGATGTTTGAAGTTGTGTTGGTTTCCGGGTGAGATCGTTTTCGTTCTTTCCTGCGTAAATGTTTCGGCTCGCTCTGTCTTGTCGTTGTGCTGTTTTACGTGAACGCCACAGACGCACAGGGGCCAGTCGGTCCGACAAGCGATGTCGTCGACACCGCGATCCGCTATGTCATCTAATACAATTCGGATGCCAGCCCGCCGCACAGCCTGCTGGGGAAGCCATACAGCCACGTCATCCTGTCATTCATAACGACACCGGCGCGCCTGCCGACGGCGGCGCCGATCAAGCTTGTTGTGCCCGACAAACTGACCCCCGCACTTGATGTGATTGCGTCTCTGCAGGCCGAAGGAAAGAAGATTCTGATTTCTTTCGGTGGCGGGGATATGCAATTGCCCGACTACATCGGCGTTGCCAATCGCGAGGCGGAGTTGGCGGAGGCCATCGCGTTGTTTGTGGATGAGCACGGTTTTGATGGCGTGGATATTGATTTCGAGGTCAGTCAGGCCCTTTACCTCAAGCGCCCGCCGGGGGTGTTTGATGGCCGCGAGTTTCTTATCGATCTGACCACCGCGTTGCGGGCAAAACTGCCGCAGGGCTCGCTGATTACGCATGTCCCTCAGGCGCCATACCTGGATCCGGCCTGGCAGGGCGGTCCGTATCTCGATGTGTTGCGCGAGGTCGGCGACATGATCGACTGGATTACGGTGCAGTACTTCAACAACCCGAAATTCGATGCGTCTGTTGCGCTGGATATTGTTGGTCGCGAGACGGATCCTCGGTCCTGGTCATATACAGGTATTGCGACAGGGGCTGGTGATCTTGTCTGGCCGCCGGGAAAGTTGCTGGTCGGTTTGCCGGTCTATCGCGATGATGCGGCCAACGGGCACCTGCCGCCCCGTGTGGTTGCCAGGGATATCGTGTGTCCACTGCGCAACCAGTTTGATGCTTCTTTCGGTGGCCTTACCGGATGGCAATTCTCGACATTGACGCGCGATCACCGGTTCTGGAACAATAAGATGGCAGGGGCCTTGTCGGGCAATTCCTGTGAAGAGTGAAAACTTTTGCTGTGTGGATGGATAAGACTTTCTTCCTGCACACAAATGAATTACACAAAAAGAAAAAACATCGCGTTTTCGTGAAATCAGGGAGAGGAAGCAAATGCATTCCCATATTAAAGCTACTCTGGTTGGTGCCGTTTCGGCAGTTGCCATGTTCTCATTCGGTTCGGCGGCCATTGCCGGCGGCCATCTCAACGCTACAGGAAACGGCACTCGCACCTTGGCCAAGGCTGAAGGTTCTGTAACCATCATTCATCCGCTGTTTTCGGATCGTACCGCGCAGCGCATGGCCGCTGCGTTCAAGAAGCGTTATGACCTTGGCGATGATTTCCAGTTCAACAGCCTTCGTAAAGGCACGGGCGCGACGGTTGCTCAGGTGAAGCAGGAAATTCAAGGCCGGTAAGTTCACCGTTGACGTGATCACCGTTCCACCCCTGCGTTCTTTGACGAAGGTGCGAAGCGCGGCGCGTTCCTGGAACTCGATTCCGTGAACTGGAACGACAGTAAGCTGTCGTCGGCTGCGGGTCAGTATTCGAGCTATCCGCATGTTGTGACTCCGCTGGCATATACCTTCCAGCCGGTCTGGAACGCATCCTGCCCGGGCATGGAAAACTTCAGCGTCGATTCCTATGCGGACGCGGTTGAAGCTTCCCTGAAGGGCAAGACGATTTCGTCGGACATCACGAAGTCCTTCACCTACACCAACTCGGTGATCGCGCTGCAGCGCGCCGGCGCCGTCGACTTCACCAACTTCTGGCCGGCTCTGGCAGAAGACCGATCCGCTCGTCGAGTTCCGTACGGAACCGAAGATGCAGATGGTGATTTCGTGCCAGCGTCCGTTCGACATGTGGAACCTTTCGGGCCGCGTGTATCAGAACGTGCTCAAGTCACCGGGTCTGAAGGACAAGATCAAAATCGGTTCCTACAAAGAAGGTCAGGCAATGCTGGGCAACCAGATGGCCGTCCTGAAGGGTGCCAAGAACCCGAATGCAGCCAAGCTCTTCGTTGAGTTCCTGCTGTCGAAGGAAGGTGCTGACCTCTACGTTGAAGGTGAGGCCGTTTATTCCTTCCGCGAAGGTTACAAGGCGCCGGCCGTCGTGGCCCCTTATCTGATGGACCTGTCACAGCACAAGCTGGTGGGCATGGAAGACTGGGTTGGCGCGGCGAACGAGTACAAGATCTATCGTGAGGATTGGCAGAAAAACTTCCGCTAGTTCTTATGGAAAACTTTCAGTTTTGGGGTGCCGACCTTCTGGCACCCCAAAATTCTTTTGACAGGCGGTGCCTCCGGGGTGAGCGTGCGCCTATCGCGATTCTGTTACATTTCGGGACGCAGAATCCTCGTATGGCGTCCCCAAAACCGAATCTAATTTCTGACCGGGCGATATCGTGATGACCACGGAAACCTATTCATCAAATGCTGTTGAACGTTCACGGCTGAACAACCGCCTGCGCGCCATGGTGACGCAGGAGAACATGATCACCTGGTCGTGGCCCTGATTGTGGCTGGCGCGGTGATTGTGCCGCTGGTGGTTCTGTTCGTGAGCAGCTTCAAGGTCCTCGACCCGGCGGGTTGGGATACGACTTGGGGCTTTGGCAACTACGTGACCATGTTCACGGATCGGATTATTCCGAAGGCCTTCGTCAACACACTGATTATTTCATCCGGCTCGACGGTTCTGGCAACCTTGCTTGGGTGTTTCTCTGGCCTGGATCAACGCGCGGACCAATTGCCCGGGCCGCAGCTATCTTGAGCCTTACAACCTGATCCCGTTCTTCCTGAGCCCGTTCGTGGGCGCGATTGCCTGGCACAATCTGGGTGAGCCGCAGACCGGACTGCTCAACAACTGGGCGCGCGATATCTTCGGTATCGAAGGCGCGATTATCAATATCGACAACATCTGGGGCGTGATCTGGGTCACGGGCATTTTCTTTGCCCCACTTGTCTATCTCTTTGTTGTCGGTTCGCTGCGCCGCATGGATCCTTCGCTCGAAGACAGTGCGCGGACAACCGGTGCCGGGCTGTTGCGCACGACCATGACCGTGACACTGCCGCTGGTGATGCCTGGCATTCTTTCCGGCGCGATCATCGTGTTTGTGACCAGCGCCGGTGAGTTCGGCGTGCCCTTTAAGCTTTCGGCGCCCTATGGCTGGGAAACACTGACAACCCAGATTTTCTCCAAGGCTGTCGGTGATGATGCCAATCATCACATGGGGGCGGCCATGAGTATGGCGCTGGGTATCATCACGGTGTTCCTGATCTGGGTGCAGCAGCGCTATATTGCGCCGCGTTCCTTCACCACGGTGACGGGCAAGGGCTTCCGCCCGAACGTGCTCGATCTGGGTCCCTGGAAGTGGGTGGCCTTCGGCTACAACATCTTCTTCATCATGGTGGCCGTGGTTCTGCCGATCGTCTGCCTGATCATCGTCAGCCTGCATCCTGTCTGGACCGGCAAGATCGTCTGGGCCGACATCACAACCATCAACTATGTGAAGACCCTGTTCTGGTGGCGCCCGGAAGCGATTTCTGCAGCGACCAACGGCATCGGCAACAGTCTGATCCTCGCCTTTGGTGGTGCATCCATCTCCATGGTTCTGGCGCTGGTGATCAGCTACATGATCCATCGCACCAAGGGTTTTGGTGTGCGGATGCTCGATTTCCTGTCGATGGTGCCGATCGGGTTCCCGGGTATCGTGCTCGCGATGGGTGTTCTGGTGACCTACATCCAGACCCCGATCTACGCGACGCTGTGGATTTTGATGCTGGCCTATATCACGCGGTTCTTCCCGTATGGTCAGCGCAACATCTCCTCGATCATGCTGGCGATTTCCGAGGAGCTCGACCAGAGCTCGCGGATGGCGGGTGCATCCTGGTTCACGACCCTGCGGCGGATCACGATCCCGCTGCTGAAACCGGGCCTGTTCGCCGGCTGGATTTTGTTGTTCATCATCTTCCTGCGTGAGCTTTCGATCTCGATCATTCTGTTCACCACCGGGCACAGAAACCCTTTCGGTCGGTGTGTACTACCTGACCAACTTCGAGAACGAACCGCTGACATCGGCCTTGTCGATGGCGCAGACAGTGATGTTGCTGATCGCCATTTATGCGTTCCGGCGTCTTGCCGGTCGCGAAGCGCTTACGGCCTAGAGGGGGAGCGGAACATGAATGACCACATCGACACGGATTCCGGTGCCTATCTCGAGGTCCAGAATCTTGTAAAATATTTCGGCAATGACCGTGCGGTGGATGATATTTCCTTCTCCATCCCCAAGGGTGAGTTTCTGACCCTGCTGGGGCCATCGGGGTGTGGCAAAACCACCACCCTGATGAGTGTTGCGGGACTTCACAGCATCGACAGCGGGCGTATTCGCGTCGGTGATGTGGTTTACACCTCGCCGGCTGAGGGCCTGTTCCTGCCGCCGGAAAAGCGCGACATCGGCATGGTGTTCCAGAGCTATGCCATCTGGCCACATATGACAGTGGCCAAGAACGTCGCGTATCCGCTCGAAATCCGAAAGGTCAACCAGTCGGAAATTGACGACCGGGTGGCCGAAGTCCTTGCGCTTGTGGGGCTGACGGCGGAAGCGGACAAGCTGGCAACCAATCTTTCGGGTGGTCAGCAGCAGCGCGCCTCTCTGGCCCGTGCGATTGTCTCCAAGCCGCGTCTGCTGCTCTTTGATGAGCCGCTTTCGAACCTGGATCTCAAACTTCGTGAGCAGATGCGTGTTGAGCTCAAGCGTATTCAGAACGAAGTGGGAATTACCTCGATTTACGTGACCCATGATCAGTCAGAAGCGCTGGTGATGAGTGATGAGATCATCGTTATGAGCAAGGGCAAGATCGAACAGCGCGGTGGACCGGTTGAGATCTACTCCCGGCCGGTCAACGAATATGTCAGCAACTTCATTGGCGTCGCCAATCTGCTCAAAGCCAAGGTGCGCGATACCAATGGCTCCGGTCAGGGTGTTGTGGAAGTCCTGCAGGATGGTCAGACCATGACAGTGCCGTGTCAGATCGGCCCGGGAATTGGTGCTGGCGATGATGCGGTCCTCTCCGTACGACCCGAAAACGTTCACGCCGTGCGCGAAAGCGACGGCGGTGATGACAGTCGAAGGTGAAGTGACCCACGCCATTTTCCTCGGCAACTATGTCGATTGCCGGGTGAAGTGGGGTGAGTTCGAGTGGAAGGTGATCGCCCATCCGCGAACCCGTCTTAAGGCCGGCGAAAAGGTCTTTCTGAAATTTGATCCCGAGCACACATTGGCGGTGCAGCCATGAGTACGAATAACAACGTGATGGTCTCAATCGACCACCTTTACAAAAGCTATGGCCCCGAAATGGCGGTCAAGGATTTCAATATCGAGATCGAGCAAGGTGAGTTTGTCACCCTGCTGGGACCATCAGGGTGTGGCAAGACCACGACCCTGCGCTGCGTCGCTGGTCTGGAGCGCCCGGAAGCTGGTGAGATCCGAGTTGGCAACACCACAGTGGTTGCGCCGGAGAAGGAAATTTTCCTTTATCCCGAGCATCGCAATATTGGCATGGTGTTCCAGAGCTATGCTGTCTGGCCGCATATGACGGTATTTGACAACGTTGCTTACGGCCTGCGCGTGCGTCGGGCTTCAAGCAACGAAATCAAGACCAAAACCATGGCCACGCTTGAGCTTGTGGGCCTTGATCATTTGGCGGATCGTTTCGCGACGAAATTGTCGGGCGGTCAGCGTCAGCGCGTCGCGCTGGCACGAGCCATCTGCTATCAGCCCGAAGTGATCCTGTTCGACGAACCCTTGTCAAATTTGGATGCCAAGCTGCGTGAGCAGATGCGTGACGAGATTGTACGTCTGCAGAAAGAGGTTGGTATCACCTCGATCTTCGTGACTCATGATCAGTCCGAAGCCTTGGTCATGAGTGATCGCGTGGTGGTGATGGACAAGGCTGTGATCCAGCAGGTTGGCGATCCGCAGGAAATCTATGCCAACCCGGCGAATTCCTTTGTCGCAAACTTCATCGGTGTGACCAGTTTGCTCGAAGGCAAGCTGGATGCGCGCGACGGTGAGGTTTGCAGTGTTGACGTGTCGATGGGACAGGGCGCAGAACCACTGCGTCTTCGTGCTGTTGGTGCGGCGGGCGCCAAACCGGGCGACAATATCAATGTCAGCCTGCGTCCCGAGGATGTCACGCTGCATCTGGAACGCCCGACGGGCACAGATCATGGCAACCTGATCGAAGGCAACGTCATCGACACGATCTATCTGGGCAGCTTCCTCGAAGGTCGCGTCCGGGTCGGGCCACACGAAATTGGTATTCAGATCGACCATTTCGAGAATCTTGTTGCCGATCAGACGGTCTATCTGACCTTCCAGCCTGAGCATGGCCTCTGCCTCGCCAACTAGGACGAACACGATGACTCAACGAATTCTTGTGCTCGGCGCCGGTGGCGTCGGCGGCTATTTTGGTGCGCGTCTGACCGAAGGTGGCGCGGATACGACGTTTCTCTTGCGCGGTGCGCGCCGGGAACAGGTCGCGGCCAAGGGCATTACGGTCCATAGTGATTTCTTTGACGATGTGTCGGTTCAGGTCAAGACCATCGCCACCGAAGAAATCGACCAGCCCTTCGATCTGATCATCATGGCGTGCAAGGCCTACCAGCTGGATGGGGCAATGGATGCGATCACACCTGCCGTCGGAGACAACACAGCCGTGTTGCCGCTACTTAACGGCATGAAGCAGATCGATGTGCTTCAGGCGCGCTTTGGCGCGGATAAGGTTCTGGGAGGCACGACTTATATTGGTGCCCGCGTCGACGCCGAAACGGGCGATATTGTCCATTTCGGGGATTTTCATCGGATCGCCTATGGCGAAGTCGACGGCACCCGCTCGGCCCGCGTGGAGGCGTTTGCGGCTTTGAACGAAACCATGAAGTTCGACATCGACCTGCAGGACGACATCGAACAAACCATGTGGGACAAGTTCGCCATGTTGTGCGCGATGTCGTCCGTCAACACCCTGGCGCGTGCCACGGTGGGCGAGATTCTCGATACGCCGTCCGGGCATGAGTTCCTGACGGCTGCGCTCGAAGAATGTCGGGATACGGCTGCCGCGCTCGACCATACCGTCTCGCCCAAGGTCATCGCGACCTATGAGAAGATGTTCTCGACGCAAGGGTCGAAATTTGCATCCTCCATGCTGCGCGATGTGCAGGCGGGCAACCGCACCGAAGGTGATCACATCATTGGTGACATGGTAAACCGGGCACAGGCCGCGGGCTTGCACACACCTATTTTGCTGGCTGCCCGTGCCGGTTTGGCCGTGCATGAGAGCCGCGTGACCGCCTAACCCCTAAGCTTTTCATATGTCGATTGAGGAGAACTCTGATGGATACGAACAACATTTCGGTCATAGAGATGGAGCAGTTCGTTGCGCGCTTCGCGACGCTGCACGGATCCGAGGAGGCCTTTGTGGACAGTCGTCTGCCGGGGCACCGTCGCTTCAAGGTGAACCTTGTTGGCATGGGCGTGGTTGAGGCCACAGACAACCCTGATCTGCGCCCGAATATTCCGCTTCCTGCCCAAGGCTTCAATCTGGGCATGATCCAGGCCGAAAAAGGCAATGGCGCGGCACTGCACGCTCATGAGACCGAAGAGGTCTTCATGCCTTTGATCGGGCCGTGGGAGGTCTACTGGGACACGGAAGACGGCGAGAAGTCGATCACGCTGGAACCGTTTGACTCGATCAGTGTGCCCCAGGGCGTCTATCGCGGTTTCCGACATGTGGGCGAAGGCAAGGGAACCCTGCTTACGATTATAGGCGGTCCAGATGCAGGCCGCGTTGATTGGCATCCGACAATTACGGACGCTGCGGCTGATTCCGGACTCGCGCGTGACGAATCCGGTGACCTGAAGGTGACAGCGTGAGCGAGACGCGCCGCAAAGCACTCGTGACCGGTACCTCAACAGGCCTCGGTCTGGAGATTGCGCTGGGTTTTGCTCAGAATGGCTATGACGTAGCCTTCGCGGACCGCGATGCTGCGATGCTCGACGAGGTGATGGCGCGCCCGGAGCTGGCCGACGTCAACGCCGTGCCTGTGACTTTGGAGCTGACATCCGAGGACAGTATCAGTGACGGTTTGAATGCTGCCGTCGAAGGTCTTGGTGGCCTCGATGTGGTTGTGAACAACGCCGCTCTTGCGCTGATCAAACCCGTTGTCGATGTGTCATGGGATGATTGGGATCGCCTCGTGAGTGTGAATCTCAAGGGTGCGTATTTTCTGTCCGCCCGGTTTGCAGCGCATTGCATGTCGGTTGGTCAGCCAGGTGCGATCGTTAATATTGCTTCGACCCACGGACTGACCGGGATCGCCGGCCGTTCTGTCTATGGCATCACGAAAGGCGGACTCATTCAGATGACCCGTATGCTCGCCATCGAATGGGTTGAACAGGGCATTCGCGTGAACACTGTCGCGCCGACCACGGTGATGACCGAAAGCCGTCAGGAAATGCTGAAAGACCCGGACACGCGCGCGCGTATGCTTTCACGTATCCCGGTCGGACATTTCCCGGACCCGTCGGAAATTGCTGGCGCGGTACGCTATCTGGCCGGTGCGGAACAAGTCTCGGTGACCGGCCAGGTCCTCCCAGTCGATGGTGGCCTGACAGCCGCCTGAGGCTACTCGTCGAGGACAGCAACCGGGCGGATCGGACTGCCCGTCCCGCCGCGAATCTTTAATGGAAACCCGATAAAGCGGAACCGACCCTTGCCGACCACCTGATCGAGGTTGGCCAGCCCTTCCATATGGGTGAAACCCATATCGCGGCAGACCAGATGCACCTCAAAATTGTCTTTCCCGGGGCGTCCGGGACTGGCGGCTTCAACCCCGAACATGACGATGCCCTTGTTGCCCAGCCATTCGGCGGCTTCCTTGGTCAGGCCCGGGAAGTCGGTCATAAACTCGGGTGTGCCAAAAGTCCGGTCGTAGTGCGCCATGTAGAGCAGCACCGTGTCCCGTGGACGGATGTCGATCCCGGCGGCTTTCTCGGCAGCTTCGAGTTCGGCAACGTCGATCCGGCTCTTGAGTTCGACATGGGAGAGGTCAAGACAAACCGCTTCGGTGTAGAAATCCTCCAGCGGCATCTGGTCGACCGAGAGGGCTTTCGGGTCGGCATCAAAATGCACCGGGGCGTCCACATGGCTGCCGGTATGCTCCCCGAAGGACATGTACTTCGAGGCGATGGAGAACTTGACGCCCTCGGCTTCACGGAAGGTGTCGTGGGTGTTCCAGTCCGTCAGCACGGCCGGCGGGTGGTTCGGCAGGGTCGGGCATTTGTGAAAAATTTCACCGCTTAGATCAATGAGCTGCATGGTGGAGTTCCTTTCGTACGTGCTGTTTAAGGCTTAGTTCTCATTCTCGTAGGTCTCAACGCCACCGATGGAGGACAGGTCCTCCTCACGGCCACGAAACTCAATTGTGTTGCGGTCCGGGTCACGGACAAAGACCGAGACATGGCCGTCGCGTCCGAATTTCACAGGACCTTGCGTGATACTTATGTTGTTCGTCTGAAGGGTCTCGACGGTTTTCAGAATTGAATTTACGCGGAAGGCCACATGGGTAAAGCCGGGATACTTGGTTGGAATATCCATCAGGATATTCTCGCCTCCATTGTCATCATTCGCGTTGAACACAAGGTTCAGTTCAACATCGTCGGCGTTCTTCACAACCGCGACGGGGTCATTGTCAGCCTTGTGAACGACCTTGAATCCAAATAGCTCATAGAACGCCATGGCCCGGTCCAGATCCGCGACACGAATGCCGATATGGTCAATGTTTTCGATGTTCATGGGTGCTTCCTGATCGCGAATATCGTCGTGGGACCAGCTTACCCGGCTCGTGCCCTTGCGCCAATTGCACTCAGGCGAAAATCGCAAGCATGGCCGGAACCGTCAGGATCGCGACGAGGGTCTGACTGGTTAGAATGGCCGCCATCAGTTCATGATCGCCGCCCATCTGGCGGGCAAGCACATAGGATGTGGTGGCCGTAGGCTGGCTGTGGAATAGCACCAGCAGGGCGAGGATTGAGGCTTCGAGGCCGAGCAGCATGCCCAGCCCCACAGCGATGGCGGGCATCAGGAAAAGCTTTCCGGTGCTGGCCATCAGGATGCCGGGCAGGTGCCGTCCGATGGAGGCCAGTCGCAAACCTGCGCCCGCGGTCAAAAGAGCCACCGGGACACCCGCTCCGGCGATCATGCCGATGGTGGAGTCGATGACGGTGGGGACGGGGAGGCCTGTGATGTTGAGCAGGATTCCGGCGACAGCGGCGAGAATGAAGGGGTTCGTCGCGAGCCGCTTTGCCAGCTGCGCGATATTGGCTTCACCCTGCGTGCCCCAGCGCGCAAGTACGAGAACGCTCAGGATGTTCACCAACACCGTGAAGAAGGCCACGGCAATGATGACAAGCGCAGCACCATCGGCGGGCAGAAGAACAGGCGCGGCGGCCAGAGTGATGAAGAAATTCGCGCGCGTTGAGCCTTGGAAGACCGACGTGAAGCCGGCATCGCCCTGCACCAGAAAGCGCGACAAGAGCGGGCGCGCGAGTATCAGCAGGGCGGCAACGATAAGAACAGCACCGAGAAGGGCGATCACCATGCGCGAGAAAGGCAGGGAGGCGAGGTCTGCGTTGTAGAGATCGTGAACAACGAAGGCCGGAATCAAAAGATAATAGGCAAGTTGTTCGATCGGTCGCCACAGGCTGTCGTCACGAAGCCAGACGGCCTTGGCGGCCCATCCGACAGCGATCAGCAGAAAGATCGGCGCGAGCGCGAGGAATGTCTGAATCATGGTTTCAGCCTTGAACGGCAGGTCAGGTCAGTAACGGGTCAGTGGCTGAGGATTTGACTCAGGAACAGCTTGGTCCGCTCGGATTGCGGGTTGTTGAAGAATTCGTCCGGCGTGTTTTGCTCCACCACCTGACCTTCGTCCATGAAAATCACACGGTCGGCGACCTGCGAAGCAAAGCCCATCTCATGGGTGACCACCATCATGGTCATGCCTGTATCCGCAAGGTCGACCATCACATCCAGGACTTCCTTGATCATTTCCGGGTCGAGGGCGGATGTCGGTTCATCGAACAACATGATCTTGGGTCGCATGCACAGCGAACGGGCAATCGCCACGCGCTGCTGCTGCCCGCCTGAAAGCTGGCCCGGGAATTTGTCGGCCTGTTCTGGAATTTTGACGCGTTCGAGATACTCCATCGCTGTGGCCTGGGCCTCGGCTTTGGGGGTTTTACGAACCCAGATCGGGGCGAGTGTGCAGTTCTCCAGAACCGTCAGGTGGGGGAACAGGTTGAAGGATTGAAAGACCATGCCGACTTCACGTCGCACGGCATCGATATTTTTCAAATCGTTGGTCAGCCGCGTGCCGTTCACGACGATGCGACCTTCCTGATGCTCTTCCAGCCGGTTGATGCAGCGGATCAGGGTTGATTTGCCACTGCCCGACGGTCCGCAGATGACAATGCGTTCGCCCTGATTGACCGAGAGGTTGATGTCCCGCAGCACATGAAAGGCGCCGTACCATTTGTTCAGTCCCTCGATCTCGATGACCGGGGTGTCGTTGGGGACGTGTTCGGTTGCGGACATAAGGGTCCTCCGTTCAGCGTATGTCGGTGTCGAGCTTGCGTTCCAGGCGCATGGAGTAGCGCGACATGGCAAAGCAGACGACGAAGAAGAAGAGTGAAACAAAGACATAAGTCTCTGAAGAAAGGCCCAGCCAGTCGGGATTCGAGACCATGGCATTGGCGATGCCAAGGATGTCGAACAAGCCGATTACGATCACCAGCGTGGTGTCCTTGAACAAGCCGATGAAGGTGTTGACGATGCCCGGGATTGAGATTTTCAGGGCCTGCGGCAGGATGATCAGGCGCATCGACTGCCAGTAGCCCAGCCCCATAGCTTGCGCTGCCTCGTATTGCCCTTTCGGGATGGCCTGCAGGCCACCGCGGATAACCTCGGCCATATAGGCAGAGGCAAAGGCGGTCACCATCACGATGACGCGGACGACGGAATCGAGTGCGACGTCGGGTGGCAAAAAAATCGGCAGAATAATGTTCGAGACAAAAAGAAGCGTGATGAGAGGCACGCCGCGCACGACCTCAATGAAGATGATTGAGAACCACCGGATCAGAGGCAGGCGCGATTGCCGTCCGAGTGCGAGCAGGACACCGACCGGCAGGGACAACACGATGCCGGCCAGGCCCACCACAAGGTTCAGGCTGAAACCGCCGAGTTTGTCAGTGGTGACCTTTTCAAGACCAAATCCGCCCACCAGAAGGTAGACGACGATGACGGGATAGATGACCGAGAACCAGCGCAGGTATTTCCGGCCGGGCACATTGTCGAGCAACCATGGTGCGAGCGCGGGGAACAGAAGCGCCACGGCGATGTTGATGCGCCATGTTTCTTCGGAGGGGTAGAACCCGTAGAGGAACTGTCCAATGCGCTGATCGATCCAGGCCCAGCACGCGCCCTCCCCTGAACACGCAAAGCGGTCGGTGCCATAGGTCTGGGCATCGAAGATGGCCCATTGCAGGAACGGCGGCACGGAAATCCACAGCAGATAGAGCGCCGCGATGGTCAGAAGCGAGTGGCCCCAACTGGCAAACAGATTGGTGCGCAGCCAGCCGGGAATGCCGACGGTCGCCAGCGGCGGTGGGCGTTCTCCGATCATGTCATCGGGATTGCGGTGGAAAGGCTGGTTCATGGCGCTAGCGCTCCACCAGCGAGATGCGTTTGTTGTACCAGTTCATATAGGCTGAAGTGGCAAGGCTCAGCGAAAGATAGACGGCCATCCAGATCGCCACGATCTCCAGCGAACGTCCAGACTGGTTGAGGATCGATCCACCAATTGAGACCAAATCCTGATAGCCGATCACGATCGCCAGCGAGGAGTTTTTCGTGAGATTAAGGTACTGGCTGGTCAAAGGCGGAATGATCACCCGAAGCGCCTGCGGCAGGATGATTTTCTGCATGGTGAGGTTTGGGCGCAAGCCGAGCGCGAAGGCGGCTTCGGACTGGCCGCGACTGACCGAAAGAATGCCCGCTCGCACGATCTCGGCAATGAAGGCCCCAGTATAGGTGGCCAGCGCGAGCCAGAGTGCGATCAGCTCTGGTGTGATGTTGATGCCGCCCTGAAAATTGAAGCGTGTACGGCGGGGAATTTCCCAGCCCAGCGGCTGCCCCAGTGCAAAGTAGACGATCAACGGAAGGCCAATGATGAGGCCGATTGTGGTCCATCCCGTGGGGAAGATCTGACCTGTGAGGTCCTGCCGTTTGCGCGCCCAGCGCGTGATCAGAATGGCGATCACGATCCCCGCGGCCAGCGCTGCGAGAACCCAACCAAAGCCCGGTTCTGTGAGTGGGGCTGGCACGCGAACGCCGCGATTGTTCAGAAAGGCTGTGTCGCCGAGGGACAGGCTGTCTCGAACCTTGGGGAGACCCGTCAGGAGCGCCCACCAGAAGATGATCTGCAGCAGCACGGGAACGTTGCGCACGAACTCGACATAGGATGTCACAAGTCGGCTGATCAGCCAGTTGCTTGAGAGGCGCAGCACCCCGGCTATGACGCCGATGATCGTGGCTGCAATGATCCCGAGAACAGAGACCATGACGGTGTTGAGAAACCCGACAAGCAGTGCGCGCGCGAAGGAAGACTGTGAATTGTATTCGATCAGCGGCTGGTTGATGTCGAAGAATGCGGGGTCGTCGAGAAATCCGAAACCTGTCGCCAGACCCGCGCTTTTCAGATTGGTGATCGTATTGAAGGTGATGAACGCAATGAACAGGGCGACCGCCAGCAGGACGGCCACCTGAATTACGATGCCGCGGCTCCGCTCATCCGTCAGCAGACGGCCAAGCCGGAACCCTTCGTCGTTATCGGACGTCGTGTGTTTCGTCACGAAATACTGTCCCGAAGCGGTATCAGAAAGTGAAGAAGGCCCGCGGTTTCCCGCGGGCCTCCAAACCACTGTCTAGCGCATCGGCGCGGCGTAGAGGATGCCGCCGTCGCTCCACAGAGCGTTCAGGCCACGGTCGAGAGCCAGTGATGTGTTCTTTCCGAGATAACGCTCGAAAATCTCACTGTAGTTGCCTTCGGCCTTGATGGCGTGGACGGCCCAGTCGGGCTCCAGGCCCAGCATTTCACCAAGCGAACCTTCGGAACCAAGCATCCGGTTGATTTCCGGGTTGTCCGTTCCTTTGGCAAGCTCTTCCACATTGGCAGCTGTGATGCCGAACTCTTCGGCATTGATCAGCGCGTTCAGCGTCCAGCGTGCCACATCGGCCCATTCGTCATCGCCCTGACGGACCAGCGGTCCGAGTGGCTCTTTGGAAATGATCTCCGGGAAGATCATATGGGCTTTCGGATCCGGGAAGGTGGAACGCGTTGCCGCGAGACCGGAGGCATCCGTCGTGTAGGCATCGCAACGCTCGGCTTCATAGGCCTTGCGTGCTTCCTCGTTCGTTTCAATCGGTACCGGCTCATAGGAGATGTTGTTGACCCGGAAGAAGTCCGCCAGATTCAACTGTGTGGTCGTGCCGGTCTGGATGCAGATCGACGCGCCATCAAGTTCCTTGAGGCTCTTGGCGCCAAGGGCTGTGCGCCCAATGAAGCCCTGACCGTCATAGTAGTTCACGCCGACGAAGGTGAAGCCCAGATCCACGTCACGCGACAGGGTCCAGGTGGTGTTGCGCGACAGGACGTCAATTTCGCCCGAGGTCAGTGCCGGGAAGCGGTTTTTGCCGGTCAGATTGACCCACTTTACTTTGTCCGCATCACCAAGCACGGCACCCGCGAGCGCACGGCAATAGGCCACATCGAAGCCGGTCCATTTCCCTGCATCATCGGTGAAGGCAAATCCGGGCAGGCCCGTGTTGATGCCGCATTTCAGTTCGCCAGCAGCACGCACATCATCGAGTGT
Organism: uncultured Alphaproteobacteria bacterium; assembly: GCA_943787745.1. Taxonomy (GTDB): domain Bacteria; phylum Pseudomonadota; class Alphaproteobacteria; order UBA6615; family UBA6615; genus JABJAG01. The sequence goes on along the minus strand of CALSNJ010000002.1, from coordinate 1,389,670 downwards.
GCCTGCATGGGCCTGTGTTGCGATGCCGTTGACCCCGAGGATCCCTGCGACTGCCGCAATCCCGGCCAATGTCTTGATATTCATATTGAACTCTCCCGTTAATGGTTCCGCGTGGATTTCCCCCGTTTGCGCGGTATTTTCTTTTTTGTTGCCGCAATACTGCCCTGACCTCGTCCATACAGACAACAGTTTGATCAAAAAAACTCATTTGGCTTGAGAGGCATCAAAAGCTGTAATGGGGTGCGTCTATGACCTGTGAGACCCCGGCCCAAATATTGAGGCAGTGCCCGTGCGTTTAAAATTCCAATACCAGAGCTCAGTTCTGCTGGCATTTGGCTTGGCGCTCTCGGCCTGCATGGTCAATTCACCGACCCAGCAGGCAGCAGTGTCGGGAGCAGGGGCGTTGGATGTCGTGGCCATCGGCGACATGCCGTATCGGCCTCAGGATATCGAACCGTTTGAGGCCTTGCTGGAAACAATCAACAATCGTCCGCCCGACGTTACGATCCATGTTGGTGACATCAAGGGGGGCGGGACACCTTGCACGGATGATGTTTTCTGGAGTCAGCGGGACTATTTCAACGGCGTCACCGGCGCGCTGGTCTTCACGCCTGGCGATAACGAGTGGACCGATTGTCACCGCAGTCATGCTGGTGGCTATGATCCACGAGAGAGGTTGGCATTTCTGCGCGAGGTGTTTTACGTCGACGATCGGAGTTTGGGACAGCAGCCGCGCGTTCTCGAGCAGCAATCAGCTCTCGATCCGGCCTACATGGCCTATGTCGAGAACGCACGCTGGTTGCAAACCGGTGTGCGCTTTGTAACTGCCCATGTGGTGGGGTCCAATAACGGGCTGGACCGCGATGATCCGGAGGCCGTTGTGGAATACGAAGCACGGAATGCTGCCAGCACATCATGGATACGAGAAAGCTTCGCATTGGCCCGCGCGGAAGGTGCCTATGCGGTTGTGCTGGCGATCCACGCGGATCCGTTTCAGCTCTATGGTATCGGGGGCGGGTTTCGTGAAACGCTGTCGGCGATTGCCGATGGCGCCGGAGTTTTTGACGGGCCGGTTCTGGTGATCCATGGGGACGGTCATGAATACACACTCGACACGCCGTTCTACGCCGCAGACGGGGATTTGATGGAAAACGTGATCCGTCTTGAAGTGCCCGGTGCTGCAGATATTCAGGCGGTTCGCATCCGGATCGATCCGGATGCGGCTCAGGTTTTTGCATTCGAGGTGTTTGGGCCTAGTTGAAGCGCGGCTTCTTGAGGAAGTCGCCCCGTGCTGCGCTTTCGACTGTCACGGACATGACCTGACTGTCACGGTGCAGGGTCAGGGGAACCGAAACGCCCGCATCGCCCAGCGCCCAGATTTTGCGGAACAGGGTTGAAAGCCCCGAAATACGTTCGCCGTCGATTCCCAGGACCATGTCGCCGGGTTCAACGCCGGCCTGCATGGCCGGGCCACCCTCTGCGATACCGGCAACAACGAGGTGTTCCTCGGCCTCTGCCGTGGTCATGCCCAGCCAGGGGCGTGGCGGCTTTGCCCGAGCGCCGCGTTCAACCAGATCGGAAAGAATCGGTTTGATCAGATCGATCGGCACAATCATGTTTCCGTCAATCTCGTCATCATCTCCGGCGGCCTGCTGAATATAGAGCGAACCAATGCCGGCAAGACGTCCGGACCAGTCGATCACGGCGGCACCACTCCAGCGGGGATGTGCGGGGACGGTGAAAATGGCGCGGTCGAGCAAATACTCCCAGGACCCGGCAAATTCACGGACCGAGATGACTTGCGCATTGATTGCGGATTCTGTGCCGCCCTGACCGGCAATGATGACGGAATCCCCTGATGAGATCGGCGCAGAATCGGCAAACTCGAGATGCGGCAGGTCGAGGGACCCTAACGCCTGCACCAGGCCGAAACCTGTTTCCTGATCGTAGCCCACAACATGTGCCGGGCGAGCGATACCGTTGTTTCCGACCAGCCAGACCTCTTCGGCTTCTGTCACCAGATAGCCAATTGTGAGCACCAGCCCGTCTTCACTGATGACGACGCCCTGTCCTTCACGCTCGGTCCCCAGAATTGGCGCTGTGAATGCGTCGTCTGGAACATTGGCCCGCAGGGAAACGACCGACGACAAAACGCGGTCGAGATCGAATGTAACTTCGTCGGGGCTGGGATGACGTCCCAGACTCAAATTCCACGGATGCGACTCACTCACGCGCTGCTGCTCCGGTTTCGGATCTTCGTTATGCCAGTCATGACCTCTGGAGTTAGTTCGCCGGGGCATCGATGGTCAAGTGCACAACCGAAATTGTTTGTGCACGACCAACCAGATGGTGCGGCAGACCAAAGGCTATGAATATTGCCAAACCGGCAGTTGATTGTTCTCCGCTGTCATCCTTGTTGGGTTTGTCGGAGATGCACCGGTTCAGCCGAGTGACAATGTTAATCGTCTCAAAGCACGAGATTTCGTATCGCAATCCAACGGATATATTTGCCCGAAATCTGCTGCATGATTTGAACTGCGGCAACATCGGCACGCTTATTGCTCTATTGCCTATATGGACCGCGTTGTCGAGAGATTGAGAAAATCTCATATGTCGAGACTAGGTGGTTTGAGAGTTGAAATTTATTATCCAAATCAGTGGCTTGGATAAAGACCAGAAGCAACGAGGAATGGTTTTCGACGCAAAACAGGGTGACCCGGGTCCCAAAATGAGAATCGAATGAACAATTCGAGACACATGTTCGGGTCGCAAAAAGTCGGAAAACACAAAGGACAGAAGCAATGGCGATGATCAACGGCGATACAGTCAGCGGTATTTCAGGCAGAGAATCCATCTTTGGCTTTGATGGGAGTGACATCCTCATGGGCCTCCGACGCCTGGACCATCTTGATGGCGGTGACGGCAACGATGTCTTGCGCTCTGGCACTGGTAGTGATCATTTTTCTGGTCGGATTGATGATGGCGATGATCGACTTTTTGGCGACGACGACCTTTTTGGTGGAGCGGGTGCGGATACACCGGACTCCGGCAGCCAGGACGATATCTTCAGCCTGAATTCATCGGGTATGGCCGGAAACAAAGGGATAGAAATCTTCGAACTTGATGATACGCCCATGGAGTGCGGCAGCGAGATCATCTATTCGAGCCACTAGGGCGTACAAATACGTCGTCTGACGAAATTACGTTTCCACCTCCAAGTGGTTCACGCGCTGGTGCCCTGTTGGGTGCCGGCGCGCTTTTCGTTTCGGGATCGGGTTATACTCATGACCCCTGAAACGCTGTTTGAGTGAGAGCTCCATGACCGCACAACCTGATCACATCCACGCCCTTGATTTGCCGATTCCGGACGCAGAAACTCTGGATGAAGACCTGCAGAAGTACTTTGCCGTTTGTCAGGAAAAGCTCGGCATGGTGCCCAACGTCCTGCGCAGTTATGCCGTGGCGCCTGCGCGGTTGCGGGCGTTTATTGCCATGTACAACGATCTGATGCTGTCCGAATCTGGCCTGTCGAAGCTTGAGCGGGAGATGATCGCGACGGTCGTTTCCAGCGAGAACAAGTGCTTCTACTGCGTGGTCGCCCATGGGGCCGGAGTGCGCGAATTGTCGGGGGATCCCGCGTTGGGCGAACTGATGGCCGTCAATTACCGGGCAGCAGACCTCCCGGCGCGGCAACGTGGGATGCTTGATTTCGCCGTCAAGGTGACCAAAACCCCTGCAGAAGTCGAAGAATCGGACCGTCAGGCGTTGCGGGATGTCGGCTTTGACGAACGCGATATCATGGATATTGCCAACGTAACGGCCTTCTTCAACATGACCAATCGTGCTTCCACGGCGCTCGACCGGATGCCAAACCCCGAATATCACACCAAAGCGCGATAAACCGGGATTTTGGGGTATAACTGGCGTTGACACACCCGGCACTGGCCGTTAGGTTCCGCGCGTTCTCGCCCTTCCGGGCGGTATTTTTTTATGACGGGAGCGGTCCAATGAAGGTCGCAAGTTCACTGAAGACACTCAAGAAGCGCGGTCGTGGTTGCCAGGTTGTGCGCCGACGTGGTCGCATCTATGTGATCAACAAGCAGAACCCCCGCTTCAAGGCACGTCAGGGCTGATTGCTGTACCGGCAATTCGGACCTAGCAAAACCGCGCTCTTTTGCGCGGTTTTTTGTTGCCTGTATCCCGCTATACTCGCGCCGAACCAGTTGGAGCGAATTCATGAAGATGCCTGACCCCGACGCGGATGTGATCGCGCGACGTGAGGAAATCCTTGCAGCGATGCGGACTATTGTCCCCGGCGAGGGTGTCATTGCTGATGCCACCGGGATGGCGGTCTATGAATCCGATGGCCTGACCGCCTATCGCCAATTGCCGCTGATTGTTGTGCTCCCGGAAACGGTCGAGCAGGTGAGTGCGGTGATGCGCTACTGCAATGAGAACAGCGTCAAGATCGTGCCGCGTGGTGCTGGCACGTCCCTGTCGGGTGGGGCGCTGCCCGCGGCAGATGCCGTGACCCTGGGTCTGGGAAAATTCAATCGCGTGCTTGAAGTCGACTACGACAACCGCTGTGCGCGGGTGCAGCCCGGTGTAACCAATCTGGGCATCACCCACGCGGTGGAAGCTGACGGGTTCTATTACGCGCCGGATCCCTCCAGTCAGATTGCCTGCACGATCGGCGGCAATGTCGCGGAAAATTCCGGCGGTGTGCACAGCCTGAAATACGGCCTGACAACCAACAATATTCTGGGCATCGAGATGGTGCTGCCCGATGGCGAAATTATGCGCCTGGGCGGCAAGCATATGGATTCAGAAGGTTACGACCTGCTTGGCCTGATGACAGGCTCGGAGGGTCTGCTGGGTGTGATCACCGAGGTGACGGTTCGAATTCTGCCGACTCCAACCACGGCGCGGGCATTGATGATCGGCTTTGATTCCAGTGAAGCCGGAGGCCAGTGCGTGGCTGACATCATCGGGGCTGGGATCATCCCCGGTGGCATGGAAATGATGGACCGGCCCGCGATCAAGGCTGCTGAAGCCTTTGTACAGGTTGGCTACCCACTCGATGTGGAGGCCTTGCTGCTCGTGGAGCTCGATGGTCCGCCGGTCGAGGTGGATTTTCTGATCGAGCGGGTGCGGGAAATTGCTGAAGCGCTGGGGGTTGTCTCGATCCGGATCAGTGAGAGCGAAGAAGAACGTCTCCAGTTCTGGGCCGGGCGTAAGGCCGCCTTTCCGGCGATCGGCCGCTTGTCACCGGATTACTATTGCATGGACGGCACCATCCCGCGCCACAAGCTGCCGGAGGTTCTCGCGCGGATGTCCAAACTTTCGGACAAGTACGGGCTGGGTGTGGCCAATGTGTTCCATGCCGGCGACGGCAATCTGCATCCCCTGATTATGTATGACGCCAACAAGCCCGGTGAACTGGAGGCGGCCGAGGATTTCGGGTCCGACATCCTGCGACTTTGTGTGGAGGTTGGCGGTGTCCTGACAGGCGAGCACGGCGTTGGTGTGGAAAAGCGTGATCTGATGGAGGAGGTCTTTACGGAAGACGATCTGAAACAGCAGCAGCGTCTCAAATGTGCCTTCGATCCCAACCAGCTGCTCAATCCCGGCAAGGTCTTCCCGACACTGCACCGCTGCGCCGAACTCGGCCGCATGCATATTCAACGCGGCAAAATGCCGTTTCCCGATATTCCCCGTTTCTGAGTACACCGATCATGGTCGAAACCTTCAAACCAGAGACCACCGCACAGGTCGTTGAGGCGATTGCCTGGGCCAGCGGTGAGGAAACTCCGGTCGAAATCCTGGGAACCGGCACCAAGCGCGGCTATGGGCGTCCGATGGGTGACGGCAACCGTACGATCGGTCATGCGGTCGATTTGTCGGGGTTGAGCGGCATTACACTTTATGAGCCCGAAGAGCTGGTGCTCTCGGCATGGGCCGGGACGCCACTGGCCGAGATCGAAGCTGCTGTTGCCGAAAAAGGTCAGATGCTGGCCTTCGAGCCGCCGGCCCTTGCGCGCCTGTATGGCGGTGACGGCGGAACACTGGGCGGCATGATCGCCTGTAATTTGGCGGGGCCACGCCGCATCAAGGCGGGTGCCGCCCGCGATCATATTCTTGGGGTTGAGGCTGTGACCGGTCGCGGCGAACTTGTGAAGAGCGGTGGCCGGGTCGTCAAAAACGTGACCGGCTATGACGTGTCGAAGCTTTTGACCGGGTCCTTCGGCACACTCGCCGCGTTAACGCAGATCACCATTAAGGTGCTGCCGGCGCCCGAGACGATTGAGACCGTTCTTCTGACGGGGCTGAATGAGGCTGCTGCCGTAAGCGCGATGTCTCTGGCGATGAATTCCAGCCACGAAGTCTCAGCCGCTGCCTTCATCCCTGCCGACCAAGCCAATGCACTTGATGGCGGCAGTGAAGCTGTCGCGGCAATCCGGATAGAGGGATTTGTCCCCTCTGTGGCAGCTCGATCTGCAGCGTTGCAGGAGCTTTTGAAGCATGCCGGTCCGGTTTCGATCCTTGATGCCGAGGCGTCGAATGCGTTCTGGGCTTCTGTCCGCGATGTCGAACCCTTTGTGTCGGGCGATCAGGGGCTTTGGAGGCTTTCTGTTACGCCCAGCGAATCACCTGCAATCGTTGCTGACATTCCCGGTGCCGCGGTCTTCTATGACTGGGGCGGTGGCCTGATTTGGTGCCAGTCTGAAGACGGTGCTGCGATACGCGACGCTGTTGCAGCCCATGGCGGGGGACATGCAACCTTGATGCGGGCGTCTGAAGACGTGCGACGTGCGACTGAAGTTTTTGAACCCCAGCCCGCGCCGCTGGCTGCGCTGTCTGCACGGGTGAAGGAAAGCTTCGACCCGCGTCATATTCTCAACCCCGGCCGTATGTACGAAGGGGTCTAGGCGATGCAAACTCATTTCACTCTGGCGCAGCTCGCCGATCCCGATATCTCGGCGACCAATGACATTCTGCGCGCCTGCGTCCATTGCGGCTTCTGTACGGCAACCTGCCCGACTTATGTGACGCTGGGCGATGAGCTCGACAGTCCGCGCGGGCGCATCTACCTGATGAAGCAGATGTTCGAGGCGGATGCCCCGGCAACCGAAGAGGTGGTCACCCATATCGATCGCTGCCTGTCCTGCCTGTCCTGTATGACGACCTGCCCGTCGGGCGTGCACTATCAGCATCTCGTTGATCACGGTCGCAAGCATATCGAGGAAACCTATACGCGCCCCTTCATGGACCGGATGCTGCGGTCCGTGCTCGCATGGTCGATCCCGTATCCGCTGCGGTTCCGGGTCATGCTGGCCGGTGCCCTGATGGCACGGCCCTTCCGGGGACTGTTTCGTGGTCGTATGCGCGCGATGCTGGACCTGGCGCCAACAGATCTCGGCCCGCCGTCACCGGTCGATAAGCCGCAGGTGTTTGCCGCGGAAGGTGAGCGCAAGGGCCGCGTGGCGCTGCTCAATGGTTGCGCTCAGACGGTGATTGCCCCGCAGATCAACGAGTCCACGGTTCGCCTGTTGACCCGCTTGGGGGTCGAGGTTGTAGTGGCCGAAGGCATGGGATGCTGCGGCTCACTGGTCCACCACATGGGCAAGACCGATCAGTCTCACGCGCAGGCCGCAGCCAATATTGACGCCTGGCTGCGCGAAGCTGATCGCGGTGGTCTCGATGCGATCGTCATCAACACAAGCGGCTGTGGCACCCAAGTGAAGGATTACGGCTTCATGTTCCGCGAGGACGCTGCCTATGCCGAAAAGGCTGCGCGGGTTTCAGCGCTGGCAAAAGACGTCAGCGAGTATCTCGTTGACCTCAATCCCGACATTGCCGCCTTTGATGAGGCTGCCGATCTGAAGGTCACCTACCATTCGGCGTGTTCGTTGCAGCATGGCCAGCAGGTCCGCATCCCGCCCAAGGCGCTTTTGGCGGCGGCCGGTTTCACGGTCAGCGAGCCGCTGGAAGGCCATCTGTGCTGTGGCTCGGCAGGCACCTACAACATCATGCAGCCCGAACTGGCCGGCGAGCTGCGCGACCGCAAAGCGGCCAATATCGCCAAGACCGCGCCTGATATCCTTGCCGCCGGGAATGTCGGCTGTATGACGCAGTTGGCGGGCGCCGTTGATGCGCCTGTTGTGCATATGGTGGAGTTGCTGGACTGGGCGACGGGTGGGCCGAAGCCCAAGGCGCTAAACTAGACTTAGGCTTTCGTTATCGGCGCTCGCTGCCAGACAATCGTGCCTTGTGATACGCCGTCGGATCCGAGGCCTACGTAAACCATACGATCCCCCTGATAGTCGATTTTGCGGTCGCGCGATGACCCCACGAAGTTCGGGTTCAGCGCGTGATCAATGTGATGCGTGACAGTGTTGCCATCCAGAGACCATCGACCGGCATAGTTTTGATAAGTATCGAACATCCGCTCCTTGTCGGCGGCGGTCCCTTCACCGAGGTCTCGATCACGCCAGCGGGTTATAGCGTTCATGTAACCGTCGGTGGTGTACATGAGAATGCCCGTGGGATGTGGGCCTCTTGTGGGAGTACGTGTGCCGTCGGGGTTTTCGACATAGTTATCGACGAGGTGCCAAGTGCCAATGATATCGCTGGGTTGAATGCTCATAGGGTTTCCCGGTTGTGCGCCCCCAAGTGTCCGAGGGATACATCAATTGGATAACATGTGCTGCGGCGCGATGCGGTCCTATTTGATCGGCGCGCGCTGCCAGATGATGGTGGCCATTGAGACGCCGTCACCGGCAGGTCCGTTGAGAACCATGCGGTCGCCCTGGTAGTCGATTTCGCGGGGTCGATCCATGCCGACCCAGTTTTCATTCAGGGCATGTTCGGTGTGGTGAATGACCTTGTTGCCTTCAAGCGACCAGCGCCCGGCATAGCTGAGATAGGTATCAAACATCCGTGCCTTGTCGGCGTCTGTTGCATCCTGCGCCGGGAAAGGGCGTGTGCCCCAGCGGGTGATCGCGCTCATATAACCGTCTGCGGTGTACATGATGATACCCATGGGCTCAGGCCCCTGATGCTGGACGCGGGTCCCGTCGGTGTTCTCGGTGTAGGTGTCGACAAGGTGCCAGGCACCGATGATGTCTTCGGGGCGAACGGACATAGGCAAAATCTTTCATGCTGTGTTGGGAGTGATTTGGAGGCACCCCAACATTCCACGAACGCTGCCCGACAAACAAGTTTCACAACTGCGTGCGCATGTCATGTCAGTCCTTGATGATATGCCGCAGAATGAACGATAATTTGGCTCATGCGACGATTCTCCTCTGTTTTTGTCTTGTTAGCCGGTCTGATCGGTGAGCATCCGCTGCCATGGCGGACCAGACCGACCCGCGGCTCGATAACCTGTTCAATATCCTGCAGTCCAGCGATGAGCAGTCTGGAACTTCGCGCCGCTGAAAACCTGATCTGGTCGACATGGAATCATCACGAGAACGCCGAGTACAGGAAGCTCATGCGCATGGGCACGCGCTCCATGGATGCCGGCCAGTTTGATCAGGCCATCGGTATCTTCTCCAGCCTGATCCAGAAAGCACCGGATTTTGCAGAGGCCTGGAACAAGCGCGCCACGATCTATTTCATGATCGGCGACTACACCCTGTCGGTAGAAGACGTGGATCGCACGCTGGCGCTCGAGCCCCGGCACTTTGGCGCGCTGAGCGGTCTTAGGGCAGATCGAGTTGCTGCGCGGCAATGGCGATGCAGCCCTGAACGCCTTCGAGCGTGCGCTTGAAGTGCACCCGAAGTTGCCCGGGATCGGAAGACACTGATCAAAAAACTTGAAGACGATGTTCGCGGACGACCCCTGTAGGTCTCTTGACCCTTACATCATCATGACAATGGAACCGGTGGTGTCGCGCGAAGAAATCGCACGATGGGCTTCGGCAATGTCTTCGAGTGCATATTCGGCGCTGATCCGGGGATCGAGAACACCCGCGGCCAGCAACTCAAACACTTCTGCAAGCATCGCTTTGGCCACAGCCGGGTCGCGCATGTAGTCCTTCAGGGATGCCTTGGTGAAGCGCAGGGATTTCTGGTTCAGGACCATCGCGTCGATCGGTGGCAGGAAGCCCGATGAGTGGCCGTAATTCACATAGAACCCGCATGGTGACAGGCATTCCACAGTGCCGTCATAGACCTGTGCGCCGACCCCGTCGTAGCAGACCGGGACGCCTTTACCCTCGGTGATCTCCATGACCCGCGCGGCGAAATTTTCTGCACGATAGTCGATCGCGTGGTCGCAGCCATTTTCCCGGACGAAATCGACCTTTCCCGGGCTGCCAACCGTGCCGATCACCGTGGCGCCGAGATGCTTGGCCCATTGGGTAAGAAGCGTTCCCATGCCGCCGGCCGCGGCATGGATCAGAACGGTTTCGCCCGGCTCGGGCTGATAAATCTGGCGAATGAGATATTGGGCGGTCATGCCGCGCACGGTGGCGGCCACAGCGGTTTTTGCATCAACATTGTCGGGCAGGTGGTGCAATTGATCAGCTGGGATCAGGCGGGCTTTGGCATGCGCTCCCAGATTGAAACGATACGCGGCACGGTCACCCGGTGCGAAATCGGTCACGCCCGCTCCGACGGCCTCGACGACGCCGGCTCCTTCAAGGCCAAGCGCGGAGGGGAGTTCGGGTTTGAGAAAATAGATCCCCTCGCGGACTAGTGTCTCGGCGAAATGGACAGCCGCAGCTTCGTGGCGCAGACGCACCTCGCCGGGGCCGGGTTCGCCGACTTCGACATCCTCGATCTTGAGTTTGTCGGTGCCTCCAAATTCGTGAATCCGTACCGTCTTGGCCATGATTTTCCTCCCAATGGGTGCATGCGCGGTGTCGACAGTGCGCATACCGTAATCGTGTGTGTCCCGTGATATAGAGACGCAGCACACATATCCTTTTATTGTGCTGCCGTCGAAACATGCAATCCGGGTGTTGCGCATCCGGGATATTTATAAGGGGTTCCCATGGGGCAGGTTCTAGGCCGAAAGCAGCTGATCGTTATGGGAGCTGGTGCGGGTTTGCTGGCCGTTGCGCTTGGCGTTCGCCAGGGAATGGGCTTTTTCCTTGTTCCCATGACCATTGATCTTGGCTGGAGCCGTGAGCTCTTCGGACTGGCAATGGCGCTTCAGAACCTCATTTGGGGTTTGTTTCAGCCGCTTGCGGGCGGTTTGGCGGACCGTTTCGGGTCGGGCCGCGTGATCATGGGCGGTGCCGGGCTTTATGCGCTGGGCGTGATTGGTATGGCGAGTGCCGTGACCCCGACGGAATTGCTGATTAGCGGAGGCGTCCTGATCGGTCTGGGGATGAGTGGTTGCGGTATCTCGGTGGTCTATGGCGCGGTGGCGCGGCTGGTTGTACCCGAACGTCGGACCTATGCGCTGGCCATCGTCAGCACCATTGGCGCTTTGGGGCCATTTGTGCTGCCGAAGGTCACGCAGGTCGTGATTGGTGACTACGGCTGGTACGGCGCGTTGGTTGCGACGGCTGTCATTGTCGCGCTGATGATTCCGCTGGGCGGTATGATGCGTGGCAAGCCTGAAGATGATGGGAGTGAAGCGCCGCAAAACTGGACTGCGGCGTTGAGCGAAGCCCGCAAAAATCGCGGCTATCTGCTTCTGGTTGCCGGGTTCTTTGTCTGCGGTTTCCATGTGACGTTCATTGGCACCCATCTGCCGGGCTTCGTCGCCTGGTGTGGTCTTGGGATCGGGGTGGCCGGTACCGCGCTGACGATCATCGGCGGCGGTAATATTATGGGAACGTATCTGGCAGGCGTTCTCAGCAACCGGTTTCGGCAGAAGAACCTGCTCAGCCTGATCTATCTCGCCCGCGCGGCGCTGATTGCCTGGCTGATGCTGATGCCCAAGACAGAGCTGACGATTTTCATCTTCTCGGGTGTGTTCGGATTCCTTTGGCTTTCCACGGTGCCGCTGACCAGCGGACTGGTCGCCAAGATCTTTGGTGCGCGTCACCTTGGGATGCTGTTCGGGCTGGTGTTCTTCAGCCATCAGGTCGGGGCATTCCTGGGAGCGTGGCTCGGCGGCTTGAACTTCGATGTGACCGGCAATTACAACGCCGTCTGGTACACGTCGATCCTGCTGGGGCTGCTTGCCGCTGCGCTGCACTGGCCGATCCGTGATCAGCCTGTGGAGCGACTTATGACCCCGCAATCGGCCTGATTTCCGCTACGTAACACCGCAAAAGGAGAGTTATTCCATTTGCCGGTATTCAACGAGCCGTGACTTGTAATCACGTGCGCGCGGTCCCATCGTATGGAAACCAAGGGATAAATGGAGGTCAGCATGCTGATCAAGGTAAAACGCGGTTGGGAGTTGCCAGAGAGTGCAGTCACGCCGGAGGATGTGTTCCTGAATCGGCGGGATATGGTGAAGGCTCTGGGCATTGCTCCGGCGTTGGCAGCGACAGCCAGTGTGCTGCCCGGCTCGGCCTTTGCGGCCACGGATGGTGATCCATCGGCCGGTCTTTATCCTGTCCCGCGGAATGAGAAGTATACGGTTGAACGGGCGCTCACGACCGAGAAAGAAGCGACCACCTATAATAATTTCTATGAATTCGGTTCCCACAAGCAGATTTCAAAGGCCGCCCAGCGGCTGGAAATCCGGCCCTGGAACATCAAGATCGATGGCATGGTCGAAAAGGAATTTGAGATCGGTATCGATGATCTGCTCAAACAGGTCTCTCTTGAAGAGCGGATTTATCGCTTTCGCTGTGTCGAAGCCTGGGCCATGACCGTGCCGTGGTCGGGTTTTCCCATGAAACAGCTGGTTGAACTCGCCAAGCCGATGTCTGGTGCCAAGTACATCAAGATGAATACAATCGCCGAGGACAAGGCGCAGATGCCGGGCCTGCGACAGTTCTGGTATCCGTGGCCCTATCAGGAAGGGCTGACCATGGAAGAGGCCACCAATGAGATGGCATTCATGGTGACCGGGCTTTATGGCAAGCCGGTGCCCAAGCAGAACGGCGCGCCGCTTCGTTTGGCAGTGCCCTGGAAGTATGGCTTTAAGTCGATCAAGTCGATTGTCCAGTTCACCTTCACTGATGAGAAGCCCAAGACGTTCTGGGAATCACTTCAGGACAAGGAGTATGGCTTCTGGGCCAATGTGAACCCGAAGGTCCCGCATCCGCGCTGGAGTCAGGCGTCTGAATGGCAGCTCGGCGGCCGCCAGAGTGATCGTGTGCCGACGCGGCTTTACAACGGATATGAAGAGTTTGTTGCGCATCTCTATCCCAAGGATGCGGGCGAAGTTTACTTCCGCTAGAGCGTTTCATTTTCAGGAGTTTTGCAGGGGCGGGTCTTTGACCCGCCCTTGTTTGTTTTGGGGGATGCCCAAAAAATAAAAGCCGGACCCCGAGGGGCCCGGCCAGTTGAACAGGGAGGCATTACGTCTTGGGAGACGTCGGGACCGTGTTCGGCGGTCCCTAAGGGCCGTCAGCGGTTTATGGGAGGGTCCCGCTGACGACCGCGGTGCACGTAACACCGTGTGTGATTCCTAGATAGTGTCTGCCATGGCTGAGGAGGAGGAGGGAAAACCGTTAACCAGATATGCGATAATTGCATGCCTTGTCTTGGAACCGCCACATACGCCTAATTTGGCGCTGGTTTAGAACCGGGTTTCCGCAACCTTGCGAAGCAGGAAATCGCGGAAAACGCCAATTCTTTGAGAGTTCCGCAGTTCTTCAGGATAGACGAAAAAGGCGTCGTTCCCGGGACCTTCGAGTTCGGGCAGGACCCGAACGAGGTTGTTGGCTTCACGCGCGAGAAAGTCGGGAAGGCCGGCCATACCGACGCCCGCTTCGACCGCGCGCAGGATGCCGTAAAGGTTATTCAGGGTCAGAACCTTGTGCGGTTCCTCATTGGTGGCGTCGCGCACCGCCTTGAGCAGCCAATTCAGGTTCGGCGCTGCCATCGTCTGGTCTTCGTCGTAGACAATGATCTTGTGCTGTGCGAGATCGCGGACCTTGTCGGGCATGCCCTTGTTTTGGAGATATTCGGGTGAGGCAAAAACATGGGTGTGGACCCGTGTCAGGCGACGCTGGATCAAATCGGCCTGAGTGGGAGGCGTGAGCCGAATCGCGCAATCAGCCTCCCGCATCGAAACATCGAGCTCTTCATCGGTGGTGATCAGGGTCACCTCGATATCAGGGTACATGTCGATGAATTCACTGATACGTGGTGTGAGCCAGAGCGAGCCGAGGCCCACCGTTGTTGAAATTTTCAACGGCCCTTGGGGTTGCTCATGGGAATCCGAAAGCCGGGCTTCGACCATGGTCAGTTTGGCGAAGACGTCATGGACCGTGCGGTATAGTAGTTCGCCCTGCTCGGTGAGGATCAGCCCGCGCGCATGACGATGGAACAGGCGCACACTCAGGCTGTCTTCCAGTGAGCTGATCTGACGGCTCACGGCGGACTGGCTCAGATGCAGCGTCTCACCGGCATGGGTGAAGCTGCCGGCGTCTGCGACGGCATGAAATATTCTGAGTTTGTCCCAGTCCATGGCCATGCAGCCGGACTCCCTAAAGGCATGTGTCGCCGAGTGGGCGGGGTGAGGCGGCTACTCGGCCGCGTCGCGTGTGGCTTCGTCTTCGCTTTCTGCGATGAACTTTTCGGCTTCCAGCGCGGCCATGCAACCCATGCCTGCGGCGGTGACCGCCTGACGATAGGTCTTGTCCTTGACGTCACCGGCGGCATACACGCCGACGATGTTGGTGGCTGTGCTGTCAGGCGCTGTGATCAGATAACCTTCGTCATCCATGTCCAGTTTGCCCTGGAAAATTTTCGTATTCGGATCATGTCCGATCGCAATGAAGACGCCGTCCGCTGTCAGGTCGGTGGTTTCGTTGGTCTTGATGTTCTTCATCCGCAGGCCGGTCACACCCGGTGGGTTCTCGGTTCCGACAACCTCATCGAGAACCGTATCCCAGACCACGTCGATCTTTTCATTGCGGAACAAACGATCCTGCATGATCCGTTCGGCGCGCAGTTCGCCACGTCGATGGATCAGCGTCACCTTGGACGCGAAATTGGTCAGGAACAGTGCCTCTTCGACCGCGGTGTTGCCGCCGCCGATCACAGCCACCGGCTTGTCCCGATAGAAGAAACCGTCACAGGTGGCGCAGGCCGAGACGCCGAAGCCGGAGAATTTCTGTTCGCTCTCCAGACCGAGCCAGCGTGCCGAGGCACCCGTGGCAACAATCACCGTGTCACCCGTGTAGATATCTCCGGAATCACCCGTGCATTTGAATGGCCGGGAACTGAAATCCACATCCACGATCAGGTCGCTGAATATCTGTGTGCCGACATTCTTGGCCTGTTCGACCATTTGTTCCATGAGCCATGGGCCCTGAATAGGTTCGGCGAACCCCGGATAGTTCTCGACATCCGTGGTGATGGTCAGCTGGCCGCCGGGCTGCATGCCCTCAACCATGATCGGCTTCAGGTTGGCGCGCGCAGCATAGACAGCTGCGGTGCAACCGGCAGCGCCGGATCCGAGGATCAGGACCTTGGAATGATAGGTTTCGGGCATTGGGCAATCCTTTGACGGGACCCCTCAACGGGGCTCTTCGTTCGAATTAGATAGTCGGCGGAAGCCGTCGAGGCAAGCGCGTGCTGTCACAAGCCTTTGTCATGTTCGGGCAAAATCAACGAAATTGGTGGCCATTTTCCTGCTACGCGGCTCCAAGCTGGCGTGCCATCCAGTCTGCCATGAGCGGTCGCACAACCGCTGGCATGTTGTCACAGCAATGATTGCCGCCCTCAAAGACGATCAATTCGGCGTTGGGGGCTTCGGCTGCCATACGTTTGGCTTCGGGTAGCGGACAAATATCGTCCTTGTCGCTGTGCACGACGAGCAGTGGACATTCGATCTGTTCTGCGATGCCGACCAGTGAAAAGTCACCGGCCTTTTCGCGCGCTTCTTCGTAGTTGGCGGCGCCGAAGGCGAATTGCAGGATATCGAGCAGCACGTGGGAGGAGGTGTCCCAGAAGCCCTGTAGATCGAAATATCCGCCCAGCGCGATGGCCGCCTTGATGCGTCGGTCGTGGGCCGCGACCCGGGGGGCGGCATAGCCTCCCATGCTGCGTCCCCAGATGCCAAACCGCTCGGGGTCGATCTCGGGGCGTGATGCCAGGGCGTCAAGCACGGCACCCACAGGCGCTTCGAAGTCGCCCCGCAGCTTCATGATTTGCCATGTCATCCCCTGACCGGGACCGTCATAGGCACATGTCGCGATCCCGCGCTTCAGGAACTCGTTTTCCAGGGTGAAAAACTCTTCCTTGGTCGAGTCTGCACCGGCGTTGAGCAGAACGCAGGGGTAGGGCGCGCGACCACCCTCGGGCAGACGCAGATTCCCGGGAAATGTGATGTCTTCGAAGGGGATTTCGATCCGTTCGGTTGGCGGGCGCAGATGCGGCATCGCCTTGAGATAAGCTTCACGTTGGCGGCTTTGCACACGCAGTTTTTCGACCGGGTCCTCCACATTGCCGGCCTGCCCGGTGTGGAACGAAATCGCGGCCCGAAAAAACGCTTCGCCGGCTGTGACCGTGTTTCCGGCCTCCCGTGCTTCGTCACCGCGCGCTTCGTGGCGTGCGCCGGCGGCTTCCCAGCCTTGCGACCAGTCTGAAACGGCCTTCATGCCGGAGATGACCGCCATGGCGTCGTTATAATCGACGCCGGAGCCCAGCATCCTTGGGAGACGCCCGATCAGGTGTTCGCGTGTCTGGTCGTCGGTCATATGCCCCTCGAGCCTATCTAGAACGTGACGACGCTGCGGATTGATTCGCCCTTGTGCATCAGGTCGAAGGCATCGTTGATCTCTTCGAGTGGCAGAACATGGGTGATCAGGTCGTCGATGTTGATCTTGCCGTCCATGTACCAGTCGACAATTTTGGGAACGTCCGTCCGGCCTTTGGCACCCCCAAAGGCCGTGCCCTGCCAGACACGACCCGTGACCAACTGGAATGGCCGTGTGGCGATCTCGGCACCGGCCGGTGCCACACCGATGATCGTCGATTTGCCCCAGCCCTTGTGACAGCACTCGAGCGCCTGACGCATCAGCTCCACATTGCCGATGCATTCGAAGGAATGATCCGCACCACCATCGGTGAGGTCCACAAGGTACGGCACCAGGTCGCCTTCGACTTCGAGCGGATTGACGAAATGGGTTATGCCGAACTTCTCGGCGATCTCGCGCCGGGCCGGGTTGATATCGACGCCGACGATCTTGTCCGCACCGACAAGCCGTGCGCCCTGAATGACATTCAAGCCGATGCCGCCCAGACCAAAGACAACCACGTTGTCACCGGGCTCGACCTTGGCGGTGTTGATGACGGCACCAATGCCGGTCGTCACGCCGCAGCCGATGTAGCAAATCTTCTCAAACGGCGCGTCTTCGCGGACTTTGGCGACAGCAATTTCCGGCAATACGGTGTGATTGGCGAAAGTTGAGGTGCCCATGTAGTGGAACAGCTTTTCCCCGTTCAGGGAAAAGCGCGAAGAGCCGTCGGGCATGACGCCCTGGCCCTGGGTCTCGCGGATCGCCTGACACAGATTGGTGCGGCCCGAGGTGCAGTAGCTGCACTCGCGACACTCGGGCGTGTAAAGCGGGATCACGTGGTCGCCTTTCTTCACGGACGTCACGCCCTTGCCCACATCGACGACAACGCCAGCACCTTCATGGCCCAGGATTGCAGGGAACAGGCCTTCAGGATCGGCGCCCGAGAGCGTGAATTCGTCGGTATGGCAAATGCCGGTGGATTTGATTTCGACCAGCACCTCGCCATCGCGCGGTCCCTCAAGGTCAACGGTTTCAATCGAAAGCGGCTTTCCGGCCTCAAGGGCAACGGCGGCGCGAGTTTCCATGGCAAATCCTCCAGGACAGGCGAGTTTTGTGAGTCGTTAGGTTGCGAGTGTCCCAAGCCGAAGCGGGGAGTGCAAGCGTACGAAACGGAATTTGGGGCATAGCGCCCTCGCACTTCGTCAGGCTTAGTGTGAGGACGCTCTTGAAGACCTCATCCTGAGCCTGACGAAGGATGTGGTTTGCGCAGCCGTGTGTGTTCTACCCCAGCACCCGCGCATAGAGCTTGAACATCTTGTCCCAGACGATCTCGGCAGAGGGCTCGTGATAGACCTCGCGTTCGGGGAAGGCGAAGCCGTGTTCGGTGGTCGGGAAGACCTCGGTTTCGTGGGTGACTCCGTGCTCGTCGAGTTTCGCGCGCAGGGTGTCGATCAGCTCCATGGGCACCCAGCGGTCATGTTCGGCAAAGGCGTAGTACATCTCGCCCTCGATCTGGGGGGCCAGCAGATGGGGTGAATCGTCGTTCTCGGTGACGATATAGACGCCATAAAGCGAGACATTGGCGGCAAACCGGTCGGGCAGAGAGCCTGCGACGGCCGTCACAAAAGCGCCGCTCATGCAGTAGCCCACACATCCCATAGGGCCGTCAGAGGCCGCCGCGTCGTCTCCCAGCGCGTCCAGCAAGGCAACGGTGTCGTTGACCACATCCGCGTTGGACAGGCTGTGCCAGGCCGCGAAGATCATCTCGGTCATCTTCTCGGTGCGCTTGGCCAGATTGAAGCGATGCGTGCCAAGGCGATAGTAGAGATCCGGCAGCACGGCGTAGTAGCCCTGCGCGGCAATCCGGCGGGCGAAGTTGTAAAGCTCCTCCCGGATGCCCGGCGCGTCCATGTACATGACGATCACCGGATGGGGGCCGTCCTCATCGGGCCATGCGGCAAAGCACGGCATGGCGCCATCAGGCGTCGAGATGTCGAATTCGCGTTCCATGGGTTACTTCCTGTTCAGGATGACGGAATTGTTTTGTCGTCTCGACTTGTACTTCTCGACCGACTGGCTTCGAGCTGTATCGAAATCAACCTTGGGTTCGAAAGGGACCTTCGCGTTTGTTCGGAGTGCTCGGTAGAGCGGCACAAACAGAAAATGCAAACCAATCCCGATAACGATAAATGCGTCGATGTTCCAAAATATGCCGAGGGCGATAAGGACAAGGGTCGGGAGTATTAGAAGAGCGCTGCACAAAGTTGTTTTCGCCATGCTCCCGCCGCAGCGACGCGCTATATAGGCAATTGGTTTGTCGTAGATGCGATAGTAGAGAAGCGAAATCGAGTTTGGGTCCATTGGAATTAATCCCGCGGTGTTCAGGCGGAGGTCGCACTGTAAATCGCGATCGCTGCAACACAGGCAAGCGCTAGCAAAAATATTTTTAGCGTCATGGAATCCCCCCCGAAAGGCACCTTGTTCCCGGAAGCAGCCTAGCAGTGCGTGCGGGCGCAGGAAAAGACCGACACAATAGTCAATTTGACCCGCGTTTCGGTTGGGTGGCTATTGAGCCTTAGAATCCGGTGTGTCCCGTTTCTCGCGCTCGGTAACGCGTTGGTGGGCCTTTGAGGCCCGTTTTCCGCCCAGCCATCCCTTGCGGCGGAAATAGATCAGCATTCCGCCGGTTACCGAGGCCATCAGGGCGATCACGAATGGATAGCCATAGCGCCAGTCGAGCTCGGGCATGTTCCAGGGTGACTTCGATGGGTCGAAATTCATCCCGTACAGCGAGGCGATAAACGACAGGGGCATGAAGATCGTGGCGATGATTGTGAGGACCTTCATGACCTCGTTCATGCGATTGCTTGCGGCTGAGAGATGCATGTCGACCAGCCCAGAGATGATTTCACGGTTTGTATCGACCATGTCCATGAGCTGCACGGTGTGGTCGTAGCAATCGCGCAGGAACAGCTGTGTCTTTGTGTCGATGCTGGGATGGTCGTCGCGCAGCAGACTGTTGATCAGTTCGCGCATGGGCCAGACGGCCCGACGTACCATTAGCAGGTCTCGACGAAGCTGATGAATCAGTGGGATGTGCTCATGGCGCGGGTCTTCCATGATGTCCTGTTCGAGGTCCTCCAGCTGTTCGCCCAGATCTTCAAGGATCGGAAAGAACGCATCCACGACCGCATCAATCAGTGTGTAGGCGAGGAAGTCAGCGCCATTGACCCGCAAGCGGGACCGCGGATCACGAATTCTTTGGCGCACAGGTTCGAACCAGTCACCTGGGGTTTCCTGGAATGTCAGGACGAAGCCGTCGCCGATGAACATGCTCATTTGCTCGGTGCTGACGCGGTTGCCGATTTCGGGCATGCGGAGCACAACGAAAAGAGAGGAATCGTAGTCCTCTGCCTTTGGCCGTTGGTGCACGTTGACCACGTCCTCGAGAGCCAGACCGTGGAGATCAAACTCTTCGCCGAGCTCGCGAATTGCGCCGATGTCACTCAGTCCGTCCACGTCGACCCAGATGATGGGAAAACGCTTGCGGGCATCGACGACGGTGTCATGTGCGATCTCATTTCGCTCCAGAATTTCGTCTGGCCCGAACGCAAACAGTCGAAATTGTGACGGATGCGCGTCCGGGTTGGGCCGCATCATGCCGGGAGAACTGCCGGCCGGTGGCCGCCGGCGGGTGCGGGATTTTCGGGTCTTGTGTGGTGGGCGCTTCGCCACCCGGTCAGAACCCGAACATATGGTCGAGAGAGAAGGCCGAGCCATCGCGGGTTATCACCCCGTGATAACCAAACAGGCGGCAGGTCGTGTCTCTGATCAGGACATAGCCACTGCCCGCAGCGCCGGATTTTGCGGCTTCGGCGCGCGCCTGTGCGTCAAACAGCTCGCTCAGACGGAAGTGGAACGAACCCCCGCAATCGATTCCCACGGTCGTCTCGGCCACGATGTTGCCTGAACCGTCATGCAGCATCAGCTGGGTGTCAGATTTCGCATGCCATGGTGTCGAGGCCGGGTAAATCAGCTGACAGAAGGTGTCGTGATCTTCTGCGCCGACCGCCATGTCCGGATCGGTCCGCAGAAACAGACGTGTCGACAGGCCCGGCGCGTCACCGGAATAAGACTGCGGTTCGCCTTGCCAGGTGAGCGCGGTGTTGAAGATATGAGCGCCAAAACTGGTTTCCGCCGCGTGGCCGGAGCTGCGCGCTTCGTAGCGGAAAAGCGCGTGCAACCAGCCATCGACGCCGCGTGTGGCGACGCCGAAGTCATAGAGCAATTCCATATGCCCGGCCTCGTCACAGAGGACATCGGCGTCGTTCAGCAGATCATCAATATCCAGCGCGATACTGTCGCTGCGTTGCAATTCACCAAACGCATGGTGAGCAATCTCGCGGCCGGTCTTGTCATAGACGAGCGCGGCAACCGGAAGCGTTTCCTGAGTCGTCGCCATCGGGGTGGGCAGGGCAATCGAACGGAACTGCTCGCGTGGCAGGACCGGCGCAGGCAGCAGGAAGCCCTTGCCCATCAAATTGCCGATCTCGGCAATCTTCGGATTGGGCTGCAGGTCAACACGTTCGACGTTCACATGGGCGGTGCGGCGGCGATCCACCGCGCCATCGGTGTGGCTCTCGATCTCATAACGCGGGCGCACGAAGTGCTTGCCGGCGTGGACTTCCATCTGCGCGGGCCATGTGGCGTCGGGCATCAGGTCTGCGGCATCCAGTGCATAGGTTGCAAAAGGCGGAATGCTGCTGTCGAGCCAGGCGGTCTGGTCGTCACCCATCAGGTTCAGGCCCACCACACCCGCGGGGATCGGGCAGGGGTGGCTGTTCTGAATCCAGAGGACGACGCGTTCGTTTTCTTTCGGTGCGGGCAGGCCACCGTAAAAGTCTGCAGGCCAGGCATTTGCATCATGGGTGCAGGAAAGGTCGCGGGTGTCATCGCCATAGGTGTCGAGCGCATATTTGACGATGTCATGGCCCTTCACGCCGATGGCGTGCACGAACAATTGCCCGGTGATGTCCTTAAGCCCGAACCGCGCGCAGATTTCGTGGCTGTCGATGGTGATGCCGCCGGGCGAATCCGGCAGTGCCAGATCCCATTGGCGAATGGTCTCGCCATTGGTGTCGATCAGGCTCAGCCAGAGCGTGACATTCTCTGCCCCATAGCGGTGCCAGTAATTGGCAGTCGCGATCCGGGTGTGCAGTTTGCCGCCGCGTCCATCGGGTGCGTCGCGGAAAAAGGCGAAATTCGTCGCGAAATTCAGTGGGTCGAGATATCGCTTCTTGTTGGTCAGCCGGTCTGCTGGCAGCCGGATCTCGTCCAGGGTGACAATTTCGGTACCGGCCGGGACCAGATGTTCGATGTCGCGGACGGTTTTCCCGGCGTCGAAGGCCATGACAAGCAGCGCTGAAACCTTGGTTGACGCAAGGTCTGTAATGGGCTGGGTTGTCTGGCCGAGAACACGCTCACCCAGTGCGGCCAAGTCCTGTACGAACACGTTCGCGATCGAAAGCGCGTCGAAGGAATAGAGTTGTGCGAAGGCTGGCGCGAAACCCGCCGGATCATAGATCGCAACAGAATCCATCTCAGCAAGACGTGCGATCATCGCCGTCGCCTTCGGTGCAGCAGCGGGATGGCCCGCCGCCTTGAAGAACGGGAAGCCGCCTTTGACGTTGGAGAAGGTGTTGATGTCGAGCGCCATGCGCTGCGCCTTCCTTAAGACTTGGACTTAAACGACTTGAAGAACGCCGAAATCGAATGGCGGATCTGTTCACGCTTCTTGTAGGCCCGGCTGTTGACCCAGTTCAACTGGATCGTGCGCCGTTCGCCATCGAAGGGGTGGTGTCCGTGCCATGCATTCTCGATGCAGGGGAAGGCAAGGAAGGTGCCTTCAGCGGGTGGAACCTCAACGGCATAATTGTCCAGATCGGTCGGGCTGCGCAGCAGGCGCAATTGTCCGCCGGGCTCTTCCCAGGCCGGGTTCATGTAAAGCAGCACGGTGACCAGTTTGCCCGAGGAATCGATGTGGATCTGTCCGTCGGTGGGCCGGGCCCGGCCGCGCACCGTCACCATGGTCGGTTTGCCGGTCAGATTGATCCCCATCTTTTCGCCAAGTGCAGCTGCCAGTTCGGGGCCTTCGAGCGCTTCCAGAAGCGCTTTGAAGCCGGGGCCGTATTTCAATTGTCCGGTGGGAAAACTGCCGGGACGGTCAATTTCCGGAAAATCGGCATGCGCGGCGGCCAGCGCCTCTTTGGTGATCAGGCCTGGAACCAGCACATGGTCATAAGGGTCATGCGCGAGAGGCGTTGCCTCAAGCGCTGCGAAATTGATTACAGACATGCAAGTTTCTTAGATCGCGACTCAGGCAAATGCAATGCGTCGTCGTATCTCGGCCGCGACCATTGCCGTGTCGTCGAGGGGTTCGTAGTCCCAACTTTCGATGGTCCCCTTAAACGGCCGTGTGATCCCGCGGGCCTCCATGTTCTGGTGGAAACGTCGGAATTTCTCCGATCCACCCTCCAAATGCGCCACATGCACGGGTTTTCCTGTCGCCGTCGCTTCGCTGACCATGTTGACGGAATCCCCGGTCACGACAATGGCATCGGCATGGGCCAGAAACCCGAGATAAGGGTTGTCGCCGGTTTCGTCCCAGATGTCGGCGCCAGTTCCCTGAAGTGCGTGCGCGATGGCCTGTTGGGCATGTTGGGGCGTGCGACGTGAGGGCGTGATGGCCAGCCCCCAGCCGTGATTTTGGGCCAGTTCACGCAG
This sequence comes from uncultured Alphaproteobacteria bacterium, assembly GCA_943787745.1. Classification (GTDB taxonomy): domain Bacteria; phylum Pseudomonadota; class Alphaproteobacteria; order UBA6615; family UBA6615; genus JABJAG01. Next base: position 1,366,055 of record CALSNJ010000002.1, on the reverse strand, counting down.
CTGGGCTGCCAGCGTCTCTCCATAGGCCTCGGTCATCTTGTAGACCGCATTGTCCCCGCCCAGCAGAACAGCCAGAAGTGGCCGGGGAAGGCGAGATACGCGATCTGCAAAGCGAGCGCGGGCGGCGTCCAGAATGCTTTCGGTCAGACCATGCAGCGATCCTGTGGTGGAGATCACGTTGCCTCCCGTCATTTCGTCATGGGCCGGGGCGACGATCAGATCGAACGCTGTGGGGGAAACCCCGGGATCCTGTATCTGGACACAGAAGGTCCGGCCGCCACTCGCCTTGCGGATGGCACGGGCCGGCGCAACGGATTTGCGCCCGCTGGCAATCAACAGGTCGGGCCAGGGTGGTGTGAGCGGGTCTGAACCGCTGGTCGTGATGTTGAGGGTGTTCGGTGTGAGGATCGGCGGGAGCCATTGCCACGGCGCGCGCAGGTCGATGACTTTTGAGACAGGCGCCACACCGAGCACTTCGGCCAGACCCCGGCACTGGTTCACCATCCCGACTTTTCCATCGGTTAAAATCCAGCAGGATGAAAGGCTTTGTGCGGTTTCTGCGTTCACGGATATGCGACCATCGAATGAGGCGAAAACCGGCGGCCTTCGTTTGAAATATAATTTCAATCTGCTAGCATCGGCTCCGGCGAGACGACAACTATAGGGACGCGTCCCGATGATTCCTACGGGCCCCCTGCACACGGCGATAAACACGCCGACCTGGAGACACAACGACAATGTCCGATAGCAACACCGAGGGCGATGTCTCCCCAAAGACCGGCGAGAGCCGCAAGGTGAAGCTGGATGCGATTGATCGTCGTATCCTGCGCAACCTGCGTGATGAAGGCCGGATCACCAATGTTGAACTTGCGCGCCGCGCCGGAATTTCTGCACCACCGTGCCTGCGCCGTGTGCGCGCGTTAGAAGCCGCAGGCTATATCAAGGATTACCACGCTGAGCTCGATGCCGAACTGCTCGGTTATGAAGTGGCTTTCCACGCCTTGGTCGGCCTCGACAGCCAGTCTGAAGCCGTGTTGACCGAATTTGAGCGCCATCTGACCGCATGGCCCGAAGTGCGCCGTTGCGACATGATCCGTGGTGGTGGAGACTTCATGCTGCGTATTGTCGCGCGCAACACCGCGCATGAGAACGAGCTTACGTCACGTTTGACGGCAGCTCCGCACGTTTCAACCGTGCAGACCTTTCAGGTGATCCGGAGTTCGAAATACGCGTCCAGCGTGCCGGTTGACGACCCTGACGAATAAACCTGCCGCTACTTGAAGCGGACGTTTATGACCTCGAAATAACGCACACCGTTGGGTGTGGTCACTTCCACGCTATCACCGATTTCGCGTCCGATGAGGGCCCGGCCAAGCGGTGATCCGATAGAAATCTTGCGCTGCTGGATATCAGCCTCAAGCTCACCGACGAGCTGATAGGTGATTTCCTCGTCCGTCTCCTCATCGGCGACCTTTACCGTCGCGCCGAAGCGGACGACCTTGCCCTTGAGCTTGGATGTATCGATCACTTCAGCGCGCTTGATGGCGTCTTCGAGTTCGCCGATCCGGCCTTCAATGAAGCTCTGGCGTTCACGTGCGGCGTGATACTCGGCATTTTCCGACAAATCGCCGTGTTCGCGCGCGGCCGCAATCGCTTTCACGATATTGGGTCGTTCGACGGATTTGAGATTCCGCAGCTCTTCCTGGAGGGTCTGGTGACCCTCGGTCGTCATTGGGAGCTTATCCATGGTCAAACTGCTCGTTCAATTGCCGCCTGAAACGGCAGGCAGGGATTTCAATGGTTTGCACAGACTAAAAGACCCGCCGCTGGCCGTAACGGACTAATTATCGCCCGTTACGAACGTCCGGCGGGTTAAGCCGTTCAAAATTCAATACTAAAATACGACTGTAGGGGCGCAACTTCAAGACCGCCGCTTTGGACGGCTTCAATCGAGGCGATTGAGGCCCGCGCGCCAGCGACCGTTGTGTAATAGGGAATTTTAAGCGTGAGCGCCGAACGGCGCAGACTATAGCTGTCTGCGATCGAGCTGGAGCCCTCAGTGGTGTTGAAAACCAGCTGAATATCGCCGTTTTGCATGGCATCCACAATGTGGGGGCGGCCCTCGAGAACCTTGTTGATGGTCTCAACTTCCACACCGGCGGCTTCAAGGACGCGTGCCGTACCGCTTGTTGCGACGATGCCGAAACCCTTGTTGATCAGGTCCCGGGACATCTCGATCATGGCGGGCTTGTCGCGATCACGAACTGAAATAAAGACCTTGCCCGCCACGGGCACCATGGTGCCGCTGCCGATCTGCGACTTGGCAAAGGCGTGTCCGAAGTCCTTATCGAGCCCCATGACTTCGCCCGTGGACTTCATTTCCGGCCCAAGGATTGTGTCGACTCCCGGGAAACGGGCGAACGGGAAGACGGCTTCCTTCACGGCAACATGACCACTGGGGATCGAGATATCGGGCAGCGGGAAATCCGCGAGCATCTCGCCGGCCATGATGCGCGCTGCGATCTTTGCGATCGGCACGCCGGTGGCCTTGGCCACGAATGGTACGGTGCGACTGGCACGGGGGTTCACTTCGATCAGGTAAACGTCCCCATCTTTCACGGCAAACTGGATGTTCATCAGACCAAGCACATTCAATGCACGGGCGAGGATCTCTGTCTGGCGGCGGATTTCGGCGAGGACTTCGTCATCAAGTGAATAGGGCGGGAGCGAGCAGGCGCTGTCACCGGAATGAATCCCGGCTTCCTCGATGTGTTCCATGATCCCGGCGACATGAACATTGCCGGCCGTGTCGCATAGCGCGTCCACATCCACTTCAATCGCGTCTTGCAGATAGCGGTCCAGCAGCACCGGGCTTGTGCCCGAAACGCGCACGGCTTCGTTGATGTAGCGTGTCAGCTGATCCATATCGTGGACCAGTTCCATGGCCCGACCGCCCAGCACATAGGATGGACGGATCAGCAATGGGAAACCAAGCTCCTCCGCAGCGGCCAGCGCTTCTTCGGAACTTTCGGCAATGGCGTTTTCGGGCTGGCGCAGCTCGAGGTCCTGCAGCAGGACCTGAAAACGTTTGCGGTCTTCAGCAAGATCAATGGCGTCAGGCGATGTGCCCAGAATGGGAACGCCCGCGGCTTCAAGTGAATGGGCGAGCTTCAATGGCGTCTGGCCACCGAACTGAACGATCACCCCGCGCAGGTCGCCGGATTCCATCTCCAGGCGACAGATTTCAATCACGTCTTCGGCGGTCAGCGGCTCGAAATAGAGACGGTCCGAGGTGTCGTAATCGGTTGAAACGGTCTCGGGGTTGCAGTTGATCATGATGGTTTCGTAGCCCGCTTCGCGCAGGGCGAAGACAGCGTGAACGCAGCAATAGTCGAACTCGATGCCCTGTCCGATCCGGTTGGGTCCGCCACCGAGAATAATGACCTTCTGGCGGTCCGTCGGTTCGGCCTCGCATTCCCCGCGCAGGGTCGAATCTCCCTCATAGGTCGAATACATATAGGGCGTCTGGCTCGGGAACTCGGCCGCGCAGGTGTCGATCCGTTTGAACACCGGGTGCAAGTCGAGCTTGGTGCGCAACGAAACGACAGTTGCTTCATCTGTGCCCGTCAGTTCGGCAAGACGTTCATCCGCGAAGCCCATCTTTTTGAGTTTCATCAGCTTGTCGTAATCGTCGGGCAGGCCCTTGTCGCGGATGCGTGCTTCAGCCTGCACGATCGAGGAAATCTGCTCGAGGAACCACGGATCGTATTTGGTGACCCGGTGGATGTCGGAAGCCGACAGGCCAAGGCGGAAAGCCTGCGCAATCACCAGAAGACGATCGGGCGTTGGCTGGCCCAGCGCGGCAAAGACCGCGTCTACATCGATGCCCTGTCCTTCGCCACGTGATCGCACACCGGGGATCGTGACCTCGTTCAGGCCCGTCAGGCCGGTTTCCATGGAGCGATAGGCCTTCTGAAGGCTTTCGGCAAAGGTGCGCCCGATGGACATGACTTCGCCGACAGATTTCATCGACGTGGTCAGGGTCGCGTCCGTGCCCGGGAACTTCTCGAAGGTGAAGCGCGGCATCTTGGTGACGACGTAGTCGATGGTCGGCTCGAAGCTGGCGGGCGTGACGCCGGTAATCTCGTTGTCCAGCTCGTCGAGGGTGTAGCCGACGGCCAGTTTCGCCGCGACCTTGGCGATCGGAAAGCCGGTGGCCTTGGAGGCCAGCGCCGAGGAACGGCTGACGCGCGGGTTCATCTCGATCACGACCATGCGGCCGTTCTTCGGGTTGATCGCGAACTGAACGTTCGACCCACCTGTTTCGACCCCGATCTCGCGCAGACACGCGATCGAGGCGTTGCGCATGATCTGGTATTCCTTGTCCGTCAGGGTCAGTGCCGGGGCGACCGTGATCGAATCCCCGGTGTGAACGCCCATCGGGTCGATGTTTTCGATCGCGCAGATGATGATGCAGTTGTCCGCCTTGTCGCGGACGACCTCCATCTCAAATTCCTTCCAGCCGAGAACAGATTCCTCGACGAGAACTTCACCGACGGGCGAGGCATCAATACCGCCCATGGCGATATCGAAAAATTCTTCGCGGTTATACGCGATGCCGCCGCCCAGTCCGCCCAGCGTGAAGGAGGGGCGGATGATCGCGGGCAGGCGCACAAACTCGAGAGCCTTTTCGGCATCCTCGCGATTGTTCACCTGCATCGAACGCGGTGATTCCAGCCCGATCTTGCTCATGGCTTCGCGGAACTGCAGGCGATCTTCGGCCTTGTCGATCACATCGGCCTTGGCGCCGATCATCTCGATCCCAAGGCGGTCGAGAGTGCCATCACGTGCCAGGGTCAGACAGGTGTTCAGCGCGGTCTGGCCGCCCATGGTTGGCAGGATCGCATCGGGACGTTCGGCCTCGAGAATCTTGGTTACCATCTCTGGGGTGATCGGCTCGATATAGGTCGCATCCGCAAATGCCGGATCGGTCATGATCGTGGCGGGGTTCGAGTTCACAAGAACAACCCGGTAGCCTTCGTCTTTGAGTGCCTTTACGGCCTGAGTGCCCGAATAATCGAACTCGCAGGCCTGACCAATGATGATCGGGCCGGCGCCGACGATCATGATGGATTTAATGTCAGTGCGTTTTGGCATTTCAGCTTTGTCCGTCGATCATTTCGACGAACCGCTCGAACAAATAGTGGCTGTCATGGGGTCCGGGGGAGGCCTCGGGATGGTACTGGACCGAGAAGACCGGCGCGTCCTTGACGCGGATGCCTTCGAGCGAGCCGTCAAACAGGGACTGGTGGCTCATTTCCACATTGGCGGGAAGTGAGCTTTCCATCACCACAAAGCCGTGGTTCTGGCTCGTGATCTCGACCTTGCCCGTGGCGAGGTCCTTGACCGGATGGTTCGCGCCGCGATGGCCGTGATGCATCTTTTCGGTCTTGGCGCCGAGCGCGAGGCAAAGCATCTGATGGCCAAGACAAATTCCGAACGTCGGCGTACCGGACTTCAGAACACCCTGGATCATGGGCACAGCGTATTGGCCGGTGGCCGCCGGATCGCCCGGACCATTGGAGAGAAACACGCCGTCGGGCTTGTGGCGCAGGACATCCGCCGCGCTTGTGGATGCGGGCACGACCGTGACCTTGCAATCCAGACCGGCGAGCGAACGCAGGATGTTGCGCTTGGCCCCGAAATCGACCGCGACCACATGGCGCTTGGGCTTTTTCAGTTCGCCAAAGCCCTTGCCCAACGTCCACGGTGTCTCGCTCCACTCGTAGGTCTGGGTGCAGGAAACTTCTTTGGCAAGATCGGTGCCTTCCAATCCGCGCCAATCGCTGCCCGCGGCACGAAGGGTGGCTGTGTTGATGGGGCTGTCGGGCTGATGAACGATCGCGCCATTGGGTGCGCCGGTGTCCCGGATGTGTCGTGTCAGGCGGCGGGTGTCGACTCCCGCGATGCCGACAAGGCCCATGGATTTGAGCCAGGCGTCGAGATGCTGGACGGCGCGCCAGTTCGAAGGATCGGTGATATCGGCGCGCAACACGCAGCCGCGTGCGGCCGGCGTGATCGTTTCGATGTCTTCGTCGTTGGCACCGACATTGCCGATATGGGGGAAGGTGAAGTTGATGATCTGCCCGGCATAGGACGGGTCGGTCATGATTTCCTGGTAGCCGGTGAGCGAGGTGTTGAAACATACCTCACCGACCGAGGCACCGGTGGCGCCGATCCCGCGTCCCCAGAATACTGCGCCATCGGGCAGCACCAATGCGCCGGTGGCCCATTCAGGCTGGCTCCGGTCTTGTGGCGCGGAAGCGGGCATATCGCTCCGATCCTCGGGATGGTGGCCAGGCGCAGAGCGCGGGACACCGGGGCAAGATTGATTTCAAGCCGACTGTTTCGCAGCCGGAGCATGTCAGCACGGACACGCAAATTGCCGCGTTGTTTACGGCACAGGGTCAGAGTCGTCAAGCTGGGCTGGGGATGAAAAGTTACAGTAAAAACAGATGCTTAACAGTTTGGCGGTTTGATTGCGCTCAAACATCAAATCCGCTACCTTCCCCGACTTCCAAATAGGGCCCGAAACTATGATCCGCGAACAGCTTCCCGACGCGCTGAAATCTGCGTTGAAAGAGAAAGACCAACGTGCCGTTTCCACGTTCCGGCTGATTATGGCCGCGCTCAAAGATCGCGATATCGCCGCGCGCAGCAAGGGCAATGCCGATGGCATTGGCGACGATGAAATTCTGCAGATGCTGCAAACCATGGTGAAGCAGCGCCGGGAATCGATCACCATGTATGAAAAGGGCGGTCGCCTTGAGCTTGCCGAGCAGGAGGCCGAGGAAATCAAAATCATTCAGCGGTTTCTGCCCGAACAACTTGATGCGGCGGCCACTGAAGCTGCCGTGGAAAAGACCATTGCCGATCTTGGGGCGACCGGCCTCAAGGATATGGGTGGTGTGATGGGGGCCCTGCGTGACAATTACGCCGGGCAGATGGATTTCGGGCGTGCCAGCGGCATTGTGAAGGCGCGTTTGGGCGGCTAGTTCAGCCCCACCGCTTTATCCCCGTTATTCAGGCATCGCCGCCGACTCCGCGACGCGGTAGTCTTCGGATTGTCATCAGTCCTTACAAAGAAGTGTCATGGCCTTTCCGCCGCAATTTCTCGATGAGTTGCGTGCGCGCCTTCCGGTATCGGAGGTCGTCGGGCGAAAGGTGCGTCTGGTCCGCAAGGGGCGAGAGCATTCCGGATTGTGTCCCTTCCACAATGAGAAGACGCCGTCCTTCACGGTCAATGACGAGAAGGCCTTCTATCATTGCTTTGGCTGTGGCCAGCATGGCGATGTGATCACCTTTGTTATGGAGACCGAAGGCCTGAGCTTTCCTGAGGCCGTCGAGCGACTGGCGTCCCAGGCGGGTCTGCAGGTGCCTCAGTCCTCGCCGGAAGAACGCGAGCGGGCAAAGGTTCGCAACACGCTCTATGACGTCGTTGAACAGGTTTGTGCCTGGTACGAGGACAATCTGCGCCAGACCGGCGGCCGCGAGGCGCTTGATTATCTGCGGGGGCGTGGATTTACCGAAGAAACCATTCGGACGTTTCGGCTGGGCTATTCACCCGATGGTCGTGGGCGATTGCTGCAGGCCATGGAGGCCAAGGGCATTCGGAAAGACCAATTGGTTGAAGCCGGGTTGATCAAGCTGCCCGAGGGGGGCGGGGATCCGCGGGACTATTTTTTCAATCGGGTGATGTTCCCGATTTCTGATGGCCGCGGCCGGGTGATCGCGTTTGGCGGGCGCATTCTCGGCGATGGTCAGCCCAAATATCTGAACTCGCCTGAGACGCCGCTCTTCCACAAGGGACGCAATCTCTACAATTTCGCTATGGCCCGGGAAGCTTCACGTGATCTGGGGACGGTCATTGTGGCGGAAGGTTATACCGATGTGATCGCGCTGGCTCAGGCCGGGTTGCCCAACGCCGTCGCACCGCTGGGAACAGCGGTCACGGAAGAGCAGATTGGTTTGCTGTGGCGCGTCGCCGACGAACCGGTGTTGTGTTTTGATGGGGATACGGCTGGCGAGCGCGCGGCCCTGCGGGCTGCCGAACGAGCCCTGCCATTGCTCAAGCCGGGCAAAACCTTGCGCTTTATGGGCTTGCCCGCTGGCGAAGACCCGGATTCACTTGTGCAGTCCCGGGGCGCCGACGGATTTCGTCATATCATGGGCAGTGCCCGTCAGCTCGCCGATGTGATCTGGCAAACAGAATCTTCGGCGTCTCCCCACGATACCCCGGAACGTCGCGCCGACCTCGAGCGTCGGATAAACGGCCGGATTGCCGTGATCGCGGATGAGGGCGTGAAATATCATTATCAGCAAAGTTTCCGGCAGCGACTGCGGGACTTGTTTTTCCAGCCGCGCGGTGGCCCCGGCAGATCAGCTGGTCAAAAGGGCGGCAAATGGGGCCCCAAAAAGCCGGTTTTGGCCCCCGGATTGGGCGCGCGCGGCGATATCGGGGCCATGAAAGCGATGCAGGAGAGGGCTCTGATCGCCACTTTGATCAACCATCCGGACCTGATTCATGACTCAATTGAGGCCCTGAACGAAATTTCCCTGCAAAGCAGGGAACTTGACAGTTTGCTTCAGGTGATTTTAAACCTCGCCTTTACCGCGCCAGTGCTTGACACTCGGGACCTTCAGCGCCATTTGATCGAAGATGGATACGATAGGCTGTTGGCGGGTGTGCTGCATGCGCAAGTGTATCGTCAGGCTTCGTTTGCGGGGCCGGAAGCAACAGTTACGGATGCACGCGCAGCATTGAATGAGATGCTGCTGCGTTATGGGCGTGGACGGATGGTTGCCGATCGCGCGGAAGCAAAAAGGGAGCTTGCAGACGACATGAGCGAACCGAAGAGCAACAAATTGTTGAATCTGGTACGCGAAGAGTCGGGTGCAGGCGGACTCTAAGACAAGAATTTTGATCGAGCGAATGCGCGCTCACGATTGAGCGCCGCGGCGAGGGATACTTATGGCACGAAACGAAGCTCAGGAAGCAGAGACCGAAGAGAGCGAAGACACGCCTGACGGTCCGTTGATGGATGGTTCGGTTCAGGGCGTGAAGAAGATGATCGCGCGCGGCAAAGAGCGCGGGTTCATCACTTATGACGAGCTGAACGAAACCCTGCCACAGGAACAGGTCTCCTCCGAGCAGATCGAGGACGTTCTGGCCCAGCTTTCCGAGATGGGTATCAACGTCGTCGAGGAAGAAGAAAAAGACGACGCGGGCGACAAGGGTGCCAAGGGCGCAACCGCGAAGGGTGATGCTGCAGAAAAGCAGGAAGTTGCCACAACGGTTCCGACCAAGACGCGCACCACGCGTGAAGAAGATCTGGGCCGCACCGATGACCCTGTGCGCATGTATCTGCGTGAAATGGGTTCTGTGGAATTGCTCTCCCGCGAGGGTGAGATCGCGATCGCCAAGCGTATTGAAGCCGGCCGCGAAAAGATGATCGGCTCGATTTGTGAATCGCCGCTGACCATTCGCGCGATCATCGCCTGGCGCGATGCGCTGGAGAAGGAGCAGATTCTGCTCCGCGACGTGATCGATCTGGATGCCACCCATAGCGGTGGACCGGGCGAGGACAATTCCGCCAATGGCGGCGCCAACGCGCGGAAAGCGGAAGAAGAAAAGAAAAAGGCCGAGGAGGCCAAAAACAAGACCGGCGCTGACAACGACAACACCGATGACGACGAAGACGATGAGGATGAAGGCGCAAACCTCTCCCTCGCGGCGATGGAAGCCAAGCTCAAGCCCGAAGTTCTTGAGCTCTTCGATACGATCGACAAGACCTACAAGAAGCTCCGCAAGCTTCAGGAGCAACGCCTCGCCGGGCTGAAGAACAAGTCGGACCAACTCTCGAATCCGCAGGAGAAGCGCTACGCCAAGCTGCAGCATGAGCTGGTCGAGTACATGGAGCAGGTGCGGCTGAACAATGGCCGGATCGAAGCCCTTGTGGATGAGCTTTATGGTCTCAACCGTCGTCTGACGAGCTTTGAAGGCAAGTTGCTGCGTATGGCGCTGGATGCCGGCGTGGCGCGGACCGATTTCCTTGAAGAGTATATGACCAATGAGCTTGATCCGCGTTGGGTCAGCCGTGTGGGACGTCTGAAACGCAAGGGCTGGAAAAAGTTCGCCGACAAGAACGGCGATGAAATCCGGGCCATCCGCAAGGAGATCATGGAGATTTCCGTTCGCGTCGGCCTGCCCATCACCGAACTGCGCCGGATCGTTCAGACGGTCCAGCAGGGTGAGAAGGAAGCCAGCCGCGCCAAGAAGGAGATGGTCGAGGCCAATTTGCGTCTCGTGATCTCGATTGCCAAGAAATACACCAACCGTGGCCTGCAGTTCCTCGATCTCATTCAGGAAGGCAATATCGGCCTGATGAAGGCGGTCGACAAATTCGAGTATCGCCGCGGTTACAAGTTCTCGACCTATGCCACCTGGTGGATTCGTCAGGCGATCACCCGCTCGATTGCCGATCAGGCCCGTACGATCCGTATCCCGGTCCACATGATCGAGACGATCAACAAGCTGGTGCGCACTTCACGTCAGATGCTTCATGAGATTGGTCGCGAGCCGACCCCCGAAGAGTTGTCGGGCCGCCTGCACATGCCACTTGAGAAAGTGCGCAAGGTTCTCAAGATCGCCAAGGAGCCGATCTCGCTGGAAACCCCGATTGGTGATGAGGAAGATTCTCATCTGGGTGATTTCATCGAGGACAAAAACGCGGTTCTGCCGGTGGACGCTGCAATCCAGTCAAACCTGCGCGAGACGACAACCCGTGTGCTGGCTTCACTCACCCCACGTGAGGAACGTGTGCTTCGCATGCGCTTCGGGATCGGCATGAACACCGATCACACGCTGGAAGAGGTCGGGCAGCAATTCTCGGTCACCCGCGAACGTATTCGTCAGATCGAAGCCAAGGCCCTGCGCAAGCTCAAGCATCCGTCACGCTCGCGCAAGCTGCGGAGCTTCCTGGACCACTAGGTTTTTGTTCTGATAAGAATTTGGAGGTCGGTTTTCAAACCGGCCTCTTTTCTTTTGTGCTGTGTGCTATAGAAAACTCTCCCAACTTGGTGCAACGGGCCCGTAGTTCAGCTGGTTAGAACGGACCGCTCATAACGGTTATGTCGCAGGTTCGAATCCTGCCGGGCCTACCAATTTTCTCCACAGGGAAGTGTTCTCCCCGTTAGGGAGTTGTTTACTCTGCGCGTGCTTTGATACCCGTGATATCAGAAGGGTTTTTCCATGGATTTTTGGTCGCGTTCGCGCGTCATTGCTGTCGTGGCGATGATGCCTGTTGCACTTGTCGTCATCGTTATCTCTGGAGCTTTCATCCTCAGCCATGCCTCCAATCGCATTGTGGCCGACAATGCGGAAAGCATTTCGATGGGATGGGCAAATTATTTGGGCGGCGAACTGGACCGTATTGAGGAGATCGCCGCGGGCGCGTCTATTCGGCCGGACGAAGAGGCCTTTCTGGACCGTGCACGGCAATTCGGAGACGTCTTTCGCTTCAAACTTTTTGATTCCGAAGGTCACCTTCGGCTCGTCTCTGATGATCTCAATACGGAGTCTGCCAATAGCAAGACACTTAGTGAACACAATTCCATGGCGGTGTCGGTTCTTTCGAGCGGAAAACCCTTCACGGTGGTCGCGGATGGCCGGGCGAACGAAAACCGACCCGATGTGTATGCCGAAAGTTACGCCCCAGTGATTCGCGACGGCAAGACGATTGCCATTGTTGAGGTTTATGTAGACCAGACAGCGAATGCAGCTGCGATCAATCAGGAATTTGAGATATTTGGTCTGGAGATCGGAGCACTTGTTCTTCTGGCGCTGTTGTTACCGGGATTGGCGTTGCTCGCGATGGTCCGTACGGTCCGTACGCGAAACCAGATGCTGTCAGAGGAACGCGACCGCGCGGTAGCCGCGGAGCAGGCGAAATCCGAATTCCTTGCCAATATGAGTCATGAAATCCGCACGCCACTCAACGGCGTTCTCGGGACAGCCGGGCTGTTGATTGATACGGATCTCGATGAAGAGCAGGCTTCCTATGTCAGCACCATTTCGATGTCGGGTGAATCGCTGCTGCGGGTTCTGAACGACATACTTGATTTCTCAAAAATTGAGGCGGGAAGCCTGGAGATCGAGGCGGTCGAATTTGATGTCATTGACCTTCTGGATGGCACTGTTGACCTCTTGGCGGCTTCGGCGCAGGCCAAGTCTCTGGATCTTTCCGTGTTTGTTGATCCGTCGATTTCAAAGACCTTTGTCGGCGATGATGGCCGGTTGCGTCAGATCCTGCTGAACCTCATTCACAATGCGATCAAGTTTACCGAACGCGGTGGTGTCATGGTCGAGGTGACCGGACAGCCCGATTTGGATAATGACAACGTCACGTTGCGGTTTCAGGTCTCGGATACCGGGATGGGCATTCCCGAGGAGGCCCGTGAGCGTATTTTCGGACAGTTTGCCTAGGCCGATGGCTCTGTGACCCGCGCGCATGGCGGAACCGGGTTGGGTCTTACGATCTGCAGGCGTTTGATCGAATTGATGGGAGGGGCGATAGGTGTTGATGCGCGACCGGAAGGTGGTTCTGTCTTTTGGTTTACGCTGACATTGCCACTGAGCCACCCGCAGCAACGCTGGGCTGGTGAGGTTGAAGCCTCGCTCGCGGGGTGTCGTGTCTTGATTGTCGATGACAACGAGATCAACCGTATGATCTTCGAACGGCAACTGCTTTCGCTGGGTGCCGAGGTCACGACCGCGATGAGCGCACAGTCCGCGTTGTCGAGAATTGAAGTGGCCCTGGAATGTGGTCAGCCTTTTGAACTCGCGATTCTGGACCACATGATGCCCGGCACGGACGGTATCGATCTTTGCGCCATGATTCGTGACCGGGGATGGGATGCCGGTATGACACTGGTGTTGTCCTCCTCATCCGGCGTGGTGAATACCGATGGAAAAGCACGCCAGAGCGGGTTTGATCATGCGTTGCCAAAACCGCTCCGCCCGGGAGCCTTGCGCGAAGCCCTGTGCTGGTGGGGCGAAGGCACTGAATTGCAGCAAGTCCCCGTTACGCAGACGGCTGAAGTGACAACGATTGGTGCGGCTCAACAGACTGCTCCGGTCGAGGCTTCTTCAACTTCAACCAGAGTGCTGGTGGCCGAGGACAATGCGACAAATCAGTTGATCATCAGCACCGTACTCAAGAAACGGGGTTATCGCGTCGAACTTGTGGCCAACGGTCAGGAGGCACTCCGCGCGTTGCGAGACCTGCCCTTTGATATCGTCCTGATGGATGTGCAGATGCCCGTGATGGATGGCATTGAGGCCACAGGGCGTGTGCGTGAGTTCGCGGGATCGGTGGCGAATATTCCGATTATCGGCGTCACGGCCCATGCCCTGAAGGGAGACCGGGAACGTTTCATCGCTGCGGGGATGAACGATTATATTGAAAAGCCAATCCGCTCGGACGACATGTTTGCCAAGATTGAACAATGGGTTGCCGAGGCCGAAAAACCGTCGGCCAGAGCGACAAACGCAGTCTGAGAATTCGCCACTTCTTCCACACGACCTGCAAACCCCTATTGTATGTCGTCTGCGGTCGTCATGTTGAGCCACAGGACCATGCTGCGAGGGGCCGGTGCCGCTAAACGGCCTCACGGCCCCCTGGCAGGTTACCCCTCCAGCAGGTCGAACATTGTATTGCCGAACTGTGCCCGAGCTTCATCGTACATCGGAGCGACAGCGGCCCGGAATGCCGAACGTTCTTCGTCAGAAAGTTCTGTGATTTCACAGTTTTCCGCAACCAGTGCCTGCTGCGAGATTTCTTCTTCTGCAACGGCCAGTCCACGCTGGTAGGCGGTCGCCTCCTGCACGGCAGCCCGCATGGCGGTGCGAAGTTCTTCGGGCCAGCCATCCACGCTCTCACGATGCCCATAGACCCCGCGGGAGAGATAGAAATGACCACTGAGCGTGTGGAAGTGATGATATTTGTGCACGCCATAGGTGACAGTGTTGGCGAGCGGGTTTTCCTGTGCATCCAGCGAACCGTCGATGACGCCCTCGATGGCTTCGGTCAGATCCATGCGCAGGGGCACGGCACCTAGCAAGTCGAAGGTCCGGACATGGGTGTCGCTGGGCAGCATCCGGATTTTCAGGCCGTCGAGGTCCTCTGGAAGGTGGATCGCCCGTTCCTTGTTGGAGATATGGCGGAAGCCGTTCTCGAAATAACCGAGCATGCGGTAGTTGTATTCGCGCTCAATGCAGGTATCGAGATAGCGGCCGAGATCACCATCAAAGGCGGCACGTGCATGATCCAGATTGGGAAACAGGAACGGCAGGTCCACAAAGCCGAGTTCGGGCACCCGGTCGGTCAGATAGGCCGTCGACTGATAGGACATGGTCAGGATGCCACATTCGGTCAGCCAGAGGATTTCATCGGCGCGATAGCCGAAATCCATGATGTTCCAGATGTATTTGATGTCGACGCCGTCGCCGAACTGGGCTTCGAGCTTGTCGCCGATGAACTTCAGGGCGCGGCTGTGGGTGGTGGTTTCGGGTCCGTAGCCGCCCATGCGAATCTGGATCGGGTCGCTCATGTCTTTTCCTCGGATACTGAATTTCAACTGGGTTAAAGGACTTGTGCCGGAAAATGCCATCGCAATGGTGGCCGTTCACCGGGATCAAGCTTAGCTTATAGGTGCTTTTTTATCGTAACCAAAACAGGAGGCCTATATGAGCCTGCAGGAACAACTCGCGGAGATTAGCGCCGCGGGTGCCAAGCGGATGCCGGAGGAGGTGCGCGCCACGATGGGGCGTGCCACCAACGAACTTCGCGAATCCGGAATTATGGACCGGACCATCAAGGTCGGCGACAAGCTGCCGTCTTTCACTCTCAAGAATGCCAACGGTGAAGACGTCAGTTCGGCTGACCTGCTCGCCAAAGGGACGCTGGTTCTCACAGTTTTCCGCGGCCATTGGTGACCCTATTGCAATGCAGAGCTGTACGCTATGCAAGCAACGAACGACCAATTTAAAGCCGCCGGCGCAATTGTTGTCGCGCTGACACCCCAACTGGCTTCCTTCAGCCAGGGTATGATCGAGAAGCACGGTATCGAGTTCGATATGTTGAGTGACCCGGGCAACGAATATGCAGCCGAACTTGGCCTGCGTTTCGAGGTTCCGGCCGAAGTGAAGAAAATCTACCAGGGCTTCAAGCTGCCCATGGAAGAGACGAATGGTGACGACAGCTGGACCCTTCCGATGCCTGCGCGCATCGTGGTCAGCAGTGACGGCATCGTTCGGGCCACGGATATCGACCCGAACTACACCTCGCGCCCCGAGCCCGAGAAGACACTCGCAGACGTGAAGGCCATCGGTTAAACCCGAACCGCCTTGATGGATGTAGCGGAGCCCCATCCCCGGTAACGGGGGTGGGGTTTTCGTTTGTGGTGTATTCGCGCTGCGTTGTCAGGCGGGTTCTGGTTTCGGCTTCCGGGCAACACACAATGTGTGAAGATAAATCAACTCACCGCGCGCCAGTGCGCGTTCCAGACGAACCCAATAGGTTGCTTCGCGCATCATGGTGTCCACGAAGGCTCGGGAGAGCTCAGGGCGTTCGAGCCCGCCGACCAGGCGCGCCCAGCCCCGCAGTATCAACGCACGATACTGTGCACTCTCGTCCTGAAATATGCTGGGTTTGAAATCGAGTTCGGAGAGGGCCTGTTTGTAATCTTCGGTCGTCCAGAGGGTGATCGGGTCATTTTGCAGGTCCAACCAAGAGGTCACCGATTTGGCCGTGCGTGCGGATTCATTGGGCAGCGCGAAATCGGTCAGCACAAAGTAGCCGTCGGCTTTGAGGGATGCCTGGATCGTTTTAAGCATATCTGCCTTGCTTGCGACCCGGTGAAGGCGCTCGCGCATAATCACGGCGTGATACTTGTTTTTCGGAAGGTCAAGTTTCGCGGGGTCATAGTTGGAAACCGGTGCTTTCTTGGCGAGCTTCTGTTTCACCGAGAGAGCCATGGCACGTTTGGCGAGCTCGGGGTCGGCTTCCATTCCTGTCATCCACAAGTTCAGTTTGTCTGCCATGTGGCGCAGACCGCCGCCAAGGCTGGCAGACAGGTCGAGCGTGACTTTGGAGGAACTGATGGCCGCGGCCTGAAGCAGTTCTCGATAGTAGGCACTGCCGCCCGGCTCAATGGATGTGTCTTCGGCGTCGTCGCCCCACAACCGCCTGCAGAACGCGATGCGGTCGTCGCTCCAGGTCAGGGCCGGCGTGTCGGCGCTTCCGTTTCCGGGGATTGCACTGTCACCCGTTCCACGCACGTCCTGAATGCTATGAGTCCGCGAATCCCCATCTGTCGCGGGATCGCGCCGGGACCATAATGGCCGCCGTCGTTTGAGGTATCGGATCGGGCCGCCAAGGGAGTTTCCGAGGCGACGAAGGGCAAGCGGCATAGAAATATTCCGCTATGAGGGGCGGTCCTTTACGGCATAATTCAATTGTTGTTTTGTGACAGAGTCGCGTTAACAGGTGATGAACCTTTTGGGGGAGGCCGCGCGGGTTTCCGGGGATACAGGTTCGAGGTTGGGAGCAGGGGAAGCGGAATGAAGTTGCAACAAAGCTACGTTCATGGCGCCTCAGACGTGCCGCTGCTCGGCGATACGATCGGCCAGCATTTTGACGCTGCCTGCACCCGTTGGGGCGACAGCGATGCTTTGATCTCCCGGCACCAGGGGATTGCATGGACCTGGAATGACCTCAAGGCACGCGTCGATGACTTTGCCGCCGGATTGCTGACACTGGGGCTCGCGCCGGGGTCACGCATCGGTATCTGGTCTCCCAATTGTGCGGAATGGACGATCACCCAGTTCGCCACGGCCAAGGCCGGCCTGGTGCTGGTCAATATCAACCCGGCCTATCGCCTGTCCGAACTCGAATATGCCCTGAACAAGGTCGAATGCGCGGCGCTGGTGACGGCGGTGCGGTTCAAGACCAGTGACTATCTCGGCATGCTGCGCGAGCTTGCGCCCGAGATCGACAGCGCCGCGCCGGGAGAACTTTCGGCGAAAGCCCTGCCGCATCTGAAGACCGTTGTTCAGATTGGTGAATCTGACATCCCCGGCACCTATGCCTTTGCGGATGTGATGGCGATGGGGACAAAGGCGGGTCACGCGGCCATCGAAGCGCTGGCCCCGACGCTCCAGTTCGATGACCCGATCAACATCCAGTTTACTTCGGGCACCACCGGCGCCCCCAAGGGTGCAACGCTCACCCACCACAACATTCTCAACAACGGCCTCTTTCTGGGCGAGACGCTGGAATACAGCGAGGCTGACCGCATCTGTATTCCGGTGCCGCTCTACCACTGTTTCGGCATGGTGATCGGCAATCTGGCGGCTGTGACCCACGGTTCGGCCATGGTCTATCCGTCCGATGCGTTCGACCCGCTGGCCACCCTCGAGACGATCGCCGCGGAACGCTGCACCTCGCTTTATGGTGTGCCGACGATGTTCATCGCCCAGCTCGACCACCCCGAATTTGAAAGCTTCGATCTGACCAGTCTGCGCACCGGCGTGATGGCGGGCTCGCCCTGTCCGGTCGAAGTCATGCGCCGGGTGATCGACAAGATGCATATGGAGCAGGTGACGATTGCCTATGGCATGACCGAAACCAGCCCGGGTTCGACCCAAACAAGTGTCCATGACGAGCTCGAACGCCGCGTCTCCACGGTGGGCCGTGCGCTGCCCCATGTGGAGGTAAAGATTGTCGACGAGGCCGGCCGTATTGTTCCGGTCGGGGCGACTGGCGAGTTCTGCACCCGCGGCTATCTGGTGATGCGCGGCTACTGGAACGATGACGAGAAAACCGCGGAAGCCATCGACGATGCCGGCTGGATGCACACCGGCGACCTCGCGACCATGGACGAAGACGGCTATTTCAACATCGTCGGCCGGATCAAGGATTTGGTGATCCGGGGCGGGGAGAACCTGTATCCGCGCGAGATCGAGGAGTATCTCTACCGCCATCCCAAGATCGCAGACGTGCAGGTGATCGGCGTGCCGGACGCCAAATACGGCGAGGAACTTTGCGCCTGGGTTAAACTCGTGGATGGCGAAACCGCCACGGATGAGGATATCCGCGATTTCTGCCAGGGCCAGATCGCCCACCAGAAAATCCCGCGCTACGTAAAGTTCGTCGATGACTTCCCGATGACCGTCACGGGAAAGATCCAGAAATTCGCCATGCGTGAAGTAACGATTGCAGAGCTGGGTCTCGTGGAAGAGAAGACGGCTTAGTCGGGGCCGTTTGCGTTTGTGTCATGATCCTTCGCCTGCCTTCCCTCGCCGATTTCTCCCGCCAGCCGGGTCGAAGCTATTTTTTGTTGGCTCAGACTTTGATCGTCATTTTCCTGCTCGGTGATTCTCTATTGGTATCTCCAGTGTATGGGATTTCAATTTCCGCTCTCGTGCATCTCTTTCTCGTGTTCTTGTACTTTTTCACGAGATTGTACGGCATCAAATGGTTTGGCATTTTCGCGGTAGTAGCGTCGATCCCGCTGGTGCTTGGCACGTTATTGGAGTGGAGTGCGACCCATTGGTTGAGCGGCTCAGTGATTTAATCGCGTTGCTCGGTGGAGGTCCAGAAATTGCTATTCAGAAAATGGTTTTTGTGGCGCTGGAATTGGATGAGGTGAATTCAACTCAGGCAATGAACTTCGGCATGCCCAAAATTGTTGCGGGAATCCAAGTGCCGGTATTGTGTCCCGCCGCTAGTTCCGCTCACCGGTGTTCGGGTGGCCGATATCGGGCTGCACATAGGGGGCCTGCATTTCGAAGATATCGTCGGTGTGGCAGTAGCGGGGGCCGCCGAGGCGGCCGATGGGTTTGAGCAGATGCGGATTGACGTATTTGTCGTCCAGCATCAGGTCCTCGCGCACATGCCAGCGCAGCACCTTGCCGATCACCACATAGGTCTTCCAGTCATCGCCGAACTCCAGGGTCTGCTGGTATTCGCATTCCATCGCGACAGGGCAGCCCTTGATGCGCGGGGCGTCGACGAGGTCTGACGGCTCGGTCTCGATCCCGATATGCTCGAACTCGCTGACATTGCGGGGCAGGCTGGCCGAACTCTCGTTCATCTGATTTTCCCAGCCTTCGGTCACCGTGTGAATGACGTAGCCTTTGGTGGCCGCGATGTTGGCCGATGTGTCCTTGTGGTGTTTTTCCTTCTCGCCGACTGTGATCGTGACCAATGGTGGGTAATGGGAAACGATGGAGAAGAAGCTGAACGGCGCAAGGTTGGGGACACCGTCCTCATCCATGGAGCTCACCCAGGCGATGGGCCGTGGCACGATCGAGCCGATCAGCAGGCGATAGCATTGCTGGTGGTCGATCTCGTCACTGTTGAAAATCCGGTAATCCATGGTCGTTCCCCTCCCAAAATAATTGCCGCGGAGTGTGGCGAATGACGTTCGCGCCCGCAACCGGTGTGAACCCCCACCTCACCCCGGCCCTCTCCTCCCAAGGAGGAGAGGGAGAAGCAGCTGACCCTCTCCTCCCGGGAGGAGAGGGTGGTGAGCGCCAGCGAACCGGGTGAGGTGGGGGACGTGCCGGACTTTGCCTCGCACGCAAGCTTCGTGTATCCCGGATCCATCATGTCTGGATCAATCCCCGCCGAACTTGCCCTCGACCGTCGCACCGCCTTGCCGGGCGATTATGCCTTTCTGCTGGCCGAGCATCCACGTCCGACCTGGGAAGGCCATCCCAACAATGGACAGTGGTGTCAGTTCTGGCTGGCACGGCACAAGATGTTCCGGGAATTCGGGGAAGGGCTGATCGATGCGTGCGAAAAGCTTGCCGCTGCGCAAGTGGATCCCAAGGGCTTCCATGAGTGGTTCATGCCACGCGCGAGCTTCTTTCTCGGCGAACTCGATACCCATCACAAGGTCGAGGAATATCACTATTTCCCGCTGCTTTCGCAGGCGGACCCGCGCATGGAGAAGGGTGTGGCGCTGTTGGAGGGCGATCACGAGGTGATCCATGACCTGTTGCGCGGGGCCTATGACACAATTATCGCGCTGGACGCGGCCATTCAGGAAAAGCCCGACGATGTCATGGGGCTGGTCCCGCGCATGGGCGATGATCTGGCCGCATTGGACAAGGGCCTGAAGCGCCATCTCGATGATGAGGAAGACCTAGTCGTGCCGCTGATCCTCGACCGGTCTGAAGCTGCGCTGGGAATGCACTAGCCCAGAATAATCGTCATGCGCGGACCTGATCCGCGCATCTTGTCTCGATGTGCGTTGAGGTACCCGGGTCCAGCCCGGGTATGACGGTGTGCGCCTATTCCAGCCGGTTCAGGCCGTCGAAGGCGGCGGTCTTGTAGCATTCGGCCAGGGTCGGATAATTGAACACCGTGTCCACGAAATAGTCGATCGTGCCTTTATGGGCCATCACGGCCTGTCCGATATGGATCAGTTCGGCAGCCCCTTCACCCAGGATGCTGACACCCAGCACCTCGCGGGTTTCGATGTGAAACAGAATCTTCAGCATGCCAGTGTGGTCGCCGATGATCTGGCCGCGCGCGATTTCGCGGTAGAACGCTTTGCCGACCTCGTAAGGCACGCCAGCGCGGGTGAGTTCCTCTTCATTGGCGCCAACCACGGAGATTTCCGGGATCGTATAGATCCCGTAGGGGAACAGCTGCGCGAAGGAACTGGCACTCTCTCCGAAGGCATGACAGGAGGCGAGGCGACCCTGTTCCATGGAGGTGGAGGCCAGGCTCGGGAAGCCGATCACGTCTCCGGCGGCGTAGATGTTCTCAACATGGGTTTGGTAATTGTCGTTGACGGAGAGACGGCCGCGTTCATCAGTCGTCAACCCAGCGGCGTCGAGGTTCAGGTTTTCCGTCGCGCCGGTGCGCCCGATACTATAAAGCGCCTTCTGGGTGAAGACCTGCTTGCCGCTTTCGAGATCGATGCGGACCCGGGGGCCGTTTCCATCATCACAGCGGCGCACGCTCTCAACGCCTTCACCCAGCCGCAGGGCAACCCGGTGTTGGCGCATCAGATAGGCCAGCGCGTCAGTGATCTCTCCATCCACAAAATCGAGCAGGGTCGGGCGTTTGTCGATCAGTGTGACCCGGACGCCCAGTGTCGCAAAAATCGTTGCGTATTCCAGTCCGATAACCCCGGCCCCAATAATGGCCAGTGAACGCGGAATTTCTTCCAGGCTCAGAATGTCATCACTGGTGAATATCGTCTTCCCGTCAAAGGGAATATCGGCCGCGCGGGTGCATTCTGTGCCGACCGCGATCACCACCTTGTCGGTGGAGATTTCCCGCTCGCCGCGACCATCTGCGAAATCGAGAAGGATCGTGTGGGCCCCTGAGAAAGCAGCAGAGGCCGAGATAACCTCAACACCGTTGCGCCGCAGTTGGTGATGGGTGACGTCAATTTCGGTGCGAATAACATGATCGGTGCGAACCATCAGGTCCTGCATCGTGATGTCGGTCTTCACCGCGTAGGATGAGCCGTAGGCATTGCGATGCAGAAACCCGGAGAGGTGCAAGGCGGCCTCGCGCAGGGTTTTTGACGGAATGGTGCCTGTATTTATGCAGACACCGCCGACAACGGCGCGTTTCTCGATAACCGCGACATGTTTTCCGAGCTTGGCTGCCTGAATTGCGGCGCGCTGCCCGGCCGGCCCAGAGCCCAGAACGACGAGGTCGTAATCATAGGCCGAGCTCGTGTCGTCCTGCCCGGGAATCTCGTTAATCAGCGTGTCCAGCACAGCATGCGTCTCATATAACGCCGATAAAATCGGCAGTGGAAAGACAATCCACTGATTGCGTTAAGGTTTTATTGCTGTTTTGCATTCTGGTGCGGTTCGGCCCAAATGGGTTGACCCCAATGTTTCGTCATTCCAAAATCATTTTCATGAACATGAATGAAGGCGTAAAAACTGCGGTTCGTACCGTCAACCTGTTCGAGGCCTTTGCGCGTCGAAAGGGGCCGATGACGCTCACGCAGATTTCGGAGAGTCTCTCAGCGCCCATCAGCAGTTGTCACGGGCTGGTTCGAACCCTGAGTGCGATGGGATACCTCTATACCTCCGAACAGACACGCGCGATCTACCCGACCAAGCGACTGCTTGAAATTGCCACGGTGATCTCCGCGCATGATCCTGTGCTCGAGAGCATGGTGCCGATTCTTGAAGCCCTGCGCGACGAGACAAATGAGACCGTTCTGCTGGGCCGCCGACAAGGTGAGGCAATCCTCTATCTTGATGTGTACGAAGGCGGTCAGACTGTTCGCTATTCGGCGGGTGCCGGCGATATCAAACCACTGCATTCGAGCGCCATCGGGAAGGCGTTTCTTGGCCGTTTGAGTTCGGGTGAGCGTTTGGCTCAGATCGCACGTCTGCCGCTGGACCTGCACACCCCCAAAACGATTACGGCGCGGGAAACTCTTGAGGCCGATCTGATTGAGGGCATTGCCAAAGGTTACTTCATCACGCGCGGTGAGAATGTGGTCGATGTGATGGGGCTTGCCACCACAGCTGAAGTTTACGGCGATGTGTTCGGGATCGGAATCGCTGCGCCTTTGGCCCGGATGGAGAATGACGTTGAAGTGCAGGCCGCACGATTGATGTCCGCGCGCGTGCAGTTGCAGGCGCTGGGAGGCAGCCAATGAGCAAGAGCTGGCCAGATAGCCTGTTTGACGTTCTTCTGCGCCAGAAGGTGCGCCAGATCGCTTATGTGCCCGATGCAGGCCATTCCCGCCTCATCGATCTCTGCACTGCCAATCCGGATATGGAAACAACTGTTCTGACCACGGAGGAAGATGGGATTGCACTTCTGTCCGGTGCCTGGCTCGGCGGGGACCGGGGCGTGTTGTTGATGCAGTCATCTGGCGTTGGCAACTGCGTGAACATGCTTTCTCTGCTTGAAAACTGCCGCATGCCATTTGTATCTCTGATCACGATGCGTGGGGAGTGGGGCGAGTTCAATCCGTGGCAGGCGCCGATGGGCCTCGCGACGCCTGACGTGCTGACGCGCATGAATGTGCAGGTGCACCGCGTCGATGAACCCGATCTGGCGGCGCCGACGCTTGAGGCCGCCATCGCGCAATCCTATGACGGGATGCTGGCATCTGCGGTGCTTTTGTCCCAGCGCTTGATTGGCCGTAAGGATTTTGAGGCGGAGGACTGAGATGACAGACAACCCGCCATTGCTTGATCGCCGCGAAACCGTCGCGCGTCTCTTGCGCGACCGGGGTGACCTTCTGGTCGTCACCGGGTTGGGATCGGCAACTTATGATGTCGCGGCTGCCGGTGATGATCCCCGCAATTTCTACCTTTGGGGTGCTATGGGCGGCACGGCGGCGCTGGCACTGGGTCTGGCGCTGGCCCAGCCGAACCGTCCTGTGGTCGCGATCACGGGCGATGGCGATATGCTGATGGGGATGGGGACCCTGGCGACAATTGGGGCCAAGCAGCCGGCCAATCTGTCCGTTGTCGTTCTCGATAATGAACGCTATGGCGAAACAGGTGCGCAGCCGACAGCAATTGCCCATGGTGTGAACCTGACTGGTGTCGCCCGAGCCTGTGGTCTTGATGCACCTGAGGACATTCGCGATATGAACGCGGTGGGCACGCTGGCCGAACGTCTGCATCGGACCGACGGGCCGCTGTTTGCCAATATCAAAATTGATGCGCGGGACTATCCACGCGTGCTGCCTGCGCGCGATGGGCCTTGGTTGAGATCGCGCTTTCGCGAAGCTGTATTGGGCAACGCACCCTAAACCGGAGGAAAACATGGCGGAGAAGGTCGGAATTCTTGGTCTTGGACTGATCGGACGTGTGGCTGCAGAAAAACTGATGCCCGAAGGTTATGAGTGCATTGCGGTGCGCCGGCCGAGTACGGAAGATTTCCCTGATGTTGGCGGAAAACTCGTCGAAACGGCCCGTGAGCTCGCAGAAGTCTCGGATATTGTGATTTCGGCACTTCCCAATGTGGAATCTGCCAAGACAGCAATGGAAGGCCCGGACGGTCTTCTGGCGGGCGCCCATGACGGCCTGACCATCGTCGAGATGAACACCTTCGGGGTGGCCGTGAAAGAAGAGATCAAGGCGCTGGTTGATGCAACGCCGGCGTCTATTCTTGATTGTCCGGTCAGTGGTACCCAGCCGATCATCCGTGCCGGCAACGGCGTCATCATGATGAGCGGGGATGAGGCGCGCTGCAACGCGGTGAAACCGGTTCTCGAGAAGATCTGTCCAAAGACATTTTATGTTGGCGACTATGGGACCGGCATCAAACTGAAGCTCATGATCAACTTCATGGTCGGTGCCAATACTGTCGCGTTGGCAGAAGGCATGCTGTTCGGGGCCTCAATGGGGCTCGACCCACAATTGATGATCGATATCGTCGGACCCAGTGCGGCCGGGTCGACCGTTTTCAATATTCGCTCCGGCATTATCAAGGATCGTGCCTGGCAGCCCTGCGCAGGCCCGAGCAAACTGCTCTGGAAAGATCTCGATATTGTTGAGGAACAGGCTGATGAACTTGGTCTGTCCGCACCGATCCTCCGACTGTGCAATGACTACTACAAGAAGATTGAGAAGGCCGGTCGCCTCGAAGACGAGTGCGCGGTGGTCTATGAGATTCTGGAAGCGGAGACCAAAGCCGCGGCAGAGTAGCTCCGAAGCTTACATGTGGGCGTAGAGCACCCGCCCCGGTGTTGGAAGTTCTGCTGTCAGGACGCAGCCGCTTGATGATTCCGTGATGTAGAGGGTGCGATTGTCGGGTCCGCCAAAGGCGCAATTGGTGATCGCAAGCCCTTTGCAGGAATTCACGCGATAGAGCGGTTCGCCGGTCGGACT
The DNA here is from genome assembly GCA_943787745.1 of uncultured Alphaproteobacteria bacterium. Lineage (GTDB taxonomy): Bacteria > Pseudomonadota > Alphaproteobacteria > UBA6615 > UBA6615 > JABJAG01. The sequence goes on along the minus strand of CALSNJ010000002.1, from coordinate 1,341,094 downwards.
GAAAACCCAGATCGCACCAAACCCGACATGGCAGACGAGGATGTTTCCGTCTGCATCTGCGGCCATCCCGTCGGGGCCGGTGCCACCCGACAGGCGTATCAGGCGTCCCACCTGATCGGCGCGGCCATTGTCATTGAGCCGCATTCGCCAGACCGCATTGTCCCGCGTGAGGCCGACAAACAGCACATTCTCATCGGGATTGAGGACCAGCCCATTTGGACTGGGGAGATGGTCGCAGATGAGATCGAGGGTACCATTGGCCCGCAGGCAGAACACGCGGCCCGATCGGTCGATCAGGTCCGATGTGCCCTGATCGGTGAAATAGAGGTCGCCGTTCGACGCATATGTCAGGTCGTTGGTGCCGCGAAAACGCTCATTTGTGTTGCGCAGAAGAAGCGGCTCTACGGCTCTGCTTGCCGGGTCCAGCCGCATCAGACCGTGATAATGGTCAGCAATGACGCCGTAACCGTCGCGGTGGAAGGCCAGCCCGTTGGGCTCGCCGTCATACTGGCACGCGACATCGAGGGCACCTGACGGGGATACCCGAAACAGCCGACCCCAGGCCACATCCACAAGCCAAAGATTGCCGTCACGGTCAAAGGACGGACCTTCCAGGAAACTCGGCGTGTTGGGACGCCCAAAGAGGAGCTTGGCCCATTCGGATTGGCGATCTGTAATGCCGAATGCAGCATTGATATCGACAAGGATTTTGGTCTCGATCACCGGAGGGGCAGCAAACATGATTCAGTCTTCCATGTCTGGTTTGAGTTTGGCGTGCAGCGCATCAAACAAGCCACGGGGATCGAGGTCCAGCAATCCGCCATCGTCATCTTCGAGGATTTCATCAATACGGCGGGCGATCAGACCATGCGCCTGATACCGCGCACGCGCACGTCGAACGGCAGTTTCGTCCGTGTGGGTGGCGCGCCAGTGCGCATGATCGCGGATCGCCTTATCAAGCAAAGCGAACCCGGCGGGATCGCTGCGGGTTGTGCAGATAACGGGCGGGGTCCAGCCATTGCGGCTTTGGCGTTCGGCGACCTGTTGGATATGGGATTCCAACAGTTCAGCCCCGGGCAGGTCGGCCTTGTTGACGACGTAGATGTCCGCCATCTCCAGAATTCCGGCCTTCATGGCCTGAATGGCATCACCGGATTCGGGCAGCAGGACAAGTACCACCGTGTCGACGAGAGTGCGGATTGTATATTCAGCCTGGCCGACGCCGACACTTTCGAGAATGACCTCGTCGAAACCATGCCCTTCCATCGCGTTCAAAAGATCAGCGGTATTGTCGGTCAAGCCGTCATGGGCGCGCCGGCTTGGGATGGACCGAATGAAAATATCGGGATCGTCGGCGATCGAATCCATTCGAATACGATCCCCCAGAATGGAGCCTTGCGAGACCGGGCTCGTCGGATCGATGGCCAACACAGCGATCTTCCGGTCAACGCCCTTGCGCAGATGGGCCAGACGGGCAATCAGCGTGCTCTTGCCGGCGCCCGGTGCGCCGGTGATCCCGATCCGGGAAAGTGTGGCGGGTGTGCTGGCGTTCTGCTGGGCCAGAGTTTCCGACACATCGGCATTTGCGATGCGGGATAGGGCACGGCTGAGCGCGCGCCTTGGATTGCGGGAAACCTCGTTCATTTGGCCGCAATAACCCTCGGTTTTCCAAGAATTTCCTCGGTATGCTCGCCGAGCAGGGGCGGGAGTCGGTAATCCGCTTTGTGCCCGGATAGCTTGATCGGGCTCCCAACAACACGAAGTGCGCCATCGGGCGTGGGGATAACCGCGATCATATCGCGTGAGGCTGCCATATCGCTTTCCAGCGCTGTCTCCAGGGTCTCGACACCGGAGATTACGATTCCTTCATCTCCCAAAAGGCTGACCCAATCTGTGGTGCTGCGTGTCTTCATGAGGGCGGCAACCGCGGCGATGACGACCTCCCGGTTTTGTGCGCGCGCCTCCATGGTTGCGAAGAGCGGGTTATCTGCGTGTTCGGGCCAATCCACCACTTTGCAGAAGCGCTGCCAGAACTTGTCAGTGGAGACAAACAGCATGACAAAGCCGTCGGATGACTCAAAGACCTGCGCGGGGACCATATAGGGGTGCGCGCTGTTGGCCATGCGCTGGGGGGCAATGCCGTGGTTCAGGTAGCCCGACGCCAGATAGTTGAGCTGGGCGAGCATGGTGTCGAAGAGTGAAACATCCACCTGACCTCCTTTGCCTTCGATGATCTTTGCAAGCAGGCCGATGGTGCCCATCATGCCGGTGGAATTGTCGACCGCGGAATATCCGGCTTTTGTCGGCGTGCCACCCGGGTCACCGGTCAGGGACATCACACCGGTCAGCGCCTGAACGATGTAATCATAGGCCGGCTTTTCGGAGTAGGGCCCGTCCAGGCCAAAGCCTGTCAGCGCCACGCAAACAAGTTTCTCATTGTAGGGCTTCATATCCTGATAAGTGAGGCCGAAGCGTCGGATTGCGGCGGGTCGCAGATTGCTGATCAGGCCGTGGGAATCGCGGGCAAGCTCGCCAAGCTGTGCTTTCCCGGCATCCGTATTCAAGTCCAGTATGACGGACCGCTTGTTGCGGTTCAGGCTGGCAAAATAGTCATTGTAGGGCCCGGTGAATTGCTTGGTGATGTTGCGGGCCATATCGCCGCCCGGTGGTTCGACCTTGATCACGTCTGCCCCAAGGTCACCGAGAATCATACCGCTGAAGGGGCCGGCAAGGACGTGACAGACCTCGATAATCCGAATGCCGGAAAGCGGACCGTCGCTCATGAAGCGAGATCCGCATCAATGGCGGCAACCACATCGTCGAGTGGCATTTCAGCTGTGAAGATGGCGCGTGCGCCGGCCTCACGCAGCTCGTCCTGGTCTTCGCGCGGGATCGTGCCACCGACGAACAGATGAATGTCGCTGGCATCCAGCTCTTCCAGGCAACGCACGGTTTCCGCGACGAGTTCCTTGTGGCTGCCCGACAAAATGGAAAGGCCAACGGCGTCGACATCCTCGTCCACAGCGACCCGGGCAATATAATCCGGGCTGCGCCGCAGGCCCGTGTAGATCACGTCGGCACCGGCATCGCGCAGGGCGAGCGCAATGATTTTGGCGCCCACGTCGTGACCATCGAGGCCGGGTTTGGCGATCAGGATACGTTTTCCATTCAAACTCATAACGTCACCTTATAACCGGACGGGTTCTTCGAACTCACCCCATTGGGTTTTCAGGGTCGCGACCATCTCGCCCACAGTGGCGTAGGCATGGCAACAATCCACCAGATAGGGCATCAGGTTTTGTTTGTCGTCAGCTGCGGCTTTCTCAAGCGCGGCAAGAGATTTGGCAACTTCAGCGTCATTGCGGGAGTCACGCAGGCGTTCGAATTTTTCGATCACCCGGGCCGAAGCCTGAGGGTCGAGCTTGAAGAGTTCGGCAACACCCTCATTCTGATCTTCCCGTCGGAAGTAGTTCTGCCCGACGATCACGGTTTCACCGCTATCGACCTTCCGTTTTCGTTCAGCGGCGCGTTGCGCAATCTTCATTTGCAGCCAGCCGTCTTCCACCGCCTTGGTGACGCCACCATAGACCTCGATCTCGTCGATCACCTTTGTGATCTCATCTTCCATCTGGTCGGTCAGCCACTCGACATAATAACTGCCGCCCAGAGGATCGACGGTGCGCGCGATACCGGATTCATGCGCCACGATCTGTTGGGTGCGAACCGCGATTTCCGCAGAATGTTCGGTTGGGATCTGGTAGGCCTCATCGAAGGCCGCCGTGAAGATCGACTGGGCACCCCCCATCACGGCCGCCATGTTCTCGATGCCGACCCGGACGACGTTGTTGTAGGGCTGGGCGCCGACGAGCGAAGATCCGCCACAGACCACACCAAAGCGGAACATCAGGGCCTTGGGGTCCTTCACGCCGTAGCGTTCGGTAAGCAATTTTGCCCACAGGCGGCGGCCCGCACGGAACTTGCAGACCTCTTCGAAGAAATCCATGTGGACATAGAAAAAGAAGCTCAGGCGCCGGGCGAATTTTTCAACATCACCACCACGTCGGATCAACTCGTCGATATAGGCCAGGCCGTTCGCCAGGGTGTAGCCCATCTCTTCGACCGCCGTGGAGCCGGCATCCCGGACATGGGCCCCGGCGATGCTGATGGCGTTGAAGCGTGGGGTCTGCTCGTTGGAAAACAGGATGGTGTCTGCGATCAGGCGCATGGACGGCTTAACCGGGAAGATCCAGGTTCCGCGCGCGACATATTCTTTCAGGATGTCGTTCTGGATTGTGCCGGTCAGTTTTTCACGTGGCACACCCTGCTTGTCGGCGACGGCGCAATACATGGCGTAGATGATCGAGGCTGTGCCGTTGATTGTGAAAGAGGTCGAGATGCCCGAGACGTCGATGCCATCGAACAGGATTTCGGCCTCTGCCAAATTGGACAGGGACACGCCCACTTTGCCGACTTCGTGTTTGGCGATCGGGTCAACCGGGTCGTAGCCGCACTGGGTCGGCAGATCGAGCGCAACAGACAGACCTGTTTGGCCTTGATCAAGAAGGAACCGATAGCGCTCGTTGGATTCTTCAGCTGTGCCAAACCCGGAATACTGGCGGATGGTCCAGAGCCGGCCTCGAAATCCATCGGGGAATATCCCGCGTGTGAAGGGAAATTCGCCCGGCATCCCCTGATCGGGCTCTCGGACCATATCTGCTGTCACGACAGGCGGAACCTCGATCCCCGACGGGGTCGTCGTTGAAGGACGGGTCGGTGGCTCCATATAGGCGCCTTGTTTCTCGCTTTTGGGGGCCGAAGATGCGTCGCTCATCCGCTTAGCCCTTCTTTGAAGGGAGAACTTTTTCGGCAGCCTCCCAGTGATCGTCATGAATCCAGGTTTTCACGAACATATCGGTTTCGATCTCATGCATTGCCGCACGGGTCTCGCCGCGGCGATGCGCGTTTGTAACGGCCTTGAACGCGCGCATCGACTGTGGGGCTTGTTTGCGCATGGGTTCGAGAAAATTTTCGACCGTGTCGTTGAAGTCTTCTCCCTCTGCGCCAACGGCGTCATAGAGACCGATCTCCAGGGCCTGGTGGGCCTCCAACATTTCACAGGTGGTGAGCAGACGCAGGCCGCGCGACCGTCCGACAAGGTCCAGCAGGTCGGGGCCGCCACCCCATGCAGTGGCCAGTGCCAGGCGGCCCTGCACGAACCCGATCCGGGCACGGGATGTGGCAACGCGGAAGTCGCAGGAAACAGCAAGTTCGCCACCGCCCCCAAAAGCATTGCCGTTCATGGCGGCAATGACCGGTACCGGGAAATCACGAATCGCGTTGAAGGTGTCTTTGGCATCGAGTGCCATCTGCCGGGCTTCCTGTTCGGTCCGCAGGTTTGCCAGCTCACGCAGGTCACCACCTGCAGCAAAGGTTTTTTCCCCGGCACCGCGCAGGACGGCGGCGATCAGGCTTTGGTCCGCTGCAGCATCCTTAAAGACCCTTCCGAGCCTGGCGATGATGGCAAGGCTCAACGCGTTGTGCTTCTCCACCCTGTTGATGGTGACGTAGAGGACGCGGTCTCGCGTCTCGGTATGAATCTGATCGGCGCTCATGGCACTATTCCGTCCGGTTACGTACTGGAGATCGACGGTCCCGCAATTTGGGGATCAATCCTCGTCCATTTCCGCTGTGCGGTAGATGTAATTGCCGTCCATATAGGTCACGAAGAAGTCGTGGAAGGACATGGGTTCGTATTTCGGCGTTTCACCCGGCGCAATGCAAGTCGGGAATGGGTCGGCGATGGTTTCATCATTGCAATTGTAGAAGAAAGTAAGTGCGTAACGGTCTTTCTTCGGGGGCACCACGCGATGTGGTGTCGCGATGAAACGACCATTGGTCCAGCGATTGAAGAATTCACCGGTGTTCACAACGATGGCGCCGCGGACCGGTTCAAGTTCGATCCACTTCTTCGTCGGGGACATCACCTGTAAACCTGGTACGTCCATCAACGGAAGGTAAGTCATCGAGCTGTGGTCGGAGTGCGGTGAGAGAGAATATTGACCTTCCTCTGCGTCCACTGGCGGGTACCAGGCGCACCGATTGTAGTATTCGGGATGTGAGAATTTTTCATCGAGATAGGTGGCGGGGAGGTCAAGCGCGCGCGCATAGGCGGGCAGCATGCGTGTGGCGAGATCGGCCATTGTCTCCTGATATTTCAGCAGCACTTTGCGAAATTCGGGAAGCTCCTCGGGCCATTGATTCAAGCCACGGTGGCGCATATTGGCGACAACCTTTGGGTCGTCAGCTTCGCGTTCACGCATGAAGGCCCATGCTTCGTTGAGATCCTTCTTCTCGTTTTTGGCGATCTTTGACCATCGCAGGATCAATGACTTGTTGGGGATGAACCCCTGATGATGGAAGTCGACCCGATGGGCCATCTTGGTTTCTTCGGGAAGTGCAAAGAGTTCTGCAATCTGGTCGAAACTCGAATCGATGAGCGCCTGGTCGATCCCGTGATTCACGATGCAATAGAAGCCGAGACCCTCCTGGATGGCACGCAGGTCGGTGGCAAATTGTTCCCGCGCATCAACATCGCCGGAAAGGTAGTCCCCGACATCGATGATGGGGATGCGCTCATTTGCGAGGCAATCCGTGACGTAGCTGGAAATCTGCAAACCGGAGTCAGAGGCGACGGACATGGCGGTTCTCCATCGTTTTGAGAGGCCGGGCCACAACATGTGTGCTGTGGCCCGGATTGTCTCTATTTCTGAGGTTACTGCGCGGCGGTAGCCGACGCTTCATCTGCCGGAACAAGGTCAGCCAGGTTCGGCATGACCTCCTTGGCGAACAAATCCATGTTCGACAGCCATTTATCAAACGGCTCATAGACATACTGCACCTGCAGCACCGTTCCGAAGCCACCGGTGTCATCGTAAAGCTTACGCAGCTTTTCGGTGACCGTATCGGGGCTGCCGACGATCCAGATATTGTCGCAGATATATTCCGCGGTCAGATCCTCGTCCTTGATGTCCTCGTTCTCCTTGTAGAGATCGACGACGCCAAGCGACTTGAGCACGTTGTACATGTAGTCGTTATAGGCTTTGGCCATGCCGCCACTGAGCGCATGTTCGCGAGCTTCAGCATCGGTCTTGCCAACGAAGATTTCGCGGGCAACACGCCAGTCCTTGCGGTGTGGCGTCCGACCGCTGTCCTTGGCGCCTTTCAGGACGGCGTCCCAGTGGGTGTTGAGGTTGGCCGCGGGCAGGTAGTTCACACTCATCGGTATCCAGCCTTCGCGGCCAGCTGTTTCCAGAGATTCCGAATATTTGTGTAGCCCGGCCACCGCGATAGGCGGATGCGGATCCTGATAGGGTCGGATGTGGTGATACAGCGGAATATGGGGCATCGGTTCGGGCACTTTGAACTGCCAGAATTTTCCGTTGTGTTCGAAGGGGTCGTCCTCGGTCCACAGGCGCTGAATCGCATCAATCGATTCGCGCATACGCTCGCGATGCTCGCCTTCCTGATAGTCGATGTCGAAGAACTGGAAATCCGTCGGGGCGCCACCGGCGCCGATTCCGAAGTTCAGTCGACCTTTTGACAGGTGATCGAGATAGGCGATCCGCAGCGCCACGAGCCGTGGGTCGTGCATGGGCAGAAGGGTGACGCCGGTGCCGACGCGAATATTCTCGGTCTGAGCAAACACCGTGGCGGCGAACAAATCCGTTGCCGGGATCGGCTCCCACGGGATGGTGTAATGCTCCCCCATCCAGCCTTCTGAATAGCCGAGCTTGTCAGCGTGAATATAGGTCTGGATATCACGATGATAGTTACCGTTTACGTCTCCCCCGGGCGGGCGGAGCGGCATGCTGAACATTCCGTATTTCATGGCGTGTCTCCCACAGACATCTGGCGAAGTGGCTTTGCGCCACATTGGTTCGCTTTGAGCGACCATTGTAGGGGGAGAGGGATACGCAGAGTCAATATCGTTCAACTCTGCGAATAGTTTTTCACATATAAGAAAAGTTGTCGGGTCGTGGGAGACGCCCTATCGTCGCGAGATACTTGGAGGGAAGTAAAACATGTTGATTGGGAAAAAAGGCGAAGCGAAGAGCGCTATAGAAACCGCAGACGCGTCTTCGATCACCGTTCGTGGCAAGGATCTTTGCAACGAAGTCATGGGCTATGCGTCGATGGCCGAGTTCTTCTATTTCCACCTGACCGGGCGCGAGCCGACGGAAGATCAGGCGTTCTTTCTCGACCTTCTTGTGGTGGCGCTCGCCGAGCATGGCCTGACGCCGAGTGTTCAGGCGGCCCGTATGACCTTGGCTGCGGCCCCTGAGGCCTTCCATGGTGCTGTCGCCGCCGGCATTCTGGGTGTTGGCTCGGTCATTCTTGGCAGCGCGGATGTGGCCGGTGTGATGCTCGACGATGCGGCCACCCGGATTGAAGCGGGCGCGTCACCGGAAGAGGCTGCGCTCGCCATCGCGCGTGAGCATAAGGACGCTGGCAAGTTCATCCCAAGCTTTGGGCATCCGATCCATCACCCTGTTGATCCCCGTGCTGTTCGTATCCTGGAATTGTCAGATGAGCGTGGGGTGTCTGGTCGTCATGTGAATGCGCTGCGTGCGTTCCCCGCTGCTGTAGAAGAGGTCTGGGGCAAGCCGCTCCCCATGAACCTGCAAGGCCCGATGGCCGCGGTCCTGCTTGATCTGGATTTCCCGAAGACCGCGATCCGTGGCATCCCGATCCTTGCGCGGACGATCGGTTTGATTGGTCACCTGAATGAGGAGATCGAACGCCCGATTGGTTTCCTGTTGGCCCATCACGGGGAAGAAGCCATCGAATATGATGGGGCCTGAACGTCATGAGCGCGCCAGAACTGTTCGACCCAGAGGCCGAAACACGAAGTCCGGAAGACCAGAAGGCCAAGGATGAACCGGTTTACCGGAAGCAGGTCGAATACCTGTTTGCCCATTCTGGCTTCTACCGGGAGAAGTTGGGGGAGGCCGGTTTCAAGACCCCTGAATCCGTGGGTGGGCTTGATGATCTGCGTCATCTGCCGTTTACGGTGAAAGATGACCTTCGGGTCAGTCAGGCCGAACATCTTCCACTGGGCAAGCAGCTAGCTGCACCGCTCGAAGATATCGTGCGTATCTATTCAACGAGCGGAACCTCGGGTGCGCCGCTTTATATTCCGGTCACGCAAGGTGATCTGAAACGCTGGATACACACCTCGAACCGCAGCTACTACGCGGCCGGGATTCGTCCGCACCATCGTGTTGTCACAACCTATAATTCCGGGCCGTTCGCGGCCGGAGCCGTGCATGAATCGATGATCGCGCTGGGGGTTCGGATGGTGCCGGTCGGAAGTGGAAACACTGAGCGTCTGCTCACCGCGCTGGAGCGGTTTCAGGTGCAGGCCATGCCTGGCACACCGTCCTATTTTCTTTATATCGCAGAAGCCGCGCGCGCGCGTGGCATCGACCCCCGCAAGGTTGGCCTGAAAACGCTCGTGGCGGGCGGTGAGCCCGGTGGTGGCGAGCCGACCGTTCGTGCCCAGATTGAGGACGCGTTCGATGCAAAGGTGCACGAGGTACTTGGGCTCGGTGAGTTGTCAATTTCTATGTTCGGGGAAGGTCCAGAGCAGGACGGTATGAGCTTTCTGGCCCGTGACTACATCCATATGGAATTGATTGATCCTTCGACCGAGCAGCCGATACCGTTTGAGGACGGCGCCGAAGGTGAGCCGGTCTACACCCACCTGATGCAGGAAGGCGCACCATTGCTGCGCTTCCGCTCAAGGGATCATGTGAAGGTCAGCATGGGGCCGGTTGCGAGTGGTCGCACCGGCCCGCGCATTCGCTGCATCGGCCGGACGGACGATATGCTGATCGTGCGCGGCGTGAATGTCTTCCCAAGCGCGATCCGTGAAGTGGTGAACGATTTTCAACCCGATGTCAGCGGTCAGATATCCGTGCGACCGTCCAAGACCGGTGTGCAGCAACTTCCGCCGTTGAAAATCTGCGTGGAAACCGCAGAAGGTCGAGACGGCGAAGCAGGGCTGGCCGAAGCCATCGAAAAGGCGATACGGGCGCGATTGATTTTCACCGCAAAGGTCGAACTGGTGCCGTTTAACGCGCTGCCGCGTTCGGACTACAAGAGCAAGCTTGTCGACTATTGCGAAGCTGCGGAGTGAACGTCAAAACAGGAAATCATCACTTGTCAGGGCGTTTGAAGTCACACCCACGATTGTAATCGTGTCTCCGGTCCCATGGGCAATTGTCGCGTGTCCCGAGATATCGCTTGTGGCAGTCAGAAGTTCATCGAAATCGGCAAAGCCGAGAGCGGAAACGTCGAGCTTGTCCGCGCCTGTCGTGAAATCTTCGACCCAGTCATGACCGCCATTGGATGAGAAAACGAACAGGTCGTCGCCGGCATGTCCCCATAAATGGTCTTCGGTGTTATCTCCGTTACCGCCATTGAGACTGTCGTTGCCATCGCCGCCGAACAGAAAATCCTGATCTGCGCCACCATCGAGAATATCGTCACCCTCGCCACCGATCAGGACATCCAGTCCCTGACCGCCCTGGAGCGTGTCGTTGCCCTGCTCGCCATAGAGGCTGTCATTGCCGAGATCGCCGTCGAGCTCATCATCGTCGCGCCCGCCACGAAGTGTGTCGTTCCCGCCATCGCCAAACAATCTGTCTTCGCCGTCATTTCCGAAGAGAAGATCATCATCATCGCCACCGTGAAGTCGGTCATTGCCTGCTCCCCCATGGAGTTGATCTTCTCCGTCACCACCGGACAGGCGGTCTTCCCCATCGAGGCCCCAGAGTTTGTCGTTACCGTTCCCGCCCCAAAGTTCATCATTGCCGGCACCGGCTTGAAGCCAGTCATCACCATTCTCGCCATAAAGCTGGTCTTCGCCTCGGCCCCCTTCGATGAGATCATTTCCCGCGCCTCCATGGAGCTCGTCATCTCCTTCACCGCCGAGAAGCGTGTCATCACCGGTTTCGCCGGCCCGGTCGCCATAGAGCGAATCGTTTCCCGAACCCCCATCGAGCCAATCGTCGCCATCGCCGCCTGACAGATGATCATCGCCGTCATTTCCGAACAGATGGTCGTTGCCGTCTTCGCCATCGAGCCGGTCGTTGCCCTTGCCGCCCCAGAGATAATCATGCCCCTGACCGGCATGGATTTCATCATCACCGCTGTAGCCATGCAGGGTGTCGTCATCAGCTGTTCCCGTTAGCGCATCGTCTTCCTTGGTGCCGTAGATACGTTCGCCGTTTCGCATCCGTTCGATGGTGGTCTCATTGCGGGGTTTGGACATGCTGCTCTCCGGGTTTCGTGAAGCCTGGAGTTACACCTAGGGGGAATTTCGGGGTTTCAAAGTGACTGACATCACACGAAGCGCAAACAAAAACGGCGACCTACTGGTCGCCGTTTCACTCGAATTCGGGATCTTCGATTCTATAAAAGGTCCGGATTTAGCGTGTAGGTTCCCATCACTTGACCGCTCGCCAACACATGGCCTTCCATGGCCGCGCGGGCATCAGCACCGCCGAAAACGCCCGTCAGGCCGAGCGTCTCAACATCCAATGCGAATACCGTAAAGACGTATTCGTGCATCAGTTCATCGTTCCAGGGCGGTGCCGGTCCATCATAGCCACCATAATTGCCTGCCATGTCGGGGTTGGATGCCATGAACATGCCAAAGTCATTAGCACCGCGGACGCCATTCGTCGTGGGGCCTGTGTCTTTGCCCTTTGGTGTCACACCTTCGGATTCAACACCCTTGGCGAGACTGGTTGTCGTTGCAGGAATATCGACGAGAATCCAGTGCATAAAATCCATCCGCTCCAGATCGGCTGGAATGGTTTTGCCCTCCTGATTGGCGTCGTCGAAGACGGTCGGCACACTGCGATCATGCATGATGACGGCATAGGATTTGGTGCCGTCCGGGCCGCCGCTCCAACGGATGCCCGGACTTATATTTGGTCCAAACGTAAAGGGGGTGTCTGCGGTCCGGATGCCGAATGCGAACTCTTCTGCGATCCTCTGGCCTTCGGAAATGCCGTCGATGTGTAATTCGAGACTGGTCATAAGTGCCTCCCAACATATGAGCGTCCGGCAAACTCTAGCACGGGATGAACAGCAGGGAAGGCGTGGTTGCTTTGCTAAAATCGGACCGAAAGGCTGATCGCACCAAAGCGGTCTGCCTGGCGTTGCTGTTTGAACTCGCGGGTTCGATATACCTGCGTGATCGCAAGGCGTACGCCGCGATAAATGGCCGCCGCACCAAACTGGAAATCACCGACAAACACCTTCTTGTCGACACTATGACTGCTCGAGAATGTGTTGCCGTCGAGGAATATATCCCGCGCCACAGCGCGACCCTGAGCACCGGCAAATACATACCAGGCGAATTCGGCCTGCTTCTCGACCGCTGCCAATCCACTCAGGGACGGGCGTATCAAGGGCGGTCCGAAATCCACATCGAGTTCCTGACCAATTCGGATCATGGCGCCGGCCCCGGCGAAGGTCATCACGTTTCCGATGCTGCCGCCCAAGTGAGGAATGACATCGAGTTTTAATCCCATGACATCAAGGGGTGCGGTGCGCCAGCGGCGCTCACCTATGAGCATCAGGCCAGGCTCGTTGTCGAGTTGATTGTCCCAGCCATCTGAATTGGCGACATTGATCAGTTCATGGACGCCGTTCTGCACCTGTTTCCCCAGCGCATAGGGGCCGACAATCCCGAAATCGAGCTCAACGGTGTCGAGCATGTCGAGGGATGATGGATCTGCATTCTTGCTGGTCTCGGCGTGCACGGAAATGCCGCCATACAGCCATCCCGCATAAGGGCGATCGTTTTGAACCAGTGCCGTCGCCGAAGTGTCTTCCGGAGTATAAATGCTTTGTCCAAAGGCGGCACCGGCGCGGCCAGATTTCAGCGCCGCAAAGGGATAAATACGGTTGAGCAGGTCGCGCACCCATTCGGGGTCGGATGCCTTCTCCTCGGACACCCATGACAGGCGAAATCCATTCGTATAGTGACGATCGGTCTTGGCGATCCGGTCATTTTCCCATTGGACCGAATATGTGTCTCCCGACGCCTTTGCCTGTCCTGCAGTGCCGGCCGCAAATGGCAGCAGAAGGATGACGAGGAAAACGGGTTTAAGCATCAGTCGGAGTTTTTCGTGATGGCGAATGGGTTGAACACGGTCGCGCGGTCGAAGTGATCGACACCCTCACTTTTTTTCAACCAGTTCACGACGGCGTAGGTGATCGGTGTGGCGAGAATTTCATATCCCAGCTTGAACACGATCTGGGTGGCCACAAGGGAAACAAGGACCTTGGTCGGAAATACCCCGTAAAAGGCGATTGTGATGAAAACACTCGAATCCAGAGTTTGGCCCACAACGGATGATCCAATGGTTCGAACCCAAAGGTGGCGACCGGCCATCGCGACTTTGAGGCGCGCCAGAATGTATGAGTTTGCGAACTCGCCGATCAGATATGCCGCAAACGAGGCCGCCAGAATGCGTGGCGTGGCTCCGAGGATCGCGTCATAGGCATCGCCACCCTCCCAGAACCCGGCAGCAGGAAGAGCGCCAACCAGCAGGAACGTGGCCACAGCAAACAGATTGGCTCCAAATCCAAGCCATATGACTGTGCGGGCCTTGGCGAAACCATAAACTTCCGTCAGAACGTCGCCGATAATGTAACTGATTGGGAAAATGACGATGGCGCCGGGGATGATGTACCCCATCACATCGATCAGCTTGACCGCCGTGATGTTAGAGACGATCAGGCACGTGACAAACAGGACTGCGATGATCAGAAATCGCGGTGTGAGGCCGGGCATGTTGTTCTCTTGTGTTTATTGTTTGTTGGTTGAGACCGCTAATGACAGCCGAATGCCGGAACTGTCAATCGAACGCGTTCTGACAGGGAGTATCACGTGAAGACGTCGGACTTTGATTTTGACTTGCCGGGTGAATTGATTGCCCAGCGCCCGGCCGACCCTCGCGATTCTGCGCGCTTGCTGGATGTGCGGGAAAATCTGATTGATCGGTTTGTCGGCGATTTGCCTGATATTCTTGCATCCGGCAGCTTGCTGGTTATCAACGATACCCGCGTTATTCCGGCACAGCTCGATGGGCGTCGGGGGGAAGCAAAGATCGGCGTGACCCTTCATAAAGATGAAGGCAATGGAGAGTGGCTGGCTTTCGCAAAGAACGCGCGTCGGCTCAAGGTGGGTGATGTGATCACCTTTGGGGGAGACTTTTCTGCCGAAGTTCTGGTGCGCGACGGTGCGGAAGTTCGCCTGCGATTCAACACATCTGCAGAGGCATTTCGCAATGCGCTTGAAGCGTATGGGCGTCCGCCGCTCCCTCCTTACATCAAGCGTGCGGGGGAAGCTGACCCGAATGACGTTTCTGACTACCAGACAATGTTTGCGGCACGAGAAGGGGCCGTTGCGGCCCCGACGGCGGGCCTGCATTTTACGCCCGACTTGGTGAAACGGCTCACGGCGGCAGGGCTTGATTTTGTTTCGCTGACCCTTCATGTGGGCGCGGGTACGTTCTTGCCGGTGACAGCCGATGAAGTGCGCGATCACAAGATGCATTTCGAGTATGGCGAGATATCTGAAATTGCCGCTGCCCGAATCAATGCGGCGCGCGCGGCGGGTCGTAAGGTTATTTCTGTCGGGACCACGCCGCTGCGATTGCTGGAATCAGCCGTGCAGGCAGATGGGCATCTTCCCGCGTTTGGGGGAGATACTGATCTGTTCATAACGCCCGGGTTTGAGTTTCGGGTTGTCGATCAGTTGTTGACCAATTTTCATCTGCCGCGATCCACGCTGTTCATGCTGGTTTGTGCGTTTGCGGGAATGGACCGGATGCAGGCGGCTTATGCGCATGCCGTCGAGAACCAGTATCGGTTCTTTTCTTACGGGGATGCGACCCTGTTGGAGCGGGCATCCTGACGGCGTTGGGTTTGTGCGATGATGGATCGCGGAAGGAAGCAATATGAGTGACGATATTTATGAAGGCCTGACCCAGCTCGGGGGCAGTTCCAAACTTCCGGCATCTCCGGAAGAAGCCAAGATGGAGCGGGTGCCAAACCCAAAGCCGGACTCGACTTATCTTGTGCGGTTTGCAGCGCCGGAGTTTACCTCGCTCTGTCCGATTACCGGACAGCCGGATTTTGCACATCTGGTGATCGATTACGTCCCGAACGACTGGCTGGTGGAAAGCAAGTCACTGAAACTCTTCCTGGGTTCGTTCCGCAATCACGGTGCGTTCCATGAGGCGTGCACGGTGGATATTGCAAACCGTCTTGAGCAGCTTCTCGAACCGGTTTGGATCCGCATCGGGGGGTACTGGTATCCGCGCGGCGGGATCCCGATCGATGTGTTCTATCAGTCTGGCCCGCCGCCAGAAGGCGTGTGGTTGCCCGACCAGGGTGTCGCGCCTTATCGCGGTCGCGGCTAGGCCTCGTATGCCCGTAACTTCGCCACGCGATCGCATCCGGGACAAGGCGCTTGCGCTTGGTTTCGATGTTGTGGGCTTTGCGCCTGTGTCGCTGGATACGCGCATCCAGTCCAATCTTGACGGTTATCTGGCAGATGGCATGCATGGCGAAATGGATTGGATGGTCACAAAGGCCGACCGCCGCCGCCAACCGTCTGCCCTTTGGCCTGATGCGCGCTCGGTTATTGCCCTGGCAATGAACTACACGCCCCCAGAGGGGGCCCTTGATAGTCTCGACCGGTCTGGAATTGGGCATCTTTCGGTTTATGCGCGGGGGCGCGACTACCATGACGTGGTCAAGAAGCAGCTCAAGGTTCTCGGGCGCTGGATTTGCGAGACGTTTCCCGGCGAGGTGAAAGTGTTTGTCGATACCGCGCCAGTGATGGAGAAGCCGGTGGCGCAGCAGGCCGGGCTTGGGTGGCAGGGCAAACACACCAATCTGGTCTCGCGTGAGCATGGGTCATGGTTGTTTCTGGGGGAGGTCTTTACAACTCTCGATCTCGCCGAAAGCCCGACGGAGACAGATCATTGCGGGAGCTGCCGGAGTTGTCTGGACGCCTGCCCGACGGGGGCGTTTCCTGCGCCGTACAAGATTGATGCGCGGCGCTGCATTTCCTACCTGACCATCGAGCACAAGGGGCCAATCGACCGGGATTTGCGGCCCCTTATGGGCAATCGGATATATGGCTGCGATGACTGTCTGGCCGCATGCCCATGGAACAAGTTCGCGCAGACAGCGCCTGTCTCAGAACTGCGAGGACGGCCGGAGTTCGCCACACCGGATCTGGCATATCTTGCCAGGTTAAGTGATGCCGAGTTCCGGACTTTCTTCTCCCGAACAGCGATCAAACGGATTGGTCGGGATCGCTTTGTCCGCAATGTCATGATCGCCCTTGGCAATGTTGGTGCGGAGAATGCGGTCATGGTGGCAAAAGAGCGGCTTGAGGATGAGTCTCCACTGGTGCGGGGTGCAGCTGTCTGGGCGCTTTCGCGCCTCTTGGAAACGGCTGCCTTTGAAAAATTGAGACAAAAAGAACGTGCTGCTGAACTTGATCCCGATGTGCTCAAGGAGTGGGAAAGTGGCGCCGCAGAGATTTCAGCTGTTACCCCGTCTGTTTAGAATGGTGTCGGTTCCCGATCGCTCTGGAGATCACTATGGAATACTTCGTTTACTGCCGGAATAAACCGGATGTTCATGCGCTTCGCGCCGAACATATCGAGGCGCACTGGGCCTTCATGGATCAGTACGATTCGCGAATGATCGCCCGCGGTCCGACCTTGTCCGAGGATCGTAAGACCCCCACAGGGTCCATGCATATTGTCGACCTGGAGAGTGAGGAAGATGCCAGGACATTTGCCTATGACGAGCCTTATGCCAAGGCTGGCGTCTTTGCCGATATATCGATCCACCGCTGGACCAATGCTCTGAATCGGACAATGTGGGATTTCGAAGGAGATGATGCCAATCCGCGGTTCCTGTTCATCGGTCACGGACCGCAGGGGCAGGACGTGACGGCACGTCGTAACGAGCTTCTCGAAGCCCATCGCGCCTATTTGAATGCTCCAGGTCGTGTCGAGCATGGCATTCTTCGGGGGCCGCTCTGGGACGCATCAGGTGAAGAATGGGTGGGGAGTATTTTCCTGCTGGAAGCGCCAGACGTTGCCTATATCGAAGCGTTTTTTGCTGACGAGCCCTACACCAAAGATGGCCTCTACGCGCGATTTGAAATTCTGCCCTGGCGCTTTGGTGGGCGGCACTGACGCTTTCTTTCCCGGGAGGTGGCGCAAGCCGTTTTCCAACTGGCGCAAATACTCTATACACGCCCGCGCAACCGAACTTACGGAAACGCGAAATGGCAAATCCCCAATACGTTTATGTGATGAAGGGCCTGACCAAGGCCTATCCCGGTGGCCGCAAGGTCGTGGAAGATGTCTGGTTAAGCTTCATGCCCGGCGCCAAGATTGGCGTGCTGGGCCTGAACGGATCGGGCAAATCCACTTTGCTGCGTATCATGGCTGGGCTCGACACCGAGTATTCGGGGGAAGCATGGGCGGCAGACGGAATCAAGATCGGGTTTCTGCCGCAGGAGCCCGATCTGGACCCGGATAAGGATGTGCTGGGCAATGTCATGGAAGGCGTGGCCGGGACGAAAGCTCTATTGGACCGCTTCAACGAGGTCAGCATGCGCTTTGGTGAGGATCTCAGCGCCGACGAAATGGACGCGCTGATTGCCGAACAGGCCGAGCTTCAGAACGAGATTGATGCGTCTGATGCATGGGAACTCGACCGACAGATCGAGATCGCCATGGATGCGCTGCGGTGTCCCGCCGGCGAAGCCGATGTGACCATGTTGTCAGGCGGTGAGCGACGTCGCGTTGCGCTGTGCCGTCTTCTTCTCTCGCGTCCCGATATGCTTTTGCTTGATGAACCGACGAACCATCTGGATGCAGAATCTGTGGCCTGGTTGGAGCAGTTTCTGGAGGGTTATCCGGGAACCGTTGTCGCCGTAACTCATGATCGATATTTCCTCGACAATGTCGCCGGCTGGATCCTCGAGCTTGATCGCGGCAAGGGTCTCCCATTCGAGGGGAACTATACGGGCTGGCTGGAAGCCAAGGAAAAGCGTCTGGCGCAGGAAGAGCGCGAGGAAAGCTCGCGCCAGCGGACCATCAAGGAAGAGCTGGAATGGGTTCGGCAAAGTCCTCGTGCGCGTCAGGCCAAGAGCAAGGCGCGTGTGTCGGCTTATGAGAAACTCGTTGCCGACAGTCAGGATTTGGCACCTGAGGGCCAGCAGATTACGATCCCGCCCGGACCGCGGCTTGGGGACCTGGTGATGGAGTCTGAAAACCTGCGTAAGGGTTTTGGAAATCACCTGCTGATTGATGATCTGAGCTTTCGTATGCCGCAAGGTGCGATTGTGGGTGTGATTGGACCCAATGGTGCCGGCAAGACCACCTTCTGCAAGATGGTGACAGGCCACGAGCAGCCTGATTCCGGTTCCCTGCGTATCGGCGAGACCGTGGTGCTCGGCTATGTGGATCAGAGCCGCGATGCATTGGCTGATGACAAGACGGTTTGGGAGGAGATCTCCGACGGCCTTGATGTGATCGAACTGGGCAAGCGCTCAGTGCAGAGCCGGTCCTATGTGGCGGGGTTCAACTTCAAGGGTTCGGACCAGCAAAAGCGCGTGGGTCAACTCTCGGGCGGTGAACGCAACCGCGTCCATTTGGCCAAGGTTCTGAAATCCGGTTCAAACGTCTTGTTGCTCGATGAGCCGACGAATGATCTCGATGTGGATACGCTGCGCGCACTTGAGGAAGCCCTGCTCGGGTTCCCCGGCAGCGCCATTGTGGTCAGCCATGATCGCTGGTTTCTGGACCGGATCGCGACCCATATCCTCGCATTCGAAGGTGACAGCGAAGTGGTCTGGTTTGAAGGAAACTATGATTCCTATGCCGAAGACCTTCGCCGGCGAAAGGGTGCGGATGCGGATCGACCCCACCGCATCAAGTTCAAGCCGCTAAAGCGCTGATTTTGGTGTGATCAGCCGTCGCGGCGGCGACGCAATTCTTCGATCAGCGCTTCAAGCGAGCGGCCGTTTTTGCTGACAACAGAGTTGAATTCGTCGCGCTGGGTCGTTGCCATGCTGATGCCTTCCAGCTTGACGTCAACGATCTTGAACAGATCGCCTTTGCTGGCAACCCGCCATTCCAGACGAACTGGCGATGTCGGGCTTGTAAAGAAAAGGCTTTCGACGAGCGCGACGTCTTCGGCAGATTTTTCCGGAGTTGCGTCTGTGGCCCCCCGCACTTCAAATTTTTGACCGGAATACTGTGAGAAACGATCTGCCCAGGTGTTCACAATCACGTCTTCAAAGAGTTTGAGGTACTCGGCGCGGTCGGCATCGCTGGCCTTGCGCCAGTAGCGTCCTGCAACGAAGCGGGCGATTCCGTTCACGGCAAAGCCATCACGAAACAGTCTGCGGAACTCCGCGCGCCGCTGTTCGGTTGTTATTGATGCATCAGTGAGGGTCTCAATGGCCTGATTCGACAGGCTGTTGATGAACTTGACTGATGTGTCTATGTGAGAATCCGCGCGCGCGGCTGACGTACCAATAGAGAAAGCCACAACGAGGACGAATGCTGCGATGGTTCGCACAGGCAGTATCCTCTAAGTCAGTTGGTTGCTGCTGTTTCTTTCTTGCCACCGTCGGTGTCGGGCTCATCGAGATCAAGACCGATGGTCGGCGCGGAATGCGCTGGCTCTGAGATGCCATTGCGAATCTGCGCGGCGCGCTGCTGACGGTACAGGCTTCGCACGGCGGCGTAGTAGTCGAGCGACGTGCGCTGAAGTTCACGAACCTGTTCGAGGTTTTTCGAACGCGTCACAACGGCATTGCCAACAGAGCGACCGGTTGTGACCTCGCTGCCAGCGATCAGACGAACGGGGTCTGCAAAGAAATCGCCAATTGTCCCGAACGTATCGCGGACAGAAGAGGGGCCGAGCAACGGCAGCATAACGTAGGGGCCTTCTTCAAAGCCCCAAACTGCCAAAGTCTGTCCACCATCTTCAAAGACCGGTTTGCGGTCTGGAAATGTATCTGCCAGCAGAAGCGTCGGTAGCGCGGTAAAGAATCGCGCGGCGGCCTGCTCGGCGCGGTCCATATCACCCTGGAGCAGGGCGTGGAGGAAGCTGAGTGGCTGGAATAGGTTTGTGATGAAGTTTTCAACCGGCGGTTTCAGTACGTCGGGAAACAGGTCGCGGTACGTCACGGCGGCCGGCTGCAGAACCAGTTGATCAACCATCACGTTCGCTGAGAACATGAGACGGTTTGCTGGCTCAAACGGATCGTTTGCCTCTTCATAAGCAGCGCGTGCGTCCTGATCGCCAGCTGGTGGTGGCGTTGCACAAGCGCTTAGCGCGCCCATAACTGTCACGGCTGCTGCAAACCGAATGACTTTTATATCAAAGACAGAATTCAACATATTGCTTTCGTCCACATCACAAGTTCGGCCCCCTTACCCAGAAACAAAGCCATTCCTGTAATACGCGCCAAAAAAAGTCAGCTCACATTGCCTGAACGCTATTGAAGGAGTGTTAACACCTTCGCCCCCGAGTTCAGACGATATCAACCTGGCTGCACAGTCTGCTACCACAGTGAATTGTCCAAAGCCACAAAGCAAGATCGTGGTGGGGCCTCGGTCTGGAAAACTGTTGCAAAATTGATACAGATCTGGCGCTCGAATCGCGCGCAAGTCGGAGTTTGAAACCAATTGACATAATCATATATATATATGTTTATGTATTTATGGCCTGACGGATTCGGTTTTTCCTTCCGAGTCGGTTTGGAGTCTTCGATTTGCAACCACTTGGAACCTTGTTTTGGATCAGTTGATCACCGTTCTGCGCGCTGCCGGGGAGCCGAACCGTCTGAGAATTCTCGCGCTTTGTGCGGCGGGAGATCTGACGGTGAGTGAAATCACCCGAATCCTCGGACAAAGCCAACCCGGGGTCTCCCGTCATTTGAAGTTGCTTTGTGATGCCGGATTGTTGGAGCGTTATCAGGAGGGAAGCTGGGCATTCTTTCATCTTCCGACCGGCGGTGAGAACGCTCGGATTGCCCGATTTCTCGTCGACCAGATCGAAGATGATGACACCTATGTGTCACGCGACCGGTCGCGGTTTGCCGATATTCGACAGGAACGGGCTATGCGTTCGGACCAGTACTTTCGCGAGAATGCTGCGCGTTGGGACCGGGTTCGTGCACTTCATGTGGACGAGGCAGAAGTCGAACAGACCCTTCTCAATATGCTGGGAACGACCCTGGTCGAAGCATTGCTGGACATCGGAACCGGCACCGGGCGGATGTTGCAGGTCCTCAGCAGCCGCGCGCGGGAAGCCATCGGTGTCGACCAGTCGCGCGATATGCTTTCGGTGGCGCGCACAAACCTTGCTGAAGCCGACTATCAGAACTGCACCGTGCGTCAGGCCGACATGTACGATCTGCCGTTCGGCGAGAAATCATTCGATCTGGTTGTCCTGCATATGGTCCTGCATTTCGCCGACCGACCTCATGACGTCGTGCGGGAAGCCGCACGCGTCCTGCGCCCCGGAGGTCAGTTTTTTGTGGTCGATTTCGCGCGCCATGAGATGGAAGCCTTGCGTGACGAGCATGCCCATCGGCGGTTGGGGTTTCGCGCGTCGGATGTTGAAGACTGGGCCACCGGAGCCGGACTCGACAGTGTTGAGATCAGAAATCTGCCAGGCAATCAGCTGACCGTCAGCATTTGGAAGTTGTCGCGTCCGGCTGAAATACATGAATTGGAGCCGGCACCATCCCGGCAAAGCAACCTTTAACGATGAGTGTTGGTGCAGTGAAATCGCATCAGACACCGGCGGTCAGTTTTGAGTTCTTTCCGCCAAAGACACCGGCAATGGAAGAAACCCTGTGGGATACAGTGTGCGCGCTCGCGCCTCTTGCCCCGGCGTTTGTGTCGGTGACCTATGGTGCTGGCGGGTCAACCCGTGAACGCACTCACGCGACAGTCTCGCGTATCGTCGCGGAGGCGGGCCTCACGGCAGCAGCGCACCTGACCTGTGTCGAGGCATCGCGCTCCGAAATCGACGAGGTTGCGCAAAGTTATTGGGATGCGGGCGTTCGACATATCGTCGCCCTGCGTGGCGATGCACCTGATGCAGAGACAGGCTATGTGCCGCAAGCTGATGGCTATGCCTACGCTTCGGATTTGGTCACAGGCCTGCGTGATGTCGCGGATTTCGAGATATCTGTTGCTGCGTATCCCGAGACCCATCCGGAGGCAGAAAGCGCTGATCTCGATCTTGATAACCTGAAACGCAAGATCGATGCTGGCGCGACCCAGGCAATCACACAGTTCTTTTTTGACAATGACGTGTTTCTTCGGTTCCGCGATCGCGTTGCGGCGGCGGGCATTACCGTGCCGCTGGTTCCGGGGATTATGCCGGTCGGGAATTTCAAGAGCATGACCCGGTTTGCCGCCATGTGCGGGGCCAGTGTGCCAGCGTTCCTCGCAGAGAAGTTCGTTGGTCTCGACGAGAGCCCATATGAGCGTCGGCAAGTCGCTATTGATCTGGCCAGCCGGCAATGCCGGGACCTGATGGCACAGGATGTCTCCATGTTTCATTTCTACACGCTCAACCGTGCAGCTCTCACACAAGCTGTGTGTGAGAATCTCGGTATCACCTCGAATGTTACAGAAGGGGCGAACCGATGACCGCGCTCGACCGCGATATCAAGACAGCACTGGCGGAACGCATTCTGGTTCTGGATGGCGCCATGGGAACAGAGATTCAGGCTTTGAAACTTGAAACTGCTGATTTTCACGGCAAACATTTTGAGGGGTTGGGCAACGACCTGACCGGCAACAACGATATCCTCAATCTCACAGTGCCGGATGCAATCCGCGACATTCACATCAGCTATCTCGAAGCTGGTGCCGATATCATTGCCACCAATACATTTAATGCCACGACAATCTCGCAGGCCGATTACGGCATGGAGGACTATGTCGATGTCATCAATGTTGAGGGCGCGCGTCTGGCAAAGTTGGCATGCGAGGATGTGATGGCACGCGAACCCGGCAGGGTTTGCTGGGCAGCTGGTGCGATTGGCCCGACAAACCGGACGACTTCAATTTCGCCCGACGTCAACGATCCGGGTTTTCGTGCGATTGATTTTGACACTCTCAAAAATGCTTACAAGCAAGCCGCCAGAGCTTTGCTGTCCGGGGGGGTCGACCTGTTCCTGGTCGAAACCATCTTCGACACGTTGAACGCCAAATGCGCGATTTTCGCGCTCGAGGAACTGTTCGAGGAAACAGGGGAACGGCGCCCGATCATGATCTCGGGCACGATTACCGATCTTTCCGGGCGTACCCTGACCGGTCAGACGCCTGAAGCATTCTGGAATTCCGTGCGGCATGCGCAGCCCGTGACCATTGGTTTGAACTGTTCGCTGGGGGCAAAGGATATGCGTCCCTACCTGCTGGACTTGTCCCGGATCGCCGACACCTATGTCTGCGCCTATCCCAATGCCGGTTTGCCGAATGAATTTGGTGAATATGACGAACAGCCCGAGACCACGGCGTCATTTGTGCGTGAATGGGCAGAAGAGGGGCTCGTGAATATTGTCGGAGGCTGTTGCGGCACCACCCCGGCCCATATCAAGGCGCTTCATGAGGCGGTCGAAGGACTGGCCCCGCGTGAGATTCCGGAACGTGATCCGGCGATGCGTCTGTCTGGCCTTGAGCCGTTTACCGTCGCTGCAGCGGTGGCGTCATGAGCACGGCGTCGGGCAGCCAATTTGTCAATATCGGCGAGCGCACGAATGTCACTGGATCTGCACGATTCCGCGACCTGATCAAAGGCGATGATTTCGACACCGCATTGGAGGTTGCACGTCAGCAGGTCGAAAACGGCGCGCAGGTCATCGACATCAACATGGATGAGGGGATGCTCGATTCCGAGGCCGCGATGGTGCGCTTCCTCAATCTGATAGCAGCTGAACCAGACATCTCCCGCGTACCTGTGATGATCGATTCTTCCAAATGGTCGGTGATCGAGGCCGGCCTCAAATGTGTGCAGGGCAAGGCGATCGTCAACTCGATCAGCCTCAAGGAGGGCGAAGAGCCTTTTCTGGAGCAGGCCCGAAAGATACGTCGCTATGGCGCGGCCACCGTTGTCATGGCTTTCGATGAGGAAGGTCAGGCCGATACGGCGGATCGCAAGTTCGAAATCTGCAAGCGTTCCTATGATTTGCTGACAGGAATGGGGTTTCCGTCCGAAGACATCATCTTCGATCCCAACATCTTTGCGGTGGCGACAGGGATCGAAGAGCACAATGACTACGCGATCGCTTTTATCGAGGCGACCAAGCGCATTCGTGCCGAACTGCCCCATGTGCATGTGTCAGGCGGGGTCTCGAACCTGTCGTTTTCGTTCCGTGGCAACAACGCAGTCCGTGAAGCGATGCATTCCGCTTTCCTGCTGCATGCGATCCGTGCGGGCATGGATATGGGGATCGTCAATGCCGGCCAGATCATGGTCTATGACGATATTCCGCCGGACCTTCTGGAGCGGATCGAGGATGTGCTGTTCAACCGCCGCGAGGATTCGACCGACCGGCTTCTTGAGGTTGCCGATGACTATCGTGATGCCGGGACAGCCGCGCAGGAGAAGAATCTGGAGTGGCGCGACGGCAATGTGACCGAGCGCATGGAGTACTCCCTTGTTCACGGGATTACCGATTTCATTCTGGAGGATGCCGAGGAAGCGCGCCTGGAAGCCGAGCGCCCGCTGCATGTGATTGAAGGGCCGCTGATGGACGGCATGAATGTTGTCGGAGACCTGTTCGGTGCGGGCAAGATGTTCTTGCCGCAGGTCGTGAAGAGCGCGCGAGTCATGAAGCAGGCTGTGGCCCATCTGACTCCGTTCATGGAGGCGGAACGCGAGGCCTCGGGGCAGGCGGCCAAGCCGAATGGAAAGATCCTGATGGCGACGGTCAAAGGTGATGTTCATGACATCGGCAAAAACATCGTCGGGGTCGTGCTCCAGTGTAACAATTATGACGTCGTCGATCTGGGCGTGATGGTGCCCGCAGAGCGCATCCTTGCGACGGCGCTCGAAGAAAAGGTCGATATTATCGGCGTCTCCGGCCTGATCACACCGAGTCTTGATGAGATGGTGAATCTGGCGCGGGAAATGAAACGCCAGAACTTTGAATTGCCGCTTCTGATCGGCGGAGCAACCACAAGCCGATTGCACACCGCGGTCAAAATCGCACCGGGCTATGAAAATCCGGTCATCCATGTGAACGACGCGTCGAAGGCTGTCGGGGTCATGAGTAATCTGCTCTCTGAGACCGCACGCGATGATTATGTCGCGGGCATCCGCGAGGAATATGAAGCAGCCCGGGTAAAACACGCGGGCAGCGGTCGGAAATCCAAGCGCCAGACCATCGAGGGCGCACGCGCCAACTCTGCGCCTATCGACTGGGCACAATATGAAGCGCCCACACCGTCATTTTTGGGAACGCGAACCTTCCATGCCTACGACCTGGCGGAGCTCCGCGAATTTATCGATTGGACGCCGTTTTTCCGTACCTGGGAACTCGCGGGAAAATATCCCGATATCCTCGAGGATGAGGTGGTGGGTGAGAGCGCGCGTGAACTGTTTGCCGATGCGCAGGAGATGCTCGATCGTATGGTGCATGAGCGTTGGCTGGTGCCGCGCGCTGTCGTCGGGTTCTGGCCGGCAAATGCCGTGGGCGATGATATCGCCATCTATAGCGATCCCGAGCGTTCTGAAGAATTGGCCATGGTCCGAACCCTGCGTCAGCAGATGATGCGCAACAACACGCGTCCCAACTTTGCGTTGTCGGATTTTGTCTGCCCGGCTGAGGAAGGTCATATCGACTATGTCGGCGGATTTGTGGTGACGGCAGGCTCGGAAATCGATGCGATTGCCGAGCGATTTGAAGCCAAGAACGATGATTACAATTCGATCCTCGCCAAGGCGCTCGCTGATCGTCTGGCCGAAGCCTTTGCCGAACGCATGCATCAGCGCGTGCGGATGGAGTTCTGGGGTTATGCACCTGATGAGGGTCTGACAAACGCGGACCTGATCAGCGAAGAGTATCGCGGGATTCGCCCCGCACCGGGTTATCCGGCCTCTCCCGATCACACCGAGAAGGGGACCTTGTTCGAGCTGCTCAATGCCGAAGAAGAAACCGGAGTCAGCCTGACCGAGAGCTACGCTATGTGGCCACCGTCTTCGGTCAGCGGGTTTTATTTCGCCCATCCCGAGGCGCGTTATTTCGGTGTGGGAAAGATCGAGCGCGATCAGGTTGAGGATTATGCGCGTCGCAAGGGTATCGATCTCCACGTTGCAGAACGCTGGTTGTCGCCCAACCTGAATTATGACCCCGCCGAATACGAGAACCGCGATGCGGCGGCTTAAGCCGTCACTTTCAGTGTTTGTTGTATCTCGGTTTTCGCGATAAGGCGTCCGCGTCGTATCACTGTGCGCTGCGGAGAGCGCCGTACGATTGCTTCGAGTGGTGTTCTGGCATCCAGGATGACGAGGTCCCCCACACATCCTGCTGTTGTCCCATAATCGGTCGCGCCCAGAACGCGTGCGGCATTCGTGTTGGTCATCGAAAAGACAGCGTCGATCTCATCGGGGCCACTCATATGTGCGGCGTGTGCAAGCAGAAATGCCAGTTCTAGAGGGTCGTCGGTGCCGAACGGATAAAACATGTCCTGGAGATTGTCCTGCCCGAAGGCGACGTTGACGCCCCGGTCCATCAATTCCTTTACCCGCGTGATTCCACGCCGCTTGGGGTGGGCATCGTCCCGGCCCTGCAACATCATGTTGGTTCCCGGGTTGGTGATGATGTTGATACCAGCTTCGGCAACCCTGTCGATGACCCGGTTGGCATAGTCATCGGGGTAGGCGGCCAGCGCGCAGGTGTGGCCCGCGGTCACCCGGCCCTGATAGCCGTGCCGGATAGTGGCGTCACACAACATTTCCAGGGTGCGCGCATCGGGATCATCGGTTTCGTCGATATGCATGTCGACATCACACCCAAAGTCCTTCGCGATGGCAAAACCGATTTCGATGTGCTCGCGGCTCTCGGCCGGTCCGGCCTCGTTGAACGGCATGCCGCCGATCTGGTTCGCTCCCCGAGACATGGCCTCCCGCAATAACGTTTCGACACCGGGGTCGCCGACAATACCCTTTTGCGGGAATGCGACGATCTGGAGCTCGACAAGGTCGGCGTATCGGTCGCGGACCTCGCACAGGGCATCGAATGCTGTAAGTCCGCACCCGGTATCGATGTCGATATGGGTGCGTATGCGGGTGACGCCATGGGCGATGGCTGATTGAATGATCGCGGCTGCGCGGGCGGCGATATCCTCACGGGTATAAAGTGCCTTGCGAGCGCCGAGTATCTCGATGGCTTCGTCCAGATTGCCGCTGACATTGACCGGGCAGCTTTCTGCCAGCAGCACTTTATCCAGATGGATGTGCGGCTCCGCGAATCCGGGGACGCAGAGACAGCCCGCTGCATCGATCTCACTTGCATCGGGGTTCGAAAGACTCTCGGGTGCGATGTAAATTCCTTCGGAAATAGCGAGATCACGCGTTCCTGTTTCGCCCCAGACACGTGCGTTTCGGACGATTAAGTCGTCGGCCAGTGTGGTGGATGTCATGGCGCTGTTTCCTGCCTCAGTCTATGGCTTTGAGTATGCCATTTGCAGTATCTGAAAAATGCTGCGGGTTTTTTGTCGCCAGCGACAGAACCATCGCGCCTTGCAGGCTGGAGATGATTTGCGCGGCTGTTGTGGTTTCACCGGCCGCCGGCGGTGCGCTCAGCGCTGTCTCTGTCCATTTGAGCACCAGTGCGAAAAAGCTGCTGACGGCCTCGGCGACAGGGTCGGGGAGATCCAGCGTCTCTGCACCAAGGACACAGCACAGGCAGATCAGGCCATCATCGATCATCGCTGAACGGTAAACGCCGATCAGGCGGGAGATTCGCTCCTTTGTGGAGTCGTCGGAATTGTCAGGTGCCCCGACGGCCGCGATCACACGCGCGGTGTAACGCTGAACCACGGCGGCGCCCAAATCTGCTTTCTGGGGGAAGTGATAGTGAACACTCGCGCTTTTGATGCCGACCTCGGTCGCAATATCGCGAAAACTCACGGCGTCGAAACCGCCCGCTCGCATATGCCGCTCAGCCACTTCCAATATTTCTTCGGCCTTACCTGTCAAGGCGGTGTGCTCAGTGTTTTCCATAGGGGATTTTATCTACCAGTAGATAGGTGTTGACAAGGGTGCTCGATAAACACATTGTCTCCCTATCGATAGATAGGTAAACATTACCGAGGAGACGATCATGAAGATTTACGAATACAAAGGGTTCCCCAATCCTGCCCGGGTCCGCATCGCATTGGCCGAGAAGGGCCTGTTTGATGATGTCGAGTTTGTCCAAGTGGACGTTACCGCGGGTGAACACCTGACACCTGAGTTTCTGGCAAAAAACCCTTCCGCAGCTGTTCCCGTTCTCGAACTGGCGGATGGAACCCATATTTCGGAATCCACGGCGATTACGGAATATCTCGACCACTTTGCCGGCGACCCTGAACTCACGGGCAAAACGCCCAAAGAGCGCGCTGTGATTTCCATGATGCAGCGAAAAGTTGAGGCGGGTTTGCTCGATGCTGTCGGCTTCTACTTTCATGTGGGAACCGACGGGCTGGGATCCGACATCGAGAGCTACCGCAACGATGCCTGGGGTGCCCGTCAGAAAGAAACCGCCGTAAAGACAATGCATTGGATGGATGGCATTCTGGCCGATCAGGCTTATCTCGCCGGAGATCAGTTTACGGTCGCTGACATCACCGCGATGGCCGGTTTTGCCTTTGCGGATTTCGTGTCTCTGGATATTCCCGAAACCTGCGCGCATCTTCAGGACTGGCGAACACGCGTGTCGGCCCGCCCCAGCGCTGCACAGGCAGCCTGACGAGAGAACAAGAGAAAAGGACCCTGCCATGGAACTGAACGCAGATTTCACCCAGCGGGTGGTTATGCATGGAGACGAGATCGAATGGCTCAGTTCTCCCATGGCGGGCGTCGACCGACGCATGCTGGACCGGATTGGCGACGAGGTGGCGCGTGCCACCTCGATCGTCCGGTACGCGCCCGGCAGTTCGTTTTCGCCGCATATACACACGGGTGGAGAAGAGTTCGTCGTGCTGGAAGGGGTCTTTCAGGATGAGCACGGTGACTTCCCGGCCGGTTCGTATATCCGCAACCCTCCCGAATCCCGCCACACGCCGGCGTCGGAACCGGGTTGCACAATTTTGGTGAAACTCTGGCAGTTCGACCCCGATGACCGGACCCATGTGCGCATCGATACAAACAAAATTGGCGCCGTCGCGGATGCCGGGAGGCCGGGCGTGTCCGTCACGCCGCTGTTTCTCGATCCGCGTGAGGATGTCCGGATCGAGCAATGGGAACCCAATACCGAGATCATGATTGGTGCAGATGGGGGTGCGGAATATTTCGTGCTTTCAGGTGGGTTTGCGGAAGGCGGAGACACCCTGCGTGCGAATTCCTGGCTGCGATTGCCTGATGGCATGATGGTCAGCGCGCGCACTGGCGCTGAAGGCGCACGGGTCTGGGTCAAAACCGGAAATCTGCGCTACGCAGAGGCGCCAGCCACGCTATAGTCCCGCAACTGTTGAAATCGGAATTGTTGGGGAAGCCATGTCTGAATCCGTTGTCCTGAAGTTTGATGAAGTCGAGAAACTCGAACGCGGTGGCGGCGTTGTGTCTACGCCGCTCGTGGTTCCCAGCGTGCGCCCGAATGCGGCGTTCACGACGGGAATCAGTTCTTTCCCGGCGGGCAGTTCTGCCCCGATGCACAAGCATAATTGCGACGAGCAGGTCACCTTGCTGTCCGGTGAAGCCGAAGTTGATATCGAGGGTAAGCGCACACGGCTCAAGGCCTATGATTCAACCTATGTCGCCGCGGGCAAGGAACACTATTTCCTCAATGTCGGTGATGAACCCATGGTGATCCTCTGGATTTACGGTTCGGACCATGTGACCCGGACCTTTGCGGGTTCGGATGTGGAGGTTGCGCATTTGACGGCAGAGGACAGCCTTGCACCGCGCGACTGACCAACTCGCGGGTTTATTCTAGCCCGCCGTATAGTCCATTTTCCGCCCGCCCCAGTCTCGACCAGGGGTGTGCATCATCTTGCTTTCGGCCTGCCCGCCATCGACCTTGAGCATGGCGGCGTTCACATAGCTGGCCCGATCAGAGAGAAGGAAGACACAGGCTTCGGCGATCTCCTCGGGCTGGCCGATACGTCCCATCGGGACAACCGCGGCGCGTCCGGCCGCGACTTCCGGGTCTTCGAACATGGCCTGGGTCATGGGTGTGTGCACCTGACCGGGCAGCACAGTGTTTGCGCGAACGCCGCGCGCGCCCCATTCAACACCAAACAAGTTGCCCAGCATGACGTTGCCCGCCTTGGCGACTGAGTAAGCCCCGGCGCCGTTATAGGCCTGCACACCACCGATCGATGAGACGAAAACAATCGAGCCACGACCTTTTTCGAGCATCACGCGGCCCGCGGCCTGCGCGCAGAGGAAGTACCCTTTAAGTCCGATATCAATGACCATGTCCCAGTCTTCTTCGCTGAGATCCTCCAGCTTTGAGGGTTTAAGTTTGATCGCACCGCAGACAATGCCGTCGATGGTGCCGAATGTTTTCACTGTTTCGGAGGCGAGGCGTTCGGCGTGAGCCGGTTTTGAGGTGTCCAGTTCAACAACATGGGCGTGCTGGCCGGTCTCTCGAACAAGTTCTGCGGTGATTTCGGCCTGGGCACGATCAATGTCGCCGATCACCACTTTGGCACCTTCCTGCGCGGCCAAGAGAGCGGTCGCCCGGCCTATGCCGCTCGCGCCGCCGGTCACGATGATTGTCTTGCCGTCGAGCATCATGGCTTGTTCCTCCCGTTTTGGTTTTTCAGCACCACCGGTTACAGGCCCTGCTCGAACATGTGTTCGACCGGACGGCCGCTGATCTTGATCGCGCGTTCAGGCGGCAAGTTGTAGTTGGGGTCATCCTCGGGCCGATCGAGGCCGCGTTCGATAAATGATCCCAAATCACGTCCATGCCACACGGATCGCTGACCGGCCAGCAATCGCTCGTTTTCATAACGGGCCATAGCCGCCGGAACCGTCTCACATTCCGCCAGCGCTTTTGTGAGTGCGACGGCATCCTGTCCGGCTTTCAGAACGCCGACACCAACATGGGGCCGGGCGACAAATGCGGCGTCACCGATCAGAGCGACGTTTCCGAAAGTGATGCGCTGAGACAGGACGTCATAGATCGGCTGCACGATGGTGGTGTCTGCCATGTTGATTGCATCGTGGAAGCTTGCGGGCATATCGCGTTTTGCGTTGGCCCTGACAGCTTCTACGTGCTCTGGCTGCATAAGCGGCGGTGGAATGCCGTAGTCATGCACCTTGCCGCCGGTGTCCGTGAGGATGTCAGTGAGTTGCTGTCCCGGGGCGGGGTAGTACCAGAGGTAGTTGTAGCGCCGTCCGCCTGGTTCGATGGAGCCGTCTTCCCCAGCCATTGGATAACCGATCAAAAGGCTCGAGCGCATAAACAGGAAGGCATAATGGTGGAAGACATTGGCGCGAAACTCTTCCGACAGATTGGCCTCCTGGCTAACCCCGCGCCATGCGACGTAGCCGCTGTAAGACGGGTCGATCTCCGGGGCGACAATTTTTCGAACCGAGGATCGAAATCCATCGGCCCCGATTACAACGTCAGCTTCGAATTTCCGACCGTCAGTCGTCGTGATCGTCGAGATATCGCCATTCGTCTCCAGGTGTTCCATGCGCGCGCCATTGTGATAACGGGCTTTCGGGAAGGCGTCATAGAGCGGTTGGAACACGCGGTTCCACGCGCCCAGGCGTTGGGTCAGGTCGAAATGGGAGATGATCGCCCCCGTTCGGTCAAAGGCCGTGCGACCATTGACGTCGACCCCGACCGTATCGTCGGGCGGGATACCCAGTTCCTTGAAAATGGCCTCGAGTTCGTCATGGCGCGCGATTCCCGTCCCCCGCGAGGCGAGGTTTGCCTGCGCCTGCTCGACGATGTCGACGGTCCAGCCATGTTTGATGAGGAAGTTGCCGGCAAAGAGGCCGCCGACCGAGCCGCCGATGATGACTGCGCGTTTGCCGTTCATGGATATCCCGACCTGAGACGTGGATGAATTTTTTCAATCCACAGGGTGTCCCATCCCAATCTGCAAGACAATGGGTGCAACAGGTCCGGATATCTCCGTGCTCTATGCGGCGAAGAAGCTCTTCTTTGAATATTTTTCCAGACCAGCAAGGTGCAGGAGAGTGTCGGCGATAGTTTCCCTGAGTGCAGAGTCGCCGGAGCGCAGGATAGAAGCCATTTCGCGAACCGACCCCTGATCCAACGTGCCTCCGAATATACCTGCGTCGGGACCTTCGAGGTAGGAGTAGGCCATCGCCCAGCTCGATAGCAGGCGCGATTCCACTTGATGTTCGAGTATGATCACGGTGCCTTCATGCCGGGGGTCGCGTTCGATCTGACCGTAGAGGTTCGAAACGTCTTCCGGGGCTCCTTCGAGAAGCTGGACAAATGATTTTCCGTTAAACAGGAGGAAGCCTGTGATGTCGAGGCCTTGGTTTTTGTCGCGCGCGGATTCGAGAATATCCTCAACATCCTTGCGCTCGAGACCCGTGGTAGCTTTGGAAATATACACGATCTGTTTAATTTTGGGTGTGTCCATTTTGTTTCGATAACCATTGGGCAAAGGCTGTCCGGTCATGCGCTCCTGCTGATTTTCGCTACACGGGAGTATCGCGCCGCAAGGTTGTCTAAATCTGAAGAAAGGATGAAATTCGATCTATTTTCCGTGCAGTCTGTATCGAATAATTCGTGCGCGGCGCGTTAACTTTAATCGAGAATTTTCCGTGCCAGATCAATCAGCAGTTCGTCTTTGCCGCGGGGACCGATCAGGGACAGGCCCTGGGGGCGTCCATCAACGGTTGCAAGGGGCAGATTGATTTGCGGTGTGCCCGCGAGACCGGAGATGCAGGTCATGGCAATCACCCGAAAGCGCCGTGCTTTTTGTTCCGATCGCAGCGAATTCCGGGGTGGTGCGGGGAAGGGAGTGGTTGGCATCGCGATCACCCCATCATCACCGAGCAGATCTTCGATGCGCGTACGATACCCGGGTCGCGCAGCAGCCGCCTCAGCGCGTGCATCATCGGACCAGTTGCGTCCAATCAGATAGTTTTCGGCGACTTCAAACCCGAAGCGCGGGTCGTTCGCGTCCACCCAGTCTCCGAATGTCTCCCAGGCCTCTCGGCCTTGAAGAACCGCCTGATGACCAAACCACGTGTCCACCCCTGCAGGAGCCAGCGTGACGGATTCATGATCGCGCGTTGCGGCGCGAACCTTGTTCAAGGGTTCGGCCAAAGCGTCCCGGACGGCCGCGTCGGCATATGTGAAAAGGTCGTCGGCCACAATCAGACGGGGCGCTGCATGGTCTTCGATGGTGTTTTCCAGCAGCACTTCACCGGCGCCTGCGAAGGTTATGGCGTCCCGCGCAAACCATCCCACCGTGTCGAAACTCGGGGCCTGATCGATGGCATGGGTAAAGGGGATGCGGCCATGGGACGTGCGCATGCCGACGACCCCGCAAAAGCTCGCGGGCACGCGAACCGAGCCGCCAGTGTCTGTTCCCAGCGCGAAATCAACCAGTCCTCCGGCGACAGCTGCGACGGACCCGCTCGACGACCCGCCCGGGACGTGACCAGGTGCCGCGGGATTGATTGGGGTGCCGTAATGGGCATTCTCACCGAAGATGCCGCGCGACAATTCGTCGGTGTGGGTTTTGCCCACCATGGTGGCCCCCGCTTTTACAAGCGCTGCCACCGGCCAGGAATGCTCCGTGGCAGGTCCATGGGTGCGTTTCCAGTCCGGATTGCCGCCACCAGTGACGTGACCTTTGACGTCGTACAGGTCCTTTGCCGCGAAGGTCAGCCCGGAGAGCGGACCGCCCGCCGCGCCTTCGAGGAAAGCATCGGTATCGGTGCAGAACGCGTTGTAGGGGTCGTCAAAAGGCAGGGGCATGGTTTTGTCTCATCTATCATAGCGAGGAAGCCGGAGGCCGACGACGCAATCCAGTTCGCTCTGGATTGCCTCGCCGCCTGTGGCGGCTCGCGATGACCGTGATTTGCAACGGGTTTATTCGCCCAGATCGACAATCGCGATCACGGGGCCTCCACCTTGCGGGCCCTGATGCATTGCATCCACCGACACAAAAACAGCGGGGTCGCCGATGGCCAGCGCCGCAACGCCACCCACAGCTGCTTTGGAGTGGCGATGGTGATGCACGTCGGAATCGTCCAGCATAATCTGACGACGCCCACGCAAACGTGCGCGTGGATCGGCTTCCGATTTCATGAAGCAGTTCACGACTTTACCGTTCAGGTCTTCGGCACGGGGACGGTCGGGAAGCTCGAGGCCGGCATCCCGGATCGAGTCATAAATGCCATCAATATCCAGCGCGTCTTTCATGACCGAATGGCCGATCCGGTAGCGGCCGCCGGCGCCGGCCTTGTTGCCGAACAGAACGATCTGTGCGCGGTCAAGCTCAACGCCCGAGGAGCAGGATGACACGGCCGAATAGATGTCGAGGTTCTTGCAGATATCTTCGGCGGCGGGCATCTCGAATTCGCCCAGTGCCACACCAATGCCCAATGCGGTCGTCCCGTTGGAGACACCCATGGAATCGTGGACTTCACACGCGGTGCTCTCGCCGCGTGCATGGGCGTCCATGACGCCCTCAACGGTTAGGAGCGGTGTCTTGGTCTGGACGTAGTGGACGTCCTTCGGGTCGTCGATGCCGGCATCGGCCATGGCCGCGCGGACCGCATCGGCAACCTTCTCGACCATTGCCGGTCGGCCGATGTCTTCGGGAAACAGCTCGGCGCTCATGGCCGTGCCCATCACAATCCGGTCCTGATCGGAGGGTCCGGTCTTGTCGTTGCGCGCGAAGGCGACCGCATGCGGGGTGATGACGCCGTCACAACCGCCTGACCACACCATCGGGATTTCCTTGATGTCGGTTTCGCTTCGCGAGCCGTGCTTCATCAGGACGGCGCGGAAGGCCTGGTCGGACAGAATGCGGGTGAAATCGTTCACGCCGCCATTGCCTTCGGTTTTGCCGATAGCTGCAACGATCTGGTCAGCTGTGACCTCGCCGGATTCAATCCATTCATCGAGTCCCGAAGCGTCGGACACACTCTTGATTTCGATTTTTCGGACTTCAATGGCCATATTTTCTTCCTCTTCTTCGCGGACCCATCGGGTACGCATTTTGATTGAACATACTTTAAACGCTGGTCGACGAATTAACGGCCCGACCAATGTACATAGCGCCGTTCGACCAACAGGAACAACAGATTGAACCCGTAGCCAAGTGCCCCGGCGACAAAGATCGCCGCATACATCCGGGGCATTTCGAACAGCATCTGGTTGTCGAGCACATTGTGCCCCAAACCATCGACAGAGCCGATGAACATTTCTGCCACGATCACGATAACCAGCGCCAGTGATACACCGTTGCGCAGTCCCACTGTCCGTCGTCATATAAATTGGAACAACTGGCGGGCTGATCCAAGGGAGGATCTGGCTCATCTGGTTTAAGATGTTAGGCGGCGTATTTGCGGTATTGCAAGCGCCGGGCCTTCATCGTTTTCCGTTTGATCCTTTCCCGTTGTTGTAAAATGGCTTGGCCCCGCCCGAAGTAGACGTCTGCAGGGGTAAGGTTGTTGATGCTCTCGTGGTAGCGTTGATGGTTGTAATGATCGACGAACGCCTCGATCTGCGCCTCAAGATCTGCCGGGAAGAAGTAGTTTTCCAGCAGGATGCGGTTCTTCAGCGTCTGATGCCATCGTTCGATCTTACCCTGAGTTTGCGGATGATACGGTGCACCCCTGACGTGCTTCATCTTCTTTTCATCCAGCCATTCCGCCAGCTCACCAGAGACGTAGCTGGAGCCATTGTCCGATAACAGTCTCGGCTTGTGCACAACATGGGCCTGATCACAGTCCGATGCCTGCAAGGCGAGGTTCAGCGTCTCGGTCACATCGCTGGTCTTCATGGTCGTGCACAGCTTCCAGGCAATGATATAGCGAGAGTAATCATCAAGGATCGTCGATAAGTACATCCAGCCCCAGCCGATGACCTTCAGATAGGTGAAGTCGGTCTGCCACAGTTGATTGATCGCGGTCGTCTTTTCCTTGAACTCATCAGCAGCCTTGATGACGATGAATGCACGGCTGGTAATCAGATCAAGGGATTTAAGCAGGCGATAGACGGAAGCCTCTGAGACAAAGTAGCTTTCTGTATCAGTGAAGCGTACTGCCAGTTCGCGAGGAGACAGTTCCGGCACATCCAGGGCCAGGGCAATGATCCGCCGGCGAACGTCATCAGGAATGCGGTTCCAGACCCGCGATGGCCTGGGCGATTGATCTTCCAGGGCCTCCGAACCACCAAGCTGATAGCGGTCATACCAGCGATAAAACGTGGTGCGGGGGATACCTAGCTTGTCCAGCGTCTGCTTGATGGGCAGGTGAGACTGCTCGACAAGGCGGATGATCTCAAGTTTCTCAGATGCGGGGTATCTCATTCGTCGTCTCCCCCATCCGCGGTCATGCTTTTTTTAAGCAACCTGAGCTCCAGGGTCTGCTCAGCAACAACCTCCTTCAAATCACGTGCTTCACGGCGAAGGGCTTGAACCTCGCCCGTAGAAGCCGCACGAGCCGTATCACCCGCAAGTCGACGCTTGCCAGCTTCAAGAAACTCTTTCGACCACTTGTAATAAATGCTCTGCGCAATGCCTTCCCGGCGGCATAACTCCGCGATCGTTTCTTCACCACGCAATCCGTCCAGCACAATGCGGATCTTCTCTTCAGCAGAATATTGCTTGCGCGTTGCCCGGCGGATGTCCTTGATCGCCTTGGCGGCACCCGTCTGGCGGGTCTGCGATTTCTGTCTCATCTTCGTTCCCTTCGGTCACTACGATGAGCCAGAAATCCTCCCTTATGAAATCCGGCTAGTTTGTTCCATAGGCGCTGACGTCAGACAATCAGGCAAACCCCGATGGCGCCGACGCCCTGCTTCTTCAGGCCACGCGCAGCTTCGCGAATGCTGTCTTCATTGAGTGTCTTGAGTTCCTCGCCCTTGAAGTTCAGGCGACCGCCCACCTCGTGGACATGGTGCAGCGGAACGAGCCGCTCTGGCTTGACCCAGAAATACGAGTTGCCATAACCGTCGGGGACGGCTTGGCGTGCGATCTCGAGAATGTTGCGGAAGCCTTCGGTAACAATCAGGCCAAGGCCTTCGATTTGTCCCTGTAGGAGTGCGTTGGTTGCGACGGTTGTGCCATGGCAAATGACACCGACATCTTGTGTGTCTGCACCGGATTTGGCGAGAACCTCATGGATGCCCTGCACCAGCCCGACTGCTGGATTGGCGGGTGTGCTCGCCACCTTTGTGACGTCCATTGTTCCCCGCGAAACATCGATTGAAACGATATCAGTGAATGTGCCGCCCGTGTCGATTCCGATTCTAAGGCTGCCTTTGCCTGATCCGACGTCCATGTATGTTTCACAATTCTCTTTGAAAACAAATAGTTATGGATATGAAAGCCTATCCGTCCGGGAAGCGTATCGTGCGCGAACAGGCAGAGTCCAAAGGACTCTGCCTATAGAACTATAGGTAAAACCGATATCTAGTCGTTTTGGGTCAAGGCTTCGCTGAGGAAGGCGAAGTAGGTCTCGCGATTCCGCGACATGGCCTGACGTCGTCGCACGATGCAGAACCCAATCTGGCGTCGTGGTTTGATCTCGCGGACGACGACCGATGCCGGTGATCCAATGATATCAATAGAAGAGCGTGGAATGATCGCGACCCCCAGTCCGGTAGAGACCATTTCCCGCAAGGTATCGATGTTGTCTGCGACAGCTCGAATGTTTGGCTGGGCACCAATATCCGAGAACATCGTGGTGACAATCTGGCCATAGCCAATTGTCAGTTCGTTCGTGATCAGTGGTTCCTCGATCAACAATGCCAGATCTACAGGGTCCTGATCTTGCACCAGCGCGTGATCGGGATGGCAGATAAGAACCATCTCGCTTTTGCCGATCGGAGAGGCAATCAGACCTGCGGGAAGTTCGTCCGGTGGGAGTTCGATGGCGATGCCGACGTCGAGGCGCTCGGTATGAAGCTGGTCGTAGATGCTGCGCGTGGGTGCCGTGATGATGCGCAGCTGAACATTGGGAAAGATGTCGGCAAAATGGCTCAAGCCGCGTGGGACGACCAAGCCCGCCATGCCCGAGCCCATACCCAAAGTGAAGGTTTCAAAACTCGCGCCGGTCAGGCGCCGTGCTGTGTCGGAAAGGCCGTAGAAGTCCTGTGCCACCCGGTCGGCTTCGGCGAGAAAACTGCGGCCCTGTTCGGTGGTCTCCACGCCGCGTCCGGTGCGCCGGAACAATCGAAACCCGATCTCGTCTTCCAGCAATGCGACCTGTTCACTGACAGAAGATTGCGAGATATGGAGGCGCTGGGCGGCTCCGGTAAAGCTGCGTTCCCGTGCCACGGCAAGTGCGTATCGGATTTGTCGAATATCCATTTGCACAGTTTTGCCCGGTTTCCCCCGCCATGGCGATCTGGAAAATGATGCTCGCGCAAGATCGCCTGCCGAAAACGGAGTTTGCTGCCTCTGGGGCGCCCCGCTGTCTGCCCGTCTAGGCCCCTGTCAGAATGGCCTTTTTGCTTCCCTGGCAGCATCCTCGGCTGTCAGACCGATATCGTGCAACAGGTGATCGTCGAGCCTCGCCAGAGCGTTCCGTTGGTTGTGGCGACGCCAAAACTTGTGCGGCTGTTCGACGTATCGCAGCCTGCGCCCTATGGATGTTTCGTGGTGAGTCCCAGGGCGACAGACGGGCAAGGCAAGATCGTGCGCTTTCGAAACTGGTTGGTCATCAAGGCCGAAGTCGACCGGCTCGCGCGTTTATCATCGTCTTCTCAAGCTGCTGATGCTGTGTGACTTTTTCGTCTTCGGCAGTCCGTAATAGACGAATTATCACTATCGCAAGCCCCGGAGTTCCGCAGAATTTCGCGACACAAGTAAGACTTTCTTAAGTCGTGTGTCGCACAATGGTACCCAACAAATAAGAGCCACTGGGGGCTTGTATGTCACAGCCTATATCTGCGGAAGAAACGAACAATTTTGCCAAGGAAGCTATGGCCCATATGGCCAGGCAGGATATTGCGCCGACCCCGGACAATTTTATGGTCTGGTACAGCTATGTAGCCAAGAAGGACCCCGACATCTGTCAGCGCATCGATTGGATGCTTCAGCACGGTCGGATATTTGACGCAGAAGAATGCAACGGGCTTTACCTTAGATGTATGACGCTTGCCGCCAGTGAAGATGGTGAAAAGCGCGACACAGCGCTCCAGAGCGCGAGCGCTGGTGTGGAGAAATCCGTGGCCGAAGTCATGGCGATGCTCGATGAAGCCAGCGCAGATGCAGAGCGTTATACCGAAACGCTGACATCTGCTGGTGGTGAACTGGCCTCAGCGGAGGCTGCTGGTGCCGTTCGGAAGATCGTTTCCAATCTTGTCGAGGAGACCAAGCGCGTCGCCGACCAGAACCGAAAGGTCAATGACCGGCTTGAACAGTCCAACCGTGAAATTGCCGAACTGAACGAACGCATCACCGATGCGCGCAAGGAAGCGATGTGTGATGGACTGACCGGGCTCGACAACCGGCGCGCGTTCGATCTTGCTTTGGGCAGAGCTGTGGCCGATTCAAATGGGGGGGCGTCCGAGCTTTCGCTTCTGATTCTGGATATCGATCACTTTAAGAAATTCAATGACACCCATGGACACCTTCTTGGCGATCAGGTGATTAAGCTGGTGGCGAAGTGTTTGACAGATTGCACCAAAGGTCATGACACAGCGGCCAGATATGGCGGCGAAGAGTTCGCCATAATCCTCCCCAACACGGATGTGGAAGGTGCTGTCTCTGTGGCGGAGCAAATATGTGAAATTGTGGCCAGCAAACGCATCCGTCGCAAAGCCACAGGCGAAAATCTTGGCGGCGTGACGATTTCGATTGGTGCGGCCCAATTTGGCGGTTCTGAAAGTCCCGAGGAACTGATCGAGCGGGCCGATACCGCGCTTTATGCTGCAAAGAATGCGGGACGAAATCGTGTGGAAGTGGCCCTTGGCGGACCGGTTCTGCGCGTTGTCGCGAATTCTGGCGGAGCATAGCTGATGTGCACTTCGGTGCGCTGACTTCTAAAGAATCAACGTGTTACAAAGTTCCGGTCGGGATACCGGCTGGAGGGAAACGCGTGCGTCCGCCAATTGTTGTCCGGGCGCGGTTGCAGATGCGCCGCGTGCTTCGGAATGAACATCTACTGCTCGGTGTGATGGCTCTTGCTGTCGGCGCTGTGGCAGCCTATGGCGCGCTGGTCTTTCGGGTTGCTGTCGATGCATTGCAGTCGGTGGCCTTTGGCGCCGCCCTTGATCAGGTGATCCCGACAATTGAGACGACTGCCTGGTGGCAGATATTGCTCGTGCCCGCGTTGGGCGGTCTTCTTATTGGTTTGTTCCTGCATTTCTTTCATGGCGGCGGTCGTGCCCATGCGATCGCGCATGTGATCGAGGCTTCCGCTCTGCGCGGGGGCAAGATGTCTCTCAAGGACGGTCTTGTATCGGCTGTCGCCCATGGCGCATCGCTTGGCGTTGGGGCATCAACGGGTCGTGAAGGACCGCTTGTGCATCTGGGCGCAACCATGAGTGCCTGGATCTCGGAGAAGCTGCATCTGGATCGGTCGCAAAGCCGCACCCTGATTGGCTGTGGTGTGGCCGCGGCGATTGGGTCACTCTTCAACGCGCCTGTTGCGGGGGCTGTCTTCGCTATCGAACTCGTTGTCGGCAATCTCTCGCTTAAGGCTGGCGCGCCGATTTTTATCGCGGCTGTCACCGGCACAGCGATCGGACGTTTCTATTTTGGCTCCGAACCGTCTTTCACCGTGCCTGCGCATGAGCTTATTTCGCTTTGGGAATTTCCCGCGTTTATCCTGCTTGGCGTGATGTGCGCTGTGGTTGGGATTGCGTTCATGAAAACCATTCTCGCCGTTGATGCTGGTATGGCCAAGACCCCAATTCCAAAATGGATTCAGCCTGCAATTGGCGGGTTGTTGCTCGGGGCGCTGGCGCTGGAGGTGCCCGAAATTCTTGGTGTTGGCTTCACAACGGCGGATGTCGCGCTTCGCGGTGGCTTTGCGCTTGATTTCCTGTTGTTGCTGATTGTCGCAAAGATTGCGGCGGTCGCTGTGTGCATCGGCTTCGGCTTTGGCGGCGGCGTGTTTTCGCCATCGCTTGTGCTTGGCGCGACAGTTGGTGGCGCATTTGGCTTTGTTGCTGGCGGTGTGTTTCCCGAGTTGTTCTCGGGCGTGCCTGCTTATGCGCTAATTGGGACCGGGGCTTTGGCGGGTGCCGTGATGGGCGCGCCGTTGTCGACGATCTTCATTATCTTTGAGCTCACAGGGTCTTCGGAACTGACCGTTGCGGTGATGATCGCCACCGCTGTGGCGTCGATCCTGACCCATCAGTTCTTTGGCAAATCTTTCTTCCACGCCCAACTTCGCGGTCGGGGCCTCAACGTTTCGAGCGGTCACGACCAGGCTGTTCTGCAGGGGATATCGGTCGCACGCGTCATGCGGCGCAACATGGCGTCGATTTCGGAAAGCGCACCGTTGGAACAATTGCACAGCAAGCTGCGTGAATCGCCGCTCGGCGAGGTTTATGTCGTAAATGATGAAGGCATGCTGCGCGGGCTCGTGAACTACGCTGACCTGAATGCGGCTCTGATGAGCCCAGATGCTGAAGGCCGCCCTCAGATTGTTGGCGAGCTGGCGCATTCCGCCGGGGATGTTCTGACTGTTTCAGACAGCCTGGAGCAAGCCATGCGGCTGATCGAGGGGCTCGACCGGCAAAGCGTCGCTGTCGTGGCGAGCAAGGACAGCATGCTGTTGCGCGGCATCGTGAATGCACTTGATGTCACGCGCGCGCACAACGATGCATTGCTGAGCGCGCGTGACGAAGAGCACGCCTAGTCAAACATTCTAAAGGCTTGGATCCAGACGCAACCAGTCGCTCCGGTCCATGGATTCAACAGCGACCTCGCGGATTTGACCTTCCGGGGTCAGCAGTCGGATGCTGACGGCATCTCCGGCTTCGCGGCCTCGCCAGATTGCTCGAAAGAAACCCGACATGCTCACAACGGGTGTCTCATCTACGGCGAGGATCAACTCACCCGGCTGAACGCCTGCACGCGACGCCGGGCTGTCGGGCGAGACCCGATCTATGAAGACCCGGTCGCGATGTTCGGAGGGCGCGATTCCAAGCCATGGCCGCGGCGCCTCGGCGCGCCGGCCACCGGTGATCATGTCGTCCAGAATCGGTTTCAGTTCATCGATGGGCACGAACATGTTGCCGGGCACGGGTTGACGCAGAAATGCGGCATTCCCGACAAAAAGCGAGCCGATACCGATCAGTTTACCGTCTGCATCGAACAGACCTGCACCGCTGAAGTTGGGGTTCGGTGGAGATGTATATATCGCGCTGTCGAGCAGATACTCCCACGGTCCGACAAATTCCCGTCGGTCGACCACGAACACGCCTTGCGCGGCACCTGGCCCCAGGCGGTTTGCCAGAAGCACTTGCGTGCTCACGCCCATTCCACCAGATGAGCCGAGCTCGGCTGGTGTAACTCTGATTTCACTTGCGGCCCTGACGAGACCAAATCCGCTTTCGTGGTCATAGGCGACAAACGAGGCCGGTATCTCCCGGCCATCATTGAGCACGATGTCGATTTCCAGTGCTTCGAGGATAAGGTAGCCGATGGTCAGGACCAGTCCGTCATCGGAAATCACCACGCCTGACCCTTGCCGAGTGGTGCCCAGAAAGCTCGCCGTCCGCGCGTTGCCGGGGATACGCGTGTCTATACCGACCACCGTATCGAGGACGTCTCCTGTAACGCCCGACTGCGCTGTTTGTGCCTGTACCGCGAGAGTTGGCAGAAGCAGGCCCGTCAAAAGGGCGAACATCCATGTGAGTTTCTGAAGGTTCGTCGTCAATATGGTCATCATCTCGATCCGTTGCGCGCAAGACCTGCCAGATGGCGATGATAGCACCGCTTAGGCGATGCGCGGGGTGCATCACGGGAATTTCAACCGGCGTCGAGCACACACGACTCATCTTCGGGTCGTGATATAAGCTTTCGTTCAAATGAGCGATCCATTTTACATCGAAGAACCGCAGGAATCCGTCGTTTCCGAAGCTGCGCCGGCACCTTATCTGACGCAACTGAACACGCCGCAGCGTGAAGCTGTTGAAACGCTGGATGGTCCGGTACTGGTACTCGCCGGTGCGGGAACGGGAAAAACGCGCGTTCTGACCACGCGGCTGGCGCATCTTTTGCGGCGCGGCAAAGCGCGGCCGTATCAGGTTTTGTCCGTGACCTTTACCAATCGCGCCGCACGGGAAATGCGCGAACGGGTGGGGCATCTGGTTGGCGGACCGGCCGAAGCGATCTGGCTGGGCACCTTCCATGCACTCGGCGCGCGTATTCTGCGCAAACATGCCGAGTTGGTTGGACTCAAAAGCAATTTCACAATTCTCGATGCTGACGATCAGGTGCGTCTGCTCAAGCAGCTGATCGAAGCTGAGAACCTCGATGACAAACGTTGGCCCGCACGTGTTCTAATGGGCGTCATCCAGCGCTGGAAGGATCGTGCGCTGACGCCGGATAAGGTTTCGGCGGCCGACGCTGGTGATTTGGCCGGTGGCAAGCTGGTTGAACTTTATCGGGATTATCAGGAACGTCTGAGGACACTCAATGCTGCCGATTTTGGCGACCTGCTCCTCCACAACCTGACGATCTTTGCTGAAAACCCCGATGTGCTCGAAGAGTATCAGGATCGTTTTCAGTACATTCTGGTCGATGAGTATCAGGACACCAACGTGTCCCAGTATCTCTGGCTGCGCCTGCTCGCCCAGAAGCATAAGAACATCGCGTGCGTGGGAGATGATGATCAGTCGATCTATGCGTGGCGAGGCGCAGAAGTCGGCAACATTTTGCGGTTTGAAGAAGATTTTCCGGGCGCAAAGATTGTTCGTCTCGAGCAGAACTACCGTTCGACCGGGCCGATCCTTGGCGCGGCTTCCGGACTTATCACCAAGAACGAAGGGCGTTTGGGCAAGACGCTTTGGACCGAGGCCGAAGGCGGCGATCGCGTCAAAGTGCGTGGTGTTTGGGATGGTGAGGAAGAGGCGCGCGTTGTTTCGGACCGAATTGAGGACATCCAGCGGAAGGGAAATGACGGTACCCCAATCCCGCTAAATCAGATTGCTATTCTGGTCCGTGCCGGGTTCCAGACCCGTGAGTTTGAAGAACGTTTTCTGACCCTCGGACTGCCATACCGCGTGGTCGGTGGACCCAGATTCTACGAACGCCAGGAACTTCGGGACGCGCTGGCCTATTTGCGCATTATCCAGCAGCCCGATGATGATCTGGCATTCGAGCGGATCGTGAATAAGCCC
The DNA here is from genome assembly GCA_943787745.1 of uncultured Alphaproteobacteria bacterium. GTDB lineage: Bacteria > Pseudomonadota > Alphaproteobacteria > UBA6615 > UBA6615 > JABJAG01. The sequence goes on along the minus strand of CALSNJ010000002.1, from coordinate 1,296,255 downwards.
AAACGTGGCATTGGGAATACAACGGTCCAGATGTTGCACACGATTGCACGCGCCGGGGGCACAAGCCTCTATCGTGCGGCTGCCGAGTTGGTGACCACAGACGAATTGCGTCCCAATACACGAAGTTCTCTGGGTGGCGTGATCAGCGACTTTGAACGCTGGCGCGCATTGAACGGTGATGGACGGGATGGATTGCCCCATTCCGAACTGGCCGAGATGGTGCTCGACGAAAGCGGCTATACCGAGATGCTGATGAACGACAAGGCGCCCGAAGCGCCCGGACGTCTGGAAAACCTCAAAGAACTGATCGTCGCCATGGAAGAGTTCGAGAATCTCGGAGGGTTCCTCGAGCATGTTTCGCTGGTGATGGAAAATACCGAGGCTGCAGGCAGCGATCTGATCAACATCATGACTCTGCACTCTGCCAAGGGGCTGGAATTCGACACGGTCTTCCTGCCGGGCTGGGAAGAGGGGTTGTTCCCGCATCAGCGCAATATGGATGAAAACGGCCTGGCCGGCCTCGAAGAGGAACGCCGGTTGGCCTATGTCGGGCTGACCCGGGCCAAGCGGGACGCCACGATCCTGTTTGCAGCCAACCGCCGTGTGCATGGCCAATGGCAGTCGTCCATCCCATCGCGTTTCGTTGATGAGTTGCCGCCCGAGTTCGTGGACATCGACAGTGAACAAGGAGTCTATTCGGGTGGTGGGGACCCATTTGGCGGCGGTCGTTCACTGGGATATGGCGGCAGTGGATATGGTTCTGGACGTGTGCGAACGCCCGGGCGAGATAAAGAATCCACCCTCATCCACGCCGATCCAAATGGGTTTGCGATCGGTGACCGGGTGTTTCATCAGAAATTCGGATACGGCCATGTTACGGCAATCAGCGACAACAAATTGTCGATCAGCTTCGACAAGGCGGGGGACAAGAAGGTCCTCGACAGCTTTGTTGTACCTGCAGATGCGGTCTAGTGCGTTGTGACGGGGTCGGCCTGGAAAATAGAGTTCTTCGTTCCAACGATCAGTCAGGATGCGTTTTCTGATGCGCTGGAACCCTTCTCTGGCGTCGTAAACCTGTTCGCAGTGGAAGGCACCGGGGAAAGCCGCATTACAGCCTTCGGGGCGGATGCGCCGGACGAAGTCGCCCTGAATACGGCATTGGCGAATGTCGCGTCGATTGAGGGCGTTTCTACGCCTGCCGTGCATGTCGTCTGGTTGCCCGATATTGACTGGGTGGCTGAAAACCAGGCCCGGTTTGAACCCGTCCGGGCCGGCCGTTTTCACATTCATGATTCCTATCACCTCGATCCGCCGCAGGCTGGAACGGTTCCTGTTCTGGTCGATGCCGCGACGGCTTTCGGGACCGGTCATCACGGCACCACGCGCGGCTGCCTCGAGGCGCTGGAACGACTGGTTCGTGCCGGTGATGTATCGGCGCCGATACTGGATCTGGGTTGTGGCACCGGGATTCTGGGAATCGCTGCCGCAAAATCCCTGCGCTTGCCGGTGATCGCGTCCGATATTGATCCGATTGCCGTTACCATGGCGCGCGCCAATGTCCGGCTGAACGGTGTTTCAGATTATATGCGTGTGTTTGAGAGCCGCGGCCTCGAGGCGGGCGAGCTGCGCCGACATGCCCCGTTTGGGCTGATCTTCGCCAATATACTCGCGCGACCTCTGCAGCGACTTGCGCCAGCCATTGCTGCCAGCTGCGAGCCGGGGGTGCCGGTCATCCTGTCCGGGTTGCTCCGCGAACAGGAGCAGCAGGTCATGTCTGCTTATCGGGTGCAGGGGCTGTCACTGGTCGCACGTATTCATCACGACGAATGGTCCACGCTGATTATGCGCTAGGCGGCGGCCTTGGCTGTTCCTGTGCGGCGATCCTCGCGGATCATGTCGGCGGCCTTTTCAGCGATCATGATGATCGGTGAATTTGTATTGCCGCTTGTGATGGTCGGCATCACAGAACCATCTACAACACGCAGTCCCTGAAGCCCATGGACCCGCAGTCGGTCATCGACCACCGACATCTCATCATCGCCCATCTTGGCGGTGCCGACCGGATGGAAGATCGTGGTCGCAATATCGCCGGCCGCACGTGCCAGATCATCATCGCTTTGGATGCTTGGTCCCGGCTTGAATTCTTCGGGAGAGAACTGCGCCATCGCGGGCTGGTTCACGATCCGGCGTGTCATGCGAATGGCTTCGACGGCAACGCGACGATCGGCCGGTGCGGATAGATAATTCGGACGGATCGATGGTTTGTCGCCCGGCGTCCCGCTCCTGATATGCACCGAGCCGCGGCTTTCCGGCCGCAGGTTGCACACGCTGGCGGTGAAGGCGGGGAAGGGGTGAAGCGGTTCGCCGAACTTCTCCAGCGTCAGCGGCTGGACGTGATACTGCAGGTTCGGGAACTCGAGTGACGGGTCGGACTTGGCAAAGGCTCCCAATTGCGAAGGTGCCATCGACATCGGGCCGGAACGCTTGAGAAGATACTCGAGCGCGATCCCCGCTTTGCCAAACAGGCTGTTGGCGCGCTCGTTCAGGGTTTTCACACCATGGACCTTGTACGCAACGCGGACTTGCAAATGATCCTGCAGGTTTTCGCCGACGCCGTTGAGGGCGTGGACGACCGCAACGCCGTGTTCACGCAGAACTTCGGGATTGCCGACGCCTGAGAGTTCGAGAATTTGCGGGCTGCCGATCGAGCCCGCCGAGAGAATGAGTTCACCGGCTACTGAAACCCGCGCAGGATCGCCTTTCTGGCGCAGGGTCAGGCCGGTGACACGGGTGCCATCAAACTCGATCTTGTCCGCTTCTGCATGGGTCAGAACGGTCAGATTGGACCGACCCATGGCGGGCTTGAGGAAGCCTTTTGATGTGCTCCAGCGGGTTCCGCTCCGCTGGTTGACGTGGAAGTACCCGCAGCCAAGATTGTCACCGCGATTGAAATCATTGGTTTTCGGAATGCCTTCCTGAGCGGCAGCGTCCTGAAAGGCATCGAGCACTTCCCAGGAGAGGCGCTGGTTCTCCACGCGCCACTCACCACCGTCCGCATGTACATCGTCTGTGGGGACGGCAGCCTGATCTTCTGACTTGAGGAAATAGGGCAGCACATCGTCCCAACCCCAGCCTGTATTGCCGAGTTGGCGCCACTGGTCGTAGTCCCGCGACTGGCCACGCATATAGATCATGCCGTTGATCGAGGAACAGCCACCCAGAACGCGTCCACGAGGGTAATCAAGCGCGCGACCGTTGAGGCCTTCTTCGGCTTCGGTTTTGAACAACCAGTCGGTGCGTGGGTTGTTCATGCAATAGAGGTAGCCGACAGGAATATTGATCCAGAAATAGTTGTCCTTGCCTCCTGCCTCAAGAAGCAGAACAGAGACATCCGGGTCAGCCGACAGCCGGTTGGCGAGCACGCAGCCCGCCGAACCGGCGCCGACGATTACATAATCAAATGTTCCGAGGTCGCGCATGGGACGGGTGTCGCAGCCTATTCGGCTGCGACCTCGACCAGCAGGCCGTTGTCGTCGACTGCGAGGCCCGTTTCGCGGGCGGCTTCGATCACGGACGGATGCCAGTGGACCTTGCCTGTGTCGGGACCGCCGACGATGAAGTGCAATGTGGCTGGCGTATCGCCGACATTTTTGAAGCCGCGATAGATGCCGATGGGCACAGATACGGTGTCGCCTGCTTCCAGAATGACTTCACGCTCTTCTTCGCCATCACGCCAGTAGATCGACCATGTACCATCGAGTGGCATGAAGACCTCTTCGGTTTCGTGCCAGTGCAAGGCAGCACCGCATCCGGGTTCACATTTGGCAAAACCATTGGCGAAACCGTGTGCCGCGCCAACCTTGGGCGCCAGATCAGGGTCGTCCTCGTTCTCGGTAACACCGAGGCCGAGGAGGTTGATCATTTCTCTTTCATGGCCGGGAATGCGCTGGTCCATAAAACACAGATCACTGCCCTTGAGTTCCTTGAAACGAGCCACGCGTGTCTGCATGTCTTCCACGCTGATGCTGGGTCCTGGCGGGGGATCAAGTCGGGTCATAGTGTTTCTCTCCATTGGATGCATCTCAGAGTGCAAATTTGAAGCCCGCATCTTAGCCGCGCAAGGGCCGATTGTCTTGTGCGAGAGCGTCGCGTAGCTTCATGGGCATGACCAACTTGTCACCTTCCGAGCGCCTGTCGGCATTGCGCGCTGCGATGTCTGAGCAAGACCTCGACGGTTTTATTGTGCCGCACGCAGATGCGCACCAAAACGAATTTCTGCCGCCCGATGCCGAACGCCTGTTCTGGCTCACCGGCTTCAACGGATCGGCGGGAACGGCTGTGGTTCTGGCGGGCCAGGCGGCGATCTTCGTGGATGGCCGCTATACGCTGCAGGTGCGCGATCAGGTGGATGAAGGGCTGTACAGCTATCACCATCTAGTCGAAGAACCGGTCGCGAGTTGGCTGGACAACACGCTTTCTGAAGGCATGAAGCTGGGCTTTGATCCCTGGCTGCACACGCAAACCCAGCGTGAGCGGCTCGCGCGCGCAGTGTCGGACGCCGGTGCAGAACTTGTGCCTGTGGAACAGAACCTCGTCGATGCGATTTGGAATGACCGCCCGTCGCCCCCTTTGGAGCCAGTGGTGCCCCACGATATTGAGTTTGCTGGACGCAGCAGCGCCGCCAAACGGGCCGACCTTGCCGCCTCTCTGAGGCATAATGGTCTTGATGCCGTTGTGCTAACGCAGCCGGATTCGATCGCTTGGCTCTTGAATGTGCGCGGCAATGATGTGGACCACACGCCGTTGCCATTGAGTTTTGCAGTGGTACACGCGGCAGGTGAGATCGACTGGTTTGTGGCACCGGATAAGCTTTCTGACCCGGTCTTGACGCATCTTGGAGATGGCGTGAGGGTTCACGCACCTGAAGACCTGAGTGCCTGTCTGGGTGCGTTGACCGGCAAGCGGGTCTGGGCTTGCCCTGATACCGGCGCGTCATGGGTATTTGACCGGTTGGCAGCAGCTGAAGTGAAGATTGCACGAGGGGACGACCCCGTGACCATGTCAAAAGCGGTCAAGAACGAGGCGGAACTGTCCGGATCCCGGGCCGCCCACAAACGCGATGGTGCCGCACTGGTTCGGTTCCTGCACTGGTTGTCGGATGCCGCACCGGGTGATGGCATTGATGAAATGACCGTTGCCGACAAGCTCGCCGCGTTCCGCGCGCCGGGTGAGCACTTTCGAGATCTGAGTTTCGGAACGATCTCGGGGTCGGGGCCCAATGGTGCGATTGTTCATTACCGGGTGAGCGAGGACACCAACCGTCTGCTTGGCGATGGTGAGCTCTATCTGGTCGATTCCGGTGCGCAGTATCTCGATGGTACGACCGATGTTACCCGCACCGTCGCAATCGGCAATCCCAGCGACGAGATGCGGGATCGTTTCACCCGCGTGCTCAAAGGTCACATCGCGCTTGCTACGCTGCGTTTCCCGGAAGGGACCAACGGGTCACAGATTGATGCCATGGCGCGTCAGGCGCTCTGGCAGGCCGGTCTGGACTATGACCACGGCACAGGGCACGGCGTGGGAAGCTATCTCGGGGTGCATGAGGGACCGCAACGGATATCAAAGGTCGGGTCCGGCACTGCGCTTCAGCCCGGCATGATCGTGTCCAATGAGCCCGGGTACTACAAAACGGGTGCATACGGGATTCGAATTGAAAACCTTGTGGCTGTCAGCCCGCCATCGGAAATAGCGGGTGGCGAGCGCGCGATGTTGGGGTTTGAAACCCTGACTCTTGCGCCGATCGACCGGACCGTGATCGAGGTTGGTCTTTTGAGCGATGACGAACGTGTTTGGCTTGATGAGTATCACGCGCGGGTTCGCGAAGAGATCGGCCCGCTGGTGGATGGTGCAGCACGTGTCTGGCTCGACACAGCGACGGCGCCCCTGAAAACGGGTTGAGAGCAGCGGAAACCGCGTTAAGCTTTCCGGTGAGAATGTTGTTTCGCAAAAGATCCAACGGGGGAGACCAGAATGGCCGAACGTAAAGTCATCGTAACCATCGCGCCGACAGGCGGGATGGCGAGCAAAAAGCAGAACCCGAATATTCCGACCCAGCCAGAAGAGATCGCTGAGGACGTATATCGTTGCTACGAAGCAGGTGCTTCTGTTGTCGCAGTCCATGCGCGGCGCCCGGATGATGAGGCGACCTGTAATCCGGCGATTTACCGCGATATCAACGAACGTATCCGCGCCAAGTGCGACATCATCATCAACAACTCCACTGGCGGCGGCATCAACGGCGATATGCTGAAGGAAGCCACGGACGGGTTTCTGGAAATATCCTGGGAAGAGCGTTTGAAGGGCCTCGAGGCCGGCGCCGAGATGTGCACCCTTGATCCGACGACCATTGTCGCAAATTTCGAGGGCCGGGAAATCTTGATGAACACCTCGCCTGAGCGGTGTCGCGAACTCGCCACCAAGATGCAGGCCAAGGGCATCAAGCCCGAATGGGAGGTGTTCAGCCCGACCCATCTGCTGCAGGACGTGAATCGCCTGCTGGAGGCGGGTCTTGATGAAGCGCCGTATTTCATCAATTTCGTACTCGGCGCCGACCGGGGGTTTCAGGGTGCGATGCCGTATTCCCCGAAGATATTGCAGGACATGGTCGATTTGATGCCCGAGGGCGCGAACTTCAATGTTAGCGCGATTGGGCCGTCCCAGTTGAATGCGGCGTTGCAGTCACTTATGCTGGGCGGCCATGTTCGTGTCGGTCTTGAAGATAACCTCTACTATGAGCGTGGCGTGCTGGCCAACAATGTGCAACTGGTCGAACGAATCGTGCGTATTATCCGCGAGCTTGGCATGGAGCCGGCGACCCCGGAGGAAGCACGTGAAATCATGGGGTTGAAGCCGCTCGCGGCTTAATTCTGCACACTGGAGTATTTGTTATGCGTATTGCCGTGGTTGGTGGGGGCCCCGCCGGACTGTATTTCGCCACGCTTTGGAAAAAGCGACACCCGGACGCCACCGTGCAGGTTTTTGAGCAGAACCCGCCTGATGCAACATTCGGGTTCGGTGTGGTGTTTTCCGATCGCGCGCTGGAGTTTCTGCGCGCTGATGATCCCGAAACCCACGATCTGATCACCCCTGAAATGGAAACCTGGGAGGATATGACCCTCGTCCACAAGGGCGAAAAGGTCACCATCGATGGCGTCGGGTTTTCCTCCATCGGGCGTCTGCATCTCCTGCAGTTGCTTCAGGAACGGGCTCTGGCTGTAGGTGCCGAACTGGCGTTTGAAACGACGATCAGTTCTCCCGTCGAACTGGCAGATTACGATCTGATCGTGGCGTCGGATGGCATCAATTCCATCGTGCGACGTGCCTTTGAGGGTGACTTTGCGATGTCGCTGTCCTACCTGCCCAACAAGTTTGCGTGGTACGGCGTTGAAAAGCCGTTCGAGACCCTGACCCAAACATTCATCGAGACCGAGTACGGGCCTTTTAACGCCCATCACTATCGCTATACCCCGCAAATGAGCACATTTCTGGTCGAATGCGCGCGCGACACCTGGGAGAAGGCGAGCTTTGCGACATTGAGCGAAGCGGACTCCGCGATCAAATGCGCGGAGATCTTCTCGGACACACTCGATGGCAAACCGCTGATAATCAACAAGTCCAACTGGCGGAATTTCCCGGTGCTCTGGAACGACCGCTGGTCACACCTGAACATGGTGCTTGTGGGGGATGCCCTGCACACGGCGCATTTCTCTATTGGCTCGGGGACGCGGCTTGCGCTGGAGGATGTCATTGCGCTGATCGAGGCACTCGAGGCGAAACCCGATGATTTACCCGGGGCGCTGCGCAGCTATGAAGATGCGCGAAAGCCGATCGTTGAAAAAATCGTCAACGCCGCGACGTCGAGCGCGCGTTGGTATGAGGACTTTGCTGATCATATGAAGCTCAGCCCGCTTGATTTTGGCTATGCCTATATGACCCGGTCCGGTCGTATTGATGATGACCGGCTGCGAAAATTCGCGCCCGGCTTCATGGCAAAGTACGAAGGGCAGGGATGAAATGACATCACGGAAAACCACGACACATCTCAAGATTGGTTTCGGTGACTGTGACCCGGCCCAGATTGTCTACTACCCCAACTACTTTGACTGGTTCGATCGCGGCACTCATCAGTTGTTTGAGGATGCGGGGATGTCCCTGAAGACATTGGAAGCTGATCTGGGTGTTCTAACCCCGATCGTGGATGCCCAGTCTCGTTTCCTTTCCCCGGCGCGCTGGGAAGACAACATCGAGATCGAAAGCGAAGTCACGCGCTGGGGATCACGGTCTTTCACCGTTACGCATCGCGTCAGTCAGTCGGAGAGTGGTGTTGCGGTTGCAGAAGGCACAGAGGAACGGGTTTGTGTGCAACGTGATCCGGATGGATCAGGGCAGATAAAATCCTGTGAGATCCCCGCAACGGTGCGCGCGGCCTTCGAGAACGACTAGGCCACCTCGCTTTACCGGTCTCAGGCCTCGGAACGGGCGATCCACTCATCCTCGTCGATGGTTTCAATATCCAGTTCGGCGGCTTTTTTGGCCTTAGAACCGGCACCAGGTCCGGCGACGACCAGATCGGTTTTGCTGGACACCGATCCGGAGACCTTTGCGCCGAGAGTTTCAGCGCGCGCCTTGGCTTCCGAGCGGGTCATCTTCTCGAGTGTCCCGGTGAACACGATGGTTTTGCCCGAAAAAGCGGAATCTGATTGTGGTGCCTCGAAGGCAGCAATGTCGAGCAACGCCTCCAGATCATCGAGGACCTGCCGGTTGTGGTCTTCATGGACAAATGCGAGCAGGTCTTCGGCGACAGAAACGCCAATCCCATCGATATTCAAAAGGTCCTGATAGGCTTCACCGTCACGGTCCTGGGCTTCGGACATGGCCGTACGCCAAGCCTCAACTGTGCCATAGGTGCGCGCGAGCAGCCGAGCGGTGGCTTGCCCGATCTGGCGAATGCCCAATGCATAGATGAAACGGTCAAGTTCGATGTTGCGTCGTTCATCGATGGCAGCAAGCAGATTGTCGACAGATTGTTCGCCCCAGCCCTCGCGCTCAAGCAAGGTCTCTCGCTTTTCCGCGAGCCGGAATACGTCAGCCGGCCCATTCACCAGATCATCGGCATGGAATGCGGTGATGTTCTTGGCGCCCAGTCCTTCTATGTCGAAGGCATTGCGCGACACGAAGTGCTTAAGGCGCTCAACTGACTGTGCCGAACAGATCAGGCCACCTGTGCAACGTCTTACGGCTTCGTCCACATCGCGGACGGCTTCGGACCCACACACGGGACAGGATGTCGGGAAGGTATAGGTTCGGGCTTCGCTTGGACGCTTTTCCAGAATGGGCCGGACAACCTGCGGGATGACGTCACCGGCGCGCTGGATGATCACCGTATCGCCGATCCGAACATCCTTGCGGGCAATTTCGTCCTCGTTGTGCAGCGTTGCGTTGGAGACCACCACGCCGCCAACGGTAACCGGTTCCAGCCGTGCAACGGGCGTCAGGGAGCCTGTCCGGCCCACCTGGATATCGATCCCGTTGAGGGTCGTCGTTGCCTGTTCGGCGGGAAACTTATGCGCGATGGCCCAGCGTGGTGCGCGGCTGACGAATCCGAGACGGCGTTGCAGGTCGATCTGATTCACTTTGTAGACGACACCATCAATATCGTAGTCCAGGGATGCCCGTTGTTCGCCGATGTCCCGATAGAGTGCCAGCACCTCTTCGAGACTGCGGCACAGTCTGGAGATCGGGTTCTTTTGAAAGCCCCAGTCCGAAACCCTTTGCAGGAAGCCCCATTGGCTGTCCGCGACGTCTGCGCTCAGTTCACCCCATGAGTAGGCAAACATGCGTAGCGGGCGTTGTGCCGTAATCGACGAATCCATCTGTCGCAGGCTGCCGGCCGCCGCATTGCGGGGGTTTGCAAATATCTTGGCGCCGTTTTCTTCCTGGGTTTGGTTCAGCTCGTTGAAAGCCGATTTCGGTAGGTAAACTTCGCCGCGAATTTCGGCGATGTCGGGGGCGTCCCCTGCCAGAGTCTCAGGAATATCGCCGATGGTGCGCAGATTGGCGGTGATGTCTTCGCCTTCGGCACCATCGCCGCGGGTTGCACCGCGGACAAAGACGCCACCCTCATAGCGAAGAGAGACCGACAGTCCATCGATCTTGGGTTCGCCAACAATCTCCACTGTTTCATCTTCGCCGATGCTCAGAAATCGCCGGATGCGTGTGAGGAATTCCCCCACGTCTTCATCGTCAAAGGCGTTGCCGAGCGAGAGCATGGGAATGGCATGCTGTACTTTTGCAAAACCATGCGCAGGCGCTGCTCCCACGCGCTGGGTCGGGCTGTCCTCAGTCCGTAAGATTGGAAATGCGTCTTCAAGCGCCACCAACCGATGAAACAACGCATCATATTCAGCATCCGAGACCACCGGGGCATCGTCCTGATAGTAAGCCTCGTTATGCGCGTGCAGCGCTGCCGCCATTTCGGTATGGGCAGCGCGCGCATCCGCCTCGCTCAGGGATTCAAATGATGTGGTGTCGTCGTGGCTCATGGTCTGGAAATCTAGGCCGCGCAGGTGAGTCCATCACCCCTTGGCTGTGTTGAGTTTGTTGCGAAATTTCACTGTGCTTGCCAGCGTACCCATGATGACAAGTGCGACGCCTCCGATGGTAATTGCGCCCACCACTTCACCTAACCACATCCAGGCCAGAATCGTTACTGACGCCGGAACGAGGGCCACAGCTGTGGCTGTGGTTGTGGCGCCCAAGGCTGCTGATGCACGTGGATAACCGAAGGTCGACCCGATGAACATGATTCCGCCCTGAAATATCCACTGCGCTGTAAGTTCCTGCCACGGTGCCTCCAGCAGACCTGAAGGAAGAAACAGCAAATGAACGGGCGTGAACGTCGCGAAGGTAAAGACCGCGACGATCGCTGCACTCCGTATTGGTGTGACATTCCATTTGCGCGCCAGAACGCCAAACAGCGACCACGACGCAGCACCGACGAAAAACAACACATCACCGAGCCATTCGTCGGGGGTGCCTTCCGTCGTGGCATCAATCAGAAGAAACAGAACGCCGGCAAAAATCAGGCTGATCGAAATGACACGCGCAGTGCTCATGCGTTCGCCGGCAAGCCACCAGGCGAAGGGCGCGGTAAACAATGGCAGGGCGCCAGCCAAAATGGTTGCGCCATGGGCGGCGGGGGCAAAATGGTAGCCACCAAAGGCAAATACCGAAAAGCCCGGTCCGGCAGCCATGGCCAGCAACAATGCCTGCCAGAATGAGATGCCGCCCAAACCGTTTCGTATAAGCCAAGGTAGGAGGATCAGACCTGCCCCGCAGAACCGGAGTGTGGTCAGGTCATAGGGTGTCAGGGTCAGTTCTGCGCCAATGCGTCCCGATAGATGGAAGCTGGTCCAGATAAAGACCATCGCCACGATCCATATCCAACCGATCCTTCGTTCTCGACGGTCGACGCTCACGCGGACGCCTGTAACGTTGGCTCATCCTCACCACGCATCAATCGATCCGCGGCCGCGCGAGCCTCGTCTGTAATTTTGGCTCCAGCAAGCATGCGCGCGATTTCTTCGCGGCGTTCTTCCGGGTCCAGTCGAAGGACATCTGTCTTCGTGTTGCCATCCCGGGATTTCCCGTCTGAGACCTTTTGGACCCGAAGGTGTTCGCGTGCGGAGGCGGCGACCTGCGGGCTATGGGTGACGACAAGTATTTGTTGGTCAGGGCGTGTGTTGGCCAACTCGGCCAGTCGTTTGCCAACCGCCGCCGCGGTGGCCCCACCGATGCCGGTGTCGACCTCATCGAAGACAATAGTGTTGGTCCCCGACGTTCCGGCGAGCACGACTTTCAAAGCCAGCATGAAGCGGCTGAGTTCCCCACCCGAAGCAATCTTGCCGAGTGGTCCGGGAGTTGATCCCGGATTGGTTGAGACCTCGAATGAGATACTGTCCAGCCCGTGTTCGGCCCAGGTGTTCTCATCCAGCCGGTCGATGCGCGTGGTCAGGGCAGCATTTTCGAGCTTGAGTGGCGGCAATTCGGCTGCGATTCCCTTGTCCAGAGCCGTTGCGGCCTTTTTGCGAGCACGGGATAGTGCCTCTCCGGCCTCGCAATAGTCCCGCCGTGCTTCCTCGACAGCCTTGGTGAGCGCCTCAAGGTGGCCATCCCGGTCGTCAATCGCATCCAGTCGGGTTGCGATCTCCAGATGGACCCGGGGAAGGTCATCGCTTGTCACACCATGGCGGCGGGCCGTGGCAAGTAACGCAAACAGGCGTTCCTCAACGGTGTCGAGTTCACCGGGGTCAGCGTCCATCGCATGGGCAACGGTGTTGAGTTCTTGCACCGCCTCGGCAAGTTCGGCGTTGGCTTTGTCGAGCGCGGAAATTACAGGAGTCAGGCGTCCGCCAGAAATCTCGTTGTCTCGCTCAAGCACACGTGCGGCGCGTTGGAGCAGCGTTTCGGCGCCCGGGTCGCCGGTCAGGGCATCCGAGGCGCTGTTCAGGGTCTCGACGAGCCGTGAGGCGTTCTGGAGCAGCAGGCGTCGGGACGTCAGTTCGGCTTCTTCACCAGCCTGAGGATTCAGCGCGTCGAGTTCATCGAGGGCGTTTCGCAGTTCCACGGCTTCGGCCTGCGAGGCGCTGAGTGAACCGATTGCTGTATCTCTGGCGTCCTGGGCCTCGCGCCAGACGCGATATAGTCGGGCAACCTTGTCCTTCTGGGCTTTGAGGTTTCCAAAAGCATCAAGTGCATCGCGCTGCACGATTGGGTCGGCGAGTGAGAACCTCTCGAACTGGCCATGAATTTCGACAAGAGCATCGCCGATCTGTCGCAACAAGCCGATGCTGATCGACTGGTCGTTCACAAAGGCGCGGCTTCGGCCGTCTTTGCCAACAGTCCGGCGCAGGATCATATCTTCACCGGGTTCGAGTTCGATATCATGCGCATCGAATATGACCCGGAGGTCATCCACGACTGCGCCGTCGAAGGTCGCAGTTACAGAAGCTCTTTCTGTTCCTGTGCGGACAAGGCCAGAATCCGACCGTGCACCCAGTGTCAGCCCAAAAGCATCAAGTAGAATGGATTTACCTGCGCCTGTTTCGCCGGTCAGCGCGCTGAGGCCAGGCCCGAACGTCAGATCGACCCGGTCGATCAGGACAACGTCCCGGATCGACAGTTGGAGTAGCATGGCGGCCTAGAACGGCCAGAGGCGACTGAAGAAACCGTCGCCATCTTTTTTGGGGTCTGGTTCGCCGTCGCCATCAAGGTCGACCAGTGTTTCACCCTCCACGAGCTCGTAGCTGTCGAGATACCATTCGCTTCCCGGGAAGTTGAAGCCAAGCACAGCGGCGTTGGCGCGGGCTTCGGGTTCGATGCCCAATGCCACATAGGCTTCTGAAAGCCGATGGAGCGCCTCAGGCACATGCGTTGTTGTCTGGTAGTTCTCAATCACCGTTTTATAGCGATTGATTGCAGCCAGATAGTTTTCGCGCTCATGGTAGTAGCGTCCGACTTCCATTTCCTTGCCGGCAAGATGGTCGCGGGTCAGATCAAGTTTCAGGCGGGCATCGCGTGCATAACCTGAATCAGGGAAGCGGCGAATAATTTCTTCCAGCGCCACCAGTGCCTGTTCGGTGTTGCGCTGATCGCGGCCGACATCGGTGATCTGCTCGTAGTAACTCAACGCTTTCAGGTAATACGCATAACCGACATCGCGGTTGCCCGGGTGCAGCTGGATAAATCGGTCTACGGCGAGGATGGCATCGTCATACTGGCCGTCTGAATAGTAGCTGAAGGCCGACATAAGCTGCGCTTTGGTGGCCCAGATCGAATAGGGATGCTGACGCTCGACTTCAAGAAACAGGTCTGCAGCTTGGCCGTATTCTTCTGTTTCCACCGAATCCACGGCTTCGTTGTAGAGCTCTTCAACCGGACGTTCGACATATTCAGGGTCGTCTGTCGAGCAGGCCGCGACAACGAGGACCGCGACAAGCGCGCCGCTGAGTTTCAGCCAGCTGCGATAAGGTGTTTGAATGCGTTTCGTCATCGAACTCGCCAAAGAACGGTACCTATAGAAACATGAAACAGGTCACATACCCGAAGGGTCCGGGATGTGGCTAGACATCAATATATCACGGAAGGGCCGGATTCACAGAAAAACGGGCCGGCGGAACCGACCCGTTCAAACATATTCGTGTGGTCATGCTTTCAGGCGGTTGCCAGCATCAATTCCGGCTCTTCCAGACTCTCATCAGCATCGACATAGCGCCAGGCTGTCGGATCGGAGAAAAGCGCGCGAACGATTGCGTGATTCATCGCGTGTCCCGAGCGGAAGCCCTGGAAATGGCCTGAAATAGGAGCCCCTGCGAGATACAGATCCCCCACACAATCGAGAATTTTGTGACGGACGAATTCGTCGTCGTAACGCAGGCCTTCGTCATTCAGAATCTTGTCGCCGCTCACGACGACGGCGTTGTCGAGACTGCCACCTCGTGCCAGACCCATCTTTCGAAGCTGGTCGACTTCTTCGGCAAACCCGAATGTGCGTGCACGGGAAATCTCGCCTTTGAAGGTGCCGTTGACGAGGCGCACATTTTTATCCTGTTTGCCAATCGCGTCACTGTCGAAATCGATTTCAAATCCGACAGAGAAACCATCTCCGGGAGACAGGGAGGCTTCCCGGCCGTTGTCGGAAACCGTAACGCGTTTGAGAACTTCGATGATGCGGCGTGACTTGCTCTGTCCCACAACGCCAGCACACTCGATCAGGAAAACAAAAGGAGCGGCGCTGCCGTCCATAATAGGCATTTCGGGTCCGTCGACCTCGACATAGACATTGTCGATACGGCACCCGGCAAGCGCTGCAAGAAGGTGCTCAACGGTGGCAACCTTGATGCCTTCGTCATTTCCCAACGTGGTGCAGAGCGTGGCTTCAACCACGTTCTCAACGCGGCCTTCAATTTCTGCGCCGTTTCCGGCTTCGTCGGTGCGGCGGAAAACAATACCTGTATCTTCGGGGGCGGGCTTGAGGACGATCGATACGGTGTTGCCTGTGTGCAGGCCTGTGCCGCTACAGCCAATTTCGCTTTTCAGCGTTTGCTGCAGGTGTTCGCCGTATTCGAGATCGTCTGTCATGTGATTGTTCTTTTTCCGATCAGGTGCCCTTTGGGGCGTGCAAATGTCTTTTTGTCTGAGGGTGGATGTAACAACTCCTGCCACGTCGCTACAAATCACACTTTGTTACAGAGTGTTGCGATGCAAAAGCCGCGGATTTCCCTGGAAACCCGCGGCTTTCGACCTTGTTTTTGCTAGTTGGCCTGACGGCGCAAAAATGCCGGAATTTCCAGCATGTCCTCTTCCGCACGTGCGCTATCGCGTGGTGCAGCTGGTTTGATGTCAGCCAGGTTTTGCTGAGCCGGTGCAGCAGGCTCTGTGACCACTGCCTCGGGGGCTGCTGGCGCCTCTGTCACGACCGGTTGGGCCGGGGATTCGGCAACGACAGGTTCCGGTGCTGCGACAGGTTCGACCTTGACCGGTTCGGCCTGAACGACGGGTTCAGGTGCCGCAACAACTTCAGGAGCCGCGACAGGTTCCGGGGCCTTTGCGACTTCGGGTTCTGGCGCTGCGGCTTGGGGCGCAGCCGGTTTTGCAGCCGGTTCTGCAACCGGTGCAGCCGCAACAGGTTCGCGACGTTCGCTGGCCTGGGACTTGTCTTCAGCCTGCTCGTCGTTCATGGCCCGGTTCACGGCACCAGTCACTTTCTGGAACAGACTGCGTCCGCGCTTGCGTTCGGCTTGCGCACCGGCATTGGTGATCGCAGCTTCCGCAAACGCATCAGCTTTACGCGGTTGCGCAGGTGCTGACGGACGTTTTTCTGCAGCGACTGGCTTGGGTGGGATGAACGCCGTCGTGGCGGGTTTGGTCTCTTCCGGCCAAGTCATGGCGGGAGAAGAGGTTGCCTCGACTTTGGCCTCGGCGGCCGGTTTTTCAGCGGCGGGAGCCTCTGGCGCGACCGGCTTGGCTTCGACCTTTTCAGCAACCACGGCGGGTGCGTCGTTTTTGGATGCGTCCTCGGTTGTGATTTTCTTTGCCTTCGCGTGGTCGGCGTCATGAACCAGAGAGATCATCGGTGAACGCGGCAGGGCATCTGCGTTGGCATCGATGCCCGTGGCGACGATAGAAACACGCATCGTGCCTTCCATGTTCTGGTCGAATGTCGATCCGAAGATGATGTTGGCGTCCGCATCTACTTCTTCACGGATACGATTTGCTGCTTCGTCGACCTCGAACAGGGTCATGTCCGGACCGCCGGTGATGTTGATCAGAACGCCGCGGGCGCCGCGCATGGAAACATCATCGAGGAGGGGGTTTGCAATTGCCGCTTCGGCGGATTCAATCGCGCGACCATCGCCACCGGCTTCACCGGTGCCCATCATCGCCTTGCCCATCTCACTCATGACCGTACGAATATCGGCAAAGTCGAGATTGATCAGGCCCGGCATAATCATCAGATCGGTCACACCACGAACACCGGAATGGAGCACGTTGTCGGCCATGCAGAAGGCATCAGCAAAGGTCGTGTTCTCGTTGCAGATCCGGAACAGGTTCTGGTTCGGGATAACGATCAGGGTGTCGACGAAGTGCTGCAGTTCTTCGATGCCTTCATCGGCCAGTGTGGCGCGATGGCGACCTTCGAACTGGAACGGCTTGGTGACAACGCCGACGGTCAGGATGCCCTGTTCGCGAGCGGCGCGGGCAATGACCGGCGCGGCCCCTGTGCCCGTTCCACCGCCCATACCGGCGGCGATAAAGGCCATGTGGCTGCCCTGAAGGTGATCGATGATCTCATCGAGCGCCTCTTCAGCAGCGGCGCGTCCGATATCCGGGCGCGCACCGGCACCAAGACCATTGGTAATATTGGCCCCGAGCTGAATGCGCCGTTCGGACGAATTCATCGCAAGCGACTGGGCGTCCGTATTGGCGACGACGAATTCAACGCCTTCGAGGTTTGAAGCGATCATGTTGTTGACCGCGTTGGATCCGGCACCACCAACGCCAACCACGACGATACGTGGCTTGAGTTGGGATTCCGGGGGGGGAGCTGTGAGGTTGAGCGTCATTTGATCCTCCAGTTGAGCGCAAGGGGAGATAGGGAAAGAAAGGCCATACATGACCGGAACGGTGACCCACCGTTCCGGGACATGCCGAAACTCCGGGTCAGTGATTTGGGGTGCTGGTTTCTAGAAATGTTCACGGAACCACTGACCGAGCCGCCCGGTAAGGCGTCCCGGCTCCCCATATTGCAAAGGTGTCGGCATCGTCAGAGATGACGGATTTTCGATCGCATGTGCGATCAGGCCTGCACCTGTTGCGAACGCGGGACCGGCAATGGCTTCCGCGAGACCGCGAACGCGCAGGGGCCGACCCATACGAACCTGTTTGTCGAGAATGCGCGCCGCGAGATCGCGTGCGCCCTGTAATTGGCTGGCACCGCCCGTCAACACGACGCGACGTCCGGCGAAAGGTCCGAAGCCACTGTCATCGAGACGTGCGCGGACCAGTTCAAAGGTTTCTTCGATGCGCGGCTGAATAATGCCATTGAGCAAGGAGCGCGGCAGTTGATGCGACGCGCTGTGTTCGTCCTCGCCCACCTGGGGCACATCGAGCATTTCATGTTCGTCGGACTCAGCCGCGATGGCATTGCCGTAAAGGGTTTTGAGGCGTTCAGCGTGAGAAATCGGGGTCGAGAGCCCGCGAGCCACATCCGAGGTGACATGGTTGCCGCCGACAGGAATTGTGTCTGCGAAGACCATTTCACCGTCATAAAAGATCGAAAGACCCGTGGTGCCGCCGCCCATGTCGACGACGGTCACGCCGAGATCAGATTCATCCTCGACCAAGGTCGCCAGTCCGGCGGCATAGGGAGAGAGTACAAAACCGTCGATCTCCAGATGACAGCGTTCAACAGCCGCACGGATCGTGCGGACCGCATTGGCCGAAGCTGAGACCAAATGCATGTTGACCGACAGCTTTTGTCCGAACATGCCACGCGGGTCGGCGATGCCCTGCTGCCCGTCGATCGCAAAGCCGACCGGGATCGAATGGATCAGTTCCCGCTCTTTGCCGTTGCTGATTCCATTGGTTGGTGCTGCGTTGTCTTCGCGCATTGTGTGGGTCTGCTGGAAAATTCGAAGCAGGTCAGATTCGTCGATCTGCTGGCCGCCGATATCGACGTCCACACCGAGTATTTCGGAATGGGGTGCGCCGGCGCTGAGATTGACCGTGACAGAACTGATGGTTTCCTGTGCGATGTGCTCGGCCATATGTACGGCCTTGCGGATCGCGTCTTCCGTCGCATCCACGTCGACGATTGTACCATTGCGCACGCCGCGGCTGACCTGGTGGCCTGCCCCAATCACGCGCGGTTGTGACGCGACAGTGTTCGAGCCGTCGGGTGAGGGGCGTCCGGTGCGGGCAATCAGGCAGCAAACCTTGCTGGTGCCAATATCAAGGACCGCGACGGTCCCGGATCGCGGTTTGGTCATTTTTCGGGTCACACTGCCATGCCCCCAATCAATGCTCATGTATCTTTCCCCCGGGCTTTGGCCGGAATGGCCGCGTTGGGGTTTACGCGCACGATCAGGCGGTCGGGCACGCGCAGGTCGACGGCGATGACATCGCGGTCAAACAGGGCGTGTTCCCTTTGGAACTCTTCCAATCGATCAAGTGCCGTGGCGATGTTCTTCTCCGGCAGTCGAACATCGATGCCGTTGTGCAGCCGCAGGTTCCAGCGTCGGTTTGAAACCCGAACCGCTGCCTCGGTTTCATTGGCCACAGTTGGGTAAGCACGTAACAGATCGAGCAACTGCGCTGCCTGATGCGGGGCGCCTTCTCCCACGATAAGAGGGAACTCAGAGAATG
Source organism: uncultured Alphaproteobacteria bacterium (assembly GCA_943787745.1). GTDB lineage: Bacteria > Pseudomonadota > Alphaproteobacteria > UBA6615 > UBA6615 > JABJAG01. The sequence continues at coordinate 1,277,268 of CALSNJ010000002.1, read as the reverse complement.
CATCGAGACCGGTCCGCTGGATGATTTTGCCGGCGCGATCGACCAAGGCGGACTTGCCGTCATGTTGCCAAATGGCGAGCGGTTGGCGTTCCACCACCCGCACGTAGATGACGTCGGGAAGGCGTCGCGCGATCTCCGCAGATGAAATCCATCCGATTGATTCGATACGTTTACGAGCCGCGGCCATGTCCACGTCGAGAATGGGGCTGCCGCGCTCAAGATCGAGAGCCGCGAGAATTTCTTCACCATTCGCGCGTGTCCGACCGCTGACGACCACATCCTGCACACTCAGGCCCGCATCAGCTGTCGCGTTCATGAAGGATGCATTGGCCGCCGCAATACGCTCGGACACCCAGCCGCTTTGGATCAGGTACCAGCCACCGCCACCGAACACACCGATGGTTGCTGTGAGAATGCCTGCCTTGATCAACCTGCGGCGCAGCTTTCCGGATTGGGAACGCCGCGTCTTGCGATCTTCGTTTCTGAAAATACTCGGCATCAATCGCATTGCGCCGTCTCCACCATCCAACTCACCAGTTCTGGAAAAGCGATGCCGCAATGGCTCGCCTGTTCGGGCACGAGCGAAAGCTGCGTCATGCCCGGTTGTGTGTTCAGTTCAAGAATGACGAGGGCGTCGCGCGAGTCGTCATATCGGAAATCGGTCCGGGTCACGCCGCGGCAGTTGAGCGCCTTGTGTGCTTGTGCCGCCCAGGCCATCGCCTTGGCACCAAGGCCCTGGGAGACCGGTGCGGGCACCAAATGCTCGGTCACACCGTCCGTGTATTTGGCTTCGTAGTCATAGAAGCCCTTTTTGGGGCGCAGCTCCGTGACGGCGAGCGGCTTGGGCTCTTCGCCAGGTGCGCCCATCACAGCGACCGTCAGTTCGCGGCCTGGAATAAATTCCTCAACCAGCAATGTGTCAGCATCAATGGCATCGGGATCAGGTCCCATGTCGCCGTCATGAATGATCTGGATTCCGACGGATGAGCCTTCATTGTTCGGTTTGACAACATAAGGTCGCGGCAGGATATCCCCGCCAAGGATCTCTTCCCGTGTCGCCAAACGGCCTTTGGCAACAGTGAGGCCCTCTTTCTCGAACATCGTACGTGCCACAGCCTTGTCCATGGCCAGAGCCGAAGCGAGCAGGCCGGAATGTGTGTAGGGGATGCCGAGCAGGTTCAGAAGACCCTGAATGTTTCCGTCCTCACCTGCACGTCCGTGCAGAGCGTTGAAAACGGCATCGGGTCTTGGTGTGAGGGCCTGAATCAGCGCGGTGATATCTGCTGTTACGTCTATTTCAGTCACATCGTATCCGGCGTCACGCAGAGCCGCTGCACACTGGTGGCCGGATTGGAGTGACACATCCCGTTCGGCCGATGTGCCACCCATCAGGACAGCGATCTTGTTGTGGGTGCGGACGGTCATGCCTCGCCTCCCCCGGGGGTGCCGATACGCTCGAGCTCCCAGACAAGTTCAATACCTGTGCATTCGCGTACGCGTCGGCGAACTTCTTCCCCAAGGCCTTCGATGTCAGCAGCTGTCGCGCCGCCGGTGTTGACCAGGAAGTTGCAATGTTTTTCGGATACCTGCGCGCCGCCCAGTTTCAGGCCGCGGCAACCCGCACGATCGACGAGTTCCCATGCCTTGTGACCATTCGGGTTCTTGAAGGTGCTGCCGCCCGTGCGGGTGCGGATCGGCTGGGTTTCTTCGCGGGATTCCTGAACCAGCTCCATGGCCTTGGTGATTTCGGCGACGTTGCCCCAGACGCCGTCCATCACACAGCCAACGAAGATCCAGTCGGATGGAACTGCAGAACCTCGATAGCTGGGTCCCCAATCTTCGGGAGAAAGAACGCGGGTCTCACCATGGGAGGTCAGCGCTGTGGCCTCACGGACGACATCCTTGAACTCGCGTCCATAGGCACCTGCGTTCATGCGCAGGCCGCCGCCGATGGTGCCGGGAATGCCGGCCATGAATTCGAACCCGGCCACGCCGGCGTCGCGGGCAGCCTTTGCAACGTTGTAGTCCAGTGCCATCGCACCGGCCTGAATTGTCGTGCCGTCGCACCGGATCTTGGTAAAGGGGCGCCCCAACCGGATCACGACGCCGGGAATACCCCCGTCGCGGATCAGCATATTGGATCCTGCACCCAGGAGCGTCACGGGGACGTCGTGGGGTTTGCCAGCCAGAAAGTTCGCCAGGTCAGCAACATCGGCCGGGCGAAACAGAACTTCGGCGGGGCCACCGACGCGGAACCAGGTGTAGCGCCCGATGGCGCCGTCAGGTTCGTATCTGCCACGCACGGCGGGGAGCCGGTCGAGCAGTGAGGGAGGTGCAGAGAAAGCCGCCATCGTCATCCCTCCGTCCCCGTGCTTTGGTCGACGAGAGGTTTCAGGTCCACCGGCAGTTTCTGAGCCCATGCCGTTATGGTGCCCGCGCCAAGGCAGACAACCATGTCGCCATCCGACGCACTGGATGCGATCAGTTCAGCCAGGCGATCCGGATCGGGGAGGGGCCGGACGTCCCGGTGACCGCGGGCACGAAGCCCGTTCACCAGTGCGTCGCGGTCCACTCCCTCGATCGGGGCCTCGCCGGCCGGGTAGATGTCCGACACGAAGACAATGTCCGCGTCGTTGAAGCAGGTGCAGAAGTCGTCGAACAGGCTTTCGACGCGCGAATAACGATGCGGCTGGAAGACGCCAATCACACGCCCATCCGTAGCCGAACGGGCCGCGTCCAATACGGCCTCGATCTCAACCGGATGATGCCCGTAGTCATCAATGACAGTGATGCCGCCAGCTTCGCCGGTCTTTGTGAAACGCCGGTTGACGCCGCGGAATCCGGTGAAGCCATCGCGGATAATGTCATCCGTGATATCCATTTCCAGCGCGATGGTGACTGCCGCAAGTGCGTTCTGAGCGTTGTGCGCGCCATACATTGGCAGGCGTAGTCCCTTGATCGTACGATCTGGCCCGCCCGAGCGTTGCCCGATAACGACATCAAAGGTCAGGCCGTTCTTGTCCGTTTCAAGATTGATCCCGCGAACATCTGCCTGACGTGAAAAGCCGTAGGTTACAATGCGGCGATCCTCGAGCTGCGGAATGAGTGCCTGCACCTCTGGGTGATCGATACACATGGCAGCAAAGCCGTAGAACGGGATGTTCGAAACGAAAGTCTTGAATGCCTCACGAACACCATCGAAAGTGCCGTAGAAATCCAGATGTTCGGGGTCGATATTTGTAACGACCGCAATCGCGGCGGGTAGCTTGGTGAAAGTGCCGTCCGATTCATCGGCTTCAACCACCATCCACTCACCGTCGCCCAATCGGGCATTGGTTCCGTAAGCGTTGATGATGCCGCCATTGATAACTGTCGGGTCGCGATCAGCAGCGTCAAGCATGCACGCGATCAGTGATGTGGTGGTCGTTTTGCCGTGGGTGCCGCCGACCGCGATGGACCATTTCAGGCGCATCAGTTCAGCCAGCATCTCGGCCCGACGAACAACAGGGACAAGCCGTGCGCGTGCCGCGACAACTTCCGGGTTGTCGGCCTTCACCGCTGTCGACACGACGAGGACAGAGGCGTTTTCGATGTTCTCGGCGCGATGGCCGACCTCGACACCAATGCCGAGATCGCGCAGACGCTTCACATTGGCATTGTCGGAAATATCACTGCCCTGAACCTGATAGTTCAATGCATTCAGTGTTTCGGCGATGCCGCTCATGCCGATGCCGCCGATGCCGACGAAATGGATCATGCCAATATCGAGAGGAAGAGTTCTCATTCTGCGGCCTCCCGCATTTCGGGTTCGCGTCGGCCATTTCCGTTGCCATTGGCCGGAATGAGGTGTTCCACGAGATCGGCCAGACGATCTGCTGCATCCGGATGGCCCAGCGCACGTGCTGCGGATGCGACGCGCGCCAGAGCCTCGGAAGATTCCAGCGCCGCCTCAAGCCAGCCGGCCATGGCGGACGGGCTGAATTCCTTCTGCGCCATGACCCAGCCCGCACCTGCGGCTTCAACCGCGCGGGCATTGGCCATCTGGTGATCATCGACAGCATGAGGGTAGGGAACGTAGAGCGCGGGGCGACCGGCGGCCGTCAGTTCTGCCACTGTCGAAGCGCCGGAACGGCCAACCACAAGATGTGCGGCGGCGAGGCGCGAGGGGATGTCTTCGAAGAATGTCTGAAGTTCGACGGGCATATTCAGCGCGGCATAGGTTTCACGCACGGCCTCGATATCCTCAGCGCGGCATTGCTGTGCGATTCGGAACCGGGCGCGCTGTGGTGCCGTCAGGGAACTGAAGGCCGCAGGAACGATCTTCGAGAAAACCTGGGCGCCCTGACTGCCGCCTACGATCAACAGGTCGATTACGCCGCTTGGAGGTGTGTAAGGCCGGGCCGCGAGTGCTGCGATTTCGGCACGGACGGGATTGCCCACCACAGTCGAGCGCTCGTGCCCTGTGGATTTGAGGCGCTGGGTTTGCGCAAAGCTCAGCGCGAAGGCGGCAGCACCGCGCGCGAGCCGCCGGTTGGCGCGGCCAAGGAGTGCGTTCTGTTCGTGAATGACCGTGGGAAGCCCGGACAGACCGGCTGCCAGAATGGGCGGTACGGTCGGGTAGCCACCAAATCCGACGGCGAGCACGGGATTGTGCTCACGGATCAGGCGGCGCGATTCAAAGAACCCACGCGTCAGTGCGCTCACGCCCGCGGCAATGCCCTTCATGCCACCCGAGAGGCTGCGTGCCGAAATGGTGTGGCGTGCGACGTCTTCCGAAAGGCCCAGCACATCGGTTTTGATGGTGGCGCCACGGGGGTCGGTCACAAACATCACCCGATGTCCGCGTGCGGCCAGAATATTGGCAAGTGAGACAGCCGGGAACATATGTCCGCCGGTGCCGCCAGCCGTGATCATGATCGGGCGCTGCATGTTGCTCATGTCATCGCCTCCGAACCGAGCCGTCGCCGAGTCAGCGCGAGGGTCATGCCAAGGCCAATGCCAATCCCAAGAAGCGAGGAGCCGCCATAACTGATGAACGGCAGTGTCATGCCCTTTGTCGGGATCAACTGAAGACTGGAACTCATATTGACCAATGCCTGGAAACCGAATTGAACGAGCAGGCCAGACACGGCCAGCAGAACAAATAGATTTTGCTCGGACATGGCGCGCGCCAATCCGCGCAGCACGATGAAGGCGAACAGCCCGACAATGATCAGGGTAACCAGCAGTCCGAGCTCTTCACCGGCGACCGCAAAGACGAAATCGGCATGGGCATCGGGCAAAACATTTTTGACCGTGCCTTCGCCCGGGCCACGGCCAAACAGGCCACCGCTCGAGAAGGCTTCGATACTGCGTTCGATCTGATAGGTGTCGCCGGAATCCGGATTGAGGAACCGATCAATTCGACTGGTGACGTGGGGCAGCGTGAAATAGGCGCCGATCAGTCCGGCCACGCCCAGCACGACCAGACCGCCAACCAGCCACATCGACAGGCCGGCGAGGAAGAACTGCGCCATCCACACCGATGTGATCACAACGGCCTGTCCCAGATCGGGTTGGGCAATGACGAGTGCGAGGACGACTGCAAAGAGTCCCGTGCTGATCAAACGTCCGGGAAAGCGCGGATCATGCGCGGCTTCGCTGAACAGCCAGGCCGCGACAACGGCAAAGGTCGGTTTTACGAACTCGGTCACCTGGAGGGAGAACCCGGCGAGGGAGAGCCAGCGACGTGCTCCCTTGATTTCCACGCCCAGCGCCAGTGTGGCGACAAGCAGGACAATGCAGCCCAGGAAGGCAATCACTGCAAAACGACGAACCTGAATCGGCGTGAGTGCCGAGATCGCGACAATCAGGACTACGGAAACCGGAAGCAGCATGAAGTGACGCTTGATGAAGTAGAGTGCGTCCAGGCCAATTCGTTCCGCTACAGCGGGACTGGAGGCGGCGGCCAGAAGTGCGCCGAAGGCCATCAGGGCAGCGATTGCCACAAGGCTCCACCGGTCAACCGTCCACCACCAACGGCCAAGAATCGACGTGTCTGCGCGGGTAAAGGGCGTCATGCCGAACCTCCCGCGTTTTGGGGCGTAAATCCATCGAGGGCCGCAACGGCTGTCTTGAAGGCATCGCCGCGCGCCTCGAAACTGGGGAACTGATCGAAGGAGGCGCAGGCTGGTGCCAGTAAAACGGTCGCGGGGCCATCGCCCGCGAGTTTTGCGGCTTCTGATACGGCCGTGGCCAAATCCCCCGAGACGTCGAACGGCACCTGGCCGTCCAGAGTTTCTGCGAATTCGTCAGCGGCTTCGCCAATCAGGAATGCGTGCTGAATGCGACCAAATTGATCGCGCAGGGACTTGATTCCGCCCTCTTTGGCGATGCCGCCTGCGATCCAGATGATGTTGTCATAGGCGGCCAGAGCATGGGCTGCGGCTTCGGCGTTGGTTGCCTTGGAATCGTTTACAAACCGAACAGACTTCCGGTAGCCGACAAGTTCCTGTCGATGTGCCAGTCCTGGGAAAGATCGGATGGCCGCAATGATTGCGATTTGTTTCTTTTCATGTTTTGCACCCGCGATCACGGTGCTGGCAGCATAGGCCGCCGCCACGTTCTGGGCGTTGTGCGCGCCGGGCAGGGTCTCGAGACTTGAGAGTTCGAGGACGCGTTGGGCCGTGCCGTTGCGATCATCAATGAGCCAGCCTTCCGAGACGTATATGCCACCCGGGCAGGCTTCATGCGTCGATAACGGAATGAGCGTGGCATCACTGCCGTCGCGGAGTCCTTCAAACATCCCGCGCGATGGGGCGTCATCGATTCCGACGATGGCTGTCTGGCCAGAGCGCTGACCATCGAATATCCGCTGTTTTGCCGCGACATAACCATCCATCCCGCCATGGCGGTCGAGATGGTCCGGTGTGATGTTTAGCAGGATGGCAATATCGAATATCGCTGTGGGCAAAAGTTCGAGCTGGTAGGAGGAAAGCTCCAGCACATAAACGCCGGATGCACCCATCGCCGGGAGATCGAGACCCGGCGCACCAATATTGCCGCCCACCGCATTCGCGATCCCGGTTTCGGACAGGATGTGTCCGATCAGTGCAGTGGTGGTCGATTTTCCATTGGTGCCGGTGATGCCGATATATCGGGCATCCGTTTCGACACGGGTGAGAAGTTCGAGATCACAGACAATCTGGCAGTCGGCATCGCGCGCACGATCAATCATCGGGTGCGAGTGGGGGTGTCCGTGCGGAATTCCAGGGCTGAGGACGAGCGCATCGACCGTCTTGAAGTCGACACCCATAAGGTCAACAGCTGATACGCCCTTTGCGGAGATTGCGGCTCGCCGTTCGGAGGAGTCATCCCAGGCCATGACCCGAGCGCCGGCACCCTGCAGTGCAGTTGCCGCGCTTTGGCCTGAAATGCCAAGGCCCAGAACGGCGATGTCCCGGCCCTGATAGGCCGAGAGATCGAGACGATTGAATGTGGCTGATCCGTTCATCGACTCACCGCAGCTTCAGTGTTGCGAGGCCGACAAGCGCCAGCACCATGGCGATGATCCAGAACCGGATCACGATGGTTGGTTCTGCCCACCCCTTCTGTTCGAAGTGGTGATGCAAGGGGGCCATCTTGAAGACACGTCGGCCAGTCATCTTGAAGGATGCGACCTGCACGATCACGGAGACGGTTTCGAGAACGAACAAGCCACCGATGATTGCGAGGACGAGTTCGTGCTTGGTGACAACGGCGATGCCGCCGAGAGCGCCACCCATGGCGAGGGATCCCGTGTCGCCCATGAACACCATGGCCGGCGGGGCGTTGAACCAGAGAAAACCGAGACTCGCGCCAATCAGGGCGCCGCAGAATATTGTCAGTTCACCCGCGCCGGGCACCGCGTAGATCAGCAGGTAGTTGGCGAACACCGAATTGCCGGCGACATAGGTGATCAGGCCAAAACAGCCAGCCGCGATCATCACGGGCACAATGGCCAGGCCATCCAATCCATCTGTGAGGTTGACCGAGTTCGAAGCGCCGACGATCACGAAGATCGCAAACGGAATGAAGAACCAGCTCAGTTCGATCAGGAAGTTTTTCACAAACGGCAATGCAAGGCCGGTGGCAATGGGGTCCGGTGTGAGGCGCATAATCCAGAATGTGGCGACGCCGGCGACCACGATTTCGGCGAACAATCGAACGCGACCCGGGATCCCTTTGGAGTGGGAGCGGGTGAGCTTCTGGTAGTCATCAGCAAAACCGATGGCCCCGAAACCGATGGTAATCAGCAGCAGCGCCCAGACATATCCGTTGCGCAAGTCAGCCCAAAGCAGCGTGCTGACGATAATCGCCAACAGGATCAGGAACCCGCCCATGGTGGGCGTGCCGGCCTTCTTGAAATGACCCTGAGGGCCATCCTCACGGATTGGTTGGCCACCGGGTTGTTGCTTTTTTAGCCAGCCAATGATCATGGGACCGAACAAGAACGAGACAGCCAATGCCGTCACCACCGCCCCGCCAGCCCGGAAGGTGAGTGAATTGAAAAGATTGAAAAGAATGAACTCGTCTGCGAGCGGTCCAAGCAGATTAAACAGCATGAGGAACCCCCCTTAGCCCGGCGTTGCCGATATCCATGGCGGAGAGGGCATCAACGATGACGGCCATCTGGCTTCCAAGGGAGCCTTTCACCATCACAACGTCACCGCCACGGATCGCGTTCAGGACGGCTGGCGTGAGGCCTTTGGAATCTTTCGCGTGGGCGCCGCGCATTTTTGCGGGCAGTGCCGCGTCGAGTGCGTTCATGTTCGGGCCCGCACAGAATACAAGATCGATGTCACTGGATTCGAGATCACGTGCGAGAGCGGCGTGTAGTTGAGGGGCGGTTTCGCCCAATTCGAGCATGTCCCCGAGGATTGCGATCCGGCGGCCGCCGGGCTTGGTCCGGCTGCTCGCGAGAACAGCGATCGCAGCACGCATCGAGGCGGGGCTGGCGTTATAGCTTTCGTCGATCAATGTAAGCGTGCCGTCCTCAAGCTGGATGTCGATCCGTGCGCCACGACCGCGCGGCGCTTCCAGAAGCTCAAGGGCTTCTGCTGCCGCGTTGAGGTCGCCATCAAGCGCGTGAACGCTGGCCAGTACTGCGAGTGAATTGTGAACCCAATGGCGTCCCGGGACACGAAGCTGGTAGCGCACGATGTGGTCGCCTATTCGTGCTGTGATATCGCTACCGTCGCCGGTCAACGCACAGGCGGACAATTGCGCATCGGCTTCAGGATGCGCACCGAAGCCCACCACACGTTCTACCCCATGTGCCCAGGCGCGTGACGCGAGAATGGCAAAGTAGATGTTGTCGCGGTTGAGAATGGCTGTGCCGCCCTTGGCCATGCCGTCAAAGATCTCGGCCTTGGCATCCGCAATCCCCGCAACGCTATCAAAGAACTCCAGGTGAACAGCGGCGATGGTTGTGATGATGGCCACATCGGGTCGCGCAAGCATTGAAAGTTCTGATATTTCACCAGCGTGGTTCATACCCATTTCGACAACGGCAAAGCGGGCGTCGCGCGGTAATCGCGCGAGCGTCAACGGCACGCCGATGTGATTGTTGAGGTTGCCGAGCGTCGCATGGGTTTCGCCCAGCGCGCCAAATGCCAGAGTGAGGGCTTCTTTCGTACCGGTTTTGCCGACGGAACCCGTTACCCCGATCACGGATGCGGCAGCACGATCCCGTGCCGCGCGCCCAAGTGCCTCAAGCGCATCCATGGCATCATCGACCTGAACGAGAGGCGCATCATCTCCCAGCCCGTCAGGGCGGCGAGTGACGATTGCAGCGCAGGCGCCAGATTCAAGCGCGCCGGCCACGAAGTCATGGCCATCGAACTGGTCGCCGGAAATCGACACGTACAGGTCTCCTGGCTGGCAGGTCCGGCTATCGATGGATACGCCGGTCGCGGTCCATGCGTCCGTTCCGCCAGTCGCGCTTCCGAGCGTGGCCGCAATGACTTCTTCCGAGTTCCAGAGTGGTGCGGGCGTCATCATTCGACCACCTCGCCACCGCGGCCAAGAATGACTTTGCGTGCCACTTCGGCATCATCGAAGGGGCGAGTTTCGCTGCCAATAATTTGACCGGTTTCGTGGCCTTTGCCTGCAATCATCAAAATGTCGCCGGCTTCGAGGTTTGCGACAGCCGCCGCGATGGCTTCCTCCCGATTGCCGATGTCATCGGCCTTCGGACATCCGTTCAGCACCTGCCGCCGGATGGTGTTGGGGTCTTCGTGACGTGGATTGTCATCGGTGACGATGACCCGGTCCGCATGTGTGGCTGCGATCTGGCCCATCATTGGACGTTTGCCTGAATCTCTGTCGCCACCCGCACCGAATACGACATGGAGAAGGTTTCTCACATGCGGCCGGATTGCGGTGAGTGCGGTTTTCAGCGCGTCGGGTGTGTGTGCGTAGTCCACATAGACCTGGGCGCCATTGTCGAGCCCGCCCACGTGTTCCATGCGACCTCGGACGCCGCGCAGATGGGCGAGAGTGCCAAACGCATCCGTCATATCCGAGCCGGTTTCGACCGCAAGGGCGAGAGCCGCGAGAACGTTATAGGCCTGAAATCCGCCAACAAGATTGAGGCGGGTTTCAAAGCTCTGGTCACGCATTGTGATGCAAAGGCGCAGCCCGTCGGACAGGGCTGAGACGTCCGCTATATGAATGTCGCTGGTCTGGATTCCGAAGCTTCGGATGCGATGTCCTGTCGAACGGCAGACATCGGCGACAGGTTCGAAGTAGGGAGAATCAGCGTTCAGGATTGCGGCGCCGTCATGAGGCAGAAGAAACCGGAAGAGTCGAAGCTTGGCGTCGAGATAGGCCGCTTCGGTCTTGTGATAGTCGAGATGGTCACGGCTCAGGTTGGTGAACGCCGCAGCGGCAAACCGAACGCCATCCAGGCGATACTGATCGAGGCCATGAGAGGAGGCCTCCAGTGCAAGATGGTGAACACCGGCTGTCGCCAGGTCGGATAGTGTTTCATGCAGTGTCACCGGGTCGGGTGTCGTCAGGCTGGGGCCGGCATCAAAACCATCCGCATCAAGACCCAGCGTGCCCATGCTGGCTGATGTCTCGCCGAGCACGGACCATATCTGTCGCGTGAAGCCGGCGACGGACGATTTGCCGTTTGTTCCGGTGATCCCGACAACTGTCCGCGGCTGTTTTTCGTAGAATCGGGACGCAAACTGCGCGAGCCGCCAGCGTGGATTTTCGTCTGTGATCACGCAGGGGGCATTCTCCCCCGGCGTTTCGACTGTTGTGCCGTCGGGTGCGAGGATCGCAACGGCACCGCGTGCAACCGCGTCCTCGATGTAGTCTCGGCCGTCCGTGCCTGAATTCTCGGTCGCGCTGGGAAGCGCGGCAAAAAGATAGCCCGGCTCGACCCGCCGACTGTCTGCGGTGAGCCCGGATATTTCCGTTTCGCGCATGATGGGATCGATGTTCATCATCTCGGGCAACAGATCAGTTAGTCGCATTGGGCCGGCCCTCGGCAGGCCCTGCGGTGAGATTGACGTTCAGGGCGCGGACGATTTCAGGTGCGGTTTCATCGAGCGGCTTGATGCCCATAAGAGGCGCCATGCGTTTGATGACGCCGCCGACAACCGGTGCGGCGGTCCAGCCGCCTGTGGCGTAGCCGAAGCTTTCGCGAATGCCCTTGGGCTCGTCGATCATGATGTAAACAACAAAGCGCGGGTCGGTGGCCGGAAAGACCCCAACAAAGGACGAGATCAGCGCATTGCGCTTGTAGCTGCCGTTGACCTGTTTCTCGGCTGTGCCGGTCTTGCCGCCGACGAGATAACCTGGTGCGTCGGCATTGCGGCCGGTGCCATTCTCAACGACCAGACGAAGCAGGCGCCGCATTTTGTCTGAGGTTTCTGCCGAGAAGACCTGTACGCCTCCGGTTTCAGGGGTTTTTGCGCGGATCAGTGTGGCGGGGCGCAGGATGCCGCCATTGACGGTGGCGGCGACGGCGCTGGCGAGATGCAAAGGACTGACGGCAATGCCGTGACCATAGGAAATGGTCATCGTATTGATCTCACGCCAGCGGGCCGGGATCATCGGCATGGATTGTTCAGGAAGCTCGATGCTCGTGCGACGCAGCAGGCCCAGATGGCCAAGATATTTGCGCTGACGCTCGGAGCCGATATCCAGCGCCATCTTCGCGGATCCGATATTGGAGGACAGCTTGAAAATTTCCGGGACGGTCAACCACCGGTTTTCAGGGTGATAGTCCGAAATTCGGAAGCGCGAAATTTTGATCGGCTTTGTTGCGTCATAGCTTTTCGACATGGAGGCCGCACCGGTCTCCAATGCGATCGCATGGTTGAAAATCTTGAACACCGAGCCGAGCTCGTAAACACCGAGTGTGATCCGGTTGAAGCGTGTCTCGTCGGGGGCCTGCGCAGGCGCGTTGGGGTCAAAGTCCGGGAGAGAGACCATGGAGATCACTTCGCCGGTCCGCACGTCCAGCACGATTCCGCCGCCGCCGATGGCTTTGAACTTTTCGATCTGTGCGGCGAGTTCCTGACGCACAATCTGTTGGACACGAATGTCGATCGATAGCTTGAGCGGTTCTTTCGCGCCGGAGATGGCCGCGTCCATACTCTGTTCGATACCGGCAAGACCGGCATTGTCCACATTCGTGAACCCTATGATGTGGCCGGCCAGGCGTCCGTGAGGATAGACGCGCCGTTCTTCCTCTTCAAAATCAAGCCCTGGGATGCCAAGTCGGTTGATCTCGAACTGTTGGGTCGGGGTCAGGTTGCGACGTAGCCAGACAAAGCCTTTGTCAGCGGAAAGCCGTGCGGCGACAACTTCCTCGCTCAAATCCGGGAGGACCTCGACGATCCGTGTCGCGGCGCTGGCCGGATCCGAAACTTTGTGCGGATTGGCAAAGAGCGATGCCGTGGGCAGGCTCGTGGCCAGCAAAATACCATTGCGATCGACAATGTCGGCCCGGGCCATGATGTCCGGGCGGACGATGTCTCGCGCTGCTGCACGCCGAAGATCTTCGTTTTCGTTGAGCACGACGATGTCGAACAGGCGGGCTCCGACAACCAGGAATGCGGCTGCCATGAGCGCGCCGCCGATCAGCAATCGGTTGCGGGCGGTCTCGATGGCCTGCTTTTTGGTGCTTTCCATCTTGATGCGACGGATCATCGTGCGCCTGCCTTTCCGGCATGCACGTCGTCGCTGACGATCTCACGAAGAACGTCGTCCAATGATCGGCTTGCGACGTCGGTTTTCGCGGTATGGCTCACGACGGGAACGATGGCGCGACGATGTGGCGCTGCGGGCTTGGCTTTGGGGGCGCCTGCATCGAGAAGAATTGCGCGATCAATATTCTGGCCGTTATCGATCTGGGGCGCCGGGAGATCTTGCTCAGGACGCACCGGAAGCGTGCCAGCACCGGTCAGCTGTTTGCCCGAGACCGGGGTCAAATCCAGATGTCGTCGGGCGAGTTCCTCAATCCGTTCGGGCTGGTTCAGGAAGCTCCATTCGGCTTTCAACACGTGAATGGCTTCGCGGTCACTCTTGATGTCGCGGTTCAGCGTTCCCAGTCGGTCGTCGAGGGCAGACACTTCAAACGACACGTGGAACAGCGCGCCACCGGCCGCCGCGGCGAGAACCAGAAGGATGGCGGAGGTTGGTCGGATCATCCGGCAGCCTCCTCTTTGAGCGAACCCCAGGAGGGCGCGTCAGTGCGTTCGCCCACACGAAGGCTCGCCGAGCGCGCGCGCGGGTTGCTGCTGGTTTCTTTGTCACTGGGGCGTATGGCGCGCCGTGTCGGCAGGCGCCAGGCCGGTGCGCGGCCCGCAGGTGCGTCGGGCAGGTGCCGCGAGCCGCGGCCATCGCCGCCACTGCGCGTGCGCAAAAAGGCTTTCACTGGACGGTCTTCCAGAGAATGAAAAGACACCACAGCAAGGCGCCCATTGGGGCGCAGCAGGGCCTCTGCGCCGATCAGGCCGCGCTCGAGTTCGCCGATTTCATCATTCACGTGAATGCGGATCGCCTGAAACGTCCGGGTTGCAGGGTCGACATGGGTCTTGCGCGATTTCGGCACCACGCTGCGAACCACATCGGCAAGTTGTGCCGTGGTCTCGAAGACCTGTTCTGTCCGGGCCCGTACAATTGCGCGTGCGACCCTGCGTGCGTGACGTTCTTCGCCAAGTCGGAAAACGATATTGGAAAGGTCTTCTTCGCTCGCCGTGTTGACCACATCGGCGGCGCTTTCCCCAACGCGCTCCATGCGCATGTCGAGCGGGCCATCCTTGGCGAAGGAAAAGCCGCGTTCGGCCTCATCAATCTGTGGTGAGGAAACACCGAGGTCGAGAGTGACGCCGTCCACGGCATCAAAGCCGAGGCCTCGCACCAGTGCGTCCATGTCGCCAAAACGACCGGGCACCAGCATCAGGCGGGCGCCGTAGATTTCGAGAAGGGGTTCGTTGCGAGAGATCGCATCAGGGTCACGATCGATCCCGAGAACGGTGCAATCCGCAGCATCCAGAATGGCACGGGTATAGCCACCACCGCCAAGTGTGCCATCAACATAGATGCCGCCATCGCGCGGATTGAGGGCTTCAATGACCTCGTTGAGGAGAACCGGAGTGTGTCCGGGAGTCACGGAGACTCCGGAGTTGTCGGGGTGACGCGTGGAACGCGCCGCCATCACCGTTGTCCTCCTTCTCCGCCGGGCGGGGTGCCGGGGCGAAGGGTGAGGCCCTTTTCGGAGGCCTGACGGACGGCTTCGGCCTGATAGGCCTGGAACGTGCCTGGGTTCCAGACCTCGAAGAGCGGACCGCGGCCAACAAAGGCAGCCTGTTCGGACAGGCTCGCATGCTCGATCAGAGATTCGGGAAGTAGCACCCGGCCTTCGCCATCAAAGGAAAGTTGCTGTGCATTCGCGAAGAGGGCGGCTGTCAGTGTGTCGTGTTCGTCGGAGAACATGTCATAGGCGTCGACGCCTGCGCCCAGTTTCTCCATCCACTCCATGCCGCCACATTGAACAGCGGGATGCTTGAAGGACGGGAAGGCGACAATTCCATGGAACGCCTGCCCTGACAGGACAGCACGAAACGCCGCAGGAACGGATACTCGCCCCTTGCGGTCGACCTTGTTGATCGTGGTCGACAGAAACAACGCCATCGTGTTTGCACACCGTCGTTTTTGACGCGACGGCTCCAGCCCCTCCGTTTTCTTGGCATAAGCGCCAGTATGGGAATTTTTGGGATATCATGGGTTTCAATGGGTCGTCAACGACTAAACCAGTAAAAACCCATATATTTTCGAGTGTTGATTGGGTTGCTCTATGCCCGATCAAGTAACCCGAATCTTCTCCGACGATGAGTCGCGCCGGATCAAACAAATTCTTCGCGCAATAAAGCGGCAGAACTATGTTCTTGGTATGTTCTGTTCTTGGAAAGTAGGCGTCAGGCGGTCTGTAAGCCGGGTTCTGTCCCCGCAATTACCGAAGTAATCACGGGAGATGACCATTCATCTGGGACATCCGTTGCCGGATGCCTCACGCGACCTACCCGGGCCACGGCGCGGAAGTGCGCCATATGCAGCCCCTATTCGGTCTTGCTCCCGGTGGGGTTTGCCCTGCCACCCCCGTCGCCGGGGGTGCGGTGCGCTCTTACCGCACCCTTTCACCCTTACCTGTCGTCACCGAAGCGAGACAGGCGGTTTGCTTTCTGTGGCACTTTCCCTGGGGTTGCCCCCGCCGGCCGTTAACCGGCACCGTACTTCCGTGGAGCCCGGACTTTCCTCACGCGGACGGGTTTCCCCATTGCCCGCGCGCGGCCATCCGACCGCCTGACGCGCCCGTTCATTAGTCCGTAGGTGGCGTTTCTGCAACCAGCTCGTGGACCGCGGCGATGCAGCTGCGTGTTTCGTGATCAAGTACGCCGTCGAAACAGGCGGGCCGAAATCGGCGCTGAAACGCTGACAGCACGGTTTTGAACTTGTTTTCGGCTACATCGTAGCCGATCGCCTGCAGGGTTTGCGCTGCGTCCTGTTCCGACACCGCTGCCGAAACCTGACCCGGCCAGACGCCGATCCCGTTCGCGGCCAGTTGGCCCCATGGAAAGAGTTCGCCGGGGTCAATCTTGCGCGATGGTGCGATGTCAGAATGGGCGACGACGTTCCGCGCCGGAATGGGGTGACGCTCCAGAATGCCATTCGTGAGTTCGATCAGAGTTTCGATCTGCGCGTTGGGAAATGCCCGGTAACCGTAGTCATGGCCTGGATTGGAGAGTTCGATCCCGATCGAGCGGGAGTTGATGTCCCGCCAACCACGCCAGGCGCCAACGCCGGCATGCCATGCGCGATCTGCCTCTTCGACCATGCGCCATGTCGTGCCGTCTTCGTCGATAAGGTAATGCGCGCTGACCTGAGAAATAGGATCACACAACCAGTCGAGGGCGCGGCGGGTCGGCATCATGCCCGTGTAGTGGATGACCAGCGTGTCGATCACCGGTGCGATTCCCTTTTCGGATTTGCGCGGTCCGCAATTGGGCGAGACGAACGTCGTGATCATGACGCGGCCCGGCCCGTGAGCTCTTCATGTCGGGCATCGAGTTCGAGCCATCGATCCTCGGCCGCCGTAATTGCAGTTTCAACTTCAGAAAGCTTTTGTGCAGCGGCTTCATAGCCGCTTCGGTCCCGGGCAAACAGGTTGGGATCAGCCAGAGCTTTCTCCAGCTCTGTTTTGGCCGTTTCCAGCGCGCTGATCCTATCCGGCAGATTGTCGAGCTCGTGTTGCTCGTTGAATGATAGTTTCTTCACGGCCGCGCTTTTGGGGCGTGGTTTTGCTGGATTGGCTGTATCGCGAGGTTTTGCGGTTTTGTCGGGCGCGGCTTTTCTTTTCCGCTGGCGGAGGTAGTCCGCGTAGCCTCCGGGGTACTCCTCAACGATCCCGTCACCCTCGACGGCGATCGTGCTGTTCACAACTCGATTCAGGAAATCACGGTCATGGCTGACCAGTAGAACGGTCCCGTCATAGCTGTCGAGCATATCGAGCAGGACATCGAGCGTGTCGGCATCGAGATCGTTGGTCGGTTCGTCGAGCACCAGGAGGTTGGAAGGCTGGGCAAGGATTTTGGCGAGCAACAATCTGTTGCGCTCGCCACCTGATAGCGTGCCGACGGGCGCACGCGCCTGTTTTTCGTCGAACAGAAAATCTCGCAGATAGGCAACCACATGACGTGGTGTGCCGCGCACATTGATGGAATCACCTCCACGGGGTGCCAAGGTTTGCCAAAGTGTATCCTTCGGGTCGAGCTGGCTGCGGGTCTGGTCGAAGAAAGAGATTGAGAGATTCTTGGCCCGGCGTAGCCGCCCACTGTCGCGTTCCTCTTCGCCGATCAGAATTTTCAGAAGTGTCGTTTTGCCCGCGCCGTTGGGTCCTATGAACCCAACACGGTCACCGCGCAGAATGCGGGTGGAAAATCCGTCGACGATCTTCAGGTCACCGAAGGACTTTGTCAGGTTTTCACAATCGATCACCATGCGGCTGCTGATCGGGCCGCTATCGAGTTCCAGTTTGACGAGATCCTGACCGGTTAAGAGCGCCTTGCGCTGGGCGCGCAAACGGCCAAGTCGCTCAAGACGACCCTGGTTGCGTTTGCGCCGGGCCGTGACACCTCGCAGCAGCCAGCGCGCTTCGGCTTTGAGTTTCTGGTCGAGCTTCTGCGCGGCCTTGATCTCGGCGTCAGCGATTTGATCGGTCCAGTTGTCAAAGTCGCCATAGCCCTTGCTGTTTTGCCGCAGCTTTCCACGATCCATCCAGAGCGTATCGGTGGTTACAGCCTCAAGGAATGCCCGGTCATGGCTGATGACGACCAGCGTTTTGCGCCGTTCCACAAGGTCGCGTTCGAGCCATTCGATGGTGGGCAGGTCGAGATGGTTGGTCGGCTCATCGAGCAACAGCACATCGGGATCGGCGAGCATCGCACGGGCCATCGCCGCGCGCCGTGCTTCACCGCCCGAGAGCGTATCCGCCATTCGTGCGCCATCAATTTCGACACGCGACAGGGCGGCATCGACTTCGTGTCGCGGTGCGCCGGCTTCCCCGACAAATTCGGCCACGGTCTGTCCGGAGATGATCGGAACGTCCTGCGGCAGGTAGCCAATCGAGAGGCCGGGCTGGATGTAGAGTTCTCCCGCGTCAGGTTCGATCACGCCTGCGAGCACCTTGAGGATCGTGGATTTGCCCGATCCGTTTCGCCCGACAAGACAAGCCCGCATGCCGGGCGTGATGGAAAGTTCCGCGTCGGTGAAGAGCGGCTCGCCTCCGAAGCCAACAGCGGCGCCTTTCAATGTCAGTACGGGAGGATCAGAGGCCATAAGTGCGGATGGGTGTCTACTTGATCCCGCGCTGGGCGCAAATCTTGTCATGGGCCGCGTTGATCGCGGCGAGCTTGTCGTTTGCGATCTCGATAAACTCTTCGGGCATGCCCTGGGCGATCAGGGAGTCCGGATGGTTCTCGCGCACAAGTTTGCGGTAGGTGGTTTTAATTTCGTCATCACTCGCATCATGAGCGACGCCCAGAACAGTATAGGGGTCGGCGAGGTCTGGGCCCATATTCTGTTCGCGAACGCGTGCGAAGTCAGCGTCGGTGAACCCGAATATTGCGGCGACGTTGCGCAGATAGGTGAGTTCGTCCTCGTGGACTTCGCCATCAGCCTTGGCAATGTGGAACAGACAATTGAGAAGTTCTTCAAGCACGGCCGGGTTGTCCGTGAACATCCCGGAAACCTGCTTGGCATAAGGCTCGTATCCGGCAGTGGACTTGCGTGCCTGATTGAAAATGCGCGCGACGTTCTGGGTTTCCTCGGGCGCGACCTTGAAGACCCGCCGGAAGGCGCGAATTTCATCGGGCGTCACGACGCCATCAGCCTTGGCCAGCTTGGCACCGAGAGCGATCACGGCAATGGTGAAGCCAACCTGTTTGGTCGGGTCAGCGCTGCCCGCCTCGGCTGCGTATTCACGCTTCTTGTCGTAAAGATGGCCTGCGCCGACGCCAATCAGCGCGCCCAATGGCCCGCCAATCGCAAACCCGGCAGCGCCGCCCAGTACTTTGCCCCATATGCTCATGGGGAGACGTTTACCGGAAAGCGGGCGGCGAGGGAACGGTCGTTGTCACGTCTTCAGTTTGCAGAGCATGTGATTCGTGGTTTTCGTTCCGGTACTTGCATGCCCGTTGGTTGTGCCTGGCGTATTTATCCACAACTGTTGCGGGTTCTGTGCCCAAATGAAGTGACACGCGTGGACATTTGTTTGATCGTACATTCTTTGCGTGCAAACCCGTTTCCAATAACCAACAAGAGCTTGCCCAATGAAATTTCGCAATTTCGCCGGTGCTTTGATTATTGGTGTCGCAGCAATGTCTTCGACTGCAGCCCATGCTGAAGATTTCTCCTTCACGTTTAAATGGGGCGATATTCCGCTTTGCAATACCGGCTATCCCAATCGCGTCGAGAACCCGATTTTCGAGCTGAACAATGTTCCCGAAGGCACCAAGGAAATTCGGTTCTCCCTGACAGATAAGGATGCCCCCAACTACAATCACGGTGGCGGAACGGCCGAGTACACCGGTGACAACACAATTCAGCCCGGTGCGTTCAAGTACCAAAGCCCGTGTCCGCCGAACGGAAAGCACAATTATGAATGGAGCGCCCGTGCACGTGACGCTGACGGCGACACGATTGCGCGCGCACGTTCGAGCCAGCAGTATCCCTGACAAAATAGAACTCCAGTCCTATTCTGAGGCGGGTGTGGTCATTCGACGGTGCCCGCCTCATCACTTTAACGACCTGTGCCTTTGACTTTCACAGGATGAAGAACCAGTCTCGCGATCTGCAGAACAGGTTACTTTGATGAGCGAGACGACTGAAAACAGCAGCGTTGGCCAGTGGCATTTCTGGATCGATCGCGGTGGCACGTTTACCGATATTGTCGGACGCGCGCCGGACGGTAAGCTGCACACCCACAAGCTGCTCTCGGACAACCCCGAGCACTACGCCGATGCTGCTGTACAGGGCATGCGTGAGTTGCTGGGATTGTCGAAGGATCAGCCGATCCCCTCTGCGCAGATCAGTGTCGTCAAGATGGGCACGACCGTGGCGACCAACGCCTTGTTGGAACGCAAGGGCGACCGCACCGTATTGGCTGTGACGCGTGGATTTCGTGACGCGCTGCGGATCGGCTATCAGGCGCGGCCGCGCCTGTTCGACCGAAATATTATCCTGCCTGAACTTCTCTATGAGCAGGTTGTTGAGATCGATGAGCGTGTGAACGCGAAAGACGAAGTGCTTGTACCATTCGATCCGGTAAGCGCGCGTGTCGCTCTGCAAGCGGCTTTTGATGACGGCATCCGCGCCGTGGCCATCGCTTTCATGCACGGCTATCGCGTGCCCGATCACGAAGCGGCGTGCGCCGCGATTGCCCGAGAGATCGGCTTCACACAGATATCCGTCAGTCATGAGACCAGTCCGCTCATCAAGTTCGTGGGGCGCGGCGACACGACGGTGGTGGATGCTTATCTGTCTCCCATTTTACGCCGGTATGTAGACCGGGTCGCAGGCGACCTTGGTGATGTGAATCTGATGTTCATGCAGTCCAATGGTGGGCTGACCGACGCGCATATGTTCCAGGGCAAGGATGCGATCCTGTCGGGTCCCGCGGGCGGCGTGGTTGGTGCCGTACAGGTGAGTGAAGCCGCCGGATTTAGCCAGATGATCGGCTTTGACATGGGCGGTACCTCAACCGATGTGACCCATTACAACGGCGAATATGAGCGCGCCTTCGAGACTCTTGTGGCGGGTGTGCGGATGCGCGCGCCGATGATGCAGATACACACGGTTGCGGCTGGCGGTGGATCGATTTGTTCGTTTGATGGTGCCCGTTACCGTGTGGGTCCGGAGAGCGCGGGCGCGGACCCGGGACCGGCCAGCTATGGCAAGGGTGGCCCGCTGACCGTGACCGACTGCAATGTGATGCTCGGAAAATTGCAGCCCGAACATTTTCCGGCGGTCTTTGGGCCGGATCAGAAATCTCCGCTGGATGCGGACGTCGTGGCGCAGAAGTTTGCAGCGCTCACAGAGGACATTCGCGCGGCCACCGGTGACACCCGCAGCCCGGCCGAAGTGGCGGAGGGTTTCCTGAAGATCGCTGTCGAAAACATGGCGAATGCCATCAAAAAGATTTCCGTCCAGCGTGGCTATGACGTGACGCAGTACACCCTGTGCGCGTTTGGCGGCGCTGCAGGCCAGCACGCCTGTCTGGTCGCGGATGCGCTGGGTATGACACGCGTTCTGCTGCATCCGCTCGCCGGTGTTCTGTCGGCATACGGGATGGGGCTTGCCGATATTCGTGCGTTGCGCGAGCAATCTGTCGAGGTGGCGCTGGGCGAAACTATTTCGGGCGACGTGACCGGAATTCTCGAACGGCTGGCAGCCACCGCCCATGACGAAGTCGCCGGGCAGGGCGTGGCGGCAGCGCGGATTGAGGTCCGGCGACGGCTTCATCTGCGCTACGAGGGCACTGACACGTCGTTGGAGGTGGACTTCGCAGATAGCACAACCATGTCCGAGCAGTTTGCCGATCTGCACCGACAACGCTACGGCTTCATCATGCCCGAGAAGCCGCTGGTCATTGAAACTGCAGCTGTTGAGGCGGTGGGTGTTTCTGATGAAACCGTCGGTCACAGTCAGCCAGAAATGGGTGGTGGGGGAGATGGCGCGGCTGTTGCGGAGGTCGGCTCGCATATGGACGGCGCATCCCGCACAACGCCGGTCTATGCGCGGGAATCATTGTCGCCCGGGGCGCAGGTCGAGGGTCCGGCCATCATCAGCGAGGCGGTCGCCACCACCATTGTCGAACCGGGCTGGCGGGCCACGATGACCGAGCGTGGCGACCTCGTACTCGAACGTGTTGTCGCCGCCCAACGGGTTGCAGCTATCGGCACCAAAGTCGACCCGGTGATGCTCGAAGTGTTCAACAACCTCTATATGTCCATCGCCGAGCAGATGGGTTTTACCCTGCAGAACACGGCCTATTCGGTGAACATCAAGGAGCGGCTGGACTTCTCCTGTGCGATCTTTGATCCCGATGGAAATCTTGTCGCGAACGCGCCGCATATGCCGGTGCATCTGGGGTCCATGTCGGAGAGCATCCGGGCGGTGATCCGGAACAATGCCGGATCGATGGCGCCCGGCGATGTCTATGTTCTCAACGCACCCTATAACGGCGGCACGCATTTGCCCGACGTGACGGTGATCACGCCGGTCTTCAATGATGGCGGCAGCGAGATTCTGTTTTATGTGGGCAGCCGCGGGCATCACGCGGATATCGGCGGTATTTCGCCGGGTTCGATGCCGCCTGATTCCAAAACGATCGAAGACGAAGGGGTTCTCATCGACAACTTCAAAGCGGTCGATGCCGGGCTGTTCCGCGAAGACGCATTCCGGGACATGTTGGGGGCGGGACCGCATCCTGCACGGAATGCCGATCAGAATGTTGCCGATCTGAAGGCGCAGATCGCGGCCAATGAAAAGGGCGTCTCGGAACTGCGCCGTATGGTTGAACAGTTCGGACTGGAAACCGTCCATGCCTATATGCGTCACGTGCAGGACAATGCCGAGGAATCCGTGCGTCGGGTCATCGATGTTCTTAAAGACGGGTCCTTCACCTATCCGCTCGACAATGGCGCCGAGATCAAAGTCGCTGTGTCGATTGACCGGTCCACCCGCAGTGCAAAGGTTGATTTCACCGGGACGAGCGGCCAGCTGGACAGCAACTTCAATGCGCCGACAGCGATTGCACGCGCGGCGGTGTTGTATGTCTTCCGCACGCTGGTGGATGACGACATTCCGATGAATGAAGGCTGCCTCAAGCCGATCGACATCATCATTCCGCCGCGTTCGATGCTCGCTCCCGAATACCCGTCCGCCGTGGTGGCCGGGAACGTGGAGACCAGTCAGGCGATCACGGACAGCCTCTATGGGGCGCTGGGGGTGATGGCTGCCGCGCAGGGCACCATGAACAATTTCACCTTCGGCAATGAACGTCACCAGTATTACGAAACCATCTGTGGCGGCGCGGGTGCGGGGCCAGATTTCGATGGCACCTCGGCTGTCCACACCCACATGACCAACTCGCGTCTGACAGATCCGGAAATTCTGGAGTGGCGGTTCCCGGTCCTGCTCGAAAGCTTCGAGATACGAAAGGATTCGGGTGGTGCCGGCAAACATCGCGGCGGTGATGGTGTGCGTAGAAGAGTCCGGTTCCTCGAAGACATGGATGTGATGATCCTCGCCAATCACCGGACCATCCCACCCTATGGTTTGAACGGTGGCGAAGATGCCGCCCCGGGTCGCAACTGGCTGGAGCGTGCCGACGGGTCACGTGTCGAGATGAGCGGCACGGACCGCACGCACGCGCAGCCCGGCGATACCTTTGTCATCGAAACGCCAGGCGGCGGCGGATTCGGTCAGGCGACGGAATAGGTCAATGCCCACGCCGCCGGTCAACACGCGCGCGTTCATAGCTGTCCTCGCGGTCATTACCGCGCTGGGGCCGCTATCCATGCAGATCATTCTGCCGGTGTTGCCGGTCATGCAGGTGGCCTTCGAGGTCCCAGCTGCAACCGTGCAATATGTGTTGTCACTCGCGCTGTTCACGATTGCCTTCTCGACCCTCGTCTATGGCCCTGCATCCGACCGCTATGGGCGGCGTCCGGTGCTCGTGATCGGGTTGGTCATTTTTGTAATCGGCAGTGCGATTGCGGCGCTCGCGCCGACCATCGAGATCGTCATTCTGGGCCGGATTGTTCAGGCGGTCGGCGGTGCGGCTGGCATGGTGCTGAGCCGGGCGATCATTCGTGACCTTTATGATCGCGAAACGGCCGCACGCCTGATGGCTTACATGATCACCGCGCTGGTGGTGGCGCCCATGATTGCCCCCCTGATTGGCGGCCTGCTCAATGAAGCTTTCGACTGGCGTGCCATCTTTATCTTTGCTGGCATCATCGGGGCACTGGTGCTTGCTTTCGCCCTGCCAAGAGTGCCTGAGACCTTACCGCCGGGCGCGGATGTTCAGACCTTGCGCGGCATGTTCGGTGGATTTTTGATTCTGTTACGCGTGCCTGCATTCTTAGGCTACGCCGGGCAGGTCGGCTTCGGGATGGGTATGTTCATGGCATTTCTGGGCGCCGCCCCGTTTGTGATGGCAAACGTCCTCGAACGGCCCCCGACCGAGTTCGGCCTGTTCTTTGTTCTGATATCGGCCGGGTTCATGATGGGAACCTTTCTGACCGGGAAATTTGGCGAGCGGGTGGGCCTCGACCGGATGATGCGGATCGGCAGCGCACTCGCCGTTGTGTTCGGTGCGGTGATGCTGGGGTTTGTGCTGGCAGGAATCTGGTCGCCCTGGACGATATTTCTGCCGGGCGCCGCCATGGCCATGGCCAACGGTCTGGCGATGCCGAACGCGCAGGCCGGTGCGATTAGCATCTCTCCACAATTTGCAGGGACGGCCTCAGGTTTGCTGGCATTCCTGCAAATGCTGATTGGTGCCGGGTTCGCCCAGTTGGCTGGTGTGGTGCAGGACGACACACCAATCCCGATGGCAGTTGTGATGCTCGTTGCCTCGGTGCTGGCATTTCTCAGTTCGAATTTTCTGACCCGGGTGGGGGTTTCGAAAATCTAGTCGCCCTGTGCCACGCCCTCGCGCCGTGGGTCGGCGCCGCCGCGCAATTTTCCATCCATCACTTCGATACCGTGCAGTCCGCTGTTCAGGTCGCGAAGTTTGACGCGATTGCCGAGGGCCTCCAACGGGGCTTGCAGTCGGGCCGCAGGCGTCCCGAGTTCGATGTCGGTAAAGCGGTTACGGTTGACCAGGTGGCCCATATCGATGGCGGTCTGGATATCGAGGTTCCAATCCAGAACGGCCACAAGCGTCTTTGCGACATAGCCGATGATGCGGCTTCCCCCGGGTGAACCAAGGACAAGGCGCAATTCGCCAGACTTATCAAACACGATGGTTGGCGCCATGGAGCTGCGCGGGCGCTTGCCCGGCTCAAGCCGGTTGGCCACAGGGTGTCCGTCCTGCGTCGGACGAAACGAGAAATCCGTCAATTCGTTGTTCAGCAGGAAACCGCCGACCATGATCTGGGATCCAAACGCACCTTCGATGGTGGTGGTCATCGAAACCGCATTCCCGTCCGCATCCACGATTGAAATGTGACTGGTGCCCGGCCGACCTGTCTGCGTGTCTGCGCCTGGCAGTTTTGCCGGGACGCCTCTTGGTCGCCCGGGAACCACCGGGGGAATGATCGAAGTTTCGGTGCGGATGAAACCAGCGCGGGTCGCGAGGTAGCCGGGTTCGAGAAGGCCGGCTGTGGGGACATCGACGAAATCAGAATCCGCCATGTACTGGTTGCGGTCTGCGAAAGCGAGTTTGGAGGCTTCGTTGAGAAGGTGCCAGCTTTGAACGCTGTCCGGGCCCATGCCGGGCAGGTCGAAATGTGAGAGAATACCGAGGATTTGTCCCACAGCCACACCTCCCGAGGAGGGCGGTCCCATGCCGCAGACTTCGAAGACGCGATACGGGTGGCAAACCGGTGTGCGTGCGATCACGCGATAGTTCAAGAGATCTTGCAGCGACAGGACGCCTGGGTTGATCGGTGCCTTCTGCACTGCTGCGATGATCGCGGCCGCAATGGGGCCGTCATAGAATGCAGCGGGACCTTGCAGGGCGATCTGACTCAGGGTCCTGGCAAAGGCCGGATTGGTCTTACGCATGCCCGCACTCAGCGGCGTTCCAGTCGGGAAGAAATATGCGCGTGTGGTGGTGAAGGTTTTGATCCGTTCGGCCCTTGGACCAGCAAGCATTGCGGCAAGGCGAGGTCCGACGATGAAGCCTTCCTTTGCGAGTTGAATGGCTGGCTCGAATAGGTCGGCCCAGGGCAGTTTGCCATGCCGGGCATGGACTTCGGCCAGCAGCGCGACCGTGCCCGGTGTGCCGACGGACCGGCCTCCGACAACCGCATCTGCAAACGATATGGGTGTGCCGTCCGCGTTCAGAAAGTGATCTGCACGGGTCTTGGCTGGCGCGGTTTCACGGCCGTCATAGGCGATGGTTTTTCGGGTGCGCTGGTCATGAAAAAGCAGGAAGGCGCCGCCGCCGATTCCTGAACTTTGGGGTTCGACAAGATTGAGAACCAGCTGGACGGCGATGGCGGCGTCGGCTGCGCTGCCGCCTTTACGCAACATATCCAGCCCGGCGGCCACGGCGTCAGGATGTGCCGCAGCGACCATTTGCCGGTCTGCCTGAACCAGTTTGTGTTCCCCGCGACCGGTTGAATCTTCGGGCTGGGGAGACTGGGCATTTGCCGGAGCGACTGTCAGAAAAAGAAGTGCTGCAAGAATCGCGGGCAATCTGGCGTAGAAATGGCTATTCATAAACACAGGCTGCCACGTAATTGTTATTCGCCCAACTGTGCGCGTCGTCACATCTTTGACAAGAAGTTTGCGTCTAAATGCCTGAATGGGCGGTTTGTGGTCGTGGAAGTTGATAAGCTGCCACGTCCTTGGTTTCTGGGCTATGGATCCATAGCGGGTTCGATGCGTTTCCTGTGTAGCGAAACGCAAAATTCATCTGGAGTGATACGCACGTGCGAAAGTTACTGATTGGCCTCGGTGTTCTCGTTGTTGTCTTGGTGGGGGTGGCATTTGCGGGGCCGCTTTTTGTGCCCACGGATTCAATCAAGACCGATATAGCGGCGGAGGTTCGCAAGGCCACCGGTCGGACCCTTTCGATCAATGGCAAGCTCAGCTTTCGTGTGCTCCCCAAACCCGGCGTGTCTGTGGGTGATGTCTCGCTCTCGAATGCGGAGCAGGGTGGTGAGACGCCCATGGTGCAACTGGACGGGGCAACCGTTGAGGTGGCGCTGTTCCCGTTGCTGACCGGCAATGTGCAGGTGAACCGCATTGTTCTGCGCAGGCCGGATATCCTGCTCGAGCAATATGCTGATGGCTCGAACAACTGGACGTTTGCACCCCCGTCAGAGACCGCGGGCACGGCGGCGGGTTCTGATGGTGCATCCGAGGATGGTGCTTCGGCGAAAACCCCGCCGATTCGGTTTGATGATGTGGTCATCGTGGATGGCACGCTGACCTACAAGACACCCGACCAGGTCGAGCGCATTGAAGACATTGATGTCTCGCTCGGTGCGGGCAGCCTGACCGGACCTTTCCGCGCGGAAGGGTCGCTTATGGCGCGTGGCTTCGATGTCGACTTGACCGCTGGTGTGGGTGAACTGGTTGAGGACAAGGCGACACCGGTCAATCTGCGCATCACCACCGCAGGCGCGAAAATCAACTATTCGGGCGTTTTGTCGGGGGCGACGGGCACACCGCGGGTATCCGGTCAGGTTGAGGTTCGCGCCGATGATCTCTCAAAGATGATCGCCAGTGTTTCCGGATCAACAGCGCCATCGGCATTGAGCGGCAAGGCGCTGGAGATCGACGGTACGGTAACGGCCAGTCAGGAAGCGGTCACGGTCAGTGATTTGGCTTTGCGGCTGGGTGCGGATTCTGCGACCGGAGCGATTGATGTCGCATTGGGCGAGAGTCCGACCGCCAATGTTGTCATCAACATGTCGCAGCTCGATCTCGATCGTCTGTTGTCGGAGACCTCAACATCTCAATCCACCAATGAGCCAGGTATTGCGGATTCCAAGTCCGGCACGACAGAAAAGTCGACGTCAAAATCCGGATCGGGCGGATTTTCCATTCCGACCGTGTTGTCAGCGAGTATCGAAACAAAGATCGACGCACTGGTCTATCGGGATGGGGTGATCCGGCAGGTCATTCTGAATGCTGAACTCGCCGAAGGTGTGGTGAATATCTCTCGGGCCTCTGCCCAGCTGCCCGGCGGTTCTTCCGCCTCGCTCGTTGGTTTGGTGTCCAGCAATGAAGGCGGACCAGAATTCAATGGTCAGGCCGAACTGTCGTCGGACAATCTTCGGTCCCTGATCAAGTGGGCCGGTGCCGATGTTGATGCCGTGCCCGCCGAACGTCTGCGCAAGATGGCGGGTTCTGTCTCTGTCGTGGCAACGCCTGAGAACGTCACGCTCACCGATATCGATGTGAGTGTGGATGTTTCACGTCTGCGCGGTGGGGTTGCCATCGCGCTTCGTGAGCGCCCGGGTTTTGGTGTTGGGTTGTCACTCGACAAGCTGAATGTGGACGCGTATCTGCCGGTCGAGGCGGATGCGCCTGTGTCTTCGGGTTCCGGCGGGACAGCAAGCGCCGAAGCGCCCCGTGAACAGAGCGAAGATAAGGCAGCTGGCGGTCTTTCTGCGCTCAACGCGTTTGATGCCATCCTGCAATTGAAAGTTGGAGAACTTGTCTACCGCGAGCAGAACATTCGTGGGGTCAACCTCGATAGCACGCTCCAAGGCGGCAAACTTGAAGTGCGCGATGCCTCTGTGGCCAATCTTGAGGGCGCGAAAGTGTCCGCGAAAGGTGAGATCACCGGTCTCACCGGTTCACCAGCCGCCGACCTCACGATCAGTGTCGATGCGCCAAATGCAGACCGGCTGCTGGCTCTGGCGAATGTCTCCACCCCGGCTCCGATCGGGCCCGGCAAACTCAACGGAACCTTCAAGGGCGATCTCCAGAACCTTGCTGTCGATGCTACATTGCAGGCACTCGGTGCCAATCTGAAAGCGGCGGGCACTGTTGCCGCTCTTGCGATTCCCCCGCGCTATGACATGCGGCTCGACCTCAAGCATGCGGACGCGTCGGCTTTCTTCGGGCGATTGGCAGGAAACGCGGCCGCGAAGGGCGTCAAAACCGGTGCGCTCGCTGCAGTTGTCACCGCCAATGGAGATCTGA
This sequence comes from uncultured Alphaproteobacteria bacterium, assembly GCA_943787745.1. Classification (GTDB taxonomy): domain Bacteria; phylum Pseudomonadota; class Alphaproteobacteria; order UBA6615; family UBA6615; genus JABJAG01. The sequence goes on along the minus strand of CALSNJ010000002.1, from coordinate 1,248,336 downwards.
ACGCGACAAACCTGAATGCCAATATTGGTGTTGGCCCTGGCAAGATATTGCTTGATGGAAAACTCAATGATCTGTCGTCGGGCAAGCCAACCGGTGCCATGGCGCTCGATATCAGTCATCCCGATATGGTCGCCTTCGTGCGGACATTCTCGAATGACTACAAGCCCGCTCTGGCGGATGCCGGACCTTTTGCGCTCAAGACCAATCTCGACATGCAACCCAATCTGGTTTCGTTGCCGAAGCTTGAAGGCCGTGCGGGACCTGTCAGCTACGCGGGCAATGCACGTTTGGCATTGGGCGGGGTCCGGCCCGATCTGACAGCGGAGCTCGAGACCAGTGAAATCATTGTCGACTGGTTCCTGCCTGTGCCGTCGAACAAAGGCGCCGCGGGCGGAAGTTCAGGGCGCGCAGGTGCGTCTTCGGGTGGCGGGTCTCCCGCAAGCGGCGCGGCACGATGGTCAAGCGAGCGTCTGGACCTTTCTGCGCTGCAAACCGCTGACGCGTCAGTCAAGCTGTCCGCGCCTGCGATTACCTACACCAATATTCGTGTTGACCAGCCGCAACTGGCATTGGTCGTCAAGGACGGCGTGCTCGACCTGAACCAGCTTTCCGGTCAGGCATTTGGCGGCACCTTCGCCATGACGGCACAAGTTGCTGATCGTGATGTCCCGACTATGTCCTATGTGCTCGATGTGAAGGGCGCGGATGCTGCGAAGTTCCTCGGTGGTTCCAAAGGGGGTGGTGACAAGGGGGTGATGTCTGCTCTCGAACTGCTGTTCCCTGTGTCGAATGTGAACCTCGTTTCGGGCACGCTGGGAGCTGATCTGAACGTGTCTTCCCGTGGCCGCAGTGAGTTTGAAATGATCTCAAATCTTGGTGGCAAGGGTGCCGTCCAGTTCACCAATGCGGTGGTCGATGGTGTGGATGTTTGCCGGATCAGCGATCAGCTGGGCAACCTCAATGGTCTTGAGGGTTTTCTGGGGCTGGCAACAGCGGCCCAGGGTGGTCAGACCAAGATCGCCAGTTTCGACGGGCGCTTCGACATTGCTGACGGCATTGCAACGCTGCCCCAACAACAACTGAATCCCGAATGTGCCGCAGTGACATTCTCGGGAAATACGAACCTTCCGAAATGGCTGGTGGATATTCAGGCCAAGGCCGCCTTCCCGGCACACCCCAAATTTCCGGGCGTGGTTGTGGAACAAAAGGGACCGCTGGAGGCGCCAAACACGCGCCTTGTAAACGTCAATCAGATCAATGAGTACATCGCCGGCAAGGCCGTTGGCACCGCGCTTCGCAAGTTTCTGCCCGGTGGCAGTCAGGAGCAGCCCGCAACCGATTCCGGTTCAGCTCAGCCACAGAGTCAGGAACCTGTCGATCAGTTCAAGAATCTGCTCGAGGGTTTGATCAAGCGGCGATAGGATTAGGGGCTATTTGCGAAGATCATTGAGGATGAAGACGCGGATCGCGCTCGACAGACTTCCGTCGCGAGACTGATCGATTTCCGTCACCAGTTCGTTGACAGAAACGCGGCGTGCCTTCGCCATCATACGCAGGTGGTCCCAGAATACATTCTCGAGTGAGACGCTCGTACGATGCCCCGCAACAACGACCGAACGTTTCTTATTCGCCGATTGGTGGGGCAGGGTCTCAATGATGTTTTGCATCATGCAGGCTCGATCATGTTCTCCGGTTTGACCCACTCATCATACTGCTCACTGGTGAGTAGCCCCAAGTCCATTGCGGCCTCTTTTAGGGTACTCCCGTCTGCAAATGCCTTTTTTGCGACCTTTGCGGCGTTGTCATAGCCAATATGCGGGTTCAGCGCGGTCACCAGCATCAAAGACTGGGCCATCAATTCACCGATTCGTTCGCGATTTGCTTCGATCCCGTCGACACAGCGATCGGTGAAACTGCGGCAGGCATCACCAAGCAATCCAGCTGATCGCAGCACGTTGAAAATAATGACCGGCTTGAAGACGTTCAGCTCGAAATGACCGTTACTGCCAGCAACGGTTACGGCCATGTTGTTGCCCATGACTTCGGCAGCGACCATGGTCAGGGCTTCACACTGGGTCGGGTTGACCTTGCCCGGCATGATCGAAGAGCCCGGCTCGTTGGCGGGCAGATTCAGCTCACCGATGCCGCTGCGTGGACCCGAACCGAGAAAGCGCACATCGTTGGCAATCTTCATGGCGGCAACCGCGCCGACATTCAGCGCACCGGAGGCTGCGACCATCGCGTCATGGGCAGCCAGTCCGGCGAACTTGTTGGGCATGGTTTCAAAAGGCTTGCCGGTGATGTCTGCAACTTCTTTGGCAAACTGCTCGGCAAATCCCTTGGGTGTGTTCAGCCCGGTGCCGACAGCCGTTCCGCCCTGGGCCAGCTGCAGCAGGTCCGGCATGGCACGCTCGACCCCTGCGATCACACCACCCATCTGGGCCGCATAGCCTGAAAACTCCTGACCCAAGGTCAGTGGCGTGGCGTCCTGGGTGTGAGTGCGTCCGATCTTGATGATATCGGAGAATTCCTTCGACTTGGCTTCCAGCGCATCTTTGAGGTGATTGAGCGAGGGGATCAGGCGGTTTTCGAACTCCAGCGCGGCGGCGATGTGCATGGCGGCCGGAAAAGTGTCATTCGAGGACTGACTGCGGTTGACGTGATCATTCGGGTGAACGGGCGACTTGTCACCGGGCTTTCCCCCGAGAATCTCGTTGGCGCGGTTCGCGATCACTTCGTTGGCGTTCATGTTCGACTGTGTGCCCGAACCTGTTTGCCAAACCACCAAGGGAAAATTGTCATCAAACTTGCCGTCGATCACTTCCTGGGCGGCGGCGACAATCGCATTGGCGACTTCTGCCTCAAGCTGCCCAAGCGCAAGATTGGCTTTCGCTGCGGCCTGCTTCTGAATGCCCAACGCACGCACCAGCGCGGTCGGCATGCGGTCATTGCCGATCGGGAAATTCTCAATGCTGCGCTGGGTCTGTGCACCCCAGTACTTGTCGGCCGGTACGGCGACCTCGCCCATCGTGTCGGATTCAATACGGGTATTGTCTGTCATCACACTCTCCAGTTTCGGCGCGCATTATCCCTGCCGCTGCGCATAGGTAAAGGCCTATCCGTTCAAAGATGTCATTCCGCTTGCGAACCTCCCGTTGCTGGCAGGCCCTAGCGCTTTTTTGCGGGCTTGTTTGCCTTGGCACGATTGGCTGCGGCAAGTGCCATATGGGCCCATGGACGAAGTTCATCAACATTCTCGGCGGCGTCATCAGGGACCGTGACATAGGACATCTCAATCAGCTTGCCGCCCTTTCGTTCGTATATGAACGGCTCGGAACCCGCAGCAAGGAACTCTTGTTTGGTGTCAGCATCGACTTTCAGGAACAGAACGTCGTCAGCAATCAGCGCAAACATTACGCCATCACAGAAAATGCCATGCCCACCGAACATGCGGCGCAGGCGCGCTGTTGTATCGAATGGCGCACCGACCTGAGCCAACAGGTCAAGAACGTGTTCGGGAAATTCGTTTTCCGACACCATCAGTGACGGGCAAGCCTATTTCTTGCGGAACTGGTCAAGGCTGACGACTTCGGCGCCGTCGGTCTCTCCATCTTCATTCGCCGTATCTTCACTGGCTTCAATGTCCGCGGGTTCGGGTACGGGCACGAGTTCACCTTCCGGACGGATGGTCGGTACACTGATTTTTCCGTCGCCTTCAACGGTGAACTGCAGACCAAATTTCACTGACGGATCTGCAAATGCCGAAAGTGCATCGAACGGAATGACAAGTTCGGCCGGCCGGTTTTTGAAGCTCAGCGTTACCGTGAATTGCTCGTCCTCGATCGTCAGGTCCCAGAACTGGTGTTGGAGGACAATCGTCATTTCCTCGGGATACTGATCGTGAAGATAATCAGGGATCGACACGCCCGGCGATTTGGTGCGGAATGTCAGATAGTAGTGGTGTTCGCCTGGCAGGCCCTCATCAAGGGCATGCTGCAATGCCTTGCGGACGACACCGCGCAGGGCTTCTTCGACCATCTGGTCGTATCTCATCAAATCATCGGTCATGGCATCGCGATCGAAGCGCGCTCGGGCGCGTGGGTCAACGGGGCTACTTGAAAAATCTGGGTACAGTTTCGAGCAGGCAGGCGATTCGTGAAAATCCTATCGGGCGCAGCAAGGGCTGCAGTTTGATTTAAGTGGGGGGCTTCTGTTGCCCGGTGCCCCCCGAACCGCGCTTATTTCTGCTTATTAAGCAGCAACAGCGAAGGTTTCAACATTGTCGTTGGCACCTATGAATATGGCCCGATATCGGTGGTACCATGCCGAACGAAAGTTAACCCTTTACGCGCCCGTCGATCCTGTTTCGCCCCCATAACGGTCTGGCGAAAGCCAGGAAACCGGGAAATGGTGGAGGCGCCGGGTACTGCCCCCGGGTCCGAACGTTTATTGCGATAAACGTTTATCGTCATAGCCGGGCAAGCCCGACACCCTGAATATAGGGTCCCAAGGGCCTTTGTGAAAGGTGGTGTGCGGGTTATCCCCGTTCGCTGTTCTTTCCACAGGAAGAATCGTCTCTGCGACTCAAGCTTTGCCGACTAGTTTGTGAGCCTGTTGAAATGATGGGAAAGCGCCGGACGCGCCATGCAGCAATATCTCGACCTGATGCGTCATGTTCGCGAGAACGGGCACAAACGCACTGACCGGACCGGTACAGGCACATTGTCGGTATTCGGCCATCAGATGCGTTTTGACCTCTCGGACGGCTTTCCGCTTGTCACGACCAAGAAGATTCACACCAAATCCGTGATCCATGAATTGTTGTGGTTTCTGCAGGGCGATACCAACATCGCGTATCTGAATGAGAATGGTGTCTCGATCTGGAATGAATGGGCTGATGAGGACGGGGATCTGGGGCCTGTCTATGGACACCAGTGGCGCTCCTGGCCGACCCCGGTTGGCCAGAAAATCGATCAGATTGCCAATTTGCTCGACCAGATTAAAAACCGTCCGGATTCGCGTCGTCTGATCGTCAGCGCGTGGAATGTGGCGGACGTGGACAGCATGGCGCTGCCGCCGTGTCATTGCCTTTTCCAGTTCTACGTTGCTGACGGAAAGCTCTCCTGTCAGCTTTATCAGCGCAGCGCGGACATCTTTTTGGGCGTGCCCTTCAATATTGCCTCCTATGCGCTGCTGACGATGATGATTGCGCAGGTTGCGGGTCTCGAGGCTGGGGAGTTCATCCACACATTTGGTGATGCGCATCTCTATTTGAATCATCTCGAGCAGGCCGACGAACAGCTTGCGCGCGTGCCATACGCGTTGCCACAAATGACTCTCAATCGCGATGTGAGCGATCTGTTTGCGTTCACTTATGAGGATTTCAATCTCGACGGATATCGTTTCCACCCGCATATCCCGGCCAAGGTCGCGGTCTGATCCGGTGATAATTTCCCTGATCGTTGCCGTCGCAGAGAATGGTGTGATCGGCCGCAATGGTGATTTGCCATGGCGAATCCCGGCGGACCTTAAATTTTTCAAGGAAACCACGATGGGCAAACCCATCGTGATGGGGCGCAAGACATGGCAGTCCATCGGACGACCTTTGCCGGGGCGCGACAATATTGTGGTAACGCGAGACAAGGATTTTTCTGCCCCGGGCGCGACCGTCGTCGTCGGGCTGGATGCGGCTATCACGGCGGCCGGTGATGCATCCGAAGTGATGATTATTGGTGGTGCACAAATTTACGCCGAAGCGCTATCGCGGGCGGCGCGCGTTTATCTGACGGAAGTTCATGCATCACCCGCAGGGGATATACATCTGCCTGCATTTGCCGCGCGTGACTGGCGTGAAGTTGCGCGTGAGGACCACGAAGCGGAAGGGGATTTACCCGGCTTCAGCTTCGTGACCCTCGAGCGAATTGAGACCTGATTTTGGTCTAGCTGCCGTCGCGCAGGCCCGGCCAGTTCTGATCTGCAGCGGTTATATTTCCGCTTTTGTCGAGCGCCCAGCGGGCCCGGACAATTTTTGAATAGTTCAGATAGAGCTTCCCGTCGCGGATGGTCCAGGCGTCGGGGTCAATGGACGCTGTATAGTTGTTGGCAACGGCAAAGGCGCAGTATCCGCCATAGGCGGGCGCATATTTCTCGGGGTTGGCAGCAAACAATTTGCGGTTCTCCGCAGACGCGAACTGCCAGGTCGCGCCATTGTATTCAATGCTGTGAGCCGGTACTCCTTCGACGGCTTTCTCCTGAGTGAAATAGGCGACCGGGTCGTACCCGCGGATCGCCTTGCCATCGACATGGAAGACCGGATCCACGGCGTGCGCCGGCGAGATCAGCACGAACACAGCAAACAGGAATGTGGCGGCTTGAATGAATGGACGCATTTAAAAACTCCACAGTTGAAGATGCAGTTAAGAGGTAAACACGCTCGCGTGCCGAACATTCCATCGGAACGGAAGAACTCTTCATGGTTGCGGAAAGTTGGTTGTAAGGAGGAGGGAGAGGCGCCGGACCAGAAGGCATCCGTCGTCGACCTTTTGGGGGGCAAAGCGGGTCGGCAACTTGCGGGGCACTGCCTTGACCGGCCCAGCGTCTCTCGATGCGGGTAAACACTAATCCCGCGTCCACAACACAAGTGGGGGCGATACTGAACGGAAACAATGGATGGGCGACGAAAGTTTGATCAACTAAGCGCGATTGCTGGTCGCGCTGCTGTGAACATATCTGGTCTTCTACTCCATCACGATCTTCGGTGCTGCGGCGGTTGCGCCTTTTGCAACCTTGGCAAGAACGGCCTCGGCCACGGCGCGATAGGCTTTTGCGTGTGGACCGTCGGGTTCGGATGCCGTGATGGGCTGGCCCGAATCCGACGTGATGCGAATAGCAACGTCGAGCGGGATTTCACCCAGGAAGTCGCAGCCGAGCCTTTCTGCTTCTGCCCGTGCGCCGCCGTGACCGAAGATATCGGTGCGTTCGCCGCATTTGGGACAGACGAAGCTGCTCATGTTTTCAATGATGCCGAGCACCGGAACGTTGACCTTTTCGAACATGTTCAGGCCTTTGCGTGCATCAATCAGAGCAATGTCTTGGGGCGTGGAAACAATCACGGCCCCGGCGAGCGGCACGCGTTGTGCCATGGTCAACTGTGCATCGCCCGTACCCGGCGGCATATCCACAACCAGGACGTCGAGCGGTCCCCAATCGACTTCGCGCATCATCTGCTCGAGCGCACCCATGACCATCGGGCCGCGCCAGATCATGGCCGTATCCTCGGCCACCATGAATCCCATCGACATAACTTTCACGCCAAAAGCCTCAAGCGGCGCAATCCGTTTGTCGGGTAGCGGGGTTGGTTTGTCGGTGATGCCGAACATGCGCGGCAGCGAGGGGCCATAGACATCGGCATCTAGAATACCGACCTTCTTTCCAAGCGCGGCGAGCGCGACGGCGAGATTGACCGCCGTTGTTGATTTCCCCACCCCACCTTTGCCGCTGGCGACGGCAACGATCGCGCCGACGTCGGGCAACAATTCCGCTTTCGGTTCGGCAGGCGCAGAATTCCGGGGGGCTGTATTGGGACGCGGCTGTTCGGGGGCTCTGTTGTGCGCTGTCAGGACAGCAGAAACAGATGAGACCCCTTGCAGGCCCATCACCGCACGTTCGGCGGCTTTCCGAAGTGGCTCCATCCGCTCAGCGTCTGCCGGGTCAATCTCGATGGCGAAGCCGACATTGCGATCTTTGATCACCAATCCGGTAATCTGGCCGCCAGAAACGAGGTCCTTTCCGCTGACAGGGTCCATGACGGTACGCAACGCGTTGTGAATATCTTCCTGTGAGAGCGCGGACATGCTTGAAAACTCCGGTAAGACGGACAATATCGTGTGGAACGGTCGTCAGGGCAGAATCACACCTCACAACATGTTGTGATATAAGCCTCGCAGATCGATTTATAAACCCGGCATGGCTTCGGTTCGCTCCAGTGAGGGTATTCGTGCCGAAAGCGTGTCAGACAACAGGTTAGGAATTCGGGTATGCCTTGGAACAGTCAAGGGGGCGGCGGTGGCGGTCCATGGGGTGGCAGCGGCGGTGGCGGCGGCGGCCCATGGGGCGGTCAGCGCCCGACAGGCGGCGGCGGCGGTGGCGGCCTTGGTGGCGGTCAGCAACCCAACATCGAAGAAATGCTGCGTCGCAGCCAGGACAGGGTCAGAAACATTATTCCGGGAGGGTTCAGAAGCCCGACTGCGATTATCCTGATCCTTGCAATTCTGATCGGACTTTGGCTGCTTAGCGGTTTCTACCGTGTTCAGGAAACTCAACGTGGCGTTCCGCTGCTGTTTGGTGATTGGAGCGGTAATGTGACCGATCCTGGCCTGCGTTGGTGGCCGCCATCCCCGATTGGTGAAGTGCTGACCCCAGGGGTGACGCAGATCAACCGGATGAATATCGGGTTCCGTGATGACACTGACCTCGGCGGACGTGGGGGACCGGTGCGTGATGTACTCAATGAGTCTCTGATGCTCACGAGTGATCAGAATATCGCCGACATCGATTTCACGGTGCAGTGGCGTATCTCCAATGCCGGTGAATATCTGTTCAACATTCGCGATCCCGAAGAAACGGTGAAAGCCGCAGCAGAAAGCGCAATGCGCGAAATTGTCGGTCAAACAGCTCTTGATGATCTGCTGACCTCGGCACGTGAAGGCGTTCAGGATGAAACCCAAACTCTGCTTCAGGGAATTCTGAATGAATATGGAGCGGGTATCGCCATTGAGCGTGTCCAGCTTCAGAAAGCCGAAGCGCCGGCACCTGTTATCGACTCCTTTAATGATGTGCAGCGCGCCCGTCAGGATAAGGAGCGCCGACAGAACGAGGCGGAATCCTATCGGAACCAGATTGTTCCGAAGGCACGCGGTGAAGCTGCGGGCATCATTCAGGAAGCGACGGCTTATCGCGACCGGGTGATCAAGGAGGGGCAAGGTGAAGCATCACGCTTTGACCAGATTTATAAATCCTTCAAAGCCGCACCGGAGGTGACCCGTCGTCGCCTCTATATTGAAACCCTGCGAGATGTGCTCGAGAAGGCGGACAAGATTATTATCGACAGCAATGCCGAAGGCGGACAGGGCGTCGTGCCGTATCTGCCACTCAATGAACTCAGAGGGAACCGTTCAGGTTCGGGAGCAGCACAATGAGCCGCGCAAAATTAGCCATACTCGGTGGCCTGATCGTTGTGATTGGGATTTTGCTGAGTTCATCCCTGTTCACGGTGCGTGAGACGGAACAGGTTCTGGTTCTGCAGTTTGGTGAGCACAAGCGAACCATTCAGGAGCCTGGACTGCATTTCAAACTGCCTCTGATCCAGAATATCAAGGCCTACGACAATCGAGTCCTGAGCGTTGACCCGGCGGCGGAAGAAATGCTGCTCAACGATCAAAAACGTATCTTTGTGGATGCGTTTGCGCGCTACCGGATCACCGATCCGTTGCAGTTCTTCCAAACCGTGAATGACGAGGGAATTTTCCGGAACCGCTTCGGAAACATCCTGACTTCAACGGTCAAGGAGGTTGTTGCCAAGCGAAGCCTGGAAGACGTTTTGTCCGAACAGCGCAATGGCATCATGGAGGCCATCCGTGACAACGTTGCGGCGAATACGCAGGGTTTTGGAATTGATGTTGTCGATATCCGGATCGGTCGTACGGAACTTCCTGAGGCTGTCTCCAAGACCGTGTACGAGCGGATGGTGACCGAACGTCAGCGGCAGGCCAATCTGCTTCGTGCTGAAGGTGATGAGAATGCCCGTCGTATTCGGGCCGAGGCTGATCGCCAGCAGGTGGTGATCGTTGCTGAAGCCCAACGTGAGGCACAGGTTCTTAAAGGTGAGGGCGATGCCACACGGAACGATATCCTCGGCGAATCCTACGGAAAGGATCCGGACTTCTTTGAGTTCTTCCGTTCGCTTGAGGCCTATAAGGAAACCTTCGCTCGGGAAGGGACAACAATGTTGCTTTCTCCCGACAGTGATTTCTTCAAGTATTTTGGAAATCTCGAAGGTGGCCGTGATCGGGTAACCGATCGTCAGCCCACGCAATAGGGAGAATCCATGGGCGCTCAACTTGGTCCTTGGTTAAGTTTTGCGCTGATTGGGTTTGGCCTGATCCTGATTGTTGAGGGTCTGGTCTATGCGATTGCTCCTGAAGCCATGAAGAAACTCCTGCTGCGCATGGTTGAGGTTCCAGCCTCGGCCCTGCGCACAGGAGGCCTCATCGCAGCCGTTGTTGGTTTTGCCCTGTTATGGGCGGTGAAGACGTTTTGAGCGTGTTTTCCATCCATTCGTTCACACAATTGTCATTGCATGGGTGCGTGCTGCCCAAAAGCTGCCGGGCGCGCGCCCCATTGCGACCATGATTGCCCCCCATATCTCTGGTTGGCGGCAATTTATTGTCCCATCTCGCCAAACAGCCTGGTGAGGTTCCCTTGAACTGAAAAACTCGACCTCTCATATTTTTGGAAGAGCTTTCAAAGCAAACACCTCCGCAGGACAAACGCCCGGAACGGGAGAGACGAAAACATGAATTCAAATCGAACCAATCAATCAGTCGCGCTGACAGGCTGGACCGCAAGCCGCCTGAATACGACGGCGGCCTTCCTCCTTGGTCTGCTGTTTGCGCTCACCATGGTGCTCGGCGCGTTGCCAGCTGCAGCCAAGTCGGCACCGGACTCCTTTGCCGATCTGGCAGACAAGCTCTTGCCTTCGGTCGTGAACATCTCAAGCACGCAAGTCGTGCGAGAGGATCGTGGTCCGCAGGCCCCTCAGCTTCCTGAAGGTTCGCCATTTGGCGACTCGTTCCGCGAGTTTTTCAATCGAAACCAGAATGCGCCGCGACGTGCGACCTCGCTGGGTTCGGGTTTCATCATCAGCTCTGACGGGCTCGTGGTTACGAACAACCATGTGATCGAAGGGGCGGATGAGATCACCGTCACATTGTCTGATGACTCCCAGCATGTTGCCACGCTTGTGGGCCGGGACCCCAAGACGGATCTGGCCCTGCTGCGCATTGATGCAGACCGGGACCTCCCCGCTGTTCCATGGGGTGATTCCACCAAGTCGCGTGTCGGTGACTGGGTTGTTGCTATCGGAAACCCGTTCGGACTGGGTGGTACGGTAACAGCCGGTATTATTTCCGCCCGTCAGCGCGACATCAATCAGGGACCCTATGACAGCTTCCTGCAGACCGATGCCTCAATCAATCGCGGCAACTCGGGTGGTCCGATGTTCAACATGGATGGCGAGGTCATTGGTGTGAATACGGCAATTTTCTCGCCGACCGGCGGTAGTGTTGGCGTTGGGTTTGCGGTGCCATCCACGATTGTGTCACGCGTGATTGCCCAGCTTCAGGAGTTCGGCCAGACGCGTCGTGGCTGGCTTGGTGTTCGAATTCAGACTGTGACCGACGAGATCGCCGAAAGCATTGGTCTCGACAAGGCGCGTGGTGCGCTTGTGTCTTCTGTAACTGCAGATGGTCCGGCTGAAGAGGGCGGCATCAAAGCCGGTGATGTGGTCCTGTCTTTCGACGGAAAATCTGTCGACAGCATGCGTGAATTGCCGCGGATCGTTGCGGAAACCGATATCGGGAAGAGTGTTCCGGTCAAGGTTTGGCGCGACGAGCGTGAGCAGTCGGTTTCGGTGATGATCGGTGAACTCGATGAAGAAGTGCCGGTGTTGGCATCGACGGGTCCGCGCGGTGATGCCGTTGAGCCTGAAGAAGCAACCATTGACGACCTCGGCGTCTCGGTCACCAGTATTACCGACGACATGCGCAAGCAGTTTGCACTTCCCGAAGACCTCAGGGGTGTTGTGATTACGGGCGTTGAGCCCGACAGTGCTGCAGCTGAGAAAAGCCTGCGTCCGGGTGACGTTATCGTTGAAGTTAGCCAGGAAGAGGTCAGCAGCCCGGGTGAGATTGCCGAGAAGATCCGAGAAGCACGTGACGCGGATCGCAGCTCGGTACTGCTGAAGATCAACCGCAATGGTGACCGTCGTTTCGTCGCGGTTCGCATCAGCAAGTCCTAGCCTTCGGGTGGATTTGGCAACGCTGTTCGCAGCGTGACGGCGGCGTCTTCGGGCGCCGCCGTTATTCTTTGGGCGGACGGCACTTTTCTGGGCCGCCGGGATGTGCGAAGAGGGCGCCATCCGAATGGATGTAACGCTCCCAGACCCAGGATCGAGCTTCGATATGTCAGAAAGTCTTCTTCACCCGTTTACAGGTTTGCGCCCCACACCCGAATCCGCTGCGGATGTCGCAGCGCCGCCCTATGATGTGATGTCATTCGCCGAAGCGAAGACCATGGCGGAAGGACGGCCCTGGAGTTTTTTGCACGTGTCACGGCCGGAAATCGATCTGCCGGACGGCACCAATCCCTATAGTGAAGCCGTTTATCAAAAAGGTGCCGATAATCTGGTGGCGATGTCGGAAGCCGGCGTGCTGATTCGCGATGGTGCGCCTTGCTACTATGTCTATCGTATTATCATGGGGGACCACACCCAGACCGGGCTGGTGGCCGCAGCTCCCGTTGACGCATACGACGAGAACCGCGTGCGGAAACATGAGTTTACCCGCCCCGACAAGGAAGACGATCGGGTTCGGCAAATCGATGCCGTCGATGCCCAAACCGGTCCGGTACTTGTTGTGCATGAAGACCGTGATTCCGTGGAGGCCGTTTTGGCGACCGTCACGGCGAACGCCCCGACTTATGACGTAACCCAGCCTGACGGCGTACGGCACATCATCTGGGCCGTCACTGACGCGGCAGCCGTCGCGCAGGTGGCCGAAGCCTATGCGCCGATTGATGTGCTCTATATTGCCGACGGCCATCATCGTTCGGCTGCCGCATCGCGGGTTGCTGCAATGCGCGCGGAGAGGGCGGATGCCGGGTCGGCGCATGAACGGTTTCTGATCGTGGCCTTTCCTGCCAATGAGCTTCGCATTCTCGACTACAATCGCGTCGTGAAAGACCTGAACGGTCTGGATGCTGACGCGTTTCTGGCTAAGGTCACCGAGGTTTTTGACGTCGAGGCCGTGGATGGGGAGGCCCGTCCGGCCGCGCAGCACGGATTCGGGATGTATCTCGATGGCACCTGGTATGCTCTGGATACGAAATCACCGCCCGCAGCAGATGCCGCACCGCTGGACAGGCTGGATGTGAAGCTGCTCTCGGATCGTTTGCTTGAGCCCGTGCTCGGCATTGCCGATCCACGCACAGACAAGCGGATTGATTTTGTTGGTGGCATTCGTGGCCTTGGTGCGTTGCAGGAGCGGGTTGATAGTGGCGACTGGGCGGTTGCCTTTGCGCTCTTCCCGACCAGCATTCAGGACCTTATGGCCGTTGCAGACGCCAACGAAGTGATGCCGCCGAAATCCACCTGGTTCGAGCCCAAGCTGGCCGATGGTCTGGTGTCCTACCCGTTGAGCACGTGACGCCGGGACCATGAGTGACGCGCCCGTCGTTGTCATTGCCGGTCCCACTGCCAGCGGCAAGTCCGGGCTTGCGCTTGAAGTTGCGGAGGCCCTGACGGGCACAATTGTGAATGCAGATTCAATGCAGGTGTATGACGATCTGCGCATCTTGACGGCACGCCCATCTGTCGAAGATGAGGCCCGCGTCCCCCATCGACTTTACGGATATCGGCAAGCCTCTGACATGGCTTCGGCTGCTGACTGGGCACGTGATGCGCGAGCCGAGATCGCCGATATCCGGGCGGCGGCTCGGCGTCCGATTGTTGTGGGCGGGACCGGGCTCTATCTGCGCGCGCTCATGGAGGGAATTGCAGAGATTCCTCAAATTCCCAAGGCGGTCCGCGATACCGCACGCGAACGTCGCAAGCAGATTGGGGCGGAAGCTTTCCATCAGGAACTCGCCGCGCGTGATCCTGAATCTGCGGCCCGGCTGCATGCGACCGACAGTCAGCGAATGTCGCGCGCCTGGGAAGTGTTTGAAGCGACGGGGCGCGCGCTGTCGGACTGGCACCGGGACCCCGTCCCGCCGACCGGGCTGACGTTTCGGATCGTCGTTCTCATGCCGGCGCGTGACGATCTATATGCCAACTGCGAAAGCCGGTTTGATCAGATGCTGGAGATGGGCGCTCTGGACGAGGTGAGAGCGCTGGCCAGCCGCGCTGAACGTGAGCAGCTGAGCGCGGACCTGCCAATATTCAAGGCGCTCGGCTATCCCGCGCTGTCAGCACATTTGCGGGGAGAAATGTCATTGGAGGACGCAAAGTCGAAATCCCGCCAACAGACCCGCAATTATGCCAAGCGGCAGATGACGTGGCTGCGGCATCAGCTGCCCTTTGAGGGCGGGGAAGATTCCAGCGATTTTCCAATATTGAAATATAATTACAATAACCAAGACAAAATATTATCATTTCTGAGTTGACGGTCTATAAATCTTTGCTTAAGTTGCTCATGCGCATCTGTTGATCCGTGTCGCTTTGGCATGGTTGCGTTGCGTTTGTGCCTGGCAACGCACGACATGTGAAACGAGGCGGCGACAGTTTGTCGCCGTGGACGCTGCCATCCGGTTGTTTTCTGGCAATTGGCGGTGGTTTCGTTTATGTCGCCGGTCCCGATGAGGACTTGTCGGGTTGGATTTGGTTTGGGGGGAGCCTGATCAGATCGAATGGATAAGAAAGGCGTGAGTGATATGTCCGGAAACCGAATGACCGGTGCGGAAATGGTGATCAAGGCTCTGGCAGATCAGGGTGTTGAGATAATATTCGGATACCCCGGCGGTGCCGTGCTTCCCATGTATGACGCGATTTTCAAGCAAAATTCTGTTCGCCACATTCTGTGTCGTCACGAGCAGGGCGCGGTCCATATGGCCGAAGGCTATGCCCGTTCAACTGGCAAAGTTGGTGTGGTTCTGGTGACGTCTGGCCCGGGTGCGACCAATGCCGTGACCGGTTTGACCGATGCGCTCATGGACAGCATTCCGGTCGTGTGTCTGACTGGTCAGGTGCCGACTCATCTGATCGGCAATGATGCATTTCAGGAAGCCGATACCACTGGCATCACGCGTCCCTGCACCAAGCACAATTATCTGGTGAAGGATGTTGATGATCTGAGCCGGACCATGCATGAGGCGTTTTATGTCGCCGCGGCTGGCCGTCCGGGCCCGGTTGTGATCGACCTGCCAAAAGATGTGCAGTTTGCTGAGGGCGAGTATCTCTCACCTGAGAACGTAACTCATCGTCATTACAATCCGACCCGCGAGGGTGCTGATCTGGCGATTGAAGAAGCCGTCGAGCTGATTGCGAACGCCAAGAAACCGATTTTCTATATCGGCGGCGGTTGCATCAATTCCGGCCCACGGGCCTGTGAGTTGGTCACGGAACTGGTGAAGCTGACGGGGTATCCCGCGACGACGACGATTATGGGTCTGGGCGCGTTTCCGGCATCCTCACCGCAATGGCTGGGTATGTTGGGTATGCACGGGACCTATGAGTCCAATCTCGCGATGTATGATTGTGATGTCATGGTGGCGATCGGTGCGCGTTTTGACGATCGCGTCACCGGGCGTACCGATGCGTTCTCGCCGGGTTCCAGGAAGATTCACATCGATATCGATCCCAGCTCCATCAATAAGAATATCCAGGTCGACGTGCCGATCATCGGGGACGTTGAAAACGTTGTCGAAGATATGCTCGAGAAGTGGAAGGCACGAAATGCCCAGCCCGACGGCAAAGCGCTGGAGGCATGGTGGAAGCAGATAGAAGAATGGCGGGCCGTTGATTGCCTCGGGTTCGAGCAGAGTTTTGCGCCGAAGGCGGAGATCAAGCCGCAATATGCAATCAAGCGTTTGTACGAATTGACAAAAGACCGTGACCCCTATGTGACGACTGAAGTTGGTCAGCATCAGATGTGGGCTGCGCAGTATTATCACTTCGACAAGCCCAACCACTGGATGACGTCAGGTGGTCTGGGCACGATGGGCTATGGCCTTCCGGCCGCTGTGGGCGTGCAGGTGGCACACCCGGAATCGCTGGTCATCGACATTGCGGGCGAAGCCTCGACGATGATGAACATTCAGGAACTGGGGACGATTGCCCAGTACAAACTGCCTGTGAAAATTTTCATCCTGAACAACTACTGGCTCGGCATGGTTCGTCAGTGGCAGGAGCTTCTGCATGGCTCACGCTATTCTGAATCCTATTCGGATGGCTTGCCGGACTTTATCAAGTTGGCCGAGAGCTATGGAATTACAGGCCTTCGCGCCACTGACCCGAATGACGTGGATGATGTCATCAAGCAGATGATCGAGACACCGGGTCCGGTGATTGTCGATATGGTTGTGACCAAGGAAGAGAATTGCTTCCCGATGATTCCAGGTGGTGCTGCACATAACGAAATCATGCTCGGTATTGGTGATCAGCAAGAACAGAAACAATCCGAAGAAGGCATGGTCCTCGTTTAAGGGCTTTGCGCGCGTTCTGGCTGCATAGGCCGACAACATTAAGACTGACTGAGAGAAAGTGATCGCGTGATGGCGAACAAGAACGATCCCATCGAACGGCATGTGTTGACCGTCGTCGTGGACAATGAACCCGGCGTGCTGGCACGTGTGGTCGGTTTGTTTTCGGGGCGTGGGTACAATATTGAAACTCTGACTGTGGCTGCCATCAGTGAGGATGAGACTTCGTCACGGATCAATCTGGTCACGTCAGGCACGCCGATGATCATCGAGCAGATCAAGGCGCAACTCGAACGTCTGGTGCCAATTCGTGAAGTCCATGACTTGACGGCTGAAGGGCCGCATGTGGAGCATGAGGTCGCGCTGGTAAAGATCGCCAACGAAGGCGCGGCGCGACGTGAAGCCCTGCGGATTGCGGATATCTTCCGCGCACGGGTCGTGGACACGGGCGTGGATTCCTTTGTGTTCTCGCTGACCGGAGCCTCGGAAAAGGTTGATAGCTTTTTGGAGCTGATGCGCAATCTTGGTGAGACCGAGATTTCCCGTTCAGGCATCGTAGCGATCCAGCGCGGAGACAAGAGCGGCAAGCCAAATCTGCTTGCGGGCGTCGTCGAAGACGCGAAGTAAGACAAGGAATTGGCGATTGTGGCATTGCCCGGCAGGCCTTGGGCCTGTAAAACCGCCGCGCATCCGGGATTTATGCGTGCCGAGCGTGGACACGCAACGACTTCATAACCCATCCAGAATTGACGCAAAAACAGGGAAAAAGAGCTATGCGCGTTTATTATGACCGCGACGCGGACGTAAATCTGATCAAAGGCAAGAAAGTGGCCGTCGTTGGCTATGGCAGTCAGGGCCATGCACATGCCATGAACCTGCGTGACAGCGGTGCGACCGATGTGGTCGTTGCCCTGCGTGAGGGCTCAGGCAGTGCCGCCAAGGCCGAAGGTGCTGGCTTCAAGGTCATGACTGCGGCTGATGCCGCGGCATGGGCCGATGTGGTGATGGTGCTTGTTCCTGACGAATTGCAGGGCGACCTCTACCGTGATCATCTGCATGACAACATGCGCGAGAACACAGCGCTTGCCTTCGCGCATGGCCTGAACATTCACTTCAGCCTGATTGAGCCGCGCAGCGATCTCGACATTTTCATGATCGCACCGAAAGGCCCGGGCCATACCGTGCGTTCCGAGTATGAGCGGGGTGCGGGTGTTCCGTGTCTGCTGGCTGTTCATCAGGATGCCAGTGGCAATTGCCATGACATTGGTCTGAGTTATGCCTCAGCGATTGGTGGTGGCCGCGCCGGTATCATTGAAACGACATTCCAGGAAGAGTGCGAGACCGATCTGTTCGGTGAGCAGGCTGTTCTTTGTGGTGGCTTGTCGGCTCTGATCCAGGCGGGTTTTGAAACCCTCGTGGAAGCGGGTTACGCACCTGAAATGGCGTATTTCGAGTGTGTGCATGAGGTGAAGCTCATTGTCGATCTGATCTATGAGGGTGGTCTGGCCAACATGCGTTATTCGGTCTCCAACACGGCGGAATACGGCGATTATACCCGTGGTCCGCGGATCGTGACCGCTGAGACCAAGAAGGTCATGAAGGATATCCTCACGGAGATCCAGACCGGCTCGTTCTCCCGCGAATGGATGCTCGAGAATCAGGTCGGTCAGACCGGGTTCAAGACAACCCGTCGCATGCAGGCCAAGCACCAGCTTGAAGAAACCGGCGCAACGCTGCGCGGCATGATGCCGTGGATCGCAGAGAACGCCATGGTCGACAAGTCCAAGAACTAGTCTGACCCTCCGGATTCGATCCCGCGGGCGCAAAACGCCGCCCGCGGGACGAAACTGACTTTAAGGTTAATAAAACCGTTGCAGTGCACTGCAATATCGCTCTAAAACAAGGGCGTATCAGTACTTTCTTTTCATATTGGTGTACGCGTTGTTCACCATTTTTTAACGCTCTTGCGCCGATTCTTCGTGTGTGAAGAATTTTTGATGCGGCTGGAGCCGTTGGGGAGATCTAGGACGTGACTATCGTCCGGACAGTTGAAGGCACAATGCGCCGCTTCGTGATCGAGGCGACCGCTGGTGATCTGTGCCCGAACCTGATTGATCTCGACGCGCTTCTTCTTGGCGGCGCAGCCCTGCGACTTAGGTGCCTCTGAACAAAGACTGTGCCACATGGCCTGCATTGTTCAGGGGAACGAAACCGAACCTAAGTCAACCAATACGATTTTGAGGCAGGACCAATGACCGCCAACGAAAAGAGTACAGAGACCAAGGATTCGCCGGCCGATCCCGGCGCCGAAAACTACGTTCGCATTTTCGACACGACGCTGCGCGACGGAGAACAATCTCCGGGTTGCTCAATGAATCTCGAAGAGAAGGTGCGCGTTGCGCTGGCTCTCGAAGAACTCGGTGTCGACATTATCGAAGCTGGTTTTCCGATCGCATCGAACGGCGATTTCGAAGCCGTGCGGGCTGTTGCCAATACCGTCAAAAATTCAAGCGTGGCCGGACTGGCCCGTGCCGCCCATCCGGATATCGACCGTGCGTGGGAAGCCGTAAAGGGTTCCGCGCGTCCGCGAATCCATACGTTCCTCTCGACCAGCCCGCTCCATATGAAGTTCAAGCTTCAGATGGACCCGGAGGATGTTCACGCGGCAGTCATCGACAGCGTCAGTTACGCACGCAATTTGTGCGAGGACGTGGAATGGTCCCCGGAGGACGGTTCGCGGACCGAGCATGATTTCCTGTGCCGGACTGTGGAAAGCGCAATCCGGGCCGGGGCTTCGACGATCAACATTCCCGATACGGTCGGTTACGCGGTGCCTCACGAGTTCGCAGCTCTGATCGAAATGCTGTTTAACCGGGTGCCGAATATCGATCAGGCCGTGATTTCCGTGCATTGTCATAATGATCTGGGCCTGGCTGTTGCGAACTCTCTGGCCGCTGTCGGTGCCGGGGCGCGACAGGTCGAATGTACCATCAACGGTATCGGAGAGCGGGCGGGCAATTGTGCGCTTGAAGAGATCGTTATGGCCTTGCGCACGCGTCAGGATGCGATCCCTTATCTCACCGGGGTTGAGTCCACAGCGATCACGCGCGCCAGCCATCTGGTTTCCACGATCACCGGGTTCAACGTACAGCCCAACAAGGCGATCGTGGGTGCCAATGCCTTTGCACATGAATCCGGAATTCATCAGGACGGTGTTCTGAAAAATGCGGAGACATACGAGATCATGACTCCGGAATCGGTCGGACTGACCGAGTCCAATCTGGTTATGGGCAAGCACTCGGGCAGTCATGCTTTTCGGGAAAAACTCCGTGATCTGGGTTATGGCGATCTGGGCGACAATGCGATCCGTGACGCGTTCGCGCGTTTCAAGGACCTGGCCGACAAAAAGAAAGAACTCTTTGACGAGGACATCATTGCGCTCGTCGATGACACAATCCAGAACGACGATGCCCAGCTGAAATTTGTGTCCTTGCAGGTCCGTGCGGGTTCCAAAGGTCCGCAGGAAGCTGATCTGGAACTGGAGATAGACGGCAAGGTTGTGGCGACAACGGCAAAGGGCAATGGCCCGGTTGATGCCGTTTTTAATGCGATCGGCGAACTGTTCCCTCATTCGGCCACATTGCAGCTTTATCAGGTGCATGCTGTGACGGGTGGGACGGATGCACAGGCAGAAGTCACTGTGCGTCTGGACGAGAACGGCAAGACCGTGAACGGGCAAGGCGCTGATGTGGACACTCTGGTGGCGTCCGCACGTGCGTATCTTCACGGGCTGAACAAACTGCTTGTGAAACGAGAGAAAACAGCGCCGGCAGCTATGTCGGCATAGGCGAGAACCGGAGCGCAGCATCACGCTGCGCTCCGACCCCCTGAATGGGGAAATTTACGGGACGAGGCGGCGAGATATGTTATCGCGAATTATGGGTGCGCTTTCGGCTGATATGGCCATCGATCTGGGCACAGCGAATACGCTGGTCTATGTGAAAGGGCGAGATATCGTGCTCAACGAGCCTTCGGTCGTTGCGATTGTCGAATCCAAGGGTAAGAAAAAGGTCCTGGCGGTCGGCAACGAAGCCAAGCAAATGCTGGGCCGTACGCCGGGTAACATTCAGGCCATTCGCCCGTTGCGTGATGGCGTGATCGCCGACTTTGAAGTCGCCGAGGAAATGATCAAGGAATTTATCCGCAAGGTGCACAATCGTCGCGGTTTCTACAGTCCGTTGATTGTGGTTTGTGTGCCGTCGGGCTCCACGGCGGTCGAACGCCGTGCGATTCAGGAATCCGCGGAAAGTGCGGGAGCCCGCAAGGTCTATCTGATCGAAGAACCAATGGCGGCTGCGATTGGTGCCGGATTGCCGGTCACAGAGCCGACAGGTTCAATGGTCGTCGACATTGGTGGCGGAACCACGGAGGTGGCCGTTCTGTCGCTTGGCGGCATCGTATATTCCCGCAGCGTGCGCGTGGGCGGTGACAAGATGGATGAAGCCATCATTGGTTACATCCGGCGCAATCACAATCTGCTTGTTGGTGAATCCAGTGCTGAGCGGATCAAGAAAGAAATCGGTTCAGCCTGTCCGCCCGAAGACGGTGAAGGCCGGACAATGGAGATCAAGGGCCGCGATCTGATGAACGGCGTGCCGAAGGAAATTGTCATTTCCGAGCGTCAGATTGCCGAAAGCCTTGCCGAGCCGATCAGCGCGATTATTGACGCTGTGAAAGTGGCTCTCGAACATACGGCGCCCGAACTGGCCGCCGATATTGTGGACAAGGGCATTGTGCTTACGGGTGGTGGTGCTCTTCTGGGGAATATTGATTACGTCCTGCGCCACGCGACCGGTTTGCCGGTCTCAATAGCGGATGACCCGCTGACATGCGTGGCACGTGGAACGGGCCGGTCGCTCGAGGAATTCAAACGATTGAAGGATGTACTGGTCAGTATGTACTGACCCGTAACCGGGTAACGGCGAGCACTCGGAAGACAGGATAGTCTGGTGGCAAAACGAAACGCGAGCATGTCGGTTGCAGGTCTGGCCGTTCCGGTCAGGATCTGGGCACAACGCTTTGCGTTTTTGGCTCTGTTGGCGTTTGCCTTTGCGCTCATGCTGTTGAGCAAGGCCGAAACCGGTGCCCTGCAGAATGCAAGAATTGTTATCGTCGACAGTGTGGCGCCGATCCTTTCGGTGATGTCGCGACCGGTTGAGGCCGGTCAGGAGGTTTCCAGCTCGGTGAAGACTTATTTCTTGGTGCACGCCGAAAATGACCGTCTGCGTCAGGAAAATGAACGCCTAATTCGCTGGATGCAGACCGCCCGTCAGCTTGAAGTCGAGAATGCGACCCTTCGCGCCCAGCTCGAATATGTTCCCGAACTGTCTCCCCGCGCCGTTACGGCGCGCGTGATTGCCGATACCGGTGGTGGCTTTTTCCATAGTCTTTTGATCAATGCGGGCGCGCGCCATTTCGTGCAACGCGGTCAGGCTGTCGTCTCTCGCGCCGGCGTGGTCGGTCGCATTGCCGAAGTCGGAGATCGATCCGCACGTGTCTTGCTTCTGACGGATTTGAACTCACGTATTCCGGCGATCGTTGAATCGACCGGTGACAGGGTGATTGTGACTGGAAACAACACCCGCTGGCCGGGCGTGACCTATCTGGCTTCGAATTCTCCGGTTTCTGTCGGCGACCGGGTTGTCACGTCGGGACATGGAGGGGTGTTTCCGCCCGGATTGCCTATTGGCACTGTCTCGGAGGCCAGTGAAACAAGAACTGTCCTGCAGCCCGTTGTTGATATTGCTCGTCTGAGCGAAGCGCGAATTCTCGATTATGGCGTCGAGGGGATTTTGCCGCCGCCCGAGAAAGTTCCGGCAGTTGAAAAGACTGCACCACAGGCCGGGCCCGCAAAGTGAACCAGACCGGCATCGGCACAATTGGTGATTTTGCTCGCCGTGTTGTGCCCGGTGTGACGACGATGTTGTTGGTTTTCCTGTCGCATCTGCATCTGCCATTGCCGTTTTATGCCGACATTTCGCCCGCGCTTCCTTTGATGGCTGTTTATTACTGGGTGGTCTTTCGTCCTGACCTGATGCCACGCATTCTGGTGTTCGCAATCGGACTGTTCCAGGACGCATTGATCGGTGCCCCTTTCGGCCTGTCAGCGATGATCTATCTTCTGACCCATGCCTTTGTGCTCAGCCAGCGGCAGTTTCTGGTCGGCAAGCCGTTCTGGATTTTCTGGAGTGGTTTTGCAATTGTTGCGCCGGTTGCGGGGGCACTCACCTGGATCATCGCGTCGGTTGTCCGCGGTGCATTTCTGCCCAGTGACATTGTCCTTGCCAGCATAGGATTGACTGTCGTGGTCTTTCCCGTTGTGGCGTGGTGCCTGCTTTACAGCCAGCGCTGGCTGGTCGGCGAAGCGGAGCCCTCATGAACAGCCGGGACAATGATCGCCAACGGTTTTTCACCCGTCGCGCGGCGCTGCTTGCCGGAGGACAACTGGGTCTTCTGACAGCGCTTGTGGGACGGATGTATTATCTGCAGGTCGTGGAATCCGAGCGCTACCACATGCTCGCGGAAGAGAACCGCATCAATATGCGGTTGTTGCCTCCTTCGCGTGGACGGATTCTGGATCGCTTTGGTGTGCCCGTGGCCGTCAACCAGCAGAACTATCGGGTGCTGATCAAATCTGAGAACACACCTGATGTTTCGGCTGTGCTCGATCGTCTTGCCATGATCATTCCGATTGATGCGGACGAGAAAGCGCGCATCTTGAAGGAAATTCGGCGCAAGAAGAAATTCGTTCCAGTCACGGTGCGTGAATTTCTCGAATGGGAAGATGTTGCACGGCTGGAGGTCAACGCGCCTGACTTACCGGGTGTAACGATCGATGTCGGTGAGCGGCGTTATTATCCCAACGGTATCGCAGCGGCGCATGTTCTGGGCTATGTCGGCGCACCGCGACGTGAAGACCTGACGGGGGACCCGCTGCTCGAGCTTCCTGGTTTCCGCATCGGGCGTAGCGGCGTCGAACGCGCCTTTGACAAGCCCCTGCGCGGCAAGGCGGGTGCCAGCCAACTCGAAGTGAATGCCGTTGGCCGCGTGATTCGTGAGCTTGATCGTCAGAACGGGGATGCCGGCCGCGATGTCGTCCTGACCATGGATCTGGCGCTTCAGCGCTCTGCGATGCGGCATCTGGGAGATGAGTCTGGTTCCGTCGTGGTGATGGACGTGGAAACAGGAGGGCTGATCGTTCAGGCGTCGACCCCCAGTTTTGATCCCAATGCCTTTACGGAAGGGCTGAGCAATTCCCAATGGCGGGCGCTGGCCGATAATGAACGCGCGCCGCTTCGTAACAAGGCAATTGCCGGTGAATATGCACCGGGGTCGACCTTCAAGATGATCGTGGCACTGGCCGCGCTCGAGGAAGGTGTGATCACGGCCGACACCAGTTTCTTTTGTCCCGGTTATCTGGAGCTGGGCGACGGCAAATTCCACTGCTGGCGCCGGCATGGTCATGGTCATGTTGATCTGGCGCGCTCGATCGCAGAATCCTGTGATGTCTACTATTACGAAATTGCCCGCAAGGTTGGGATCGACAAGATCGCCAAGATGGCAACTCGGTTTGGCCTCGGGACAGATCTTGCACTAGATGTGCCTGGCGAGCGATCAGGTCTGGTGCCCACCAAGGCGTGGAAGCGCGCCGTGATCGGTTCGCCATGGGTTGTGGGTGAGACACTGGTCGCGGGCATTGGGCAAGGCTTTGTTCTCACAACACCGTTGCAGCTCGCCATCATGACGGCGCGCATGGTCAACGGTGGCAAGGAAGTGCTCCCACATCTGGCACGGGACGTTGTGCAGCGCGGAGAGCTGGCCGAGCGTGCGCCGGTTGAACCCAAGTCGATCGGGGTCAATCCGCGTCATCTGGATGTCATGATGAAGGCAATGGCTGAGGTGATGGAGGATCCCCGCGGAACCGCTCATGCCGCGCGCATTAAGGTGCCGGGGTTTTCGATGGCTGGTAAGACCGGTACGGCACAGGTGCGACGTATCAGTCTGCGCGAACGCGACGGTGGGGTGATCAAGAACCAGGACCTTCCGTGGAAGTTCCGCGACCACGCATTGTTTGTCGGCTACGGCCCGATTGAAAAGCCGCGCTATGCGATTTCGGTTGTCGTTGAACATGGCGGCGGGGGGTCATCCGTGGCCGCTCCGATCGCACGAGACGTCATGACCGAAACCCTTGAGCGCGACCCGGCCCGCCTGGCGCCGGGCGCCGATGTGGCCGGTCTGCACGGCCCCGCCCGACAGGGGACATAGGTCGCACAATGGCAAGTTTCGGCGACGCCCAGCCCACAATTCGACAGAAATTGCTTCGCCTGAACTGGGAGCTGGTGCTTCTGATCGTTCTGACCGCTTCGATCGGTTTTGCGATGCTCTACTCAGCGGCGAACGGCAATTTTGATCCGTGGGCCTCTCGCCAGATTTCACGCTTTTCGGTCGGGCTGGCGATGATGCTTGTGGTGGCCCTCATCGATATTCGTTTCTGGTTGCGTGCGTCTTACCCGATCTATGGGTTGTGTTTGGCATTGCTGGCCGCGGTGGAGATCATGGGCTCCATTGGAATGGGTGCACAGCGTTGGCTTGATCTCGGATTTTTCCAGCTGCAGCCATCTGAAGTGATGAAGATCGCGGTGATCCTGGCACTCGCCCGCTATTTTCATGGCTTTGATGTTGATGAAGCGGGTCGGTTAAGAAATCTCTGGATTCCGGTGTTGATTGTCGTTGCGCCGATCGCACTGGTTCTGCGTCAGCCCGATCTGGGTACCGCTATGGTCGTCGCCATGGTCGGGGGTTCCATGTTCTGGCTCGGCGGCGCGCGGCTCTGGCAATTCGGCGTCGTGGCTGCTGGTGTTGCGGCCGCTGTGCCGGTGGCATGGCAGTTTCTGCATGCCTATCAGAAGCAGCGCATTTTCACCTTTCTCAACCCCGAGAATGATCCTTTGGGTTCGGGCTATCACATTTTGCAGTCCAAGATCGCTCTGGGATCGGGCGGTATGTTTGGGAAGGGCTTTCTCGAGGGCACCCAGAGCCATTTGAATTTCCTGCCCGAGAAACAGACCGACTTCATCTTCACCATGCTGGCTGAAGAATTTGGCCTGATCGGCGGTGTCGGCCTGATCGCGCTTTACGGGCTGTTGATTGCCTATGGCATCTTTATCGCGTTTCGCTGCCGCAGCCAGTTTGCGCGGTTGCTGGCGATGGGCCTGTCGGTGAATTTCTTTCTCTATGTCTTCATCAATATCGCAATGGTTATGGGCATTCTACCGGTGGTCGGCGTCCCGTTGCCGCTGATTTCCTATGGCGGTACGGCCATGCTGACGGTGCTGATCGGCTTTGGCCTGATCATGAGCTGCTGGCTGCACCGCGATATGCATATCAACCGCCGGGGTGGATTGGCCTGACGCCGGGAATTCACCGGTCTATGTATCGACAAGCCCCCGTGCGGGTGTTATATCCGCGCCGCTTCTAAAGCACGGTGGGTGCATAGCTCAGTTGGTAGAGCAGCTGACTCTTAATCAGCGGGTCCAAGGTTCGAGTCCTTGTGCACCCACCAATCATTCCGGGGTTGGCGAGATATCGCTGACCCTTTCTCGTTTCAGGACTCGCATATGTCACACAAGTGTCATGAGCCTCCGGGAGCAGGTTGATTGGCTGATCTGACGGATACAACCCCAAATCTGGACAAGACGCTCAGTGGGCAGGCTGATGTCGGCCAGCTTTTGAATTCCCCTGTGACGACTCACCGTCCGCGCATCCTTCTGCTGCATGGCTCACTGCGGGCACGCTCTTTTAGTCGTCTCGTCAATCAGGAAGCCGCTCTGATCCTTGAACATTTGGGCGCAGAGACGCGGACCTTCGATCCCACCGGACTGCCGTTGCCCGATGATGCCGATGAAGATCATGCCAAGGTGCAGGAATTGCGCAACCTGGTGATCTGGAGCGAAGGCATGGTCTGGTGTTCGCCTGAACGCCATGGGTCGATGACCGGAATTATGAAAGCGCAGATCGACTGGATACCCTTGGCGCTGGGCGCAGTCCGTCCGACACAGGGCAAGACATTGGCCGTGATGCAGGTCAGCGGCGGCTCCCAGAGTTTCAACGCGGTCAATCAGTTGCGCCTTCTGGGCCGCTGGATGCGGCTGATCACCATTCCCAACCAGTCTTCGGTGGCGAAAGCCTTTCTCGAATTTGATGATGACGACCGCATGAAGCCATCCGCCTATTACGACCGTATCGTCGACGTGATGGAAGAGCTCGTGAAGTTCACGCTTTTGACACGTGACCGCGCCGACTATCTGGTCGATCGCTACAGCGAGCGCAAGGAAAGCGCCGAAGAGCTATCCAGACGCGTCAATCAGCGGTCGATCTAGCGCCTAGAACAGCCCTTTCGACATTCCGCCATCAACCGCAAGTACCGTCCCGTTAACGTTGCCCGATGCGTCGGAGGCGAGGAAGGTCACCACGCGCGCGACCTCGTCCATTTCGCCCAGTCGGCCGATGGGGATCTGCTGGCGGAATCCGTTCTCCAGTTCCTCGGGTGTCGTGTTGTTCACCTTGGCCATATTCTCGAACAGGTTAAGGATGCGCTGGCTGCGGGTCGGGCCTGGATCAACCGCGTTCACGAAGATTCCGTCCCCGCCGTAAATCTGGGACATGCCTTTATTGATGGCCATGAAGGCGGCATTCACCGCAGATGCTGGCAAGGCCTGCTTGGCAGGTTCACGTCCGAACATACCGATCAGGTTGACGATGCGGCCATATTTCTGGGCCTGCATGTGGGGGATGACAGCGCGACTGAGTTTGACGGCACCCAGAAATTTTAGTTCGAAGGCGTCACGCTAGACTTGGTCATCAATGTCGTGGAAGACCCCGCCACGGGCCGCGCCGGCGGCGTTAACGAGAATGTCGATCCGGTCAAACTCTTCGAGCGCGGCGGCCACGATCTGATCTCCGGATTTCTCTTCGGTGATGTCGAGCGCCAGCAGGCCAACCTTTACGCCATGGGCGCTGGTGATCTCATCTGCGGTGCGCTGCAAATCCTCGGCATTGCGCACCGTCAGGAAAAGATCGGCACCTTCTGCAGCAAGAGCCATGGCTGAAGCTGCACCAAGCCCCTTGTTGCCGCCGGACACGATTGCTGTCTTGCCCTTGAGGTTGAGATCCAACGTCTTCTCCCATTTAGATGTGTATTGCGCACAGGTCTTAGCACCGGGAGGGGGCTCTTGTTAGGGAGTTACAAGAACAAGGCTTTTGACGGGCTTGGTTTAGAATGTCGTTATTTTCAGGCTGCGGCCGTTTGGTTTTGTTCCGTCAGATAACTCATCAATACATCCAATAGTTCGGGAAGCGCCAGCGGTGTCGCCTTGGCCCCGCCACGTGCATAGATTGCATTGGCGTGTGACAGGTCGGTTCCGAGCCGGTCTGCGAGGCGGGCGACGGATTCACGGCACTGATCGAGTGTGGGCAGGCAGGAAATTCGGAAACTGGCGGGGAGCAGGTCATTCGCCCCTGTCAGGGATTGCCATTCTCCCGCAATCTTCCGTTTGCTGGTGACCTTGTTGGCGGCGCGTTCGTCATTGGCGATGACGAAGCTGCGATGAGTCAGGCCGGGTGCCACCCAAGAAACGATATCCGTGTATTGATCGCCAATACGGTTGACGACATGGGCCAGCGTCTGGGCCATCACATTGTGCATTTCCACATAGCTTTGGAGTTCTTCGTCACCCCATTTCCAACGGTTGGCAGATTGCTGTTGCGCTGTTGAATCAGCGCGCCAGGGCGAGACAGCATTGCCACGGTTTTCGAACAATCCGGGATCGTCATAGGCCACAGCCGGCGAGGGCTTGCCGTTGAATTCGGCGATGTGTTCATAGGGCACCACGGCCATGGGTTCTGAGATCACCATCCGATGGATCACGGTTCCCTTGTTGTTGATCAGGGGTGAGAGATTTAATGTTTCCGGGGAAAATCCGTCGGCCAATCGAGCCTGCAACTCTTGCGGCAGATAGAGCCGGTTGGTTGGTTGAAAACCGCTGTCGAGCAGCCGTTGGTTGATGGCCTGGTGCTCGGTTGAAAAGGGGTATGGCTTGGTTCGGGTGCAGGGCATGAAGAGTAGAATTCGCCGCTGGGATTCCGGAAGTTTTGGCGTGTAGTCCTCGCGCACGAATTTCAGCCATTCGAGAATGCGGGGATGTTGGAGCGAGTCCACATTGTCCTGCGGGCTATAGAGGCACAGGCTGGGATCCACTGCGAAGGGGCTCTCAATCTTTTTGGCGGAATCCAGAACGCGCGCGGCGCGATCTTCAATCGGTATCATCAGTTCCCTCACATGGAGCGTGGATCAGACGGTTTGTCTTGATCGACGATCTGCGAAAGAAGTCGCAATAACTGTGCCAAAGACCGAACCCGGGGTCTTGGGCGATTGTGCGGGACGAGGTTACTGATCCTGCCCAAGCCATGTGCAGCTTTGCCCAAGCCTTGAACAGGATAAATCAGGTGTTTCCGGGCAGGTTGCCTTGATGTGGTTAACTCAACGGGATGTCGTTGTCGGTCTTTGAGGACTGATAGGTTGCGGACAATTCGTCATAGGCTGCGCGTATGCGTGTGATCTGCGCCGCGCGTGAGGGGCTGTCGTGATCTTCGATCTCGGATGACAGCGCGATCAGGTCCTTGC
Organism: uncultured Alphaproteobacteria bacterium; assembly: GCA_943787745.1. GTDB lineage: Bacteria > Pseudomonadota > Alphaproteobacteria > UBA6615 > UBA6615 > JABJAG01. Next base: position 1,219,121 of record CALSNJ010000002.1, on the reverse strand, counting down.
AGACCCAAAAAGTGTTCTGGCGAGCATAGTCACCATCCTCGACCTTGAAGACTTCCTGCAGAATTTTCAGGTCGTGGGGAATGTTGAACGCGTCGCGGGTGTCTTCGTAGCCGAAGAAATAATAGAAATTGTCGAAGCCTGCCCAGGTGATGGCGGATAGGCAAAGCGAGCAAGGCTCGTGAGTTGAGACAAATATGCAGTCGCGTGTCGCGGGGCGGTCCGTGTCGGGCATCGCATAGAACGCGTTCAGGGTTGAGATTTCACCATGATAGAGCGGGTTCTCGATTTCGCCATTCGTGCCCGCGATGACCAGTGAGAGGTCTGACTTGCGCAGGATCGCCGCCCCGAAAACTTTGTTCCCTGCTGCCACGCCAGAGCGGGTCATGGGGATGACGTCATGTTCGATCACGTCAAGGCAACGCGAACAGATGTGGGCTTCGGTCATGATGTCGTGTCCTTTGAGAGGATCATTCAGGTCTTTGTTTCTGGTGCCGGTGCGTCCTACGATACAGCTCCATTGGCAATTGATTATGCGTCATGATCCGCTTCGCACCCAACCTGTATCATCTGTTCCTTGAGCTCCCGATCCGGGAGCGGTTTGCGGCCATCGCGAAGATTGGCTGCACAGCCGTCGAATGGCACTTCCCTTATGAGCTGCCGAAAGATGAGCTGAAATCCATTCTCGACGAACACGGGCTGGAGTTCACTTATTGCGTGATCCCCGCGGACTGGGACGCAGGCGTGCGGGGGCTCGGCGCTCAGCCCGGCAAACAGGATGAATTTCGTCGCGCTGCTGATCAGGCGCTGGACTACATCACCCATTGCGACTTCTACTCGATCAATGTCGGGGCCGGACCGGTGCCCGAGGGTGAGAGCCGGGAACGGTGCGTTGCGACCTATGTTGAAAACCTGACCTATATTGCTGATGCAGCTGGTGACCACCGTTGCAAGTTTTTGCTGGAGCCGGTGACATCCCGACGCATTCCCGATTGGGCGATGCAAACCATGGCGCAGGCGCGCGACATCGTGGAGGCCGTGGATCGCCCCAATGTGGGGCTGGTCTATGACACCTTCCACATGCGCTACGAGGAAACCGGCACCCTGTCGGACATCATGGACGAATACTGGCCGCTGATTGGCTATGTGCAAATTGGCAATCCGCCAGACCGGCACGAACCGGGTGTGGGGGAGCTGGACCTTCTCTGGATCGCCCGGCGGGCCATCGAAAAGGGCTATGGCGGGGCCATCGGCATGGAGCTTGACCCATCAGTCGACAGCTGGACGAGCCTGCTCTGGATGAACGAACTCGGTTATACTGTCGATCCGGAAGACCGACGCTGAAGAATTCCCCATAAGAACGAGAGGCCGATCATGAACATCATCAGCACGTTTGTGTCGACTGTGGCGGTCATCCTTTTGGCGACTGCTGCGAGTGCGGATCTGGCCAAGCCTTCTGGAACTGTCATTCTGACCATCGGCGGCGCGGTGTCCGAAAGTAATCGGGCGCCTTCCAACACGTTCGATGACGCGTTCCTGTCTTCGCATGAGTACAGCTTTGCCAATGCGGCGGCGTTCGACATCGCCATGCTGGAAAATCTCGGAACGGTGACAACCAAGATCAAGGCTGCACCATGGCCGCGCGCTGTTACCTTCGAAGGACCGCGGCTGCGGGATGTTCTCGCGGCCGCAGGCTGGACCGGCAAAACCATCACCACGGTTGCGCTTGACGGTTTCGCGGTCGAGATTTCGGCTGCGGATATTGCCACCCATGACTGGATATTGGCGCTCAAGGCGGATGGGGCCTATCTGGGTGTTGGCGGTCATGGCCCGGCTTGGCTGGTCTATGAGGTTGCGGGCGGAACCGCCTCAGCGGAGGACGAATCCCGGTGGCCGTGGGCAGTGTTTTACATCAGCGCCGAGTGAACAGGCTGCAGATAGTGCATTGCGGGCATGAAAGTGCTTCGTGGGCCTTTCACTAAACGACTTTTTTCCACTATTCTATAATTCTGAAATTTGGCACCGTCCGCATGAAGCGACGGGTCTTTATGAAAACCGACCGTTTTGGCGGTGCGGATAAACTTGTGTTTGGGAGAGTACGAATGGCGACGAAAAAGCGAGCATACATGGATGATCAGTCACGCAGCGATGTTCGTGATGGCATGCGGATCGATTGGGACGTTCCCATCGAGATGGATGACGGTGTCGTCCTGCGCTGTGACGTCTATCGGCCCATCAAGAATGGCAAGTACGGCGTGATCATGACCTACGGTCCGTATGGCAAGCTGCTTCATTTCGAGGATGCCTATGCCGACCAGTATGAGCGCATGCTGGAGGATTTTCCCGAGATCGCTGCCGGCACAAGTGAGAAATATCAGAACTGGGAAGTTGTTGATCCCGAGCGCTGGGTTCCCGATGACTATGTGTGTATCCGCGTGGATTCACGGGGCACCGGTCGTTCACCGGGTGTCATCGATATCTGGTCGCTTCGTGAAGCGCAGGACCTTGCGCTTTGCATCGACTGGGCCGGTGTCCAGTCCTGGTCCAATGGCAAGGTCGGCCTCAACGGCATTTCCTACTACGCCGAGAACCAGTGGCAGGCAGCAGCTCTGCAGCCCAAGCATCTCGCGGCGATCTGCCCGTGGGAAGGCGCTGCCGATTTCTATCGCGATATGGCGCATCACGGCGGAATTCTTTGCAACGGGTTCGTCAAGAACTGGTCCGAAGCGCAGGTTTACAATGTGCAGCATGGCAAAGGCTCGAATGGCCCGCGCTCACGGATGAACGCCGAATGGGTGGCGGGTCCGGTCACAATGACCGAGGAAGAACTTGGCGCCAACCGGAACAACTTCTACGAAGACTGCCTCGCTCGCAAACTCGACACGGACGAGTACTGGCAGTCACGCATGCCCGACTGGAACAAGGTCAAGGTGCCGATGCTCTCGACGGCCAACTGGGGCGGCCAGGGCCTGCATCCGCGCGGGAACTTTGAAGGCTTCACGCAGTCCAAGTCGAAGGACAAATGGCTTGAAGTGCACGGTATTGAGCATTGGACGCATTTCTATACCGATTACGGCATGGACCTGCAGAAGCGCTTCTTCGGCTATTACCTGAAGGGTGAGAAGAATGGCTGGAACAAGCAGCCCAAGGTTCAGCTTCAGATTCGTCACCCCGGTGAAGTCTTTGTTGAGCGCCACGAAAATGAATGGCCGCTCAAGCGTACGGAGTGGACGAAGTTCTATCTCGATCCCCATGACATGAGCATGTCGACAACGGCCCAGAAAAGGAAGGGCGAGGCAGCCTATGAGGGCTTCTCCGAGGGTGTCACCTTCATGACTCCGCCGCTTGAAGAAGACATGGAGATCACAGGGCCCATCGCTTCGAAGCTCTGGGTGTCCTCTGATACGGAGGATGCTGACCTGTTCCTGGTCGTGCGCGCCTTCGCGCCGGATATGAAAGAGTTGACCTTTCAGGGTGCGCTCGATCCGCACACGCCGCTCGCGCAGGGCTGGTTACGTGTGTCGCATCGCAAGCTCGACGAAAAGAAAAGCCTGTCATATCGGCCATACCACACCCATGATGAGGAACAGCCGCTCGTACCCGGGAAGGTTTATGAGGTTGACGTCGAAGTCTGGCCGACCTGCATCAATATTCCCAAGGGATATCGCGTTGCGCTTTCGGTTCGCGGAAACGATTACGTGTATCCCGGGGATTCAAGTGTCCAGGTGGGCGAATATGCAAACTGGAATGGTTGCGGGCTGTTTACCCATAATGATCCGCGCGACCGGCCGGCTCATATCTTCGGAGGCGGCGTGAAGCTGCATACCGGGCCCAAAGAACAGGCCTATGTGATGTTGCCGGTGATCCCTGAGAAAAAGGGACGCGGCAAAAAGTAAGAAAATGAATGCGGGCGGCTCGGAGATACGAGCCGCCCGAATTGTTCGAAAGGGCGCAACGAATAATACAAAAGCCCTATCCGGGAGGAGAGCACCATGGACGATATCAAGTACACCGGCGATCCGCTGTTCAAGAGCGAAGTGCGCGAAGGCATGCGCGTGGACTGGGACGTGCCCATCGAAATGGATGATGGGCTTGTGCTGCGCGCCAATGTCTATCGTCCTGATGATGATGGTCAGTATCCGGTCATTATGTCCTATGGGCCTTATGGCAAAGACCTTCATTTCGAAGAACTCTACAAAACCTGCTGGGATCTGATGTGTCAGAATCATCCCGATGTACCGGAAGGTTCTACGAACATCCATCAGGCCTGGGAGGTTGCGGATCCGGAGAAATGGGTGCCGCGCGGCTATGCCTTGGTGCGTGTCGATTCCCGTGGTGCCGGCCGCTCTCCCGGCTATCTGGAGCACTTCAATTCGCGCGAAGCCCGTGACTTCTATGATTGCATCGAGTGGGGTGGTGTCCAACCCTGGTCGAACGGCAAGGTCGGTCTGAGCGGCATTTCCTACTACGCGATCAATCAGTGGCAGGTCGCCGCGCTGCAACCGCCGCACTTGGCTGCGATTTGTCCGTGGGAAGGCTCAACCGACTACTACCGTGAGGGATCCTATCACGGCGGAATTTATTCCTCTTTCGCACGCAACTGGTACGACATGCAGATCATGAAGCTGCAGCACGGCTATGGTGATCGAGGCTTCCGCTCCCGTGCCAATGGTGAATGGGCCGCAGGGCCGGAAACCTTGTCAGATGAGGAATTGGCTGCCACGCGCTTCGATCTCCACGGTTCGTTGCGCGCTCACCCGCTTGACGATGAGTTCTTTGCCGATCGGGCGGTGGATTATTCGAAGATCGAGGTGCCGATCCTGAGTTGCGCCAACTGGGGCGGTGCACCGCTACATCCGCGTGGCAATTTCAACGGTTTCATGCATTCCAGCTCGAAAGAGAAATGGCTTGAGGTCCATGGGTTGGAGCACTGGTCGCTCTACTACACCGACTATGGCAATGATTTGCAGTGGCGCTTCTTCGACTGCTTTCTGAAGGGCGATGATTCCGGCTGGAAGGACCAGCCGCGGGTATCCCTGAATGTGCGTCACCCGGGTGAAAAGTTTATCCCGCGTGCCGAAGGAGACTGGCCCCTGCCGCGCACCCAGTGGACCAAGTTCCATTTTGAGCCTGTCGGCCAAGTCCTTTCAGACGCGCCGGCCAGTGAAATAGCCGCAATCTCCTATAAGGCGATGGGTGATGGTCTGACCTTCCTGTCGAACCCGGCCGCCGAAGACACTGAAATCTGCGGCCCGATGGCGGTGAAGCTGAACATTTCTTCAGATACAAAGGATGCGGACATGTTCGTGGTCCTGCGGGTGTTCCAGTCAGACATGAAGGAAGTCACCTTCCGGGGGGCGCTCGATCCTCACACACCGGTCGGGTCGGGCTGGCTGCGGGCTTCCCATCGCAAACTTGATGCGGCCAAGTCCGAGGAATATGCGCCCCAGCACACCCATGACGAGGTGCAGCCGCTCACGCCGGGTGAAATCTACGAGCTCGATATCGAGATTCATGGAACCGGAATCGTGGTGCCCAAAGGCTATCGGTTCGGGTTGTCGATCCGGGGTTGTGACTACGTCTATCCCGGTGAACCCAATTCCGGGCTGTCGAACATGAAGAACACATTCACCGGCGTGGGACCGTTTCTCCATGACGACGAGACGGATCGTCCGCCTGAAGTGTTCGACAACAATGTGACCGTGCATTTGGGTGGCGATCACGCGGGCTATCTCCTGCTGCCGATCATTCCAGCAAAGTAGGGGCTCATGGCGAAGGACAAACAGTATCGAAGTGAAATTCGCGATGGCATGCGGATCGAGTGGGATGTGCCGATCGAAATGGACGATGGCAACGTTCTGCGGGCTGATGTTTTTCGCCCGAAGGGAAAGGGCCGGTATCCGGTCATCATGAGCCATGGCCCTTATGCGAAGGGGTTGTCGTTTCAGGAGGGTTACGAAACCGCCTGGAACATCATGATCGACAACTTTCCCGAAGTGGCCGAAGGCACGACCAACAAATACGCCAACTGGGAGGTGGTCGACCCGGAGAAATGGGTGCCCGATGGTTATGTTGTGATCCGGGTGGATTCACGTGGATCGGGGCGCTCACCGGGCGTCGTCGATGTGCGTTCGCCGCGTGAGACGCAGGACTTCTACAATTGCATCGAGTGGGCTGGCGTCCAGCCGTGGTCGACGGGGAAAGTCGGTCTGAACGGGATTTCCTACTACGCCATAAATCAATGGCATGTGGCGCGCCTGCAGCCACCCCATCTCGCTGCGATGTGCGTCTGGGAAGGAGCGGGAGATTACTACCGGGATTCCAATTATCACGGCGGCATCCTGTCGACCTTTGTGACCAACTGGTACGACAAGCAGGTAGAATCCGTGCAGCACGGGCTGGGCAAGAATGGTCCGCGTTCGGTCGTGCATGGCGATCTCGTATGCGGCCCACCGACTTACACGCGGGCACAGCTCAAGAAGAACCGCGAAGATTTGCCGAAGGAATTGCGCACACGCACGCTGGATGACGATTGGTATCGCGGGCGGTCCGCTGATTGGTCGAAGGTCGATGTGCCGTTTCTGTCGGCTGGCAATTGGGGTGGGCAGGGCTTGCATCCGCGCGGAAATATCGACGGATTTGTGAATGCGGCAACTCAGGACAAATGGCTTGAGATGCATGGTCGTGAACACTGGACCGAGTTCTACACCGATTACGGCCTCGATCTTCAGAAGCGGTTCTTCGGGCATTTCCTGAAAGGTGAAAACACGGGCTGGACGAAGCAGCCGAAGGTGCAGTTGAATATCCGGCACCCCGGTGAGGTCTTTGTGCCGCGCGCCGAGAAGGAATGGCCACTCAAGCGCACGAAATGGACCAAAGCCTATCTGGAGCCCGCCACCGGTGCGTTGGCGGCAAAGGTGCCTGCCAAAAAACAGAAGAGCACATATGCCGGGCTCGGGGACGGGGTCACTTTTCTGATGCCGGCTTCTGAAACGGCCATGGAAGTGACCGGACCGCTCGCGGCGAAATTGTTTGTGTCTTCCGCGACCAAGGATGCCGACCTGTTTCTTGTGGTGCGTCTGTTTGCACCAGACTTAAAGGAAGTCACCTTCAGGGGCGCGCTCGATCCACACACGCCGATTGCGCAAGGTTGGCTGCGGGCCTCACATCGGAAGCTTGATGCGAAAAAATCACGTCGTCACAAGCCCCATCATACCCATGATGAGGAGCAGCCGCTCAAACCGGGTCAGGTCTATGAATTGGATGTCGAAGTCTGGCCGACCTCAATTGTCGTGCCGCCGGGCTATCGCCTTGGCCTGACTGTTCGTGGAACGGACTATGTTTATCCGGGCGGCTCGGGTGGCAAGCTTTCGAATATGAAGAACGAATTTACTGGCGTTGGACCCTTCATTCACGATGGGCGCAATGCGCGTGTTTATGGCGGAAATGTCACGATCCATTGTGGGCCGAAGCATCCGTCGCATCTGTTGTTGCCGGTGATACCGGCACGTTAAGGGGAGAGAGATCATGGACGGCGAAAACTACACAGATATCGGGCAGAACTACGACAAGGTCGTTGCTGGTATCCGGATCGACTGGGATGTGCCGCTTGAGATGGATGATGGTGTTGTCCTGCGTTGCGATGTCTTTCGTCCCGACGATGACGGGCAATACCCGGTCCTGATCAGCTACGGCCCCTATTGCAAATGGTTGCACTGGAAGGACGGGTATCCGTTTCAGTGGAAACAGATGATCGAGGATTATCCCGACTGCCTTGCTGGTTCATCAAACCGGTACCAGAACTGGGAATTGGTTGATCCGGAGAAGTGGGTGCCGGACGGTTATATTTGTATACGCGTGGATTCCCGTGGGGCGGGGCGCTCGCAGGGCGTTCTGGATGTGTGGTCGGCGCGTGAAGCAAAAGACTTTCACGACTGCATCAATTGGGCCGGAACCCAGCCATGGTCGAATGGCAAAGTCGGGACCACTGGCATTTCCTATTACGGCATGAACCAGTGGCAGGTGGCTTCGCTGCAGCCCAAACACCTGGCCGCGATGTGCGTTTGGGAAGGTGCGGCTGACTACTACCGCGACCTTGGTCACCATGGCGGCATTGCCTGTCGTTTCCCATCTGTCTGGTACAACAGCGCCGTCGTTCCGCGTCAGCACGGCAAGGGTGAGAACGGCATCAAGAGCCGGATGAACGGCGAATGGATCTCCGGCCCGGAAACCATGACCGAAGAAGAACTGGCGGAGAACCGTCGCGACTTTGGCAGGGATATCCTTGATCATCCGCTGGTCGATGACTACTGGAAGGCCCGCATGCCGGACTTTTCCAAGATCAATGTGCCGTTGCTGTCATCAGGCAATTGGGGCGGCGTGGGTCTGCACCCGCGTGGCAACACCGAAGGCTTTGTGAATTCTGCGAGCGACCAGAAATGGCTCGAAATGCATGGGCTGGAGCATTTCACCCACTACTACACCGATTACGGCATCGATCTGCAGAAGCGTTTCTTCGGGCATTTCCTGAAGGGCGAGGATACCGGCTGGGGCGAGCAGCCGCCGGTTCAGCTGCTGGTGCGTCATCCCGGTGAAGAGTATGTCCAGCGCGCTGAAGACGCCTGGCCGATTCCGCGGACAGAATGGACCGAGATGTATCTCGACCCGTCGGACAATTCCCTGTCCGACGCGCCGTTGTCTGACGCGACCAGCGTGACCTATGACCCGATGGGCGATGGTCTGGTATTTCTTACACCGCCGCTCGAGAAAGAAACCGAAATCACAGGTCCGGTCGCTGCAAAATTGTTTGTCTCTTCAGAGACAGAAGACGCTGACCTGTTTCTGGTGTTGCGTGTGTTTACGCCCGATATGAAGGAGATCGTGTTCAAGGGAGCCAACGATCCTCACACGCCTGTCGCCATCGGTTGGCTGCGCGCATCCCATCGCAAGCTGGATGCGGAACAGACGCTGCCTTACCGCCCCTATCACACCCATGATGAGGTCCAGCCACTCACGCCCGGTGAAGTCTACGAGCTTGATATCGAAGTTTGGGTGACATCCATCGTGTTGCCTGAGGGATACCGTCTTGGTCTTGCTGTGCGTGGTCGAGACTATGTCTGGTCAGGATACGAGCCGGGTTCACCGGAAATCGCGGGCCGCGTCCAGTATGGCGTGGGGCCTTTCAAGCATGAGATGAAAGGCAATCGTCCGCTGGATGTCTATGGCGGCAAGGTGACGTTGCACACCGGGCCGGATCATCCGTCCCACGTGCTCCTGCCCATTATTCCAGAGAAGTAGGCGGGCCTATCTGCGGCTGGCGTCGAACCTGTCTTCGAGGCCAGCCCAGCAGTCCTGGTAACTCTCCTGCCGGAGCGGTGACTCCATCGCAAACTTCGTGGGCCGGACCACGTATCGGGTCTCGAACATGAAGGCCAGTGTGTCTTCGATCTTTTCGGGCGTGAGGGTGGCGTTGCTGGCTTTCTCGTAGGTCTCGGCATCTGGCCCGTGGCCGGACATGCAGTTGTGCAGGCTGGCCCCGCCGGGCGCGAAGCCCTCGGCCTTGGCATCATATTCACCGGTCACCAGACCCATAAACTCGTTCATGAAGTTCCGGTGGAACCACGGCGGACGAAATGAGTGTTCGGCGACCATCCACCGGGGCGGGAAGATCGCGAAGTCTACGTTTGCGATGCCGGGATCGGCGGTCGGTGAGGTCAGGACTGTGAAAATAGACGGGTCGGGATGGTCGACGCTGACGGTCCCGATGGTCATGAAATTTGCCAGATCGTATTTGTAGGGCACGTGCGTGCCATGCCACGCGACCACATCCAGCGGCGACCGGTCGGTCTCGCACGCCCATAGATGACCGTCGAACTTGAAAACCAGTTCGAATGCGCCGGTGCGGTCTTCGAAGCTGGCCACAGGTGTCAGGAAATCCCGGCGGTTGGCCAGCCCCTGACTGCCAATGGGGCCAAGTTCGGGCAGCCGCAGGGGCGCGCCATAGTTTTCACAGATGTAGCCTCGTGTTGGGCCATCGGGCAGTTCGGCGCGGAACTTGATGCCGCGCGGGATGACCGCGATTTCTCCCGGGGCTGCATCCATCACACCCATTTCGGTGTGCAGGACGAGACGACCCTGCTGCGGGACGAACAACATTTCCCCATCGGCATTGTGGAAGAAGCGATCTGTCATGGAGGCATTGGCGGCATAGAGATGGATGCCGATGCCGGCTTGAGTTCCTGCATCACCGCAAATGCCGTAGGTCACGATCCCATTAATCAGGTCCGTGGGCGCATCGGGTATCGACAGCGGGTCCCAGCGGAGCTGGTTCGGTGTTGTGGGGATATTGTCCGTTGACCGGGTGAGCCACTTGCCATTCTTGACGGCATAATAGGGCGGGTGTTTGGCCGTTGGACGTATGCGGTAACACCAGGTTTGCCGGGATTCCTCGCGCGGGACGGTAAAAGCCGACCCGCTTAGTCCTTCGGCATAAAGACCAAAAGCGACCTTTTGTGGTGAATTTTGTCCCTGCGGAAGTGCACCCGGGAGTGCCTCGGTCGAGAAATAGTTGCCCAGGCCACTTTGGTATCCCGGTTTTGTGGCTGGCGGAGCGATTGCCATTGTCCATTCTCCATTAAAGTCTGAACAATATTAGTTGCAAATGAAACAGTTACAAGAGCAATGCAATCGGATGCCTGTGTGTCTGACGTCAGCGCCTATGGAACAAACTAGCCGGATTTCATAAGGGAGGATTTCTGGCTCATCGTAGTGACCGAAGGGAACGAAGATGAGACAGAAATCGCAGACCCGCCAGACGGGTGCCGCCAAGGCGATCAAGGACATCCGCCGGGCAACGCGCAAGCAATATTCTGCTGAAGAGAAGATCCGCATTGTGCTGGACGGATTGCGTGGTGAAGAAACGATCGCGGAGTTATGCCGCCGGGAAGGCATTGCGCAGAGCATTTATTACAAGTGGTCGAAAGAGTTTCTTGAAGCTGGCAAGCGTCGACTTGCGGGTGATACGGCTCGTGCGGCTTCTACGGGCGAGGTTCAAGCCCTTCGCCGTGAAGCACGTGATTTGAAGGAGGTTGTTGCTGAGCAGACCCTGGAGCTCAGGTTGCTTAAAAAAAGCATGACCGCGGATGGGGGAGACGACGAATGAGATACCCCGCATCTGAGAAACTTGAGATCATCCGCCTTGTCGAGCAGTCTCACCTGCCCATCAAGCAGACGCTGGACAAGCTAGGTATCCCCCGCACCACGTTTTATCGCTGGTATGACCGCTATCAGCTTGGTGGTTCGGAGGCCCTGGAAGATCAATCGCCCAGGCCATCGCGGGTCTGGAACCGCATTCCTGATGACGTTCGCCGGCGGATCATTGCCCTGGCCCTGGATGTGCCGGAACTGTCTCCTCGCGAACTGGCAGTACGCTTCACTGATACAGAAAGCTACTTTGTCTCAGAGGCTTCCGTCTATCGCCTGCTTAAATCCCTTGATCTGATTACCAGCCGTGCATTCATCGTCATCAAGGCTGCTGATGAGTTCAAGGAAAAGACGACCGCGATCAATCAACTGTGGCAGACCGACTTCACCTATCTGAAGGTCATCGGCTGGGGCTGGATGTACTTATCGACGATCCTTGATGATTACTCTCGCTATATCATTGCCTGGAAGCTGTGCACGACCATGAAGACCAGCGATGTGACCGAGACGCTGAACCTCGCCTTGCAGGCATCGGACTGTGATCAGGCCCATGTTGTGCACAAGCCGAGACTGTTATCGGACAATGGCTCCAGCTACGTCTCTGGTGAGCTGGCGGAATGGCTGGATGAAAAGAAGATGAAGCACGTCAGGGGTGCACCGTATCATCCGCAAACTCAGGGTAAGATCGAACGATGGCATCAGACGCTGAAGAACCGCATCCTGCTGGAAAACTACTTCTTCCCGGCAGATCTTGAGGCGCAGATCGAGGCGTTCGTCGATCATTACAACCATCAACGCTACCACGAGAGCATCAACAACCTTACCCCTGCAGACGTCTACTTCGGGCGGGGCCAAGCCATTTTACAACAACGGGAAAGGATCAAACGGAAAACGATGAAGGCCCGGCGCTTGCAATACCGCAAATACGCCGCCTAACATCTTAAACCAGATGAGCCAGATCCTCCCTTGGATCAGCCCGCCAGTTGTTCCAATTTATATGACGACGGACAGACTTTATGATCACCAGCAAGCTGGGCATCGGGACCCGCGTAAAGGTTCAGTTCCCGGGGAGCCGGGCTTGTGCCGCAAACATGGATGCAAAAGATCCGGAAGGCGCTGTAATATTTGCGTCGTAGGTTTCGAGCAGTCTTGTAAAACCGGACCATGTTTGGGGAGGATCATATGCTGTTTACTCTGGTGCGAACTGACAAACCCGGACAGGCCGACCTTCGTGCGCGCCTTCAACCCGAACACGCGGCCTATCAGGCGCCGTTCCTGCCGATGATCACCTTCGGGGGCGGATTGGTGCGCGATGGCGTAGACACATCAGGTGATGTGGATATTCGCGATGTCACAGGAAATGTTCTGGTCTTTGAGGCCCCGGACCGCGACACGGTTGCAGCATTCCATGCGAATGACCCCTATACCCGCGAAGGCCTCTTTGAAACGGTGATCATCGAACAGCTCTGGCAGCGCGTTCCCGAACCGAACGCCTGAAGCGGCGAACTGCGGGGGCATAAAGCGTTGTTTCGAAATCCCTCAAAGTCAGAGATCATATAATATTTTCAACCGGTTGTGAGTGATTGTGCTGAGCCTACGGGCTTGGCTGATCACCGAATTGGGGCTCAGGGGGCATTATCTTGGCCGGATTTGTGATTTTGGCAGTGGCGCCAAGTTCGGGGTTCTTTGAAGTGGGACGAAAAGTCCACTTGGCGGGCACGATCACGACCTGTATGACCGGCACTAACATTACCCTAATCATTTCGTAATTCTTGTCGCAGTAGTGTCATCAAAGCATTCGCTTCGTGATACACTCACCCGCAATTCTTTAAAGACGCCATAGGTGTACCAATTAACGACGCACGACCATTCGACGAAGCGGAACGAAAACGCTTCCATAACCTGCTGTTGCTGGCCAATGAGAGCCCCTATGAGGGTGAACGCACGGCGGCTCTGGCGGCTGCCGAACGCATGGCGAAATCCCGTGGGATGACGCTGGAAGAAGCCGCTTCAGGTGGTCCGGTACCCGAACTGCCCAAGGCGCCGCGCAAGCGCAAGCCGTCTGGACGCGCCCGCGACCCGGATACGGAAACGCGGATGACAGAAGGTTGGGTCGACGAGGATAAGATCCGCCGTGATGCGGCCCTTGAGGAAGCGCGCGAGCGTGGCCTGGACGGCGACGAACGCCGTCGCGCGGCCGCAGCCGCGAACCGTGTGCAGCGGCGGAACGGGCGCAAGCGCGAACCGAGAAGCCACGCACGTGTGTTGCTCGAAGAAACCTCTTTGCCGCTCGAAGAAATCAGCTCCATGACCGGGCTCAGTATGTATGAGCTGGTGGGTATGAAGCTTAAAATGCGCGCTGCCGGCTAATTATCTCAGCCAAACAGATTGTTTGTTGACGACGTCCTATTGACGTCGCGCCGCCTTCCACGTTGACTCTCCCTCTGAATGGGCACCAAGCCTGAACGAAGAATGCCCCTTGGGGCAACCAGGGGGTATGCGGTGAATTACGACAGCTATGAAGCCATCAAAGTTGAACGGAACGATCGAATCCTGACGTTGACGATGTCGCGTCCGGGAACCCTGAACGCCGTTGATGCGGTTCTCCATGAAGAGCTCTCGCGCATATTCTATGATGTCAACGCCGACCATGATGTGGATGTCGTTATTCTGACCGGAGAAGGCAATGCCTTCTGCGCCGGCGGAGACCTGCAATGGCTCAACGACATGCATGGCGACCCGTCGGCTTTTGCGCTGACGGTCTGGGAAGGCAAGCGTCTGGTGAACGGGCTTCTCGACCTTGAGAAGCCCATCATCGCGCGTCTGCCGGGGCACGCGATTGGTCTTGGCTGCACCATCGCGCTCTATTGCGACATCATATATGCCGTTGAAGAAGCCAAGCTGGGCGATCCTCATGTGGCGGTTGGTCTCGTCGCCGGTGATGGCGGGGCCGTCATCTGGCCGCAGCTGATTGGTTATGCCCGGGCCAAAGAATATCTGATGACCGGGGATACCCTGAGCGCTGCCAAGGCGGCCGAAATCGGTCTGATCAATCACGTTGTTTCGGCCGATGAGCTTGATGATGCTGTGAACAATATGGCCGCGCGTCTCGCAGGTGGCGCCATAAATGCCATCAAGTGGACCAAGGCATCGGTCAATGCCGGTCTCAAGCAGGCTGCCAACGCCGTTCTGGATACAGCCTTTAATTTCGAAGCGATGTCCCAGATGACTGATGACCACAAGATCGCGACCCAGGCCTTCCTGAATAAGGAAAAGCCGAAATTCACCGGCAAGTAGGTACGCATTCGCTATGGAGCATTTCCAGGAAGCCGAACACGTCACCATGCTGCGCGACACGATCCGGCGATTCGTGGAGAAGGAGATGCCGCGTGAACTGGCGCAGAAATGGGATCGCGAGAACGAATTTCCGAGAGAGATTTTCGATCAGTTGTCCGCCCTCGGCGTCAATGCGCTGACTGTTCCCGAAGAATATGGTGGGGCAGGTCGCGATATCACGGCGACCATGGTGGTGATTGAGGAGCTTGCCCGGCGGTCGATGGCCGTCGCTGTGCCCTTCATCATGTGTTCGTGCTACGGCGCGATGAACATCGAGGAAGTCGGGAGTGAAGAACAAAAAGCTGCGCTGCTGCCGAAAATGGCGGAAGGCAAATTGCTGTTCGCTTATGGCATATCCGAACCCGATGTTGGCGCGGACGTCGCGAGCGTGCGTACGACCGCGGTCCGCAAGGGTAATGGTGCGACCGTCACAATCAATGGTTCGAAACGGTTCTGTTCAGGCGCCAATATCGCCGACTATATCTACACCGTCGTGAAGAGTGATCCCGAGGCGGGTCGATACAAGAACCTTTCCATCGTGATGATTCCACCCGATGCACCGGGCGTAACCATTGAGCTTCAGAACTCCATGGGCATGAAGGGTGCGTCGACCTGCGATGTCACATTTGAGGATGTTGAGATTCCTGCCGAGAACATCGTCGGTGGCGAAGACGGCTGGAATGACGGCTGGAGCCGTATTGTGGGACCCGGGCTCGATGTTGAAAAGATCGAAGTCGCCGCACTCGCGCTGGGCAATGCGGCGGCGGCGGTCGATGACGCATGGGAATATGCCCAGGAGCGCAAGCAATTTGGCAAGCCTGTGTCGGCCTACCAGTCGGTGCGGCACATGCTTGTGGATGCCAAGACCAAACTGCACGCCTGTCGTCTGATGACCTATCACGCAGCCTGGCTGCTGGACGAAAAGAAGCCAGCCTCTGTCGAGACGTCCATGGCCAAACTCTATGTCAGCGATACCGCCAAGGATATTGTGTTGTCCTGCCAGCAGGTCATGGGCGCTTACGGCTACATCAAGGAGTTTGATATGGAGCGCTACGTTCGTGAAGCACTCCTGATGCCGATCATTGGCGGGTCCTCGGCGATCCAGAAGAATAACATCGCCAATCGACTGCGGCTTGCGCGCGAATAGGATCAGAGCATGCGCCAGGATGTGAGTGGGTGGAAAACCCGGCTGACCGATGAGTTGATCGCCGAGAACACAGCAAGCGGCATCTGGCGCAATCTGACACTGGCTGATCAACTCGCCGAGGTGCTGGCGCAGAACCCGGAAAAAGTCCTGTTTGTTGAGGATGCGCACCGACTCACGGCTGCTGAAATTGACCGACAGGCCCGCGCCCTCGCGAGTGCCCTTCAGAAACGGGGCCTGGAGACCGGCGACGTGGTCAGTTTCGAATTGCCGAACTGGCCGGAAACAGTGGTGATCGATCTGGCCTGTACCATGCTGGGGCTGGTTTGCAATCCGATCATCCCGATCTACAGGGATGCCGAAGTTTCTTACATCCTGCGCGATGCGGGCACCAAAGCGGTCTTTATCCCAACCTCGTTTCGAAATTTTGACTACGCCGAGATGATCGCCCGCCATCGCGAAAATCTGCCTGATCTGGAACACGTCATCACGGTGCGTGGAGAGACCGAAGGTGCGACAGGGTTTGAAGCTCTGCTTGCGGAGGGTGACCCGGAAAGCTTGCGGCTTCCGGATGTGGACCCGAATGCGGTGAAGCTGATCATGTACACCTCGGGCACGACGGGGCGTCCCAAAGGTGTTTTGCACAGCCACAACACGATCGACACCGAAATTCAGGCAATCTCGAAGTTTCTGTCACTCGGCGCCAGCGATGTCATCCTGATGCCTTCTCCTGTCTCCCACATCACCGGATACCTCTATGGGATCCAGATGCCGTTCACGCTGAACGCGCCGGCTGTGTTCATGGAGACATGGAACGCGGTCGGGGCAGCGGATCTAATCGACGAATATGGCGTGACCTTCACCATTGCAGCGACAGTATTTTTACAGGAACTCACGGACTTTGCCGAGAACAACGCCCGGTCTTTGCCGAGCCTTCGCTATTTTCCGTCCGGTGGTGCACCGGTGCCACCGGAAGTGATTTACAGCGCCCACAAGGCTTTTGCGCAATGTGTGTGCTCGCGTGTTTACGGGTCGACCGAGGCGCCAACGGTCACATTGGGTGTGAACAGCCGCGATGAGGAGCAACTCGGCGCAACCACTGAAGGCTATATCGTTGGTCACGAGGTCAGGATCGTCGACCCCGAAGGGCGCGATGTTGCGGCAGGTGAGGAAGGCGAAATTCTATCCCGCGGGCCCGAGATGTGTCTGGGCTATGCATCTGACGAACACAATGCGGAAGCCTTCGAAGATGACGGTTTCTTCCACACCGGTGATTTGGCGACCATCACAGCGGATGGCGCCATGGTCATCACGGGGCGCGCGAAGGATCTCATTATCCGGGGCGGGGAGAATATCAGTCCGCGCGAAGTGGAAGACGCGCTGCATGAGCACCCGGCGATTCATGAGGCTGCCGTCGTGGCGATGCCTCATCCGCGAATGGGCGAAACAGGCTGCGCTTACCTGGTGCTGAACGAGGGCGCAGAGCTGGCATTCGATGATCTCATCGCATTTCTGGGAGAGACCGGCATGGCAAAGCAGAAATATCCGGAACGGATTGAAATTATCGAGGCTTTTCCGCGCACAGCCGCAGGGAAGATACGGAAGAATTTGTTGCGCGACGAGATCGCGGGAAAGGTCGCTAAGGAGGCTGCTGACAAAGGCGCAACGCCCTAGACGATTCTTCTGAACAGTTGACAGGATTGGTCTCAGCGCACACGGTTACAACAGGGAAAAACCTGTTTCATATAGGTGAAAACACCAGGGGAATCGGGAGAGAACAATGGAACGCAAAGTCGAATTCAACAGCTGTGGTGACACCATTCACGGTGTTCTGCATGTGCCGGACGGGGTCAAGAATCCGCCTCTGGTGATCATGGCCGGTGGGTGGTGTTACGTGAAGGAAATCGTCATGCCGTATTATGCGGACGATTTCATGGAGATCGGCTGCGCCTGTCTGATCTTCGATTATCGTCGGTTTGGCGATAGCGAAGGCACACCGCGCCAGCACATCAATCCTTGGGACCAGATTGAAGATTATCGCAACGCGATCAGCTATGCCGAGACCCTTGAGGAGGTCGATACAGACCGGATCGGCGTATGGGGTATTTCCTACTCAGGTGGCCATGCCGTTTGTGTGGCGGCGCTGGATACCCGGGTGAAGTTTGCACTGTCGGTCGTCCCGGTCGTGGATGGCTTCCCAACCATGCGTCGTTGTCATGGTGAACGGAAATTCGGCGCGCTCCAGAAGCTCATTCTTGAGGATCGGGTCCGCCGTCAGAAGGGCGAACCCAGCCAGATGGTCGCGATGTCGACGACGGATCCTGACAATGTGGTGAGTGCGTGGCCGTTTCCGCATGTTTGCACGATCTTCAATGATATCAAGGAACGTGAAGCACCCAACCATATTCACGAGAACACGCTCGAATCCATCGAATTGCTTATGCAGTACGATGTGATGCCATATGCCAAACGTATCTATGAAACGCCCTACATGATGGCGATCGCCAAGGGTGACAACATCACGTCAGCTGATCTGGAGATCGACGTCTTCAACGCCATCCCATGTCCCAATAAGGAACTGGCGATTGTCGAGGGTGTCGATCATATGAGCCTGTATTCAAACAACGAGCATCTTGAGAAAGTTTCGAGCGCGCAGGCCAACTGGCTGCGTGATCTCTTGTTTGCTCCCGGTGCGCTTCTGGCGCAGGCCGCTGAGTAGAAAAGGAAGCAGAGGAAACCTCAGATCGAGCAAATCGGCGCGTTGCCGCGAGTTTGATGTGAGTATCGTGCAGGTCAGGTTTTCGACCGGTCGCGTGATCGTGAAAGACGATCAAAACACAAGGCAAGACGGACCTACGTTCGGAAAAGTCAGACGCCCTGTTCGTATCGCGTCTGCGGTTGGGAATTTCCCGATGGACATAGGTACCGCTTTGCTGGAACCTTGTTCCCAGAACTAAAAAAGTTCTTGGGGAAACCAATAACGAAATAGGGAGGGTCTTGTGCCCAATAAAGTAACAAAGACAACAATGTTGGCCATTGCCGCTGCAGCCACCGCCACGGTCGCTGCGACTGCGCCGGCGAGTTCTCAGGAAACCATCAGCCTGACCGCCATTTCGGGCTATCCGCCGCCCGCCACTTGGGTTGGTTCGCTGGTTGACGCTTATATGCCTGCCGTGGATGCGATCCTGGCCAAGAGCGGCAACTACAAGATCAACTGGAACAAGGGCATCAGCGGCCAGATCGTTAAGCCGCGTGGTGAACTCGAAGGCGTTGAGACTGGCATTGGTGACCTTGGCGTCATCGTGACGGCGTTCCACGCTGATAAGGTTCCGCTTTATGATGTGTCTTTCAAGACACCGTTCTCGACTCTTGATGTTGGTCTGGTCAGTGCCACGACCCAGAAGATGGTCGACACCTTCCCGCAGTACAATCAGACATGGTTGAACGAGTTCAATCAGGTTCCGCTCGCGCCGACAGGTGCCGTCGACAATTACATGCTTTGGTCGGCCAAGCCGATTACCAGCATCAAGCAGGTTGAAGGTCTCAAGGTTGGCGCGGCTGGTCCGAACCTTCCATGGGTTCTCGCAATTGGCGCTGCCGGTGTGCAGACCAACCTTGCGGATGCCTATAACAGCCTGAACACAGGCATTTATGAGGCCATGATCGTGTGGCGTCAGGGTGCAGGTGCGTTCAAGCTTTGTGAACCAGCTCCGTATGCGTTTGATGCCAGCTTGGGTGCCGTGAACGGCTTCTCGCTGAACTTCAACCGCGATGTCTGGGACAGCCTTCCTGAGGAAGTCCAGAACGCCATGTCGGCGGCTGCACCTGCTTGGGTCGCGGAAAACGTCAAGCGCGTGAATGATGGTGCCAAGTGGGGCCTGAACCGCTGTCAGACCGAGTTTGGCACGAAGGTGACGACAGCAAGTCCTGAAGAGCGCAACGCTTGGGCCGCTGCACTGCCGCCGCTGGGCAAGCAGTGGGCCGAAGCCCGTAACAAGGCCGGTCAGCCTGGTACGGCAATCCTGAAAGCATGGATGGATGAGATGCGTGCGGCCGATCAGCCGATCGCGCGTCAGTGGGATCGCGACTAGTCGATTTCGACGTTTCGTGAACTCAACTCCAAAATAGGGAGGGGGGCCGTCGTAAGACGGCTCCCCAACTTACATTGAGCGCAATTACCGGATTTCTCGATCTTCTACGTCGCGGTTTCGACTGGATTGTCCTTGTCAGCAATGCCGTTGCATCGGGGTGGATTTTTATCCTGATGATTCTGATCAGCGTCGACATTCTGCTGCGATTTATCTTCAACTCGCCCTTGAGCGGAACCACGGAGATTGTCGAGATTTCGATCGTGACAATTCTCTATCTCCAACTGGCGCATACGCTGAAAGTCGGGCGCGTGACGCGCTCAGATGCGTTGTACAGCCGAATTCTTCGGAAGTGGCCACCGATCGGCAACACCCTTGGGATTCTGTTTCATCTTGCGGGTGTTGGTCTCATGGTTGCGATTGTGCTGGGGGGGTGGCCGAAATGGCTTCAGGCCTATCATGGTGGTCATTTCGTTGGAAACACTGGTGTTTTCACCTTCCCGGAATGGCCCCAGAGATTTGTTCTCGTGATTGGTTGCGCCATGCTCGGAATTCAATTCGCGCTGATGGCTGTCGACAATCTTCGCGGATTGTTTGGTTTGCCACCACTTGAGGATGAAGAGGCAGTGGATGTTGAAATGGCTGTGATTGAGGAGTCGATCAAATGAGCGGCTTCGAAATCGGAATCATTTCAATTATAGCGATGCTGCTGCTGATCTATGTCGGCATGCATGTGCCTGTTGTGCTGGCTCTGATCTCGTTCGTCGGGGTCTGGGTGATCAAGGGCAATGTCAAAATTGCCATTAGCCTGCTTTGGATATCATCGGCGAAAACGGTCGCGGATTTCCTGTTTGGCGTTATTCCACTTTTCGTCCTGATGGGGCTGCTCGTCAGTACAGCCGGGATGGGAAAAGATACTTACGACATTGCCAACAGCATGCTGCGCAGGGTGCGCGGTGGTCTGGGCATGGCGACGGTTATTGCGAACATGATTTTTGCCGCGATCACCGGTGTCTCGATTGCTTCGGCAACCGTGTTCACACGTATTTCCGTGCCCGAGATGCTGCGCTATGGCTACAAGGGCCGCTTTGCAGTTGGGACCGTCGCAGGTTCGTCGGTGCTCGGGATGCTGATACCGCCCTCGATCCTGCTGATCGTGTTTGCGTTGATCGCCGAAGAATCCGTGGGTGATCTGTTCATCGCGGGTATCGGGCCGGGTGTTCTGCTGACCGCCAGTTTCTGTGGTCTCATCGCGATCATGGCCTATGGGTTCCCGAATATGGTCGCGGAACCGGGTGCACTCGATCGCAAGGTCGATGAGAAACCAATGGCAGGTCGTGATCTGATCAAGAAGATCATTCCGATCTCGATCCTCATTCTCGTCGTGTTGGGCGGCATCTATATGGGGCTCTATACGCCAACCGAAGCCGGTGCGGCAGGCGCGCTCGTGGCATTTATCTTTGCCCTCATGCGCAAGCAACTTACATTTCGGAAGATGTGGGATATTCTGGTTGAGACCGGCCACATCACGGCGACTCTGTTGTTCCTGATTATCTCTGCAAGCATGTACAGCCGCATGCTGGGGATATCTGGACTGCCGACGGAATTGGGCCGGTTCATCGGGGCGATGGATGCCGAGCTTTGGCAGTTGTTGTTCCTCTATGTGGTCATCCTTATCGTCCTGGGAACGATCATCGACTCGGTTTCGATCATGTTGATCGCGGTACCGCTGTTTCTGGTGATTCTGGCCCCGTTCAATATTGATCTTGTGTGGTTTGGCATCGTGACAGTGATCGCGGTCGAAATCGGACTGCTGACTCCGCCCCTTGGGCTCGCTGTCTATGTGATCAAGTCCACGCTGGTGCAGAAGGATATCTCGCTGGCAGATATCTTCATCGGGGCTGCGCCCTTCGCGCTCACCATGTTGGTGGTGCTGATCCTTGTCCTGTTCTTTCCGGGAATTGCGCTCTACCTGGTGGATATCAAGGATTTGTGGAAGTAGACTCAGGACCAGCGATAACAATTTACAAAGGGCGATGGTTCATTCCATCGCCCTTTTTTGTTCCCTGGTGTTAGGGTTTCCCAACGACAAAACAAAAAAGGGGGAACACCATGGCCAGCAACGGCACGATCGCTATCGACATGCACGCGCATGTCTTCTCGCCCAGCGCGAAGGCGTTGATGGATCAGCACTATCAGCCGAGCGAAATTCTGACACCGGACCGCGATCCCTACATGTTCTTCGCCCATCCGTCTTCGCTGGCAGTCGACAATGAGGCGATACCCAGCCTGGTTCCGAAGATGATTAATCTGGAACCCCGGGCGGCTGATATGGACAAGACCCGGGTCGATATTCAAGTGGTTAGCCCGGTGCCGATCCAGTTCTTCTATTGGACGGACCCGGAACTCGGAAACGAACTGGCACGCGCGCAGAACAACGATGTCTCCGAACTGGTCAAAGGCGACCCCGACCGTTTTGTGGCCATGGGAACCCTGCCGATGCAGGACGCAGCAGCCTCGGTTGTGGAAATGCGGCGCGCGGTGAAGGAACTCGATATTCGCGCGTTCATCATCTCATCCAACATTGATGGTGTGGAACTCTCGGACCGGCGCTTCGATCCGATTTATGCCGAAGCGGTTGCGCTTGATGTTCCGCTGTTTCTCCATCCATTTGGGTTTACCGATGGCGCACGTCTGCGACCGTTTTTCATGCACAATTGCGTGGGACAACCACTTGAGGAGCAGATAGCGGTATCACATCTGATTTTCGGTGGTGTGCTTGATCGACACCCGGGCATCAAGATTTGCATCGCTCATGGGGGCGGGTACTTCCCGTACTATGCCGGGCGTATGGACCACAGTTGGGAGTATCGCCCCGAGCTGCGAGAGACGATCAGCAAACCTCCAAGTGAATATTTACGCGATCTCTACTACGACACCGTTGTCTTCCGGCCTGATCAGCTGGAATACCTTGTCGACATCGTGGGTGTGGACCGCGTTATGATGGGAACGGACTATCCGTTTGATATGCAGGAGTTCGAGCCGGTGACCTTCGTTGAAAGTGCGACGAAACTCGGCGCGGCTGAGCGAAAGAAAATTCTCGGTGGGACCGCGGCTCAACTGATGCGTATCGGCTAACTGGAGGACGATTTCAATGGAACTCAAACTCGGTTTTAAGAAGATGCTCGCCGAAGCAAACGCGGCAATTGAAACCGTTTCGGTATCGGATGCGATCCAGATAGATGGGGAATCCGGATACTGCTTTATCGACATTCGCGAAGGTAACGAGCGTGCTGCAAGTACGATTCAGGGATCGGTACATGTGCCGCGTGGTTTTTTGGAATTTCACGCGGACCCTGATAGTCCGATGCACAATCCCGCATTCTCCGCGGGTGATCGACTGGTACTGTTTTGCGCATCGGGCGGTCGTTCCGCGCTTGCGGCCAAGACCCTTGTCGATATGGGGTTTCCGGATGTCTGTCATGTTGCTGGCGGCATGGCCGCATGGGAAGAAGCGGGCGGGCCGACCTCTACTGGAAGCTAGCCCAGCAAAGTCCATGTGGTCTGAATGAGTGCAACGGACTCACCTGTATCCCCGGTCTCCAGATCAACTCGTCCGTATATCATGCGCTTGCCGCGCTTGATGACCTGGCCCCGGGCAATAACATCCGTGTTGAAAGCGGGGGCCAAGAAGCTCGTTGTCATGTCGATGGTGGCCATTTTCTGAAATCCGCCGAGTGCGGATGAAATCACCACGACCATGGCCGCGTCGGCAAAGGACATCAGCGCCTGTCCGGTGATCAGGCCGCCGTCACGCGCGATCCGCGCATCCCAGGGTAAGCGGACCACAGCGCCGGTATCGCTGATCTCCTCGACGATCATACCGAGTTCATCGAGCCAGGGTGTCATCACGGTGTCGAGGACGTGCTGTGCATCGCTGCGGGAGAAATCAGTCATCTGGGGGCCATCAATCAGGACTTTGTGTGGATGCGAGACACCATTGTATCGTCACGGGGTCCGACCTCAAGTCAGGAGTCC
The DNA here is from genome assembly GCA_943787745.1 of uncultured Alphaproteobacteria bacterium. GTDB lineage: Bacteria > Pseudomonadota > Alphaproteobacteria > UBA6615 > UBA6615 > JABJAG01. Next base: position 1,195,316 of record CALSNJ010000002.1, on the reverse strand, counting down.
CGATTGAGCCTGATCGTTCCATTGCTTGTTCTGTTTGCCTGCCAATTGTTGGGAGAGGGGATTCAGGCCGCGTTTGGGCTTCCGGTGCCAGGGCCGGTGCTGGGGATGGTCATTCTGCTTGTCGGACTCGCGATCTATCGCGGCATTCCCGAACCGATGGCCAATGTTGCCAACGGGATTCTTTCGCATCTCTCACTGCTCTTTGTGCCCGCGGGCGTGGGCGTTCTTCTGCATTTCTCACGAATTCAGGCGGAGTGGCCTGCGATTGTGGTGTCGCTGGTTGCCAGCACCTGGCTGACCCTGATCGTCACGGCAGCGACCATGCGCATTGCGTCGCGGATGATGGGGCTTGATGAACCTCAGTCGGATGGAGAGCGATGACGCCTTTGATTGATGATATCTGGGTCTACCTGAGTGCGGGACCTCTGCTTTGGCTGACGCTGACGCTGGCGGCCTATGTGGTTGCCTATTACGCCTATGAACGCTCTGGCATGAACCCACTGGTTAACCCTGTCGCTGTCTCGGTGACCCTGCTCGTGCTTCTGCTCTATGCCACCGACGTGGAGTACGGGACGTATTTTGACGGCGCACAATTCGTGCATTTCCTGCTCGGGCCGGCAACGGTTGCGCTTGCGGTCCCGCTTTACGCGAATATCAAGATCGTGCGCCGTGCGGCAATCCCGATGCTGCTGGCGCTTTTGGTTGGTTCAGCGACAGCGGTGGGTTCGGTTGTCGTGATCGCATCTCTGCTTGGTGGAAGCCCGGAGACGTTACTGTCTTTGGCACCTCGGTCAGTCACGACACCAATAGCCATGGGCATTTCCGAACGGGTCGGCGGACTACCATCGTTGACTGCCGTTCTGGTGATCCTGACGGGTATCATCGGGGCCATGTCCGGAACCCCGCTTTTCAACATGCTTCGGATCCGGGATTACCGTGCGCGGGGCTTTGCGATCGGGATTGCAGCCCACGGAATCGGAACGGCGCGGGCGTTTCAGGTTAATCAGATTGCAGGCACATTTGCCGGGATCGGCATGGGCCTGAATGGCCTGATCACCGCGCTGCTTGTCCCGTTGCTCTTGTTCCTGCTCTAGACGTCAGGAGCCTTTGAACTCCGGCTTTCGCTTTTCGACAAATGCCGCAACGCCTTCAGCAAAGTCCTCTGTGCCTGCAGAACTCAGAAACGCATCTCGTTCGGCCGCGAGCTGATCCGCGAAACTGGCGGCTTCAAAGCTTTGGTTGATGAGCGCCTTGGTTTGCGCAAACGCCTTGGTCGGTCCTGCCGCCAGACGGGTGGCAAGTTTCATCGCTTCGGCCTCCAGTTCATCGGCACCGACCACGCGATTGATAATCCCGTAATCCAGTGCCTTCTCGGCATCCAGAGTTTCGCTCAACATCGCGAGTTCGAGTGCTTTCCGGCGGCCAATCAGGCGGGGAAGCAGATAGGTGGAACCCCCATCCGGGTTCGTGCCCAGCCAGATATAGGCCATCGTGAACTTCGCATCGTCGGCAGCGATCGTATAATCGGCATTCAGAGACATGCTGACACCGGCGCCAGCAACAGGACCGTGAACGGCGGCGATCACCGGTTTCGGCATGGCGGCAATGCCCTCGACGCTCTTGTGGAAGATGCCGATCAGATCTCTGATGACATCATCAATTGTGTCGATGTTCTGGTGCATGGTCGCAACATCGCCACCGGCCATAAACCCGCGTCCGGCACCACGCATCACGACCGCGCGAATGCTGTCGTCGTTTGAGAGGTCTGTTACGGCTTCGTCCAGATCCAGAGCCATTTGCCGGTCGAGCGCGTTCAGAACGTCTGGGCGATTGAGTGTCAGGGTGGCGACGGCGCCCTGCTTGTCGAGTATGATGGTATCCATCGGAATTGGCCCCGGTTTGGTCAGTAAAGACGCAAGTCTAGAGGCGTGGAATGGCCTCGGCAAATGTCAGGCGGGCAAGATTTGGGGGGAAGTATGAGGACTTCGTTTGATCTCACAGGGCAGGTGGCGTTCGTTACCGGTGCTTCGAGTGGTTTGGGTGCGCATTTTGCGCAAACTCTTTCCGAAGCAGGTGCGAAGGTGGTTGTCGGCGCGCGCCGCGCGGATCGGCTGAAGGATCTGTCGGAACGGATCACAGCATCCGGCGGGACGGCACTGGCCGTTGATCTGGACGTCACGGATGCAAATTCTGTTGCTCAGGCCGTTGCCCGTGCAGAGGACGAGGCGGGACCGATCTCCATTCTGGTCAACAATGCCGGCATTCCACCCCGTGCGCTCTCTTTGGAGATGGATGAGGCCGAGTGGGACAGCGTCATGGACACCAACTTGAAGGGCGCCTGGCTGATGGGACGAGAGGTCGGTCGACGGATGGTTGATCATGGCAATGGTGGACGGATCATCAACATCGCCTCCGTGCTGGGCTGGCGGACGGTGGCCAAGCGTGTTCAGTCCTATGCCGTCTCAAAGGCGGGCATGGTGAGCCTGACCGAAACTCTGGCGCTTGAGTTGGGCCGCGACGGTATTTTGGTGAATGCCATCGGCCCCGGCTATATCAAGACCGAGTTGAATACGGAGTTTCTGGAAAGTGCACCCGGTGAGCGCATCCAGAAGCGTGTTGCCGTGGGCCGTTTTGGTGAACCCGAAGACCTCGATGGCGCATTGCTGCTGCTGGCGGGACCGGCCGGTGCCTATATCACCGGGACTGTGATCGCTGTGGATGGCGGCCTGACTCTTTCAACACTCTAATTCTGAATTTGCGGAGATATCATGGTGGATTTCACACTTCCTGCTGACCTTGAGGATTTGCGCCTGCGGGTGAAAAAATTCGTGGCCGACGAGATCATGCCGCTGGAGGCCGATCCGGCGAATTTCGACGATCATGAGATGATTGATGAGGCCGTTCTGGCGAAGGTTCGCGAGAAGGCGAAAGGTGAGGGCCTCTGGGCACCGCAAATGCCAATCGATCGCGGGGGTCTGGGCCTCAACACGGTCGGGATGGCGGTGTTTTATGAAGAGGCGGCAAGATCACGCTTTGGTCCGCTGACATTCAATTGTTCTGCGCCGGATGACGGCAACATGATCCTGCTCGACCGGGTGGGTCGTGAGGACCAGAAGGACAAATGGCTGCAGCCGATCATTGATGGGAAAATGCGTTCTTCGATCGTGATGACCGAACCTGCGCCAGGTTCGGGTTCTGACCCGACCATGATGCTCACCCGTGCAGAGCGGAAAGGGAACGACAAATGGGTCATCAACGGACGCAAGTGGTTCATCACAGGCGCGGAGGGCGCTGAGCATTTCATCCTGTTGGCGCGTACGTCAGATGACAAACGTCGCAGCCTGACCACCTTCCTGTTCCATAAGGATCAGCCGGGTTGGAACATCATCCGGCGTATCCCGATCATGGGACCGGAAGAGCATGGCGGACATTGCGAGATCGAATTCGATGGATTGGAGATTGATGACGAAAACCGTCTGATGGAAGTCGGTGAAGGCATGAAGGCGGTTCAGATCCGTCTGGGTGTCGCGCGCCTGACCCATTGCATGCGGTGGCTCGGCATGTCCAAGCGTGCGCTCGAGGAATGTCTGGATTACGTGAAAACGCGGGAGAATTTCGGCGCGACACTGGCCGACCATGAAGGGGTCCAGTGGATGATCGGCGATGCGGCGATGGACATCGAAATCGGCCGATTGCTCACCATGAAAGCGGCAGCGAAGCTCGACACTGGCGATCGGGCCCAGAAGGAAGTCTCCATGGCCAAGATCTGGGTCTCGGAAATCCTGCACAAGACGATCGCAACCGCCATTCAGCTCAATGGTGCACGTGGCTATTCAAAGGACCTGCCGTTGGAGTGGATGTACCGTTACGCGCCTCAGGCCAAGCTGGTTGATGGCGCTTCGGAAGTTCACAAAATGGTCGTGGCCCGCAACCTGTTGTCCGATGGCATGGATTTCTGGAGCTGGAGCTGATCATCAATGCCTGACGGCCACGTCTCTGGACGCACACCATGCCTGCCAAGTGATCTGACGCCTTTGGAACGCTGGTTTTCAGAACGTTTTGAAGCTGCGCAGGTAAAGGTTCGACAGGCCGAGTTGTTGCCCGGTGGTGCGGTGCAACGCAACTGGCGCCTGACACTCGATGTTGACGGCGAATCCCATGTGGTGGTGTTGCGGGTTGGGCCGGATATGCCGTTGCCCGAAAGCCGGACCAAGGATCAGGAATTCGCAATTCTGCGGGATGCCCATGCCGCTGGTGTCCCGGTAGCCGAACCTTTGTTCGTGGAAGTTTCCGAAAACATCATTGGCCGTGCCTTCCTGATTTCGGCGTTTTGCGGTGGCGATGCAGATCGCCAAAAGCTCTTCACACGCGCAGACAATCAACAGCTTCTGTCCGAACTCGGCGCGTCTTTGGCGCAGGTTCATCAGATGACCGTGCCTGCGGGAGTTCCCTCGGAGACACCGATTGGGCGGGTCGACACGCTTCAAAGCTGGGCAGGAGATATCAATCATCTGCCGCCGGGCATACAAACAGGCCTCGACTGGCTGGCGTGTCATGTCCCCGAACCGGGTCGATCAACCCTCGTCCATCGCGACTTTCGCACCGGAAATTTTATGGTCCGTGGTGACCAGCTCGTGGCGTTGCTCGATTGGGAGTTCGCGGGAGCGGGTGATTGCCATGAGGATATCGCATGGTTCTGTGCTGCGTGCTGGCGCGGTGAGAACCCGTCCCGGGAGGCCGGGGGACTGGGCCCGCGCGAGGAATTCTATCGCGCTTATGTTGCGGCTGGTGGTGACGTGCCGGACCCATTGCGTATCCACTTCTGGGAGGTATTCGCTCATGTGCGATGGTCCCTGATTGCCATGCAGCAGGCCTCACGTGCAGAAGCTGGCGAATATCCCGTCTGGGAACTGGAAGAGGCCGGAAACAGGGTTCCCGGCCTCTCAGAGGTTATTCTGAAGATGGTGAACAGCGTTTAGACGCCATCGGGCACCACAACCATGCGACCGACAATGCGGCCTTCTTCAAGGTCTTTGAGTGTTTCGGTCACCTGAGACATGGGACGTGAAGCGACGGGGATGGGGTCGACCTTTCCGGCCTTTACCAGAGCCATCAGCTCATGCATTTCCCCAAGATTTCCAACGTAAGAACCGCGCAGCGCAATATCACGGGTTGGGAGTGCCAGGGTTGGAATGTCGATCCGGCCACCATAAAGGCCGACGAGGATATAAGACCCTCCGCGGCGCAGGACCTCCATGCCGAAGGTCACGGTTTCCGTCGAGCCTACGAAATCAACAACAGCTCCCGCACCTGCCACCGTGAGCTCGGCGACCCGGGCGCTGGCATCCTCGCGTTTGGGGTTGATGGTGTGGTCGGCACCGGCTTCGCGCGCGGCGGCGAGTTTTTCCTCGTCCAGATCGACGACGATTTTCTCGTTCGCGATGTATTCCGTGGCGATCCCGACACCTGTGAGCCCGACACCTCCGGCACCGATGATCACGAGCTTGTCGTCTGCGGCGAGAGCCTTGGCTTTTTTGAGGGCGCTGAATGCGGTCACACCAGCACAGGCGAGGGTGCAGGCGTAGTGCGGGTCCACACCCTCGATATCCACCAGGTAGCGCGGATGCGGCACAATGATGTGGTCGGCATAACCGCCCGGACGGCGGACGCCCAGCGGCGCAACATCGGCACAATCCTGCTCGTTGCCCTCATCGCAGCGGGCGCAATCGCCGCAGCCGGTCCACGGGAACACCAGGCGGGTCTCACCGATTTTTACATCGGTCTCCACATCCGGCCCATACGCGACGACTTCCCCCACAGGCTCATGCCCCATGGTGAAGGGCAGGGCGATGTTCCGGTCTTCCAGAGTCATCTTCGTGCCGTCGCCCAGATCGTAAAAACCGTGCCAGAAATGCAGGTCCGAATGGCAGACGCCGCAGGCTGTGACCCTGACGAGAACCTCGGTGCCTTGCGGTTCTGGTGTTTCGGTCTCGACAAGTTCGAGCGGCGCATTGGCGGCGACGAGTTGATAGCTTTTCATGATGTTTCCTCTTCGTAATTCAGGCCAGCCTGATCGAAACCGATCCCAGGCCGGGAATTTCGTGGTTTATATGGTCACCCCTTGAGACCCAGTGGGTCGGAATAACCGAACCGAGCGTGACAAATTCTCCGGCCTTGAGGTGGCGGCCCCGTTCGGACAACCGGTTCGCCAGCCAGGCGAGTGCTTCGAGCGGATGCCCCATGATCAGGGAACCAAAGCCGCGACCGAGTTCGGTGCCATTCAGCTCAATGGTGGCTTCGGCGCCGGCCAGATCGAAATCCTGCCAGTCTTTAACCGGGGCCCCGAGCACCACTGCGGCGTTGAAGAAATTGTCCGCGGCCATTGTCGGGGTGTCGAGTTCCCGGTAGTCGCGATACCGCGCGTCGACCAGTTCGATCGAGATCATGACGGCCCCGACCGCATCACGGACACTTTCGCGCGTGTAAGGCGCGTTGCTGGACGGCAAGTCGTGCGCAAGTGTCACGGCGATCTCCGTTTCGACTCCGGGCTCTACGAAATCGTCGCGCTTGAGTTCGGCATGGTCGCGAAAGACCATGCTGTCGAAGACCTCACCGAAGGCTGGTTCGTGGATGTTCATATATTCCTGCATGACCGGTGTCGTGCAGCCGATTTTATATCCGACGAGCTTGCCCATGCCGCGTTCTGCCAGAATTTCGTTGTGGCGCTCCTGCACGGCGTAGGCGTCGTGCAAGTCCACAGGCCGAATGGCTTCGTCAATGGAACCCAAACGAGTTCCGTTGAGGCGGTTCTCGGCGATGATGGTGGCGGCCTGCTCAATGGCGTCTGGGGTCATGGTGTTCTCATGGTTGTGCGTGAAAAGCGCGCCTCAGGGCTTCTATGTTCAGGTTCAGCGCTTCTGTGGCCGCGTCGATCCGTTTTCCATAGTGCCAGTAGCCGTGGATCATACCCGACATGCATGTGTATTCCACGGCCACACCTGCTGCCTCGAGACGTTCGCCATAGCGTTTTCCGTCATCGCGCAGGGGGTCGAATTCGGCAGTGATGATCTGGGCCGGCGGCAGGCCGGAGAGATCATCGGCCTTGCAGGGGGAAAGCCGTATGTCGTCGGTTTTGGTCAATCCCGGCGTATAGCAGTCGTAATACCAAATCATCTGGTCACGAGTCAGGAAGTAGTCGGCATCGAGAAGCGCGTAGGATGGCAGGCCCTGTTCGAAAAACAGGTCGGTCACCGGATAGATGAGTATTTGTGCGCAAAGTTCAGGTCCGCCGGCGTTCCGGGCCCGCAGGGCCAAACCTGCAGCCAGGTTTCCACCCGCGCTGTCTCCGCCTACAGCGATGCGACTGGGGTCAACGCCAATGTTTGCAGCGTTTTCCGCGATCCAGGTTAAAGCGGCCCAGCAATCTTCAGGCGCGGCCGGGAAAGGGTGTTCAGGACCCATTCTGTAGTCGAGTGAGACCACCATGCACCCAACATCGCGACAGATCATGCGGCACTGGGGGTCGCGGCTTTCGATGCTGCCAATCACGAAGCCTCCACCATGAATGAACAGAAAAACAGGGAGAGCCGTGTCGGCTGTCTCGGGGTGATAGATGCGAATGCGCAGATCACCGCCCGGCCCCGGAATCATCTGGTCCTCCACGGTCCCGATGGGAACGGGGTCGAAGTTCTGCGGCACGATAAAGCGATCATAAGTCGCGCGCGCCTCGGCTGGCGGCAAGTCCTTGAGGGGCGTGGGTGCAGCGTTGAGCTGGTCGAGCACGGCCTGCGCCTGCGGATGTAGTGTCATGTGCGATTTCCCGTGTGCCGCTGGTTCGGACGACTGGCGGTCACGAGTAAAGCATCCTTTGGCAGCAGGCGGGGGTCAACAGTATTCGGAGGTCTTTCTGGTGTGGCCATCGCAAATTCATCGCAAACTTTTGCACGCCCATGCGGCCGGTTTGGTGCACAATCGGTCTCCAGATGAGAGGAAGCAAAATGCGTATTGGAGTCCCCACCGAGATCAAGCCCCAGGAGCTTCGGGTCGGGTTAACCCCGGCAAGCGTGCAGGAGTTTGTTTCCCACGGGCATTCGGTTGTGGTGCAGAGCGGGGCGGGCGCAGGTATCCGCGCGGGGGATGAGGTTTACATCGCTGCGGGCGCTGAAATCGTTGGTGATGCCGCCAGTGTCTTTGACGCGGCCGAGATGATCATCAAGGTCAAGGAGCCGCAACCCAGTGAGCGCGCCATGCTGCGCGACGGGCAAATCCTCTACACCTATCTGCATCTGGCCCCGGACCCGGATCAGGCAACCGAACTCTGCGAGGCAGGTGTCTTTGCGATTGCCTATGAAACCGTAACCGACGGTGCCGGCGGTCTTCCCCTGCTGGCTCCCATGAGCGAGGTCGCGGGGCGTCTGGCCGTGCAGGCCGCCGCGCAGTCTCTGACGGCCACCTCGGAAGGTCGGGGTATTTTGCTCGGCGGCGTTCCCGGTGTGTTGCCCGCACAGGTCGTCGTAATCGGCGGCGGTGTTGTCGGGTTGAATGCAGCCCGCATGGCCACCGGCCTTGGTGCGGATGTCACGGTGCTCGACCGGTCGATTGCCCGCCTGCGGGAGATCGATGAGATGTTCGATGGTCGGATTCGGACGCTCTATTCGACACGCAATGCGCTGGAGGAAGCTGTGGCCGGTGCCGATGCGGTTATCGGAGCAGTTCTTGTAGCAGGCGCACGGGCACCAAAGCTGGTGACCCGGGAGATGCTGGACACCATGAAGACAGGTGCGGCCATCGTAGATGTCGCCATTGATCAGGGCGGGTGTTTCGAAACCAGCCACCCCACAACCCATGAGGATCCCACCTTTGTTGTGGATGGTGTGGTCCATTATTGCGTTGCCAATATGCCCGGGGCCGTACCGCTGACAGCCTCCACGGCACTGAACCACGCGACCCTCGCGCCGGGTTTGAAAATTGCCGATCTGGGCCTCGCACAGGCCTTGCAAGAAGACCCGCATCTGATGAATGGCCTGAATGTCGCCAAAGGGGCGATCGTACATCCTGCCGTTGCGAAAGCCCTGAACCGGGTTTTTGTCCCGCCGGAGGAAATTCTGTCAGCCTGAGCCTTGTTGTCGGGCATCCGGTTCTTCAAAATCATCCTCGTCTGAAACTGGCTCTGGTTCACGTTTGAGCGCGGAGACGTAAGGGGAATTATGTATGCGTTTTGCTTGTGATACCGGGGGTACGTTTACCGACCTGATTGTTGAGGACGATGACGGCGCGCTAACCATGTACAAGGCGTCCACGACACCGTCGGATCCGGTCAAAGGCGTTCTGGATGCCCTGACATTGGCGGCTGAGGCGCGCGAAATCGCATTGTCCGATTTGTTGGCGCGCGGCGACATGCTGATCCATGGCACGACCCACGCCATCAATGCGATCATCACAGGCAATACGGCGCGCACGGCATTTCTGACCACGGCGGGTCATCCTGATATTTTGGTGTTGCGCGAGGGTGGGCGGATTGAGCCCTTCAATTTCGTTGCGCCTTATCCGGACCCCTATGTGCCCCGTTCCCTGACCTTCGAAGTGCCAGAGCGCATCAACAGTGCCGGAGCTGCGCATACAGCGCTGGATGAAGCCGCCACGATAGAGATTATCGCCAAGCTGAAGGATGCCGAAGTCGAGGCGGTCGCGGTCTGCTTCCTCTGGTCAATTTCCAATCCGATGCATGAATTGCGGGTCGGAGAATTGCTGGAAGAACACTTGCCGGGTGTTCCCTATACGCTCTCTCATCAAATCAACCCGGCCTTGCGGGAATATCGGCGTGCGTCGGCGACGGCAATCGATGCCTCGCTCAAGCCGCTCATGGGTAAATACCTCGGTGGTCTGACCGAGCGCCTCACGGCTGCTGGCTTCGAAGGGCGGACCCTGGTGCTGACCTCTCAGGGCGGGATGCTGGATGCGAGCGATCTCGCCCAAAAGCCGATTCACGCGATCAATTCGGGCCCCTCGATGGCGCCGATTGCGGGCCGCAACTATGCGGATATCGATTCCGGTGTGTCCAATGTGATTATCGCGGACACCGGCGGAACGACCTATGATGTCAGCCTTGTCCGTGACGGCCGGATTCCCCTGACCAAGGAAACCTGGATTGGACAACCCTTCCGCGGCCACATGACGGGCTTCCCGTCTATCGATATCAAGAGTGTGGGCGCTGGTGGTGGTTCGATTGCATGGGTTGATGCTGGTGGTTTGCTCCATGTCGGGCCGCAAAGCGCCGGCGCGGTCCCTGGTCCCGTCTGTTATGCGGCCGGGGGTGTTGAACCGACGGTGACGGATGCCTGCGTGAGCCTTGGCTATCTCGACCCGAACTATTTTCTCGGCGGTACCATGACGCTCGATGCCGAAGGCGCGCGCGCGGCGGTTGCCCAATATGTGGCCGAACCACTGGGATTGTCGGTGGAGGAAGCTGCCGCCTCAATACTCAGCGTTGCGACCGAGAACATGGTGCAGGCGATCTCCGACATCACGGTCGATCAGGGTATCGATCCGGCCGAAGCTGTTCTGATTGGCGGTGGTGGCGCGGCCGGGCTGAATTCGATCTATATCGCCCGGCGTCTGGGTTGTCCGACACTGCTGATACCCGAAACGGGTGCAGGCCTGAGCGCAGCCGGTGCGCTGATGTCGGACCTGTCCAATGAATACCGGGCGACCTTCTTCACAACATCCGACGCGTTTGATCTGGATGGGGTCAATCGACACTCGATGCGCTGCGCGCCGAAGCGCAGGAATTTATTGAGGGGCCGGGTTCGAGCGCGGTTTCGTCTGTGATCGAGTTTGCGGTGGAGGCACGATACGCCTCGCAGGTCTGGGAAATCGAGGTGCCCTTGGCGATGGAGCGCTTCGAGACGGCCAGCTCAGCTGGACGGCTCAACGAAGCTTTTCATGCCATGCACGAGCGTATTTTCGCGGTTCGTGATCCGGGCTCGGTCATCGAGTATGTGGGGTGGACCGCGACAGCGCGTTGCGGCCTGCGCGATGGTGGACCGGGCGCCTTCGTCGGCAGGGAAAACCCATGAGGCGGCAGGGATGCGATCGGTCTATTTTGCGGGTGATGGTGCTGTTGAGGCGACGGTTCTTGATTTTAATTCGATGCAGTCCGGCGAGCAGCATTCCGGTCCCGCCATCATTGAATCGCCGTTTACAACCGTGATTGCCGATGGTGCGACCACATTCGAGCGGACGGCGTCGGGCAGCCTTCTGATGCGGCCATAGGGGAGTGGGAACAATGACAGCCAAACAACTCGACGGTGCGCAGCTCGCCATTCTTGCGAACCGGTTTGAAGGTGTTTCCTCAAAGATGGGGAACACACTGCTGCGGACGGGACGCTCGGGCGTGCTCAATCGCGCGAAGGATTTCTCCTGCTGCATCCTGACGGCGGATTGCGATTTGCTCGCGGTGGCCGAAAGCCTGCCGATCCATGTGTTGTCCGGGCCGGATATTATGGCGCGCTCGATGAAGGAGTTTCATCCGGACCTGAAAAAGGGCGACGCCTTCCTGCACAACTCGCCCTATCACGGCTGTTCGCATCCCGCCGATCACACGATCATCATGCCGGTGATCGATGATGATGGTGTGCATCATTTCACGGTGTTGGCCAAAGCCCATCAAGCCGATATCGGGAACTCGATTCCGACGACGTATCACGGCACAGCGCGCGACGTTTACGAAGAAGGTGCGCTGATCTTCCCCGCTGTTCAGGTGTTGAAGGATTACGAAACCGTCGAGGACATTGTGCGCATGTGCCAGCTGCGTATTCGGGTTCCCGAGCAGTGGCACGGGGATTTTCTGGCCATGCTCGGCTCCGCCCTGATCGGAGAACGTGAGTTGCTCGCGCTCGGCAAGGAAGTTGGCTGGGATACGTTGCACGCGTTTACCGGGCAGTGGTTCGAATACTCAGAAAAGCGCATGGCCGACGCGATCGGGGACATTCCCGAGGGGAAGGCCTCCGCACAATCGACCCATGATGCCATTCCAGGCACGCCGGATGAGGGGATCAAGGTCACGTCGCGAGTGTCCGTTGATCCGGCGGCCGGGCGGATCGAGGTCGATCTCCTCGACAACGCCGACCAGATGAATTGCGGCCTGAATGTTTCAGAATCCTGCACCCGGACGGCGGCCTATATCGGCGTGTTCAACTCCATCGATCATACGGTGCCCAAGAACGCCGGATCTCTGCGACGCATTGAACTGAAGTTGAAGGACGCCGGTGTTGTTGGAATTCCGCGTCATCCGATCAGCTGTTCGGCTTCGACCACAAATCTCGCGGACCGGATTACGTCTGCGACCCAGCGCGCCATGGCGGAATTGGGTGACGGGTTCGGCATGGGCGAAGTCGGCTGCTTCTGTCCGCCTTCCACAGCCGTGGTTTCGGGCAACGACCCCCGCAGTGGCAAGCCTTATGTGAATCAGCTGTTTCTCGGCCATACAGCAGGCGCCGGCGCCCCGCATCAGGATGCCTGGATGACCATGCTGCATGTAGGCAATGGCGGGATGTGCTTTATCGATTCCGTGGAATTGGATGAGGTCTATACCCCGATCCATGTGCACACACGTCGTTTGATCACGGACAGTGAAGGCGCGGGGCGGTTTCGCGGGGCACCAGGCATCGAAGTCGAGTATGGGCCGGTTGGCTGCCAGATGGAGGCGGGCTTTGTGCATGATGGCAACATCCACGTGCCCCAGGGCGCACGCGGCGGATTGGCCTCGGCGCGTTCGAACCAGTTCAAGCGAATCCGAAACGGGGAACTCGAGACACTTGATCAGTGTACAATCGCCTGGATTGAGGATGGCGAGACCTTGGTCTCCATCGCGCAGGGCGGCGGTGGGTATGGTGATCCGCGTTCGCGGGACCCCGAACGTGTGCTCAAGGATGTGCGCGAAGGCCTGATTTCGCGCGAACGTGCTGAGAATATTTATGCGGTTGTAATAGCCGACGATCTTTCGGTCGATGCGGCGCGTACAGCCGAACTGAGAAACTAAAATCTGTATTACAGGAGAGAGAGTATGAGACTTGAAGGCAAAGTAGCAATCGTGACGGGCGGCTCGGTGGGTATCGGCGCGGCCATTGCGAAACGATATGCGTCTGAAGGTGCCACTGTCGCCACCGTCTACAAGAGCAATGACGAAGGTGCAGCGGGTATCATTAAGGAGATTGAGGACGCCGGGGGTAAGGGCAAGGCTTTCAAGTCCGACGTTTCCAAGGTCGAACTCATTGAAAAGCTCATTGCAGATGTGATCGCCGAGTTCGGCCGTGTCGATATTCTGGTGAACAATGCCGGTGTGTTCCGAACGGTTCCCGTAATGGAAACGACCGAGGAAATCTGGGACGAGCAGCTCGATCTCAACCTCAAGGGCTATTTCTTCATGGTGAAGACACTTGTCCCGCATTTCCGTGAAAATGGCGGCGGCAAGGTCGTGAACATCTCCTCGATTGCTGGCACCGGGCGCATTCCCGAACTGTCCGGGTTACTGCGCATCCAAGGGTGGCGTGGTCAACATGACCCGTGCCCTGGCCGCCGAACTGGGCAAGGAGAAGATCAACGTGAACTCCATTGCCCCGGGCAATGTGGCCACGCCGCTCAACGCGCATCTGCGGGGGCCGGGCAATGAGGAATACATGCAGCTGATGCGGACCATGACGCCAACGGGTATCGACTTTATCGACCCCGATGACATGACCGGTACTGCCGTGTTCCTCGCCACGGAAGACTCCCGGATGATCCACGGAGAGACGATCATCGTCGATGCCGGGTGGAGCGTCTGGTAGGGAAAATCGACTTGGCTGACCGTGAGAATGTCCATTTTCTGCTTTTGAATATCGGGCATTTTCTGACCCACCTGTTCATGTTGATCTTCGCCACTGCGGCGGCGCTGACGCTGTCGCGCGATTGGGGCATGAGCTATGGCGAGCTGATCGCGTTTGCGACGCCGGGTTTCATTGCCTATGCGGTGTTTACCCTGCCGGCGGGCTGGCTCGCCGACCGGTGGAGCCGGGAAGGGATGATGGCGGTCTTCTTTCTGGGGATTGGGGCCGCATCGGCCTTCACAGCTCTCGCCGAGACGCCGGTGCAGATGGCCGTCGGGCTTTCCGTCATCGGAATGTTCGCGGCGATTTATCATCCAGTCGGGATTGCACTCGTGGTGCATGGCCGTCAGCGCACCGGTGTGCCCATCGCGATCAACGGTATTTTCGGCAATCTGGGTGTGGCCGCGGCGGCCTTGATCACCGCGCTCTTCATCGACCATGCGGATTGGCGCGCCGCCTTTGTCTGGCCGGGCCTGTTTTCAATCGCGATGGGAGTTGCCTATCTGTTCATCGTCGCGGGGCGGAGCGCTGAAGCCCAGGAAAGTGCCAGGCCGGAATCCGAAGGCCGGGCTGCGCCAATGCTGTTCGACCGCGCCACGGTCATCCGGGTGCTGCTGATCGTTTTCACGACGTCATCCCTGGGCGGATTGGTCTTCCAGAGCACGACCTTCACCTTGCCGAAAGTCTTCGATGAGCAACTCGGCGATCTCGCGGTGTCGGCATCCGATGTGGGCTGGTTTGCGTTTCTTGTGCTGGCTGTCGCCGCTGTCGGTCAGCTCATTGTGGGATATCTGGTCGACCGGCTCCCGGTCCGCCGGATCTTCATGATTGTTGCCGTGCTGCAGGTGTCGCTGTTTGCGATTATGCCGGGCCTCACGGGCTGGCAGGCACTTGTCGTGGCGATCGCATTCATGTTCGCGGTGTTCGGGCAAATCCCTATCAACGATGTGTTGATCGGGCGCGTGACCCACAGTGCGTGGCGCTCGCGGGTCTATGCGCTGCGCTACATGATCAATTTTTCGATCATCGCGTCGTCGGTGCCGCTGATCGCCTGGATTTACAGCGGTTGGGGTTTCGATACCCTGTTTGTGCTGCTGGCGATCACCGCATCGGGAATTCTCATCGCGGCATCGCTGCTGCCCGTGCTGCGTTTCGCCGCCGCGCCGGCCGAGTAGGAATGCTCAGGTCAGCTTGAAGCCTTTGGCGCGAATATAATCCCCGAAATCCGTACGCTGGGGTTCGTTGTATTGGCGCGCCTTGTCATCAGACCATGTGTAGGGGTCGCGCGTTCCGAAACGTTCCGGTTCGCGCTGTGACCCATAGGGGCGCAGCTCCGCACGTCGCAGGTCATAGGCTTTGATTGCATCCTGTTGGGCGGCCTCGTTGTAGGTGTCGGTGTGGACGGTGGCGGCAAGCGGCAAGCGCAGATTTATGCGGGGAGGCCGTGCCGGCCATCCGAGTGTCATCCCGGCAACCGGGAAGACCCAGTCCGGCAGTTCCAGAAGCTCGTTTACCACCTCCAGATGGTCCCGGACCGTGCTGATCGGGCAGGTGGCGAGTCCCGCCGCATCCGCGGCCAGCGCAAAGGCGGAAAGCGCGATCCCGGCATCGACTCCGGCGTTGAAGAACGCGTCGAGATGATCGTTCTCGAATGGGATGTCGGAGCGTTCATGCATCTGACGCAAACGCCGGTTGTTGCCGCAGAACACCAGAAACACAGGGGCATCCGCGATCCATGGGCTACCGGGGAAGAGCGCGTTGATCGTCGCGCGCTTATCCGGGTCACTGACGATGATGATGTCGCGCTGTTGCAGATCGCTCTTGGTGGGAGAGCTGAGCGCCAGCGCGCTGAGCTGGCGGACAAGGTCATCTGGTACGGGCTGGTCCGTATACAGACGGCATGACTGATGGTTGGCGATGGGCAGCCAATGGCTGGTATCGGCTTGGCTGTTAACGTTCTGCGGAGCGTCGTCGAAACGGAGCTGTAGCAATTCGTCAATGGTGGGTGTGCTTGTCACGGTTGGTTCTTTCCTTGTGGCGTGTCAGGCCGTTGGCAGCTTGTGATTGCCGAATTGTTCGCGGAGCTTGGCTTTCAGGACTTTGCCCGTCGCGCCGATGGGCAGTTCGTCGGTCAGGACCGTATCGTCAGGCATCCACCATTTGGTGATCTTGCCATCCAGAAACTTGGTCATGTCCGCGTGGGTGGGTGTCTTTCCGGCGGCTGGGACGACAATCAGCAGGGGGCGTTCGTCCCATTTGGGATGTGCGACGCCGATTACGGCGGCCATCGCTACGTCGGGATGGCCCATGGCATGGTTCTCGATCTCGATGGTGCCGATCCATTCACCGCCGGACTTGATCACATCCTTGGCGCGGTCGGTGACTTCCATATAGCCGTCTTCATCGATGGTCGCGACATCACCGGTTGCAAACCAACCGTCCTTGTCGTGGGCTTCGGAGTGGTCGAGCTTGAAATACCCGCTGGTGATCCAGGGGCCACGCACCTGCAATTCGCCAAAGGCCTTGCCGTCATGGGGTAGCGCCTTGGCATTGTCATCGACGATCCGCATCTCGACGCCAAAGACAGGCCGGCCCTGTTTCATCTGCTTGCGGATGGATTCCGCGTCATCGGTCATGCGCGGTTTGGGGATCGAGACGCTTCCCAAAGGGCTCATTTCGGTCATGCCCCAGGCATGGCGGACTTCTGCGCCAAACTCGTCCTGAAACGCCCGGATCATGGATTCCGGGCAGGCTGAGCCGCCGATAATGACGCGTTTGAGGCTCGGCACCCTGGTTTTGGCTTCCCGCCAGTGGTTGAGCAGGTTGAGCCATACCGTGGGAACGCCTGCTGTCATTGTGACTTCTTCTGAGAGGAGCAGTTCGTGGACGCTCTCGCCATCAAGTTTCGCGCCCGGGAAGACAAGCTTCGCGCCGACCATCGTTGCACCATAGGGAATACCCCAGGCGTTCACATGAAACATCGGCACGACCGGCAGGATAACTTCGCGCTCGCCCATATGCAGGACGTCGGGCAGGGCGGACGCATAGGCATGGAGCATGGTCGAGCGGTGACTGTAGAGCGCGCCCTTGGGGTTCCCGGTGGTACCAGAGGTGTAGCAGAGGGAGGAGGCCGTGTTCTCGTCGAAGACCGGCCACTCGAGTTCATCGGAATGACCGTTGACCAGTTCCTCGTAACACAGCGCATTTTCCAGCGTGGTTTCGGGCATGTGGTCCCGGTCGGTCATGATGACCACCCCGCGCAGGTTCCTGAGCTCACCCGCGATGTTTTCGATCAGGCCAACCAGATTCAAGTCCACAAAGACGAAAGCGTCTTCGGCGTGGTTCATGATGTAGGTCATCTGGTCGGGGTGCAGGCGGGGGTTGAGCGTGTGCGTGATCGCCCCGATGCCCGAGACGGCGTAGTAAATCTCAAAATGTCGATGGGTGTTCCAGGCCAGCGTCGCAATCCGGTCCCCCAGTTTCACGTCCAGCGATATCAGCGCGTTTGCCAACTGCCGCGCGCGGCGATGCGCATCATGATAGGTGTAACGGTGGATCGGTCCTTCGACCGTGCGTGTCACGATTTCCCGGTCGCCCGAGACGAAATCCGCGTGCTGCAGCAAATTCGAAATGAGCTGCGGCTGGTCCATGATGAGCCCGCGCATTGGTGTCCTCCCCTGAGTGCCGGATTGGCTCCGGTTCGGGAATGATTATCAGGGCAGGACCGGCCGCACTCAAGGGCGCGATAGATTCAGGCAGCCTCGCGGTTCAGAAATTCCAGACAGACTTCGGCAAACATTTCGGGCTCTTCCATAAGCGCCACATGCCCGGTCCCTTTCAGGAGTTTGAATTCGGACCCGGCGATCCGTGCGTGGATTTCCTCTGAAAGATGTGGTGAGGCGATGAGGTCGAGGTCAGAGCACGTGATGAGCGTGGGCACGGTTATCTGAGGCAACCGGTCATAGGTGTCACCGATGATGCAGGCCTCCAACTGGCCGACCCAGCCTGCATTCACAGGTGAGTTCTGGAGTAGAAACTGGCGGTGCGCCTCCATCTCCTCCACATGGGTGTCGTAATAGGCGCTGGCATGGAGAGCGAGCATGCTGATTTCGGCCAGGCCCACGCGCTGGTCATGTGCAGCGAGATAACGCCGGGTTTCCTGGAACTTTTTCAGACGTGGGCCGTTACGCGTCCAGCTATGATGAATGCCAAGCGTGCGTACCCGTTCCGGGTGGTTCAGCGTCAGTTCCTGCGCGATGTGACCCCCCATGGAGAACCCCATGACATGCGCCTGATCGATACCCGCATGTTGGAGAACATGGGCGGCATCATCGGCCATATCAGCGAGGCTGTATCCCGGCTCGGGAACGCTAGATTTTCCGACGCCGCGATTGTCAAAGACGATCGTCCGGAATGACTTGGAGAAAAACGGGACCTGCCCTGCCCAAAAACCAAGATCGTGGCCGGTGCCGCTCACCAATATGAGAGGCGGACCATCCCCATGGACTTCGTAGTTGATCGCGACACCATCGCGCGGTTCGGTCATGGGCATGTTTTGCTCCTGTAATTTCGAGCCTCGACATTGCCGAAGTCACGTGGGGGCTTCAAGGCGTGGGCCCTGCAAAACAGGTTTGCCTGCCGTGCACGAGTACTAATCCACGCCGACAGTTGCAATTCAGGGTGCGGGAAAGGTAAATCAAAGGGCTATTTTGTCCGCAAGGTTGATTGTGGAATTGGGAGAGAGGTCAAGCACATGCCCGAGACACCATTCGACACACGCGAATTCCGGAACGCCCTTGGAAATTTTGCCACAGGGGTCACGATTATCACCGCCAAAGGCCCCAATGGTGAACTCGTCGGAGTGACGGCCAATTCTTTTAATTCTGTCTCCCTTGATCCCCCACTTGTGCTTTGGAGCATCGACAAGAGCTCTCCCAGCCTGAAAATCCTCGAGGATTCCGGCCATTTCTGTGTGCACATCCTCAATGAACATCAGGGGGAAGAGTGCATGGCCTTCGCGAAGTCTGGGACCGATAAGTTCGGTTCGGTGGACTACACCGAGGGGCTGGGCGGTGCGCCGCTACTCGATGGATGTCTGGCCCGTTTTGAGTGCAAGAATGTCGTTCATCATGAAGGTGGTGACCACATGATCATCGTTGGCGAAGTCGAACGCTATGAGACAAATGAAGGCGAACCACTGACCTTCTTCCGTGGTCAGCTTGGGAAGCTTGCAGAGCCGGAAGCAAAATAGTCCGGGCGGGCACTTTTCTTCACCGGAAAGTGCCTGCGGGCCTTTCGTTCAGTTCCCTGAGACAGGTATAGTCCGGCCAAATATTGCCCGGATGAACACGCATCCGTGCCTGTGCCCTTGGAGGAGAATTGACGATATGTACACCTTGAACCATCGAATTAACGGCGAAGCCACGGCGGGAACTTCCGGGCGCACTGGGCCTGTTTTCAATCCGGCAACCGGCGAACAGGTCGCAACAGTCGCGCTGGCCAACAAGGCCGACGTTGATGCCGCCGTCGCAGCAGCTCAGGCTGCCCTGCCTGCATGGTCGGCAATGCCGCCCCTGCGCCGCGCGCGGGTCATGTTCCGCTTCAACGAGCTGATCCTGAAAAACGAGGAGCAGCTCGCCGAGATGATTACCACCGAGCATGGCAAGACGATTGAGGACGCCAAGGGCGATATCCTGCGTGGTCGTGAAGTTGTGGAGTTCGCCTGTGGTATCCCGCATTTGCTGCGTGGTGATTTCACCGAAGACGTTGGCACCGGTGTTGATGCCTATACCATCCGTCAGCCGGTTGGCGTTTGTGCGGGCATTACCCCGTTCAATTTCCCGGCGATGATCCCGCTGTGGATGTTCCCGCTGTCGATTGCCTGCGGCAACACCTTCATCCTGAAGCCGTCTGAACGCGCACCGTCCTGTCCGGCTCGTCTGGTCGAACTGGCCCATGAAGCCGGTGTGCCCGAGGGCGTTATCAATCTGGTCAATGGTGACAAGGAAGCCGTTGATGCGATCCTGACCCATGATGGGGTCGACGCTGTGTCCTTTGTTGGCTCCACGCCGGTGGCCTCCTACATCTACTCAACCGCCGCCGAACACGGCAAGCGTGTGCAGGCGCTGGGCGGAGCCAAGAACCACATGGTGGTGATGCCCGATGCGGATATGGATCAGGCAACAGACGCCTTGATCAGCGCCGGTTACGGCTCGGCCGGGCAGCGTTGCATGGCCGTTTCCGTGGCCGTCGCGGTTGGCGACGAGACCGGGGATGCCCTGGTTTCACGGCTGAAGCCGAAGATCGAAGAACTGAAGATCGGCCCCGGTCATGCCGATGATATCGAAATGGGTCCGGTTGTGACCAAGCAGGCTCATGAGCGCATCCTGAATCTGATCGACAAGGGCGTGGATGAAGGTGCCACCCTGGTGGTCGACGGGCGCGGGCTCAAGCTTCAGGGCTATGAAAACGGTTATTTCATGGGCGGCTCGCTGTTCGACAACGTCACTGAGGATATGGCGGTCTACAAGGAAGAGGTCTTCGGGCCGGTTCTGGTTGTGGTCCGTGCCGATGACTACGAAACCGCCGTCGACATGGTGAACCGCAATGAATACGGCAACGGCACTGCGATCTTCACCAAGGATGGTGATGCCGCGCGTGACTTCGCCGAGCGAATCCAGATCGGCATGGTCGGGATCAATGTGCCGATCCCGGTGCCGGTGGCCTATCACAGCTTTGGCGGCTGGAAACGTTCGCTCTTCGGTGACATGCATATGCATGGCATGGAAGGTGTTCGTTTCTACACCCGTCAGAAGGCCGTCACCTCCCGCTGGCCCAAATCCGGTGTCCGTGAAGGCCACAGCCTGACCATGCCAACAATGCAGTAGCACTGAGGCTGCCATGACCGGCGCGGATCAGCCGAAAATCCAGCTTTCCGGCGTGACGCACGCCTTTGACAACGTGCGTGCGCTGGATAGCGTGGATCTGACGCTGGCCCCGCGCCAGTCCCTTGTTCTGATCGGCGGTTCGGGCAGCGGGAAGTCTCTCCTGCTCAAATGCATTCTTGGTCTGATCACGCCGGATTCCGGGAGCATCAAGGTCGATGGTGTTGAGACCATCGGCATGCCGGAAAACGAGCGGATGACATGGATGCAGCGCTTTGGCGTTCTGTTCCAGCGTCAGGGTCTGTTCGACAGCATGTTGATCTGGGAAAACATCGCGTTTCGGTTGACCCATGAAGCGGGTATCAATCCAACCGAGGCCCGGGAGCGCGCCATCGAGCGCCTGCGGCAAGTTGGACTCGCACCCGAAACAGCAGACCTCTATCCCTCCGAAGTCTCCGGTGGCATGCAAAAGCGCGTTGGGCTGGCCCGTGCTTTCGCGACGGATCCAGAAATCCTGTTTCTCGACGAACCTACCGCCGGTCTTGATCCGATTATGAGCAACATCATCAGCGAGTTGATCAACGAACGCGTCGATGACCTTGGCGCGACGGTGATCTCCATCGTCAGTGACCTTGCTGTCGTGCGCAACATTGCCGACAGCGTCCTCATGCTGCATGAGGGCAAGGTTGTCTGGAATGACGCGATTGCCGAACTGGATGCAACCGACAACGCCTATGTCCGCCAGTTCGTGACCCAGTCTGTCGAAGGCCCGATCGAAATGCCGAAGCTGGTAGGCTAAGCGGCCTCAGGTTTCCCCAGCACGACCCAAACCTCAGCCCGTGACGGGATGGCGTCACGTCCGCCACTGCGGGCGCATTTGAGCCCCGCTGCGGTGTTTGCGAACTGTGCGGCCTCGTCGATCGACTTTCCTTCGCCGATGGCGAGCGCAAATGCGCCGTGGAAGACGTCACCGGCGCCCAGTGTGTCCACGGCTTCAATAGTCAGGCCGGGAATATGGTGTATCTCGCTGTGATCTTCGGCCAGCCAGTAAAATCCTTCGCTGCCCGCTGTGACGCCGACCAGCGCTTCTGTCGCTTCGCTCGCCTTGCGAAGGCCTGTCGGTATATCGGATGTGTCGGTGTACTGCGCCAAACCGGGAAGTGAAAAGATGGCGTGGCTCGCCAGTTCGACCAGTTCGTGTGGCACCGGGTAAGGGCCAATATCCGCATCAAGAATTGCGGGGATGTTGTTTTCGCGCGCGTGGGTCAGGGTCACCATCGCTGCCTCTGGCCAACGCGGGTCAACCAGAATGGCGCTGACCTCGGCAATGCGCTCAAGGGGGAGCCAGTCGGGATCGCTATCCAGATTACGGCCCGGAAAGACAATGGCCTGTCGTGCGCCCTTGTGGCCGATCACCACCGATGACACCGGGGACTGCGCCCCGTCTATTCGGCGGATGGTATCGGTCATCACACCGCGTCGATGGAGACCCTCGCGGATGCGCTCTCCGGCCTCATCGTTGCCGATACGTCCCCAGAGCGATGCCCGCCCGCCAAGAGTTACAACAGCAACACTGGCGGTGGCCGCCATGCCGCCTCCGGATTGTTGATAGTTCCGCGCAAAAGTTTTGCTGTCATCACTTACAGGCAGATCTGCCTCGAAGACGTTGTCGAGAAAGGCGACGCCGATGCAAATGACTTCGGCCATCAGACCCTCAAACAGCCTTCGCGCCGTAATAGAGCATGGCCGCGTGTTGTGCTTCGGCGAAAAACAGCCAGCGTTCGAGCAAGACACCAATGCCAACCCCGGCCACTCCAACGATGCACGCGGCAACCATGACAGGGCCTACGCTCAAGGCGGCCGTGGCGAAGGCGAGCAGGGGAACTGCGCCGCCCAGCACAAGGGCGATTATCCGCAGTCGCGCGGCGTGCTTGCGCGCGATCTGAAAGCCCATTTCACGCATGATGTAGTTCTCACCGGTGTGAGGCGCTTCGAACAGGGAGACTGGCCCGATATGGCCAAGGCCGGTCGCGGTTTCGGCGGTCGCCACGGGGGCTGCGTTGTCGATCCGGTTCCAATAAACAAGCTTGAGGCCCCAGGACAGAGCGATCGCCAGTGTCACGAGCCACGCCCAAAGGGAAGGCAGGGGCGAAATCACGGCCAGAGTTGCAAGGGCCAACGCGCCACCCGTCGACAAGGCGAATGCCAAATAGACCGGTACAACGGTGATATCCGTCCAGCGCGGGATGGCCTTGAGACTGGCGTAGATCATGCCCGTGCAGGCGACGGTGACGAGCGCCATGAATGCGGCCACGAGACCAACTATCATCCAGATGCCTTCAACTGAGGTGAAGACAACCCATCCCAGCGCAAACAGCAATGCCGGACCATAGGTGATGATGGCTGCAACGCCTTCACGCGACAGCCATGACGAACGCCACTGGGACAGGGCGCGCCAGGCGCGTTCAGGATGGCCAAGATGGAAGGTTGAAGAGAGAAGGCCCGCGGTCACGAGCCCCAGCGCCAATGCAAAAAGAATAAGCCCGCCGACCAAGCCGGGGTTGGGATCACCCAAAGCCGCGAGTGCCGCGAGCCAGACCAGCATGCCGTAGCCGGCGCCGGAGGCGGTTGTGAAGAATATGACGGAATAAGCTGGATGCATGGCGTAACTGCTTCGATTGGCTAACGCGACAGGGTCTGATCGACCCAGTCAAGAAACCGACTGCCCGTGCCACCGCTTTCCGCTGCGCGAATGGGGGTGTTCTCGGGTGTCGGTGCCGTGGAGACCGGGCGGGCGCGGGGGGGCAGGTATTTGTTCGTTGGTTTCATGTCCATTTCCGGCATCAGGTCATAGCCACCGCGCTCGGCGACGATCTGGCTGACTTCGGAATTGGGGTCTCCGAGATCACCAAAATGGCGGGCCGAAGCGGGGCAGGTTGATACGCAGGCCGGGACACGATCGATCTCCGGAAGGTTCTGGTTTTCGATCCGATCGATGCAGAGGGTGCACTTCTTCATCACGCCATCTGAGTGGTCATATTCACGTGCACCGTAGGGGCAGGCCCAAGAGCAGAGCTTGCAGCCGATGCAGGTGTCTGCGTTGACCAGAACAATGCCATCCGATTCGCGCTTGTAGCTGGCACCGGTGGGGCAAACCGTGACGCAGGCCGGTTCTTCACAGTGCAGGCAGCTTCGCGGGAAATGAACCGTCTGTCCATCCGGGCCGTCGCCGGCTTCGTAGGTGTGGATGCGATTGAACCAGACACCGAGCGGGTCTGCACCATAAGGGTCTTCATCGGTCAGTGGCGCGGAATGACCTCCGGTGTTCCATTCCTTGCAGTTTACGGCGCACGCATGGCACCCCACGCAGATGTCCAGATCGATGACGAGACCCAGTTTCTGGTCACTGGCTTGCTTGGGAAGGCTGGTCATGATTCGCCTCCTTTCCGGTTTCGCCGCCAGTTGCCGCTGGGCAGGAACTGCGCGCCATAGCGAGAACGCTTTTTGGCCGGTTCGATGCCCGGTGGCCGGGGAAGAGATTGTTTGCTGCCGTCGCCCAGTTCCACGGTGTCGTCCTTGATGACGCGTACACGGAGATCAAACCAGGCTGCCTGCCCGGTGATGGGGTCGGTGTTGGCAAACCGATAACCATCTCTGGGTGGCAGGAGGTCGGTGATCAGATGATTGAGCAGGAAGCCTTTGTTGGATTCCGGGGCGTCCTTGGAGAGGTTCCAGGCACCCTTTTTCTTGCCGATGGCATTCCACGTCCACACCGTGTCGGTGTTGCAGCCCTCCATCAGAGAAATGATTGCGCCGATCGATCCATAGGGGCTTTCGACACGCACCTTGTCGCCATCAACAAGACCCTGCGCCTCGCCGGTCTTGCGGTTCATGTAGAGCTTGTTCCAGCCATGAATCTGCCGCAGCCACGTGTTCTGTGATCCCCACGAATGGTACATCGCCATCGGGCGCTGGGTCAGCGCATGGATGGGGTAGGCCGCCGGATCGGAATGGCTGTCTTCAAATGGTGCATACCAGATTGGCAGCGGATCAAATGTCTCGGCAATACGCTTGCGGTGACCCTCTGGCGGCAAGGTCTCGCCAAAGCCCAGTCCTGCCAGTTTGAAACGCTGCATCGGTTCGCTGTAGAGTTGCAGGACGATCTGATCTGCAGAAGGAATCCAGCCCATCTCTGCCGCGTGGTCGAGATAGTCCCGGTTGGCGTGTTTGTAATAGCGCTGACTGGGGGTGAACTCACCCTTCCAGAAGCAACCATTCTCAATATACCGGTCGAGCTGGTTTGGGTTTGGCGCGCCGTTTCCGTGAGAATCTTCATTCTCTCCACGCCAGCCTGCGAGGGGTCCCACACCGGGTGTACGCTCGTGGTTGGCGAGGTAATCGGGATAGCCGCCGGGATACTTGGCGCCGCCGTCATCGTTCACGAACGCGGGCAGTCCGAGCCGGACGCCAAGTTCTATCAGCACGTCCTGGAACGGGCGGACGTCACGGTCCGGTGCGATGACCGGTTGCCGGATGGCATCAGCTGGACCATCAGCATCGCTGATCGGGCGGTCGAGCAGGCTGATGCAATCCCACCGTTCCAGATATGTGGTGTCAGGAAGGATCAGGTCGGCATAAGCCACCATTTCTGACTGGAAGGCATCTGAGTAAATGATCTTTGGAATTTTGTACTCGCCGGTCTCCGGATCGGTATCGGTGAGCATCTTGATGGTTTCGGTCGTGTTCATCGACGAATTCCAGCTCATATTCGCCATGAACATGAACAGGACATCAATGTTGTAGGGGTCACCGGCCCACGCATTGCGAATGACCGTGTGCATCATTCCGTGGGCCGCGATCGGTGCATCCCAGGAATAGGCCTTGTCGATGCGCAGGGGCTTGCCGTTATCGTCAACCAGCAGATCGTCGGGTGCGGTCACGAATCCCAGTGGTGGACCGGCCATCGGGTTTCCGGGAGAAACCTGATCTGGCTTGCCCGCAGGCTTTGGTCCCGGAGGCGCCGGGCGTGGGAAGGGGGGCTTGTAGCGGAACCCACCGGGGCAATCGATGCTGCCAAGCAGCATCTGCAACAGATGGATGGCCCGGCACGTCTGGAAGCCGTTCGAATGGGCAGAAATTCCACGCATGGCATGCATGGAAACCGGTCGTCCGATCATCTTGTCATGCTTGCGCCCGGCCCAGTCGGTCCAGGGCACATCAAGGGTGATTTCCTGCTCAAAAGCGGCATGGGCCAATTCGCCGGCAATCCGGCGAATGGTGTCGGCATCAATTCCGGTCTGTGGTGCGACGGCATCCGGGCTGTAGCGTGGGTCGAGATAGCGTTCGAGCAGCAATTCAAAAGCCGGAACCGCCTCTGCGTCGGTGCCGCTTTCACCAGTGATGGATTCGTCGAGCGGGAAGTTGCCACGCATGGCCGGGTCTATATCGATCCGGCTCGCATCTGTGATTTGTCCGCTCTTGCGGTCATAGGCGAGCGGTTGACCGTCTTGCCCTCTCACGAACAAGCCGTCCTCTGCGGTGCCCGGGGCGCGCCGGACCAGCCAATGGGCATTGGTGTAGCGGACGAGGAACTCCAGATCGACCTTACCCGCATGCAACAACTCATGGATCAGCGCCATGACGAACAAGCCGTCGCTGCCCGGGCGAATACCCACCCATTCATCAGCGATTGCGGAATATCCTGTACGCACCGGATTGACCGATACGAACTTGGCCTGCCCCTTGGTCTTCAGTTTGCCCAGACCCATTTTGATGGGGTTGGAATCATGGTCTTCGGCAACGCCGAACATCAGGAAGTAGCGCGTGTTGTCCCAGTCCGGCTCCCCGAATTCCCAGAACGACCCACCAATAGTGTAGATGCCCGCGGCGGCCATATTAACCGAGCAGAATCCGCCATGGGCGGCGTGGTTGGGCGTGCCGAACTGACTGGCCCAGAAGCCCGTGAGAGACTGGCTTTGGTCGCGTCCGGTGAAGAAGGCAAGCTTGCGCGGGTCTTTCTGGCGAATGTCTGACAGCCAACCTCCGGCGGTCGCAAGGGCTTCTTCCCACGAAATGGCTTCGAACTCACCCGAACCGCGTGGACCGACCCGCCGGAGAGGCTGGGAGAGGCGGGCGGGCGAATAGTGCTGCATGATTCCCGCTGAACCCTTGGCGCACAGCACGCCCTTGTTCACCGGATGATTGCGGTTGCCCTCAATATAGCGGATTGCACCGTCTTTAAGATGCACGTTGATCCCGCATCGACAGGCACACATGTAGCACGTGGTGCTCTTGATTTCGTCTGAAACCGTGGGCGAGAGATCGACCACTTCGTAGCGGTCATCAGGTTTGATGTCGTCGGGCATAATTCCTCGTTAAACCAGGCGGTCGATTTGCTCGTCGGTCAGCCCGCCGGGAACGATCGTGACGGGAATACGGAGCAGGCCGATGGCCTTCTTGGTCAGATAAGTGATCAGAGGGCCGGGGCCCCGTCGTCCGGTGGATGCAGCGAGCACCAGAATGCGGATGTCGTCGTCTTCATCGATCAGGTCGATGATCGCAGACTTTACATCTCCTTCGTGGAGATAAAGGACGGGCATACCGCCATACAATTGAAAGACTTCTGCTGCGTGTTCCTGAAGCAACTGCTCGGCTTCCTCGCGGGCCTCGACGCTCATCAGGTTTCCGACAGCGGCCCAGTGCTGAAAATCCGACGGGCGAATAACACGTAACAACCCGACGCGCCCGCCGGTCCGTCGCGCACGAAGGCTTGCCCAGCGAAGTGCGACACGCATTTCCGGGCTGTTATCGACGACCACAAGGAATACCGCCGGCCGGTCACCCGGCGCTGCACGGTATCCAAGGGTTGAATCTGGGGCGGTCGAATCAGTCATCTCAATCAAACCTTACGGAACACGAAGCCGGCGAACCACCCGGCAATCAACGCGATCAGCACGGCAAGAATGCCATACCAGAGGGATTGCTCGAAGGCGAATTCGGTCACCTTGGCTTCGATGCCGACCTTGCGGACCGACAATTGGCGGGTGGAGCGACTGACAACTTCGCGGTTGTCGACCAGCAGGACCGTTACCGTGTATTCGCCGGTCGGAACATTGGCGGGAAGTTCAAGGCGCGTGCGGAACAGGCGTCCCCCCTGGATGCTTACATCGCCCACAGATTCTCCGTACAGACCACTGCGCTGTTTGTTTCGGACCAGTGCTTCCCGGAAAACCTGTTCTTCGGAGGGGCTTAGAAACTCGTGGGGCTTGAAAACAATGTTGTCGACGCCAATCTGATTGGCCTCAAGCAGGCGCGCGGGCAGGATATCTGCGACCGGACCCGACGCGGCGACTTGATAGAAGCCCGGTGCGTCATCGAAAGTGAGTTCGTCTGTGTTGATCCAGATGCCGGCGACCCGTGATTTGCGCCGGACAACGACACGACTGTCGGGGGAGCGCACCAGAACGATGACGTCTCCTTCACCGTCTGTAGCGCCAAACAGAAGTACATTTGCTCCGGTAAAGCCGGTGCTGATCCCGATCAGATCATCACTGAGGTCAACGACAAGGGCATTGTCGCGTGCGGCATCGGCCGGAATTTGCAAAATGGCAAACACGGCGAGAGCGAAGAGTGGCATCCGCAACCATGGGAATGAGGAGCGTAGGCTGATCATAGTCCGAAGCCATCGATTTCGTTGATCGAGTAGACATCGTCTGGTTTGGCCACAAGTTCGATGCCGATCTTGGCGCAAACGCCAAGTACCATAAGGGCCAGCAGGCCTCGTAGTTCTTCTCCGCGCAATTTTCCGCTGGCCTTGGTGCCGAGTTGTGCACCGATGACGGCTCCGGTCAGAAGCAACAGGGCCAGAACGATATCCACCGTTTGATTGTTGACGGCCTGCAGGAAGGTGACGTTGGCGGTCACGAAGATAATCTGGAACAGGGAGGTGCCGACGACCACGGAGGTCGGCATCCCCAGCAGGTAGATCATCGCCGGAACCATCAGGAACCCGCCGCCAACACCCATGATCGCAGCCAGAATGCCGACGAAAAACCCGATTCCGATCGGAAGCAACGCGCTGATATAGAGGCGAGACCGGCGGAACCGCATCTTGAAAGGCAAACCGTGGAACCAGGTGTGCTGGTGCAGTTTTCCGCGTGAGGCTGTACCGCTTTGCCGCCGAAGAATGGCGCGGCCGCTCTCGAAGAGCATGAGCGAGCCAACAATACCGAGGAAGACCACATAACAAAGCCGAACCAGCAGATCGACCTGACCGATCTCACGCAGGAACGTGAACAAGACAACGCCGACACTCGAACCCGCGAATCCGCCGATTGTGAGGACGATTCCCATCTTGAAATCGACATTGCGCCGGCGCGTATGGGCCAGGACACCCGAGACAGAGGCGGCAACGATCTGGTTGGCTTCGGTGGCAACGGCCACAGCCGGTGATATCCCAATGAAAATCAGGAGCGGGGTCATCAGGAACCCGCCGCCAACACCAAACAACCCGGACAGAAATCCAACCCCCCCGCCCATCAGCAGGATCAAAAAGACGTCGACCGACATCTCGGCAATGGGAAGGTAAATGCTCATTTGTCTCCGGCACGTCGAATGCGAGGGTCAGACGTGGTGACCGCGTTATACGCTCAATCTAAGGGGCCTGTCTCCATCGGCAGGCCATCGGCGGCCCAGGCGATCATGCCGCCCGCCATACGGTGAATTTGTCCTGTGAATCCGGTTGCAATCAGGTGTTCTGCCGCAATACCGCAACGTCTTGCACTGCGACAATGCAGGATCAGATCTTTTCCGTCCGGTGTCTGAATTTTGTCAGGGTCAAACATGGAGAGCGGGTTCAGCGCCGAACCGGTGATACGGGCTTCTTCGTGTTCGTTCGGTTCACGAACATCGACCACATAGGCCGTCCCATTTTCGATGCGCTCGTGCACTTCCCGAGGGTCGAGCATCAGGACTTCAACACCGTTTTGGTCGATTGGTTCCATCAGGAATCCTTACATGACGCGGATTGTCAGACCGAAGCCGGTTCGTCTGCACAATATATTTCGTAGAGTGTCGCCAGCACGGCTTTTGCGTCCTCGCTGGCAACCGAATAGAAAATGGTCTGGGCTTCCCGGCGTGTCGTGACCAAAGCTTCCTTGCGCAGGCGCGCGAGGTGCTGTGACAGGGCAGACTGGCTGAGGTCAACCAGTCGCTCCAGCTCACCGACAGACTTTTCGCCCTGTATGAGATGACACAGAATGAGCAGCCGTCGTTCGTTGGCGAGCGATTTCAGCAGCCTGCTGGCTTGTTCTGCTTTATCTTCGAGTTCTGACGGGTCCATGAGAATTAGTGTATTGGTATATTAGTAAATTGGTCAATGTGTGCGCATGAAAGATATCTCAGAAATCACCCCGGACGAGGTGCTCGACACGAGCGGTCTGAAATGTCCGCTTCCCGTCCTGAAGGCCAAGAAGGCCCTGAAAGCGATGGACAGCGGCACAACGCTGAAAGTGATTGCAACCGATCCTGGCGCCGTTCGTGATTTTGCACATTTCTGTGATGCGAGTGGAGATTCGCTGCTGGTCTCTGACAACAGGGACGGCGTTCTGACCTTTGTTATTCGCAAAGCAGGTGATGCATGAATATCAGCGGACAACCCTATCGCACCATCTGGCTCGGGGATGATGGCTGGACAGTCGAGATCATTGATCAGACCCGGCTGCCTCATGTTTTTGAAGTTGTTGCCTTGCGCTCGCTTGACGACGCGGCACACGCGATCCGCGCGATGCTGGTTCGTGGTGCGCCGCTGATTGGTGCCACGGCGGCTTACGGCATGGCCTTGGCGATGCGCGAAGATGCATCAGATGCAGGTCTGGCCAATGCCTACACAGTCCTCAATTCCACGCGGCCCACAGCAGTCAATTTGCGTTGGGCGCTTGATGATATGCGCAAACGTTTGCGCGATCAGGCACAAGACAGTCGGGCTGCAATCGCTTATGCCCGCGCCGCTGCGGTGAGTGACGAGGATGTCGAGATCAACAGTGCGATAGGAGATCATGGACTGGAAGTTATTCGAGCCATCCATGAGGCCTCGTCGGGAAATGGCCCGGTCAACATCCTGACCCATTGTAACGCCGGGTGGCTGGCCACGGTCGATTGGGGGACGGCACTCGCGCCAATATACAAGGCACATAATTTGGGAATCCCGGTGCATGTCTGGGCGGATGAAACGCGGCCGCGAAACCAGGGGGCGGCTCTCACAGCCTGGGAGCTGGGGCAACACGGCGTGCCGCATGCCGTCATCGCTGACAATGCGGGGGGGCACCTGATGCAGCACGGCATGGTCGACCTTTGCATTACCGGTACCGACCGGACTGCCGCTTCGGGCGACGTCGCGAACAAGATCGGCACCTACCTCAAGGCGCTCGCGGCCCGGGACAATGACATTCCGTTCTATGTTGGTCTGCCGTCTCCGACAATCGACTGGACCCTGTCGGACGGGGTCCGTGATATCCCCATCGAGGAGCGGGATCAGGAAGAGGTCACCCATATATCGGGCAAAGCGAAAAATGGTGACGTGGTGTCGGTGCAACTGACACCGGATGGATCCCCGGCCGGCAACTTCGCTTTTGATGTCACACCCGCGCGCCTCGTGACCGGGTTGATCACCGAGCGCGGGATTTGTCCGGCAAGCCATGATGGTCTCGCCGGACTGTTTCCCGAATACGCCTAGCGCGGCGTGGCGTCGCCACCTTCAACAATCACAAGCTCATTGGTCGCAACCCCTGCCACCCGGCGGTGCGCAGCAGCTTCGACATATTCCGGTGAGTTGAAACAGGCTTCGGCATCCGCCATCGAATCGAATTCGACCACGATGAAGCGCTCATAGGGTGTTTCGCCTTCCAGCACCTTGAATTCGCCACCGCGGGCAAACGGGCGACCGCCGTATTTTTTGAGAATACCGGGGACTTCATCGGTATATTTTTTGTAGGCGACGGGGTCGTTGATCTTTGAGCGGGCAAGCCAGTAGGCGGGCATGGCAATTTCTCACATTGATTGAGGGCAGAAGAGGACGCGAATGCGCCCGTCAGCGGTCGTTGCTAGCGATTGGCTTCAACGACGTCAAATAGGTGGCGATGGCGTCGCGGTCTTCGGGTGTCAGTTTGCCTGTGTTGTCTTCGATGACGTCCGTCATCGCGCCACCGAGGAAGTCACCATCGGGCAACAGTCCAATTTCCAGTGCGGATACGATGTCGTCC
The DNA here is from genome assembly GCA_943787745.1 of uncultured Alphaproteobacteria bacterium. GTDB lineage: Bacteria > Pseudomonadota > Alphaproteobacteria > UBA6615 > UBA6615 > JABJAG01. The sequence continues at coordinate 1,163,309 of CALSNJ010000002.1, read as the reverse complement.
TTGCTCCAGTCTCCGATACCACCGGGGTCGGGCGTGATATTTGGCACTGAATCACCTTCGGGACCGTTCTTGTTGCCTGACAGAGCGAGATCTGTGTTGAGACCACCGAGGATATTCCGTGGGGTATGACACTCTCCGCAATGGCCCGGACCGGTCACCAGATAGGCCCCACGATTCCATTCGGCCGATTTGGTGGGGTCGGGCTCAAACGGGGAGTCATCAAAGAACAGCAGCCGCCAGCCGATCATGCTCATGCGAATGTTGAACGGAAAGGGAAGGTCATGATCGGGGACAACGTTTTTCACCGCAGGAATCGAATCCAGATAGGCCTTCAGGTCGAGTACATCTGCTTCGGTCATGCGCGTGTATGAGGTGTATGGGAAGCTCGGATAGTAATGCCCGCCCGACGGAGATACGCCGTCACGCAACGCCTTGAGAAAGTCCTCATCGCTCCAGTTGCCGATGCCTGTTTCGGGGTCCGGCGTGATGTTGGGCGTAAAGAAAGAGCCGAAATCCGTCTTCAGCTCCCGCCCGCCTGCGAGAGGCGCGCCGCCCTTTTCGGCTGTATGGCAGGCGACACAGCCGCCGGTTGCCAGGACATATTCGCCACGCTTGGCGTCACCGGTTTGGGCCTGCGCGAGGGTGGCCATGCAGATGACGGTGAAAGGCAGGAGAATTCTGAGGAGTGTTCTCATGGGAGTATCCTAGCAAAAAAATCGCCCGGCAAAGCCGGGCGATTTACTCATCTGTGTATCAGATGGTTTTCAGACTTTGGGTCCACGATAGACCTTGTGACATGTGCCACAAGTCGCACCGATACTGCCAACGACAGCCTTGGGGTCACTGCCCAGCGTTCCTGCCGAGGCGCTGGCCGCAACCTTGTCTGCCGCGGTGCCCATTGCGGCGGCCTTGGCATTGAAGTCAGCCATATTGTCCCAGATTTCAGGCTTGGCGCGTGATTCAGCCGGGATTTCCTTGTCCTTGAACAATTCCGGCATCTTTGCCGCCACGGCGCTGATGGCCTTTGCTGCGGCTTCTGCGTCTGCTGCGTTTCCGCCAGCGACGGCACCACCGAGCTTTTTCATATTGCCACCCAGCGATTTCATTGCTGCGTTGCGTTCTTTGTAGTGATGTCCATCAGCCGAAGCGACATCGCTGCTGAAGGTTCCGAATGCGGCGGCAACAGCGAAGGTCGTCGCTGCGATGAGGCCGATGCGGAGGGTATTGCGAACCGAATACATTTTTAGTCTCCCTGTTACCCGAGCTGCCGGGTGATGTGACAGCCTGCCACACCTGACCTTATGGAGCCTATTAACACTCTGGTTTTCCATCAAAAAATTGGCTGGATCACAGAAACGTGAATGAAAGTGGAAAAAGGAAACACGGCTTCGTGAAATCGGGAATAAACCGTCTTCGAGACTGTTAACGTGCACGTGTATTTCTTTTTGGAATTGAATGGAGACGGTTCATGAACGTGCTGCGAGTCGCATTCACAGGTTTGGCCCTTGCGGGAATTTACGGCAGTCATGCGTTGGCCGACACGGCTGAAAAGCCGATCACCGTGATTGAACTCTTTACATCCCAGAGTTGTTACTCCTGTCCGCCCGCTGAAGCTTATCTTGGTGAACTCTCCGAAGAGAAGGACATCGTCGCTCTCGAATATCACGTCGATTACTGGAACCGCATCAACTATGGCCGGCATGGTCGGTGGGTAGACGAGTTCTCAACCCCGGAAATGACCCAGCGCCAGCGTTCCTACAATGTCGCGATCCGTGACACGGGAAGCGTGTACACACCGCAGATGGTGATCGACGGTCGTGAAGAGACAGTCGGGTCACGTCGCCGCGAGGTGCAGAATCTTGTGAGAAAGGTCCGCAAGGACAATCAGGCGCGTGTGTCTGTTGATGTGTCTGAGACTATTGGTGGGGGGATCAACATTGCACTGCCCGATATGCACAAAGACGGAGCCGATATCTGGCTTGTAACCTTCATCCGTGAGGTCACCACCGAGGTCGTGCGTGGCGAGAATCATGGCAAGACGCTGACCAGCCACAACATTGTGCGGAAGGTGCGTCACGTCGGGGAATGGAACGGGACGACAGCATCCTTTGAAGTTTCCAAAGACGAACTTGCGCTTGAGGACGGACAGGGGTGTGCCATCCTGGTTCAGGATGAGCGACCCGGGCCGGTGCTCGGTGCCGCGTATTGTCCGGACAATGTTGGTGTGTCGTCCTAGTTAGCCGGTTTTCTCGGCAAAGCTTTCCGCGCTCAGGGTGCGCAGGCTGGCATTGTTGTCCAGAAACCATGCATAAGTTCTTTCAACCCCTTCGCGCAGGCTGATCTGCGATGTCCAGCCAAGACCGTTCAGCCGCGTCACATCGACCAGCTTTCGCGGCGTGCCGTCCGGCTTGGAGGTGTCATAGGTAAACCGTCCCTGGAAGCCGACAACTTCGGCGATCATTTCTGCAAATTCCCTGATCGAAATATCGTCGCCAACTCCGATATTCACAAAATCCTCTCCGGAATAGTTCTGCATCAGGTAGACGCAGGCATTGGCCATGTCGTCGACATACATGATCTCGCGTCGCGGTGTACCGGTGCCCCAGATGACCACATCATCTGCGCCACTGACCTTGGCATCATGCATTTTGCGGATCAGAGCCGCCGGCATATGTGATGTCTCGTAGTCGAAATTGTCGCCAATCCCGAACAGGTTGGTGGGCTGGACGCTGATGGCATCGAACCCATGCTGGCGACGATAGGCCTGGCACATCTTGATGCCGGCGATCTTCGCAACGGCGTACCACTGGTTGGTCTCTTCCAGCGGTCCGGTCAGCATATACTCTTCCTTCATCGGCTGCGGTGCTTCGCGCGGCATGATGCAGGTCGATCCCAGGAACAGAAACTTGCTGACGCCCGAACGATAGGCGGTATCGATCAGGTTTGTCTGGATCATCAGGTTCCCACCAATGAAGTCAGCAGGGTATTGATCGTTGGCCTGAATGCCGCCGACAACCGCGGCGGCATCGAAAACATATTCGGGCTTCTCGGTTGCGAAGAATTCACGCACGGCGGCCTGATTGGTCAAATCCAGTTCCTGCCGCGTGCGGGACACGATGTTTTCGTATCCCTGTGCATTGAGCTGGCGGATCAGCGCCTGTCCGACCAGTCCGCGGTGTCCGGCGATGTATATCTTTGCGTTGGTGTCCATGTGTGGGTCCTGCACGACTTTTCTGACTAGGTTTGATGCTTCCGGAACTCCGGCTTGCGACGTTCCTGGAAGGCGCGAGCGCCTTCCTTGGATTCTTCGGTTGCGTAATACAACTTCAGGGCTTCAAAGCCCATCGCGCCAATCCCCTTGATGTGGTCAGTGTCGATATTGAAAGAGCGTTTGGCGATGGCGAGGGCGGTTGGGCTGCGGTCCATGAGATCGGAACACCAGCGTGCGACTTCGGCGTCGAGCTCCCGGTCCGGTACAACGGCGTTGGCCAGTCCCATGTCCAGTGCTTCGCGCGCCGTGTATTGGCGGCACATATACCAGATTTCGCGGGCTTTCTTCTCTCCGACAATCCGCGCCAGATAGGCGGTGCCGTAGCCAGGGTCGACAGATCCCATGCTTGGGCCAACTTGGCCGAAGATCGCGTTTTCACTGGCAATTGTCAGATCGCAGACCGTCGCGATGACATTGCCGCCGCCGATGGCGTAGCCGCGTACCTTTGCGATGACAGGTTTGGGGATATCCCGGATCAGACCCTGAAGTTCCTCGATGGGGATGCCGATCGTCCCCCGCCGACTGCCGTATCCTTCGGTGGATTTGTTGTCGAGTGACTGGTCGCCACCCGACGAAAATGCGCGAACTCCCGCCCCTGTAATCACCACAACTCCGATGGTCTTGTTCCACCCCGCATCCTGCAGAGCGTCAATCATCTCTTCGACTGTCTGACCCCGAAATGCGTTGAGCTTGTCTGGCCGGTTGATCGTGATCGTCGCGACGCCGTCCGAGATGTCATAAAGAATGTCTTCATAGGCCATGATGGCGTCCCCGCATTGTGTGCCAAATTATCTGTCATCGGTTGACCCGAGTGTATTGCCTTTTATGTCATGCTGCACACACAGAGCTGTATTTTGACCCAAATGAGGAATCCCCATGGCCAAAAAAGCTGACAAACGTCCACCCGTTGCGGTTGGGCATGTCTCGTTGCATGTGAAAGACGTGCCTGCTGCCAGTGCGTTCATGCAAACGCTTGGCCTTCGTCATGTCTTCGAGAATGAGAAGCAGACTTTTGCGGTTCTCGAATTGCGCGGCGGGACACATCTGATTCTCAACAAGTCGCGCAAGAAGATCAGAGAAGGTGCCGTTGCACCTGTGGATCTGATGGTCGATGACGTGAAAGCCATGCGCGCCTATTGCAAGACGAAGAAGCTCAAGCCTTCGAAGATCACGACAGGATCGGTGCACAGTTCCTTCTACGTGCCAGGCCCGGATGGCTGGTCGATCAAGATCACCTCCTCCCATGCCGGGAACCGGCCCGTGTGATCTGATTTCGGGTTCGCATTCGTCACAAGCGTCGTGACCCGGATTTGTCTTATAGAAGAGCTTTGGATCGACTAGGCTCGTCGGCGAGATCAACGCGGATCGCCTTCGGAGACCTGCATACCTGACAGATTTGGCCCTCGTGGTGTCGTTGCTGTACTGATTCCCGTTCAGAACTCCAATATGCAGCCCGAATATGAATCCATGCGCCCCGACGGTGTCAGCAACCAGATGTATCGGTTCAACCTTGCCAACCATAACCGGGCAAGCGAGGCCATTCTCGATGTCGTGCCGGATACCCGGCTGTGCTGGCCCGATGTGATCATTGGCGGCATGTCTCTGGAGATGCATGATTGGTCGCAGATGCGCCAGTTAGAATTTCGGACCGCCTTTGCCGATGCAGCCGATGGTGTGAAGACGGTTCTGGCGACAGATGCCACGGCCGCGGCGCTCCAGACACTGGGTGCGAAGCGGTTCGGTGTGATTTCCCCGATGTCCTCGGCGCATTCCAGAAGTGTTCAGGACTACTACGAGGCGCTTGGCTACGCGGTTCCCTATGCCGTTTCGCTGAAGGTCGAAAAATCCGAAGACATCATCAAGGTGCAACGCGATCAGGTGATCGCGGCGTTCGAGGAGATCAACAAGCCAGACATCGACACCCTCGTCCATGTCGGTGGTGCGCTGGGTATTGTGTCGATGATCGCGGAACTTGAAGACCATTTCCGGAAGCCGATCGTGTCGGTCAATGCGGCGACCTACTGGTACGCGCTGCGCCAGATCGGTGTGAACGACCCGATGCCCGGCTTCGGCCAACTCCTGATGAACAGGGACGTGGCCGCCTGACCGCTTAATGCCTTAACAACCAGAAAGCCCAGACCCATGCCAGATCGTTTTGGACCCCGCGGCGTCGTCGCCGTTCTCATTCCGGTGCAGAATTCCAACATGCAGCCGGAATACGAAATGATGCGCCCTGAGGGCATAAGCAATCAGATGTACCGCTTCAACATCACAAGCCCCGATACGGTGGGTGAAGCGGTGCTGGAGGTGGTGCCCCACACCCTGAAATGCTGGCCGGACATGATCATTGGTGGCAATTCGCTCGAGATGCGCGATTGGTCGGTCGACAAGCAGGCCTGGTACACGGACGAGTTTGCCAAGCGCAGCGAGGGCAAGCCCTTTGCTCTGGCAACCGACGCTGTGATTGCCGCCTTGCGCACAGTTGGTGCCAAGCGAGTCGGGATGATGTCGCCGCTCTCAGTTGAGAATTCAAAGAGTGCCGTCGACTACTAAACAGCGATGGGTTTCGAGATTGGTGCGGCAACCGCGCTTCTCGTGGATCACCCGGTCAATGCGGTGAACGTGCCCATGGAGCGCGTGATCGAAGCCTTCGAGGAGGTCGATGGCCCCGACATCGACACACTGCTCCATGTCGGTGGATCGCTGGGTATCGTTCCGCTTGTACAGGAGCTAGAGGACAAGTTCGGCAAGCCGGTCCTGTCTGTCAACGCGGCAACCTACTGGTATGCGCTACGCAAGATGGGCATCAACGATCCGATCCCCGGCTTCGGAAAACTCCTGCTGGAGACCGAGATCGTCGAATAAGGGCCTACTCGGCAGCCTGAATACGGTCGGCAAACCGGAAGCCGACCTTGTCCATGGCCACAACCGTGTCTTCGCCGAATTTCTCCAGGATTTCCTGCCCGACTTCCGGGTGGAAGACAACTTCGTCCTTCGTGTCACCTTTGACATTCTGGATCATCACCAGCAGGCGCGCGGTTTCATCCGAGATGTTGTGAAAGTCGCGATAAACGCCGGCGGGAACCGAAACGAAATCCATCGGTTCGAGCTCAACGGAGTTTTCGGCGTTCTCTCCCCAGGACACGCGGAACTTGCCGTTCAGGCAGAAGAAGTTCTCAACAGTGTGCGAATGGCTGTGCAGGCCCGGATGGTTGCCCGGCGGGCACTCGGCGATGGTGACGGTCAGGCCATCCATGCCCTTGACGGGTGCCACGGCAGAACGTCCTTCCCAGCCTTCGGGTGACATGATCGGATAGACGGATTTGGCCGAGACAACCTCAACGGCTTCGGCGGGAATGCCGGTTCCGTCCATGATTGACTGCTTGTAAGGAACGAGGTCCTTGAACCGCGCCACGCGATTGGACATGTCTGGTGAATTCAGGTTTACGGCTTTCATTGTCTCTCTCCCGGGATATTTGCGGATCTGAGCCTAGCCTAACTCGGGGCCATCGCTGAAACCGGATTGCCGCGTCGCGGTCGATTGGGTTGTTGCCTCTGCTACGCTGCCACCAATCGTGAACTGGATGCCATTTCCGCGGCTGTTGCCGTACCAGGTCCCCGTGACGAACCATTGCCTGCCCCATCGGTGCAGTAAACGCCCCGTGGCTGTCAATGCATTGGCGCCGGCTATCGGCCCATGATCCCTGTTCGTACCCGCACCGTTACGCTGATCGGAATGCACCTTCGACCGGTGATCAGCATCCGGCTTCGCGGGTTTGATCGTGGCGCAGAAAAATCGTTCCGGTTTTCCGGTGCGGTTGGTTTCCCTGCCCAGTCGATTTCGACCTGTCCCGACAAGCTCGGACCTACCCTGCCATCGACATCGCAAGGGGCGCGGTGTCTGCCAGTTGGCTTGCGATCGGTTGATGCCGAGAGCTGAACTGTCGCTCGGCTGAGAGCTAGTACGAAATAGGACTTGTTGAAGCCTCGTGACCAGATTGTGTCTTTGGCGCGCCTGGATTGGTTAGACGTTTACCGTCTCGCTGAAGGCCAGACATCGACCCGAGGGCCGTCGGCGCTAATGAGATGTCTTGAGGAGCGGGTCATCGGGGGCACCCTGTTTGCAGACAGTCACGCGTATATTTCGGTCCCCATTGAACGATGTGTGCCCGCCCTGCGAAACGCCGAAGATGCGCATACCCATGGCGCAATGATTCGCGCCGTGCGGGAGATAGGCGAGCCGGAACGCGCGGCTCAGTTTCTCGTATCGGATGTCATCCACATCTGTCCCGAAATGCCCGGCCAGGCCTACGGCCAGCCGCTCGAAAGTTTGTTCGTAGGAACTTGTGGTGAAGCTGCCAACGTTCAGTCGTTCGTAGAAGACAGCAAGTCGTGCGCCATCGCGCGTGCTGCGTTGATCTGTCCACCGTTCCTGGTAGCGCTGGGAAAAGACCTTCTTCCGGACCATAAAGTGGTGGGGACTGGTGACGTCGAATTCGCTGGCCGCCGGGGTAATGCGTTGCCACTCGGCTTCGCCGATGATGCGTCCGCCAAGGGTTTTGCTTTGCTGCGCAACAGCGCCTTGCACGCTGGCAGAAAGAATCAAACAGGCTGCCGCGATGGCAGATAATGTTTGGGAACTCTCGATCATTGGGCTCTCCGTTTCGAAACAACTTTATCGCGAGATTATGCCCAATGCGTTCGTATCTTGGCGAGACGCGTGCATCTGTGGACTGGTCGAGCGTGGTGGCGCACCCCTATGCTGCGGGCCACAACGCTTGAGGAATGATGACGTGCCAGATTTTTATATGCCTGACCTTGGTATGAACCCGGAAGACGCGTTCGCGCGGGACGCCGACGGCAAGCTTGTGCGGCGCTCATTCTGGCTGGATATGAGCGACCGTTCGGTGGTGCAGGCGATGACCCAGGGGCTGGGTGCCAATCTGGCCAATGAACACAAAAGGGCGCATCTCGATGATATCGGACGCGCCCATCTTGTGGATCAGATCTGTGTGCAGGAAATTCTCCCGCCCGAGTGATGAGCCCGGCTACTTCAGCGGCGAGAAGCTCGACGGCATGATCATCGTGGAGGTCATTTCTTCCAGATGCGCACCGGCCGTTTTGGCGAATTCCTGCCAGGCCGGTTCCTGTGCGACACCGGCGCGGGCCGCGGTGCGGTCCTCAAGACTTTGATAGGCCCAAAGGTGACAAACCTCGTTCGGGTTGGGCCCTTCCGTCATCCAGGCTGCCACGTTCTTCGAGTATTTCTCACGTGTCGGCATAACCGCGAGGAATGCATCCATCCACGCTTTGCCGGCACCCGGCTTCACACGGTAGTTGCGGAACTCATAGAAATTTCCGTCCTTCTCTGGCGCTGTGATCGGTTTGGTGTTGATCAGGAAACGCGTGGATTGCTGGGTTAGCAACGGGCGCAGGCGCGGCACATATTCCTTGGTCCAGCCTTCGACCTTACCGAGCTCGCCGCGCAGACGCGCGCGCTCTTCAAAGCTGTCATAGCGCCATAGGTGCATCACCTGATTGAGCGGCCCCATCTCGGTGTACCAGTAACCTTCCAGAACGCCGTAGTCGTCGCCGCGAACCTTGCGGCCGACTTCTTCATTGGCTTTCAGGACTTCGGGAATGGCACCTGGAAGTGCGGTGTAGGTTCGTAGTTCGTGAAGCATTTTGTCCCCCTGAGACGCATCTGTTGTTGCTTGATGTCAGGGTGCTGTTTTCAGGCGCGCTGTGCAAGGGGCCGTTGGGTGGGGCGACGTCAGGTGAGACGATTCTAGCGCCCGGCTGGCTCGTGCACGTGCTGCCCGCCTGTTGCCTGAAGGATGGCCTCCGCCTTGGCTTTGTCTTCATCATTGTTGGTGTGAATCCAGAGAATGATGCCACCATCCTGCACGCTCTGCTGCAGCTGTTCGCGCCATTCTTCGTCGATATGCTCGCTCAGGATTTCATCCACCGAAAGTTGAGTCGCCGCCGCTGCGCCGGTCGCTACGCCAACAGGCCCACCTACGGCAAGGGCTGCCGTGGCTGTGCCGATGGCGGTCAGCACGGCGACCGTTTCACTTATAAGGTCGATGGCATGATCAACGCTGCTTCTGGCGTCGAGTGATTCCCGGGGCGTGTCGGCGCGTTCGGCCAGTTCTGCTGTGGGAGGTACAAACCCAAAGCGATCCGATATCGTGTCGTGATCGCTGAGCACACTGATCTGATCGCTTCCGACACCGTTGTCGAGCAAGGTCTCCAGCGCGGTGAGAAACGGCTTTGAACTTTTGAACGTAGCAACGATGGTTGATCCGGTTTGTGCGGCCATATCTCGAATTCCTTTAAAGTGTTCAGTGCAAACTATACCTGCTCTTCGAGGGCGCGCCATGATCAAGATCAATGCTGTCGCGTGGTTGTCGTCGTCGTTTCCTGCGGGCAGTATCACGACCTATTGAAAACCGCATCCGGGGGCAAACGGTGACGCATTGGGTCAGGTACGAACAGGACGGGCAGGTTGGTTTCGGCACGCTCGAGAATTCACAAATTGAAGTCTATGAAGGAGATATGTTCTCCACCCCAGCTTCGACAGGTAAGACAGTCGCTGCGGGTGATGTCGCGCTGCTGACGCCATGCGAGCCGGGCAAGATGATCGCGCTCTGGAACAATTCAAAATCCTCGGCAGAGAAACAGGGACTGGAGAAGCCGGAGTATCCTCTGTTTTTTCTCAAGCCATCTTCCTGTTATCTCGCGCCCGATGGGGTGATCTGCAAGCCCGCCGCCTATGATGGTCGTGTGATTTATGAGGCCGAGCTTGGCATTGTGATCGGTGATGTCTGCGCCAATGCTGATGTGGCAACTGCCGAGAAGGCGATATTTGGCTACACTTGCGTCAACGACGTCACAGCGATGCAACTGCTCGATGCCGATCCGTCCTTTCCCCAATGGGCCCGTGCCAAGGGCTTCGACACGTTTGGGGCGTTTGGTCCGGCCATCGTCACTGGTGCGGATTTGTCTGGGAGTTCTATCCGGGCCGAGTTGAACGGGCGCGAACGCCAGAACTATCCTGTCAGCGATCTGTTCATGCAGCCCGCTGAAATCGTGGCACGACTGTCGGAATCAATGACCCTGCATCCGGGCGATCTGATTGCCTGTGGTACAGGCCCCGGCGCGCTGCCCATGAAGCCGGGGGCGACGATTGATGTGATCATTGATGGCATTGGAACCTTGTCGAACACCTATGAGGATTTGAACTGATGCCGTCCCGGTTTCCGCCGTTTGACCCCGACAATCTGAGTCCGGATGCGCGGATGGTCTATGACCGCATTTTGAAGGAACGCGGGTATGTTCCCGGGCCTTATCAGTTCTGGCTCGCTTCACCGGGGTTCTCGGATCGCATTGAGCCGGTTGAGGAGTTCCTGCGCCATGGGGTCTCGCTCGAAGAACGCCTGGTCGAGGTTGTTGTGCTGGTGATCGCAAAGCACTGGCGGGCGCAGTATGTCTGGACGTCGCATGGGCCCGCAGCCGAAAAGGCCGGTGTGGACCCTGCCATCGTTGAGGCCATCCGCATGGGCCGGACGCCTGACTTCGAAAATGAAGATGAGGCGGTTTGCTATGACGTCACGTCGGCTCTGGCGAATGGACAGGGGCTCGATGATGCGCTCTGGTCACGCGCGGACAACACCATCGGCGAAGTGGGCATCAACGAGGTGCTCGGCCTGATTGGCCTCTACACCTCGGTCTGCCTGACAATGGTTGCCTACAGGATGCCGACCAAGAATGGTGAGCCCGACCCGTTACCCTGAAGCGCAGCTAGAGAGAGCGCGGAAGCGTGCTCTCTTCGACGCTCGGGGGTTCCGGCGTCGCCTTGTCGAGTTCGGTCAGGTAATTCACGTTCAGATACCAGTCCCGATAATCCTGGAAGCGGACCGGCTTGAACTGTGCCGGATTGTCCGCGCTGACGCAGGTCGGCAGAGGATCGGCCACGGTGTCCCAAGTCGGATTGTAGAAAAAGGCCAGCGAATACCGGTCGTTCTTTGGCGGGATCACCCGATGCGGTGTCGCCATGAAGCGACCATTGGTCCAGCGGTTCAGGAATTCACCGGTGTTGACGATGATGGCACCTTCGATATTCGAAACCGGAATCCATTGACCCGAGGCCGTGCCGATCTGGAGGCCGGCTTCTGCTGCGACGGGCAACAGGGTCAGGAACCCATGGTCGCGATGCGGCGCGATGCCGAATTGATTCTCCTCGGCTTCAACGGCGGCGTAGTGCTGATTACGGGTTGTCCAGACCGGGTCATCAAACAGGCCGTCGAAATAGTCGGCGGGCATGTCGAGTGCGGTGGCATAAAGCGGCAGCATCCGGCTGCCGAGGTTTTCCATCGCGTCGTAATATTCGAGCATCTGGCTTTTCCAGCCGGGAAGCAGGTCTTCAGCGGGCCAGTGATTTGGCCCGTGGGATGTCAGGCCGGCCTTGATGGCGGGATGATCGTCCGGGCGCTCGCGCACCATGCGCAGCATCTCGTTGAGATCCGGTTTTGTGTTCTCGTTCACCGTTGACGAGACATAGATCGTTGAAAGTGGCGGCACGTAATTCGGAAAGCTGCGCTTTGTTTCGTCAGGCAGATCAAAGAACCGAATGAGATTGTCTGTGGTGCGGTCCAGCAGCTCCTGCGGAACACCGTGATTCACGATGAAATAGAAGCCGATGTTTTCCTGCGCGTAACGCAATTCAGACGCGAGGCGCTCAAGTGCGCCATCTTCGCCGGCCAGAAACGGGCCAAGATCAAGGATCGGAATTTCTTCGTCGGAAAGTTCGTCAGGAAGAATGACTTCGGCAGTGGACATCGTCTTGCTCACTCTCAGAATTGGAAGATGCCGGATCGTAACCCGGATTCCCATCAACGGAAAAGCACAACGCGCACTTGTTCACATGCTGAGAGTGGGCAAAAAATGTGCACAAAAAGTGATGCGCATAATAAATGTGCAGTCTGTTCGGCTGTCCCTGTGCAAATTTTGAGCGGCAAGAGAAAAGTTACCCATAAAACAGCTGCTTACGAACCTATGAGGTTTTGGCACGACGCTTGCGATGGATGTTGCGGTGCAATAACGCCCTCTAACGGAGGCTTTCAAATGAAGTCAGGATTTAAAACAATCGCAGCAGCTGGTGTTCTCGCCGGATCGCTCGCGTTCTCAGGGATGGCGCAGGCCGCAGATACGATCAAGGTCGGTATTCTGCACTCGTTGTCCGGAACCATGGCCATCAGTGAAACAGCGCTGAAAGACGTCATGTTGTTCATGATAGATGAACAGAACAAAAAGGGCGGCTTGCTCGGCAAGCAGCTTGAGGCCGTTGTCGTTGACCCGGCATCTGATTGGCCCTTGTTTGCGGAGAAAGCCCGCGAACTGATCGAGCAGCACAAGGTTGATGTGGTGTTTGGCAACTGGACGTCGGTGTCCCGCAAGTCGGTGCTGCCGGTCTTCGAAGAGCTCAATGGCATGCTCTTCTACCCGGTTCAGTACGAGGGTGAAGAATCCTCGCGCAACATTTTCTACACCGGTGCCGCGCCGAACCAGCAGGCAATCCCGGCCGTTGAATACCTGATGAGCGAAGAAGGCGGTTCGGTGAAGCGTTGGGTGCTTGCCGGAACGGACTATGTCTATCCCCGCACGACCAACAAGATTCTCGAATCCTTCCTGAAGGCCAAGGGCGTGCCGGCCGAAGACATCATGATCAACTACACGCCGTTCGGTCATTCTGATTGGCAGACGATCGTGTCGGATATCAAGAGCTTCGCTTCTGCAGGCAAAAAGACCGCCGTTGTTTCGACGGTGAACGGTGACGCCAATGTTCCTTTCTACAAGGAGCTCGGCAACCAGGGCATCAAGGCTGAGGATATCCCGGTCGTGGCGTTCTCTGTCGGTGAAGAAGAGCTCGCCGGTATTGATACGGGCCCGCTGGTCGGTCACCTGGCCGCATGGAATTATTTCATGAGTGTCGATGCGCCTGAGAACGAAGATCTCATCAAGAAATGGCATGCCTTTATCGGAGACGACAAGCGCGTCTTCAATGATCCCATGGAAGCGCATTATATCGGCTTCAACATGTGGGCCCAGGCTGTTGAACAAGCTGGCACAACCAATATCGACGCGGTTCGTCAGGCCATGTATGGCCAGGAAGTCCCGAACCTGACCGGTGGCATTGCTGTGATGAACACCAACCATCATCTCTCCAAGCCGGTGCTGATCGGTGAAATTCAGGACGATGGTCAGTTCGCAACGGTCTGGGAGACCGATGGTGTTGTGGTCGGTGATGCGTGGAGCGATTTCCTGCCGGAAAGCGCCAAGCTCACTGCTGACTGGACCTATCCCTGGGTCTGCGGCAACTGTGAAAAGCCGAAATATGTGACCAACTAGGCGTATGCGGTTTCCCCCGCCGTCTCTTCGGAGTCGGCGGGGGCAATCAACAAATAAGAATAACCGCTAACTAAGTTTCAGGACCGATACGCCATGTCAGTCACCAAAAAACACGTCGCTCCGCGTTGTCGGGTCGTCATCTTTTCCATTCTATTGGCCCTGCTCGCGATTATCGCGCCGGGCGAAGCTTTACAGGCCCAGCAAAACGATGCCGCGCTTCAGCAAGCTCTTGCAGGACTTAATGTCCGTAGCTTCAAAGATAAGACGGCTGCTGTTGTCGCTCTCGGGGAGCTCGGAGATGCCCGCGCCGTCGTAGCGCTGGAAGCCCTCACCGAAGGCCGTCTCTATGGACGGAAATCCGACCAGACCGTTGTGATCGCCGATCGAGACGACCGAATTTATAAATTGACCGATCCTGTGTCAGGCGCCGCTTTGGGTGAAGCTGGCAGCCGCGATATCAAGAAGATCGTCGCAAACAACAAGCTCCGCGGGATTATCCGGGGAGTCCTCGGGCAACTGGCGCTTTCGAGTTCGGACCCTGGTCTGCGTCTTGCGGCTGTTGAGAACGTGATTGCCAGCCCGACAGATGGCTCGCTCGCGCTTCTCAAGCGCGCACGTGACCGGGAAACAGATGTTGGCATTCGCGCCAAGCTGGAAACCGGGATCGCAACCCTTGAGCTCGGCGCAGACGATATTACCTTGCGTCGGGCTGCCGTCAGTCGTCTGGCCGACGGCAATGATCCCGAGATCAAGTCGTTGCTGGAACGACGTCTCCTGAAAAATTCGGATGGATCATTTGTTGAGCCCGATGATGCGCTGCGGGCCGCAGTTCAGGACGCCGTCGACGACATCAATGACCGGCTTGCACTGTTTGGTCTGGCTGAAGATCTGATCTTCGGAATCAGCCTCGGGTCTGTCCTTCTGCTTGCCGCGATAGGCCTTGCAATCACCTTCGGTGTGATGGGCGTCATCAATATGGCCCATGGCGAGATGATCATGCTTGGGGCCTACACGACATTCGTGGTGCAGGAGATATTTCGAGCGACGATGCCTGCAGAAGCCTTCGGGTTTTACCTGCTGGCCTCCATTCCAGCGGCTTTCGTTGTCGCGGCAGCCTTCGGCATTCTTATTGAACGGGGCTGCATTCGGTTTCTGTATGGCCGGCCTCTGGAGACGCTGCTCGCGACCTGGGGTGTCAGTCTGATCCTGCAGCAGATGGTGCGGTCGATCTTTGGGGCCAACAACCGTGAGGTTGCCAATCCGGACTGGATCTCAGGTGCGATCTCTATCGGGGGTGGTGTCTCGGTGACCGTCAACCGCGTCTATATCGTGGTGTTCGCTCTTGTGGTGGTCGCTGCACTTGCTGCGTTTATCCGCTACAGCCGGTTTGGTCTGCAGATGCGCGCGGTGACTCAAAACCGCGGTATGGCGTCGTCGATGGGTATTCGAACAGGGCAGGTCGATGCGCTGACATTTGCGTTGGGTTCTGGAATCGCCGGTGTGGCCGGAGTGGCTCTCAGCCAGATTTCGAATGTCAGCCCAAACCTTGGTCAGAACTTCATCGTGGATAGCTTCATGGTGGTTGTCTTCGGCGGAGTTGGCAGTCTTTGGGGGACAATTGTCGGGGCCTTCGGACTTGGCATCGTCAACAAATTCCTGGAACCGGTGTCGGGAGCGATCCTTGGCAAGGTCGTTGTCCTCGTCATCATCATTCTATTCATTCAAAAACGGCCACGCGGTCTGTTCGCCCTCAAAGGGCGAGCGGCTGAAGGCTGAGCGGGGAGACGATTATGGGGCCGATTTCACGTCGTCTTTTCGCGCTTGAATCGCGCAAGGGCTGGGCCGCCATCGCCGTCCTGATGGTTGTGGGACTGTTCGTTGTGCCGTTCCTCAATCTCGCGGTGCCGGAGGGTTCGTTCTTCCACATCTCGACCTTCTGGGTCGCAACACTTGGCAAATATCTGTGCTTTGCGATTCTCGCTCTCGCCCTCGATCTCATCTGGGGTTATGCGGGTATTCTCAGTCTTGGGCATGGGGCGTTCTTTGGCCTCGGCGGCTACGCCATGGGTATGTACATGATGCGCCAGATCGGGGACCGGAGTGTCTATGGCAACCCGGACCTTCCGGATTTTATGGTGTTTCTCAATTGGGACTCGCTGCCCTGGTACTGGTTCGGATTTGACCAGTTCTGGTTTGCGGCTCTGATGGTGGTGCTCGTTCCGGGGTTGCTGGCTTTTGTGTTTGGTTGGCTGGCATTTCGTTCGCGTATTACCGGCGTCTATTTTTCCATCATCAGCCAGGCAATGGTGTTTGCCTTCATGCTGGCGTTTTTCCGGAACGAGATGGGGTTTGGCGGCAACAATGGCCTGACTGACTTCAAGGATATTCTTGGCTTCGATCTGTCGCGGGATACGACGAAGATTGGCCTCTATGTCGTCTCTGCCATTGCGCTTGTCCTCGTCTACCTGATCTGTCGCGCGGTGGTGTCTTCAAAACTTGGCCGCCTGCTCATCGCAGTGCGTGATGCCGAGAGCCGGGTCCGTTTCCTGGGCTATTCCGTGACCAATGCAAAGCTCTTTGTCTTCACCCTGTCTGCGATGCTTGCGGGTATTGCGGGTGCGCTTTATGTGCCGCAGGTCGGGATTATCAATCCCGGCGAGTTTTCACCGGCCAAATCTATCGAGATGGCGATCTGGGTCGCAGTCGGTGGGCGTGGAACGCTGTTCGGCGCCATTGTTGGGGCTTTCACCGTGAACGGCGCACGGACCTACTTTACCGGTGCTGCACCTGAAATCTGGCTGTTCTTCCTGGGCGCGCTGTTCATTCTTGTCACCCTCGTTATGCCGAAGGGACTGGTCGGCGTTTATCGCTCCATCCGTTCGGGCGAAATGCGTGACGCCATTCTCAGGAGGATCCGCCGTGTCGATGTCTGAGCCAACAAACTCTGCCGCACTGGCGGAATCAATCCTCTATCTCGAAGGCGTTTCCGTCAGCTTTGACGGGTTCAAAGCCCTCAACAGTCTCAACCTGATCATTCGCCGTGGCGAGATGCGCGCGATCATCGGTCCCAATGGGGCGGGAAAGACCACGATGATGGATATCGTAACCGGCAAGACGCGACCCGATACAGGTCGTGTTCTGTTTGGTGAAGACGTGGACCTGACCCATCTCGACGAAGCTGACATCGCCAATCTCGGGATTGGCCGCAAGTTTCAGAAACCCACGGTCTTTGAAAGTCTGACCGTGTTCGAAAACCTCTATCTCTCTCTCAAATCTGACCGGAGCATTCGTGAAACACTGTTTGCGCGTCTGCGCGGAGAGCAAAACGACCGGATCGATGCCACATTGAAAACCATTCGTCTCACCGAACGGCGCGATGATCTGGCGGGTGATTTGAGTCATGGCCAGAAGCAGTGGTTGGAAATCGGAATGTTGCTGGCGCAAGAGCCCGAACTGATGCTGCTCGACGAACCCGTCGCAGGTATGAGCGATGCCGAGACCGAGCAGACGGCAATCCTGCTGGAAGAGATTTCCAAGGATCGCTCACTGGTTGTTGTGGAGCACGACATGGAATTCGTTCGGGACCTGGATTGCGTGGTGTCTGTTCTTCATGAGGGCAGCGTGATCGCGGAGGGATCCATGGACAGTGTGCAGGTCGATCCGCGCGTTATCGAAGTCTATCTGGGGCGCTGAACCATGCTCGAAGCCAAGGATATCAATCTTTATTACGGCGCCAGTCACATCCTTCGTGGTGCCGATGTCTCAGCGGAACGTGGTCGCATTACCTGTTTGTTGGGACGTAACGGTGTCGGGAAGACATCGATGTTGCGTGGTCTGACTGGCCATACCCCGATCCGGAGCGGCACCGTGACATGGGACGGTGAAAACATCGTTCGCATGGCTCCCCACGCACGCGCGCGTCGGGGTATCGGCTACGTGCCTCAGGGCCGAGATGTATTCGGGCAACTCTCTGTTGAAGAAAACCTGATGACAGGGTTTGCCTGCCTGCCGCGTCGCGAAGCCAGAATACCCGATGAGGTGTTCGAATTGTTTCCGGTTCTGGCCGACATGCTTGGGCGCCGGGGTGGTGATCTTTCGGGCGGTCAGCAGCAACAACTGGCGATCGGCCGGGCGCTGGTGACCAAACCGCAGCTGCTGGTTCTCGACGAGCCGACGGAGGGTATTCAGCCTTCAATCATCAAGGACATCGAACGGGTGATCCGTCTGCTGGCCGACCGCGGGGATATGGCGATCCTGCTTGTGGAGCAGTATTACGAGTTCGCCCGGGATCTCGCTGATGATGTCGCGGTGATGGACCGCGGTGAAATAGTTCTGTCGGGTCCGATCAAAGATTTGGCCGAATCCGAGATTCGGCGTCACCTTACGGTTTAGGAGAAAATCGTGGCGACGGGACGGGCGGAAATCGAATTTACGTATGACGGCGGTCGCACGCGGCTGGCCCATCTCGACCAGTCCGACCCCTTGCGCATTTTGTTTCCTGATGTCGCGGATGATGAACCATTCACCGGTGCGCTCGTGACGACGTCTGGCGGATTGGTCGGTGGGGACAGTCTCGGCATTGTCGTGCATGGCGCTGCGGGTACAGCATCTAGAATCGTCGGGCAGGCCGCCGAGAAGGTGTACCGTTCGCTGGGCGCCGATGTGACAATCGAGGTCAAACTTGATGCTTCGGATGGTGCCTGGCTGGAATGGCTGCCACAGGAAACCATTCTGTTCGAAAACGCCCGCATGCGGCGCGCGACGCTCGCTGATGTTGGAGCTGGTGCACGCATGATGGCAGGTGAGATGATCGTCTTCGGCCGCACGGCCATGGGGGAGACCATGACTCAGGGTCTTGTGCGTGATTCTTGGGAGGTGCGCCGTGAAGGTCGGCTTGTCTGGTCGGATGCGCTGCACCTCGATACGGAATTGAATGCAACGCTGAACTCTGCCGCAGGCCTGGGTGGTGCCTCTGCCTATGCGAGCATGATTTATGTCGGTGATGACGCCCCCGATTCTATCGACACGGCACGCGATCTGTTGGGCGAACCTGAACAAGGTCTGTATGCCGCCGCGACATGTGTCGGAGACGTCCTGATTGTGCGGTGGCTTGGCGCCAACAGTCTGTCGTTGCGCAATGCCTATGGTGATTTTTGGTGCGGCTTTCGAAGTCGGATTGCCGGGTACCCGGCACAGATGCCGCGCTTGTGGAATATGTGATGCATGCAACGAAGATGAGCCGAAGATGAATCTCACACCCCGTGAAAAGGATAAACTGCTGGTTGCGATGGCCGCAGAAGTTGCGCGCAAACGACATGCGCGTGGGGTTAAGCTGAACTATCCCGAAGCGATTGCCCTGATCTCCGATTTTGTCGTGGAAGGCGCACGCGATGGTCGAAGCGTGGCGGACCTCATGCGCGACGGTGCCAGTGTGCTGTCTCGTGATGACGTCATGGATGGGATCGCCGAGATGATCCACGACATTCAGGTCGAAGCGACATTTCCCGACGGGACAAAGCTTGTCACCGTTCACAACCCGATACGCTGAGGTGCCAGATGATCCCCGGTGAAATTCTGACAGCGGATGGCGAGGTCATCCTGAACGAAGGCCGTGAAACGCTTGACTTGGTTGTGGCCAATACCGGCGATCGGCCGGTGCAAGTTGGGTCGCACTATCATTTCCACGAAGTGAACGGGGCACTGGAGTTCGACCGGGACGCGGCGAAAGGATTTCGTCTGGATATACCAGCCGGAACAGCGGTGCGATTTGAGCCGGGTCAGAGCCGCGAAGTCGCGCTTGTCGCCTATGCCGGTGATCGTCGTGTGTTCGGATTCAATGGGGCCGTCAACGGCGTGCTGGAGGACTGAGGAATGGCTTATTCAATTGATCGCGCCAGTTACGCCACGATGTTTGGCCCGACCACGGGTGACAAGGTCCGTCTGGCAGATACAGACCTGTTCATCGAAGTTGAGCGCGACCACACCACCTATGGTGAGGAGGTGAAATTCGGCGGCGGCAAGGTGATACGTGACGGTATGGGGCAGTCCCAGGTGAGCCGCGCCGATGGCGCTGTCGACACGGTCATTACCAACGCCCTGATTGTTGATCACTGGGGCATTGTGAAGGCCGATATTGGCATCCGTGATGGTCGTATCGCAGCGATCGGCAAGGCGGGTAATCCCGATGTGCAACCCGATGTGGATATCATTATCGGGCCGGGTACAGAGGCGATTGCCGGTGAGGGGCGGATCATCACGGCTGGCGGGATCGATGCGCATATTCACTGGATCAGCCCGCAGCAAATTGATGAGGCGCTCTATTCGGGCGTTACAACCATGCTCGGCGGCGGCACGGGGCCGGCCGAGGGTACAAATGCAACGACCTGCACACCGGGTCCCTGGCATATCGAGCGCATGTTTCAGGCGGCTGAAGCCTTCCCGATGAATCTCGGATTTTTCGGCAAGGGCAATGCAACGCAACCGGCGGCTCTGATTGAGCAGGTCAATGCCGGCGTTTGCGGCATGAAATTGCATGAAGACTGGGGCACGACGCCGGCGGCCATTGATGCCTGCCTTTCGATTGCCGAAGAGTTTGATATTCAGGTGGCGATCCACACCGACACGTTGAATGAGTCTGGCTTTGTGGAAAACACCGTCGCGGCGTTCAAGGGACGTACGATTCATGCCTTCCATACAGAAGGAGCGGGGGGCGGGCACGCGCCCGATATCATCAAGCTCTGCGGGGAAGCCAATGTGCTTCCGTCTTCAACCAACCCGACCCGACCTTACACCATCAACACTGTCGACGAGCATCTCGACATGCTGATGGTTTGCCATCATCTCGATTCACGTATCCCTGAAGATGTCGCCTTTGCCGAAAGCCGTATTCGTCGTGAAACCATCGCGGCCGAGGATATTCTCCATGACCTTGGCGCCTTTTCGATGATTGCGTCGGACAGCCAGGCGATGGGGCGGGTTGGCGAGGTCATCGTCCGCACATGGCAAACTGCGGACAAGATGAAAAAGCAGCGGGGCACGTTGCCGGAAGAAACGGGCGACAATGACAACATGCGGGTTCGTCGTTACATCGCGAAATACACGATCAATCCGGCGCTCAGTCATGGCATTGCAGAGCATGTCGGGTCGGTCGAGGTCGGCAAGCTTGCGGACCTGGTGATCTGGAAACCGATGTTCTTCGGTGTGAAGCCTGACCTGATCCTGAAATGTGGCAGCATCGCCGGCGCTGCGATGGGTGATCCCAATGCCTCCATTCCAACGCCACAACCGGTTCACTACCGGCCGATGTTCGCAGCCTTCGGACGCTCGTTGACCGCCAGCTCGGTGAATTTCGTTTCTCAGGCCGGGCTGGCAAACGGCATCGGGGAGCAGTTTGGGCTTTCGAAGACTTTGCTGGGCGTATCAGGCACGCGGGCGATCAAGAAAGGCGACATGATCCATAATGGCGCCACGCCGGTCATGGAAGTTGATCCGGAAACCTATGAGGTCCGCGCGGATGGTGAATTGCTGACTTGCGAACCAGCCGTCGAGTTGCCGATGGCGCAACGGTATTTCCTGTTCTGATGGTCGGGCGCGCCACAAGCGTTCTGAAGGCCGGCAACTGGCCGGTGGATCAGGCATCCACGAGTGTGACTCTCGACTACGATGACCGCCATCGTCGACGTATTCGCTTGCGTACAGATGATGACCGGGCCGTGCAACTCGATCTTGATGACGCAACACGTCTTTCAGACGGGGACGGACTGGTGCTTGAGAATGGCGGCTTTGTGCGTGTTGTCGCTGCCGCGGAGGCCGTAGCGGATTTGCGCTGTCATGGTTTGGTCGAAACAGCGCGTATGGCATGGCATGTCGGCAATCGTCATATTCCCGTTGAAGTTCTCGAGGACGGCACGCTCCGGATTCGTGATGATCATGTGATTGTTGAAATGGCAGAACGCCTGGGTGCACATGTCACCCGTTTGCGAGCGCCGTTTTCACCCGAACCTGGAGCCTATGCCGAAGCCTCCGAGGCGAACGCGCACGGCGCATCTCACGGACATGGTGGTCATGGACACGATCACGACCATTGAGTCGCCTGATCTGGCGGATATTGGTGAGGCAGATTTGTTACGGCTTATGGCGTGGCTGTCCCCATCTTTTCCGGTTGGGGCGTTCAGTTATTCCCATGGACTGGAATATGCCGTTGAGGCCGGACGCGTGACCGACCGGGATGGCTTGCTTGCATGGTCGTCGGAGATAGTTTGTCAGGGTTCGGGACGGGTCGATGCCTGCCTGTTTCGTGCGAGCTATGAGGCCACGTTCAAGGGCGACAGGGATTTGATGGGCTGGGCTCTTGAACGCGGTGACACCATGCGCGCCACACG
The DNA here is from genome assembly GCA_943787745.1 of uncultured Alphaproteobacteria bacterium. GTDB lineage: Bacteria > Pseudomonadota > Alphaproteobacteria > UBA6615 > UBA6615 > JABJAG01. The sequence goes on along the minus strand of CALSNJ010000002.1, from coordinate 1,141,247 downwards.
CGAGCTGGGCGTGGAATCTGAAGGTCAGGGGCGCGCTTTTACGGATATGGTGGCGGGGCCCTGGCCCGCGCGGGAATATGACTGGCTGCGTGAACTTGCGGCGGAACTGGATCGTCCCGCGGTCTATCCTGTGGCGGTCGCCCTCGCAGCGGCGGCTTACAAGATACCCGAACGTGCGGCGCTGACGGCTTATCTGCATGCGTTTGGCGCCAATCTGGTTTCGGCGGGCGTTCGATTGATCCCGCTGGGGCAAAGCGATGGACTTCAAACGATTGCCGAACTGGAACCCGTTGTTGAACGAGCAGTTACCGCGGCGATGGTTGATACGCGGGATGATATTGGTTCGGGAACATTAATGGCCGACTGGGCGTCGGCACGTCATGAAACTCAATACACAAGGCTGTTTAGATCATGAGCAAACCCTTTCGCGTCGGTATTGGCGGACCCGTGGGCACGGGCAAGACGGCCCTGATGGATGCGTTGTGCAAAAAGCTGCGCGACAACTACGACATCGCAGCCATCACCAACGATATCTATACCGAGGAAGATGCGCAGTTTCTGACGCGTTCGGGGGCCCTCTCGCCGGATCGGATCAAGGGTGTGGAGACGGGTGGCTGTCCGCATACGGCGATTCGCGAGGATGCCTCGATAAATCTGGCTGCGATTGCAGACATGAATCTCAAATTTCCCGACCTCGACATCGTGCTGATCGAATCCGGTGGTGACAATCTCGCCGCGACGTTTTCGCCAGAACTGGCTGATATCACCATCTATGTGATTGATGTTTCTGCTGGCGACAAAATTCCGCGCAAGGGCGGGCCGGGCATCACACGATCGGATCTTCTGGTCATCAACAAAATCGATCTGGCACCCCATGTCGGTGCTGATCTGGATGTGATGGACCGGGATTCCCGCAAAATGCGCGGCGAGCGTCCTTATCTTTTCTCGAATTTGAAGGCCGGTGTCGGAATCGATGAGGTTGTAGAATTCATACTGGTGATGGGTGGACTGGTCGACGTCGCGTCAGGAACCGCTACAATGTCTCAGGCCGTGGATGCGGCAGAGTAGGTCGCGCTTAGGCGACAGGAGAGAGTAAATGAGAATGTTCAAGACAGTATTCGCCGTGCTTATCGGCATGTTCCTTGCGGTCCCCGCGTTCGCCCATGAGACGGGTGTTGCCCATCCCCATGACGGGAGCATCCTGCATCCAATGCTGGGCGTCGATCACCTTCTGATTGTGCTGGCAGTTGCCGCGACTGCGGCCATCATTGTCTGGCGCTCTCGTTAGAGCGTCCTGCGCGCTTCAGTCTGTGTTCAGACGCGCGCGCATATGATTGGAAAGCTTGGACAGCGTTGCATTCAGATTGTCCTGTTCCTCGCGTGAGAGGACGCTCAGGATGGCCTTCTGTCGCGACTCTGCCGTACCGATTGTTTGCTGGAACAGCTGAGCGCCTGATGGGGTCAGCGTCAGAATAAGACGACGTCCGTCATTCTCGTCCGATTCCCGGGTGATCAGACCATCGGCTTCCATCTGGGTGATCACACGGCTGATTTGTCCCTTATCCATCTGGGTCTGATCTGTCAGCTCGCGAAGCGACATGCCGGGCAGCTTCGACAGAACAGTCATGATGCGGTACTGGGGAAGTGACAGGCCCCACTTTGAAGAGTAGATGCGGGCAGCTTCCCGACCAAACATTTGCGCAAGAACAGTGACCTTGTAGGTCACATAATCGTCGAGCGTGAGCGTCCCCGGATCTCTGTCGAGAACATTTTCACCGGTTCGATTCTGAGGGGATTCCATATTCATGACGGTGCCGCGCTGATATCCATTCTCATTGGGTACAACAATCTTGATGTTTTCCGGGAAACACAAGCTGAGAGTTCGGGTTTGTTCATCCCGTGACCGGTATTCTCTTCCCGATTGTGCATCACATTTGCGTGGGTTGGCAGATTTGTTGGTCTGTTTGACCCGTGGATTCCGCGATAAACCTCAGCAGATGAGCCCATTGGTGGCTGGCGCAGCTGTGTTTTGCACTGGAGGTCGGGTTGTTGCCGACGTTCTTGGGCCTAACCTTCGTCCCAGTCTGGGCGACGCACTTCAGGGCTGACAACGCGGAGGTTGTTGTCCCGCAGGGCACCGATGGCGTCCATTTCCTGTGTGGTCAGGACAAAATCGAACAGCTCGATGTTTTCTTCGATTTCCGCGAATTCCAGCGCGCGTGGCACGATACCCACATCGGGTTGCTGGACGAGCCAGCGCAGGGCGATCTGCGCGGGGGTCTTGCTGTGAGCGGCGGCGATGGCCTTGACCACCGGGTCTTTCATGACGGCCGTGCGTGCCAGCGGGGCGTAGCAAGTGACCAGCAGGCCGTGTTTCCGGCATGCCGCGATCAGTCGGTCCTGACGCAGATAGGCGTGATACTCGATCTGGTTGGTGAACAGCGGCTCCGGGCATTTGGCGACAGCCTCGTCGAGCAGAGCAATGGTAAAATTTGACACGCCGATATTGCGCGCCAGCCCGTCGCGTTTGGCCCTCGCCAATGCGCCAAGTGTTTCTTCGAGCGGCACGCGCGGCTGGGGCCAGTGGATCAACAGCAGATCAACATAGTCCAGACCGAGGGTTTCCAGACTTGTCTCGACCGATCGGGCGAAATCATCGGCTTTCGCATTTTCCTCGGTCACTTTGGTGGTCACCCAGAGGTCGGTGCGGGGAAGGCCTGAAGCCCGGATACCTTCACCGACCCATTGCTCCGAACCATATTTGCGAGCTGTGTCGATATGGCGATAGCCGCAGGCAAGGGCATGCTGGACGAGGCCGACCGCGCGTTCGGGTTCGGGGAACAGCATCGTGCCATAGCCAACCGCCGGCATGGCAGCACCGTGGGCAGATATCGTCGGAGCGATCACAGGCGACATGGAATTCCCCGCCCGACCGTGTGCATTCACGGACAGGTCCTAGTTGAGCAAAACAAGCGACAATTGCGGAAACGCGATCAGCAGGATTGTCACGGCCAGCATGATGACCACATACGGGAAGGCACCCTTGAAAATCTGATTAAGGGTGATCGATGAGTCTGAGATCGTGGATCTCACCACATAGACCGCAATCCCAAGTGGGGGCGTCAGCAATCCCATCTCCACGGCGATGACCGTCACGATTCCGAACCAGATCAGATCGCCGCCAAAGGCCTGAACAATCGGCAGCACCAGCGGCAGAATGATCAGCATGATCGAGATCGCATCCAGGAACATACCCAGGATGATGACCAGGATGATGTAGAACACCATGAACCAGAAGAAACCGAGATCGGCCCCGCCGATAAACTCACTGGCAAACTGGGGCAGGCCCGAAAGGGCGAGCATCCGGCCATAGATATTGGCGGCCATGATCAGGAACAGGATCGAAACTGTTGTGTGTCCGGTTTCGAGCAGCACCGTCCAGAGCTTGGGCCAGGTCAGCCGACGCTTGATCAGTGCAATGATGAGCGCACCGGCTGCACCGACCGCACCGGCTTCAACGGGCGTAAACAGCCCGCCATAAATTCCCCCCATGACGGCGCCAATCAGAAGGATGATCGGGAACACCATCTGCGCGGCATCACCGATTTTCAGGTTCACCTGTTCGGATTCGTTCGGGCGACCAACATAACTCGGCCAGAAATGCGCCATTGCAACAATGGAAAGCCCCATGGCGATGGCGAGAATGATTCCCGGGATCACGGCGGCCAGGAACAGCAATCCGACGGATTGCTCGGCAACAAAGCCATAGATGATGAGCAGCAGGCTTGGCGGAATGAGCATGCCAAGAACAGAACTGCCCGCAACGGTGCCGACCGCGAAGGTGGGCGTGTAGCCGTGCTTGATCATGTGGGGGGCCGCCAGCTTGGTGAAGACAGCTGCCGACGCGATGGATGATCCTGTTATGGCGGCGAAGACGGCGTTCGCCGCCACGGTGGCCACGCCAAGCCCGCCCTTGACCTTTCGCAGTGCCCAGCGGGCCACATCGAAGGTGTCGCCCCCGACGTCGGACTCGTTCACCACAAGTCCCATAAGGACGAACAGCGGAATCACGCCGAAGAAAAAGTTTCGCAGGAACTCGTTGGAGGCCAGCTTGACGGTGTTGATCGCAATATTGGGCGACCCCATCATCATCCAGATGCCGGCAAAGCCGAGAAGGATGAGCCCGATGCCGATATGCAGGCCCATGAAAATGACCACGATCATACCGGCGAGTGAAAACAGCCCGATCTCGACCCGAGTGAACTCACCGGTCGCCACGTACCAGCCGGCCGCGAAAAGCGCGACCAGAATGAACAGGTAGTAAAGGCCGAGCGGCTCTTTCTTTTCGGCTGATTTGCGGGCTTTCAAATGCTGCCGCAGGTCGATCGCATAATCGGTCAGCAGGGAAAGATATTTTACGGCCACCATGGTCGCGCCGATCAGGATGATCAGGCGCAGCGGCCAGACAAGGATCGTAAAGTCGCCTTCGACGCCGAATTTGAGATCAGGCCACGCTTCCTCGAATTTCGATGTCGTGCCGAACGCGATCAAACCGAAGACGAACACACCGCCGGCAGAAAACACCATCTGAAACAGCGCAGCTGTTACGGGATGTTTGCGCGCGAGTGGCTCGATAAACATTTCGGCGCGCGAGAAGCGCCCGACATGCAGGGAATGCGCGAGCTGAAGAAAAACAGCTCCGATCAGCGTGTATCCGACGATTTCCGTCACACCACGGATCGGGGCGTTGAAACCCGCGCGCGCGATGATGTCGGCGCAGATCAGAAACATCAGGCCGAAAATCCAGACGGAACCTGCGCTGTTGAAGAGCGATGTCAGTTTTATAAAAAGGCCGACGAGGCTTTGGTACGTGCCCAAAGCCCCGCCGTTCTTTGTTGCCGACGGGTTGTCGGATTCGCTCAACCTACTGGTCCCAGTTGCGAACAGGTGTCTCACCTGCGGCGCGAACACCTTCCATATAGGCTCTCATCACCTGCTCACCGGGAAGGCCCTTTTCTTTCATCTGGGCAACCCATTCACCAGCAAGATCGGGAAGACCAGCGGCCCACTTCTTTTGCTCTTCGAGGGGCAGTGTGGAAACCTTTGCTCCGGCTTCGGGCAGGATCTTGTTGAAGCTGGCATCGTGGAATCCGGCAACACGTTTCGCAACGAGTTCACCATATTCCTGACCCAGATCAAGGAACATCTGCTGCAGTTCCGGCGGCAGTTTGTCGAAGGTGTTTTTGTTCATGGTCAAGGCACCCGTGATGCCGCCGCCGAGGCCGACTTTGGTCACATAAGGTGCAGCTTCATGAAGCTTGAACGGCACAATGCCGGTTCCCGGCACAATGGCACCGTCGGTTACGCCGGTCTTGATGCCGTTGTAGTAGACGGGAAGGCCACCGTTCACGCCGATGGCGCCGGTACCCTTCAGCCATGCTGCAGAGGCACCCGGAGCATAAAACTTCATGCCCTTGAGATCAGCCAGACTGGTGATCGGAGTCTTCGAGACGATGACGTAATCATCAATCGTCTGCGGACCGAGATAGACCTGATTGTTCTTGATAAACGCAGCCTTCATCTCCGGAATATCATTGTGCATCGCGTTCTGCAGGTCAGCCGCGAGCTTCACGTTTTCCGTCACGAACGGCATGACAAAGGTGACATTCTGAAGGGGCAGCTTGTTCGGCTCCCAAAGGGTGCCAACCCAGCCCACATCACCCAGACCATCGCCAATACCCTCAAGGGTGTTCTTGAAGTTATAGAGTGCACCGGCATAAGCCTCGGTCCACTCGATGTTGTGGCCCAGTGCCTTTGCGCGTTTGACCGATTCCGGAACGACAAAGTCCTGAATGGTTTTCACCCAGGGCACCACCGGCGGGTGGCTCGAGCTTGCGGTCATTTTGAAGTCCGCGGCGTTAGCCGTGGACATGACTGCCATGGCGCCGGCCGCAACAGCAGCAAAGCCCAGGGCGGTCTTGGAAAGAATTCTACTCTTCATGATTACGTCCTCCACAAAAATTAAAAACCCAATACGCACGCCCGATGGGGTGCATATCCTCCACTGCAAAATGTCGGGAAAGATGACTTTCCTCTCGGCTCGAGGCTATCCGATTATGATAGGGATTTGACGCGCCCCGGCCTGCGAAAGGCTAGCACAATCGAACGCGATGGGAAAAAAATTGGTACGGTTTGCGAACACCAAACCGCGACCAATTGTTTACAATTACCGTGACGAACATGAGCGAGAAACAAGGAGTCTAGTCCATGGCTGCGTCGGGCACGGTTGTTGCGGTTTGTTGTTCTCCCGGGAACGGGTTCTCGAAACCCGGGGTCCATGAAATCAGACTCGTTGAAGGACTTGGTGTTGAAGGAGACGCCCACAGCGGCAGAACCGTCCAGCATCTGTATCTCAGGAACAAGGACGCTGCGGCGCCGAATCTCCGACAGGTCCATCTGATGCACGCAGAGTTGTTTACCGAGCTTGCTGGTGGCGGATTTACGCTCGAACCTGGTGACCTTGGGGAGAATATTACGACCTGTGGAATTGATCTTCTGAGTCTTCCGGTTGGTGCTGTTTTAGAGATTGGTGAGGCGCGTATCGAACTGACCGGCCGCAGGACTCCGTGTGTGCAAATTGAGAACTTTCAAAAAGGCTTGTTGAAGGCACTCATAGCCAAAGACGGCGCTGGTCAGCCTGTTTTCAAGGCTGGCGTCATGGGTGTCGTGCGCGCAAGCGGCCTTGTTCGCAAGGACGACGAGATTGACGTGCAAATGCCCGTTAAGCCGCACAAACCTCTGTTGGCGATATGAGATGAAACGGCGAGTTCTGCCGCCTGATTTTTCATGAACCAGCGTGTGTCCGTCGTCATATAAATTGGAACAACTGGCGGGCTGATCCAAGGGAGGATCTGGCTCATCTGGTTTAAGATGTTAGGCGGCGTATTTGCGGTATTGCAAGCGCCGGGCCTTCATCGTTTTCCGTTTGATCCTTTCCCGTTGTTGTAAAATGGCTTGGCCCCGCCCGAAGTAGACGTCTGCAGGGGTAAGGTTGTTGATGCTCTCGTGGTAGCGTTGATGGTTGTAATGATCGACGAACGCCTCGATCTGCGCCTCAAGATCTGCCGGGAAGAAGTAGTTTTCCAGCAGGATGCGGTTCTTCAGCGTCTGATGCCATCGTTCGATCTTACCCTGAGTTTGCGGATGATACGGTGCACCCCTGACGTGCTTCATCTTCTTTTCATCCAGCCATTCCGCCAGCTCACCAGAGACGTAGCTGGAGCCATTGTCCGATAACAGTCTCGGCTTGTGCACAACATGGGCCTGATCACAGTCCGATGCCTGCAAGGCGAGGTTCAGCGTCTCGGTCACATCGCTGGTCTTCATGGTCGTGCACAGCTTCCAGGCAATGATATAGCGAGAGTAATCATCAAGGATCGTCGATAAGTACATCCAGCCCCAGCCGATGACCTTCAGATAGGTGAAGTCGGTCTGCCACAGTTGATTGATCGCGGTCGTCTTTTCCTTGAACTCATCAGCAGCCTTGATGACGATGAATGCACGGCTGGTAATCAGATCAAGGGATTTAAGCAGGCGATAGACGGAAGCCTCTGAGACAAAGTAGCTTTCTGTATCAGTGAAGCGTACTGCCAGTTCGCGAGGAGACAGTTCCGGCACATCCAGGGCCAGGGCAATGATCCGCCGGCGAACGTCATCAGGAATGCGGTTCCAGACCCGCGATGGCCTGGGCGATTGATCTTCCAGGGCCTCCGAACCACCAAGCTGATAGCGGTCATACCAGCGATAAAACGTGGTGCGGGGGATACCTAGCTTGTCCAGCGTCTGCTTGATGGGCAGGTGAGACTGCTCGACAAGGCGGATGATCTCAAGTTTCTCAGATGCGGGGTATCTCATTCGTCGTCTCCCCCATCCGCGGTCATGCTTTTTTTAAGCAACCTGAGCTCCAGGGTCTGCTCAGCAACAACCTCCTTCAAATCACGTGCTTCACGGCGAAGGGCTTGAACCTCGCCCGTAGAAGCCGCACGAGCCGTATCACCCGCAAGTCGACGCTTGCCAGCTTCAAGAAACTCTTTCGACCACTTGTAATAAATGCTCTGCGCAATGCCTTCCCGGCGGCATAACTCCGCGATCGTTTCTTCACCACGCAATCCGTCCAGCACAATGCGGATCTTCTCTTCAGCAGAATATTGCTTGCGCGTTGCCCGGCGGATGTCCTTGATCGCCTTGGCGGCACCCGTCTGGCGGGTCTGCGATTTCTGTCTCATCTTCGTTCCCTTCGGTCACTACGATGAGCCAGAAATCCTCCCTTATGAAATCCGGCTAGTTTGTTCCATAGGCGCTGACGTCAGACACGCCACGATCTATGTGGTCGAAGGTGAGAAGTGCGCGGATGCCCTGAACCGCCTTGGCCTTGGTCGCCACATGCAACGCAGGCGGCGCGGGGAATTGGCAGCCCGAGCTGAGCCGAGCATTTCGCCGGCCGCGACTGTGGTGATCCTGCCCGACAACGATGACGGCGGGCGAAGCGCACTGTCGCAAGGTTGCCGATCGCCTTGGGCGATTACGCCAGGGCGGTTTCGGTCTGCCGATCTGCCGGGGCTGCCGGACAAGGGCGATGTCGCGGACTGGCTGGCCATAGCGGCAACGCAGCCTCAGTGACCTGATGCGTCGAGCTCCAGCGCAGCCGAGCCGGTCGATGACGGGCTCGGCTTGACGCTGGCCCAGCTCTCCCGAACCGATATCACAACACCTGACCCGGTGCATGAGCACCTGCCGCATGGGTTCACATTGCTGGCTGGCGCGCCGAAAGCGGGCAAAAGCACGTTTATGGAGTGGCTGGCGTTCGAGGTCGGCATGCCACCGCCCCGGTGCTGTACCTAGCGCTCGAGTACTCGCTGCCGATGCTTCAGGGACGCTTTGGATGGATGTCGGATCAGCTAAATATCCGCCTGTTTCACGAAGGCCAGTTCCCGAAGATGGACGCTGGCGGGTACGACCAGCTCAATCGCCTGCTGGAGAGGCTATCGCCGCCGCTGACGGTCATCGACACCCTCGCCAAGGTAAAACGCCCGGGATCAGAGCGCGGGTATGAGGGCGAGACTGAGTCGATGGCTGAACTCAAGGAGCTGTTCGCCGCGCATGATCTCAGCTGCGTCTGTATCCATCACACGCGCAAGGCTTCGGTTCACGACAACGCCGAGGACCCTTTCGACCGCATACTCGGATCGACCGCACTCGCGGCTGTTCCCGACAATCTAATGGTTCTGCTGAGTGAAGGCGGCCAGACCGTTCTGCACACCAAGGGGCGGTTGGTTGCCTCCAGCGTGAAGCGCTTTCGACTGAACGGGCATCAATTTGAAATCGACGGATCTGCAGGTGCCGAACTTCGGGGCAGGGCGGATAGGCAAGCCGACATTCTCGAGATGCTGGCGGTAGGGCCTGCGACGCAAGTCGAGATGAGTGCCGATCTGGGCATTGATACCGGCAACCTGAGCCGAATGTGCAGGGCGCTTGAAGCGGCCAAGAAGATCCGCCGCGAGCGTCGCGGTGCGCCGTGGGAGCTTTCGGGTGAGGAGTTGTTCTGATGCTAGCCACTAAACAACAACAACCTGCACAAGTTGTACAACTTGTAGGGGTTGTACCCCCTTACGTTAGGTGGCTGGCATGAATGTCGACCGCCGGCTCTACTCGATAATTCCTGTTCGCGCTGTTCCGCTTATCAAGCGCGGAAATACGTGGCGCGTCTTGGCAGCCCTCGGTCACTACGCCAGTCCGAACGGTATTTGTTATCCAAATCAGCGAACGATTGGAGAGCTGGCAGGCGGCATAGATCAAGCTGACGTGTCGCGCGCGCTGAAGGAACTTTATCAAAATGAGCTGCTGCGCATATTGCTTCCAAAGGGCAAGCGCCAGCGCGGCTCTTTCCAGCGCGGTAACCGTTACCAGCTGCTTTACCATCCACACCAACCGCTCCCGTCCAACAAAGAGTTGGACATCGGCTGGGGCGCGAGGACCCGGCGATGGTAGCCCCCATAAGGAAGCAGGGGGTCCGGGGGATGCTCCCGCAATCTCGAACACTCTGCCGCGGCGCTCCCTCCCGCGGCCGAGCCGCCCGCCCGGGGTGCCGTTGGCCGGCGTCGCCTCGAGCCCCGGGTGGGCTACTGATCCCCTATCAGCCGTTTTCGCCCAGAAGTCTGCGGTTTCCGGGCAATCACCTCGCTCAGCTTACGCCGTACTTACGCCGGCCTGCCGTCGCGTGTGCACGAGGCGTACCCGCCGCCCCCCGGGGGGTGCCGTTTGTATCTGATCCACCCACGCTTAAAATTATTGGAGTTTTCCATGACCAACACCTTCGAAGCCGTCGAGCGTCTGCGTGCCGACTTGGCTCTGCTGACCGCCGACCTTGAAACCAAGTCGCGGACCGCAGCCGATCTCTGGCGTTGAGACCGGCGACAGCATGGTCGACGCGGCACGCGAGATCGTGGCAGTTCGCGAGCAACTGCGACTAAAGCGGATGGCACTGCATGAAGCCGAGCGGCGACACGAGGCCGAAAAAGCAGAGGCCGAGAAGGCTCTGCGCGATGCCGACCGTGAGCGCTGTTGCGAGCTGACTGATGAGCTCGAAAAAACTGGCAAGACGTTCGTGCTGGCGATCAAGCGCGCGGCAAAGCACTACGAAAGGCTGTACGAGCTCGAGAGCTCGCTCAGGGTTGCGGCCGCAACGGCGTCTGGCTGGCCAAAGGATTGGGGCTGGGGCTCGCTAGGCGAGAAGCCGTTTGCAATGCTCATGGGCGCGGTCTGCGACAATTATTCGGTCCCCAAAATTCCACCAAGCAATTGGCCAACGGGAAACAAGGCCACGCGGCTAACTGATCCGGAGCATGTTTATTCATCGCTCATCCACCAGCGCGAGCAGTGGAAAAACCCGCAGCCTGATGAACTAACCGAGGAGGGTTATCGCGAGGCCGCCCTCGAGGACATTGAACATGTCGCTTAGAGATCTTGGCAGATGCCGACCGCCCGCTTGATGCGATGATTGAGCTGGCGTTGAGAGAGTTAGGTGCCGAGGTGTCGCCCGCTTCCGTCAAAACATATGCGTCGCTGCTCGATGACGCGATCAAGATGGACAGCGGTGAGGCGCCAAATGAGTGGGGCGAGTTTCTGAACGGCTGCCCGGCGACAATAAATTTGAGTCAGCGGTGTTCAGCGTGGCCGAAAGTATCGGCGCAAGCTCATCACAGGCGCAGCAGTTTCTTCGCCTCACGGATGCTGTCGTTGACGTGAAGTCCGGCGTGCCCGAGGACGAGGCGCTCGCTTCGTTTGAAGCTGACCTCGGCGAAATCGAGGAGACCGCGCCCGAGGCGTATTCGCACTTTCGACGGCGACAGCAAAAAGTTTGCACAAGAATATGACGCGTATCGATCAGAGCCTGATCCTGAGCGCCCGGAGCCGCAGCCGTTCGAGCAGGAGGGGTCAGATGGCGAGGAGTAAGACTAAGGTTGAGCTTGCTCGGGGCTACCCGCACTTTGGACAAACGCCTGTCGGCAAAGCTCATATGCATTTGGAGATCGCTCTAGTCGGACATGAGTATGATGGCCAGCGGATCAACACCTATGAAGTGGTGCAGATGATTGAGCGCGATATTCAAAAAACAATTAGCCAGAAGAAGCCACGGCCTCGTCACAACGCGCCTGCGGGCAGCTCAATTCGCGAATGTGAGCTGTGGCAGATCAACGATGAAAGTGATTACGACCGTAAGTAGAACGTAAGTCAGTAGAAAGCAGAAAAGGGGTCCAAAATCTGGATCCCTTTTTTATTGTTTAAAAACAATAGAAAAGTGGTGCCGGCTGCAGGAATCGAACCCGCGACCTACTGATTACAAATCAGCCGCTCTACCAACTGAGCTAAGCCGGCATCCCAATGAAAACATTGATACTAATACCAATCTATAGCTGCCCGACGAAACAATTTTCGACATACTTGCGACAAAAGTTGGCTATCATGTCCTGTCCTGCCTAGCAGCACGACACCACTAACTGATTTGCGATCCAAAGAAAAGCTAGCACTGGTTTGGGCCATACCCGATCCCACTTCGGCATGCGGGGGTAGGGGGGGGCAAATTCGCGTCCGTTCCAAAATATATAACCGACCCCGCTTGTCCTTCCCCCCTAAAACTGGGCCACTATTTTTAGAGACTGAAGGGGGATGTGATGGCTCGGAAACGTTATTCGGATGAGGACATACTCAAGCTGCTGCGTGAGATTGAGGTGAAGCTGTCGACTGGCAGTGACGTGCCGTCGGCCTGTCGTGGCGTGGGTATTAGTGATGCCACTTACTACAACTGGCGCAAGCGGTTTGGCGGGATGGGGAAGTCTCAACTGTCGGAACTTCGCGCTCTTGAGAAAGAGAATGTGCGGCTGAAGAAGATCGTCGCGGAACTCGAACTGGACAAGCTCATTCTCAAGGAAAGCCTGAGCCACCTAAAGCCGAGGGCCTGACGACCGAACAGCTTCGTCAGGCCGTGATCCATACGCGCCAGAAGCTCGCAACGTCGGAGCGGCGGACCTGCCGGGTGATTGGCCTGTCGCGAAGTTCTCTGCAGTACCAGCCGGCCCGGCGAGATGATGATGCTCTGCGATTGGCCCTGATCCAGCAGGCCAAGCAATACGGACGCTACGGCTATCGCAAGATAGCCGAACTGCTGCGCATCGAAGGTTGGAAGGTGAACCACAAGAAGGTTGAGCGGATCTGGCGCGAAGAAGGCCTTCAACTGCCGCAACGGCACAAGAAGCGCCGACGGCTCTACCACAAGGATGCTTCGATCATACGGCTGCGGCCGACCCATCCGAACCACGTCTGGAGCATCGACTTTGTACACGACAAGCTCGACAGCGGTCGGAGTTACAAGATGCTGACAGTTCTCGACGAGTACACCCGTCAGGCTCTAGCGGTCGCGGTCCGTACCAGGATGGGAGCTGACGATGTCCTTGAGGCGCTCTACCCGCTACTCCTGCGCCACGGCACTCCAGAATATATCCGTTCCGACAATGGCCCCGAGTTCGTCGCGGAAGCGATGCAGGACTGGTTGGCAAGGGTCGGTATCAAGCCTATCCGGATCTATCCCGGGTCACCCTGGGAGAATGGATACAACGAACGATTTAACGGAACTCTGCGCCGCGAGGTGCTCAACGCCGAATGGTTCACCACAACAAAGCAGGCCCAGATCGTCATCAACCAGTGGCTCAGACAGTACAATCACATCCGCCCACATCAGGCCCTCAACATGCGCCCTCCTGTTCCAGAAACTCTAATCAGGAATGGCCCAGAACATGGGGGCTAGACAAAATTCTAAACCGCCAACTCGGCCCCTGTCTAATCATTTACACACCGCAGACGAGGCAATCATCAAGCTGGTGTGTTGGGCATCCCCGGGCTGAGCCGAAAGCAAAGATCATTACGAATTACGGAGTTTGTCGATGGTCAGTGCAACCCGTGCGGGATCAAAACTGGTTTTGAGAGCGACAGACCGGCGCTTTGCTCTCTGAAAAGCATTCGTGGCTTGTTTATTGTTAGCAGTCCTCCGCAGCATTTCATCTATTGGCGGCTCTGGGGAAACTACCCGCCATGACAGACAATATCCCTTCAACGATCAGGGAGATTGTCGATGCACTCAACGAGAAACAAACCCGGTTTGCCCACGCCTATGTAGCCTGTGGGGCTAATGGTCGTGCCGCAGCCATACAGGCCGGATACAGCCACACCAGCGCCGCCAAGAGGGCCTGTGACTTGCTCAAGGTCCGGGGGGGGGGTGTAGTCTCGTGCCTGGCGATCGACGCGCTGCAGGCTGTCATCGAGCCGAAAATGATCTTCGCTGAGGATTGGCGCGAGTTGGCCGCCGGCTGATCAATCCCGCGAGTCCACCGTCGGTATGTTTGAATCATGCTCGTATCCGCCGGCAAAGGCGGACAAATAAGGCATAGAAAACGCGATCGCGACGCTGATCACTAATCCCGCGACGGCCTTGGCTACGTCGACATAGGCTGTGCGGCTTGCCTGTCTCATGCTGGAAACATTTAGCGAAATCACCAGTGCGAATTCCCTGCCGGCCAGAAGGCCTAGGAAGACCCACGTCGTGCTCATCGGGACGTTCGACAACTCTTTGAAAAAGATCAGGATCAGGGCGAAGGCAAAATCGATTAGGGTCGCCGAACGGATATCCTGGGTATTGGTTTTCGAGGTCACGATCCCCTGTATAGCCCCACCGCGCTGATAGAATAGGATCGCATGCAACCCCAGCATGACCACCAACGCGAAGATGAGCAGCGAGGCATCCAACTGTCGCGGCAGGTACGCAAAGATGTTTGCCAAATCCTGAACAAGCCACTGACTCCACAAGAACCCTGTCGATATCCATTGCAGGGCGATCCAGTAGGCCCGTGGCGGCTCATCCTTAGTGGCGAGGATCTTGCTGTAGAAAAGTCGGCCGATTGCGATGTAGACGACGATCCCAACGGCAAATGCAGCCCCGTAGCCTATCAAAGACTTAGTCAGCATGCTGGGCAGGGCGGCGGCCGCGAAGGACGTCAAGATTAGAAAAGTCGTGCTGACTGGAATGCCGAATCGGGTCAGAAATAGGACCACTAAAGGCGGCATGATCAAGGCCCAGGTAAATAGGCCTGGCATCGGGAATTTTTCGAGTCGACCGTAGGATATGTCGCCGTCGTAAGCGATCCAGCCGTAAACGAAAACCGCCACTAAAATTGTGCAGGCAAACAACCAAAGTACCCACCAGGGCCGGTGACTGTTGGAGCTTAAAAAGGTGCCAAGCGTTTGGATGGCGTCGTTTGCTACCACGGAATATGCCGCCAGCAGAAAGCCGATCAGCATTAAAATATGGTGCATGTCTATCGCCATAAGGCGCCCCTTTTTTGTTTTCGCTTGTTTGGTCGAAAGGCACTTGGGTGGCACTAACTAGATAAGCCTGTTGCTTTCGGCTTACAGGGTGGTACCTAACTCTACGTATTCTAGGACCGCTTAAAGACCGTCATCTGGTTAGCTCCTACCCGGAGGGAAATAGAAAATTAGGTAGATAGACTGCAAAACCTGGTGTCAAGCCCCCATGTTCTGGGCCATCTCCGACCTCGCAGGGTCAGGCATGACGCTTGGTCTGCACTGCCAGCCGTGCGGACGCTGGGCGGATATCGTACCGGTCGAATGGCTAGACGACGGCGACCCGACGTCAACTACATCCGGCAGCGGTTCACCTGCTCGGTGTGCGGCGGCAATGCCGGCAAGCAGGTCCGCCTCTCCGATGTCGCGAGCTTCTGGCGCTTATGGATAACGGCCTGACGGAGCTGCCCGGCAGGGCTTACTAGTCGCTCTTCTTCTTGGCTTCCTCGATCAGTTTTTCTACCCAGCCGGATTCGACTTCCTTGGTAAGCATCTCGGCGAACTCAGTCTTCATCGCACTGCATTTAGACGCTTTTGAAAAGCCAATATACATGCCGAATGAATCTAACGACTTGGGCAGAAATTCCACCTTCGCTTTGAGACCCAGCTTCTCAGATTCAATCTCGCCCGGATACATGCCGATGATAAGGTAGTCGGCACTTTTGGCTATCAGTTCGGCAAATGCTTTGTCTACACCTTCGGCGCGGGCGACGGTCAGGCTGGCGGCCATGAAGGCGTCGAAGCTCTCGCCGAAGCTCTCGCCGATATTAGTCACGCCTTTACGTCCCTTGAGGTCGGCCCAGTCGGCGAAGGGGAAGCCATCGCCCTTGCGTACGATTATAGAAACTGGGTCCATCATGAAGGGCGGTTCGACATAGTCGAGCCACTCGGCCCGTTCGTCGTTCTTATAGATTCCAAAGATCGCGTCGGCCTCACCGCCGCGGGTCGCTGCCTGTGCCTTGTCCCAGCTGCCATAGTTTTTAACGTTGACGTTCTTAACGCCCACTCGTTTGGCGACGGCGGCGAAAAGCTTTGGTGCTGCGCCAACTAGAGTGTCATCCTTGGCTTCTGAAATAGGCGGATAGCTGGGATGTCCGGTGACGGTTATCGATGTGCAGGCCGGCTGTGCCATAACTAGAGTAGGAGACAGAAGCGTAGCGGCCAGAGCAATGAAAGCGGTCCTTATCATTTTTACAAAGTCTTTCTATGTTTAAGTCTGCTGCGGTGCGGTGAGAGCAGCTTTATCTGGGCATGGCAGTACGTAACAAAAGCCCTAAGGCTTAATTTGGCACCAGAAATTATTAGATAAACCGTCCCGGGATCATGACCCGGGCGGGATCGAAACTGGTTCTAAGAACCAGCCCCGCACCGGGCCATTATCTGTGCATCAAATAGGATTTCGCATCGCTGCCACTACGCCGCCGCGGCGTAGCGTGTGTGCTACACGAATCAGAAAAAAAACTAACAAAGGCCAGAGCAGCCATTTACGCAGGCAAGACAGCCAACAAACCGCGCGTCTGCGTCCAGCGCCTCGTCGCCTAGACCATCTACGTCGAACGTGAAACTGCTCTCGTGGTCGGAGGCGACAACGTCTTGCTCGACATCAATACCGCTAATATAACACATATTAGGATAGCAGTATGCTGCCTGGATGGGGTGCTTTCCCAGTGGTTCGTCTCTCAATTCGGTAAGATTGATGGTCATATCTGATCTTCTTTCAAAATTGGTTGTAATAAGTATCTTTATTCCTAAACCGCCAACTCGGCCCCTGTCTAATCATTTACACACCGCAGTCATGGCAATCACAAAGCTGGTGTGTTGGGCATCCCCACCCTAAGCCGAAAGCAAAGATCATTACGAATTACGGAGTTTGTCGATGGTCAGTCTGATCCGGGCGGGATCAAAACTGGTTTTGAGAGCGACAGACCGGCGCTTTGCTCTCTGAAAAGCATTCGTGGCTTGTTTATTGTTAGCAGTCCTCCGCAGCATTACATCTATTGGCGGCTCTGGGGAAACTACCCGCCATGACAGACAATATCCCTTCAACTGTCCTTCCCCCCTAAAACTGGGCCACTATTTTTAGAGACTGAAGGGGGATGTGATGGCTCGGAAACGTTATTCGGATGAGGACATACTCAAGCTGCTGCGTGAGATTGAGGTGAAGCTGTCGACTGGCAGTGACGTGCCGTCGGCCTGTCGTGGCGTGGGTATTAGTGATGCCACTTACTACAACTGGCGCAAGCGGTTTGGCGGGATGGGGAAGTCTCAACTGTCGGAACTTCGCGCTCTTGAGAAAGAGAATGTGCGGCTGAAGAAGATCGTCGCGGAACTCGAACTGGACAAGCTCATTCTCAAGGAAAGCCTGAGCCACCTAAAGCCGAGGGCCTGACGACCGAACAGCTTCGTCAGGCCGTGATCCATACGCGCCAGAAGCTCGCAACGTCGGAGCGGCGGACCTGCCGGGTGATTGGCCTGTCGCGAAGTTCTCTGCAGTACCAGCCGGCCCGGCGAGATGATGATGCTCTGCGATTGGCCCTGATCCAGCAGGCCAAGCAATACGGACGCTACGGCTATCGCAAGATAGCCGAACTGCTGCGCATCGAAGGTTGGAAGGTGAACCACAAGAAGGTTGAGCGGATCTGGCGCGAAGAAGGCCTTCAACTGCCGCAACGGCACAAGAAGCGCCGACGGCTCTACCACAAGGATGCTTCGATCATACGGCTGCGGCCGACCCATCCGAACCACGTCTGGAGCATCGACTTTGTACACGACAAGCTCGACAGCGGTCGGAGTTACAAGATGCTGACAGTTCTCGACGAGTACACCCGTCAGGCTCTAGCGGTCGCGGTCCGCACCAGGATGGGAGCTGACGATGTCCTTGAGGCGCTCTACCCGCTACTCCTGCGCCACGGCACTCCAGAATATATCCGTTCCGACAATGGCCCCGAGTTCGTCGCGGAAGCGATGCAGGACTGGTTGGCAAGGGTCGGGATCAAGCCTATCCGGATCTATCCCGGGTCACCCTGGGAGAATGGATACAACGAACGATTTAACGGAACTCTGCGCCGCGAGGTGCTCAACGCCGAATGGTTCACCACAACAAAGCAGGCCCAGATCGTCATCAACCAGTGGCTCAGACAGTACAATCACATCCGCCCACATCAGGCCCTCAACATGCGCCCTCCTGTTCCAGAAACTCTAATCAGGAATGGCCCAGAACATGGGGGCTAGACAATCGATTTCGCGGTGCACATGATTCTCCGACGGGTGCGCGAAGGCGGAGTTGACAATGATGCGGTTTGGCCACGTGTGGCCCGGGGGCTCGGCCCGACCATTTTCCTGTGTGGCCTGACCACAGCCATTGCCTTCCTGTCGTTCTGGCCCACGGGGTTTCGGGGGTTGGCCGAACTTGGTTTGATCTCCGCAATGGGAATGGTGATCGCAGTTGTCATGTCGTTCACGCTCTTGCCGGCCCTGCTGGATTTGTTGGGCGTGGGTTCTGTCTCAGCCCATGCGGGGCGGAGATTGAGATTGCCGGGTGGGCTTCATTTTGCGGAGCAGATTGTCAGCCATGCCAAACCAATTGCCGTCCTGGCCTGTCTGGGGTTGCTTCTCGCTGGGGTTGTCGGGGCGCAGGTAAAGTTCGATTTCAACAGCCTCAACCTTCAGGACCGCGAAAGCGAAGCGGTCGAGACGCTGATCGCGCTGCATGATGATGGAACCATCACGCCCTACACACTGACGATTTCGGCTGACGGAATGGAAGAGGCCGATCGCATTGCCGAAATGCTTCGGCGACTTCTCGAAGTCGGTCGCGTCAAAACCTTGCGTGACCTTGTTCCGGAAAACCAGTCCGCCCGACTTAAGATTCTGGATGAGGCCAATATTCTGCTTGGTCCTGCTGTGATGTTAGGGCGTTCTGTCCCGGCGCCTGACAGTGACGCGAGGTTGGCCGCAGTGCGCGATCTGGTGTCCTTCGGCACTGATTTTGCTGGCGCAGACAGCAATTCTGCATTTGCGCGAATGTCCCGCGCGCTGCGCTCCTTGAGTGAGTCTGACGTGGTGCAATTGGAAGCCCTCATTGCGGAGGACTTCATCGTTTCGCTCGAGCTGCTGCGCGACGCACTGTCTGCCGAACAGATCACGCTGGAGAATTTGCCGAAGGATATCATTGCCCGGGAAACGGGTGTTGCGGGCCAGGTGCGTGTTGTGGCGCTGCCGCGTGATGATTTGCGGGATTTTGCCGCACTCGGGAAATTTGTCACGGCTGTCCAGTCTGAGTTTCCGACTGCGACCGGCCGTCCGGCACTTGAGGCCGGTGTCGGGCGTATTGTCGTGGACGCGTTCCGGCAAGCCTTTGCAACAGCGGCTATTGCCATCTTCCTTGTTCTGGTGCTGGCGCTCCGTTCTTTTGTGGATGCTGTTCTGGTCATGATCCCGCTGCTGCTGGCGGCCGCGATGACGGCCGCAGCAATGGTGGCGCTGTCGATCCCGCTCAATGTGGCAAACGTGATTGTGTTGCCGCTTCTGCTCGGGATGGGCGTCGATAACGGTTTGCACGTGGTCGGCCGGTTTCGTGAGACCGGATCGATTGCCGACGTCTATAAGTCGTCGACCCCCAGGGCGGTACTTGTCAGCGGTTTGACCACATTGATGTCATTTGTCGCTTTGGCGTTTGCCGCTCATCGCGGAATGGCGAGCATGGGGCAGCTCCTTGCCATTGCGATTGGGTTTATCCTTTTCGCCACATTGATTGTGCTGCCCGCGCTACTCGCATGGCGGGTGCAAAATCAGGTAAAGTCCTGATCTCAGATATTCGGATGTGCGTTCAGTGACTCTCAAACTCTCCTACAAGCTCTCAGCCGCAGCACTTGCAGTCTACGCCCTGACTGTGCTCGCGTGGCCAAATGCGCTGCTTTTTCTGATGGATGATGTCAGCGCAAGTCGGAACGGATTTTTTGCACAGATATCGTTCTTTGTGCTGGTCGTCTGGCTGCTCGTGATCATCCGAGGACTGTTGCGCGCGCGCCCCCTCGTGTCGGACTGACCGCGGCCTCAACCGGCTCTGCTCGGTGTGATTTGGCTGGCGTTATGCGTGGCCTATACCGGCTTCGAACACGGGTGGTTCACCTTTCCGGATTTTGTCTATGAAGAGGACGGATTGTTTGAGTCCGCCACGGCACTGGCATTGCTGTTCTGCGCGGCACTTCTGTTTGTCATCGGGTTGGGTCGTGCCTGGCGACATGATCGGCGGCTGGGGTCGGTTGCGGTCTTGATGGCCGTGTTCTGTGGGCTGTTGTTCCTTGAGGAAATCAGCTGGGGCCAGCGCATTTTTGGATGGTCAACGCCTGCGCAGTTTGAGGAACTCAACGCACAACAGGAAACCAATCTTCACAACATGTTTTTTGGGTACAATCAGTTGATACGTCTGGTGGTCGCGCTGCTGATCTCGACATCGCTGATCTACCGTCGAGCCTGGATACGTGGATTGAACAGGATCGGGCTTGGCGAGTTGATGCCGTCAGCATCAGCAATCTATTTTGTGCCGTTCCTGATCTACGCACATACCTATGATGAGTTGTTCGAAGAGGTCGTGGGGGTATTTCTGATCGCCTATGCGATCAATTTTCACCGTCGCCTTGCTACCGAGGCGCGCTCTCCCGACTGATCTCGTAAAGCGTAACGGCTGCGGCGTTGGAAACATTCAGGCTTTCGACAGCACGCGTCTGCGGGATAGAGGCGATCGTGTCACAGGATTCCCGAACAAGTCGGCGTAAGCCGCTGCCCTCAGCGCCCAGAACAAGGGCCATGGGGCCGCCCACCACGGCGGTCGCGATGGTCTGGTCGCTTGCGCCATCCAGTCCGATGCACCAGAAATCGTTGCGTTTGAGGGTGTCGAGTGTACGCGAAAGATTGGTCTCTCGGACCAGGTCGACGGTTTCGAGGGCGCCGGACGCTGCCTTTGCCAGCACGCCTGTCACGGGCGGAGCGTGGCGATCTTGCATGATCAGCGCCGTTACGCCGAATGCTGCGGCAGAGCGAAGGATGGCGCCCACATTGTGGGGGTCTGTCACCTGATCAAGAATGACCAGACGTCCGTTGGGGCCGGCGCGATCAATGACATCCTGAATGCCCGGGTCTTCGAGCTGTGCTGCCAGCATGGCGATATTCTGATGGACAGCGCCGAGGGGCAGAATTTCTGAAATGTCATCATGTCCGGTGCGTTCAATCAGCGCGTTCCGTCCCAGCGGTTCTGCTGTTGCATGGGCGAGTTCTGCGAGATCGTCATCGGCGATCAAAAGTCGTTCGCATGTTCGGGCGGGGTTTGCCAATGCTGCCAGGACGCTGTGCGTCCCGTAAAGCCAAGGGGAGGCGGCTGCGCCGGAGTTCTGGTTGCGCGCATCGCCACGGGCGCGGCGACGGGTTCCGTATTTCTGTTTTCTTGCCATAACCTCGGCTCATAGGGCATTCTTTTGCTGCCTGCAATGTTCCAACCCGGCAAGATGCAGTCAGATGGCTGTTGTTTTTGGCATTTTCGCCTGAAACGCGGTTGACACGACGGGCGAAATCTACATATTGCGCTGCACGGGCCGGCGCTTATTGGCGTTCGGCGCGTTTGCTGTTGGCTGCATGGCGGATGTCTGCAGCTACGCGGCGAGGAGGGGTGCCTGAGCGGTTAAAAGGGGCGGACTGTAAATCCGCTGGCTATGCCTACGTTGGTTCAAATCCAACCCCCTCCACCAGCCGTGAAGGATAGACCGGATGAATTGCGGAGCTGCACGCTAAACAGCAGGAAGAAAACAAGGAATTCGGCGGGTGTAGCTCAATGGTAGAGCAGAAGCCTTCCAAGCTTACGACGGGGGTTCGATTCCCCTCACCCGCTCCAAGGTTTCGGCCGAAGAGCGCTAAGAATGAAACGGGCGCTGGCTGAGGCCCCATTAGAAGACCGGGATTGACCGGTGCAACGATCGATAGGACGCAGGACAGAACCATGTCGAAAGAGAAGTTTGAACGTAATAAGCCGCATTGCAACGTAGGCACGATTGGTCACGTTGATCATGGCAAGACGACGTTGACGGCGGCGATCACGAAGGTGATGTCTGAGGCTTCAGGTGGCGACGCGGTTGCGTTTGACCAGATTGACAAGGCTCCCGAGGAGCGCGAGCGCGGCATTACGATTTCGACGGCGCATGTTGAGTATGAGACGGATGCGCGTCACTACGCGCATGTTGATTGCCCGGGCCATGCTGACTACGTGAAGAACATGATCACGGGCGCGGCGCAGATGGACGGCGCGATTTTGGTTGTGAATGCGGCTGACGGCCCGATGCCGCAGACGCGCGAGCATATTCTTCTGGCCCGCCAGGTTGGTGTTCCCGCGTTGGTGGTTTACCTGAACAAGGTTGACCAGGTTGATGACGAGGAGCTTTTGGAGTTGGTCGAGATGGAAGTGCGCGAGCTTCTTTCGTCTTATGACTTCCCGGGCGACGATATTCCGATCGTGAAGGGCTCGGCGCTTGCAGCGCTTGAAGGCCGTGACGAAGAGATTGGCGCGAACTCGATCATGGAACTGATGAAGGCGGTGGATGATTACATTCCGCAGCCTGATCGTCCGCGTGATCAGTCGTTCCTGATGCCGATTGAGGATGTGTTCTCGATTTCGGGTCGTGGCACGGTTGTAACGGGTCGTATTGAGCGTGGGATTGTGAATGTTGGCGACGAGATTGAGATCGTTGGCATCAAGGACACGCTGAAGACGACCTGCACAGGCGTTGAGATGTTCCGCAAGTTGCTCGATCAGGGCGAAGCGGGCGACAATGTTGGTGTGCTGCTTCGTGGCACGAAGCGTGAGGAAGTTGAGCGCGGCCAGGTTCTGGCGGCGCCGGGTTCGATCACGCCGCATACGCGTTTCAACTGTGAAGCGTATATTCTGACGAAGGAAGAGGGTGGTCGTCACACCCCGTTCTTCACGAATTATCGTCCGCAGTTTTACTTCCGCACGACGGATGTGACGGGGACGGTTGACCTGCCTGAGGGCACCGAGATGGTGATGCCGGGCGACAACATTACGATGGTTGTAAATCTGATTGCGCCGATTGCGATGGATGAAGGCTTGCGCTTTGCCATCCGTGAAGGTGGCCGCACTGTCGGCGCCGGCGTCGTAACTTCAATCATCGAATAGGACAGGCCCGAACAGGATCAGGATAACGGCGATATATTCGGTGAATAGGAGTGTAGCTCAATTGGTAGAGCACCGGTCTCCAAAACCGGGGGCTGTGGGTTCGAGTCCCTCCGCTCCTGCCAACCGAATTAGCCCGGCCATTGCCGGTACGCGCTCGAAAGTTCTGAGCCAATGAAAGCAGAACGTATGGCAAGACCATCAATTGGCGAGTTTGTGCGCCAAGTACGTCAGGAGGTGAACAAGGTCACATGGCCGACACGCACCGAGACAATTCAGTCGACCCTGATGGTGGTTATCATGGTTGCGTTCGCAGCTTTGTTTTTTTTCCTCGTCGACCTTGGG
Organism: uncultured Alphaproteobacteria bacterium; assembly: GCA_943787745.1. Taxonomy (GTDB): domain Bacteria; phylum Pseudomonadota; class Alphaproteobacteria; order UBA6615; family UBA6615; genus JABJAG01. The sequence continues at coordinate 1,117,753 of CALSNJ010000002.1, read as the reverse complement.
TTGGCAGCTTTGGTGCAACAAGCACTTTCCGTAGGAGGTTGATCGTCTGATGGCGATGCATTGGTACGTTATCCACGCCTACTCGGGTTTCGAGGGAAAGGTCGCACAGTCCATCAAGGAACAGGCTGTGACCAAGGGCATGGAAGAAATGTTTGAAGACGTTCTCGTTCCCACCGAAGAGGTGGTCGAGATGCGTCGTGGTGCGAAAGTTAACTCGGAACGTAAGTTCTTCCCGGGTTACGTGCTTGTGCGCATGGATCTGAACGAGGATTCTTATCACCTTGTGAAGAACACGCCGAAGGTCACTGGATTTTTGGGGGCAGGCAACAAGCCGGCTCCGATTAGCCAGGCCGAAGCGGACCGGATCATTCATCAGGTTCAGGAAGGTGTCGAGCGGCCGAAACCGTCTGTCACTTTCGATGTTGGTGAAGAGGTACGTGTCAATGATGGGCCGTTCCAGTCGTTCAACGGCGTTGTTGAGGACGTGGATGAAGAGCGTGCACGTGTGAAGGTATCTGTATCTATTTTCGGTCGGTCTACACCGGTTGAGCTTGAGTACGGTCAGGTCGAGAAAGTCTAGGTCGGGTCGTTTTATTTGCCGCTTTTTTTGGCGGTGCGCGGGAGGTTGGCCTCGGAAAGCCCATGAGGCGCCGTACCGCGAAACCTCGGAAAGGAATGAGGTCTAGGACATGGCAAAGAAGATTGAAGGTTATGTGAAGCTGGAGATTCCGGCTGGTCAGGCCAACCCGTCGCCCCCCGTGGGCCCGGCACTCGGTCAGGCAGGTCTGAACATCATGGAATTCTGCAAGGCATTTAATGCCACCACGCAGAATATGGAGCAGGGTGCACCGACTCCGGTCGTGATCACTGTGTTTCAGGACAAGTCATTTACGTTCGTCACGAAGACGCCGCCGGCGAGCTTCTTCCTGAAGAAAGCCGCCAAGCTCAAAAAGGGCAGTGGCAAGACCGGTTCAGAACTGGTTGGTCGCGTGACTTTGGCGCAGTGCCGCGAGATCGCAGAAGCGAAAATGGTGGATTTGAACGCCAACGATCTGGATGCCGGTGCGCAGATGATCGCCGGCACGGCCCGTTCGATGGGCCTTGAGGTGGTGGGGTAGCTATGGCGAAGAACGGAAAACGTATGCGCGCGGCGCGCGAGAAGGTGGACCCGAACACGCATGTCTCGATTGCTGAGGCCGTTCGTGTGGTTAAGGAAAATGCCACGGCGAAGTTTGATGAGACCATTGAGATCTCGATCAACCTGAATGTCGATCCTCGTCATGCTGACCAGAACGTCCGCGGCGTTGTTGCGCTGCCGAACGGCACTGGCAAGGATGTTCGGATCGCAGTGTTTGCGAAAGATGAAAAGGCTGACGAAGCCCGTGAGGCCGGCGCTGATGTCGTCGGGTCTGATGATCTTGCCGCGGCCATCGAGGGTGGTGAAATCAACTTTGATCGGGTGATCGCAACGCCAGACATGATGCCCGTCGTCGGGCGGCTTGGTAAGGTGCTTGGCCCGCGTGGTCTGATGCCAAACCCGAAATTGGGTTCGGTCACCAACGATGTGCGTGCTGCTGTCGAGGCCGCCAAGTCGGGTGAAGTGCAGTATCGCGTTGAAAAGCTTGGAATTATCCATGCAGGTATTGGCAAGGCCAGCTTCAGCGAAGGACAGATTCGCGAGAATCTTGATGCTTTCCTGGGTGCGGTCCTCAAGGCCAAGCCGAGTGGTGTCAAAGGAACATATGTTCAAAAACTCGCGCTGACCTCGACCATGGGGCCGGGCGTTCGTTTTGATATGAACGACCTTACGGGGTCGACACAGGAAGCTGCCGAATAGGTAGCTGAACGGGATTTTCGTATGCGGTGTTGTGCCGCTGCGAAAGTACCTGTCCGAGACTGCAGGCGCCCAACGGAGTTTGATCCGGCGGGCTTAAGTGCCAGATAGGGCAGACCTGCATAGACGGGAGAAGACGCGGAAAACCCTCTGGGATTTTCGTGACGCTCCTGGGACAGGAAGGAGCGGTTCTGGGTCAATACTGACCCGGGGCTAAATTGCAACGGTGTGAATTGTCGATCTATTCGGCGCACACCAAGTTTGCGGAGACGGTAAGTGGACCGAGCTAGAAAAGAAGAGCTGGTAACCGAACTCAGTCAGTCTTTTGGGGATGCAGCGCTTGTCGTTGTGACCCAGCAGTCTGGTATGACGGTTGCGGAGAGTACAGATCTCCGCGCCCGCATGCGTGAGGCCGGTGCTGGCTACAGAGTGACCAAAAACAGGCTCGCGAAACTCGCCCTAGCGGGAACGACCTATGAACAGATCAGCGATCTGTTCAACGGTCCAACTGCGATCGCGTATTCCGCCGACCCAGTGGCGGCGGCTCGTGTAGCTGTCAATTATTCGAAGGAAAACGACAAGCTTGTCGTGATTGGGGGCGCCATGGGCGACACCCTGCTCGACGAGAATGCTGTTAAGGCGCTCGCGTCACTTCCTTCACTCGACGAGCTGCGCGGCAAGCTGGTGGGTATGCTGAACACACCCGCGACGAGAGTCGCTGGTGTTCTTCAGGCACCTGCAGGTCAGCTCGCACGCGTTCTTGGCGCATATGCCAATCAAGGCGAGGCTGCGTAGGCCGGTCCGATATTCGGACATCCAATATTAAGTCTCTAGAAGTCTCAGGAGTTAGACAAAATGGCAGATCTGGAAAAAATTGCTGAAGATCTCAGCGCACTGAGTGTTCTCGAAGCAGCCGAGCTTTCGAAAATGCTTGAAGAGAAGTGGGGCGTCAGCGCCGCAGCTCCTGTCGCAGTTGCGGCAGCGGCAGGTGGTGATGCCGGTGCTGCTGCCGAGGAACAGACAGAGTTTGATGTCATCCTTGCAGCCGCTGGTGAGAAGAAAATCAACGTCATCAAGGAAGTCCGGACCATCACTGGTTTGGGCCTCAAGGAAGCCAAGGACCTGGTCGAAGGTGCACCGAAACCTGTGAAGGAAGGTGTCGACAAGGCCGAAGCTGATGAGTTGAAGGCAAAGCTGGAAGAAGCGGGCGCGACCGTCGAGCTCAAGTAGCTCTCCAGTTACGAGATTCGGCGGAGGTGGTTCATCGAAATCCACCTCCGCCGGCATCCTCGGATCGCCGATACTGTCCGTATGATGGGCAGCTAGCGACGATACGACGATGCCGGAATGGGGCTCGCCCGATCCGGATGTTCGATTTGAAGTGACCCGTTTTGTTGTGGGCCTGGACCCACGACGAAAAAGAGAGGCAATTTATGGCGCAGTCGTTCACCGGTCGCAAACGTATCCGTAAGAGTTTTGGGCGTATCCACGAAGTGGCCCAAATGCCGAACCTCATTGAGGTTCAGATGAGTTCTTACGATCAATTTCTCAACAGCACGACGCTTGAGGGCGAACCGGCTGATGTGGGGATCACGGAAGTCTTCAAGTCGGTCTTCCCGATTCGCGATTTTGCAGAGAAAGCCCAGCTTGAGTTCGTGGAATATGAACTCGAAGAACCCAAATACGATGTCGAGGAATGCCAGCAGCGTGGCATGACTTACGCAGCACCGCTCAAGGTGACCCTGCGTCTGGTCGTTTGGGACGTCGATGAGGACACCGGTTCTCGTTCGATCCGCGACATCAAAGAGCAGGATGTCTACATGGGCGATATGCCGCTCATGACCGAGAAGGGCACATTTGTCATCAACGGTACCGAGCGTGTGATTGTCTCGCAGATGCACCGCTCGCCGGGCGTTTTCTTTGACCATGATCGCGGCAAAACCCATTCTTCGGGCAAGTACCTGTTCGCAGCACGCGTCATTCCGTATCGCGGTTCCTGGCTCGATTTCGAATTCGACGCCAAGGACATCGTGCATGTTCGTATTGACCGTCGTCGCAAACTGCCGGTTACGACCTTCCTGATGGCACTCGATGGTGCACGGACGGCTGAACTGCGTGCCCAGAGATTGGAAGAAGGCAAGGAACTGCAGCCCTTTGAAGCTGTTGGCATGTCCAATGAGGAAATCCTCGACGTCTTCTACGACAAGATTTCCTACAAGGCGGCCAAGGGTGCCTGGCAGACAGCGCTGGATGCTGAGCGGCTGCGCGGCCAGAAGCTGACCCACGATCTTGTTGATGCCAAGAGCGGCGATGTTGTGGCGGAAGCCGAAGCCAAGTTTACGCCGCGGGTTGTGCGTCAGGTGGAAGAAGCCGGCGTCAAAGATATCCTGGTGAGCAATGAAGAATTGCTTGGACAGTATCTGGGCGAAGATCTCATCAATGAGACAACGGGCGAAATTCTGTTCGAAGCCGGCGATGAAATTACCGAGGAAATGTTCGAAGCCTTCGGGGAATCTAAGATCAAGGCTTTCACGACCCTGGCGATCGATCATATCAATGTTGGACCGTATATCCGCAACACGCTTGCCGGCGACAAAAACCGTTCGCGTGAAGATGCGCTGATCGATATCTATCGCGTCATGCGTCCGGGCGAACCGCCGACCTATGAGACGGCGGAAAATCTTTTCGAGAGCCTGTTCTTCGACAACGAGCGTTATGACCTTTCGGCTGTGGGGCGTGTGAAGATGAACGCTCGTCTGGAGCTTGAGGCTCCTGACACCCAGCGGACACTGCGCAAGGAAGACATCCTGCGCATCGTCAAGTTGATGGTCGACATGAAGGATGGCCAGGGCGATATCGACGATATCGATCACCTCGGCAACCGCCGTGTACGTTCGGTCGGTGAGCTGATGGAAAATCAGTATCGCGTTGGCCTGCTCCGGATGGAGCGTGCAATTCGTGAACGCATGTCGACGGTCGAAATCGACAGTGTCATGCCGCACGATCTGATCAACGCCAAACCGGCCGCTGCTGCCGTGCGTGAGTTCTTTGGCTCTTCGCAGCTCAGCCAGTTTATGGATCAGACGAACCCGCTTTCCGAGATCACGCATAAGCGTCGTCTTTCAGCGCTTGGGCCGGGTGGCCTGACGCGTGAACGTGCTGGCTTCGAGGTGCGCGATGTGCATCCGACCCATTACGGACGTATCTGCCCGATTGAAACACCTGAAGGCCCGAATATCGGTCTGATCAACTCGCTCGCGACATTCGCGCGTGTGAACAAGTACGGCTTTATCGAAACGCCTTATCGTCCGGTCAAGGACGGCGTTGTTACTGAGGAAGTGGTCTATCTCTCCGCCATGGAGGAAGGGCGCTACACGATTGCGCAGGCCAATACCGAATTGACCGACGATAGCCGGTTCGCTGATGAACTGATCAGCTGCCGTCAGGGCAATGACTACCTCATGGCCCTGCCGGATGTGGTCGACTTCATGGATGTCTCACCCAAGCAGCTGGTGTCTGTTGCCTCGGCACTTATCCCGTTCCTCGAGAACGATGACGCGAACCGCGCGTTGATGGGCTCGAACATGATGCGTCAGGCTGTGCCGTTGCTGCAGTCGGATGCCCCTCTGGTCGGCACGGGCATGGAGGGCACAGTTGCACGTGACTCCGGAGTCACGATCGTTGCCAAACGCGACGGTGTCGTTGATCAGGTTGATGCGACACGTGTTGTGATCCGGTCGACGGGTGAAATTGGCGAGAACGATACCGGCGTCGATATTTACAACCTTCTGAAGTTCCAGCGCTCCAATCAGAACACTGCGATCAACCAGCGCCCGCTGGTCAAGGTCGGTGATGTTGTGGTGAAGGGCGATATCGTTGCCGATGGTCCTTCGACCGATTTGGGTGAGTTGGCGCTCGGCAAGAATGTGCTCGTCGCGTTCATGCCGTGGAATGGCTACAACTTTGAAGATTCGATCCTGATCTCCGAGCGCATTGTTCGTGATGACGTCTTTACCTCGATCCATATCGAGGAATTCGAGATCATGGCCCGTGATACGAAGCTGGGTCAGGAAGAAATCACACGCGATATTCCCAATGTTGGCGAAGAAGCCCTCAAGAACCTGGATGAGGCGGGTATCGTCTATATCGGTGCGGAAGTGAACGCCGGTGACATCCTGGTTGGCAAGGTGACGCCGAAGGGTGAATCACCGATGACGCCGGAAGAGAAACTTCTCCGTGCGATCTTTGGTGAGAAAGCTGCCGATGTGCGTGACACCTCGATGAAGGTGCCGCCGGGGGGCACGGGTACGGTTGTTGAGGTCCGCGTGTTCTCGCGTCGTGGCGTTGACAAGGACGAACGCGCCCTTTCGATCGAACGTGCTGAAATCGAACGTCTCGCAAAAGACCGTGACGACGAGAAGGCCATTCTCGAGCGTAGCTTCTACAATCGCTTGAAGGAGCTTCTGGTCAACCAGACAGCCGTAAAGGGCCCGAAGGGCCTGGATGACGAGGTCAAGATCACCGAGCGTGTGCTGGGTGATTTCACGCCGGGTCAGTGGCGTCAGGTCGTCGTGAAAAACGACGCCCGCATGGCCGAAATCGAGCAGTTGCAGAACAACTTCGACGGGGCCGTCGCCGCGCTTGAGGCTCGGTTTGAGAACAAGGTCGACAAGCTGCAGCGTGGCGATGAACTGCCGCCAGGCGTTATGAAGCTAGTCAAGGTCTTCGTGGCTGTGAAGCGCAAGCTGCAGCCCGGCGACAAGATGGCAGGTCGCCATGGCAACAAGGGTGTGATTTCACGCATCGTGCCGATGGAAGACATGCCCTATCTTGATGACGGAACGCCCGTTGATATCGTGCTGAACCCGCTGGGTGTGCCATCGCGCATGAATGTGGGGCAGATTCTCGAAACCCATCTGGGTTGGGCGACGCGCGGTATTGGTCGGCAGATCGGCGACATTCTCGGAAATCTGGAAAATTCTGGCGGCATGGATGCGCTTCGTTCGAAGCTGTCTGATGTCTATGAGAAAGACGAGTACCGTGAAGACATCGCGGGACTTTCAGACGATGGTGTGCTCGAGCTCGCCGGCAACCTTCGCAGCGGTGTTCCGATTGCAACGCCGGTCTTCGATGGTGCGACCGAGAAAGAAATCAACGAGCATCTCGATATGGCCGGTCTCGACAATTCGGGGCAGGTCCAGCTGGTTGATGGGCGAACGGGTGAAGAATTCGAGCGTCTCGTGACGGTTGGCTACATCTACATGCTCAAGCTGCATCATCTGGTGGATGACAAGATCCATGCGCGTTCCATCGGGCCATACAGCCTCGTGACCCAGCAGCCGCTGGGTGGCAAGGCGCAGTTTGGTGGTCAGCGCTTTGGTGAGATGGAGGTCTGGGCACTCGAAGCTTATGGCGCCGCCTACACCTTGCAGGAAATGCTGACGGTCAAGTCTGATGACAAGGCCGGTCGTACGAAGGTTTACGAATCCATCGTGCGCGGTGACGACAACTTTGAGGCGGGTATTCCGGAATCCTTCAACGTCCTCGTGAAGGAACTCCGCTCGCTCGGTCTTGATGTTCAGCTCAATCAGACGGGGCGCTAGATGACGCGCTGCATCGAATTGATCTTGAACTCGAACAACCCCCTACCGGGAGCAGGTACATGAACGAACTCGTCAATGTGTTTGGCCAACCCCACGGCCCGCAGAGCTTCGATGAAATTCGCATCTCGATCGCCAGTCCGGAGCGCATTCGCTCCTGGTCCTACGGGGAGATCCGGAAACCTGAAACGATCAACTATCGGACGTTCAAACCTGAACGCGATGGTCTGTTTTGTGCGCGTATTTTCGGTCCGATCAAGGATTACGAATGCCTGTGCGGCAAATATAAGCGGATGAAGTATCGCGGCATCGTCTGCGAGAAATGCGGTGTCGAAGTTACGCTTCAGAGTGTGCGCCGTGAGCGGATGGGCCATATCGAGCTGGCGTCACCGGTTGCGCATATCTGGTTCCTGAAGTCACTTCCCAGCCGCATTGCAATGTTGCTTGATGCCACGCTGCGTGATCTGGAGCGGGTGCTCTATTTCGAGAACTACATTGTCACCGAACCCGGTCTGACGGATTTGGAACTGCACCAGCTTCTCAGCGAGGAAGATTATCTCGAGAAGCAGGAAGAGTTCGGCGATGAGGCCTTCACCGCAAAAATCGGTGCCGAGGCTCTCAAAGATATGCTGATGGCGCTGGACCTCGAAGAAGTCCGGGCGCAGTTGCGCGTTGATCTTCGTGAGACAGGCTCAGAGGCCAAGCGTAAAAAATACGTCAAGCGTCTCAAGATCGTTGAAGCGTTCATTGAGTCCGGCGCGCTGCCGGAATGGATGATTCTGGATGTAATTCCGGTTATTCCGCCCGAGCTGCGCCCGCTGGTGCCGCTTGATGGTGGCCGCTTCGCGACATCGGATCTGAACGATCTGTATCGCCGCGTGATCAACCGGAACAACCGTCTCAAGCGTCTGATTGAGCTGCGCGCGCCCGACATTATCGTTCGCAATGAAAAGCGTATGCTTCAGGAATCTGTGGATGCGTTGTTCGACAACGGACGTCGGGGCCGGGTGATTACCGGTGCCAATAAGCGTCCGCTGAAATCCCTCTCGGATATGCTCAAGGGCAAACAGGGCCGGTTCCGTCAGAACCTGCTCGGCAAGCGTGTCGACTATTCGGGTCGTTCGGTGATTGTTGTGGGGCCGGAGTTGTTTCTCCATCAGTGCGGCTTGCCGAAGAAGATGGCGCTCGAACTGTTCAAGCCCTTCATCTATCACAAGCTCGAACTGTACGGTTACGCAACCACGATCAAGGCGGCCAAACGTATGGTCGAGAAGGAACGTCCCGAAGTCTGGGATATCCTTGAAGAGGTTATTCGCGAACATCCGGTCCTCTTGAACCGCGCACCCACGCTCCATCGTTTGGGCATTCAGGCTTTTGAGCCGGTGCTGATTGAAGGCAAGGCAATTCAGCTGCATCCGTTGGTCTGTGCTGCATTCAACGCAGACTTTGATGGTGACCAAATGGCCGTGCATGTGCCGCTTTCGCTGGAAGCCCAGCTGGAAGCACGCGTGCTGATGATGTCGACCAACAACATTCTCAGCCCAGCGAACGGCAAGCCGATCATTGTGCCTTCGCAGGATATTGTGCTGGGTCTCTATTATCTCAGTTATGAAGTCACCGAAGATGAGGGCGAAGTTGTCAGCTTTGACAGCAAAAAGTCCCTCGACGCAGCTTTGGAATCCGGTGATGTCGTCTTTATCAATTCGAAGGACGCATCGACGCCCGTCGATTTGGGCTCACTCACGCTGAAAGCCATAAATGATGGTGAGGTTGTTGCTCACCGCATTCCCGCTTTCAGTTCGATCGACGAGGTTGAGCAGGCATTGCATGCCAAGGCTGTTACGCTTCACACGCGGATCAAGGCACGCCTTGAGACTGTGGACGAAGAGGGCAATTCGGTTACCAAGCGAGTGCTGACCACACCGGGGCGTCTTCTGCTTGGGCGTATTTTGCCCAAGCATCCCAATGTCCCGTTTGAGCTTGTAAATCGACTTCTCACGAAGCGTGAAGTCAGCGACATCATTGATATGGTTTATCGCCATTGCGGTCAGAAGGAGACAGTTATCTTCGCCGATCGCATGATGGGGCTCGGTTTCTCCCATGCGTGTAAGGCGGGTATTTCCTTCGGCAAGGATGATCTGATTATTCCGGATCTGAAGGGACGGCTCGTTGGCGATACAACCGATCGCGTCAAGGAATTTGAACAGCAGTATCAGGACGGACTGATCACCAAGGGTGAGAAGTACAACAAGGTCGTTGATGCCTGGACACGCTGTACTGATGATGTTGCTGACGCGATGATGGATGAAATGCAGTCGCGTGATGAGACCGGCAAAATCAACTCGGTCTATATGATGGCCCATTCCGGCGCGCGTGGTTCGGCGGCGCAGATTCGTCAGCTGGCAGGTATGCGCGGTCTGATGGCCAAGCCATCCGGCGAGATCATCGAAACGCCGATTATCGCAAACTTCAAGGAAGGTCTGTCGGTGCTCGAGTACTTCAACTCGACGCATGGCGCCCGTAAGGGTCTGGCCGACACCGCCCTGAAGACGGCTAACTCCGGTTACCTGACCCGTCGTCTGGTCGATGTCGCGCAGGATTGTGTGATTATCGAGAATGATTGCGGTACCGACGATGGGTTGACCATGTCAGCCGTGATCGAAGGTGGCGATGTTGTGGTTCGGCTGTCCGAGCGAGTGCTTGGTCGTACCGCAGCTGAGGATGTTATTGATCCGCTTAGTGGTGACGTCCTCGTGGCCAAGGGCACATTGATGACCGAGCCGATCGTTGACAAGATCGATACGGCTGGAACCGAGACGATCAAGATTCGCTCGGTTCTGACATGTAAGAGCGATGGCGGTGTCTGTGGCGCTTGCTACGGTCGTGACCTCGCCCGCGGAACGCCGGTCAATATCGGGGAAGCGGTGGGCGTTATCGCTGCTCAGTCAATCGGTGAGCCGGGTACACAGCTGACAATGCGGACCTTCCACATTGGTGGCGCGGCTCAGGGTGCATCGGAGCAGTCGAGCGTCGAAGCGGCCTTTAACGCAACGGTGAAAATCGAAAACCGCAACGTTGTTGTGAACTCCGAAGGGGTTCCGATCGTGATGAACCGCAACACCGAAGTGGTGTTGATTGATGACGCAGGCCGAGCCCGCGCGCATCACAGTGTTCCTTATGGTGCGCGTTTGCTGGCTGACGATGGTGATTCTGTTGAAAAGGGCCAGCCCCTTGCACAGTGGGATCCCTATACGATCCCGATCATCACGGAGAAAGAGGGCTACGCCGATTACGTTGACCTGGTTGAGGGCACGTCCATGCGGGAAGCCACGGATGAGGCGACAGGTATCGTCTACAAGGTGGTTGTCGACTGGAAACAGCAGCCCAAGGGCGCCGATCTTCGTCCGCGAATTTCATTGCGGCCGAAGAAGACCTCCAAAGCTGGTGAAGTCGTCAAGCTCGCCAATGGTCTGGATGCCCGTTACTTCATGTCCATGGATGCCATCCTGAACGTTGATCAGGGACAGCATGTGCAGGCTGGTGACATTCTTGCTCGTATTCCGCGTGAAAGTTCCAAGACTCGTGACATCACCGGTGGTTTGCCGCGGGTGGCTGAGTTGTTCGAGGCGCGTCGCCCGAAGGATCATGCTGTTATCGCGGATATCGACGGTCGTGTGGAATTCGGACGCGACTACAAGATGAAGCGTCGGATTGTGGTTGTTCCGAGCGAAGAGGATGAGGCGAACGGTATGGAGCCGGTTGAGTACCTGATCCCCAAGGGCAAGCATATTTCGGTTCAGGAAGGCGATCAGGTCATGCAGGGCGACTTGCTGCTCGATGGCAATCCCGTTCCCCACGATATCCTGCGTGTTCTCGGTGTTGAGGAGCTCGCGCGTTACCTCGTCAAGGAAATCCAGGACGTCTATCGCCTCCAGGGTGTGGGCATCAACGACAAGCACATCGAGGTGATTGTTCGGCAGATGCTGCAAAAGGTGGAGATCACCGACCCGGGTGAGACGACCTTCCTGGTTGGGGAAACCGTCGACAAGATCGAGTTCGATCAGGTGAATGCCAAGTCTGAAGCCGAAGGTCTGAAGCTCGCGAAAGCAGCTCCGGTCCTGCAGGGCATCACAAAGGCGAGCCTGCAGACCAGCTCCTTCATCTCGGCGGCTTCGTTCCAGGAAACGACCCGCGTGCTGACCGAAGCTGCGGTCAACGGCAAGGTCGATGGTCTCTACGGTCTCAAGGAGAACGTGATCGTCGGTCGTCTGATCCCCGCAGGTACCGGTGCGGTGATGAACGCGGTTCGTACGATCGCTGCTGAGCGCGATACCGTGCTGGCTGACGAGCTTGCCAAGCAGTTGGCCGAAGAAGAGGCGGCTGCAGGCGTTGAGGTTGAAGAGGCCGGCGCTGCCGAATAGTCTTTTCGGAGATATCTCATGATGGATACGCCGTCCTGGTGAAAGCTGGGACGGCGTATTTCATTTTTGGGTAAAAAATGTACCTGAATATCCATTTGTTGGCCCGGTAAGCTTTTGAAACAAATGGAAAATTAAGAATTCTGAAACTGTTTTGCGTCGCAGCATGATTTATCGGATTTGGCTGTTGACGCCTATAGGGGCCGTGAGTAGTATCCGCGCGCCTTAACTAGGTTGGTAGTAGACGCGCGCAGTCTAAACACAGCCTAAGGCATCACGAATTAAATGCGCACACGCAACGAGTTAGCGAAAAAGCTCGCAGGGCAGGACTGTTGTCTGCCTCGTTATTGCTTTGTGTAGTTGGTTCGAACGTGAATAACGGGACGTATCAAGGAAGCAATATGCCCACGATTAATCAGCTGATCCGTAAGCCCCGGAAGGCCCCGATCAAGCGTAATAAGGTTCCGGCGCTCGAAGCATGTCCGCAAAAACGCGGTGTGTGTACCCGCGTCTACACGACCACCCCGAAAAAGCCGAACTCGGCCCTGCGAAAGGTTGCACGTGTGCGCCTGACCAATGGCTTTGAAGTGACGAGCTACATCCCGGGTGAGGGTCACAATCTTCAGGAACATTCCGTGGTGATGATCCGCGGTGGCCGGGTAAAGGATTTGCCCGGTGTTCGTTATCACATTATCCGCGGCGTACTCGATACCCAGGGTGTGTCTGACCGTCGCCAGCGTCGTTCGAAATACGGCGCGAAGCGGCCCAAATAGCGGAGGAATAGAGATATGTCCCGTCGTCGGCGCGCAGAAAAACGTGAAGTGCTTCCGGATCCAAAATACGGTGATCTGGTGGTGAGCAAGTTCACCAACAGCGTTATGTATCACGGTAAGAAATCGGCCGCAGAGCGTATTGTTTACGCTGCGTTCGAGGATATCGCGAGCAAGCGTGGTGGTGATCCTATTCGGACCTTCCATGAGGCTCTCGACAACATCAAGCCGCAGCTTGAAGTTCGGTCGCGTCGTGTTGGTGGTGCCACCTATCAGGTGCCCGTTGAGGTTCGCTCCGATCGCGGACAGGCTTTGGCATTCCGTTGGCTGATCCAGGCGGCACGCGGTCGTCCGGAGAACACCATGGAAGAGCGCCTGTCGCGCGAGGTTCAGGATGCCGCTGAAAATCGTGGCAACGCTGTGAAAAAGCGTGAAGACACCCATCGTATGGCGGAGGCCAATAAGGCTTTCTCCCATTATCGTTGGTAGTGGCTTAGAGAGCTCCCGGAAGAGATTTAGACATGTCCAATCGCGAAACACCGATCAGTAAGTACCGCAATATCGGCATTATGGCCCATATTGACGCCGGTAAGACGACCACGACCGAGCGTGTTCTCTATTACACGGGCCGTTCCTACAAGATCGGCGAAGTTCATGATGGCGCGGCCACAATGGACTGGATGGAGCAGGAGCAGGAGCGTGGGATCACGATCACCTCTGCTGCGACCACCGCGTTCTGGAAAGACCATCGCGTCAACATTATTGATACGCCTGGCCATGTGGATTTCACCATTGAGGTTGAGCGCTCGTTGCGTGTTCTCGATGGCGCGGTTGCTGTGTTTGACAGTGTTGCCGGCGTTGAGCCGCAATCTGAAACGGTTTGGCGTCAGGCCGACAAGTACGGTGTGCCGCGTATCTGTTTCGTCAACAAGATGGACCGTATCGGCGCTGATTTTTACAACTGCGTTGACATGATCGTGGATCGCCTTGGTGCAAACCCGATTGTCTTGCAGCTGCCCATCGGGTCAGAGGCGGAACTGCGTGGCGTTGTGGATCTGGTCATGATGAAGGGGATTGTCTGGAAGGACGAAAACCTCGGTGCCGAATTCGAATATATCGACATTCCCGAAGACATGGCGGCTGACGCTGCTGCATGGCGCGAAAAGCTGGTTGAGGCTGCGGTTGAGAATGACGATGCGGCCATGGAAGCCTATCTTGATGGCACGGAGCCCGACGAGGCCACCCTCAAGGAGTGCATCCGCAAGGGGACTTTGTCCCTGAGTCTCGTGCCCGTGCTGTGTGGTTCGGCGTTCAAGAACAAGGGTGTTCAGCCACTGCTTGATGCGGTCGTTGATTACCTGCCGTCTCCCATTGAGGTTCCTGCCATTAACGGTATTGAGCCGGGCACTGAAAATGCAGTTGTGCGCGAAAGTTCGGACGATGAGCCTTTTGCTGCGCTTGCCTTCAAGATCATGACCGATCCGTTTGTTGGCTCGCTGACATTTGCGCGCGTCTATTCGGGTTCGGTGGAAACCGGTCAGTCCGTGCTGAACACAGTCAAGGACAACCGTGAGCGCGTGGGTCGCATGCTTCTCATGCATGCCAATGACCGTGAAGATATCAAAGTTGCTCGTGCCGGAGACATTGTCGCTCTTGCAGGAATGAAGGCCACGACGACGGGTGACACGCTTTGTGACCCGGCTCATCCGGTTGTTCTTGAGCGCATGGAGTTCCCGGAGCCGGTCATTGAGATCGCCGTTGAGCCGAAGACAAAGGCTGACCAGGAAAAAATGGGTCAGGCCCTGCAGCGTCTTGCCGCAGAAGATCCTTCGTTCCGCGTTCAGAGTGATGAGGAAAGCGGTCAGACCATTCTTAAGGGGATGGGCGAGCTTCATCTGGAAATTCTTGTGGATCGCATGAAGCGTGAATTCAAGGTTGAGGCCAATGTCGGTGCGCCGCAGGTGGCTTACCGTGAGAAGATGACCGAAGCTGTCACCATTGATTACACCCATAAGAAGCAGACCGGTGGTTCAGGCCAGTTTGCACGGGTGAAAATCGAATTTGAGCCGCTTGAAGCAGGTTCGGGTTTCGAATTTCGAAAGTGGTGTTTTTGGCGGGTCGGTTCCGCGGGAGTTCATTCCGGGCGTTGAGAAGGGTATCAATTCTGCCCGCGACGCTGGCAGCATTGCCGGATTCCCGGTTATCGATTTCAAGGCAACCTTGGTAGACGGCGCGTCGCATGACGTCGACTCTTCGGTGATGGCCTTTGAAATTGCGTCACGTGCAGCATTCCGCGAGGCCTTGCAGAAAGGTTCGCCGCGGCTTCTTGAGCCAGTGATGAAAGTCGAAGTGTGTGACCCCGGAAGAGTACATGGGTGACATTATTGGTGATCTGAACAGCCGCCGTGGTCAGGTTGGTTCGATGGATACGCGCGGCAATGCCCGCGTCGTGAATGCCATGGTCCCGCTGGCGAATATGTTCGGATATGTGAATACGTTGCGGTCCATGAGTCAGGGCCGTGCGACCTTCACGATGGTCTTCGATCACTATGAGCAGGTGCCGCAGGCAGTTGCTGAAGAGGTCGTCTCGAAAATGGCTTAGCCGCCAAACCAAATACACAGAATTATTTGCTGCCGCCGATTGGTCGCGCGACAGCATCAGACGGAGAACAGGTTATGTCGAAAGAGAAGTTTGAACGTAATAAGCCGCATTGCAACGTAGGCACGATTGGTCACGTTGATCATGGCAAGACGACGTTGACGGCGGCGATCACGAAGGTGATGTCTGAGGCTTCAGGTGGCGACGCGAGTTGCGTTTGACCAGATTGACAAGGCTCCCGAGGAGCGCGAGCGCGGCATTACGATTTCGACGGCGCATGTTGAGTATGAGACGGATGCGCGTCACTACGCGCATGTTGATTGCCCGGGCCATGCTGACTACGTGAAGAACATGATCACGGGCGCGGCGCAGATGGACGGCGCGATTTTGGTTGTGAATGCGGCTGACGGCCCGATGCCGCAGACGCGCGAGCATATTCTTCTGGCCCGCCAGGTTGGTGTTCCCGCGTTGGTGGTTTACCTGAACAAGGTTGACCAGGTTGATGACGAGGAGCTTTTGGAGTTGGTCGAGATGGAAGTGCGCGAGCTTCTTTCGTCTTATGACTTCCCGGGCGACGATATTCCGATCGTGAAGGGCTCGGCGCTTGCAGCGCTTGAAGGCCGTGACGAAGAGATTGGCGCGAACTCGATCATGGAACTGATGAAGGCGGTGGATGATTACATTCCGCAGCCTGATCGTCCGCGTGATCAGTCGTTCCTGATGCCGATTGAGGATGTGTTCTCGATTTCGGGTCGTGGCACGGTTGTAACGGGTCGTATTGAGCGTGGGATTGTGAATGTTGGCGACGAGATTGAGATCGTTGGCATCAAGGACACGCTGAAGACGACCTGCACAGGCGTTGAGATGTTCCGCAAGTTGCTCGATCAGGGCGAAGCGGGCGACAATGTTGGTGTGCTGCTTCGTGGCACGAAGCGTGAGGAAGTTGAGCGCGGCCAGGTTCTGGCGGCGCCGGGTTCGATCACGCCGCATACGCGTTTCAACTGTGAAGCGTATATTCTGACGAAGGAAGAGGGTGGTCGTCACACCCCGTTCTTCACGAATTATCGTCCGCAGTTTTACTTCCGCACGACGGATGTGACGGGGACGGTTGACCTGCCTGAGGGCACCGAGATGGTGATGCCGGGCGACAACATTACGATGGTTGTAAATCTGATTGCGCCGATTGCGATGGATGAAGGCTTGCGCTTTGCCATCCGTGAAGGTGGCCGCACTGTCGGCGCCGGCGTCGTAACTTCAATCATCGAATAGGACAATTGCGTACGGCGGTCTCACCTGAGGCCGCCGTTCACTTTGACGGGATACCGCAATGGACAGTCAACATATTCGGATCAGGCTTAAAGCCTTCGATCATCGCGTGCTCGATCAGTCGGCGAGCGAGATCGTGGGAACTGCCAAACGAACCGGAGCCGAGGTTCGCGGACCAATCCCGCTACCCACGCGTATTGAGAAGTTCACCGTTCTTCGTTCACCTCATGTGAACAAGAAGGCGCGTGAACAGTTTGAAATCCGCACCCACAAACGTCTGCTCGATATCATCGACCCGACCCCGCAAACCGTAGACGCGCTTATGAAGCTCGATCTTGCGGCCGGCGTCGACGTAGAAATCAAGCTGTAAGAGGCCAAGATGCGAACCGGCGTCATAGCTCAGAAACTGGGAATGACCCGCGTCTTTGATGACACGGGCAATCATATTCCAGTTACAGTACTCAAACTCGACGGCTGCGATGTTGTTGATCAGCGCACAGTTGATCGCGACGGATATACCGCGCTGCAGCTCGGCACCGGGGCCGCAAAGCCCAAGCGTGTCAGCAAGGCCATGCGGGGGCACTTTGCCAAAGCCAAGGTGGAGCCGCGCCGCAAGATCGTCGAATTCCGTGTCGCAGAAGATGCGCTTATCGATATCGGTACGCGCATTGTGGTCGACCATTTTGTCTCCGGGCAGTATGTCGACGTGACGGGTACTTCGATCGGTAAGGGTTTTGCCGGTTCGATGAAGCGTCACAACTTCAGCGGACTTCGGGCAACTCATGGTGTTTCGATTTCGCATCGAAGCCACGGTTCAACCGGTCAGTGTCAGGACCCTGGTAAGGTGTTCAAGGGCAAGAAAATGGCCGGTCACATGGGCGCAGAGCGGGTGACCACCCAGAACCTGCGTGTTGTGAATACCGACGGTGACGAAGGGCTGATCCTGATCGAGGGTGCAGTCCCGGGCTCCAAGGGCGGATACGTGCTGGTGCGCGATGCCATCAAGAAGACGCTTCCCGAGGATGCGCCTTACCCGACGGTAGCCTCCGATGTCGCTCCGGCTGAGGAAGAAGCTGCGGTTGATGCGGCGCCTGCTGAAGATGCTGTGGTCGAAGATGCAACTCCTGACGAAGCGCCTGAGGGCGATTCCGAAGCTACGGATTCGAAGGACTGAGGCGATGAAACTCAAGGTTATCAATCTTGAAAACAAGGACGTCGGCGAGATCGATCTCGACGATGGCGTCTTTGCTGCGCCTATCCGCAAGGATCTGCTGGCGCGGATGATCAACTATCAGTTGGCCAAACGACGTCAGGGTACGCACAAGACCAAGACACGTGGTGAGATCAACGGTTCTACAGCACGCCCCTGGCGTCAGAAGGGTACCGGCCGCGCACGTGCCGGTGACCGGAAGGCCGGACATTGGCGTGGTGGTCAGACGACCTTTGGTCCGCAGCCGCGCGATCATTCGATTGAGCTGCCCAAGAAGGTTCGCAAGCTGGCATTGAAGACGGCACTGTCTTCGAAGCAGGCTGATGGCAAGCTCGTTGTGGTTGATGTGGTTTCCGCGTCGGAGCCGAAAACCAAGGCATTGGCCGCTCAGCTTAAGGCGATGGGGCTGTCTTCCGCTCTGATCGTCGATGGTGCGGACATTGACCGTAATTTCCAGTTGGCTGCCCGTAATATTCCGGGCGTGGATGTGCTGCCGCAGCAGGGTGCGAATGTGTTCGACATTCTGCGTCGCGATACGCTCGTTCTGACCAAGTCAGCAGTTGAGCAGTTGCAGGAGCGCCTACGATGAGCAGCAATCGCAAACCACGCGGTCGCATCGAAGTCTCCGCAGAACGTATGTATGAGCTTGTTCGCTCTCCCGTGATTACGGAGAAAGCGACCATGGTCTCAGAACACAATCAGGTTGTTTTCCGTGTTCCGGTCGATGCGACCAAGCCGGAAATTCGTGCCGCGGTTGAAGGCCTGTTTAAGGTCAAGGTCGTGGGCATTAACACTCTGGTGCAAAAAGGTAAGACGAAGCGTTGGAAGGGCCAACCCGGCCGACGCATTGACGTCAAAAAGGCCGTGGTTCGACTCGCTGATGGCGATTCGATTGACATCACGACCGGCGTATAGAGGTTCGAAATGGCACTGAAGCAATTCAAACCGAATACCCCTGGCCAGCGTGGACTTGTCCTCGTTGACCGGTCGGAGCTTTGGAAAGGTGACCCGGAAAAGTCACTGACTGAAGGCCTGACCAAAAAGGGTGGTCGGAACAACACCGGTCGGATTACTGCGCGTCGTCGCGGTGGCGGACATAAGCGTCTCTATCGTCACGTCGACTTTAAGCGTCGGAAATTCGATGTCCCTGCGACCGTCGAGCGCATTGAATATGATCCCAACCGCACGGCGTTTATCGCGCTGTTGTCTTACGAAGACGGTGAGAAGAGCTACATTCTGGCGCCTCAGCGTCTCAATGTTGGTGACTCAGTGATTGCTGGTGATCGCACCGACGTGAAGCCAGGCAATGCAATGCCCATTCGGTCAATCCCGATTGGCACGATCATTCACAACGTTGAACTGAAAGCAGGCGCTGGTGGCAAGATGGCCCGTGCGGCCGGGACTTATGTTCAGCTCGTCGGACGTGATCGTGGTTATGGCCTGTTGAAGCTGGCTTCCGGTGAAGTCCGCATGGTTCGCCAGGAATGCATGGCAACAATTGGTGCCGTGTCGAACCCGGATCAGAGCAACATTAAGCTGGGTAAAGCTGGTCGCAAACGCTGGTTGGGCAAACGCCCGTCCGTTCGCGGTGTGGCCATGAACCCGATCGATCATCCGCATGGTGGTGGTGAAGGCCGGACATCCGGTGGTCGCCATCCTGTGACCCCATGGGGCAAGCCGACGAAGGGTAAGCGTACCCGGTCTAATAAGAAGACCGACTCGCTGATCATTCGCCGGCGCGCGAAGTAGAGGAGAACGGCAGTGGCACGTTCTGTATGGAAAGGTCCTTTTGTCGACAGCTATCTGCTTAAGAAAGCAGAGGTTGCGCGGGCATCCGGGCGTAATGATGTGATCAAGACCTGGTCGCGTCGCTCGACAATTTTGCCGCAGTTCGTCGGACTGACGTTCGGTGTCTACAACGGGCATAAATTTATTCCTGTTCTGGTCACTGAAAATATGGTCGGGCAGAAATTCGGCGAGTTTTCACCAACCCGTTCTTATTTCGGACATCAAGCCGATCGTAAGGCGAGGCGGGGTTAGTTATGGGTAAGAAATCCGCAGTACGAGATCTCGCTGATACAGAAGCGCGTGCAATTATTCGCAACCTTCGGATCAGTCCGCAGAAGCTCAATCTGGTTGCTGAACAAATTCGTGGCAAACCAGTTCAGCGCGCCCTGATGGATTTGGAATTCTCGCGTCGCCGTATTTCGGGCGCGGTGAAGGCCGGTCTTGAAAGTGCCATTGCCAATGCTGAGAACAATCATCAGCTCGATGTTGATCGACTGATCGTTGCCGAGGCGACAGTTGGCAAGAACATGGTCATGAAGCGCTGGCGCGCCCGCGCGCGAGGCCGCGTCGCCCGTATTCAGAAACCTTTCGCTGAGATCACGATCGTGGTTCGCGAACAGGAAGAGGCATAAGCATGGGTAATAAAATTAATCCAATTGGGCTTCGCCTCGGCATCAACCGGACCTGGGATTCCCGCTGGTTCGCCGACGGTTCGTCCTATGGCGATCTTCTTCTCGAGGATCTCGAGTTGCGCAAGATGCTCGAAAAGCGTCTTGCTGGTGCTGGCGTCAGTCGCATCATTATTGAGCGTCCTGCCAAGAAGGCCCGCATTACGATTCACTCGGCACGGCCGGGCGTTGTGATCGGCAAGAAGGGCGCGGACATCGAGAAGCTTCGCAGCGAAGTGGCGACGATGACCGGTTCTGAAGTCAGCCTGAATATCGTTGAAGTTCGCAAGCCTGAGATTGACGCCAATCTTGTTGCTGAAAACATTGCCCAGCAGCTCGAGCGTCGTGTCGGTTTCCGTCGCGCCATGAAGCGTGCGGTCCAGAGCGCCATGCGTCTTGGGGCACAGGGCGTTCGCGTCATGTGTGGCGGACGTCTGGGCGGTGCTGAAATTGCGCGGACAGAACAGTATCACGAAGGCAGTGTGCCGTTGCACACACTGCGTGCCGATATTCAGTACGGCACGGCGACAGCCCAGACCACTTATGGCGCCTGTGGCGTGAAGGTCTGGATTTATCGCGGTGACATTATGGAGCACGACCCGATGGCGCAGGATCGTCGGATCGAAGAACAGCAATCGGGCGGAATGCCGGCTCGCTAGGCGCCGTTCGGAGGTAAGAAAATGCTAAGTCCCAAAAGAACAAAATACCGCAAGCAGCATAAGGGCCGGCTGCACGGCGTTGCCCAGTCCGGGACGTCGTTGAACTTCGGCTCTTATGGTATGAAGGCGGTCACGCCGGCACGTGTTACGGCGCGGCAGATTGAGGCCGCACGTCGTGCGATGACGCGCCACATGCGTCGTGCGGGACGTGTCTGGATTCGTATTTTCCCCGATGTGCCCGTCAGCCAGAAGCCGGCTGAAGTGCGTATGGGTAAGGGCAAGGGTACGCCCGAGTACTGGATGGTTCGCGTTAAGCCGGGCCGTGTGATGTTTGAAATCGACGGCGTTCCCGAGAATGTTGCGCGCGAAGCCTTTGAATTGGCAGCCGCGAAACTTCCTCTTCAGACCCGCGTCGTTTCGCGTGAATTGAGCTAAGACCATGAAGCCGGAAGATATTCGCGCCAAGAGCGAAGATGAACTGCGCGACGAATTGCGCGATCTGAAAAAAGAGGCGTTCAACCTGCGTTTTCAGCAGGCTAGCGGACAACTCGAGAATACCGCACGTGTGCGTGACGTTCGTCGTGACATTGCACGGGTTCAGACAGTCCTCAGCGAGCGCCGTACGGCGCAATAACGAGCGTACAGGAGTTAACAGGATGCCGCGACGGGTACTCATCGGCACAGTGGTGAGCAACAAGATGGAGAAGTCGGTGACCGTACAGGTCGATCGCCGGGTGAAACATCCGCTCTACAAAAAATTCATGACCCAATCCAAGAAGATTGCGGCCCATGATGAAACAAACACGCTCGAAATTGGCGATCAGGTACGCATTCGTGAATGCCGCCCGATTTCCAAGAGCAAGCGTTTCGAAGTTATCGAAAAGGTCGACGCCTGAGGCATGAGCGCCCCGGGTATTTGAAGGACATAAGACAATGATTCAGATGCAGACCAACCTGGAAGTCGCTGACAACAGCGGCGCGCGCCGGGTGCAGTGCATCAAGGTGCTGGGTGGTTCCAAACGTATGACCGCCGGCGTCGGCGATGTCATCGTGGTTTCCGTAAAGGAAGCTATTCCGCGTGGCCGCGTGAAAAAGGGTGAAATTCATCGTGCCGTTATCGTGCGCACGAAGAAGGACATTTCGCGAGCTGACGGAAGTACGATCCGCTTTGACAGCAATGCAGCAGTTTTGATTAACCCCCAGGGCGAGCCCATCGGGACACGCATCTTCGGGCCGGTAACACGTGAATTGCGTGCACGTCGGTACATGAAGATCATCTCGCTGGCACCGGAGGTGCTGTAATGGCGACAAATGCAAAAATGAAGATCAAGAAGGGCGACCAGGTTGTCGTGCTGACGGGTCGTGAGAAGGGCAAATCGGGCGAAGTGCTGCGCGTTGACCGTGAGCGCAATCGCGTTCTGGTGCAGGGCGTGAACATGATCAAACGTCATGAGCGCGCAACCCAGACATCCCCGGGTGGAATCAACCAGTACGAGGCGATGTTGCATGCTTCGAATGTGTCGCTGATTGATCCCGATACGAGCAAGCCGACACGAGTTGGTTACAAGACTCTCGACGACGGCCGCAAGGTCCGCTTTGCCAAGCGGTCCGGCGAAGTCATTGATTGATAGGTGAGAGATGACCACGCGATTGGCAGAACATTACGATAGTGTTGTGAAGACGAAGCTCAAAGAGCACTTCGGCTACACGAACAACCATGCAATTCCGCGCCTCGACAAGATTGTCCTGAATATGGGGCTTGGTGAGGCAGCTCAGGATTCCAAGAAGGTGGATACAGCGGTCAATGAAATGGCCCGTATCGCCGGACAGGCGCCTCAGATTACGCTCGCCAAAACGTCCGTCGCCAACTTCAAGTTGCGTGAAGGCATGCCCATTGGCTGCAAGGTGACGCTGCGCCGCGAGCGCATGTACGAATTCCTTGATCGTCTTGTGACGATCGCTTTGCCGCGTGTTCGCGATTTTCGCGGCCTGCGTCCGACCAGTTTTGACGGTCGCGGCAACTACTCGATGGGGCTGCGCGAGCAAATCGTGTTCCCGGAGATCAATTACGACGAAGTTGACGACATCCGCGGCATGGATGTGATCATTTGCACGACGGCGAATACGGATGACGAGGCGCGCGAATTGCTGCGCGGCTTCGAATTTCCGTTCCGCGATTAACGTCGGTCAGGAGACAAGACGATATGGCAAAACAGAGTGCAATCCAGAAGAACAAGCGGCGTGAAAAGCTTGTAAACCAGTATGCGTCTAAGCGCGCGGCACTGAAGGCAATTGCGCGGGATTCGTCTCGCCAGCCTGAGGAACGCTTCGCAGCTCGGATGAAACTGGCCAAGCTGCCGCGTAATTCTGCAAAGACCCGCCTGCGCAACCGTTGCGAAATTACTGGGCGGCCACGTGGTTACTACCGGAAGTTCCGGATGTCGCGTCTCGCGCTTCGTGAACTTGGTTCGAATGGCCTGATTCCAGGTCTCGTTAAGTCGAGCTGGTAGGGGGATGCTGATATGAGTATGACCGATCCTCTTGGAGATATGCTGACCCGCATCCGTAATGGACAGCGCGCCGGCCACTCTTCCGTGATATCGCCCGCCTCTAAGTTGCGTGAGCGCGTTCTTGAAGTGTTGCAGCAGGAAGGGTTTATCCGTGGTTACAGTGTGGCCGAACTGCGTGCAGGCATTACTGAAATTACGATTGAATTAAAGTACCAGGAAGGAACACCTGTGATCCGCGAGATCCAGCGTGTGTCCCGTCCGGGACGCCGGGTTTATTCGAAAATCCGCGACCTGCGTCAGGTTTATGGCGGTCTTGGGATTTCAATCCTGTCAACGCCCAAGGGCGTGGTGTCCGATCAGACCGCACGTGCGGAAAATGTCGGCGGCGAGGTTCTGTGTCACGTCTTCTAGACGCTGGCACGGTTTGAGGAGACATAGACAATGTCACGTGTAGGCAGCAGTCCAGTAGCAATCCCTGAGGGTACAGATGTCCAGGTTTCTGGGCAGATGATTTCCGCCAAGGGTAAACTGGGCGAGATGTCGGTTAAAATTCCGACGGATATCGAGATTACGCAGGAAGATGGTTCAATCGTCTTCAAGCCGCGTTCGAACAACAAGCGTACCCGGATGGCTTGGGGAACTTCGCGTTCGTTGGTGAGCAATCTGGTGACGGGCGTGACCGATGGTTTCTCCAAGACGCTCGAAATCACGGGTGTTGGTTATCGTGCCGCTGTTCAGGGGAAAAATCTGAACCTGCAGCTCGGCTTTTCGCATGATGTGAACTTTCCGATCCCGGACGGAATCGACATCAAGTGTGAAGGCCAGACCACGATTGTAATTTCAGGCTCGGACAAGCAGGCAGTCGGTCAGGTTGCCGCCAAGATCCGCAGCTATCGGAAGCCGGAGCCCTACAAGGGCAAGGGCGTTCGTTATCGGGACGAGCAGATTCTGCGTAAGGAAGGTAAGAAGAAATGACGTCGAATTCGCGCAATCTGGAGACACGTCGTCGCAATCGCGTCCGCGCGAAGCTGCGTCGTGTATCGAAGGGCGATCGCCCTCGGCTGAGTGTTTTCCGCTCTGGTCGCCACATCTATGCCCAGGTTATCGATGATGGTCAGGGCCTGACCTTGGCGTCGGCGTCTTCAGCCGACAAGGAATTCAAGGCCGGCAAGGGCTGGAACGTTGAAGGGGCGAGTGAAGTTGGCAAATTGATTGCCACGCGCGCCAAAGAGGCCGGTGTATCGAGCGTTGTGTTCGATCGTGGTCCGTATCTTTTTCATGGCCGGGTGAAAGCTCTGGCAGAGGCCGCCCGCGAGAGCGGCCTGAACTTCTAGGGAAACTGGCATGGCACAGGCACCAGCACGCAACCAGCGAGATGGCGGTGGCGGACGTCGCGACGGAGGACGTCGCGATGGCGGTCGTCGTGAGGAGCGCGAAGAGAGTGAATTCATTGAACGGCTCGTTAGCATCAATCGCGTAGCGAAAGTTGTAAAGGGTGGCCGTCGCTTTGGCTTTGCGGCCATTGTGGTCGTTGGCGATCAGCGCGGACGCGTTGCGCATGGTTCGGGTAAAGCACGTGAAGTGCCCGAGGCTATTCGCAAAGCCACTGAGGCTGCCAAACGTGAAATCGTTCGCGTCCCATTGCGCGACGGTCGTACGTTGCATCACGACGTTGAAGGTCATTTCGGCGCCGGACATGTTGTCCTCCGTGCGGCACCTCCGGGAACGGGGATCATTGCCGGTGGACCGCTTCGCGCCGTCTTCGAATGTCTTGGCGTTCAGGATGTGGTTGCGAAGTCGATCGGCACGTCTAACCCGCACAACATGATCAAGGCGGCTTTCGAGGCACTTGAAAACATGATGTCTCCGCGGGCCGTGGCAAACCGTCGTGGACTCAAAGTGGCCGACATCATCAGCCGCCGCAGTGTGCAGGATTCCGCTGCCGGTGCGGGTAGCGCTGAAGCAGAGACTGTTGAGGCGGAGGCTTAGGAATGGCTGCTGCACAGAAAACCATCCGCGTGACCCAAATCGGTAGCCCTATCGGGCGTCGGGGTGACCAGCGTGCGACATTGATTGGCCTTGGGTTGAACAAGCGCCATCGTTCGCGTGAACTCGAAGATACGCCGTCTGTACGAGGCATGATCAATAAGGTCAGGCATCTCGTACAGGTTGACGAAGCTGAGTAACGGAAAACTGTTATGAATATCAACGAACTATCAGACAACCGCGGCGCGCGTCGTGCTCGCAAGCGTGTTGGCCGTGGACCGGGTTCGGGCCTTGGCAAGACCGGTGGTCGTGGCGTCAAGGGCCAGAAGTCCCGTTCAGGCGTAGCCATCAATGGTTTTGAAGGCGGCCAGATGCCGATTTACATGCGCTTGCCGAAGCGCGGCTTCAAAAAGCCGAACCGGGTCAAGTTGCAGGAACTGACACTCGGGCGTCTTCAGGAAGCAATTGATGCGGGCAAGGTCGATGCTGGCGCGACTCTTAACGAAGAGGTGCTCGTCACGTCTGGTGTTGTTCGTCGCAAGCTGGATGGTGTTCGTCTGCTGGCATCTGGTGAGATTACAGCGAAGGTCTCTCTCGAAGTGACAAGCGCCACGGTGGGTGCGATTGCAGCAGTAGAGAAGGCGGGTGGATCGGTGACGGTTTCGGTGCCGCCAAAGGTGAAGACCCCGCGTACGATCAAGACAGCGCCTGCTGATGCGAGCGGTGACGAGGCGTAGGCCTTCCAGACAGAGTACGTATCAAATCTTGCGTTGACCGGAATTCGGTCTGACCCACATGGATCGTAACAGACAGTTGCGAACGGATATTTAGATGGCGAGTAGCGCTGAACAGATGGCATCGAGTTTTAATTTCGGTGCATTTGCAAAAGCGACGGAACTTAAGAAGCGCCTGTGGTTTACCCTCGGCGCTCTTATCGTCTATCGCCTTGGCACCTATATTCCGATCCCCGGTATCGATCCGATTATCATCGACGACATCTTCAGCCAGCAGGCTGGCGGTATTCTGGGTGTGTTTGATGCGTTTGCGGGCGGCGCCTTGTCTCGTATGAGTATCTTTGCCCTCAACGTGATCCCCTATATCTCGGCTGCAATTATCATGCAGCTGATGACGGCGATCTCTCCGAGCATCGAGCAGCTCAAAAAAGAGGGTGAATCGGGTCGTAAGAAGATCAACCAGTACACGCGTTATCTGACCGTGCTGCTGGCTGTGATCCAGGCTTACGGTCTTTCTGCTGGCCTGGAGGGTATTTCCACCTCTCAGGGGCCTGCTGTTGCAGATCCGGGCATGTTCTTCCGCCTCAGCACTGTGATTACGATTGTCGGCGGAACGATGTTCCTGCTCTGGCTGGGCGAACAGATCACCGCGCGCGGTGTGGGCAACGGAATTTCATTGATCATTTTCGCCGGTATCGTTGCGAATTTGCCGACGGCTTTTGCGTCCACGCTTGAGCTTGGACGAACCGGTGCATTGTCGGCGCTGTTCATCATCGGCTTTCTCGTTTTTGCTGTTGCGGTCATTACCTTTATCGTTTTCTTCGAACGCGCCCAGCGCCGGATTATTGTTCAGTATCCCAAGCGCCAGGTCGGCAACCGCATGTTTGGCGGTGAATCCTCTCACATCCCGTTGAAGCTCAATACATCGGGCGTAATCCCGATTATTTTCGCGACATCGATCCTGTTGACGCCGGTCTCGATCGCTGGATTCTCAGGCGGCGGCGGTGAGGGTACACTGGGGCTGATTACGGCCTGGATTGGTCGCGGTCAGCCGCTGTTTTTCCTTCTGTTTGCGCTGCTGATCATTTTCTTCTCGTTTTTCTACACAGCGATCGTCTTCAATCCGGAAGAAACAGCTGACAATCTGAAGAAGAATGGCGGCTTTGTGCCGGGTATCCGTCCGGGCAAGAATACGGCCGAATTTTTCGATTATGTGCTGACCCGTTTGACGGTTATTGGCACAACTTATCTGGTGGTGGTGGCATTGCTGCCCGAAATCCTGATCACGCGTTTCTCAGTCCCGTTCTTCTTTGGGGGAACAAGTTTGCTGATTGTGGTCGTGGTTGCGCTGGATACGGTTGCACAGATTCAAAGTCATCTGCTCGCCCATCAATATGAGGGCCTTATTCGCAAGGCTAAACTCAAAGGGCGCCGCGGATAGCGACGTGCGGGGGCGAAGCAGGCAATGAACATAATTCTTTTAGGGCCACCAGGTGCCGGCAAGGGTACGCAGGCAAAGGTTTTGGTGGACGGACATGGACTGGTCCAGTTGTCGACAGGAGACATGTTGCGCGCCGCAGTGGCATCGGGCAGCGAACTGGGACAGGAAGCGAAGTCGGTGATGGATGCAGGCAAGTTGATGCCTGACGATATTATGGTGCAAATCATCTCGGATCGTATTTCCGAGCCGGATTGCGAAAATGGCTTCATTCTCGACGGGTTTCCGCGCACCACGGCTCAGGCCGAGGCGCTGGACAAGATGCTCGCTGAAAAGGGCCTGCCGCTGGATCATGTGATCGAAATTTCGGTCAAAGATTCTGTTCTGATTGATCGAATTAACACGCGTGTTGCGCAAACGCCGGAAGCTGAACGGCGCGATGATGACAACGCGGAAACATTGAAACACCGCCTTGAGGTGTATCACGAGCAAACCGCCCCGATTCTCCCGTATTACGAGGGTTTGGGCATGTTGAAGATGGTCGACGGTATGAAGCCGATCGATGAAGTTTCGAAACAAATAGAGGCGATCATAACGGCTGGCTAAGCTATTGACCCCGCGGCGGAAAATTCTATAATCCCGCCGCCCGGTTAGCCTTACATTTGGCCGTTTTGACCGCACCGTAACCACGAAGGAGTTCGGAGCGTGGCACGTATTGCAGGTATCAATATTCCAACGCAGAAGCGGCTTCCGATCGCGCTGACCTATATTCATGGGATCGGACCGACGAAAGCTGAGGAAATCTGCGAACAATGCGGAATTCCGCTGGAGCGTCGTGTGCATGAACTCACCGACGACGAAGTGATCCGCGTTCGCGAGACGATCGATCAGAACTACCAGGTCGAAGGTGATCTGCGTCGTGAAGTTGCGATGAACATTAAACGCTATATGGACCTTGGGTCCTATCGTGGCGTGCGTCATCGCAAGGGCTTGCCGGTCAACGGACAGCGCACACATACGAATGCGCGTACGCGCAAAGGTAAAGCACGGCCGATCGCCGGTAAGAAAAAGGCCTAAGGGCTCAATAAACTAGGGTATTCAAGTTATGGCAAAAGCCGCAACAGCACGCGTTCGTCGGCGCGAGCGTAAGAACATCACTTCGGGCGTAGCGCATGTAAACGCGACGTTCAACAACACCCACATCACGATCGCTGATGCGCAAGGCAATGCCATCGCATGGTCGTCCGCGGGGACACAGGGTTTCAAGGGGTCGCGTAAATCGACGCCTTATGCTGCCCAGATGGCCGCAGAGGATGCCGGCAAAAAAGCCCAGGAACACGGGATGAAAACCCTTTCGGTTCAGGTCAAGGGCCCGGGTTCAGGTCGTGAATCTGCACTGCGTGCGCTTCAGGCCGTCGGTTTCGAGATCACAATGATCCGTGACGTGACGCCGGTTCCGCACAACGGATGCCGCCCGCGCAAGCGTCGGCGCGTCTGATCACGCGCCCTGAGGGGCGCGGTTACCAATTACAAACGGTTCGTCATGACATTGGGTCGAGGCGGGCCGAAAAAGGTTTAAGGAAAGCAATATGCTTCAAAAGAATTGGACCGAATTGATTAAACCCAACAAGCTCGACATTGCCGGCGGTTTGAACCCGGCACGTCAGGCAACTGTTGTGGCTGAACCGCTGGAGCGTGGCTTTGGCCTGACGCTTGGCAATGCATTGCGCCGCATTCTGCTTTCGTCTCTGCAGGGTGCAGCCGTAACGTCGATCCAGATCGAAGGCGTTCTGCACGAGTTTTCGTCCATTCCGGGTGTTCGCGAGGACATCACCGATGTGGTCCTGAATATCAAGGCCCTTGCCTTGCGCATGCATAGCGAAGGTCCCAAGCGGATGACGCTCACTGCGACAGGTCCGGGTGAGGTGACAGCAAGTCAGATCGATACTGGTCCCGATATTGAAATCATGGATCCGGATCACGTTTTGATGACGCTCGATCAGGGCGCCCGTGTTGTGATGG
This sequence comes from uncultured Alphaproteobacteria bacterium, assembly GCA_943787745.1. GTDB lineage: Bacteria > Pseudomonadota > Alphaproteobacteria > UBA6615 > UBA6615 > JABJAG01. Next base: position 1,088,251 of record CALSNJ010000002.1, on the reverse strand, counting down.
AATTGATGGTTGAATCCGGCAAGGGTTATGTGCCGGCCGCACAGAACCGCGCTGCGGATGCGCCGATCGGTCTGATCCCGGTGGATGCGCTGTTTTCGCCGGTTCACAAGGTTTCTTATCATGTCGGCAATGCCCGTGTTGGCGAGCGGACTGATCTTGATAAACTCACCCTTGAGCTAGAGACAAACGGTGCAATGACACCGGAAGATGCAGTGGCACTGGCCGCGCGCATTCTTCAGGACCAGCTTCAGCTCTTCGTCAACTTCGACGAGCCGAAAGCAGCTCAGCCGGTTGAGGAAATTGATGACGAGCTTGAATTCAACCGCAACCTTCTTCGCAAGGTTGATGAGTTGGAGCTGTCCGTTCGCTCCGCGAATTGTCTCAAGAACGACAACATCGTTTACATCGGCGATCTCGTTCAAAAGACTGAAGCAGAAATGCTTCGTACGCCGAACTTCGGTCGTAAGTCGTTGAACGAAATCAAGGAAGTTCTGGCACAGATGGGCCTCCACCTCGGTATGGAGATCCCCGCCTGGCCGCCCGAGAATATTGAAGATCTGGCAAAGCGCCTCGAAGAACCGTTCTAACGGTCCTGAAGCTTAGGAGTAGTTACAATGCGACACCGTAAAGGTCCGCGGAAACTTAATCGGACGAGCAGTCACCGCAAGGCGATGTTCGCGAATATGTCCACCGCACTGGTCAAGCACGAGCAAATCGTGACGACGTTGCCCAAGGCAAAAGAGCTGCGGAGCATCGTTGATAAGCTGATCACACTCGGCAAGCGGGGAGACCTGCATGCGCGCCGTCAGGCCCTGAGCACGATCAAGGATCGCGCTCTTGTAGAGAAGTTGTTCTCTACTTTGGCAGAGCGGTATGCGGATCGCCCGGGTGGCTATACGCGCGTTCTCAAGGCGGGTTTCCGCTATGGTGATTCTGCGCCGATGGCCATTATTGAGTTGGTGGATCGCGACGAAGACGCCAAGGGACAGGATTCAGGTCCGGTTCAGGTCAATGAAGAGGATTTCGAAGAGGTTGCGGCCTAGGGCGCACATCGACGATAATTTGATCAAGGCCGCTCTTTTGAGCGGCCTTTTTCGTCTCCGGCAATGAAACTTTGCGCGAACCGGACTAGAATTGAACCATGAGTGCTATTTCAAGAATTATCGCCCTGTCCTTGGTCCTGCTGGCGGCCGTTTATGTGTCGGATGCTGCTGCTCAGCGCGTCGCACCCGAAGGCCGTGAACAGGTGATGTTGTCATTTGCACCGCTTGTGAAGCAGGCCTCCCCGGCTGTGGTCAATGTGTTTACCCGCAAAGCTGTTCAACCGCGAGGCCCGGCTTCACCTCTGTTCAATGATCCATTTTTCCGGCGTTTCTTCGGTGAATCCTTTGATCGCGTGCAGCCACGCGAACGTTCCGAGAACTCTCTCGGGTCCGGGGTGATCGTTCGTCCGGACGGGCTGATCGTGACGAATTTTCATGTGATCGAGGGAGCTGACACCATCAAGGTGGTGTTGTCCGACCGCCGTGAGTTTGACGCGCGAATTCTGCGCGAAGACGAACAAACCGATCTGGCAATCCTGCAGCTCGACACCGATGGTGAGAGCCTGCCCTATGTCGAACTGGGGGATAGCGATCAGCTGGAAGTGGGCGATCTCGTACTGGCAATCGGGAATCCCTTCGGTGTTGGTCAGACCGTCACCAGCGGTATCGTTTCAGGCCTGGCACGGACAAATGTTGGCATTTCCGACTTCAATTTCTTCATCCAGACAGATGCCGCAATCAATCCGGGTAATTCGGGGGGCGCGCTATTGCGGATGGATGGAACACTTGCCGGCATTAATACCGCGATCTTCTCCCGAAGCGGAGGCAGTCAGGGGATCGGTTTTGCCGTTCCGTCCAATATGGTGCGAACCGTCATTGCAGGCGCTGCGTCGGGTGATGCGTTGCGGCGGGCGTGGCTCGGTGCCAAGGCCGGTACGGTCACGCCTGATATTGCCAGCGCGATCGGCCTTGCGCGACCCGAGGGGGTCATACTTTCTGACATCCACCCGGAGGGCCCGGCTTTGCGTTCGGGTCTCAAATCCGGCGATATCATCATTGCCGTAGAGGGCCAGCCTGTCTTTGATGAAGAAGGTCTGCGGTTTCGGATTGCCACGGGGCTTGTGGGTGAAACGACCCGGTTGTCTGTGCGGCGCCCCGATCAATTGTTTGATGTTGATTTGATCCTTGAACATCCCCCTGAAATTCCGGCACGTAACGAACATCAACTCCGCGGCCCGCATCCCCTGGCGGGGGCGACGATCGCAAACCTATCTCCTGCGCTGGCGGCAGAGATGGGCCGGGATCATTTTGATACCGGAGTGGTGGTGCGTGATGTGGCGTCCCGCAGCCCCGCCCATCGCTTGGAATTCCGACCCGGTGATGTGGTTGTTGAAATTAATGATCAGAAGATCGACCGCGTTTCACAGTTACGGGCGGCGGTCTCTGAGCAGCGTCCCCGGTGGCAAATAACGGTGCGGCGCGCCGGACGCCTGTTTTCAATCTCGATCACAGGATGACTGGCCCACTGGACCAGTCTGAGATGTTTTCTGCGCAAGCGCCGCGTCCGCTTGCAGACAGATTGCGCCCAGTGACGATCAGCGAAGTGGTCGGGCAGGACCACCTTCTTGCGAAAGAGGGGCCCATCGGTCGGATGACGGTAAATGGCCGACTGGCGAGCATGGTGTTATGGGGGCCGCCGGGTTGCGGAAAGACGACGATTGCAAGATTGCTTGCGCTTGAGACAGATCTGGAATTTGAGCCCCTTTCTGCGGTTTTTTCCGGCGTTGCGGACCTCCGTAAGGTCTTTGAACGTGCGTCTGCGCGTCGTGCGGGTGGGAAGGGGACGTTGCTGTTTATCGATGAAATCCATCGCTTCAACCGCGCCCAGCAGGACGGATTCTTGCCTTACGTGGAAGACGGCACGGTCACCCTGATAGGGGCAACAACCGAAAACCCTTCCTTTGAAATCAATGCTGCATTGTTGTCGCGATGTCAGGTCTTCGTCTTGAACCGTCTCTCGGATGCTGCGCTTGATGAATTGTTGTCGCGGGCGGAAGCGATCGAAGGGCGATCGATGCCTGTCGATGAAGAGGCCCGTCATGCCTTACGTGCCATGGCCGATGGGGATGGGCGTTATTTGCTGAACCTGGCTGAAGAACTGTTTGCGCTGGACCGCGACACCCCGCTCGATACCGCGCAATTGATTGAGACTGTCCAGAAGCGGGCGCCGCTTTATGATAAGGGGCAGGAAGGCCACTACAATCTGATCAGTGCTCTCCATAAATCCCTGCGGGGGTCAGATGTGGACGCAGCGCTCTACTGGCTGGCGCGGATGCTTGCCGGCGGGGAAGATCCGCGTTTTATCGCGCGACGCCTGGCGCGTGCTGCGGTGGAGGATATCGGTCTGGCCGATCCTCAGGCATTGCCCCAAGCGCTTGCAGCCTGGGAAGCTTATGAACGTATAGGTTCGCCGGAGGGGGAGCTTGCGCTGGCGCAATGCACGATCTATCTGGCCAGCGCCCCCAAATCCAATGCGGCCTACAGTGCCTTTGGCGCTGCTATGCGGGCGGCCAAAGAAACGGGCTCACTCATGCCGCCAAAGCACATCCTGAATGCGCCAACCGGCCTTATGAAAGACCTGGGGTACGGGGCAGGTTACAGCTACGACCACAATGCCGAAGATGGGTTTTCGGGGCAGGATTACTTCCCGGAAGACATCGCACGCCAGAACTTCTATCAACCTGTTGAGCGCGGTTTTGAACGCGAGATTTCCAAACGCCTAGAGTACTGGGATAAGTTGCGGTCACAGCGTCGCGTTGAGGATTCAGAATCATGACAAACAGGCTGATTTTGCCGGGCCCCGGTGTGACGTGAACATGATTCTTGCGATCGCCTGTGGTGGTGCCATTGGTGCCGTGGGGCGACATTTCGTGAATGTGGGGACGGTTGTTCTTCTGGGTACAGGCTTTCCGTGGGCGACATTGACCGTCAATGTGGTGGGGTCGTTCCTCATGGGCGCACTGGTACATGTTTTTGCAGTGTCCTGGCCCGTGTCTATGGAAATGCGTGCGCTGCTGACTGTTGGCGGACTGGGCGCTTTTACAACCTTTTCGACGTTTTCGCTGGATGTGGTGTTGCTCTATGAGCGCGGGCAGCTCCTGCTTGCAGGTGCCTATATAGTGGCATCAGTTGCGCTATCGATAACGGCGCTTTTTGCTGGGCTGAAGCTCGCGCGGATTTTGTTTACATGAATACAACAGAAGAAAATGCCGTTCGGCATATGGAAGTCTCGGCCGATGACGACGATATCCGCGTTGACCGGTGGTTCAAACGACATTTCCCCAACGTCCCCTATGGGCAACTGGCGAAATGGTTGCGCACAGGTCAGGTGCGCGTTGATGGTGGCCGCGTAAAACCCGGTGTGCGTTTGTCCAGCGGTCAGGAAATTCGACTGCCGCCGATGGCACCGGTGACTGCGAAAACAGAACGCACCCACCCGGTGGTTCCGCCAAAGGTTGCTGCTGATTTGCAATCCCGTGTCATCTACAAGGACGACCACGTGATTGCGATCAACAAACCATCTGGATTGGCTGTGCAGGGCGGCTCTGGCACCACGCGCCATGTCGATGGAATGCTCGATGCGTTGCGCTACGACGCCTCTGAGCGCCCACGGCTGGTCCATCGGTTGGATAAGGATACAAGTGGTGTTCTGTTGTTGGCGCGGACCAGACAGGCCGCTCAGACCCTCAGTCGCTCCTTTCAGGGCCGGACGGTCGAGAAAGTCTACTGGGCTCTTGTTATGGGTCTGCCTGAGGTTGAAGCGGGAACGATTGATGCCCCGCTTGAGAAGCGCGGCGGTCTGGGACATGAAAAGATGGAGGCTGCGGATGAGGGCCAGTTTGCCGAGACCGACTACCGTGTCATCGACAATGCAGCCGGGCGGGTCGCCTGGCTGGAACTGCGCCCGCGGACAGGGCGTACCCATCAATTGCGGGCTCATTGTGCCTTGATGGGGAACCCGATTTTGGGGGACGGAAAGTATGGCGGCCGCGAGAGCTTTTTTGCGGGGCTCCCCAAGCGACTGCATTTGCACGCTCAATCCCTGTCATTGCCTCATCCGGCGGGCGGAGAGCGCCTTCAGGTTTCTGCCCCGCTTGATGATGAATTGCACGAAAGTTGGAAATTCCTTGGATTCAATGCCAAAACGGCTTGAAACAAGGTTATTTTGCGTTCATTCCCGCGATTTAGAGGAATGGCAATCGAACAAATCCGGGTGATGCGCTATGTGTGCTTGATGGGGTGGCGGAGCTTTTTCCGACTTCAGTCGTTGATGTCGTTACTGCATTTTCTAACAGAAGGCATTGTTGATGCGCCTGCGCACGATATTGAAAATTGTCGGAATTCTTCTGGTGGCCGTGGTTGTTTCCGCGGTCGCCTATATCCTCAATCTGGATCCCAATAATCACAAGGACCGGATCACGGCCTACGTCGAGAAGGAAACAGGGCGGAAACTCTCCTTCGATGGGGTGATCGATCTGGATATCGGATCAACGACAAAGCTTGTTGTCCGCGACGTCACCTTCGCCAATGCCGAATGGGCCAAGGTTCCCCAGATGTTGTCATTGGAACGGTTGGAACTCGATGTTCGTATTCTGCCGTTGCTCTCTGGATATGTTGATATCGAACGACTGTTTATCCGCGGTGTGAACGGGGATATCGAATTCGATAATGAGGGGCGGAGTAATCTCGATTTTTTGTCGAATCTGGAAAGCGATCAACCGGAGGACGACAGCAGTATATTTGATGAACTGCCGTTCGAGATCGCCCAATTTCGTCTGGAGAACGTGAATTTCGACATTGTTGATGGGCGCGCCGGAACGCAAACCCGCGCTTCGATTAAAAAGGCCATTGCCGAACCGGGTGCGCCTGGCGACCCTCTGGATATTGATATCGAGGGAAGTTTGCGTCTGGCCGATGAAACCGCTGAAGTTGATTTGAGCGGCAGGATTGGGTCATGGGATTCAATCTTCTCTGGTCGACAACCGGTGCCTGTCAATTTGACAGGTACGGTATTCGGTCTGGAGGTTGAAGTGGATGGTGGTGTGCGCCAGCCTCAGGAACCCGATGGTTTTGATGTCAGTATTACCGTGTTGGGTGATGCGATTGGCACGGTCGACCCATTCATAACAGCCCCGTTGCCTGATATTGGTCCGTTGACCATAAGCGCACGGATTTCCGGAAAACCGCTTCAGCCGGTTGTTGAGGGAATTTTGGTCCAAGCCGAACATGCGCGTCTGACGGGCAGAGCGGAAATTGATCTCGACGATGAGACAATCGAATATGACCTGTCGATGACGCTTGATGGCCAGTCTCTGGGGCTTGCCGATGCCTATGTCGATTTACCTCTGAAGACCCTTGGGCCTGTCGACGGTGTCTTTGGAATTACCGGCAATCAGGAAGGGCTGCGGATTGACGCGAAAACGGCACGCGTTGGGCAGTCTTCCGTGAGCGGGGGAGCGACCGTGGACTTCCTCGGAGAAGCCGGTGCCATCACATATGACGCCACCTTCGACATGAAGGATCAGTCGATCGACATTGCCCGCCCTTTCCTCGATGTCACACTTCCTGTGATCAGCCCGATGACAGGGAAGGTGCGGATGTTTGGTGATCTGGTCGAAATGCGGATCAAGCCTGAGGGTGTTCAGGTTGAGAACGTCAATTTTACCGGCTTCCTTCAAACCGGCCTGACCGAGGAAGTCTCTGGCTTTGCGTTTGATGTATCAGCCGATCTTAGCGGGCAAGTCCTGACCATCGTTGCGTCTTATGTGGATGATCTTCCCGACTTTGGTCCGGTCACCGGCAAAGCCCGCCTGCGGGGGGATGATAAAAACCTGCGCCTTGATCTTGAGAATGCGCAGTTCCAGAACGCGTCGGTGAACGGAAAGTTCACAACCGGCTTCGAACAGGATTCGGACGCATTGACTTATGATCTCTCGGTCACGGCAGATGGGCAGTCACTGGCCATCCTGGATCCGATTGTGGATTTGGATTTTCCGGATATTGGCCCGATAACCGGAAATATTGCGGCCAAGGGCACAGATAAGACTGTGGCCCTAGATTTTGACCCTGTGTCTTTTGAGCAGACAGCGCTTACGGGGTCCGTGACGGTTGATACTGCCGGTAAGGATCAGAGCATCGACTATGATCTCGTTCTTGATGCCAAGGCGCAACGGCTGGGGTTCCTCAAAACGTTTGTCGACTTTGATCTGCCACAGGATCTGCCGATAGATCTGACAGCAATTGTAAAAGGGGATGAGGGGCAATTCAGTTTTGAGAACCTCGTTCTTCAGCTCGAAGATTCCGATCTAAAAGCACAGGGACGTATCGTCTTTTCAGGTGTACAGCCCGACATCTCAGGAACAATCGATACAGTGCGTTTCGATTCCACACTGGTCTTCCCGGACGAGACACCGGCAATTGTCCCGCTCTTGCCTGCAAAAGAGTCAGTGTTGGCTGAAGACGCGAAAGATACCAGCGACAAGATATTTCCGGCAGACTTGCTGCCGCTCGATTTTCTGCGTGCTGCAAAAATTGATGTGGCATTGAAGGCAGGAGAATTGGTGACCCCCTACGGAATCTACCGGAGCATCGATTCTCGCATTGTCCTGGATTCCGATGTGCTGAGTTTTCAACCCTTGGCACTCACCTACAGACAGAGCGATGTGCAGGGTGAGTTCAAATTTGATGCCCGGGCTGAAAAGCCTTTGCTGGTGCTAAACCTGCAAAGCCCGAACCTGCAGATTGGTCAACTTCTTAAGGATTTCGTCAATCTGGATGTGATTGAAGGGAAGGGGACTTTCGATGCTTCGATTACGGGATCCGGACACTCTATCGCTGAAATTGTTGGAAGTCTGGATGGTGATGCGCGCCTGTTGATGTCTGAAGGACGGATGCGGAACGAGGGTCTGGGGTTTGTCAGTGGCCTGTTCTCAGGTATTGGCGAGGTGCTCAACAATAAGCAGTGGGTGGCAATCGAATGCCTGGCGAGTGATTTCGACATCGCGCAGGGTATCGCAACCAGTAAAGTTGGTGTTTTGAAGACCGAAGTTATCGAACTGGGAGTTTCCGGGGATATCAATCTGGCGACAGAGCGCTACAACCTGAAGATAAAACCGTCTCCGCGTGGTTTTGATCTCAGTCTGGCTGTTCCGATTGATGTGCGCGGACCATTGAGCGATCCGAGCTTTCGTCCCAATACACTTGCAACACTGACAAAACTTGGAGCCTTGCTGGGTTCGGTGCTGTTTCCGCCTGCTGCGCTCATTGGTCTTACCGAATTGGGAGGTAGCTCGCATCCTTGCGTGCAGACCGTCAGGGGGGCAGACGGGCAGAAAGATGCCGCGCCATCCAAGCCTGTACAGGGCGGCAATCCCGAGGGAGCGCGAGAACCGGACGCATCGCAAAAGCCGGGTAATGGTAGCGAATAAAATTCGACTGGATAGCAAGCTGTGAAGAGATTTTATGACACCGTAGTTGTGGCCCCTGTCGATGACGGGATTGGACTTGAGGTTCATTTGGATGGTCGTCCTGTCCGCACGCCTATGCGGAACCCGTTGCAGGTTCCCGGAAAGACATTGGCGACAGCCATTTCGGACGAATGGGATGCGCAGGCCGAGGAGATCGACGTCGAGACGATGCCTCTGACGCGCATGGCGGCGACAGCTGTTGACCGGGTCCGGGGGGACCGCAGCGGCTATACCGACCAGATCGCCGCTTATGCAGAGACAGATCTCGTTTGTTATCGCGCACCTGCGCCGTCGGGGCTTGTCGTGATGCAATCGAGAATGTGGCAGCCTTTGCTGGACTGGTCGCGGGACTCCTTTGGTGCAGATCTCAAGGTGACCGAAGGGATTTCGCCTGTGGATCAAAGCCCTGAAGATATTCAACGCTTACGATCTGCACTTGATGAGCATGATGAATTTGAACTTGCCGCGCTATCAGTCGCGACGGCAGCGAGTGGATCCCTTGTCATTGCCCTGGCATTGGTTCGTGAACGGCTCGATGCGCAGGCCGCTTTCGAGGCGAGCCAGCTTGACGAAACTTACCAGAACTCCCGCTGGGGCGTGGACCCAGAGGCGGAGGCGCGGCGGGAAACTCTTCGGGCTGACCTCGAGGCGTCTGCGCGGTTTGTTGAGCTTGTCCGCGCAAATTGAATCGGGCCGGCCAATCTGGCCTAAGCCGGATCAAAACTGCTATTGAAAATGCTCACGCAACGCGATCAGGGAATGGTTATGCAGGATATTCTGGAGCAGTTGGAAATTCGTCGCGCCCGTGCACGGTTGGGCGGCGGCGAACGCCGCATAGAATCCCAGCATGCCAAGGGAAAGCTGACGGCGCGGGAGCGCCTGGAAATTCTGCTCGACGATGAGACGTTTGAGGAGTTCGATATGTTTGTCGAACAGGCCCCAAACGAGATGACCGCAGATATCGAGCCTATTCCCGGTGATGGCGTCGTCACGGGATGGGGCCTGATCAATGGCCGCAAAGTCTTTGTGTTCTCGCAGGATTTCACCGTGTTTGGTGGTTCCCTGTCAGAAGCACATGCGCTGAAAATCTGCAAAGTCATGGATATGGCCATGAAGGTGGGGGCACCGGTCATTGGGTTGAATGACTCGGGCGGGGCCCGCATTCAGGAGGGCGTGGGCTCGCTCGCGGGCTATGCCGAGGTGTTCCAGCGCAACGTCAACGCTTCGGGCGTGATCCCCCAAATTTCGGCGATTATGGGCCCCTGTGCTGGTGGTGCGGTCTATTCGCCAGCCATGACGGATTTCATCTTCATGGTTCAGGATACCTCCTACATGTTCGTGACCGGTCCGGAGGTGGTCAAAACCGTTACCCATGAAGACGTCACGCAGGAGCAACTTGGCGGCGCGAGTACACATACCACCAAATCCAGCGTGGCCGATGGCGCCTTCGAGAACGACGTGGATACCCTGCTGGAACTGCGTCGCTTTTATGACTTCATGCCGATGAGCAATCGTGAGGACCCACCGGTCTGGCCGACCAGCGATCCCTATGATCGCGTGGAGCCGTCGCTGGAAACGCTAATCCCGCCGGACCCGCAGAAGCCCTACGACATGAAGGAATTGATCACGAAAGTGATCGATGAAGGAGACTTCTTTGAGTTGCAGCGTGACCATGCAGCAAACATCATCATCGGGTTTGGTCGCATGGAGGGCCGCACGGTGGGCTTTGTCGCCAACCAGCCCATGGTGTTGGCCGGTTGTCTGGACATTGATTCATCCAAGAAAGCAGCGCGGTTTGTACGCTTCTGCGATTGCTTCAACATTCCGATTGTTACCTTTGTCGATGTTCCGGGGTTCCTGCCCGGTACGTCCCAGGAATATGGCGGCATCATCAAGCATGGTGCCAAGCTGCTGTTTGCCTATGCCGAAGCCACCGTGCCCAAGGTCACACTGATCACGCGCAAGGCCTATGGCGGCGCCTATGATGTGATGTCGTCCAAGCACATTCGTGGTGATTTGAATTATGCCTGGCCGACAGCGGAAATCGCGGTGATGGGGTCCAAAGGGGCCGTGGAAATCATCTATCGGGAAGAGCGTGACAATCCTGAACGAATTGAGGAGCTGACCGAGGAATACCGGCAGCGTTTCGCCAATCCGTTCATCGCGGCGCAAAGGGGATTCATCGACGACGTGATCCATCCGCGAAACACCCGTCGGCGACTCTGCCGGGCGCTTCGGTTGCTCGAAGACAAGCAACTCGAGAACCCCTGGAAGAAGCACGATAATATTCCGCTCTAGCGTCGAGTTCGTGGTGCTGGCAGATGTGGCCTAGTCGGAAGTTTTGCTGCCCCAAACGAAACCGCGGCACTGCGAGATTCGTTGTGGGTTGTCGGTGAGCTTCCAGCCGCGCACGGTTTCAAAACCGGATGCTTTGACCATGCTTCCCATGCATCGGAGAGTGGGAGCCCACCAATTGGTCTCGTTCTCACCGTATTCGTCATTGGGATAGAACTCGGCAACCATGTCGGATCCGAATCCCTTCCCAAGACCACCGCGGTAAGCGCTGAAATCATCTGAAACGGCCGATTCCATGAAGAGATCGCCGGTGCAGACATCCGACAATTTGTCGATCGCATACATCGGCCAGCGCAGGTGATAGAGCACGCCAAAACAGAACACGACATCGAACATCCCGAATGTCTCGGGCGTGAGGTCATAGATTGTCATTTCGTGACGCTGGCAGGCCTCGTGGTCATAACCAAGCGCCTCACGGCAAAGATCGAAATTCTCCCAGGCTTTCCTGTCTTTGCTTTCCAGCTCGCCAACGAAGTCCGAGAAATCATCGATCGCGATGACCTGTTCGGCTCCCCGCTTCATGGCTTCGAATGTCCAGTAGCCATCCCATGCGCCGATATCCAGAACGCGCTTTCCAGACAGGTCGTCGGGAATACGGTAGGCGTCGGCGGAAATTGGTGCCCAGCCCGGTGTTGTGACCCCATCAACCAACTCGATTCGATGATACCAGTAGGGGAACGCAGCAATCCGCTGCTGGAGTTCTTCGGTGTTCATGATGCGCGTTGATTACCGATCTGTTTCATGTGCGTCCAGCCGGAATATTCGGACGGTTCCCTGACGGCCGCGAATTTCTTGCTCGCCCATGGCGGAAAGGTCATAGCCGTCGTTTGGCCCAGCCTGTGCGTGATCGCAAGTGTCGCTGCTGACCAGAACAATACAGTCCTCATCCTTGGCGATTTGTTTGGCGAGTGAGTCGATGCGCGATGCGATATTCACGGCATCTCCCACAATTGTGTAGTTGATCCGGTTTCGCGAGCCGATATTGCCAACAACCACGGGGCCGGTGTGAACGCCCACACGGACGGCCAGTAACGGTTCTCCATTGGCGCGTCGTCGTTCATTGTCTGCATGAACAACGCGCTGGATTTCGGCTGCCGCCCGCATTGCGCGAGCGGCATGATCGGGCATTTCCTCGGGTGCACCCCAGAATGCCATGATGGCGTCACCGATGTACTTGTCGACGGTCCCGCCTTCTGCCTCGATTGGACCCGCCAGCATGTCAAAATGCAGGTTTAACAGTTCAGCGATTCCCGTTGCATCCATATGCTCGGCGATGGTCGAAAACCCGCGAATATCAGTAAACATGACTGTCACAACGCGTTCCTGCGTTGTTTCGACTTCTTCGCCTCGCTGCATCATCCGGAGCACAAGTTGCTTGGGGACATAGACCTCGAACAGGCGAAGTGCTGCAATCATACGATTGAAAGCTTGAGCCGCGTCCGACAACTCCCGGATGCGACTGTCAGGCACGTTCGGTGCTGCATTGATGTCCAGCTCGGTGAGTGCGCCTGCGGAGGTCACCAGTCGTCCGATCTGGCGATTGAGGTACCGGGCCAAAACAAAACCAAGAACCACAGCGAGAACAAGGATAATGCTGCCGACAATTGCTGTTGTGACGAGGCGGTCGACTTCCTGACCTACGATTGCGCGCTGAAACGTGACTCCGAGCGTCCAGACTGCTGGGCCAAACTTGTCGGTGTCACGTGTCAGGACAATCAAGTCCTCGCCAACGCGTGCATTGGTGATATCTGCAGCGTACTCCAGAAGCAGGGTCGCCTCATCTCCGCCACCTGTGAGCAGGTCGAATGCAGGGTCGGACATATCCTGCAGGAGCGGTAGCGGGGTCTGTGTGACCGTGTTCGTTTTGCTGAAGTCAGCCTCTTTCATCCTTGGGTGTGCAAGGACCCGGTCCCGATTGTGGAGAATGAAGGCGCTCAGGTCGCCCTTGGTCTCGAGATCGAGAAGGAAAGCCGAAACATTTGTCAGAACGACAGGGGCGACCATGACCCCCAGCAAGTCATCTCCTCGTTTAACCGGTGCGATATAGGTGAGGACGGGTTGTCCGATATCTGAAACCCAGATTGGGTCGCCCCAGACCGGGTGGCGATGTGTGCGGGCGAGGTTCAAGGCAAAACTTCTTCGCTCCGTTGACGCCGGGGTGGACGGCACTTCGATCGGATATCCTTCGCTCCGGGAGACAACGATTGAATCCAGTTCGACATCCAAATAGAGCAGCGCTGTGACCTGCGGATGGGCTGAGAGAAAGCCCGAAAATGCATGGAATACATTGTCGCGCTTGTCTTTGATGTTCAGGCGGCCATCGGCGAATTGATCTGCGAATTCTTCCGTGCCGCCCATGACGGACAGCAACTGGCCATCAACCTTGGCTTCAAGCACGTCCAGGGTGGCATTTGCCCTTTGTCCAAGAAGTTCAAATGTGTTTCGCGTCGCGCTGGTGAGTGTGATCCAGAGTACACTTCCGACCGCGAGAAGGATCAGCAGAGTCACGCCACCAACCAGGACAGCGGACAGAGACGCTCTCATGCGTGTCGGTATTGTCGTGTGTCGTGCCTCACTCATCATGCGCAGGCTACGTATGTCAGGCGTTCGCGTCTACGCTGGCTTCTCACAATGTAAAAACACTCTCGATCATCCATTGCGCGCTGCAACATGCTTGCTTAGTTTCTCATCATGTTTTCGAAAATCCTCATCGCCAATCGGGGCGAAATCGCCTGCCGTGTCATCCGAACTGCTCGGGACATGGGTATTGCAACTGTGGCTGTCTATTCGGACGCTGATGCGGGGTCGCTTGCTGTCCGGATGGCCGATGAAGCCGTTCATATAGGCCCGTCACCGGCCGCTGAAAGTTATCTGATTGCCGACAAAATTCTGGACGCCATTCGGCAGACCGGAGCTGAAGCTGTTCACCCGGGATACGGGTTTCTCTCTGAGAATGCTGATTTTGCTCGTGCTCTGGAAGCCGAAGGAATTGCGTTTATTGGACCTCCGCCGGACGCCATTGCAGCCATGGGCGACAAGATCGAATCCAAAAAGCTGGCGGATGCCGCAGGGGTAACCACGGTCCCGGGGCATATGGGGATTATCGCTGACGATACCGAGGCGCTGAAGATCGCGCGGGAAATCGGCTATCCGGTGATGATCAAGGCGTCGGCTGGCGGCGGTGGCAAGGGCATGCGTATTGCCGCAAGTGACGATGAGGTCGCAGAAGGGTTTCGCTCTGCGCAGAACGAGGCCCGGTCAAGCTTTGGCGATGATCGTATTTTTATCGAAAAATTCGTCGTTGAGCCGCGCCATATTGAGATTCAGGTGCTCGCGGATTCCCATGGCAACGTGATCCATCTAGGTGAGCGCGAATGTTCCATTCAGCGCCGTCACCAGAAGGTCATTGAGGAAGCGCCGTCACCTTTCCTGAAGGAAGAGACCCGACAGGCGATGGGGGAACAGGCCTGTGCACTTTCCCGTGCCGTTGGATATCGGTCCGCCGGGACTGTCGAGTTCATCGTCGACAAGGATCAGAATTTTTACTTCCTCGAGATGAACACGCGACTTCAGGTGGAGCATCCTGTCACCGAGATGATCACGGGGCTTGATCTGGTCGAACAGATGATTCGGGTTGCTGATGGCGAAAAGCTGTCGATCTCCCAGGATGATGTGAAGGTCGATGGCTGGGCGATCGAATCCCGGGTTTATGCCGAGGATCCCGCGCGTAATTTCCTGCCGGCAATCGGACGTCTGGCGCGCTACCGCGCCCCAGTCCAAGAGGAGGGAAGTGTCCGGATAGATACCGGGGTCGGTGAGGGCTCGGAAATTTCAATGTATTACGACCCGATGATCGCAAAACTGGCGACCCACGGCGCGGATCGCAATGCGGCGATCATCCGGATGCAGGATGCGCTCGATGGCTATTATATTCGCGGAACGGGTCACAACACCGCATTTTTGGCCTCGATCATTTCCCATCCGCGCTTTGCCTCGGGCGACTTCACAACCAACTTCATTGCAGAAGAGTATCCTGACGGTTACGCGCCACTGGCACCAGAGGGCGATCTTCTGGACAGGTTCTGCGCTGTCGCGACGTTTGTACATGCGCGCTATGCCGGTCGCGCCAATCAGTCAGGTCATGCCGGCGAACCCGGTATCCCGCGTAACGTGCAGGACTGGCAGGTTCAAATTGGCGGCGAAATGAATGCGGCCTCCGTAACATTCCGCGAAGACGGTGCGGATATCAGCGTGAGAGATCACACAATTGCGCTGGATACGAATTGGTCGCTCGGCGATCCCGTTTTTGCCGCTCGTCTCGATGGGGAAGCCGCAATTTTCCAGATCGATCGGCTGGGCGTTTCCTATCGCGTGACCCATCGCGGGGTTGAGGCCTCGCTGAGAGTTTTGACCCCACGTGCTGCAAAGCTCGCGGTATTGATGCCGGAGAAAGAACCACCGGATATGAGCAAGTTCGTGCTCTCACCGATGCCGGGGCTGTTGGTGTCTTTGTCGGTTGAGGAAGGGGTTAAGGTTCTTGCCGGCGAAGAGGTCGCCGTTATAGAGGCGATGAAGATGGAGAATGTTCTTCGCGCCAGTGCCGATGGTGTCGTGAAAACCGTCCACGCCGCATCGGGCGACAGCTTGAGTGTCGATCAGGCGATTATCGAGTTTGAATAGTGTCCGATGTCCTGGCGACGCGGGTTGTGATTTCTGGTCGTGTCCAAGGCGTCTGGTTTCGTGCTTGGACGGTTAACCTTGCGCGCGACCTTTGTCTCGATGGCTGGGTTCGCAATCGCACAGACGGTTCAGTGGAGGCGGTGTTCTGCGGGCCGGCTGCGCAGGTCGAACGCATGGTCGGGAATTGTGCGGATGGACCGCCGGCGGCTTCGGTGGAGAATGTTTTCTGCGAACCCCTGAAGGCAAGCGAATTTGCGGGTCAGGGGTTTCGGCAGCGTTCGACGGCCGAGATCCGCTGAACACTAGCCGAAGATGTTACTGAAGCTCTTTTTGAGAATCGCGTCGACGTCTTCGAGGCTGGCATTCACGCCAAGATCTCTCAGGCTTGTGACCCCTAGCCCTTCATCCCCGATACCGCAGGGGACGATGCCCGAGAAATGGTCGAGATCCGGTGCGACATTGATCGAGATGCCGTGATAGGTCACCCAACCGCGCACCCGCACACCGATCGCGGCAATCTTGTCTTCACGGCCATCAGCGTGAGCTACCCAGATCCCCACGCGCCCGTCACGGCGTTCACCCTTGATATCAAACTGCGCGAGTGCATCGATCACCCAGCCTTCAAGGCCGCGGACATATGTGCGCAGGTCCTGCCCGCGTTCGCGCAGATCCATCATCGCATAGGCCACGCGCTGACCCGGACCATGATAGGTGTATTGGCCACCGCGCCCGGTATCAAAGACCGGAAACCGATCGGGTTCGAGCAAGTCCTCTACGCGCGCACTTGTGCCCGAGGTGTAGAGGGGTGGGTGTTCGACCAGCCAGACAAGTTCGCGCGCCTTGCCGTCCCGGATGTCCGCCACACGCTCTTCCATCGCGGAAACGGCCTCGGGATAAGGGGTGAGGCCTGATCGGGTCTGCCATTCCACCGGTGGTGAACCTGCGGGGCGACCAAGTTTTGTTTTGAGTGTCGTGTTCATGTCTTTCTCGAGGAATATAGTGCCCTTGTACCCGATTTTCCCGTTTTCCGGTTGCCACCTGCGAGCGGAACGCGCATCTAAACAAGATATCCATCGAAACGGGGATTGAGACGTGGCTGAAGATATGCGCGAAACCGCATTGCGGTATCATCGAGAAGGACGGCCTGGAAAGGTCGAAGTTGTCGCGACAAAGCCGTTGGCCAACCAGCGAGACCTTTCCCGTGCTTACACCCCAGGTGTTGCTCACGCCTCTCTGGCAATCGCAGAGGACCCAAGTATGGCCTCTGAGTTGACCATTCGCGCAAATTTGGTCGGCGTTGTCACAAATGGTACCGCGGTACTTGGCCTGGGCAATATCGGGCCGCTGGCATCCAAACCTGTGATGGAAGGCAAAGCGGTCCTGTTCAAGAAATTTGCAGGGATCGACGTTTTCGATATCGAGGTTGATGAGACCGATATTGATAAATTTGTCGATGTTGTCGCAGCCCTTGAGCCGACCTTTGGAGGGATCAATCTTGAGGACATCAAGGCGCCGGAATGCTTTGAAATTGAAAGAAAACTCCGCGAGAGAATGAACATTCCGGTTTTCCATGACGACCAGCATGGAACCGCGATCATTGTGGGGGCTGCGGTTCGCAATGCGCTCCGGTTGGCAAACAAGAAAATTCAGGATGTGCGACTTGTTACGTCGGGCGGCGGAGCTGCAGCGCTCGCCTGCACCCATTTGCTGGTAAGCATGGGTTTGCCAGTCGCGAATGTCACGCTCACCGATATCAATGGCGTGGTTTACAAGGGCCGTGAGAAGGGCATGAACCCGTATCTTGAGGTCTACGCACAGGAGACGGATGCACGGACCCTCGACGACGTCATCGAAGGGGCGGATATTTTTCTCGGGCTTTCAGCACCCGGTGTGCTGAAGCCCGAAATGGTGGCGAAGATGGCAGATACGCCATTGATCTTTGCGCTCGCCAATCCAACTCCAGAAATCATGCCGGAAGAGGCCAGAGCTGCCCGGCCAGATGCGTTGATTGCAAGTGGTCGCTCGGACTACCCCAACCAGGTCAATAACGTTCTGTGTTTTCCGCATATTTTCCGGGGCGCACTCGATGTCGGAGCGACTGATATCAACGAAGAGATGAAGATCGCGGCTGTTGATGCGATTGCAAATCTTGCGATGAAAGAAACGTCTGACGTTGTGGCGTCGGCCTATGGTGGCCAGGTTACGAAATTCGGGGCGGATTCAATCATTCCCAGCCCATTCGATCCCCGTCTGATCGTCGAGGTTGCCCCTGCTGTGGCCCGCGCGGCCATGGCAACGGGCGTTGCGACACGACCGATTGAGGATTTTGACGCTTATATTGATCAGCTCAGCCGCTTTGTGTTTCGGTCCGATATGCTCATGCGCCCGATTTTTGATCGCGCCAAGGCGGAACTCAGGACAGTTGTTCTGGCGGAGGGTGAGGATGATCGTGTTTTGCGGGCTGCCAAGGCTGCTATTGACGAAGGGATCGCTCAGCCCATCCTGATCGGCCGGCCTGATATTGTTCGCAACCGGGTCGAACGCCTTGGATTGAACTTCAAGCCGGGTGAAGATTGCGAGATTATCGACCCTCAGGATGATCCGCGTTATCGGGACTACTGGCAGCTCTATCACAAGCTCGCCCAACGCAGTGGTGTTTCGCCAGATGAAGCGCGCACGCGCGTTCGCACCAATTCCACGGTGATCGCGGCTCTGGCTGTGATGCGCGGCGATGCGGATGCCATGATCTGTGGGAGTGAGGGGCGCTATGACCGACATTTGCAGCACCTGCGGGATATTATCGGTTACCAGGCTGGCGTAAATGAAATGTCGGCTGTCTCGGTCCTGATCCTGTCCAAGGGAACCTTCTTCCTGACAGATACCTATGTCACGCCAGACCCGACTGCCGAAGAAGTTGCCGAGATGACCATTCTGGCGGCGGAGCAGGTTCGTCGCTTTGGCATGAACCCACGTGTTGCGCTGCTTTCACACTCGAATTTCGGGAGCTCGAACTCGGCCTCGGCGCAAAAGATGCGGCGTGCGCGAATGTTGGTCAGTGAAAAGGCGCCTGACATTCAGGTGGAGGGCGAGATGCATGCGGACGCGGCAATCGATTATGAGATCCGCGAACGTATTTTTCCCAACAGTTCTCTCGAGGGGCAGGCGAACCTTCTCGTCATGCCGGATCAGGACGCTGCCAACATTGCCTTCAATCTACTCAAGACGCTCGCTGATGGCCTGGCCGTGGGGCCAATTCTCGTTGGTGCGGCGCGTTCTGCACATATCGTTACGCCGTCGGTAACGGCGCGCGGTCTTTTGAATATGTGCGCAGTGGCTGCTGTCGGAGCTCAGCACAGCATCCGCCAAGATGAATTGGCGATATGACGGATCAGGCACAAATTAGCCTGGAAGCTGTGGTTGACGAGCCTGAGCGGGGCTATGGCGTCGATGAAGCCCTTGTGCGTGCGTGTGACGCGGCTGTGGCTGACGGTCGGATGGAGGAAGTCGAAAGTCTGATTTCCGGGCTTCATGTATCAGATCTTGCCGATTTGCTTGAAGAGCTGGTGGGCGAAAACCGGCGCAAGCTTCTCGACCATGTGCGTGATCATCTCGATCCGGAACTCCTGACGCATATGGACGATGTTGTCCGCGAAGATGTTCTGGAAATCCTTGAGCCTGAAGAAGTGGCAGCCGTGCTTTCCGAGTTGGATACGGATGATGCACTCGATGTGTTCGAGGATATCCCGGAGGCTGATCAGAAAGGTGTCCTGCTGCAGCTTTCTCCTTCGGACCGCGCCTTGCTCGAACAGGCAATGACCTATCCGGAAGACAGTGCCGGTCGCTTGATGCAGCGCGAGTTGGTGACAGTTCCCAAGGATTGGTCTGTCGGCAACACCATCGACTATCTGCGCAACCGAGCCGCCAGCTTGCCGCGTGATTTCTACGAGATTTATGCTGTTGATGAAGAGCGGATTCCGGTGGGAACGATCCCGCTTTCCCGGTTGATGCGCAACCAGCGCGATGTTCGGATTGATGACATCATGCTGACCGAATTGCGTTCGGCTTATGTAGAGATGGATCAGGAAGAAGTCGCCCTGATGTTCACGCAGTACGCGCTTGTTTCCGCGCCGGTGGTCAATGAAAACGGCCAACTGGTCGGCGTCATCACGGCCGATGACGTGGTCCATGTCATTCAGGAAGAAGCCGAGGAAGATTTTCTGCGACTTGGTGGTGTGCAGGAAGATGACTTCTATGAAGCTGTCTTTGAGACCACCCGTGCGCGCTTCTCATGGCTTCTCGTCAATCTGGGAACGGCAATTGTCGCGTCACTCGTGATCAGCCTGTTTGATGCCGCAATCGAAAGGGTGGTGGCGCTGGCGGTCCTGATGCCGATTGTTGCCTCGATGGGCGGAAACGCGGGCACACAGACGCTGACTGTTGCGGTGCGCGCGCTGGCGATGAAAGAGCTGACGCCGACAAATGCCGCGCGCATCGTCGGAAAAGAGGTCATCGTTGGTGGCATCAACGGTATCCTCTTCGCGTGTTTGGTCGGGCTCGTGACCTGGGCATGGTTCGGCGACGCCGCGATTGGCATCGTGATCGGTGCGGCTATGATCGTGAATATGCTGATTGCAGGCTTTGCAGGAGTCACGATCCCCATCGTGCTTCAGAAAATGAAAGTTGATCCCGCCGTCGGGTCCGCCGTCATTCTGACCACCATCACAGACGTTGTCGGTTTCATGGCCTTCCTGGGGCTGGCAGCAATCGTACTGCTATGAGCGGCGCGCGCGTTCAGGCTCCGTACGGGAGCTGGAAATCACCCATATCGGCGAGCATGATTGCCGACACGACCATTTCGCTGGACGGTGTCTTTGTTGACAACGGTCAGATTTATTGGCTCGAAAGACGACCCAGCGAAGGCGGGCGGGTTGTGCTTGTCGGGGATGTTGAAGGCAGCCATACCGACATTACGCCAGAGGGCTATTCGGTGCGGACTCAGGCGCATGAGTATGGCGGCGGTGCTTTGCATATCCATGACGGCACGATTTACTTCGTGAACGCCCAAGACCAGCATATCTATCGCCACAAGGTCGATGAACCTCCTCAGGTTCTGACAGGCAGCGCGGACGACCGGTTTGCCGATATGATCGTTGATGTGTCCCGGGCGCGGTTGATTTGCGCACGAGAACGGCACGGGGCTGCGGAAACCGCGAACGCATTGATTGCCATTGGCTTGTCCGACGGCGCGGTCACCGAGCTCGATAGCAGTCATGATTTCATCTCCAACCCACGGATTTCTCCCGACGGAACCCGCCTGGCATGGCTGAGTTGGGATTTGCCAGACATGCCGTGGGATGGTGCCACGCTGTGGGTGGCTGATCTCGCTGCAGACGGCAAGCTTGGCGAGGTTTTGAAGGTCGCAGGCGGTGCTGGAGAGGCGGCCTTCCAGCCGGAATGGCGTCCAGACGGGTCGCTTGTATTCGCACTGGACCGGACAGGCTGGTGGAACCTGCACGTCTGGGACGGCGAGACGGTTTCGATCCTGATTGAACGGGACGCAGAGTTTGGCCTTCCGCAGTGGAATTTCGGTATGCGGACTTATGATGTGCTCCCGTCCGGAGACATACTGTGCGCTTATTCTCAAAACGGCCTCTGGCAGCTTGCGCAGATTACCGGCAAGCGAATTCACGATATTGCAACGCCTTACACCGATATCTCGAGTGTGCGCAGCATTGGTGAAGGTGTCGTGTTCCTTGGGGCAAACCCACAGGAATCAAAGGCTGTTGTGCGGTTTGATCTTGAGGCAGAAAATTGCGTGGTGCTCAAACGCGCCGCTGCAGAGATGATTGCGAAAGATGATCTTTCAGTTCCTGAGCCAATAACCTTCGAAACGAGCGAAGACGCCTCTGCCTATGGGTTTTATTATCCCCCTCGGAACGCCCTTTTCGTGGGTCCGGATGGTGAACGCCCACCGCTTATCGTGCGCGGTCATGGTGGCCCCACAAGTGCAGCCTCGCCATCGTTAAGTCTGGCGATCCAGTACTGGACCAGCCGGGGCTTTGCTGTTCTCGATGTAAACTATCGCGGCAGCACTGGCTTTGGTCGTGCCTACCGGGAGGCGCTCTACGGCAGGTGGGGTGATTTTGATGTTGAAGACATGGTCGCCGGGGCTGAATATCTCGTTTCGAAGAACAAGGCCGATCCGGAGAAACTGGCGATCCGGGGCGGCAGTGCAGGCGGCTATACGGCGCTGGCGTCTTTGACGTTCAAAGATACTTTTTCGGCGGGTGCGAGCCTTTATGGGATCGGCGACCTGATGACATTGGCACGTGACACGCACAAGTTCGAAAGTCGATATCTGGACCGTCTGATAGGACCACTTCCTGAGACAGAAGCACTTTACCGGGCACGCTCTCCGATCAACCATGTGGCGGGACTGAATTGTCCCGTCATCTTCCTGCAGGGCAGCGAAGACAAGGTTGTGCCGCCCAACCAGGCCGAAGCGATGGTTGCGGCGTTGGACACCAAGAATATCCCGGTCGCCTATGTTCTTTTCGAGGGAGAGGGCCATGGTTTTCGGAAGGCCGAAAACGTTTGCCGTGCGTTGGAAGCAGAACTCGCGTTCTATGGGTGCGTGTTCGGATTTGTCCCCGCCGATAGGTTGCCGGAATTGGACATCCGGAACCTTTAAGGTCGGCGCGACCATGGACTCTGGAGAGGCGCGAACTATGAAGCTTTATGATTATTACCGATCGTCTGCGGCGTTCCGCATGCGCATTGCGCTGAACCTTCTGGGAACGGCTTACGAGCGCGAATACATCCATTTGCGGCGCAAAGATCAGGTCTCGGAAGCCTATCTGGCGGTTAACCCGCAGGGGCTGGTCCCCGCCCTTGTTGATGATGACGGCACGGTCCTTACCCAGTCGATGGCAATGATTGAGTATCTCCACGAGACGCGACCGGAGCGTTCGTCATTCCTGCCCGACGATGCCAAGGGTCGGGCGCGGGTTCGTGCCATTGCCCAGGCGATCTCGTGCGATATTCATCCGATCAACAATCTAAGAGTGCTGCGATTGCTGGGAAGTGAGTTCGGCATCGATGAAGATGCGCGCAACGAGCGTTGGTACAAGCACTGGATCACAGAAGGCATGACGGGTCTTGAGGGCATGCTTTCCTCGGACGCGACTGGTCAGTACGCGCATGGTGACAGCCCGACCATGGCGGATATTTGCCTGGTTCCGCAGGTTTTCAATGCCCTACGCTTTGGCTGCGATTTGTCAGCTTTCCCGACCGTGCTTCGGATTTATGAAACCTGCATTGCGCTCGAGGAATTCAGCTCGGCCTTTCCAGACCTGCAACCTGACGCGGAATAGCTTTTCTCTTCAGGATTCTTCGCGTTTGCGCGCAATGAGATCACGCATGGCCTGGGGGCTCAGCGCGCCGGGGATCAGCTCATCACCGATGATAAAGGCGGGTGTGCCGCGGACCCCAATCTGTTGGGCCAGCTGGTAGTTCGCCTGGATCATCGCTTCGATTTCTTCAGATTGCATGTCTTTCCGCAAGCGCTCTTCGTTCAACCCCAATTGGTCGGCGAGGCGGAATATTGCTGTTTCGGAAGGGGCGCCGCGAAACCCCATAATGGCGACATGAAATTCTGCATATTTTCCCTGCTTTGCGGCTGCAAGTGCGGCGCGGGCAGCAAGGGTCGATTCCGTGCCGAAAACTGGAAATTCCTTGAAGACAATCCGCAGATCGGGGTCTTCTTCGGTGAGTTTGACCAGATCCTCGGCCATACGTTTGCAATAGGGGCACTGGTAGTCAAAGAACTCTACGACGGTGACACTGGCGTTCGGGTTGCCGATTGACGGGTCCTGTCGGGAATTGAGCAGACGGTCGGAGTGGGCCGAGAGCGCGCCACGGGACTGCTGTTGCTCGGTCTGCTGCTGACGGGCCTGAAGGGCTTCGAGAGCTTCGACAATGACCGTCGGGTTCTCAAGCAGGTATTCGCGCACGGTATTGCGAATGTCGTTTTTCTGGATATCGGAGAATGATGTCGTGACGGTTCCCGTGCGCGGTATTTCCGTGACAATGGGACCATCCTGTTGACCGAATTGGGGGAAGACAATTGCCAGCGCAACAAGGGCAGCTATTAGAACGGCAACAAATATGGCCCCGCGGGATTCTGGCACAACAACTCTCCTTGAAGAAACGAAACGGAATTGGACGGCGCGATGATGATGAACAGGGACCCCGCGATCAACCGTGGGTGCGAAATGTCACGCAAAGGTGACCTTTTGCGAGACTGCGGGTTCAAACCGTGTCAGCGGTCCTTCAGTTGCCGTTCGGATTCACTGATAATGTCCTGCGCGCGGATCCATGCGGGCGAGCCAGTGGCGAGGATGTCGAGGGCCCGGTTGCCAAGTGCCTGCGCGGCCTTGGGGTCGCCGCTGAGAAGGTTGAACTCGGCCTGACTCAAAGCTAGCTCACCCTGCATGCCAAGGCGGCCATAGACAACCGTCAGCAATCTCCAGCTTCCTGCCAGTGTTGGCTCGGACCGCGTTGCGACAAGCAGGTTTGAAAGTGCGTCTTCAAGTAGTGCCGGATCACCGGTTTCAACCTGTGCCTTTGCCAGAGCAGAGCGCAGCAGGGGTTCACCGGGAGCAAGGTCTACCATCCGTTGATAGGGTGCGAGTGATTCTTGAACCCGACCGTTTTCCAGCAGCATCTGCCCCTTCAGTTCATAGAAGTACGGGTTCTCCGGTTCGTCGGCAATGAGTCCATCAATCAGGGGAATGGCGCGATTAAGGTCGGATTGCTGATAGAAGCCGATGGCGCGTGCATACCGGGCGGGAATGGAATTGTCAGAGGGAGGATAGGCCTTGAGCGTATTCGGGAGAGGTTCCAGGAAGCCGATCAACTTGGCTCGCATCATGGCATGCTTGCGGGCGAGCTCAGGTGGGGTCGGTGTGTTGGCATAGCGGGAGAATGCCAGATGCGATTCGACCGTCGTAATTCGTTCATTGGTGAGCGGATGACTGCTGAGATAGGGGTGCTCGCGCCCTCCGGTGACGCGCATCTCTCGTTGCAGAAGTTCAAAGAACTCGCGCAGCCCGCGGGCGGATGTTCCCGTTGCGTCGAGATATTTGAGGCCTGCCGCATCAGCTGAAGATTCCTGAGTCCGGCTGTACTTTAGCAAATCCGCAAAGGCCGCTTGAGACCCGCCGCTTATGATTGCACCTGCAACACGGCCATCGCGCGCGGCAAGGCCGGCCGCTGTGCCGATGATCATGGACAGGATCGATTTTAATTCGGCATTGCGCAGTTCGTCCTGCAATCGTGCAAGATGACCGCCTGAGATATGCCCGGCTTCATGGGCGATCACTCCCTGGACCTGTTCGGGTGTCTGAGCCTGTATAAGGAGCCCGGTGTTCAGGAACATTCTCTGGCCACCTGCAACAAATGCGTTTAGCCGGGGGTCTTGTACAAGATGGATGCTCACAGAATCGGCATCCAGTCCTGCCGCATTGAAAATTGGCGTGGAGTAGTCTCGAATGATATTTTCTACTTCTGCATCGCGAATCAGGCTGATTCCACGATTCTGACTGAAGGCGGGCTGAATTAGTCCGACAGCCAAAGCGGTGATCAGAGCAACCAGGCGTATAAGCGAGTGCACGTGTCTATCTCCAAAGCTGTATTCCAACCTAGGTACACGAAAATGTGGCGTCAATCAGGTCGGGGGTCGCTTTTAGCGCTACTCCTTTTACTCACCGCGTGCGGTGGAAAAGGGCCCGAACAGGGCGATATCGGCTTTGTCGATGGGTTTTTCGGGGGGCTGATCGCAGATGAGCCCCGCGCTGCCCTTGTTGGTCGCGAGGTGCTGTCAGCAGGTGGTACAGCGGCTGACGCGGCTGTTGCGGCTTATTTTACGATGGCTGTGACCATGCCGGGCGCAGCCAGCCTGGGGGGCGGGGGAGTTTGTCTTCTGCACGATGCCGTTCAGGTCAAAACCGAAGCGATAACGTTCTTGCCGGGCCTGGCCCAGAGCGCTGACGGGAAGTTCGCAGTTCCTGGAAATATTCGCGGAATGTTCCTGTTGCATGCTCGTTACGGTCAAATTGATTGGTCTGCCCTTTTGGAGCCGGCCGAGGACTTTGCGCGTAACGGTCACACTGTTTCCCGCGCCTTTGTTCGCGACTTTCAGGCCTCTCGCGGCTTTCTTGAGAAGGATGCAGAGGCCCGCGAAATTTTTGATCCTGCAGTGATTGCGGAGGGCAAGTTGCTTCGACAGCTGGAATTGGCAGCGCTTCTTGCCAATTTGCGAACACGCGGGCCGGGCGAGTTCTATGATGGCTCGATTGGACGGTCATTTTCCGAAGCTGTGTCATCAGCTGGTGGCAACATTACCATCAACGACCTTCGTGGGTACCGTCCGGCGCTCCTGGAGCCTGTTCGGTTCCCGCTGGGGAACAATGTCGTGGTTTTCCCTCCAACTGATGGAGGCCTGATCGGGGCCCGTATCTGGGAAGTCGGCGTGGAAGACGATCAGTTTGAAGATGAAGATCCGGCGGGGCGGTATCATCTGGTGCTCGAGGCGGCTGCGCGTTCGTATCAGGCTGTCGCGCAACGCAATGGCACGGCTGCGATCCCGGATGCTGCAACTCTCATGGCGAGTTACTCAGCAAGTACGCACAACGCCGTCATGCCCTCGGTTACGATTGCAGAAGACACCGCTCATGATGGGGCCAGCATAGTTGCAGTCGATAATCAGGGGCGGACAGTGGCTTGCTCATTCACCATGAATGGCCCATTCGGCAGTGGTGTTGTGGCGCCTGGAACGGGAATCATTCTGGCCAATCCGCCAGGTGCGCCGCGTGCTTCTGTTCCGTCCGTGGCGATGATGGTTAACGAGAAAATTGGTCTGACCTTCTTTGCGGCCGCAGGATCGGGGCCGGTGGTTGAAACGGTCGCCAAGATTGCGCTGGAAACTGTGCAGGATGAGGACGGTGACGCGGTGGCCGCGATTGGCGCGCCCCGTGCGCACACAACGGGAAACCCCGATGTCACCTTGGTTGAAGCGGATATGTCAGTGCCCGATCAGGACGGGCTGCGCGCATTGGGTCATGACATCACGGCTGCCCCGAAGATAGGACGTGTAAATGGCTTCTACTGCCCACGGGGACTGCCCAGGGTGCAAACCTGTCAGTTCGTTAAAGATCCTCGATCTTTCGGACTTGCCGTGAGTTCAGACGAGTAGTGGTTCTGCAATGAGCCTGAAAACATCGAACCGGGGTCAGATTGACCCGTTCATCGTCATGGATGTCATGCGCGAAGCCAATGCGCTTGATGCTGTGGGTGAGAACATTGTTCACCTCGAAGTGGGGCAACCAAGCACCGCAGCTCCGGTGCGGGTGCGAGAAGCCGCGATTGAAGCGTTGCAGTCAGACCGATTGGGGTACACCGATGCGCTAGGGATAGCTCCGTTGCGGGACGGGCTGGCGACGCATTATCGGGATTTCTATGGCGTGGACGTTGATCCCGCCCGTATTGTCATCACAACGGGTTCGTCGGGTGCGTTTCTTTTGGCTTTTCTGTCGGCCTTTGACGTAGGAGACAGGGTCGCGCTGGCCGCACCCGGCTACCCGGCCTATCGCAATATCCTCTCGGCTCTGGGGGTTGAGCCGGTGGTTGTTGAAACCCGTCTTGAAGACCGCTTTCAGCCAACACCTGAACTCCTGGCCCAGGTGGAAGGTGATCTGGATGGACTTATCGTGGCCAGCCCATCAAATCCAACTGGAACGATGCTCGGTGATCCGGAGATAGCCGAGCTTACCCAGTATTGCCGTGAGAACGGGATCCGTTTTATTTCTGATGAGATTTATCACGGCATTACTTATGGCCATGAATCAGTCACCGCCCTGACTCATGATCCGGATGCCGTGATCATTAACAGTTTCTCGAAGTATTTTTCGATGACGGGCTGGCGGCTGGGATGGTTGATAATTCCGCCAGAGATGACGCGGTCCGTAGAATGCCTCGCGCAGAACCTGTTCATATCTCCACCCACGCTTTCGCAACATGCAGCTCTGGCTGCGTTCGACAGTCATGATGAATTACGTGACAATATTTCGCGATATGCCCGCAACCGGGAGATTTTGCTCAGGGAGCTTCCCAAGGCGGGCTTCGATCGTCTCGCCCCGGCGGACGGCGCTTTCTATATCTATGCCGATGTCGGTCATATGACGAATGACAGCGCAGAGTTTTGTCGTCGAATGCTGACGGAGGCGCAGGTGGCCGCGACACCGGGGCTGGATTTCGACCCGTATCGCGGCAACACCTATATCCGCTTCTCCTTCGCGGGTAGCGAAGATGATATGACGCGTGCTGTCGAGCGCCTGCGCGGTTGGCGCAAACTTACCGCTTGAACAGCCAGAGGCGTATGGCCTTAGCTTGTTGCGCGGCTCCACCAACCTGATCGACGTGGCCGGTCGTCATCCTCTTCCTCTTCGGGCGTTTCTGCCACCACAGGTTCGTCGTCTTTTGCCAGAGTTTCTTCGGCGACCTCGTCGGCTGCCTCGTCAGCTTTAGCGGCGATCTCTGGCTCTTCGGCTGAAGTGTCCCCGTCAGAGGTTTCTGCCTCAACATCGGACTCAGGCTCGACTGCTTCTTCGGCTTGTTTGGGTTCGGGGATGTCCAGGTCGGAATCGACCTCAGAGTCATCCGCGGCGGCGTTTGTCGTATCGTCTGCAGTCACCGTTTTTTCGACAGTCTCGCCGTTTTCTTCTGTATCGGAATCCGCATTGTCGCGGGTACGACGACCACGCCGACGGGGCCGACGTCGACGGCGCTTGGGCGCATCTTCTTCTTCGTCCGTTGATTCGGTTTCGACATCACTTTCAGACTTCTCAGCGGGATCATCGGCGCCGGCTTCTGCGTCGGGTTTCTCCTCGGAGTTCTCCTGCGTCTCAGCGTCAGAGTCTGATTTCCGCCGTCTGCGACCACCACGACGGCCGCGTCGGCGACCGTTGCGCTTGGCGCCATCCTCATCATCGCTTTCGGCCTCAGGGGTTTCCCCTTCGGCCTCTGATTCGTCGGCTACGTCTGCTTCTTTTGTGCTTTCGGAATCGTCGGCATTGTCATCCGTCCGTTTGCGGCTCCGACGACGCCGACGCTTGGGCGCATCATCCTCGCGTTTGTCGCCGCCCTTTGAGGGGCGCGCATTCTTATCGTCCTTGGCGTCATCGCCATCAGCGCGTGATGGTCCAACCTCATACTCGGAGGCGGTTCGGGCTGAATCAGCCACGACGAGCACACGGATATTGTGCCGCTCCTCGATTTCGCGCAAAGAATCGCGCTTCTGGTTGAGCAGATAAAGCGCAACATCAGTTTGTGCCGTTACGACGACTTCTTCCGAACGCTTGCGCAGGCCTTCTTCCTCGAGTTCACGAAGGATTGCCATGCTGTTGGATTCCGTGGAGCGGACGAAACCGGCACCCTGACAGACGGGGCAGGTCTGGGTGTGGGCTTCATGCAAGCTCGAACGCAACCGTTGACGGGATAACTCCAGCAAACCGAAGGATGATATCCGTCCAATCTGGATGCGCGCCCGGTCGGTCTTCATCGCTTCCTTGAGCTTGCGCTCAACGGCATGATTGTTTCGCGAAACGTCCATATCGATGAAATCGATCACGACAAGTCCGGCGAGGTCACGCAACCGCAATTGGCGTGCGACCTCTTCGGCGGCTTCCAGGTTCGTTCGGTAGGCCGTTTGCTCGACATTTCGTTCACGGGTAGAGCGCCCCGAGTTCACATCGATTGCCACCAATGCTTCGGTCGGGTTGATCACCAGATAACCACCCGACTTCAGCTGGACGACCGGGTCGTGAATCTCATCAAGCTGCTGATCAATCTGATAGCGATTGAAGAGCGGGATGCTTGCATCATCGTACTTCTGCACCCGTTTCGCATGAGACGGGATCATGGTGCGCATCAAGGCCTTGGCAGCCTTATAGGCGTCATCGCCTTCGATCAGCACTTCGTCAATGTCGCGGTCATAAATGTCCCGCAACGCACGTTTGATGACATCACCCTCTTCATAAATCAGGGAAGGGGCCGTCGAATCCATCGTCAGCTCACGGGTTTCGTCCCAAACACGGCGCAGATACTCATAGTCGCGCTTGATTTCGGCCTTGGTGCGCTCGACACCTGCTGTGCGCATGATCACGGCCATGCCATCGGGGACTTCCATCTCCGACATGATGCTCTTCATCGCCTTGCGATGCTTGGGGTCTGTGATCTTTCGGCTCACGCCACCGCCGCGCGACGTGTTGGGCATCAAAACGCAATATCGTCCGGGCAGGGACAGGTAAGTGGTCAGAGCTGCACCTTTGTTGCCGCGCTCTTCCTTGACGACCTGCACGAGCAAAATCTGGCGACGTTTGATGACTTCCTGAATCTTGTAGCTGCGGGTGAGCTTGCGCAGTCGTTTGCGATGCGCCTCCGCCAGTTCCTTGATGTCATCATCATCGTCATCACTGACGACATCGTCGTCACCATTTTCGGATTCGCCGTCAGGCTCGCCGTCGGTCTCTCCGTCTTCGGTCGTTTCCCCGTCTGCGACAACTTCATCATCGTCATCATCGCTACTGGATTCTTCCGCGAGCAGTTTCTCGCGATCCTCGACGGGGATCTGATAGTAGTCCGGGTGGATCTCACTGAACGCCAAAAAGCCATGGCGATTGCCACCAAAGTCGACGAAGGCGGCTTGCAGTGATGGTTCTACACGGGTGACCTTGGCCAGATAGATGTTACTTTTGATCTGGCGTTTGGTTGAGGTTTCATAATCGTATTCAAGGAGGTCGGTGCCATCCGCGACAACAACCCGGGTCTCTTCGGGATGGGTTGCGTCGATAAGCATGCGCTTGGGCATGAAATTTTCCTTACGGAAATCCAGTTGCCACACCCCGCGAACAATGGGTGTGGGTGGTTCCGCATTGCACGAACCCTGTATCGGAACCTGAACCGTCGAACGGGCGTTTTGCACCAGGACGGCAGGTTTTGTCCGAATACCCGTACACCTGTCGCCCAGGGCACGGTGGCTTCGAAGTTGGACAAACCGCCACTCAATTCTGCGCGCTGTTGAAACCTGATGCCGAGGCGGCCGGGAAACACTCTCGGGAGCCACACATTCTGGTCGCAAACCACGCGCAGCGACGTTGAATCGCGGGTGTTCGCATCACCACCATAGCTTTCACAACCTGCTTCGACAATGGATTGATTATAAAAAGAGCAATGCGATTGTGAGTTGCAGCGGATCGGATTGTAACGATATATGATTCACCGATGTCTTTGATTCTGAAACAAATCTTGGCCTATTTGCCGCATTCGCGCGTGACTTTGGCTGCTGTCCTGACCTGCGTGATGTTGGTTGGAACTGCCGGGTCTGTGGCTGCTGCTGGTTTGGAGGTCAGAGATATCAGAATTGGGGTCCACGACGGCGCCACACGCTTTGTGGTTGACCTGAGCGATAAGGTTGAACCGCGTGTGTTTGGGCTTCCCGACCCGTTTCGGGTGGTTATTGACCTGCCTGAGGTCAATTTTTCGCTGTCTGAAGAGCGTATTGGTGATGGCGCGGGGTTGATCAGCAAGCTCCGCTACGGGCTTTTCCGGCCGGGAACAAGCCGGTTTGTGCTTGATCTCACGACCCCGGCAAAGGTTGCCAAGCAATTCCTGTTGCGCCCTGAGGGTGGCAAGCCCTGGCGCTTGGTTCTTGATATCCAACCAACAACACGTGCTGACTTCATTGCATCGATGCGGCCAAAGCCGGACACGGCGCCGCGCGTGGCTTCCAAACCCCCTCCACCGCTGTCACGCCCACCCAACGAGAAACCTGTGGTCGTTATTGACGCCGGTCATGGTGGGGTCGATCCCGGTGCCATCGGCGTTTCCGGTGTTTATGAAAAGAAAATTGCACTCGATTATTCGCGTGATGTTGCCAAGCGGCTGCGCGCGACGGGGCTTTACAAGGTGGTAATGACCCGCGACCGGGACATCTTTCTGCCATTGCGGGAGCGTGTTCGGATTGCACGAGCTGCAGGTGCAGATCTGTTCCTGTCGCTGCATGCCAATACCCATCCCAAGCGCGCGACCAAGGGGTTTTCTGTTTACACCCTGTCCACCAGGGCTTCGGACAAGGAAGCCGCCGCTCTCGCAGCGCTTGAAAACAAGTCTGATGTGATTGGTGGTGTCGATCTGGATGGTTACAGCGACGATGTGCAAAATATCCTGATCGATTTTGCGCAGGCCAAGACCAACGAGTTGTCAGTAAAGTTTGCCCGGGGGAACCTTGTTGGCGAGATCGGACAGCGTGCGCGTCTCTTGGGGCGTCCCTGGCGTTCTGCCGGGTTTGCGGTCCTCAAGGCGCCCGACGTGCCTTCTGTGCTTCTGGAGCTGGGATATATATCGAATCCTGCCGAAGAGCGACTTTTGATGTCCAAAGCCCACCGTGAAAAGATGTCTGCAGCGATCGTCCGGGCTGTTGGTGCATATTTCAAGGAAACCCAGAACGCGCGTCTTTGACGCCTGCGCGGTATCGGGCAACATCTGCTTGCCACAATCGGTGCATATTTGAGGGTTATCACGAGGGTCGGCTCGGGTATGCTGCGCGCCGCGAATTTTATTGGAAACGGGTATGTTGCGTCTTCTTGGATATCTGACAGGGTTCTTTCTGTTCTGCGGTCTGTTGGCCGTGGGAGGGGCCTTCTGGCTGTTCTGGAAGTACGGTCAGGATTTGCCGGACTACACCCAGCTGGGAAACTATGCGCCGCCGATCACCACACGCGTGCATGCGGGGGATGGCAGTCTGCTCGCCGAGTATGCCGTGCAGCGTCGTGTGTTTGTTCCGATATCCACCATACCCAATCTCGTGCGAGACGCGTTCCTCTCGGCTGAGGACAAGAATTTTTATACTCACCCCGGCATTGACCCGATGGGCATAGCGCGGGCCATGGTCACGAACGTTAAAAACCTCGGTACAGGACGTCGGCCCGAAGGGGCTTCGACCATCACCCAGCAGGTGGCGCAGAATTTTCTGCTGACCAAGGACGTTTCGATTGAACGGAAGATTCGTGAGGCGATTATTTCGTTCCGGATCGAGCGCGCATTCTCAAAGGATCAGATCCTTGAGCTCTATCTGAACGAAATCTATCTCGGTTTCGGGGCCTATGGCGTTGCCTCGGCAAGTTTGAATTATTTCGGCAAACCACTGAGCCAGATCACGGCCGATGAGGCCGCTTTTCTGGCGGCGTTACCCAAGGCACCCAACAACTACAATCCGGTCAGAAATCAGGCTGCGGCTGTGGCACGCCGCAACTATGTGTTGGGCCGGATGGCCGAAGATGGCGTTGTCGCGGTTGAGGAAGCTGAAGAACTGAGCAAAGAACCCATTCGGGTCGCGCGCACAGATGTGGGCGCCGTCGTGAAGGCTCCCTACTTCGCAGAAGACGTGCGACGGGAACTCGTCGACCGGGTTGGTGAAGATGGGCTCTACAAAGGCGGCCTTTCGGTCCGCACGACGCTCAATCCTCGTTTGCAGCGTATCGCGCAATCGGCTCTCCGTGAGGGACTGGTTGCCTATGACCGTCGTCATGGGTGGCGCGGACCCGTTTCAACATTGGACTCCAAGCGTCCATGGCAGGAACAGCTGCCCGATGTGGCGGTGCCGCCGGGGGCGGGCGACTGGCAGCTTGCGGCCGTCCTTGAGGTTTCCGCTAAGCAGGCCAATCTTGGATTTGAGGACGAGGCCACCGGCAGCATTCCGCTCGATGAATTGAAATGGGCCCGGGAGTGGCGTGAAGACCAGAATCGTGGCCCTCAAATCAAGTCTGTGGATGCCGTTCTTTCGGTCGGCGATGTGGTGCTGGTTTCGCGCAAGGCCGAGGACTCAGACGGGAAACCTTATCCTGAGGACACCTATCGCCTTGAACAGGTGCCCGACATAAACGGGTCGATCGTTGCGATGGACCCGCACACCGGTCGCGTTCTGGCGATGACGGGCGGACTCGACTTTGCAGAGAGCGAGTTCAACCGAGCGACCCAGGCCTGGCGCCAGCCGGGTTCGGCTTTCAAGCCGATCGTCTATATGGCCGGACTTGATAACGGGTTTACGCCGTCGACACAGATCCTCGATGCCCCCTTCGTCATTGATCAGGGTGCGGGTCAGGGGAAATGGAAGCCTGCGAACTACACAAAGAAATTCTATGGGCCGAGCCCGATGCGGCTGGGGATCGAAAAGTCGCGCAATTTGATGACGGTCCGGCTGGCCC
This sequence comes from uncultured Alphaproteobacteria bacterium, assembly GCA_943787745.1. GTDB lineage: Bacteria > Pseudomonadota > Alphaproteobacteria > UBA6615 > UBA6615 > JABJAG01. Next base: position 1,054,327 of record CALSNJ010000002.1, on the reverse strand, counting down.
AGACAATTGGCATGGAGGCCGTTGCGAGCCAGGCCGAACGTCTGGGCGTTGTCGAAACGATGCCGCGTCATCTCAGTATGTCGATTGGTGCCGGGGAGACGACCCTTATGCGCATGACAGCGGCCTATGCGATGATCGTAAACGGTGGCAAGAAGATTACGCCTTCGCTTATTGACCGCATTCAGGATCGCTCGGGCGCAACGATTTTTCGCCATGACGCCCGGGCCTGTGAGGATTGCGTTCAGGGTTTCTGGGCGGATCAGGCTCCACCGCAACTCGAAGACTTGCGGGAGCAAGTGATCAACCCGGCCACGGCTTACCAGATGGTGTCGATGCTGAGCGGGGTTGTACAACGCGGAACCGGACGTCGCATTGGACAACTGGGCTTGCCGCTGGGCGGCAAAACCGGCACCACCAATGAATCGCTCGACACGTGGTTTGTCGGTTTTGCTCCCGATCTGGCAGTTGGTGTGTTTGTTGGATTTGATGAGCCCCGGACGATGGGGAAGCGAGAAACCGGTTCATCTGTTCCTGCGCCGATTTTCAAAGACTTTATGGCACAGGCGTTTGCGAACCAGACCATTGAGCCGTTCCGCGTGCCGTCCGGAATACAGCTTGTGCGTGTGAATGCCGATACCGGTTACGTTTCTCAACCGGGAGACCGGGCGAGTATTCTGGAGGCGTTTAAGACAGGAACAAGCGCACCAGAACCAGAGGAAGGGCGACTTGCGCCGACTTTGGGTGACGGAACGCCCGCCTCCCGCAGTCGTGGCCGCGGAACGCGTCGTGGTATCTACTGATTGGGTTCTTGACCGGTAAATTCGCTGCGTTAGTTTCCCTGATACAACCCTAATATCGCCACCTGGCCAACGGACAGAATCATGCGTGCGGAAGTCACCCAACAGATCAATGCCATAGAATCTTCGCTTAGCCTTATGCGGAGGCATCTTTGACTGGCCGACTGCCCTTGAACGTCTCGATCAGCTAAACGCCGAGGCAGAAGACCCCGCTCTTTGGGAGAATCAGGAGCGTGCGCAGAAAATTCTTCGGGATCGCACGCGGCTGGAGAAATCCATCGAGCAGGTGCGAAATCTTGAGCAGGAGCTTGAGGACGCTGCGACCTTGATTGAACTCGGGGAGGCCGAGAGCGACCAGGATGTGGTGTCGGAAGGTGAAGCCACGATTGCGGGTCTGCAGCGCCGGGCCGAAAAGCTGGAGCTGGAAAGCCTGCTTTCGGGTGAGGTTGATGGAAACGATTGTTACATCGAAATCAACGCGGGTGCTGGTGGAACCGAATCCCAGGATTGGGCCGAGATGCTCGTTCGGATGTATCTGCGCTGGTCAGAAAGCCATGATTACAAAGTGGAGTGGATTGAGGAGAGCGCGGGCGAGGAAGCTGGTCTGAAATCCGCAACCTTCAAAGTGGTGGGGCCTAATGCCTATGGATGGATGAAGACGGAGTCGGGTGTTCACCGCCTCGTTCGTATTTCCCCCTATGACAGCCAATCGCGGCGCCACACCAGTTTTGCATCCGTGTGGGTCTACCCCGTAATTGATGATGAAATTGATATCGAGATCGAAGACAAGGATTTGCGCGTTGATACCTATCGAGCCTCGGGCGCTGGTGGGCAGCATGTGAACAAGACTGACAGCGCCGTTCGGTTGACGCATATCGCAACAGGCATTGTCGTGCAGTGTCAGAACGACCGCTCGCAGCACCGCAATCGCGCGCAGGCCATGGCGATGATGCGGGCTCGTTTGTACGAGCATGAATTGCAGAAACGTGAGGAAGAGGCGCAGGCGGAGCAGGATTCCAAAACTGATATCGGTTGGGGGCACCAAATTCGTTCCTACGTCTTGCATCCCTATCAGATGGTGAAAGACATGCGGACGAGCGTTGAAACCGGAAACGCCCAAGCCGTGCTTGACGGCGATCTGGATCGCTTCCTGGAAGCCTCTCTGGCGTCTGCACTGGGGCGCGATGTCGAAGCCGCAGACGAGAGTGCGGTGCCTGAGGCGGGCGCCTAGGTGGGTTGACGGGCCACTTCGGTGTTGGCCCGCAGTCAGCGTCGCGTTGAGAGGAAAATTCCCGGAAGAATAAGTGCCGCACCCAGCAGATGGTAGAGGCGGAGGTCCTCGCCGAGCAGTATCCAGGCCATCAGGGCCGTGTACACGGGCGCGAGATACAGAATAAGTGCCGTCGGGCTTGCTCCCAGTGCTCGCTGAATGCGCGCGTAGCCAAGATATGCACCCAGCCCGGGCACAATAGCCACAATCAGCACAGCACCGATTGTCTCGGGATTGAGTTGAGGAATCTCTCCGTTGGTCAGTTCGACAATGTGAAACGGCAGCAGCGCAATCGCGCCATAGAGCATGGTGGCGGCAAATCTTACGCGGCCGGGAAGCCTGCTGGGCCGGTAGCGAAGCATGACGGAATACACGGCCCACGCGATGGCTGACGTCATGATCCAGAGGTCACCGGGCACGAGCGAAAGTGTTCGCAGAGCGTGGATGTCTCCCCGAAACACGATCACAAGGACACCACAAAGCGAGATCAGGATGCCCGTTGCCTTGGCGCGACCGAGGGGTTCGCGATAGAGCAATGTCGCTGCGCCCGCGATGATGATTGGGGCGGTTGCATAAATCAGGCCGATATTCGTGGCCGATGTGGTGTCGGCACCGATGTAGACGAACGCGCCGCATATCCCCATGCCGAGAATACCCAGCACGAGCAAGTCTCTCCATTCCCCCAGAATCTCGCGTCTGTAGCGAATGAGATCCGGGGCGATAAGGGGAAGAAAAAGAAGAAAGGCCAACCACCAGCGCCAGAAGGCGAGTGCAAAAGGGGGGATGAAATCGTTTACCGCACGCGCGGTGATGATGTTGGTGCTGAACAAAACGGGAATGATGAAAAGAAGAATGACAGCGATCTGACGTTCGCGATTGTCCACGCCGGGCGTGGGGTTTGTCTCGCTCACGATCCGGTTCCTGAAATGTTGGTGTACCAGCCTTCCGGAAGGCCGGCCTGATCGCGCGCGTCAATGTTGAACGGAGGCTTCAGGTCGCCGCGAAAGTGTTTGGTTACCAGCTCACGCCATAGAGTTTCAGGCTCTTTGCCCTGACGTTCACATTCGAAGGCGTACCAGCGCTTGCCGATCCGCACGTGACCGATTTCGTCGGCATAGATTGTTTCGAGTATTTCGGCAGATATGGGGTCATCCACGTCGCGCAATTTGCCGATCATCATCGGCGTGACATCCAGCCCACGTGCTTCGAGGACAAGAGGCACAATGGCCAGTCGTGCGGTCAGACTGTGTTGGGTCTCCAGAGCAGCATCCCACAATCCGTCATGGGCGGGCAGGTCTCCATAAGCGGCTTCAAAATCCCTCAGCCTGTTGGTGAGCAACGTAAAATGACGCGCTTCCTCATCGGCCACGCGGACCCAGTCATCGAAGAATTCTGTCGGCAATTCAGCGCCCGAGAATCGAACAATAATATCCCATGCAAGATCGACAGCGTTGAGTTCGATATGTGAAAGCGCATGCAGAAGTGCGATGCGCCCCAAAGTGCCGCGATTGATCTTGCGGCGCGGTACATCGGACGGGTCAAGCAGGACTGGACGCTCCGGACGACCGGGTCGATCAGGGGCTTTCGCGATGCCGACTGTCGTAATTTGCCCGGATTGCCAAAGCATCGCCATGTGCCGCGATTGACGGCACTTTTCATAGGGATCAGGTGTGAGAATGACGTCCCTCGCGGCTTCCGCGAGGTTCACGGGAGGTGTGCTCAAAGTGCCTTAACAGCTTCGAGTACGTCTTCCACATGACCGGCGACCTTCACCTTGCGCCAGACTTTTTGAACCTTGCCTTTGCCATCAATCAGGAAGGTGGCGCGCTCGATCCCCATGAACTTTTTGCCATACATGGATTTTTCGACCCACACGCCGTAGCTCTCGCAGACCTTTCCGTCTTCATCGCTGGCCAGCAGGAACGGCAGTTCGTATTTGGCCTTGAAGTTGTCGTGGCGTTTGACGCTGTCCCTGGAGACCCCGATGATTTCAGCATCGACTTTGGAGAAGTCCGGCATTAGGTCCCGAAACCCGCAAGCTTCCTTGGTGCAGCCTGGTGTTGAATCTTTCGGATAGAAGTAAAGAACGACTGCCTTTCCCTTCATGTCCTTGAGGCTCACCGAGCCGCCACCATCGGTGGGCATCGTAAATTCGGGTGCCTTGTCGCCTTCGTTTACGTTCATGAATTCAGTCCTTTTTCGGTTCGGTTTTGTTGGCGGCCCGGATTGTGGCTGCCGGAGTTTCGATGATGTTCTGGAAATGGCCATAGGCAATTCCGGCGATCCTCTGAATGTCGGATTCCAGATTTTCGAAACTATCTTTTTGTCCGGCCTCTGCAAGTAGTTGCTTGAGAGGGGGTGGGAAATTCTCCGGATTTGCCGGACCATCCATTGTTAGACGCAGTAAGCCTTGCAGACGCCGCCAGAGGCGCGTGGCTTCGATCAGTTGGTCGGCTGTGTTTTGTGGCACCAACCCGGCCGAGGAGAGATTGCGGAATGCACTGACCGTGCCGGTGTCAAGGATGTCGGGATGTTCGTGGGCATGCTGCAGTTGCAGGTACTGCGCAATGAATTCGCAGTCGACCAATCCGCCGCGAACATGTTTTACGTTCCAGGGGTTCTCTGTTCCGTTCTCCTTGGCCATGCGCTCCCGCATTTCCGAAACGGAGACCAGAAGGTCTTTTGGTGAACGTTGCGTGGCAAGTGCGTTTGCAATCGCAGCCTGAATGCGATTGCTGAAGTCTTCGGCGCTACTGACGACCCTTGCGCGCGTCAGCGCGAGGTGCTCCCAGGTCCATGCGCTTTCTCGTTGGTAGATCGAGAAGCTCTCTAGGCTCACAGACAGGGGTCCTGCATTTCCCGAAGGTCGCAGGCGCATATCGACTTCGTACAGTTTCCCCTCCCCCGTGAGGGAGGTGATGGCGTTGACCAACCTTTGTCCGAGGCGCTGATAGTAGTGCGAAATCGAGAGTGGTTTGGGACCATCTGACATGATGATGTCGTCACCACCATCGGGTGGTGTGTCATAGAGAAACACCAAGTCGAGGTCGGATGTCGCCGATAGTTCTCGTCCGCCAAGTTTGCCCAATGCCAGGACGGCGAATCCGTCGCCCGGGCAACGCCCGTGAAGTGCGGTGAACTCTTCTTCTATCGGGGGGAGCAATCCGCGTATGACAGTGTCGGCGATGTCAGAAAATGCGAGATCGGCTCGGTCAATGTCACAAGTGTCACGAAGAATCTGTACTCCCACTTGAAACTTTGCATCGTTTGCCCAACGGCGGGCGATATCGAGGACATCCTGCATGTCGCGTGCGCGGGCGAGACGGTCAGCGAGGTCGCGTTTCATTGCCTGGGCATCGGGGAGGTCGTCAAAGAAATCCTGTTCCAAGACGCCGTCGAGCAACAAAGGGTTCCGGCCCAACCACTCGGCCAGCCGCGGCGCGCCGCCGACAATTTCTGCCATCAGTGTTAAAAGCGGCGGATTGGCTTGGAAAAGCGAGAAAAGCTGAACGCCAGCCGGCAAGCCAGAAAGGAAATCATCAAATTTTCGGAAGGCGGTGTCGGGATTGGACGTTTTCGACAATGCTTCGAGCAGGGCTGGCATGATCTCGGTCAGAATTTCGCGCGCCCGGTTGCTGCGGACGGCACGGTGACGGCCGTGATGCCAGCCGCGCACGGTGGCGGAGATGCCTTCAGGGTCGCCAAAACCCATCTTTTTCAAGGTGTCTATTGTATCCGGGTGGTCTTCACCGCCAGTGAAAGCCAGCACGCCGTCGCCACCCAGAGAACCAGATTCTTCGAATAATTCGGCGTAGTGACTTTCGATGGTACGTAGGTGCCGCAGCAAATCCAATTCAAAGCTGTCGCGATCCGGGTATCCCATGAATTCGGCAATGGCCTGGAGGCCCTCATCGGTATCAGGGAGCGAATGAGTTTGCTGGTCGTCGACCATTTGCAAACGGTGTTCCAGACAGCGCAAAAATCGGTACCCGGAGATCATGTCCGCGGCGGCTTCGGGTTTTACGCGTTCAGCCTCGACCAGTGCGTTGATGGCGGAAACGGTTTGCGGAATCCGAAGTGCGGGGTCTCGACCACCCCAGATGAGTTGCTGTGTCTGAGCAAAAAACTCGACTTCTCGAATGCCGCCGCGGCCAAGTTTGATATTGTGTCCACCAACCGTAACGGTGCTGCCGCCCTTGTGTGCGTATATCTGTCGCTTGATGGATTGGATGTCTTCGATAGCCGCAAAATCGAGATGCCGGCGCCAGATAAACGGCTGAAGTACGTTCAGGAAGTCTTCGCCTGCAAGTTTGTCACCGGCCACCACCCGCGCCTTGATCATGGCAGCGCGTTCCCAGTTCTGTCCGAGGCTTTCGTAGTAGGTTTCTGCCGCGATTGTGGAAAGCGCCACTGGCGTGGATCCAGGGTCGGGCCTGAGACGAAGGTCGGTACGAAACACATAACCTTCTCCTGTTCGTTCATCCATCGATTTCACCAGACCACGAGTCATCTTGATGAAGTGTTGTTGAATTTCCTCCGGGTTCGTCGCTGGGGCGATCTCATGGTCGAACAGGACAATCAGGTCGATATCACTGGAGTAATTCAACTCTCTGGCGCCAAGCTTGCCCATGCCCAGAATGAAGTAGCCCGAACCGTGTTCAGGGTTGTCCCGATCGGGCAATTGGAGAATTCCCCGGTCATTCAGGCCGCCCAGCAAATGGCCGGTGGTGGTTGAGAGTGCAACTTCACAAAAACCGCTCAGGCGTTCGGTCACCATTTCCAGTGGCCAGGCACCTGAAAAATCGGCTAACGCCGTGACCAGTGCGACACGACGTTTGGCGCGCCGTAACGCGATATCGACGTCCTTTGTGCTTGTGCCCGGTTCCAGTGAGCGTAAGTCCGCAATGACTTGGTCATAGGCGGCATCAGCTCCATGACCGAAAATCATCGGCGCAAATTTGACCTCTCGGGCCAGACACTGCGTCAGAAAACCGCTATTGCCGAAGACGCCGGATAGCAGGTTTCGGATATCTGCATTTTCGAGGAGTTCAGTGACAAACCGTTGAGTCGTCGTATCTCCGGAACTTTCCGAAGCTTCCAACAGGCGCTCAAACCCGCGTGCTATACGGTCCTGATCAGAGGAGCGCGGCAGATTCGGCGTGTCTGGGTTGAGAGTGAAGCTCATGGTGCCATTTTGATTTTTGGGCACACTGATGTATGGCGTGTAAGGGGTCAAGCTCGCCTCGTCGGATGCAGTTGATCGCGCGAAAGGTCCGCAATTGATCGTTCGAAGTTCACGTGTTCTCGTTCTCTTTTTCGCTGCCGCACTTGTCGGTCTGGCGATGTTTTCGGGCGTCCTGATTTTCCAACTGAGTCGCGGTCCCATCAGCCTGAGTTTTTTGACCCCGCTGGTCGAACGGGCATTGAGTTCAGAGTCCCGAAACACCTACGTTCAGCTGCATGACACGGTCCTGACCTGGGAGAGCGAAGCGCGTGCGCTCGATATTCGCGCGACGGGTTTGCAGTTTCTCGACAGTGCGGGCCACGTACGGGCAACCATTCCCGAAATGACGGTGAAGTTCAGCGTACGCGCGCTTTTGCGCGGGTTGGTGGCGCCGACAAATCTGGAACTGCTCGGCCCGCGGGTCAAAATCGTCCGATCGGAAACGGGTGAGGTGAGTGTTGATTTCGGCGGGGATGCGGCACCCGACGAAAATACGGGCACCCCGGTCGGGCTCGTGCAGGAATTGTTAAGTCCACCTGACCGCAGTCTGGCGAGTGGTTATCTTTCCGGTGTCGCCGTCCGCAGCGCATTTGTGGAATTCGAAGACCGGATGACCGGCCGCAGATTGCTGGCGCCGAACACCAACATTCTTGTTGAACGTGACGCGGATGGCATTCGTGCTGATGGATCGGTGACTCTCGGAGAGGGGGAAGATGCGATCCATCTCGGCCTTTCGGGTGCGTACCGGGCGAATTCCCGATCTGGCGATGTCGGAATTGTTTTCAGCGACATCGAACCTTCGGCGTTTGTGCAGTTTGACCCGTCTCTCGCTCCGCTGGCGCGGCTCGACGCAAGGATCGATGGCACGATCACTGTTGCGATCGATGAGGCCTTTCAGGCGATTGTTGGCAGTCTTGATTTACGGGTCGCGGCGGGCGCTATTGATGCGACGCCTGTCTATGAAGCGCCGATGCCATTTGATTCCGTCTCATTGCGACTGAACATCGAGCAGGCGACTGAATCAATCACATTGGAATCTCTCGAAGTGGTGCTCGGTGAGACCATCATCGAGGTGTCAGGTGATGCCAATCGCGTTGACGGTCTTTGGGAGACCTCTGCCAATGCTGAGCTTCGCGATCTTTCTGTTGACGATATTGGGCAATATTGGCCGCCGGCTGCGGAACCCAATGCACGGGATTGGGTGACCGAGAATATTCGCGACGGACATATTGATATGGCCAACGCGGAAATTCGCGCAACCATTCCTGAGCAGGATCCGGGCGCTCTTTCGATTGATGATATTGGCGCCGAAATTCATTTCCATGGTGCGACGGTACATTATCTGAGGCCAATGGAGCCGATCACGGACGGTGCCGGGGTGGTGCGCGCCGACTTGGGTGAGGTCGTGGTTGATGTGGCGCAAGGCCGCTTGCGAAATATAGTGGCCGAAAAGGGACGGGTGGTGATCGCCGGACTGGATGGGCCTTCGGAAGATGAATCAATCAAAATAGAGGCCACTGTTGCCGGGCCGGTTCGCGATGCACTTGAGGTTCTCGACGAAGAGCCGTTGGGTTTCATCAGCGGGTTTGGCATTGATCCTAAAGAAACAGCGGGCACGCAGCGGACCAATGCTGTTTTCGCATTTCCTTTGCTCAACGAAATAACCGTCGACGAAATTGCGGTCGCCACCTCCTCACGACTGGTCGGGTTTTCCGCGCCAGATGCCGCGTTTGGGTTGCCGATTTCGAATGCAAACTTTGATCTGCAGGTGAATCGGGATGGGTTGGAAGCCCGTGGGACAGCTGATATTGGGCAGATTCCCATCGGGCTAACCTGGGTTGAGCGGTTTAGCGATGATGGGGAACTGCGAACGCGTTACGAAGTGCGAACAACGCTTGATGAAGCGGCACGCGAGATACTCGAGTTCGAGGCCGCCCCCTATTTGACCGGACCGTTGGGTGTCGGTCTGACCTATTCGGTCGGGTGGGATGACGTATCCGCCGGTGCGGCAGAGATTGACCTGACTGAAACAGCACTATCGCTTGATCCGTTCGGCTGGACAAAGTTGCCAGGGGTCCCCGGGCGGGCTTTCGTGCGCTTTCATTCCAGTGACGAGGGGGTCCTTTCTGTTCCCGAGTTTGATGTCTCTGCCGATGATCTGTTTCTGAAGGGCGGGGCACATTTTCGGATTGGCGACGATACGTTTGCGTTGCGCGATATTCAGTTCTCCCAGTTGCGGTTTGGTGACAACGATGTCGTTGCGGCCGTCGATTGGCCCGAGAACGGCGTCCCGGCAATCTCGTTGGGGGGCAATACGATCGACCTTCGTCCCGTGATGGAGTTGGTCTTCGGTGACGAAGCAGATGCTGAGAACGAGGAAGATGGCAGTGCGCCCGCGATGCGTATCGTTGTCAGCGAGAAGACGCCAATCGGTTCAATTCGCCTGGGCGCAGAGACGAGGCTGCAGGGAGCCTACGGAACCCTCGTAAGTGACGGGGTGAATTGGTCGCCGGTTCTCTTGCGTGGAAAACTTTCCAACGCGGGCAACATGTTTGTGCAGATTGAGCCCGAAGGTGACCTTCGCCGTGTCCTGATTGAAACGGATGATGCCGGGGGGCTTCTCAATGCACTTGATTGGGTCAACACCATCAAAACAGGCGAATTGCGTGTGCGCGGGACGTTTGCGGGTACGGGTGATGAGGAAGTGTTTTCAGGACAAGTGGACGCCCAGGGTTTTGTCCTGACCGAAGAACCGTTTGCAGCCCAGATTCTCGCGCTGGCATCTTTCTCCGGAATTGCGGATGTCCTGGGGGGCGAGGGGATTACGTTCCGCCGTGCCGAAGTGCCGTTCCAGATGACCAAGGATGAGATCGTCATCAAGGATGCAAAGGCGCGTGGCGCGGAAATTGGAATCATTACGAGCGGCAAGATTGATCGCAATGCCGAGACACTCAGCCTCGAAGGCGAAGTGGCGCCTGCCTATACGCTGAATTCTCTTCTCGCAAACATACCGTTGATTGGTCAGGTCCTTTCCGGGGGTTCTGAGGGAATATTTGCCGCGACATTTGCGGCAACCGGACCGCTGAGTGACCCGCAAGTGTCGGTTAATCCGCTTTCGGTTCTCACTCCCGGCATCGTTCGCCGGTTGCTTTCAGGTTTTGAAGGCGACGCGCTGGGCGAAACGGAGCCCGCATTGCCCGTTCCCGTAGCGCCTGAAATTTCCCAGTAGAAGTATCAGGCTGGGCGAATCAACGCGTGCCGTTTTTTCCCGGCTGAAAGTTTGATGACACCGTCATCGTTGATTGCGTCGGCATTGATCTCGGCTGTTTCTTGGCTAACGGCAACGTCGTTTACCCGCGCGCCGCCCCCCTTGATCAGCCGCCGTGCCTCGCCGTTTGACCCTGTGAGTCCGACGCGGGTCAGGAGAGCAAACACGGCAATGCCGCCCTCGAGTTCTGCGCGGGGGACGTCCGTTGTGGGCAGGCCATCGGCCGTAACCCCGGACACGAATGTTTTCTCAGCCGTTTCGGCAGATTCACGTCCGGCGTCTTCACCATGAAGTAGCGCTGTTGCCGCGGTGGCGAGAATCTTCTTGGCGTCGTTGATCTCCGAACCCTCAAGGGCTTCCAACCGCGCAATTTCATCCATAGGCAGGATCGTGAACAGTTTCAGAAAGCGTCCGACATCGGCGTCTTCAGTGTTTCGCCAGAATTGCCAGTAGTCATAGGGGCTGTAACGCTCGGGTCGCAGCCAGACCGCGCCGGCCGCGGTTTTTCCCATCTTGGCGCCGGATGCGGTGGTAATCAGCGGCGTCGTCAGCCCGAACAATTCACGTTCAGCTGCCCGTCGACCCAGTTCAATCCCGTTGATGATATTGCCCCACTGATCCGATCCACCCATCTGCAATACGCAGTCATGGCGTTTGGCCAGTTCCATGAAGTCATAGGCCTGAAGGATCATGTAGTTGAATTCGAGGAATGTCAGCGGCTGTTCACGCTCCAAACGCAGTTTTACGGAATCGAAAGTCAGCATCCGGTTGATCGTGAAGTGCCGACCGATTTCGCGGAGTAACGGAATGTAGGCCAGTTCGTCCAGCCAGTCCGCGTTGTTCACCATCATTGCATCGGTTTCACCATCTCCGAAGGACAGGAAGCTCGTGAAAGTTTCACGAATGGAACTGATATTGGCATTGATCCGGTCATCGGTAAGCAGCTGGCGGGTTTCGTCCTTCCCGGAAGGGTCACCAATTTTCGTGGTGCCACCACCCATCAGCACGATCGGTCGGTGTCCGGTCTGCTGCAGCCAATGGAGCATCATGATCGAGACAAGGTTTCCGATATGCAGGCTGTCTGCCGTTGCATCGTAACCGACATAGGATGTGATCACGCTCTCGGCGGCGCGCTTGTCGAGCGCTTCCAGGTCTGTGCATTGGTGCAAAAACCCACGTTCAACGAGGGTCTGGACGAATTCAGATTTATTGTTGCTCATAGTCTCACTACCGGCGGGCGGATCACGTTTGGCGGTAACTAACACATCCTTTGTGTGTCGGTGTATATCTTCCGGCAATCAGCATGAACGGGAAACGTGATGGGCGAGTGTCAGATGAAGATGGCCATAGGTCTGATGAGTGGCACATCAATGGACGGCATTGATGCTGCGCTGATCCGCACCGATGGGGGCGCGGTGATTGAGCCAATCGCCTCGACATCTTTGCTCTATGCCCCGGCATTTCGTGAACAATTGCGCAAGGCTCTGGGGGATGCAGCCCCTGTTCCAAAGTTGGCCGAAGATCTGACCCGTCAGCATATTGCCGTTGTGGAGGATTTGCTCGATATCGCCAGGGTGCGGCCAGCGGAAGTCGATATCGTTGGATTTCACGGCCATACGACCTTCCACGACCCGAAAAACCACATCACCGTGCAAATCGGGGATGCCGATCTGCTCGCGCGGGAGCTGGGCGTGGACGTGGTCCATGATTTTCGGTCGGCCGATGTCGCTGCTGGCGGAGAAGGAGCCCCATTCGCGCCGCTTTATCATGCCGTGCTCGCACCACCACGACGCCCGATGTGTTTTCTCAATATCGGAGGAGTTGGCAATCTGACCTGGATTGGACCCGGGGCAAACCCGGATCGTGATGATGTCTTCGACGACCTTCTGGCTTTCGACACCGGACCCGGTAATGCGCTGATCGATGATTGGGTGCAGCGGCACACAGGCGCAGCGTTCGATGAAGGGGGGCATCTGGCGTCGCGCGGAAAAGTCGACGAGAGTGTCCTCGAAGCATTGATGACAAGCAGCTATTTCGATCAGTTGCCGCCCAAATCTCTGGACCGAACCAGTTTCAGTTTGCCCCATGACTCTAAGCTCTCGCTGGAGGATGGAGCAGCGACGCTTGCGATGTTCACTGTGAGTTCGATAGTGCACGCGACCCGGTTCCTGCCAGTACCACCTGTTCGGTGGCTCGTCACCGGAGGGGGGCGCAAGAACCAGTTTTTGTTGCGTGAACTGGCGTCCGCACTTGGCGTTCCGGTTCAGCCGACAGAGGCTGCTGGAATTGATGGTGATGTGCTCGAAGCACAGGCCTTTGCATATCTTGCTGTGCGAAGTCTGGCCGGGCGACCGCTCAGCGGGCCGACGACCACGGGAGTTCCTGCACCACAAACCGGCGGACGCCTCAGCGCCGCCGGTGCCCGCAACGTGTCGGCCTAACTGCCGTCTTCAGCGGCTGCAAGCCGGGCAGCGGCTGCCGCATCAATCTCACCAATTCGACGGTCGAGATAATTTGTTGTGGTCTGTTCGAGCTCTTCAAGATGGTCATTGTAGAAATGGGTCGCACCCTTGAGCACCTGGAAGTCGATGATGACGTCCTTCTGCTTGGCGAGTTTCGCGATCAGATCCGTAACGGAATCCTGCGGCACAATATCGTCCTGATCGCCATGCGTGATCAGGCCAGAAGCCGGGCAGGGGGCCAAAAACGAAAAGTCATACATATTTGCCGGTGGTGAAACCGAAACAAATCCGGTGATCTCGGGCCGGCGCATCAGCAGCTGCATACCGATCCAGGCACCAAAGGAGAAGCCAGCGACCCAGCACATGGGGGCGTCCTGGTTCTGGCTCTGCAGCCAGTCGAGAGCGGAGGCGGCATCTGAAAGTTCGCCTTCGCCGCGATCAAAGCTGCCCTGGCTGCGCCCCACACCGCGAAAATTGAAGCGGAGAGTGGCAAATCCGCGCCGCACAAACATCTGATAAAGTTGATAAACAACCTTGTTGTTCATCGTGCCGCCATGCTGCGGGTGCGGATGGAGCAGGAGTGCGATCGGCGAGTTGGGGACCTTGGCAGGGAAGTAACGTCCCTCGAGGCGGCCTTCAGGGCCGTTGATGATCACTTCAGGCATATCATTTTCCATTCCGCCGGATGGCGTTTCGAATACTTGACCAATTTACTCGGGCATCCTATATCCCGCTTCGTAACGCACATGATGCGTTTCTTGGCAGGGATGAGCGCCGTGGTGCGCTCTATATCATAAAGGTCGACATGGTCTTCAAGCATCTCTTTGACGATCTGGACGCTTATCTCGAAAGAGACCCGGCGGCGAGCTCTCGATTTATGGTCGCAATCAGCTATCCAGGTTACCACGCGGTGGTCTGGTACCGGCTGTCACACTGGCTTTGGTCGAACCGTTTGTTCGTCTTCGCACGTTTTATCGGCAATATCGGACGCTTTCTGACGGGGGTAGATATTCATCCGGCCGCCAAGATTGGAAATCGTCTGGTCATTGACCATGCGATCGGTGTGGTGATCGGAGAAACGGCTGAAATTGCTGACAATGTGACGCTCTATCACAACGTAACCCTGGGCGGCATTGCGCCTGCGGTTGAGAGCGAGACCCAGAAAGATGTGAAGCGCCATCCGACGCTGCTGGAAGGCTCGATTGTGGGTTCGGGCGCGCAGGTTCTTGGGCCCGTCACGGTCGGACGAAATGCGCGCGTAGGCGCGAACGCGGTCGTTGTAAAGGATGTTCCCGAGGGTTGCACCGTCGTTGGCATCCCGGCGCAGCCGGTGGCGTCTTCGACATGCTCGGGAGAAAGTTTCTCGGCCTATGGCACCCCGACCGAAGATATTCCTGATCCCGAGAAGAAATCCATTCACGCCATGCTTGATGAAATCAGCGGTTTGCGCCGCCGCGTCGAAGAGCTGGAGCATGAACTCGAAGAGCGGATAGCAACGCCGCAGTCGGTTCGCGATGACGACACCGACACCCCCAATCGCTCTGTTTGAGCCAGACCAGTCGATATAGGCCGGGAGACTGACATGAAATTGAGCACCAAAGGACGTTACGCCGTCATGGCCATGGTCGATCTGGCACAGAACAGTGCCGGACAGCCCGTATCGTTGGCGGACATCTCCGACCGGCAGGCGATATCGTTGTCCTATCTGGAGCAGTTGTTTGCGAAATTGCGTCGTGCCGGGCTGGTGCAGAGTGTTCGCGGGCCAGGCGGTGGCTACAAGCTTTCGGATTCGTCCGAGGAAATTCGCATCTCGGAAGTGATTGTTGCTGTGGACGAGCCGATCAAGACAACGAGTTGCACACCGGGTGCTTCGGCGGGTTGTATTCGGAAGACGACACGCTGCATGACCCACGATCTGTGGGAGGAACTCGGTCATCAGATTCACGGTTATCTGAGTTCGGTTAGCCTTTCAGATGTTTGCGCCGGTCGCATCTATGCCGGTCCAATGCGCGCCCAAAATATGGCCGCACACGATATTGCGGCGGAGTAGGGCTGCGCGTCGTGGATATCTATCTCGACCATAATGCGACGACGCCGGTTCACCCGGAAGTGGTGGACAGGATGACATCTGTGCTCGCCCAGACAGGCAACGCCTCGTCGGTGCATCGGTTTGGACGTCTGGCACGTCGCATGGTGGACGATGCGCGTGAGGCTGTTGCCCAACTGGTCGAATCCTCCGCTGCGAATGTTGTGTTCACTTCAGGCGGCACCGAGGCCAACAATCTGGCGCTGTGCGGGTTTTCTGGTCAGGCCGTTGTGTCCGCGGTGGAGCATGATTCTGTGCTTGCGGCACGCGCTGATGCCAGCAAGATCCCGGTCGATCACAAGGGTGTTGTTGATCTCGACCAGCTTCGAGAAATGCTTGTTGGGCGGGATGAGCAGGTTGTTGTTTCCGTCATGTATGCGAACAACGAAACCGGCGTTATCCAGCCGATCGCCGAAATTGTTTCTCTCGCGAAAAAGCATGGTGCATTGGTCCATTGCGATGCGATTCAGGCTGCCGGAAAGCTTTCGGTATCGATGCGCGAACTGGGTGTCGATCTGCTGTCGCTTTCGGCGCACAAAATTGGCGGCCCACAGGGCGTGGGCGCGTTGGTTGTTCGCAACGGGCTGGATCCTGAACCATTGCTGCGCGGTGGCGGACAGGAGCGTCGACGGCGCGCCGGTACGGAGAACGTTTCGGGTATTGCAGGCTTTGGTGTGGCTGCAACTCTTGCCGCAGATAGGCTATCGGAGTTTGCAAGCATTGCTGCCCTTCGCGATCACATGGAACACCGTCTGTCTGACGCGGCACCTGATGCCATATTTCATGGCGCGAGCAGGGAACGGCTGGCCAATACGAGCTGTGTCGGTCTGCCAGGCATGACCGGCGAGATTCAGGTGATGACACTTGATCTGGCGGGCGTGGCCGTAAGTGCTGGGTCTGCCTGTTCAAGCGGAAAGGTCACACCGAGCCACGTGTTGTTGGCGATGGGTGCGGATGATGAGACCGCCAAGAGTGCGATCAGGGTTTCACTTGGTGCAGATACGCGCGCTGAAGAGATTGATCGATTTGTCGATGTCTGGTCTGACATGGCCGGTCGCCGTTCTTTAAACAATGAGAAGCGGAGGTCGGTGGCATGAGCGGCGCCCCGACAGCTGTCTATCTTGATCATCAGGCCACCACACCGGTTGACCCGCGTGTGCTTGATACGATGCTGCCTTGGTTCAGCGAGACCTTTGGCAATGCTCATTCCGAGCAACATATCTGGGGCCGACAGGCCGCTGACGCCGTAGAACTTGCTCGAGAAAAGGTGGCGTCCCTGATCGCAGCTGAGGCGCGAGAAATTGTGTTTACGTCAGGTGCGACGGAATCCAACAACCTGGCGATCAAGGGCGCGGTTCGGTTCGCGATGCGCCATGGTCGGGGCAAGCATGTTGTGACAGTCGTGACCGAGCACAAATGTGTTTTGGAATCTTGCGAAGCTCTGGTTGAGGACGGTGCCGAAGTCACTTACCTGAGCGTGGATCATGAAGGTTTTGTTGATCCCGTCGCGGTTGAGAGCGCCATTCGTGAGGATACTGTCCTCGTATCTGTGATGGCTGTGAACAACGAAATTGGTGTTATTCAGCCGCTTGCCAGAATTGGAGAAATCTGTCGGGCGCGTGGTGTTCTGCTGCACACCGATGCCGCGCAAGCCGCCGGAAAAATCGATCTCGATGTCAATGCGATGATGATCGATCTGCTGAGTATCTCAGGCCACAAGATGTACGCACCCAAAGGCATTGGAGCGCTTTATGTCAGACGCCGCCCGCGCGCACGGCTGTTGGCCGAAATGAGCGGCGGCGGACAAGAACGCGGGTTCCGGTCCGGGACATTGCCGGTGGCGCTCACAGTTGCCCTCGGGGATGCAGCAGAGATTGCCCAAAGCGAACTCGCTGCAGAAGGTGTGCGTCTGTCGAGCTTGCGCGCGGATATGCTCGCCCAACTGCGCAGCAGATTGGGCGAAGTCATTGTGAACGGTAGTATGGACAATCGCGTTCCCGGAAATCTGAATGTCGGATTTGCCGGCGTGGATGCTGAAGCCTTGATGACGGAGTTGCCGGAGCTGGCAATTTCAACGGGTTCGGCCTGTACTTCGGCATCTGTCGAACCTTCTTATGTGTTGAAGGCGTTGGGCTTGAGCGATGCGGATGCCGGTGCGTCCGTTCGGATCGGCTTTGGACGCTATACAACGCCGGGCGAAGTGAACGCTGCGGCGGAAATGATCGTAGAAGCAGTTGAAAATCAACGGTCGGGCAATTCTGCCCGCGCCGCGGAATAAGCGAAGCTGGAAGGACGTTATGGCAGCGGACGCAGAAGCAGTTGAACAGGTCAAATCGATTGGCGAGCAGTACAAGTACGGCTTTGTCACAGATATCGAGATCGAGTTCGCCCCCAAGGGCTTGAACGAGGATATCGTTCGCCTGATCTCCGAAAAAAAGGAAGAGCCCGAGTGGATGCTCGAGTGGCGGCTCAAGGCCTATCGCCATTGGCTGACCATGGAGGAGCCGAAGTGGCAGAAACCTCAGTATCCGGCGATCGACTATCAGGATTCCTATTACTACGCGGCACCAAAATCCGGCGACAAACCTAAGTCACTCGATGAGGTCGACCCCAAGCTGCTCGAGACCTATGAGAAGCTTGGAATTCCGTTGCGCGAGCAGGAAGTTTTGGCCGGCGTCGAAGGTGCGCCTATGGTAGCTGTGGATGCCGTGTTCGACAGTGTTTCTGTTGCCACGACCTATAAGAAAAAGCTCGAAGAGCAGGGGATCATCTTCTGTTCGATTTCTGAGGCCGTGCGCGAACACCCCGAACTGGTCAAACAGTATCTGGGTTCGGTCGTGCCGTATTCAGATAATTATTTCGCGACACTGAACTCTGCAGTCTTCACCGATGGTTCGTTTGTCTACATCCCCAAGGGCACCCGCTGCCCAATGGAACTGTCGACGTATTTTCGGATCAACGCCGAGAACACCGGGCAGTTTGAACGCACGCTGATTATTGCCGATGAAGGCTCATATGTGAGCTATCTCGAAGGCTGTACGGCGCCCCAGCGTGATGAAAATCAGCTGCATGCCGCTGTGGTTGAGCTCGTGACACTGGATGATGCAGAGATCAAATACTCGACGGTCCAAAACTGGTATCCGGGCGACGAGAACGGCAAGGGCGGCATCTACAATTTCGTCACCAAGCGCGCGGCTTGCCGTGGCAAGAATTCCAAGGTTTCGTGGACGCAGGTCGAAACCGGTTCGGCGATCACCTGGAAGTATCCGAGTTGTATTCTGCAGGGTGATAACTCGGTCGGTGAGTTCTATTCGGTCGCGATCACCAACAACGCTCAGCTTGCTGATACCGGCACCAAGATGATCCATATCGGGAAGAACACCCGCTCACGGATCATCTCCAAGGGTATCTCAGCGGGGAATGCGGATCAGACCTATCGTGGGCTGGTGCGTATACAACGCGGCGCCAGCGGCGCACGTAATTACACCCAGTGCGACAGTCTTTTGATTGGCGACAAATGTGGTGCGCACACAGTGCCTTATATCGAAAGCCAGAACCCGTCTGCTCAGGTGGAGCATGAAGCGACAACGAGCAGCATCGGTGATGACCAGCTGTTTTATTGTCTGCAGCGCGGGATGGATGAAGAAGAAGCAGTTGCGCTGATTGTGAACGGGTTTTGCAAGGAAGTTCTGCAGACCCTTCCCATGGAATTTGCAGTTGAAGCACAGAAATTGGTCGGCATCAGCCTCGAAGGCAGCGTCGGTTAACGGAGAGTATTTGAAATGGCATTGCTAGAAATCAGAAACCTGCACGCAACGGTCGACGACAAGCCGATTATCAACGGCCTTGATCTGACCATTGGTGGCGGGGAAGTCCACGCGATCATGGGACCCAACGGTTCAGGGAAAAGTACGTTGTCCTATGTGCTGTCGGGTCGTGCTGGCTATGAAGTCACGGAAGGTGAAGTGCTGTTCGACGGTAAGAATTTGCTGGAGATGGAAGCCGATGAGCGCGCGCGTGAAGGCGTGTTCCTGGCGTTTCAGTATCCCGTTGAAATTCCTGGCGTGACGGGTATTACGTTTCTGCGGACCGCTGTAAATGCGGTACGTCAGCATCATGGCGAAGCACCGTTTGATGCGATGGATTTCGTGAAGTTCGTGCGCGAGAAAGCCGCCGGCCTGAACGTGTCTGATGACATGCTCAAGCGTGCCGTAAACACCGGCTTTTCCGGCGGCGAGAAGAAGCGCATGGAAATCCTGCAGATGGCCGCGCTGGACCCCAAACTGGCGATTCTCGACGAGACGGATTCCGGTCTTGATATCGATGCGCTGAAGGTCGTTGCTGATGGTGTTAACGCGATGCGGACCAAAGAACGTGGCCTGCTCGTCATCACTCATTATCAGCGACTGCTCGATTACATCGTACCGGACCATGTGCATGTGCTGGCGAAGGGCCGGATCGTGAAGTCGGGTGGCAAGGAACTCGCGCTTGAGCTGGAAGAAAGCGGTTATGCCGAATTCCTTGAGGACGCAGCCTGATGCCAGACGGTAGTGGACATATGCAGCCTTATCTCGATCAGGCACTTGAAGGTTCGGGCTCTTTTGCGGGTGCAGGAACCGACTGGGTTGATGCGTTGCGTCGCGATGGTGCGCATGCCTATGGCCTCCATGGCCTGCCAAAGCGCCGTGATGAGTATTGGCGTTACACCAACCTCAATGCGCTGGCCGATGAACAATTCCGTTTGTCCGATGGTGCGCCTGCGATCGGCTTGCCGTCGCTCCCGCATAAACTGGTGGCGGAGTTGGCAACCTATCGCGTGGTCGTTGTGAACGGACGTCTGCGTCCCGACCTGTGCGCGCTGGGTGAGTTGCCTGACGATGTTCTTGTGTCCGGACTTGAAGACATGCTTACAGCGGCGCCGGCACGTTTGGAGCCGTATCTGGGGAAGATCATTCGCCTGAATGACATGCCCATGGCGGCTCTCAACACGGCGTTCCTGAACGATGGCATGGTGATGTTTGTGGGCGACGGTATTGTTCTCGACAAGCCGGTGCATTTGATATCGATTACCGCCCCGGGCGCGGATGCGATGATGGTGCAGCCGCGCCATCTCGTGGTGATGGGGAAAGACACGACGGCGACACTTATCGAGACCCATATCACCACCGAGGGTGGGTCGAGCTTCAACAATATTGTTTCCGAACTTCATCTCGATGAGGGTGCAAACCTCAACCATTTTGTGTTTCAGGAAGAGTCCAAAACAACCGTGCATCTTTCGGGCACGGCCGTCGCGATGGCGGCAAAGACCACCTATGACAGCTTTGTGTTGCAAAGTGGCGCGGCGATCGGGCGGAGCGAAATTCGGGCATACATGAATGGCCCCGGTAGCGATTGTCGGCTCGATGGCGTTTATCTTGCCACCGACAAACAGGTCGTCGACAACACCACGTTTGTGGAACATGCCGCACCGGAGTGCCGTTCGCGGCAGGTCTATAAGGGTGTGCTCGATGGCCAGTCCCGTGGGGTGTTTCAGGGCAAGGTGCATGTGATGCGCGATGCCCAGAAGACTGATGGGCATCAGCTCAGCCGAGCCTTGTTGTTGTCACCGCGGGCAGAGATTGACGCCCGCCCGGAATTGGAAATTTATGCTGACGATGTGAAATGCAGCCACGGCGCGACCGCCGGTGAGCTGGATGAGGATCTGATGTTCTACCTGCTCAGCCGCGGCATTCCGCGTGAGCAGGCACGTCGCATGTTGATTGAGGCTTTTCTCTCGGAAGCGATAGCTGAAATACCGCTGGAGCAGGTGGCCGAAGATTTCACGACCCATGTGCGGCAGTGGTTGGTGGATAATGTTGATGCGCATGCCGGGCAGGACGCCACATGACGTCGTCTAACCCCGCCGAGATTGGCACTGGCATGTATGACGTTGAGGCCGTCCGGGCTGATTTCCCGATCCTTTCGCGGACCATGCATGACAAGCCGCTGGCGTTTCTCGACAGCGCGGCCTCTGCGCAGAAACCGCGTCAGGTAATCGATGCCGTGAGCGATGTGTACGAACGCGAATACGCCAATGTGCATCGCGGTCTCTACCAGATTAGTGAAGCGGTCACCGCGCGTTATGAAGGCACGCGTGACATCATTCGCGATTTCATCGGTGCCGCCCATAGCCACGAAATCATCTTCACACGCAACGCAACGGAATCGATCAACCTGATCGCTTACAGCTTCGGTCGGAATTTTCTGAAGGAAGGCGACGAGGTGGTGATCACCGAACTCGAGCATCACGCCAATATCGTTCCCTGGCAGATGCTGCGCGATGAAAAGGGCATTGTCCTGAAGGTGGCGCCGATCACCGATGATGGCGAGCTGATTATGTCGGCCTTTGAGGACCTGCTCGGGCCGAAGACAAAGCTCGTGGCGGTGGCTCAGATGTCGAATGTTTTGGGCACGATCCTGCCAATTGAAGACATTATCCATCGCGCCCACGCTGTCGGTGCCAAAGTGTTGATCGATGGTTGTCAGGCGGTGACGCATTTCCCGGTTGATGTGCAGGCGCTGGGCTGTGATTTTTATGTATTCTCGGGCCACAAGCTCTATGGGCCCAGCGGGATTGGCGTGCTGTATGGGCGCGAGGAACTGCTGAACGCGATGCCGCCCTTCATGGGTGGTGGCGACATGATTTCATCCGTCACCTTCGAGAAGTCGACCTGGGCCAAGCTGCCGCATAAATTCGAGGCCGGAACCCCGGCCATCGCGCAGGCCATCGGGCTGGGGGCGGCGATAGAGTATGTGAACGGACTTGGTCTGGACGCCATCGGGGCACATGAGCAAGACCTGCTGAACTATGCGACCCAGCAACTCTCGAGTGTCGATGGGTTGCGGATCATCGGGACGGCACCGAACAAGGCGAGTGTGATCTCCTTCATGCTGGACTATGCCCATCCCCACGATATCGCGACGATCATTGATCGCGCCGGTGTTGCGGTGCGGGCCGGGCATCACTGTGCACAACCGCTGATGCAGCGCATGGATGTTCCTGCGACGACGCGTGCTTCGCTCGGCCTTTATAACAATCGCGCCGATATTGACGCGCTCGTCCGCGCCCTGGGCGAAGTACAGGAGTTTTTTGGCTGATGAGTGATGATCTTCGAGAATTGTACCAGGAGGTTATCCTGGACCACGGGAAGAACCCGCGAAATTTCCATGAGAGTGACGGCGCGACCAATGAGGCACGCGGCAACAACCCGCTCTGTGGCGATCAGCTGGTGATTTATCTGAAGCTGGACGCCGACGGCAATGTCGAGGATGCGTCATTCCTGGGCAAGGGTTGTGCGATTTGTATGGCATCGGCCTCCATGATGACGGACCTGCTCAAGGGACGCAGCGGAGAAGAGGCCAAGCATATGTTCGATGCCTTTCATCATATGTGCACGGGTGAAGGCGATGATGTGGAACTGGAAGAGGATGTCGAGAAGCTGAAAGTGCTCTCAGGCGTTCGTGAGTTCCCCACCCGGGTGAAATGCGCCACCTTGCCATGGCACACAATGGTTGCCGCTCTTTCGGGCGAAAACGAAATCTCGACGGAATAGGAAAGCGATATGTCATTCGATCATGGAATGGGTTCCCCGCTGGGAATGTTTGCCCCGACCCCGCCGGGTGAAGAGATCACTGCGCGTGCGGGAGAACCCCTGGCTGCGGGAACACCGGTAGCCAGCGAGGCAGCCGTGATTGCGGCGCTTCGGACGGTGCACGACCCGGAAATTCCGGTAAATATTTATGATCTGGGCCTGATCTACGAGATCGAGGTCCACAGTGTGGGCTCGGTGCGTGTGGATATGTCCCTGACAGCGCCGGCATGTCCGGTGGCGGGTGAAATTCCCTTTTGGGTGGCCAATGCTGTTGCCGAGGTCGAGGGTGTTGGCGAGGTTGAAGTGAATTTGGTTTGGGATCCGCCGTGGTCGCCTGACCGTATGTCTGAAGATGCAAAGCTGGCGCTCGACTTCGGTTGACCTATATTCTGGTTTAAGGAGTTTTTTTTATGGCCGACCCGATTATCAATCTGACCGATGCTGCAGCTGACCGTGTGCGTTCGCTCATGGACAAGGCAGAGGAGACCGTCTCCGGCGTTCGCGTGGGGCTATCGACCCGGGGCTGCTCTGGTCTTTCCTATGTTGTGGAGTATGCCGAGGAAGCCAAGCAATTCGAGGAAGTGATCGAGGACAAGGGTGTGAGAGTGTTTGTTGACCCTGCCGCGACCATGTTCCTGATTGGCGCGACGATGGACTACCGCGAAGGTAAGTTTGAGTCCGGGTTCGTGTTCGAAAACCCCAACGCCAAGGGCACATGCGGCTGCGGCGAATCCTTCCACGTCTAGTGCACAACTGCGGTCAGGACAGTTCATGCCGCGTATGACTTTCATTGATGCAGATGGAAACCCGCGCGAGGTCGATGCCCCGCTTGGTCATTCTCTGCTACAGATTGCCTGGGACAATGGGTTGGACATGGAAGGCGCCTGTGAAGGCGCGATGGCCTGTTCGACCTGCCATGTCATTGTCGACCCGTCCTGGAATGATCGTCTCGATGCGCCGACCGAGGATGAGGAAGATATGCTCGATCTCGCCCCCGGCTTGAAGGCCACGTCGCGGCTGGGCTGCCAGATCATCATCACCGAGGCTATGGATGGCCTTGTTGTGCATCTGCCGGATTCCACCCGAAACCTGCTCCTCGCCTGATGTCCTATCTCGACGACCTGAAGCTGTTTCCGCATCTTCGGGAGGCGGGTTCGCAGGCGTGGTCCGACTATGTCGAACATGAATTTGTGTCAGGCGTGGCGGACGGCACTTTGCCTGAAACTGCGTTTCGTCATTATCTCGGACAGGATTACCTGTTCCTGATTCATTTCGCGCGGGCCTATGCGCTGGCTGCTTACAAGGCAGAATCTTTAACTGAAATACGAGATGCCGCCGCGGGGATGAGCGCGATCGTCGACACCGAAATGGCACTTCACGTCGCCTATTGCGGGGCGTGGGGACTCAATGAGGGGTCGATGGAAGCTTTGCCTGAAGCAACAGCCACCATGGCTTATACCCGCTATGTTCTGGAGAAGGGCGGACAGGGTGATTTGCTCGACCTCTATGTGGCGCTGGCACCCTGTGTGATCGGTTATGGAGAGATCGGCGCGCGTTTGTCGGCAGATTCCAAGACACGCCGTGAGGGAAACCCCTATGCGAGCTGGATCGAAATGTATGCCGGTGACGAGTATCAGGGGGTGGCCAGGGCTCATGGTGAGGCATTGGACCGCCTCTGGCAGTCACGTGCCGGTGGAGAGCGCCTGGATGCCCTGAAGCGCAACTTCGAGCAGGCGACGCGGCTGGAGGTTGATTTCTGGCAAATGGGGCTCGATGCCCCCCAGAACTAGCGCGTGGCCGCGGCTCCAAGGCCGGTGACGACAATACTGATGTGTTCGTTGGCACTCCGTACACGCCCGTCATCCCAGAGTAGGGGCTCGGCATCGGCGCCGCGCGTGATCGTATAGCGATCTATCGGCAAGCCGCTTCGTTCCGCGCCGCTCTGCGCCTGAATAAGTAGTTCCTGGCCCGAATAAGGGCTTCCACGACTGAGCGAAACCTTGCCGCCATGCACGGTGATGGCGAGAGACCAGTCTTGGATTTCACCGAGTGCCTTGGTGGTCCGGCGCATTGCTTCTTCGACTTCACGGGCGGCAAAGGTTTCTCGACTGAGTTGCAGATTGCCGCTGACCTCAAGCGTCAGGGCGAGCGGTCCCGTGAGCGTGTGCCGATCGAACCGGAATTCCTGTGCGAGAGCGGCGACCGCATTGCTTGCCGCAACACTGCGTTCGCTCTGCATGTCCGTGGCGGCTTTATCAAAACAGGCAAGCCGCGCAGCGTCGTCGGAAATTGCTGCACATTGGGCAACATCGGAACGAATATCGGCATGCGCAGATGGGCTCACCGCCACACCAAGAAGCGCGAGAAGCGGTGCCAGAAGGGTCAGGCGCGCTGCGCCTTTTGAGCGTGAATTGGTCTGAATATTGATCATCCCCAAAGGATGGGGACTTTAGGGCCTTCGATCAAGGTCGCTATGTGATTGTGACCAGTTTGCTGATTGCCGCTGCGCGCCTATATTGCCGGTATGAATGTGCAAACAAACAATCGGGAATCGACCCCTTCGGTGGCAGAGACGAAAATCGTCGTGGCGATGTCGGGTGGCGTGGATAGCTCCGTGACCGCGGCACTGCTCCATGAGCAGGGCTATGATGTGGTCGGTATCACGCTCCAGCTTTATGACCATGGGGCGGCCACAGCGCGCTCCAAGGCCTGTTGTGCGGGACAGGATATCTATGACGCCCATCGGGTTGCCGATGCGGTCGGGTTTCCCCATTACGTGCTGGACTACGAATCCCGTTTCCGGGAAGACGTCATTGAGAATTTTGCCGATGCCTATGTGCGCGGCGAGACGCCGATCCCGTGCGTGACCTGCAACCAGACCGTTAAGTTCCGTGATCTGGTGGCCACCGCGAAAGATCTGGGGGCTGAATCATTGGCAACCGGTCATTACATTCGCCGGGTTGATGGTCCTGATGGTCCCGAATTACACCGCGCCGTCGATGCGGCCCGGGATCAAAGCTATTTCCTGTTTGCGACCACGGCCGAACAGCTGGCGTATTTGCGGTTTCCGCTGGGCGACATGCCCAAAGACGATGTTCGCGACCACGCGCGTCGTTTGGGTCTGGAGATTTCCGAGAAGCCCGACAGTCAGGACATTTGTTTCGTGCCGGATGGCAAATACGCTTCAGTGGTCGAACGCCTGCGCCCGGAAGCGGGCGAGCCGGGAGAGATTGTACATCTCGATGGCTCGGTGCTCGGTCTGCACAAGGGAATCATGCATTTCACGATCGGCCAGCGCCGTGGACTGGGGATTGGCGGTCGCAAGGGGGCTTCGGAGAATGAGGAAGTTCTCTACGTCATCCGGATCGAGCCGGAGGACCGTCGTGTTGTGGTGGGCCCCCGTGCGGCTCTTGCGACGTCCCGCGTGCGTGTTAGCAATCTGAACTGGCTTGGCGCTGGCGACGGACCGCCCGCCGATGGGCTGGATGTCATGGTGCGTATCCGCTCAACCATGGAACCGGTACCCGGCCGTGTCTTCGGAACGGGAGCTGGGTTGGCAGAAGTTGAACTGACGACACCGGAGTTCGGTGTCTCGCCGGGGCAGGCCGCTGTCTTCTATGATGGCAGCAGGGTTCTCGGTGGCGGCTGGATCATGCGGGACGAAACACGGAGTGAAGCAGCATGACGACCTTTGTTCTGGTGCACGGCGCCTATCACGGCGGCTGGTGTTACGAGAAGATCGTCCCCTTGCTGGAGGCGCAGGGGCACACAGCAATTGCCGTTGATCTCCCCGGTCATGGTGACAACCGCATACCGGTCGGTGATGTGACCCTTGCGGGATATGTGGATCACGTCTGCACGATCATCGAAGCGCAGGACGAGCCTGTTGTGCTTGTCGGACATAGTCTGGGCGGGCTGACGATCTCCTCAGTTTGCGAGCGGATGCCCGGCAATATCGCTTGGGTGGTCTACTTGACTGCGATGATGCTCAAGAGCGGTCAGGAGCGTTCTGAATTGGCCCGGTATGACAATCCTGAACCGATGACAGCCAAGCGGGTTATTGCCGAGGATGGCCTCTCCGCGACCATGCCAGCCGAGATCATCCCTGTGACGTTCTATGATGAATGTTCGGATGAAGATGTTGCCAATGCCATGGCACGTCTGGTGCCGCAGGCGACCAACCCGATCATGAGCACGGTGACGACAACGCCGGAGAAGTTCGGCAGCGTGAAGCGCGCCTATATCGAGTGCCTGCGTGACAACGCCATCCCCATCGCGATGCAGCGTGCCATGATTGAGGCCCAGCCTTGCGATAAGGTGTTCACCATCGACACTGACCATTCCCCATTTTATTCGGCTCCCGAAGATCTTGCCGCGCACTTGCTGGCATTGGCCGACTGATCAACAAATCTGACCAAAACCTATCAGGAGAGAATTTATGCTGAAAACACGCAACCCAGCCAATATTGCCCCGCCGGCCGCCATGTACAGCCATTCGGTTGAAGTGCCCCCGAACGCGCGCTGGCTGGTGACTGCCGGTCAGGTAGGCATCACGCCCGAAGGCGAAGTGCCCGAGGGCTTTGAGGCCCAGCATGACCTGATCTGGCAGAACACCATCAAGATTCTCGAAGATGCGGGTTTCGGCCCGGAACATATCGTGCGCCTGAATGTCTATTCGACGGATCCTGATGGTCTGCAATACCTGAAGGCCCATCGGGAGAAGTATCTCGCACCCGGACACGTACCGGCCTCGACCTGGGTCGTGATCAGCCAGCTCGCCAATCCGAAATGGAAGGTTGAAATGGAAACCATCGCGGCCAAGCCCGAGTAGGCAAGCGCCCGGCCAAAGGCCGCTTGGATGAGCGACCTCAACCAGAGCCGGTATCGGCAGGGGCTGTGGCCCTACGCCCTGATGCTGGCAGCTGCGACCATTCTGGCCTCGAACCATATTATTGGTCGCTGGGTACAGGGCGAGATGCCGCCGATGGGAATCGGGTTCTGGCGTCTCGCTATTGCCACCGTGGTTCTGTTGCCTTTTGTGGGGGCCTCACTTTGGCAAAAGCGTTCCGTGTTACGTCGTCACTGGAAGCTGTTTCTGGTGATGGGCGTGGCGCTGGGCCCATTTGGCAACGCGGCCGTCTATGTCGCGTACCATTTTACGACAGCAATCAACGGGGGCGTGGTTTCGACCGCACAACCTGTCGCGACAGTGCTGCTGAGTATCCTGTTGTTCAAGGACGGCATCACACGCAGCCAGTGGGTCGGCGTGGTGATCGCCACGCTTGGCGTTCTGGTGATTGTCTCCAGCGGTGACATTGCGGTTCTGGCGGCGCTCGAACCCAATATTGGTGATTTGATCCTGCTGGCTGCGATGTTCGGCTTTGCGGTTCACAATGTGCTGTTGCGACGTGTTCCGGGCGATTTCTCCACCGCCGAGATTTTGCTCACCATCCAGTTGTTCGCGATGGTGGTGATGCTGCCGATCTATGTTCTTGAAACGATTTTCTATCAGCCGATGCCGGTCACATGGGAATCTGCCGCCGTGATGGCCTGGGTGGGGATCGCGGTTGCCATTGTTGCTGTCGGGTTTACCAACACAGTCGTGCTCACGATTGGTGCGAACAAAGCTGTGATGGGCAACTACATCAGGGCGGTGATAACCGCCGTACTCGCGATTCTGATCCTGAGTGAGGAACCCGAGGCGTTTCACCTTTTCGCATTCGCTCTTGTCGTCATCGGCGTGGTGATGCTCGGGCGCGGAAAGCGCAAACAAAGTCCGGTTCCTGAACCGATGAAACCGTCCTGA
The DNA here is from genome assembly GCA_943787745.1 of uncultured Alphaproteobacteria bacterium. Lineage (GTDB taxonomy): Bacteria > Pseudomonadota > Alphaproteobacteria > UBA6615 > UBA6615 > JABJAG01. The sequence continues at coordinate 1,025,783 of CALSNJ010000002.1, read as the reverse complement.
ACAGACGGTTGTTGCAGGTCATTTTTCCTATGCTTCGCACACCATCTTGACAGGTGGGGAGGGGGCCGCCTATATCGCTGCCGCATCTCGGGGCGGAGTAGCTCAGTTGGTTAGAGCAGGGGAATCATAATCCTCGTGTCGGGGGTTCAAATCCCTCCTCCGCTACCATTTTTCTCGAAAAGTCGGTCTCTTGGACCGGCTTTTGTTGTTTAGCGAGATCGCCTTGGGCTATCTACCATTTCCGAGATCATGGGCAGGACTTGATCCGCCAGTTTTGTCGAAAGGAAATGACGCTCACCCGGGATTTCCAAAAAATTTGCGATCCCGCCGCGCTCACGAATTTCGGCCACGTAGGACTTCGCCAGTCCAGGTTGGGTGTTGTCGTCGTTGCGACCTGTCACGGCTGTGATCTGCAGGTCCGGACGGACCTGATCGACATAGTCGCTCGGCGACAGAGATGACGGCCAGGCGCTCCCATTGCGCTCCAGACGCCAGCGCGTGATGTCACAGGGGCAGGAGATCAGAACCATGCCATCCAGAACTTCGGGCTGGCGTCCTGCGATCAACGCCGCTGTCGCGGCTCCGCCGGAATGTCCCACGACAATCGTGCGTGGGGCCTTGTGATGGGCCGCAAGGTTCCGGATAGCGTCGCCAACAGCATCCACATTGACGCCGGTATAGTGATCGCGTCGCCCGTTGGTGCTGCCTTGTGATTTCTTGCCGTCGCCGTTGTCATAGCCGGGGCGGAGCATGGAAACGATTGTGATGTCGGGGTTTCGTTCCGTGATGCGTTTGGCGAACCGGGTGGCGTAGCTCGGTGGTTTGCCGCTCGACATGTCGCCGTGCAGGACGACAACAAGAGGTGCGCCTGGGTTTGTGGTCACCGTCTCGACGGCGATGCAGTAGTTCCCGCCCGTGACACCGTTCGTGGGATCACTCCGGTCGCAGTCATTGGCAAGTGCGGATGACGGAACCATGCCAAGCGCCATCAAAACCGCAGTTAAGGCTATGCGGGTGAAATTTGGAGTTCGCATGGCGTGCACCTTTCAATCTTGGTGGTCACACCCCAAATAACATAGGAACGATGTAATTTAGGGGCAGTAATGTGACCAGTGATCCGTATACGGTTCTTGGTGTTGCGAAGTCGGCCTCCGCGGGTGATATCCGTAAGGCCTATCACAAGCTCGCCAAGCAACTCCATCCAGACTTGAATCCCGGTGACCGGGATGCCGAAGAGCGTTTCAAGGAAGCGCAGGCCGCTTACGATATTGTGGGCGACGCCGACAAACGCGCGCGTTTCGACAAGGGTGAGATCGATGCTGACGGGCAGGAGCGCCCCACGCAACAATCCTACCGTCACTATGCCGATGCAGGGGCTGACCACCCATACCACTCGGCTGACGGTTACGCTGATTTTGGCGACATGGGCGATGTCTTTTCCGACCTGTTCGGCCAGGCCCGCCGCGGTGGCCCGGGGGGCGGGCAAAACATGCGTATGCGCGGCAGCGATGTCCGCTACACCTTCGAGGTTGATTTCATGGATGCTGCGCGTGGTGCCAAGCGCCGCATCACCATGCCCGATGGGCGAGAACTTGATCTCACGGTTCCCGCCAGTTTGCGTGATGGACAGGTTCTGCGCCTCAAGTCCAAAGGTATGCCCGGTGTTGGCGGTGGGCCCAATGGCGATGCGCTCATCACCGTTCATGTGAAGGCGCACAAGCTGTTCCGTCGTGAGGGCAACGATGTTCATGTGGAGTTGCCCATTGCGTTGCATGAGGCCGTGCTTGGCGGGAAAGTGCGTGTCCCGACCATCGATGGACCAGTCACCATGACGGTGCCCAAGAACACGAACAGCGGCGACCGGCTGCGTCTGAAGGGGAAGGGTTTTGCCGTCGGCAAGGGCGACAAGCGCGGTGATCAGCACATCAGCTTGCGGGTCGTGTTGCCCGAAGAACCCGATGCTGAACTCGAAGCCTTTCTGCAAAGCTGGGCCGAAGCGCATTCCTATGATCCCCGCGTGGATATGGAGGTCTGATCATGCGCGAATCCGAACTTCTGAAAACTGTTTCCAATGTGCGGCGTGTCGAATTGCGGCGCTGGGTGGAAAAAGGCTGGGTTGTCCCTGAACGCCGAGACGGTGAGTTTTGGTTTCGGGAAATCGATGTCGCGCGGGTGCAGCTTGTGATCGAGATGCGACGCGATCTTGCGATTGCAGAAGACGGTATACCAACCGTTCTTTCGCTGGTCGATCAGGTGTATGGTCTTCGTAACCAGTTGCGCCAACTGGGCGAGGCCATTCAGGCCCAACCCGGAGACGTGCGAAAGGCAATCGCGGACCGGTTGCGCCCGGACGACTAGGCGCATCCCGTGTTTGTCGTCGGGAGGACCACATGCACAAAATCGGCACCTTTGATCCCAAGACATTGTCACCGCACCCGAAATACGGTGACCACGCCAACGGGTTGAACTGGGCACCTTTCGTCGAACATGTCGACGAGACTGTTCACATCTCTTACGGGGTCATTGAGGTCGTCGCGGGTGGTGAAACCCAGATGACGACCCAGGCGCATGAAACCGGCATCTATATGACCTCTGGCGAGATTGAGGTGATGCGCGATGGCCGGACTTACCTGCTAACTGAGGGCGACTTCATGCTGATCCCGACCGGGATTGAGCATGCCTATCGCAACACGGGTGGGGTGCCTGCCCGCTGGGTCGAGATGTGCGCGCCCCAGCCCAAGGCACCGGATGCCTGGAAGGACACTTGGTTTTCCGGGCCTGCGTCATGGGACAGCGAGGCCGCGCCGATCAACCTGCGAGATCGCCGCGCCTCAATGCTTGGGCACTACGACCATGCACAGCACACGCCGCCACTGGCGATCTCTCCCGATCTAAACGGTTTTTCTCAGCGGATGATGATGGATGATGTGTTCGGGGCCGTGCATTTCAACATGTTCGTCATCAGCTTTGCCGATGGCGGGCTGTGCAATCATCACGATCATCCGTTCGAAGAGGCCTATTTTGTGCTCGGCGGGGAAGTCGATATCGTTTTTGATGGGCAGGAGTATGTCCTGCGTGAGGGTGATTTTGCCTGGACCGGCGTGGGCGCGCAGCATGCATTTTTCCCGCGCAAGGGAACGCCGGTGCATTGGCTGGAAATTCAAGCGCCCCAGCCTCCGGTTCGTGAAGGTGTTCGCTTTCACAGTCCGTGGGACTACATGAGTAATGTTCTGAAATTTTAGCAGCGCAGAGTCTTCATCGGGCTGGATATCTGCTAACTAGACGTATCAATTCTGACCTTGTGAGATTCCATGTCTGATACTGCACCGCTGACCATTCGCCTCAACAGCAATGACAATGTTGTTGTCGCGCGCGCTGAAATCCTTCCCGGGACTTCGATCCCGGGTGAAAATGTCTCGACGAATGCGCCCATTCCGCGTGGTCACAAGATCGCGACACAGGCGATCCCAAAGGGTGCGACGGTTACAAAATATGATCAGATCATTGGGTTTGCCTCTGAGGATATTGCACCCGGGGATCACATCCACACCCACAATTGCGAATTTCGGGCCGTTGATCGCGACTATCAGTTTGCGACTGATTTGCGCGAGACACAGATGGTTCCCGAAGCCGAACGCCGGACCTTCGAAGGCTATGTGCGCAAGAACGGTTCGGTCGGGACTCGCAACTATATCGGCATCCTGACGTCGGTGAACTGTTCGGCGACCGTTGCCAAATATATCGCGGATTCATTCAACGCGACGGGCAAGCTCAATGACTATCCCAACATCGATGGTGTGTCGGCGTTTGTGCATGCCACGGGTTGCGGCATGGCGGATTCGGGCGATGGTTACGCCAATTTGCAGCGCACCCTCTGGGGGTTTGCGCGCCATCCCAACTTTGCCGGTGTGCTGATTGTCGGGTTGGGCTGTGAGGTCAATCAGATCCCGTTCCTGCTCGATGCCTATGGCCTTGAGCTAAATGACACATTCCAGACCATGACCATTCAGGAATCCGGCGGCACGCGAAAGACGGTGGACGGCGCGATTGAACGCATCACGACGATGCTCGAGCCTGCCAACGCGGCTGTGCGGACCAAGGTCCCGGCGAGTGAGCTGACGGTTGCGCTGCAGTGCGGTGGCTCGGATGCCTATTCCGGCATTACGGCCAACCCGGCGCTGGGCAATGCGGTTGATCGTGTTGTTGCCAATGGCGGCACCGGCATCCTGGCCGAGACCCCGGAAATTTACGGTGCCGAGCATCTTTTGACCCGTCGCGCTGTGAATGCAGAAGTTGGCCAGAAGCTTGTCGACCGCATCAAGTGGTGGGAAGACTACACCGCACGCAACCATGGCTCGATGGACAACAATCCCTCGCCGGGGAACAAGGCCGGTGGCTTGACCACCATCCTTGAAAAGTCCCTCGGTGCAGCTGCCAAGGGTGGCACGACCAACCTGACCGGCGTCTACAAATACGCCGAGCCCATCGACACCAAGGGGTTCGTGTTTATGGATTCACCGGGCTTTGACCCGGCTTCGATCACCGGTGAAGTGGCATCGGGTGCAAACCTTGTCTGCTTCACGACCGGGCGTGGCTCGGTCTATGGCTGCAAGCCAGCCCCGTCGATCAAGCTGGCGACGAATACGCCGATGTACAACGCCATGTCTGAAGATATGGATATCAACGCCGGTCAGATCGCGGATGGCGACGCCACGATCGAACAGGTTGGCGAAGAAATTTTTGACTACATGCTCGATGTTGCGAGCGGGAAGAAATCGAAGTCCGAAGAGCTTGGCTTTGGCGACAACGAGTTCATCCCGTGGCAAGTCGGCGCGGTGATGTAGCTGGAGTTGGATGTATGAAGGTCTTTGATCTTTCCGGCCGGGTGGCGCTCGTCACCGGCGGCAGTCGAGGTATTGGCGCTGCCTGTGCGTTGGTGCTGGCAGAGGCGGGTGCCGCTGTCGGCGTGAACTATGTTTCCAACGAGGAGGCAGCGCTCAAGACCGTCGCAGCCATTGAGAAGCTTGGCGGCAAAGCGATCCCGGTGCGTGGTGATGTCACGGACAAGGATGCCGTCGCGCTGATGACGGGCACCGTGGAGGAGCATCTCGGACCGATTGATATTCTGGTGGCCAATGCCGGCATATCCCAGCGCAAGGAGATGGAGGAAACGACCGAGGAGGATTTCAACATGATCCTTCAGGCCAACCTCACATCAGCCTTTCTGTGCTCGCAGGCCGTTATTCCGGGGATGCGAAAACGGGGTTGGGGGCGTCTGATCTATGTGAGCTCCGGGGCGGCCTACAATGGCGGCCGCGTCGGGGTCCATTACTCGGCTGCCAAAGGCGGTATGGAAGCGCTGTGTCGCGCTTATGCGCTGCGTATGATGGAAGAGGGCGTCACAGCCAATTGTGTTGCGCCTATCATGATCGAAACGGATATGAGCAGCACGGCGACGGAGACGAACAGGCGGTTCGCGCCGCCCGTCGGTCGTGGTGGCGATGTTGATGAAGTTTCCACCGCCGTCCTGATGCTCGCCACGAATGCCTATATGACCGGCCAGACCGTCCATATGAATGGCGGGCTGTACTTCAACTAGGCACTGACGCCAAAGTCCAGTCCCAGATCCAGCGCGGGCGCAGAATGCGTGATCCAGCCCGCGGAGATGATATCCACGCCTGACGCGGCAATCGCGGGCACCTGTTCGGCGGTGATTCGGCCCGAGGCTTCCGACATCGCGCGACCGTCGATGGTTGCGACCGCCTGGCGCAGCAGATCTGGGTCCATATTGTCGAGCAGGATGGCGTCGACGCCTTCGGAGAGCGCTTCGTCGAGCTGCTCCAGCGTGTCGACCTCGACCTCGATCTTCACCATATGGCCAAGGCCCGCTTTGGCGCTTTGAATGGCCGGGCGGATGCCGCCAGCGAGCGCGACATGATTGTCCTTGATCAGGATGCCATCATCGAGCCCGAAGCGATGGCTGACGCCGCCACCGGCACGAACAGCATGCTTCTCGAGGGCCCGCAGGTTGGGCGTGGTCTTGCGGGTGCAGGTGATCCGGGCCTTGTTGTTGCCGACACCGGCGACAAGCTCTGCGGTGACCGTGGCGATCCCCGAGAGATGACTGATGAAATTGAGCGCGGTGCGCTCTGCCGTGACGACCGATTGTGCCGGGCCTTTGATATGCATCACCGGCTGACCTGGCTCTACAACTGAGCCGTCTGGCTGCAGGATCGAGACATCGAGTGTCGGATCGACCAGATCAAAGGCGATGCGGGCCGCCTCAGTCCCGGCGATTGTCCCGGGACGGCGCGCGACCATTGCGCCGGAAAACCGTGCTTCCTTGGGGACCACGGCGGCCGTCGTGATGTCTCCTGCGCGGCCAAGGTCTTCGACAAGGGCCGCACGGACGATCGGTTCCACGAGGAGTGTGGGGAGGGATGTAATTTCGCGCATGGTCAGGCTCTCCGGGACGGTTAGCGAATTTCGAGCATGCGCTCTACAGCGCGGCGAGCCGGGGCGATCAGTGTCGAGTCGATGAGAATTTCCTGGCTCATGGTCTCCAGGCTATGCCGGATTTTGGGCAGAGTGATCAGTTTCATATGCGGGCACAGGTTGCAGGGACGCACGAACTCGATCTCGGGAAGTTCGGCGGCCACATTGTCGCTCATGGAACACTCGGTCAGCAGCAGAACTTTAGGCGGGCGTTCGTTTTTGACATGATTGATCATTTGCGCCGTCGAGCCGACAAAGTCGGCGGCATCGAGCACATCGGGCGGGCATTCGGGATGGGCGATGACCACCAGTCCCGGTACACCGGCACGATAGGATTCGATTTCGGTCGGGGTGAAGCGCTCGTGCACCTCGCAATGACCTTTCCAGGAGATGATGTCGACATCGGTTTGACCAGCCACGTAATTGGCCAGGTATTCATCGGGAAGAAACAGCACACGGTCTGTTCCAAGAGACTCCACAACCGCGACGGCATTTCCTGAGGTGCAGCAGATGTCGGATTCGGCCTTCACGTCGGCTGAAGTGTTCACATAGGTCACGACGGGGACGCCCGGGTAGGTTTCACGCAAGAGCCTGATGTCTGCACCGGTGATCGAATCCGCAAGAGAACACCCTGCATTCATATCCGGGATCAGAACGGTTTTGTCCGGGTTCAGAAGCTTAGCGGTCTCGGCCATAAAGTGAACGCCGCACATGACGATGCAGTCCGCTTCGGTCTCGACGGCCTCACGGGCGAGGGCAAGGGAGTCGCCCACAATGTCGGCAACGCAATGGAAGATTTCCGGGGTCTGATAGTTATGCGCGAGAATGACGGCGTTGCGCTCTTCCTTGAGCCGCAGAATGGCATCGACTTCGGGAGCAAAGACCGGCCACTCGACTGAGGGAATGACCGTCTTGACCCGATCGAAGATCGGTTCCATTCGCGCCGCAACGGCGTCGCTGTAGACGGGTTCAGACGAGGTGCTTGGGACCGTTGTTGTCATCGCAATAATCTCCGATTGAGAATATTAGTGAGCCAAAAAACGCCGAACACAAAATGTTCGGCAGCTGACTTAGACTATGTTTGAGAATAAGGTGTTCGTCAAGCTGAGAGAAACCGCCGTTTTCAGGCGAATATCGCCGAAAAATTAGCCCTTTTGTGACCGTGCAGAAGGAAGTCCGACGCCGATCGTGGGGCGTTCGCGCAGGATATCCCGGCGGAATCGGAGGAGGCGGGCAGGCCGCCCGCCAGTGTTCGTGGAGACAGAGCCGGTCTCCTCGACCAGCCCCTGATTTTCAACCAGGCGTCGGAAATTGGGTTTGTGAAGTTCGATTCCGGCCAGCGCCTCCACTGTTCTCTGGAGCTGCAGGAAGGTGAAACGTGGCGGCATCAATTCGAAGACAACCGGGCGATATTTGATTTTGCCGCGCAGGCGCGAAATGCCGGTGGCCAGGATCCGCCGGTGATCAGATTGCAGGCTTTCGGCTTCCACAATGGCTGCTTCCCGAGGCGCCCAGCACGCAGCACCATCACGATGGGCTTCGGGAACCAGTCCGATCTCGTAGAGCAATTCGTAGCGCTCGAGAACGAGCTCTTCATTCCAGCGATCGCCGGATTTGCCGAATGCGTTGGTGGAGCGGCTCTCACGGTCTTGTCGCGCATCGTGTGGCGCTTCGGCGATCCAGCCGGCGATCGATTCGCGGATGCGGGTCATCACGCCCGGCTCATCTCCGCTGCGCATATCCTCCCAGGGGAAGAAACGATACCAACTCGCCCAACTGATATCGCTCGATTGCTTTGGGCGCGTTTCACGGACCAGCGCGATGTAGCCGATCGAGAGGGAACGGCTTGTTTGCCCGCGGGCGCTCGCGTGACGGTTTGCATCCCCGAAGGAATAGAGCTGCTCCACATAACCAAGATTGTAGCCGGTCAGTTCCTCCACCCAATTCCGCAGGCCGGCTTCAAGTGTTCGATGTTGCGGTTCGAGGGGGCCTGCGGGAAGGGCAAGGGGCGCGGCTCCATCCTGCGAACGGACGAGCACAAGGGGGCCATCGGGAGATGCCGTGACGATGACGGCACTCAGATCGACGGTCACAGCATCCTGACTCGCGCTGGTGCGGGATCGGTCAACTCTGCTCATACGAAGCTCATCCTCACCGTGCTCGATTTCATGGAGCTGCTTTGAGCCGATTATTAGCGGCTTCCCTACGACTCGTCACATCCGCTTGGCAGTAATAGGGCGCAATATACCCATAGCGCCTCGGATTGGTTCCTCATGGGCAACAGTCATTTTGTTCGGGGCGCAGTTCAGTTCCGTCTTACGGGTGATAGCCTGCGCGGCATCATTCATTGGAGATCAATATGCTGCCCAAAGCTGTTTTGCCGACGCCCGACCCTTCCAAAACACTGTCTACGGCCAACCCGGATTTGCGTAAAACCATTTCGGTCGGCGACGCAGAGATGGCTTATATCGATATCGGTGAAGGCGATCCGATTGTTTTCCTGCATGGAAATCCGACATCGTCGTTTCTGTGGCGGGACGTTATTCCTCATGTTGAAGGCATGGGGCGAATCATTGCCCCGGACTTTATTGCCCATGGTTGGTCCTCGACCTCCGGTCATGACGGGTACCGGTTTCAGGATAACATTGACTACTTCGATGCGTTCTTCGAGGCGCTCGATCTGACGAAGAATGTGACCCTCGTGCTTCACGACTGGGGAGCCGCTGTCGGCTTTTATCGCGCGGCCAGATACCCGGAGCAGATCCAGGGAATCGCCTATATGGAGGCCATGGTCTGGCCTCGTCACTGGAGTGATATTCCCAAAGAACGGGTTGGCGCGTTCAAGAGCTTTCGCACGCCGGAAGGGGAGAAGGCAGCGCTGGAGAAGAACCTCTTCGTCGAGATGATGTTGTTTGAACGCGGTATCATTCGTGATCTCTCCGAAGCGGAGAAAGAAGTCTACCGCTATCCGACAAGTCGCCCGGGCGGCACGAAGGCGCCAAGTATCATCATGCCAAACGACATCCCCTTTGATGGCGAGCCAGCTGACAATCATGAATTGGTGAAGTTCTACGCTGACTGGCTGGCGGCGAGCGAAACACCGAAGCTCTTCATCAATGCAGATGAAGGCCATGGTCTGGCCGGTGCAGCTCGTGAACATGCACGGACGTTCAAAAATCAAACCGAAGTTACGGTGCATGGACGCCACTACATGCAGGAAGATTGTCCGGGCGACGTCGGTGCGGCTGTCGCAGGTTTTGTCAAAAGCCTGCGTGAGTAGGGCGCAGGAGAAGGGGCGTTCAGATCGCCTCGAACTCTTATGGCCGGATGAATGCTTTTAGTCGGCCGCCTTCTGCCGACATGGTTCGCCAGCTGTTTCCGCTGAGCTCGATGACAGCCAGGCCTGCTGGTGGGAATCCCAGCTTCAGGTCTTCGGCTGCCTGGACATTGGAGCCGGGGCCCGACATCAGGCGTCCAAGTGATTCAAGTCCGGGATTGTGGCCGATCACCAACGCGCAGGACACGTCACCCGACAGCTTTTCAATACTTGCCAAAAGCGTCCCGGGAGATGCGAGGTAGAGGTCGCCCAATGCTTGCGCGTTTACGGTGTCAGGAAGGCCCTTGCTGACGATGTCCCAGGTTTGGGTTGTTCGGACGGCATTGGATAGCAGCACCGCATCTGGCACGGCTTGGTTCGCCAGCATCCAGGAAACCATCGTCTTGCAGTCCTTCTGACCCTGAGCGCTGAGCACACGATCAAAGTCATTTTGATCTTCACTTTCCCAGCCCGATTGTCCGTGCCGCATAAGGAGAAGGCGCTTCATGGTTTGCTCTTGTATCGAGGGGTCCTGATTGACGATCTGAGGGTGCATGTAGCGAAGTCAGTGTGCAAGCTGTTCATCCGGTTTTCCGGCTCCTTTGTGCATTTCGAACTTTATTTTGGTGCAGTGCGAAAACAGCGTTGACACGAGCGGGGCAAACCCTCTATCAACCGCCTCCCGACATGATGGGTTTGAGACACTTTCGTAGATCAAACAAATCGGTCGGGATTGGGTTGTAAAAAACTTTCCAATTTGGTCGAAAAAGCATTTGACTTGATTGGGCTGTGGACGTACAACCCGCCCTCGCCGCCCAGTAAGGGTCTTCGGTCCCGGTTGGGCGGCTCTGCAAAATGCCGAAGTATTTCGCGCCCTAAGTTTTGGAGCGATAGGCATTTGCGCTGTTGGACATTGTGAATACCTGAAAGAAGGGATGCGCAGGCGGCGGATGTGATAATATACGTTCGCTTGCACGCGCATTCTTGGAATGTAAACAAGGTACATTAATTTGTGCCTTGCTTGTGCAAAGTGACGCTTCTAGTCAACCTGACTGGATGGACTTCGGTCCTGAAGGTCGGGGGAATCAACTTGAGAGTTTGATCCTGGCTCAGAGCGAACGCTGGCGGCAGGCTTAACACATGCAAGTCGAAGGTGAAGCTAGAGCTTGCTCTAGTGGAAACTGGCGGACGGGTGAGTAACGCGTAGGGATGTGCCTATGGGTACGGAATAACCGTTGGAAACGACGGCTAATACCGTATACGCCCCAAGGGGGAAAGCTCCGGCGCCCATAGAGCAACCTGCGTCCGATTAGCTTGTTGGTGAGGTAATGGCTCACCAAGGCTCCGATCGGTAGCTGGTCTGAGAGGATGGTCAGCCACACTGGGACTGAGACACGGCCCAGACTCCTACGGGAGGCAGCAGTGGGGAATATTGGACAATGGGGGCAACCCTGATCCAGCCATGCCGCGTGAGTGAAGAAGGCCTTAGGGTTGTAAAGCTCTTTCAGCAGGGAAGATGATGACGGTACCTGCAGAAGAAGCCCCGGCTAACTCCGTGCCAGCAGCCGCGGTAATACGGAGGGGGCTAGCGTTGCTCGGAATTACTGGGCGTAAAGAGCATGTAGGCGGATTGTATAGTCAGGCGTGAAAGCCCCAGGCTCAACCTGGGAACTGCGTTTGATACTTACAGTCTTGAGTCCGAGAGAGGGTGGTGGAATTCCCAGTGTAGAGGTGAAATTCGTAGATATTGGGAAGAACACCAGTGGCGAAGGCGGCCACCTGGCTCGGTACTGACGCTGAGATGCGAAAGCGTGGGGAGCAAACAGGATTAGATACCCTGGTAGTCCACGCCGTAAACGATGTGCGCTAGACGTCGGGCAGCTTGCTGTTCGGTGTCGCAGCTAACGCATTAAGCGCACCGCCTGGGGAGTACGGTCGCAAGATTAAAACTCAAAGGAATTGACGGGGGCCCGCACAAGCGGTGGAGCATGTGGTTTAATTCGATGCAACGCGCAGAACCTTACCAGCCCTTGACATACCGATCGCGATTTCCAGAGATGGATTTCTTCAGTTCGGCTGGATCGGATACAGGTGCTGCATGGCTGTCGTCAGCTCGTGTCGTGAGATGTTGGGTTAAGTCCCGCAACGAGCGCAACCCTCATCCTTAGTTGCCAGCGGTTCGGCCGGGCACTCTAAGGAAACTGCCGGTGACAAGCCGGAGGAAGGCGAGGATGACGTCAAGTCCTCATGGCCCTTATGGGCTGGGCTACACACGTGCTACAATGGCAGTGACAGTGGGACGCAAGACCGCGAGGTGGAGCAAATCCCCAAAAACTGTCTCAGTTCGGATTGTACTCTGCAACTCGAGTGCATGAAGTTGGAATCGCTAGTAATCGCGGATCAGCATGCCGCGGTGAATACGTTCTCGGGCCTTGTACACACCGCCCGTCACACCATGGGAGTTGGCTTTACCCGAAGCCGGTGCGCTAACCGCAAGGAGGCAGCCGTCCACGGTAAGGTCAGCAACTGGGGTGAAGTCGTAACAAGGTAGCCGTAGGGGAACCTGCGGCTGGATCACCTCCTTTCTAAGGAATATCTCGAATGGGTCGACATTCGCGATTTACCTAAGACAACAACCCATCACATTCCGCCGCCGACGCATCCCTTCTGCCATCCGATCGACAAGCAGGAAGACCCTGTTTTCGGGCCTGTAGCTCAGTTGGTTAGAGCGCGCGCTTGATAAGCGTGAGGTCGGAAGTTCAAGTCTTCCCAGGCCCACCAAGCTTTCCGGTCGGGGCTGTAGCTCAGTTGGGAGAGCGCCTGCTTTGCAAGCAGGAGGTCGTCGGTTCGATCCCGTCCAGCTCCACCAGTTATCTATGGAGCCGGGAGGTTGATTGGATCCGACATTGTTTTTCGGAGATGGCAGAAATCAGGTATTCGTTCATCGAAGTCGTTTCGATAGAGCGGCGTTGTTAGACATCGTGAATAAGTTGCAATACTGACCCCGCATGGGTCGTACCTTAGGGTGTGGTTCATGCGGAGCCAAAAGCTGAGAAAGTCGGAGCAATCGTGTTGACGGGGCTTGCCCCTGTACGCGACGGCTCTGCAATCAAGCGCAAAAGGGCATCTGGTGGATGCCTTGGCACTGAGAGGCGATGAAAGACGTGGCACACTGCGAAAAGCCTTGGGGAGCCGTGAGCAGGCTTTGATCCGAGGATTTCTGAATGGGGCAACCCGGCCCATTGGGTCATTTCTTGTTGAATATATAGGCAAGAAAAGCAAACCCGGCGAACTGAAACATCTAAGTAGCCGGAGGAAAGGACATCAACAGAGACTCCCCTAGTAGCGGCGAGCGAACGGGGACTAGGCCAGTGGCGCATCAGTAAGAACTAGAACAGTCTGGAAAGTCTGACCATAGTGGGTGATAGTCCCGTATAGGTAGAAAGCTGATGTGTCCTTGAGTAAGGCGGGACACGTGAAATCCTGTTTGAACGTGGGGGGACCACCCTCCAAGCCTAAGTACTCCTCAGTGACCGATAGTGTACTAGTACCGTGAGGGAAAGGTGAAAAGCACCCCGATAAGGGGAGTGAAACAGTTCCTGAAACCGGATGCCTACAAGCAGTCGGAGGGAGACCGATCTTCGGATCGGGGTTCCTGACGGCGTACCTTTTGTATAATGGGTCAGCGACTTAGTCTGTACAGCGAGCTTAAGCCGTTAGGTGTAGGCGTAGCGAAAGCGAGTCTTAATAGGGCGTTTAGTTGTACGGATTAGACCCGAAGCGAGGTGATCTAGCCATGAGCAGGTTGAAGGTGAGGTAATACTCACTGGAGGACCGAACCCACTTATGTTGAAAAATGAGGGGATGACTTGTGGTTAGGGGTGAAAGGCCAATCAAACCTCGAAATAGCTGGTTCTCCGCGAAATCTATTTAGGTAGAGCGTCATGTATCACCACCGGGGGTAGAGCACTGGATGGGCTAGGGGGGCGCGAGCCTTACCAAACCTAACCAAACTCCGAATACCGGTGAGTGCAATCATGGCAGACAGACTACGGGTGCTAAGATCCGTAGTCGAAAGGGAAACAGCCCAGACCGCCAGCTAAGGTCCCGAAGTGATAGTTAAGTGGGAAAGGATGTGGGAAGGCCAAGACAGTCAGGAGGTTGGCTTAGAAGCAGCCATCCTTTAAAGAAAGCGTAACAGCTCACTGATCTAAATAAGCCGTCCTGCGCCGAAGATGTACCGGGGCTCAAACTATCCACCGAAGCTGCGGGTGTATGATTTCTTCGGATTTCATACGCGGTAGCGGAGCGTTCTGTAGGCCTGCGAAGGTGTCTCGCGAGAGATGCTGGAGGTATCAGAAGTGCGAATGCTGACATGAGTAGCGACAAAGAGTGTGAGAAACACTCTCGCCGAAAGTCCAAGGGTTCCTGCGCAAGGCTAATCCGCGCAGGGTGAGCCGGCCCCTAAGTCGAGGCCGAAAGGCGTAGACGATGGGAACTAGGTTAATATTCCTAGGCCTGCTGGTAGTGACGAATGCTGTAAGCGGTCAATTCTTATTGGATTGAGTAGGCCGTGAAGGCGTTCCAGGAAATAGCTCCAGCGAATAGACCGTACCCCAAACCGACACAGGTGGACAGGTAGAGTATACCAAGGCGCTTGAGAGAACGATGTTGAAGGAACTCGGCAAAATTCCCTCGTACCTTCGGAAGAAGAGGGACCTCCTTTAGGGCAACCTTTGGGAGGTGGCACAGACCAGGGGGTAGCGACTGTTTATTAAAAACACAGGACTCTGCGAAGTCGCAAGACGACGTATAGGGTCTGACGCCTGCCCGGTGCTGGAAGGTTAAAAGGAGAGGTGAGAGCCTTGAATTGAAGCCCCAGTAAACGGCGGCCGTAACTATAACGGTCCTAAGGTAGCGAAATTCCTTGTCGGGTAAGTTCCGACCTGCACGAATGGCGTAACGACTTCCCCACTGTCTCCAACATCGACTCAGCGAAATTGAATTCTCCGTGAAGATGCGGAGTAGGCGCGGTCAGACGGAAAGACCCCGTGCACCTTTACTATAGCTTCGCAGTGGTATCCGCGAATGGATGTGTAGGATAGGTGGGAGACTATGAAGCCATGGCGCCAGCTGTGGTGGAGTCACCCTTGAAATACCACCCTTCTATTCTCGTATATCTAACCGAGATCCGTGAAACCGGATTCGGGACCCTGCGTGGTGGGTAGTTTGACTGGGGCGGTCGCCTCCTAAAGAGTAACGGAGGCGCGCGAAGGTGGGCTCAGGCTGGTCGGAAATCAGCTTTTGAGTGCAATGGCATAAGCCTGCCTGACTGCGAGACTGACAAGTCGAGCAGAGACGAAAGTCGGTCATAGTGATCCGGTGATCCCGCGTGGAAGGGTCATCGCTCAACGGATAAAAGGTACGCCGGGGATAACAGGCTGATACTCCCCAAGAGTCCACATCGACGGGAGTGTTTGGCACCTCGATGTCGGCTCATCACATCCTGGGGCTGGAGCAGGTCCCAAGGGTATGGCTGTTCGCCATTTAAAGTGGTACGTGAGCTGGGTTTAGAACGTCGTGAGACAGTTCGGTCCCTATCTGCCGTGTCAGTACGAAACTTGAGAGGAGCTGTCCCTAGTACGAGAGGACCGGGATGGACGCACCTCTGGTGTACCGGTTGTTCCGCCAGGAGCATCGCCGGGTAGCTAAGTGCGGAAGGGATAACCGCTGAAAGCATCTAAGCGGGAAGCCCCCCTTAATACGAGGTTTCGCTCGAGAGCCGTGGAAGACCACCACGTTGATAGGCTGGGTGTGGAAGCGTGGCAACACGTGAAGCTGACCAGTACTAATTGCTCGATTGGCTTGATTGTAGACCCGTTTGCGCAGGATCCTTCGGGATCCCAAGCAAACGTTCAAAAAGTTGTCGCGTGCAGCGGCAAGATTCGTCGACAAGGTTGTCCGACAGATCAGCTTTTGGATTACGCGTACGAACCAGTGCGTGTGTAATGTCAGTATTGATTGCAACAAACAGAACTATGCATCCATATGCGTTTGGATGACCTGGTGGCTATAGCGAGGGGGCCACACCCGATCCCATCCCGAACTCGGCCGTGAAGACCCTTAGCGCCGATGGTACTTTGTCTTAAGGCACGGGAGAGTAGGTCGTTGCCAGGTCTTCCAAGCGCATATGTTCGCACTGTCCGATTTCGGAGCTGTTCTGTTTTTGCCCTTTGCAACTTATTCCACGATGGTTCCTTCATTCCGTTAGGAACGTGCCCTCGCACCGACGCGCAAATTCATAACCGCGGGGTGGAGCAGCCCGGTAGCTCGTCAGGCTCATAACCTGAAGGTCGCAGGTTCAAATCCTGCCCCCGCAACCAGCGTTATTTGCACCCCGGAGGGATCCCCCCCGGGGTGTTTGCTTTTGCGCTTTTGGCCAAGTGATATCAGGGCGGCGAGTTCGCCATATATCTCTATCCTGAGTTTACCCTCGTCCGGCACGAGACGGATGGCCTCGATCAGCCCGCGGATTGTTTCGGCGGCGTCGGCTATCGTATCCGGTGCGTTTAGCGCTTCAACCAGGTTAGCGACTTTGTCGCGGTATACATCAGCCAGACAAGGGTGCAGGCGTGGTTGCGGTGCAGGGACGGCGTTGAGCTTGTTCTCAAGCTCGGTTTTGCGGAGTTCAAGTGTCGCGATCTCGTTTATGACGGCGGAGCCCGGAACGCCAGACTTTATAGCGTCGATCAGCCGAGCAAGGTCCCGGTCGATGTGGCTAAGGTCTGTGTCGAGGCGGGTGCGTTCCTGGTCTTCGGATGCGCCAAGTCGGTTCATCTCGCGATTGAACTCGGATACGAATTCTTTGTATGCGTCAGGCTGCATCATTTGTTCTTTGAGGCCAGACAGCACCGTCTCTTCGACTATATCCCGACGGATTGTCAGCATGTTGTCACAAGTGCCCTTATTGCGGGCCGTTGAGCAGCCGTAGTGTTGCTGGCTGATCTTTGAATACCCCCCACCGCAGACGCCGCATTGCATCAGACCTGAAAACAGATAGCGGGGACGCCGGGCGCGTTCTGTTCTGATTACCCCTATTATCCTCGGCGATCTTTCGGCGGGTGCCGTATTGGCGTTGTTTGACCTGCAGCCACTGCTCTTCGTCGATGATACGAAGAGCTGGAACATCTTCGATGATCCAGTCGCTCTCAGGGTTCATTCGGGCCTGGCGTTTGCCGGTTTGCGGATCTTTTATGAAATGCTGCCGGTTCCAGATTAATTTGCCGACATACAAATCGTTGTTCAGAATGCCGGTACCGCGTCGCCAGTTGCCGTATATCGTCGAGGGTCCCCAGGTTCCGTCTCTCGGACCCGATATATTTTCCGCATTCAGATCATGGGCAATCGCCCGCGGGGAGCGCCCATTCGAAAACTCGGTAAAGACCCGTCGGATGATGTCGGCCTGTTCCTGGTTGATGGTCCGTTCGCCCCGTATCGGTTCGCCATTGGAATCCACCTTTTTAACGACGTCGTAGCCATACGCGTTCCCACCGCCGGATTTACCCTGACGGACCCGACCTTCGAGCCCGCGCCGGGTCTTTGCTGCAAGGTCCTTGAGGAAGAGCGCGTTCATGGTGCCTTTGAGGCCAACATGCAGTTCGTTGATCTCACCCTCTGAAAGGGTAATTAGCTGGACCCCGGCAAAGGTGAGTTGTTTGAAGAGACCGGCAATGTCTTCCTGGTCCCGGCTGAGGCGATCGAGGGCTTCGGCGATAAGGATATCGAATTTACCGGCGCGGGCGTCTGCCAGCATGCGCTGATATCCTTGGCGCAATGTACTGGCGCCGCTGATTGCATGATCGCTGTAGGTCTCGATCAGCTGCCAGGCTTCCGCATCAATCCGCTTCCGGCAAATGCGTACCTGATCTTCGATTGAGGCATCTCGCTGATGGTTCGAGGAATACCTCGCGTAAATTGCTGCATTGGTCATGAAGGGTTCCTGTTCTTGTAAGGATCGCCATAGGCATCCGTGAGCCGATCGCGGAGGGCCGATACCGATTGCCCATAACGTCTGACGGCGAGTGCCTGATTAGCCTGGATGTAGTGTTCCTCCGTTGTCCTGGGATTGGTGTGGCCCAGCATCGGTGCGGTAATCCCTGCATGGGCGGGATCCATATCAATGATCCAGGAAACGGCTATATCGCGAAACAAGTGCGGATTGATCGAGACGCCGAATGCCGCCTCGGTGGTGCTGATGACGCAGCCATAAATCCCACGCGGTCTCATCGGGGCACCGCGAATGCCGACCCAGAACGCATCATGGTCCGATGCCGCCATCAGCCTGGGCCGCCAATGGTTGAGCCACTGCGACAAATGCGGCGTCAGATTTTCTGGCAATGTGCACGAGAGGTAGCGGTCGGTTTTGACTTCGGCGGGCTCAAAATCGAGACGATAGCGCGCGCCATCAAAGACCAGGTGCTTATCGATCCGGATCATGGAGAGATTGCGGAGCCGGATGGGACAGTTGATCAGGATCGCAATCATCAGGGTGTTGCGGTAGGCGAGGGCGTCTTGTGCGCCTTGTATCGGGCTTTGATTCAAGGCATCGAGACGCCTCAATGACCAGCGCGCGATCTCGCCCGCGGGCTGCATACGGGCCCGTTTGTTGCTCGCCGGGCGTCGTTTTAGCTGCAGCTTGGCAAGAATCGTGTAAAGCCAACCCCAGTCATCGTCAGGTCTGAACAAACGGGCTGTCACCCAAAGCGACAGCATGTAGCTCCAGGTCGTCCAGGGTTGAACCTGTTCCTGGAGGCAGAGTACGTATTGCCGAACGTTGTCCGGGGTAATCCGCTCATGCGGGAGCTGCTCGTCGTGCATCTGTTCACTCGAGATCAGGTAGCTGAGCCAGCGGCCGTAGCCTTGGCGCGTTCGATCGCGAGTAGGGGCGCGCCAAAGCGCTGCCGGCCCGGTATCGTCAAATATGCTGCCCTTCCTTGTGGCAGCATGCCAAAGGGCCTGATCAGATTGG
This sequence comes from uncultured Alphaproteobacteria bacterium, assembly GCA_943787745.1. Taxonomy (GTDB): domain Bacteria; phylum Pseudomonadota; class Alphaproteobacteria; order UBA6615; family UBA6615; genus JABJAG01. Next base: position 1,006,944 of record CALSNJ010000002.1, on the reverse strand, counting down.
GGCCACTCTTCGACGTGGAGGCAACGCCGCGAGATGTTCATGTTCATTCAGCCTCGCCCTGATCGTCGCGGCCCCGAACGATGCGCACCGATTGCTGAAAATGATCGAGCGCTGATTTTTGTTCGAACTGTGCGTAGGACCGCAGCACGGTTGTGATCTTGTCACCTAAAACATGGCTGATAGTGACCGCGTCGCCGGCACTGACCTTGTTGTGAACCTTGCTTGCGAGTGAGCGAAACAGGTGAGCATTAACGGTGAGGCCGGTCTCCTGAAGACAATGTCTTTTGATCTGGGTGGAGAGGTCACCGGGATTGCGATATCTGCCATCCATCTTCGGAAACAACGCGCTGCTCGGCTCAGAACACAGGCCGGGCCGCACCCGGTCGATATAATCACGGACTAACGTTGCTGATGTTCCTGTGAGCTCATAGCGAAGCGGCTTGTCGTTCTTCACTTCCGGCGCAGGAATGTCGATGATCAGACGTAGCGTCTGTTTGTCTCCGATCCAGCGCAAGTGCCGTTCAATATCCAGGTGAGCAAGGTTGCCCACCCGCATCGGGCAAAAGAGCAGGATCTCGATCGCGACTGCTGACTGCAGCAGTAAAGCAGCACTCCTGGGCTTCGGGCCGGGCTTTTGAGCCAGTTGAGCGAGGCGGGCGGGCAGGCCAAGCAGGAGGGCAAGGTTCCGGTCGTCATCGAACTGGTCCAGCCGGTCTTTGTTATTCTTGCGGTAACGGTCTGCGGCCCTGTCCATCTTCGCGCACAGGCGCCGCAGTTCGTCCAGATGCGCTTCCGGTACTTTGACGTGATAGCGGGCAATGGCCTTGATGGCGGAGGCGAGGGTGAAGTTCGCTTCCTTCACCGCACCGTCCTGGCGATCCAGCATGTAGGTGATGCCGCGCTGAAAATTATCGAGTTCAACAAGGTCGGCGAGAGACTGGACGGACAGAATGTCGACGCCGCTTAGCACAATGGCTGAAGCCATCATCCGGATCTGGAATCGCCGATGTTTTATGGTTGCCGGTCGGCAGGGCTTAACCGGTGCATCTGCATCGAAGAGGTCCTGGTGACCAAGGCGGGCGCACCACAGATCAACGTCGCTGACGAATGAGGCCGGAAATTGCTCCAGAGGAATAGTCCAGGCTTTGCGTTTGCGGACTGGCGCAAGAGGCTGATCCGGCCAATCAGGCACGATGCTCTGCATCTTGTTCCAGGTCAGCACGGCTTCGCGGACCACTTTGTCCGGTTCTTTATGCAGGGTCTCTGCGATCAACCGGCCTTTGAAGTCGGCGATCGTCTGATCACACACTTCTTCAGGTGAAACGCCGCCAGCACTGCAGAACCGAAACAGCCGCGACAGCTTGTAGCTCTGCATCCGATCCGGGATGGACTCAAACAAAGCCTGGAAGGCTTCACTCATATCCGGGAAGGCAGCGTGACGCTTGTTATTGCTGACCGTCATACGCAGCGCAGACAGGACGGCACTCGTTACGTTTTGAAAGTGCTTGTCGCTTACCTGTAATTGTCGGGGATGCACCTGACGCAAACGCTGGCGCAGCCATTCGGTATTAGCGGGCACGTGATCCACCTCCCGGCCGATAAATCGTGCCATCGTCTTGAGCGCGGATATCAGGTCACGGCGCCGTGTCGGCGTCAGGTCCTGCAGGTGTTCGATCGTCGCGATAGCATCGGCGAAGGTGGGGTGCTTTTGATCAGGCTTTGGCATCGGGATAACTCCTTATTAGCCAAGGTTGGACACGGGAGGACACGGGAGCAAACGGTGGCCAGTTCGGGAAACCGTAGCAGAGAAAACGGTCACGAATTGCTGGACACCGTTCTCCCGATAGGGGCGTAAGTGCATGAATATGTTGGAAAATACTGGACAGCCTGGTCACCGTTCCATGCGTTCATGGATGAACAGATCGACGTCGCGGGGACGGATGCGCCACTGGGCACCGAGCTGTCGCCGCGGTCAGTTCTCGGGTCTTAATCCAGCGCCGGACAGTCTTGCTGGAGACACTGCAGAGAGCCGCCACGTCGTCGATAGTCAGGAGTTGTTCAGGTCTGGTCTTCTGCATGGTTAGGCTCCGTAGTAGAGGTGGAGATATGCGCAGAAGCCCAGTCTTGGGCAGCCTGGCGGGCCAAAAGGCGCGCAAGCTGTTGCAGGACATCCGTAGATGCCCGTTCTGGTTTTTGATTGTCGGGAGAATTGGCCGACACCTCTGGCTCCTGCAGGCGTTTCATGCTTTCAGGAAGACAGATCGTGTGCTGGCCAGTCAGCCAGTGATTGGCCACTCAGTCTTTGGCGGAAATGTGGCTACCGCCAGGTCTTGATCTTGGTTTGAAGGCTGGTTCGCGAAGGAGGCTCTTTGTGGAGGAGGTTTTGGAACTCCAGCTGCACTTCGGCGATAATTTCATTTTTACCCATGTCCGGGTTGTTCTGAATTATCTTCTTGTGAATTTCCTTGATTACAGGCCAGTTGAACCGTGTTCGGGCGTCGGTTTCGGTTCGGCCCCGCCACATTTTTTGAACGTCTGAACCCTCGAGCCGGATATTGATCCAGGGCTCCTCTTTCACGTTGTTCGGCAAACGGCGATAAGCTGCTGGTGGATCCAGGGTTAGTGTCTCCCACTCCAACGAGGGGATCGTCTCCATACTTTCCCCCGGAGCGCTGCGCAGGCCGGAAGCCTTCAGTTTTCCTGAAACCAGGGCGCTTTGAAGGGTGAGGAAAGCCTCAACAGGCTTAGCGTCCCACATGGTCGGGTACATATTATATGCCGCCCAGCTTTCCGGAGATGAGCCGTCAAATTTCTCTACGATTTCCCGTTTACGAAACTTTACCCAGGCTGCTGCCATAGCAAGGTTCCAGTATTTTGCTTCAAAGCCAAATTGCACGGCCAACCTCTTTAGTAAGCATTCTCATTAAACTAGAGATAGAAGGTGGGCCGTATCAATATCGTGTCCATCTGTATCAAGCCTTGGAGATGCGACCGCCCGTTCCAGAAACTTTAAGTTGGCCGAGAGCTTGGAGCTAGACAGGTATTTGAACAGCCGCTCCGTCTACAAGCAGAACCGCGCCGCCGGCGATTTTCGAGACTGGTTCGCATTAATTAATATCGGGCCTTGGACGCGGAAGGTAACTATGCGGAAGTAACACCTTTTGTTGAAACGTTTCTCGAGCTAGCTAATTTGAGGGCCTCATTGGAGCCTGGAGACGTTATGCTCGTAAATATGCTTGGGAGGCGTCCCGAGGAAACCTTTATTCGTCTCAAGCAGGTTATGGATGGCTAAGAGCATAACCAAAATATTCCTGATGGCGGTAGTGTTGCTGGCAGTCGCCACTCACACTCTGCCGGCCTGGGCGCAGTCGGCGGAGTTAGACGAAGCCTTTAATCGATACCAGGCGTTAAACGAACAAGGAAAATATGGGGAGGCCGTTCCCTTTGCTCAAGCGTTCCTCGAGCTAGCTAAAACGGAGTTTGGCGAAACTCATTCTATCTATGCATCAGGTCTTACCATTCTTGGATTTCTATACCGCGATCAGGCCCGCTATGCGGAAGCCGAGCCGCTTTTTAAGCGCGCGCTGGCGATTAATGAGATGGTATTCGGCCCGGATCATCCCCTTGTCGCAGTCGTACTTGATAGCCTAGGCCTCTTTTATAAGACACAGGGTCGTTACGTGGAGGCCGAGCCGCTCTACAAGCGCTCGCTGGCGATCCATGACACGGCGCTCGGCCCGGACCATGTGGATGTTGCCCTACGACTCGCCATTCTTGGTTTTCTATACCGTGATCAGGCCCGCTATGCGGACGCCGAGCCGCTCTTCAAGCGTTCGCTGGCCATTAAGGAGAAGGTCCTCGGCCCGGACCACCCCGAAGTCGCCACCGGCCTCAACAATCTTGCCCTGCTATACAACAACCAAGGCCGCTATGCGGAAGCAGGGCCGCTCTACAAGCGCTCCCTTGCGATCCATGAAGCGGCATTGGGCCCGGAGCATCCGTCTCTGGCTGCGAGCCTCAATAATCTCGGCTTGCTGTATAACAATCAGGGCCGCTACGCGGATGCCGAACCGCTTTACAAGCGCTCGCTTGCGATTCATGAGAAGGCGCTCGGCCCTGACCATCCTGATGTGGCAACGGCTCTGAGTAATCTCGGGTCGCTGTACAAAGACCAGGGCCGCTACGCGGATGCAGAGCCACTCTACAAGCGCTCGCTGGCTATTAAGGAGAAGGTCTTCGGCCCTGACCATCCTGATGTTGCCCTGGGTCTCAATAATCTCGGGTCGCTGTACGACGACCAAGTCCGCTATTCGGATGCCGAGCCTCTCCTCAAGCGCTCCCTTGCGATCTATGAAGGGGCGCTCGGCCCTGACCATCCCGATATTGCCCCGGCTCTGAGTAATCTCGGGTCGCTGTACAACGACCAAGGCCGCTACGCGGAAGCAGAGCCTCTCCTCAAGCGATCCCTTGCGATCTATGAGGCATCATTGGGCCCGGGCCATCCGTCTGTGGCCGGGGGCCTCAACAATCTGGGCCTGCTGTACGATAACCTGGGCCGTTACGCGGAAGCCGAGCCGCTCTACAAGCGCGCGCTTGCTATCCGAGAGAAGTCGCTTGGCCCGGACCATCCCGATGTTGCAGAGGTGCTCAACAATCTGGGCTTGCTGTACGACCAACAAGCCCGTTACGCGGACGCCGAGCCGCTATTCAAGCGTTCGCTGGCGATTGATGAGAAGGCGCTCGGTTCGAACCATCCGTCTGTAGCTGCGAGCCTCAACAATCTGGCCGCGCTATACGACAAACAGGGCCGCTACGCGGATGCCGAGCCACTTTATAACCGATCCCTTGCGATCAGGGAGGCGGCGCTGGGCCCGGACCATCCCGATGTTGCCGAGGGACTCGGTAATCTGGGGGTGTTTTATGAGAAGCGGGGTCGTTACGCGGACGCCGAGCCGCTCTTCAAGCGTTCGCTGGCGATTGATGAGAAGGTACTCGGCCCGGACCATCCCTATGTTGCAACGGACCTTAACAACCTAGCCTCAGTTTTCAACACGCAGGGCCGCTATACTGAAGCCGAATCTCTCTACAAGCGCACGCTGGAAATTCATGAGGTGGCATTTGGACCTGAACATCGGACTGTTGCCCTGAGCCTCAACAACTTGGCATTTCTATACAACGGTCTGGGCCGCTACTCAGAAGCAGAGCCGCTCTACAGGCGTTCGCTGGAGATTAGAGAGAAGGCGCTTGGCCCGGATCACCCCGATGTTGCCCTAGGCCTTGGCAATCTAGCGCGGTTTAACAAGAACCAAGGCCGATATGCGGAAGCTCTGGATTATATTCGCCGATCGACAGCACTTCTTCGGAAGCGTGGGATTGAGGGCGCGAGCGTTAAGTCCATTGGAGCAGAGAGCGAGCGCAAGGGTAATAGGGGGTACTTCAGGGAGCATTCGCAAATTGCCTTCTCGTTGAGCGAGCAGGTACCAACACAGTCAGCCTCGCTGCATGCTGAGGCGTTTGAGGTGATCCAGCTGGCACAGACAAGCTCTGCATCATCTGCGCTCTCGCAGATGTCGGCGCGGCTTGGTGCGGGTGATCAAGCTCTGGCAACAGCAGTTCGGCGTCGCCAAGATCTTAGCGTTTCTTGGCGTTCACTTGATAAGGCCCTAATCGCTGGGCTTTCTAATGCGAAGGATAAACGAAGCCCTGACCGCGAATCGAGCCTGCGCGCATCTATTGAGAAGACGGGCGTTGGTCTTGATGCGCTAGATAGGGAGCTGCGCGAGAAGTTCCCGCAATATGTAGAGCTCTCGAACCCTCAACCGTTAAAGGTGAAGGGTGTACAGAGCCTTCTAGGTTCAGACGAAGCATTGGTGGTTTATGCAGACAGCTATGCCTGGGTCGTGCGTAGGGATGGTCTTCGGATGGTGAAGCTGGATATTGAGGCGCCGGCGCTCGAGGAGGCAGTGTCGCGTCTTCGAGCTTCGTTTGTACCCGAGCAGGGCAAGTTACCGTCCTTTCCACATGACGTGGCACATGACCTTTATGAGCGGATCTTTGAACCATTAGAGAGTGACCTTGCGGGTGTCTAGCCCCCAAGTTCTGGGCCATTTCTGATTAGAGTTTCTGGAACAGGTGGGCGCATGTCCAGGGCCTGATGTGGGTAGGTATGATTGTATTGCCTGAGCCACTGGTTGATGACGACCTTGAGCCTGCTTTTTCGTGATTAAACCATTCGGCGTTAAGCACCTCGTGGCGCAGGGTGCCGTACGACGTTTTTGAACCATCACTTTAGTTTAGAAAATCTAACAGGAAGCCCCTTTAATTGGGGCTTTCATACTTCATCATCTTCAGCAGCTTGCTCGGCTATCGACCACGTTCCATAAGTTGAATTGAAAGTTGCTCCAATATTACTCAGCAAAGTTGAAATTCTCCTTTGCTCAATAGGACGCCCTAACGCAAGTTCAGATTCATATTGTATTTCGTCTAATGATAGTCCGCGTCCAGTGCGATTGAGCACCTCTGTTATGGCTCTAGAAGCAGATTGACGCCGCGAATCACCCCATTCAATTAGGTAAAGGTGTTGTCACTATATCGGTACTGAACCGAGGGTCTGTCCTGCAGAGTGAGAATAGTGTCCATGGTGATATTTGACCTGGGTCAACCAAATCATGTGTCTCAGTAAGATGTACGCCATCCCCTCTTGCGGAGAGTTTTTGAGTATATATTGTCAATGAATTCGGGCTGCCGAAAGCGCTTGATTGCTAATGTCCCGGTCATTCAGCCCCCAAAGTCCAGGTGCGACTCGGATAATTGGATCGAAATCGGAAATTTGAAGTGTGCTCGATAGGCCTCGTTTTTTACGGATTTCTTCTTCTATTTCTCTAGTCTTAAGAGGCTTTCCAGCTGATTTCAATAGCTTCAACGATAAGGTCGTAAACTTCGACACGATCAGCGTTGCCATTCTTTTCCGAGGGCCTGCGCCACGACATTCGACCCAAATTTATTAGCTCTGAATGCTTTTTTAGAGCAATATCTACGATGTATTTATTCAGAGGCTTAGGATCTAGTCCGCTTTCTAGTTCAATTAGCTCCACAAATTCTTGACTGTGCCACTGTCGGTCCTCATCACTTTGCTCAATGAAGCTTACTATCTGACCTGAGATATCTCTAAGGGTCTCATCATCAAAAGGAATATGCTTCGCTAAACCATATGTGCCTCTACCGAAGAGTAGCCCAATCTCGGCTGCTGCATTGTGAATACGCCTCACATCAAAATCATTATTGTCAGTACTATTGAGACGTTTTTGAATCTGGGAGAAGTGTAAGGGTTGATCCGATTCTGCAAGTAAGGCCTGAACGTGCACCTCTGCGCCCCGACCCGATCCAATGAGAATTGGGGTTACCTGATTCATTCTCAACAAATCGACAGTTTTTGGAGCAGATATCCCAAAGCAGGCTCGAAAAACTCACGTGCGTGTACCGGCAGTTGCCCTGTAATAATCGTTTTAACGTAAGATTCTGATTCGCCATTCAGCGTGCCGTTGCGGAGTAAACCTCTGGATTTAGCTAAAATAGCATCCCATTCATCTTGGCTGAGGCAACACACATAAGGTAAGTTTTCTACCTTAATTACACTATACTTCTTACCGAGCTTTGCGTTTACGATATATTTAAACAAAGGTACGTTTTCACTTACGCCGTCAAACCAACTATCCAATGCTTCAATACCCGTCACCGCGATTGGGAATGGCGGAGACGTGAGCATTTTATCCAACTTCTCCTCAAGCATGTCGTCCCAATAGTATTTATCGATGAGCTTAAGAACGGCCTTCTTTTCAATTTGGCGAATACGCTCTCGGGTGACGCCATAGAGTTCGCCAATCTCCTCTAGTGTTTGAGGAGTGTCGAACGATACCCATCCGTCGCAATATAATGTCTTTTTGCCTTTCAGCTAGGTCTTCAATGGCGGAACGGAGAGACCCAATCAGGTTTGAACTATTACTTGCTTCTTCAGCTAGGCCAACTGGTCCCTCGGATAGTGCAGAAAGAAATGCTTCCCGCGTATCTCTAATCGATTTTCGACCAAAGTTTTGGAGAGATAATAGGCTGGTCTCGGAAGATGAAGCTTTCCAAGGTCTCGGACAATCTCAAATCCTTGCATGCGATAGACGTTTTGTGCGCGAACAGATAATTCAATGCTGTCAAGGTCGCGGTTTGCGATCCATGGTGGGCATTTCCTAGCAAACTCACAGATGTCAAATTTGCCTTGATTTGTTACAGGCGCGATAAGGTAGCGACCCAAAGATATCCGCAAATCAATCGGTAGTGCTGACTCGTTATCAAAATAGCTGTTTTCGTCAAAAATCATTTCTCGTGAGAGATTTAATTCGCTCTCCGGGTTTTCCGAAATAAAGTCCGCGATTCGGCCAACGGGCTTGTTTGCCTTGTGTTCGGGCGTATTGCTGCCGTTTTGGGGGCGAGATAGATCTAGTTTGACCTCGTAACCCCAGCCAGCCATTGCTAAGTAGACAGGTTCCTCATTTACGTATGCGATAGGATACTTGGATGATTTGTAAGTGTCAGGCATCCCGAATTTTGCAGATGCCCGTTAAGATGACGTTGCCGTTATTTGCAGGTGCAATTTCATCAAAGTATCTGCTTTTAGGGCGGTCGAAGCCGATATGAAAAACAGCGCTAGAATTTGGATTCTCAGTGTGAAGAGCCGTCCATTTTGAGACCGCGTCTTCAAGTGTTCGATGAACCGTCACCTCCCACCCATGGTCCGGACCAAGGAACATTAAGTATGCTCGAACGACGAACCCCATGATATCTAACTATTTTGTTTATCGTTTGCTTGTTGAAGCAGCTTTACAAAGTTTATTTCTCCGCGCGTAGCCTCCATTGCTAGTTCGTTTACGCCCCACTCAGCGAGCCGTTCTGCAATTTTGTATGCCGCTTCGGTTTTGCAGGCTTCTGAAATAAGTGGCGTTTATAGCGATTTTTAAAGACTGATCTGGGTCTAAGGTGCCGACGTTAAAAATTGTGGTGCGACTTCCTTCGCTTGGGGACTGATGAGGGATCAATTCCCTGGGCGACCGCTAATGAGATAGCAAAACGATATGCGTCTTGGAGTTCACCAAAACAGCCGTCGTCTTTGAAACGTTTCAGCTTGTCGTGTGCTGCTTTTGTGAGACCGACGGTGCTCGGTTCTTGGATCGTCATAAGGTAACCCTCTCAAGCTTGGACTCTGTTTTCACTAATTTCGATGATCTCGTAGACGCCTCCTATCTTATGCGAGATAACATCTAAGTCAGTTTCCCGGCGTATTTTCTCCGCTGTGCACGAGAAGAATGAACTGACTAGTCACGCTAGGCAGATATGTAAGCACATTGTCTCGGTGTTTTTGGTCTAAGCGACCAAATGGCGTATCCATCAGAACTGGGCCGGCTTGCCGTCCTGTTCGGTTCAAACCATCGATGAGAGACAAGGCGACAATTTTGCTCAGCCCCTGCGCTGCGCACTGTTTACTTTTCGTCCGGCGCTATCTAGAATATTAAGCCCGTAGTTGTGATTTATCTCAAGGCCGCTATACGCTTCTTGAGTGGTCATTTCTGAGAAAGCGGCATTGGCAATGCGCTCTACCTCTACTCTCAGCTTGTCACGCAATTTGTCTATACTCTGATCAAAAAGAGTTTCCAGGTCAGAACATATAGCTACTTTCTGTGTGCTACGTTGGGTCCTATCTTCCGTAAGGCCCTGAATTGGCTTTTTGCGCTAATGCTTGTTCATCAGATTTGATTTTGAGGTTTGTCTTTTTGCTGGTTCAGCGAAACGTCAATGCGTCCTTCTTCGCGGCCAAGCTCCCTCATCCTTGAGCGTTTTCGCGCTAGTTCGGCCGTATCGTGTCCCTCGATCTCCTCTCTGAGTGTCTCAATGTCATTTTCGACTTGGGGTGAGGGCAACCTCATTTTTTGCAATATCCTTAGTTATGGATTGCAATTGCTCGAGAACTCCATGATTTCTGAAAGTTGATAAACGAGATAATTCGCCAGCAATATCTGCTTGAGAGGCTGATAACTGCGCAACACTTGCTAGCCGCTCTTCGGCGGAGACTAGGCGCTGAGCGATCTCATTTCTCCGCTCTTGCGATAATTCCATTCCACATGTTGGGCATTCACTTCTTATCAAGCAAGGTTTGGAGATTATGCGCTTCGTTCTCGAGCGTAGCGTTGCCCTTAATCTGGTCTAGTAGCGTCTGCTGCCTCTCGACTAATTGTGTCTTAAGTACATCGACTTTGACAAAGAGGAGGTCCTTCCAAGCTAACGACAGCAGATTTTAGCTTTTCTGACTCCTTTGCCTCGCTCTCTGATATCAGCTCGTCTTTTTCTCTCTTTCTTTGCCGTAAGTTTCGCTTGAGCTTCCAAAAACGCTTTGCGCAGATTCGATCTCATCTTCCAACGCAATGCGTTCGGTCTTTACGGATTCAATCCTAGTCCTCAAGTTCGGCAATATCCTTTTCCAAGCTATCGATCGCTGCAATCAGGGCATCACTACGTTCGGCTTGTGCCTCTAAGCCTTCAATATGGCTGTTAAATCTTGAGACTGCTGTTTTTGCGCTTTCTTTGAAATAGTTCTGACATCACTACGACCATTCACAAGCGTGGGCACCCCCTAGAACTTTTTCAATGGAGTCCTTTATTTGTTTCCCTTGAGTGCTGTCGTCGCTTAGCAGCGATTCGTACTCCTGCAATAACTCGCCATCAAACAAGAAAAACCGCGAAACTGCCTCGGGCGCGATATTGTTGATTTCTATGTCGATCATATCGCCCTGGAGAGGGGCGCCATCTTTCCTAAGATATACGCTCATCGAAAAGTCATCGGAGGTGACTGGCGAGCGGTCTGGGGTCTTTCGATCTGCAACTCGCCTAAGGTCGTAGGAATGTCCGTTTGCATCGAACTTGAGGTGCACTTCGACACGCCAGTCATCAATCTTGACAGCCTCTTTGTTAACAATGTTGATGACGGGTATTTCTCTGGAGTGCCTTCCCATTGCGCGGCCATACAGAGCCCATCGGACGCTGTTTAGAAGACTGGTTTTCCCCGCGCATGTTATCGCCGATGACAATCAGAACATTGCGGTCGTCCGTCCATAGGAAACTGCAGACTGTGTTCGCCCTTGTAAGGCATAAAATTCCGGGGAGTGTCACACTCACTAGTTTCATCATTGTTTTGAACGTCCCCTAAGCAGACTGATCGAGCGTCTCATCGATCAAGCGTTCTGTAGCTTGATGTGACAGCGTTCGGTCTTGCTCGAACTGATATTTTTTTTGAATTGCATGTATTTTCCGTACGAGTTCATCCGAGACGTGCAAACCAAGTTCGTCTCGGACCTCAAGCAACGTAGACAAACCAAGATCTTGGTCATTGTCAGTTCTAGTCATCATCTTCATCCTCGACGCCTACATCGGTTAATTCTGAAATTTCAATACCCATATCGATTGCAATTTCTCTTAGTTGGGCATTTGCAGTTTGATTAATTGCGTGATCAGCAAACTCAATTGCTCTCGCCAGTTCTGACTTTAGTAAGCTCATTTGATCGTCTTCGTCATCGCCTTTAACGGGGGACAACGATTGCGTCATGAATGGTTGGCGATGTGTTTGTGCGGTGCTTTTCGAAGAACACGGCCTCTTCGTTGGATGAACTGCCGGGGGTTTTGAGAGGATGCAAGTATCAGGGCGTGTGAGACGTCTGGAATATCAACACCTTCATCGAGACAGCGAATCGAGACAAGTATTCCTCCAAATTCGCGAAACCACGACATTGTTGCGTCGCGGTCACCTTCCATATCTGAGTGGTAAACAATGGTGTCAAAGCTTGCTGCATTTAACGCGGAAACAACCTCGTACATCTGTTCACTATCTTCACAATAAACGAGCCAAGATTCACCAGCAAAGGAAGTTTTCTTTGATCACATCGACAGCGAGCCCTACTTTGTTGACCGCTTTTTTAGCTATTCGCGAACGTTGAATGAGTAGTAATTTTTGCTCTTTCGGTAAGAACAACAGGCTGGTTGGGGTTTGCTCGATCTTGCGATCTCTCGCTTGATCTGATTCGACACGGAATCTCCAGTCTTCGGCTTCGTCGGCGGTTAGATTTACCGTATGAGGGAAGTGCTCATATTTGACTAGGCGTCCGGCATCAATTGCGTCTTCGAGAGTGATTTATCGGTTCCACCACAGGCCCAAAATAATCTAAAATATTAAATGTTCCCTCTGGGTCACCGTATCGCTCTGGTGTAGCGCTCAATCCCAAACGAGGTCCCGCAGTCGACGTCAAAAAACTTCGAGTTCTGTGGGCTTCCTATTTGATGAACTTCATCCGCGATTACCATCAGGTGTTCACCCGCATTTAGCGAACTTTTAAATTCAGCGCTACTTGCGGTCTGCATAGTTGCAACTATTACCCGCTGCCCGCTTTCAACATTATTGTTAGTAAAACTTGCTAGTTTATCCCTGGTTCGCCAGCGATTATGCCCTCCCCCGGCTGCTAGGATCGCAGATGACGGAAGTTCAGACCGTACCTCATCCAGCCATTGTTCCAACAGGAGACGGCTTGGAACGAGGATTAATGCGGGTTTACCTAGCTGAACATGTTCCTTCAGAGCTATAATTGCTGTGAATGTCTTTCCGCTGCCGGTAGCGTGCTGCAGTACGCCCTTTTTTCCCTGCTTTTTCCATGACTCTATCGCTTGTAATTGATGGGGCATCGGCTTCCTCTTACTGGAAGAATGAGACCCTTCTAGGAATGACTTCAATTCAGGCTCTGCCATCGCAAACCTCTTGAGTGTTTCTTTCGCATCGACTGGAAACGGAAAAACCTCGACATCTTCGTCGCGTTCGCTCCAAAGACCTTCAAAATGCTTGAGATGCTTCTGCACGCGAATAGCTTCACCTCTCTCGCGCCAACCACAAAAGACTTCAATTGACTCGAAATTTCCGGATTGATGCCAGCCATTCCAAGTCTCGTTAGAGGAACCTTTGAACGTTACGAGGTTCTCCAGTGCGTCCTCAAAAATACCGATTTTCTCGTGATACAAACCTTTCGAGTCAGAACGCATTGCGATCTTGATTTCTATCGCGCCTGTGCTGACTAACAACGCTAGAAGCTGCAAATTGAACCGAGATGTTGGAGATGAGAATAACTCTTCGATCTCCTGTTTTAAGCGCTGAGGTATGATCGAACTTTTCTGCGCATGGCCTAGAGCGATACTATCGATATCTTCAGGAGACAGGTTAGGCGAACAAATTAGCCTGATCTTTCCCCCACGTAAAGCAAACTCAGCCACGTCGCGGCCAATAACGCCGAATACTGATGACTTAAAATATCCCACCGCACGTCGGTATATTGCAGATCTTCTCAAGCATGGAGCGAAGAAGTGGCCTACAGCTTCTTCCCTGCTTGAACGGTACTCGGTATCCAGGTCTAAGGTACTTAGGTCTAGATCGCTCACCTCGACAGCGGGACTTGTAGCACTATTCATCGCGAGACTTTCCTCTTCGGAGTTGTCCTTGTGAATAGGTGTCGTCACTCCATAGGCTTCCGGCTTTAGGAATTCTGTACTCGATAGGATTTTTTCTGAGAGACATTTTTAGTTTTTTTGTCTCTCATCTCCCCAAAACGACCTATCGCTCCTTCCAAGTATCTAAGCTCGAGATCTATACATATCCATTTGCGGCATAAGCTCTCGCTAACTGCTCCTGAAGAGCAACTGCCGGCAAATGGGTCCATTACGGTATCGCCTTCGTCGGTAAGCATCCTTATGAAATATTCCGGAATCTCTGAGGGAAAACCGAGCAGGGTGAGGTTTTATGTCGTGTGATTTGCAGTAGCTGATGTAAGGACTATTGCTCTCTGTGTTGGCAACAGCGATTAAGTTTGGGGGGATAGCGGCGCCATTGTTTTTCTGAAATTGGTCGCTGATATCATGACCTGATGGGCGCATATTTGGCGTGTATCCATCGCGCAGAAGAGTCTTCATGCTGCTACTGTAAGGCTGCAAAACACGAGTATTTGAGGCCTTTGGCCATGGCGTTTTTGATAGCCACCAGATTTGATTTACAGCATCCTTGACTCGAACTCGCCGCACAGTAACCCATTCAGCAGGCGTAGGAAGCTTGGACGGGTTCCACCAATAGAAATCTTGAGCCAAGTGAAACCCAAGTTCGCGACACAGCATGATTAAAACTTCGAACTGATAGAGTGATCGGGTCGGCTGTCCTTTTTTCCCAACTTCCGCCTAGATCAATTACTAGACTACCGTCTTCTCTTAGAACTCTATGAAATTGCTCCCCAAATGGCCTCAGCCAATCATTATAATTTTCAGCCTTTACGTTGCCGTATTCTTTTTCTCTCAAAAGACCAAATGGGGGGGCTCGTGACAATCAGATTAATAGAGTCATCATCTAGCGACCGCATATATTCTAGAGAGTCGCCGTGAAATATCTGACCATAATGCCCCTTAAAAAAGGCAGCTTTCTTGGTCAATTTTCCTACAATACTCATTGTTTACGGTTTTTCCTTTTGCTCGGAGATGCGTTTTCTCATTATCTTTCTTACTGAATATCCAAGATCCACCGCTGTAGAGTAACTGGTTGCATGAGTAGCTTGCTAGCCCAATTCGGATTTTGTCCGTGCGGATTGGTATTACTAGCGGTGGTGTCAGTCTAATGGGGGCCAGTCTCCGAATTGCCGTTCACCACGGATTCACGCCCCTAGTTGGCGCTATTCTACCATGGCAGATGAGCGGCTATTTCGCGGTTGTAGAGATGACGGTCGAGATTGAAATGATTGTAGAACGAAGCGCGTATTGAGCCAAACTTTTGCAGGGTTTTTTACGTCCCTGAACTTCGTCACCTACTCGAAACGATCCGGTGTTGATCATGGTGCTCTAGACCAACTCACCATGCGTTAGTGTGGTAAGAAAATAGAGGCCCGGAGGCCCCTATTTGGTCATAGCGATGCTTGCAACTTGGTGATGGTCTCTTCCGACGCACCAGTAGCCTTAGCCAGCTCCTTGAGTTCGTGCCTAGCTTCTAAGAGCCTGCTCTTGCCTGGCTGCGCAACAAGCGTCCTTGTACATGATGGATAGCTCGTTGGTTTGTCCTTCCCCCCTAAAACTGGGCCACTATTTTTAGAGACTGAAGGGGGATGTGATGGCTCGGAAACGCTATTCGGATGAGGACATACTCAAGCTGCTGCGTGAGATTGAGGTGAAGCTATCGACTGGCAGTGACGTGCCGTCGGCCTGTCGTGGCGTGGGTATTAGTGATGCCACTTACTACAACTGGCGCAAGCGGTTCGGCGGGATGGGGAAGTCGCAGTTGTCGGAGCTGCGTAGTCTGGAGAAGGAGAATGCCAGGCTAAAGAAGATTGTCGCGGAACTCGAACTGGACAAGCTCATTCTCAAGGAAAGCCTGAGCCACCTAAAGCCGAGGGCCTGACGACCGAACAGCTTCGTCAGGCCGTGATCCATACGCGTCAGAAGCTCGCGACGTCAGAGAGACGGACATGCCGGGTGATCGGACTGGCGCGCAGTTCTCTGCAATACCGACCGGCCCGGCGAGATGATGATGCTCTGCGATTGGCCCTGATCCAGTTGGCCAAGCAATACGGGCGCTACGGCTATCGCAAGATAGCCGAACTGCTGCGCATCGACGGTTGGAAGGTGAACCACAAGAAGGTTGAGCGGATCTGGCGCGAAGAAGGCCTTCAACTGCCGCAACGGCACAAGAAGCGCCGACGGCTCTACCACAAGGATGCTTCGATCATACGGCTGCGGCCGACTCATCCGAACCACGTCTGGAGCATCGACTTTGTACACGACAAGCTCGACAGCGGTCGGAGTTACAAGATGCTGACAGTTCTCGACGAGTACACCCGTCAGGCTCTAGCGGTCGCGGTTCGCACCAGGATGGGAGCTGAGGATGTCCTTGAGGCGCTCTACCCGCTACTCCTGCGCCACGGCACTCCAGAATATATCCGTTCCGACAATGGCCCCGAGTTCGTCGCGGAAGCGATGCAGGACTGGTTGGCAAGGGTCGGGATCAAGCCTATCCGGATCTATCCCGGGTCACCCTGGGAGAATGGATACAACGAACGATTTAACGGAACTCTGCGCCGCGAGGTGCTCAACGCCGAATGGTTCACCACAACAAAGCAGGCTCAGGTCGTCATCAACCAGTGGCTCAGACAGTACAATCACATCCGCCCACATCAGGCCCTCAACATGCGCCCTCCTGTTCCAGAAACTCTAATCAGGAATGGCCCAGAACTTGGGGGCTAGACATTGTCGTGTACAAAGTCGATGCTCCAGACGTGGTTCGGATGAGTCGGCCGCAGCCGTATGATCGAAGCATCCTTGTGGTAGAGCCGTCGGCGCTTCTTGTGCCGTTGCGGCAGTTGAAGGCCTTCTTCGCGCCAGATCCGCTCAACCTTCTTGTGGTTCACCTTCCAACCTTCGATGCGCAGCAGTTCGGCTATCTTGCGATAGCCGTAGCGCCCGTATTGCTTGGCCAGCCGGATCAGGGCCAATCGCAGAGCATCATCATCTCGCCGGGCCGGTCGGTATTGCAGAGAACTGCGCGCCAGTCCGATCACCCGGCATGTCCGTCTCTCTGACGTCGCGAGCTTCTGACGCGTATGGATCACGGCCTGACGGACCTGCTCTGTCGTCAGGCCCTGGGCTTTAGGTGGGTCAAGCTTTCCTTGAGGATCAGCTTATCGAGTTCGAGTTCCGCGACGATCTTCTTCAGCCGCACATTCTCTTTCTCAAGAGCGCGAAGTTCCGACAGTTGAGACTTCCCCATCCCGCCAAACCGCTTGCGCCAGTTGTAGTAAGTGGCATCACTAATACCCACGCCACGACAGGCCGACGGCACGTCACTGCCAGTCGACAGCTTCACCTCAATCTCACGCAGCAGCTTGAGTATGTCCTCATCCGAATAACGTTTCCGAGCCATCACATCCCCCTTCAGTCTCTAAAAATAGTGGCCCAGTTTTAGGGGGGAAGGACAGGGTTGGATCAGATCCGTTTACGGGCTTTGGTGATCCGGTCCTGAAGGGAGACCCCTCTGATCGCCGGGGGATCTCGATTGTCCCGCTGTTCAGTGGTGGGCAGGAGGCGGATGGCGATGCGCTTCGCACGTCTTGCAGCTCTTCCCGATACAGCAGACGAGCTTCGCTCGATAGCGCGCAGCCTGGGTGCGAGTAACGACAATGTTTATCTTGGCGAGAAGGCGACGGAGGGGAAGGTTAAGTCTCTCGATCTTTCCAGCACGAAGGTATTGGCGTTTGCCACCCATGGTCTCGTCGCTGGCGAGCTTCGTGGTTATGCCGAGCCGGGTCTTGTGCTCTCTCCGCCTAGTGCTGCCTCATCGACAGATGACGGTGTGCTGACGGCGAGCGAGGTCGCGCAACTCAAGCTTGTACCCGGGCCTGGTGATCTTGAGTGCGTGCAATACGGCAGCCGCTGATGGGAAGCCTGGTGCGGAGGGATTATCTGGTCTTGCTAAAGCGTTCTTTTATGCCGGCAGCCAGTCATTGCTGGTCTCGCATTGGGCGATTGAGACGAATGCGGCCAAGCAGCTAACGACGGTTATGTTTGAAGAGCTGGCGCAGAGCTCCGGGCATGGGCCGCTCAGAAGCGCTACGTCGCTCGATGATGGTGCTTGCAGCGAATGACAATACGTCCCATCCGGCATATTGGGCGCCGTTCTCACTCGTGGGTGAGGGCGCTGGAGCCCGCTAATCCGGGGCTTTTATAGTTTTTTTAAAAAAAACATGAGGTGAGGGAACAATCCGCTCCCTCACGCGTCTCCTTAGTAGAGCAACAAGGCTCATATGCTGGAGGTACCTATGAAAGTTTCACTGAAGAGTACGAGGGCTTTTCTGAAGTCCCTGCTGAAGCTCAGCTATATGTCGATTGCACCGGTCCGGCCCTATGTTTGCGGCTGAAATCAGGAGGCGCGGGGGTCCATCATCCATCGTATTTTTCCTAGCTAAGTCATCCCCTCGCGCGCATAATGATCGAACATCAAGAGTAGGGCTGACGCCCTCGCCAACCTGCCTACCCGGCAAGGTGGTGCTCCGAAAGGAGGATGTGGCCATAGACGGCAACTAAAGGGTCTAAAGCCATTCAGAATGTCAGCCTTCCTCGGAACAACCGCAGGAAGGTTTTTATTATGGGAACAATTATCGATCTTGGCTTGGCACCGCCGCATGATCCGATGTTCGGTATTAGCAGCAGCAACATCGTTTCCCACCTAACTCCGAAGAACTGGCGCAAGAGGGCGATCGGGCTGACAAAAGAGGGGCGCTTCCTCTACGTGATGGTCCAGCTTGGACGGCAGGAAGTCGATGGGAAAAAGCAGAAGCGGTATTACGTCCGGGTGCACCTTGGTTGCCCGAAGACCGCAGCCTTAATGCCGACTTCGACAATCTGCCGGACGCCTTGGCATATGCGAATGGTGAGGATGGCTCTGCGTTGGCTTCATCAACACACCTAGCCAGTCCGGATCAAATGCCGGAGGACCGAGGCGCAGATATCGTTGTCTCGGGGTTTACCGGGCAAGGAAGCAATCGTCGCAACAATTTCACGCTCCGATTACCAACCAAGGTTTAAGTACGTCTACGTGACGGACTGACCCACCTGACGGGTCAACGGTATTTGAACTTCAGATTGTGCGCCGTGGCATTCCGCCTAAAGCACTAAAGAGAGGAGAATACGTTATGCCAGTGAGAAAATGACCCAGCAGGAAGTGCGGGAGTGGCTAGGCAAGGGTATCGTGCTGTCAGGGATCAAGCCGCCCAAGAGGTTGCCGCAGCCATCAAAAGACAAAGAGAAATCAGCAGAGGCTGCTCAGTGCGATGTAGATCAACCGTTTCGGGGTGATAAAAGTGACCGTTAGAACACCTGATGAAGTTGATAAGGTCAGGTGGCGCCAACTCGCCGTGCGTTCGAGAGCGCCGGACCCCTTTGCTTCTTCCCCGGCTTGGCAACTGCCCTTTTGGCGGTCGCAAATGTCCAACGGTGAGCTTTTCATCAAGCAAACTGACGAAAACCTACTGTTATTAAAGGGTTACAGAGCCGCTCCGAACACATTCGCCCTCGATCCACCTGAAAACATGTGGTTTTTTGGATGCAACGTATTGGGTCGAAATGGGGCCGAATTTCTTAGGAATTCATTACCGGATATTGAAAGACAGTTCGCCTCTCAGTCGCTCGCGATTACAGTGAGCGGCCTTTCGCCAACGGGCCGACTGCGTCGCGATTTGCAGCGGTATTTCAAGGCTGATTTTGAAATTGTTGAGATGGGCGGCAGAGCCAGAGGCGTTCAGTGTGCTGCCTCCTTGGAGGGCGGATGGGACGGCTACCTCAGCAGGCGATCCTCAAACACGCGCCGAAATATTCGTAAACAGTTACGCAGGGTGGACGAGGCTGGTGTCGCCTATGAACGGCACTGTCCTATCCCTCTAGAGGCTGATCATCTTTTCGATCGAATGTTGGCCGTAGAGTTACAAAGCTGGAAAGGCATTGCGGGACGGGGCATGGAGCAACCCGGGGTCGCCGATTTCTACCGCCTGATGCTGCGCGAACTTTCTGAGACTGCGGATGCCCGTGTGATCATGGCTCGTTTTGAGGATCGTGACATCGGTTTTATCTTTGGGGGAATGCTGGGCAAGATCTATCGCGGTCAGCAATTCAGCTTCGTCGATGACTGGGCAGCAGGCTCTATTGGAAACACGCTTCAGGCCGAACAAATCAAATGGCTCTGCGAAGAGGGCGCCAATCGCTATGACCTAGGTCCACTTAAGGGGCCTGCAATGGAGTACAAGCAGCACTGGACTGAGCAACGCTATCGGATTTTTTCCTTAGTACTTCGCCCGAGATCATCCGCCTAACAGTGATGATGTACATCCGCAGACTGACAGCACGCTAGGATGGCCTCCTTTCCTTAAAATTAGGGAAGAAGGGCTCTGCGAATCCAGGGGCTATTCACTAGACACCCTCAAATCGCCCTGATTGCGAACTAAGTTTGCCCAGCTTTGGAAGTTTTATGACGTCCTCACATTAGAGGACATTGCATGTTGAATTACACCGCCTTCCGCCCTTCGGTTCTCAGCCGACCAGATCTGTCCGGCCCCCATCGAAAATTAGCGCGCGGCATTCGCCTGACAACGATTATTGCCGGCCTGACTGTGACGGTCGCGATCTTTGCCTCACTGAGCAGTGTAGCGGTCGCGCAGACCGCACCAACCCCAGAGAAGGGGCCTGTCGGGTTGTTCTTTCAGTCAGATCTAACAACGGACATCTTTGCCGCACCAACGTTGTCCTCGGATGTCGTGATCGACATTTCTGGCGAGATTGCTCGGGTGAACATCCGGCAGAGGTTCCGCAATCCATCAGAAGTGTGGCTCGAAGGTGTTTACGTCTTCCCCTTGCCTGAACGCGCAGCCGTTGACCGGCTTACCCTGCGCATTGGTGCACGTGAGACCGAAGGCGAGATCTTCGAGAAGAAAGAAGCGGAGCGTGTTTATCGTGAAGCGGCTGATGCCGGTCGACAGGCGTCTCTTCTGTCTAGCGCCCGCCCGAACGTCTTTTCGACGCGCGTGGCAAATATTGGTCCGGGCGAGGAAATCGTTATCGAGATTGAATATCAGGATCGCATTCGCTTTGACGATGGTGCTTACAGCTACCGATTTCCCCTTGTTGTTACCCCGCGCTACACGCCTGGGACAACGCCCGACCTTGTGGTGGTTCCACCCGCCCCGCGCGAGGACAAATGGCCAGAGATGGAAACAATTAAGTTCGGAGTAGGTAGATCTGATCAGCCGAAAACTTCTCCCCGAGACATCTTCGGGCCGGTACGTAACACTGAGGACGGTTCTATCAATTTGGTGTCCCTAGCGGTCCTGTTGGACGCCGGATTTGGGCTCGCAGAGATCGGCGCGCCGAACCACGACATCACGATTAACCGAGACGGCGAAACACGGGCGATTGTCACATTGGCAGCTGGCAGCGTTCCAGCTGCTCAGGATTTTGTTCTTAACTGGACGCCAGTAAGTAACAGCATGCCAATGGCGGGTCTGTTTACGGAAACTGTCGACGGCTCATCACATCTGGTGACCACCGTCCTGCCGCCGCAGAACATCGACCCGACCATCACTATGATCCCGCGCGACATCGTGCTCATTCTTGATAAATCCGGCTCAATGCACGGAACAGCTATCACACAGGCAAAACAGGCTATTCGGCTGGCGATTTCACGGCTTCCTAAAGACGCGCGCTTCAACCTTATCGCCTTCGACAATGTCGCACGCCCGGTTTTCAATGGCTTGCAGCCAGCGAATGAGAAGTTCATCACTAGGGCTTTCGAGGCACTCGACCGGCTCGAGGCTGATGGCGGGACAGAGATGCGCGAGGCACTCGATCTCGCGTTGGGTAGCCCGCGCCAGTCCGGGCGCCTGATGCAGATCGTCTTCCTGACAGATGGTGCGGTCAGCAATGAACGCGAATTGTTGGACCTGATAAATCGTCGACTGGGCGACGCCCGGCTCTTTACGGTAGGCATCGGACCGGCCCCCAACGGCTTCTTCATGCGTCGCGCGGCTGAAGCAGGACGTGGCACCTTCACCTATATTGACGACCCGCTAGAGCTTGACGATCGCGTTTCTTCCCTGCTTCGAAAATTGGAACGTCCCGCACTCACGGATCTGAGCTTGACCTGGGACCTGCCCGGAGAGGAGGTCCCGGAGACCTATCCTGTCCGCATTCCTGATCTCTATTACGGGGAACCCATCACCTTTTCGACGAAGCTTGCCGGGACGAATGTGGCAAGTCTTTCGGGAACACTAAAAATCAAAGGACGCCGTGGCCAGGAGGATTGGACGGTGGATCTCGACCTTGCGGCATCGCGAACTGCAGAAGGAGTTGCTGCCGTGTGGGCACGCTCCAAAATTGCTGACCTAGAGGCACAGCAAGGCCAGACAGAAGCCGAACGGGACCGTGCCCGCGATCAAATGGTGAAGACTGCGTTGGCCTATCAACTCGTTACGAAGTTTACGAGCCTTGTTGCCGTGGACGACGCCGAGGTCGCGCGCCCGCGGGGGGCGCCGCTGGCGCAGACTGAAATCAAGCGAAACCTTCCCGCAGGCATGAGTATGGACAAGGTGTTCGGTACAAAAGCCTTCGGCAAAGGTGGCATGACGCCTGTTCAGGACAGCATGTTTCAGAATACCGCCTTTCGTCAGGCCGTCGGGCTGCCGGTTACTGCAACCCCCGCGACCCAGATGGCGATTTCTGGCGGTCTCGCAATTGCGCTGGCGCTACTACTGCTCATACTTCGTCGGTATCGTATCGGCAGGCACACAGCGTGAGGTGGCGTGGCGTAGGGCGACGCCATGCATATATCGTCGCTGTTGCGTTTTTGCTGGCTTTCGGAGCCTGGCAAGTTGGCGGCGCTGTCTGGATACACGGGAAAGCTTTGGTGGCGCAGATGCTTCTGGAGCGCGGTTGGAACGCTCGTCTTGCCGGGCAGGATGAAAACGCCGCCAAACCCTGGCCGTGGGCGGACACTGCCCCGATCGGGCGACTGCATGTCCCACGTCTGAAAATCAACCAGGTCATTCTAGCAGGTGCAAGCGGGCGAACATTGGCCTTCGGTCCCGGCCATTTGAGCGGCACAGCCTTACCCGGAAGCCGCGGCCACAGCATCGTATCTGGTCATAGGGATACACATTTTACGTTCTTGCGGGACCTGATCCCCGACGATGAGGTGCATATCCAGCGAAGCGATGGTAAAATCGTTATCTACCGCGTCACAGGTCATCAGGTAGTGGACGCGCGTCTGGCTACGTTCACCGACACCCCTGACCGGTCCACGCTGACACTTGTTACGTGTTATCCGTTTGACGCACTCGATACGAGTGGTCCGCTTCGCTATGTCGTTTTTACAGAATCCGTGGAGCCATCTGATCAAGAAGGCATTGAACTTGATTGGCATTGACACGTTAAGGCGGTGGACGGAGCGTGCATGGATAGGTAGCTCCAGTGCATGACACCACTTGCGGCGAGCGGTCGATCACGAAGGTGAGGTGCTCGTGGTCTTTGCGACGAAACGGCGGGATCGCATAGAGTTTCTCAAGCGTGCGATGAAGCGGTACGGTCGGCCAAAGGTGGTCGTGACCGACCGACTGCGGTCGTACCGGGCAGCGATGAACGTGATCGGGAATGCCGGCGACCAGGAGTGTGGCCGTTGGCTGAACAACCGGGTGGAAAATCCACACCAGCCGTTTCGAAGGCGGGAAGGGGCGATGTCGAAATTCAGAGACGTGAAGACCCGTCAAAAGTTCGGTTCAATACACGCTTCGATCCACAATCATTCCAATCTCGACTGCCATCTCAACAGCCGCTCCGTCTTCAAGCAGAACCGCTCCCACGCGCTGGCCGAGTGGCGTCAACTGGCGGCATGAACCCGTCGTTTGCTGACATATTGGAGACTGGTTCGCATTAGCCTGACACCACCCCTGGGGTGGTCGGATGATTTTTCTCCATCGTCCCAGAGATTTCTCCTCCTGCAGTGACTAGAAATTCTTCGTAGAGGATCTCGCCGGTAAGTTTTCCCGTTGCCTTGATTTCGAGGGTCTTAGTTGATGTGACCTTGCCATCTACAGAACCAGCTATTGATAGCTCTTCACATTCGATTGTTCCTTTGACACTGCCGCCTTCGGATATCTGGATTGAACTCGCTACGATCGTCCCCTCGAACTGACCACAAATCTCTGCTTTGTCGCAGTCAGAGATGTCGCCCTTGAGGATCACGCTCTCCCCAATCGTCACAACCCTTTCCGCTTGTTTGGTCGCAAATGCCCGTTTCTCGAGATCTGAATTTGATACAGGTCGGCTTGGATCCCCATAGGGCTGAATATGGTTGTTGAGTGAGGGAAGAGGTTGGGGCTGGTTCGGTGCTACTTCTGGAGCGATTTGTGGGCGTTTGGAGAGAGCATCTTTCAGACTCATTGGGACGTTTTCCTAAGTGAGGGTGATTGGTGGGCTAGATATGTCCGACCAATAAGGCTGGTTATTGTTTGAATTCTGCTAATGCCAAGGCATGTGAGTTTTTTCGTCTCTCTATTGCCCTAATCACCACACAGTCCTGACAAGTTAGCCGGTTACTCAAGCTCCATCATCGATACGGAGCCCCGCATGAATTCCCCCTCATTGTTAAAAGCCACATTTTTCCTTGGGCTCATCACAGCTCTCACTGCGTGTGGGGCCTATGACGTTGCAGAGCTGAAGGAAAAGACCATTGATACGACCAGCTACAGTGGAGCTGTTGCTGAAGAGTACCGCAAATTCGTAACCTCTGAGGCTGATCAGATGATGGACTGGCAGGACGCCGGTTACTTCGCAGCCAAGGCGTTGAAGGTTCTCGATGACCCAGCTGCCGCACAGCCCGAAAACTATAAAGACTGGAATATTGACCAGCAGTTCGTTGATGACCTCGAGGTTGCTCAGGGACGGCTCAGAATTGCTATGCGGCTGATTCCTCCGGAGGAGGGGGCGGTGAACCTGGCCAAAGCCATCACCAGCTTCGATTGCTGGGTCGAACAGGCTGAGGAAGGTTGGCAGATCGATCATATTGCTGCCTGTCAGACGTCATTCAATGATGCTCTTGGCGAGTTAGAGCAGCAGAAGGACATCAAGATCACCGATGCGGGTGAGGCCAAGGCAAAGTTTGTCGTCTTTCACGAGTTAGATCAGCCGCAACCACGCGCAGAGGACTTTGTCCTCATTCAGTCCTTCGCTTCGAAAGGCTGGGATGATCTTCAGCTGCATGTTCATGTCGTCGGGCATACCGACCGCTCCGGAACAGATGAGCACAATAAAAAGCTCTCCGTATCCCGCGCATTGGCTGTCGTTAATGCCATTAAGTCCACTTGGCCGGGTGAATACACTTTCAGCATAGAGGGTCTGGGTGAAACTACTCCTGCTGTCGCCACATCTGATGGTGTTCCAGATGTTCGAAACCGTCGTACAGAGGCTGAGGTCACGCTCACCATAAAGCCTGAGTATCCCTCTATTGAGACGGCTGTCCGATAACCAACTTCATCCCCGGAAGGGCCAACCGGAAAGAACCAATCCTCGTCGACGGCATCACCTACGCCCTCAGAAACCGGGTGGAACGCTGCTTCAACAAGCTCAAGTGCTCCCGCCGCCTGGCTACCCGCTATGACAAAACAGCCGACAGCTATCTCGGGTTCATTCACATCGCAGCCGCACGCATCTGGGTCAGGAGTTTGTCAACATGACCTAGACATCTGCCACGAGACGGTGCGGTTCTGGTGGAATCGTTTTGGTCCTATGTTCGCCGCTGAGATCTGTGGAAGATGAGGTATTGGTGCGAACGGCGGAACTTTTAAATCTTTGCATAATTAAGGTGCAAGTAACGGCGGTTGCGAGCCCCCGCAACCAAGAATATCGCCGCTAATCCAGAGGGTTAGCGGTTTTTTGTTGTCAGAATTTTCCAGGTTAGCTGGTTTTGGGGAGGTTGGGCTAATCCCCTGAATTATTAGGGTTTCCCATTATGTCTTTTCCTGTCTGGTTCTGTCTTGGGCGCATGGACGGCACATGCAAGCGCCCCATGTTCTCGTGGTGTTCTGTTAGTCCGCATAAGAAAAAGATTCTCGGTTGCTGAGTGGTGTTCCATGGGCATCCTGTTGGACTCAAACGCACCGCCCGCGTGTGCGCGCTCCAGGCCCGTCCAGCGGCGTCTGTTATGCTCAACACAAGCTTAGGGTAATCGCAGAAACAAATAGGGAGTTTCAGATATGATGAACACATCAGACGAACGCATCACAGGACTGAGCGACGAAGCGCTAAACGTGCCGATAAAGCAGGCATTGAACTGCGCGTGGTTATGCGGCATCAGCGACGAAGCGCTCGACGCGGCACCCGCTCATGAAGCAGCCGCTTGCATCTTTTGCGGCCCATGCGCTTGCGGCATCAGCGATGAAGCCCTCGAAGTGCCGCACTCACATGCCTTGACTTGCACGATTGGGTTAGGCGTGTGCATAGGTAACTGCGCGCGTTCGCACGACTAGCAGCTCGACCGCCCGTCCGCTGATACCAACTACTTGGCCGGCACAGGCTGTTTGCTTTTACTTATATGCGCAAACCATGCACGGGGCGGCACGCGCTACTTCTTCGCGATACCAATTAAACGTAACCGGGCCGGTAAGATTTCTTGCTGGCCCGTTTTCTTTGGAGCGGCCCAGAAACTCGTCCGTCGCTGTGTAGAGCGGAACCACAAGGGCTGTTGAGGCTCAGTCGTCCGTCATCCAATCAGGAATGGCACAGAACTTGGGGGCTAGACACATGCGCAAAAACAAAGACGACTTGATCGAGCATTTTACCCTGAGCACATGTATCAATAAAATGACCTAGGCGTGTACAGGGAGAGCCAATGAGAAATATTGCTGCCATTTTCTGCCTGACAATTGCTGTGCTTCTAGGGGGAGCGGGGACAAGTTGGAGTGCTGATTTCCAGAAGGGATTATCCGCATACAAAAGTGGTGACTTCGAAACGGCGCTGCGAGAGTGGGGACAATTAGCAGAACAAGGGGATGCCGAGGCCCAGACCAGTCTGGGCCATATGTATCGACGCGGAAGAGGTGTGCGCAGAGATATTGAGGCGGCGGCGAAGTGGTACGAACTTGCTGCCAAACAAGGCGTGACCTCTGCCCAGTTCGATTTGGCTGAAATGTACGCCAACGGACAAGGGGTCACACCGGATTACAGGGACGCCGTGAAATGGTACCGACTTGCAGCCGAGCAAGGGCGGGCCGATGCCCAGTACAGTATGGGTGAGATGTATCGACGAGGATTAGGGGTTCCAAAGGATTTTGAGGCCGCAGCGAAGTGGTATCAGAGTGCTGCTGAACAACGGCATACCGGCGCTCAGTACAATCTGGGTTGGATGTACGCCAATGGACAAGGTGTGAAACAGGACAACCTCTATGCCTATATGTGGTTCAATTTTGCCGAGTCACCTGGGGCCAACCACCCAACCTCTGGAGACAAGGATCGCATCGCCGAGCTGCTGAGTCCCGACCAAATCAAGGCGGTACAGAAACTCGTCCGTGACTGTGTGAAGAGGAAATTCAAGCGGTGCTGACCGCCCTCTGACTGTAACGGTTTGCCGTGGTCGCGCTCTGCGTCGATCACCAGGGGAACGTCGAGGACTTCAAAAGTCCGTTTATTCGACGACATGGCCTGCAAACATTATTTGGGCTTCAAAGGCTTGTTTTATGGACGCAATGCGCCATCGATCTAATGTCACAAAGCCACGCATACGCACCCGGATTTCCCGGGTTGATGTTATGGGAAATGGTACTTTATTTTAAGGCACGGGAGAGCAGCCGGGTAGCTCGTCAGGCTCATAACCTGAAGTTCGCAGGTTCAAATACTGCCCCCGTAACCAGGTACTTTACTTTTAATTCAATTGGTTATCGGTTCTTTTCGTTACATCGCATCAAGAATGGCCTTCGCACTTTCCAGATAGGCTTGCCGCTTCGTGTCACTCATTTTGTACCAGGTCCGATAGGTTTGGCCCAGTCGCGGGTTGCTGCGAAGTTGTCCTTCATTGCGGACGAGAAAATCCCAGTAAAGTGGATTGAACGGGCAGGCATCGGGGCCGGTTTTCTGTTTCACGTCATACCGGCAGGACCTGCAATGATCAGACATTTTGTTGATATAGTTTCCGCTGGCCGCATAGGGCTTTGACCCGAGAAATCCGCCATCTGCAAACTGGCTCATCCCGATTACATTGGGGGCTTCGACCCATTCATAGGCATCGGCATAAACCGCGAGATACCATTCGTGCACCTGCTGTGGGTCGACGCCGGCCAACATCGCAAAATTTCCAGTCACCATGAGGCGCTGGATATGGTGCGCGTAGGCTTCATCTCGCGTTTGTCCGATGGCAGCGGCCATGCATGCCATCTCCGTTTCGCCCGTCCAGTAGAAAGCGGGAAGCTCCCGTGTGGCGTTAAAGAAGTTCTCTTCCGTATAGCCAGGCATTTTTAACCAGTAGATGCCGCGTACATATTCACGCCAGCCAATGATCTGGCGAATGTAGCCTTCTACGGCATTCAGTGGTGCATGACCTGAATACCAAGCAGCTTCAGCCTTACGACAGACTTCTAAAGGTTGAAGCAGGCCAGCATTGATGTACTGAGAAAGGACGGAGTGGAATAGGAACTTCTGGTTTTCAAGCATAGCATCTTGAAAATCGCCGAAGCAGGGAAGGCAGTGTTCAATGAATGCATCGAGAGCTTCTAGCGCGCCTTCTCGGGTCACCGCGAACCAGAATGGGCGAAGGGTCCCGAAATTTTCCGGAAAGCGTTCTTCAACCAGTTCCAGCACCTCATTCGTGATCGTATCGGTCTCCGTGCGAACGGGTTGTTGCATCAAGGACGAGTTTTTGGCTGGTTTTCGGTTCTCTGCATCAAAGTTCCACTGGCC
Organism: uncultured Alphaproteobacteria bacterium; assembly: GCA_943787745.1. Lineage (GTDB taxonomy): Bacteria > Pseudomonadota > Alphaproteobacteria > UBA6615 > UBA6615 > JABJAG01. Next base: position 978,360 of record CALSNJ010000002.1, on the reverse strand, counting down.
ACCCTCTGGCTTATCACCATCCATGAGAAGTTCGGTTTTGCGACGCATGTCTCGGTAGAAGTATTCCATCCGCAGTTGCTTGCGGTCCTTTGTCCATTCGCGAAACTCCGCATGCGTGCATATGAAACGGTGGTCCTCCAGAACCTCAAGATGAATGCTATTGTTCCGCGCCCAGGACGACATGGCTTCTATCAGTCTGTGTTCACCCGCTTCTGTCATGACCGCAGATCGTGTTCCAACCTCATTAAGCGCGCGCTCAAGCTCGCCCTCTAGGCTTCCTGTATTGTCCGGGGCATCCAGCTTGATGTATCGGACGGTCCATCCTTCATCAGAAAGTTCACCGGCGAAATGGCGCATTGCTGATAGTAAAAACCCGATCTTCTTTTTGTGGTGAGGAACATAGTTGGCTTCATCTGCCACTTCCGCCATCAGGATTAGATCTTTATTTTTGTTAGCTGTTTGCAGAGATGAGATATCGGGAGACAGTTGGTCTCCCAAAACGAGAACGATCCTCTCTGGCGTCTGCAACCTCATTTTGAATTTTTCCGCATTGAAGACATCAGTCTAAGTCTTCCCAAAAGTCCTATGTCCCATTGCGAGCGAGGATGTCGGCTGCAATTGCCGACCCGCTTTGCCAGGCAGCTTCCACGCGCGCTCCAAGCGTCCAGTCACCACCCAGATAGAGACTCGCACTATCATCGCAAACAAAAGGACGGCCAAGTGGCGCGGTCACTAACGCGTATCGCCAGCGATGAGCGCTGACATGCGTTGCCATCTCTGGATCAGTGCCCAATGCTTCGCAGAGCATTGGCAACATCAATGACACGATTTCTTCCGGACGGCATTCAAGATGCTCTGCGCTCCAGTCGGGCGATGCTTGGGCAACCCAGCATGTCTTGCTTCGAGGGCGTCCGGGCTTTGAGCTGTCCTGCGCAATCCATGCAAGCGGGTCATTGGGAATGCGGCGGCTCACGAACGGTACAGGTTGATGGGGCGGAAACGCCGCTAGCACTGTCAAGCATGGCGCCATACATACATCAGCGATCTCACGGCTGAGCGAATGCTGCTCGCCGAGCAATTCAATGATCTGCGGCGCGGGCATGGTCAACACTCCGACATCAAATGTATCCAGCGGGTTTTCTGAGGAGAGGGTCCACTGTCCATCAATTGTATTAAGCATCTCGATTTTTTCGTTTGCCCTAACTTCAAGGCCCTCAGCAGCTGCCTTGACTATTGCGTTCATCGTCGGGTTCCCGACAAAAATCGACTTGTTGGCTGCCTGCCAGTTGACCACTGACCCCGTGCTTACCGCTTTTCTGATAAAGCGCTTGAAACCGTCGCTTCGTGCCGTCAAATATTGAGCACCATGATCGAATTGGAGGTCATCTGCCGTTCTGCGAGTTGCCATCCTTCCGCCTGCGCCTCGACTTTTTTCGAATATTACAGGTGCATAGCCCGCTTCTTTTAGTGCGCAGCCGCATGCAATACCGGCCATTCCAGCGCCAACAATCGCAACGCTCGGCTTTGTCATTTCAAGTTCCTTAGAATCTCCCATTTTCACGATTAGCCTAGATGGCTGCCGCTTCCATTCAGGCCATTGCCCTGACTGTGATAATTTGTATTCGATATCATCGATCGCTGCGCCAAGTCGAGGATCTGTTGTTCGAGCGTGGGATCGATATCTACGATGAAACGGTTCGTTTTTGGTCGAACCGGTTCGGCCCGATGTTTGTTGCCGAAATCCGTTTAACTTGGCCTCAGGTGTTCGTAGCTACATCCATCTTTTGAAACGACCGTACAAGGCGAGGCGCCGCCGCAAAGACCCTGGCAGGGCTGCCATAGTCGCTGGAGTCACGATTACGTTGTCGGGGTCTTGCTGCAGCCCATCGAAGATCGAGGCTGCCGGAGTGACCAGGTGGTGATCACGCGAGGCCAGCATCGCTTCGGCCAATCGGTCATGGGCAGCATCCTCGAAGTTGTAGCTACCAAAGGCTACACGAGTGCGATCCACCAGTATAATCTTGGAGTGCTCACCGTGCCGGTTCTCGAAGATTCGAACTCCCGAGCTGAGCAACTGCTCAAAGCCAGCCGCTGAGGCTATCCAGGCGAGGTCGGTTGCGGGCAAAGCCTCTCGGTGTGAATGATACACGTCGACAAGTACCCCCCGCGTGGCCGCCTCGACCAAAGCATCCATCAACGCCGGCACCGGCTTGAAGTAGAAACTGGTGATCTCGATGGTTTCACGGGCTTCATGCACCATCTCCAGTAATCTTTCCGTCACGGAGTTGGGGCCGCGCCAGCCCAAGGGACCAAAGGCGCCCTGGGCAAGGTTTGGGTTGCAGAACCAGTATTCAAGCTCAATGGCTGGTTGCTCCACGACAGTTGACTGGGCGGCGTCTTCAAGCTGACGAAGGTGAGCTGTCCGTACTGTACCGCCAATTTGCCGGTAGCTTTGCAGCAACGCAGTAACTACCGAACCGCGGAGGGCAACTGAGTATTCGTTCCATCCCTCGAAAGAGGATCGGGTCAGGTTGCTGCTGCCGAATATCGCCTCGCCAGCCTCGGATACCTGCAGCTTGACATGCTGGCCTCCACCAAGTCGTCGTTGCATGAAGTGTTTCGGTCGATAAATCGTTACTGTTGCCCCGGCCGCCTGCAGTTCCTGCAACCCGATGGCCAGCGCTTGCCTGTCCTGTTTCGACATCACCACATTACCCAGCATCTGACCGAATCCATCTATCAACAGATTGATCTCGACGCCGCGACGCTGGGCTCGCAGGAGAGCCTCCAGTGCTGCGACACCAAAGCGGTCGTATTCGATATAGAAGGTCGACAGGTATAGGAACTGCCTGGCAGTTTCGATCATCTCGAGACGGCAGTTCCATTCGGCGACGCGGTCCCAAAGCGGCCGTGCCCGGGATGCGCTCACCATCCGCCAAAGATGATAATGTCAGAGACGGTAACCACCGGAAACATCGATATTTGCACCGGTAACATAGTTCGCTTCGAGCAGATACTCGACCGCCTGAGTGATCTCCTGCAGGCTGCCGGCCCTGCCCAGCGGCACCCATGCCTCGATCTCATCAGGTGGCGGCAGATCAATCGAGTTATCGAGCTGCCCCGGAGACACCATATTGACCCTGATCTGTCGCTCACCGTAGGCAGCAGCCAGAGATCGGGTCAGCACCAGAAGTCCCGATTTGCTGACGAAATAATCGGTTCCTTTAACATCGGCGCGGGCCCCTTCGAGTCCAGCCATGCCGATATTGATGATGTTGCTGCCAGCGGACATCAACTTCAGCGCGTGATAACAGCAGTAATAGGCGCCGGATAGATTGGCCGAAAGGGTCGCATCCCAGACCGTTGGATCAAGCTGGGTGACATGTTGCGGGTTGTAGTTGCCGACATTGTTAATCAGCAGGTCCAGCCGGCCCTCAGTGCTGGCGACGTCGTTGAATAACGTCTCCACCTGAATCTTGTCGGATACATCGACAGACAGGGAACGAGTGTGCCCCCCCAGTCTCAGGGCAGCGATCTCCTGTTCAAGCGATTGCGCATCACGACGCGACTCACGGTACAGAATGACCAGGTCAAACCCTCGTGCAGCCAATGTCATGCATAGTTGACGGCCAAGCCGGCGCGCGCCTCCCGTAACCACTGCTACCGGGCGTAGCGCACTCATACGCGGTTGCGCTCCAGGCGCACAAATGAGCACTCAGCGGCCGGTACGGCTTCGGGTTTACGGATTTCAAGTCTGACGGTTTGCGCCAACGCGTGCTGCTCGAACAGCAATGCTGCTGTCTCTTCGGCCATCGCCTCGAGCAACACGAACTTTCGCTCATGAAGTAACTCCGTCACGCCGCGTGCGATCAGGTCATAGTCGACGGCGTCCCCGATGGCGTCAGAGGCCGCCGCTGCGGCAAAATCGTAGTCCAGCTCGATGTTTATTATGATTGGCTGGGTTCGTTCGCGTTCGAATGCATAGACACCTACGATGCAGTCAATGTGCAAACTATTGAGTCCTGTAGTCGCTATCAAAACTGTTAGTCTCCCTTGTTAATCGCGTTAGTCAGGCTTGCGCGCGACCCACACCTGTTCGCGTGCCCTTGCTGTCTCGAATGGCGTGCGTTGAAAATCGCCATAACACGCTTCGATAGTGAATCCGGTGTCAATCAACAGTGCGCTGATCTGATCGGGTTCCAGCCAGCTCAGGCTCAGGCGGCGGTAGTGACGCTTTTGCATTTCCCCATTATCGTCGAGGATATCCTCCCAGGTGACCACGGATATCGATTGTTTCAACTCATCGATCAGGGATGTCACCCACAGCAGGCAGTCGTTGCCCTCTGTATTCTGATACGCCGCGCGCAACTGTACCGCACGCATGTGGCTCATAAGTTGCGGGGTCATGAAGAAGTCATCGAACACGAAAAGCCCGCCTGGGCTTAGATTCTCAAAAATGTGTTGGATCGCCTCACGCTTGTCTTCGATGCTCGGAAGATGACCGATGCTGTGGTATGGCAAAGTAATCAAGGTTGCTGGAGCCGGTATATCGAAGTGACGGAAATCTGACTCAATTAATGTCAGTCGATCGGCGACACCTGCTTCCGCAGAAAGCTTGCGGCACCTATCAAGCATTGCCGGCGACAGGTCAACCCCCGTCAGACTACATCCCCGGCGTGCCGCCTCGATGGCGATCCTCCCATCGCCAATCCCCAATTCGACAATGGTACCCTGAGCCGCCAGATATGTGTCGATGTAAAATGCAAGATTTTGATTGGTAGAGGCCGCCGTAGAAGTCCAGACCTTGTAGATCTCGGCGAATCTTTCATACTCGGAGGTGTTTTCGTAAGACATGAGATTACTTGATCAGCCCATTTTCTAGATAGCTCATTATAGAGGAGGCTCTTTTTGTTTGGATATGCGCGCTCAGTCTTTAAGCGAAGCGACTGCTGGATGACAGCTATGTCCCGCTTGAGGGTGAAAATGGTGGTTGAAGAATGACGAATGATACACTGCAGACATGAGATTACTTGATCAGCCCATTTTCTAGATAGCTCATTATAGAGGAGGCTCTTTTTGTTTGGATATGCGCGCTCAGTCTTTAAGCGAAGCGACTGCTGGATGACAGCTATGTCCCGCTTGAGGCTGAAAATGGTGGTTGAAGAATGACGAATGATACACTGCACAAACAGGTGGTGCTTTACCTCATGTATCTCAAGGCCAGGGCAATTCCTATAATTTCAGTCACCTGAAGTCTTTGATAGCTTGTGCCAAGTGCCAGTAATACATTCAGCTAAGGTGTATAAATTCTTTACCAAAAGTTGTGCCAACATTCACGATGGGCGTTTTAAAATCGGGCAAGCTAAGATGCGGGCAAGGGTGGTTGCAGTCCGAAAGCCAAAGGTTTGTCCGTATCGGTAAAGATCTTATCGCGGCGCATTTTGGTGTTGCGCCTATTGGCGCAAATCGAGAACAATTGATTTTGATAGCAAGAGATTTGATCCGGACCATGTTGCCCCGAAACCATCACCGGCGATAGCGCAATGTTGGAAGGACGCATTACGGCATTGCTGTACTCAATCGCAGGCCTAGTTGCGGCGTGGAAAACCTCTGTTGCTTTTCGTCTGGAGTGCGTGCTGTCCATCGTTCTCGTTCCAGTAGCCTTCTGGGCAGGAGAAAGTGGCCTCGAGCGTGCTGTTTTGATAGCCCCGGTCTTTTTGGTGCTGATCGTGGAGCTTCTTAACAGCGCTATTGAGGCGACAGTCGATAGAATTGGACCCGAGATTCATCCGCTCTCAAAACAGGCCAAGGATATGGGCTCCGCGGCTGTGTTTGTAGCGTTACTCGTCGTCGTTGTGATTTGGGCGTTGGTGCTATTTTGATGGCGCACCGCAGCATTTTAACTGTGCCGATACTGAGTTGGTAGGAGCTTGAAGATGTCCAGCCCCCGCAACCAAGTGTTTCGCTAATAATCCAGTGGGTTAGAGTTTTTTCGTGTTTAGATTAAGATCTTGCGAAGCTCTAAAAGTAAGCAAGTCGAACTTACTTCAATATCATCAGGGTGTAGGTTTGCTGTCATGGTAAAGTAGGGCGGCTACAATCCGCCCGAAGCTAATTCAAAAAAAAACGGTGATTTGCTGCCAGCATCTGTTCGGCGGGTTGCTAGATTCCGGATTTTAGACACCACTGATATTTTAGCCCTACGCAATGCCTGTGGCTTAGACATGAAAGTTGACCCAATGACCGGGGATTATTCCAAAATCCTTCCGTCCGATGTGACAAGCGGGGCATCGTCATGCCAGCGATCAACGCTCGCAACGCTTGGGTGGGAACCCTATTTTGCCAATCAAATCAGTGTGGACGAATTGGCAGAGACGCCGCCGGTCCGCATCGTTGAGGTCCTTCGCAATACGCTGCATATCATCGGTGAAGGCATCAACGAGACAATCGCAACGCATTCCGGTGCAACTGTAGGCGATTGGCTGCTATTTGATCGTGAACATCCACAATCAAGCCGTATTTTGGACCGAAAGAGCCTTTTGAAACGCCGCGCTTCGGGAACCGATCGCCAAGTGCAGCTGATCGCGGCCAACATCGATACCGCGTTTATCGTGACGTCCTGTAATCAGGATTTCAATATCGCCCGGCTGGAGCGTTACATCGCCTTGGCGTTTGATGCCGACATCACTCCGGTCATCGTTTTGACAAAGGCTGATCTGGTTTCTGGCACGCAAAACTACGTCGATGATGCGCAAGCGATTTCCGAGCAGGTTTCCGTTGTCACCCTTGATGCACGGGGTGATGAGCCAAAGGTGAAGTTGGCGGAATGGTGCAAGCCAGGCGAAACCGTTGCGTTTCTTGGGTCATCTGGCGTGGGTAAATCGACCCTGACCAACGCCCTGATGGGCACGCAGTCGATTGAAACCCAAGCTATCCGTGAAGATGATGCCAAGGGTCGTCATACGACAACACGCCGACAGTTATATTTCGTGCCGAATGGTTGCATCGTGTTGGACACACCCGGGATGCGCGAATTGCAGTTGGACGATGCTGCATTTGGTATTGATGGTGTCTTCGCTGATCTTCGCAGTCTTGCGACTCAATGCCGGTTTAACGATTGCCGGCACATGACGGAACCGGGATGTGCTGTGAGACAGGCAATCGGAAACGGTGAGATCGAAACGGCGCGGCTGGATCGATGGCGCAAGCTGCTGGCGGAAGAAGTCTTTAACTCTGCGAGCCTCGCTGAACGTCGGTCCAAAGATAAAGCGTTTGGCAAGATGGTTCGCCGGGTCACAAAGCAAAAGACTGGCAGGAACCAGAGGAATGACTAGGGGCGAGTCGCCCTTGAACCGGAGCATAGTGCTGGACCAGCCAGCGCAGTTCTTCTGAGACTTGTCCGGATGCGCCGGACACCAGCCTCACTTACCTTTTTTGGGCGGCTGAGGCCGGCTAAAGACCAGCTCATTCTCCGTTGAGGCATCTGTGTCGAGGGAATAGCCACCGGCATTGAAGTCTTTCAAGCCATCAACCCGATCGACGCGGTGTTCCATAATCCAGCGTGCCATGCTCCCACGCGCATGCTTGGCGTAATACATGAGGGATCGGGCCTCGCCATCCTTCACATTCAGGAACTTGGCTGCGATCACTTTTCGCCCAAGCACCTTGGTGTCTACCGCCTTAAAATACTCGTTTGATGCGAGGTTGACCACGGTTGTATCAGAGTGATCAGCAAGCTCTGTATTTAGTTGATCGGCGATGCGCACGCCCCAGAATTCATAAAGGGATTTGCCGCGGCTATTGGCCATTTTGGTGCCCATCTCGAGGCGATAGGGCTGGATTGCGTCCATCGGACGTAAAACCCCATAAAGGCCAGAGAGGATGCGTAAATGATCCTGCGCATACACAAGCGTATCTTCGGACAGGCTGTCCGCCTCCAGTCCCCAATAAACATCGCCGTCAAAGGCCAAACCCGCCGGCTTGGTCGAATTGCTGCGGTTGTCGAGGTTGAAGGCCTGAAAGCGCTCGAAATTCATGGTCGCGAGGTTGTCGCTGATATGCATCAGTCGCTTGAGGTCTTCCGCGCTCTGGGTTTTGGCGACGGTCGCAAGCTCGTTCATATCATCGAGCAAAACCGGTTGTGTGACGGGGACGCCCGGTTCGACGGGGGCCATATCCATTTTTTTTGCAGGCGAGAGTAGCGTCAGCATAATCGATCCTTCCCTCCTGACATCAACCCGGCCAATCCAGGTTCGTATGCGTGGGGCAATGATCAGATGAACCTAAGGCCTTGCATCAGGAATTCAAGCGGCTTTCGGATATGCTCTAGTCGTAGAACACGAACGCCCGGGTTTCGATGGTTTCGCGAGGCGCAGCATTGGATGGTGTGTTGGGATCTTTGAATGCTGAATGCAGCGCATAGCGCGCGGTGCCGTCGGTCAGCGTGTCGTAATTCTTGAAAAGCAGAACCTCGTCCGCGGTCATGCGCGGGTACCAGAACCATTTGTGGTTAGGGTCAAAGATCGCATGGCGAGTCTCGCTGGGCCGGTTGTATTCAAAGGATGGGTCGGGCCGCACGGGGGCCTCTCGTCGTGTTTGGGTCAACCTGGAATCGTCAATGGTGCGCGCATCGCACACAGTCAGCGGCCATTGTTCCAAGGTGCCGGACATCGACCTCCAGGCGTTGATGATCGAGAAACGGCGCTGCAGCCGGTCCTCGGCTTCCTTGTTGCCAAACTTGTCGCGCATGCGTTGAAAGGCCGAAGCATCGGTGTAATCGCTATGAGGCGCGGGGACCGGATCGCGAGAGGCATATTTCTCACGGTGCGCGACATCTGTGGAGCGCCGGGTGTGATCAAACACGATCGCAACGGAACCGCCCGTCGCTTCAGCAATCAGGTTTTCAACCTCTGTCGTATAAATGTTGGCGAGTTGGTCGTCGTCGTTGAAATCGGTCACGTTCGTAACCTGCTCAGCGAGCGTGAACCCCTCGACATCAAGAGAGAATGTGTTGGGCATGAGCCGGGCATTTGAGATCGACATTTCGCGTGGCGCACGGTTGTCGTTCACCCGTATGGATTCACCAATCTTCTCCGACTGGGCAAACACAGGAATCTCATCGAGATTGTCGAGGTAGTTGAGCTCGGCCTCAACTTGCGGCTGCAACATCACGTCTTGAGGTTGGGCGGTCATGGCGGCTCCTCTGTTTATTTTTTGAAACTCTAGGGTGCGCAGTGGCGGGAAGTCCACGCACTTTACCTTTTTGAAGTGGCTTGACCGGACTTTAATTGGGCAACGGTCAAGACTGTTTGGGGCGAGCGGTTTTCTGTAAGTGTGTCCAATCCAGGGTCCTGACCCGCAAGCGCCCCAACGGTTCCGAGAAATTCATGATGAAGAAGATACAGTTTAGCCGTTTCGGCCCCGCCGCTGAGGTTCTTGAATGCGTTGAGGCACCCGATCCGCAAGAGCCGGGTACGGGCGAAGTTGCCATCGAGATGATCTTGATGCCTCTCAACCCCTCGGACATCATGCTAACCGAGGGCATATACGGCACAATTCCACCGCTTCCCTGCGATATGGGACGTGAGGGTGTTGGCCGTATCGTCGAAATGGGGAACGGGGTTTCCGGCTTTGATGTGGGGGATCTGGTGGTGCCGATTACCGGGCCGACGTGGCAGTCCAAAATTGTCCGGAAAACCGAAACTCTGATTCCCGTTCCTGCCAGTATTGATCTGCAGCAGGCCGCCATGCTGCGCTCCGGGCCGGCAACAGCAGGCCTGATGCTGCGCGACTATGTGGATTTGGTCGCCGGTGACTGGGCGATCCAGAATGTTGCCAACTCAGCTGTGGGCACTTGTTTCGCCCAATTGGCCGGGAGCAGGGGTATTCACACCTTGAACATCGTCCGGCGCAAGGACTCTGGTGCCCATCTCCTCGATATCCCCGGTGCTGTGGTTATCGAACATAGCGGTGGCCCATCGCCCGAACTAAAGCAGAAGGTGGAAGAGGCGACCGCAGGAGAACCGGTTCGGCTCGCCCTTGATGCCATTGCCGGTCCGGCAACCGATGCGTTGGCCCAATGTCTGGCGAATGGCGCGACGCTGGTAAATTATGGTGTCCTCAGCAAAGAGCCGTGCCAGATTTACGGCGGACATTTGCATTTCCGAAACATCGTCATGCGTGGTTTCTGGGTTTCTCAGTGGCTGCAGCAGGCGACGCCTGAAGCCATTCAGGAACTGTATTCGGGATTTGCGCAGCAGATGGATGCGGGTGTGCTGCATATGGCTGTCGCGGGCGAATACAGTTTTGCAGATATCGGAGACGCCGCGGCTCACGCGGCCCGCGAATCGCGTGACGGCAAGATTTTGATCCGTCCGGAATAGGACCCGTGTCCAGTTAGCGGACCAGTTTAGAGCGGATGTGCGTGGTTTCGGGCCTTGCTTTGATCTAAACCGGGTCCCAGATACAATTTCATGCACGGACCAAACAGCTTGTGCTTTGCCAAGCCCCTCTGACCAAATCAAGAAAGTGACTCCCATGAGCGATTCATCGAAATACACACCGCCGAAAGTCTGGGAATGGGACAAGGAATCTGGTGGCAAGTGGGCCAGCACCAACCGGCCGATCGCCGGCGCCATGCAGGAAAAGGAACTTCCTGTCGGGAAGCATCCGCATCAGCTCTATTCGCTCGCAACACCAAACGGCGTCAAAGTGACGGTGATGTTCGAGGAGCTTCTTGCCCTCGGAAAGGAAGAGGCCGAGTACGACGCGTGGCTGATCCGCATTGGTGAGGGTGAGCAGTTCGGCAGCGGTTTTGTCGATGTGAATCCGAATTCAAAAATTCCGGCCCTGCTGGATGTCAGCACACCGACGCCCACGCGAGTGTTCGAGTCCGGTGCGATCCTGTTCTATCTGGCTGAGAAGTTTGATGCGTTCCTGCCCAAAGATCCCTCTGCGCGCGCGGAGTGCATGTCATGGCTGTTCTGGCAGATGGGCAGCGCGCCTTATCTCGGTGGCGGCTTCGGGCATTTCTATCACTATGCGCCCGAGCATTTCGAATACCCGATTGATCGCTTTGCCATGGAAGTTAAGCGTCAGCTCGATGTTCTGGACCAAAATTTGGCAAAGCGGGCCTATCTGAGCGGTGACGACTACAACATCGCTGATATTGCGACCTACGCCTGGTACGGAAACCTCGTACTGCACAATCAGTATGAAGCTGCCGAATTCCTGGATGTCGCCTCCTACAAGAACGTGGTGCGATGGGCCGAACAGATTGAGGAACGCCCGGCCGTCCAGAGAGGCCGTCGGGTTAACAAGACCTCGGGCCCCGAAGAGCTACAGGTGCACAACCGTCACGATGCCAGCGACATCAGTTGATCTGAGCGCGTGAACCCATCCCGGTTCAGGAGGGCATTTTGTCAGAGCTGATTTTGCACGGCAGTCCGCGGAGCAATTATGTCCGCACCTGCCAGATTGTGCTGGCCGAGAAGGGCGTCGCCTATACCTATGACCCGGTCATGCCGCAGACGCTGGAGCAGTTGGCCCGACATCCCTGGGGAAAGGTCCCGGCGATGACACATGGTGATCTCGCGCTCTACGAAACACTGGCCATCACGCGGTATATTGATGCCGCGTTCGATGGTCCGGCATTGCAGCCTCCGACCATCGAAGACAGGGCGCGGATGGATCAGTGGCTTTCTGTCTACAACGCCTATCTGAACCCGATATTGGGATCTTCGATCGCGATCGAACGGATGCTGCGCAAACCTTCCAACGAGGAGAAGATTGCCGCCGCGATGCCCGAAGCAGAGAAGTGTCTCACTATGCTGGAAAAGGGTTTGGCGGGGTCTGAATTCCTTGCGGGTAACCGCGTCACGCTGGCAGACTTCTTTCTCGTTCCAACGCTTGATTACCTTTCGCAGACGCCCGAGAGCGAAGTGTTGTTGTCTGACACAAAAAACATAAACAGCTGGCTCTTGCGGATGATGGCGATGGACAGTACGAAAACGGTGCTGTTGGCCTAACAATTCGTTCGGCAGAATTGAGTTTCGCGGGGGCGGGCCTAAATGAAAATCAACATTGCGATCCTCTTGGCATTGTCTTTTGCCTGGGCGTCCAATTACCTCGGCATTGCTTCGGCGGATGCCGGGCTGGAGGCGTTGACGGCATCAGCTGCGATCACGCTCGTGGCTGCATTGTTCCTTTTTGTCGGCATTCGTCTGTGTATGCGACGCGAATTGCTGCCCACTCTCCGTGCGAATCCCGTCGTGCCATTGATCATGGCGCTTACAGCCGTTGGATTGCCGCAGCTCAGCACGGTCATGGCCGAGAATTCGATCTCACCGGATATGGCAACAGTTATCGGAACCGCGGTGCCGATTCTGACATTTCTGGTGGCGGCGTGTGTATTTCGGACCACGCCAGCAAGTGTGCTGAATTTTCTCGGTGTCGGGATCGCGGTGGCTGGTATCGTAGTGTTCGCGGACCCGGACAAGCTGATGCAGAATCAATCCGAACTCAAAGGGATCGCGATTATGCTAGCGGGCGGCGTCGTCTTCGTGGCCAACGGTCTCTATGCCGCGCGCCGGACCGCCGACCTTGATCAGTATGCGCTGACCTTCTGGATTGTCGCGTTCTCGAGCATCGGGCTGGCGGTTGCGGCACTTGTCTTTGATGGAATGCCCAAAGGCATGCCGGCACGATCCGATTTGCTCGGTGTTGCCTTTTCGGGGCTCTTGGGCACCGGCCTTGCCTACCTGCTGTATTATCTGCTGATCGCCAGAGCTGGCGCAGCCTTCACCTCACTTTATGCTTTTCTTGTTCCGCCGCTCGGCGTGGTTGTCGCGGCGCTGGCAGGTGAGGGTGAGTTGACGGTGCGGCATCTCTCAGGCGTTGCGATTGTTCTGGTTGGGTTGTGGCTGATCATGCGGGCAGGGCCTGACAGGCGTTCCGCTGCTGAATAAACAGTGATAACCTTTCCGTGAACAGGGGGGGTCATCTATGCGTTGGGGTTTGGCTCGAGAGTTTTTCAGGACATTTGTGTTTCTGGTGTCGTTGTTCGCCGTATCGGGCGTCGCCCATGCGCAGGAGGCCTGTCCGGCCCGGCAATCTGAGCCCCTTGTGCCAAAAGATCCCGCGATGTGCGCGCTTTTGCACGATGCCGTGCGCGCTCCAGGTGCTCTGCCTTTGGCGGCGTACGAAGCCAAACTCGGCGATTATCTCAGAAATTTTTGCCACCGTGATTCGGAAGCTGGCTGGGTGCGGGATAAACGTCTGCGCGATACCGGTCCGTTTACCTCCACGCTGGTCGATGGTCAGTGGATTGGCGCAGACCATGGGGTCCATGCGCCCGTTGTGATCTGGTACTCGCCGGAGGCAATCAAATGGATTCGCGAAAACCGGTCGGCCGAAGATGAGGGTTATGGACCCGATGCGAGTCCGGTGCCCGACGGCGCCATGATCATCAAGGAGATGTATCCTGCACCCGCTGCGCGGTGTGATGCGGTCAACCCGCTCGAATTGCTGCCCACAAGCGGTGCCGCCGTCATGGTGCGAGACAGCAAGGCCTCCCATGATGGTTGGTTCTGGGGCTGGTTTGGCTGGAGCGGCTGGAAACCAGACTACCCGGCGGATCAGGCGAGCAACGGCTACCCGCTGATGGGGTTCGGTCAGTATTGCGTGAACTGCCATGCCTCCGCGCGCGACAATCTGACATTTTCCTCGACCCGGAATATTCAGGGTGAGCCCGGTGAACCAATCGCCTATCTGAGCCAGAACGAGGCGCTGTTTACGCCGCTTCCTTCCCACCATGTGGCAAAAGTAAAGCCAACGCCGCCCAAACCGAACGGCGATATGCCGCTGAAGGATTGGCTCGAAGGGTTCCGCGAAGCCTTTCCATGGCCTGACATTGCACCGACCCGCAAGACCGTTGTCTCAATGCCGTCGGAGACCTATGACAACGTCGTCATGCCGGCCGACCCGCCCGAAGATCATGGGCCCTTCCTGACCTCGGATCAGTGCGTGGGCTGTCATGATGCGGGCAGTACCGGTTTGCATTTCGATATGACCGTGCCCGATCCGAACAGCGACAAGCTGATCAACATGTCGCCTTACGCCACATGGAGAACGTCCCCGATGGGACTGGCCGGGCGTGACCCGATCTTCTTTGCCCAGCTGGCAAGTGAAACCCAGACCTTCCACCCGGAAAGCCGGGACATGGTTGAAACAACATGTTTGGGTTGCCATGGCGTGCTCGGGCAACGTCAGGCGCAGATGGAAAATCATGCCGAGACGGGCGAATGCGGAATATTCAGCCGTACGGATGTTGATGCGGTGCCCTGGCCCGCCAATAACCCTCATGTCGACAAGGCGGGATATGGCGCTTTGGCGCGAGACGGCATTTCGTGCATGGCTTGTCATCAGATGGCGCTTGGCACTGAAGCAACGAAGCAGCATGCGGGAAGTGAGCGCAATGCCTGTGCCGTCGAACGACAGGAGGCCCTCAATCCCGGCATGTCGGGCTTTGCGAAGACCTTCACCGGCTCCTTCCTTGTTGGGGATGGTAACAAAATCATCGGACCTTTTGAGGATCCCAAGACGCTGCCGATGCAGGCGGCCATTGGAATCAGCCCTCATGCGGACCCGTCGATCACGTCTTCGGAAGTCTGCGGCAGCTGCCACACAGTGCATTTGCCCGTTCTCCATCGTGGCAAGACGGTTGCCCAAGTTTATGAGCAGACGACCTATGCTGAATGGGCCTTCAGTGCCCATCGCTCGGGTCAGACTCTTTATGGCGGTGAACTCCCGAGTGGGCCTGGTGCACAGGCTGGGGAGTGCAATGATTGTCACATGCCTTCGGGCAACCCGGCGCAAAGCAAGATCGCCAGCATTCAGGAACATACCGGATTTCCGGCGGCGGACTTCACGGCTGCGCCCGACCAGATCAACCTGGAGGAGCGTGATGGTTACGCACCTCATGTATTTGTCGGCCTGAACATGTTCCTGGTTCGCATGGCGCGGCAGTTCCCTGATATTCTCGGTTTGCGAACTCTGGACCCGATGCTTGTCAGCAAAGGTGTGCCGCCCGTCGTTCAGACCGAAAATCAGATTTATGACAACGCGAAGAACTTCGTTGCGACGATCGCTGTGGATGATGTGGATCTGGATGGTTCACAACTGAGCGCTTCTGTGGCGATCAGGAACAAAGTTGGCCACAAATTTCCTTCCGGGGTTGGCTTCCGGCGGAGCTTTGTGACTTTTGAAGTGCTCGATGAAGACGGCAAAATTCTCTGGGCGTCGGGACGGACGGACAATGTGGGACGGCTGATCGATCAGAAGGGCGAACCCGTGGCAGGCGAGGTCTGGTGGGGCCCGAGCTGTAAGGTTCCTGAAGATCGTGCCAGCCGGGCGCATCAGCCGCATTTCCAGACAGTGTCGGCCCAGAACCAGGTGCAGATCTATCAGGAGCTGGTTTCAACACCGCCCGATCGTGCGGATGTCACGTGCGGACATGATGCCAAGGCGGAGGGCGAACTGACGACGAGCTTCCTGTCGATTTGCGCAGAGGTGAAGGACAACCGGTTGTTGCCGGAGGGGTATCTGCCGCTTGAAGAGCGCAAGGAAATTTCCCGGGCGCTGGGTGCAGGTGATGATCTGGCGGAAGATGCCGGATCAACTGCCATCGGCAATGATCCCGACTATCGCGACGGCGGCGGTGATACGCTGAAATATGTGGTGGATCGTGCTGAAATCGCCGGAACCCCGGCGTCTGTGCGTGCGCGTCTCTACTATCAGGCGACCCCGCCATTCTATTTGCAAGATCGATTCTGCACAGCGACGGGTCCCGATGCAGCGCGATTATATTATCTCGCCGGTCATCTTGATCTGCTCGACACGCCCGCAGAGGGCTGGAAGCTGCTAATCGCAGACAGTGGGAAGGTCGGACTGCAAGCGAATTGATGTTCGACCTGCTCGGAAAAGGACTACCTCTGATTAAAATTCCGAATGAAGGAACCAATTCGCGGCGTGGTATGCATTTACCCAGTTGATGAACCTTAATGACATCCAGAGGGAATAATGCACGACATTGCAAAAGTCAGGGCTTCTCTCGAGCAGCGGCTCAAGGAGTTGGACGAACGTTCCGAGGAAATTGACGATGAGCTCAGCGAGGCTCCCGATCCCGATTGGTCGGAGAACGCGGCGGAATCCGAAAATGACGAGGTTCTGGAGGGGGTTGGTAATCTGGCGCTCGCAGAAATTCGTGACATCAAGCTCGCTCTGTCTCGAATTGATGC
Source organism: uncultured Alphaproteobacteria bacterium (assembly GCA_943787745.1). Taxonomy (GTDB): domain Bacteria; phylum Pseudomonadota; class Alphaproteobacteria; order UBA6615; family UBA6615; genus JABJAG01. The sequence goes on along the minus strand of CALSNJ010000002.1, from coordinate 962,065 downwards.
CGGAACATATGGTGAATGCACCAAATGCGGCGAAATGATTGATCCCAAGCGCCTCGCGGCCGTGCCTTACGCCACCAAGTGCATCAAATGCGCCTAGTGGACAGGTGTTTGTAGGCCGCCTATCGCGTTTGTCTGCTGGCTCGTGGAGTGGACAGCCGCGCTGTCTCGCAGTGTCTTTATGCTGATGAACTTTCGAGAACATTGTTCCCGGATGTCGATGACTTAGTTGGGTGCCGACATTCTTGAGGTTTCTGCAAGTTGGTCACGGATCACCCTGTCTGGACTTCAGTCTGAAAGGTCCTAGATTCGGGCTGTAATTATGAAATTCCTATGCGCAAGCGTGTCGGGAAAACAAGATAATTAAATGCGTGTAAAGGGTGGGTTTCCAGCGCGTTTTCGGTAATATCCGGCCGTTCGAAAAACCACTATGCGGGTTACAGACATTCGCCGGCCAGATTGCCGGGCGGGTTTTTGGCGTCTTGACCCAAAAACCGGGAATGGAGTGCCCGGGGCGGATGATCGGACAAGCCGGTACGTCAGACAGATGTGCGGACAGCTCTAGGAATTCGGGAAGTGAAGCCGACCATGACCAACGGAACGAAAATATTGCGTAATTCAGAGGACACAGCCGGGTCAGGCATTGCGAAACCGGCGCTGTATGAAGGTACGCCGTCGGCGCAGGGCCTATACAACCCTGCAAACGAGCATGATGCCTGCGGCATCGGAATGATCTGTTCGATCCGGAATGAACGCAGTCGTAAAATCGTCGAAGACGGTCTCAAAATTCTTTGCAATCTGGAACATCGTGGCGCGGTGGGTGCCGACCCCAAAGCGGGGGACGGCGCCGGTATTCTGATTCAGCTGCCTCATGAATTCTTTGCGGCTGAAGTTGAGAAGCTCGGCTTCACATTGCCTGAACCCAATCACTATGGCGTGGCGCAGTTGTTCATGCCGCGTGATACGAGCCTGCATGCCGGAATTGAGGAGGCCTATGAGGCGGCCACGCAGCAGGAAGGCCTCAAGATTCTGGGGTGGCGCGATGTGCCGGTCGATTCTTCGATCCTGGGCGAAAGCGTCAAGCCGACAGAGCCCATTCACCGCCAGGTCTTCATCGGACGAGGTGACGACATCACCGATGATGACACCTTTGAGCGCAAGCTGTTTGTGGCGCGCAAAGTGGCTTCGAACCAGTTGCGTTCGGAGCATCAGGATGGAATCCCGGGGTACTATCCGGTTTCCTGCTCGTCTCGGACCATTGTCTACAAGGGACTGGTGCTTGCTGATGGTGTGGCCCAGTACTACAAGGACCTTCAGGACGAGCGTGTCATTTCGGCCGTTGCACTTGTGCATCAGCGCTTTTCCACAAACACCTTCCCGTCCTGGCCGCTTGCGCATCCCTACCGGATGATCTGCCACAATGGTGAGATCAATACGTTGCGTGGCAACGCGAACTGGATGGCCGCACGTCAGGCGACGATGTCCTCACCGACATTCGGCGATGATATGCAGAAGCTGTGGCCGATCTCCTATGAAGGGCAGTCGGATTCGGCGTGTTTCGACAATGCGCTGGAACTGCTCTTTCAGGGTGGGTATTCGCTGCCACACGCAATGATGATGCTGATCCCCGAAGCCTGGGCCGGCAACCCGCTGATGGATGAAACCTTCCGGGCTTTCTACGAATACAACGCCGCCTTGATGGAGCCCTGGGATGGTCCGGCCGCCATTGCTTTCACCGACGGCAAGGTTGTTGGTGCAACACTTGACCGAAATGGTCTGCGCCCCGCGCGGTATCTGGAGACGAAAGACGGCTTTGTCCTGCTGGCTTCGGAAATGGGTGTTCTGGATATTCCGGAAGAGAATATTGCGCGCAAATGGCGTTTGCAGCCGGGCAAAATGCTGCTCATTGATCTGGAAAAGGGCAAGACTGTTTCCGATCATGATCTGAAGACCGAGTTGGCCAACAGTCATCCTTACAAGGAGTGGCTCGCGCATACGCAGATTCGCGTGAAGGATCTTCCCGATGTAGGGCGCGCGCCGGCTGTTTCGTCGGTGCCGCTGCTCAAGCGTCAGCAAGCCTTCGGATATTCCGAAGAAGACCTCAAATTCCTGATGATGCCGATGGCCCATACTGGCCAGGAGGCGACAGGGGCCATGGGCACGGATACACCGCTATCGGCGCTTTCGTCCAAGTCCAAGCATCTGGCGTCCTATTTTAAGCAGCTCTTTGCGCAGGTGACGAACCCGCCAATTGATCCGATCCGTGAAGAGATCGTGATGTCGCTGGTGTCCTTTATTGGGCCGCGCCCAAATTTGCTGGACCTTGAGGGGACATCGACGCTCAAGCGCCTTGAGGTGCGTCAGCCGATTATCTCCAATGCCGGTCTGGAGAAGATTCGTGCGATCGGTGATATCGCTGACAACCAGTTTCAGACCCAGACCCTCGATATCACTTACAGTGTGGATCGCGGCGTTTCCTATATGGAACAGGCCATTGAAGACGTATGTGCGCGCGCCGAGGAAAGCGTTGGGCAGGGCTACAACATCATCATCCTGTCGGACCGACTGTTGGGGCCCGATCGCATAGCTATTCCGTCTCTGCTGGCGACGTCGGCGGTGCACCATCACCTGATCCGCAAGGGCTTGCGGACTTCGGTTGGACTGGTTGTCGAAACCGGCGAAGCGCGCGAAGTGCATCACTTTGCGACCCTGGCAGGGTTTGGCGCTGAAGCGATCAACCCGTGGCTTGCATTTGAGACCTTGCTGGACCTGCGGGAAAAAATGGATGAGGATCTTGGTGAGGACCATGTCATCCGGCGTTACATCAAGGCGATCGACAAAGGTCTGCTGAAGGTGATGTCCAAGATGGGCATCTCGACCTATCAGTCTTATTGCGGCGCGCAGATATTCGATGCTGTCGGGCTGAAGTCATCCTTTGTCGAGAAGTATTTCACAGGAACCCACACGGCCGTTGAAGGCGTGGGGCTGCCGGAAATCGCAGAAGAAACGATGCGACGGCATGCGACTGCCTTCGGCAACAATCCGGTTTATGATGGCGCGCTCGATGTGGGAGGTGAGTATGCTTTCCGGATCCGGGGTGAAAAGCATTCATGGGGCCCGCAGACCGTTGCAGACCTGCAGCATGCGGTGCGTGGTGAGTTGCCGGACAAGTATCGCTCCTATGCGGCCGCGATCAATCAGCAGGACGAAGACCTGATGACGTTGCGTGGGTTGTTCCGTTTGCGGAGCGCCGATGAGGCCGGTCGCAATCCTGTTCCGCTTGCAGAAGTGGAGCCAGCCGAAGACATTGTTAAACGCTTCGCCACAGGTGCGATGTCCTTCGGCTCGATTAGCCGGGAAGCACACACGACGCTGGCCATTGCCATGAACCGTATTGGTGGCAAGTCCAATACCGGTGAGGGTGGTGAGGAAGTTGATCGCTTCACACCGATGGAGAATGGCGATTCCATGCGTTCTGCCATCAAGCAGGTCGCTTCTGGCCGCTTTGGTGTGACCACCGAGTATCTCGTCAATTCGGACATGATTCAGATCAAGATGGCGCAGGGTGCCAAGCCTGGTGAAGGCGGACAGCTGCCCGGTCACAAGGTCGATGCGGTGATTGCCAAAGTACGTCACTCAACACAGGGCGTTGGTCTGATTTCGCCGCCGCCGCATCATGACATCTACTCGATTGAGGATCTGGCGCAGCTTATCTACGACCTGAAGAACGTGAATTCAGCGGCCGATATCAGCGTAAAACTGGTCTCTGAAATTGGCGTTGGAACGGTTGCAGCCGGCGTGTCGAAGGCGCGGGCTGATCATGTGACGATTTCCGGGTTTGAGGGGGGTACGGGTGCCTCGCCGCTCACATCGATCAAGCATGCCGGTTCTCCATGGGAGATCGGTCTGGCCGAAACCCAGCAGACTTTGGTGATGAACGATCTTCGCGGTCGTATTTCAGTTCAGGTCGATGGCGGGTTGCGGACCGGGCGGGATGTGGTCGTGGGTGCGCTTCTCGGGGCCGATGAGTTCGGCTTTGCGACCGCTCCTCTGATTGCCACCGGCTGCATCATGATGCGCAAATGCCACCTCAACACCTGCCCGGTGGGCATCGCCACGCAGGACCCGGAACTTCGCAAGAAGTTCACGGGTGCGCCGGAACATGTGGTCAATTTCTTCTTCTTCGTTGCCGAAGAGGTGCGTGGATTGATGGCCGAAATGGGCTTCCGGACGGTGAATGAGATGATCGGCCAGACCGATATGCTCGACACAAAGGCGGCAATCGAACATTGGAAGGCGCAGGGTCTGGATTTCAGCAAACTGTTCTTCAAGCCGGAAGAGGCGGACCGTGTCGACATCCATCGGACGACAGACCAGGACCATCCGATCCATGACATTCTGGATCGCAAGCTCATCGAGCTTGCCAAGCCGACGCTCGAAGACGGCACGCCCGTTCAAATCGAATTGCCGATCGGAAACACCGACCGGACGGCTGGTGCGATGCTGTCGGGTGAGATAGCAAAAAAACATGGGCATGCCGGGCTACCCGAGGACAGCATCTGGATCACGCTGAAAGGTGTGGCCGGACAGAGCTTCGGGGCATGGGTGGCGCGAGGCGTGACGCTCGACCTTGTGGGTGAGGCCAACGATTATGTTGGCAAAGGTCTTTCCGGCGGGAAGCTGATTGTCCGGCCTGATCCCGCCAGCGGCATCAATCCTGATGAGAGCATGATTGTCGGCAACACGGTGCTGTATGGCGCAGTGACGGGCGAGTGTTACTTCCGCGGTATTGCGGGCGAACGTTTCGCTGTCCGCAACTCGGGTGCCATCGCTGTTGTCGAAGGGGCCGGGGATCACGGTTGCGAGTACATGACTGGCGGCGTTGTTGTGGTGCTGGGCGAAACCGGACGCAACTTCGCGGCAGGCATGTCAGGCGGGATTGCCTATGTGCTTGACGAGGCCGGAGACTTCGAGGGCCGCTGCAATCTGGCGATGGTCGATCTCGAGCCTGTTGAAGGTGAAGAAGAAGAGATGGAGAAGCTGCATCGTTCGGATATCGAATCTCACGGGATGGTCGACGTACAATCGGACATGACCCGTTTTGATGCCGAGCGTTTGCGTCAGCTGATCCAAAACCATGTGCGGTACACCGCTTCGACGCGGGGACAGCACATCCTGGACAACTGGAGTGAGTACCTGCCGAAGTTTGTGAAGGTTATGCCGGTTGAGTATCGACGGGCACTTCAGGAAATGCAGGTCGAGCAAACCGGTGAAATGAATATCGGTATGCGGAGGAACTAATGGGCAAGGTTACTGGATTTATCGAAATCGAGCGGCACGACCGCACCTATAAACCGGCCAGCGATCGTATTCGCAATTACAATGAGTTTGTGATTCCGCTGGAGGAACGCGACCTCGAACGTCAGGCCGCACGCTGCATGGATTGCGGGATTCCGTTCTGTCACAACGGCTGTCCGGTCAACAACCAGATCCCGGACTGGAACGATCTTGTCTACAATTCGGATTGGGAAGAGGCATCGCGCAATCTGCACTCGACCAACAATTTCCCCGAGTTCACCGGACGCATCTGCCCGGCACCCTGTGAGGCGGCTTGCACGCTGAACATTGACGACAACCCGGTGACCATCAAGACCATCGAGTGCGCCATTGTCGACCGGGCCTGGGACGAGGGCTGGGTCACCCCGCAGATCCCTGAGACCCGAACAGGAAAGAAGATTGCCGTGGTCGGGTCTGGACCGGCGGGTATGGCGGCTGCACAGCAGCTCGCCCGTGTGGGTCATGACGTGCATCTCTATGAAAAGAACGAGACACCAGGCGGATTGCTGCGTTTGGGCATTCCGGACTTCAAGATGGAAAAGCACCTCATTGATCGGCGCATGGATCAGATGATTGCCGAAGGCGTCACACTTCATTGTGGCGTTCATATTGGTGTCGATATTACCGCGGAAGAGCTGGAAGCCAGCCATGACGCCGTGTTGTTGTGTGGTGGTTCGGAGAAACCCCGTGACCTTCCGGTTGAAGGACGTGAGATGGACGGGGTTCATTTTGCGATGGATTTCCTGCCCCAGCAGAACCGCCGCGTTGCGGGCAGTAACCTGGGTGATGTGGAACCCATTCTTGCAGCCCAGAAGCATGTCGTCGTGATTGGCGGCGGCGATACCGGTTCTGATTGCATTGGTACATCGATCCGTCAGGGTGCACTTTCCGTGACCCAGCTTGAAATCATGCCGGAGCCGCCCGAGAAGGAAGACAAGGGCCTGACCTGGCCGCACTGGCCGCTGAAAATGCGGACCTCTTCCAGCCAGGCCGAAGGCGCGGAGCGGGACTTCTCCGTGACGACCAACAGCATTGGTGGTGCGGATGGTCACGTGACCCATATCAACTGTCAGCGCGTTGACGAGAAGTTCCAGCCAATTGCAGGAACCGAATTCGAACTGAAGGCCGACCTTGTTCTTCTGGCAATGGGTTTTGTGCATCCGATCGCGGAAGGCATGCTCGCTGAGCTTGGAGTGGAGCTGGATGCGCGCGGGAATGTGAAGGCTGATACGCGTGAATATATCACCACACGTGACAAGGTGTTCACCGCTGGTGATATGCGTCGTGGCCAGTCGCTTGTCGTCTGGGCGATTCGGGAAGGCCGTCAGGCGGCGCATGCTGTCGACAAGTTCCTGATGGGGTCATCGGAACTGCCGCGTTAGTCCATTGCAGAAGTGAGTGGGTCCAGGTGTTGGATTCGAGCGGGCGACAATCGGTTGTATTGGCGCATGTGTGACATTGCGCGCTAGAGTTTCTCCTCGCATCCGAGGCATCTGCGGAAACGGGAGAGGCCGGACAATTGTCTGCTGAACTGGACACTACAATTCCGGAAACGGCGCGTCGTAGCGTTGTGGTCGTTTTGATCGCTATTGCGGTGGTCGCCGTATCCAGCCTGTTTTTTGTTTCCCTGTCTTATTTCAAATCGGTCGAGATCGAGGAAGCCGAGAGTCGACTTTCTCTCTATGCGCGATCTCTCAATGAAACGATTGAGCGATTTCAGCACCTGCCTTCCGTGCTGTCGCGCTATCCGATTGTCATTGCGGGCGCAGCGGCAACCTCCAACAGGCGCCTGAACGAGCAACTCGCCAGTTTTTCGGAAGAAGCCGGGCTGGAGGCGATCTATCTGATGGATCGTACCGGGCTCGTTCTTGCGGCTTCGAATTTTAACGCGCCGCAAACATTCGTCGGTCAGAACTATGGCTTCCGCCCGTACTTCAAGAATGCTCTGGAGGGGGAACGCGGGCAGTTCTTCGGGATTGGGGCCACCACGGGGCGACCGGGCTATTTCGTGTCTGAGGCGGTGAGGACCCCGCTTGGTGAAGTGACCGGGGTGATCGCGATAAAACTCGATATGAGCGAGCTGCAGAAAGCGTGGGAAGAGGGCGGGGAGCGCGTGTTCGTTTCCAACCGTGACGGTGTGATCGTGCTCTCCTCGAATCCCGAATGGCTCTATCAGACACTTTCGGAGCTTTCTGCAAACCAGCAGGCGGCGATCGCAGCGGGAAAACAGTTTGGCAATGAACCCCTGCTGGCGTTCGATTGGGAACAGGCCTCCCCGACAACGGTGTCCGTCGGTGATCAGGAATTCATCTATGCTTCAACCCGCGCCAAACGCTTGGGCTGGAACGTCCATTACCTGCTCGACAATCGCCGTGGATATGAACGCGCCGCTCTCACCACGATTATTTTCGGAGGGGTTTTGTCGGTGTTGCTGGCGTTCGCGACCTTCCAACGTTCTGTGCGGATCAAGGCAGCGTTGCGGGCCTCACAGGCAGACCGCGCGCAGCTCCTGGCGGCGAATGCTGAGATCAATCTGGCACAAAAGGAACTGGCGCGGAGAAGTAAACTCGCTGCACTTGGTCAGTTGTCCGCATCTGTGACCCACGAGTTGGGCCAACCGATTTCAGCCATGCGCAACTATTTGACCGCAGCAGAGCTGGACGGTGACCGGATGTCCGGCAAGACCCTGGACAAGCTGAGTGCCGTTGTCAGTCGTATGGAAAACATCACCCGGCAGCTGAGATTCTTCACCAAGCCCGGAGATGAAGCGCTCGAGATTGTTTCGCTACAGGACGTTCTGGCGGGTGTGATGACCTTGATGGAGCATGATGTCGAGGAGGCACAGGTGCATCTCGAACAGGATATTGCGGCCAGGCCGGTGCGGGTGTTCGGGAATCGATTGCGGCTGGAACAGGTTTTGGTGAACCTGATGCGTAACGCACTTGCCGCACTGGAGACGATTGAGGCGCCTGTGTTGTCTGTCTCAATCCGTGAAGATGCCGGTCGGGCTATATTGCGCATTAGTGACAATGGCATCGGTTTCGGGGGGCGTGAGTTGCAGCAAATGCAGGAGCCGTTTCACACCACACGTGCATCGGGAGATGGCATGGGGTTGGGTCTGTCCATCACAGCGGAAATCGTGAAGGAACATAGTGGTTTCCTGACAGCGCATCAGAATGAGAAAGGTGGGGCCGACTTTGAAGTGTCGATCCCACTGGCTGAGGAGATTGCCTGAAAATGGTCAACGACTACCGTGTGCTGGTGATTGATGACGACCGTGGGTTGCGGGACTCCCTTTGCGATCTGCTCGAAAGCGGAGGGTTCGACGTTGAAGCCCTGCCAAGGGCCAGTGGCGTTCTCGAGAAACTGGCGTCATATGGGCCAGACGTCATTCTGTGTGATGTGCGCATGCCGGGTGTGACCGGGATTGAACTGTTGGAAATGTTGCAAGGGAAGACATCTGTACCGATGGTGCTGATGTCCGCCCATGGCGATATTTCAATGGCGGTAAGTGCCATGCAGGACGGGGCCTATAGTTTTGTTGAGAAGCCGTTCGATCCAAGGCACCTGCTCAAGCTGCTTGAGGATGCGGCGACACTCTATCGATTGTCACGTGATTCAGAGCGCCTGAAAGCCCGCCTTGCCGATCTGACCGGCTTGGATCGTGTGCTGCTGGGCGCCACCAAAAACATTGTGTCGTTGCGGGAAGAGATACTCGATCTGAGCGAAAGCGACGCAAACGTCATGTTGCGCGGTGAAACCGGGAGCGGCAAGGAACTCGTTGCAAGAGCCTTGCATGATCTCGGTGCGCGGGCGGGCGGACCCTTTGTGCCAATCAATTGTGCTGCGATCCCGCTCATGACGTTTGAGGAGACACTGTTTGGCAGTCCGGATATGCCCGATGGCCTGTTGGCGCAGGCTGACGGGGGCACATTATTTCTCGATGAATTGGGGGCAATTCCCACCGAGGCGCAGGCGGCTTTGCTGCGCGTGATTGAAACGCGCCATTACACGCCGGTCGGTTCAACGCAGGTTCGGCAATCGGGGTTTCGGGTCGTGTCTGCAGGCAACGAGAAGCTGGAAGACGCCCTGAAGGCTGGCGCGCTGCGGGAGGACTTCTTTTTCCGCCTCAACACCGTCGTGTTGACGATACCGGCGCTGCGCGAACGTCGTGATGACATTCCCTTGCTCTATGCCAATTTCCTGGACCAATTTGCGGTGATTTACGAGATAACGTCGCCGGGAATAACTTCCGATGATCTTGCCACGCTTCTGGCGCATCCTTGGCCGGGCAATGTGAGAGAACTGAGAAGCGTCGCCGAGAGACGCATCCTGGCGGCACGAAGAGGCGTGGGGTCAGTGGCCTCTGCGTTGCAACTCGACAGCGGAGATGATGATGTTCCCGATACGCTGCGTGAAGCGGTCGCTGGATTTGAACGTCAGTTGATCGCACGGGCTCTGACCACCCATCAGGGGCGGATGGATGCGGTGGCCGAAGCCCTTGGCATCGGACGACGTACCCTGAATGAGAAGATCGTAAAGCTGGGCCTGAACAAGGACGAGGTTTTACAGGGCGAGGTCTAATCTCGGCTCTGCGGAAATCCGCAGGGCTGGGCCACGTTAGATGGCAATTTTCTTCATGGTCGGACTATGGTGGCACCGTTACCACTTATCCCAAGCCGTGCAATCGGTTGAGTTAATTCTGGAGGAAATGAATATGAAGAAGTTTACAGCACTCGCTGCTGGTGCCGTGCTTGCCCTTTCGGCCACCATGGCGCACGCGCAGTCCAAGGACTATGTCCTCAATACCGCCTCAACAGGTGGCACCTATCATCCGGTTGGCACCGCGATTTCGACATTGTCGAAAGTGAAGCTCCTGCCGAAGAAAAAATTTAGTTTGACTGCCGTTAACTCGGCCGGTTCGGGCGCGAATGTGCAGGCACTGGGTGCCGGTACGGCTGACTTTGCCATCTTGCAGGGCCTTTTTGGCTCTTACGCGGCAACCGGCACTGGTCCGGTGACAGCCCCGCAGAAGAACATTCGTTCGGTCACCATGCTGTGGCAGAACGTCGAGCAGTTCGTACTCAACAACGACCAGGTCAAGACCGGTACGGTCGGTGATCTGGTGGCTCTCAAGGGCATGTCCATGGGCATGGGCAAACAGAACTCTGGCACGATCGGATCGAACACGGTCCTGCTTGCCGGGCTCGGGCTCGATATCAACAAGGATTTCAAACTGGTTTACGCGGGCTATGGCCCGACGGCTGACGCAATGGCAAACGGGCAGGCCGTTGGCGCCGGTCTGGGTGCTGGCCCGCCAACAGGTGCCATCACGAAGCTGATGGCTTCGAATGCCGGCAAGTTCACTATCCTTGATGTGACGCCGGAGCAGGGTAAGGCCATGGATGGCGGTCGCAATCTTTGGGTTCCCTACACCATTGCAGCGGGTACCTACCCGGGGCAGGACAAAGCTGTACAGACCATTGCGCAGCCCAACTTCCTGGCGGTGAACGCGGATGTGGACGAAGAGCATGTCTATCAGCTGACCAAGGCCATGTATGAAAACCTCGGGTTCTTGTCAGCAATCCATCCGGCAACGAAGGTCATGGCTGTTGAAAACGCCATGGCAGGTCTGCCGGTGCCGCTGCATCCGGGTGCTGCGCGCTATTACAAGGAAGTCGGTCTTGATGTGCCGGCTCGCCTGATGGCTCAGTAGGCTTTCACGCATGTAGGTAAAAGTAGGGAGCGGAAGACTTTGTCTTCCGCTCCTTTTTTTGTGGGGGATAGTTCATGGTGGATGTGAGTGGCAGTGCCGCCATTGCAGATGGCGTAGCGGATAAATCACAATCTTCAAATGGTAGTCGTCAATATCTGTTCTTGCTTGAGGGTATGGGCAAAGATCCTCTGCGGTGGCTTGTGGTCACGTTCGCCGTCTGTTTCGCGATTTGGCATATTCTGACGAATATCTGGCTGGTTGAGCCGGGCTTTTGGCAGAATGCGATCCACTATGGCGGGTTTGCATTTCTCGCCTCCATTACTTTTAGCCTGTTCGGAAAGCGGACCCATACACGTTGGGCACTCGCTTTTGATATTACCTATGGATTGATCGTTGCGGCCTCCGCGCTTTGGGTGGCATCGGCAGAATCCGGAATTTATGCGCGCTCTCTTGCCGTGACCGGACAACCCATTCAGTTGACGGCGGTCGACTGGGTTGCGGGATTGATTCTGATCTTCTCTGCACTGGATTTTTCGCGCCGCGTTTCTGGCTGGGTGATTCCGACTCTGATCGTGCTGTCGCTGTCCTACATTCTGTTCCTCGGTTCCTATCTTCCCGGTGTGTTTCGCGCCGCGAGTTTGCCGATCGATGATGTGCTGTTTCGTACACTTTATAATGATGAGGGCATGCTCGGCATTCTGGCGAGCATTTCGTCCTCCAGCATCACGCTGTTCATGATTTTCGGCGGGTTTCTGGTTGTTTCGGGCGCGGGCGGTTTCGTCATCGAGATATCCAAGGTTGTTGCCGGTAAAACCCGGGGCGGGGCGGCGTTTGTCGCTGTGATTTCCTCGGCGTTGACGGGGACGATCAGTGGTTCGGCAGTTGCGAACACGGCCTCCACCGGCGTGATCACCATTCCCCTAATGAAATCAAATGGGTTTCGGGGGAAGTTTGCGGCTGGCGTGGAAGCTGCAGCTTCGACCGGCGGTCAGTTGATGCCACCGATCATGGGTGCTGGCGCCTTTGTCATGGCCAGCTACACATCCATCCCATATGGAACCATCGTTGCAGTCTCAGTTGTCCCCGCGCTTTTATACTTCCTCTCCGTCGCATTTATTGTGCGGATTGAGGCGGTCAAGCATCAGGTCGGCAATGAGATGGATCTCGTGGTCAACCGCGGAAAATTGCTCTCTGGCGCACTTGTCTTTGTATTGCCGCTTGCGGTGATGATCTGGCTGTTGATGAGCGGTGTCACACCGAGTTTTGCGGCCTCCTGGGCTATCGCCGCACTGATCCTTGTGTCCTGGACGACCACCCTCTTGGCCAAAGTCCTCGGAAGCAATCTCTTTGAGCCTGTCTCAATGGGACCAAAACGCATCAGCGAAGCGCTTGTGAGCGGCATACAGACATCCATCATGACGGGTATCCTGCTGGTCGCGATCGGGGTCGTGAACAACGCTGTTGTGACCAGTGGCGTGGGCAATTCGATTTCGATCATGATCGCGCAATGGTCTCAGGGTTCGGTCATCATCGCAATTGTCCTGATTGGATTGGCCTCGCTCATACTGGGCATGGGACTTCCCGTCACGGCGGCTTACATCATACTGGCAAGCCTGACGGCACCCGCGTTGGCGGGCATCCTTTCTGACTCGATCATTGTGGACCAGTTGGTTGTGGGGATTACCGACCCTGCGAAAGCGGCGCTGTTTGCTTTGGTCGATAGTCCGCATGTGGCGCTGTTGGCGGAGGGCATGACCCGGGATCAGGCTCAGGCCCTAATGGGGTCGATGCCGTTCGAGCTTGCGCTTGTGATCCGCCCCGCATTGGTCGATCCGGCGATGCTGACCACGTTCTTGCTGACAGCCCACTTGATCGTGTTTTGGCTTAGTCAGGACAGCAATGTCACACCGCCAGTGTGTCTGGCGGCGTTCACCGCTGCCGGCATTGCCGGCTCGAAACCGATGGCGACCGGGTTCCAGTCCTGGAAAATCGCGAAAGGTCTCTACATCGTGCCGTTGATGTTTGCCTACACGCCGCTGATATCGGGGGAGTGGTACGAGGTGATGCAGATCGGCTTCTTTGGATTGTTCGGGATCTACGCGACGAACGCGCTGATCCAGTTCTATTCCGAAGGCCCGCTCAACGTCCTGACGGTGCCAATGCTGATTGTCGGTGCGGCAGGGGCTTATTGGCCCCTGAACCTGCCGGCTAATATTGGTGGTGCGCTTCTTGTTGTTCTGGTGGTCATCCTGTCCGCCCGCGCACTCAAGAAACAGATGAGCATCACGGGCGGGGTCAGGATTTAGCGGCTATGTCAGGTATTTGTTGAACCAGCCGATGGTGCGGTCCCAGGACAGCTCTGCCATTTTCTCGTCGTAGCGGGGCGTGGAGTCATTGTGGAAGCCATGATTGGCGTCTTCGTAGATATAGGCTTCGTAGGTTTTGTTGTTGGCTTTCAGGGCGGCCTCGTAGTCGGGCCATCCGGCATTGATACGTTTGTCGAGCGCACCGTAGTGAAGCATCAGGGGGGCCTGAATTCTGGGCACGTCCTCGGCTTTGGCCTGGCGCCCATAGTAGGGGACCGACGCGTTCAGTTCGGGATAGGCCACGGCGAGCGCGTTGCAGACACCGCCGCCATAGCAAAAACCGACGGCGCCCACCTTGCCGGTTGAATCCTCGCGGGCGGCGAGGTGTTCGTATCCGGCGAAAAAGTCGTTCATCAGCTTGGTGCGGTCGACTGTTTGCTGAAGCGCCTTGCCATCTGCGTCATTGCCGGGATAACCGCCAACAGAAGTTAGACCGTCTGGTGCGAGAGCCATAAAGCCAGCTTTGGCGACCCGGCGGGCGACATCCTTGATGTAGGGGTTCAGGCCACGATTTTCGTGGATGACAAGCACAGCAGGCAGTTTGCCCGTGGCATTGGCCGGTTTCACGACATAGCCTTTGATGATGCTCTGCGATTGGCCCTGATCCAGCAGGCCAAGCAATACGGACGCTACGGCTATCGCAAGATAGCCGAACTGCTGCGCATCGAAGGTTGGAAGGTGAACCACAAGAAGGTTGAGCGGATCTGGCGCGAAGAAGGCCTTCAACTGCCGCAACGGCACAAGAAGCGCCGACGGCTCTACCACAAGGATGCTTCGATCATACGGCTGCGGCCGACCCATCCGAACCACGTCTGGAGCATCGACTTTGTACACGACAAGCTCGACAGCGGTCGGAGTTACAAGATGCTGACAGTTCTCGACGAGTACACCCGTCAGGCTCTAGCGGTCGCGGTCCGCACCAGGATGGGAGCTGACGATGTCCTTGAGGCGCTCTACCCGCTACTCCTGCGCCACGGCACTCCAGAATATATCCGTTCCGACAATGGCCCCGAGTTCGTCGCGGAAGCGATGCAGGACTGGTTGGCAAGGGTCGGTATCAAGCCTATCCGGATCTATCCCGGAACCTCACCATTGCCATTGGGGGAGTCATAGGTTTCGAAAGTGGCCTTGATCTCGGGATCATTGAAGGAAACCTGCTCGGCCATCGCGTAGTCCGGCTTGAGCATGTTGAACAGCGCAACGGCTGTCACACCACCGACGGTATAGCGTCCCGCGCGGTCAAGAAATTCACGCTTGGTAATTCTGCCATGCGCGTAATAGTCGTAAAGGTCGAGCAGACCCTGATCGAAATCTTTCGCAGTTAAACGTGTCATAGAGTGTGCCTTTCGATTGGCTGATGGGTATCGGAACGAACTGTTGTCCAAACGGGTGGCAAGACCCATATCCTGAATAATAGGCGTGTTATATTACGGCACCAGTGTGATGTTGGATCAACATTTGCGCTGGAACGGGCAAAGTGGACATACGGGAGTAGGGAAATGAGCGAGAAAACGGAGCGAGCGGTTCTTGCCGGTGGATGTTTCTGGGGCATGCAGGACCTGATCCGCAAAATGCCGGGCGTGCAGTCCACACGTGTTGGATACACCGGAGGCGACGTGCCGAATGCGACTTACCGCAACCACGGCACCCATGCTGAAGGCATCGAGATCGTCTTCGATCCGGAGAAGATCAGTTTTCGTGACCTGCTGGAGTTCTTTTTCCAGATCCATGACCCCTCGACACCCGATCGCCAGGGCAACGACATGGGGCCGTCTTACCGGTCCGGCATCTACTATGTGGATGACGCGCAAAAGGCCGAAGCCGAGCGCACCATTGCGGATGTGGATGCTTCTGGTTTGTGGCCAGGGAAAGTCGTGACCGAGGTCAAGAAAGTTGGTGATTTCTGGGACGCCGAACCCGAGCATCAGGACTATCTGGAGCGTTTCCCGAATGGCTATACATGCCACTTTGTACGACCCGGCTGGAAACTGCCCCGACGTGAAGACGCAGCCTGACCGGGTCGGCCTCGGCGGGGGCTGCCACTGGTGTACAGAGGCCGTCTTTCAGACCCTGCGCGGGGTTGTCGATGTCGCACAGGGATTCGTGTGCGCGCCTCCGCCTCATGACAGTTGGTCCGAGGCGGTCATCGTTTCCTTTGACCCTGAGCTGATTGATCTTCGGACACTGATCGAAGTGCATTCACGAACTCATGCCAGCACGTCCCATCACAAGATGCGCGGGAAATACCGAAGCGCAATCTACACGTTCAATGCAGCGCAGGCCGGATTGGCCATTGCCGTATTGGGCGATCTTCAAAGTGAGTTTGCCAAGCCACTGGTCACACTGGTGCTCGACCATGCCGACTTCAAACCATCGGATGAACGCTTCCATAACTATTACGCAACGGACCCTGAACGCCCGTTTTGCAGGACCTATATCGACCCCAAGCTGCAGCTGATCCGTCAAAACTATTCCGAATTTGCAGAACCCGTTGTGGCTGGAGAGGGCGCATAGCCCAGTACAAAGTCTGTTACCTTGGTCGCTGACATCTCGCACGGTTTCAGGCGATGTTCGCCCGAGCGCAAGTGGTAGAGGTTGAAGCTGATCCGGTCCGGCCCACCGAGTTCTTCACCGAACAGCCAGATCCGTTTGCCATCTTGCGAAACCTGCAGGGTGACGCCGTAGCGCGCATTGTTGAAGATACCTTCGCTGTAACCGGAAGGTAGAGCTGCTACTTTCTCCAGAAATAGCTGCGCCTCAGGTGCCACAGAAGGTCTGGTAGGGAAAGGCAGCGGGAGCTGCCGGGGCTGCATAGTCTTCCTGGCCAGCAACTTCCTCGAAGGGATTGCTGATGACCGTAAGAAGACTGCTGAATGCCGACATGTCTTCGGCGTCCACCGCAGCTGCCAGGGCCTCTTCGACCTTGTGATTGCGAGGGATATAGATCGGGTTGATCTGATCCATCTGCGCTGCGCGGGTCTCTGGCGCAATGTCTTCCTGTGCCAGACGTCCGCGCCAGCGGTCGAGCCATGTGTTGATGCCCTGCAGGCCGTCAAATTGACCCTGAACGGGTATTGCATTGCCGCGCATAGCATCCGAAAGGCGGCGGAACGTCATCGTGAAATCCGCATTGCCCTGTTCCATGGCCGTAAGAAGCTCGTTCACGAGTTCCACATCGTCGTCAGCAGCCGTGGCGAGGCCGAGTTTGGCCCTCATCCGGGCGATGGATTTTTCTTCATAGTCATCGGGGACCGTGTTGATCATCTCGGTCAGGACTTCAACAGCCTTGTCCCGGTCTTCATCGACCAGTGGAATCAGGGCTTCGGCAAGCCGTGCAAGATTCCAGGCCATGATGGCGGGCTGGTTGCCGTAGGCGTAGCGGCCCTGGGTGTCGATTGAGCTGAAGACAGTCCCGGGCGAATAGGCGTCCATGAAGGCGCAGGGACCATAATCGATGGTCTCGCCGGAGATCGTGACGTTGTCCGTGTTCATGACGCCATGGATGAAGCCAATGCTCATCCAATGTGACACGAGCCTTGCCTGAACCTCCGCGACCGACAGCATGAATGCCAGATAAGGATTGTCAGCTTTGGCGGCTTCGGGGTGATGGCGCGCGATCGCGTAGTCGGCGAGCTGGCGTACCTTGTCGAATTCTTGCCGGGCCGCAAAATACTGGAAGCTGCCAACCCGCAGGTGGCTTGCCGAAACCCGGGTGAGAACACCGCCGGGCAGGGAGGTCTCGCGATGGACGTGCTCTCCGGTGGATACAGCAGCAAGTGCGCGTGTTGTGGGCACGCCCAGCGCATGCATGGCTTCGCCGATCAGATATTCACGCAGCACCGGGCCGAGTGCCGACTTGCCGTCGCCACTGCGGGAATAGGGGGTGCGTCCGGACCCCTTGAGCTGAATATCACGGCGCTGTCCGTTGATATCGATAACTTCGCCAAGCAACAACGCGCGACCATCACCAAGTTGTGGTGAAAAGCCACCAAACTGGTGGCCTGCATAGACCTGTGCGAGCGGCTCTGCTCCCGCAGGCACCTGGTTCCCGGAGAAGATGGCCGTGCCAGCCTCTGAATTCAGGGCGTTTCCATCGAGACCGAGCTCGTCAGCCAAATCGAAGTTGAATTGCAAAAGCTTCGGGGCTGCCGTGACCTCGGCCTGCCACGCGACGAAACAGCCCTCGAGATCACGCGAGAAGCTGTTGTCGAACGCGAATTCGGGAAGTGTGGGGCTGTGGGTGTCCATGGTCTGAATTCCCGGTGATTGTCATCTTAGAAGATGGTTCTGTGAACGAATTTGTCCAGCCTAGGCTTGACCGAACCCGGAGGCCGGGAGTTCTGCGGGGAGGCGGATATGTTCACGACTGATTGAGGGAATATCCGTGACCCCGAGGACTGCCATGGTGCGCAGGATTTCGGATTCCAGAATTTCCAATGCACGACTTGCGCCTGCTTCACCCGCGGCACCTACGCCCCAAAGGGTCGAGCGTCCGATTGCGACGACATCGGCGCCAAGCGCAAGGCCCTTCAGGACGTCACTACCGCGGCGAACACCGCTGTCAGCAATAACGGTCAGTTTGCCACCGACCGCTTCCACGATTGCAGGCAACGCGTCCCACGGCGTGATGGCCGTGTCATTGGTGTTGCCCGCATGGTTGGAGACGAAAATGCCGTCTGCCCCAACTTCGACGGCCTTCACAGCATCTTCGGGGTGCAGGATGCCCTTGAGGAGCAGTTTGCGCGGCCAGACATCCCGGATACGCCGGATATAGTCCCAATCCATCGTATCGTCGCGATTGAGGAAGCTTGTAGATTTCGCTGAGACATAGCCCGTGGCTTCGGCTTTGGCTTCTTCGGGGATATGGATGTTCGTGAACGCGGGCAGTTTGCCCTCGTTGAGGAAGTATTGTCCAGCTGTGCCGAGTAGCCAACGCGGATGCTTCAGGCTGTCGACGGCTGTGCGCATGTTGATCTTCGGCGGGAAGACCAGACCGTTTCTCACATCGATCTCGCGGTTGTTGTAAACCGGGGAATCAACAGTGACGACCAGCGCCTCAAACCCGGTGTCCAGCGCACGCTGGATCGTAACGAAGGCTGCCTCCGGGTCGCGCCAGACATAAAGCTGGAACCACTGGGTGCCGCCGCCATTGGCGTAGACTTTTTCCATGTCCGTGTTCGACGTGCTGGCCAGCGTGAACGGGATATTCGCCTTTGCCGCAGCGCGCGCGAGATGGGTCTCGCCGCGATACCAGACAAAGCCTGCAGGACCCGTCGGACCGATCAGCAGGGGCAGACCATGTTCCTTGCCGAGAAGCGAGATGCCGGCATGGCGTGCCGAGGTGTTGTTGAGGACCCGCGGCATCAGTTTGATCCCGTCCAAAGCGGCGCGGTTGTCCCGCATCGCCACCTGATCCTCACTGCCTTTGTCACAGAAGTCGAAAAGGGCCTTGGTCAGGCGACGCTTGGCCATCTTGCGCAGGTCTTCGATGTTCAGTGCTTTTTGCGCGAGGTTGGCCACAGGAAATCTCCGGAAAATTCTTTATGAAGAGTATTTGAAGCAGCGAAGATAAAGCCCGGTCGCTGGTTCGTCGAGGCATGACGTCTCTGTGAGAAATCCATTCACGTCTCAATCTGGGCAGGGCTAAACGCTTCGCGCTAGAATGTGTGTACCCAATGATTCAATTCGGAAGACGCGCTCATGAGAATCTATCACGCCCCCGGTTCCAGATCGGTCCGTGTCATCTGGTTGTTCGAAGAGCTCGGCCTGCCCTATGAACTCGTGCAGTTCAAATTGGGGAGCCCGGAGATGCGTGCACCGGAGTTCCTGAAAGTTTCTCCGATGGGGCGGGTGCCTGTCTTGCTGGACGGCGAGCAGACGATCTTTGAATCCGGTGCCATTGTCCAATATGTTCTCGCGAAGTACGGCGACGGTGCGCTGGTGCCCGATATGTCGACGCCGGAATTCGCGACCTATCTGCAATGGTTCCATTATGCAGAAGGCATGTTGATGCCACCGGTCAACACCATCGTCGTGGAAACCGTGTTCCTGTCTGAAGAACGGCGCAATCAGGTCAATGTCGACCGGGCGACGAAGCTGCTCAACCGGATGCTGGGTGCGGTGGAGATGCATATGGAGGGTCGGGAATATCTGGCAGGTGAATTTACCGCCGCCGATATTATGACCGGCCATGCCTGCAGCGTGGCGGCGCGCCTTGGCGCTGACGTCTCTGCACTTCCCAATGTGGCGGCCTACATCGCCCGGATCGAGGAACGACCCGCACTTCAGGCGGCACGCAAACACAGCCTTCCGACAGATTGAGCGGCACGATGTCTGAGGGTTTTGACTACATCATCGTGGGTGGTGGCGCGGCAGGGTGCGTGCTGGCCAACCGCCTTTCTGCGCGCTCAGCCAACAAGGTACTTCTTCTGGAGGCTGGTCAGGATACCCCGCCCGGGGCGGAGCCCGCCGACGTGGCCGACACCTACCCAACCTCCTACTACAACTTGAATTATTCATGGTCTTCGCTCGTCGGGACCGAACACACCCGGGCGGATGCGCCGAAAGTGAATTTGCGCCAGGGACGTATTCTGGGCGGTGGGTCTTCGCTGATGGGCATGGTTGCCTTGCGCGGAACGCCAAAGGACTACAACGAATGGGCGGAAATGGGCGCCGAAGGCTGGGGTTGGGACGACGTCCTGCCGTATTTCCGCAAACTGGAAACCGACACGGACTTCGCCGATCACGCGCAGCATGGAAACGCACATGGTGGCGATGGTCCGGTTCCGATTCGGCGTTTGCCTCGTGCGAAGTGGCCGCCGATCATGAAGGCGTTTGCGACATCCTTGGAGAAGCAGCAGGTCGCGCAGATCGAAGACTTCAATTCGGATTTTCGGGACGGGTTCGGGCCTTTGCCCCTGAGCAAGTTCGAGAACAAGCGCGCGTCCAGCGCAATTTGCTACCTGGACGCACAAGTGCGTGCCCGGTCAAACCTGACCCTCGCAACGAATGCTGAAGTCGAACGGCTGATCTTTGACGGGCGCCGGGTGACAGGTGTCATCGCCACTGTCGACGGATCGTCGCGTGAATTCCGTGCCAAGGAAGTGATCGTATCCTCGGGCGCATTGCAATCGCCGGTGATGTTGTTGCGGTCTGGCATTGGCCCGGCCGATGAACTGACATCGAATGGTATTGCCGTTCTCGCCGATCATCAGGGCGTCGGGCGGAACCTGCACAACCACCAGTTTCTTTATCTCGTGGCCCATTTGAAGAAACAGGCCCAGCCACCTGCCGGGCAGCGGGATCATACGACGGCCACATGGCGCTTTTCCTCTGGCGTCGAGAACTGCCCTGACAGCGATATGTACATCAGCTATGTGGCGCAAACCGGCTGGCATGCACTGGGACGCAGGATCAGTTCCCTGACCCCGGTCGTCCTCAAACCGTTTTCGCGCGGACAGGTCAGGCTTGAAGCAGGCAATCCGGCGGGGCGTCCCGATATTCGCTTTGAATATCAGTCCGATGACCGCGACCGGGTGCGTCATGCCGATGCCGTGCGCCGCGCGGCAGGCATGCTTCTGGCACCGGAAGTCCGGGCGCTTTGGCATTCGGCGACGCCGGTCGCACGAACCCAACAGCTCAGGAAGTTCAACGACATCAACAGGTACAACGCAATACGTGCCCGCGCGATTTCGGCCATTCTGGATATGGTCCCGGCGGCAAGCCGGCCGATCATGGGAACGTTGACCAAGCCGGGGCTCGATGTCCTGCGTTTGGCCGAAGATGATGATGCCTTGGATGAATTCGTGCGCACCAGCGTAACCGGAATGTCACATCATGCCGGAACCTGTCGGATGGGGCCGGTTGATGATCCGAGCGCGGTCACAGACTCGCAAGGACGGGTGCACGGCGTGGAAGGTCTGCGCGTGGTCGATGCCTCACTCATGCCGTGGGTACCGCGCGGGAACACAAACATTCCCACGCTTATGGTCGCCGAGAAGATTTCTGCTACAATTTTGGCTTCATAATCCACGGGAGGGGAATATGAACGATATCATTGAAATGAATCAGGAAGAAATGAGCGCGCGGGTCGCGCGATTTGCGGAGCAGCAGGGCAATGACCAGCTGATGATCACGCAAAGCATTCCGGGGTTTCAGCGCGACATCTACAGCATCATCGGCAAGGGCGTTTCAGAAGATTCTGGGACCCAGCCCGGCATCGTGGATTCCGAAGGTTTCAATGTGGCCTATGTGGGCGCGGAGCCCAACAATGGCTCGGCGATGCACACACATAACGAAGAGGTCGAGGTTTTCATTCCGATTTCCGGCCAATGGGCGATCTACTGGAACGAAGGCGATGATATGGAAGAAATCGTGCTTGGCCCGATGGATTGCATCTCAGTGCCCGAGAAAGTGATGCGCAGCTTCAAGAATGTCGGTGATACCTATGGATACCTTCTGGTCATCATTGGGGGAACCGAGAATACAACCGTATCGCGCCCGCAAAGCGTCATTGATGCGGCCGCTGCTGCGGGCTTGAAGCTGGATGCCGACGGCAAGATGGTGCCGGCTGCGGAATAGGTTTCAGTTGCTGGCGGGTGCCATTGCGGCTTCCAGCAGACGACGGAATTCTTCAGATAGTGCGATAGACTTTGATGTCTCCGGGTCGAATTGCACGGTGACGATCTCTGCGGTCGCCACACAGGAGCCGTCCTGATAAATGCCCTGTCCCAGACCGTAGGATGACCCGCCAATCCGGGTCACGACGGTGCCGATTTCAACATCACCGGGATAATGTGCGGGCGCCAAATAGTTTGCAGTGAATTTCACGACGGCAAAGCCTGACAGCGTGTTGCCCGCGACGTCTGCGAGGCGTTGCAGACGAAATCCCACACGTCCATCCTCGAAGTACTGATTGATCGCACCATTGTTGACGTGGTGGTTGGGATCAAGATCTCCATACCGCACGCTGACGGTCGTCCAGACGGCAAATGTGTCGCGCGATGTCAGGTCGGGTGCGTCAGTGGAAGTGTCGGGCATGCTATTCGCCTTGTTTCAACAGGTTTGAACGGGTGTTTGGTTTTAAGGGCACAGCATATAACCTGACCAGGCGTTCGGGTCGAACGCTCGAAAAAGGGAAGCCATCATGCCTATAGCCAATATTCGCGGCGTTAATCTCCGCTATCAGATCGTTGGTGACAACGGTCCGTTTGTCACACTGATCACCGGCGGCCGCCGCGGGTTCGATGAATTCGTGCCTCTGGCTGAAAAAGTTGCCGCGCATGGGTACCGTGTGCTGTTGCACGACCGTCGCAATACGGGCGCGTCGGACATCAAGATGCAGGGAGAGGAAGTGGAGGAGGCCGTCTGGGCCGATGACCTCGCCGAACTGCTCCGGCAGCTTGACGCCGCCCCGGCGTTTATTGGTGGATCTTCGTCAGGCGCTCGCACGGCTCTGATGTTTGGTCTGCGGCACCCCGAAACCGCGCGTGGTCTGCTGTTGCTGCGTGTCTCGGGCGGGGCGTTTGCTGCGCAGCGCTTGCCGGAAGCCTATTACGAGCAATTCATCCGGATCGCACAGGAAGGTGGTATGGATGCCATCTGTGAGACCCCTGAGTACGGGGAACGGATCGCGGCCAATCCCGAGAACCGCGCGCGGCTGATGGCGCTGTCGGCCGAGGAGTTCATCGAGATTCAAACGCGGTTGCGCGATCTGTTCGTGGCGGGCGCCGATTTGCCGGTGTTCGGGGTCACCGAAGTCGAGCTGAACTCCATCGACCTGCCGACCATGGTAATTCCCGGAAACGACAAGGTTCATGATTCCCGAAGCGGTCGTGCGGTGCATGCGATGATCCCGGGAAGCGAGATGCATGTCCTGCCGATGGAAGATCAGGATGTTCCCGTCGTGCCCTTCGAGGACTGGGAAGCGCACGAACCCGAGATTGCGCAAACGCTTGCGGACTTCATGGCCCGGCAGGCGGCCTAGCGAATTACCCCTTGTCCTGCCGCGCTGACGGCCTGGAAGGTCGTTGATGACAGCACAGGAAACAGACCCGCCGGTCGCACCCGACCACCGTTCATATGCGGCATTGCGGATTCCGGCATCGCGCCAGTATTTGCTGTTCGCTGCTTTGGCGATGATGGCGGACAGCGTTGAACATGTGATCAGCTACTGGATCATATTCGAGAAGTTTCAGTCTCCCGCGCTTGCCGGGTTTGCGGTGATCGCTCATTGGGTGCCTTTCCTTCTGGGTTCGATCTGGGCGGGTGCCTTGGCAGATCGCTATGACCCGCGTCGGATCATTCAGGTCGGGATGGGTTTGTTCATGCTGGTGTCTTTGGGCTGGGGTGTTCTGTTTGCCACCGATACGCTTCAACAGTGGCACGCGGTGATCCTGCTTATTGTGCACGGACTTGCCGGCGCGCTATGGGCGCCCGCAAGTCAGGTGTTGATTCACAATGTGGTCGGTGGAGGGCAGTTACAAAGTGCGATCCGGTTGATGGCCACCTCGCTCACCCTTGGTTTGCTTCTTGGGCCTGCTGTCGGTGGGGCGTTGTTGATACTCGTTGGGCCGACATATGGGATCTTGATCAATATTCTGATCTATATGCCGCTCACAATATGGCTGATCCATCACCCGGAACGTATCGAACGCGCGCGCGACCGTACCGGGGCTGCGATTTCCAGTTTTCGAGACATGTTTGTGGCCTTGCGACAGGTGGCAGATATCCCGGTGGTCTTTGCCATGTCCATGCTGGCTGGCCTTGCGGCGACGTTGGTGGGAAACGCACACCAACCGCAAATGCCTGAGTTTGCAGCCGATCTGGGCTATGCGGGGCAGGGTGTCTATTACAGCCTGCTTCTGGGTGCCAATGCCGCGGGTGCATTGACTGCAGGCATTGTGCTCGAGGCACGAAGCATGCTGCCGGCGCGAACACGAACTGCATTTATCCTCGGCATGCT
Organism: uncultured Alphaproteobacteria bacterium; assembly: GCA_943787745.1. Lineage (GTDB taxonomy): Bacteria > Pseudomonadota > Alphaproteobacteria > UBA6615 > UBA6615 > JABJAG01. The sequence goes on along the minus strand of CALSNJ010000002.1, from coordinate 937,686 downwards.
CTGGGCGGCGGCAATTTTCGGATTTGCGCTATCGCCCTACTATGTCGTGTCGTTTGGGCTTCTGGTGTTGGCCGGGTTCTTTGATCTTTCGTTCAATTCGATGACCCGGACCATCGCGCAGCTCAATGCGCCCGCTGAGATTCGCGGGCGTGCGATTGGCGTTTTCAATGTCGGAAGTCTGGGCTGCCGCACCTTCAGCGGTTTCACCGTGGGGTTTGGCGGCGGGCTCATTGGTATCCACCTGTCCCTGTCGATCAGCGCCGGTGTGCTGTTGCTCGCAATGGCTTTATTGTTTGTCTGGGCCCGCAAGCGCGGGGTCCTGTCGGCCGAGATGTAGCTAGCTTGCTGCGCGGACAGTCTTCTTGATTTCGGGATAGATTTCACTGTTCCAGCGTCTGCCGCTGAACGTACCGTAGTGGCCGACGCCTGCTTGCAGATGGTGTCGCTTCTGTTTGGCACGCAGGCTGGTACAAAGTCCGTGCGCGGCTGCGGTTTGGCCAACCGAGCATATATCGTCGCGCTCTCCTTCAATGGTGAGCAGCATGGTGCGCTTGATCGCTCCCGGGTCGACATTGCGTCCGCGATACGTCAGCTCACCTTTGGCAAGGCTCTGGTCGTGGAACACGGTGCCGATGGTCTCGAGGAAAAACTCGGCTGTCAGGTCGAGAACCGAGCAGTATTCATCGTAGAATTTGGTGATGGTCTCAGCGTCTTCGTGACGGCCTCCCACAAGATGTCCGTAAAGATCGTGGTGGGCCTTGGCATGCTTTTCTTTGTTCATCGACATGAAGCCAGACAACTGCAGGAAACCCGGATAGACCGACCGGCCATTCCCTTCAAACCGGAAGGGCACACGACTGACGACGTTGCTCTCAAACCATTCGATAGGATGGGAGGTGGCGAACTTGTTGACTGCGTTGGGCGAGACCCGTGTGTCGATCGGGCCCGCCATCAAGGTCAGGCTTCGGGGTGCAGCCGGGTGATCATCTTCTTCCATCAATGCCACGGCGGCGAGCGCCTGCACGCTGGGCTGACAGACGGCAAAGACATGGGCGTCCGGGCCAAGTGTCTCGATACATTCGATGAGAAATTCGATGTGTTCGTCGAAACCGAACTGTCCCTCGGAGGCAGGGACATCCCGCGCGTTCTTCCAGTCAGTGACGTAGACGTCGTGGTCAGTGAGCAAGGTTTGGATGGTGGGCCGCAGGAGTGTTGCGAAATGTCCCGAAAGCGGTGCGATGACCAGCATCTTCGGCTGCGCTGGAACTCCATCCTTGGCGAAGCGCAGCAAATTGCAGAACGGATGTGTGAGAACAACTTCCTCACGCACTGCAACATGGTTCTTGCCGACCTTGGCTTGGTCAATATTGTAGTCTGGGCGGGTATGGATCAGATGCGAGCGCGCCGACATTTCCCAGAAGGCGGTCATGTTCCGGGTCAGGCCCATAAACTCGAAGCCCGGGATCATTTTGGCCATAGAGGCCGCGTTGCGCGCGGCGTTCCGCAAGGGTGCCATGGTGTCGGTGTAGTTCTGATAGCTCTGGTACAGCATACGGTCTAGCGTCCGATGTGGCTCTTTGAGGGCTTTGAACGGTCGCGGTGATACTCGTTTATGCGACTGTTCATGGGGAAAGGCTAGTGATTCCCATTATGCACTGCAACATTGACATATTGCGTTGCAGTAAGTTGTTGATTCAACAATTCTGGATCCGAATCGGGTCTCTACCGCCCTCGGTGAACACTTAGAAAATGGTTTGCGCGGTGTTAAGTTGTGTTCCCGAGTGTTTGAAAGTGGGAATACCCGGTTCCACGTGGAGGAGAGCGCCCAATGCCCGACATCGAGAATGTGCCACGCCACGTGTTACAGGGCCCGGATGTCTGGATGGGCGAGACAGCGCAGGCCTCTGATGCCTGGGTGCACCATTTCTCGGACGCTGAGGTGGCTGAAATTGATAGCGCCTACCGCTCCGCCATCGAAGCTGGGGCAACTCTTGGGACTTTGACCCGGGAACAATTCCCTCTGCCGGCCGTGGGGAAGATTCTGGCGACGGTTCAGCATGAACTTGAAGAAGGCTGGGGACTCTACCTGCTCCGCGGGATCCCGGTGGAGCGTTACTCAAAAGACGATTTGCGGTTTATCTATTGGGGCTTCGGGCTGCATCTGGGGACGGCTGTGTCTCAGAGTAAGCGGGGCGATGTACTTGGTGATGTGCGGGATCTGGGGACAGGCCTCGATGGTCCGAAGTTCCGTGGCTACACCAGCGCTGGTGAACTGACCTATCACGCGGACGCGGCCGATGTGACAGGCCTGTTTTGTCTGCAGCCGGCCAAAAAGGGTGGGCTTAGCCGGATCGTCAGCACCTCGGCCATCCACAATGAAATCCTGCGGACCCGGCCTGACTTGCTGGAGGTGCTTTACCAACCTTACTACTGGAGTTTTCAGGGCAATGAACTGCCCGGCACGCAGCCGCACTATGAGCAGCCGGTTTTTACCACGCACAATGGGAAGTTCGCCGCGCGTTACACCCGCACCCATATGCGTTCGGCGCAGATGATGGATCATCTGCCGAAGATGACGGAGGCTCAGGCTGAGGCGCTGGATATGATCGACGAACTCTGCGCGCGCCCGGAGTTTCAGCTCACCATGATGTTCCAGCCCGGTGACATGCAGTTTCTCAACAATCATCTGATGCTGCACATGCGGACAGAGTTTGAGGATTATCCCGAGCCTGAAAAGCGCCGCCATCTGATGCGCCTGTGGTTTTCACTGCCCAATGGGCGGGAACTCTCGCCGGCCTTTGCACCGTTCTATCGTGAGACGAGCGCGGGTGCGGTGCGCGGTGGTCACCCGGGGCACGGGGACGATGTTGTCTTCGAGACGGCATAGGGAGCGTAATGGCCGAAATCGTTGACTCTCCGACCGGTGGAACCGGTCTGCTCGCGATCTTTTGCGATCTTGATGAATCCGACAAAACGGATTTTCGGCCCTGGCTGACCGAGGATATGTTCCCGGCGCGGATGGCGATCGGATTCGACGCGTGCGCCAGTTTCGACCTGATCGCGGGCAACGGGCAAGAATTCCTGACGCTCTATGAAATGCCGAGTCTTGGCCATCTTTATGGCGAGCCCTATCAGGCTTTGCGGCGTCAGCGGAAACCGCGCGACGCGGCCTATCACAAGAAGTTTCGTAATCCGGACCGCTACACTCTGGCCTGGACAGGACCTGAACTAAGTGGTGTCCATGATGGAGATTCCGGTCTGGCGTCACTTATCCGGGTGGACCGGTTTGAACTTTCCGATGACGCGATTGAAAGCTTCAACATCAGCTATGTGCGTGACCATCTGGCAGCCAGCGCCGAACTTGATGAAGTGATTCGGGTGCGGCGCTATCTCGCCATGGAAGGTCAGCCATCCCACGTTGTCATCACCGACTACCGCGCTATGCCGAAGAAGCCTCTCGAGACCGTCTTGGAGACTGCTTCAGGGCAAACCGGTTGGTACCAACGCATCGTGAGCACCTGATTATTCTTGTTTGGGTCGCCTGCGGTTCTGCTGTGAGCGATTGGAATTCCCTAGCCTGACAGAATTTCTGGTTTGCGACACTTTGCGACACTTTTCCGCAGTCCCGACAAAGTTATGCGACATCTCCCGTTCATAACGGTGTTCATGCAGGACATGACCTGCACCAAACACAGACAGGATGATGACCATGAAAAATTTAGCAATCACCACAGCAGTTGCCGCTTTTCTCATTTCCGGCGGGCTTGCTTCGGCGCATCCGGGCGGGTTCTCCGGCATGGATATCGATGACGATGGGAACGTGACGCGCGCCGAGCTTTCATCAAGACTTTCCGAACGGTTCGCAAAACTTGATGCCAATGGAGATGGCAAAGTGACGACGGACGAAGTGTCAGCCGCTCATGGTTCTCGCGATGCAGAACGGTTTGCCCGCATTGATACTGACGGGAATGGCTCGATTTCCCAGTCGGAGATGGAATCCGCCCACAAAGAGCGATCTGGCAAGCGTGGCGGCAAAGGAAAGCGTGACAAGATGCGGGCAGGTCTCGATACCGATGGTGACGGCGTGATCACCAGAGTTGAATTCGACGCTCGGGCCATGAAGCGGTTTGCCGTGCTCGATGCGAATGGTGATGGAACCGTGACCGAACAGGAGCGCACCGAAGCACGTGGCAAGCGTTCAAAGAACTAGCCACGGTGGAAGCAGGGTCCTGCGACCCTGCTTCCGACCGCGCTCCAGCCCGGGCTATGATGTGACATGACGATTGATAAGCCACATATCCTGCTGGTCGAGGATGAACCGTCCATTCGAAAACCATTGGCGCGTTATCTGAAGGAAAACGGATTTCGCGTCACGCAGACAGAAAACGCGGCAAGTGCGCGGGCGCAGCTATTGGTGCACGCAATCGATCTCGTCGTTCTCGATATCATGATGCCCGGTGAAGACGGGTTGAGTTTGTGCCGGCATATCCGCGCGAATAGCGAAGTGCCGGTCATTTTGCTGACAGCGCGCAATGAAGACACCGAACGCATTGTCGGATTGGAAATGGGCGCGGATGACTATGTGTCCAAACCATTCAACCCGCGTGAACTCATCGCCCGCATTCGCGTCGTCTTGCGACGAACAGGCGGGGGGGCGGTTCGTCAGCGTGCACCTGAGATTCAGAATTATGGTTTTGGGAGCTGGGTGTTACGGTCTGGTGAGCGAACGCTGATTGATGGAGACGGGATTGCGGTGCCCCTTTCGACGGGTGAGTTTAACCTCCTGCTTGCACTGGTGACACATCCCAATCAGGTGCTTTCGCGTGATCATTTGTTGGATCTGACCCAAGGGCGCGAAGCACAGGCCTTTGATCGGGCTGTTGACAACCAGATCAGTCGATTACGGCGAAAGATCGAAGCAGATCCGAAATCTCCTGTCTTCATCAAGACGGTCTGGGGTGGGGGTTACGTGCTGGCTTCGGATGTGGTGTTGCTTTGAGGTTCGCACGACCCAGAACACTTGCTGGACAATTGGCGCTTCTGGTTGCTTTGGCCTTGCTTGTGGCTCAGACCGTTAGTGCGGGGTTACTGCTCAAGGAACGTCATGAGCGGCGCCTGAACACGATCAGTGCACCTTTGGTCGCCCGGATCGTGGATGCCGAAGAACGATTGAACGCCGATGGCACAGATAATCTACGTCGGAGCGGGTTTTTGGGCCGGGCCCGTATTGCCGATATGCCGGCTGTGACACCCGAGTTGCGGCGCATGACCGACTTTGAACGTCGTATCTCAGCCAGGCTTGGCGATATCCCCCTCAATGTAGCGGATGTCCGGGCAGCACAGGCCGGTAAGGAGGACGTTCGCGCGTGGGTGCCACGGCGGCTCGCCGAGCGAGCGCCAAGGGATGCCGAGTTTGTTCTGGTCTCGGTTCAGCTGGAAAACGGGCTCTGGATAAATCTCGTGGGCATTGAGCCGCGGATCGAAAAGGGCCTGCTTGACCAAATTCTGCTGCAGACGGCGATTATCTATCTCGTGGTGCTTTTGTCGGTTCTCTGGCTGGGACGGCGTGCGGCCAAGTCTCTCAACCACCTGACGCATGCTGTTGCCAATGTTGGTCTGGCGCCAGACACATCTGACGCTTCGGAGTTGTGGCCCCGTGGCCCGGTTGATGTGCAGCGCCTGACGACGGCCTTTCTGGAGATGCGAGACCGGATATCGGGAATGTTATTGGAAAAGGATCGCATGATTGGTGCCATCGGACATGATCTTCGTACGCCACTGGCATCGTTGCGATTGCGGGCAGAGATGGTTGAAGACCCCGACACACGCGCCGCGATGGTTGACACGATCGCTGAAATGGATGCGACGCTGGAAGATATTCTGGCTCTTGCACGCCTCCGACAGTCTGCCGAAGACATCCAGACCGTTGATGTGGCCGCACTCGTGGACGCGGTGACCGAGGATTTTCGTGCGTTGGGTTTGGATGTGATATTTGAGCCGGGCGCGCGGGTCACAGCGCCTGTGCGGCCGGTCCTGATGCGGCGGGCGATCCGAAATCTGATTGATAATGCCGTGACATATGGTGGCCGCGCGCGGGTTAGCGTTTTCCGGCAAGACCAGTGGGTTGTGGTCGATATTCGTGATGAGGGGCCCGGAATTGCGAATGCGGATATGGAACGGGTCTTTGAAGATTTTGTGCGTCTCGAGCACTCACGAAACCGGCAAACTGGCGGGAGCGGTCTTGGCCTGACGCTGGCGCGTGAGATCATCGCCGGTGAGGGCGGGGAGCTGGAACTGCGCAACCGCGAGGAGGGCGGGCTTCAGGTGCTGGTACGCCTGCCTGTTCCAAGCAGCCCTGACTGATAGACCACCCTTCCAGCGGCGCGAGGTCTTCACCTAGACTGCCGCCACAAAGCCGATAGATGGGGGAAAGTCATGGGCATCGTTACCGATATTGTTCTGCCGCTTGCGCTGGCCTTCATCATGTTTGTGCTTGGCCTTGGCCTCACATTTGATGATTTTGCCCGGGTTGCGCGGAAACCGAGGGACTTCTTCATTGGCGCGCTTGCACAGATCGTGCTGTTGCCCGTTGTGGCGTTTTTGCTCATCAGTGTGTGGAGTCTGCCACCGGAGCTTGCGCTTGGCGTGATGATTATTGCGGCGGCGCCCGGGGGGGTGACGTCGAATATCCTGACGGCCTTTGCCAAAGGTGATGTGGCCCTCTCGATTTCTCTGACGGCTGTCATCAGCCTTTTGAGCGTCATCACCATTCCTGCTGTGGTCGTATTCTCTTATGCACAACTCATCGGGGGAGAGGCGGGCGATGTCTCTGTGGCGAGTACTGCGATCAGTGTGTTTGCAATTGTCACGGTGCCGGTTCTGATCGGCTTGGCCGTGCGACGATGTGCGGAGGGATTCGCGATCCGGCTGGAGCCAATTGCCCGTCAGATTTCAGCGCTTTTGTTTGTGCTCGTTCTGGCCGGGGCGATTTTTCAGGAACGCGCAAATATCGTGACCTATTTCGCACAGGCCGGCCTGATCACGCTGGTTTTGAACCTCGTGATGATGGTGCTCGCCTATGTAATTGCCCGGGTCTTCGCATCGGGACCGAAGCAGAGGGTCACGATCTCTCTCGAATGCGGTCTTCAAAACGGAACGTTGGCCATTGCTGTTGCAACTTTGCTTTTCGATGGTGGGCTGGCGACCGTTCCGGCTGCCACTTACAGCCTGATCATGTTCGCAACGGCGTTGATTTATATAGCGATCCTGCGCCGCTCAAACATGAACTGAGCAAGTCATCAAGCCGCCGCTTCAACTCCCGCTATACCTTTGAGCTGGGTACGATGCATGACCCGTCTGGCGCCACCATCAAATGGGTCGCGGCGATGCATGGTGACGCGATTGTCCCACATCAGAAGGTCGCCCGGTTGCCATTCGTGACGGTAGGTGAAGTCTTCCTGCAGGCAATGTTCCCAGAGTCGATCCAGCAGGGCATCGCTTTGTGCGATATCCATCCCGACGATCCAGGCATGAAGGCGACGACCCAGAAAGAGAGCGGGCCGTCCCGTATCGGGATGCTTTCGGATGATTGGATGACGCGCCCCTGGCGCTTCGGCCAAGGATGTAAACATCTGGTGATTTGGCCGCAGGTTTCCGCCGCTGTCATGGCTGGAATCGTGATTGAGTGTCTTTCCCTCGATCGCGCGACGCAGGTCGTCAGGTAAGGCGTCCAGCGCGTCGTACATATTCATGAAGCAGGTATCACCACCAGTGTCGGGCACTTCCAGGCTGTAAAGCAGGCTCGCGGGTGGGGGTTTGGCGATATAGGCCATATCGGTGTGCCAGGAGGCCTCGCCATCGCCCAGCACGCCGATCGGTGTTCCGTTTTCCTGAACGTTGGACACAACGAGAACTTCGGGGTGGGTGTCCGGCGAGAAGGGCTCCCAGCCGGGCACGGAATCGAGATCGCCAAAATTGCGGCTAAACGCGACAAGATCAGCATCACTCAGGGTCTGGTTCCGAAACAGCAGAACCAGATTTTCCAGCCACGACTTGTGAATTTCGTCGATCAGACTGGCTGAAAGGGGCTGAGAGATATCGACATTGATGATTTCTGCGCCGAGCGATTTGGAAACGGGCTGAATATCCAGCGAAGATTGGGGCATCATAGGAATACTCCTGAATTTGAACCTAGAGGGTTAAATCCGCCGGGAAAAATGTCAATCACCGGTTTGCAACAAGACTTTTGTCGTCTTGCAGTTTTTGATCTCATCGGGAGCAATGCTATACAGCGCACTCATTTTCCGGAGGAGGACCCAAAGTGGCTGCCAACAAACCCAAGATGACGCGCCCGACCGTCTATCAGTTTAATCATGGCGATTTTGTCGTGACCAATATTCTCGAAGGCTTCTTGCTGCGTGAGGACTTGCACCCGGTGACGGGCACAAATGCCGAAGCCAGTGAAGTTGAGGCCCTTGCGACCCAGTTTCGCATTCCGTTCCCCAACTTCGAACATCAGTTCGTGCCCACACTCGTGGACACTGGTGAGAAGCTGATCGCATTCGATCCGGGTTTCGGTGACAAATCCCCTCAGCCCAATGCCGGTCACTACAATGACCGTCTGGCTGACGCGGGTTACGACCGCAATGACGTAGACATCGTTGTCATCACGCATTGTCACCCCGACCATATTGCAAACCTGACCCATGGTGACGGGCTGACCTTCCCCAATGCGGAAATCGTGTTTGGCGAAGCTGAGTTTGATTTCTGGAAGAAGGGTGAGAACATCCCGGCCCATCGTCCGCCGACGCTGGAAATGTTCCGCAAGATCTGTGAGCCGCTGGGTGAGCGCGCTCGTTTTGTGAAGCCTGGTGACGATATCGTTGCGGGCGTGACGGCTGTTGATGCCTTTGGGCATTCGGCCGGACATATGGCTTACCATATCGAAAGTGCTGGCAATCAGCTGATGATCATGTCCGATACGGTTGCGCATTTTGTGATGTCACTGGCGCATCCGGAATGGAAGTTCGGGATGGATGATGACCCTGATAAGGCCATTGTTTCACGCAAGCGGGTTTTGGCACAGATCGTGGATGCCAAGATGCCGGCAATCGGCTTCCACATGCCGTTCCCGTCAGTCGGTTACATCGACACACATGGCGATGGATATGCCTGGGTGCCGCATTCCTACCAGTACAACCTCTAAGACACGAAAGGCGGCCCCGGTTGGGCCGCCTTTTTTCTTCTCGTCCGTCGAGACGGGCTCGCTACCCGCTGCCGGCGTTGAATATTAGGCGTGAGGCCACGTAACCCGCCGCTGCGACGGTCGCCGTCAAAACAGCGCCCCAGATCATGTCCACGACAGAGACAAGTACCGGCCATCCGGCAAGCGTTGCCAGATTGGTGAGGTCATATGTCCCGTAAGCGATGAACCCCAGCAGAGCACCAAGGATGACAGCGGTTACCCAGGATTGCTGAGCCATTGCAGGCATTACGGCGAAGACGACAATTCCAACCACGTAGAACAGGTAGAACAGGCCGGCGACACCAAAGTTGGGTGAGGGACGCAAAAGATGTCCAAGCTGGTCCACGTAGAATGAGCGCGCAATCAAACCGAGCCAAATTCCGTCGATGATCAGAAAGACCACAAGCGCCGCGATATAGACGGCGAGGTATTTTACAGTCATGTCCATCTCCTGCTGGGTCTCCTAATAAGGTATCCGTTGTCCGTCCCAGGCAAATAGCCCACCGCTATCTGCGGGCGTCAAACTGTCGATCACTGTGAGCATTTGGGCAACTGCGTGATCGGGGGTGAAGAGTTTTTCGGCCGGAACATTTCGCTGGAAGGGTTCCGACAGGCTGGTGGCGACAGTGCCAGGATGCAGGGCAACACAGACCGCATTCGTATTGCGATAGGCAAGTTCGATGGCGTGGTTCTTTACAAACATATTGAGCGCAGCTTTCGAGGCCCGATAACTGTGCCATCCGCCAAGTTGATTGTCTTCGATGCTGCCAACTCTTGCTGACAACGCGGCGAAAACAGATTTCCGCTCCCGATCGAGAAGTGTCAGAAAGTGCTTCGCAATCAGAGCTGGGCCAATCGCATTGATCCGGAAAAGGCGCTCCATGGCTGACGGCGAGAGATCATGTGCGCGTTTTTCAGGCGTCGTATCCCCGTCCTGGAGCAAACCTGTGGCTACGATCACAAGGTGCAGCGGGCCACTCCTGGATACCAGCTCTGCGGCATGCTCTATCGAACTTTCATCCAGCAGGTCGAAAGGGTGCGAAGAAACTGCTGGGGAGACGTTTTTTTCAGGGCTTCTCGAGAATGCATGAACCGCTCTGACAGCCTCATCTTCTGCAAATGCGGTGACAAAGCATTGGCCAATTCCGCCACTCGCACCGAAAACAGCGACTGACAGTTTGCGTCCCATGGATTTCATTTCTGGAGCGGCCTTTGCTTTGGTCACTAGCCGGCGTTGTCTTCCGACGAGGTGGCCATTTTCAGCTCGGCGGGTTCAAACGCACGGCGCGCGGAACATGGGCACATGGCGCGACCGTTGTCCTGCATCCAAAACCGCGTTTCTGAATCACATGCCGGGCAGGTTGCAGGGCCGACAAGGCCGATTTCGATCTCGGTATTTGTTGTCATCTCTATCTCTCTTTCTGGAAGAAATACGCCGCGCGCACAACAGCGCACCCGGCGTTCACTCAGGCCCTTATGGGAGGGGGGACGAGGGCCTTTGTCTGATGGTCAGTTCGGCAGGATAACGGTATCGATCACGTGGATCACACCATTGGATGTTTCAATATCAGCTGCGGTTACAGTCGCACCATCGATCATGACGCCATTGGTCGCGTCGATATCGACCATGCTGCCCTGAACAGTGGCGGTGCTCAGTGTCTTGCCTGCGATGTCAGCCGCCATCACTTTTCCAGGGAGAACGTGATAGGTCAGAACAGCAACCAGCTGGTCCTTGTTTTCCGGCTTCAGGAGATTCTCGACAGTTCCTGCAGGGAGTTTGGCGAACGCGTCATTGGTCGGAGCAAACACTGTGAAGGGGCCGTCACCCTTCAGTGTGTCGACGAGGCCAGCAGCCTGAACCGCGGCGACAAGGGTGGAGAACTGCTCATTGGCTACGGCTGTATCGACGATGTCCTTCTTTCCGTGGCCACCGGCAAGGGCAGCGGTTGAGGACAGGGCCAAAGCGCCGGCGACGAGCACGGCTGATGCAATTTTTTTGATCGAGGGCATTGGGGAACTCCGTTGTGTGAGTTGCTTGTGCCCGTGGTTACGCAGCTGGAAAAACTATGGATCACAATCCAATGAATAATCTTGAACACGTATTCAGGATTCCGTGGCGCGTATAGTGTCTGTCGGTTCAAATTACGTCACTGGACCCCAATGAGAAATCTGATGGCATAGGAGAGTGAGCCGACGACGCTCACGCCCGCAATCCACAGAACGACGAACCACAAGAGCCGGTGTCCGTGTTTCCGCCGCAAGTCGTCGGACATCAATGATAGCCTTCGCCGTCACGCACTTTTCCGCGAAATACCCAGTAATTGTATGCGGTGTAGGTCAAAATCACAGGGAGCAGAACGAGCGCTCCGACAAGCATGAAGGCCAAACTACCATGGGCGTTGGCCGCTTCCCGGAAGGTGATATCTGGTGGGATCAGGTGCGGGTACATGCTGGCGGCAAGCCCAGCAAAGGAGATCACGAACAGCCCAAGCGCCAGCATGAAGGGAAGCAGTTCACGCTTGGCCCGTACGGCCAGAACAAACCCGGCCGATAGCGCAACCGACAGGATTGGGATGATCCAGATCCAGCGTAAAGCTTCCCCCGAGAACCAGCGCTCCATGATCAAATGGTGCTGCAAGAGAGTCCCGCCGCTCACGAGGCCGACGACCAGCACCGCCAAACCACCGAGAGGCAGTTGGAGCGCGCGCATTCGTGCTTGCAGTGGGCCCTCTGTTTTCACGACCAGCCATGATGCACCGAGCAACGCATAACCTGCGACGAGTGCAAATCCGCAGAGAATTGTAAAAGGGCTTAGCCAGTCGAACCAGCCGCCGGCATAGGCACGATCCTGAACTTCGATGCCCTGGACAAATGCTCCCACCATGATGCCCTGACAAAAAGCTGCAGTTGTGGATCCGCCAATAAAGGCGATGTCCCATAGTTTGCGGGTGCGCTCGGCGCGAAACCGAAATTCAAAGGCAACACCGCGCAGTACGAGGGCCAGCAACATTGCGATGATGGGGGCATAAAACGCGGTCAGCAGGATCGAATAGGCCAGCGGGAAAGCGGCAAAAAGACCGCCGCCCCCGAGGACCAGCCAGGTTTCGTTGCCGTCCCAGACGGGCGCGACGGTGTTCATCATCGTGTCGCGCTGTTCTTTGGTGCGGCCAAAGCCAAAGAGGATCCCGATCCCGAGGTCAAACCCGTCGAGCACCACATAAGCCAGCAGGGCGAGGCTGATCAGGACGGCCCAGATGGTTGGCAAATCGAACATGGCCATCTCCTAGTCCGCCGCGCTGTGGGCGTTGGGCGAGCCGGTCCGGATCGGGCCGTCCGTGCCGGGCTTCTGGGGCTCATGATGAGGTGGCCGCGACATCAGTTTCAGCATGTAGTAGACGCCCGCCCCGAACACGATCATGTAGACAATGAAGAACCCCAGAAGTGAGGCGGCCACACCCGGTGCGCCGATGGGCGAGGCGGCATCGGCGGTGCGCATCAGGCCGTAGACGACGAAGGGTTGCCGTCCCACTTCCGAGACGAACCAGCCGGACAGTATCGCGACAAAACCCGTCGGGCCCATCAGAACCGCCCAACGCTAAGTAAAGGTCACTTTTGAAGAGACGTCGCCGCGCGCTGAGTAGCCGCTCCGGCGACTGCCGTAAAGCAGCATCAGCATGCCGATGCCGACCATGACCCGGAACGACCAGAAGACGATCGGCACATTCGGCCAATCTTCCCGGGGAATTTGGTCGAGGCCGACAACAGTTGCATCAAAGCTATGGCCCAAAATCAGGCTGCCAAGCTTTGGGATCTCAATTTTGTACTTCGTTTCGGCGGCATCCATGTCGGGAATGCCAAACAGAATCAAAGGTGCGCCGGATTGCGTTTTGAAATGGCCTTCCATGGCTGCGATCTTGGCCGGCTGATGTTTCTGGGTGTTCAGTCCGTGCTGATCCCCGGCAATGACCTGAATGGGAGCGACGACCGCAGCCATCATGACGGCCATGGCGAACATGATCCTGGCAGGTTCGCTCGTTCGGTCTTTAAGCAAATGCCATGCGGCAACGGCTCCCACGACAAAAGACGTCGTCAGAAACGCGGCCAGCACCATATGGACGAGACGATAGGGGAATGATGGATTGAAGATGACACCGACCCAGCTTTCCGGAATGAAGCGACCATTCTCGATCAGGTATGCTGCGGGTGTCTGCATCCAGCTGTTGGCCGACAGAATCCAGAATGCCGACATCAATGTCCCCACGGCGACCAGAACGGTGGCAGTGAAATGGAGCTTGGGGCCGACCTTGTTCAGACCGAACAGCATGACGCCGAGGAACCCGGCTTCGAGGAAGAATGCCGTCAGCACCTCGTAGGCGAGAAGGGGCCCAAGTATGGGTGCTGTCTTTTCTGCAAAGGGCCCCCAATTCGTTCCGAACTGGTAACTCATCACCACGCCCGATACGACGCCCATGGCGAAGGCCACGGCAAAGATTTTCAGCCAATACTTGAAGATGTGCAGATAGACGTCACGTTTCGTGTAGAGCCAGAGGCCCTCTAAAACCGCAAGGTAGCTCGCCAGGCCGATGGTGAAAGCCGGGAAGATGATATGAAAGCTGATGGTGAACGCAAACTGGATGCGGGCGAGCAAGACGGCGTCGAACCATTCCATCGTAATGTTCCTTCCGGCGGCGATCACGAACATCAGGGATCACGGCACCTATCATAACGCTTTCACGGCCTGACGCTATGCGGCCAATCAACGCTTTGATCCCGCATTCTTGCGGTGCATGCGTTGTCGCGCTATTTTCCAAAAATCAAAATGCCGCAGGTGAACGGCGAATTCCAATTTCTGTGAGGGGGTAAACGTGACAGAGGTTTTTGTCGCGAATGTTGACGAGATTGCCGACCGCGAACGACGTGTCGTCGCAGAAGGCAATCTGGAGATCGGTGTGTTTCGACTGGGTGATGAGTTTTTCGCCTGGGAAAGCAATTGCCCGCATATGGGCGGACCGGTTTGTCAGGGCAAGGTCATGAATCGGGTTAATGAAGTGCTCGATGATGACAAGAAAAGCCGCGGGTTCGAGTTCGTTGAAGCGGACGTCCATATCGTGTGTCCATGGCATGGGTATGAATTTAATCTTCGGACAGGAATGCACCCGGGAGAGCCGAGCACCCGATTGACCGGCTTTGAGACCGTGGTGCGCGACGGGGCTGTCTATGTCCGCGTCTGATCTGGCCGACAGCGCTGAAACGGCTCTGGCTGAGGCGCTACGCTGCTTGAACTCCGATGATACTGAAGCTGTATCTGATGAGACGGTTCAGGCCCTGTTGACGGCCGGTGCACGCCTTTATGCGCGCAAGGTTGATCAGGAGGGGCGGCGGTTTATACCGGTGCGTGACCCTGAAACGATGACGGCAACCGATGTCGCAGTCACTGTGACCGCTTTGCTCCAGGTGGCTGACCTCAACCTGTTCGACCTGGCGATGTGGACGAACCGGACATGAGCAAGACTAGAAGGAACTCTCGCGTATGAGTGATGATTTCAAGCGAACCTATTCGCAGATTGATGACTGGACCGACAGCCGGGAAATACTGGCCCGTGCCCGTCAGCAGGCCGATAAGCGAAATTTTGACGATGTGTTCATCGTCGATATCGATTCACATATCAGTGATGGTGCGGCGTGGCCCGAAATCCTGGATTTCGTGGAGGATCCGGTTATTCATGACGCGGCGTTTGCGTTTGGTGATGGCAGCCGAAAAGGCGCCTTCCTGAACGGCGCGAATGGTCTTCAGTGGCAGAATGTCTGGGGCCGGATTCCGCACGGGCAGGGGCTCAAGGAGCCGGTCGAGGATAATGGCGTGCCGCGCGATATCGTGTTGGCCCGTAAGTGTATTGATGAGATGGGGCTCGACTATCAGGTTGTCTTCCCCAATGCCTTGCTGTTTTTGGGCATGCATCCGGTCCCGGAGATGGAGGTTCACCTCTCAACGGCCTACAACCGCTGGCTGGTCGAGAAGATTTTGCCCGAAGATCCGCGGGTCAAGGCGATGCTTTATCTGCCGTTCAACAATCCAGAGGCTGCTGAAGCGACCGTCAAACGTTTCCTCGGAAAACCGGGTGTTGCCGGATTTATGGTGACATCGTCTCGTCACAAGCCGGTCCATGCCAACGAGTATATGCGCCTCTATGCGATGCTCGAGGAAGCCGATCAGGTGCTTGGATTCCATACCCATCTGAACTGGCAGGATGAGTACACGTCTCAGCTCAACCGATTCATTTCCATGCATGCGATTTCGTTCGTGCTCTGCAATCTGGTGCATCTCACCAATTGGGTGATCAACGGGCTGCCTGAACGGTTTCCAAAGCTCAAAGTGATGTGGATTGAAAGTGGCATTGCCTGGCTGTCTTTCGCCATGCAGCGGCTTGATCATGAATACATGATGCGGACCTCCGAAGCGCCGTTGCTCAAGAAGCTGCCGAGCGAGTATATGCGCGACATGTTCTATACGACCCAGCCTATGGAGCGGAGCAATGAGACGCTGCTTGGTGCGACGATGGAGGCGATCAGCGCGCGCTCGCAGATGCTTTATGCATCCGACTGGCCGCACTGGGACTTTGATCTGCCCTCGGTGATCTGGGATTTGCCATTCCTCGATGAGGGCGCAAAGCGCAATATCCTGGGCTACAACGCAGCGCGTATCTTCAATCTTGATGTTCCCGAGCGCTACAACGCGCTGGCAGCCGAGTAATTCCAACGGAGACCTCTATGTCTTATTCCATCGAGTGCGTTTTGATGTGCGACAACCATCTGGGCGAAAGCCCGATCTGGGATGTCGAGGAAGGGCGGCTTTACTGGGTTGATGGAACCGGGCAACGGGTCGGCAAACCGGCGTTGTGGCGGATGGACCCCAAGAGCGGGAAGGTCGAGAACTGGAACCTCTCCCATGATGTGGGTGCGATCGCACTGCGCAAGGATGGCGGCGCGGTTCTCGCAAATGATGACGGGTTCTATTTCTACGACTTTGAGAGTGAAGACCTCGAACTTATCACCCTGATCGACGAGGGCGAACCTCGCTCACGTCTCAATGATGGCAAGGTGGATCGTCGGGGGCGATTTTTTGCAGGCGGCATGGACGATCTGGAAGAAAAGGGGCTGTGCAGTCTCTATCGGCTCGATCCGGATCTGACCGTCACCAAGGTCGATGATGGAATTGTCTGCTCGAACGGGCCCTGCTGGAGCCCTGACGACAAGACCTTCTACTTTGCCGACACCTTCCAGGGAGAATTCTGGGCTTATGACTACGATATCGAGACGGGTGACGTCTCGAACAAGCGGGTCTTTGCCACGACCCATGATGATATCGGTGTCGCAGACGGCTCAACCGTCGATGCAGAAGGCTATATGTGGAACGCACAAGTCACGGGCGGGGAACTGGTGCGCTATGCGCCAGACGGTTCGGTCGAGCGGCGCATCGGAATGCCGGTGAAAAACATCACCAGCGTCATATTCGGCGGCGACAACATGGATGAAATCTATGTGACGTCCATGGCGCGTGTGGCACATCCGGGCGCAGATGCGCATGGTCATTTCGCTGTCGAGAGCAAACCCCAGTTCGCAGCGGGTGGACTGTTCCGGATTACAGGGCTTGGTATTCAGGGTGTTCCCGAAACCCGGTTCGGCGGGTAACAAAAGTTTCAAGAACAGGCTGCTTTTTTCGCTTGCTGGCGACGCGGAATCCGATGCTAGGGTTTTGATGTTCTTCAACAATCGAAAGGAGGTGATCTGATGTCGAGTGAGATCCTAGGCAACGAGTTCAACCCTGTGTCTTGGGTGCGGACAGTGGAGCAACCTTCTCTGGCCAGCTAAAGACAACGGTCTATCAGACCAAGGGTTAGGCGAATTGCCTGCTCACGGGGCCGCTCTTCGGAGCGGCCCTTTCCTTTTGCGCTAGAGGCTTTCAGCGACACCTTGAAGTATCCCGGTGACCTCTTCGGCAGCAGTGATCATCGCGTCATGGCTGGTATCGAGTTCGATGCCTTGCCATTGGGGATGCGCCTGGAACTCCTTCACGGTTGCGTCGAATGTGCTGTTGCGATAACCCGTCGCACGAATGAAGGTCCGGTTGGTGATCTGGTCGATTCCGCCAGTGATGGTGGCGCGATCCGCCATCGTTTTGGCGGACTGAACGGTCATCTTGTCGGTGATCCAGGCTGCAACTTCAGGGTCTGTCACGCCGATCAGCTCTGGGGTCGGGGCCGGCATCCGCCAGGCGTCCGGGTCGCTTTTGAGTTCCTCTTCGATCATTTCACGCCGCCAGTCCGGCAGCAGATCATTTTGAGAGATCCCGTCGGTGGGAATAAAGGCATTGATGTAGACAAGCGCGGCAACGCGATCGGGCATCCGGTCGGCCACGCTGGTGGTCACCATGCCGGCATAGCTTTGAGCGACTAGAATGACATCGCTCAGATCTTCCCATTGCAGAACATTCATGATGTCCACGACATTGGTTTCCAAGCCGACATCTTTGGTCAGCAGGTGACTGCGTTCGCCAAAACCCGTCATCGTGGGTGTGTGAACATTGTGGCCGGCAGCGCGCAGGCGCGGAGTGATACGGGACCAGCACCAGCCGCCATGCCAGGCGCCGTGAACGAGTACAAAAGTTGCCATGTGATTTCTCTTTCGGTTGGGGCCAGCCGGTTATTCACTCGGCGGGGTTTTCATATCTGCAAAGTCAGTGGAATAGGGGTTTGCCGCAAGATTTTTCGCGGGTCCAGTACCGATGGGCGGAGTGGGTGTGTAATGGTCCGGGGCAGGGCCGCCGGCAGCCATACGCGCACGGGCTTCGTTTGGTGTTTCCAGCAAGGCTTTTGCAGCCATCGCGGCTTTGCGGTCGACCGGAACAGGTTCGGCTGTGTCGGGCGGCGGCATCATGCTCGCATGGTAGTACGCCAGACGTTGTTTGGCGGGATCCACCTTGCGAGACGGGTCTATCTCACGTTGGTTCACGCCTTTCGGAACGACAACGCGATCCCCCACGACCTCGTGATCAAACCACCATTTCTTGGCGGCATTCCGACGGCCGTTGCCCAGTGCGTCATCAGCCCATGTTGCGACAGGTACCATCAGCTTTTTCAGGAACATGGCGTTCACACCCAGCCAGCTGGCCGCGCGTGAGAGCAATGGGCCGTCGCTATCGACGACCTTGTTGATCGGGCATGTCTTCATGCATCGACCACAGGCAGAGCCGTGCGGGTTTGTCACCCGGTAGCGGGCACATCGTTCGGCGTCGGGTTTCCAGATTTCATAGCCATTGAACATGACCTTGTCGCCAAACGGGATGGCATCACACGGACATTCGCGGGCGCATTTCAGGCATCCCTGACAAAAGGTTTGGAGGCCAAAATCAATCGGTTTGTCGACGTCCAATGGGATGTCTGTTGTCAGCACCACCGACTTGAACCGTGGGCCGACAAAAGGATTGAGGACGAGTTCACCAATGCGGCTCAACTCCCCCAGTCCGGCGAGCAAGACCAGTGGAATTTGCAGGACATCACTATCGGCATTTGTCTGGGCGCGCGCCGAAAACCCAAGTTGTCCGAGATGATGAGACATTATTCCCGCGATTTCCGCGCCACGCTGATACCCGCGCATGGACTGGGACCCGGATATCCAGTCGTCACCACTGGCACCTTCCATGGTTTCAAAGCCCTGATCGATCAGCATAACGACCGCGTAGCGGTGATACATCTCAATCGGCGTGCCATCGTCCTTGTGGGAGTACCAGGCATAGCGCGGCACCTCACAGATACCTGTGAGGTCTGATCCAAGAAAGTAGGACAAAGCCTTGATGGCTTTGGCATTTGCAGCTGGATCGGAATACGCAGACGTATCCGCAGCCGGGTTCACCTCGTCATCAAGGATAAGCGTTGTCGGTCGGGCCACCCGTTTTACAGTTTCCATGGGGTATCGGCTGGCCCAGGACGCCCGCTTGGCGCGACGGTTTCGTTCGCGCCCTGATTGCGCATCATTGATGCCCCACCAATATCGGAAGCCCTTCGCATTGAGAGCCGCTGCGGCGAGGGGGGAATCGCAGATAAGATCGTAGTCCGTACTGATGACGATCAGTGAAAAGGCATCCACATATGGGTTGGCCAGGCTCTCGTCGTCACGCCGCACGGCAAGTCCTGCCAGAACGGCCAGCCGCTCTTCATCGAGGAAACGCTGACCGGGAACATCAGCGCGGGCATCAAAGCCCATCAGGCGGATATGACCTGCCAGATTTCCGGCGATTTCCGTAGCGCGCATTTCAGCAAGTTCCTGCACATTCCCCTCAGCCCATGACCGCGCACGCGGCTCATCATGGGGAACGCGCTGGTGTTCGAGAAGCAGGACAATGGCGTGAGTATGCGCGCGCGGCGTAGCCCCTGCGCGCCAGGCGTTCAAGGGAATGCGGCAGATGCCGACCTGGCTGGCATCCATGAAATAGGCCGCGCCTTTGATGTCGACCGTGCAGCGCATGGGGTCATCTGTGTCGGGTGCACGTATGGGGGCCACTTCGCCCTCTGCGACGCGAGAGAAGATATCTCGATATGCGCGCAGTGACAGACCCAGAAGAGGCCCTGCTTCCTTGTTCGTGTCGGCAGCGATGTGTGGGCGGGCGATCTCGGGGCCAGCTATTCGTTCATCACGCGGGAGCGTCTCAAGAGGAAACGGCCCGAGATGATAGGGTCGGTCTCCGTTCTTTAGCAGACGCATCGATTTCTCCTACGTGCAGGTGTACCGGCTTCAACTTCGTGTTTGGCGTTCTTGCCGCAGTATGCCGCAGAACAACCTCCCAACCCTAGATCAGAACTGGCACGCTGTTTGCCACCTGAGGTGTATGAGCATTTTTTCAAAAGATGGCGGGTCAGGCCGTGAATTGGTTGCAGCTGGCCCCGTGAATGAGATGGATCGCGAGGAGATGCGCGGCTGGATTCAGACCTTGCGTGGTGAAGCCGAGGCACTTCGAAATCAGGCGCGTCATATGAACAACGTCGCACAGGATGCAGAGGCCCTGGCGGAACGGATCGAACATGTTCTTCGATCCGTATAACTGCAGAGTTGGCACACCCCCTTGCTTATTATGGGGTAGGACACTTGAGTGAATAGTGTCCTCCTCCCCCAATAAGGCGGCGATCATCTCGGTCGCCGCCTTTATTGATTGAGGCGAGAGTATTAAAAAATATATTAAAAACATTGGGTTATTGTGTTTTCTGTATCTGAAATGTCCCCTAAGTCTGGTCTGCAGAACAATGCAGTGCCGCACTATGCGACATCGCAGAATGAGACATGCAGAGACATTCTGAAACGATCTGAGACGCGCCATCCTGATCTCGTTGATGCAGAGAACGAAGCACTTGCGCTGACGCGGGCGCAACTTGCCAGCCGTGTTTCATCCGCGCGCGAACGTGTCAGCCAGCGTGTCTTGGAAGTGACAGAGCTTCAGGCCCGCCGGAGCACATTGTCGAAGAGTCTCCCGCTTGTGCAGGAACGCTTTCGGCTCTCTAAATCCTTGCTCGACGAAGATTTGACACCTCGTATGGAACATTTGGAGCGCGAGCGTGAGTTCGAGGAGATCAAGGGTGAGATCGTACGCCTGAATGCCAGTCTTCCGCGTGTGGAGGCTGCACTGGCTGAAGCCGAGGAGAATGGTCGCGAAATTGAGCTGGAGTTTCGGCGCGCGGTATCAGAGCAGATTACACTCGTGCAGCTTGAAATCGAGCGTGAACGGTCACGCCTGCTCAAGGCGACAGAGCAGAGGGCGCGCGCTGTAATTGCCAGCCCCATAGATGGTGTGATCCAGAACTTGGCCTATCATACGATTGGCGGGGTCGTGGGGCCGGGTGACCCCATCATGCAGATCGTACCGTCACGCGAACGCCTGTTGATCGAAGCGCGCCTGGATCCACGTGACATCGGCCATGTCGAAGTTGGCCAGCGGGCCGTGGCCAAGATCAGCACCTATGACTTTGTTCGATACGGTGGCCTGGAAGGTACCGTGATCAACATTGCGGCAGATGCCGATACCGATGACCGGGGACGACACTATTTCCGTGTTGTGGTGGAAACCGGTGACAGCACACTGGGCGATGATGGCAATTTGCCGATCATTCCCGGCATGATCGCCACGGTCGATATCCACACCGGTGAAAAGCGGGTGATCGACTACCTGATCCAACCTGTGCTGAAAATACGTTCGGAAGCCTTCCGCGAACGTTGATCAGCTCTGGGTGAACACCACCGTCCGTTCGCCATGGATCAGAACACGCTGTTCGATGTGAAACCGAACGGCGCGGGCCAAAACCACACTTTCGAGATCGCGGCCAATTCGTTCCAGATCGTCCGGCATATTGGCATGACTGACCCGGCTGGTTTCCTGCTCGATGATCGGGCCTTCATCTAGATTGGCGGTCACGTAGTGGGCCGTTGCCCCGATCAGCTTCACGCCCCGCGTATGGGCCTGATGATAGGGCTTGGCGCCCTTGAAGCCGGGCAGGAAGGAATGGTGGATGTTGATGCAGCGTCCTGCGAGGGCATCGCACATCTCTGACGTCAGTATTTGCATATACCGCGCGAGGACAATTAGCTCGGCGCCCGATTGTTCGACGACTTCAAGTATCTGTGCTTCCTGCTCACGCTTTGTATCGGGTGTGATCGGCAGGTGGTGAAAGGGCAGGTTGTAGAACTCTGCGAGGGGCTTCTGGTCTTCGTGGTTCGAGACGACACCGACAATTTCCATATCCAGAGCGCCCGTGCTGGTTCGATACAGAAGATCGTTCAGACAATGGCCGGGTTTTGAGACCAGAATCAGAACTTTGGGTTTCTCTGCCTGATCGTGGATCGAGCATTCCATTCCGAAACGTTGCACGATGGGATCGAATGCGGCCGACAGGTTTTCCAGCTGCGGTGTTGTTTCGCCGGCACCAAAGACCGTGCGCATGAAGAAGCGCCCAGTGCCTTCGTCATCGAACTGGGCTGACTCCAGAATATTGCAATCCTGCTGTGCCAGGAAACTGGCAACAGCTGCCACGATGCCCATCTGGTCGGGGCAGGAAAATTTCAGAACGTATCGCCGGTCGAATTGTTGCGACGTGGCGGACAGGGGCGATGAATCGCTCATTTCAGGTGCCAGACAGTGATCGTTAAAGAATTAGCGGGGTTTTGGCCCGCAGCACCGCAAAACGCAAGGCCTCGCGGTGCCCATTTCTGTCGTTAGCGACCCTGATCTGGCGCCAGATCGATTTCATCGATCCAGTACTGGCGAGAGAGCCAGTTGATCCCGGACGGACGTGCTCGAACCAGCTGAGTGGTCCGGCCTTCCGTTCCACGCTGGACGCCCACTTCGTTGTAGATATTGGAATGGAAGCGTTCGGGCCGAAACTTCGCCGTCACCAAAATGTTGATCGTTTTGGGGTTCTTATCGAGTTCAATGGCAAGGGAATCTGATATCCGCGTGGGTGCGGTGACATAGCCGTACCCCTCCCAGCCGATCCAGATGGCGGCCACGGTGAGGATGAATAGAATATCGCGGCGTTTGTACCAAGCCCTGCGTCGGCGGATCGGCCGGACTTCGTCGAGTTCCTGAGTTGTCATATCAAGTGGGCTTCCAGACCAGGCCCCACCGCTCGATCGTCCACTTTTCAATCGGGACAAGGAGCCAGCGGTCGGTTGCGAGGAAAATAAGGGAAATCAGGATCACGCCAAGGAAGACTTCCTCGGTTTTGAATTCCTGGGCGGAAACGAAGATCATGAAGCCAAGACCGCTGTCTCCACCGATCATCTCGGCTGCAATCAGGGCGCGCCAGCCAAATCCCATGGACATGCGAAGGCCTGTGATGATCGAGGTCATCGACCCGGGCAGGTAGACCTGCATAATCGTATCGAGCCGAGAGCCCCCAAGTGTCTGCACGCCTTGTACAAGCACTTTCGGAACGGCGCGCACACCCATCATCGTGTTGAAGAACAACAGCCAGAAAATGGTGTTGAGCATGATGAACAGCGTGGTTTCCCAGCCAACGCCAAACCAGACAATGGCTAGCGGGATCCAGGCGATACCCGACACCGAGTTCATGAACACGCCAATTGGCTCCAGATAGGCGGAGACCACACGGTTCATGCCGGCAAGGATGCCGAACCCGATACCCAGTGGGACGCCAACAATCATGGCCAAAATGACCCGCCCAATGGAGGACGAGATATTGTTGGTCAACTGGCAGCCGTTATGGCCTTCAACAGCGGCTATGAACCCCGGACAGTCACTCTGGAGCCAGAAGATGGCACCCCAGACATCAGCAATTGGCGGAATTTCGACCGGATCGAACCAGACAAAAACCGAATTCATGTGCCAGACCGCAATCAGCAGAGCAAACGGGATTGATCCGAGGATCAGCTTGCGTAACTTCTGACGTCCGAAACGGCGCTGAACCGCTATGGAAAATTCGTTGATCGCGGTCATTTCTGTACGAGCCCCCAGCGTTCGATCGTGTCGGTCTCCAGTGGTCGCAACAGATAATGATCCAGCATGATCCAGGTCAGACCGATGAGCATCATCCCGAGCAGGATTTGCGCGGTGTTGTCGAGTTCCTGTCCCGCAAAGATCATGTTGCCCAGACCGGCCTGTCCGGCGAGCATCTCGCCGGCGATGACGGCGCGCCATGCAAAGCCGATAGACAGACGTGAACCAATAGCCACAGACGGCATCGCGCCGGGCAGAAGCACATCCTTGATGATCTGGAAGCGAGAGGCACCCAGGGTGCGTGCGGCGCTGATATAGCGCATAGGCACGGATCGCACGCCGGAAAGAACGTTGAACGCGATGGGGAAGAAACTCGTATAGAGAATCACGATCATCACGGTGGTGTTGCTGTTGCCGAACCAAATCACGATCACCGGGAAAATTGCGATGCCCGAGACCGACTGAAAGAAATTCATGAGCGGATAGAACATGTCCGCGATATTGCGGTTCAGACCCAGCAGCAAACCAAAGGGAATACCCAGCGCAATCCCGACCGCACTGCCGATCACCAGCCGGCTGAGGGTGTCGGTGTAGAAACTGATCAGGACGCCCTTCTCAAGCAAATCAACCGACGACAGCAGAGTTGTCAGCGGCGAGGGCAGATACCGGTCCGGGCGATCAATGACAGATGAAATGAGCGTCCAGAGGATGAGGACACCGATCAGCAGGATGACAAGCTGAATGGCCCGGCTGTCCGTGATGGTTTTCTTGAGCGATTTGCGCCGGTGCGGCGCGACATCAACCGTCGTCATCGTTTGTGACCTCCGAACGGACGAGGCTGAGGATTTCATCCCGGGCCTCGGTGAATTTCGGATTGTTGACCATATCCTTCCACAGACGTTCTTCGCGCGGAATGTCGATCTTGATCTCGGTCTTGATCTGGCCGGGTCGGCGCGAAAACACAATGCAGCGATCGCCGAGGAAGGCGGCTTCCTCGACCGAATGGGTGATGAACAGAATTGTGCGGCGGGTTGCCATCACGACGCGGTTCAGTTCGTCCTGCAGCGTGATGCGGGTCTGTGCATCAACAGCGGCAAAGGGTTCATCCATCAACATGATGACGGGGTCGGCGCAAAGCGTTCGGGCGACGGCCACACGCTGTTTCATGCCGCCGGAAAGTTCATGGGGGTAGCGCTCTTCAAAGCCGCTCAGCCCGACAAGGTCGATATATTCCTGAACACGCTTCTCACGCTCGGCTTTCGGCACCTTGCGGATCTCTAGGCCGTGCCCGATATTTCGGTTCACCGTCCGCCAGGGCAGGATCGCGTGTTCCTGAAACACCACACCACGATCAGGGCCGGGGCCCTTGATCTCGACACCATCTACCATGGCGCGACCTTCGCGGTAGGGCAGCAGGCCAGCAATGATATTCAGGAAAGTTGTTTTGCCGCAGCCACTGGGTCCGACAATTGTCACGAATTCATTGTCATGAATCTGGAGGTTGATGTCCTGCAGCGCATGAACAGATTCGCCCGTGTATTCATCAGGGTAGTGATGTGAGAGTCCCTGAACGATGAGTTTTGCGTCACCCGTCATAGCGTGTCCGGCCTGTCTATTTTTGAATGATTTGTGAGTGGGCGCGGGATCTGATCCCGCGCCCGCCACGAAACGAAGCGTGTGGTGTGAGCCGCTCAGCTTCCACCAGGAAGATCTGCGAACCATTCCGGATGCCGCTTCACTGTCGAATCAATGAACTTGGAATCCAGATAGTCAGAAGCTGCGAACGGCTTCTTCATCTTCTTCTGGGAAATCAGACGCTTGACAGAGCCCTCGAAGGCCTTGGCGGTGTTCTCACCGATCCGCGGATCGTACTGCCAGAAGCTGAGCCCTGCGCGGATCTCATCTTTCGAGTTGTTGACGAAACGTGAGGCGATCTCGACCACTTCGTCACTGTTGGCGGGGTCGCGTACATAGGCGGCCGCCTGTGCGATGGCATCCACAAAGCCCTGGGTCGCTTCTTCGTCCTTGTAGACCCGCTCGGGATTGCCGTGCAGATAAGCACAGAAGCAAACAAGATCACCGCCGCGCTTCACGAGTTTTGCGCCGTCAACCTTGTTCAGGGTCTGGGTCACAAAGGGTTCCCATGCTGCGACCGCATCCACGCCACCGGTGTCAAGAACCGAGACAAGCCCGGGGGGACGGGTGTTGATGCGATCAATGTCGTTGACGCTCAGGCCCGCTTCCTTGAGGGCCTCAAGCAGCCAGAGGTCACCGGTCGAACCGAAGGTGACACCAACTTTTTTGCCTTTGAGATCTGCCACCGAATTGATGCCTGACGAACCGGACGCCACCAGGGCAACAACTTCATCAGCTGTGGGCTTTGCGTAAGCTGCGCCGACATAGCCGACGATACCGCGCACATCGAGACCGCGCTCGAGGGCGGCGGGCAGGTTGGTAAACGCGGCCGGGGCGAAGTCGAATTCACCTGCGCGAAGACCCTTGGAAAGCTCTGAGCCGGTGTTCCGGATTTCGACTTTCACATCGACGCCGTTTGCAGCGAAGAAACCTTTTTCCTGGGCTACAAAAACGGCGAGACCGCCGGGGTTGCCGGCTGCACCAACAACAAGTTCCTGCGCGCTGGCAACATTGCTGAACGCGACAAATGGCAAAGCGGCAGCCGCCATTGCCAGATATTTCAATGTCTTCATTTTTGATGTCCTCCCATTGGACTAGGTCTTGTTCAAGACTCTGTTTGTCTTTGAACTATCGGGAGATAACCGGGCAATAGCAAGGTGTTCAAAATTCACAAACCGAAAATCACGGGGAATTGAGGCCTAATAATATTGCAGTATTTCTGTAAGAATTATTTGTGCGACGCACCATACATATTTCAGGGGGATTGAATTAAAACGCAAAAATGTCACCGTGCAGTGCAGCAATTTGAGGAATTGCAGGCATCATGCGTCTACCACAATCCGCGCCGTGGACTTTGGGCACGAGATTTGTGTGCCCTGCGCAACAATTCAGATCGAACCCGGGACGTCTAAGCAGCGTCGTTGATCGCGTTCCAGACTCGCATGGGTGTGACCGGTGTATCTATCTGTTGCACGCCAAGTGGGGCGAGAGCATCGAGAATTGCGTTCACAATGGTCGGGGTGCCGGCCACGGTCCCACCTTCGCCAACGCCCTTGGCACCGAGTGGGTTGGACTTACTGCGCACCGGGCTGAAGTCGACCTTGATCTCCGGCATGATGTCCGCCCGGGGCATCCCGTAATCCATGAAGGAGCCGGCCAACAACTGGCCGCTTTCACGGTCGTAGGTGACGTCTTCAAGCAGAGCCTGTCCCACACCCTGGACAACACCGCCATGAATTTGGGCCTGCGCAAGAAGCGGATTGATAACCGTGCCGATATCATCGACCACATTGTATCGGTCGATCCGGACTTCACCGGTGTCGGCGTCAATCTCGACTTCGGCGATATGGCATCCGTTCGGGAAGCTCGGGACTTCGGCGGCAAACGCGCCTACCCCCTGCAGACCAACTCCCAGATCTTCACTGGGAAGATGCACGGGCATGAACGACATTTGTGCCACCTGAGTCAGAGGCATTTCCTTGTCCGTTCCGGCCACCACAAACTTGCCTTCCGCAAATTCGATATCAGCGGCATCTGCCTCCATGAAGTGTGCCGCGAACTTCTTGCCCTTTTCGATCACGTCATTCGCTGCGGCCTGCAACGCGCTGCCGCCAACCATCATCGAGCGTGAAGCATAGGTGCCGCGACCGATCGCAACTTCATCGGTGTCTGCCTGTGAAAGGCGAATGTTTTCGAAAGGAACGCCCAGCCAGTCCGAGACCATCTGGGAGAAGCTTGTTTCATGGCCCTGACCATGTGACAGCACGCCGGAGATCACGGTCACGGTCCCGCTCGGGTCAAAACGGATCTCCATGCGCTCGTTGAAGATGCCGGTGTTGTCGACATAGTAGACGATGCCGCGTCCGCGTATGAGTCCGCGCGCTTCTGTCTCGGCCTTGCGCGCATTGTAGCCATCCCAGTCGGACATGGCCTGACACTTCTCGAGCGCGGAGGCGTAGTCACCCGTGTCGTAGACCCAGCCGGTGTGGTTGGTGTAGGGCATTTCTTCGGGTTTGACGAAATTGATCTTACGAAGCTCAGCCTTGTCGATCCCCATCTCTTGTGCCGCGAGATCAACCAGCCGTTCCATGATGTAGACAGCCTCAGGTCGTCCCGCACCCCGATAGGGTACAGTGGGCGAGGTGTTCGTGAAGACGGCTTTGTTGATCACATCGACGGCCGGGATGTTGTAGACGGTCGATCCCAGTTTCACCGCAAACAGCACGGGAATCGCACCCGCGCCTTCGATATAGGCGCCGACATTGTGCAGGCCATGCCAGCGCAGTCCAAGGAACTTCCCGTTTTCGTCGAGCGCGAGTTCGGCATCGACGGTCTGGTCGCGACCGTGATCATCTCCCATCAGGGATTCGCTTCGCGTTGCGATCCATTTGACCGGGCGTTCGATCCGCTTGCAGGCCCAGGCCACAATGGCTTCTTCGGGATAAACATGACCCTTCATGCCGAAACCGCCACCAACATCCTTGGCGACGACCCGAATCATGCTCTCGGGAACTTTCAGGTTCTGGGCTGCGAGACCCTGGCGGATTCCATGGACGTTCTGGGTGCTGGTGTAGAAGGTGAGCCGTCCGTTGCTGGTGTCGAAATCACCCAGACAACCGCGCGGCTCCATCGTCACAGCATCCAGCCGATTGTTGTGGAGATGCAGTTTGGTGACGTGGTGGGCGCGGGAGAAGGCGGCTTCGACTTCATCACCATTGCCGAGACGCAATGTGAAACTCGTGTTGTTGGCCGCTTCGTCATAGACGAGTGGGGCCCCGTCTTTGACGGCATCTTCAGCCATAACGACGGCGGGAAGGTCCGCATAATCAATATCGATGAGGTCGGCGGCATCACGCGCCTGTGCTTCACTCTCGGCAATCACAACGGCGACGCGTTCGCCGACGAAACGCACACGATCGACCGCCAGAGGCATGTGGAATGTGCGATGTCCGGGAGGGCCTCCCATATCTTCGGGCATCACGCCGCCGGTCGGTCCCATGTCATCTGCGACATAGTCGGCTCCGGTCAGGACGGCGACGACACCTGGTGCTTGGGCTGCTTGCGAGGTGTCGATCGATTTTATGTCGGCATGCGCGGTGTTTGAATAGACAAAGACGGCGTAGGTCTGCCGCATCAACACAAGATCAGAGACATAGCGCCCCCGTCCGGTCAGAAACTTGGGGTCTTCTTTTCGCTTTACTGATTGTCCGATACCGAACTGCATGGTCCTGCTCCTCCCAAAATACTGTTGTCCCTAGACTATCGTCCCAATGTCAGTTGGGCGAGTCTGCTCCGTCGAGCCAGGCTTTGCCCCGTGCGTAGAGCGCTTCAACCTCTGGACCCTTAAGGCCCGGCATGTCGCGTTTAACGTCGTAACCGACGGCCGTCTGCAGATAAGCCAGATGACGATAACCCTCGGGGAACTGGGTCAGAATGCTCGCATCCAGTTCAAGCGTGGCTGCCGGATCGACCGGGTCCATCCGATCCTTCTCGTAAATCGGCTGGCGCAACACCAGACCCCACCGCCCCTCGCGACGTTCGAAGAAGTCATAGAACCGACCCGTGCACACGACGTCGACCTCCACATCGTGACAGTTTGCCCGTTGAGCAATCTGCATCTTTGTCTGGGAAATGGCGCGGTCTCCGGCAAGATCTATTGAGTTGCCGCCCAGAAAATGGACGACCTTGAGGCCGTTCTCCCAGCCCTTTTTGCTGATTGTGATGAATTCGTCAGCAGTGCCCTGGGTCCAGGTTGCCTGCATAACACCATCGTCGTGCCATACGGTCCGGAAGCGCGCCCAGTCACCGGAATCGCGCCACACGACCCAGTTCTCAACCAGATCACGGATCGTCAGTTTGTCTTCGCGTTCGGAATTCATGGATTACTCCCTAGGGTCGCTGTCCTGCTGTCAGGGACGCGCACCACTGTTTCGCAGTATTTCAGCAATATCATCATAGCCGCGCTGGAGTGCGAGCCGTAGTGGGCGTATTCCGTTACCGTCGGGAAGATTGACGTTTGCACCCGCGCTGACCAGAGCCCGCACGGTTTCGGTGTGTCTTTGGCCGCCGTCACCAAGCACGATAGCCTCTATCAGTGCGGTCCAGTCCAGATTGTTGACATGGTCGAGCGGCGCACCGCTTTCGATAAGCGTTTTGACGACTTTGTCGTGGCCCAGATGCGCGGCCGCGATCAGAGCAGTTCCATCATACCGGCTTGTGATGAGGGTTGGGTCGCCACCGCCCGCCACAGCAATGCTGATCATTTCGGGGTCGTCGGCGACGGCTGCGATGGTGATAACGTCATAGCGGTCTTTGTCGAGTGCGTTGATATCGGCGCCAGCTTCGATCAGGGCACGGACGGCGTCGTGGTGCTGCAAATGGGCGGCAACCATAAGCGGTGTGCGTCCGCGTGGGTCGCGGGCGTTGAGGTTTGCCCCATTTGAAGCCAATGACCGGATGGCAGGGATGTCGCCCTGTGCTGCAGCCTTGAGAAGCCCGTCATAGGTTTCGATCATGACGTAGCTTGGCGGCACCTGCGCGGTGCTTTTGCCATGGCCTCCAAAACTGATCAGCACGCAGGCGGCCACGGCGAGATAGAGGCGTTGTTGTTTCATGATCAGGTGTGCTTTCGAGTCAGGAACATCGGTACATTGTACACAAGGAAACCACTCAGGCCTGCGGCACCGATCAAAAGCGCGACGGGCAAGGGACTGTCATGGGGCAACATGCCGGCAAGCTGCCCAAATCCGGCGCCGATGCTCATTTGCAGAAACATCATCAAACCCGACGCAGACCCGGCCAGTTGCGGGTTCACGCTGACGCCGCCGGCCTGCGCGTTTGGCATTGCAAGACCGTGTGAAAACCCCATTAGGATCCCCGGTGCAAAGATGGCCCAGGGTGAGTTCACACCGGAAAGAAAGAGGATGGGGATTGTCAGCGCTGAAATGGCCGCGCCGGTGCTGCCAATCCGCACCATACGATCCAGCCCAAGCCGTTCCGTGCTCCGTGATGAAATGAATGTGCCAATCAGAAAACTTGCGGTCAGGCACATGAAAAACAGACCAAATGCGGAAGGCGATCGGTCAAACACTTCGACCATCAGGAACGGCACACCACCGGCAACCACCATGAATATGCCCATGCCGCAACCGGCATAACCCGCATAGGCGATAAAAGCCGGGGTGCGAAGCAGGCTTGGGTAGGCCCGCAGCATCTGCGTGAACAGGTTTGTTTCGACACTGGGCGTGTGGGTTTCTCGAAGAGCGGGCAGGGCCACCAAAAGCGCCAGAACCCCCATGCCTCCGGCAAGGATGAAGACATAGCGCCAACCGGCAAATTCAACGATGAAACCGCCAATCACGGGCGCCAGAACAGGGGCCAGAACAACGATCGACATAACCTGTCCAAGCACGCGTGCGGTTTCTTCGCGGCTGAACATGTCCCGGATGATGGCGCGGCTGACGACGATGCCAGCAGCGCCCCCGACCGCCTGGATAATTCGTCCGGCGATCAGCACTTCGATATTGGGTGACCAGACACAAATTCCGCTGCCCAGAATGAACAGTATGAGGCCGAAAAAGGCGACGGGCTTTCGGCCATACCGATCGGCCGCAGGACCGAACCCGATTGTTGCCAACGCCATGGTGACGACGCCAAGTGTAAGCGTGAACTGGGTGACGGTGTTCGATGCGGCAAAGGCCGTTTTGATTGACGGCAATATTGGAACGACAACATGAATCGAAATCGGCCCCAACCCTGAAATCAGCGCGAGAACGATAACAAGTTTGAGGTTGCTCTTTGCGGACATTGGAGCCGAAGGTTCGAATTGATCGTTGTGCATGGGCGGACGGCTTTTCAGTCCGCTGTCGTCTCTGTATAGAGGACTAAAGGCTGCGTCAGATCAACGCCAGCAGCCACACACAAAATTTGTTCCGACAAGGGGGAAACATGTCCAAGAAAACCGAACGCCGCCGCGACAATCAGCAATGGATGCTCGACTGGGTTATCAAGACGACCGGGCGCGTCCAGAACTTCGCCTATGACAATCGTGTTGTTCCGCCGGAGGTTAAGTCCTACGCGCAGATTCATCGCGTGGTCGACAAGCATGCACGCCATGTCGTGTCGATTGCCGAAGAGGCGGAAAAGGCCGGTCACCTGTCAACGGCAGCGGAATTGTTCTGGGTCGCCAGCGAGCATTATCGTGAAGCGCAGCACACCATCTACGAAGATGACAATCCCGAGAAAATCTACCTCCATGATATGCTTCTGAAATGCTTCGACAAGGTGATGGCCTACGCTTCTCACCCCATCGAACGCGTCGAGATTCCCTTTGAAGGAAATTATATTCAGGGCGTTCTGCACATGGTGCCCGGCGGCGAGAAACGCCCGACGGTGGTCTTTTGTCCGGGAATGGACATGACAAAGGAAGCCTTCATTGATGCGCTCAACCATCCCTTCGTCAATCGCGGGCTGAATTGCCTGCATCTCGACGGTCCGGGTCAGGGGACGAGCAACATTCGTAAGATTCGGGTGACCCTGGACAATTATGAGCGCGCGGGCTCTGCCGCGATCGACTATCTGTGCACGCGTCCGGAAGTTGATCCCGACCAGATTGCTGTTTCGGGTTTCTCGATGGGCTCTTATTGGGGCATGCGGTTGGCCGCACTCGACAAGCGGGTGAAGGCTGTTGCCACGGCGGCTGCCTGTTACGGACCCAAGACCGCAATCTTCGAACAGGCTTCGCCGCGCTTCAAGCAGGTCTTCATGTATATGGCTGGCATTCACGACGAAGATGAGTTCGACGAATTTGCTTCCAAGATGGTGCTCGATGATGTGGCCGGGGAAGTTGAGTGTCCCGTGCTGCAGGTGACCGGTGAGTATGACCCGCTGGCTCCGCTCGAAGACGTGCTGCGCATTTATGAAATGGTCACCGCACCGAAGGAGCTCTGGGTCGTGGAGAATGATTTCCACAATCCACGCAACCGTCCGAATTTTGGTGGCATTGATTTCTACGGCTTCCTGGCCGACTGGATCAACGATGCGCTTGCCGGGAAAATCCCCGCCGACCACAAGAAGGAAATCCTTGTGCCGGAACGCGGTGCGCCAGGACCCTATGTGCCGCATTCTGATCGTGGTTTCATGTTGCCCGAACGCGTGGGCAAAGCAGCCGGACTGACCGATGCCCAGCTCGGCCCAGCTGGCATTCGCAACGATTGATCTGAAAGCGGACGCAATGTCGGGACATGATGAGCTGATTGCGCTGTCGGCCTGCGATGCCGTTGCCCGTCTGCGTGCGGGTGAGGTGTCGCCTGTTGAGCTGGTGGACGCAGCAGCCGATCGTATTGCGGCGGTGAACCCTGCTGTCAATGCAGTCCCGACATTGTGCCTGGACCAGGCACGCGATGCGGCACAAGCGCTGCAGCAACCCAAAAACCCTGAGCCCGGTTGGCTCGCGGGTCTGCCTGTTGTGGTCAAGGACCTGAACGAGACGGCAGGGGTGCGGACGACTTTTGGTTCGCCGATCTTTGCCGACAATGTCCCCACGCGTGATGAGGTCATGGTTGAGACCCTCAAGAAGCGCGGCGCCATCGTTATCGGCAAAGCCAATACACCGGAATTCGGGTCCGGTGCGAACACCTTCAATGAAGTGTTCGGCAAGACCCGCAACCCCTGGAACACAGCGATGACTTGCGGTGGCTCATCGGGCGGATCTGCGGTGTCTGTGGCAACCGGGATGTCATGGCTGGCAACGGGAAATGATCTCGGCGGGTCGCTGCGTACACCGGCGAGTTTTTGTTCGATCGTCGGCTTGCGTCCATCCGTGGGTCGGGTTGCTCATGGCGCGGGACTGATGTGGCAGGACATTCACCAGTCACTCGTGGCCGAAGGTCCACTTGGTCGAAGTGTTCCAGACGTTGCATTGATGCTGGATGCCCAGTCCGGGCGTCACCCACGCGATCCGAAGTCGCTCGAAGCCCCGGCAGTGCCGTTTCTCAATGCTGCGCGTGAACCACGTGCACCAAAGCGTGTTGGCTACACACCAAATCTCGGTATTGGTCCGGTGGACCCCGAGGTCACTGAAATTTGCGCCGCCGCAGCCCGTCGTTTCACGGATGCGGGCTCTTTCGTGGAAGAATCGTGTCCGGATTTCTCAGGGTCGATGGATATCTTCCAGACCCTGCGCGCTGCATTGTTTGCAAGTATCGCCGCTCCGCTGCTCGACAATCATCGCGATCAGCTCAAACCTGAAATGGTCTGGCAGGTTGAAAAGGGCATGGCCCTGACGGCAGGGGAGGTCGGTCGGGCCGCGATTGCCCGCACGAAGCTATACGAACGCGTGCTGCACTGGTTTGGGGACTACGATGTTCTCGCGCTGCCCGCCGCCATTGTGCCGCCCTTCGATGTGGATATTCGCTATGTCGAACAGGTGGGAGATTACCGGTTCGACAATTATGTCGACTGGATCTACATCACTTACGCGATCACTCTGACGGGCTGCCCGGCGATTTCGGTGCCGGCCGGCTTCACAAAATCAGGTTTGCCGGTGGGCATCCAATTGGTGGGGCGACCGTTCGGAGAAGCAGAGCTGCTGTCCTACGCCGCGCAACTCGAGAACATTCTCGGTCTTGGAAACATGACGCCACTCGATCCGATTGTCGGTGTCGCCTGATCAGGCCGCCGCCGCCAGTCGACGTCCATATTCAATCGCGGCGATCATGTTCGTGTGGTCGGCCTTGCCGGTCCAGGCGATGTCGAAGGCTGTGCCATGATCGACGGAGCAGCGGTCGAACGGCAGGCCGACAGTGACGTTTACCGCAGTGTCGAAGGCGATGAGCTTGACGGTTGCGTGACCCTGATCGTGATACTGGGCGATCACCAGATCGAATTCCCCATGATGGGCACGGGCAAACACCGTGTCGCCCGACAGCGGGCCGACAACGTTTATGCCTTCGGCCTGTGCGGCTACGACGGCGGGTGCCACCTGTTCGTCATCTTCAGTTCCAAACATGCCGCCTTCACCACAATGTGGGTTCAGTCCGGCAACTGCGATGCGGGGTGTCTTCATCCCCAGCCGTTTGAAATGATTGTCTCCGACGCGGATAACTTCGAGCACGCGCGCGGTTGTGCAACGCCGGATCGCATCGGCCAGTGACACATGCGCGGAGACATGAATCGTCGACAGCGTCGGGGACGTCAGCAACATGTTCGGCCTGATTCCACCAGCGAGATGGCTGAGCAGGCCGGTATGCCCATCGTAGATATGTCCCGCAGCGTGAAGTGCGGCCTTGTTGATTGGGGCCGTTACGATGCAACCAATTTCCTCGGCAAGCGCCATCTCTGCGGCACGAACGATATAGGTATAGGCCGCATCGCCACTTGATGCTGAAACTTCGCATGCCGGCGCGTCGTCTACGCCATCTGTGTGCAGATCGAGGAGTGCGATGCCGCCTTCACCGAACTGGAGCCCGGTACGGCAAAGTGCGTTGGCGCGTTCCAGAACGGTTTGTGAACCGATCACCAGAATGTTCTTGCAGATGTCCGCGCTTGTCTCCGCGAGAGCCTTGCAAATGACTTCGGGACCGACGCCGGCGGGGTCTCCCATGGTGATGGCGATGGGCTTGGTCATCGGGATCAATTCTCCGGCAGGGGAATGAATTCGTCGTCCCCCTTGATCATGTCAAACCGCCCGGCTTTCCAGTCGGCCTTGGCTTGCTCGATGCGTTCTTTTGAACTGGAAACAAAATTCCACCAGATGTGGCGCTCCCCGTCGATGGGGGCGCCACCCAATAACATTACTCGCGCGCCATCTGCAGATGAGAGCGTGATGTCCATGTCTTCGGTCAGCACGAGCATCTCGCTGGTGCCATAGGTTTGCTCTGCGATGGTGATCTCGCCTTCGACAACGAAGATTGCGCGCTCGCGATGTTCGTTTGTCATATTGAGCGAAGCACCGGCAGCAAGTTGTGCATCAATATAGAACATGGGAGACGCCGTTACGACCGGAGATTCCAGCCCATAAGCCGTGCCCGCGATCATTCGCAAATACACACCGCCAATTTCCGTCTCCGGCAGGGTTTCGCCCGGGTGATGGTGGAAAGACGGCTCGATCTCCTCCGATCCTTCTGGCAGGGCCACCCAGGACTGGATACCGAACATCCGACTTTCGGAATCGCGAATCTCATCACGGGTGCGTTCGGAATGCACGATGCCGCGCCCCGCCGTCATCCAGTTGACGTCACCGGGCTGGATCGGCAGCGCGTAGCCGAGACTGTCCCGGTGCATGATCTCACCCTCGAAAAGGTAGGTCACTGTTGCTAGCCCAACATGGGGGTGTGGGCGCACGTCGATCCCTTCGCCGACGCCGAAGCTATTGGGGCCCATGCGATCAAAGAAAATGAAGGGGCCGATGGTGCGGCGTTTGGCATAGGGCAAGACGCGCGCAACCTCGAATCCACCAAGGTCACGCGTGCGGGGCTTGATTACCAGTTCAACCGGGTTGGTCATGATATGAAATCCGTTGCTGCGTCATGCAATTCCTGTCCGATAGATATGACAAAAATCCCCATGTTCAACATTCGCGGTTCGCTATGCGTCCGTCAGGTGCGTTTGGATTTCGGCTTCTTGTTCTGGAGGACACGCCAGGCGGACAAAAGTGCAAAGTCACGACCGCTCCACACGCTGTTCGCGGCCTTGCGATAGGCAAGTCGGGTTGCGTTGATGGCGGGCGCATCGACACCGAAATGCTTGGCCAGGGCACACATCAGGGTGGCGTCCTTGGCCGCACCGGCGACGTCAAAGGCGACGTTTTTTTGCATCTTGCCGTTGATGGCGTCTGTGATCCAAGGGATGCGGGCCGGGCCAACCTTTGCTGCACCGCTGGAATCCGCGAGGATATCGGCGGCAAGCGCGCTCTTGATGCCGGCTTTTTCTGTAAGAGACATGGCTTCACCCAACGCTTCCCAATAGGTTAGAAGCGGCAGGTTGATCGCCAGTTTCATGGCGGCACCCGTACCAACATGACCGACGCGGTCGACGCGACGGCACAGGGTTTCGAGCACCGGCTTGGCGCGTTTGAAGGTGGCGGGTGTTCCACCTGCCATCCCGATCAGATTGCCCGACCGAGCCGGGGCGACGGAACCGCCAACCGGGCACTCCAGGAATGCGCCGCCCTTGGCCTTGATTTTCTTCTCCAGCGCCTTGGTGGTTTCTGGCATTAATGTACTCATTTCGATGACCAGCTTGCCTTTGAGGTCGCCCGACAGAATTCCGTCCTTGCCCTCGTAGACGGCCTTGGCGGCCTTGTCGTCGATGACAATGTTGAGGATCAGATCACTTTCATTCACGACAGTTGCGGGCGTTTTGCACGCTGTGGCACCTGCTTTGACAAGTTCCCGGGTCTTGCGCGATGTGCGGTTCCAGACGGCAAGCTTGTGTTTGTTGTCCATGAGATGAAGGCCCATGGCTGTGCCCATCCGTCCTGTGCCGCTCAATCCGATTTTCATGGCGTCGATCCTCAGTTCCAATGTGTTGATATTTGATTTGATGCCAAATTACGTGCTCAGGAATTGAGAAGATACCCGTGGATCGTGCATATAGGTGGTTCATGTCGTGGTATTCACGCGCAAAGGCGTGGTTTCACTCGTGCCAGGCAAACATGTTTCAGGAAACTCCATTATGAGCAAACTTCGCGCTTCCTTCGTCTTCACGCCATGGGAAGGCCGCCGGATTATCGGCAAGGCCGTTGCAGCGCTGCCGGTCGTGCAGAACGCCTATGAGAATACCGAGATGATCATCGCCCATGGCTCCACGAATGTGTTCGTGGCCGAAGAGATCATGGGAGAAGTGCCGAACAAGGAATTCTATCTTTCGGGGCAGGTCATCAACAATGTGCTCTGCCAGACCCAACCCGAAGAAAAGCCGCCGATCATTCGTCTTGTGAAGGGCAATCTGATGCCGCCAAGCGGTATGATGGATGAGATGCTGCGCAACTTTGACGACAAATGCGTGTTCATCAAAGGCGGTAACGCCGTTGACCCGGACTTCAATGCCGGCGTCTTTTGCGCGCATCCCGGGTGTGGGACCATTGGTTTTGCGATGGGGATCATGATGGCGCGTGGCGCCAAGCTGATCATTCCGCTGGGTCTGGAAAAACTGGTTCCGTCGGTGACCGAGTCAGCCCGCCATATGGGGCAGGACACCTTCTACTATCATTCCGGACAACGGGTCGGGATGATGCCGGTCACCAACGGGATCGTCATCACCGAGGTTCAGGCCTTTAAAATTCTGTTCGATATTGATGATGTGACCCATGTCGGTGGCGGTGGAGCCATGGGGTCGGAAGGCTCGGTCGTGCTGGTTGTCGAGGCGGAGAAGGAAAAGCTTGATGCCGCGGTAGAACTTTATGAATCGATCAAGGGTGAACCGCCGCTGCGTACCCTCAAGGCTTATTGCGAAGGGTGTATTCCCACCACGCCCGCCACGGATGCGAGCCCGGATGCGCAGTATGAGGCGCACCCGAAAAAGCATTGTCTTTATGAAGGCCTGAAGGAAAGCGAATTGCCGGATTTCTTTACGCCACGGACCGAACCGATCACCCAGAACCGTTAGAAGCGCTCAGAGGGTTTCACGAACAAAAGGGTTTGATTCGCGTTCGTGACCAAGGGTTGAGGCGGGGCCGTGACCCGGCACGAAGGTTACATCATCGCCCAATGGCCAGATCTGTTCGCGGATCGAGTTCATGAGGGTTGCATGATCCCCGCGCGGGAAATCCGTCCGCCCGACGGACCCCTGAAAGATCACATCACCCACAAAGGCGATCCGAGAGACAGGTTCAAAAAAGATGATGTGTCCCGGTGTGTGCCCCGGGCACAAGCGAACCTCAAATGTGAGGTTGCCGACCGTCACTTTGTCGTCCTGATCCAGCCAGCGGGTGGGGGTGAATGGCTTTCCGCCTTCCACACCAAACTGCGCGCCCTGTTCATGTAGTTTTTCGATCAGGAAGGTGTCATCGGGATGCGGGCCTTCAATGGGAATCCCTAGTTTCTCGGAAAGGTCTGCGGCACCTCCCGCATGGTCGATATGACCATGGGTGAGCATGATTTTCTCGACGTCGACGCCCTGTTCGTCGATGGCCTCTTCAATGCGTTCGATCTCTCCGCCCGGATCGACCACGGCGGCTTTGTTGGTTTCTTCACACCAGAGAACCGAGCAGTTCTGCTGGAACGGGGTGACGGGAATGATGACAGCTTTCATGGGGCATAGACCGTTCTGACTTTGAGCCCGGGCTTTATACGATGTTGTCGTGGTTTGACCCACATCAATGAGCGAAGCATTACGCACTCCTATGTTTTCCATACGAAACCGTATGGATCGAGGAGGAAGACTTCATGGCGGTCACAAATCTTCAGCATGTGGGGATTGAGGTTCCGGATATTCAGACAGGCTTGGATTTCTATGGTGACGCGGGATTGGAAACCTATGCCCGGGATGGCGTTGGTGTTGTCGGTTGCGTGGGCCGCTCTCAGGACCAACTCAAGCTGATCGAGGGAACCCGCAAGAAGCTCCACCATGTGTGTTTTGGCACCAGCGAGTCCGGCTATTCACTCATCAAGTTTCGCCTGGAAAACGGCGGTATAGAGCTGCTTGATGCGCCGAATGAAAGTCCTGAAGAGGGGCTTTGGGTGCGCGATCCCGACGGGATTTACGTAAATATTAGAATCGCTGACCCGGCGCCCTCATTTGGTGGGCCGGAAGCGTTGGGCGATCAGGCCACCTGGCCGACGAACACGCCGGGACATTTCGAACGGCACGGACTTCGCGCTGCTCCACCACGTGACGTTCAGGTGAATCCACGTCGTCTAGGTCATATTCTGCAGTTTACGCCGGATGTGAGCCGCAAAATCGAATTCTACACCCGTATGCTGGGTATGCGCGTAGCAGACCGGGTCGGAGACCTGATTGCGTTCATGTATCTGCAAGGTGGGAGTGATCATCATGTGGTAGCGCTGGCGAAATCTGATGGACCGGGACTGCACCATGCGAGCTTTGAGATGGCGAATGCCGATCACATAAGCCTGAATGCGCAGCGTATGGTCGAAAAGGGACACCGCAGCCACTGGGGCTTTGGGCGTCACGTCATCGGCTCCAACTTTTTTCACTACATGCGTGATCCCTGGGACGGTTTGATCGAGTTCTTCTCGGACATCGACTACATCCCGGATGGTTATGACTGGGAAGCCGGGGAGTGGCCCGAGAAGGATTCGCTCTATCTCTGGGGGCCGCAGGTGCCGGAAGATTTCGTGACCAACTACGAACTCGTCCACTAGGCGCAGGTGCCCGCGAATCAGGGAATTTTCACGAATTGACATGGGTCAACGCGGGAGCTTTTCGCACCTGCGAAAAGCTCATTGGATAAAGACTCGAAGCCGATTCCGGCGGTGCTGCCTTTGCGGGTGGTTTTACGAGAGTATGACTGGGGGCACGCATGAACGTGTTTGCGATGTTTGGATTGGGCGTGGCCGCAATCCTGGGTTTGGGAGTGGCGTCGAGCGCTGCAGATACGGGGATGCGAATCCACGGCATGATGTTCGCAGGAGCGGCCATCTTGGCCGTGTTTGCGCTGATCAGCCGTATCTATGGTGCGCGACCTGCGGCAGCAACCGGGCAAGGGAGCGTCGACTACAATGATGGCGTGATCCGGGCCGGTGTGATTGCATCGATGTTCTGGGGGTTGGCCGGGTTTTAGGTCGGATTGGTCCTCGCTTTACAGCTCGCCTTTCCGGTTCTGAATTTTGACACATCCTGGATCAACTTCGGACGTCTGCGTCCGCTGCACACTTCAGCGGTTGTTTTTGCCTTCGGTGGCAACGTTCTGATCATGACCTCGTTCTATTGCGTCCAGCGCACCTGCCGTGCGCGGCTCGCCGGTGAACTGGCTCCATGGTTCGTATTCTGGGGCTACCAGCTGTTCATTGTTCTTGCGGCCACCGGCTATCTGCTGGGGATTACCCAGTCGAAGGAATATGCCGAGCCGGAATGGTATGTGGATCTCTGGCTGACCATCGTCTGGGTTGCCTATCTGCTGGTCTTTCTGGCGACGCTTTGGAAACGCAAGGAACCGCATATCTATGTGGCAAACTGGTTCTATCTGGCCTTCATCGTCACCGTTGCGATGTTGCACCTCGTCAACAATGCCTCGGTGCCGGTCAGCCTGACGGGTTCGAAAAGCTATATTCTCTGGTCCGGCGTGCAGGATGCGCTGACCCAGTGGTGGTACGGCCATAATGCGGTGGGCTTCTTCCTGACCGCCGGATTTCTGGGGATCATGTACTACTTCCTGCCCAAGCAGGCGGGACGACCGATCTTCTCGTATCGCCTCTCGATCGTGCATTTCTGGTCGCTGATTTTTCTCTACATTTGGGCCGGACCCCATCAC
Organism: uncultured Alphaproteobacteria bacterium; assembly: GCA_943787745.1. Classification (GTDB taxonomy): domain Bacteria; phylum Pseudomonadota; class Alphaproteobacteria; order UBA6615; family UBA6615; genus JABJAG01. Next base: position 896,376 of record CALSNJ010000002.1, on the reverse strand, counting down.
CTTCATTTCACGGCGCTGCCGGATTGGGCGCAAACGCTGGGCATGACCTTCTCGATCATGCTGTGGATGCCGTCCTGGGGAGGCATGATCAACGGCCTGATGACGTTGTCAGGCGCATGGGACAAGATTCGTACGGATCCCATCATCCGCTTCATGGTCGTGTCTAGCCCCCATGTTCTGGGCCATTCCTGATTAGAGTTTCTGGAACAGGAGGGCGCATGTTGAGGGCCTGATGTGGGCGGATGTGATTGTACTGTCTGAGCCACTGGTTGATGACGATCTGGGCCTGCTTTGTTGTGGTGAACCATTCGGCGTTGAGCACCTCGCGGCGCAGAGTTTCGTTAAATCGTTCGTTGTATCCATTCTCCCAGGGTGACCCGGGATAGATCCGGATAGGCTTGATCCCGACCCTTGCCAACCAGTCCTGCATCGCTTCCGCGACGAACTCGGGGCCATTGTCGGAACGGATATATTCTGGAGTGCCGTGGCGCATGAGTAGCGGGTAGAGCGCCTCAAGGACATCCTCAGCTCCCATCCTGGTGCGAACCGCGACCGCTAGAGCCTGACGGGTGTACTCGTCGAGAACTGTCAGCATCTTGTAACTCCGACCGCTGTCGAGCTTGTCGTGTACAAAGTCGATGCTCCAGACGTGGTTCGGATGGGTTGGCCGCAGCCGTATGATCGAAGCATCCTTGTGGTAGAGCCGTCGGCGCTTCTTGTGCCGTTGCGGCAGTTGAAGGCCTTCTTCGCGCCAGATCCGCTCAACCTTCTTGTGGTTCACCTTCCAACCTTCGATGCGCAGCAGTTCGGCTATCTTGCGATAGCCGTAGCGCCCGTATTGCTTGGCCAGCCGGATCAGGGCCAATCGCAGAGCATCATCATCTCGCCGGGCCGGTCGGTATTGCAGAGAACTGCGCGCCAGTCCGATCACCCGGCATGTCCGTCTCTCTGACGTCGCGAGCTTCTGACGCGTATGGATCACGGCCTGACGGACCTGCTCTGTCGTCAGGCCCTGGGCTTCAGGTGGGTCAAGCTTTCTTTGAGGATCAGCTTATCGAGTTCGAGTTCCGCGACGATCTTCTTCAGCCGCACATTCTCTTTCTCAAGAGCGCGAAGTTCCGACAGTTGAGACTTCCCCATCCCGCCAAACCGCTTGCGCCAGTTGTAGTAAGTGGCATCACTAATACCCACGCCACGACAGGCCGACGGCACGTCACTGCCAGTCGACAGCTTCACCTCAATCTCACGCAGCAGCTTGAGTATGTCCTCATCCGAATAACGTTTCCGAGCCATCACATCCCCCTTCAGTCTCTAAAAATAGTGGCCCAGTTTTAGGGGGGAAGGACACCTCCGCCAGCAATCATCCACTGTCACGTGCGATACAGCGGGCCGAAGGAGTACAAACGCCGGCGGCGGATAGCCAGGAGGTCGCTGGCTGTGGAGTGACGGCGACGATTGAGGGGACCAGTTGGCGTTTGGGGCGGCGTGACTGGTGTGGTGCTGCTGATCAGCCCGTACTGTCGAACGGTCCCGAAATCTGGTTGAGCAGAGAAGGGGAGCCTGTAGCAGGATTTGCGTTTGCCGATGCCCCGCGTGAAGACGCTGCCGCGACTGTCGCGCAACTTGTCGCGATGGGATATGCGGTTGAGTTACTCTCAGGTGACCGCGATGAGGTGGTTGAAACGGTCGGGGTCGCGCTCGGAATTGAGAGTCGCCGCGCTGGGTGTTCGCCGGTTGAAAAGGTTGCGCGCTTGCGTGAACTGGAGGCCGAAGGGTGTCACGTTTTGATGGTGGGAGATGGATTGAACGACGCACCCGCACTCGCAGCGGCGCATGTCTCGATTTCGCCGTCCACAGCTGCTGATATCAGTCAGGTGCAGGCAGATCTTGTTTTTCAGGGAGACGGCTTGGCTCCTGTCCTGTTTGCACTTCGAACCGGCCGCCGCGCAACGACTTTGACCCGCCAGAACGTCGGGTTAGCTGTGCTTTATAACGCTTGTGCCGTCCCCTTTGCGATGGCGGGGTTTGTAACCCCCCTTGTGGCCGCTGTTGCGATGTCCTCTTCATCACTCCTGGTGACTTTGAATGCCCTGCGGCTGCAACGTCGGCAAAGCGGGGAATCAATGCCTTGAACATTCTGTTGGTTTTGATTCCTGCAGCGCTTTTTCTTGGTGCCATCGGGCTTGCCGCGTTCATCTGGTCCATTCGTACCGGGCAGTACGATGACCTCGACGGTGCTGCACAGCGTATATTGATCGACGATGAGCCGGGCAGTGCTGATGAGGGTCATTCCGACCGCCTTTGACGCGATTCCGGGCCGGGTTCTAGTCTCCCGTCTCTGCTTCGGTTTTGGCGCTTTTGGGAGAAGTACCACATGACATTGACTTCGATAGTCACCTGGATCGTCCTCGGATTGATCGCAGGCGTAGTTGCAAAAATGGTTATCCCCGGTAAAGACCCGGGCGGAATCATTGTGACGATCATTATTGGTATCGTCGGTGCATTTGTTGGTGGATTTGTCGGAGGATTGTTGGGTTTGGGAGCCGTTGGTGGCCTGAGTCTGGGAAGCATCGTGACGGCCATTGTTGGCGCGATCATCCTGCTTCTCGTCTTTCGCATGGTCAGAAAGAACGCCTGACCGACATATGTTCCGAAGGCCCGCTGCGTTTTGCGCGGCGGGCTTTTTTATGCATTGATTGCCTTGTGGCGGCTCGATTTAAAGCGCCTTGGGAGATGGTTGGATGGACAAGAACAATTTTTCAGAACCAGTGGTCGATCCCGTCGGATTGGATGCTCTGGGGTCGACGGAAATCTGTTTTTCGGTGCCGGAGTCCTACAATGCAAGTGCGGTTCTGTTCGACAATCTGAGCGCCGGTCGTGGGACGAATATTGCCCTGCACTCTGGGGATCTCCGTTTGAGTTATGCGGCTTTGTGCGCGTTGTCCTGTCAGGCTGGAAATGCACTGGTGCGAACCGGGCTTGCTCGCTCAGACAGAGTGGTGATGCTGCTCGATGATACTCCGGTTTACCCGGCAGCCTTTTTTGGTGCCGTGCGTGCCGGTTTCGTCCCGGTGCTTGTGAACACTTTGTCTCCCGCTGAATTGGTGCAGTACTACATTGAAGACAGCTCAGCAGAGATTGTTATTGCGGAATCCAATCTGCTGCCGGTCCTTTCAGAAGCCCTCGAAAACGGTGCCGATATTCGTCTTGTCGTTGTGGCAAATGGTGAGCAACCAGAGACGTTTCCGGTTGCAACCGTTTCGTGGGACGACTTTGTTTCCCAAGAGTTACCGGAGCTCGCAGCAGCAGACACACATCGCGATGACATGGCGTTCTGGATGTACAGTTCGGGTAGCACCGGCCGTCCAAAAGGCATTGTGCATTTGCAACATGATATGCCCTACACCCATCTTAGCTATGCAGAGCACGTCCTGAAGCTGACCGAAAATGACATAGTCTATTCGGTGCCGAAGATATTCTTTGCCTATGGGTTTGGAAACGCAGTGACGTTTCCATTCTCCGTTGGCGCTGCTGTGGTGCTCGCTTCCGGGCGACCGGAGCCTGGGCCGATTTACGATGTGATTGAAGAACACAAGCCAACCGTCTTTTTCGGTCTGCCAACTCTCTACAACGCGCTTGTTGCCCATGAAGGCAGTGCGGACCGGGACCTTTCGAGTGTTCGATTGTGCATTTCAGCGGCAGAACCTCTGCCAGGGGAAACCTTCGATATCTGGTCAAGCCGCTATGGTTTGGAAATACTGGAAGGTCTGGGTTCGACCGAAGTCCTCCATATCTATGTCAGCAATTATGTTGATGATTTGTGCAAGGGCGCGAGCGGGAAACGGGTCCCGGGCTATGAGGTTGAATTGCGTGATATGGACGGCAAGATCGTTCCGCCGGGCGAAGCGGGTACCATGTGGGTTCGTGGTGATTCACAAGCACCGTTCTATTGGAACCAGCCGGATAAGACGGCTGAGACCATGCGCGAGGACTGGATATATACCGGCGATCGCTTCACGCAAGACGAAGGGGGATTCTACCATTTTGCCGGTCGTGCAGATGACCTGATAAAGGTCAGTGGTCAATGGATTCATCCGCTTGAGATCGAACGTTGTCTGAATGATCATCCTGATGTGCAGGAAAGTTGCGTTCTGGGTGTCCAGCAGGCTGATGGATTAATGACGACGAAGGCGTGGATCGTTCTCAAATCTGTGGACGACGCCACGGATGAAAAGACACAGGCCTTGAAAGATTACGTAAAGTCGAAACTGCTGCCGTACAAATATCCGCGGGTTGTCGAGTACCACGATGACCTGCCAAAAACCGGAACGGGCAAAATAGACAGACAGAAACTGCGATCTGACGGTTGAGCGGGAAGAGTGCTTCGAGGAGGGGTGCCATGGAAGAGAAAGTTACATTCAAGTCTGACGGACTGACATTGTCGGGCGTGGTTCACACACCGGCTGATCTGGCGCCGGGGAGCGAACGGCCGGCATTTCTTGTGCTGCACGGATTTGGCACCGGCAAGGATGGCTCAACACCTGAAATTCTTGCGAATATGCTGGCCGAATGGGGCTATGTCGCCATGCGGTTCGATTTCCGGAGTTGCGGCGACAGCGAAGGTGAGCACGCATGGATCATGTGTGAAGACCAGGTCGAAGACGTGAAGAACGCGGTTTCCTGGTTCGCCAAACAACCTTATGTGGATGGTAAGAAAATCGGCGTCATTGGACACAGTTTTGGCGCGGCCGTTGCCGTCTATGCTGGTGGCGTCGACAAGCGAATTGCTGCTGTGATTTCCTCCTGTGGTTGGGGCGACGGCGAAAGCAAATTCCGCCTCCAGCACAAGTCGAAAGCCGAGTGGGCGAAGTTCACCAAGATGCTCGAGGATGGCAAGGCGCATCGCGAGAAAACCGGTACGTCTCTGATGGTCGACCGTTGGGATATCGTGCCGATTCCCAAGCATCTGCGCGGCCATATGGGTAAAAACGTGCACACCAGTTTTCCTGCGGAAACAGCGCAAAGCATGTACGATTTTCGCGCCAATGATGTGATTGCGGACATCTCGCCGCGACCATGTTTGTTGTTTCATGCCGCGAATGACTCAGTGACACCGACTGACCAGTCACTTCAGCTTTTTGCTCACGCCAAGCAGCCCACGGATCTTATGCTGCTCTCAGATGTTGACCACTTTCCGTTCTCGGTCGACAGCCATCGCGCACGCGAGGCGGTAAAAGGGTGGCTTGACAGATATTTCCCGGCCCGTACGGCCTAACGCTCGCCATTCGTGGATTTGAGGCTGGCGCGGGCCGCAAGTGACAAAGCGCCGACCACGACGAACACCCCGAGAATTTGCAGGGGCGAGAGAACCTGCCCGAGCAGCAGGAATGCCGCGCCGATCGCGATCAGCGGCTCGATGTTGGAGTACAGCGTGGTCTTGCCCGGTCCGATCATGGATATGGCAACGAAGTAACCGATCATGGCACCGGCATAAACGAGATTTGAACCGATAAACCCCCACCAACCGGTCTCGGTGGTTGGCAGACGAAACTCTCCAAAGAAGATGGTTATGGCCACAAAGGTCAGGGCCGCGGTTGTGGCCATATAGAGCGTGGCCTGACGTGGATCGCCGGAACGAATAACGCGCCCGCTCACGGCCGAGACGACGGCCAGTCCCAATGCTGCAATAGCGGCATAAAAGACGCCCAAGAGGTTCAGGCCCTGACCGCTGATGCCAAGCGCGAGTGCAAGCCCGGCGAAAGCAACAAATGCTGCAATGATGTTGATGCGGAGCAGGCGTTCCCAGCCGAGCGCGGCGACAATGAATGTGGTGAAGACCGGGAACAGATAGAACACAAGAACGGCAAGCGGGACGGGGAGCAGTTCTATGGCGGACAACAGCGCCCATGTGTAACCGACAGTGATAACCCCAAGAACCGCTGCGATGATGCCATCGCGCGACGGCATCAGAACCTTTTTGCCGGAGACCAGCAATATGATCAGCAGGATCCCGGCCGGAAGGAAAAAGCGTGCCGTGGAAACAGTGAGGGCGTCCGTGCCGCCGGTATAGGCGACACCGGCAAGCGTATTGGACATCGCAAAGCCGACACCAATGACGAGGACCAGTAAAATACCGAGGATTTCCTTGCGCGATTCCATCATGTGACCCGATTGTTGATCTGCACACCATAAGCATGTGCTGGCGTGGTCCTCCAGAGCCAATTGTGCTTCGGTGTTGTGCGGCAGACATATTGAAACTGAAGGCAAGACAGATGCGCGACGAACCGCTGGTTTATTTGAATGGTGAGATACTTGAATTGGAAGATGCGCGAATTTCGCCATTTGATCGCGGGTTTATGTGGGGCGATGGGGTCTATGAGGTCACGCCATGTTTTAATGGGGAGCCTTATCGCCTCCGCGATCATATGGAACGCCTGTATAGGTCACTACGCTATGTGCGGATTGATCCGGGACTGGATCTCGAAACCATGCTGGCTGAAACCTTGCGCCTATTGGAGGCCAATGCTGATCGCTTCGCGGCCGGGCCGCAGTATCGGTTGGGCCATTGGGTAACACGCGGTGGCAGTCCGTTCACGGTTGCGTCTGATGTGGAAGGACCAGCGACGGTTTTCATCTTTTTGGGTTCGGCAGACACATCAGCGACTGCACAAAATCATGAAACTGGGGTGCGGCTGTCGGTGTCGACAACACGACGCAATCCCCCGGAATGTATCGAGACCCGTGCAAAGGTCACCAGCAAGATGAATCAATTGCTGGCTGAACTTGATGCCGGTGTACGCGGGGCGCTGCCCCTGATGCTCGACCTTGATGGAAATGTTGCCGAAAATTCAGTGGCGAATTTCTTCATGGCCCGGGATGGCGTTCTCTGGACCGCACCGGAGCGGAACATTTTGGAAGGAGTGACGCGCAAGGTTGTGTTTGAGCTCTGCACGCGTCTTTCCATCCCGCTCGAGGAACGTTTGTTCACGATGTACGACGTGGCACAGGCTGACGAGATGTTCATCACTTCAAGTGGCATTTGTGCCATGCCGGTATCTGCAGTCGACGACTTCGTACCCAAGCAACCGGTTCCGGGCCCAATCACGACGCAGCTGATTGATGCCTTTACTGCTGATACGGGGTTCGATTTCCGTCAACTCGCCAACGCGGAATAGGGAGCCCGAGATGTCAGAGCTGAGCGCATTCAATTTCAAACAGTGGATTGATGAACATCGTGATTTGCTCAAACCCCCGGTGGGTAATGTCGTGGTTTGGAAGGATACTGACTTCATCGTCATGGTGATTGGCGGTCCCAATGCCCGAACCGACTATCACGATGATCCCTATGAAGAGTTTTTCTATCAACTCGAGGGCAATATGACATTGCGCATTATGGAGAATGGTACGCCGCGTAACGTGCCAATCAACGAAGGTGATGTGCTTCTTCTGCCACCGCATATCCGTCATTCCCCGCAGCGTCCCGAGCCAGGAAGTATCGGCCTGGTTGTTGAACGGCGCCGTCCTGAGGGCTTGATGGATGGGTTTGAGTGGTTTTGCCTGGAGTGCGATGCCCTTGTGCATCGCGTCGAAATTCATGTCGGAAATATCGTGACGGATCTGCCACCTTTGTTTGATGAATTCTATGCCTCTTCAGATCTCCGTCGTTGCGGGGTGTGTGGCGCAGAACACCCGGGGAAAAGCTGACCGGAGGACCATGTGCATACCGCACTACCGAAATAACGCAATTTTGAGGAATTCGCTTCCCTTTGGAAGAGTAACCTGACGTATATGTAGGGGGTCCCTAAACAACCATGTGGTGTGTTTGGGTTTCTTGGTTCTGGAGGGCTGCTGATGTCTATGGCGTATGAAGGCCTGGCTGACGGCGGTGCGGCGCACCGGTCCATTCTGGTTGTCGATGATGAAAAGTTGCAACGCAACCAGCTTGTGGACTGTCTGTCAGACCTTGATGTCGGGATATTTCAGGCGGGCAACGGTGAGGAGGCTCTCGAAGTTATCGAGGCCCATATGCCGAAGCTCGTAATCATGGACATCCGCATGCCCGTTCTCGATGGCGTGGAGACGGTCGACCAACTTACAAGCATTGGTAGTAACATCAAGGTGATCCTGATGACGGGTGACCCGACGTCTCTTCGGGCTGCTTATGACCGGCGACCGAACGTGTTTACGATCATCGAAAAGCCGATACCCCTCAGAATACTGCGTCGCTTCGTTATTGAAGCTTTGGAGCTGACACCTTAGTCAATGAGCTGTTCGATACATGCTCAGCGGATAGTGGCAATTCGATGCACATTTCGCAGCCGTCGCCCGTGTTGTGAGCTGTAATCGAACCGCCCATTGAACTGATGATGCCGTAGCTCACCGAAAGTCCAAGGCCGGTGCCAATCCCAACTTCCTTGGTGGTGAAGAACGGGTCGAAGACTCGGGCAAGAACATCGCCGGGAATGCCGCCACCGTTATCCCTGACCTTTACAATGAATGTTACATCACTTGGGTGTGGGCGTCCGGTTACGTCGATGACCCCCCGCGAACCTGCCGTGGCTTCGATTGAGTGTTCCTGAATGGCATCCCGGGCATTCGTGATCATGTTGATGATCACCTGCTCAAGCTGAGATTCGCTGCCCTCTACAAGATAGTCCGACATCTCTACGTCGAGATTGAGTTCTATGCTCTCAAGCTGAAGCTGTCGGCGCATGAGTTCACAGGCATTTCGTGTCGGGCGCGCTGGGTCAAACGGAACGAAATCCGACGTATCCTGGCGGCTGAACACGCGCATATGCAGGATGATCTTTCCCATGCGGCCAGCTTGCTCACTGACGAGAACGAGATTGTCGCGAACGTAATCCATATCGATGTTGCCGGTGTCCATTCTGATCAGAACGTTGTCGGCAGCCATGCGCATGATGTTGAGTGGCTGATTGAGTTCGTGTGCGATTCCCGCCGCCATTTCACCAACCGTTGCGAGTTTTGAAGCCTGGATAAGCTGGCTCTGCATTGACTTTTGCTCGGTAATGTCGCGGACAAGAGCGATGTGCAGAGAGCCATCCGGGCCGTCAAACTCGGACATGGCGATATCGATGGGCACGCTTGAACCATCGGCGCGTCGGCCCACCATCTCCCGTGCGGAAGTCTGGATTTCAAAGTCGTGGGCCGCATGTGCGTTTTTGCTTGGATATGTGGCCGGGACCAGGTCGCGAATTTGCATCTTTGTAAGCCGCGCCGTTTCGTAGCCGAAGATATCTTCGGCGGCGTCGTTCGCCATTACAATATTCCCGCGTGCGTCGTAGACCACGATCCCGTCTGCGGCATTATCGAGGATCGCGTCCAGTGTCCGTTCGCGATCGGACAGTTCATCTGTGATTCGGTTGCGAACGATTGCTGTGGAAACGACGTTGGCGACCGCCTGAAGGAAGGTTACGTCATCGCCAGTGAAGTCTCTGAAGCGGCTGGAATGGACAGCAAGCATCCCGAAGGTGCTGTCACCCTCGGCAATGACAACGGTCACGCCGGCCAGTGTGCCGATGTCGTCGGTGATTGGACTTGTCAGGTCGGGGTTTTCGGGGTCCCGATTGTCAAAAATCACAGACTTTGAAGAGATCGGGGAGAAGCTTCGCTCCTCGTCTGGTGTTTTGGGGCGAACCTCAACACCCACAAATTTTTCACCGCTCATATTCGCAGCGATGATCTGGAAATCAGTGGGTGGGTTAATCATTTTCGAAATCAGGCAAATATCGACATCCAGGGTGACGGCCACCATGTTCGCGATTTCGGACAAAAGCGTTTCAAGGTCACCTTCAACCAGCGCCATCTGACCAATCGCCATAACGGCGGATTGCTGGTCCAGGCGAATGGCAAGTGACTGTTCGGCTTCCTTGCGGGCGGTGATGTCTTCGACGACGACGATCAGGTAGGGCTCGCGGTAACGCGACGGCTCGGTAATTGAAGCTGTCGCCTTGATCCAGACCGGCGTCCCGCCTTTGCGAATATACCGTTTTTCGTTGGTATAGGAGCCGCGCCCGGCATTGAGGAGTTCGTTGCGAATGGCAATATCTGCTTCGAGGTCCTGAGAGTGCGTAATGTCTCGGAAGGTCAGATGGCGCAATTCTTCTTCTGAGTAGCCGAGGATGTCGCAATATCGCTGATTCATTCGCAGCCATTGTCCGTCGATGGACACATGTGCGATTCCGACAGCTGCCTGTTCGAACGTGGCCCGGAACCGTTCTTCACTGTCGCGCATTTGCTGGGCGGCGCGCACTTGGCTTGTGATGTCATAGGATATGCCGCCAACACCAACGACACGCCCTTCGCGATCTGAGATCGGGAATTTTGTGACCCGGATCAGTAGGTCGTCGTTATCTTTGCCCGGCACTGTGACGTCAGATGTTCTGGTCGTCATTGTACGCAAAACTTCGCGATCGAAGTCGTCGACACCAGAACTCCATTTGGTGCCATGGGCCTGATCGAGGCTCTTGCCCCGAAAGTTCTCTTTCTGAATGCCGAAGGTGCTTAGATAAGTATTATTTACATCTACCAGACGACCTTGCCTGTCTTTGATGGATTGGTTGAAGGGGCTGTTGTCCCAAAAGGCGCGGAACCGTGCTTCCTGTTCCTGCAAAGCAAACTCAGCGCGTTTGAGTTCGTCGATGTCTTCAATGGCTGAGACGTAATAATCGGGCTTCCCATCCTTTTTTCGGACGAGTGTGACGGACAGCTTTGCCCAAATGATGCTTTTGTCCTTGCGGAGATAGCGTTTCTCCAGCGTGTAGGAATCGATCTCGCCACTTCGCAGCTTTGTATTCAGTTCGTGGTTTTTTTGCAGGTCTTCCTCAACAGTGACATCTGCAAATCGCATGCGCGCGAGTTCTTCACGCTCATAGCCGGTAATTTCCGTCATTTTGTTGTTGGCAAGCAGCCAAGTGCCATCCAGGGCAACATGGACCAAACCCACCGATGCGGTGTCAAAGGTGACCTGGAAGGGCCGACTTTTGCGTCTTGTCTGCACGAGCGCGATTGCGAGTACAGCGACAACTGTAAACAGCCCGCCAAACGCAAGCGTTATCAACATCGAAGACATTTCCATATTCAGGACACTATCCATGAACAACCAAGGGGCCGTGAACCATCATATTATAACAGTTTTTAGCCAGGTTGGTCGCGGGGAACGATCTGTGGCGGTTTGTGTGCGGTGACGTCAGGCAGGTCATCTTCATAAAGCGCGATTTCGACCAGAGCACTATGCGCAATCGGCCCTTGTCCAAGTTGAGAAGTTCCTTTGTCGATCGTCAGAACGTTGGGATTGCCGTGCTTGTCCAGACTGTTGGGTTGCGCCGGGTCATCGGGATCGTACCAGGCGCCTGTGGCGAGTTGTACGACCCCGGGCCGAACTTCGGGCGTGACGCGTGCCCCGGCGAGCAGCGCACCTCGGTCATTGAACACTCTCACAACGTCCCCATCGATCAATCCGCGTTCTGCGGCATCGAGTGGGTTAATCCAGATGGGTTCACGCCCGTTGATCTTGTCGTCACGGCTGACCCGACCATTGTCGAGCTGACCGTGGAGACGGGTCCGTGGTTGGTTGGAAATCATGTGAAGCGGATGTGTTTTTGCGACGGGAGAGCCAAGCCATTCGGCGGGTTCGCGCCATACCGGATGTCCGGGGCAGTCGTCATAGCCGAAACCATCAACTGTCTCGGAGAATATTTCAATTCTCCCCGATGGCGAGGGCAGTGCATTGGCGACCGGATCGGCGCGAAAGGATTCGAACATGATATCCGGTTTCGAGGAGCGTGGAATTTCGACATGCCCGTCTTCCCAAAACGTGTCGTAAGACGGGAGAGTAATGTCCTTTTCGGCCGCGCCTTGTTGGGCCCGATCGTAAATGTGGCGCAGCCAGTCTTCGGGTTCACGGCCTTCGGTGAATTCGTTGTAGGTGCCAAGTCGCTGGGCCAGTCCCCGAAAAATATCAAAATCATTCCGCGCGTCACCGACCGGCTCGATCGCCTTGTCCATGGCCAGAATAAAACGGTCTCTTGAGGTCGCACCGATGTCCTTGCGTTCCAGTGTGGTGGTTGAGGGTAAAACGATGTCGGAGAACTTTGCCGTTGCCGTCCACCAGGGTTCGTTGACAATAATCGTTTCCGGTTTGCGCCAGGCCCGCACGAGGCGGTTGAGGTCCTGATGGTGGTGGAACGGATTGCCGCCACACCAGTAGACGAGCTTGGTGTCGGGATAGGTGCGGGTTTCACCGTCGAATTCGTACTGTCCGCCGGGGTTGAGCAACATGTCTGCGATCCGTGCGACAGGGATCCAGCTCTTGCAGGGATTTTGCCCGATCGACAAGGACGGCGATGGTGCAGGCTGCCTCGGGTTTCCGATATTGCCCATGCTGCCATAGCCGAATCCGAAGCCTTCACCGGGACGGCCGATCCCGCCCAGCATCGCAGCCAGGGTGACTGTCATCCAGAATGTTTGTTCGCCATGATCGCCACGCTGGAGAGACCAGTTGGTGTTGATCATCGTGCGTGATCGCGCCATCCGTTTTGCCAGTTCGCGGATTGAATCTGCAGGCATTTCGCAAATCTGAGACGCCCAGTCAGCATCCTTTGGTGTCGAATCATCCTCGCCAAGCAGATAACGGCGGAATTGCGGGTATCCAACGCAGTAGCGTTCCAGGAAACCCTGATCGGCCAGGCCTTCGGTTTCCAGCGTGTGGGCCAGTGCCAGCATCAGCGCCACATCGGTATTGGGACGAATGGCGACCCATTCAGCGTTCAGATGATCGGCGATATCATCGCGGATGGGCGAGACATTGATGAACGCGATTCCTGCCGCATGCGCATCCTTCAGGTAAGGCCCTGTCATATGCTGGCCGGGGCCACCAGCTGCAACGTGAGCGTTCTTGAGCGGGATGCCTCCAAAGGCAACCATCAGCTCGGTATTGTCGATGATCGAATCCCAGCTTGTTGCCTCGGTCATGGCAGCCTGCGCTGTTCCGAGAATATGCGGCAGGATCGCGTAGCCAGCCGCGATTGAGTAGGTGTGGACCTGTCCGGTAAACCCGCCCACGGTATTCAAAAAGCGTTGTAGCTGGCTCTTTGCGTGGTGAAACCGCCCAGCACTCGACCACCCGTAGGAGCCGCCAAATATAGAAGCATTCCCATGATCTGAACGCACCCGGTCGATTTCAGCGCTGACCATATCCAGTGCCTCGTCCCACGGAATGGCAACGAAGGGATCAACACCACGGTTTTCGGGAGACCCGCCTTGCGCACGTTCCAGCCAGCCCTTGCGAAACATCGGACGTGCAACGCGGCTTTCATCGTGAACCGCGTCGGGAAGCGATTGGATGATCGGAGAGGGATCGGGGTCGAGTTTGAACGGGTGAACCCCGGTCAAACGACCGTTTTCAACATCTGCCGTGAATGTACCCCAGTGCGAGGTGTGCCGGTGTGAGCTTTTCGCCATTGTTTTTCTCCCCATTGCAGACATTGCGCTGGTGTTGTGACCCTGTCAAAGCGGTCTGCATGGCGTAATATCAAGAAGTGATTGAACCGGGGAGAGTAAAATGGAAGTTCGACTGGATGGCCGCACGGCCGTAATTACAGGTGCCAGCGAAGGATTGGGCTTGGCGATGGCGAGACAGTTCGCTGAATCCGGCGCCAATGTCGCGATGGTCGCGCGTTCGGCAGACAAGCTTGCCGCCGGCCGGGACAGTATTCTGGCAGCTGTGGGCGGAAATTCCGTACGCGTGGAAGCATTGCCGTGTGACGTGACCGATGTGGCGCAGATCGAGAGCACCTGGGCGCAGATTTCAGAGACATTCGGCAACGTCGATATTCTGGTGAACAACGCTGGCGCACACGCAATCGGGCCGTTTCTCGAGTGCTCGGATGAGCGCTGGCAGGCCGATCTCGATCTCAAGCTTTTTGCGGCTATCCGGCTGTGCCGTTTGGCGATGCCGGGTATGGCGGAGCGGAAATGGGGACGGATCATCAATGTTCTGGCCGGAAGCGCGAAAGCACCGGCAGGTGGCAGTGCGCCCACATCTGTTTCTCGTGCTGCGGGTATGGCCTTGACCAAGGTGCTCGCCGGAGAAGGGGGCCCTGACAATATTCTGGTGAATGCATTGCTTGTCGGTTTGATCCGATCGGGACAACATGAACGTCGCCATCAAAATCAGGCACCCGACAAGTCATTCGATGACTTCATTGCGCCCAAGGAAGCCGACATTCCGCTCGGTCGGATCGGCGAAGCCGAAGAGTTCGCAAACATGGCCTGTTTTCTGGTCTCGGATGCCGGTTCTTATGTGACGGGTTGTGCGATCAATGTTGATGGCGGGCGCACACCGGTCGTGTGATCCGTCGTTTTTGTGAAGAGGTCCGGGGGGATTTTTAATGTCGGGTGATGTCACCGTTCAAGTCGATGCGTTAACAGCTCTGATCCATGAGATGGTCCGTCTCGGGGGCAGCGAAGAGGAAGAGTGTCGTATTGTTTCCGAGCACCTTGTGGGTGCCAACCTAGCTGGTCATGACAGTCACGGCATCGGGATTGTTGCGACCTATATCAACAATCTTAAGCGCGGGTTGTTGGTCCCCAATACGCCAGCCGATTGCGTGCATGATGACGGGCCGTTTCTTCAGTTTGACGGGCACAAAGGTTATGGCCAGCGCGTTGCCGAAGAGGTGACAGAGGCCGCGATTGCGCGCGCGCAGGAGAGCGGTATTTGTGTCGCGACGCTCAAAAACTCACACCATATCGGCCGGGTGGGGACATATGCCGAGATGGTGGCTGCTGCCGGGTTTGTTTCGATCCATTTCACGAACGTGACTGATCACTGGGCCATGGTCGCGCCCTTTGGTGGGGCCGAAGCGCGTTTCGGCACCAACCCGGTCACGATGGCCATGCCGACGAGCAACCCGGACGAACCGATTATCCTTGATATGGCCACGAGCGTTGTCGCGATGGGCAAAATTCGCGTGGCGCATGATTCCGGCAAGCAGGTGCCCGATGCCTGGATTATTGATTCCGAGGGACAGCCCAGTAGCGATCCGGGTGTGATGTTTCGCCAACCGCTGGGCGCATTGCGGGCGTTTGCCGAACACAAGGGTTACGCATTGTGCTTGATGGCTGAACTGATGTCCGGCGCGCTTTCTGGCGGCGGAACACTTCAGCCTGGTCACAAACGTTTGGATGGCATCATCAACACAATGACGATGATTGTGATGGATCCGGCACGTCTGGGTGATGCCGACTGGATCAAGCAGGAAGTCGATGCAATGGCGGACTACACGAAGAGCGCCAAACCCGCAGATCCCGACAAGCCGGTTCTGGTACCCGGTGATCCTGAACGCGCGGCCCGAAAGGATCGGCGGGCCAATGGTATTCCGATTCCCGAACGCACCTGGACCGGATTGCTGGATGGTGGTGAACTGCTCGGGCTGGAACGCGCTCGGGCGCTCGAGATATCAGGCCTCGCCTAGGATTTCCTTGAGACTGATCGAACGGCCCTCTTTGGAAGACTGAACGGCTCCGAGTACGACGGCGAGGGGGTTCAGCGCGTCTGTTCCATCGATTTCCGGCTTCCGGCCTTCTTTGGCGGCGTCCGCAAAATCTTCCAATTCGGCCAGCAGATGATCTGCCGGGGGAAACACGACCGGAGACGGTTTGCTCTCGCCTGTTCGTTGAACGCGCAGGCCGTCATTGTCCATGTCGAAAAAGGCATTCCCCTTGGTGCCATGGACGTTGATCATGAAACGGCGGGGAGAAATATAGTCAGATGCGACGAAACCGATCGCCCCGGACCGAAAGCGCATCAGAACCGAAGTCACATCCTCGATTTCCGGTTCGGTTTCCAGACGGTCGACATAAGCGGTCAGTTCCTGCGCGTCCCCAAGCAGATAGAGCAAATTGTCGATCTGATGAATGCCGATCTGCATCAGGCAGCCGCCGGGAATTTCGGCGGGATCGGTGCGCCAGGCACCCGGCTTCAACTTCAGGCCATTGTCATTTGAGAATATGCCCTCGGCCCGGCTGACCCGCCCCAGTTCGCCATCGTCGATCATTTTCTTCAGATGGCGCAGGGCACCGTGACGGCGGTAGGAATGCCCCACCGCAAGAACGACGTTGGCCGCATCACAGGCTGCAATCATCGCGCGCCCGTCTGCAATGGTGTTGGAGACCGGCTTTTCGACAAATACATGCTTGCCCGCTGCTGCCGCTGCCAACGTGCCCGGCAGATGGGCGGAATTGGGGGTCGTCAGGATGACACCGTCGAGATCGTCAAGTGCGAGCATGTCCTCATAAGAGGACATCGCTTCGCAGTTGAAGGTCTCCGCAAATTTTGCGTTCTTCTCCGGCGAGCGCGTGAAACCGGCCCGCAGTTCGAGCTTGTCGGTTTTCGCGATCACGCCAGCCAGAACATCCGACCACCAGCCGATTCCGACGATACCAACGCGCATCAGATTTTGTCTTCCCACTTCGCGAGGAAGGGCCCCACGATCTCGGCCCACTCTTCCGGGTGGCGGCGGTACGAGTAATGCCCGCCTTCTTCGACGATCACCAGCTCCGAGCCTTCGATGGCTTCGTGCAGGTCTTCGGAGAAATAGTAGGGCACGGTCGCATCGTCGCGCGTCCCGACAACCAGTGACGGGTTCTTGATCTTCGTGATCTCGTCCAGCCGGTCGTGGTTCAGAGTCATGTCGATGCGTGCGGCGAGAACATCGGGTTCCGCGATGGTCTCCAGCGAGCGTTTCTCAAGCTCCATCACCTTGTCGAGGTTGTAGCGGAACTGATTGCAGCCGTTGGTGAAGAGCGAGCTGACCCGCACATAGGCTTCCTTGCCTTCGTTCAGCGCGATCTCTTTGCGTGCGATCTGGACACGGCGGATGTATTCGTCGGCCTTGGTCCAGGTGTTGGAGAAGATGCAGCAACGCAGACGGTCAGGATGGTCGATGGCCAGATTCTGAAGAATCGCACCGCCCGTTGACGTGCCCAGAGCGTGCGCCTTCTCAATACCCAGCGTGTCCATGAGCGCGATCACGTCATCGGCAATGTGCTGGGTCGAATAGCCGTCGGGGCCGGGACGGTCACTGTCGCCGGCGCCACGATGGTCGAAGGAGATGCAGCGGTAACGGTCGGAAAAGATTTCCCGCTGGTAGTCCCAGGAGTTCATGACCCCGACAAGGCCGGGAATGAAGATGAAGGGCGGACCATCACCCTTTTCGTCGACATTGAGCGTGATGCGTCCGACGTCAATTCGTTTCGCCATGGAGATTCAACCTCTAATAAGTTTCTTGATAGAGGACAGTTTCTCACACGTGCGGATATCTACCCACCCGTTGGAGCGAACGTCACTTGCGACGAAACGGAACGATTTAGATCGCGCCGCTCTTGCGCAGACGGGCGATGTCGTCGGCCGATTTTCCGATTTCGCGGAGCACTTCCTCGGTGTGTTCACCCAATGTGGGCGGTGCGCGACGGACGGTTGCGGGTGTGCCCATGAGTTGGAAGGGGATACCTGGCAGATCAATTTCACCCTCAACGCTGTGGGTGGCCTTGGTCACCAGCTTGCGTGCAATCGTGTGTTCTGCAGTCAGCGCCTGCGCGACGGTGTTGATCGGAGCACAAGACACACCGGCGGACTGAAGTTTGTCGAGCCACGCGGCGGTGTCGTCCGTCTTCAACAGTTCAGAAATCATTGCGTCACAGGCGTCACGGTTTTCAACACGGTCGCGGTTGCGTGTAAATCGAACGTCGTCTGCCCATGCGTCCTGTCCCACGGCATTACAGAAGGTCTGGAATTGCCCGTCATTGCCGACGGACAGAGCGATCATGCCGTCGCGTGTGGGATAGGCGTTGTAAGGCACAATATTGGGGTGTCCGTTGCCGTAGCGTCCGGCTTCCTTGCCCGAGGCGAGATAGTTTGCCGCGACATTGGCGAGCAGGGATATGCCGGTATCGTAAAGCGAGACTTCGACATACTGGCCTTTGCCGGTCGAATGTCGTGCCTGCAATCCCGCGAGGATCGAGGACAGCGCGTACATGCCGGTACACAGATCGACAATAGCCACACCGAGTTTCATCGGATCGCCATCGGCTTCGCCGGTGATGCTCATCAGGCCACTTTCCGCCTGCAGCAGGAAGTCATAGCCTGGCAGGCCCGCACGCGGGCCGGTGGAGCCATAGCCGAGGATCGACGCACGCACGATATGGGGTGCGTTTTCTTCGTACCAGGCATCGTCAAAGCCGAACCGCGCCATGGTGCCGAGCTTGAAGTTGTCGATCACCACATCGGCGTCACGCAGCAATTCGGCGAGCACCAAGCGTGCGCTTTCTTCTTTCAGGTTGAGGGTCATGCCGCGTTTGTTGCGGTTGGCCCCCAGGAAGTAGGCGGATTCCTCTCCCACGAATGGCGGCCCCCAGGCGCGCGTGTCGTCGCCGCGACCGGGTTGTTCGATTTTGACCACGTCGGCACCCATGTCGCCGAGCATCATTGCGCAGAACGGCCCTGCGAGCACCCGCGTGAGATCAATCACGCGGATGCCGTCGAGGGCGCCGGGAGTTTCGGTGCCTGTCATGGTTTCGGACTTAGCCCTTCTTGAGCTGGTTGCGGTCGTTGGCCAGATCATCGAGATAGGTATCGACCACTTCCTTGTTCTTCATGCGGAACTTCATGAAGTCGGGCTTGCGCTTGTCGAGGAAGGCCTGCATGCCCTCCATGGATTCTTCGCTGCCCCAGACATGGGCCAACAGCTCCATGCCATGCTGCCACGATGCGTAAAGCTCATCGGACTCATGGTTGAGGGATTTCTTGGTCATGCGGATGGTCTGACCGCTGTGGCCCTTGATCGTCTCGCACCATTTTTTTGTTTCTTCGAGCAGATCGTCATGCGGGACGACCTTGTTGATGAGGCCGATATCGACAGCTTCCTGAGCCGAGAATGTACGCGCCAGGAAAATCATCTCGCGGGCCAGACGCTCGCCGATGATACGGGGAATGTACTGGGTCGCACCCACAGTCGGGCAGGCGCCAACTTTGGCACCGGACTGACCGAAATGGGCCCGGTCGGAGGCGATCACCATGTCGCACCAAAGCGCGAGTTCATGTCCGCCGCCCATGCACCAGCCATTGACCATGGCAATGACGGGGATCGGCAGGCCGCGAATGGTCATGGCGGTGCCCAGCATCCGGTCATTCCAGTGATAGGCGTTGGTCCAGTTCAGCTTCATCATGGCGCCGAAGTCGCCGCCGGCCGAGAAAGACTGGTCACCCGCACCGGTGACAACCGCGCAGGCAATCGAGGCGTCATTGCGGGTCGACTTGAAGGCCTCGATCAGTTCATCGAGCGTGTGCTCACGAAACGCATTGCGCGAGTTCGGGCGGTTGATCGTGATCCAAGCGACGTTGTCTTTAACTTCGAACAGGATGTCTTCGAAATCTTCAGATGTGGGCAGGTAGGACATTTTTGGGGCTCCCCCGGGATTTGAGCTGTCGGTTCCCGTCAATGCGATACGTAGTGACGGGTCTGTTGATTTTGTCCGGACATATATACAGTCCACGCGAGCACAAAACAGTGCTTTTCAAAAACAATCGCAGTGTTCATTCAGGGGAAATCTATGTCAGCCAGAAAACCGATTCAGACCGTGCTCATCTATGGCTATGGCGTTATGGGTAAGGGCGTGTCCGCAACCTTCGCGGATGCTGGCTTTGAAACCATCGTCAAAAGCAGCCGGGCGAGTGAGATTGATGACCTTCCCAACGGTGTTACGGCGGTAGCAGATTTCCCGGAGAAGGCACCCGATCTGGTGATCGAGTTTGTCCCCGAAGACGTTACGATCAAGAAGAAGGTGTTTGCTGAGATAGAAGCTGCCTATCCCGATGACGAGGTGATCATCTCAACAGGTACGTCGGGAATGGCGCTGGAAGACCTGGAAGCGGACCTTAAAAGGCCGCACCTGTTTACCGGTATCCACTATTTTATGCCTGCGGATACCACTGCCGTAGCTGAAGTGATGGCCGGAACACACGCCCCCGAAGATGTTGTTGATGCGGTGGCCGATGCGGTTGCGCGAACCGGCAAGGAAATTGTCACCCTGTACAAGCCCATTGTCGGGTTTCTCATCAACCGGCTGCAGCACATCATTCTGCATGAGGCTTACTATCTGGTGGAAGCCGGTGTCGCGACCCCGGCAGATATTGATATGGCAGCCCGCAAAATGCTGGCGCCGCGCATGTGCCTCAATGGCCTGATTGAACAGAAGGACACTTCCGGACTGGAGATCCACGCGCTGGCACAAATGTCCATTGTTCCCGAATTGCATTCCACCGATACGCCCAACCCGCTTATTCAGGATATGGTGGCGCGCGGCGAAGTCGGTCTGTCTGCTGGCAAAGGCTTCTATGATTGGGAGGGTTGCGACGTGGATATGGTTCGCAAGCAGTCCTCGGCGCGATTGCGCAAACTCAGCAAGTTCCTCGACGAAGAGGTTTCCGACTATGCGCCGGGCACCAAGCCCAAATCGCGTGAGTTGAAGCGGGGCCGATAGTCCGCTCATCAGTGCTGCAACAGGATTTTGTGATGAAAATCTCAAAAATTGACACCAAGATCGTCGATCTGCCCTTGTCACGTCCGTTCAAGATGTCGGGCGTGGAAATCACGGTTTCCGAGAACGTCTTTGCAAGGGTCGAGACAGACAATGGTCTTGTGGGCTGGGGTGAGGCTTCGTCTTCGCCGGCTATGACGGGCGAGACTGTGGAGAGCATGGTCGCGGCTATCGAGTATCTGGCGCCATTTATGGTCGGCCGCGATCCTGCCGCGTTTCAGGAGAACCTCGCGGAGATGGACTGGCGTCTATATGGCAATGCCAGTGCCAAAACCGTGTTGGAAATGGCGTTCTATGATTTGGCGGGCAAAGCAGCACAGAAGCCGGTTTCCGAACTTCTCGGAGGCACGAAACGGACGCAGGTGCCGATCGTGCACATGCTGGCGACGGGCGATATCGAGATTGATGTGGCAGAAGCTGCCGGTTACGCGAAGGCCGGTGTTACCAATATGAAAATCAAGGTCGGGGGCAAACCCGTCGCGCAGGATATCGAGCGTACGATCGCGATCCGGCAAGCCGTGAATGACAGTGTTCAGCTCTCTGCGGATTGCAATCAGGGTTGGAGTCGCGAAGAGGCCGTAACCTTTGCCAAGGCGGCCAGTGCCTCGCTCGACTTTCTGGAGCAGCCCGTCATGGGGCACGACGTTGAAGGCATGGCACAGATTGCCGCTGTTTCGTCCTGCGCGATTGCCGCTGATGAAGGCCTCCACAGCGTTGGGGATGTTCACAAACACCATGATCTGGGCGCGGCAGAAGGCGGCAGCATAAAAATGATCAAGCTTGGGGGCCTGACTCGGGCTTATGAAGGGACTGTGTTGTTCGAAAAGCTCGGTATGAAGGTCAACCTGGCTGGCAAAACGGCGGAATCCAGTGTGTCGAGTGCAGCGGTGCTGCAGATCGCTGCAGCGGCTCCATCCATTGAGTGGGGTGTGAGCCCGACAACACCATTTCTGAAAAGCGATGTTGTCGAAAACCCCATCAGGGTTATCAAGGGTCGTGCAGATGTGCCCTCAGGCCCGGGACTGGGCGTTGAGGTCAATGAGGATGCGCTTGCCGAATTTGTCAGGTAGGCGTGATGTTCAGTCCTGCACTGTAGTAATATCGGGAAAATGTCGGATTGATCCGGCGCGGGGAAACGGAGACGAACAATGAAAATCAAGAAAATCGAAGCCATGGCAGTCGATCTGCCTCTCAAACGCCCGATCAAGATGGCTGGTGTCGAAATTTCGACTTCCGAGAATGTGTTCGCTCGTATCGAGACTGATGACGGCCATGTTGGCTGGGGAGAGGCCTCTGCCGCGCCTTCAATGACAGGTGAAACTGTCGAGAGCATGGTCGCAGCAGTCAATTTTCTGGCTCCCTTCATGGAAGGGCGCGATCCGGCCGATTTTGAGGAAAACCTCAAGGAAATGAACTGGCGCATGTATGGCAACGCCAGCGCCAAGACAATTGTTGAAATGGCGCTTTACGATATCGCGGGCAAAGCCCAGCAGAAGTCGATTGCAGAGATTCTCGGTGGTGTTCGCCGGACCGAGGTTCCTGTCCTCTACATGCTGGCAACTGGTGACATAGATGTTGATGTTGCCGAAGCAACAGAGCGCGCGCAGGCGGGAGTGACGACCATGAAGATCAAGGTCGGCGGCAAGCCTGTGGAACAGGATATCGAGCGCACGATCGCGATCCGCAAGGCGGTGAATGGCGGCGTGCAGCTTTCCGCCGACTGCAATCAGGGCTGGAGCCGGGACGAAGCTCTGACCTATGTGCGCGCGGCCAGCGACTCCCTGGACTTTCTCGAGCAGCCTGTGATGGGACATGATGTTGAAGGGATGGCCATCGTGGCAGCAGCATCTGCGTGCCCCATTGGTGCCGACGAGGGCCTTCACAGCTTTGATGACATCCGCAAGCATCTTGAATCGGGCGCTGCAAAGGGCGGCAGTCTGAAAATGATCAAACTTGGCGGTCTCACCCGTGCCTTTCAGGCAGCCGAACTCTTTGATGAACTCGGTATGCATGTGAACCTTGCGGGTAAAGTCGCAGAATCCAGCGTTTCAAGCGCAGCTGTTCTGCAAATTGCCGCGGCTGCACCGTCCCTTGAATGGGGGGTGAGCGTGACGTCTCAGTATCTCAAGCAGGATATTGCAAAAGAAGGTCACTGTATCGACGTGGTTAACGGACAGGTGAGCGTGCCGACAGGTGCCGGTCTCGGTATTGAGGTCGATGAGAGCGCGCTTGCGGGAATGACCCGCAAAGTTTGATTGGTCGGATGTGTGGTTCGGTCAGGTCCGGGCAAAAGCCAGGGCGTGATCGGCGATGAAGGTTTCCAGCGTTCGCGGTTTTTGGCCGGTGATCTCTTCGGTTGCGTTGGTGACATAGGCGTAAGCGCCGTTGGCCGCAAACCCAATCATCTTGACCTGATGTTCGATGAGCCAGGAGGGCAGACCGCGTTTGGTCACCATGTCCTCCCATACATCCACATCGACCATCTCGTAGCGTATATCGCGGTTGAGAACCCGGCTGAAGGTCTCCGCAACCTCGTCGAGACTGACCGCAGCACCTGTCTGGTAGTAACCCTGTCCGTCGTGCTCGCTATCTTCGTCCAGAACCGTTGCTGTCAGGTCGGCAACGTCGCGCGGGTCGGTCATGCTGATCTTCACGTCGCGCGGGATCGCGCTGGTGAAGGTGTCTCCATCTTTCAGGCCCGCTGCGACGTAATGCAGATTGGTCATGTAGAAATTGGGGCGCAGGAACGTGTGGCGAAGGCCGCAAGCCGCGATTTTGGCTTCCAAAGCCTTGTGGGCTTCCGGAATTGGGGCCGGAGAATCGATATTCCCGGATAGTTTCACAATTCGGGCACAGCCAGTCGCGACAGCGGCCTCTATGGCATTGGTCTGTTGTTCCTCAAGTGCAGGACTATGGCCCGAATTGAGGTACAGCGTGTGCACGCCTTCAAGTGCGCGGTCAAAGGACGCGCGGTCATCGAGGTCGGCTGCGACCAACTCCACGTCATTTCCCAAGAACTGTCGTGCTTTTCTGATGTCCCGCGCGAGATATCGAAGGTTTAGGCCCCGTCTTGCGAGCCTTGGGATCAGATGTTGTCCTGTCACACCAGTCGCACCGGTCACGGCAATCAGGTGTTTGTGCATTTGGCCTTCTCCTGATGATGTCAGGCGACACTCCAGTCGCGGGTCATTTCCAGTGAATAGACGAACCGGCCTTCGGGATGCACGCTGACCGTGGTCTCGAAGACCCTGTCGTCTTGTGCAGTATACCGGCGGATGATTGTCATCGCCGCGCTTCCGGCCTCAACGTCCAGTTTTTCTGCCAGTTCGCCCGGAACCTGACTGGCAGTCATCTCAAGCTGGGTGTGGGCGATCACTTCGCGATGTGCGCTCTCTATGATCCGGTGTACGGGACCATGCTCGATAAGCAGGCGGTGCGCCGTGTCTTCATACTCAGGTATCACAAAGATTTCCTGCCAGCAGATGGGTTGGCTGTTCTCGTTTGAGCGGCGCACGCCGGAAATACGGAACCAGATTGAACCGGCCGGTAACGAGAGGCGTTTCGCATTTGTCGGCGCGAGGGTTACCGTTCCTGCGTCACCCAGTTCGAATGTCGTGTTTGGGTAACGCAGAAGCTCTGAGAGCGAGTTGACTGATTGGACGTAGCTGCTTTTTGGGGCTGCAGAAACAACCCGCGTGCCCGATCCCCGGCGCATGGATACGAGCCCGAGTTCACGCAACTGCCGCAAGGCCGCCCGGACAGTGTAACGGCTGACGTCGTAGCGCTCGCACAGTTCCATTTCGGTGGGCAGCATGGTGTCGATTCCCAGAGCGCCAGATTCGATCTGCGTACGCAGTTCGGATGCAATAACCTGGTACCGGGGGCGGCGCTCATTCTGCGCAAGAGGCATCTTCTGACCTGACTGTTCTGGCAAGTATGCCTGAATTATATGCAGCGTGGGCCAAACTGCGAAATGATCCCATAGTTGGGCGTATTGTCGGGCGCCAAATCCTTTACAGGGACGCCAGATCACCCCTAGTCTCGTTACACAAAATCAAGAATGAACCGGAGGGATGTCATGGCTTTTCCGCAAGGGAAATCCTTTTCCAAGAATATCACTGCAATCGGATACACAGATTGCGACAAGAAACCTGCCTTCAAGCTGGCGTTGCATAGGGATGGCGATCGCTGGTTCCTGTATTGCGGCCTGTTCTGGCAGTCTGGATTCTCGATTATCGAGGTTACGGACCCGGCCAACCCTCGGTTTGTGCGCACCATTGAAGGTCCTGCAAATACCTGGACGCTTCAGGTTCAGGTCGCCGATGGTCTGCTTGTCACATCGCAGGAAAAGATCATGGAGGGCTGGGGCCATGTTGAAGGTCAGCCCTGGGGTGAGGGTGTTCTGATCTGGGATTTGAAGGATCCGGAGAACCCCGAACTGCTCAGTCACTGGAAAACCGGCGGAGATGGGACCCATCGAAACTATTACGATGGCGGGCGCTATATCTACGCGACCGGTCTACCCGAGGGTTTTCAGGGCAATATCCTGCAGATCATCGATATTGAAGATCCGCGCAACCCTGTTGAAGTGGGGCGCTGGTGGATGGAAGGTCAGAATGTCGGCGGCGGCGAAGAGCCCGCAGCAAAAGGCGTGATGCTGCATGGCGGTGCCTATGTGAAGGGCGACCGGGCTTATTTGCCGTACAGTTCGGGCGGTTTTGTGGTGCTCGATATCAGCGACAAGACCAATCCGACCATGATCAGTGACTTGCCGTTTTGCCCGCCATTTCAGACATTTATTGCTGTCCACACAGCCGTTCCTCTGCAAAACCGGGACGTCGTGATCGTGAATTCGGAGGCGATCAAGGAGAATTGTGAGGAACCGCTGGGCTATGCCGGGTTCGTTGATGTGGCGGATGAGACCAATCCCCGCCTGATGTCGCTATTCCCGCTGCCAGTACCCCCCGAAGACGCGCCATATCGCACATTCTGCGAGCGTGGTGGCCGTTTTGGGCCGCACAATCAGCACCAGCCACAATATCAGGATATCCTCTATCAGGGTGAGGATCTGTGCTTCCTGACCTATTTCAACGCAGGATTGCGCGTTTATGATGTTTCGGAAGCGACCCAACCGCAGGAAGTCGGCTACTTCTTGCCGCCCGACCCTATGGAACGGTTGGGATTGCTGCCTGCGTCCAAGCTGGTGGCGCAGACCGAGGATGTGATTGTGGATGCGCGCGGTAACATCTTTATTTCCGACAAGAATTTGGGAATTTACGCGTTGCGCTACGAAGGATTGAACCCTTGATCTGAGCAATCCGTTTAAGAAAAGTGGTCTCACGATCCGAACGCTTTTTTCACGGGCGAGGACATCTCCAACGCCAGTTGGTAGGTTGTTCTTGGTTGAAATATCAATTTTCCGGGTGTTAACCGGCATGACGAGGAAACGATGAAGTTTGGACTGTTTGGTGGTGCGCAGGCGGTGCCTGGTGACGTCGTAACCGAGGCCGCGCTCGGCTATCATGAATACGGAGAATATATCCAGTTGGCCGAGAAGCTTGGTTATTCGAGTGCTTGGCTGGTGGAACATCATTTTACCGGCTTTTCACAGCTGTCGGCGACTCTTAACTATATATCCTATCTGTCTGGAATTACATCAAAAATACGACTCGGAAGTGCCGTGGTCGTAGTGCCTTGGCACAACCCTATCCTGTTGGCCGAACAGGTGGCGACGATCGATCAGTTGTCCAAAGGGCGCTATGATTTCGGCATCGGGCGGGGCTATCGTGCCAACGAGTTTAACGGCTTCGGTCTTGATATGGGCGAAGCGCAGGACATCTTCGAAGAGTCATTGATGTTGCTGAAACGGTCTTTCACCGAGACCGAACGCTGGTCCTATACATCGGACCGCTGGACCTTCAACGACATCATTGTGGAGCCGCCGGTCGTCCAAAAGCCCTATCCGCCGATGTGGGTGGGCGCGGGCAGCGAAGGTTCGATCCGCGGCGTCGCCCGCAACGATTTTAACCTGCTGCTTGATCAGATGTCCCCGTTTGAAGCGATTGGCGAGAAAATCCGGATATATCAGGATGAACTCGACAAGCTCGGCAAGCCCTATGATCGGGAACGGGTGGCTGTGACTCGGGGATTGATGGTCGCGAACAACGACAATCAGCGCGCTGAAGCACATATCCTGCGCGGAAAGTTTATTTCCGAAGTTCAGATTCTGACGAAAGACAAGTCTGCTGGGCCAAAGGCCTTTAGTCCGGTGGCGGTTTCGAATGATACGGATGCTATTTCCAACAATGGCGCCGTGCTCGGCGACAAGGACGAAATGGGCGAACGGGTAGAGCGTTTGCGAGACGAGGGGGTGCACACGATCCTGTTGCATGATCTTTCCGGCTCGTTTGATGCGCTCCAGCAGTTTGCTGAAGAAGTGATGCCGAAATTTGCTGATGAAACAGATAACGTGCGCGCAGCCGAATAGCGTGCCATCGGGAGAGAAAGTCATGAAGTTTGGGTTGTTTGGCGGTGCACAGGCGGTACCCGGTGAGGTCGTGACCGAGGCCGCGCTCGGTTATCATGAATTTGGCGAGTATATTCAGGCTGCCGAGAAGCACGGATATTCCAGCGCTTGGCTGGTGGAACACCATTTCACCGGGTTTTCCCAGCTTTCAGCAACTCTCAACTATATCTCATATCTATCTGGAATTACGTCAAAAATTCGCCTCGGGAGTGCTGTTGTTGTTGTGCCTTGGCACAATCCTATTTTGCTGGCCGAGCAGGTCGCGACCATCGATCAGCTGTCCAAGGGACGATATGATTTTGGGATTGGGCGCGGCTATCGTGCGAACGAATTCCATGGCTTTGGCCTCGAAATGGGCGACGCGCAGGACATCTTCGAAGAGTCGATCATGCTGCTCAAGCGCTCCTTCACGGAAACCGAGCGCTGGTCCTACAAATCCGACCGGTACCAGTTCAATGACATCATTGTGGAACCGCCGGTGGTTCAAAAGCCCTATCCGCCGATGTGGGTGGGTGCGGCAAGTGAAGGCTCCATCCGGGGCGCAGCGCGGAACGGCAACAATCTGTTGCTGGCCCAGGTGCCGACATTTGAGACAATTGGTGAGTCTCTGTCGTTTTATCGCGATGAGCTCGACAAGATGGGCGTTGCGTTCGATGCCAGCCGTGTTGCTGTCACGCGTGGTCTTATGGTGGCCAACAACGATAATGAACGCGCTGAGGCGCATGTCCTGCGCGGGAAGTTCCTGACCGAAGTGCAATCCCTGGCGACGGACCCGAAATTCCAGTCAAAAACCTTTGTCCCGGCCGAACGCCACAAAAACCGTGCCCATCCGACCGAAGTGTCGGAAGCGGGCGCTGTTCTGGGATCATCGGAAGAGATGATAGAGCGGGTTGAAAAGCTGTATGAGCTTGGTGTGCGCAACATCCTGTTGCACGATCTGTCGGGTTCGTTCGATGCGCTTCAGCAATTCGCCGAAGAAGTCATGCCGCATTTCGCGGGCCGCGAAGGTGACGCTGCACAGGCGGCTGAATAGGCCCTTTTTCGAGGGCTGGGCTGGTTTGCCCGGTGATACAATTGGCGTATCTTTCGTTACTATGTTGAATGCTCGGCTGCTGGCCGAATTCTGCCGAAATTGGGCAACGGTGCGCCGCTGTCCGGAGGAGTAAGTATCGTGGAAGACATGATTTTCGGCACGGGCCCCTATGCGGTCAGCCAACCCGTCACCCGCACCGAAGACCCCCGCCTGTTGCGCGGCGGCGGCGCTTACACCGATGACAAGAACCTCGCTGGGCAGGCCTATGCGGTGTTCGTTCGTTCGCCGATCGCCCATGGAACGGTCGGAAATGTTGATGTCGCAGCCGCCAAAGCCGCGCCGGGCGTGCTTTCGGTGCTGACAGCTGCAGATATCGAAGCTGCTGGTTTGGGCACTTTGCCGAACAATTTGCCGGTCAAAAGCCGGGATGGATCGCCGCTGATTAAACCTGCGCGGCCGCTGCTGGCAACCGACCGCGTTCGCCATGTCGGGCAGCCGGTTGTTGCGATCATCGCTGAAACTCAGGCCCAGGCCCTGGATGCGGCTGAACTGGTTGTGTTGGATATCCAGCCGCTTCCGCCTGTGACCACGCTCAATGATGCGGTCCGTGATGGCGCTCCGCAACTGCACGATGAAGCGCCCAACAATGTCTGCCTGGACTTCCAGATGGGCGATGCGGACGCGACCGCCAAGGCCTTTGAAGCAGCAGCGCACGTCACGAAAGTACATCTCGACAACAACCGCGTCTTTGTCTCTGCGATGGAGCCACGCGCGGCCATTGCTGATTTTGACACCGATGATGATCGTTACATCCTGCATGTGTGTTCCCAGGGCGTTATGGGCATGCGCAACACGCTCGCCGGCGCGATTTTCAATGTGGAACCAGAGAAAATCCGTGTGTTTACCAGCGATGTGGGTGGTTCCTTCGGTATGAAGGCCATGCCCTATCACGAATATCCCGTGATCATGCTGGCCGCCAAACAGTTGGGACGCCCTGTCAAATGGACCGCGGATCGCAGTGAGAGCTGCGTGTCGGATCATCAGGGCCGCGCCAGCCAGTTCGAAGCGGAGCTTGCGCTCGACAAGGACGGAAAGTTCCTTGCTGCCCGGGTCACGGGGCTGGCCGATATGGGGGGCTATTTGACTGGAACAGGCCCGCTGGCTCAGTCCGTGAACATCGGCAAGAACCTGCCATGCATGTACACCACGCCGGCAATCGACGTGAATATGCGCTGCGTGTTCACCAACACGCTCTATGTCGGTGCCTATCGCGGCGCGGGGCGTCCCGAAGGCAACTTCATCATGGAGCGGCTGGTGGATACAGCGGCCCGTGAGATGGGCATTGATCCCATTCAATTACGTCGTCGCAATCTCGTCCCCAATTCCGCCTTTCCCTACACCGCAGCCAGCGGACAGGTGATCGACAGCGGTGATTTTGAGGCGATGCTTGTGCAGGCGGTCGCCGCAAGTGACTGGGCCGGGTTTGCAGGCCGCAAGGCCAGCGCCAAAGCGCGCGGTAAGGATCGCGGGATTGGCGTGTGCGCCTATCTTGAGGTGACAGCTCCAGCGGGCAAGGAAAACGGCGGTATTCGGTTCGGCGAAGATGGCCGGGTGACTATGGTTTCGGGGACGCTCGACTATGGACAGGGCCACCGTGCAACCTTTGGCCAGATTGTCAGTTCACGGCTGGGGATTCCGTTTGAACAGATCGATCTTTTGCAGGGTGATTCCGATGAATTGCTTGTCGGCGGCGGAACCGGCGGGTCTCGGTCTGTCATCGCGGCGGGTGGTGCGTTCTATGAAGCGGCTGCCGAGGTCGTCGAGAAGGGCAAGGTCGTGGCCGGGCATGTGCTCGAAGCCTCTGTTGAAGACATTGAGTTCGACAACGGGGACTTCCGGATTACGGGCACCGATCGCACGATCAATATTCTCGATCTGGCCGCAAAGGCCCGTGAACTGGGCGGTGCGAATGGAATGCCCGATAGTCTGGATGTGAATCTGGTGCACGATACCGCGCCATCAGCATTCCCCAATGGCGTTCACGTGGCTGAAGTCGAGATTGACCCGAATACCGGTGAAATCGACGTGGTGAAGTACACGGTGGTTGATGATTTCGGAAACATGATCAACCCATTGCTGGTGGGTGGTCAGGTGCATGGCGGTGTGGTGCAGGGGATTGGTCAGGCCCTGATGGAGGACGTTGTCTACGATGATGATGGTCAACTCGTGACGGGGTCCTATATGGACTACGCGCTGCCGCGCGCCGATCAGGTGCCCGATATCGTGTTTCTCGATCATCCGGTCCCCGCGACCACGAATGTTCTTGGTGCCAAGGGTGCCGGGGAGGCAGGGGTCAGTGGGGCGTTACCGGCCATTATGAACGCGGTGATTGATGGGCTCGCCGATTATGGCGTGACCAACATCAACATGCCGGCGACCCCCGAGAAGGTCTGGCGCGCCATACATGGATAGTATGATCGCGGGAGGTCACGCCCCATGGCGGTAAGTGGCCTGAACGCGCGGATAGAAGCTATCCCGGCCGGGGTTCGGGGTGTTTTGCTTGTTGTGCTCGCCAGCGCGTTCTTCGCGACGATGCACAACGCTATCCGCTATGTCACTTTTGACGAAGGCGTTGACCCCTTCGTCGTCGCGTTTTTCCGCAATTTTCTGGGCCTGATTGTTTTCATCCCGATCTTCACCCGGATGGGGATCGGTGTTCTGCGGACGCCGAAAATCCACTGGCATATGGGGCGCGCATTGCTGAATTCGGCATCCATGCTGTCATGGTTTACTGCGCTCAGCCTGATGCCGGTTGCCGATGCAACGGCGGTGAGCCTGATCGGTCCAGTCTTTATCGCGCTTCTTGCGATGGTCCTTCTCAAAGAGCATGTCGGGCCGGTTCGCTGGATCGGGATCGCATTGGCGATCATCGGTGGGCTCATAGTTGTCCGCCCCGGCTTCGCCGAAGTGAGTTCGGGAGTCTGGCTGGTGCTGTTTTCCGCCGTTGCCGTATCCAATTCCAAGGTCATCGCCAAGGTTCTTACGCGCACCGAAGGCCCGGCGACCATCGTGGCTTATCTCACTCTGCTCATGACGCCGATTACGCTGATCCCGGCACTGTTCGTGTGGCAAACGCCGACCCTCGAACAACTTGCCGTCATGGCAGTGATTGGGGTTTGCGGGACCGTCGGGCATTTGTTGTTCGTGCAGGCCTATAAATTGGCGGATATCAGCCTTGTCGAACCGGCCATGTTTACGCGCATGGTCTGGGCGGCGCTTATCGGATATTTGCTTTTTGCGGAATTCCCGGAATTCTGGACCTGGATTGGTGCCGGCGTCATCGTGGTGGGGACGACCCTGCTGGCGCGAAAGGAATCGCGCAGTGAGCCGCGCCCGGTCAGTTCTGTAGGGTCGACGGTGAACCCGAGCATTCGGGATTAGCGACAAAGAGATTAGGCTTTTGTAAGGGGGTGTATGGGCTAGACTGTGCGCGCAGCATTTGCGGCAGATCAGCGACAGAAGGAACCAGTTTGAGATGAAGTTTATTCCTGCCTTGGTGGCAATCCCTTTGGCGTTCGTGATGTTTGTGACCGCTCCCGCATCCGCACAACGACAATCCGTGCCAGGGTTTGAGGAGTCGTTTTGCGAGGGCCAGATCTCCACATTCCCTCTGGATTCCGTGCCGCGCGACGAATTCTATTGGGTCGATATTTTTGATCAGACGGATGAAGCACTGGCCTTTCGCGAGATCTATCTCAAAACGTTGCAGTCTGATTCCTACAAAACAAACAAAGATGGTCGTCTGGTTTTCAACTTTGAATCTCAGTCAGCCTTTCTTGGGTTAAGTGGTCGCGGTGGTGTGGATCAGGCACGGGGTGCGGCTGAACGACAACGTGATCCGGGCGAGAATGTTGGGGTCAGTGAGCTTCGCGATACAATTCGAAGCAGTGATCGCGGTAGTCGAACATCGGTTGGTCAGAAGCTGAATGTGAAAGCGGAATTGCGGGACACAAAAACAGGCAAGGTCATCTGGCTGGCGACGCTGAGCTGCACGCCTCTGACGGGTGACCGCACGCTTCTTGCGCGGTTTGTATCGCGGGTGATCGTTGACAGCCTTGGCCGTGAAGGCGGGAAGACTACGTTCTAGAACCGGTTCGAAAACTGGAGAGAAAACTAGAATTTCGGGGGGAAGATAATGTCGGACAAGAAGCAGATCGGATTGGCCGTAATCGGATGCGGTGTGGTTGGCCGGATGCGCGCGACCCTGGCGAAGGATTTCCCCGGTATCGGCTGGATTGGCCTGAGCGATGTAAACGAGAAAGTCGGGCACCAACTGCGCGACGACATTGATGCCGATTTCTACACAGATGATTTCCGTGAATTGGTGGCACGGCCCGAAGTCGATGCGGTGATTATCGCGACCTCGACCTGGGCACATGTCGAGCCGACCCTGGCCGCCGTCGAACACGGCCATATGCTGTTCATTGAAAAGCCGCTGGCCACGGATGCTCGAGAGTCCGCTCAGGTGCTGGCCGCGATCGAAGCCGCTGGTGTCGATGCCGTTGTTGGGTACACGCAGCGCTTCCGTCGTCGTTTCCTTGTTGTGAAGCAGCGGATCGAAAGCGGACAGATCGGTGAGTTCACCGCGGCGACAGTGCGCGCGTTCATGAACCGTATGGCACCCACGGGCGAAACCCGGCTGACCCAGGATCGTCGTTTCCTGTCGCCGATGGTTGTTTCGGGCACTCATAGTCTGGATATGTCCATGTGGCTGATGGGGGACGCGGCCAAGCCTGTTTCTGTCTACGCCCGTTCAACCGAGAAAATCCTCACCGACCTTGGTGTAAAGGACGCGACCTTTGGGCTGTTCCAGATGGAAGATGGCGGGATGTTCTCCATGAATATCTGCTGGGCACTGCCGAAGGTCTGGCCGGGTGCCGTCTACGGGCTGGAGATCGGTATTGTCGGCACCGAAGGGGTGATCGATATTGAAGATACCCATCGCGATGTGATTTTGGCGTCCGACCACAATCCGCAAGGTCCCGCCTACAACCCGGATGGCCTGAACCTCGAAGCGGTTCGTCATGTCGACTTTCTGACAAGCTTCCCGCCGGGGGATGTCTATGCCGATGAACTCTGGGGGCCCATGCGTGAGGAAACCAACAACTGGTTTCAGCGCATCTACAACAAGAAGGCGACACCACACGCCACAGCCGCCGAAGGCCACCGCAATTTGATGCTCACCATGGCGATGGATCTGTCGGCCAAGGAAAAGCGGGAAATTGAACTGCCGATTTCTCCCGATGAATTGATGGAACGGCTCGAAGCCTGACCCTTTGAGGAGAGACAGCAATGGGCGATGAAGACAGTCCGGACCTTCAGGCATGGGTAGGGCGAAGCGAAGAGCGTCGTGATGTCATCCAGTCGGAACGCTGCGTGGCGCTTCAGGCCGCGTTGAACCTTTCAGGCGACCGACTTTCGGACGGTGATGCTCTGCCACCACTTTGGCATTGGTTGTACTTCTGGGATATCGCACCGCGATCCGAATTGGGACGCGATGGGCATCCGGCCGTCGGCGGGTTCATGCCGCCGGTTGGACAGGCGCGTCGGATGTGGGCGGGCAGTCGTGTGACGTTCCCCGGCACACTCGGTCTGGGTGAGCCTGCAACCCGGGTTTCGACTATCGAAAAGGTTGCCGAAAAGTCCGGTCGGTCGGGCAAACTGGTGTTTGTCACCGTCCGCCACGAACTGTCGGGTTCCGACGGATTGGCTGTCATCGATGAACACGACATTGTCTATCGAGAGGATACGGGCAAGGGCGCGTCTGCCAGGCCGGGAGAGCCAGCGCCCGAAGGTGCACAATGGGTCGAGACGGTCGATCCCGATCCTACGCTCTTGTTTCGATATTCCGCGCTGACCTTTAATGGCCATCGGATCCACTATGATCGGGACTACGCCCGGGATGTCGAAGGCTATGACGGCCTTGTCGTGCACGGGCCGCTGCTCGCGACGATGATGGTGGGGATGGCCGCAGGTTCACTGCCCGATCGGTCCGTGTCGCGCTTCGAATTCCGGGGCATGCGACCGGTCATGGATACAGAGACGTTCACCGTAAACGTTGATCCCGATGGCGAGGATGCTGTTGATGTCTGGGTCGCCAATGGTGAGGGTATGTTTGCAATGCGTGGGCGCACCGAATTCGCCTGACCGGAGGGCTGTCTCAGGTCGCGACCATATTCCGGATCAATGCGAGATTGGATGGATCGGGTTCCAGTTCACCGCGTTTGACCTGCTCAGTCAGGGCCACAATCGCTGCATTCGCCGGTGCCATTTGGCCAGCGCTTGTGAGCGTTTCTGCAACCAATCCGTTCACATCATTGGTTTCGCTCTGACGACCCTTCATGTGATCCATCAGAACCGTGGTGCGCGTATCGGGCCGGGTGAAGGACAGCAGTTTTTCGTGCAGCAATTGGAGGAGCTGGTTGGTGTTCTCCATATCCTCGGGCTTTAGGCCATAAATTGGTTTGATCGCGTGACCGCGCAGTTCGCCTGCCGCCAGCGCTTCGGCACCGGCCTTGAGCATGATTTCCCGCATGCCCGGCATCTGTTCGGCCTCGTCGATCGGCAGGCCGACCAATGCGGTCGTTGCGAGGGTCATCGTGTTGCTGACCAACTTCATCCATTTCGCCGCGAGAATATCATCGGAAATCTCTACTTCTCCGGCATGGCCGAGAATTTCTGCAATTTCGGCTTCCCGGCCAGCCGTTGCGGGGTGGGCGCTCCCAACGGCGAACCATGAACCACCATCGCGCGGTGAGGAGCGTTTGATGATGCCCGGGTTGTGGAGTTCCGAGGCCACCTCGATAACGCAGGCCATCGCGCGTTCGACACCGACGACATCTGCCAGTGTGTCGTAGCTCATGCCGTTCTGAACGCCGACGATGATGCCGTCTTCGGCAAGATAGGGCTCAATAAGTTGTGCCGCCCATCGGGTATCGTAGGCCTTGAACAGCATGAGAACGACGTCGAAGGGTTCGGTGAAGGTCGCGACATCGCACAGATGATAGGCATCCACATCCTGCGTGATGGTTTCGTCGGGCAGGTTGATGACCGCACCATTGCTGCGCAGGGCTTCCACATGGGCTGGCCACTGGTCGATCAGTTTAACGTCGAGGCCGGCACGTATGAGGTCGACCCCGATGACCGTGCCATTGGCACCGGATCCGAGGATGGCGATCTTCTTGTCCATGCGGACCTCCTGCCTAGGCGAGGGATTTCCCGTAGCGCCAGCGATAGATGTTGATTTCACTGAATACACCGGCCGCTGTCATGGGTTCGCTGGCGACAAGTTCTTCGGCGGCGGCGCGGTCCGCGACTTCAAGGACAAACAGGCTGCCCAGAAGGTCGACACCGTCATCGCTGCGCAATGGACCGTGGGCGATGTATTTGTCGATGATTGAACCCTGATAGGTGTGGTGAGCGGCCGCGCTTTTCTTGCGCAAGGCTGCGGCATCGGCGCCATCAATGCATTCGCAGACGAACATCTGTAGCTGCGGGTCTGGTTCACGATCTGCCTGGGTCAGGCGCTTGCTGCTCATGAAGCGGATGATGCGCGGTGGTTCAAACATTCCCGCCTTCGCAAAGCCGTCCCCGGCTGCATAAGCCTCGGCGGCGCTGCGATCGGTCAGATTGATGATGGCCATGGTGCCCATGGGCGTTGTGCCATCATCGGCAAGCAGCGGACCCGCAAACTGGATGTGTTCGGCATAGCTGCGCACATGAGCGAGGTGGGTTGCCATCGCGCCTTCGCGGAGATGCAGAACGTCGGGTTTGTAGAGGCTCCGGACATAGAACTGCGCGGGAAGCGAAAGGTAGTAATCCTTCAGGGCTTGGCCCGACAGCCCATAGCGAGGGTCGTCGGGCCGATATCCACCGGGATTGCCATTGCTGCTCAACGGTTACTCTGCTGCTGCGCTGGCATTGTCGAAGAACTGCGCGGCGTACATCTTGCGGCGCTTGATCCCGGCAATAAACTCGTCCCCAAAATTGTCGGGAACAGCGCCTGTGACGCGTGCGTCAGACAGCAATGTGTCGGACCATGCCTTGATCAGCGGATAGTCCTTCAACACATCGTTTTTGAGAACCTTGTCGACGAAGGTGTAGCGCTGCAGGAAAGGGGCATAGGCCGCATCCACCAAAGCCAGATCAGGCCCATTGAAATACGGGCCGTCATTGCCACGACCTGCAAGGGCGCCTTCGACCTTTGTTAGTTTGTCCTGCGCATTGTCGATCGCGGTCTCCATGTCTTCCTTGGTCTTGGAATAATGGATGGCGCTCATGGCACCAGCGAAGGTTGGCACGAAATCGGTCCAGGCCCGGTTTTTGGCCCGCTCGAGCGGGTCTTCGGGGTGAAGCCGTGGCGGCACCACTTCGTCGAGGTATTCCGCGATCGCGTTGGATTCAAACAGGATTTCATCATCCACCTTGAGAACCGGAACTTTCCCATGAGGAGAGATCTCGAGAAACCAGTCCGGCTTGTCGAGCAAGTTGATGTAGGTGACGTCGAACTCAATTTTCTTGGCACGCAAGAGGATCACGGCGCGCTGGACCCATGGTCAGGTGAAAGAGCTGATCAGGTGGTATTTTACAGTCATAGGAATTCCCTCATTTGTTGCCACGATCATAGGTGGCAGGCGGTGCGTGGTCAAAGCAGCTCTTGACGTAGAAGTGAGGTCAATCTCGATTGTTGGGTATCACCCGAGCAACTAGATTGATCGCAACACAACCGGCTGGAGATTGAAATGTACAAGACACTGAAACCGGCTCTGATCGCCGCCGCGGCATTGATTGGTGTCGCTGTTCCCGCAGGCGCACAGGAAATTTCTGCTATCAAGGATGGCATCCACGTTATTCAGGGCAAGGGCGGAAATATCGGCGTGTCGGCCGGTGCAGATGGTGTGTTCATGATCGATGATCAGTTCGCCCCGGCGACCGAGACGATCCTTGACAAGATCAAGAGCGTGTCGGACCAGCCGGTGCGTTTTCTGGTGAACACGCATTTTCACCGCGACCATACCGGCGGGAACGAAAACCTCGGCAAAGCGGGTGTGCTGATTTTCGCCCATGACAACGTGCGCGAACGTCTTCTTGGCGGCAATGCACCGGCCGCATCGCTGCCGGTGGTCACCTTCAACGACACAACGACCTTTCACATGAATGGTCAGACCATCGAGGTGTTCCACACCGAAGCGGCTCATACCGATGGCGATGCGATGATCCGTTTTCGCGAAGCCAATGTGATCCATATGGGCGACACGTTCTTCAACGGGTTCTATCCGTTCATCGACGCCAAGTCCGGCGGCTCGATTGAGGGTGTGTTTGCGGCCATCGACACGGTGCTGGACATGGCGGATGCCGACACGATCATCATTCCGGGGCATGGCCCTGTGGGCGACCGGGACGACCTGATCGCCTATCGCGACATGCTGACCAAGGCACGGGGCAGCATCTCGCCGCTTATTGCGGACGGGAAAACGGTTGAGGATATTGTGGCGGCCAAGCCGACGGCCGAGTTTGATTCAGGCTGGGGTGGCGGGTTCCTCAATCCCGAACGTTTCGTTCGCGTCATGCACGCCGCGATGACGAAATAGGAAACGGCGATGGCGGCAGGAGAGGACAAGGAACACGTCCCGCTGCCACCATTGGTCTATCTGGCGGGGATACTGCTTGGGCTGGGCATCGATTATCTGATTCCCGTGCGCGTGTTTCCCGGGGCTCTGCAGCAGCCGGTGGGCGCTCTTCTGATGGCACTTGGTGTGGGGCTGGCTCTTGTGTCGGTCGTGACGCTTTACCGGGCCGGCACCAGTCCTTTGCATGAGCGCCCGACCACCACGATCGTGCCCGGTGGTGTGTTCACCTGGTCACGTAACCCGATCTATGTGGGTATGACGCTTATCTGTGTGGGCCTTGCGGTTTTTCTTCGACAGGGTTTGGGTCGTGGCCGGAACCGTTCCGGCGGTGTTGGTGATCCACTTCATTGTCATCGCGCGCGAAGAGGCGTTCCTTGAAGCCAAATTTGGACAAGCTTATCTCGACTACAAACGACAAGTCCGGCGCTGGATATAGGTGCGAAGGAGCCCGCAGTCAGGTGGTGCAGGATTTGTAACGGCGCAATGCAACCAGGGTGTCCCAACGGGTCTGGATTTCGTCCAGGCGGCGTTTCTCATCCGGGTTCTGATCGGCAGCCAGTGCCGGCACGATGAACAAAGCCCCCAGAATGCCGATCGCTTCGTTATATCCCTTGCTGTCATCAATCACTCCGGTCAGGCGGCTGGCCTCATCCGTAAGCTCAACCTGCTGCTGCCGGGCCTGGGTGCAAGACAATGCGAGGTCCTGCGCTGAAAACTGATCCGCTGTAAGCGGTGTTTTCGAGTCAACAGAGCCATAGTCTGGAGGCAGGTCAGGCGCGGGACGTGCGCAGCCCGAAATGGCGAGGGCGACCAATACGCCGCATGAAAGCGCTCTCAGCTTATTCAGTGAAATAGACGGCACGTCCCTGACTCTCCAAAGTTCCCCAAGTGGTGAGCGTTATGCCCGAACTGCCGTAACGTACGAGGACCACAGCGTCTGCTCCGAGCGCAGCCGCTGTTGTCTTTAGCATGAGGTCGGCTTCCGCCTGAGTCGGGTCGGGATCGGGCAGAAAAAGCCGACGTACAACGACCTTGATGTCAGCGATCGCTTTATAAGCGCGGTCGGTTATATCTTCGCGCGTCAATATGACGTTCTTCGGCTCTGTGGCTTTGCGGTCGCTCTTGACCTCGGTTTTGGTCTCGGCGGCCAGTTGCCCGGGTTCGGCAACGGTTACGAGTGTTCGTGCAGGCGGTGTGCAGGCCGCCAATACGAAGGCCGCTCCGACAAGCATTCCCAGATTTCGAAAAAGCATCAGTTCCTCGTCACGTTATAGGTGTCGAGTATGGCTGATGCTCGCGTGGAATTCCACAATCTGGGAGCTAGCCGGAGCCATCTGGTTTCTCATCACGGGGGATGCCTGCCATGTGCTCGAGCACGGCAAGAACAGAGGCCGCATCCTGCTGCTGGCGGCCCTGAGAACCTGCTGCGATATAGTAAGGAATAGCTGCGTCGAACATCGGCGTTGGGCTGCCGACGTCGGCAGCGAAATCTCGGATAATATCTTTATCTTTCAACTGGATGGCCAGTTCGGCTGTCGGGTCATCGTAGTTCCCGCTTATCCATTTCTCGGCGCGTATCTCAAACACTTTTGAATAGGCCGCGCTGTCCATCACGGCATCGGCCATTTGCTGCAGATCAATGCCCGCTTTGCGCGCCAGAAGGAAGGCTTCGGCGCAGGCCATGTTCTGGACTGAAATCATCAGGTTGATGACGTATTTGATTTTCGAGGACACGCCATAAGTGCCCACATGGGTCACGCTGCTGCAGAAGCATTCCAGGGCGGTCTGGGCGCGCGCGAAAGCATCGGCGTCACCGCTCACCAGCATTGCCAGTTCGCCTGCCAGTGCCTGCGGGCGCGCACCGCTGACGGGACAATCGAGGAGATAAATCCCGACGCGGGCGAGCTCCTCATAGGCGAGTTCCTTTTCCGCGAGCGGAAAGGTGCAGAGGTCGATGACGATCAGGCCACGGCGACCATTCGCTGTAATCGCGGCAAGCGAAGCGCGCCATGCCGATAGTGTCGGAACAGCCAGCACCACAAGGTCAGCACGTTGTGAGACCTCCGCGGCATCGGCAGCTTCCTGCGCGCCGGCCTCGCCAATCCGGGAGAGGTCTGTGTCGTAGCCAATGACGATATGTCCGGCGGCGGCGAGGTTTTTCGCCACGCCGCCGCCGATATTGCCCAGCCCGATGACGCCGGTGTTGAGTGCCATTACTTTTTCTTGCGCTTGGCCGGTGCGCGCTTCTTGCGCGGGATATTGGCCATCTGTTCGTAGACACGGGTCACGACACCAGGGTCTTCGGAACCATATCCCTGCGCCAGAGCGGCATAGGCGCTGAACATGCTCGCCTGGAATACAGGAACCGGCGCGTTGTTGCCCTTGGCGTAATCCTCAATCAGGTTGTTGTCCTTGATCATCACGGTCAGGTCGGCCGTCTTGACCTTCGGGTCGGCGTATTCATCGGCCAGCATCAGCGGGCCGCGATACTCGATCACCCGGGAATTGCCGGCAGATTTTTTGAGAACCTCACCGAAGACATCGAGGTCGATCCCCGAAGCGCGGGCCAGCGTAATCGCTTCGGCGAATGCTGCGCCGTGCACGCTGATCAGCATATTGATCAGCATTTTCAGCTTCATACCGTCACCGAAGGGGCCGACGTGATACTGGAGCATCGAGAACGCTTCGAGTGCAGGCTTAACCTTGTTGAAGTCCTTCTTGGCGCCGCTGACCATGACGGTGATTTCGCCCGTCGCCGCCTGTTTTCCTGCACCGCTGACCGGGCTGTCCATCAGGATCGCACCTTTGGTCGCGAGCGCCGCGCGGGCGGCTTCTTTGGCATCGATGCCGAGGGTCGAGGTTTCCAGAACGATCAGGCCCTTATGTGCCCCGGCAAGAATACCGTTCTTGCCCGTGACAACCGCATCAAGGATGGCTGGTGATGTGAGCGAAGTGAGGATCATGTCGGATTTTCGGGCGACATCCGCTGCGCTCTTGCCTGCTTTGCCGCCAGCCTTCACCAGGGCATTCACCTTTGCCTTGACCGGGTCGAACCCGGTGACTTCGAAACCGTTCTTTACGAGATTGGCGGCAAATGCCCCGCCCATAATGCCAAGTCCCACAATGCCGACACGTAAACTCATAGCTTTTCCCCGTTTCCTTGTTTGCTGCACAGCAGGTGCTGCCTCTTATGGGGAAGTATAGCGAGGAGCTTTGACAACGGATACGGCGGACAGAAATGCACTTACCTTTCGTCTCAATTCGAACGAAGACCGGAGGACTTTTCCTGCGCCGCGTTCTAGAATGATGACTTCAAAGCAGTTCTAAAAGCTCAGGTGTTTGGGGGAAGTATGGTCAACGCAGCTATTGTCGGTCTCGGTTGGTGGGGACAGGTTCTGGTGAATTCGGTCCAGGACAAGTCGGACGTCATAAAATTTACCCATGGCGCGACGCGCACGAAATCCAAGGCGCAGGACTTCGCCGATGAGAAGGGCTTTACCCTCGTCGACAGTTATGAAGATCTGCTCAGCAATGACGATGTGGATGCGGTTGTTCTGGCCACGCCGCACTCAAAGCATCGCGAACAGATCGAAGCGGCCGCAGCGGCTGGCAAGCACGTCTTCTGCGAAAAGCCAATCACGCTGACCAAGGCCGATGCCGAAGCCTCAATCGCGGCGTGCCACGCGGCAGGCGTGCAATGCGCCGTTGGCTTCAATCGCCGTTTCCATCCCTCTATAGCCGAAGCCAAGAAGCTGGTTGATGACGGGGCGATGGGGACACTGATGCATGTCGAAGGTACCATGTGCGCTCCGAACGGGATGTTTCTTGCCAAGGACGCGTGGCGTGCTGACAAGAACGAAACCCCGGCGGGCGGGCTGACCCCGATGGGTGTTCATGTCATTGATGCCTATATCAACCTGTTCGGGGAAATTGACGAGGTTTACTGCCAGTCCTTCCGTCGCGCCGTGCCCAACGATACCGACGACACCACATCCATCCTTTTTCGCTTCAAGAACGGCATGTCGGGCTATATGGCCAACATGCTGGCGACGGCCCCGAGCTTCCGCGTGCAGGCCTATGGTCTGGGCGGGTCTTTCGAAATCCGCAAACCCGATCTGTCCTCTTTTGAATTCGTGCCCAATGGCGACGGTCCGATTACCGGCGCGACCGGGAAGATCGAAGCCCAGTCCAGCGACTTCTCCGGTTTCGACATGGTGAATGCCGAACTGGAAGCCTTTGGCAAAGCGTGTTCGGGTGGGGCGGCCTATCCGGTGCCTGACGCCGATGTCATTCACGGGATTGCGGTTCTCGAAGCCGTTGTGAAATCGGCTGCGACCGGAAAACCGGAGAAGGTGGGCTGACAGTAGAATCGAAAATCGAATCTCTCAGCGCGGTGACGCTGGCGACCCGCAATATGCAGGCGTCGATAGCATTTTACACCGCGCTGGGGTTCGAGATCGCCCATGGCGGCCCGGAGGCGCGGCTGACCAGCTTCCATGCTGGTGACAGCTTCCTCAATATAATTGCGCGGCCCGGCGTTTTTCGCTGGTGGGGACGGGCGATTTTCCACGTCAACGATGTGGACGCGGTCCATGCCCGCGCGCTTGCGGCAGGCCTACAGCCGGAATTTGCGCCGCGGGACGCCGATTGGGGCGAACGCTATTTTCATTTGATTGATCCCGATGGCCACGAGTTAAGCTTCGCAAAACCGCTCGCGCGGAATGAATAAATAGAACGACAGCAAGGGGAGAAGACCATGAAAGCAATGGTGATGACGAAGTTCGGGGGATCGGAGGTTCTGTCCTATCAGGATATCGATACGCCTGAACTGGGCCCCGACGATGTGTTGGTGGAGGTCCGCGCGTCTCGGTCAACCGCACCTTCGATATCTATCTCCGCGAAGGCACCTACGCCCACCAGCCCGAACTGCCGCATATCCTTGGCGTTGATCCGTCTGGGGTCATCACGGCCGTGGGTGCGAATGTGACGGACCGGAAAGTGGGGGACCGGGTGTTCTGCAGTCTGTTCCAGCCCACCGACCGGCCAGACCCTTACATGGTTATCCCCGGCCTCGGTCCGGTGGATTTCCTCGGTGTGACCATCTGGGGTGGTTACGCGCAGTATGTGCGCAGCAAGGCCGCGCGCACGGTTCCGATCCCGGACAATCTCGGCTTTCACGACGCCACGGTGATCGGCCGACATCTCGCGACGGCCGCGAACCAGGTCGAGAATGTGCTCGAGACGAAAGCGGACGATTGGGTGCTGGTCATGGGGGCGACCGGGGGTCTTGGAGCCGCCTGTATCCAGGTCGCCAAATGGGCCGGTGCCAAGGTGATTGCCGGTGCGGGTTCGGACGAAAAGGCCGCGGCCTGTTTGTCCATCGGCGCCGACCACGCCATCAATTACCGCAAGCAGGACTTGACCGAAGAGGTGCGCAAGCTCACGGACGGGCAGGGCGTGAACGGTGTGTGTGACAGCGTTGCCGATCAGGAACAGTTCCCGAAGGTGATCCATTCCATGGCGCGTGGCGCAAAACTGGTGACGGCGGGCAATGCGTCGGGTTCCGCCGATGTGCCGCTCGATATTCGCTATCTCTATCTGCACCAGCTCCAGATTATCGGCGAACCACGCGAAGCCCCGGGTGGGCTTCAGGCGGCTTTTGCACGTGCGGGTGAGGGTGGCGTGAAGGCGCTCATTGATCAGGTGTTCCCGCTCAGTCGCGCTGTCGAAGCACAGGCACGTGTTGAGAGTAACGCGGGGATCGGAAAAATCGTGATCGACCCCACACTGGATTGAGGAGGCGAAAGTGCAGTTTGGAAATGTTGACTGGGTTGCGCTGATCGCGGCTTTTGCCGCCAGCTATGCGTTCAGCGCGGTATTTTACATCACCCTTGCCAAGCCGTGGATGGCCGCGA
Source organism: uncultured Alphaproteobacteria bacterium (assembly GCA_943787745.1). Lineage (GTDB taxonomy): Bacteria > Pseudomonadota > Alphaproteobacteria > UBA6615 > UBA6615 > JABJAG01. Next base: position 852,594 of record CALSNJ010000002.1, on the reverse strand, counting down.
TCGGCAAGACCGAAGCCGAGATCAAGCAAGGCGCGGGGCCGGTGCCCTACATTGTCGCCATCGCCGGGCAACTCATTATCGCTTATGTACTGATGAACCTGATGGTCAGTCTTGGCGCGGTGTCGCTGTCAGGCGGTCTGACGCTGGGCGTCACGCTCTGGTTCGGCCTCGTGCTCACCACCATGATGATCAACCACCGCTTCCAGAATTCGTCGTGGGCCCATTCGATTATCGATGGCGCCCACTGGCTGGGCGTGTTTGCGATTCAGGGTGTGGTGATTGGGTTGTTGAGCGAAAGTGTGGTGGTTTAGTCCGTGTGGAGCAGCGATAGAATATACGCGGTGGCAACAACAGTAGGCGTGGTTCTAATTGCGGCCCTTGCATTGCTTTTCATGGTTGGACTGACGGATACGTTTCTTCAGTATTTTGTTCTTCAGGAAATGCCTTTTCGGGAGGGCGATTTCTTAGCCCTTTTAACTACCAATATTGTTGGGCTTGGCGTGTGTGTTTCGTTGTTGGTCCTGCACGTCGTTATTCGTCGTAAGGGAAAGCAACGCAGCATGGACTGCTCGTGAATTTCTGATGCGTGAGGCGGACTCGACAAGATCGAGTTCTTGGACTGCTTTCGGGTTAGCCCCCAAATTCGTTGCGGATAGAACCCCCGTCCGCATCCAGTGCTGGAACGCAGCCGAGTTTTGGTGTGTCCCCATCAACACGCGCAGGTGGTGCGATCATGACCAGTTCGCCCTCTGGGGTGTCGAGAGTCACGGTCCGCAACTGCGGATGCGCCGCGAAGTCGGCCACATTGTTGACAGCGCCATAGGCGATTTTGGCTGCGTTCAGGCGGTCGACGATTTCGGCGCGTGAGAGTTCGGCGAAGACCGTGTTGATCCTGGCGTCGAGCGCCGGGCGGTTCGCAACGCGCGCGACGTTGTCATGAAACTCGGCCTGTTCGGCCATGTCATGTTGTTTGAGAACCTCTTCGCAGAGCCGCTTCCATTCGCGCTGGTTCTGAATGGCGAAGACCACCTGATTGCCGTCGCCGGTCGTATAGGCGCCATATGGCGCGATCGAGGGATGATGCAGACCCGCCCGCTCGGGGGCTTTGCCGCCATAGACTTCGTGCAGATACGGGACCGTCATCCAGTCGGCCATGCCATCGAACAGGGATGATGCGATGGCGCGGCCTTCGCCGGTGCGTTCGCGGTGGAACAAGGCTTCGAGAATCGCGGCGTGCACCGCCATGCCGCACGCGATATCACAGACGGACACGCCCACGCGCCCGGGGCCGTCAGGTGTTCCCGTGACTTCGCAAAGCCCGCTTTCGGCTTGTACCAGCAGATCGTAGGCCCGCATGTCCCGATAGGGGCCGTCCTCGCCATAGCCGGTGATATCGCAGGTGATCAGGCGTGGGAACTTGCGCCGCAGATCGGCCGAACCAAATCCGGATCGGGCGGCAGCCCCCGGGGACAGGTTCTGGATGTAGACATCGGCTTTCTCGAGGATGCGGTGGAGAAGGGCTGCGTCCCCGGCGTCCTTGATGTCGAGAGCGAGGGATTCCTTGCCGCGGTTGAGCCAAACGAAATAGGCGCTTTGGGCCTTGGCCACCCGGTCATAGCTGCGTGCGAAATCACCGTCCGGCCGTTCGATTTTGATCACCCGCGCGCCGGCATCGGCCAGTCGCGAAGACGCGTAGGGCGCAGCGACTGCCTGTTCGAGGCTCACCACCAGAATTCCGTCCAATGCGTTCGCCATGATGTTTCTCCCCGTATCTCAAAAGCATCCTCATGCTGAGCTTGTCGAAGCGTGAGGATGTCGCCCTCGTCCTTCGTCAGGCTCAGGATGAGGGCTCAGTCTGGTGCAAAATTTTAATCCGTCATGCCCGGACTTGATCCGGGCATCCCATGCTCGGGTGCCGGAGATGCACGGGTCAAGCCCGTGCATGACGATGATTTGGAATTTGCGGTCCCGCGCTCCAACGCTAGGCCCGCCTATTTCCTTGGTGCTATGATAGGGCCAACGAATATTGGGAAGGAAGTTGGTATGACCGATCAGGCTTACGTTCGCGCCGAAACCGGCTCTCCGGTGCTCGAAGCACTTCAGGAATTGCTGGGTGAGCGGATCACCACATCCATGGCAGTGCGCGAGCATCACGGTCGGGGTGAGGACTATTTCAAGCCGATCCCGTCCGACGCCGTCTGTTTCCCGCATTCGACGGAAGAGGTCTCGGAAATCGTCAAGATTTGTGCGGCCAACCACACACCGATCATTCCGTTTGGCACGGGGACTTCGCTCGAAGGTCATGTGACGGCACCCCATGGCGGCATCACCATCGACATGAGCCAAATGAACGATGTGCTTGAGGTCAATGCCGAGGATCTCGATTGCCGGGTTCAGGCGGGTGTGACCCGCAAGCAGCTCAACGAATATCTGCGCGATACGGGCCTGATGTTTCCCATCGACCCGGGTGCGGACGCGTCCCTGGGCGGCATGACCGCGACCCGGGCGAGTGGCACCAACGCCGTGCGCTACGGCACCATGAAAGAGAATGTTCTTGGTCTGACAGTGGTCATGGCCGACGGCCGGATTGTGAAAACCGGTGGTCGCGCCAAGAAATCATCTGCGGGGTATGACCTGACCCGCATGTTTGTCGGGTCAGAGGGCACGCTGGGTGTGATCACCGAAATCCAGCTCAAGCTCTATGGCATTCCCGAGAAAATCGCGTCAGCGGTCTGTCAGTATCCCTCGCTGAAGAACGCGGTCGACAGCGTCATTCTGACCATTCAGGCCGGTGTCCCGGTGGCCCGGATTGAAATTCTGGACGCGCTGATGATGGATTGGACCATCGATTACGCCGACCTCAAGGGCTATGAGGCCAAACCGACTCTGTTCTACGAATTCCATGGCACCGAAGCCGGTGTCGAGGAGCAGGCAAATACGGTGCGCGAGATCGCTGATGATTATGGTGGCTCTGCGTTTCAATGGACCGCCAGTCAGGAAGAGCGCAATCACCTTTGGCAGGCGCGCCATGACGGCTACTACGCCGCATTGGCAAAGGCACCGGGCAAGCAGGGGCTGTCGACAGATGTCTGTGTCCCGATTTCGCGATTGGCGGAGTGCCTGCTGGCCACCGAACAGGACACCCGCGCATCCGGGTTTGAAGTGCCGATTGTCGGCCATGCCGGTGATGGCAACTTCCACTGCATTTTCCTGCTCGATCCCGATGACAAGGATGAACTCAAGCGGGTGAAGGATTGCACCGAGCGGCTGGTCCAGCGGGCCATCGCCATGGGCGGCACCTGTACCGGTGAGCATGGGATTGGCGCCGGCAAGATGGACTTCCTCATTGCCGAGCATGGTGAGGCGGTCAGCCTGATGCGGACTCTCAAGCTGGCCTTTGATCCGGACAACATCATGAACCCGGGCAAGATCGTTCGTGTGTGATTGATTGGTAACAAACCTCATGCTGAGCCTGACGAAGCATGAGGGGCACTGACCCAGACCTCATCCTTCATCAGGCTCAGGATGAAGGCATTGGAGAAAACAATGTCCAGCAATGTCGTTCAGTTACGTGACGTGCCTTCGGTACGTGACAGCGTCAGCCCCGAGGAGTGGCAGGTCCGTGTCGATCTGGCCGCGGCCTATCGTCTGGTCCACCTCTACAATTGGGCAGACTCGATCTACAACCATGTCTCGATCCGGGTGCCCGGCGAACCGGACTTCTTCCTGATCAAGGCACACGAGCTGCTGTATGACGAGGTCACGGCGTCCAATCTGGTGAAGGTGGATTCCCGCAACGACGACGTCGATGAAAGCCTCCATGTGAACAAACCGGGCTTCACCCTGCATGGCGGCCTGATGCAGGCGCGGCCGGACATCAACGCGGCCTTCCACACCCACATCCCCGAATGCATCGTTGTCGCCAATCAGCCCGACGGGGTGTTGCCGCTGTCCCAGACGGGGATGCAGTTCTGGAACAATGTTGGCTATCACGACTATCAGGGCATCACGGAGAATTTGAGCGAACGCGAAGAAATTGCCGCAGCCCTGGGTGACAAACACACGCTGATGATGCGCAACCACGGCCCGGTCACAGTCGGCAAGACGATGCGGGATGCCTTTATCCTGATGCGTGATCTCGAAACCGCCTGCAAACTGCAACTCCAGCAGCAGGCCGCCGGTTCGGAATACGCCATGCCTTCGAAAGACGTGCTGGACCGGTATGTGGAACAGCGAAAATCCCACAACGCGGGCCGCGGCAGCGCCGACTGGCCGGCATGGCTGCGTCGACTGGATCGGATTGATCCGTCCTACGCGTCTTAGGTTTTAACTTCGTGCAATGTTCCGTCTGATCCGCCTGATAGTTTTGGCGGCCATTGCAATGGCCGTCGCGGTCTGGGTCAGCAACCGCGCGGAGGCGCGCGACCCGCCAGTCAGGGATGCCGTTTCCCATTCCATTCTAATTGAAGGACCTACACAGCTATGATCATCGACCACCGCACCTACACAACAAAGCCGGTCCATACCGGGGATTTTCTGGAACTCTGGGAGCGCATGGCGCTGCCCTATCAGATGCAGTATCTCGAAGGCTTTGTGGGCATGTTTACCTGCGATGTCGGTGATCTGAGTCAGGTCGTGCATATGTGGCGCTACGAAGATCAGGGCGACCGGGAACGCCGACGCACGGCCATGTACGAAGATCCGGGCTGGCTCGAATATGTGAAGGCGCTGAAAGAATCCGAACTCATTGTGAAGATGGAAACCAAGATCCTGAAACCGGTGCCGTTCTCGCCTCTGCAATAGGCAAGGCTAGGCCTTGGGTGCGCGACCCAGCGTCATCAGATAAACGCCGCCGATTACCAGCACCATGGCGACCAGATGGAAGGTCTGGAATTCTTCACCCAGCAGAACAACGGCCAGCAGGGCCGTGAACAGCGCGCGCATGTAGTTCGACATGCTGGCCTTGTTGGCGCCGATGCGCCGGATCGCGGCGTTCATCAGGCCGACCGCGATGGCTGTCACAGCGATCCCGACCCACAGGAAGGACGCGATGGAGAGCCATGTCAGCGGGACGGGCTGGATGTAGATGGTCTCAAGGACGTAAATCGGCAGGACCGAGAGGGACCCGGTGACCATCACGACGAACATCAGTTCGGGGACCTTGATCTCATCCGGAATATTGCGGAGCAGGACGTTGTAAAGCGCGGCAAACGCGATCGCGACCAGCATGATCAGATCACCGATATTGAAGTCCATGCGAAGCACGGCCAGAGGATCGCCCCGGGTGATGATGGCAAGTACGCCCAGTCCGGCAATCAGAATGCCGATGCCCTGTTTCCATGTGATCGTTTCCCGGAACAGCAGCCACACAAGAATGACCGTCATGGCCGGTTGGGAGGCCGACACAACGCCGCCATTGATCGCGGTGGTGAAAGTGTAGGCGGTGTAGATCAGGCCGTTGCCCAGTGGCACAAACAGCAGGCCCATAAGCACGAACAGCTTCCAGTGTTTCGCGATCAACTGGCGATGTGTGATCAAACCGGTTACTGCGAACGGCAACAGAAACAGTCCGCTCACAACGCTGCGCCAGAACACCATTCCCATGGGTGGGATGACGCCGCCGATATAGCGGGCCAGCACATGGTTCGAGGCGATGATCAGCGCGGCGATCACGATCATCGCATAGGGCAGGGCGTTTGAGGTGCTGGTCTCTGTGCTGGTGTTCTTCATGCTGATCACGTGCTCCGCACGGCCTGGCGGCTGCGAGTCATTAGAAAGACACCGCCGATCACCAGAACCAGCCCGACCGCGTGGAAGGTTTGAAACTGTTCACCCAGCAGTAGAATGGCGAGGATCGCCGTAAATCCGGCGCGCAGATAATTGCCCACGCTCGCTTTGTTGGCCCCGATGATGCGGACCGCCGTGTTGGTCAGGCCGACCGCAAGCACGGTCACGGCGATCCCGACCCACAGCATTGCCGCGATGGTCTCGGGGGTGACGGGCACCGGGCGGTAGAAGAGTGTCTCGGCAATATAAAGTGGGGTCGCGACCAGCAGGCCGGCCAGCTGGATCACCACGAGCAGCGGCAATATGCGGATGGCTGCGGGGACAAGCCGCAGCAGTACATTATGGGCGGCAATGAACAGGGTTGCCGCGATCATCATCAGATCGCCGCTATTGAATTGCAGATGGAGCAACGCTGCCGGTTCACCCCGGGTGAGAATGGCAAAAACCCCGGCTGCCGCGATCAGAATACCGACCCCCTGTTTCCAGTTGATCAGGTCCCGGAACAGAAGCCATGACAGAATTACTGTTAAGGCGGGTTGGGAGGCCGAAACCACGCCGCCATTCAGGGCGGTGGTGAAGTTGTAAGCGACATAGATAATGCCGTTGGCCAGGGGCACGAACAGCACGCCAAGCATCAGGAACAGTTTCCAGTGTTTCAGGATCAAGGCGCGGTTGGCGTAGATGCCGGGGGCGGCAAAAGGCATCAACACGATGGCCCCGATTGCCATACGCCAGAAGACCAGTCCCATTGGCGGGATCACGCCGTTGAGATGCCGGGCCACAATATGGTTGGACGCCAAAATGATCGAGGCGCCAATGATCATCCCGTAGGGCAAAGCGCTGTTGGGCGCATCTGCTTGAAAACGGCGTGGCTTGGCGGCCGGGATAGGGGCGTCAGACATGGAGGCATCATACGCGCCGTGCGGGGGTGCTCACCAGCAGCGTAACGCGAGGCAAGTCGCCAATAATCACATCCTTGGCGAGTTCGACCGGATCCTGCCGTTCTGAATTCAGCTGGTTTCGGAGAGGCGCTTGCGGAGCAGGTCGAGCGCGGTGATCACCGCATAGCTGCGCATCCGCGACAGCACGCCGGGCAGGGCGACCGTCTTGGCTTCGGCATAGTCCGGCAATACCACGGCCACAAACACGGTTCCCGGCGGGTGATCTTCACCCTCGGGTGGCGCCAGTGCGGCAATCCCGATATCGGTTCCGATCATCTCACGCGCATGGGAGGCTGCAGCAAGCGCCCGGTCTTCGCCGGCAAGGGTGAGTGCGTTCTCGTTGGTCCCGTGCGGCGCGATGGTCGCACCACGGAAGACGTCCATGCCGGGATCGAGCGCCGTCATGCGGCTCGACAGAATGCCACCGGTCAGGTTTTCGGCCGCCGCAAAACTCAGACCGCGCCCGCGCAGCATCTTGAGCACGACAGTTTCCATGCTTTCGTCATCGATCCCGAAGATGTAATCGCCCAGAAGTTCGCGGATGAGGGTTTCCTCTGCCGCGATGATCGCTTCGGCGGCGGCCTCATCGGGGGCCTTGGTGGTGATCCGGACTTTAATGCCCTCGATCCCGCTGGCCTGAAACGCGATGGTCGCATGGCCGCTTTCATCGAGCGCATCGACCCTGTGGGCAAGAGTTTCGGCGATGGCAGATTCGCCATATCCCCAGGTGCGCAGAACCCGCGAGCGGATCACGGACGCATCCCCGCCGCGTCGGCGCAGATCATCGAGCACCGTACCCAGCATCATCTCGCGCATTTCATGGGGCACACCGGGGACGGCGTAGATCACCTTGTCCACCCCATCGACGGTCAGGGGACAGACCAGCCCCGGGGCCGTGCCCGGCATCTGCGGGATCGTTGTGGCACCCACGGGCACGTCAGCCTGCCGCAAATTGTTCTCGGGCATCACCCGGCCACGGCCTTCGAAGATGTCACGGATATGGGCGGCAATCTGTCATCGCGCACCATCTCGACACCCATGATATGGGCGATGACGTCCCGGGTGATGTCGTCCTGGGTCGGCCCCAATCCCGCCGCAGCAGATCACCGCGTCACTGCGTTCGAGCGCCTGCCGAATGCAGAACACCATGCGGTCGAAATTGTCGCCGACCTTCACCTGAAAATGGGAATCGATCCCGGCCAGCGCCAACTGTTCACCAATCCACGACGAATTGGTGTCCACGATCTGACCCAGCAGCAACTCCGTGCCGACGGCAACAACTTCACAACGCATGCGGATACTCCGAAAAAAGGGATCAGGTGGCCATGCGGGGCCAGATGGAATCAAAACGTTTGGACAGGAACTCGCCCACATGGACGGGCTCGAAGCGGGGCGGGTTGTCGTCGCTGACGAATTCCGGCAGCGGCTCCACGAGTGCGGTCAGGTCCGGGTTCAGGAAATACGGCACCGAATAGCGTTCCTTGCCGGACCGGTTGATGACCCGGTGCTTGATCGAGATGAAGCGCCCGTTGGTCCAGTTCTGCAGCATGTCGCCGACATTCACCACAAACGCGCCTTCCATGGGGGTGGCAGCGACCCACTCGCCATCGGCGTTTTGGACCTCCAGCCCGCCGATCTGGTCCTGAAGCAGGATCGTGAAGGCACCGGTGTCGGTGTGTACCCGCGCGCCGAGTACGCGCTCGTCGAGCTCGGGCGGACGTGGCGGGTAGTGCAGCAGGCGGAGCTGGTTGAGCGGCTTGCGGTAGAACCGCAGGAAGTAATCCTCGGGAAAGTCGATGCCGATGGCAAAGGCGCGCTGCAGCCGGTCGGCCAGCGTGTCCATCGCCCGGTGATAGGCCATCATCGTGTCGCGCAGGGTCGCAGGCTGGCTTGGCCACTGGTTGGCGCCGTAGAGCATTTCCTCATAGGAATTGTCGGCGCCGTGTTCCTCGCCCATCTGAAAGGCTTCGAGATAGTTGCGTTGGGTCGGGTCCGAGCCTTTTGAGTCGAGCGGCAGGAAGCCCCGGAAGCAAGTCGAGGTCTCCAGCCCGATGCCGAGCTTGTTGTTGTCGGGCGTGGCGAAGAAGTCTGCAGCGGTGTCGAACACGCCGTCCATGAGTTCGCGCGGGACACCATGTTCGACGATATAGAAGAACCCGGTGTTCTCGGCTGCGTGCACGATCTGCGCCGCGACGGCCTTGCGGGCGGCATCGTCGCCGTCGATCAGCGCGCTGATATCAACCACGGGGATTTCGCTGGGATCGGCAATTCGCGCGGGTTCGAGGGCCATTGGGTTCTCCTTCGTTGTTTGGGGTTACACCGGCATCGGCGGTTTGCCGGCTTCGCGCAGGGCGCGTTCATAGATCGGAATATCGGCAAAGGGCTGGGTGGCACCGGCCTGACCGAACATGTCGGAAATCCAGCCCCGATGATAACTGCCATGGGTGACCAGATGGGTCAGGCACATGGCGCGCGACATGGAGCCCTTGTTGCCGCCGATCAGCTCATAGTTCACGATTTCGGCGAGATCATCGGTGCTCAGTGAGGCGACATACTCGCTCAAGGTCTTGTCCATCGCCTTGCGCGCTGCCCAGAGCGCGTCGAAATCCTCGATCTCCACGTCGCGCAGCGTCTGATAATTGTGACCCTTGCCCTGCATATGGCCGAGCCAGATGTTATCGACGTTGAGCAGATGGTGCAGGCTGACATAGATCGACTGCAGCGGGGTTTCCCGCTTCTTGGTGATTTCCTCGGGCGGCAGTTTCGAGACGTCCGTATAGGTCACCTCGTTCGCCCAGGCGTTGTAGTCGATCAGTGTGCTGAGATAGGTCTTGTCGCGCATGGTTTCCCCTCCGTAAACCAATAGAATACGCCGAGGTGCCGTCTCCCCACAATGTGTGATACTCGCGGTGGGTCGATGCAGCGACGGGCAGGATGCAATGCTTTCCGACATGGACGGAATGGAGTTGAAGCTATGAAGAGCTTGGTTCGGCGTGTGATCACAGGGCACGACGATGTGGGGCGATCCGTCATCGCGCGTGACGAGAACCTCGATCCGTCGCGTGTTGTACGTGACGATGGTCGACCGGTTGCGGAATTATGGGCGACAGTCGATCAGCCCGTTCGCCCGAATTCGGACCGGTCGGGCTTCAGCCAGTTTCGAGTCGTGGATGTGCCGCCCGGCGTCAAGAGCGCCATGCATGTCACGGACACGGTGGACTACGCGATCATGCTCGAGGGGGAGCTTCACCTCATCCTCGATACAGAGGAAACCCTGCTCGTCGCCGGCGACACGGTCGTTCAGCTGGGCACGATGCACGCCTGGCACAATCGGTCGGATCGGCCCGCGCGCATGATGTTCATCAACCTCGGTGGCCAGGTGACGGATCAGGCGTTGATGTCCGGCATTGTCGAATGATGATGCGCCCTAGGGGGCTGCATTCCTGACAACCTCATACTTCGACAGGCTCAGCATGAGGTTGTTTTGAGCACCGCCTTGAATTTCCGGTCTTTCTTGATCGCCATTTCCCGGCGCAGGGCATCGCCATGGGGCAGGGGGCCTTCGGTGTGGATGATTGTCCACGGTCCGCGGCCGCGCGTGAACTTGGCGCCGCTGCCGTCATTGTGGGCCGAGAGCCGTGCGTCCACGTCCAGCGCGATCCCGGTATAGGTGGTGCCCGCATCATTGCGCAGGACATAGACGAAATAGGCGGTGTCGGCGGGCATCTGGCCTAGTAGTGCGGTGGCGGCGGGTCGTCGGGGGCCTTGTCGTTGACCACTTCGGCCAGTTCGCCCATCTGGCCGGACAGCCGCCGGACCTGTTCGCGCAGGAGTTCGACGAGGCTCGCCTGTTCGGCGACGACCGAAGACAGTTCGTCGATGGTCTGCTCCTGATGGGCCAGACGGGTTTCGAGTTCGGCGATGCGGTCGGTGTCGGTGGTCATGGGGCGAGGCTAGCAGAAATTCGTGATTCCCAATGCGGGCGGGTTTGAAACCCGCCCCTACGGGGACAGGGCAATTCCGATGTAGGGGCGGGTCTGTGACCCGCCCGCCGTCCTATCGCCCCAGCACTGTCACGACAGTCGCCGCTTCCTCGATGCCGAAGAAACCGCCGCCGTTTTCCGCGGCTGCGATCCGCGCGCCCTCGACCTGACGTTTGCCGGCTTCGCCACGCAACTGGGTGACGAGTTCTTGGATCTGCATCGCGCCGGTCGCACCAATGGGGTGACCCTTTGACAGCAGGCCGCCCGAAGTGTTCACCGGGATGCGCCCGCCGAGCTTGGTTTCGCCGCTTTCGGCCAGCGCGCCGCCATCGCCACGGGCGCAGAAGCCCATGTTTTCGACCTGCACGATTTCGGCATAGGCGGACGCATCGTGAACTTCGGCCACATCGACATCTTCGGGTGACACACCGGCCATATTGTAGGCGCGGTTGGCGGCGACCATGCCGAGATGGTTGTCGAAGTCGTTCGGGTCGCGGTCCGAACCGCTCACCAATGCTGTGCCCATGACTTTTATCGCCCGTGACTTGTCGAAGCGATCGAGTGCGTCCGCGCTGGCGAGCACAAGCGCCCCGGCACCGTCGGACAACGGCGCACACATGGCACGGGTGAGGGGCCATGAAATCAGCCGGTCGTTGAGGACGTCATCGACGCTGAAATCCTTCTGGTACTGGGCCAGAGGGTTCATGGTCGAGTGGAAGTGGCTTTTGGCAGCCGCCGCCGCGATCTGGCGCTGGGTGGTGCCGAAATTCTTCATGTGCTGGCGGGCCAGCGAGGCATAGATATCCATGAAGACGCTGTGTTCGCCGGTGTCTTCGAGCGCTTCGGGGGGCAGTTCCAGACCTTCACCGAGCGCGAGCAGCCGGGCTTCGGTTTCTTCCTGGGTGTGCACATCCCAGCCGCCGCGAAAGGCCTGAAACATGAGGTCGCGCTTTTCCGGGTAGAACATCTTTTCGCTGCCCGCGACCAGCGCCACGCCTCCCATGCCAGCTTTGAGATAGGCATAGGCCTGATTGAGCCCTGTGGAGGATGAGCAGCAGGCGTTTTCGACATTCACGATGGGAATGGACTCGAACCCCATGGAGCGCAGCGCGCATTGGCCACGCACGGTATTCTGACCTTCCATCATCCCCTGACGGGTGTTGGAGAACCACGCGGCCTCAACATCGCCCATGGTTGCGCCGGCATCGGTCAGCGCGGTGGACACGGCTTCATTGGTGAGTTCCTTGACCGACTTGTCGGGGAACTTCCCGAGAGCGGTCATGCCAATGCCAACGATGTAGATATCCGTCATGTCTTTGATCCTTGCTGCGAGATATTCGATTTTGACCTGTCTGAGGGGCTCACACCAGTTTGCTGATGGGTTTGCTCGCTTGGTAAGACGATCTATCGGCTGATTTACGCAGTTTGTTCTGAGAGCCTAAAGTGGGGACAGTTCTTTTTGGGGAGTGAAACGAATGCCAGTACGTATCGGGGTTGTGACACCCATGGACAATGCCATGGATGCCGTCGCAGAAGCTTTTGCAGATGTCTGGCCCGAGGCTCAGGCGATTACCCTGCTTGATGAGTCACTTTATGCGGATTACGGCGGCGGGAAGGGTGTCACGGATGAGACCTATGAGCGGATGGCGGTGCTGCTGCAATACAGTCAGGACACCGGCGCGGACGGCATTGTGTTCTGCGGGTCTGTGTTTGGGCGCGTCGTTGAAGCAGTGCGTGAGAATCTCTCCGTGCCGGTGCTCAGCGCTCAGGAATCTATGATTGAGGAAGCCTTCGCCGCCGGCTCACGGTTTGGCATCCTGACCACTGTGTCGGGTTCGCTGCAGTGCCTGCTCGACGATATTGATCGGTACTCGAAAGAACACGGTAAGCCCTACACTCTGGTTCAGCATGTGGAAGACGCCGCGCGGCCGATCATTCTGGCCGGCGATGTGGAAACCCATGATCAGATGGTGGCTGCCGCTGCCGACAAGATGACCGACTGCGACTGTCTGATGCTCGGGCAGTTCTCGATGACCAGTGCAGTCAAGCAGTTCACCGATATGCCCGGCCGCCCGGTGCTGACGGCCCCGCACACCTCGGTGCGAAAGCTTAAACGTCTGTTGGGGAACTAGAGATCATGGCCAAACCACGCATCGGCGTTGTTTCGCCCACGGAAGTCGCGTTTCCGACCGTGCGCGCCGCGTTTGAAGAACTCTGGCCTGAGGCTGAGCCGGTCTGTGTGCTGGATCAGTCGCTTTATGCGGACTTCATCAATGACGACATGACGGTGCCCGATGTCATGCCCGAGGAATGCTACGACCGGATTGCGCGGCTGCTGCGTTACAGCCAGAACACGGGCGCGGATGCCGTTATTTTCTGTGGCTCGGTATTCGGCCGTCTGGTCGAGGCCGGTCGCGAGGGGATGGATATCCCGGTGCTGACATCTTACGAGGCGATGATCGAAGCCGCCTTTGGTCAGGGCAACCGGCTGGGCATCCTTGCGACCACGCCGGGGACTATCAAATGCCTGACCGACGATATCGTCAGCTATGCCGCCGCCCACAATCTGACCTATGACCTGATCAGTGATGTGGCGGACGGCGCGTTTGAAATCCTGCTGGAGGGTGATCGCCCCGCTCATGACGATCTGGTGGTGGCATCCGCTGCGGCCATGACGGACTGCGATAGCTTGATGCTGGGGCAGTTCTCCATGGGGCTGGTGCCGCGTAAGATTACGCCGATGGAAGGGCGTCCGGTCTTCACGGCACCCTATACGGCGGTCGCCAAGCTCAAAGCGGAGCTGGCGGGCTAGTCTGAATGTTAAAGACGAGCAGCCTGCGCATGACCCCCGTGGAGTGGATCTTGCTGTTCATTCTTGGTGGCTTTTGGGGCTGCACGTTCTTTTTCAATGAAATCGCGATTCTGGAACTTCCGCCACTCTCCATCATTTTGTTTCGGGTCGGGCTGGCATCAATCATCCTCTGGATTGTCGTGTTCGCGAGCGGCATCACCATTCCGCGCAGCCGGGACGTCTGGGTTGCACTGGGCATCATGGCCGCAATCAACTCGGCGATTCCCTTCTTTCTCATCGCCTGGGGGCAGATCCATATCACCGGTGGACTGGCCTCGATCCTGATCGCGACCTCGCCGCTTTTTGCCGTGGTGGGCGCACACTACTGGACGCGGGACGAGGGACTGACGCCGGGCAAGATAATCGGGATTCTCGCCGGCTTGATCGGCGTGGTGTTTCTTCTGGGCCCCGAGCTGCTGGGGGATATTGGCAGCGATTTGATCGGACAGCTTTCGGTTCTGGCGGCTGCGATCTGTTATGCCGGATCGGCGATCTATGGACGGCGGTTCGCGACATTTGGCGTGCCGCCCCTGTTCGTGGCGACCGGTCAGATGACGATGGCAACAGTTCTGCTGGTGCCGTTTACGCTGATTGTCGATCAGCCATGGACCCTGGCAAATCCGAGCCTCCCTGTCTGGGGGGCCATCATAAGTCTTGCCGTTGTTTCGACGACCTTTGCCTATCTGATCTATTTCCGCATTCTGGCCAATGCGGGTGCGATCAATATTCTTCTGGTGAACTTTCTGGTGCCGGTCAGTGCTTTGCTGCTCGGTATATTCGTACTGGGAGAAACGCTGACAATCGAGCAAGTGATCGGTTTGGCGTGTATTGTGGTCGGGCTTGTGACGATTGACGGTCGATTGTTAAGCCGGTTTCAGCTGACAGGGTAGTGCGTATGGCCAGGTCTGAAAGTTTGCGAATGACCCCTTTTGAGTGGGGTTTGTTAATGATTCTGTCGGTCTTGTGGGGCGGCGCCTTTTTCCTCATCGAGGTTGCGCTGCGTGACCTGCCGCCGTTCACCATCATGATTCTGCGGGTGGGCGGTGCATCACTGTTCTTGTGGAGCATCGTGCTGATCCTGCGGAAGGAGTTCCCGCGCGGCTGGGGCCTTTGGGTGGTCCTGACGATCATGGCGGTGTTCAATTCCGCGCTGCCGTTTTCGCTGATCGCATGGGGTCAAATCCAGATCACGAGCGGGCTTGCTTCGATCCTGATTGCCATGACGCCACTTTTTGCGGTGATCACAGCGCATTTCTTCACCGATGACGAAGGCTTCACGCCTCTCAAGGGGGCGGGTGTGGTGTCCGGTGTGTTTGGTGTTGCCGTCCTGATCGGTCCGGAGTTTCTGCGTGACCTTGGGGCCAATGTTTTTGCGCAGCTGGCCGTACTGGGCGGTGCGGTCTCGTATTCGATTGCTGCAGTCTTCGGCCGGCGCTTCGGCCGCAAGGATATGTCGCCGATTTCTATCGCTGCGGGTCAGGTGACCATGGCTGTGGTTCTGCTGCTGCCATTCGTTCTGATTTTTGACCGACCCTGGACACTCGCATTGCCGAGCTTGGCGGGTATGGGCGCGGTCGCCGGATTGGCGCTTGGGTCAACCGGGGTCGCCTATCTTATTTACTATCGGGTTCTGGCTTCGGCGGGCGCAACCAACCTGATGCTTGTCAACTTCATGGCTCCGGTCAGTGCGCTCCTTCTGGGTATCTTCATACTGGAAGAGACCCTGACCATCGAGCAGGCCATTGGCATGGCCTTTATCGCGTTTGGCCTGGCTCTGATCGATGGGCGTTTGTTCGGGCGGCGCTAGACGTCATTTTAGTCACCGCGGGAACCAAATTTTTCCATTCTTGCGAGCCAGCGCAATCGGCCTTTTGGGGCCGGTGCGTCCACCATGCCGATCAGCGACGTGCGAATGGGGGCAATGCCGCAGAACCCCAGGATGTTGCGCTCAAGACTTCGTAGTGAATGCGCGCCGAAGTACCATCGGTAAACAAATGCCGGCATGCCCATGGTGATTACAACGCGCGCCGTGCGTCCCTTGAGGCGTTTTTCCCAGCGCCCGTCTTCCTTGATTAGAAATCCGAAATTGGGACGCAAAACCTGCTCGAAAAAACCCTTGAGCAGGGCCGGCATGGTTCCAAGCCACAGCGGATAGATAATAACCAGATGGTCTGCCCACTGGATGGAGTCCTGCGCGGTTTTGATGTCTGCGGTCAGTTTTCCGGTGTCGAACTCTTCTTGGGTCCGCAGAATGGAAAAATCGGAGGTCGAAGCGTGGATGATGCTGACGTCATGACCTGCATGCCGCGCGCCATTGGCATATGCAGATTCCAGAGCATTACAGAAATGCCCGCCTGCAGGGTCGGGGTGCCCCTGAACGATCAGGATATTCTTTGGCATGGCGCGTCTCCGGGTCTGTGGTTTCGACCCGGAGAGCGATACCCATCAATGCTTTCAAGCGCATTGATCGAGATCAGGTGGGATTATCCCTCGGCGATCTCGTTGACCAGAACGCCAACATTCTCGATATGGATTTCGCAGGTGTCGCCCGGTTGCATAAAGACCTGCGGCTCACGGGACTGACCTACGCCCGAGGGTGTGCCCGAGGCGATCACATCACCGGGCTGCAGCTCGGAGATGTTTGAGACATAGGAAATCACCGTCGCGACATCAAAGATCATGTCCTTGGTGTTGGCGCTTTGCATCGTCTGACCGTTGAGGACAGTCGAGATGTCGAGGACCTGTGGGTCGGGGATTTCATCCGCCGTGACCATCCAGGGGCCGAAGCCGCCCGTCTTGGCGAAGTTCTTGCCCGGGACCACTTGCGCGGTGTGGTACTGCCAGTCGCGTGCGCTGCCCTCGTTGAAACAGGAATATCCGGCGATATGGGACAAGGCGTCTTCCTTGGCGATGTAGCGTCCACCTTTGCCGATAATCACGGCGAGTTCGCACTCATAGTCGAGTTTGTGGACGATCGGCGCCTTCATCAGGTTCTGCTTGTGGCCAACCATCGTGTCGGCATAGCGACCAAAGATCATCGGGAACTCGGATTTCGAACGGGGCAGACCGGCATCGATGGCTTCCTGCAGATGGTCCATATAGTTCACGCCGACACACCAGATATGCTCGGGGTCCGGGATGACAGGCAGAAAGGTCACGTCATCAAGTTCGTGGTCGGCGGCTGCGTTCCCATGGGCGGCCATGTCAGCGACCTTGCCGTCGGCGATCAGGCCGCGCAGGGAGGTTACACCTGCATGCTGGGTCAGATCGACAACACCGGCATCGGTAACGAGACCCACATGTGCGCCGTCCCCGGCATCAAAAGTAATCAATTTCATAATCTGTTTTCCTGTTCAGGCGTCTGGAACTTCGCGGGCCTTTGAGACCACGCGTTCGGTTGTGACCCGGAATTCGTTTTCCATGGGTTCAGCATAAGGGACGGGCATACGCGGTGCGCCAATTCGTCTTGGATAGGTTTTCAGGTCGGTTGTACAGTTCGAAGATATGCGCGGGCTTGTTCTGACGCGTTGTGGTTTCGCTCATGCTGCGTCTCCTTATGCGATCCGGTCGCCCTTCTTGATTGGAGCCGTGCGGTTGTCGACGCCAGGAAGCATCTTACCGGCATCACGTGTCACAACAATGTCGATCACATTTGGCTTGTCACGGTTTTCCAGCGCTGTGCGGAACGCCGGTGCCAACTCGTCGGGGTGTTCGACCCGAATGCCGCGACAACCAAGATTTTCGGCGATGTTGGCGTAGTTCAGCTCTGACAGGTCGGCTGACTGATAGCGCCCGCCGAACATCGCGTGCTGGAGTGCCTTGATGTAGCCCGATGCGGCGTTGTTCACCACGAGGACAGTAACCGGAACCTTGAGCCGTGCGGCGGTCTCCAGATCGCCGAGTGTCATGTTCAATCCACCATCGCCGGTGAGCGTGAACACCGGTCGATCCGGTGCAGCAAGCTGGGCACCGATGCCGCCGGAAACGCCATAACCGATAGAGGCCATACCCCGATCCGGAATGTAGCCACGTCCGGCTTTTTTGGTGTCATAGATCAAGCCTGTCCAATGGGCAGCAAAGCCGCCATCAGCCACAAGGATCGCATCCTCGGGCAGAACGTTGTTCAGCTCATGGACCATGCGGGCCATGTTGACCGGGACTTCATCTGACGTCAGCCGCTCCTCAACTTCAGCGCGCCATTTGGCTTTTCCGGCGGAGATTTCCGTGATGAAGTCGGTACGTCCGGCGCGGCGCTTTTCGGCGCCATCAGAAAGCGCTTCGCGCAGATCCGCGATGCCTTCGCGCGCATCGCCGCAAAGCGCGATATCTGTGCGCGCCCAGCGGCCGATCTCGGCCGCCATGATGTCAAGATGGATGATCGGAATGCCAAGTCGCGGAATCGTGTAACGCTTGGTGGCGATTTCCCCGAGCTTGCAACCGACGACGAAAATCGCGTCGGCGGAGTCCAAAACGTCGTTGGCGGTGCGGGAATATCGGCCGAACAAACCAAGTGAGAGGTCATGCACGCAAGCGATCGAGCCTTTGCCCGAAAGCGTGTGTCCGACGGGGATGGATTGCTCTTCGGCAAAGGCCGTCAGTTCGTCCTGAGCTCCGGAAATATGTATGCCACCGCCCGCAAGAATAACGGGACGTTTGGCCTCGGCGAGCAATTTCGCGGCGCGTTCCACATCGTCCCGCGCAGGTCGGGATCGTCGTGATGGTGCATAGGTGGTCGTTGGGTCTGCGAACAAATCATCGGCGGAGAACTCAAATACGCCATGACAGATATCTTCCGGCACATCGAGCAATACCGGTCCCGGACGCCCGGTCGTCGCGATCGTGTAGGCGTAGCGAATGTGTTCGGGGATGCGTGTGCCCACTTCGACCCGGATCACTTCCTTGACGGCTGGGCGCAGCATTTCGACCTGCCGGGTCTCCTGAGTCATGTTCTTCCAGGCATGTTCCCGATTGCTGTCGCCGATCATGGCGATCAGGGGAATACCCGCATTCAGAGATTCCGTGAGAGACGTCAGCAGGTTGGTCGCGCCCGGTCCGAGTGTTGCGTCGCATACGCCCGGACGTCCTGTGACACGCGCCCAGGCGTCGGCCATGAACGCGCCGCTGCGTTCGTCATTGATCAATGTGTGCTGAAGGCCCAACTCACGAACAGCATCATAAAAGGGAAGCAACTGGAAACCGGCCATGCCGAACATCGGTCCAACATCGTGCAGTTTGAACATCTCGGCAATGGCTTCGCCGCCACTCATCTCGATCTTGACGTTACCGCCGTCGGCAGCCGTTTCGCTCATTCGAATTTCCCCGCTACACTTCGTCTGATGATTTTTTTTGATTATGGGCAATCTAGGCTACGAAGTGGCCATCTACCAGTGGCGGAAGCCAGTTGTCCTGTATGGTGAGACCGAAATCGATTCGGTTTGCATTGATGTGAAACAAGTCTTTCATAAGTTGCGCCGACTAGTTTTCGGCTTATCGATTCTTAATGCTTAGGAATAAAGAGCAGAGCTATGGAACTTGGATTTTTTACAATGCCGTTGCATCCGGCCGACCGGCCGATCAGCGAAACCCTTCGCGAAGACCGCGAAGCTTTCATTCTGGCCGACGAACTCGGTTTTGCAGAAGCTTATATGGGTGAGCATGTCACGGACCGTTTTGAGCCGGTACCGAACTCCCTGATGTTCATTGCTTGGGTTGCGGAGGCCACCAAGAACATCACGCTCGCGACCGGCACGGCCAATCTGGGGCATCACCATCCCGCCGCACTCGCGGGCGAGGCATCCATGGTCGACCACATGCTCAAGGGGCGTTTCATGCTGGGTATCAGCCCTGGCAACCTCCAGTCTGATTCAGAGGTGTTTGGGACTCTGGATATTGACCGCAATGAGAAGTTTGAGGAGGCGATCAACCATATCATTGCGCTGTGGACCGAAGAGCCGCCCTACAATCTGACGGGCAAGTACTGGAACATCTCGACAGCCAAAACGCATCAGGAAGATCTCGGGCAGGGCTACATCCTCAAGCCCTATCAGCGAGATCCCCACCCGCCGATTTTCGGAACAGTTGTTGCGCCGTATTCAAAAGGTGTGATCGAACTTGGCAAGCGTGGCTGGATTCCCGTTTCAGCGAACTTCCTGCAATCCAAATGGGTGGCGACGCATTGGCCGAACTATGCCGAAGGTTGCGAGGCTGTTGGTCAGAAAGCGGACCCGTCCGTCTGGCGTGTGGCACGATCAATCTTCGTGGCTGACGACGACAAGGTCGCCAAAGAATATGGAACAGGTGCGCAATCGCCCTATCGGTTCTACTTCCAGCAACTGGGTGAGAAACTGAGGCGGTCTGGCAAGCTGGGTCTGTTCAAAACCGACAGGGATCAGCCTGAGGAAGAAGTCACTGTTGATTTCATGGTCGACTCTCTGGTGATGGCTGGTTCGGTCAACAAGATCGTCGATGATCTTCTTGCGTTCCGCGAGGAGGTCGGTGAGTTCGGCACACTCGTCTATGCCGGGCACGACTGGGTTGACCCTGAATTGGGCAAACGCTCGATGGAATTGATGGCCACAGAGGTCATGCCACGGGTCAACAAGGCATTGGGCGAATCCTCGCGCATCGAAGTCGCTGCCGAATAACGCACCGGGCGACGGTTCACCTCTGCGCTTTACCGCGGACGCATTGGCACGCGATACTCGCTGCCTGCGTCCGTGGACGTGCGTCTAGGGGAGGAACACGTGAACAACGAGACATTGGTCAATGAACCAGCCCGCGTCATTGCGATGTATCGCAAGATGCTGGTGATCCGCGCTTTTGAAGAGGCTGCGGGTGAGAATTTCTTTGCCGGAAATGTGCGCGGCTCGGTGCACCAGTATATCGGCGAGGAATCCATTGCCGTCGGTATCTGCGAAAATCTTCGCGACGATGACTACCTGATGAGCAATCACCGGGGGCATGGGCATTCCATCGCCAAGGGCGCCCATCCGCGCGCGATGATGCTGGAATTGTTTGGCAAAGAGGGCGGCACCAGCAACGGCAAGGGCGGTTCCATGCATATCGCGGACTTTTCCGTGGGAATGCTGGGCGCAAATGGTGTGATCGCAGATGGCTGCACCATGTCTGTCGGGGCTGCGCAGGCGATCAAACTGCTCAAGCAGGACCGGATTATTGTAAACTTTATTGGCGATGGCGGGATCAACCGCGGCCCGTTCATGGAGGCCCTAAACTGGGCCAAGGTGTATGAATTGCCGGTGCTGTTCGTTTGCGAGAACAATCAGATCGCCGCAACAACGACGACCCGTCTGGTCACTGCGGGCGAAGGAATTGCAAAGCGCGCCGAGAGTTTCGATGTGCCGGCTGTCACCATTGATGGGAACGATCTCTTCGAAGTTGATGGTACAGCTGCACGGATCATTTCTGAAATTCGAAACGGCTCGGGTCCTCAGCTTATTCAGGCAATGACCTATCGCCTGCGCGGCCATTTTGCCCATGATGATGCAGGCTATCGACCCGCGGGCGAAGCCGAGGCAGCGCTCAAGAACGAACCTGTGGCGCGGACAGAAACGTGGTTGCTCGAGAACGGTCTCAAGCAGGACGAACTCGACCGGATGCGCGCGGAGGTCGATGCCGAGATTGCGGGCTACGTGGAGGACGCCAAACAAGCGCCCTGGCCACATCCGTCCCTCGCATTCACGGACGTTCAGGATGTCGGTGCACCCAATGTTCCGGAGGCTGCCCGATGAGCGAAATGACCTATGCCCAGGCGGCCCGGTTGGGCCTGCAGGAAGAAATGCGCCGGGACCCGACAGTATGGGCACTTGGAGAGGATCTTGGTTACGAGGGAGGTATGGCCGGCCAGTACAGTGATCTTCAGGCCGAGTTTGGCGAGGATCGTATCGTTGACACGCCGATTTCTGAATCGACAATCATGGGGGCTGCGGTTGGTGCCGCACTTGCCGGTACCCGTCCGATTGCGGAGTTGAGGTTTTCAGATTTTGCCATGTGTGCTGTGGATGAACTCGTCAATCAGGCCGCGAAAGCGCGCTACATGTTTGGCGGGCAGGCACGGGTGCCCATGGTGGCCCGCATGCCGATTGGGATACGTGGCGGGATTGCCGCGCAGCATTCCCAGTCGCCGGAAGCCTGGTACACCCATGTGCCCGGATTGGTCGTTGTGACGCCGGGAACACCGGCAGAGAATCGCGGGCTGCTGAAAGCAGCCATTCGTTGCGATGACCCGGTCGTCTATATGGAGCACAAGGGGCTTTGGGGCGCTGTTGGAGAGGTTGACGAGGATGACCAGTCCGAAACTCCGCTGGGCGTCGCGCGCATTGTTCGTGAAGGCAGCGACCTGACCATCGTCAGCTGGGCGGCTCAGGTGGGCGTTGCGGCAGAGGCTGCCGAGAGCCTTGCCGGGGAGGGTGTTTCGGTTGAGGTCATCGATCTTCGGACGCTTTGGCCTTGGGATCGTGATGCTGTGATGAACTCGGTTGGCAAAACCGGCCGTCTTCTGGTGGTTCACGAAGCTGTGCGTGTTGGCGGGTTCGGGGGTGAAATTGCAGCTGAAGTCGCCGAGGAACTCGGTGTTCCTGTTGCGCGGCTGGGTGGAGAGCGCATCCCTATTCCGTTCTCAATCCCGCTCGAAGAAGCTTACAAGATCAAGGCTGACCGGATTGCCGCACGGGTCAAGGCGATGCTGGCCTAGGCACTGTTCTCGCGGGCGCTGTCGATCATCTGTTGAACAAACTCACGACATGTCATTCGGATACGTGCGCCTCGGGCGCGGGCGGTTTCGTTGATATGAGAGATAATCCCGTCCTCATAGGTGGAGCGGGCGTCTCCGATGCGCGCGCTGTCGGCGGAGACGGTCGCGCCCGCAATGGCACGGGTGTCCAGATCGGGGAGGCGGGTCGGGTTTGCCGAACCGGCGTCATTGAAGATAGCCGCAAGCACATCGGGACGATCACCCCAGCTGGGGGATTCTTTCAGCAGGTCACCATGAGAGGCTGTGACCACGATGTTTCCCGCATCTTCAGGCTTCACGAGGGAGGTTGAATCACAACCGATGACTTGTGATCCGCCCTGTGCGTCGCGCAATACAAACCGAGCTTCGTCATAGCCGGGGACTTCCCCCCCCGACACACGGATCGCCTGCATGGCGTGCGCGCAGTCCATTGCCGATTGACCGACCTTGCATCCAACCGCGCTGGCCGCCTGATTTACATGGCTCACAATACCGCTGTCAGCCATGGAGCGGCCGTCGCCGATACGAGCGCTTTTGTAGTCAATTGTTGCGCCACCAATGCCGAGTTCATCGAGATACGGCAGCGCGGTGATCCCCGCCTGATCCTTGCCAACCCCCGCGTCGTGCAGAATGACGCCCCGGACCCCTGCGCGTGCCGCGAGATACCCCGCATACGCGCCACCATGGGATGCGGCGATGGACACACGACCAAGATCGGCGGGGCCGAACTTCGTTACCGAATCAACAACGACGATGTCACTTTGGCTCATGAGTGCCTGAATCCCGGAATTTTGTTGCGTCCATATTGGTTAGAAAATTGTTAACCATGGTCAATGAAACAACCATGCCGCCCTCCTGTTTCAGTGACAAGACAGAAGCCCTTGTCCTGAAAGCATTTTTGGCTGCTTGAATGGTATTACTGTAGGTGTAATAAGCGAGAACAATTAGAAATAAATTCTCTAAAAAGTAGAACCAATTTTTCACATATTTGAATAGTGAGTTGATTCCAAAAAGAGAATCCCGGATCACGCCGGGCGGTTGGGACGCCCCAAAAGGCCCCGGGCGATGATACCCGCCTGGATCTCTGCCGCGCCTTCAAAAATATTTAAAATGCGCGCATCACACAGCACGCGGGAGATGTCGTACTCCTCGGCGTAGCCATTGCCGCCATGAATCTGCAGGGCGTTGTCCGCGTTCGACCATGCGACTCGGGCACCGAGCAGCTTGGCCATGCCGGCTTCGATGTCACAGCGCTGATCGGAATCTTTCTGACGCGCGGCGAAATAGGCGAGCTGACGGGCGATCATCGTCTCGGTGGCCATCCAGCCCAGCTTGCCACCCACGCGGGCGAACTCGACGATGGGGCGGCGGAACTGTTCACGGTCGTTCGCGTAACCAAAGCCCAGCTCGAGGGCGTTCTGGCTGACACCCACGGCGCGTGCCGCAGTTTGAATGCGCGCGGTCTCAAAGGTTGCCATCAGCTGTTTGAAGCCCTGACCCTCCTGTCCGCCGAGCAGGCTATCGGCAGAGACCTCAAAACCATCAAAGCCCAACTCGTATTCCTTCATGCCGCGATAACCCAGCACGCGGATTTCGGTGCCTTCCATGCCGGCAGCCGGGAAGGGATCGGCGTCGGTGCCGCGTGGTTTTTCGGCCAGGAACATGGACAGGCCGCGATAGCCGTTCTCGTCGGGGTCGGTGCGGGCCATCAGGGTCATCATGTCCGTACGGGCGGCATGGGTGATCCAGATCTTGTTGCCTTTCACCCGGTACACATCTCCATCCCGGGTGGCGCGGGTGCGGATATGGGCCAGGTCCGACCCGTGATTGGGTTCGGTGAAGACGGCGGTCGGCAGAATTTCGCCCGCACCGATGGGGCCGAGATACTTGGCTTTCTGTTCCGGCGTGCCGTTGACGCGGATCAGTTCGGCCGCGATCTCCGAGCGGGTGCCCAGCGACCCCACACCGATATAGCCGCGCGAGAGTTCCTCGGTGACCACGCACATGGCGATCTTGCCCATGCCCAGCCCGCCATCGGCTTCGGGGATGGTCAGGCCGAAGACGCCCAGTTCGGCCATCTCGTGAATGATCTCCAGCGGGATCAGCTCGTCGCGCACATGCCAGCCATGGGCATGGGGGGAGACCTTCTCGTCGGAAAAGCGATGAAACTGGTCGGCGATCATGCTGTTGGTTTCGTCCAATCCGCGATCGCCAAAATCACCGGACCGGTCCCGCAGGGTTTCGGCGATGGCCTGACGCACGGCGATGCTGTCACCTTCGGTCATCAGCTTGCGGGCGGCCGCGCCGGTGAAGAACTCACTCTCATCGAGGCCCAGATCACCGGGGCGGGCGATCTCGTCCTGGCTCATGGCGATGCCGTATTTGAGCTGCTTGAGATAGGCCCCGAAGCCACAGGACAAGATCAGCTGTTCCAGATCAGAGAACCGGCCGTCGCTGTCGAGACGCTCGGCCCAGCCGAGAAGCTGTTCGAGCGCAGTCACATAGGTGGCCATCCAGGCATAGCCGTGCAGGGCGAACTGGTGCTCGTCGAGTTTGGCGGAGTCCACCGCGCCACCGGGCGCGGCCAGCGCAATGGCGGCCTGCGCGGCGGCCGTTCGGAACGCCTGCGCATCGGGCAGGGCATCGCGGCAAAGGTCGAGTGGGTTGTTCATGGGGCAACTCGGCAGTTTTGGGCTCGATCTATTTTTGTCATGGCCGGACTTGTTCCGGCCATCCACGTCATTGTGTCCGGTTCGGTCGCTGAGTGTGCCGATGGACGTGGATGCCCGCAACAAGTGCGGGCATGACGGTGGAGTGATTCGCAGGCATACGGCCCTTTCCCCCATTCTCGTCATGCGCGGACTTGATCCGCGCATCTCCCTTGTGTCGGTTCTGAGATGCCCGGGTCAAGCCCGGGCATGACGTATGTGTTTTTAGTCATCCAGCCCCGCGACGACACCGGCATCGTGCAGCTTGCCGATTTCGCCCTCACTCAGGCCCAGTTCACCCGACAATATCTCATCGGTGTGTTCGCCCAGCACTGGCGCGCGGGCATGCTCCCGTTCGAACGCGCCGAACTTGTGGGGTGATCCCGGCGCCAGATAAGTCCCCACACCGGGCTGGTCGATCTCGGCAAACAGCGGGTTGGCGGTGGTTGCGCGCGGGTCTTCCTCGACCATCTGGGTGAAGGTCTGGTACGGCCCCCAGCAGACATTGTGGGCGTCGAACACCGTGCGGATCTCGTCCAACGTGCGCGCCGCGCACCACGCAGCCAGATGGGCCGAGATCGCATCGCGCGCTTCATACCGGTCCTTGTCCTGCCGGAAATCGTAGCCGTGCTCACGTTCCAACGCGGTCATCTCGGTTTCGGTGCCCGTCGCCTCCACCAGCTTTTTCCACTGAGGCACGGACACGGCGATGATCATCACCTGCCGGCCATCCTTGGTGGGGAAGTCGCGGCCGTAACTGCCATAGACGTCGTTGTCGATATGAGGACGTGACGTGCCGTTGATCTGCACTTCGCCGATATAGCCAAGATTGCCGACCGTCGCGAAAGCCATATCGGCGAGCGACAGCGAGACATACTGGCCTTCGCCCGTCAGCCGCCGGTGCCGCTCGGCCCCCAACAGGCCTGTGGCCGCCGCATAGCCGGTGGAGACATCCCAGCCCGGAAAGACATGGTTCACCGGATGGGTTTCCGCATCCGGCCCGGTCACATAGGGAAAGCCCACCGCGGCATTGACCGTGTAGTCGACGGCGACCGAGCCATCCGGGTTGCCCAGAATGTTCAGCGCGATCAGGTCTGCGCGTTTCTCTTTCAGGGTGTCATAGGACAGCCAGCCCTTCATGGGGAAGTTCGTCAGCAGGATCCCGCGATCCTCGCCCGGCTGGGTGATCAGGTTGGAGAGGATTTCCTGCCCCTCGGGTTTGCGGAAATCCACGGCGATGGAGCGCTTGCCCTTGTTCAGCCCGGCCCAGTAGATCGAGTTGCCTTGCGCCGTCACCGGCCAGCGCTTGTAATCGATCCCGCCGCCGATCATGTCAAAGCGGATCACATCCGCCCCCAACTGGGCCAGCGTCATCCCGCAGGTGGGTGCGGCGACAAAGGCCGAGCCTTCCACGACCCGCATGCCAGAGAGAACGCCGGTCATGATGCACCACCAATCAAACACCCTCTCCTCCCGCGAGGAGAGGGCCGGGGTGAGGTGGGGGATAGCGCCTCATCAGGTATCGTCATGCCCGCACGTGTTGCGGGCATCCACGTCCGGTGGCCCCAATGACCGCTGCGCGTGGATCGACCACGTGGATGGCCGGAACAAGTCCGGCCATGACGAAGGAGAAATCCATACTGCGTTACCAAATTCGTCATACGCGGACTTGATCCGCGTATCTCAGCGCGATGATCATCGGTTCGCGCAAGGGATGCCCGGGTCAGGCCCGGGCATGACGGGTGACTTTGATTGAATCGAACCAACACGAACTTCCCCCCAATGACGAATGCGCGTTCCGCGTCTAAACTCACCGCCAACGTTATCATTTTTGGGGGACGCGCCGAAATGGCCGCACAGGATAATTCAGACGCCGTATTGACCGCCGAACTGCTCGCCGCTGCGGCGCAGATCGACTCATCCACCATGCACGAGGCCGCCGGGCGCATCGGATCGCTGCCCTCTGCCATCAAGGCGGTGGCCCCGGGCATGACCATCTGCGGCCCGGCCTTCCCGGTGAAGGGCCCACCGCTGGACAATCTCGCCATTCACTTCGCCATCGACGAAGCCCAGCCCGGCGACGTGATCGTGGCCGATGTCAGCGGCGGCTACGAGGGCGGCTATTTCGGGGAAGTGATGTGCACCTCGGCCAGCGCCCGCAAGCTCGGCGGCTTGGTCATCGACGGTTGCGTGCGCGACGGCGCGGCGCTCGCCAAAAAAGGCTGGCCGGTCTTCGCCCGGGGCCTGTGCATGCGCGGCACCCTGAAAGACCTCAACGGTGACTTCAAGATCAACGAGACGCTGGCCTTCGGCGACGTCATCGTCTCACCCGGCGACCTGGTGCTGGGCGACGGCGACGGCGTTGTGATCATCCCCAAGGGCATGGTCGCCGCGACCATCGAAGCCTCCCTCAAGCGCGAAGCGGCGGAAGCGGAGATGATGGAAAAGCTGAAGACCGGCGTGACGGCGGTGGAGTTAAGAGGGTGGACGCGTGGGTAGAGTTGGCTTTTACCGATTTCTATGAGGGTGGAAGCTAATGCTCTTTCTTTCGTCTGAATAGTTTTGGAATTAGAAAAAGCGGTAGAAAAACAAGAAACCAAAGCTTTTTTGCAAATATTAGAAGTATTGCGAAAAGTCCTGTTGCAGCTGCTTTTCCATACTTCACGCCAAGTAACGAGGCTAGGACGCCCACCGCTCCTACAGCGGCAATCTTGTCGCCAGAACTGAAGTCGACATAGGATTGATCTACAGTGGGCGTATAGGAAACAAGAACATTTCCAATCGTATCTTCCAGTTCGGATTTTCCAATATTGGGGTCGATGGGGACAAGGCTAAAATTGACGAAGCCTTTTCTATCAAACAATGTCGCGTTTACATTGAGAGTTCTTTCCCCGTTCCAGTCTAGTAAGACTGCGTAGTACATGTAGCCATTTTTTTTCTTAAGAGTTGGATAGACATACCAATCAATCGGGGTAATGTTGATCCCAAGTTGTGCGCTCTGTGATGCAATCCCAGAGACGTAGCTATCCCAAATTAGTTCAATTTCAGCGTCTAAATCACGATCTTCCCAATCATCGAATTTTACAAACCCGTCGGTGTTTGGCTTGTTGACAATTATATTGTCGAGATTGGGTAGATAGCCGAAAACTATGTTTTCGATCTCATCACATTGGGAGGCTAGCCACCCAAATTCTTTCTGGACCAATCGACAAGTATCGGTATGTGTCAAGTAGATCGCGTTTTGGCTCTTTGGAGAAAGACTTCCGCGCTCGAAATTCAATTGTTGGGTAAAATTTATGGGGTCGTATTCCCTGTTTTGGCCCTGTGCGATTGTGGGTTCGGACAAAAACGCAAAAGTAGCTATGGCAACGAAAACAATATTATCCCGAATATGATGGTTCAATTTCTCGCTACCCCGTAAGTCGTTTCCATTTTTATTGTTAGGTCGATTTTATCCCATTTACGATTTCTTCATCAACCAAAATGAGAACTTAGCGCTGGATACGCAACCTTAAGAACTATCAGGTGTATCTAAACTGGTTTCCAATATTCGTTTGATGTGCCCTGTTTTGGGGAATAGTGGTTTAATCAAACAATGCCACAGCCCGCGTCCAGCCCGCCGTGCCACCCCTGATCTTGCAGGGAAAGCAGGTCACCACGAAGCCCGTGTCCGGCAGTTGCTCGAGGTTCTGCAGCTTTTCGATCTGGCAATACGGTTCCTCGATCCCCGCATAGTGGCCTTCCCAGATGATCGATGGGTCTTTGGTCTTCTCCCAAAGCTTGGCGGTGTGCGCAAAGGGGGCGTCCCATGTCCAGGCGTCGGTGCCGCAGACGCGCACGCCGCGCGAAGTGAGATACAGCGTGGCTTCACGGCCCATGCCGCAGCCGCTGTCGATGTAGTGATCGCTGCCATAGGCCGCCGCTGCGCTGGTGTTCACCAGCACGATGTCATAGGGCTGAAGCTCATGGCCGATGCGTTTGAGTTCGGCTTCGATATCGGCTTCGGTCACCAGATAGCCGTCGGCGAAATGGCGGAAATCGAACTTCACGCCCGGGCGCATGAACCAGTCCAGCGGCATCTCGTCGATGCCCTTCATCGGGTCGCCGTTCTTGTCCACCGGATGATAATGTTTGGGCGCATCCACATGGGTGCCGTTATGGGTGGCCAAGGTGATCGTCTCATAGGCGGAGGCCACACCGCCGGGCAGATCATCGGTATCAAGGCCGGGATAAAGTTTGCGCCAGCGGTCAAGATTGTCACCATGTTCCATCATCTTGATCGAGGGGCGCATGGCCGGTGGGTCGACGATGATCACATCATCTAGGGTCATCGAGATGTCGACGATATTTCCGGGGATTTGCATGTGGCGTTCCTTCCATTGTCTGCAAAGAATGATAGGCTTATGCGCACGCGCCGTCATGGTGTGAGAGAGCTTCGGGAGAGCCCAGATGAAAGACCTCGTTCTCAAGATTGATGAGATTTACGTCCCGACCGCCCGGCGCAAGACCGTCGACGAAGCCAAGGTCGCCGAGATCGCCGAAAGCATGCTCGAAGACGGCCAGAAGACGCCGATCATGGTGCGCGATGACGGCAAGCGGCTGATTTTGGTTGAGGGCCTGCAACGGATCGAGGCGGCGAAGACCCTGGGCGAGGAAACCATCGTCGGCATCAAGGTTCAGGCGCGGCGGCGGTAGACTGTCGGCCGGTCATCCTCACCGAAGAACCTCATGCTGAGGTTGTCGAAGTATGAGGTTCAAACCCTCGCCCTTCGTCAGGCTCAGGGTGAGGGTGTGTTCGGGGCTCGGCGGCGGTAGGCCGCGCCGCAGCATCCTTTGAGACGGGCCTCCGGCCCTCCTCAGGATGAGGCCTTTGGGTTCGCCGCAAACCTCATCCTGAGGAGACCGCGAAGCGGTCGTCTCGAAGGATGCTGAGGTCTGCGCCGTCATGCTTTAGCATTCCCCGTCATGCCCGGACTTGATCCGGGCATCCCCCCACAAACTGAGATGAGATGGCCGGATCAAGTCCGGCCATGACGATAAAAGGGGGAGGTGGGGAGTCACTCGAACGGATGTCAGGCACGGCATGCACAAAAAGTGATCAGTTAACGCGCCAAAGATCAGGGCCTGCTCAAATTTCGGGCAGACGCTGAATTTCGACGGTACTGCACGCCTGAAAAATGCTCTGAAAATCTAATAAAAACACCTAAAAACAATGCACTACACAGAATTGTATACATTCTGACCGGTTTGGTATGGGCATTGCTAACCATAGACAGAAGTTCGGTAGTTTTGCGCCGGACGTCACATCTTTGCAGCCGGGCGCATCGATACCCGGCGGAGCCACATAAGGGACCTGTCCATGAACGATTTCAAAATCTCACGCCGTAACTTCGTGAAATCCACTGCCGCCGGTGCTGCCGGACTGGCCACGCTGGGACTGCCGACCATGGCGTCTGCGGCCGGGCTGACCATCGGCATTGTCTATGTTGGCCCGCGCGACGACTTCGGCTGGAACCAGGCCCATGCGGAAGCCGCCAAGGTGCTGGGCACCTTGCCGGATGTGACCGTGGTGGAAGAGGAAAGCGTGCCGGAGACGATTGCCGTATCCAAATCCATGGAATCGATGATCAATCTGGATGACGCCAAGATGATCTTTGCGACCTCCTTCGGCTACTACAAGCCGTTCGTTCTCGATCTTGCCGCCAAGAAGCCCGATGTGCAGTTCCGTCATGCCGCACCGCTCTGGACCGATGCCGACCCCAAGAATGCCGGGTCCTATTTCGGGTATCTCGATCAGGCCCATTACGTCGATGGCGTGGCCGCGGGTCTTTCGACCACCACGAACAAGCTGGGCTTTGTCGCGGCCAAGCCAATTGGCACCGTGCTGCGCAACATCAACTCGTTCCTGCTGGGCGCCAAGAAGGTCAACCCGGATGCCACCGTGCAGGTGATCTTCACCGGCGAATGGTCCCTGCCTGTGCGTGAGGCTGAGGCCACCAACGCGCTGGTCAATGCCGATTGCGATGTTATCACCTGTCACGTGGACAGCCCGAAGGTTGTTATCGAGACCGCCGAGGGCCGTGGCGTGAAAACCTGTGGCCATAACGCGTCCCAGGCTCCGCTGGCGCCCAAGGGTTTCATCACGGGCGCGGAATACAAGTGGTCCACGATATACACCGGCTATGCCGCTGATCTGGCTGCCGGGAAGCCGCTGCCCAACTTCATCGGTGCGGGCTTTGACAAGGACTTTGTCCAGAACACCGGTTATGGCGCGGGTGCCTCACCGGCTGCGATTGCCGCTGCCGATGCCGCACGGGCCGAAGTGAAGGCGGGCAAGCCGATCTTTGCCGGGCCGATCATGAAGCAGGACGGTTCGGTTCTCGTGGGCGCAGGCAAGAGCCTCGACAATTACGACCCGATGCTCGACCAGACCGACTTCCTGATTGAGGGCGTTGTCGGCTCCATCACCTGATCATCAGTTTGCGTGAGCCGGGGGACCTGATTTGAGTGCGTGCAGGTCCCCCCGTTACACATCCCTGAGTTGAAGGTGACACACCAACATGGCTGACATCACAGACACCGCCGCACCGGTCACCAGCGACACGGTTGCGCGCCTCAAGCGCTCTGCCGAATTCGTGGTGATGCCGGCTGCCGCGCTGCTGCTGTCCGCCATACTGTTTTCGATTTTTCTGCTGATCCTCGGCAAGTCGCCGGTGCAGTTCTTTGAATTGCTCTGGCGCGGCGGGTTCGGCACCTGGTTTTCCTGGCAGAATACCTTCATTCGGGCCTCTCCGCTGATGCTGACCGCGCTTTGTGTGGCGATCCCGGCGCGCCTCGGCATGGTGGTGATTGGCGGTGAGGGCGCGCTGACCATGGGCGGCTTTGCGGCCGCAGCCATCGCCATCCCAATGATCTCTTGGGCACCAACCTTCCTGCTGCTCGGGGTGATGGTGATTGCCTCTGCCATTGCCGGGGGCATCTGGATGGGGATTGTGGGGGCCGTCCGCCACTATCGCGGGGTCAACGAGACGATCTCCAGCCTGCTGCTGTTTTATATCGCGGTCTCGATCCTGAACTTCTTTGTCGAGGGCGCGCTGCGGGATCCTTCCGACCCCAACAAGCCGTCGACCATGCCCATCGGCAAGGAGAACATGATCGGCAATATCCCGGGCACGGATGTGCATTGGGGACTGATCTTCGGCATTCTGCTGTGCATCGTTCTGTATTTCGTGATGAACCGCACGACCTTTGGCTTTGCGGCCCGGATCACCGGCGGCAATCTGCGCGCGGCACAGGCGCAGGGCCTGCCTGTGGGCAAGCTGATCCTGATTTCCTGCGCCATCGCCGGGGCAGCGGCGGGACTGGCCGGGTTCTTCGAGATCGCGGCGATCCACGGCAAGGCGAATGCTTCGCTGGTCGCGGGCTATGGCTTTACCGGCATCCTCGTCTCGTTTCTGGCCCGCCACAATCCGCTGGTGATTATCCCGGTCGCGATCTTTCTGGGCGGTATCGCCGCCTCGGGCGGGTTGATCCAGCGGCGCATGGATTTGCCCGACGCGACGGTGCTTGTTTTGCAGGGGCTGATCTTCGTTATCCTGCTGGTCTCTGAAACCCTGTATGGCCGGTTCGCGATCTTCCGGTTGAAGGAGGCCACCTCGTAATGGATGACGGCTCACTCGCGACCGTTCTGCTGGCGATGTTTGCCGGCGCGATCCGTGTCTCCACACCGTTTCTGTTTGTCAGTCTGGGCGAATGCCTGACCGAGAAATCCGGCCGGATCAATCTTGGACTGGAAGGAACTCTCGTGTTCGGCGCCATGAGCGGTTACGCGCTGTCGTTTCACACGGGCTCGCCGTGGATTGGTGTTCTCGGTGCGGGTGTCGTCGGCGTGCTGTTCGGAGCGATCCACGGCTATCTGTGCAAGCTGCCGAAGGTGAATGACATCGCCATTGGCATTGCGCTGATGCTGTTCGGCACCGGCGCGGCGTTCTTCTTTGGCAAAGCATATATCCAGCCCCAGGCCGCGCGCTTGCCTTCGATTTCCTTCGGTGGCTGGTCCGATGACAGCGCGGTGCAGCAGGCCCTCGAGATCAATCCGCTGTTCATCATCGGATTCTTTCTGGCTGTGGCCATGTGGTGGGCCTTCAAGAACACCCGCTGGGGTCTGATCGTCCGCACGACGGGCGACAGCACAGCCGCCGCCGTCGCGCTGGGCATCAATGTCGACCGGGTGCGTCTGATCGCAACCAGTGTCGGCGGGTTCTTTGCCGGGGTCGGCGGCTCGTTTCTCTCGCTGTCCTATCCGGGAAGCTGGTCCGAAGGCCTGTCTTCGGGGCAGGGGCTGATGGCTGTCGCGCTGGTGATTTTTGCCCGCTGGAACCCGCTGGCCTGTTTCGAGGCGGCGATCCTGTTCGGTGCGGCCGGGGCGCTTGGTCCGGCGCTGCAATCGGTTGGGATCAGTCAGGGCTATCACTTCTTCAACGCCGCGCCATACATCATGACGCTGGGCATCCTGATCGTGGCGGTCTCGCCCAAGCGCTCCCTCAAGGGTGCGCCGGCGGAACTCTCGATCACCAAATAGCGGAGAGACACACATGAACGGATTGGGTGGACTCAACAAATCAGCCGAAGGCGTTGTCCTCGGCATGGTGCAACTGCAATTGCCCGTCGTGAAAACGCCCGACGATCTGGCGGCCCAGACGCAGGTGATCGTCGACATGGTCGGCAAAGCCCGGCGCAACCTGTCGACCATGGACCTCGTCGTGTTTCCCGAATACGCGCTGCACGGCCTGTCGATGGACACCAATCCCGAGATCATGTGTTCGCTGGACGGGCCGGAAGTTGCGGCCTTCAAGGCGGCCTGCGTCGAAAACGATATCTGGGGCTGCTTCTCCATCATGGAGTTCAACCCGGACGGCAATCCTTACAATTCCGGTCTGGTGATCGACAATCACGGTGAACTGCAACTCTACTATCGCAAGCTCCACCCGTGGGTGCCGGTCGAACCGTGGGAGCCCGGTGACCTTGGCATTCCGGTCATTGATGGCCCGAAGGGCTGCAAGCTGGCGCTGATCATCTGCCATGACGGGATGTTCCCGGAGATGGCGCGCGAATGCGCTTACAAGGGCGCGGAGATCATGATCCGCACAGCCGGTTACACCGCACCGATCCGGGACAGCTGGCGGTTTACCAATCAGGCGAATTCCTTCCAGAACCTGATGGTGACGGCGAATGTCTGTATGTGCGGCACCGATGGCAGTTTCGATTCCATGGGTGAGGGGATGATCGTCAATTTTGACGGGACGGTGCTCGCCCATGGCACCAATGGCCGCGCCAATGAGATCATCACCGCCGAAGTCCGTCCCGATCTGGTGCGCGAGGCACGCACGGGCTGGGGCGTGGAAAACAACATCTACCAGCTGGGCCATCGCGGTTTCGTTGCCGTCAAAGGCGGCGCGCAGGATTGTCCCTACACCTTCATGCAGGACCTGGTGGACGGCGAATATACGCTGCCATGGGAAGATGATGTCGCTGTCACCGACGGCACCAGCTGCGGGTTCGAAGCGCCAACCCGTGACTATAGCGGCCCCAAGGAAATCGACCCTGTGACCCCACGCAAGGAGGCATGACGTTATGAGCGAAGCTGAAAACGTTGAGAAAATCGGTCCGGTCGCCGCCGCGCCATATGCCTGGCCCTTTGATGGTGATCTGCGTCCGGAGAATACCGCGCTGGTGATTATCGATATGCAGACCGATTTCTGCGGCAAGGGCGGTTATGTGGATTCCATGGGCTACGACTTGTCCCTGACCCAGGCCCCGATTGAGCCGATCAAGAAGGTTCTCGCCGCGACCCGTTCAGCGGGCGGTCATGTGATCCACACGCGCGAAGGACATCGCCCCGACCTCGGGGATTTGCCAGCCAACAAACGCTGGCGTTCGCGCCAGATTGGCGCGGGGATCGGCGATCCGGGACCCTGCGGCCGTATTTTGATTCGCGGTGAGCCGGGCTGGGAAATTATTCCTGAATTGGCGCCGCTATCCGACGAGGTGGTGATCGACAAGCCGGGCAAAGGTGCGTTCTACGCGACGGATCTGGAGCTGGTTCTGCACACCCGCGGGATCCGCAACATCGTGCTGACCGGCATCACGACGGATGTCTGTGTCCATACGACCATGCGCGAGGGCAATGACCGGGGTTTTGAGTGTGTGCTGCTGACCGATTGCTGTGGGGCGACCGACAGGTCGAACCATGATGCGGCGATCGAGATGGTGAAGATGCAGGGCGGCGTCTTTGGCGCTGTCGCGTCGAGCGATGAATACATTGCCGGGTTGGCGAAAGTCACGGGAGCCTAGAGAGCCACCATGAGCATCGCGGCTGCTGATCAGACTCAACACGATCCATCCTCGAAGGGGATTGGCGTCGAGACGCTGGGCGTGACCAAACGCTTTGGTTCTCTGGTCGCGCTGGATGATGTCTCGATCAAGGTGCGCCCGGGCAGTTTCCATGCGCTGCTCGGGGAGAACGGCGCGGGCAAGTCGACGCTCGTGAAATGCATCATGGGCGTTTATAGGCCGACCAACGGCCAGATCATGGTCGATGGCAGGGAGGCCGTGATCCCCAATCCACGGGCGGCCCATGCGCTGGGTCTGGGCATGGTCTATCAGCACTTCACCCTTGTGCCTTCGCTGACCGCGGCAGAAAACCTGGTGATCAGCCGTGCCAATGTGCCCGGCATCGTCAACTGGTCCCGCGAGCATGCCGATCTGGAGGCGTTTCTTGAAACCACGCCGTTCAAGGTGCCGCTCGACATCCCGGTGAACGGGTTGTCGGCGGGCGAAAAGCAAAAACTCGAAATCCTCAAGCAGCTATATCTGAACCAGCGCTTTCTGATTTTGGATGAGCCGACCTCGGTTCTCACACCCGACGAGGCTGATGAAATTCTCGGACTGCTCAAGGGACTGACCGATTCCGGTGAACTGACCATCCTGATGATCACCCACAAATTTCGGGAGGTCACCGGATATGCCGACGATGTGACCGTTCTGCGTGGCGGGCAGATGGTCGGCTCAGGCGCGGTCGCTGATCTTTCGGTTGAAGATATGAGCCACATGATGATCGGGGATACCAAGCTGCGTGAAGCCGCCGCGCGGGCCGAAACATCTGTTCCCGCGCTGGTCGTTGAACTGTCTGGCTTGAATGCCGATGACGACGAGGGATTGCCTGCGCTGAGTGATATCAATCTGAAAGTTCATGCCGGGGAAGTTGTGGGCATTGCTGGTGTATCCGGGAACGGACAATCAGAATTGGTCGAGGTGCTTTCAGGGCAGCGCGATCGGTCAGCGGGTCAGATCAAGGTTTATGGCGCAAATTATGAGCCGGTCCGCGAGAAGATGGACCGCTTCAAGGTGTTCGGGCTTTCCGAAGAACCGCTCCACAATGTGGCTGTGCCCTCCATGACCGTGGCCGAAAATATTGCGTTCCGGTCGTTCGACAAGTCGCCGATTGCATCTTTGTGGGGATGGTTGCATCCCGCGAAGATGCGGTCCCAGGCACGTGGCCTGATCACCGCCTATCGCGTGAAGACACCATCGACTGAAGAGCAAATCGAAAACCTGTCAGGTGGCAATGTGCAGCGCGCCGTTCTGGCGCGTGAACTCTCGGGCGATGTTGATATCCTGATCGTTGCCAATCCCTGTTTCGGTCTTGATTTTGCGAGTGTTGCTGAAATCCGGGCGCAGATCATGGAACAGCGTAATCAGGGTGCTGCGGTGTTGCTGATCGCCGAGGACCTCGACGAAATTCTGGAACTCGCGGATACCGTCGCGGTTATGCTTGAAGGTGAGATTGCTTATACGTCCCCGATCGGAGATACCGATCGCAGAGCGATTGGTCACGCCATGGCGGGTGCACATTGACGAAGAATGCAAGATGGGCCGGACGGAATACATCCAAGGACACCGTTCGGGATGACGTCTGGAACGCGTTGGTGGATACCGGCGTCAATATCGGCCCGTCCCATAGCCGTATCCCGAATTTTGCGGGCGCGGATCTGGCGGCACTCAATCTGTCCAGGGTGCCGGCGTGGCAGGCTGCCAGGATCGTGAAATGCAATCCGGACCCGCCACAAATTCCCGTCCGTTTGCGTGCGCTTTATGAAGGAAAAATCGTCTACGCGCCGGTCCCTGAACTGACAGAGGGATTGCCCTTTGTCCGGCTTGATCCCGCGCTGCTCGATTCAGCCGGAGTCAGTTTTGAGGTCGCCGCGACCAGTCAGGGGTTTCAGCAATACGGGGTTCATGTTGAATTCGAGGAGATGGAAGTCCTCGATTTTGTCGTCGTTGGCTGCGTGGCTGTGACCCGCGAAGGTGGACGCACAGGCAAGGGCGGTGGATTTGCCGATCTGGAACTCGGGATATTCCGTGAGCTTGGAAAAATCAGACCAGACACGCAGATCGCCACCACGGTGCATTCCAGCCAGGTGGTCGAAGATGAACGTGTGGTCATGGTCGCCCATGATTCGGCGCTGCACTGGATCGCGACGGAACAGGAACTGATTGAGACGAAGACGGCGTTTCCCCAGCCGACCGGTGTGGCCTGGGATGTTGTTCAGCCCGACCAGTACCGGGACATTCCGTTCCTCGAGACCCTGCGCGACCGAATAACCGGCAAGGACTAGCTACTCCACCAATCCATATGGATTGTTCTCCAGGCCCGGGAACATGTCCGTGCGGGGTGGGGAGAAGAACTCGACGATTTCGCATTCCTCGCGATACCAGACTTCGTGCTCGACCCCGCCGGGGATGAGCACCAACGAACCGGCTTCGCAGCTGGCTTCCTCGCCGGTGCCGAACTTGCAGTCAAAACGGCCTTTCATCAGCCAGGTGATCTGTTCGTTGGGGTGCGAATGCGCCGGGATATGGCTGCCTGCGTTGAGCCGGGCCCAAAAACCCATGACCTTTTCGCCGCCGAGAACCTTGATCTCTCCGAAATCCGTCTTGTGAACCGGCAGGTCGGCGAGCTGATGAACAAGTGTGGTCAGGTTCTGGGGCATGTCGGTGTCTCCGGGGTTGGTTCAGGCGTTTTGGGTGGTCTCCGAAATCTGCCAGGCCAGGGTTTCCCCGGCATGAAACGGGACCAGAGTCGTCTCGCCGGCAGCGAGGGTCTCCGGGACCGTCGCAGGCGATCGTTCGAGTGTGATCTGCCCGTCGTTGAGCGGCAGGCCGTAGAAGTTCGGTCCGTGCTCGGCCGCAAAACCCTCCAGCTTGTCCAGCGCATCTTCGGCTTCGAAGGTGCGGGCATAGCTCTCGATGGCGTAGGGCGCGTTGAAGATACCTGCACAGCCGCATGCCGTTTCCTTGTCACCGAGGGGGTGCGGCGCGGAATCCGTACCCAGAAAGAATTTCGGTGAACCCGACGTGGCGGCTTTGCGCAGGGCCAATCGATGGGTTTCGCGCTTGGCGACAGGCAGGCAATAGAAATGCGGACGGATCCCGCCAACGAAGATGGCGTTACGGTTGAAGTCCAGATGATGGGGCGTAACCGTCGCGGCAAGAGTGTCGCCACCTGCTTCCACAAAGGCAACCGCATCCGCCGTGGTGATGTGTTCGAAAACGACTTTTAGCGCGGGGAAGTCCGAAATCAATCCGGTTAGCACTCGGTCAATGAACACCGCTTCCCGGTCGAAGATATCAATCTCCGGGTCGGTGACCTCACCATGAACGAGCAGCGGCATGCCGATACGTTCCATCGTTGCCAGAACCGTTCGGATATTTGCGATATCGGTTACGCCATGGCTGGAATTTGTCGTGGCATTGGCGGGGTAAAGCTTGCAGGCAGTGAAATTGCCGCTGGCATAGCCGCGCTCGATCTCTTCAGGGTCGGCATCATCGGTCAGATAGCAGGTCATCAGGGGGGTGAAATCCAGCGTCGGGTCCAGGGCTGCCATGATCCGGCCCCGATAGGATTCTGCCGCCGCGACGGTGGTCACCGGGGGAACCAGATTCGGCATGACGATGGCCCGGGCGAATTGCCGCGCAGTGTGGTTCACAACGGAATCAAGCATCGACCCGTCGCGCAAGTGAACGTGCCAGTCATCGGGCCGCCGGATGGTCAATCGGTCGAGCGCGTTTGTCGGCATGTACATACTCCTGAGCGTGGTGTGGGCTTTTCCGATATTGCCACCGAAGCGCGGGCGGAACCAGACCCGCGGGGTTCGGAAAGCGACCGTAGAAGGTTTTCGTTATCGCCGTTGTGGGTATAGTCGTGCCAACAACAAACAACAGTATTTATCTTGGGAGAAACACATCATGGTCAAGCTCGCGGAAGCAGACATTCTCACGAAGGAAGTTCTCGATTGGAAGGGGCTGCACCTGTTCCATTTCATGGGGTCTTCCTGTTCACAGAAAACCCGAATTTCCTTCGGTATGAAGGGCGTTGAGTGGGAGTCTCATCATGTGGACATCGGCAAGTTCGAGAACTTCACCGAGTGGTTCATGGGCATCAACCCGCGTGGCCTGATGCCGACCCTTGTGCATGACGGTGACGTCCATATCGAAAGCAACGACATCATCAAATATGTCGATGAAACCTTCGACGGACCGCGTCTTTATCCGACAGACCCTGACGAGCAGGCCTTCATGGAAGAATCCATGAAGCTGGAAGATGACCTGCATCTCTGTGTCCGGGCACTGACCTTCCGCTACCTGATGCCGGTCGAGATGATGAAGAAATCCGATGAGGCCGTTGATGTGATGGAAGCCGAAGGCGCCGAAACCGTCGGCGGCAAGGTCGATGGTCGGAAGGCCATTGAGGTCAAATTCTGGCGCGACATGAATGCCAATAACGGCATCACCGACGCGCAGATCATCGAAGCAGTGTCCGAGTTCAAGCCGGTTTTCGCCGATCTCGATGAACGTCTTGGTAAGCATGAGTATCTGCTG
Organism: uncultured Alphaproteobacteria bacterium; assembly: GCA_943787745.1. Taxonomy (GTDB): domain Bacteria; phylum Pseudomonadota; class Alphaproteobacteria; order UBA6615; family UBA6615; genus JABJAG01. The sequence continues at coordinate 812,635 of CALSNJ010000002.1, read as the reverse complement.
GCCAGCGGGTTCTCCGCCCTCGATATCGCCTGGTGGATTACGGTTTTCCGCGTCACCAAGCTGGGCTTTCCGACCGACCGCTATCCGAATTTGAATGCCTGGTATGAAAAGCTGCTCGCGCGCGAAGAGTTTGCTCGCGAAGTCGCACCGCCGCCCGAGATGCTAGAAATTTCCAAGGCCCACCAGGCGGCATGCGCGGCTGAGGGCAAGAGCATGCAGGACGTCATGGCGGCCAACGGTCTCTAGACACGCAGGCCTCTGTGTCGCGTGCTAGGCGATCAGCACATAGAGTGATGAGACGGTCAGCGTCGCCAGGGCGATGTTTCGGAACACCCGCTCGCTTGCGAGCGGGAACATCCTGGTGCCAATCGCGGTGCCAATGATGAAGGGCAGGAGCATCGCTGCGATGAGCCAGAGGATGTCCGTGCTGACCAGCCCCTTCAGTGTAAAGGTGGCAACCAGCCCGAACAGAATGATCGTGAAATAGGCGATCAGGTTCGCGCGGGTCTGTGCCGGGCTGTCATCGCTCGACATAAGGTAGAGAATGACAGGCGGGCCGGCGACGCCGGTGGCGCCGGCCAAAGAGCCTCCCACCAGTCCGACACACATGGACGGGATGGTTCCGCGCGGACCGCGATAACGCCAACCCGACCAGAGGATCAGTGCGACCACCAAAACGATGGCACCGATGGCGCGCCGCATATCGTCTGCAGGCACCGACACCAGAATGAACGTTCCTGCCGGCAGCAGGATCAGGGCTGGAATACTGAACGCCCAAACTGTCTTCCAGTGGGCGATCTTGATTGCCTTGGGTGTGAGCTGGACTGCTGGTGCGATTTCGACCAGCGCTGCGACGGGGACGCCGATGGTGGGCCCCCAGATCAAACTGAGCACCGGTGCATTGATAAGTGCTGAACCGAAACCCGAAAACCCACGAATCAACCCAGCCGCGAAGACAGCCAATGCTCCGAGGAGCAGCCGGATATCGAAATATTCGGGTGGGAACTGGAATTCAGATATCACGGGAATTTTGATTCAGGTGGGGACCGAACTGGAACTAGCTGACCTATTCCCCGAACTGAATACCGATCCCGGCCATGGCATCACGAGTGTCTTTGCCCCAGCGCTGTTCGATTTCCTCACCGGCGGCAGCGGCATGGATCACCTTGTCTTTGTTCTCGCCTTCGGGAGACTGGATCGCGACGAACAGACGCCCAAGATCATCACCGACATTTTTGAACTCGCGATAGACGCCAGCAGGGACCGAGATGAAGTCCATTGGCTCGAGACGAATGCTGTGCTCGCCTTCATCACCCCAGGTGATGTCGAAGCTGCCCTGAATACAGAAGAAGTTCTCGACTGTGGCCGTGTGTTTGTGCAGGCCGGAGGAATCTCCTGGCGGGCACTCGGCAATGGTCACCGTCAGACCCGAAGCGCCCTTGATAGGGGCGACTTTACTGCGACCTTCCCAGCCTTCGGGGCTCATGACGGGAAAAACCTTGTCAGAAGACATCATCTGCATGGCTTCAGGTGGAATGCCGTGGGCCGCGTTCATGGTGTCCTTGTAGGGCACCAGATCACTGAAGCGCGCCACGCGCTTTTGCATCTCGTCGGCTGTGGGTGTGGTCTTTGGGGCAGGGGCATTCATGGCATTATCTCCTGAGAAACATCTTGTCTTTATGGCTTAGTACTTCCAGCCGATCCAGTCACATAGTGCCCGGCCCATAACCAGTTCAAGGTCGTCCCCCTTCAGCCATGGCAATTCTTCGGTGAAGTGGGTGACAGACTGACGATAGGTGCAGGGCAGGCGGGTCAGGTCCGAGCCCCAGAACAAGCGGTGCGGGCCGAAGGCATCAAATACGCGCTGCAGCGGCTCATGGGTGTTGGGATAGGGATAATCCTGCGATGAGTATGCAGGCAGCGTGGTGGCCTTGACGGAGACATTGTCGAACTTGGCCATGTCGATCAGCTCGGGCAGAACGGCGAAAGCCACGTCATCGGCCGATTGACCGGGAAAGCCCAGATGGTCGACGGTCAGCTTCAGGTTCGGATAGGATTCGGCAATTCTGGGGACTTCGGAAATGAATCCCGACAGCATGAACATCACCGGAACACCGTGTTCCTCGGCGGCGCTCCACAGCCAGTCGAGTTTTCCCGATGTCAGCAATTCCTGTTCGTCGGGCTTACCGAAGGTAAAACGCACGCCAAGCATGCCGGGCTGGTCATTCCAATCGGCCAGCTGACTGGCTTCAGACGGATCGAATAGTGGAAACCGGCCCAGAATTGCGAGCCGGTCCGGATTGGCCTGTGCAGCGGCGATGGCCTGGGAATTATCATCCCCCATCCACATCGGCGGCACGATCACCGCGCGATCGATCCCGGCGTCGTCCATCTCAGCCAGCAATTCTTCCACCGTGTATTGCGGGACCTTCCGATGCCAGGGGTTGGCGCCCTCGGGCCGGAAACTCCAGAGATGAACCTGAGAATCAACGATCATCATGACGTTCCTCGTTCTTAGTCTTTGTCGCTGGGGTGCTGAAAGGTGTCGGGGCGTGGCAGCGCGACAATGTTCTCGGATTCGATCTTGGCGTAGTCGAGATAGCCAAGTCGCGCGATCAGTTCCATTTTGTGCACGTCGACGATGCCGTCGGTGATGATGTCATCGTCGATATGAATCCCGACGACCTGGCCCAACACCACATGGCTCTGGGAGTTTTTGCCTTTTGGCAGGTCGATCACTTCGATCAGCTTGCACTCCAGCGCGACAGGAGAGGCTTTCACCCGGGGCGGTGCAACGTTTTCGCAAGGCGCGCCTTCAATCCCGGCTTCCTTCATTTCGTCATAGCTTGCGGGCGCGGTGATCGCGGTGGCGATCATTTCTTCACGCAAACCCCAAGTGCACATATTGAAGACGAACTCACCGGTCTCAATCACATTGGTATAGGAATCTTTTTTCTCGCCGGAATTCGCCTTCACCGCGTTGGGGCAGTACATGACGCAAGGCGGGTCGCCGCTAAGCGCATTGAAAAAGCTGTAGGGCGCAAGATTGATCACGCCGTCTTTGCTGACGGTCGAAATCCAGCCAATCGGGCGCGGCACGACCAGCGCGTTGTAAACGGTGTGCTTGAAGGGCGGCGGCTTCATGCCGACTTCGAGAGGATTGAAAAACATCAGTTACGTCCTTTGGTCAGTCTTTTTCCATGGGAAGGGATTCATCCTTGCCCCATTCCTGCATTGAGGCGTCGTACAGCGCCACGTTTTCATATCCGAGAGCCTTTTGGGCGAAGAAGCCGAGTGTGGCTGAAATGCCGCCACCGCAATAATTCACAATCTTTTTGTCGGGTGTGGCGCCCGCGCTTTCGAAAAGGCTGCGCAGTGTCGCGGCATCCGAAAACACGCCGGTGGTCATATCGCAAACCTGTGCATAGGGCGCGTTTACGCTGTTGGTGATGCGTCCGGCCCGACCGAATGTCATCCCGCCGCTGCCGGTGAATTGTTCGGCGGAAAGTGCGTTGACGACGGCAACATCAGGTTTGTCGAGTACGGCGAGGACATCTTCCTTGCCGAAGGCCACTTCGGGGCGCGGATTTGCCGTGAAAGTGACTGGCTCAAATTGCACCGGGTCTGTGGATACCGGGTAGCCGCCCGTGACCCAAGAGTTGTAGCCACCATCGAGCACCATGGCGTCAAACCCCATGGCGTAGAACGACCACCACGCGCGCGTAGACCAAAAAGGCTGGGTTCGGCTGTAAAGCACAAGGCGCTTGTCGTTGCTGATCCCAAGCGCGCCGACGCGGCGCGCAAAATCATCGGGGGCAGGGAGCGTAAACCGGAATTCATGGGGGGTAACGGACAGGTCGTCCTGGCAGTTCAGGTAGCCTGCGCCGGGAATGTGTCCGGCTTCCCATCCGGCTTTGTCACCTTCCACGCGATATTCCAGTTCGGGATCCGGGACAAGCACGGTCGTGGTGTCGAATACAAGTAGGTCTGGATCGTCGAGATTGGCGGCGAGCCAGTTGCTGTCGACCAAAAGGCCTGGATCCAGTTTGTTATCGGTCATTGCTAATCTCCCCCATCCACTATCTTACAGTGCTTGCACGAAGGTGCACGCATCAGTCGCGCATATGCTCACGATGTAATACATTCGAGAAAACATGCCCGCCCATGCAAGGGTGGGGGACAACATTGATTTACGGGGGAGCTATGTCGGGTCGTTTGGCAGACAAGGTTTTTGCAATAACGGGCGCTGAGTCCGGCCTGGGCCGGGCGATGGCGTTGCGCGCTGCGAGCGAAGGCGCGAAGGTCGCCGTAGCCGGGCTGGACGCAAAAGGGCTTGATGAAACCGTGGCCTCAATGTCCAACTTCGAGGGAACCGGCATTGCGATCCCGACCGATGTGACCCAACCAGAGCAGATCACGGCATTGGTGGATGGCACGGTTGGCGAGTTTGGCCGTCTGGACGGCGCCATCGCAAATGCGGGCGCTTTCAATGAGTGGACGAACTTTCAGGATTGGGACCTCGCCGACTGGAATCGGGTGCTGGCGGTCAATCTGACCGGTGTTTTTCTGACACTTCAGGCTGCCGCAAAAGTCTTGCTGGCACAGGGTGAAGGCGGTTCACTTCTGGCGACGGGCTCATCGACAGCGATCCGCCCGGCCCCAAATCTTTTGCCGTATGTGTCGAGCAAAGGCGGCGTCCACCAGATGATGCGGGCGCTGGCTGTCGAGCTTGCACCCCATAAAATCCGGGTTAACACCATCGTTCCTGGCATGGCGCGGACGCCCCCGGTCGAGAATGTCGACGGCTATATTGATGCCGGACTGAAGGCCATTCCGATGGGCGAAATTGTTGAACCTGAAGAAATTGCAGCACTGGTTGCCTTCGCGCTCTCTGACGAGGCGCCGCATATGACAGGTACTCTGCTGAAAGTTGATGCAGGCCGAACCTCGGCCTAGCAATTCTGAATTTAACCGAAAGGAAGTTCTATGGACGTCAAAGGCATTGTGATTGAGAAGACCGGGGGTCCGTCGGTCATGAAATGGAAAACCGTTAACGTGCCCAAGCCGAAGAAAGGGCAGGTCACGGTTCGTCACACAGCCGTCGGCTTCAATTTTATTGATATAAACCACCGTACCGGTCGTTATCCGTTGGAACTGCCGACAGGGATTGGCTCGGAAGCAGCTGGCGTCATCGAGGCCATCGGTGCCGGCGTAAAGGACCTCAAGGTTGGCCAGCGTGTGGTCTATATCGGTGCTGTTGGCACCTATGCAGAGGCTCAGAACGTTCCCGCTGGCATCTGTGTGCCGATTCCGCGTGACATCACAGATGAGATTGCCGCCGCCACCCATCTCAAGGGTATGACGGTTGAAATGCTCGTCGAGCGCGTCGGCAAAGTGAAAAAGGGCGATATTGTCATGATGCATTCGGCATCCGGCGGCGTTGGCCTGTTGCTGTGTCAGTGGGCCAAGGCCCGCGGTGCGACTGTCATCGGCACGGCGTCTTCTGCGTCGAAGTGCAAGGAAATCCTGAAAGCAGGCGCCAAGTACGCCATCGATACGTCGAAAAAGGATGTGGTCAAGGAAGTCGCCAAGATCACCAAGGGGGCGGGGGTCGACACGATCTTTGATCCGGTCGGCAAGGACACTTATGAGATCTCGCTGGGCTGTCTGAAGGACCGTGGCCTGCTGGCCAGCTTTGGTGGGGCTTCCGGGCCGGTACCGCTGGTTGATCTGAATGAGTTCCGCTACATGGCGCGGGCTTGGACCCTGACCCGGGCCTCCCTGTTCAATTGGACAGCCAATCGTGATGATCTGTTGCACAGTTCCAAGCGTGTGTTTTCGATGATCCGGTCCAAAAAGGTGAAGGTGAAGATCAATCAGCGTTATCCGTTGAAAGATGCGCCGAAGCTGCACAAGGACATTGAATCCCGCAAATTGACCGGGATCAGCATGCTGGTTCCCTAGGTCGGGACAACAAGCTTCAGAACGACGGGTGGAGACGTAAACAATGCGTGTAATCGATTTTTTCGACCGTGGGGTACTGCTCCACCCGGATCGTGCCTTCATGATCGCCGAGGATGGCGCGACAACAACCCATCGCGAGGCCCAGGACCGTTCGCACCGGACCGCACTTGCGATGAACGCCGCGGGGTTCGACTACGCCAAACACGCCGCGATCTACAGTCCAAACCACCCCGGCGCGTTTGATGCATTGTTGGGTCTGTATCGTGCTGGTGGGGTCTGGGTGCCGATCAATGCCCGCAACGCGATCGCCGAAAACGCGTATATTCTTAACAACAATGACGCAGAGTTTCTGTTTTATCACAGTGACTTTGAAGATAATATTAAAGTTCTTCGGGAGGAGTGCCCGGGGATCAAAAACTATGTTTGTCTGGACCGATCGGGAATTGATGCGCCGTCATATGCAGACTTCATCGATGGCCATGAAGGGGTGGCGCCTGACTTCCCCGACAATCCTGACGACATCTGCGGAATTTTCCCATCCGGCGGCACCACGGGCCGGCCGAAGGGGATTTTGTGGACCAATCAGACCTTCGAAACCATGGTCGGGGCGATGGCTGTGCATATGCCGCCAAAGAAGCCGCCGGTGCATTTATGTGCCGCGCCCATGACGCATGCAGCAGGTGTGACGGCAATGTCCCTGATGGGGCTGGGCGCCACCAATATCATCATGAACGGGGTGCAACTCCCCGAGGTTATGGAGAACATCGAAAAATACGGCGTTACCAACCTGTTTCTGCCCCCCACCGCGATCTACGTGATGCTCGCCCACCCCGAGGTGCGCAATTACGACTATTCCTCGCTGGACTATTTTCTCTATGCGGCAGCTCCCATGTCCGTCGACAAGCTGAAAGAGGCAATTGATGTGTTTGGACCGGTTATGGCCCAGAGCTACGGCCAGGCCGAAGCGCCCATGATTTGTACCTATATGTCCCCCGAACAGCATATCGAGGCACTCACGACCAATAAGGCGCATCGGCTTGCGAGCTGCGGACAGCCCTGTCTGCTGACGCCGGTCGAGATCATGGATGATGAGGAAAACATCCTGCCGGTTGGGGAGCGGGGTGAGATTGTCGTCCGCGGAACCCTGGTGATGGCGGGGTACTACAAGAACAAGGACGCCACAGATGAGGTCTCAGCCTCCAATGGGTGGCACCGCACCGGCGATATCGGCGTGAAAGACGAAGATGGCTTCATCTATATCGTCGATCGCAAGAAGGACATGATCATTTCTGGTGGTTTCAACGTCTATCCCTCCGAGATTGAGCAGGTCGTCTGGGGGCATGACGCGGTGCAGGATTGTGCCGTTGTCGGTGTCCCCGATGAGAAATGGGGCGAGGCGGTGAAGGCTGTGATCGAACTGAAGCCTGGCAAGACTGTAAGTGCGGAAGAGATCATCGCCCTGTGCAAGAACGAGATCGGCAGCGTGAAAGCTCCAAAATCCGTTGAGTTCTGGGACGAGCTGCCCCGTTCCCCAGTTGGCAAAGTCCGCAAGAAGGACATACGTGACACGTTCTGGGTTGGACAGGACCGACAGGTATGATCGTTCCCCTCCCATGAGCCAAAAGATCGCGATCCTGGGTCTCGGACAGATGGGGGGCACTGCAGCGCGGATGCTCGCCGCACAGGGTCACAAACTTTCTGCTGTGGATCGCCCCAGCGCCCAGTGGTTGCGGGATATCGGTGGGAAGCTTGTCACTGATGCAAAAACCCTCTGTGCAAACGCTGATATCGTCATTTTGTTGCTCGCGCGCGAGGAAGATGTGGAAGCCGCCGTTTTCGGTCCCGGCGGGCTGGCCGAAGGCGGCCGGGACGGGCTGATTGTCGCTGATATGGGCACCTTTGGCGTGGCCTTGAAGGAACGCATTCGCGATGCCCTCGCGCCGTCGGGCACGATCATGCTGGATACCCCGATCAGCGGTACGCCAGAAGCCATTGAGGCCGGGCGGGCGGTCATCATGCTGAGCGGTGACGAGACTGCATGCGAGGACGTGCGTCCGGTGTTGGAAGTATTGGCGCCGAAGTGCCCCTATGTGGGGCCATTTGGCCATGGGATGAAGCTCAAATTTGTCCTCAACGCCATGGTCACCAACCATGTGCTGGTCACCGCTGAAGCGCTCAATATGGGCATTGCATCAGGTCTCGACCCGGAGCAGATCATCGAGGCGGTCTCGTCCAGTGTCGCCACATCCACCCAGTTCGAATTGCGCGCGCCAGTGATGGCGGCGCGGCAATGGCAACCGGCCCCTGCGCCGGCCCGGCTGGTGGAAAAGGATACGCGCTATATCGTTGAACACGCCGAAGCGCTGGGTGTGGCGGCGCCCGTGGCACGTCTCACCCGGGACTATTACGCAAAGGTGGCTGAGATGGGGCTCCTCGAAGCGGAGCTTTCGATCATTTATGAGGCGCTGGAAAGCGACAACGAGCCGAAAAACTAGTCTGCCTCGGCACGGATGTGTTTAATCGTGCGCAGGAATGAGAAGACGCTGGTAAGCGCCAGAACGCCGATCCCGGCATAGGCGACTTCATAGGACACTGTCGCCACAATTGCTCCGAATACCGCAGGGCCAATCACCACAGCGCCAAAGATAATAAAACCGATGGCGCCGGTTGTGCGACTGACTTCGCCACCCGGTGCACGACGGGCGGCCTCTGCCAGATAGACACCGTTCCACCCAGCAGCACCTGCACCGAACAGGACGCCGACGCCATAGATCACAGCCAATGGCCAGGAAGAGGTCAGGGACGCGGTCAGAAAGGCCGCTGCTGAAGCCAACATAGCGAGCATCAACAAGGTGACCAAGGGGGTGGTCCAGCGCGATGCAATCGCACCGAAAATGATGCGGCCCGTGCCGCCGCTTGCCTGAGCAACTGCCAGAATTGCACCAGCCGTGATAACCGACAGGCCAATATCTTCCTGCAGGTACAGCACGATGAATGTCGTCAACGCGTATTGTGCAATGACCAAGGGAACGCAGCCCGCAAGCATCCAGCGAAGAATTGGGCTTTTGAGCAGCAGCCGCAGCGGCCCGATGAGCTCCAGGCGAAGCTGAATGGCCGGGTCGGCAAAGCGGGCATAGCCGCGAATCCAGATTTCTGTGATGACGGCGGTCGCTAGGCATGCGCCGGCAACGACCATGATGGCGACGTGCCAGTCCCACATAATCGTCAGGGGTGGTCCCACGAACCCGGCCAGCACCCCGCCCAAGGGGACGCCGGTCTGTTTGATCGAGAACACCAGCGGTTGCAGATGTCGCGGCGTGACGCGCGAAAGAATATGTGAACTTGCTGGTGTGGTCGGACCCAGCGCGGCGCCGATAAGCACACTTCCGATGGCGACAAGCCAAAGATTTCCGGTCGCAATGCAGATACTGCCTGCGGCGCAGAGCAAAACCATGATCTGGGAAGCGCGCATCGGGTTGTAGCGCGCGACAAGTCCAGCCGACATCATGGAGCTGAATGTTGCGGCAGTGAACAGAATCGTCGGCTGCATCCCGATCCAGGCAGGATCGAGGCCCATGTCCGGTAATGCCTGTTTGGCGAGGACGGGGGGCGCGAACACCGCCCAGGAGATCATTATCTGGATCAGTGTCAACAGGATGGTCGGGCCGATATACCCGCCACCGTCACGCGCAGAGGACGGGGTCAGCTTAGTAGTCCGGCATGGAGTAGAGCAGGACACCTGCCTTGGCACCGATCCGTTCGGCCTCCTCAGCAGCGGGTTTTGAAGGATCCCATGGTTTGGCGTCGTAGCGCATACCGCTGATGTCGTTTGTAACATCAGACATCAGCCAGACGATGGGCGCTTTCATCAGATCCGCTTCAATCAGAACCGGATTCTCAAGAGTCTCATCGCGCTTCTTCATCTCGTCCGACATACCCGGTGTTGCTGCGCCGGCACCCGGGTTGAGGATATTCACTGTGACGCCTGTGCCACCGAGATCCTTGTTCCAGATTTCCGTCGCAACTTCGAGAGCTGCTTTGGAGGGGCCGTAAGGGGAAGAACCCTGCTTGGTCATGGTGCGATACATGGTTGTCACATTGACGATGCGCCCCCAGCCCTGATCCACCATCAATGGTGCGATGCGCCGCGCAAGTTTGTCGGCGCCCACAAAATTGGCGTTGATGACGTTCTGGATAACCTCGTCACTGGCTTCCCAGAATTTTGGCATTTCGCCGGTGGCCCGCCATGCTTCGGTCTTGTGTCCGTCGGGCCAGATATAGGTGAAAGTCAGGCCCGCATTGTTGACGAGACCATGGATGGGGCCAAAGGCATTGAGTGCTTCTTTGACGATGCGATCACAATCCTCGGGTTTGGTGATATCGGCCGTCACGCAATGCAGCTTGCCGGAATGTCCGGCGCAAGCGGCTTCGAGTTCGGCAAAGTCGTCGGCAATGTGGGCTGCTGCCACCACATTGGCGCCGGCCTCCGTGAGGGCTTCGGTCATGGCGCGACCAAGGCCGCGTCCGGCCCCGGTCATGATCACATTTCGTCCGTTCAGATCGTACTCCGCCATTTGTTCCCCACATCTTGTTCGTTGGACTGAATTTTGCGGAATTTATGGGGTGAAGACACGACACGCAACTTTGGATGAGAGCTTGTCTTAGAGGCTGAATAATTTTCGTATGCGATAACTTGTTCCAAAACGGAATGAATCTTGGTGTTTTCAGTCAAAGGATACTTGTCATGTTGATGATTTCGCTGTTATGAATCGAGTGCTCACGAAAACGTGAGTCATCGGGAGACAATGATTTCCCGTCGGGTGCGCAAGACATCCGGAAGAAGAACTTGAAAACGCCTTGTGCTGCTTCCTGAGGAGGAACGGCACTAAACACTATGTTTTTCAAATCTGACATTTTGCTTTCCGACAGGTCTGGAGAACGCATTTAAGGGAGGGGCATTTATGACCCGAATTCTCGCAAATCGCGTACGCGTTTGGCTGCTTGGCGGCTTGATGGCGGCTGCGTTTGTGTTCTCGGCGCCACTGGCGACGACAGCAGAAGCGCAGAGCAAAGATCCGATCAAAGTCGGCTTTAGCATGGCTCTCAGTGGTGCACTCGCCGGTGGTGGGCAGCAGTCATTGGTTGCGATCCAGCTCTGGGCCGAAGACATGAACAAGAAGGGGGGCCTGCTTGGCCGTCCGGTTGAGTTGGTCTTCTATGATGACCAGACAAACCCGAAAAATGTTCCCGGCATCTATTCCAAGCTGCTCGACATCGACAAGGTTGACCTGATTGTCAGCGGTTACGGCACCAACTTGATTGCACCGGCCATGCCGATCGCAATTGAGCGTGAAATGACATTCATGGGTCTGTTCGGCATGAACGCCAATGCAAAGTGGGAATATGAGAAGTACTTCTCAATCCTGCCCGCTGGTCCTGATCCCGCTGTCGGCTTCTCCGAAGTCTGGTTCCAGGCGGTTCAGAAGAAGTTCCAGCCAAAGACCATTGCCGTGATCGCGGCAGATGCCGAGTTTGCACAGAACCTCAAGGAAGGTGCTGTTCGCAACGCGAAAGCCTTCGGCATGGAGATCGTCTACGAGGAAAACTACAACCCGAAGACACCTGACTTCACACCGATTCTTCGTGCGGCAAACGCCAAGAAGCCGGATGCGATCTACATCGCCTCCTATCCGAACGGTTCGGCTGGTCTGGTGCGCGCTTTAGCCGAAGTTGGTACCGATGCGAAAGCTGTCGGTGGTGGCATGGTGGGACTGCAGTTTGCCGGAATCATGGCGGGTCTTGGTCCGATGCTCAACGGCATCGCGAACTACGACTTCTTCGTGCCGGAGCCCACGATGAACCTGTATCCGGGTGCGAGTGATCTGATTGATCGCTACCAGGCGAAGGTCAAGGCGGAGAACCTGAAGGTTGATGCGCTTGGCTACTATCTGGTGCCATGGGCCTATGCCAATGTGGATATTCTCGGTCAGGCCGTCCAAGCGGTCGGTTCGCTCGATCAGGATGCGATCGCTGATTACATCCGTGACAACGAGTTCACGTCCGTGGTTGGCAAGGTCAAGTTCGGCAAGAACGGTGAATGGGATCGTCCCCGTACGCTGGTTGTCCAGTATCAGGACATTACCAACAATGATCTGAGCCAGTTTTCCAAGGCAGGCACGCGTAAAATTATGCTGCCAGCAGACATCTCGACCGGTGAATTGCAGCCGTTCAACGATCTGCGCAAATAAGACATAGGAGCAGGGCAGTGCGATCTATGTGGTCGTGCTGCCCTGTCTTTTCTTCTTCCAACCGGCGCCCGTTGGGGGCTGCGGAGTCCGGCCATGGCTATCTTTATTGATCTTCTGCTGAATGCACTTGTGATCGGCATCCTGCTTGGCGGTTTCTACGCCGCGTTGTCGATCGGTCTTTCGATCACCTTCGGTCTGCTTGATGTGGTGAATATCGCCCATCCGACCTTGCTGATCCTCGGGGCATTCATCGCATTTTTCCTGAATTCAACCTGGGGAATCGATCCGGTCCTGGCAGGGCTGATTGCGACCCCTTTGTTCTTCGCAATCGGATGGGTGATCTATCAGATCTATTACAACGCCTTTGAGAAATCCGGTGCGGAGTCACTTCGTGGCCTGGCATTTTTCTTTGGATTGCTGTTCATCATCGAGGTTGGCCTGATTATTCAGTTCGGTGTTGATCATCGTCTGGTCGAAGCCTGGTACATCGGTGAATCCGCCAACATTGTGATTGGTTCAGAGATTGATGTTGCGATCCCGTATCGGCTTCTTGTCGCTTTCGTTGTTGCTGTGGCTGCAACCCTTGCCATTCAGGTTTACCTGACGCGGACCTTCTTTGGGCGTGCGGTACGTGCTGTTGCGCAAGACATGATGGCCTTGCGCCTCATGGGCGTGGATCCGATCAAGGTGAAGCGCATTGCCTTTGCGATGGGTGTCGCGACTGCGGGTATTGGTGGCGCTCTGATGATCATCGTACTGCCAATCGAACCGTCAGTCGGACGTCTCTATATCGGCAATGTCTTTGCCATTGTGGTGCTCGGCGGGTTGGGGTCGATCAGCGGTACGCTGCTGGCTGCGATCATCATCGGCATTGCAGAAAGTATCGTGGCGACATTTTTCGGACCATCCTGGTCACCGGCGGTGTCCTTCGGAATTCTGCTGGCGGTTCTCGCGTTGAGGCCTGAAGGCTTGTTTGGCAAGACGGCGGGGGCGCACTGATGAAGTACCTTTTTGAGATCGTCTGCGTTCTGCTGATCATCGGGATTTTCGTCCTGACGCAGGTCGTGGGCAACCAGTTCTACTTCTTCATCGGGTTCGTCATCCTCCAATATATGGTTCTGGCGACAGCGTGGAACATCCTTGGCGGCTATGGCGGTTACGTGAACTTTGGCAGCGCCGGGTTTCTGGCAACGGGCGCATACACATCCGTCGCGTTGATCAATTTTCTCGATATTGGTTTGGTTGAGCAGATCATCGCCGGTGGCGCGATCGCCGGATTGCTTGGATTTGTGACCGGGTATCTGACCTTGCGATTGCGGGGTGTCTATTTCGCGATCGCGACCCTCGCACTTGCCATTATTCTGGAAACAGTCGTGGCCCATTGGGACTATGTTGGTGGTGCGGCTGGCACGTCGATCCTGCCGAAGCGCAAGCCGGAACTCTTCGACATTATGGTTGTGGATCGGAAAACAGGCATCTTCGCCAATTACAAAGAGTTCCTGTTCTTCCTGATGGGGACTGTTGCGATCATCAGTGTCTGGATCGCGCGGTATATCGAGAACAGCAAGCTTGGACGCGGGCTGAATGCGATCAAGGACAGCGAAGAAGCGGCTGAATGTATGGGTGTTCCCACGCTGCGCCTCAAGCTCATTGCGACCACGATCAGTGGTGCGATGATGGGGGTGGCCGGGGCGCCGCTCGCAAGCTACCTGACCTTTATTGATCCACTCTCGGCCTTCAATCTGGAGTATGCGGTGAACGCCATCGCAATGCCGATGATTGGGGGTACTGTCAGCTGGATGGGGCCGGTGATCGGGGCGTTGCTCCTTGGTACGGCGCAGCAGGTTTCGTCGCTCTGGATTCAGTCGGAACTTAATCTGCTCATTGTTGGCGTCCTGCTTGTGATCTTCGTGATCATCGCGCCGGAAGGCATCGTCGGCTGGTTTAGGAAATCACGTAAGGGGTCACGAGGATGAGCGATCCACTTCTCAGGATTGAGGGCGTTTCGAAGCACTTCGGTGGCTTCACGGCGCTGAACAATGTCACCACCCATGTGAACCCGGGTGAACGTTTCGGTCTGATTGGTCCGAATGGTTCGGGCAAAACCACGATGATCAACTGTGTCTCCGGGTTGCTGCGCAACGAGGAAGGCAAGATCATCTTCGATGGGAAGGATGTCACGGACCTCAAGCCGCACAAGCGGACGGGCGCGGGCATCGCACGCAGTTTCCAGATTCCGCGGCCCTTCCACACCATGTCGGTGATCGAGAACCTGATGATCCCGGCAGAGTTTGTGGGACATCACCGGGGTGAGAAAACCGATGACCGTGCCGAAGCCATGGAAATCCTCGAGACCATGGGGATGGCCGACAAGGCAGAGGACCCGACCACGGATCTCACGCAGATCGAGCTTCGCAAGCTCGAACTTGCGCGTGCGATGGCCGCCAAGCCGAAGCTTTTGATTTCGGATGAAGCCATGGCAGGTCTGACGGGGCAGGAGGTCGATGAAGTCATCGACATTCTGTTCAAGATGAACGAGCGCGGCATCACGATCATCATGATCGAACACATCATGCGGGCTGTGATGCGTTTCTCTCAACGGATTATCTGCCTCGATGCGGGACAGCTGATTGCCGAGGGAACGCCGGAAGAAATTGTGAAGGACAAGGGCGTCGAACGGGCGTATCTGGGGAGCACCGACGATGGTTGAGCTTGTCATCAAGAATCTGAATGCCGGCTACGGAGCCGTGAACGTTCTGAGCAATGTCTCGATCGATGTCCCGGATGGCAAAACCGTCGCCTTGCTGGGAACAAACGGCAACGGAAAATCGACTCTGATGCGTTGCATTTCGGGTTTGATCAAACCCACGGCGGGCTCGATTGAACTTCGGGAAGAAGATGGAAGCGTCATCGATCTGACCGAAGCCACGCCGCAGGAGATTGTCGATGCGGGAGTCGCTCAGGTTCCCGAAGGGCGGCGGCTTTTCCCGGATTTGACGGTTGAGGAAAATCTGACTCTCGGTGCCTATCGACAGGCGGCGCGGGCAACGCTCTCGACCAATCTGGACTACGCTTTTGCGTTGTTCCCGCGACTGGCTGAACGCAAGACGCAGTTGGCCGGCAGTATGAGTGGTGGGGAACAACAGATGCTTGCCGTCGCGCGCGCCCTGATGAGTGATCCAAGGGTTCTGCTCATTGATGAGCCCTCGGTTGGCCTGGCGCCGATTCTGGTTAGTCAGATGATCGAGAAGATCGGTGAGTTGGGCGAAAGCCGCGGTCTGACCATTTTGATGGCCGAGCAGAACTTCAATCAGGCGATCAAGATCGCAGACAAGGGGTACATCATCGTGCATGGCGAAATTGCGTTTGCGAGCAAGGATGCCACCGATCTGCGCGAGAACGACATGGTGAAGAGCTACTACCTCGGCGCTTGATCCTGCCTCATGCGGCAGACGTAAGCCTAATCCCTCTGAGTATTTGCACTGCGAACCGGAATTCCGGTTTCGCGGTGGCAAATCTCTGCGAGGCGGGCGACGCCTTCACGAATGTCCTCATGCGAGGGATGGCCAAAGCAGAGCCGCAAGCGATGGCGTCCGGATTCCGGATCGGATGACCATCCGGCCCCCGGGTTGAGCGCAACGCCTTCGGCAAGCGCGACTTCGGCCAGTTTTGTCGTGTCCACCGCATCAGGCAGTGTCACCCAGATGAAGATGCCGCCTTTGGGAAGCAGGTATTCTGCTGACGTTCCGAACTCGGCGTCCAACGCCTCGACGATCGTGTCGCATTTGGCGCTCAGAATTTCCTGCATATGGCCGACATGCGCATCGAAATGGGTGGCGCAGTATTCGGCCAGAACCATTTGTTCCAGAGCGCCGGATCCTGCGTCGTGTTTCGCCGCGATCAAATTAGAAAGCACGGCCCAGTCAGCAACCAGATAGCCGACGCGAAGCGCCGGTGCGATCGTCTTTGAGAAAGAACCACAATAGATAACCTGCCCCTCGGTATCGAGAGCCCGAATGGCCTTTGGGCGCGCACCATCAAAGGTGAGGTCGGCATAGCAATCGTCTTCGAAAATCGGGACGTCGAACCGTCTGGCAAGTGCCAGAAGTTCAAGGCGCCGGAATTCCGGCATCACCGATCCGGTCGGGTTCTGCACTGTGGGGATCGTGTAGATATATTTTGCCGAAGTGCCTTCGGCCTTCAGACCTTCAAGGATTCGCTCCAGCGCGTCCATCTGAATGCCGTCAGCATCGAGAGGGGCGCCGATATGTCGGACCCCCAATCTATCAAAGCGTTGCAAGGTACCTTGATAAGTCGCTTCCTCGACAATCACGGTGTCACCGGGTTCAAGCAGAACATCATTGACGAGGTCGAGCGCCTGAAGGGAGCCGGACACAACGAGGATGTTGTCGGCGGATTCGGTCATGCCTGTGCGCTGGTTCAGGGATTTTGCGAGAAACTCCCGGAGCGGCTGATAGCCCTGCGGGCCGCTGGCAAGACCATAGGTCGAGAGGGTTTGGCCGTCTTTGGTAAGAACGTCCCGCGACGCTGCGATGAAGTCATCAACAGGAACCGCGTCGGCGTCATTGTGCCCCCCGATGAAGTTGTATCGCGGAAATCCGTTCCACTTTGCTGCAGGCGCGGGGAGACCGGAACGAAACAGGTGTGAGTAGTCAAAGGCCATGGAAGTAACCGGCGCTCGTTTGTTGAATGATGCAGCAGGAAGTCAGCGGTTCTTAAGCCGCTTTGTTCCCCTGCATAATCTGCCAGATGCGCTCCGGAGTGGCCGGCATATCAATATGGGATACATTGTAGTCCCGTAAAGCATCGGTGATGGCTGCGATCAGCACCGGTGGTGCGACGAGGGCACCGGCTTCACCTGCTCCCTTCACACCCAGCATATTGGTCGTACAGGGAACCTCGTTGGTGTCGAGTGCGATCATCGGAATGTCGTCAGCACGGGGCATGGTGTAATCCATGAACGAGCTGCTGATCATTTGGCCCGTTTCGGGATCATAGACTGTGTTTTCAAGAATGGCCTGACCGATCCCTTGCGCTACGCCACCATGGACCTGTCCAGCCACGAGCATGGGATTGATCACGACGCCCACATCATCCATCGCGCTGTAGCGGATCACATGCACGACACCGGTATCTTCTTCGATTTCGATCTCACAGACATGGCAGCCATTGGGATAGCTCCAGTTTTCAATCGTGTGAGTGTCGGTCCCGGTAAGGGGGCCCTGCAGCTCCTCGGGAATGGAGGTTGATGTTCGGGCGTGTTTGGCGACATCGAACAGCGTGACGGTTCGGTCGGTACCAGCCACACGGAATGTGCCGTCGGCATATTCCACATCAACAGCCGCTGTTTCCAGCATCTCGGACGCGATCAGCGTCCCTTTGCGGATCATGTCGTCCGACGAGTTGATGGCAGCGACACTTCCGACATGGCTGGTGCGCGAACCATGGCTGCCACCACCGCTGGGAAGGTTGTCACTGTCGCTGGTGTCGATATGGACCTGATCAAATTCAACACCCAGTTTCTCTGAGATGATCTGCATGAACGAAGTGTCGTGGCCCTGGCCCATTGGCTGGGTCCCAACCTTCACGATCACCGTGTCATCCGTCACTTCAACTTCGGCAGACTCCGTCGGGTTGCCAGCGGTGGTCTCGAGATACTGGCTGACGGCAATGCCGCTCAAACGCCCACGCTTACGCGCTTCTGCACGACGTGCCTCGTGTCCGTCCCAGTCCGCCATTTTGGCAGCCATATCCATATTGTCTTCAAAAGCACCGCTGTCATATGTGGTGCCCACTGCGTTGGTATAGGGGAAGCGATCCTTGCCGATGAGGTTGCGACGACGCAGTTCGACCGGGTCAATCCCAAGGTCATGAGCCGCCACGTCCACCAAACGCTCCATCACATAGATGGCCTCCGGGCGTCCGGCACCGCGATAGGGTCCGACAGGCGCCGTGTTGGTGACGACGCATTTCACCTCCACATCGGCCAGCGGTACATCATAGACACTGGTCAGAATCTTTGGCCCGATCTGGGTTGGCACCGAAACGCCAGCCGAACAGGAATAGGCCCCGATATTGGCCACGGTCTTAACGCGCACGGCGAGGAACTTGCCGTCCTTGTCGAGGGCCAGTTCACTGTCAGAGATATGGTCACGTCCGTGCAGGTCACTCAGGAAGGCTTCGGTGCGGTCGCTGATCCAGCGCACGGTGCGTCCCAGACGTTTGGCGGCAACCAGCACCAGAACCTGTTCAGGGTAGGGATGGGTCTTCATGCCGAACCCGCCGCCCACGTCGTCAACGAGGACGCGGACCATGGAGGGGTCGCATTTGAGGAATGAATTTGCGATCCAGTCACGCAACATGTGGCGATTCTGGTTTGAGGTGTAGAGGGTGTATCGGCCGGTACTGGTGTCATAGCTGCCGACGGCGCCGCGAACTTCCATGGAATTCTGCACAATGCGCTGATTGACCAGACGCACGGTGGAGACATGGGCGGCTTCTGCAAAGGCTTTGCTTGTGGCTTCGCTATCGCCGATCTGCGCCTGGAACAGGAAGTTCTTCGGGACATCATCGAAGAGCTGCACTACCCCGTCATCCATGGCTTTGTCGGTTCCGACAACTGAGGGCAGAGGGGCGTAGTCGACCTCAATAGCCTCGGCGGCATCTTTGGCCTGATCGAGAGTTTCGGCAATCACAAATGCGACCGGGTCACCAACATAACGGGCCCGATCCGAGGTCAGGGCGTATTGCGGCGGATAAATAAGCGGTGAACCATCGGGCTTGGTCAGCGAGGCAAAGAAGGGCGGGGGTCCGGGAAATGCGCCAATGCCATCATCGGCCAGGTCCTGACCTGTCAAAACACCCAGAACACCAGGCATTCCGCTGGCACGTGCGGTGTCGATCGAGCGAATATCAGCGTGGGCATGGGGGGATCGCAGGACATACCCGACAGCTTCTCCCTCACGTGGCAGATCATCGTTGAACTTGCCGCGTCCTGTCAGCAGACGCGGGTCTTCGTTTCGTCGAACAGGTTGACCAACGCCGTATTTCGCCATGACATTTCCCTCAGTATTCATTGTATTATGCATATCATCTTGGAACGAACAGGCCCCCCGGCGCAACGCGTAAGGGCGGTTTTCGCGGAGAAACATCAATGTCCATACCCAACCAGCGTACCGTCTATCTGAACGGGGAGTTCATTCCCGAAAGCGAGGCGAAGCTGCCCTTTCGTGACCGGGGTGTGAAATACGGAGATGCGGTCTTCGACACGACACGAACCTTTGGCCATGAGGTCTTCAAAGTGCGTGAGCATCTTGAGCGCCTGTACCGCTCGTTGCGCTATGTGGGGATCGATCCGGGGCTTTCACTCGATCAGATGGCGGAAATTACCGAAGAGATCGTTAAGCGTAACCTGCCCACGATCGGTGCGGATGAAGACCTATGGGTGTCACAGCGCATTACGCGCGGGATTGTCGATCCGAATGAACGCTCAGCCTGGCCGGACTACATCGGGCCAACGGTTATCGTTGAAAGCCTGCCCTTGCCGCTGGCCAACCGGGCCAAGCTTTATCGGGACGGGATCGACATGATTGTGTCATCGGTGCGCCGGACCGCGCCGGACATGCTGAGCCCGCGTGCCAAAACTCATAATTACCTCAACCTGATCATGGCAGATGAGGAGGTTTCGGCGCAGAATCCCGAAGCCTATGCCTTGATGCTCGATCACAATGGCAATATCGCCGAGGGGCGGGGCAGCAATGTGTTCTTTGTCTCGGACGGCAAGCTGGTAACGCCCCATGAGCGCTATGTGCTGCCGGGTATCAGCCGTCAGACAGTCATGGAACTGGCCGAGAAGATCGGCATTCCCTGCTCGGAAAAAGATTACGACCTTTACGATGCCTACAACGCGGACGAAGCCTTTATTACCTCGACCAGCTTTTGCATCTGTCCCTGCCGCAGTGTCAGTGGCCGTGTGTTCGGAGACGGCGCCATACCCGGACCGATCACCAAACGCTTGATGGACGCCTATGTGGAGTTTGTCGGCTTTGACTGGGTCAGCCAGTACACGCGTTACCCGATCGTTGAGGCCACGCGCCTCTGATCGGGATCAGGGCGTGTGTTTGGCGAACCAGGTTTCCAGAGTACTCATCGACTTCTCGTATTCTTCCATCAGGAAGAAGTGGCTCGATTTCTCAAACACAACGGTTTCCGAGCCGACGATCCCGGCTGAAAGCTCGTCGGTGCCCTGCATTGAACAGATGGGGTCCTGACGGCCGGCCATAATAAGCGTTGGACAGGAGATTTCCCCCAGCCTGTCTGCCGTGTCATGGGCAAGGGCCGTATTGTTGAGGTTCACATAGGAAACCTTGCTGCGTGTCTCATTGCCGACCAGAGCTTCAATCCGGGCAATCGCTTCGGGATTGTCGTTGTAGAAGGCCGGGGCGACGAACACATGAGCTGAGTGCCGGGCCCAGTCGACCCAGTTGTCCCGCCATTCCAGAACTTCCCGCATGTTTTCGAGGATGCGTCTGCCGATCCGGTCGACCTTGGGGGTAGAAGCCGCCAGAACCATGCTCTGAATGCGATCCGGTGCCCGCAACATCATGTGCTGGCCGATTAACCCGCCAAGCGAACGCCCGACCACATGGGCTTTTTCGATCCCGAGATTGTCCATCAGGGCAATCATCGTATCGGCAAGTTCTTCGGTGCTGGTGGGGCTATCAACGGGTGAACTGTCACCCGAGCCCGGATTGTCCATAGCGACGACCCGGTAGCGATCCTTGAACATATCGATCTGGGGCAGCCATGCCGTGTGATCGCCGGCCAGACCATGGATGAGAACGACCGGAAATCCGTCGCCATCCTCGATGTAGTTCACGTCGAACCGACCACAATTTACTTTGGGCATCTCTAAACCCTCCTCAAAGCTGTCTCAGGCTGCGTTTTTCTCGAACCAGGCTGCGATCGTTGTCATTGCCTTTTCGGCTTCTTCCATCAGGAAGAAATGGCTCGAATTCTCGAAAACTTCGAGCTCGGCATTGGGCAACTGGTCCATCATCCAGTTTTGCGCCGTCATCGAGCAAATCGGATCAAAGCGTCCGCCCATGACAAGGGTGGGGGTCTGTATCTCTGAGAGCCGGTCGAGCACATCATGTTCGATGCAGGCCGTGGCCAGATTGTCGTAGGAAACCATGTCGCGATCCTCGCCACTAACCAAGGCCGTGATCTTGGCCATCAGTTCGGCATTCGCGTTGTAGAACCCCGGCGCGACAAACAGATAGACCGCGTGCGGCGCCCATTCGGCCCAGCTTTTCCGCCATGTGAGGAGTTGCTGCAGGTTCGCGATGACTTGTGAGCCCAGCGGGTCGAGCCGTGCGAAGGACGCGGCCAGTGCCATGGATTGCAGGCGCTCTGGAGACTTCAAAGCCATGTGTTGCGCCACGGCCCCGCCCATGGAGCGCCCAACCACATGCGCTTTTTCGATCCCGAGCTTGTCCATCAGGCCAAGGGTCGCGTCTGCGAGGTCGGCGGTGCCTGCCGGGTCGGAAACGAGAGAGCTGTCACCCGAGCCCGGATTGTCGAATGCAATCACTCGATACTTGTCCTTCCACGCAGCGATCTGCGGCAGCCATGCGGTGTGGTCTCCGGCGAGGCCGTGGATCAGCAGCACGGGGAAACCTTCGCCTTCTTCAACATAATTGATGTCGTATCGTCCGGTGTTCACAACGGGCATGTTCAACTTTCCTCAAAAATACAAACGCCGCGAACCAAAATATGGAGCGCGGCGTTTGATGTTACGATTCTGGTGTCGGCCTAGCGAATGCGATCGCCATTGGCGCCGAACAGGAAGATGGCGTCATCAGGGAAGTTGATCGTGACACTTGCGTGGCGTTTCACATCCTCGGTCCCTTCCACAACGGCAACGAATGGTCTTGATTCCTCGGTCTCGAAGTAGAGGAGGGTGTCCTTGCCGAGTGGCTCAACGAGTTCGACCTCGCGTTCGATTGTTGCACCGCCTGAGTTCGCGCCAATGCCGACATTCTCAGGTCGAATGCCGAGTGTTCCCTTGCCGGGAGTCGCATTGGCAAACTTGGCAGGTAGCGGAATGTCGAAATGGGCGCTTTTGAACTCCAGTGAGTCGCCATTTTTCACGAATTCACCATCAATCAGGTTCATCGCCGGATTGCCAAAGAAGTCTGCGACAAAGTAGGAAACCGGGTCGCTGTAGATTTCCATTGGCGTGCCTTGCTGCACGATTTCACCCTGATTCATCACGATGATCCGGTCCGCCAAGGTCATGGCTTCTTCCTGATCATGGGTGACGTAGATGAATGTCTTCTGCAGTTCGTCATGCAGACGGTCGCATTCGGCGCGCAACTCGCGGCGCAGTTTTGCATCGAGACTGGACAGCGGTTCATCAAGCAGGAAGTTCGAAGGTTCTGTCACCAATGTCCGCGCGAGCGCAATTCGCTGAGACTCACCACCGGAACACTGTGCGGGCATTTTGCCAAGCAGATGGGTGATGCGCACCAGTTCGGAGACTTCCTTCACCTTTGCCGCCTGTTCATCCTGCGGCACCTTTTTCATGCGCAGGCCGAAGGCGATGTTGTCGGCAACATTCTTATGCGGGAAGAGCGCGTGGCTCTGGAACACCATGCCCAGATCGCGATCACCGGGTTCCTTCTCATTGACGACTGTTCCGTCAATCCGAATTTCGCCGTTTGTCGGGTCTTCGAACCCGGCGATCATGCGAAGAGTTGTTGTTTTTCCGCAGCCAGACGGACCCACAAAGACGATGAATTCACCATCCTCGATTGTCAGATCCATTGCCTTCACGGCGACGACGTTGCCGTATTCCTTACGTAGGTCGACGAGTTCTATACGTGACATGGCTCGCTTACCTCCTCACCATTCCAAAGCTAAATCCGCGCGCAAGATGCTTGCGAATAATCATTCCCACCACGATGAGTGGGAGCGTAATTCCAACAGACAGGGCGGCCTGGCGGCCATAAACACGGCCTTCGGTCGACCCCTGATACTTGGACAATTCAACCGGAAGCGTGACGATCTGCGCCTTCGAAAGCAGCAGCGCCAGTAAGTACTCGCTCCAGGTCAGGATCAAGATGAACAGGAAGGTCGCGACGAGACCCGATCTGACCAGCGGCAGGACCACTTCCCAGATTGTTCGCCAGCGGCTCGCACCCAGAATTTCTGCGGCCTGCTCCATTTCACGCGGAACTTCGTCGATGAAGCTTTTGGACATCCAGACCGCGTAGGGAAGGGTGGTGAGAAAATACAACATCACCAGTCCCAGTATCGTGTCGAGAAGTCCGAGCGCGCTGTACCAGATTGAAATGGGTGCCACCAAAACGATGGGGGGTACCATTCGCAACATCAGTAACTGGAACATTCGTCCTTCGGAGAGTATCTGATAGCGCGACACGCCATAGGCCAGAACCGAGCCGAACAAAACCGACAGGGTGGTTGCGATAACAGAGATTAGGGCGCTGTTGCCCAATGCCTGCCAGGGGCGCTGGAGGGACTGGGCGTAGGTCTTTATCTCACCGGTCTGTTCGTCGACGGAATGGGTTGTGACATCACCCCAGACCGCAAGATAGTTCTG
Source organism: uncultured Alphaproteobacteria bacterium (assembly GCA_943787745.1). Classification (GTDB taxonomy): domain Bacteria; phylum Pseudomonadota; class Alphaproteobacteria; order UBA6615; family UBA6615; genus JABJAG01. The sequence goes on along the minus strand of CALSNJ010000002.1, from coordinate 788,779 downwards.
AAGCGTGGCATTCTCGGAAATGTAAACCGGCGGCCAGGCAAACCATTCGCGGTCGGGTTTGAAGGATGTCGAGACCATCCAGAAGATCGGAAACGCCACGACCAGCAGCCAGAATGTCAGGACCAGATACCGGAATGCCGCGTAGGAGATTCGTCGTTGGGATTTTGTCATCGCCATGGATCAACCCTCCTGCGGCTTGGTTTCGTACATCGCATCAAGGCTCTTCTTCTCGCGACGCAGGAGCCAGATTGCCGACATGACAATAGCCATCATCATGAACAGGACGAGATAGGACAGAACGGCACCATAGGAGATGTCGAAGAACTGCCACGCGGTTATGAAAATATAGACCGGGATCGTTTCTGTCGCAGAACCGGGTCCACCCTGCAGCAATCCCCAGGTTTTGGGGAATTCGGCCATCGATTCCAGAAATCTCAGGATAAGTGCAAGCAGAATGACCGGGCGCAAAAGCGGCAACTGGACTTCCCAGAAAATACGCCATTTGCTCGCGCCCAGAATCTGAGCGGCTTCCTGCGGTTCCTTGGGCAGGGAAGCCAATCCCGCCATCATGATAATGAAGCTGAACGGCGTCCAGTTCCATATCTCCATCGCCGCAATGGTGGTCAGCGCGACTTCCTGCTTGTACAGGAATTGGGCATCACTGCGGGTTCCGGTCACCATGCCGATGATGTCGTTGAGCGGGCCGTTTTGATACAAGATCATCTCACCGGTGTAGGCGATGACGATCGGCACCGTCAGCATCGGCAGGATGAAGAAGATGTAATAGAAGCCCTGACCGCGGAACGGGCGATACATGAGCAGCGCAAGCGCAAAGCCGATCACAAAGCAGCCGACCGTAACGCCCACGGCAAACAGCAAAGACCGGATAATCGCGAAGCCGAACTTGTCGTCGGTGAGCGCATCTTTCCAGAGGTCGAGGCCAACCCATTCCGAAGCGCGGAAGTAGGAAAGGAAAGACGTGTCGTCACCGGCATCGAAGATCGAGAAAGAGAAGAACGAAAAATACCCCTGCAGCACGAATGCGGGCAGAAGAATGAAGACCATCAGCGCGATAAGCGGCGAGAGAACGGTCCATTTGAAGCGACGCACACCTTGGGCACGCGTGGCTGCGCGCGAATTCAGTTGCGGCGCCATATCGCTGGGAAGTGTCGAATCAGCAGTCATAGTCAGAAAAACCCCATGAGGTCCCGGGGCGCATTATGCGCCCCGGGAAATCTAATGGTTTGGAGCGGGCGAACACGCCCACACGGGTCTAGGACGGTACGTCGATCGACGGGAACAGAGACTTGTAGGTCTCCAGTTCGTCCCGCAGACGGCGCTTGCCAATGCGGCGGATTGAGCGTGCCCATGCTTCCGAGGTATCCGAAGCCGCCTTTTTGGCGGTCTTGTCGCCGGCATACATCTCCGAAAGGTTCCGCTTGAGTTCGGTCTCGAACTCCAGCAGGCCCGTCAGGAAGATTGGCGGTGTCACGATCTGCAGGTTCTGCTTGATCGCGTCCATGCCGCCCTTCGTGTAGACCTTCTCCGGCAGGGAGCCTGGCTTGAAATGGTCCACATGCCACGGATCGTGGAATGTGTTGGCCGGATCACCCACGATGCGTGCGCTGTTTTCGGCTGTACCCATGAACAAGGCCATATACGCCATGGCTTCTTTGCGCGGGCTGTGGCGGTTGACCAAGACACCGACATTCGGGGTCGAGATCGAGCGCTTGATCAGCTTGCCGCTGAACTTGGAGCCCGGAACCGGACCATAGGACCACATGCCAGACGTCTTCGACTTGCTGGGGTTCTCTGCCAGAGCAATGATGCCGTCCCAATACTGACAGGAGAAGGCGTTGCCGTTGATGATCCGCGGGATCATCTGCGGGGTGCCCCAACCCGATGCTTCAGGGTGCGAGACTTCTTTCACGTCCAGATATGTTTTGAACGCATATTCACCGGCATCGTTGTCGATGTTCGGCTCCATATCGTCGGTGAAGGGGAACCCACCGGCGCTGTAGAGGTACATGTACCACCATGCGACTGATGAACCGCGATCACGCAGATTGGCGCTGCCCCAAAGGTCCTGCTCGGGACGATGGAAGAATTTCATCAGTTCCAGATCGTCTTCCCAGGTTTCTGGCCAGGCCATTTCCTTGCCGTGCTTGTCGGCGAATGCCTTGCGCTCATCTGGATTTTCGAAGAGATCCTTGCGGATGAACTGCGTGTGGACGTTGCCGTCGGTCGTGATGCCGTAGGTCTTGCCTTTGTAGGTCAGGAACTTGCCGAAGTCGCCGACAGCATTGACCTTGAAGTTGGCGGCCGCCATGTAGTCGTCAAGTGGTTCCAGAAGGCCTGCGGAGGCCAGTGAGGGAATCATGTTGGTGTCAACATGGAAGAAGTCGAACTCAGGTGATTTCGAGAGTGCTTCTGCCATTGCACGCTGCGGAATTTCAAAGGCGCTGATGTCCTGCAACTTTGAAATCTTGATGTTTGTCAGTCCGGCGAAATCGTCCATGACGGGCTTGGCGCCACTGGAGTAGAGACCCCACATCAGACCGGTCAGGTCCTGTCCACCCGGGACGGCCTTTTTGGCTGCGGCTACGATGGAGTCTTCTTCGGTGCCAGCGAAAGCCGTTCCGGACATCATGGGCGTTGCTGCGCCGACGGCCGCTGCTGCGGTACCGGCCTTCAAAGCTTCGCGACGCGACAGCTCTGACCATTTGATTTTCTCGAACATATAGTTCCTCCCAGTTCCTGCCTTGTTATTGGGGTGACCCAGGCATGGTTACAAAAGCCGACGTTTTCCGACGGCAGTGCCAAAACGTTACAACACTTTTGTAGTATAGGAAAAGTTTTCTGATAGTGGCAGAACATAATTCTTGTTCACAATAGTGATAGTCGGTCTTTCAGGTGGTTTGGCATGCTTGAGTACCGCAATTATTGCCGGAAGAGCTTGTGAGATAGTGAGTCGCGCTGATAGAGGGCGAGCTAGCTAGAGGAGTGACAGTATGGATGACCTTCGAATCGACTCAGCGTTGCCGTCCGTCCCGACTTTGGGGCCGAAGGTGCGCGCGCTTCGAAAGGATCAGCGCAAAACGCTTTCAGAAGTGTCCAGCGCGACAGGATTGTCGATCTCTGCGCTCTCAAAGATTGAAAACGATCAGGTTTCACCGACTTTCGCCAACTTGATGCGTCTTGCAGAAGGCTTGGGCATATCCTTGAGTGATCTTGTGATGCTGGACGATCAGCAACAAAGTGTGTCTGCGCGCATGACCGTCAGTCGCAAGGCAGACACCAAATTCAGATCGACACCAAAATATGACATGTATGCCCTATGTGCTGATTTGCGTCACAAACGTATGACGCCGTTGATCGAACGCGTGAAAGCGGACGATCCGAGCAAGATCGACGGTATGATCGCACATACGGGTGAAGAGTTTTTCTTCGTTCTCAACGGTGCGATTGAAATTCACACCGAACACTACAATCCGGTCCGGCTGGAAGAAGGTGACAGCGCTTACCTTGATAGCTCCATGGCGCACACGCTGGTGGCCGTGGGTGGGGGAGATGCCGATATCCTGATGGTGTGGCTTGGCCCGAATGCGAGTCCGGATGAAGATGGCGCAAGTCTGGCCGAAGCGATCTTGCGTCAGGACGCCAAAAAGTAGTCGAACAACAAAAATGGTATTGGGGAAATTATGGAAGTACGTCAGCTCGATGTTCCGGATACGGACGTCATTCAGGTTGGGCAAGGCCCAGACCTTCTGCTCTTGCACACGCTTTTGGCCGAACGCACGGTCTTTGATCGTGCGCTCCCGGAACTCGCCGCCAAGTATCGCGTAACGATTCCCAATCTGCCCGGATATGGCGGTACACCGCCCCTCGAAAATCCGTCACCTCAGGTTCGTGACTATGCGGATCGAATTGTTGGAATTATGGATGCTGTGGGCCTGCCAAATGACACATCAGTCCTGGGCAATGGTGCTGGCGGGTTCATGTCCGTGTCGTTGGCCGTCAATCACGGCGACAGGTTTGGGAAACTGATTCTGGCTGATACTGGTCCGGGGTTCCCCGAGGCTGCCAAAGCACCGCTGCGTTTTCTTGCAGACAAGGTCGAAGCGGATGGCATGGAAGCGGTTCTGGACGCGGCCATGTTGCGAATGTTCCCAGAGGGCTACATCGCCGAAAATCCCGGCATCATTTCAGAACGCAAGGCTGCTCTGGCAACCTGTAACCCCAAGGCTTTTGCTGCGACGGCGCGTGCGCTTGCCAATGTTGAAATGGCAGATGAAATTGGCGGGATCACAAACGAAACTCTGGTCATGATTGGCTTGGACGATCAAACGACACCGCCGGCACTGTCATATGCTTTGCACAAGGGTATCGCGGGGGCGCAACTGGTCGAGATTCCCGATTGTGGTCATTGCCCTCAGATTCAGGCGCGTGACACCTTCATACATGCGGTCACGACGTTCCTCGACAGCTAGGTCTGAACGCCGGCCATTCGGAGTGCCAGATCGCCGTACTGATCGGCGAGTTGCTCGACGGTGAGTTTTCCTTCAGCCCGAAACCAATAGACGGCAAAATCGACGATACCGATAATCGCAAAAGCGGTCGCGGTGATATCGTCGACCCTGAAGGACTTCTTTTCTTGTCCGGCGCGCAGAATGTCGCGCAGGCGGTCCAGAAATTCTCTTTGGAGGACGGTCAGCCGTCTACGTTTGGTGGTCGGGAGTCCCTCAATCAGATTGTCGACATTGTAGAGGCCGGCATTGAGCATCGGCATGATGTCGACATTCCCGACGTCGTGGAACACATGTGCTCTGACGAACGCACGCAGGCACGCAGCTGGTGACCCATCCGTTGCCGCCACGGCCTCGGTGGACATCGCGCACAAGTCGAGCAGGGTTGCTTCCAGCGACGCGAAGAGAATCTCGTCCTTGGAATCGAAATGGTAGTAGAGGGCTGGTGCGCTGATCCCGATACTTTTGGCAATCGCATTCAGGCTGGTGCGCTCATAACCACGCGTTGCGAACAGCGTGGTCGCTTCGTTGACGATCAGTGCGCGTGTTTCATCTGCACTGCGTGTACGCTTTCGGGCTGCCGTCATGCTCGTGCTCTCCCAACCGGGGTGACCTTATCACTTAATGAACGTTAATTAAATATTGGTTGGGGTGCATCCGGGCTGTTATTCTGGCAGCGTTTGTATGTAGCGAGGAAGGGGAGAGCCATGCGATTTGCAGTCGATACCGGAGGAACATTCACGGATCTGATCGTCGAGGACGACGAGAACGGTTTGCATATGTTCAAGGCATCAACGACACCCGACGATCCAATCCGGGGCGTTCTTGATAGTTTGCAGGTCGCAGCGGATGATTTCGAACTCAGTCTTGCCGACCTTTTGGGGAAGGCTGACCTCTTCATTCACGGCACAACCCACGCCATCAATGCGATCGTCACCGGCAACACCGCAAAGACGGCTTTCCTGACGACCGAAGGTCATCGCGATATTCTGGTGTTTCGTGAAGGCGGGCGCATGGAGCCGTTCAACTTCACTGTGCCGTATCCCCAGCCCTATATCCCGCGCGCACTCTCTTATGAGGTGCCCGGTCGAATCCTGGCCGATGCATCGGAAAAGAAACCTCTCGATGAGGGCCGTGTCGTTGAAATACTGAATGAGCTCAAGGCAAAGGAGGTTGAGGCTGTCGCTGTCTGTCTTCTGTGGTCGATCATCAACCCTGCCCATGAAGATCGCGTCGGTGAACTTATTGAGCAGCATCTTCCCGGCGTTCCTTACACGCTTTCGCATGTTCTCAATCCCTCCCTGCGCGAATACCGTCGCGCGTCTTCGGCGGCGATCGATGCCTCCCTCAAGCCGCAGATGAGCGCCTATATGCGCAACCTCACAGGTCGGCTGACCGAGGCCGGTTTCGATGGGCGCACTCTGATTGTGACGTCTCAGGGTGGTATGATGGATGCCAGCGATATCGCCGAGCAGCCCATCCACCTGATCAATTCCGGCCCGTCGATGGCACCTGTGTCCGGGCGCTATTTCGCTCGCGAAGACGAGGGGTCGGATACAGCGGTGATCGCAGATACAGGTGGAACAACCTACGATGTCAGCCTGGTCCGCCGCGGACGTATTCCTTGGACACGGGAAACATGGATTGGCCAGCCCTATCGGGGCCACATGACGGGCTTTCCCTCCGTCGATGTGAAGTCCATCGGTGCCGGTGGTGGCTCCATCGCCTGGGTCGATGATGGCGGTATGCTCCATGTCGGCCCGCAAAGCGCTGGTGCTGTGCCCGGACCTGCTTGTTATGGACAGGGGGGCGACAAGCCAACCGTGACCGATGCGTCGCTGGTGCTCGGCTATCTGGATCCGGAGTTCTTTCTTGGTGGCAACATGTCGTTGGATCTCGATGCCTCACGGGATGCGATCATCCGCGAGGTCGCCACGCCCATGAACCTCAGTCTTGAAGATGCCGCAGCTGCTGTCATTTCGATTGCGACCGAGAACATGGTTCAGGCGATTGTCGACATCACGGTCAATCAGGGGATCGACCCCCGCGATGCCATCCTGATCGGCGGAGGCGGTGCTGCTGGTATAAATTCAACAGCGATTGGCAGGCGCCTTGGCAGCGAACGGGTCATCATTCCCGAGGTCGGGGCCGCTTTGAGCGCGGCGGGTGCCATGATGTCCGACCTGCATGCCCAGTACACGCGAACATTCTTTGCGACTTCTGAGGGGTTCGATGCAGACGGTGTGAACGGAATTCTCGATGTACTGGAGGCGAGCTGCAATAGCTTCATCGACGGGCCTGGACAGGGGTCGATCGATCAGACAATCGAATTCTTTGCCGAAGCACGCTACCCGGAACAGGTTTGGGAAATCGAAGTGCCTCTGGCGTCACGTCGCTTTGAAAGTGATGCTGATGTTCAGGCGCTGGTGCAGGAATTCCACAAGGTTCACGAGGACATCTTTGCGATCAACGATCCCAACTCTGGGGTTGAAGTCGTGGGCTGGACGGCATCGGTCAAATGTCGATTGCGTGAGGGCGAAAGCGGCTCTCTGGCCGCCCGGGACCTCAAGACATCGGTCGATGGGACACGGAAAGTCTATTTCTCGGGCCATGGCCATGTTGATGCGACGGTGCGTCGTTTTGAGGCCATGAAGCAGGGAGAGGTTCTCGCCGGTCCGGCGATTATTGAATCACCATTTACGACGGTTGTTGTGGATCCGGGGGCGACGGCAGAACGGCGCGCGTCGGGCAGTGTTTCGATTGTACCGGGAAAGGCTGCGGCCTGAGCCGCGGACAGAGAGGATAGTCATCATGGCAAAGACCAAAATCGACGGCGTTCAACTTGCTCTTCTCTCCAACCGGCTCGAAGGTATCTCGAGCAAGATGGGCAACACCCTGATGCGTACGGGGCGTTCGGGTGTTTTGAACATTGCGCGGGATTTCTCCTGCTGCATTCTGACCGGCGATGACAAGCTGGTAGCTGTTGCTGAAGCCTTGCCGATCCACGTGTTGTCAGGGCCCGATATCATGGCGAAGACCATGAAGGAGTATCATCCTGATCTGAAACGGGGAGACGCGTTCCTGCATAACTCGCCCTATCACGGATGTTCCCACGCGGCGGACCACACCATTCTGATTCCGGTTATCGATGATGACGGCGTCCATCGCTACACTGTCGCGGCGAAAGCCCATCAGGCTGATATCGGAAACTCCATTCCGACGACCTATCACGGCACCGCACGGGATGTTTATGAAGAAGGTGCGCTGATCTTCCCGGCTGTGAAGGTTCAGGAAAACTACGAATACAACATGGATATTGTTCGGATGTGTCAGATGCGCATCCGTGTGCCGGAACAGTGGTGGGGTGACTTCCTCGCGATGATGGGCGCCGCCCGGATTGGTGAGCGTGAAATTCTGGCGCTGGGCAAAGAGGTTGGCTGGGACACGTTGGAAAACTTCAACGAGCAATGGTTCGACTATTCGGCAGAACGCATGGTTGGTGCGATCAAGCAACTGCCCGCCGGGACCGCGACCCGCACCTCAACCCATGATGCGATTCCCGGTACGCCTGAGGATGGCATTACGATCAAGAGCATTGTCACCATCGATCCTGATGCGGGGAAGGTCACGGTTGATTTGCGCGACAATATTGATGCGCAGCCTTGTGGCCTCAATCTCTCGGAAGCTTGCGCGCGTACCTCTGCGATGGTGGGTGTGTTCAATTCGATTGATCATTCGGTCCCCAAAAATGCCGGGTCATTTGGACGGATCGAGGTCTTGCTGCGCGAGGGATCGGTGTGCGGCATCCCCAAGCATCCCACGAGCTGTTCGGTGGCCACCACGAATGTTGCCGACAGGGTTTCAAACCCAACTCAGGCTGCGATGGCTGAAATCGCCGACGGGTTTGGCCTGGCAGAATGTGGCGCGATCATTCCGCCTTCGACCGGTGTGGTTTCGGGGATCAATCCCGATACCGGAGAGCCGTTCGTGAACCAGGTGTTTCTTGGTTTGTCGGGTGGGGCGGGTGCGCCGGATGCCGATGCCTGGCAGACGATCTGTCATGTGGGCAATGGCGGACTTTGTTATCAGGATTCGATCGAGCTTGATGAGCTGCGTCAGCCGCTATTCGTAAAGGCACGCGGGTTTTCGCCTGACACAGAAGGTGCGGGACGCTTTTGCGGTTCCCGGGCTGTCTATACGGAATTCGGTCCGCGCGTCGGGAATCTCGATGTGGCCTATGTGAGTGATGGTGGCATCAACGGACCCAAAGGTGTGCGCGGCGGATTGGGCGGCGCATGCGCGGACCAGTTCCGAATTACCCGCAACGGGGACCGGGAAGAGCTGGCCAATTGTGATGTCGTCAATCTGGTTGCCGGGGAATTGATCGGGTCTCAATCCTGTGGCGGTGGGGGGTACGGAAACCCCATGGACCGTGAGCCGGAGATGGTCGCCCATGATGTGCGCGAAGATTATGTGAGTGTTGAACGTGCCGCATCAGTTTACGGCGTTGTGGTGGATGACATGGGTAACCTCGATGTCGCGGCGACCGAAAAAATGCGAGCAGGCTTGTAGTCCTGATGGGAAATGGAATGACAGCAAAGAACCAGGAGGCGCTTGATGGCGTACAGCTCGCGCTGTTGTCCAATCGTCTCGATGGCATCGTTCGAAAGATGGCCAATACGCTATTACGGACGGGGCGATCAGGCGTACTGAACACGGCACGGGATTTTTCATGCTGCCTTGTCACCGCCGATCATCAACTTCTGACCGCGACGGAAAGCCTGCCGATCCATGTGCTCTCGGGGCCGGATATCATGGCGCGCTCGATGGCGGATTTTCATCCCGACTTTCAGGCTGGAGACGCATATCTCCACAATTCGCCTTATCACGGCTGTTCGCATCCAGCGGATCACACGATCCTTGTTCCGGTGATGGACAGCGATGGCCGACATCGCTTTACGGTCGAGGCCAAAGCCCATCAGGCCGATATCGGAAACTCGATACCCACCACCTATCACGCACGCGCACGAGACGTTTACGAGGAAGGCGCGCTGATTTTCCCCGCCGTAAAGGTGCAAAAGGACTACGCCAATATCGAAGATATTGTTCGCATGTGCCAGCTGCGTATTCGTGTGCCGGATCAGTGGTGGGGTGACTATCTGGCGATGGTCGGTGCCGCGCGCATTGGTGAACGCGAACTTGTTGCGCTGGGTGAGGATGTCGGCTGGGACCGCCTGGAAACCTTTGCCACCCAGTTCTTCGATTATTCTGAAGCGCGTATGGAAACCGCAATCCGGGCTTTGCCGTCGGGCGAAGCAGAGCATTCCAGTACCCATGACCCGATCCCCGGAACACCCGAAGAGGGCGTGAAGATCAACGTCACGGTGAAGGTGGATTCCGAGGCTGCAATTGTTGATGTCGATCTGCGGGATAATCCTGATGCGATGCCTTGCGGCCTGAACCTTTCTGAAGCTTGTGCGCGGACCGCTGCGATGGTGGGTGTTTTCAATTCCATCGAGCACACGGTGCCCAAGAATGCCGGGTCCTTCCGTCGTATTCACGTCCAGTTGCGCGAGAATTGCGTCGTGGGAATACCAAAGCATCCGACAAGCTGCTCGGCTGCCACGACCAATGTTGCTGATCGCGTGTCGAATTCGGTGCAGGCCTCAATGGCCAAGATTTCCGAGGATATCGGTCTGGCCGAATGTGGTGCCTCCAGCCCGCCGGCCGCTGCGGTTGTCTCTGGCGTCAATCCGGAAACCGGGAAGCCCTATATCAATCAGGTCTTTCTGGGCCGGACCTGCGGTGCTGCGAGTGCGCACGGGGATGCCTGGTGGACAGTGGGCCATGTCGGCAATGCCGGGATGTGTTTTCTGGATTCTGTGGAACTGGATGAGCTACGTTTGCCGATCTATGTGCATGCGCGGGGTTTTGTCCCCGATACGGAGGGTGCGGGTCGCAATTGCGGCGCTCCACAGGCGTTTGCGCAGTTTGGTCCACGTGTCGGTGCCATGTCCCTGATTTACAATTCGGATGGCTCGATCAACGGTCCCAAAGGTGTTCGTGGTGGTCTGGACGCGGCCAATGCCGGACAGCATAAAATTACCGCGAACGGAGATCAGGAAGAGGTGCCACGGGTGGGCCAGGTCATTCTTGAAGCCGGTGAAATGATCGAATCCCGCTCCTGCGGTGGTGGTGGGTTCGGTGTGCCTTCCGAACGGGATCCCGGCGCGGTCCAATTGCACGTGGCCGAAGGGTTTCTGTCTGCTGAGAGAGCCCGGGATGTTTATGGCGTGGTTGTAAACCCTGACGGCTCGCTCGCTGTCGATGAAACCACGCATTTGCGCGCGGGAGCGGAGTAGCGCATGGCTGAAATTCCAGTATCTGGCACCTGTGATCCGAAGTTCGCTGCCGTTGAAGCTGCGTTCCGGAGAAACATGCAAGACGGCGATCCTGTCTGCGGCGATGAGCTTGGCGCTTGTGTGTCGGTGGTCGTGGAGGGTGAGGCCGTTGTTGATCTGTGGGGTGGCTATCGTGATGCAGCGCGGACGCAGCCCTGGCTCCCGGATACGACCACCTGCATGATGTCCGTCACCAAAGCCTGTTCGGCTGTTGCATTGCTGACGCTGATCGAACGCGGAACCGTCGCGATGGAAGAGAAGGTCAGTCATTACTGGCCAGAGTTTTCGGGAGGCGGCAAGGAAGATATGACCGTGCGGACGCTGATCTCCCACCAGTCCGGTGTGATCTATGCCGATGCGGCCCCGGCAGGATCGCTCTGGGACGGACGATCGGTAGAGAAGGCCCTGGAAGCCGCGACGCCAGAATGGCCACCGGGCACGGTTGGCGCCTATCACTCCTTTACCTATGGGCCTTTGCTGAACGGCCTTATCCGACATGCTGACGGTCGTGATGTTGGCACCGTATGGCGCGAGGATGTTGCGATTCCCTTCGGGATCGATTTCCAGATTGGTTTGAATGCAGAAGAGGCAGGACGGCGGGCTGAATTTGTGGAGACGCCGGGGACACCATCGCGCGATGGGATCAAGGGAGATGCAGAATCGCCTTTGTTGCGCGCCTGGAACCCGATGCCGAAGACCGAAGATTTCAATTCGAGTGACTGGGTTCACAATCAGTTCGCATCGGCCAGTGGGCACGGGAATGCACGGGCGATCGCACGGCTCTATGGCGGCCTGTCGAATGGCGGCGTCATCGACGGCCAGCGGTTGTTGTCTGAAGAGCTGATTGCAGATGCGATCCGCGAGCATTGGGACGATCTCGACCGCATGACCAACCGGCCATTCCGGTTTGGGTGTGGATTCATGTTGTCTTGCCCACCATTTCCGTTCGGGGGGCATCGTGACAATTTCGGCCATACCGGAATTGGCGGGGCCATCGGATTCGGTGATCCGCACCGCCATCTGGCCTTTAGTTATTGTGGCAATCGGATGACGCCGATTGCTGATACCGGGCCATTCGCTGGTCCCATGATAGAGGCGGTCTACGCAGCGTTATAGGGAGAAGTATTTCATGCGTTTTGAAAACAAGGTTGCACTGGTCACAGGTGGGTCTTCGGGAATCGGAGCCGAGATTTGTGTGCGGTTCGCCGAAGAAGGTGCGCGGGTTGCCGTGGTTGCCAGTTCGTCTCTGGAAAAGGCGCAAGCCACGGTCGACCGGTGTGGTGAGAACGCCAGACCATTTGCGTGCGATGTCAGCGATGTCGGTCAGATTTCGAAACTCGTTGCCGATGTGAAAGACGAGTTTGGCCAGATCGATATTCTCGTGAATGCCGCGGGCGTGTTCTACCCGACACGGATCGGTGAGACCGACGAAGCCATGTATGACGGCATGGCGGATGCCAATCTGAAAGGCTGCTTCTTCATGTGCGATACGGTTGCGCCGCACATGATTGAGGCCGGGGGCGGTAAGATCGTCAATCTTGGTTCGGCTGCCGGCGTCGCCGGGCGCAGCAACTATATTGTCTATTCGGCGGTGAAAGCTGCTGTGATCAACATGACCCGATCTTTGGCGGCCGCACTCGCCCCCCACGACATCAATGTGAATTGTCTGGCACCGGGAAACACGGCCACGGCCATGAACGAGAATGTAAGAACCGAACCCGAATACGCGGAGATTTACGAAACCATCAAACAAAAGACGCTCAGCAACCGGCCATTCGCAGATCCTCGCGAAATGGCGGGCGCTGTACTGTTTTTGTGTTCGCAGGATGCGAGCGCGGCGCATGGCACGCTGCTGCTCATGGATGAGGGCCTTTCGGCTGGCTACTAGACACCAAAAAGACACACCAAGGAGAGCCAGATATGGAATTGAGAAACAAGGTGGCGCTGATCACCGGCGGATCACAGGGTATTGGCGAAGAGATCGCCCGCACGTTTGCAGCAGAGGGTGCGACCTGCGCGGTGATCGCAAGTTCGAATATTCGCAAGGCCAACAAAGTGGCCAAGGACATCAAGCGGAAGTCCAGGGGCTATACCTGTGATGTCAGCAAGCCGGCCGAAGTCAACAAGATGGTCGATAAGGTCATCAAGGACTTCAAGAAAATCGACATTCTGGTGAACGCTGCGGGTGTGTTCTATCCGACCCCTGCCGGGGAGACCAAATCCACTGACATGAACCGCATGGTGGATATCAATCTCAAGGGAAACTGGAACGTCACCAACGCCGTTGTTCCCCACATGAAGAGCCGCAAGCGGGGCAATATCATCAATATCGCTTCGGTCGCGGGTGTCCGCGCACTTCCGGCCTATGCCATGTATTGCGCCACCAAGGCGGGCATCGTGATGATGACCAGAGCGCTGGCAACGGAAGTCTCGCGCGATGGCATTCATGTGAATTCGATTTCGCCGGGCAATACGGAATCCCCGATGAATGAGGATATCCGGACCGATCCGGAACTCAAGCCGGTGCTCGACTTCATGGAGATGCTGACACCGTCGGGCCGGACCTATTCCCAGCCGAGTGATATTGCCAACACCGCGTTGTTCCTGGCATCGCCGAAAACCGGCGGAGCCATCTATGGCGCGAACTTTGTCATCGATGAAGGGTTTGCCGCTGGCCTGTTTGTGGCCAGTTAGGTGTTCCTGATTGCCCCTGTTCCGATCTGTGGGTGTTAGGCAGAGACGATGACGAATGTATCTCAAGCGCTGAATATCGAGGATCTGCGGAAGATGGCCGGCCGGCGCCTGCCATCTTTCCTCTTTGACTATGCGGAATACGGGCACGCCGATGGCGCTGGTGTGGCGCGGAATGTGTCCGCCTTTGATAAGTACCAGATGGTGTCACGGGCGCTGGTCAAATGCGTGCCACCGGAAACCGGGCGGACGATCTTTGGCAAACGATACGCTATGCCTTTCGGGGTTTCTGCGGTCGGTGGTATCGGCGTGTTTCGCCCCGGCGCGGAACGTTTCCTCGCTGAGGTGGCGCGTGATTTCAACATTCCCTTTATGCTCTCGGGGGTCTCCGTTGAATCCATTGAAACGGTGGCGCGTATCGCACCGGACAATGTCTGGTTCCAGCTTTATGCATCGCGGGACGTTGCTCTTACCGAGCGTATCATCCGCCGCGCCGGGGATGCTGGTGTGGACGTTCTTGTGGTGTCGGTGGACTACCCCATCCAGAACCAGAGCGAGGTGCCGCCGCGCAGCGGTGTCACGCCTGTTGGCGGCATAAACTGGCAGAAACTCCCCGCGATTTTTTCCGATCTCGCGACCCATCCGCGCTGGTTTGCTGATTTCCTGATGAGCGGTGGCATGCCGAAGATGCAAAGCTGGAGCCCCTATGCGCCGCCCGGGAGTTCTGCGAAGGACGTCGCGAAATTCTATGCGAGCGTTTGGCCGCCAAACCTCGTATGGAACGACATCGAACGGATTCGATCCGTCTGGCCCGGAAAGCTGGTCATCAAGGGGCTGATGGACCCCGCAGATGTGGCGAAAGCCTATGACGTAGGGGCCGATGCTGTGTCCCTGTCGAATCATGGGGGCAACAAGCTGAACATCATGCCGGCGACTATCGACTGCCTGCAGGCGGCCCGTCATGCGGTGCCGGAGGGCGGCACGCTCTTTCTCGATGGCGGTATTCGCCGTGGCTCGGACATTATGAAGGCGCTCGCGCTCGGGGCGGATTTCTGTTTTCTCGGTCGTGCGTTCCTCTATGGCGTTTCGGCCGGGGGCAGAAACGGCGCGGAACGGGCCATGGAAATTCTCAGCAACGAGCTGTCCTACACGATGGCGATGCTCGGCTGTCCCGAAGTTGATGATGTCACACCCGATAGGCTGTTCTCATCCGGCGCCTGATGGTGCCCGCCCTTGGTCACGCCCTAGAACGTGTTTCGGATCACAATATAAAGACCGAGGAGGAGCAGAGAGAGCAGCAACAGCTGCCGGAACTGCGCTTCAGGAATGCGCTTGCGCACTTTTTCACCGAGGTAATAGCCCGACAGTGCCGGGATCGCCGAGACGAGGGAGGAAAAGGCGAGCTGCGTGTCGAGCAGTCCCTTTTGCTGAAACGAGAATGCGATCGCAAAGGATGCGGTCAGGAATAGCAGGCCCATCGCCTGTACCAGTTCGTCACGCGCCAGCCCCATCGCCTGCAGGTAAGGCACGCCCGGGATCACATCCGATCCTGTCATTCCCGCTGCGAGCCCGTTCAGCCCGCCGATCAAAGGTGACATCCAGCCCTCGTGACGCCCGGGAGAAGGGATTTTTGGGGCGAAGAGAGCATAGGTTGCGTAGGTGCCCAGCAGGATACCGAGCCCAATTGTCAGAAGTTGCGTATCCGCGATAACGAGTATGCCGGCACCCAGCCAAACTCCCACGCAACAGGCAAGCAAGAGCGGCCAAATACGTTTGAGGGAGACCATCACTGAACCGCCGCTCAGAACCTGCCATGCATTTGCGGCAACTCCCGGAATGATTAGCAGTGCGATCGCGACAGGCAGCGGCACGACAGTGGCAAGCAAACCTAAGATGATCGCCTTCATCCCGATCCCGACGGTGCCCTTAACGAGACCGCCGAGAAAGAATGCGAAAAAGGCGAAGGCGTACTGAAATGGCGTCAGTTCAACGAGTAACAAGTTCCACGCTTTCTAAAGCTAGATTTCCCACTCGACATTGCCATCCATGCCAATGTCTTGCCCGGTAATGTGGCGGCCAGCTGGGGACGCGAGGAAGACGGCCAGATCACCGACTTCGGTGGGGTCGATCCAGCATTTCAGGGAGATAAACTCCAGAAACTCGGCTTCGCGTTCGGCGGGCGTAATACCACGCTCTTTGGCCTGGGTCGCGACGATGCCGCGCCCGCGTTCGTTGTCGATCAAACCCGGAAGAATACTGTTACAGCGGATACCGAAGGGCCCATATTCGCGCGCCACTGTGTGGGTCAGGCCCAGCACGCCCACTTTGGACGCCACATAAGGTGAACGCATCGGCAGTGCGACTTTTGCAGACGCCGTTGAAATATTCACAATGCAGCCCGAATTCTGAGCTTTCATATGCGGGGCGACGTTCTTGATGCAGTAGAACATGCCATTGAGGTTGACCCCGATGGTGCGATCCCAGTCTTCGTAGGAAACATCCTCAAGCGCCGCACGCGGGCCGCCAATCCCGGCATTGTTGACCAGAACATCGATGCCGCCCATGGCAGAGACCGCTTCAGCCACAAGGTTTTCGACGTCCGTCGGTTTTCCCACATCGGCAAGCGTGCCGGACACGCAATCGCTGCCTGCAATGACCTCTTCGAGAAGTTCGGGCACGACATCGCACGTGTGAACAAGAGCGCCGGAAGCGACAAAACGATCAACAATTGCGCGTCCGATTCCCGATCCGCCAGCTGTGACGATGACCCGTTGTTGCATCCCATTATGTGACATGAAAAAATTCCCGCAAGTAACTGAATTATATTATAAAACTATAACAATATTACGAATTATTTGAAAGCGTTCTCCAGCGTTTTGTGATCCCTGCCAGTTCCTCGCGAAGCAGGTTGACCAATCGGTCTGCAGCACCGGTCAGCGGTTGGCGCATCTGGCGGATGAGGTAGTAGTCGAGATCAGCGCGCGGGCGCACAATCGGATTGATGATCAACGTTCCTGATTCCACCGTATCGATTACGGATGCCACCGCTGTGAGCGTGGACCAACCTGAATGTCGGACATATTCCAGGGTCGTATTCAGTCCGTCGGATTCAATGCTGGATTCAATGACCAGTTCGGCCCGGGCAATATGTGTGTCGATCAACTGACGAATGGCGTGGCGCCGGGTCGGAAGAACCATCCGCAGGGGTGGGAGATCTTTCAGTCGAACGCGGTCGAAAGGTTTGAAACCTGAGCTTGGACCGGAGACAAGCGCCATTTCGTGCTCGGCAAGGAGTGTCGCCTCGATCCCCTCATGACTGACAGCACTCGTTACAACGGCGAAATCCAGTTCTCCGGCCGCGACCCTTTCAGTCAGGGTGCCGCCATAGGCTTCGTCGAGTGTCAGCTCTACATTCGGGTGCGCCTCGGTGAACCGTGACAGCGCAGCGGGCAGGGCGCTTCGTGATACTGACGGTACGGTGCCGATGGTAATGGAGCCCGTAATATCGCCGGAGAGTTCACGGACAGCGATGCGCGTATCGGCGACTGCGCTGAGAATTGCCAGCCCGCGGGAGTAAAGGCGTTTTCCGGCGACAGTTGGTGTTACACCGCGCCGGCTGCGGGTAAACAGCGCGACCCCGAATTCTTCTTCCAGATTCCGAATCTGCACGGAAAGCGCGGGCTGTGTGCAGTTTTCACGTCGGGCCGCACTTGAAAAACTGCCTTCTTCGTAGACGGCGACGAACTGCTCTAGCTGGCGGATATCCATACTGGTTTATAAGGTAAAACTATTGCTATTGGCAGAACCTATAAATTAGGCAGCGACATCGGCTGATTTTGCGACGACTTTGGCCCAGGCATCTGAGGTTTTGTGCAGGGCGGCTTCCAATCGAATCACGAGTTCACGAGCCGCGGGTGATAGTGGCCTTTGTGTTTGGTGCACGAGGAAATATTCCAGCGTGGTCTGCAGGTCTTCCAGGGGATTGACGATATATTCCCCCTTGTGAAGATCTCTGACGATCGTGGTGACCGGAAAAATGCCTGAGAAATCCGAATTTCGGATGAATTCAAGTGTCCCGAACAGACCGTCAATCTCGATCACCCGCTCGATCTTGATATTGCCAACCTTGATATAGCGCTCGACCATGGTGCGCAGGCTGTGCTGGCGTGAGGGCATAACAAGTTTGATCGGCGGCAACTCCGAGAGGCTGACAGGTTCGAGATGTCGGCGTCCTGTGTCCCGGCCCGAGATCATGGCGAGCGGCTCTGATGAGAGGACCCGCATTTCCAGACCGTCATGCCGCGGTGGCTCGGTCACCACGGCAAAGTCGAGTTCTCCCGACATCACCCAGTCTGTCAGGGTTCCGCTGAAGGCTTCGACGACCCGAATATCCACATTGGGCAGGTCTTCTGCGAAGGGGGGCAACAGCTCGGCAAGTGCGCCTTTGGTGATCGTCGGAATCAGGCCAACGTCGAGCGCACCTGAAACGCCCGTCGCAAATTCACGCATGTTCTGTGCGGCACTTTCGACATTACCCAGAATGCGGCGGCAATCTTCATAAAATCGCTCGCCGGCTGCCGTCGGGCGTACCCCGCGTGCATGGCGCTCAAACAGTGCAACGCCGACCGATTCCTCAAGGTTTTTAACCTGCAAGCTCAGGCTGGGCTGGGCGACCCGCAGGCGATCGGCCGCGCTGTTGATGCTGCCGCCCTCATAGACCGCCACAAAGGTGCGAATTTGCTTGAGATCCATGCCGAAAAACCCTGAAAGAGTGCGGTTCTATGTATACGAAATCACTATATCTCGCATTGTAACTTAGTATTTGTTGGTATGGCTAGCGCTGCCCTATTGTTTCTCGCAACAGGAAACGCCCTTTGAAAAGGAGCCAGAAATGGCCAAACCCAAAGTCATATTGCAGCTTTATCCGATGTTCCCCGCTGACGGTGAGGAAGACCGTAAGGCCAAGCGTCCGCTCGGCAACGACAGCGACATGTATCACAAGATCGTCCACGAATGGACGGACATCGTGAAAGCGGCCGATGAGATGGGCGTTTGGGGCATTGGCACGATCGAGCATCACTTCCATTCCGAAGGCTACGAAGTCGGACCGAACCCGGGCATCCTGAATGCGTATTGGGCCAGCCATGTGAAGAACGCGCATGTGGGCGCGATGGGCTATGTGGCCGCAACTCAGGATCCGCTGCGCGTGGCTGAAGAGACAGCCATCATCGACCATCTGACCAAGGGCAAATTCTTCGTCGGATTTGCGCGTGGTTATCAGTCTCGCTGGGCCAATGTGATGGGGCAGTACACCGAGTCACCGGCAACAGTGTCGGACGGCAGTGCTGCGGATGATCGCAACCGGGAAATCTTTGAAGAGCGTGTCGGCATGGTGATCGATGCGTGGACGCAGGAAAGTGTCCGGGTAAAGGGCGAGTTCTACGAAGCTCCCTATCCCTATGAGACAGGCGTTGAAGGCTATCCGGCCTGGGAAATTGCGCGCGATGCCGGCGCTGAAGGTGAGATTGGCCCCGATGGCAGCGTGCAGCGCGTCTGTGTCGTGCCCAAGCCCTATCAGAAGCCCCATCCGCCGATCTTCGTGGCGGCTTCCAAGAGCCAGGCCTCGATCGATTTCTGCGCACGTAACGGGTTTATCCCAACTTACTTCATGCCGACCAAGGGTGTGGTGGAGCTCTCGCAGTACTACAACAGAGTGGCCAACGAGAACGGCTACAATGTGCAACTGGGGCAGAACCAGAACATCGTGCGCTGGCCGCACTTTGCTGCTGACGCTGCGGGTTATGACAAGAAGCTGCGTGAGTATGACCTGGACATCTACAAGAACTTCTACGGTCCGTTCTTCCCGCAGTTCCCGCAGGGCACGGAAGATGAACTCCTGCAGGGTATGAAGGACTCCGGTATTTTCATCGGCGGTACTGTCGATGAATGCATCGCGGAGTGGAAGGGCATCTATGAGCAGGTTCCGTGTGAATACATCACGCTGATCTGGCATTGGGCTCAGCAGCCTAAGGACGACATGCTTGAAGAGCTTCAGACCTTCCTGGACAAGGTTGTGCCTGAGCTTGATGTTCCGGACTTCCAGCCCGTGACACAAGCAGCCGAGTAACGGTTCATCCATTGAATTGATGGGGCCGCGCCGGGAAACCGGTGCGGCCTTTTCATTGACCGAACCGCGAGGAAGGACAATTCTGAGCGGGGGAGGATCAACCATGATTCGAGACAAACTGGGCATTGCGGTCATCGGTTGCGGGCGTATCGGCGGCCTGCGTGCGAGCCTGTCCTCGACCCATCCGAGTGTGAATTTTCTGGCATTGTCTGATCGCGAACAAAAACAGGCCGATGTGCTGGCCCAGCGCACCGGTGCAGACTTCGTGACCACTGACAATCTGGCAGCGATCACCGACGAGCGCGTGGACGCTGTCTTTGTCTCTACGCCCGAGCACGACCATCGGGATTCGATCGTCGCCGCTCTGGAAGCCGGGAAGGCTGTCTTTGTCGAAAAACCAATCGCGCTGACCCTGGAAGATGCCGATATCATCATCGCGGCTGCTGAACGCACTGGCAGCGAGCTCCGGGTCGGCTACTCCCGGCGACACGACCGGCGCTGGATGATGACCAAGGAGCAAATTCTGCAAGGGCGGCTCGGTGAAATACTCGGGATGCAATCCCGGGTCTACAACACCCGTGCTCAACTCATGGAGATACTTAAACGGTCACCCGATGCCACACCGGTCACCGATGTGCTGACCTATTACGTGGACATGGCGTGCTGGTTTCTGGAAGGAATTCGTCCGGTCGAAGTGGTGGCGCGAAGCAAGTTCAAGATATTCAAGAATCTCGGCTACAACGCGGCTGACGTCACATGGGCAATCATCACCTTTGAGAACGGTGCCGTGGTCAATCTCGGCGTCAGCTATGCCTTGCCTGCGACTTATCCGACCATCGGCCAGAGTTCGCGATTTGAAATCATAGGTGACGAAGGTGTGGTGCTGCTCGATGCCGACAACAAGGATAGCCTGCTCTACACCGATCGCGGGGCGCCACACACCTATGTGCCGGACCACAACATCAACATGATGTTTATGCAGACCACTTCAGCGGCCGATTTTGCCGTTGGCGACTACTGGGGTGCTGTGGCCAGTGAGACCCGATCCTGGCTCGACCACCTGATGACCGGGCGCGCGAGCCCGCACACGACCCCGCGTGAAGCACGCCGCACTCTGGCCCTCACTTTGGCCATCGAGGAAGCCGCAGCAACCGGCTCGTCCGTCACACTGGACGCGTAGGCGCTTGCATGGCCGACGAAGAGCGATTTGATTTTATTATCGTGGGCGCGGGCAGTGCGGGATGCGTTCTGGCCAATCGTCTGACCGAGAACGGTCGCTATTCGGTCCTGTTGCTCGAAGCGGGTGGCAAGGACAGCAGCCCGTGGATTCATGTTCCGCTGGGTTACGGGAAGCATTTCACCAACCCCGATGTGAATTGGCTCTATGAGAGTGAACCGCATCCCGCGACGGGCAATCGGGCGTTGCCCGAACCGCGCGGGAAGGTGCTTGGAGGGTCCAGTTCCATCAACGGGCTGGTCTATGTGCGGGGTGATCACACGGATTATGACCTGTGGCGGCAATTGGGAAACGCTGGTTGGGGATTCGATGATGTCCTGCCGTATTTCCGGAAGGCGGAGGACCAACAGCGTGGCGCGGATTCCTATCATGGTGTTGGTGGTCCGCTGACGGTGTCTGACCCAACGGACAGGCATCCTCTGTGCGAGGCCTTTATCGCGGCTGGCGAGCAGTGTGGCTATTCTCGCAACGATGACTTTAACGGGGCGCAGCTTGAAGGGTTTGGTTATCTGCAGGTCAATCTGAAGCGTGGTCGACGCGCCAGTGCGGCCACAGCCTATCTTCGACCGATCCGACGGCGTAGAAATCTGCAGGTCACGACCCATGCCCACGCGACCAGAATTCTCTTTGAAGGTCGGCGTGCGACCAGCGTCGAATTTATGCGTAATGGCAAGAGCACGACGGCCAATGCATCGCGGGAAATTATTCTGGCCGGTGGGGCGATCAATTCTCCGCAATTGCTCCAGCTCTCGGGCATAGGCCCGGCCGGACATCTGCGCTCTCACGGGATCGATAGTGTCGCGGACAGTCCCGATGTGGGCGCCAATCTGCAGGACCACTACAATGCGCGACTGGTCTATAAGTCCACCCAGCCGATCACCCTGAACGACGTGGTTGGGAACCCGATGCGCAGCGTCATGACCGGCTTGCGCTACGCGTTTCTTCGCAAAGGCTTCCTGACTATCGGCGCGTCTTCTGCGGCTGGGTTTTTTCGTATGGATCCGGCGGCAGTTGCGCCCGATATTCAGGCTGGGATTGCGCTGTTCAGCACGGATAAGGCCGGGACGGGACTGCACCCGTTTTCCGGTTTCTCAATTATAGTGAGGCTGTTGCGACCCGAAAGTCGGGGTGAGGTGATGATCAAAAACGCCGACCCCTTCGACGCCCCCGCGATAAGGCCAGATTATCTCTCGGCGCCTCGCGATGAAGACCTTTTGGTTGGAGGCCTGCTGGCCATGCGAGAATTGTCAGAGATGCCCGCACTGAAACCATTTGTTGCTGCTGAATATCTGCCGGGTCCTGAATGTCGAACCGAAGCTGAGATGCGTGACTTTGTGCGTCACCGCGGCGGCACGAGTTATCACCCCGTTGGAACCTGCCGGATGGGCACAGATCAGACCGCTGTTGTGGATGCCCGTCTCAGGGTGAGGGGTGTTGAAGGGCTGCGCGTGGTTGATGCCTCGATCATGCCACGCATCGTGTCGGGCAATACCAATGCGCCCACGATCATGATTGGCGAGAAGGCCTCGGACATGATTTTGGAGGATGCGAGATGAGCAGACAGATCGGTGTGGGTGTGATCGGCGCTGGTTGGGTCGGCGGAATTCGCGCGAATGCCTGCGCCCAAACCGCTCTGGTGGGTGAGTTGCATATCGCGGAAACCAACCCGATGCGGGCCGCCGAAATAGAGACCGAGACAGGCGCTGCTCTGGTAACGGACGATTGGCGTCAGTTGGTTGCCACCGATTCACTCGATGCCATCATCATAGCTTCGACACCTGAATCCGCGCGGTTCCCGATTGTTCGTGCTGCGCTAAAAGCGGGAAAGCATGTTTTGGTCGAGAAACCGATTGCGCCGGGTCCCGAAGAAACGGATGAGGCCATTGCTCTGGCAGATGCGCACGGCGTGCAATTGTCTGTCGGATACACCCGGCGTTTCGATCCCAAATATGCCTTTGTGAACGCGGCCATAAAACGAGGACAGATTGGTGATCCCGTGACGTGCCTCGTCAGTCGCAACATCACCCGTGAGATTGGCGCGAAAATCAAAGGCCGGTCCAGGATGTCTCCGGCCGCAATGGGAGGCACACACTCAATAGATTTTCTGCTCTGGTGCCTGCAGCCACGATTGCCGGTACGCGTGTATTCCCAGCAGTCTGGGAAGCTCTTCAGTCAGGTCAGCGACACGCCGGATCACCAATGGATCATGGTGACAATGGATGACGGTACGACAATCAGTGCTGGATCGGGTTGGGTCTTACCGCTGGGTTACCCGCAATATTCGCAAAGCTGGATTGAGGTGATCGGGACCGAGGGGGCACTCACGGTCGATGACACCCATCGGGACATCACCTTGAACACGGTCGCCGAGGGTATTCGTTATCCGTTGTCTTCAATGCCTGGAGAACCCGTGGATCACGTGTTTGCGGGGGCGATGGTGGATGAGACCATCCACTTTGTCGAAGCCATAGCGCATGGGCGTCAGGCGTTGGTAACAGCGCGTGAGGCTCGACTGGTCATGGATGTCACAATGGCTGCCGATCTTTCGGCTGAAACCGGCCAGGTCGTTGAGTTGCCAACCCGTGCCGATTTCTCTTAATGTCTGGTTTGTCTCACTAAGAGAGATTTCATGGCAGAATACAAAAACCAATCGCTTGAGCGCGGGTTCCAGATTCTTGAATATCTGGACTCCAGTCCGTCTGGGCGCGCTGTTTCGGAAGTGGCCCGTGCGACGGGACTTCACCGGGCGACCGCCCACCGGTTGCTCGAGGTATTGTGCGGTCTTGGCTATGCCTACAAGGCTTCAGATCGTCGGTACTGGATTGGCTACGCCATGCATGTCTTCGGGCATCCGGCCAGTGTGGTTGCCCGTGTGAGCCATCACGCACATTCGTATTTGGTGAAGCTGGCGCACGAGGTTGATGAAACCGTCAATCTGGCGTTTCTTGAAGGTATCCAGGCCGTTGTCGTTGACCGTGTCACCACAGATCGCGCCCATCGTTCGGATGTGCAGATTGGCGGATACTTTGACGCCCACGCGACCAGCCTGGGAAAGGCGCTTCTGTCCATACGCCCGCCTGAAGATGTTCAGGCCAATTACAAGGCAACGCGTCTGAATGCCTATACAGGCACAACAATTACCGACCTGCCGGGTTTGATGCGTGAGCTCGCAGAAATTCGGAAGACCGGCTATGCGGTCAACAATGAAGAACGCTCACCCGGTATCCGTTCGGTCGCGGCGCCGCTCATAAACCCTCATGGACGTGCGATGTTCGCGATTTCCGTGACCGGTCCGAGGGCGCGCCTTGAAGATGCACGTATCCCTCGCATTGGTGCGCGTATTCAGGAAGTGGCGCGTGAGATTGCCATTCAGGTCACAACGCCGCTGGCGGGTGATTAAGAAGAATTACGATCCGATAGCCCCGGACTTACGCAGGTCAATGATCTTGGCCTCGTCATAGCCCAGCACTTCTGCCAGCACTTCATCGGTGTGCTGGCCGAGCAGTGGCGGGTGGTGGCGATACGCAACGGGCGTTCCCGAGAGCTTCAACGGACTGGCAATCAGCGCAGCACCGTCAGGACCGGCGAGGGGATGGGGGACATTCACCACCATTTCACGAGCCTTCACATGAGGGTCATCGAATACCTGATCGAGTGTATTGATCGGGCCGCAGCCAATCTTGTTGGCTTCGAGTTCTGTCAACCAGTGGGCTGAGGATTTCTGCTTCATGATGGCCTGTAGATGCGCGACCACTTCGGTGCGGTTGCCCACCCGCGCGGCGTTCGTTGCAAAGATCGGGTTTTCGGGCAGGTCGGGCTCGCCAATGATGCCAGCAAAGACCTTGAACTGGTTGTCGTTGCCCACGGCAACAACGATATGGCCGTCGGAAGTCTCAAACACCTGATAGGGAACAATATTCGGATGGGCATTGCCCAGACGCTCGGCTTCGCCCGAGTGAATGAAGTTCATGCCCTGATTCACCAGCCATGCGACCTGTGTATCAAGCATCCCAATATCGATGTACTGACCTTCGCCGGTCACCGCAGCGTGACGCAGGGCACCGTTCACGGCGACGGCGGCAAACATGCCCGACATTATATCGGCAATGGGTACGCCAACTTTCTGGGGTTCACCGTCGGCTTCACCGGTCAGCGACATGATCCCGCCCATACCCTGAATCAGGAAGTCATAACCCGGTCGTGATGAATAGGGGCCGGTCTGTCCAAAACCGGTGATCGAGCAATAGACAAGTTTGGGATTTGCTTCTTTGAGATCGTCATATCCAAGACCGTAGCGCGCCAGGTTTCCCGTCTTGAAGTTTTCAACAAGAACATCAGCCTTCAGCGCAATCTCGCGGACGATTGCCTGACCGGTCTCGCTGCTGAGATCAATCTCAACCGAACGCTTGTTGCGATTTGCGCTCATGAAGTAGGCGCTTTCGCTGGTGTCAGTCCCGTCCGGACCGGACATGAACGGCGGCGCGAATTTTCTGGTGTCATCTCCTGCACCCGGGCGCTCGATCTTGATGACGTCCGCGCCCAGGTCACCGAGCATCTGTGTGCAGTAGGGCCCGGCAAGGACGCGCGTGAGATCGAGAACGGTTATGCCGGACAGGGCACCTTTGGCTTCGGACATGTTGATTTCTCCGTGATCCGACATGGTTGCATCGGGGGTGACGTTTTCTGACGACGTTGAATAGTGCATTCGATGCGCGGGCTCAATATCGACGCGGGCGCGTTCGTCCTGCGAACCATGGCGTCGATGCGAATTGACTTTTCGCAGGCTGGCGCACATTTAAAGCGCGACCAATACATTGCCTGTCGTTCGAATGCGGAATACGGGCCACTAGATACGGAGATATCATGTCAGAAGAAGAAGCTCTCGCAGCGGCACGCGCGCGAATTGAAGATTACCGCAGCCGGATCAGCAGTCTTGATGACAATTCACGCGATCTGCTGTTTCGCGAAGCCCGCAACCACAACTGGTGGGAAGACAAGGACGTGTCCGATGCCCAACTGCGCGAGATCTACGATCTGGTGAAGTTCGCACCGACCAGTGCAAACACACAGCCGATGCGTATTACGTTTTTGCGTTCGGACGAGGCCAAGGAGCGCCTCAAGCCCGCGCTGAACGGTCCGAACGTCGAAAAGACGATGAAGGCTCCGGTTGTGGCGATCCTTGGCTATGACAATACCTTCTGGAAGGATTTTCCGAAGTTCTATCCGATCCGTCCGGAGATGGCTGAACGTCACAAGGAAAACTCGGATGTCGCTCAGCATTTCTCGTTCCAGCAGGCAACTTTGCAGGGGGCCTACTTTATCCTGGCTGTCCGAGCTGTAGGGTTGGATTCCGGCGCCATGGGCGGTTTTGACGTTGCGAAGGTCAATGAGGAGTTCTTCAAAGACTCACCCGTACAGGCCAATTTCCTGTGCAGCATCGGCTATGGTCATCTTGACGGGATCAAGGGGCCGCGTCTCTTCCGTTACGGTTTCGACGAGGTTTGCGACATCATCTGATTTCGCACAATCAACACGTTTTAAACGGCGGTGCTTCGGTGCCGCCGTTTTT
Organism: uncultured Alphaproteobacteria bacterium; assembly: GCA_943787745.1. Classification (GTDB taxonomy): domain Bacteria; phylum Pseudomonadota; class Alphaproteobacteria; order UBA6615; family UBA6615; genus JABJAG01. Next base: position 762,228 of record CALSNJ010000002.1, on the reverse strand, counting down.
GTATGTGCCTAGCTTGGCATCTGCGCTGTGATTTTTCGGGATGCGTCATGCAGAACGGGTAGGAACCGACCTGTCATTTCATCGAGACGTGTTCGTGCCGCATGGGTTCCGATATTCAGGGCTGCCAGAATACGACCGTTACGATCATAAATCGGAACTGCGAGTGAACGCAGGCCGGTCTCGAGCTCCTGATCGACAAGGGCGTACCCTTTCATGCGCGCCGTCTCTATCGCTTCACGCAGGTCGTCAGGCTCTGTCTTTGTCCGCTCGGTAAATTTGTGCGGCTCGATTTCTGCGAGGTATTTGTCCAGTACATCGGGTGGCTGATGTGACAGCAGTACGCGTCCAAGCGATGTCACATGGGCAGGCAGGCGCGTCCCGATGCTCAGATTGATCGACATGATGCGGGTAGCCGATACGCGCGCAACATAGATCACATCCTTTCCGTCAAGAACAGAAGCCGAACAGGATTCCTGTAACTCCTGCACAACATCTTCCATCGCATTCTGCGCGATTTTCCACCAGTTGAGGGAGGAGAGATAGGCGTATCCCAGTCCCAGAACATGGGGCGTGAGCGAGAATTTCCGACCTTCGCTGCGGACATGCCCAAGCTGCTCAAGTGTCAGCAGGAATCGACGTGCCGTGGCGCGGGTCGTTCCTGTTGCGGAGGCAACTTCACTAATTGTCATCTCTGCATGGCCGGGACCAAAGGCTTTGATGACGGCCAATCCACGCTCGAGTGATTGGACATATTCGGAGTTTGTGGCGCGTTCGGTCATTGACCCAGCTTGAGGTTGCTTATAAAGTGCGTATATCGAACTATTGTTCGTATTACGTACTTATCAGACTGCGGATAGATTGTCGATATGAATATCGGACGTTTCCCCCGCCGAACCGAAACCACGGGTGCGGTTGCGAAAGCTAAGCTTTTGAGCGCATTCTTGAAGTATTGAATAGGGCCGCAATCCGACGTTTCGGGACAAAGCGGATCACGAGGAGAGAAGATGCGAGATTTAACAGAAGCCAATGTGACCGATGCGGTCCTCAACACAGTTGCAGACGATACCAATCCGCGCCTGAAGCAAATCATGGATGCGTTGGTGCGTCATTCGCATGACTTTATCCGCGAAGTGAATCTGACACCTGACGAGCTGCTCTATGCTGCTCGTTTCATCCAGAACGTCGGTCATATTTCGGACGACAAGCGCGAAGAGGGTGTTTTGCTCGGTGACGTTCTGGGCATGACCGCTCTGGTCGAAATCCTCGGCGACCGCGTGCGCACCGGTGCGACGGAATCCAGTCTCCTTGGACCGTTCTACCGCGAAGGCGCGCCGGCTCGTGAGATGGGCTTTGATATTTCCCTGGATGATGACGAAGGTGAGCCGGCCTATTTGGCAGGCCGTGTCATCGACAATGAAGGAAACCCAATCGAGGGCGCGATCCTTGATCTCTGGCAGACATCTCCGAATATGTTCTACGAAGCCCAGGTTGGTCAGCCGAAGGATTATGAAGACTATGCCTATCGCGGCAAGTTCAAGACCGGCGCAGATGGACGCTACTGGTTCCGGTCTCGTAAGCCCGTAGATTATCCGGTCCCGACAGACGGTCCGGTTGGTCTGATCCTGAACGGCACGGGACGCCATTCCTGGCGTCCGGCGCATCTGCACTACCTCATCTACAAGGATGGTTTTCAAACCATCCAGACAGAGATGTTTAACAGTGACAGCAAGTATCTCGATTCAGATGCCGTATTCGGTGTGAAGGAATCTCTGGTTATTCCATACAACAAGGTGGAAGACCCTGTACGATCTGAGGAATACGGTTTTAAGGGTGCGTTCTATGAGGGTCTTTTTGACTTTGTCATGAAGGATGATGCCAGCGTGAAGGATGCGGAAGCAGCCTACAGCGAGCGTGCGAGCATGAGCTCGTCCTAGATCAAAACCAGCTTGCGTATCCGGCGCTGCCTGACAAGGCGGCGCCGGTTTGCGTTTGAGGAGGGAAAACCATGAGTTTGGATACACTGAATATCGGTTGGATTGGCGCCGGAAAAATGGGCGGGCCGATGAGTCGGAATGTGGTTGCAGCTGGCGGCGCTGTAACCGTCTTCGATCCTGTGGCGGAGAATGTTGCAGATGTGGTTGCTGTCGGCGCGCAGGCGGGAGAATCAAATCGTGCACTTGCCGATGCGTCAGACGTTGTGGTCTCGATGATCCCCAATGATGCTGTCTTTCGCGCGATCACAATCGGCGACGAGGGCGTTTTCGAAGTGATGAAGGCGGGCAGCGTCTTTTTGGATATGAGCACTGTGTCTCCCGAAGTATCTGCCGAAGTTGAAGCCGCGGCGCAGGCTTCCGATATCGCTTATCTGCGGGCGCCGGTATCAGGCAGTACAGCTCTTGCCGAAGCCGGAAATCTTACGATCATGGCATCGGGCCCGCACGGAGCCTACGAGCTGTGTGTGCCGTTGTTTGACGCCATGGGTGCCCAGAGTTTCTATCTCGGTAACAGTGACCAGGCGCGATACCTGAAGCTGGTGGTCAACCTGTTGGTGGGAACGACAGGGGCGGTTCTTGCCGAGGCACTGACTCTTGGGCGAAAGGGCGGACTCGAGTGGGGACAGATGCTCGATGTCATTGGTGTCAGTGCTGCTGCATCTCCGTATATTCAGTACAATCTGGCCCCGCTTAAGGCGCGCGACTTCACGGCGCTTTTCACAACCGAGCAGATGGTCAAGGATTCCCGTTTGATCTGCGACGCAGGAAAAGCAACGGGTGTCCCGATGGCGATTGGAGACGCAATGCTGGCGATGTTTGAAGAGACGATTGCTGCAGGCTACGGCGCTGAAAACCTGACCGCCGCCATCAAGATGCTTGAGAGCAAAGCCGGGCTCGGCGAAGTTTGAGCCCCCGGGTTTTTGCAGCGTCTCAGGATGTTGCTGCGTAACCGTATGAAAGCCGAAACATCTCGTCCATGTGTTCAGATGTGGTGCAGGGATCAAACTGTGGCGGCTGCTCGTCATGGACACATGTCGGCACGGGTTTGATGACCGCATCAAAGCGTGGAGAATGAAAAAACGGGATCGAGTAACGGTCCTGATTGCGGCTCGAGTTCAACACGCGATGCATGTTTGATCTGTAAACACCATTGGTCCAGCGCGACATCAGGTCGCCAAGATTGACCACGAAGGATTGGGGGACTGGTGGCGCGGCCACCCAGTCATCTTCTGCATTCTGAACTTCAAGTCCGCCAATATCGTCCTGCGCCAGCAATGTGATGCCGCCCCAGTCCGTGTGAGCACCGGCACCAATCTGATTGAATTCGGTTGATGCCGGTTGTGGGGGATACCGTACGAGCCGCAGGACGGAACCGGGCCAGTCGTGATGTTCGGCAAACCAGTTTTCTTCGAGTTCCAGCGAAAGAGCGACGAGCGCGAGCAGGTGATTGCTCAGGGTGCGCAGCGCATCATGGTAGGCAACCATTTGTGTTTTGAAGCCAGGCAGCGTCTCGGGCCACTGATTGTGTCCAATTCCACGTACCCGTCGCTTGGCGAAAGCATGGTCTTTTGGGACCTCCATGCCGCAATAGTAGCTTTCCTTGAGGTCCGGAGGGGCGGCTTCGCTGGTTGGGTCCTGACTGTCGAGACGCTGCTCGGCGACCGGTTCATAGCCAGCCGTTGTGGGTGAGTTCCGCATATGCAGCGGCATCTTCTCATCCATGGGAAGGGCAAAGAAGCGGGCCGTCCAGTCGAACTGGTCCTGGATCAGCTTGGGGCTGATCCCATGGTTCACGATGTAGAAGAACCCGATATTTCGACAGGCATCATGGATTTGGGTGGCGATGGCTGCCTTATCCTGTGTTTGGGAATGAGGTCCACCGTGCAGGTCGATAATGGGGACGGCTGAAAGAGTGGTTGGTGGCGAATAAATTAGCATCCCGGCGCCTCATTAAGCTGCAACATTGATGTCGGTCCCCTGCATTGCGCGAAATCGCGCGGGCAGGGGACCTTCACATCAAACCAGTTGCAGCTAGCGTGCCAACCGCACGGAAGCATCCTGAGGGATGCTAAAGAGCTGCTGCTCCTGTTTCACCGGTTCGCACGCGAACGGCATTGGCAAGCTCGAGTACGAAGATTTTACCATCACCAATTTTGTCGGTGTTGGCCGCGCCTCGGATCGCTTCAACAACGCTGTCGGCCACGCTGTCGTCGACGGCGACCTCAATTTTCACTTTCGGCACAAAACTTACCTGATATTCGGCACCACGGTAGATTTCCGTCTGGCCCTTCTGGCGCCCATAACCTTTGACTTCGCTGGCGGTCATGCCTTCGATGCCGACCCCGGCCAGGGCATCACGCACGTCGTCGAGCTTGTGCGGTTTGATAATTGCGACAATGAATTTCATGTCATTTCCTGTTCTGTTGGGGGTGACACCGGTCGTTACGGTATCACCCCACAGTCCGTTTTGCTCAGCGCAAGCTACATACCGTGGTAGCCGCGTTCGCCATGCATTGCGAGATCAAGGCCTTGCACCTCTGTCTCTTCATCAACCCTGAACTTGCAGAACATTTTCAGGACCTTGACGATGATGAAGGTCAGAACGCCCGACCAGATTGCAACGAGAACGATCCCGAAAGCCTGAACACCGAGCTGGCTTCCCATGGTCATGCCATCAGCAAGACCACGTCCACCCAAAGCTGAGGCCACAAAGAAGGCCACCAACAGGGAGCCCAATGCACCACCGATCCCATGGACGGCAAACACGTCCAGTGAATCGTCGATCTTGAGCCGCTGTTTTATGAGCTGCGTCATCGAGTAACAGACAACACCGCCCGCCAAACCGAGCAACATCCCACCCACGGGGCCAACAGAGCCCGAAGCCGGTGTGATCGTAGCCAAACCTGCGACCATGCCGGTCACGGCACCGACCAGGCTGGCCTTGCGATAACGGATCAACTCCATGACGGACCAGGCGATTGCACCCGCTGCCGCTGAGAGATGCGTGACCGTCATCGCCATTGTGGCGGAACCGTCTGCGGCAAGCGCGGAACCAGCGTTGAAGCCGAACCAGCCAACCCAAAGCATCGAGGCACCGATCATCGTCATACCCGGATTGTGCGGGGGTTGCACGTCATGCGGAAATCCACGACGTGGCCCAAGCATCATCGCCAGGACAAGCGCGGAAACACCGGCTGTGACGTGAACCACGATGCCGCCAGCGAAGTCGATCAGGCCCATCTCGGCAAGGAAACCACCGCCCCAGACCCAGTGAACGACAGGGGCGTAAACAAGCAGCACCCAGACGAGCGTGAAGGCGATCACGAATGAAAAGTGAATCCGTTCCGGGTAGGCACCGACAATCAGCGCCGGCGTGATGATCGCAAAGGTCATCTGGAACATGAAGAACAGACTTTCGGGGATCGTCCCGGAGACTGTGTCGACACCTACACCCGCAAGGAAGGACTTACCCAGTCCGCCCCACCAGGCATTTCCGTCACCGAACGCGATCGAGTACGCGACCACGAACCAGAGAATTGAAACCGTCGCCGCGATGGCAAAACAGTTCATAAGAACCGACAGCACATTTTGTGAACGCACAAGGCCTGCATAGAAAAGCGCAAGGCCGGGTAGCGTCATAAAGAGAACAAGTGCCGTCGAAGTCAGAATCCAAGCCGTATCGGCTCCTTCCATGATTCAACTCCTAGTATTGGTTGTTGATATGTTTTTATTGTTTGACGGAGGTAGGGCTTGGTTGGCGCAAACAGCATCGTACAGTGCACATGCGATCGGCATGCGCTGCCCCAACTTTGCCAGTCCCCCCTATACGGCTTTTGTGCGATCTTATTTCTTGTTTTGCCGCCGGTAGGCTAGGGCGCCGATAATATCTGCCTAAAAAGTGTTCGCAAGGGGGTGTCAGTGATCGAAATGCAGGCAGTTGATGTGGAGGCAGGGTCCCCGGGCAGTATTTTGCGTGAATTGTTTGAATGTGCGTTACGCGCCGCCAATCCCATGCATTGCGTACCCGATTTTCTACCGGACATTCCTGCGCGGGGACGGGTGGTTGTGATCGGTGCCGGCAAGGCCTCTGCCGCGATGGCAAAAGCTGTTGAAGCCGAAGCTCGGCAGCGCGGTTGGCTTGAACGTGTCGAGGGACTGGTTGTGACCCGTTATCAACACGGGGTTGATTGTGAAAAAATCGAGATTGTGGAGGCGTCCCATCCGGTGCCGGATATCGCCGGAGAGATTGCCGCACGACGTATTCTGGAACTTGTGACGGAACTGACAGCGGAAGATACGCTGATCTGTCTGGTGTCGGGCGGCGGGTCGGCGCTCTTGGCGTTGCCGGCCGATGGGGTCAGCGCGGAGGAAAAGACGGCTTTGAATCGAGCACTGTTGCGAAGTGGTGCGCCCATCGACCGGATGAACTGTGTTCGCAAACACATCTCAGCCATCAAGGGCGGGCGTTTGGCTGCCGCAGCCTACCCGGCACGTGTGGTGTGCCTGATGATTTCGGATGTGCCCTTTGACGACCCGTCTGTGATTGCGTCCGGCCCGACGGTGCCGGACCCGACTACGGTCCATGATGCGCTGGGGATTCTTGAGCACTACAAAATCGATATTCCGGCAAGTGTCCGCGAAATGCTCGAAGGAGAGGGGGGTGAGACCCCCAAACCCGGGGATCCGATTTTCGCGCATGTTGAAAACATCATTGTTTCCAAACCCTCTGAAATGCTCGCGGCCGTTGAGCGCCATGCAGTCGATATCGGGTTGAGAGTCGTATCGCTGGGCGCGGATCTTGAGGGCGAAGCACGCGAACTTGGTCGCGAGCATGCGCAGCTTGCAATACAGCTCAGGAATGAACGACAGGATGATCAGCCGATCGTGATCCTGTCGGGAGGTGAGACGACGGTCACGGTGCGCGGTGACGGCCGCGGTGGGCGAAATGCCGAGTATGCGCTGGGCTTAGCCGTGGAACTGGACGGGGCCACTGGTATTCATGGTCTGGCTTGTGACACCGACGGGATCGATGGTGTGGAAGACAATGCCGGGGTTATTGTCGACCCAGACACACTCAAGAGAGCGCGCAAATCACAGGTCTCTGCTTCGGGTTCACTTTTGAGAAACGATGCTTATGGCTTTTTTGCTGCAATCGGGAGTCTCGTTATGACGGGTCCAACAAGAACAAATGTTAACGATTTCAGGGCTATATTGATTCTTTGATTGGTAAATTATCAAACGAAAAATAACTGTTGCGGGTGCCGGGTAAGTTTGTTATTTATCGATTGATAAATGAAACTGGTTGGCACCTCGCTGACCCTTCGGGAGAGCAAAGATGAGCCAGGTCGCTGAGATCGAACCGAACACTGTGACCCGTGAGGATGTTCTGGCGCGGGCAGAGGAACTTCTGCCGGTTGTTGCCGAACGTTCGGAAAAAGCTTCCGAACAGCGTCGTCTGCCGGAAGACAATGTCCGTGATTTTCTCGATGCGGGCCTGTTCAAGATTCTCCAGCCCAAGCGCGTTGGCGGCTACGAGTTGGATTTCGGCATGCTGGTTGACACCGGGGCCATGATTTCCCGGGCCTGTGCCTCGAGCGGCTGGAACGTTTCGAATCTGGCCAGTCATCACTGGATGCTCGGCATGTGGCCGAAAGAGGCTCAGGATGAGGTTTGGGGAAAGAATGGAGAGACCGCAGACACGCTGATCTGTGCGTCTGTGATTTTCCCTGCGGGTCGCGCCAAGCGCGTGGATGGAGGCTATATCCTGAATGGTCGCTGGCCGTTCTGCTCGGGCATTGATCCCAGCGAATGGAACATGCTCGGCGGCATGGTGGAGGAAGACGCGGATCATCCGGAGAAGGAGGCGCGGCTGTTCCTGATGCGCAAATCCGAGCATGAGGTGATCGACACCTGGTTTACGTCCGGCTTGAAGGGCACGGGCTCAAAAGATGCAGTTGCTGAGGACATATTCATTCCCGAACACATGACCGTCTCGGCAAATGATGTGAAAGGCGGCGCAACGCCAGGCAGTGATGTCAATCCGGGTGCGCTCTACAAGGTGCCGGTCATTGCACCGTTTCCCTATGTCCTTTCAGGGACCCCGCTGGGGATCGCAGAGGGCGTATACCAGAACTACATCGATGGCATGAAGGCGCGGACTGCGAACTACACCGGTGCCCGTATTTCAGAACTTCAGAATATCCAGATCAAGGTCGCAGAGGCGGGAGCCGCAATTGACGCGGCGCGGCTGATGATGCGGGCGGATTGTGAATTGTCGATGCAGATCGCCGAGCGGAATGAGGTTCCGGACATCGAAACAAAGGCAAAGTTCCGCCGGAACGGCGCATTCACCGCGACACTATGCGTTGAAGCTGTAAACAAGCTCTATCAGGCCAGTGGCGGCGGTGGCATCTACACCCGCAACCCACTGGCGCGCGCCTTTAGCGATATCCACGCGGCACGTGCCCATATTGCCTTCAGCATGGATGTTGCGGGCACGACCTTCGGCAAGATCGCCATGGGCCTGGGGTCGGACAACGCGGTTCTCTAGGTTGGTTGCGCTCAAGGAAAATCCCATTAATGCCGCACCGCGCCAAAGGCTTTCCCCCGAAGAACGGGAGCGGCTGATTGTGGATGGCGCAATCGCGTTCTTCGCGGAGGTTGGGCTTGGTGGTCAGACGCGTGAACTCGCGCAGCGGCTTGGCGTAACGCAGCCGCTCATCTACCGGTATTTCCCCACCAAGCAGGACCTGATTGATCGGGTTTATGAGGAAGTTTTTGTGGGGCGCTGGCGTCCCGAATGGACGGATCTGATTTCGGACCAAAGCCGCGATTTGCGCGATCGACTGATCGATTTCTACCGCATCTATGCGCGCGATGTTCTGACCTATGAATGGATCAGAATTTACATGTTTGCGGGCCTTGCCGGTGAAGATATCAACCGGCGTTATATTGGGCTTCTGGAAGATCAGCTCCTGGTTCCGATCGTGACAGAAGTTCGGAAGGCTGCGGGTGCACCGGGGCTGGATGAGGTTCCTGTCAGTACACTTGAAATCGAAGCGACTTGGCACATTCATGCCGCTGTTTTTTACTATTTCGTGCGGAAGCATATCTATCAGGCCAAGACCGAGGCAGATTTGGATGCGTTCATCATCGATGCGGTTGACCGGACACTTGATGGTGCCTTGGCGGTGACCCGGCGTGATGTCTTGCCGAGATAGTCGGTACAGTATCAAGAACGAAAAAGGCCGGGCGATTGCCCGGCCTTTTTGTTTGGTTTCTGCAGTTTTTTACTGCGTAGCGGACGCGGCTTCTTTGCGTGCCTTGCGCTTGGCCCACCAGGTCTGAATATCCAGCTTGAAATGCATGTAATAGACCTTGGGAAAAATAATCAGGATGTCATACAGCGCGATCCATCCGCCTTTGAGTGTCACGGGGATCGTAATGAAAGGTGAAGCGCCCAGGATCGCGACATGCTCATCCGTATTGATGGTGTCGCGGTTCTCCAAAGCCCTCTCGACGAGGTGCGCAAAGGACCAGTCGGCACGGTAGATCACCTTGCCCTCCGGGTTGATCACATAGACCGTGTTGGGCAATAGGCCCCAGTCGTGATGCCATTTGCCGGCCACGTCATCGACGATGATTTTACGTTCTTCGTTGTAGTCATCGCGGTTGCGCTTCGCGAAGGCGATCTTGTCTTCGATATTTTCAGCCTGTTTGGCTTTTTCGCCGGGATGGGCCTCGCGGACATAGACCACCAGCCATTCAACATCGGGATACTTCTCCTTCAGCTTGGCATAGGGTTTCACGTTCTTGACGTACATCGGGCATGTCAGGCTGCCAGATTCGATAACCAGCCATTTGCCTTTATAGTCGGCGAGGGACACTTCGTTCCCGTCCAGGTCGGTCAGGGTGTAGTCGTAATCGACCTCTTCACCTGCCTTTGGTCCTGGAAAATAACCGAGCTCGTAGTTGCTCATTTTGAAACGCGGATAAGCGTAGGTTTCCCCACGTGCTGGCTCTGCCATTCTCGGGCCTCCTAATTGGACTTTAATTGTTTGTCCTTATAAGCGCGCATTGTAACGATCCGAGCGCGATGTTGAAACAACTCCTACATAAGTGTGATCGGCCCGCTTTAAATGTGTTTGTCGCATTTCTCAAATGACCCAAACAGTTTAGGGTGAGCTCATAAGGTATTGTAAAAACGGATAATATTGTGATTGCAAACGATAACGATTTGGATTTTCAGCTGTTCGAACTGGATGCAGACTCCCAGTTCGCGAAGACGCGTGTTGATCAAGTCGAGACAGATGCGCCCCAGTTTCTTGATCTAATGGGCGTGTGGTTTGACGCGCCGGACAACTTCCCGCGCGAATTCAGCATGTTCCGCGAATATTCCTCGGTGCCTGGACGCTGTCGTGGCGCTGTTGTGGCGATCGGCAAGTTCGATGGAGTCCATCTGGGCCATCAGGCTCTCATTGATGCGGCCGCAGAGAAGGCCGATGAACTTGAGGCGCCGCTGGGCGTTTTGACATTCGAGCCCCATCCGCGTGCGGTGTTTGAGCCCGACAGCCAGCCTTTTCTGCTCTCGACGCCCGAAGCACGCGCGAGGACCATGGCCGAATTGGGCGTGGATGTACTTCTTGCGCAATCCTTTGATCGTGAATTCGCAAGCCTGGAACCCGAAGACTTCGTCCGTTCGGTTCTCATCGAGGGCATGAAGGTCCAGCACGTGGTGGTGGGGCATGACTTTCGGTTTGGCCGCAAACGCGCGGGGGATCCGGACCTGCTGCGAAAAATGGGGGCGGAGAATGGTTTTGGGGTCACGGTGGTTGCCGCGGTGTCGGTCGACGGTGACCTGGCGGGATCGACCCGTTTGCGCACCCTGATCGCCTCGGGTCGTCCGCGTGCCGCAGCTCGTATTCTTGGTGGGTGTTGGGAAATCGAGGGCACACTGGAACAACTGGCCGATCCAAATGGTGCGGAGTTGCCGGGGGTTTCTCTGGCGTCTTATCAGATGCCCGCGCCAGGCTGGTACACGGTTACCCTCGCGCGCGCCGGATCGGACAAGGCGAACTGGCACACATTACGTGGGCAGGTCGGCAGCACGGATGCATTTGTGTCGTTGCTGGACTTGCCGGAAACCGATTTTGTGAAACTGCTCGGCAAACCGGTCCGCGTTGCGTTTGTCGACTATCTCGGCAACCGCTGGGACGCGGACCCTTCGGAAACCGACTAAACGACCGTCCAGCCACCATCGATGGTCAGGCTTGCGCCCGTGATGAGTTCGGAGGCCGGTGAAGCAAGGAACACCACCGAACCTGTCACGTCCGAAATCTTTCCCAGACGACCCATCGGGATGCGGTCCATCACGAATTGCCGAAATTCCGGATTTTCAAACATCGGCGCGGTCATCGGGGTTTCCAGAAACGTTGGGCCGATGCAATTGCTGCGAATGTTTTCGGGTGCCAATTCCGCCGCGATGGCCTTGCTCATGCCTTCGACGGCATGTTTGGTGGCGCAGTAAACGGTGCGGTTGGGGGAGCCCACATGACCCATCTGGGATGACATGTGGATCATGGCACCGCCGCGACCACCCGCAAGCATCCGCCGGGCAGCGGCCTGGGCCACAATGAACATCGATTTAACGTTCAGGTCGAGGATGAAATCGAGATTTTCTTCGGAAACATTGATGAAGGGTTCGGGGCGATTGCCGCCAGCATTGTTGAACAGAATATCGATCCGTTCGAGGCTTTCGATTTTCTCGGTGACTTGCGCCAGATCGGTCACATCACAGACGACAGGCGTGGCCTTGCCGCCAGCGGCGTTGATCTCGTCCGCAACAGATTCCAGCTCTGACTGGGTGCGGCTGACCAGCACAACTTCTGCACCGGCTTCGGCGAGTGAGATCGCCACACCGCGACCAATACCGCGTCCCGCGCCGCTCGCCACCGCGACCAGACCATCAAGGCGCAGGGAAGGGGTCGTCAGGTTGTTTGCTTCCGAAACACTCATTTCTGTAACTCCACATCACGTTGTCGAAAAATCCCGTGAATGCAATCTTGCAATCCGAATTTGGTGCGACCATAACCGACGCCATGACCGGTTGTAAGACCGGCAATCGAGTTTCAATTTACGATCAATAGAGTCGAGGGAATAATTCATGGCGAAGAAAGCAACCGCGAAAAAGCCAGCGGCAAAACGCGCACCCAGCAAAAAGAAAAAGCTGCTGACCAAAGCAGACGTGATGCGCAAATGCCGTCAGTTGAACAACTGGGGCAAGTGGGGCAAGGACGACCAGCTTGGTGTGCTCAACTACATCACGCCGGAAATGATCGCAGATGCGGCCAAACTGGTGAAAAAGGGCAAGGTCTTCCGCCTTGGTCTGAACCTTGATGAGAACGGTCCGCAGAACGGTCTGTTCGGTGGTCGCTGGAACCCGATGCACCAGATGCTCGCAACCGGTACGGACGCTGTCCAGGGTATTCAGGAGCCGCTTGCTGGCATGCGCTATGCCGATGACGCGATCAATCTGCCGACCCAGTGTGCGACCCAGTGGGATGCGCTTGCTCATGTCTTCACCGATGACAAGATGTGGAACGGTTATGACGCGACTCTCGTCGACGTCCGTGGCGCCCACAAGAACGGCATTGAGCATTTCGCCGACAAGATGGTCGGCCGTGGTGTTCTGCTCGACGTAGCCAAGATGAAGGGCAAGAAGCGCCTGGCAGACGGTGAGGAAATCACCATTGCGGATTTGGAGAAAACCGCCAAGAAGCAGGGCGTGGAAGTGCGTCGTGGTGACTTTGTGATCTTCAACACCGGTCAGATGGCCGATTGTCTGGATAAGGGTGACTGGGGTGGCTACGCCGGTGGCGATGCGCCGGGTCTCGCCTTTGAGACGGCCGACTGGATCCACAAGAAAGAGATTGCGGGCATTTGCTCTGATACCTGGGGCATCGAAGTGCGCCCGAACCGCAGCGTTCCGGGCATCAATCAGCCCTGGCACTGGGTGACGATCCCGCATATCGGCATCGTCCATGGTGAAATCTGGTATCTGCGTGAACTCGTTGAAGATTGCGCCGAAGACGGTGTTTACGAGTTCTTCCTCTCGGCACCGCCGCTCGTTATCACTCGCGGAACCGGATCGCCGATCAATCCTCAGGCGATCAAGTAAGCAAAATCACGAAATATTTTTAGTTTTGGGGCCACGTTCCGATGGAGCGTGGCCCCTTTGTTTTGTTAGAGTTTGATTATAAGAAAATTGGCAGGGACACACCTGCCATCAAATTCAAACGGGGGAGACCTGAGATGCATAAGTTTGACGACCCGCAGTACCGTTTCGATATGGAAATGATCAAAGAGAAGTCCGAACGCAATAAGAACTGGGGCAAATGGGGCCCCGATGACGAATGGGGCACGATCAATTACGCCGGCGACGAAGAGCGCAAGGCAGCGGCAGGCCTCGTGAAACGCGGCGAGGTGTTTGCCCTCGGTCTTAACTTTGACAGTGAGGGTCCACAGAATGGTTTGTTTGGTGGTCGCTGGAATCCGATCCACACCATGCTCGCAACGGGCACGGACGCCGTTCAGGGCAAGCAGAAGGTTCCGGGCAAGAAATATCCGAGCCAGTACGCCGATGATTCGATTTCGTTGCCACTGCAGTGTGGCACCCAGTGGGACGCCCTCGGCCATGTCTTCAACAACGACAAGATGTGGAATGGCTATGACGCCACGTTGGTTGGTTCCAACGGTGCTGAAAAGAACGCGATCCACAAGATGCGCAACAAGATGGTCGGGCGTGGCGTGCTGCTCGACGTCGCGCGTTGGGCGGGCGTCGATTCCCTCGACGATGGCACGGCAATTGACGCGGAAGATCTGGACGCCTGCGCCAAGGCGCAAGGCGTTGAGATCAAGCGTGGTGATTTCGTGATCTACCGCACAGGTCATATGGAGCGCTGCCTGAAGAACGGCGAATGGGGCGGCTATGCGGGCGGTGAAGCCCCGGGCGTGTCGTTCCACACCTGCGACTGGATGCACGATATGGAGATCGCGGCGATCTGTGCAGATACTTGGGGCTGCGAAGTCATTCCAAACGAGACGGATGATGTGTTCCAGCCCTGGCACTGGATCGTGATTCCGCAGATCGGCATCACCATGGGCGAGATTTTCTATCTTAAGGACCTCGCCAATGATTGTGCCAATGACGGTGTGTATGAGTTCATGTTTGTCGCCCCGCCGCTGCCGATCACCCGTGGTGTTGGCTCGCCGATCAACCCGCAGGCGATCAAGTAGCGCCTGCGTCAAAATATCTACGATTTTCGGGCGGTGCCGGGGTTGCCGGTGCCGCCCGTCGTGTTTTAAGAAACTGCAAATTCAGCCAACCGAGGAACTGTGAAATGGCCATCGAAATCCTGAAAGAGGGAATGGACTCCGAAGCGACCGACGAAGCCGATGCCAAGGTTCGCGAAATCGTTGAAGGTATCCTCAATGATGTGAAGAGCCGTGGCGATGCCGCCGTGCGCGAGTTGTCGGAGAAGTTCGACAAATGGTCGCCGGAAAGCTTTCGTCTGTCCGATGCCCAGATCAAGGAATTGATGGATTCCCTGCCCGAGCAGACCATTGAGGACATCAAGTTTGCGCAGACGCAGGTTCGTAACTTTGCGCAGGTCCAGCGGGATTCGATGAAGGATGTCGAGGTCGAAACGCTTCCCGGCGTCACGCTCGGCCACAAGAATATTCCGGTGGAAAGCGTTGGTTGCTATGTCCCGGGCGGACGCTACCCGATGGTCGCCTCGGCCCATATGTCGATCGTGACCGCCAAGGTGGCTGGTGTGCCGCGGGTGATCGCCTGCACGCCGCCGAACGAAGGCGGACCGCACGCGGCGACGATCGCCGCGATGCATCTGGCGGGTGCCGATGAAATCTATTGCATGGGCGGCGTACAGGCTGTCGCGGCCATGGCGCTCGGCACGGAGACCATCGATCCCTGTGTCATGCTGGTTGGCCCGGGCAATGCCTATGTGGCCGAAGCCAAGCGCCAGCTCTATGGCAAGGTTGGTATCGATCTGTTCGCAGGCCCGACAGAAGTTCTCGTCGTTGCCGATCATACCGCCGATGTCGAGATGGTCGTTGTCGATCTGCTTGGACAGGCCGAACACGGCCCGAACTCTCCGGCCGCAGTCATCACGGATTCACGTGAACTGGCCGAAGCCATTCCGGCTGAAATCGAGCGCCAGTTGAAGATTTTGCCGACAGCCGATGTGGCTTCGGTCGCCTGGAAGGACTACGGCCAGATCATCCTTTGCGATACCCGCGATGAGATGCGCGATGAAGCCGACCGCATTGCCTATGAGCATGTGGAAATCCTGACTGAAGATCCCCGTTGGTATCTCGACAACATGACCAACTTTGGCGCCCTGTTCATCGGGCCGGAAACCAACGTTGCTTATGGCGACAAGGTGATCGGAACCAACCATACGCTTCCGACCAAGGGCGCGGCCCGCTACACAGGCGGTCTGTGGGTCGGCAAGTTCCTCAAGACCTGCACCTATCAGCAGGTGACCGAAGAGGGCAGTGCGGTGATCGGCGATTACTGCTCGCGCCTGTGCGAAATCGAACGGTTCTGGGGCCACAAGGAACAGGCCGATCTACGCCTGCGCCGTTACGCGGGTCGCAACATCGGCATCGGTGCGACGGACGCCGCCGAATAGATTTTCCTGATTTAGGAATAAAAAAAGGGCGGCCGTGAGGCCGCCCTTTTCCATTTCAAAGAGGCGTGGACTACTTGATGGAGTAGTCATGAACGGGCTTGGCGCCGTTCTGCTTTGCCAGCTCATAAAGCCGGTTGAATGTGGCCTTGCCCGGGTAACCCTGAGCTTCGTACTCAGCCGCCTTTTCCTGGACCCACGGCTCAATGGCAACGGCCATCTTGTTGCGCTCGTCATTGCCGAGGTCGCGCACGGTCACACCCTGCTTCTTGAGGTTCTCAAGGGCAGAGGTGAACTTGCGAACGCCTTCGTCCTCAACGGCAACGTTGTAGACACCGGTCTCTTCCATGATGATCTTCTTCACATCATCCGGCAGCTTGGCCCAGGTGTCGTTGTTGACTGTCATCGGATAGGCAACAACCGAGCCCCAGCCCATGGTCGTGTAGTACTTGGCGACTTCGCCGAACTTGAAGCCAAAATACGGCGCCGGGAAAATCACGACACCCGAATACACGCCGGACTGCAGAGCGTTGTAGACTTCATTCAGGTTGGTCTGGACCTTGGAAGCGCCAGCAAAGTCGAGCCAGGGAAGGTTCGGGCCCGCGGCACCGATCTTCACACCCTTGAGCTCTTCCATCTTGGTCCATGGGAACTTGGTGCCGAGGCCATAATCATCGAACGCACCGTTTGCGATATAGGTCTGGTTATACTGATCGAAGATCGTGCTGAAATAGTCGAACTCCTTGTGAACCTGACGCGTGGTCGGCCCCATGATCTTGGGATCACCCGAGATGAACGGGTTGAAATAGTTCAGGTTGTGGACGAACAGCTTGGTTGGCTCGAAGCAGGAGCACATCAGGCCGATATCGACGATGCCTTTCTGGGTAGATTCGAGAACCTCGAAGAGGTTGGCGATCGTACCGCCATAACCCTCAATGAACCGGACCGTGTGGTCGGTTTCTGCGGCCACGCGTTTGGTGACATTGGGCACGAAGGTTTTGTTGGCCTGGTTGACACTGGCAAGAGGCGCAGAAGGATGACCGGCCGCAATGCGCAGGTTGAAATTATCAGCGATGGCTGACGATTGGGAAAAGGCCAACCCCGAGGCAATGACCCCGACGGACCAGACAGATTTTGTGATTGTTGAATTGAGCTTCACCGAATTTACTCCCTGTAACGTTATCATTGTCGGCCGGACAGGCCGGGCTTAGTGATTGTTTTGGGACGTACTCGAGACGCAATAGGGGAAGTGTGAAACGGAAATGTGGCCGTGTGAAGACAAATTTGTTTGATCAACATTCGTGTATTTGGAACAGGGCATAAAAAAGGGCGGCCCGAAGACCGCCCTTTTCCGTTTCAAAGGAGCCGAAGCTACTTGATTGTGTACTCGTGAACCGGCGTTGCGCCGTTCTCTTTGGCGAGTTCCATCAGACGATTGAAGGTGGCCTTGCCCGGGTAACCCTGAGCTTCGTATTCGGCTGCCTTCTCGTTGACCCACGGCTCAATGGCGAGAGCCATCTTGCCACGCTCTTCGGAGCCGAGGTCACGAACGGTGACGCCCTGCTTCTTGAGGTTCTCCAGCGCGGAGGTGTACTTCTCGACACCTTCGTCTTCGACGGCTGTCTGATAAACCTGCATTTCTTCCAGGAAGATCTTCTTCACGTCATCAGGCAGCTTGGCCCAGGTCTTGTTGTTGACGGTGACCGGGTAGGCGAGGACCGAACCCCAGCCCATGGTCGTGTAGTACTTGGCCACTTCACCGAACTTGAAGCCGTAATACGGCGCCGGGAAGATCACCATGCCGTCGAACACACCGGACTGCAGTGCGTTGTAGACTTCGTTCAGGTTGGTCTGGACCTTGGAGGCACCAGCATAGTCGAGCCAGGGAAGGTTCGGACCGGCCGCACCGACTCTTGACACCCTTGAGTTCTTCCATCTTGGTCCACGGGAATGTGGTGCCCAGAGCCATAATCATCGAATGCACCGCCACCGACATAGGTCTGCGCGTACTGATCGAAGACCGTGCTGAAATAGTCGAACTCTTCGTGGATCTGACGTGTGGTCGGACCCATGATCTTGGGATCACCCGAGATGAACGGGGTGAAGTAGTTCAGGTTGTGGACGAACAGCTTGGTCGGCTCGAAGCAGGAGCACATGGCGCCAATGTCGACGATGCCCTTCTGGGTGGATTCGAGAACCTCGAAGAGGTTGGCGATCGTGCCGCCGTAGCCTTCGATGAAACGGACCGTGTGGTCTGTCTCAGCCGCGACGCGCTTGGTCACATTGGGAACCAGGGTCTTGTTGGAGCTGGTTCACAGTGGCGAGCGGTGCAGCCGGATGGCCAGCAGCGATACGCAGGTTGAAGTTGTCGGCAAATGCTGTGGTGGTGGTCGCGGTCGCTGCGACGGCCATGAGGCCGGCTGCGGCAACGCTCACCAGGTGTTTACGTGCTGTCACGGATTGTTCTCCCAATTAAACAACAGCGGTCGACCCTCAAGTCGACCACTTTCCTAATGCGCAAAGGAATGTCTACGCACGCCCCCCTTGTGAGCGAAACACCTGCGAAGGTAAAGCCAATTTTCCATCTTCCGCCTATGAGGGGTTTTGGGCACAAAAAAAAGGGCGGTCCGAAGACCGCCCTTTTCCGTTTCAAAGGAGCCGAAGCTACTTGATTGTGTACTCGTGAACCGGCTTGGCGCCGTTCTCTTTGGCGAGTTCGATCAGACGATTGAAGGTGGCCTTGCCCGGGAAACCCTGAGCTTCGTATTCGGCTGCCTTCTCGTTGACCCACGGCTCAATGGCGAGAGCCATCTTGCCACGCTCTTCGGAGCCGAGGTCACGAACGGTGACGCCCTGCTTCTTGAGGTTCTCAAGAGCGGAGGTGTACTTGGCCACGCCCTCGTCTTCGACGGCTGTCTGATAGACCTGCATTTCTTCGAGGAAGATCTTCTTCACGTCATCAGGCAGCTTGGCCCAGGTCTTGTTGTTGACGGTGACCGGGTAGGCGAGGACCGAACCCCAGCCCATGGTCGTGTAGTACTTGGCCACTTCACCGAACTTGAAGCCGAAATACGGCGCCGGGAAAATCACGACACCCGAGAACACACCGGACTGCAGTGCATTGTAGACTTCGTTCAGGTTGGTCTGGACCTTGGAGGCACCAGCAAAGTCGAGCCAGGGAAGGTTCGGGCCAGCGGCACCGATCTTCACACCCTTGAGCTCTTCCATCTTGGTCCACGGGAACTTTGTTCCGAGGCCATAATCATCGAATGCACCGCCACCGACATAGGTCTGTGCGTACTGATCGAAGATCGTGCTGAAGTAATCGAACTCCTCGTGGATCTGACGTGTGGTCGGACCCATGATCTTGGGATCACCCGAGATGAACGGGGTGAAGTAGTTCAGGTTATGGACGAACAGCTTGGTCGGCTCGAAGCAGGAGCACATGGCGCCAATGTCGACGATGCCCTTCTGGGTGGATTCGAGAACCTCGAAGAGGTTGGCGATCGTGCCGCCGTAGCCTTCGATGAAACGGACCGTGTGGTCTGTCTCAGCCGCGACGCGCTTGGTCACATTGGGAACCAGGGTCTTGTTGAGCTGGTTCACGGTGGCGAGCGGTGCAGCCGGATGGCCGGCAGCGATACGCAGGTTGAAGTTGTCGGCAAATGCCGTGGTGGTGGTCGCGGTCGCTGCGACGGCCATGAGGCCGGCTGCGGCAACGCTTACCAGGTGTTTACGTGCTGTCACTGATTGTCTCCCTAAAACATGAAGTATTTGCAATTAACGTAAAACGACGAAAGAGCCGAACCGTCTGAATCCCATGCGGTCCTTCTTATGACTCTCCCAAGAAAAGCAGGAATCGCAGGCAAAAGCTAGAGACATTCAAACGATTGATTGAATTAAAAGTCATGAGAATTCCAGCCTTTGGTACGCCTTATGCGTGCACTCGATTTGACTTGTACAATTCTGATGTTCGTAAGCGTTTCCTGTCATTGCGACAAGTTCATCACGGGGCTTTGATCGAAACATGGCCGTGAAGTGATAAAAAAAAGAAAAACTATGTGATCCCCGATTTTACAAAGGCTTACAGTCTGCTAACTTCCCATCCGAATCCACGCGGGAGGGCGTGATTCTAGGTTCAAACATTGCCGTTGTGACCAGCGGCAATGTCATACGGAGGCATTTATGGTCGATCGGGTTGTTTATACTGTCACGCGCGTACTGAGTACGATCGCCGCGTTCTGGGCGTTGGCTCTCGCGTTTTTAATTCTCTACGACATCATGGGGCGGACGTTCTTTAACCATCCCTTCGATGGAACGATTGAGATTGTTGCCAATTCGATGGTTTCCATTCTTTTCCTCCAGATGCCCTACACCATTTATCGTGGCGCACATTTGCGGACGACGGTGATCTATCAGAACGTCTCCGAATTCTGGCGGCGCGCGATTGATGTCACCGTTGCGGTTCTGGGTGTCTGGTTCTTCCTTTCCATCGCCTTCGGCGGTTATGAGGACATGCTCATCGGCTGGGAAGTCGACGAGCGTGAGGGCGAAGGCTCTATCCGCGTTCCGGTCTACCCGGTTCGGACACTCATCTTCGTGTTCGCATTGGTTTCGGCATTCACCTATCTCGTGCTTTTGGTCCACTTCCTGTTTGGCGGTCAGGCCATCACGGAAGAGGAAGAAGGCAAATACGAACCTGTATCCGGTTCTCAGATATAGCAATTTAATGAATTCCCGCTGCGCAGCGCATTGGCGCTTGTAAGCGCGCGGGACAAGGGGGCGTAAAAAATGGATCCAACTTCAGCCGTACTTTTGATGCTGGTTGTTTTGATTTTTGCCGTTATCGGCGGAATTCATATCGGCATCTCACTTGGCGTCTGTGCCCTTGTCGGCACATGGCTCATGTTCGGTTCTTACGAACTGGCAGCAGGGCAGGTGGGCAGCACATCCTTCTTCGCACTGCGGGATTTTGTGTTCGCGGTCATTCCGTTGTTCGTGCTGATGGGAGAGTTCGTCAGTAGATCGGGATCTGCGGCAGACCTCTATCGGGTTATGAACTTCGGCCTGAAGCGTATTCCGGGACGTCTGGCTGTGGCGACCGTGGCCGGTAACGCGGTCTTTGCTGCGGTGACCGGTACGAGTCTGGCATCGGCGGCCGCGTTCTCGCGTCTGGCATATCCGGAAATGATGAAGGCCGGTTACAGCCGCAGGTTTGCTCTTGGTTCGGTTGCCGGCAGTGCGTGCCTCGGCATGCTGATCCCGCCAAGTGTGCTCCTGATTATCTGGGGCATCGTGACGGAAATCTCGATCGGCTTCCTGTTCCTGGCAGGCATTCTGCCAGGTCTGATTTTGTCCCTCCTGATGGCGTTCTATTGTTCTGGTTTCGCGATCCTGAAGCCTCACCTGGCCCCTGCGGTCGACCTGTCGAATGAAACGCTGACCCGACAGGAGATGATTAGTGGTGGTGGCGTGATCTTCTTGATCGTCGCTGTGCTTGGTAGCATCTGGGTCGGTCTTGCAACGCCATCTGAAGCCGCGGCGCTGGGTGCGCTGTTCGGGTTGGTGCTTGCGCTTATCAAGGGCGTGCGCTGGGACGGTATTCGCGAAGCGATTATCGACTCCGGTAAGGTCATTGCGCCAATTCTGTTCCTGCTTCTCACAGCTCAGATGTACTCGCGTCTTCTGACAACCGGGGGCGTGGTTAACCTGATCACAGATACGGTTGGTGGTGCTGGTATCGATCCCAATGTGGCGGTTCTGATCATGATTGTGATCTGGCTTGTGCTTGGCACACTGCTTGATTCCGGTTCGATCATTCTGCTGACCGTTCCGATCTTCTGGCCGATTGCGCAGAACTTTGGTTACAACGAGTATCAGTTTGCGATCATGGGCATTCTGGCGATTGAAGCGGGACTGCTGACACCGCCGGTCGGATTGCTGGTCTACGCGGTGAAGGGCGCTGTGCCGGATAGATCGGTCCAGCTATCCGAGATCTTCGCCGGGTCGATCCCATACTGGATCCTGATCCTGATTGTTCTGGCACTTGTCTGGCTGCTGCCAGAGTTGGCGACAGAGCCGATCACCTGGAGCTCTGATATCATCTTCAATCATCAGATTGGTTTCAGTTTCAGATAAACTGAAGCGAAAATTCAGTCTAGAATTGCGGCGGCGTCTTCTTGAGGAGGCGCCGCCGTTTTTTTTGAAACAGATGCGAAAGCAAACTGGGGGAGAACCAACCGTGAGCGACGATATCAAAATCCTGTCCCGAGACGACATGATGAAGCGCGTGGCCCTCTGGAAAGACCAAAAGCCGAATCCTCAGATGTTCGTCGACACCCGGCTACCTGAATATGAGCGTGATCTGTATTCGATTATCGGAGAAGGGGTGTCTGAGGACCCTGACAATCCGGTGGCCATTACCGATGTTGAGGGCTTTCACATGGCCTATATCGGATGTGAACCCGGAAAAGGTGCCTCTCTGCATTCCCACCCGACGGTAGAGGTGTTCATTCCGTTGACAGGCGTATGGTCAATTTACTGGAACGAAGTTGATACGCGTGAAGAGGTGATCCTGGGGCCGATGGATTGCGTCTCGGTGCCCCCGAAGGTCATGCGGGGATTCTACAATGCAGGCAATGAGCACGCGTTGATGATCGGGATTGTTGGCGGCACCGAAGCCACACGGGTCGACTGGCCGGAAGAAATTCTGGACCGGGCGCGCGCAACAGGGCTTAAGCTCGATGTGGACGGCAATATTATTCAGGCGGCTGCGGACTAGCGGCAAAGAAAAACGGGCGCCGCAGCGCCCGTTCTTCAAATTGGTGTGATTCGAGAAACTGGTTAGCCGCGGCGTTCTTCGGCGACCCGGTCAATGGCGTCGACGATGGCCTGATAACCCGTGCAGCGGCAGTAGTTTCCGGAGATGAACTC
Organism: uncultured Alphaproteobacteria bacterium; assembly: GCA_943787745.1. Taxonomy (GTDB): domain Bacteria; phylum Pseudomonadota; class Alphaproteobacteria; order UBA6615; family UBA6615; genus JABJAG01. The sequence goes on along the minus strand of CALSNJ010000002.1, from coordinate 739,592 downwards.
CCGGATTTCCTCGCGTGATGGCGAAGAGTTCTTTGTCAGGAGTTCCTGCGCGGTCAGCAGCATGCCCGGCGTGCAGAAGCCACATTGAACAGCATTGCGCTCATGGAAGGCTTTCTGCAGATCGGCGATTTCGCCGGCATCTGAAAGGCCTTCGATGGTTTCAACCTCAGCGCCCTCGGCCTGCGCGGCCAGCATGAGGCAACCGCGCACGATAGCGCCGTCAACGCGGATGGTGCAGGCACCACACACACCGTGCTCGCAGCCGACATGGCTACCAGTGAGCTCCATGTCGTAGCGCACGAAATCCACCAAATTGGTGCGGGCTGGAATGCGGCGGCTGACCGTCTGGCCATTCACCTTCATTGTAATATCGACGTTCTGGTCCATCTGTTCTTCTCCGCGCGCTAAGCTGCGAGTTCTGCGAGTGCGCGCTTGGTTAGCACGCGTGCGAGATGCATTTTCATTTCGGCCGGACCGTTCAGGTCGGGCATCGGGTCGAGATCGGCATCAAGTGCGTCCTGCGCGTTCTTGATCGTGCCTTCGTTGTTGGGCTGTCCGTTGAGTGCTGCAATCGCCGACTTGGCAAGTATGGGTTGATCACCTGCACCAAAGAATCCCAGCCGCATATCGGCAAAGGTGTCGCCCTCTAGCCTGCCCTGAACCGCGAGGCCCACGATGGCGTAATCGCCATGGCGGCGCGCCAGTTCCATAAATGCCGTTCGCTCGCCATCCTTGATGGCCGGAATTTCTGCCCCGACAAGGAGTTCATTCTCTTTGAGGTCCGTCTCAAACAAACCCTGAAAGAAATCATCCGCCGCGACCTTACGTTGTCCGTCTCGGCCCTGCAGAACGAAGATTGCACCAAGTGCACGGGTCACAGCCGGAAGTTCGGCAGCCGGGTCCGCAAAGGCAACAGAGCCACCAAAGGTTCCGCGGTTGCGGATCGCCTGATGCGCTACATGGGGCATGGTTTTCGCGATCAGGGGTGCATGTTTTTGAACATGCTCTGACTCAAGTACATCTGAGTGACGCGCGAGGGCGCCAATACGCAACACGTCGCCATCTGAAGAGATGTCGGACAGCCCCTCAAGGTGATTGATATCGATCAGCACTTCGGGTGTCGACAGACGCATATTGAGCGTTGCCATGAGGCTTTGGCCTCCGGCGAGAATTTTTGCTTCGTCACCGTACTCGTCGAGCAGGTCAAAAACCTGATCAAGTGTCTCGGCGCGGACATACGCAAATGGTGCGGGTTTCAATGCGTTTCTCCCTCATAACCATTTTGGTTCAACGTCCGGACTTCGTGTCGTTCCGGAACATATGTTTTGTAAATACTCGCTATGGGCAAGTCTATGCGAACGCGCACGTGATGCCTATGTTAACGGCAAATATTTCAACCAATTTTCGAGGAAATCTCATGGCAGATGCAAAAATTCAGGTGAAAAGCGCCAAATACACGATGGTTGGCGAAGCGGTCTCTCATTCGCGGACGGATATCAGTGTCCGTGACGTCAAAGTCATTACAGATGAGCCGCTTGAGCGTGATGGCACCAATGTCGGTGCGTCACCCACCGAAACGATGATGGCAGCCCTGGTTGGTTGCACCAACAATGTTGCCACGCGGATCGCGCATCACAAGAAGCTCAACTTCGAGATTCAGACCATTGAGTGTGATGTCGAATTCGATCGCCGGGGTGTTATTCTCGCCGAGCCGATTTCGGTGCCGTTCCCCAACATCACCATCACGATCAATGTGAAAACCGACGCGACACCCGAACAGCTCGCTGAAGTCGAAGAAATGCTGCCGATTTACTGCCCGGTCTCCAAAGTGTTCCGCGAAGCTGGTAGTAATGTCGTCGAAAAGTGGAACGTGATCGACTGATCCGTCAGACAAGAGGGGCGCTATGGCACTTACAATTTGGGGGCGACACACGTCGTCGAATGTCCAGAAGCTTCTCTGGGGCTGCGTCGAGATGGGCGTGGCCTTTGAGCGCCCCGATATGGCGGGTGCGTTTGGGTTTACCGATGAATATCTGGCGATGAACCCGAACCGCCTTGTCCCCACCATTGATGATGATGGGTTTATCTTATGGGAGTCCAACGCCTGCCTGCGCTATCTCGCAGAAAAGCATGGCCGCGGAACTCTGTGGCCGGACGATCCGCACATTCGTGCGGATGCGGACCGCTGGATGGATTGGCAGACGGCCACCTTCTGGCCGGCCTTGCGGCCGGTATTCCATCAGCTCATCCGGACGCCACTGGAAAAACAGGACCGCGATCTGATCGATCGCAGCGTCAAATCGGCTGGCGAAATCACGGCCGTGCTCGATCACTTCCTTGAGGGACGCGATTTTGTGGCAGGTGACCAGTTCACCATGGGGGATATTCCCATCGGCGGCGTGATCTATCGCTGGTATGCGATGGACATCGAGCGGCCGGATCGTCCAAACATTCGCAAATGGTACGACCGGCTCTCCGAGCGCCCGGGCTTTGCCGAACACATCATGATCCCGCTGGCATAGGCCCGGTCTGGCTGCGAAGGGGACTACCCGCGTTCTGCGGCTGCCCGACGGCTCATTTCTGTCTGCCGCTTCCGAATTTCTTCGGGCCAGCGTGACTTGATGTAAGCAAGTGATGCGCGAATTTGTGCATCTGTTAAAACGCCATCATAGGCGGGCATATCGGTCTCAACCGGCTGTCCCACCAGTGCCGACAAACCGTATTTTGTCAGGTTGAACAGGGTGTCGTCGTCGTGATGCCAGGTATGGCCGGTCTCGTCATGGGGTGGGGCGGGCAAACGCCCATTTGCCTTGCGCGCACGCCAGTTGGGTTGGCCTTCCAGATTGGCACCGTGACAGGCCGCGCATTGCGCCGCATAGACCGTGCTGCCAAGCGAGATCATATCGCTCTCGGTTGATGCGCTTTCGGCAGAGCTCTGGAGAGGCGCCCAATTCAGAGCGACATAGGAAGCAATGCCGGCAAGGGCGACCGCAACGGTCACTCCAATCACCATCGCTGTTGCAGGTGTTTTTGTCTTCTTAGTCATGCACCCCGTTTACAGGGTTACCCCGCTGGAAGGTCAATCCCGTCAGGCGGCTTAGCCCCAAAGTTTCTTGGAGGCCATGGCAGCGCCTTCTGACATTGCGGCGAACTTCATCCAGACGATATTCCGGTCCACCTGAACCCGGCCGGCAAAGGTGCCAAAACCACAATCACCGCCGACGATGACATTCTCACGCCCAACGACGCTCGCGTAGTTCAGGATACGGTCGCAGACCAATTCGGGGTGTTCGACAAAGTTGGACGTGGTGTCGATCACGCCGGGCACGATGAACTTTCCGTCGGGCAGTTTGACGTCACGCCAGACTTTCCATTCGTGCTCATGGCGCGGGTTGGCTCCGGGGAAGGACACGGCCCCCGGTTTTGCGCTCATGATGATATCGACGATATCGGAAAGCGGCACATCTTCATGATGCGGCCCGAGTGTGCTGGCCCAGCAGACATGCATACGCATGGCATCGCTCGGGATATCGCGGACCGCGTGGTTCAGCGCTTCCACATGCATCGAGATTTCCTTGCGGAAGTCCTCAAGAGAGAGGTGTTTGAAGATCGTGTGGCGGCTCAGTGCCAGATCGGGGCAGTCGAGCTGCAAAATCAGCCCGGCATTCACGATGGCCTCGTATTCGCGCTTCATCACCTCGGCGAGGGCGAAGATGTATTCTTCCTCACTCTTGTAATGAAGATTGGGCAGAAAGCGGGCGATCTGTCCCGGTGAGGGGGAGGTCATGAAAACGTCTTCGGCTTTGGCTTGTCCGATCACGCTGGCGGCACGGTCGATATCCGCCTGAGCTGCATCCCAGTCGAGCCAGTCGACCGGACCGGTGCAGGCCGGGCGGTGAGTCAGGGGCGTAACGAAGGGCCGGAGCATCTCAGTGAGTTCGGGAAATTCGTCCTCGTCCGCGCTCATGGGAATGGTTTGGTTCGGACCGTCATAGCCGGTCAGACGGTCCTTCACATGAATCGTGTAGTCCGCGCGGCCTTGTTCACCGTCATTGATGACATCGAGGCCGGCGGCGACCTGCTTTTGAACGACATCCGCGACGGCGCGCGATACGGCCTCATCAAATCCGGCGGGCATCGGGCCTGGGTTTTTCTCACCCTCGATGAGAAAATCTACAACGTCCTGAGGTCGTGGCAGGCTGCCCGTGTGGGTGGTCAGAATTCGATCCGTACTACGTTTCATGTGTTCTCCCCAACGCTTGATTGCGTTCGTTTGTTGCCGGAGAGAATAGCACATTCGGAATGTGACTTGCCTCACGAAAAGGCATGGGCATGGGTCCGAGTGGCGCGCCTCGCGTTAAAACCCGACCAACTGTTCAGCCGGTAAGGACAGGCCCGATTCCATGATAATGGCATTGGTCTTGCTCAGATGGGCATGATGCAGAGCGACAGCTTTCTCGACATCGCGTGCGATCGAGGCATCCATCAATTCGCGGTGCTCGTCGCGCTCACTGCGATGTGGGTAGCTGATAGAAGCTGCGAGTTGCCGGTAGCGGTTGGCCTGATCGGCAAGCAAATCGCAGTACCCAAGCAATCTCGGTGAACCGCAGTTACCAAGAATGGCACCATGAAACGCATGGTGAAGCTCTTCCCATTCCGGATTGAATTCAAAACCGTCGACCGATGAAGAGCGGGGTACTTTTGAGAGCCGGTGATAGGCAACAACGATACTGTCTTCCCAGGCATCGTCTCCGTTCGCAATGGATTCCCGAAGCGCGATTTCCTCGATCCAGCACCGCGTGCGGATGAGGTCAGCCAGATCGTCCGATCCAACGCCGGCGACATGGAAGCCTTTCTGGTCTTCAAAGCAAACAAGCTTTTCTGCCACGAGCCGGTTAAGGGCTTCACGCACCGGGCTGATGCCGACTTTGTAGCGTTCGCGAAGCCCGGTCGAGCCGAGTTTGTACCCAGGCGCGAGAACACCGGTGATAATGTCACGGCGAATCTGATCGTAGACCGACGTCGCTATCGTCGGGCCGCCAGCGCGACTGTCACTTGGTGTTCGTTGTTTGACCGGCATAAGCTCTCAAGTGGACTAAAAACGAAAAGGTCCCTGAGCGGGCATCAGAGATATAATATTCCAAAATCAATCAAAAGGTGAATTAATTTGGAAAATCGTTGACACGAAGCCGTGACTGCCGTTTCTATCCATTAACTCAACCGCGCCGGTCAAGAAGCGCTGCCTGTTCAAAACGATCCATGCCCAAAGGGAGACAAGCATGATCAATACCAAATCACTTGCGAAGAAGTTCGGCGCCGTTGGCGTTGGGGCCTTGATGGCCTCTGTTGCTTTCGCTGCACCGTCCTCAGCCGCTGAGAAAATCAAGATCGCCGCGATCGATGGTTACTCGCCCAAATCACTGTGGGTTGCGGAGTTCATCAATTATTACATTCCCGAAGTCGACAAGAAGCTGGCCGAAACCGGCAACTACGAGATCGAGTGGAATCAGGCCTGGGGCCAGATCGTGAAAGTTCGCGGTGTGCTCGGTGGTCTGCAAAAGGGCCTTGGCGATATCGGTATCGTCACAACCGTGTTCCATGCCGACAAGGTGCCGTTGCAACTGGTCGCCTATGCCACCCCGTTTGTCACCAACGATCCGGGCCTCGTCGCGCGGACGGTTGACGGTTTGGCGGACAAGCATCCGGAATTCAGGCAGGCCTTCGACAAGTTCAATCAGGTTTACCTGACGAACCTGGCCGTGCTCGACACCTACCAGATCTTCACCAAGAACAAGGTTGCACAGCTTTCTGACATGAAGGGGCTGAAGCTTGGTAGTGCAGGTCTGAATCTGCGCTGGCTTGAAGGCTTTGGTGCCGCTGGTGTCGCGGGCAGTCTCGTGACCTATCACAACAAGGTGGGTACGGGCGTTCTTGATGGTTTCATGCTGTGGCCGGAAGCCGTTGTCGGTCGCAAGATCTACGAAGTTGCACCTTTCATGCTGAAGGCTGACCTCGGCACCGCAAACTCCAAGGCTGTGACCGTCAACAAAGACACCTGGAAAAATCTGCCGGACGAAGTGAAGACGGCCATGCAGGAAGTTGCCATCGGTTATCGTGACGACATGGGTGTGAAAGCCCTTGCGCTTGCGGATGAGAGCTACAAGGCCTTCACCGCAAATGGTGGCACGACCACTGAATTGAGCCAGGCGCAGCGTCAGCAGTGGGCTGACAACATGCCGAACGTGGCCCAGGACTGGGTTGCTGCTCGTGAGAAGGAAGGCAATCCGGGTGAGGTGGTCATGAAGTCCTACATGGACACCATGCGCGCTGCCAATCAGCCGATCCTGCGTCAGTGGGACAAGGAATCGGGTTCCTGAGCCCAAGTCTAAGCCGAAAGTAGATTCTAATATGACGGATCTAACCCAGGGGGCGTCACCAGCAGGTGGCGCCCCTCAGGATTTGCTGGATCGTGTTCTGACCGTGATGAACACGATCGGATCGCTCTGGATTTTTGCTCTTATGGTGATGATCGATACGGATGCGTTCAGTCGCACGCTGTTCAATCATCCCATTCACGGGGTCAACGAACTCGTGGAAATGTCGATCATCGCAATCGTTTTCATGCAGCTTGGTGATGCGACCCGGAAGGGCCGGCTGACCCGCTCGGATGGCTTCTATGGCCTCGTCCAGCGTCGCAATCCACGCGCGGGACATGTCATGGGTGCGACCTTCGACTTTCTTGGCGTCGTGTTCCTCCTGATCGTCCTTTATGGGGTGGTACCGGAACTCTATGACGCCTGGCGGTTCAACTACTTCGTTGGGGAAGAGGGGCTGTTCACAGTCCCTGAGTGGCCCATCAAGCTAATTCTCGTGCTTGGTTGTGTTGTGACCATGCTGCAGTTCTTGAAATTCGCGATCCGGCACGTGATTCCGGCATTGCGTGGCACGCGCTAGCGGGCCAGGGAAAGGTTTACCAAGATGGGTGGTATTGAGGTCGGAATTGCCTCGGTCGCGGTGATTGTGTTCCTGATCTATATGGGATTGTACATTCCTGTTGCGCTTGGGCTGGTCTCGTTCGTGGGTGTGTGGCTGATTCGTGGCAATCCGGATATCGCGGTCGCGCTGCTGTCGGAATCCATTGCGGATACGGTGTCGGAGCTGGTTTTCGCTTCGGTGCCGCTTTTTGCCCTGATGGGGCTGATCGTCAGCAAGGCAGGCTTGGGCAAGGACGTTTACGAAGTCGCCAACTTCGCCTTCTATCGCATCCGCGGTGGGCTGGGTATTGCGACTGTGGCGGCCAATGCCATCTTTGCCTCGATCACCGGTTCCTCGATCGCCTCGGCCTCTGTGTTCACCCGTGTTGCGATTCCCGAAATGCGCCGGTTTGGCTATCAGCCCCGCTTTACGGTCGGTGTCGTTGCGGGGTCGTCGGTGCTGGGCATGCTGATCCCGCCAAGCGCGATGCTGATTATCTATGCAATCGTGACCGAACAATCGGTCGGCCGCATGTTCATTGCCGGAATTATCCCCGGCATTCTGCTGGCGGTATGTTTCGGCATTCTGATTCTCTTTCTGGCTTACGCCTTCCCGAAATATGTAGGTGGTCAGGATTCAGCCGATATTGCGGCTCAGGACTGGGCGAACCTGAGCTGGCTGGATCTGGTCAAGAAGATCATCCCCGTTATCGTCCTGGTTCTGGTGGTGTTGGGCGGTATCTATGGCGGTGTGTTTACGCCGACCGAGGCGGGCGCCGCGGGCTCACTCGCAGCTCTTGTCATCGCCTTGCTCAAAAAGAATTTCAGCTGGCGTGATCTCTGGGAAGTTCTGGTCGAGACCGGCTACATCACCGCAACGATCCTGTTCCTGATCACGACCGCGTCTATGTATAGCCGGATGTTGGGAGTGGCCGCACTGCCAACCGTATTCGGGGAGTGGTTGACAGGTTTCGACCTGACCCTGATCCAGCTGATGGTGATCTATGTGCTCCTGATGGTCGCACTGGGGACCATCATCGAGACGGCCTCGATCATCCTGATCGTGGTGCCGCTGTTTCTGGTCGTCCTTGATGCCTTCAACGTTGATCTTGTCTGGTTTGGAATCATCACAGTGGTTGGTGCGGAGATCGGCTTGTTGACGCCCCCGCTGGGGATATCGTGCTTTGTTATCAAAAGCGCGATCAACGATCCTACAGTCAGTCTGGCGGATATCTTTGCCGGGGCCTTCCCGTTTGCGGTGACGATGTTCCTTGTCCTGATGGTCCTGATCGCCTTTCCGTCGCTCAGCCTGTACCTGCTTTCCATCGGCTGGGTTTAACCGCCCACCGTCTGGTTTTCCGTCGTGTGTTTGCCCATAATCGGGCGCAGTTAACACCCGAGGGAAAACATGCAGATTTTCAAGGACCGCGTTCCGTATTCCGCCATAGTTGATCGTCCGGCCTGGAAGCTGCCGGATGGCAAACGCATGGCCGTCTGGATCATTGCCAATGTTGAGGACTGGGACATTTCACGTCCCATGCCACGCACGGTTCTGCCGCCACCGATGGGCGTTCCCTTGTTGCCGGATCTGCCGAACTGGTCATGGCATGAGTACGGTATGCGTGTCGGCTTCTGGCGCATCCGCGATGCGCTGCGCGATCGCGGCATCAAGCCAACCATGGCGATCAATGGCCGCGTTTGCGAAAACTATCCGCGCATTGCTGAGGCCGCTTTGGAGCTCGATTGGGAGTTTATGGGGCATGGCTATCTGCAGGGGCCGATGCACAAGCATGACGACCAGCAGGAGCAGATCGACCGCGCGGTTGCCGCCATCGAGAAGTTCTCGGGCAAAAAGGTACGCGGCTGGGAAAGCCCGGGCCTGACCGAAACCTTCCAGACCGTGGATTTTCTGCGTCGGGCAGGGGTCGAGTATGTGGCGGACTGGGTGTTTGACGATCAACCCGTGGAAATCGAAACCACGGATGGTCCGATGCTCTCTGTGCCCTACACCGTGGAGACCAACGACATCACCATGATGGCACTGCAACAGCACACCTCTGATGAAATGTTCAAGCGGTCAAAGGACCAGTTTGACCGGCTGTATCAGGAGAGTGAGAATTCTGCGCGTGTCATGTCGATCAGTCTGCACATGTACCTCACCGGGGCGGCGCACCGGATCAAGTATTTCGAAGATATCCTCGATTACATCATGGGCCATTCCGATGTTGCGATCGTGCCGGGTGAGGACATCATGGATTGGTATCGCGCGGCCCATGCCTAGGCGCGCCAGTGGATTGCGGAGCTAAAACATGGCCTTGTTGCTGACACCCCCCGTTCAGGGAACTCTCGAAACCTGGCGGGACGGGATCCTCGCGGAAATTCCGGATCTGGACATCCGTCTTTGGCCGGATGTCGGCGATCCTGCAGATATTCTCTATCTGCTGGTGGGGCGGTTTGATCTCGCCGAACTTCCCGAACTGCCAAATCTGCGTTTTGTGATGCCCATGTTTGCCGGGATTGATCACCTGGTCTCGAACCCGAATATGCCCGATGTGCCGCTCGTGCGAACGGGGCCGCCGGCCGGTGACCCCGCGATGACCGAATATGCGGTGCTCCATGTGCTGCGCCACCATCGCCATATGCCCGACTATCTGGCCCAGCAGCGCCGCAAGGACTGGAAAGTTATTCCGCAGAAATTGCCGAAAGATCAGCGCGTTGGGTTTATGGGATTTGGCACCATGGCCGAGCCGCCGGCGCGGGTGTTGCACAATTTGGAATTCGACGTGGCGGCCTGGGTGCGGACGGACAAAACCGACCCGGATATCACGATGTTCTGCGGGCCCGATCAGCTTGGTCCGTTTCTGGCGCGGACGGACATTCTGGTGTGTTTGTTGCCCCTGACGGACGCGACAGAAGGTATTCTTAACGCCCAAACCCTTGCGCAATTGCCCCAGGGCGCTTCGCTGGTCAATCTTGGGCGTGGCGCGCATCTGATCGATGACGATCTGATAGCAATGCTGGATTCCGGCCATATGTCCGCGGCGACGCTTGATGCGACCAAGCCGGAGCCCCTGCCGCAGGAGAGCCCTTTGTGGCTCCATGAACGTGTTACGATCATGCCGCATACCGCACGCCGCGTTCGTCCCGACACCGTTGGCCCACAAGTGGCTGAAGCCGTACGGCTCGACCGAGCCGGAAAACCCCAGATCTGGGCCGTTGACCGGTCCGCAGGATACTAGAGGAAATTTCAATGGCTCTGAACGAAGCACAGGTGACGCAGGCGGCCGACCTACTGGCTGAGACATTTCAGGCGCGCACCACCATCGACGGGCTGCCTGAAACATGCTCGCCTGCCAACGCTGCCGAGGCTGTTCAGGTGCAGGTCGCGATGTTGGAACGTCTGGGGCTCGAAGCGTCAGGTTATAAGGCCGGGTTCACGAACCCGCCGATGCTGGAGAAGGCCGGACCGGATGGGCCGATGGCCGGTGTCATGTTCCGGGACTTCACGATCAACAGCGGCGGATCACTGAAGCGTTCCGACGTGGGGCCGGGTGCCCTGATCGAGGCTGAAGTGTCCTTTCGAATGGGCGCAGACCTCCCCGCACGCGAGGGTGGCTACAGCGAGGACGAAGTTATCGCAGCAGTCGACAGCGCGATTCTCGGTATTGAGTTTGCTGTGCCCCGCCTGAGCAATCCGATGGGTCAGCCCATGGTGCATCTGGCTGCCGACAATGGTGCAGCGATGGCATTTGTTGCGGGTCCCGATATTCCCGACTGGAAGAATCGCGATCTCAAGCAACTGGGCATCGAATTGTTGTTCGACGGCGGCAAGGTCTCCGAAGGTATGCCGTTGCCCGCACGCTGCGATGAACGCTGGGCGCTGACATGGACCGTCAATCACTTCTCTGCACGTGGGATTGGCATACGGGCGGGCGACCTGATCACAACGGGCGCCGCAGCCGCACCTGTTCCGCTTGGGGCAGCCAAGGACGTCGTTGCCCGGTTTGATGGGGTCGGCGACGTACATGTGACGATCGAGGGGTGATGCGCCCGGGCATTATGGCGCTCCTGCTTGGCGCGGTTCTGGCAATTGCCGGAAGCGCTGCCACTGCTGATGAAGACATTGAAGCGTTGCGCAAGAAGTTGCTTCCCGGGATCAAGGGCGAGGACAATCGTCGCATCATCGACACCAGTGATTACCCGTGGAGTGCGATCGGGCGGGTGAACAGCCGTATCGGCGGTTTCTGTACGGGCACAGTGATCGGTCCCCAGGAGGTTCTGACGGCGGCGCATTGTCTCTGGAACAAGCGGACGCGGAACTGGTTGGTGCCTGATGCGATCAATTTTCTGGCGGGGTATCGGCGCGGAGAGTTCATCGCCCATGGGAAAGTCGTGAGTTATACGCTGGCCGACCCGCTCATCACCCCGAATGACGCCGCGCGGTTTCGACCCAATGACTGGGCAATCCTGCGTCTGGCTGAACCGATCGATGGTATCACCGGTGTTCTTCCGCTTGGTGTCTCGGGCACGCCGGTCCGGGAGTATATTCAGGCTGGCTACAGCAAGGACAAGCCACATATTCTGACGATTCATGAAGGATGTGAGGTGGACGATACCCCGCGCGGGGACCGCTTGTTGATGCATCGTTGCGATGCTGTGAGTGGCGATTCGGGTTCACCGATTCTGGGCATCGCGGGTGATGCGCTGGTCGTTCTGGGGGTGCATGTCGCCACCCGTCGACCCAAATCCGGCGAAAGCACGGGCATCGCTATTCCCATCGATTCCGTTTCTGATGTGGCGAGATAGTTGCTTCAAGCCCTTGTCTGAAGCGATTTCATGACATACCTGTCTGATATCCCAAATCTGGACGTGAACCTGACATGGCCGAAGCCGACCCTATGACCCAATCTCCCGTTCTTGATGCCCTTATCAATCGGGCCTCCATGCCGCCACGTTTGTTGAACGACAAGGTGCCGCCGCGTGCGGATATCGACAAAATGCTGGCAGCTGCGATGAGCGCGCCGGACCACGGCGCGGTACACCCCTGGCGTTTCCATGTGATTGAGGGTGAGGCACGGAACCGGCTGGGTGATCTTTTTGCTGAGGTTCTGCTGGACAATGACCCGTTCGCGCCGACGGCGGCCATCGAGAAGGCAAAAGCGCGCCCGTTGCGTGCACCGGTGATCATTACGGTATGCGCCAAGGTCGATCCTTCACGTGCTCCGAAAATTCCTGTCGTCGAACAGGTTGTTACGGCTGCCGCTGCTATGGAGCATCTCGTCATTGCCGCACAGGCGATGGGATATGGGGCGATTATTCTGACTGGTCCGAATGCCCATGCGGGCAAAGTTCGTGCTGCCTTTGGGCTGGACCGTGAGGATGAGCTTCTGGGCTTCGTTTATATCGGCTGTGCCGATGAACCCGCGCCGCCGAAAGAACGCCCCGACGCACGGGACTACACAAACGACTGGACCGGTTGAGCTTGTATCTGCCTCGGGATTGATTGAGGGGTGAGCAGGGTGGCGTTCGTCTACATCTTGAGATGTTCGGATGACAGCTATTATGTCGGGTCCACACGAACTTCGCTCGAGGCCCGGGTGGCGGAACACAATGCGGGCAAGTACCGGGGCCACACGTGGAATCGTCGCCCCGTTAAACTTGTGTCTCACGAGACCTTCGCGAACATCACCGATGCGATAGCTGCCGAACGCCAGCTCAAGGGGTGGTCGCGCGCAAAGAAGGAAGCGTTGATGAATGGAGATATGCCAGCGCTTCAGACAGGGCCGCGAAGCGCAAGACAGGGTTTTCCTGAGCATCCTTCGAGACGCACGCTTTTGCGTGCTCCTCAGGATGAGGTTCGTCGTTACTTCAAAAACCTCATCCTGAGGAGGCGCAGAGCGCCGTCTCGAAGGATGCTTGGAAAGAGCTCCCCTAGAACGTCTCGTTCCAGTGGACCATCGGAAGGCCGGCGACGGGAGACGTGAAGTAGGGCAGGTTGGTGGACCGCAGGCTGCCGACATAGACCGTTTTCAGGTCCGGGCCGCCAAACGTCACGGATGCACACCACTTGGCGATGTCGCCGCCGCATTCGAGCAGCAGCTCGGCTGTCACTTCGCTCTTCTGGAAGGCGTCGTTCAGCTTTTTGACTTCTTCCGGATTGGAATCATCAAAGATGATGTGCAGGTCGCCGTCGGGCTTGATGGCGAAGATGCCATCGTTCATCACATGGGTGCCCCAGAGATTGCCATAGGCATCAAAGGCGATGCCGTCGATCAGGCGGCCGTGATCGGTCGGGCCATAGATTTCCTTGCCCGACAGGCTGCCATCCTCGCCAATCCGGTAGCGCGCGATGTTGCGGCCACAGGTCTGCACGACATAAAGCCATTCCTCGTTCGCATCGAGTTTGCATTCGTTTGAGAAATGCACGTCGTCGGCAACGATCCGCACGCCCTTGCCCTCTTCATAGAGCAGGATGCGACCGTCGACGATGTCGGGGCTGATCGCCTTCGGCCAGTCATGGAGCATGGTCGAGACCGTGATCCAAATGCGGTTCTTGCTGTCACGGGCCACGAAGTTGACCTTGCCGATTTCTTCGCCGTTCACTGTATCGAACATGACTTCGGTTTCGCCGGTCCGCGTCATGCGTTCCAGGCAGTCGGTTCCGAAGTTGGAAATCAGAATGTCGCCATTGCTGGCGAAGGCGAGACCATTGGGCAGGGTGCCATCGACGAATTTGGAGCTTTCGTCATCTGTGGATTCAAAAGCATCGGCGTCGTGGGACTGTGTGATGATCGACTGGCTGCCATCCGCGGCAATCCGAACCACACCACCACGCGCATCGGCCGACCACAAGGTGCCGTCTTTTTCCGCGAGGATGCATTCCGGGCGCTGCAGGTCTTTGCCGATGAACTGGAAATCGTCTTTGGTGAGGGTAAACCCGTCAATTGGATTGGCTGACATCTGTTTCTTCCCCGTTGTTGTTATTTCGGTGCGTCGGCCGCGCCGCACGGTCGAAACCGCGCGGCGCTTTTTGATTGCCGACTATTGGCGTGTTCTGGCTTGTGCCTAGAACTTCACCATGTCGCCGCCCTTAAGATCGAGGATCTCGCGGGCTTCATCCGGTGTCGCAACCTCAAGCGAGAGGTCTTCAACAATACGGCGGATCTTGGCGACCTGCTGGGCGTTTGAAGTCGCCAGCTCGCCTTTGCCGATGAAGAGTGAATCTTCCAGACCAACACGCACGCTGCCGCCCATCAGGGCCGACTGGGTGGTGAAGTTCATCTGGTGACGACCGGCGGCCAGAACGGAGAAGACATAGTCGTCGCCGAACAGTTTGTCGGCTGTTGCCTTCATGTGCATCAGATGCTCAAGGTCGGCGCCAATGCCGCCCATGATGCCGAAGATGAACTGCAGGAAGATCGGGCCTTTAAGGCGACCGGTCGAGTAGAAGTAATGCGTGTTGTAGAGATGGCTGATGTCGTAGCACTCATGCTCGAACTTCACACCGCGCTTATCGTGCAGCTCGGTGATGATGTATTCCATCTGCTTGAAGGTGTTGGTGAAGATGAAGTCGTCGGTCATCTCCAGATAGGGCTTCTCCCAGTCGTACTTCCAGCTGTCGTAGCGATTGGCCAGACCGAAAATGCCGAAGTTCATCGAACCCATATTGAAGGAAGTGACTTCCGGCTCTGCACGGACGGCGGCAGCAATGCGCTCATCGACGGTCATGCCCAGACCACCACCGGTCGTGATGTTCACGACGGCATCAGTGTTCTGCTTAATCCGGGGCAGGAACTCCATGAAGATGTCGGGATCGGGAGACGGCTTGCCGTTTTCCGGGTCGCGGGCATGAAGATGGATGATCGACGCACCGGCTTCTGCTGCCTCGATGGAGGACTGCGCGATCTCGTCTGGCGTGATCGGAATATGGTCCGACATGGTCGGCGTATGGATTGCGCCCGTCACCGCGCACGAGATAATGACTTTGGATTGTTTCGCCATGGAATTTCCCCCTGAGGACAAAAGTTATTTGTTTTCGTTGACCCGATATTGGGTCGGCGGGGGGCAGGCTGTCCAGCCATAAGCAATTTGCTTCACAGACGTGAAGCGTTGCCGGGAAGGTCATCAGCACCCCGTTTAAGGATGCGACGAAAGTACTAGGGAGCCCCGCGCAAGTCCAGAACCCGCCACGGGATTAGCCGAGTTCGAAAGATGTGATCCCGAAGATGTTTTGGAGAGGCAGTTTGGGCGCATCTCCGCGATACATTCTTGCTGTCTCGAAGACCGGGCTCAGCCCACGTGCAAGGCAGAGTGCGACCGCGTCCTTGTTGGGTTCGGGTGGATCGAGAATGACCGTTTCACCGGGCACTTTTGCGACGAGCGCATCGAAGAGGCTGGTTGCTGTTTGGGTGTCCTCGGCAAACAGCGGGCCGATCTTGTTGCCGTCCTTGCTGGGGCGAATGACGCCATAGCCGCATATCTGCTCGTTTTTCAGTGCAACAAGACCGATGTGGCCGGGGGTAGAGAGCCAGGCTGAGAGAAACCCCGTACGGTGGGCGGGAAACAGCGAACGGTCATAGGCCGCCAAAGCATCAAATGGCACCGATGTAATGGGTTTGTGGGTCTCGTCCGGACCCGAATCCCCGGTCGGGACGCCGCCATAGCGAATATTGCGGTGCGCGAGCGTAAAGCCCGACTTGCGATAATTGTCCTGTTGGTCCACCACGCCATCGAGGCCGATTGTGTGGGCTTTACAGTCTGCGAGACCATGCTTCCAGAGCGTGTAACCGATGCCTTGTCCCCGTAAATCGGGTCGGGTGATGTAAAAGCCCAGAAATGCGAACGCCGCATCGTAAGTCACCAATGACATACAGGCCGCGATCTCACCGTCACGTCTTGCAACCCAGAAACCGGCGGGATCAGCGGCGTAGAAGCACTCTGCATCCCGCGCACCCGGATTCCAGCCTTCCTGTGCCGCCCAGGTCACCATCAGGTCCAGATCGTCCGGCGTGCCGTTCCGGAAGGTCAATCGATCGGTCATCCCGCTTCAGTGTCCCCAACGCAGTGCGAGCGGATCGAGGGACCCGGCCAGTGCCAGCAGCGTTGCGTGCACTTCAGGTGGGAGAGGTGCAATCGGATGGCGACAGAAGTCGGAGCCGATTACGCCACCTTGTTTAAGCACGGCCTTCGCGGCACGGAAGCCGCATAGCCGGTTCTCGTGATTGATCAGCGGCAGAATGCGTTCATATCCTGACTGCGCAGCGGGACGGTCATTGTTCAGATGGGCTGCGATGACCGGGCCAATGAGATCGGGAATGAGTGCGGAAGTCATGCACCCGGTGGCACCGGCATCAAGGTCAGCCAGCAGGGTGATGCCTTCTTCGCCGTCAAAGGGGCCTTCGATGGCCTCTCCGCCTGCCGCAATGAGCGCACGCAGCTTGTTGGCGGCCTGTGCACATTCGATCTTGAAGCAGGTCACGGCTTCGATCTCTCGTGCCATGCGCACCAGAAGCTCCACGGGCAGCTCGACGCCGGACAACGGCGCGTCCTGCACCATGATCGGGATGCCAGCCGCTCCGGCTGCTTTGAACTGGTCGAAGGTCTGTTGCGCCGTGCCGCGCATCAATGCCCCGTGATAGGGTGGCATCAGCATGATCATGGCAGCGCCCAGCTCTTTGGCCTGTGTCGCGCGGGCGACCACAATATCGGTGGCGAAATGGCTGCACGTGACAATGACGGGAACCCGATCGGCCACATGTTCGAGGCAAAGCCTTGTCAGGACATCTCGCTCTTCGTCTGAAAGCAGAAATTGCTCGGAGAAATTGGCGAGAATGCATATTCCGTCGACGCCCTGATCAATCATGCAGTCGAGTACGCGTTTCATGCCTTCAAGGTCGAGCGCGCCATCATCGTTGAAGGGCGTCGGTGCCACGGGCCAGACGCCGCTGTATTTCCTGATCTGGGACATCCTGTGTGCTTCTCATTGTTCGCTACTTCGTTATATCCAATGCGTCAGGCGCCCTCCAGTCGCGTGTGGTTGACAGGTTCTCTTGCCAGAACGTTCAATGCCGCATGGCAGTGAGAAGGATTGCACGATGACCGAGACGCTCTTCATCAATGTGAACGTGATTGACGGCACCGGCACAGCGCCGTTTTCCGGCCAGGTTCTGGTCAAGGGGAACCGCATTGCTGACGTGGCACGTGACGGGGCTGTGATTGATGCCTCCAACGCTGTGGTCATCGATGGGGCCGGGGCCAGCCTGATGCCGGGCATGACCGACGCTCACGGACATCTTAGCTTTCTGAATTCCGCGACGCTTGAGGGTATCACCGATCTGTCGCCCGAGCGGCTTGTGCTCGAAACCGCCAAAAACGCCAAACTTCTGCTCGATCATGGGTTTACCAGCATGTTCAGTGGGAGCTCGGCGCGCGACAATACCGATATCGCGATCCGGGATGCGATCAATGCGGGTGATATTCCCGGCCCGCGACTGAAAGCGGCCACCCGCCAGATGACCGTAACAGGCGGGTTTGGCGACATCGGCAAGACCGATGCCTATTCCATTGTGCTTAATGGCCCGCAGGAGTTTCGGAATGCCTGCCGCGAAGCCGCGCGGATTGGTGTCGACACCTTCAAGATCGTACCCTCGGCACCCGGTTCGGTCGGGGCGGATGTTTTGGCCGAAGATACGGCGATGACGGACGAAGAAGTTGCGGCCGTTTGTGAGGTCGCGCGCCAGCGAAACCGGAACGTCGCCGCCCATGCCCGATCTGCGGATGCGGTGAAGATGTGTGTGCGCAACGGTGTGCAGGTGATTTATCACGCCACGCTGGCTGATGAAGAAGCCACGGATATGCTCGAGGCGCGAAAGGACAGCGTCTTTGTCGCGCCGGCGATGGGGTTGCCCTATGGGCGCCTCAAGGATGGCGAGAAGTACGGAGTCACAACCAGTGATTACATGCGTGCGCGGGCTGAGAAGGAAATCGAGACCGTCAGCGCCAAGATGGCCGAGTTGAAGGGGCGTGGGGTGCGGGTGTTGCCCGGTGGGGATTATGGTTTCAAATGGAATCCCCATGGCAGGAACGCGCGCGATCTCTTTATGTTCGTTGAGCTTTTTGGGTTCTCGCCCCTCGAAGCCGTTCGCGCTGCCACCCAGCATGGCGGAGAGATCATGGGCATGGCCGGAGAACTCGGCATTGTGACGCAGGGTGCCTATGCAGACTTGCTTCTGGTCGATGGTGATCCGGTCGCAGATATTGCGATTTTGCAGGACCGCGACCGCTTTCTGGCAATCATGAAGGACGGTGAATTCCATAAGTCACCGCCTGAAGATCGCGCACAGATTCAGGTCGCGGCCGAGTAGGTTCGGAAGGTTCGGGGGAACAATGAAACTCGTCACATTTACGACAGCGGCCAGCGGGCCGCGGGTTGGGGCGCTGAACGCAGCCGAAGATCGAGTGATCGATCTCGCTGCTGCAGACAATCAGCCGTTTTTCGGTTCGATGCTGGCCATGATTGAAGCCGGTGACACGGCGGTCAGCCGGGCTCGAGAGATATTGGCGTCTGCTGCCGACGGGGCAGGTTTGGCTATGAGTGAGGTCACCTTGCTGACCCCGGTGCCCGACCCGCCGCAAATCCGGGATTTTCTGTGCTTCGAGGAACATCTGATCAATGGCTACAACATGCTCCGCAAGAAAAAGGCGGAAGCCGAGCCTGATCCGGTTGAGGCCTTGGCGCGGTTTGAGCGGGAAGGGGTCTTTGCGATCCCGGATATCTGGTACGAGCAGCCGGTCTATTACAAACCCAGCCGGTTTGGGGTGATTGGCACCGGCCATGATGTCTCCTGGCCGCCGTTTTCCGAGCTCCTGGACTATGAAATGGAGTTTGGGGCCTGGATTAGCACCAAGGGCAAGGATGTGACGCCTGATCAGGCCCGCGACATGATCTTCGGCTACTCGATCTTCAACGATATTTCCGCCCGTGACACGCAAGCGCGCGAGATGTCGGCCGGTCTGGGACCGGGCAAGGGCAAGGATTTCGAGACCGGCAACATTATCGGACCGTGCATTGTGACCGCTGACGCGTTCGATCCTTACAACGCCGACATGATCGTCCGGATCAACGGCGAAGAGCGGTCCCGCGGCAATTCGCGGGACATGCACTGGAAATTCGAGGATTGCATCGCCCATACCGCCCAATCCGAGACCGTCTATCCCGGGGAGTTCTTCTGTTCGGGCACGGTGCCGTGGGGCTGCGGACTCGAACATGATCTGTATTTGTCAGACGGCGATGTGGTCGAACTTGAGGTCACAGGCATCGGCGTGCTGAAAAATCGCGTCGTGAAGCAAACATAGAGGAAAGCCTCAATATCCTTCGAGACGCTCGCTTTGCTCGCTCCTCAGGATGAGGTCGGAGGTAATACACCAACCTCATCCTGAGGAGGACCGAAGGTCCGTCTCGAAGGATGCTCAGGAAGCACAGGGGAGAACGACTATGGCGAAATGGGAATACACAAAGGGTCTGCACGAGGTCGGAAACGGGCTCTATGCCTATCTGATGCCCGATGGCGGCTGGTGCTGGTCAAATGCGGGTCTGATCGTCGATGGTGATGAAACGGTCCTGATCGATACACTTTTCGACCTGCCGATGACCTCAGACATGCTCTCGACCATGCGGGACGCCGTTCCGGCCGCACAGCGCATAGGTAAGCTGGTCAACACCCACGCCAATGCCGACCACACCTGGGGCAACCAGCTGGTCAAGGAAGCCGAAATCATCGCGTCGACAGGCTGTGCGGAAGAATTCGATCATTTTCTGCCTGAAACTTTGCTCGAAATGATGGGGCAGACCAGTGAACTTGGTGTCTTGGGCGAGTTTCTGGAGCATTGTTTCTCACCCTTCGATATTCGCGGGATCGAATTAACACCGCCGACAACAACCTTCAGCGACGAGAAATCGATCACGGTCGGCGACAAGAAGGTCGATCTCTACAGTGTTGGACCGGCGCATACGCGCGGTGATGTTTTGGTTCACTTGCCGGACGAAAACATGATGTTCGCGGGCGATATCCTGTTCGTGGGTGGCCACCCGGTCATCTGGGATGGCCCGGTCGACAACTGGCGCAAGGCCTGCGACAAAATTCTGGAGCTCAATCCCGACATTGTCGTACCCGGTCATGGTCCGGTGGCAGGCCAGGAAGAGGTCCGTCGCTTCCGTGCCTATCTCGATGAAATCGAACACGAAGTGCGCAAGCGCTTTGATGCGGGCATGGACGAGATGGAAGCCGCCAAGGACATCGCGCTGGCCAATTTTGAAGACTGGATGGATGCCGAGCGCGTCTACGCCAATGTCGCCTCAATCTATCGCGAAATCCGTGGTGTTCCTCATGGGGAAGGAATGACCCCGATGGAAGTCTTCGCGGGGATGGCCGAACTGTTCAAGCACCAGAAAACCAACGGTCTTGGGCATCACGGGCACAATCACTAGGCCGTTAATTTAGCTGTGCCAGCCACCATCGGCCATCAGGACCGCACCGGTCGTGAAACTACTCTGGTCTGATGCCAAAAACAGAACGGCGCGGGATATCTCCTCTGCGGTGCCATGGCGTCCCAGCGGGATCATGTTGTTGAGCATCTCGGTGGCGTTGACGCCCATGGCTGCGCTGACCCGATCTTCGATGGTTTGCTGAAACTCGTTCTCCAGCGGTCCGGGCGCGATGATGTTGGCGCGGATGTTCCGGCCCGCCAATTCGCGCGCCACGCAGCGCACCATGCCGATCAGCGCGTGTTTTGAGGTGATATAGGCCACCGTACCGGGGCGTGTGCGAACCCCCATGATGCTTGATGTCACCACGATCGAACCACCATCCCGCATATGCGGGATCGCGTGTTTCAGGGTGAGGAAGGTACCGCGCACATTGATGTCCATCACATCGTCAAAGACATCTTCGGGAAAATCTGCAACGGACGCGTTGGTGCCGCTGATGCCGGCATTGGCAAAGACCACGTCGATCTTTCCCCAGTTCTCCGCAGCTTGTTTCACGAAGGCCTGAACCTGGGTGGAATCAGAAATGTCAGCCGCTGCAATCAGTGTGTCTTTTGCGCCGATACTGTCGGCAGCCTGCTCAAGCGCGGCCATGTCCCGATCAACGAGCATAATCCGCGCGCCTTCCTCGGCCATTGCCTTGGCGCTTGCGAGGCCGACGCTGCCGGCACCGCCGGTGATGATGCAATGTTTGTCGTCCAGAATTCCCATGATGAAACGTTTCCTATGTCGCCCGGACTTAAGCGTCCAGCTCCGGGTAGTGGCGGAAGATGCCGTGTGTGTTGAATGGGATGCGTCGCTCTGACGCCAAATAGGCTGCGATGCCCGGCCGTGCGGCGATGGTATCTCGTAGCGCCACAATTGCCGGATAATCGGGCTCAAGCCGGGCCATGGTTTGGGGGAAGGCGTAGCGCATGCCCTCGACGATCTGGAAGAGAGACAGGTCTGCATGGGTCAGATCCTTGCCGACAAGATATCCGGAGGATCCGAGCAGTCGATCGAGATAACCGTAGAACTTTGGAATGCGCACATCGCGAAAGCCCGGTGCACGCCGCAGGGCCTCGTCCTTCTGGTCTTCGTAATAGAATTCCTTGGCCAGCGGGTGGTGTACGTCATGGACTTCGATCAGAAAGTCGGCCAGCAGCATGGAGAGTTGTAGCGTCCGGCGGCGGGCACCATCATCTTGGGGCGTCAAACCATGGCGTTCTCCGAGATAGTCCATGATGAGTGGCGTTTGCGTGACGAGGGTGTCGCCATCTTTCAGGATGGGTGGCGCAAAAGGGGGTTCGGCGTGGCCCGGGTCGTCGAGGAATGCGCGCAAGCCCGGAATACCGCCGCCATCCTCTTCGGGCTGCCGTGCCACATCGAGATAGTCCGCACCGATATCTTCCAGCAGAAGCCGCACAAATTCGCCGCGTCCCTGGATGGTTGGCCAATAATAGAGTTCATACATTGTCTCGAACCTGCCGCTTTCTGTATCCTGATTTACTCTAGCGCGGGGGAGGCGCCGTAATCCATGAATCTCAATCAGTTGCTTGTGCGGGCTGCACGTTCATTTCCCGATCGCATTGCGATCTCCCATGGCACAGCCGACTACTGTGACTATGCAACCCTGGCGCGCCGCGTGGCTGGGCTTGCCGGTGCGATGGGCGGATCGCTGGGCCTGAAACCCAATGATCGCGTGGGTCTGTTCATGACCAACACGCCCGAATATCTCGAAGCCTTCCACGGTGCCTTGCATGCCGGCATGACTGCGCTGCCGATCAACAACAAGCTCCACGAAAAAGAACTCGCCTATATTCTCGACGATGCGGGCGCGGGTGCCTTGTTTGTCACGCCGGATCTGGCAGAAAAGGCCGCCAAAGGCCTCGAAATTGCGGGCAGCAAGGCCCGGATCGTTGTTGTTGGAGAAGCTGAGTACAATGGATATCGGGACAGCGATCCCGTCGCCATGGTCGATCAGGCCGATGATGATTTGGCATGGCTTTTCTACACATCCGGAACAACAGGAAATCCCAAAGGCGCGATGCTGTCGCACCGCAATCTGTGGGAGATGACGCTCACCTATTTTCTGGATGTGGACCGGGTGCCGGTGAATGGCGCTGCGCTGCATCCGGCCCCCATGTCCCATGGGTCGGGCTTCTATGGCATTCCTCACCTTGCGGTGGGCGCGCGACAGGTTGTTCCCGAATCCGGTGGGTTCGAGCCGGATGAGATACTTCATCTGTGTCAGTCACTTGAAGAGGTATCCTTGTTTGCCGCGCCGACCATGGTGAAGCGCCTGGTCAATCATCAGGGCGGCGGTGAAGCACCGAATTTGCGCACGGTGACCTATGGCGGTGGGCCGATGTATGTGGCCGATCTGAAGGCCGCGCTGGAACGGTTTGGGCCAAAATTTGTGCAGGTCTACGGGCAGGGCGAAAGCCCGATGTGCATCACGGTGTTGCCCCGTGAAGACCATGTGGACACCGATCATCCCCGCCATGAAAAACGTCTGGCCTCGGTGGGCTACGCCCAGTCCATTGTGGATGTGAAGGTCGTGGATGGTGACGACAACGAATTGCCGACCGGCGAGGTCGGCGAAATTCTGGTCAAAGGTGCCGTGGTGATGCGCGGGTACTGGAACCGTCCGGATGCCACGGCAGAATCACTGCGCGGCGGCTGGCTCCACACCGGCGACATGGGCGCGTTCGATGACGATGGTTATCTGACTCTTAAGGATCGCTCAAAGGACATGATCATTTCAGGCGGCAGCAATATCTATCCCCGGGAAATCGAGGAGATTTTGCTGCGTCACCCCGATGTCATGGAATGTGCCGTGGTGGGTCGACCGCATGAGGAGTGGGGCGAGGAGGTGATCGCCTTTGTCACGCCACGCGAGGGGGCTGACGTTGATACCGGCGAACTGGATGCGCTGTGCCTGGAAAACATCGCCCGTTTCAAACGACCCAAGGGCTACCGGGTGGCGGCAGCCTTGCCGAAGAACAACTACGGCAAGATCGTCAAACGCGAGCTGCGTAATCAGCTCGACACCGAAGACAAAGACTGAGCTTGCGGACTACTCCTTGGCCATCACGGCTGTCAGGTTTGCCACGCCATCATGGTAGCCCTGCGGGTTTTCCATGGCGGTGATCTGCGGCCACAGTTCGGCGATTTTCTCCGGTGTCATGGTCTTGCGGGGATCGACGCGAACGCCTTCGCCCTCCATCACCTGTATGCGTGAGTAATATCCCGCGGTGGCTGCGAGGATGTTGCCGCTATCTGTGCAGTCTTCGCTCACCAGATAGGACACCATGGCCGCCACGGCCTCGGGCGTGACCAGTTCGGGGTCATAGGTCTCAAAAATGCCGGAGGGCTCTGCGATACGCGTTGCGGCCAGGGGGGCGAGGGCATTGATGATGATGTTGTTCCGCGCACCTTCGAGCTTCAGCGTGTTCATGAAACCGACCACTGCCATTTTTGCAGCCGAATAGTTGGTCTGGCCGAAATTGCCATAAAGGCCGGAATTCGAGGACACCATCAGGATACGGCCATAATTGGCTTCGCGCATATGGGGGATGGCGGCATGGGTCACATAGACGGAGCCCAGAAAATGCACCTTCACCACGAATTCGTAGTCGTCCAGAGTCATCTTGTGGAATGACTTGTCGCGCACGATCCCGGCATTGTTGATGACGATATCAATGCCGCCAAACGTGTCGACGGCGCTCTGGACGATATTGGCGGCGCTGTCACGTTCGGCAACGCTGTCATAGTTTGCGACAGCTTCACCGCCAGACGCCCGAAT
Organism: uncultured Alphaproteobacteria bacterium; assembly: GCA_943787745.1. Classification (GTDB taxonomy): domain Bacteria; phylum Pseudomonadota; class Alphaproteobacteria; order UBA6615; family UBA6615; genus JABJAG01. The sequence continues at coordinate 715,288 of CALSNJ010000002.1, read as the reverse complement.
TTCCGCAACCACAGCGTCAGCAGGCGTGGCCGAGCCACCGCTACCATCAATAGCGCCGCCGATATCGTTGACGATGACCTTCGCGCCACGCGCGCCGAGAGCCAGTGCGTAGCTTTTTCCAAGCCCATGTCCTGCGCCGGTGACGATTGCCACGCGGCCATCAAATCGGATTGCCATTGTTCCCCCCGGATATTGTGATTTCTGCACAGTATGATTGGTTTTGATCCGTACATCCTCGTCAAGTGATTCGGGGCTTTTCGTCTTCCGAGCATCACTCAATTGCGCATGGATTTTCGAACGCCCGCGCGTTAGCTTGCGCCGCCCCGTCAGAAGGGCCGAAGCACAATATTGAAACCAAGGGGCCTTTAGATGGAACTCGGAAATCTGGATTGGACGATTTACTGGTTCATGTTCCCGATCTCGATGGGCGTTGCCACCACGGCAATGCTCAGCGGAATCGGAGGAGCGGCCTTGTTTGCGCCGATTTTTCTGATCATCTTTCCATTCCTTGGACCTGAATATGTGCTGGCTGGAACCGCGGCGGCAATTGGCACGGCTCTGATGACGGAAGTCTTTGGATTTTCGTCCGGATTCGTAGGCTACTATCGCAAGAAACTCATTCATTTCCGCAGCGCCGTTCCGTTCCTGATGGTTGCTGTCCCGGTTGCTGTGGTTGGTGCGCTCATGCTCGCCACTTTGAAGGAGCAGGATGGCATTCTGAAGCTGGCTTATGCCCTGCTTATGCTTGCCCTGGCCCCGATCATCTTCCGCCATCATCCGCCGCAGGAATTGGCAAAGGAAGAAGACCATCGCTTCGATGGCTCGGGACGTGAACCGGTCAGCATTACTGCGGCTGACGGACAGACCTATAACTTCAAAAAGCCCAAACAGGGTGCAGATGGTGCGGCCACGACTGGGGTGGGGGCCTTTCTGACAGGGCTGCTGGGCGTGGGTATTGGCGAAGTCATCATGCCGCAACTTGTGAAACGCAATCACGTGCCGGTTCCTGTTGCAGCGGCGACGTCGGTGTTTATTGTGATCGTGACCATCGCGGCGGCCTCGTTCACGCAGGTGTCGGCGTTAATCGCAGAAGGTGGCGCCAACGCCATCCCCTGGAATCTTGTTTGCTACACCATTCCCGGAGTAATCATCGGCGGTCAGATCGGTCCCCGGTTGCAGGGAAAAGTCAGTCAACGTGCGATGGAACGCACAATTGCCATTTTGTTCGGGATAATCGGGCTGGCGATGGGATATATCGCGCTCCGTACACTCGGGGTTTTTTAGCGCCTAACCTGTAGACGAAAATACAATGTCACTTGGCTTATCAGATGATCGTAATCGCCGTCGCCGGCGCCAACAGGTATTCGGAACCACATTCCGTTGGGGCTTGGCCCTGGCTGTTGGGTTGGGCGTCGGGTTCTATGCCCACGATGTGGGGACCGAGATCGCACAACAGCAGGTCGGCGAACTGCAGATACGCCTGACAGAGGAAACCGAGGCTTCTGAGAAGCTGCGTTCCGAGATAGCCGGACTGCAGGCGGCATTGCGTGCGGAACGTGACAAGGTCACCAACTGGCAGAAGCGATACGAAGCTGATGTCCCCAGTGCGGACGAGATGCCGATTCTGGCAGCCGTTCGTGAGCGATTGGAAACGGGTGTTTCAGCCGATCGGATTCAGACGGTTGTTTCAATTGCGCGGGATGACGTGGCTTGCGAGCCGCTCGGTGAGACCAAACGGTTCTTTGTGAACAATGAGATTAGCCGCGGGGCAAACGATGCCGTCAGTTTTGCAAACGGCACGATCACGATTACTGGCGATGGAGTGGCTGCGCGCAATGCCGCCAATCAACCTGAGGCCTGGTTTAATCCCGATGCACCGGTCACTTTGAATTTTTCTCATCTGGGCGGAGAGAACTCTCAGGTGTCAGGATTGTTGCCGCTTCACAATTCTATGGCAGTCGGAGATGTCGAGTACCGGTTTACAGCTGTTGCAGGTGCACGCTCATTTGTTCGGGTCACAGGTCAGAAGTGCCCGATATCCTAAAATTTCACTTCAAAATCATGTGTTTGACACGGGTGTTCTGTAACGAATTGGCCTATGTTCTGCGCGTTTTGCGTATTTCGGTTTGGACGAAAGTACAAGGGCAGTTGAATCAATAGGTTCAAGCGACTAAATCGGTCGGCGAGAGGCCAAAAGTCTAAAGGCTTGGTCTGAATAAATTAATGAATACTGGCGGTCTGTCGGTATCGGCGAAATCTGGTTCTGCGGGTGAATGACCCGCGTTTTCTATTGAAGAACTGATTGAGCCTTATGGGGGCCGCAACCGTGGCGTCCGCAACGGAGGGAATGGAAGAGCCGTGACAAAGCTCCTTGATATCAAGGGCCTGACGAAGAAGTTTGGGCCAATCACTGCCGTCGACGATGTTTCGTTTTCCGTCGACCGTGGCGAAGTACTGGGTTTTCTGGGACCAAACGGTGCCGGGAAATCAACGACGATGAAGATTGTGACCGGCTTTCTGGCCCCGACACAGGGTTCGGTGGAGGTCTGCGGTCATGACGTCGCGCGCGAGGCCATGGCTGTGAAGCGCCGGATCGGGTATTTGCCCGAAGGCGCGCCGCTTTACGGCGACATGACGCCGATGTCCCTGCTGAACTTCGTGTGCAAACTGCGCCGTCTCTCAGCCGAAGACAGCAAGCGTGGGATCGAATATGTCGTTGAAAAACTGCATATCAGCAATGTCCTGTATCAGCCGATTGAGACTCTTTCAAAGGGCTATAAGCGGCGGGTCGGACTGGCACAGGCCATAGTGCATGACCCTGATGTTCTGGTGCTTGATGAGCCAACCGATGGTCTGGACCCGAACCAGAAGCATGAAGTTCGTGAACTCCTGACCGAGATGTCAGGCAAGAAGGCCGTGATCATCTCGACACATATTCTTGAAGAGGTTGAGGCGGTTTGCTCGCGTGCGATCATCATCGCCAAGGGTAAGGTGGTTGCCGATCAGGACCCTCTGAGCCTGCAGGCGCGCTCGAAGCTGCATAATGCAGTCGGCATTCGTCTTTCTGCTGAGCATGTTCAGGCTTGCAAAGAAGTTCTGAACGGAATGACCCAGGTGAGCGCTGTGCAGACTTCGGTACAGGTGCGCGACACAGTTGAACTTCTGGCCGTGTCTGTTGAAGGGCAAGATATCCTTGAACCCGTTCGCAGCGCGATCGATGCAAAGAGCGTTCGTGTGAACGAAATTTTCGTGGAGCGCGGTCGTCTGGAAGATGTCTTCCGTGACCTGACATATGAGGTCGAGGGATTGAAGCAACGGTCCTATGCCAGTTCGGAGCCTGACAATGCATAATATCTGGATTGTGAGCCGCCGCGAGCTGTCGGCCTATTTTACTTCGCCGCTCGCCTATATTTTTATCGTGATATTTCTCGCGCTTTCAGGCGGCCTGACCTTCTTTTTCGGTGCCTGGCTCGATCGAGGACAGGCCGATTTGCAGGTCTTTTTCATCTACCACCCGTATCTCTATTTGTTCCTGATCCCGGCCGTGGGGATGCGGCTCTGGGCGGAAGAACGCAAGACGGGCACAATTGAGTTCCTGCTGACGCTTCCGGTATCAACCGGAGAAATCGTGCTCGGCAAGTTTCTTGCTGCATGGGTTTTTGCGGGCATTGCGTTGTCGCTGACCTTCCCGATGTGGCTGACGGTCAACTTCCTGGGAAACCCGGATAACGGGATTATTTTGGCCGCCTATATTGGCAGCTGGCTCGTGGCAGGTGGTTTCCTCGCGCTCAGCTCTTGCGTATCAGCTTTGACCAAGAATCAGGTCATTGCGTTCGTTCTGGCCTCGGCGGTCTGCTTCGTCTTCATGATGAGCGGAGTTGAAATTATCCAGTCCTTCTTCAGGGCCTGGACGCCTCCGAGTTTCGTAGAATCTATTGCGGAACTGAGTTTCCTCACCAACTTCACAGAGATTGCGCAGGGCGTGATCGATATTCGTGATGTTGTTTTCTTCCTTTCTGTGATCGGGGTCGCGCTGTTTGTGAACACCGCGATCGTCGAAGCCAAGAAGGGGGTCTGAGCCATGATGGACAAGATCCGCAATGCTGATCGTGCCGCGCTTGCCTGGGGCACTGTGGCGCTCTCGATTGTTTTCTTTCTCGCATTCAACGCGCTGGTCAATACGGTCTTTACAAGCACGCGGCTGGATCTGACGGAGGACCAGTTGTTCACGCTCTCCGATGGTACACGTGAAGTCCTTGCCAATCTGGAAGAGCCGATTGATCTGCGCTTTTATTATTCCGAAAAGTTTGACGAGATCGGGCCGGACATCGCGCGCCATTCGGACCGGGTTCGGGAGTTGCTCGACGAGTATGAACGCCTGTCAGGCGGCCTGGTTCGGATCGAAATTTTTGATCCGCAGCCGTTTTCGACCGAAGAAGATCTGGCTGTCAGTGACGGCTTGCAGGGGTTGCCCTTTGATCAGTCGGGTGCGCGCGCTTATTTCGGCGTGTCGGGCACAAACTCTACCGATGATGTCGATGCCATTGGGTATCTCGCGCCCGAACGCAGTCCGTTCCTCGAGCACGACCTCACACGCCTGATTTCCAATCTCGCCGACCCGGAAAAACCCGTTGTGGCCTTGCTGACCGACCTTCCCATGCAGGGTAACCAGTTCGATCAGTATACGCCGTGGCTTGCGACAGACGGTATGCGGCAGTTCTTTGATGTCAAATTTCTGACCAAGGATTCAACCGAGTTGCCTGAGGATGTCACCGTTCTGGTGATTGCCGGCGCACATACCATTCAGGACGAACTGCTCTATGAAATGGACCAGTATGTGATGAATGGCGGCCGCGTGCTCGCGTTTGCCGATCCTTATGCGGAGTCCATGGCGCTTGCCGGGCCTGCGGCGGGACAATTGCCGCCGCCGGGTGTAGGGCAAGCCGCGATTGAGCCTTTGCTGAATGCCTGGGGCGTGGTTGTTGAGCGCGGCGATTTTGTTGGCAATCTCGACGATGCCATTCGCGTTGGTTTCCCCAACCCCGAAACGGGACAGCAGGTCGCTGTAGACTATGTCGCCTGGCTGGACCTGCAGGGCGATCGCTTCACCAAGGAAGATGCGATTACTGCGCAGTTGCAACGCATTGTGATGAGCTCTTCAGGGGCGTTCATGACCGGAGACGGCGCGGATACAACCTTGGAGCCGTTGATCTTCACAACACCGAATTCTGATCTGATGAGTGCGTTCGATATTGCTCAGCAGCCCAATCCGATTGCTTTGCGGGACAAGTTTGAATCCGAAGATATGGTGTTCAATCTGGCCGTGCGTGTGATCGGGACCGTGAATTCGGCGTTTCCCGATGGCCCGACCGATGCGGTGCTTGAGGCAATTGAAGATGAGGCCGATAAGGAAGCACTCCGTGCTGCCCACAAGAGTAAGGCTGACAGTCCGGCCAATATCATCCTCGTCGGTGATGTTGATATGCTTGCCGACCAGAACTGGGCGCAGGTCCGAGATGTGGCCGGTGAGAGAGTGGCCATTCCGACGGCAAACAATGCTGACTTCTTCATCAATGCGATCGACAATCTTCGTGGCAGTCAGGGGCTGGTGTCCCTGCGTGGACGCGGTCTGACGATCCGTCCATTTACGGTGATCGAGGATATGCGTCAGGAAGCTGACGTTAAGTTCCGCGACAAGGAGCAGGAGTTGCTCGGACGTATTGCGGAAATGGAACAGACCATTGAACGACTGCAACGTGAAGAGCAGACCACGGGTGTTCTTCTGACTTCTCAGCAACAGACGGAGATCGACAACTTCCGGACTGAGATGCTGGCACAGCGCAAAGAGTTGCGTGATGTGCAGCGGTCATTGCGTGAGAATGTTGAAAACCTTCAGCGTGAAGTGCGCCTGCTGAACATCTGGGCCGTTCCGGTATTGGTCGCGTTGCTCGCGATTATTCTTGCCGTGGTGCGGCGCATGCGTCGTGCGCGGTATCACCGCGCCGTATTGCACTAGAGGAGATGACTTTATGAGCCCTCGTATATTTCTGACATGGTTCGTCGTTACTGTCGTCACTGTGGTGCTGGCCATTGTTGTCGGTCTCGGACGCGAAACGGCGAGTTTTGATCTGGGAAATGGTGAACCTGTTTTCGAAAATCTTCGTGAAGATCCCGATTCGCCCTCGAAGATTGAGGTTAAGAGCCGGTTCGGCGAATTCACGCTGGTGCGTGATGGGGACGACTGGGTCACACCGGAACGCGCAAATTACCCGGTGGAGGCGAACGACGTTCGACGGTTGATCGTGAGCCTTGCCGATATGCGCTATGTCGAGCGCAAGACGGCAAACCCGGAGCGGTTTCGTCGTCTTGAAGTTCAGGACATCGACGAAGAATTAGCCGATTCAGCTTATGTCAAAGTGTCCAATGCGGATGGCGGAGTGCTGGCCGAACTGATTGTCGGGCGTCCCAGCGCGCGTTTCTTCGGCGGAAGTTCAAGCGGGACCTATATCCGGTTCCCGGACACCACTGACACCTGGCTGGTCAGCAGCGTTACCAATGTTCAGACACGCCTCGTGCCTTGGCTGAACCGGGAGATCGTAAAGATTCCTGCTGACACTGTCGCGCGGATCGCGATCGGTGAAGGTGAGGAGGCGTATGTTTTGTCCCGGGCTGATGCGGAGAGCGAGTTCGTAATCGAAGGCGCCCCAGAGGGGCGAACCGCGGACCCGGAAAAGGTTCGTCCTATCAATCGTGCCCTGGCCAATGCTGAGCTTGAAGACGTGAAACAGCGCAGTGAGTTTTCGTTGCCGGATGGTGCAACGGTTGCCGAGGTTGTGACCTTTGACGGGCTTTCGATTCGCGCTGAATTGGTGAAGGAAGATCGCAAACAATGGGCGACCTTTGAGGCCTCATATGTTGGCGAAGCCAACGATACGTCCGAGGGTGCCAATGCGGCACGGGCAGCGGTCGAAACGATCAATGCCCGTGTTGGTGACTGGGTGTACTGGGTGCCGGGCAGCGTCTTTACAAACTTGACCCGTCCCGTCGAGGAACTTCTTACGCCACTCGGTCCTGACGCGTCCTGATCTGGCCATCTTGGAAAATGTATTCACACAGCCCGAGACGTCGTTTCGGGCTGTGTCATTCAGGGGATAGATATGGATCTGGGTCTTAAGGGGAAGCGTGCTCTGGTGCTGGGTGCCAGTAAGGGGATCGGGCGTGGGATTGCCGCTGAACTCGCGGCAGAAGGTGCTCGCGTTATCGTTGCGAGCCGCGATGGCGAAGCCTGTGCGGGAGTTGCTGATGATCTGTCACGTCAGCATGGAACCGAAGTGATCGGCACAGCATGCGATATGTCGGACCTGGCAGCCGTTGATCGTGTCGCCGTTTTTGCTGAGGAAAAGTTCGGTGGTGTTGATGTTCTCGTCAATAACACCGGAGGACCGCCGTTTGGTCCGGTCAGTCAGGTTGATTCGGATACGTGGCGTAAGTTTTTCGAATCTATGTTCATCTCCGTCACGCATCTGACAGGACTTTTGACGCCGGGAATGCGTGAACGTGGGTGGGGGCGGGTGTTGCTCGTAACATCAACGGGGGTGATTGAACCGATCCCGCATCTAGGTATTTCCAACGCATTGCGCATTGCGCTGACAAATTGGGCAAAAACAATCTCGCTGGAATATGCGCCGGATGGCGTCACGATAAATGCCCTGATGCCCGGACGCATTGATACCGACCGAATTCAGAGTTTTCTTGAATCTGCGGCAAAGCAGCAGAACAAGGAGATCGCGGAGGTCAGAGCAGAGGCCGAGGCAAACATTCCGATGGGACGCATCGGGCGGGTCGACGAATTTGCAGCGCTGGCCGCATTTCTGGCAAGCGAGCGTGCTTCGTATATTACCGGAACCTCCACGGCGATTGATGGCGGGGTCAGCAAACGCGGTGTTTGAGCCCGGCGGCCAATGAAAGTGAAACACTTTCTAAGACATTGTACCGTCGTTGCTTTTCCATAGTGGATTATCTTAACGTTCCGCGAGTTCGCGAGAATATTTCAACGGAGTAACTTCAAATGGCACAAGCCCCCAAAGGTAAAGCTGCAGCAAAACCTAAAGCTAAGGCAAAGAAGGCGGACGTCGCACCGGTTGAAGACAAGGCGGGTGAAGCGCCACGCTTTCCGTTGTTTTACACCGCGCCACGGCCACTCGAGGCGGCACGTCATGCGAAAACAACACTGTCTGACGATATCGGCACGGGGTTCGCAGGCAATGCGAACGCGATCCCGCTGAATATTGTCGAGTTCGCTGTGGCTGCCCGTCACTATCCGCTGGTGTTTTCTAATTCGGCGCCGTTTCTGCCGGTTGCTATTACCGGGCTGCGGACGGGGACAAATGCATTTCTTGATGCGGATGGAAAGCGTTGGGCGCGAGGCTGTTATGTTCCGGCCTATGTGCGCCGCTATCCGTTTATTTTGATGGAAAATACCGAGCAGCAACAATTCATCCTCTGTGTGGATGAGGAGTCTGGTTTTCTGGGCGAAGATGGTGAGCGCCGGTTGTTTGACGATGACGCCAAGCCAACGGAAATCACGAATCAGGCACTTGAATTTTGTCGCGCCTATCACGCCCAGTTTGAAGCGACCCAGAAATTTGTTGAGGAACTCAGCGAGCGCGATCTGCTCACCGACAATTCGACAGAAATTCGCCTCTCGGATGATCGAAAGATCCAGATGCAGGGCTACAAGGTAATTGATCGTGAAAAGTTCGAGAACCTGCCCGATGCTGTGTTTCTTGAATGGCGCGCGAAAAACTGGTTGCCCATTGCCTATGCCCACATGACGTCACTGTCGAACTGGCCAGCTGTGCTGCAACGCGCTGCCGATCGTGCGGCAGAGGCTCAGGACGCCGGCTGAGGTTCTTCTGCGGCTTTGCGCGGCAATCCGCTCAGGACCTGCGCATCGTCAAAGACAATAATTTGCATGGGCTCCTTGCGGCCTCGCACCTCGATTTCCTCGCGGCGCAAGGATGTGGCGTCGATTGAGGCAAGATGTGCCACATGTTCAGAGACGATGAGCTGTGCCCCAAAATCCTTGGTCTTGGCTTCAAGGCGGCTGGAAGTATTGACGGTGTCCCCAATGGCCGTCACCGAAATGGCAGGGCCATAGCCCATTTCACCGACAATGGCGGGGCCGGCATGAATGCCAATTCCGATGCGAAGTGGTTCCGATAAGTCAGCTTTGAGGAGTTCATTGAGCTCATCGAGCTTTTCTGACATTCCCTGGGCGGCCTTGAGCGCGGATGTCGCACCTTGTTGTGCATTTTCGTCCACACCAAAAAGAGCCATGATGCCGTCACCGATAAATTTGTCGACGCGGCCGCCAGCCCCTTCGATGGCCTCACCCATTGAGCGAAAATACCGGTTCAGCAGGAACACGACGTCATAGGGCAGTTTTTGTTCAGAGAAGCTGGTGAAACCGCGGATATCTGCGAACAGGATTGATATCTCCTGTTCCTGTCCCTGCATTGCCGCTGACTTGGCAAACCCGTCGCGTGGCGTGGCATTGGGCGGCAGCAACGGCGTGACGGACGTATCTGAAGAAGTGCGGGTCTGACAGGCCAGACGGACGTCTGGCGCTGCGCCAACGCGTCGGAGGACTTTTTGCTCGGACTCATCTGGTTCGGAAAGGTTTTCGAGGGGGCCATTGACCCGAATACGGCAGGTTGAGCATCGTCCGCGTCCACCACACACCGCAGCATGGGGAACATCGTTCAACTGGCTTGCTTCCAGGATCGTCATGCCGGGAGAAACGGAGACGGTCCGTCCCCCGGGATAGGTGATACGGACAATTCCCTCGCGGCGTTCGAGATAAAGACGGAACGCGCGGGCCAACAGGGTCAGTGCAATTGCCGCTCCAAGACCAATGAAAATCCAGCTTTCCAGTTGGTGCAGATAGGCGATCTGGGCGGCTTCGGGCGCGTTGCTGTCAATCGCAACATCGAGACGGAAGCCGGGATCATCGGCGGCCATACGACCGACTGTGCGGCCCGCGCTGATGAAACCGAGCAATGCCAGGACCGGGTAAAGCACCGCGAGCGAGTAGAGAACAGGCATGATCCGCATGAACCAGGGTTTCAGGCGGAGCCAGTAGTAGAGCCCGATGCAGGCGTGGATCCAAACCACCAATGTTGCCGCGATTTGTCGAAGTCCGTAGACCGGACTGTCTACCCAGATGGCAAGCAACACGAAGGTATAGCTGTCGTCGGTGCCATAGAGTTGCACTGCGGCGCGCGTCCCCAGGATATGGCTGATCAGCAAGACAGGTGCGGCAAACCCCAGTATCAACTGGGCGGCTTCGCCGAAACGCATCTTGAGACGCCGACGCGAATAAAGCGCGTGGAGTGCGAAGGCCATGTGGATCAACAGTGATCCGACGAACAGCGCCGTCCCAACCGGATTGCGCCAGAGCAGAAGGAAATAATGACGACCTGCTTCCATCGCTTCGAGCGAGATCAGCCCAAGGATATGATTTGCAAGATGCGTGACCACGAACGCGAACAGGACCAGTCCGCTGCCGAGACGAAGCCGACGCTTTGTGAACGGATTCGAACTCTTTCGCTCGGATTTTGGCGAAATTTGGGCGCTTGCGCTGTCTGATGCTGACATGATGTTGAATGGGACCCAATTGTCACTACTTATAGTCTAAGGGTAACATGCCCCACGGATGCCGAAACTTTTTTAAGGGGGGGCATTCGGACAGAATTGAACAGGGGCATCGAGGGAGCCCCGGCCAACGACCGGAGTACCAACCAATGAAATCACGTATCGCGACGGCAATTGTCGCATCATTTCTGGCATTTGGCGCCGGCCCAGCCATTGCTGCCGGAACCTCAACAACAACCGAACTTACGCCTGTCGAGGTGCGCACGCAGCTTGCCAGTGCCGAAGAGTTGATCCGCAAGGAGAGCTACAGCGAAGCAATCGGTGTGCTGAACAACATTGTTGAGACCAACCCACGTGAAGCAGATGCCTACAATCTCCTTGGGTACAGTTATCGTAAGTCGAAGGATTTCAGCCGCGCTGAGCGTAACTACAAGCGTGCGTTGCGCTTGAACCCGGACCACAAGGGTGCGCTTGAGTATGTGGGTGAGCTTTATCTCGAAACGGATCGACGCGACAAGGCGGAGGAATCTCTCGCCAAACTTGAAAAAATTTGTCCGAACGGATGTGAAGAGCTCGATGACCTCCGAGAGGCCATGGCGTCTGGTGGTCAGACCAGCAAGGCCAACTGGTAAAACTCCATAGATTTAGCGGAAGTGGCCCCGGTGCAATGAAGTGCACCGGGGCCATTTTCATTTTGGCGGTATGTGTTCGATCATCCGGAAGATGAGAAATACGGCCAACTGCAGAGGAATTAGCTAAAAGACCGATTGATTGGAATGGAACTCACGCAACCTTCGTCTCATACCTAACCCGAAGGAGAGTGATTTTGATCCAATCGATTCACACAGCTGTATCTGGCCTGCAGACAAATGCCCAACGGTTCTCCGAGGCTGCGCAGAAGGTGAGCGCTGCCACGCAAGACCATCTAAAGGGCCGTTCGACGGCCAGTACCGCATTTGCGGGCCATCTGGCACAACCGCGATCAATCACACCAACAGGCGTTCGTCCGGTTCCGGAGGTCGGATTGGTCAACGCGATCGTCGATATGAAGATTGCCACGCATGGCTACAAGTCAAGTTTGGCGGTGCTCTCGGTCGCGGAGGAAATGAGCCGCGTTATTCTCGATCGCAAGGCTTAGCGGCGACCCTCGGTGTAGAACCGTCGGATACGCGATTCAGCCTCGGCGATTTCCTCGGGTGACATGTTCTTTTTAATGCTTGTCAGCGCCTTGGTGGCTTCAGGGCGACCGGCACGGCTCGCGATGGTCATCCACTTGTAGGCTTCCATCTTGTTAAAGGGGACGCCTTCGCCCAGTGCGTACATACGCGCGATGTTGAATTGTGCTGCCGAGTTGCCATGGCGTGCTGTTTCTTCCCAGCAACGCAGTGCCTGCCCGTAGTTCCTCTGTCGGTAGAATTCGACGCCTTCACGAACGGTGCATTCGGTTTTTGATCGTTGCTGAGCAACGGCATCTGTCGAACTCAGAATCTGAGGGCCAAAAACAAAAGTGGTGGCGAAAGCCAATAGAATCAGAATTCTCATGTCTTGATCTCCATGCCCTGAGCCGCAAGGTCGGCCAGGGCTTCGGGTGAATCGACGTCGACGAGAACGGAATCATCCTCAATTGGGACCTCAACAACCAGATCAGCATTCTCGTTGATCAGGTGTTTGGCACCGACATCGCCACCCAACGACATAAAGTCGTCAAAAAAACGGCGATCCCAGAGCACAGGGTTACCGCGTTTTCCCTGCCAAGTGGGAACACAAATGACATGGCCCTCATCAGGGTCGTGTGCGCGCATGATTTGCTGGATATGTTTGGGCTTTATCCGCGGCATGTCACTGAGTGCAATCAAAGCGCCCTCACAGGTGTCTGGAACAGCTCCAATTCCAGCACGCAGGGACGTGCTCAGGCCCTGTTTGTAGTCGGGGTTGTGCACCAGGGTCACGTCATCGCCCACAGCGCCACCAACGTCCTCTGCAGCGTGGCCGGTTACAACAATAATCGGATCGGCCCCCGCAGCACGTGCAGCATCTATTGCATGGCGGACCATCGGTTTGCCGTCCACTTCAATGAGCAGTTTGTTGACCGTTCCCATGCGGCTTGATTGCCCGGCGGCAAGAATGACGGCGGCATAGCTGGCCACCGATTGCGCGCTGCGTTGCCGGCGAGGCGCTGCTTCGGTCCGCGGCATGGGACGTGAGGGTATTTCCTTCAGCAGGCCACCAACGCCCATCGACATGATGTGTGCACTGTCGACGGGGATGTCGGCCATAATTCGCTCGAGCAGGAGGTCGTTTCCGCCGGGGCGTGGGGAACGCGCCGACCCCGGGAGTGCCAGAACAGGCACGTCACCAATATGGGCGACCACGATCAGGTTTCCCGGATCAACGGGCATACCGAAGTGATCGATTGTCCCACCGGCCTGCGCGATGGCGACGGGAATTTCATCCTGTCGGTCGACAGTCGCCGAAGCGCCGATTACGAGGATGAGTTCCGCGCCTGTCCCGACGGCACTTGAGAGTTCTTCGGCGATGCTGGCGGTGGTGTGTGCGACCATCCGGGCTTCCGAGAGTTCACTGCCCATGGCTTCAATCCGCTGACGGATGACGTCATTGGTCTTGTCCGCAACACTTTGTTTCAATCCGGGAAGTTGGGTCTGGATCAGCGTGACCTTGCGTGACCGGTAGGGACGTACAGATACTGATGAGGCGCCCTCACGGGCTGCTGCTTCTGCGCGGACCAGGTTCTGCTCGGTGACTGCAAACGGAATGATCTTGACCGTCGCGACCACCTGATCACCTTCCACGCGGTCGAGGGGGCGCAGCGTTGCGATCGTGATGCCTTCGTCGATGGAATTGATACGGTCGATAGCAGCCGTATCGAGGGTGACGAGCCCGTTGTGCTCAGAGAACAGATTGACCCGCCCGGTTCCTTCGATGCCGGCGCGCACACCTTGTCCGGCGGCTGCAGTCGCAAGGCGCCGCGCGGCGGTGTTTTCGTCGACGTCGTCGGGTTCGAATATGGCGACGGTGATTTCCGCCACGCCGGCCGCTTCAAGCTGTGCGACATCCCCTGCGGTAAGCACATGGCCCTTGCGATAGCGTTGCCCGCCAAGGGTTTGGCCATGCACCAGCATGGTGCCAAGGGTTTGTGTGACGGGAAGGGGCCCGAATTTCATTCGGTGCGCAGAACTTGCGTGATCTGCGCCATGATCGAGATGGCGATCTCGGCCGGGCTTTTGGCATTGATTGCGAGGCCAACCGGCGCATGAATTTTGCCGATTTCGTCTTCGCTGTAGCCTTCCTCGGTCAATCGTTCGACGCGGCGACCATGGGTTTTTCTGCTGCCGAGGGCGCCGACATAAAATGCTTCCGACCGCAAGGCGACATGCAGCGCAGGATCATCGAGTTTGGGATCGTGGGTGAGGGTGACCACGGCCGTGCGATTGTCGATTTTGAGTTCTTCCAGTGCGCTATCGGGCCAGTCCTCACTCAGGGTCACACCCGGGAATCTGTCGCGTGTTGCAAAAGCTCCCCGCGGATCAACGATGACCACCTCATAGCCAGACGTCTGAGCGAGGGTCACGAGCGGTTGGGCAATGTGAACAGCACCCACAATGACCATGCGTTTGGGCGGGTTGAAGACCTGTACGAACAGAGGCGTGCCGTCGGCGTCCACACGCCCACTCTTGTCGTCACGCAGGGCATTTCGCGCTTTGTCGATAATCGCGTGATCGAGGCTCAAATCGCCATCTACGGCATCGCGGTAGACGAGGGATTGCTCGCCGCTGTCCAGATTGGACACCAGTGCGACCGGGCGTTTTGCTTCGCGGGCTGCGAGGAGGTTATTGATTGTGTCTGGGCGCATGTTGCTCTCGGAGTTTTCCTAGTCGACCCGTTCAACCCAGACTTCGACCTTGCCGCCACAGGCAAGACCGACTTCCCAGGCCATTTCATCGGTAACACCAAAATCGAGAAGACGCGGTTTTCCGTCTTCCATGACGCCACGCGCTTCATGAACCACGGCACCTTCAATACAGCCGCCGGAAACCGATCCGACCATATTGCCATCCTCATCAACGGCGAGCTGGCTTCCCGTCGGACGCGGGGAGGACCCCCAGGTGCTGACCACGGTAGCAATGGCAACGCTTTTGCCGGACTGACGCCAGGCTGCGGCTTTCTCGATTACGTCGTCGTGGTCCAGGGACTGTAAATCGATTGCGGATTCACTCATTCGGCTGCCTCCTGCCATGGGTTGTGCTTGAAGTCCTTGTTCAGGGCCGGTTTCGTGAGAACCTCCGACAATTGCTCGAGACTTTCGAGGTTGTGGATCGAACGGAACTCATCGACATGCGGCAACAAGGCCTGCGCCCCCAGCGATTTGGGTTCGTATCTATCATAACGTAAGAGCGGGTTCAGCCAGATCAAGCGACGGCAGGACATGTGCAGGCGCTCGATTTCCCGTTCCAGTCCGTCTGCTGCGTCGCGATCCAGACCATCACTGATGAACAACACCACCGCGCCCTGACCCAGCACGCGACGGGACCAGTTCGTATTGAAGTCATGCAGGGAATGCCCAATACGTGTGCCGCCAGACCAGTCGTCGACGGCTTCGCCGACTTTATCTAGCGCTTCATCGACATCCTTGTAACGCAGCTGGCGCGTGACATTGGTCAGCCGCGTGCCGAACAGGAATGTGTGTACCCGGTCACGGTCGTTCGTGATGGCGTGCATGAAATGCAGCACCATCCGGGAGTACCGGCTCATGGACCCGGAAATATCGCACAATACGACGAGAGGCGGATGACGCCGTTTGCGTTTGCGGTATTGCAGCGGAATTGCGCCGCCGCCACCGCGCATTGCGGCGCGTAGTGTGGTGCGCATGTCGATCCGTTGCCCGCGAGGGTCGCGTTTGAAGCGTCGTGTGGGAACTTCCATGATCGGCAAACGCATATGCGCAATGGCACGTTTGGCGGCTTCGAGCTCTTCGCGTGACATTTTTTCGAAGTCGGTTTCCTGCAGAACCTCGTTGGCCGACCACGTCATCACGGCATCGACTGTAATATCAGGCTCGTCCGGATCATTGCCTTCGCCTTCACCCGGAGTCTCTACAGGGTTCTGCTTAAGTGCTTCTGCCAGTCGGCGGTTCATTTCCTCAGCCTGTTGCTGGGCTTCAGGGTCCACGAAGGACGGCAGAACCAAAGACGCCATGCGTTCGAGAAGTTTGGGATTGCGCCAGAAGACGTGAAAAGCCTGATCGAAGATTTCACGCTGATCGCGGCGGTTCACGAAGACAGCATGTAGCGTCCAGTAGAAATCCTCGCGGCTTTCAATCCCGATCGCTTCGACAGCCTGAATGCCCTCAATGACTTTACCCGGCCCAACCGGAAGCCCGGCTGAACGCAGAACCCGGGCAAAATGCATGATGTTGGTCGCGATCTTCCCTGAGGCTCCGCCTTCGAGGGTGCTCAGTTCGTCGAGCTTTGCCTTGGCGTCGAGCGCGGGGCGCGCCTCATCGGGGATCGCTTTATCAGACACGGCTTAAGCGGACGCCTGTTGTGCCATGGCAATCTCACTCTTTACTTCGTCGAGGATTTTTGCCGCCTCGCTGCCGCGGATTTTGGCGATATCATCCTGATACTTCAGCAGGACACCCAGCGTGTCATCGATTGCTTCCGGTGTGAGTTCGATAATGTCGAGCTGGTTCAGCGCAGAGGCCCAGTCGATGGTTTCCGCGATACCGGGGACCTTGAAGAGGTCCATATCGCGAAGGCGTTGGACGAATTCGACAACCTGACGCGAGAGCTTCTCATCGGCTTGAGGTGCTTTGATGGAGAGAATTTCAAGCTCGCGTTCGGCGTCCGGGTAGTCGACCCAGTAGTAGAAGCAACGACGCTTCAGAGCGTCATGGATTTCGCGCGTGCGGTTGGACGTGATGATCACGATAGGTGTTTCTTCGGCCTTGATGGTGCCGATTTCCGGAATTGTAATCTGGAAGTCCGAAAGGACTTCGAGCAGATAAGCTTCGAATGCTTCGTCGGTCCGGTCGAGTTCGTCGATCAGCAGCACTGGTGCACCGCCATCGGTGGGCTGAAGTGCCTGCAAAAGCGGGCGGCGGATCAAAAAACGGTCCGAGAAGATATCGTCGCCGAGACGGTCACGATCGCTCACGCCTTCAGCTTCGGCCATCCGGATTTCGATCATCTGCGCCGAGTAGTTCCACTCATAGACCGCTGAGGCGACGTCCAGGCCTTCATAGCACTGCAAGCGCACAAGCTTTCGGCCCAGAGTTTCGGCGAGCACCTTGGCGATCTCGGTCTTGCCGACGCCGGCTTCCCCTTCGAGGAAGAGAGGGCGGCCCAGTTGCAGAGAGAGATGCACCGCTGTGGCTAGGCTGCGGTCCGAGACATAGTTACCGTCGCCCAGAAGTTCGAGGGTGCCTTCAACATTTTCAGGAATTTTGCTCAAGATTTATCGCCTGATCTGCGTGATTGAATCATCTGTTAGGCAGTGTGCCGTAACCATAGGAACTTGTGATTGATATAGCCCAACGCGGGTGTCCCGTCCAAGTCGTGGGATGTTTTCCGGGCAAGAAACGAAGACGGCCGGAGCGATGCCCCGGCCGTCAGCAATTCGATGCGAATTCGAGGTTCAGCCAGCGGCATCCACGGCACGGCTCGCCATGACCGAAATCAGGTGAGCGCGGTATTCCGCGGAAGCGTGGATATCGGAGTTGAGGCCGTCATCGGACATTTTCACGCCCTTGGCCGCTTCGGCACTCCAATTGCCCGAGAGCGCGCTTTCGATGTCGCTGGCACGGAAGACGCCGTCCTGTCCGGCACCGGTCACGGAGACGCGGGTTTCGCCTCCCGTCTGGGCGACCATGACTCCGACGAGCGCATAGCGTGATGCCGGGTTCGGGAATTTGGCATAGCCAGCTTTTTCAGGAACAGGGAAACGAATGGCTGTAATCAGCTCGTCTTCTTCCAGATTGGTTGCAAACATGCCGTCGAAGAAGTCATCGGCGGCAAATTCGCGCTTGTTGGTGATGACGGTGGCATTCAGGGCCAGAACAGCTGCGGGATAGTCGGCAGCGGGATCATTGTTGGCGATAGAACCGCCGATGGTACCGCGATTGCGGACCTGCGGGTCGCCAATATGGCTGGCGAGATGCTGCAGGGCAGGGATCTTGCTTCCGACGACATCGGAGTTGGCGACATCGACGTGGCGTGTCATGGCACCGATGGTGATGGAATCACCACCATCCTGAATACCGACCATGTCGTTGATGCCTGACAGATCCACGAGGTCTGAAGGCTGCGCCAGGCGCTGCTTCAGTGTCGGGATCAGGGTCATGCCACCTGCAAGGAACTTTCCGTCCTCTGCGGAGGACAGCGCGCTTACGGCGTCGTCCTGTGAACCGGCCTTCTGATAATTGAACTGATACATGGTCTCTCTCCCTAGCCAGACGCTACGTTATTCCGCCGCCTGGCGGACACTGGATGCTTGAATGGCCTGCCAGACCTTGTTTGGCGTGGCAGGCATGGAAATATCGGTGACGCCGAGGGGCGACAATGCGTCGATGATGGCGTTGATCACAGCGGGCGGTGAGCCAATGGCTCCAACTTCGCCCACACCCTTCACTTCGAGAGGATTGGAGGCACCCATGACGCCCTGCGTTGACACCGAGAAGTTCGGCAGGTCATCCGCGCGGGGCATGGTGTAGTCCATATAGGACCCGGTCAGAAGCTGACCGTCTGCGTCATAGACACAGCCTTCGAGTACTGCCTGACCGACACCCTGTGCCAATCCGCCGTGAACCTGTCCTTCGACGATCATCGGGTTGACCACACGTCCGACATCGTCAACGGCGGTAAAATCAATGACCTCGACATGGCCCGTATCCGGGTCGACCTCGACCTCGCAGATATGTGCGCCACCGGGAAAACTGAAGTTGAGGGGATCATAGAACGCATTTTCGTCCAGACCCGGCTCGATTTCCTCGATCGGGTAATTGTGCGGGACATAGGCTGCCAGCGACACTTCAGCGAATGCCATTTCCTTGTCTGTTCCCACGACGGTGAATTTACCATCGGCAAACTCGATATCGGATACATCGGCTTCCAGTATATGGGCGGCAATCTTCTTGGCTTTGTCGATGACCTTGTTGCAGGCCTTCAGGATTGCCGGGCCTCCAACTGCAAGCGACCGTGAGCCGTAAGTGCCCATTCCGAACTGAACCTGATCGGTATCACCATGGCTGACTTCGACCAAATCTGCCGGGATACCAAAACTTTCGGAAACCAGCTGCGCGAAGGTCGTTTCATGACCCTGCCCATGGCTGTGGGTGCCGGTATAGACGGTCACGGAGCCTGTTGGGTGCACACGGACCTGAGCGGACTCATAGAGGCCTGCCCGGGCGCCAAGCGCGCCAGCAACAGCGGAAGGCGCGATGCCACAGGCTTCGACATAGGTGGAAATCCCAATTCCGCGCAGTTTGCCGTTTTTCTCGGCTGCGCCCCGACGCGCCTCGAAGCCTGCGTAGTCAGAAGCCTTGAGGGCGCTGGCAAAGGTGGCAGGCGAGTCTCCGCAGTCGTACTCGAGCGCCACTGGCGTCTGGTAGGGATACTGATCGGGCTGGATCATGTTCTTCTGGCGCAGCTCGACCGGGTCCATTCCCAGATCGCGCGCCGCTTTGGTGACCAACCGCTCGAGCAGATAGGTGCATTCCGGGCGCCCGGCACCACGATAAGCATCAACGGGAACAGTGTTGGTGAAGACCGTCTGCACTTCGGCATAAATCGCCGGGGTCGCGTAAACGCCCGCGAGCAGGGTCGCATAGAGATAGGTTGGGACGCTCGAACCGAAAGTCGAAAGATAGGCACCAACATTGGCCTTGGTGGCCACGCGCAATCCAAGAAACTTGCCGTCCTTGTCGAGAGCGAGGTCGGCATGGGTCTCATGATCACGCCCATGGGCATCGGTCATAAAGGATTCTGAACGCTCGGCTGTCCATTTGATCGGACGATGTACCTTGGCCGCGGCCCAGGTGAGGATTGCTTCCTCGGCGTAATGGAAAATCTTTGAACCAAAACCGCCGCCGACATCCGGCGCTACGATCCGCAGCTTATGCTCGGGGATCTGCAACACGAACGCGCCCATCAGCAGTCGGATGACATGCGGGTTCTGCGTGGTCGTGTGAAGTGTGTAGCGCCCGGTCGATCTGTCGAATTCGGAAATCGCCGCGCGGGGCTCCATCGCATTGGGGATCAGGCGGTTGTTGGCAAGATCGATGGAAACAACATGATCAGCTTTTGCAAAAGCCGCCTCTGTTGCGTCCCTGTCACCAATTTCCCAGTCGAAACAGCGATTGTTGGGTGCGTCGTCATGCACCAGCGAAGCGCCGGAAAGGGCGGTGTCCATGTCGATCGCTGCGGGCAGGACTGCATAGTCGACGGCGATCAGTTCGGCCGCGTCACGGGCCTGATCGCGTGTTTCGGCAATAACAATGGCAACCTGATCGCCAACATGACGGACTTTGTCCACGGCCAGGGCGGGGTGACCCGGTTCGGCCATGGGAGAGCCATCCTTGTTGTGAATCTGCCACCCGCACGGGATGCCGCCGACACCGTCAGCTGCCATATCCGCGCCGGTAAAAATTGCGATCACACCAGGGGCGGCGGCTGCCTTCGATGTATCAACCGAATTGAGCTTCGCGTGGGCATGCGGAGACCGCAAAATCCACGCGTGGCTTTGGTCCAGCTGATTGATGTCGTCGGTATAGTGGCCATTGCCTGTGAGGAACCGAAGGTCCTCGACACGCTTGATGGATGCACCGATCCCGGTTGCCGACATTTTGCTATCCTCGCAGTGCTTCAGCGCCGGCGAGAATGGACTTAACGATATTGTGGTAGCCGGTGCAGCGGCAGAGGTTGCCCTCAAGCCATTCACGAACTTCTTTCTCGCTCGGATCCGGGTTCTGTTTCACCAGATCAAGCGCACTCATCACCATGCCCGGCGTGCAGAAACCGCACTGCAGACCATGGTTCTCACGGAAGGCTTCCTGCATCGGGTGCAGATCGTCACCATTTGCCAGACCTTCGATGGTCGTGACGTCGGCGCCTTCTGCCTGTCCGGCCAACATGGTGCAGGACTTCAGAGACTCGCCGTTGACGTGCACGACGCATGCACCACACTGGCTGGTGTCACAACCGACATGCGTGCCGGTGAGACCAAGATGTTCACGAAGATACTGAACGAGAAGCGTCCGCGGCTCGACTTCGGCCGATACAGACTTTCCGTTCACCGTCATGGATACGGTGGGCATAACAATCCTCCCTGCTTTGGATCACCCCGTGGGGCTTTCCCTATCCGCCCTTTTTATGCGGGCAGTAAATCAAAATCTAAACTCACCCGAGTTTCATCTGCGCGAACCCTTGCGTCAAGGTTCAGGCGAGAAATAAGGGGCGAATTCGTGAATAATTACTAGGCGAAGAGTGCGTAGAGGACGACAGCTGCGACAGCAGCGCCACCAATCCACGTCCACATGCCGATCTGAGCTGTTGCCGAGGTGTCTGTACCGGTCGCGGGCGCGGCAGGTGCTGGAGCGGTTTCTGCTGCAGCAGGACCGTCGACGGCCGGGGCCGCACTTTCTTCGCCGCTTTCAACAGCCGCTGCGAAATTTTCAAAGAACTGACCCGCCATTTTCTTGGCTGTGCCGTCAATCAAGCGCGCGCCGAGCTGGGCAAGTTTGCCGCCAACCTGCGCATCGACTTCGTATTTCAGGAGGGTGCCAGCGCCATCTTCCTCGAGAGTTACGTTTGCGCCACCCTTGGCAAAACCAGCGGCACCGCCTTTGCCTTCGCCCGAAATGCGATAACCGTTCGGCGGATCAAGATCGGTCAGCTCGACCTCTCCTGAAAATTTGGCCTTCACGGGACCGACCTTGGCGGTCACTTTGGCAGACATCTCTGTGGGAGATTTCTGGTCGATTTCCTCACAGCCTGGAATGGACTGCTTCAGGATTTCCGGATCATTCAATGCTTCCCAAACTTTTTCGCGGGATGCGTTGATCTTGTATTCACCAGACATTTCCATGGCTTTGGACCTTTGGTGCTTGGGTTGCGCTATTGGGGCCGCAACATAATCTCCGCAGGGGCCAGCGGCAAGGTCGTGTGTGCGTATGAAAATACTGGGGTGCTGGTATCGCCACCATGGCCGAGACGATCCTGAAGACGCCCGTCAATACGCGCCGGTTGGGTCATCATACTTACGACCAATGTTGCTAATGGGAGGAGCGCGAAGACAACCCGAGCCTAATGCGGCGCCAGACCGACAAAACAGATGCCCTTTTGTCTTGTCTGGCACTGTATATCTTGGATGCGGTTTCGCGTGGGGGCGCCTTGACGCTGGCTTTCCGGGCTATCTGGACTTACATGTGAGCATAATGGCCGGGCACCGTCGAACTTCCGAACCTGAAATCGAGACATCCAAGTCCAAACCGGGCGCAGAAATGCGGGCGGTTCGTGAGCTTATGCCCTACCTGTGGCCCCGCGGTGATGTGGAACTCCGTGTCCGGGTCGCCATCGCGCTTGTGCTGCTGGTTGCTGCCAAAGTGGCGACGGTTGCGATCCCGGCAGTGTTCGGGCGTGCTGTGGACGCGCTGGAAGCCGGGGTGAGTGCGGGTGGGGTGGCATCAGTCCCTATCGCATTGCTTGTCGGTTATGGACTCTTGCGGGTCGGGCAGCAGGGTTTTGCTGAACTACGCGATTTTGTGTTTGCCAAGGTCGGTCAGCGCGCGATTCGGCGTATTGCCTTGAAAATATTCGAACATTTGCATGCGCTTGCGTTGCGGTTTCATATGGACAGGCAAACAGGCGGTCTCAGTCGTGCGATTG
Organism: uncultured Alphaproteobacteria bacterium; assembly: GCA_943787745.1. Classification (GTDB taxonomy): domain Bacteria; phylum Pseudomonadota; class Alphaproteobacteria; order UBA6615; family UBA6615; genus JABJAG01. Next base: position 692,732 of record CALSNJ010000002.1, on the reverse strand, counting down.
AGCGCGGCATCAAGGGGATCGATTTCCTGCTGCGGTTCATGTTGTTCAATATCCTGCCGACCCTTGTCGAGATTGTTCTGGTCTGCGGGATTTTGTGGTCGTTGTTCGGCTTTATCTTCAGCGCGATCACCTTTGTAACGGTGATGGTCTACGTCGCGTTTACGTTGGTTTTCACCGAATGGCGCCTGAAGTTCCGGCGCGCCATGAATGACAGTGATACCGAGGCCAATACAAAGGCCATCGATAGCCTGCTCAACTTCGAAACCGTGAAGTATTTCGGGAACGAAAAACACGAAGCGCAGCGCTATGACGTGTCGATGCAGCGTTACGAAAAGGCAGCGGTCAAAAGCCTCACAACTCTGTCCCTGTTAAACGTCGGGCAGGGCCTGATCATGGCCGTGGGCATGACCATCCTGCTGGTGCTTTCGGGCATTCGGGTCAGTGACGGAAGCATGTCGATCGGCGAATTCACCGCTGTAAACCTTTACATGATGCAATTGTTCCAACCCCTTAATTTTCTTGGTTTTGTGTACCGAGAAATTAAGCAGTCACTGGTGGACATGGAGCAAATGTTTGGCCTGCTCGAGGAGAACCGCGAGATTGAGGACAAGCCGGATTCCGCGCCGTTATCCGTTGCGGAGGGCGTCGTTCGATTTGAGCACGTTTCGTTCAAATATGACCCGCGAAAATCGGTCCTGCGGGATGTTGATTTCGAGGTGCCGGCAGGCAACACCGTGGCGATTGTGGGCGCGTCGGGAGCTGGTAAATCAACAATTTCGCGGCTGCTGTTCCGTTTTTATGACGTGGATGACGGGCGCATCACGATTGACGGTCAGGATATTCGGGACATCACCCAATCCAGCCTTCGCGCGGCGATCGGCATCGTTCCGCAGGACACGGTCCTGTTCAATGATTCGATCTTCTACAACATTCAATATGGACGCCCGGCTGCAAGCCCGGCCGAAGTAGAAGATGCAGCCCGTCTGGCGCAGGTCCACGACTTCGTTATGGCGCTTCCCGACGGCTACAACACCCGGGTTGGTGAGCGTGGGCTAAAGCTCTCGGGAGGCGAGAAACAGCGGGTTGCGATTGCCCGAACGATTCTGAAAAGCCCGAAAATACTGCTGTTTGACGAAGCGACATCAGCGCTTGATACCCATACCGAACGCGAGATTCAAACCGCTCTGGAGCAGGTCTCGACAGATCGAACCACCCTGGTGATTGCCCATCGTCTTTCGACCGTCGTCAATGCGGACGAAATCATCGTCCTTGATGGTGGAGTTATCGTTGAGCGCGGCCGGCATGATGCATTGCTGGCGCAAGGCGGAATGTATGCGGATCTGTGGCAACGTCAGCAGGCTGCCGCCCGCCGCGCTGAAGAACAGGCGGCGGACGTTGAGCAGGGCATATTTGTCCCCGCGCCAGCCAAATAGCGCCTTAACGTACCTCCACGGCATAACTTTCGACCGGCGGGATGGTTTTGATCATGCCGCGCGCCTTCAAGAACTCCGCAAAACGTTGATACCGGCCTGCATCAAGGGCGGCGGGACGCAATGCAAAGCGGGGAATCGTGTCGCGCCATGCCCGACGGTTGAGTTCATCGTCTAGGTCCTTGCGGCCTTTGATGAACAGCTCCCACGCGGCATCCGGGTGATTGATGAGATACTGTGTTCCTGCTTCGACAGCAGCCAAGAACGCTGCGATCTGCGGGTTGTCCGTGTTGTCACTCTTCGCCACGATGATCAGCTCGTCATAGGCCGGAATGCCTTCTTCTTCGAGGTAGAACGCACGGCCCGGACGGCCTTCAATATCCATCTGGTTGAGTTCAAAGTTGCGGTAGGCGCCAATGACAGCGGCGACCTGGCCGCTCATCAGGGATGGGGAGAGCGAGAAGTTCACGTTCACCAGCTCCACATCGTCAAGCGTAAGACCGTGTTTCTCCAGCATTGCGCCGAGCAGGGCGTCTTCAAAACCACCCACGGAAAAACCGACCTTGCGGCCCTTCAGATCCGCTATGGATTTCACAGGTCCATCGGCGAGTACAACAAGCGAAGACAGCGGCGTCGCCACGAGTGTTCCCACGCGCTTGAGCGGCAGTCCGGCGTCCACCTGGAGGTGCAATTGGGGCTGGTAGGAGATCGCGACGTCACCGCGGCCCGCCGCGACCAGTTTTGGTGGGTCGTTCGGGTCTGCGGGGGCGATCAGCTCCACATCCAGCCCGCGTTTGGAGAACTCACCGCGCTCGAGCGCCACAAACAGTGGCCCGTGATCGGGGTTCACAAACCAGTCGAGCATGACAGTGAGCTTCTCGGCGGCAGCTGGCGTTGCCAACAAAACCGAGAGCAGGGCAGCAATTACGATACGTTTCATTTTGAAATTATCCAATTAACAGTGAGTTAGTTAAAAGAGGCGGGATCCGCCTCGGGTTGCCAGGCGATCAGGCGTCGCAGCGCCGCATCGATCAGGAAATAGATACACACGGACATGATCGCGAGGACGAAGAGGGCGGCAAACATCGCAGCTGTTTGCACGCGGCCATTCATCAACAGCATGTAGTAACCAAGTCCCGCGGATGATCCGACCCATTCACCAACCACAGCCCCGATGGGGGCAACTGCCGCAGCGACCCGAACTCCTGATGCAAATGCGGGAAGGGCGGCGGGAAGGCGTATCTGGCGCAGAATAGTGGCTTTGGAAGCCCCCATGGTCCGGGCGAGATCAACCCAGCCGGCCTCGGTGCGCCGCAATCCATCATAGAAAGCTGCCGTGACCGGGAAATAGATGATGAGCGTCGCCATGGCGACCTTGGGGGCTATCCCGTAGCCGAACCAGAGGACAAGGACTGGTGCCAGTGCGAAGACTGGCACCGCCTGCGAGACCACGAGCACCGGCAACAGCCAGGATCTGGCTTGCCGGAAATAGGCCATGATCAGAGCGCTGCCAACGCCGAGTATTGTGCCGAACAGCAATCCGAGAAGAATTTCGCTCAGCGTGACTCCAGCGTGTCCCACAAGAGTATCGGCCCGTTCGATGGCAACGGTGATGACCGAAATCGGCCCCGGAAGAATGAATGGCGCGATATCGAAGAGCCAAACCACGAGTTGCCAGACCATCAGAATTCCTGTGAAGACCACCATTGGGCGCAGGATTTTCATCATGATGTGCGCGCTCGCAATGCGCTTGCGGACTCGCGATGGGATAATGCCGCGATGATGGCGTGATAGATGCTGCGCAAAGCCGGGTCTGTGGGGTCGCGCAGAGGTGTTCCCGGTGGTATGAGCGGAACAAGGTGGTCATTGTTCCCTGTCTGGATGACATAAATCGCGGCCCCAAGGCGCAGCGCTTCAAAGGGGTCGTGGGTGACCATGACCACGGTTCGGTCCTGCAGGAGTTCGTAGGCCAGGTCCTGTAACTGGGTCCGGGTTATGGCGTCGAGGGCCGAGAAGGGCTCATCCATGAGCACAATCGGGCGTTCTTCCATGAGCGTGCGTGCAAGGGCAACACGCTGACGTTCGCCGCCCGACAATTCGCCGGGCCGCGCGTCGGCTCGATCCGAAATGCCAGTTCTGTGCAATAAATCGGTCACTTTCGCCAAATCGGGCGTTTCGCGGCGCAATCGTGCACCCAAAGCGACGTTTTCGGTTGCCGTCAGCCAGGGAAGCAGAAGGTCTTGCTGGGCCATATAAGCGACCCGGCCTATCACGGTTTCGCTGTCGGTTCCTTCGAACACGGAGCCCGAAATTGGGTGCACGAGCCCGGCAAAGGTTCGCAGAAGTGTCGATTTACCGACACCGCTTTCCCCCAGAAGGCAGGTCCAACTGTTTGGGGCGGCGTCGAAGGAAAGTCCCTCGACGAGAATCTTGCTGTCCCAGCCGAGCCGCATATCGCGCACACGCAGCCCAACGGAGGTTGGAGCGAAACCAGATTCTGAATTGGGCACTTTCAAAGTCCACGTCCCTCCGCCGGTGTTAACCGGATCAGGTTCCAAGGGTCGTCTCGCCGGATTTGGCAGGACCTCTCAGCCGAAATGGCTCCCCATGTGGTTGAAATCACTATGGTGTGTGGGGCCCTAACTCGTCAACGACGGTGATTGCGAAGTCCGGGACAAAACGCTAGTTGATGGATATGTCTTTCGCCGTGAACAGCACATCATCACGTCCGGTCCGGCGACTTTCGCGCCCTTTGTTCATCGGAAATGACATTTATCGCCGCTCGACCTTCGGCCCCAAACACCCTCTTTCAGTGCCGCGTGTGCCCGCGACCATCGATTTGTGCCGTGCAATGGGATGGTTGCCCGACGACACCTATATTGAAAGCGGCCCGGCCAGTCCGGCCGAAATTGTGCGGTTTCACGATCCTGTCTATCTGCGGGCGTTGCGGGAAGGGGAACAAACACTGACGCTTTCGTCTGCAGACCGGGAGAGATTCAATCTCGGGCGTCTCGAAAACCCGATCCACGACACGATGTACAGCCGTCCTGCGATCTCTGCAGGGGCTGTGTTGAAAGGTGCGGAAATACTGGGTTCGGTTGATGAGGGCATCGTTTACAGCCCGGCCGGGGGCACCCATCACGGCCGTCCGGACCGTGCGAGCGGTTTTTGCTACTTCAATGATCTCGCGCTCGGGCTGCTTCGTCTCCAGGATTTGGGGTTCACACGGATATTGTATCTGGATTTCGATGCCCATCATGGGAACGGCGTGCAGGATGCATTTGCGGGGGACGCCAGTGTTTTCACGATTTCGATCCATGAAGAACGTCGTTGGCCGTTTTCCGGAAAACTCTCGGATACGGAAGGCGGCACCGCGGCAAATATTCCGGTTCCGCGTGGATTGCGAGATTCAGAGTTTCGTCTGATTGTTGAAGAGATCGTGTTGCCGATTATCGCGCGCTACAAACCGGAGGTATTGGTCCTGCAATGCGGAGCTGACGCATTGGCGGATGATCCGCTCAGTCGGATGGAGTTGACCAACACCGCGATCTGGGAAGCCGTTGCTCAGGTTATAACCGCCGTCCCGCGTGTGCTCATAACCGGTGGCGGTGGTTACAATCCCTGGAGCGTGGCTCGGTGTTGGACGGGTGTCTGGGGAACGCTAAATGGACTCGATTTTGATGCATCACTACCAGTACTGGCGCAAGAAGTTCTGCAAGCTTTGACATGGAATCGCGCAGGCGGTCGCAACCCACCCTCGCACTGGTTTAACACCTTGGCCGATGTGCCTTCGCCAATGGCCGTCAGGCGAGAGGTTAGAGACCTCGTGTCGGCCGCCTATAATATTTATGTGAAGAATGAGGATAAATGCTCATATATATGAAAATATTGAAAATAGTGGTCTCCATATTTTCGCCAATACTGGTAGTGGGGCTGCTGATTCTATCGAGCCCACTACCACTATCTGCGCAGCAGGATGTGGAATTCGAGCGGGACACTCTTTCGATTGTGGCGAGACGGGGGGATGTTTTCGAATTCAATGTGGAACTTGCTGAGACGAGCGAACAAAAATCACGGGGCCTGATGTTTCGTCGCGAGATGGCGGACAACGAGGGCATGTTGTTTCTGCATCGTCGTGACCGGGTGCTGACAATGTGGATGGCAAATACATTCCTGCCGCTCGATATGCTGTTCATAGAACGGGACGGCACGATTGCGCGAATTGAGGAAAATACGATTCCGCAATCCCGGGACGTTATCTCCTCGCGCAAGCGGGTGCGGGCTGTCCTGGAGCTGAATGCGGGTACTGCACGGAATCTCGGCATTTCTGCTGGAGATAAAGTCGTTTATGAGCGGTTTAACCAGTTGTAATTATTGAGAATTTTCTGACCTCGCCTTGGCGTTTCCGATGACCGTCTCACGCGGCCCCCGATTGGTTAGAACAATGGCCGCGATGAGCAGGATTACACCTCCAATAAAGCGCAGCGTTATTGGCTCGGAAAGCAGCCAGGCTCCGAGCAAAAGTGCGGTAATTGGGTTGATTCCCACAGTGATCGTGGCCTGGGTCGGCGTGATGAGCGTTAAAGCTCGGCCCCACATGAGGTTCATCAGGGCCGCGCCGGGGATGGCGAGTAGCACAACGATGACCCAGCCCTGAGTGTCAAACGCCAGTGTGCGATGCAGCGGTGTGCCGAGAAGAAGCGCCAAAATCATTAGAAATCCAGTGCCGACAAGCATGGTGTAGACGACAACCGGCAAAAAGCCGTATCTGAACAGGTAGCGGGGTGAAAACACGTTGAAAACTGCGGCGCACAGCATGGCGAGGAGCATAAAAAAATCTCCTCGCAGAGCATCCGGTGCGGCCGCGCCAACATTTTCACCCAACGCCAGTGCGGCGCCCGCTATCGCGATGCCAATTCCAGCCAGTTTGCGCCAGGTTACGCGTTCAACGCCAAACACCGCGCCAATTACGATTGTCATCAGCGGAATCGTGGCGAACAGCAATGCGCCGCGAGCGGCAGTCGTGTCCTCCAGTGCGCGGGTCATGAAGAACGGAAATCCCGAGAACATGACCACGCCGAAAACCGCAAGAATGGCGAGATCACGTCGGGCCATCCGCGGAATTCTCGTGGTGACCAAAAGGATGCCGAGAAGAAACAGGGCGGCAAGACCGTATCGAATCATCGCGAGGGACAGTGAATCGGTCTCTTCGATGATCAGGCGTGTGAGAACAACCGTGCCTCCACCAAGAGCTGTTGCGCTACTCGCCAGAAGAACGCCAACGAGTTTGTCAGGCAAACGGATTTGAGAGTTCAAAATGACTGGATACCTGAGGTGCAATAGGAGAAGGATTTCGCGAATTTTCTCATATTGAGACACTCATTTTGCGAAAAATTGGGGAATGAAGACTGCATTCCTAGCATGCCAGGGTGTTGTTGCGTCGAGAAGCGCACGTCGCGGTGGTGGGAAGATGCGATTCACACACCTGTTTGACGACGATTTGGAACGAAAGGGGCTGACTCCCTTTTTGCGCGGTCGAGTCGGCCTAACTCCCGAGAATTTCAATAAAATTTTTCCAAATATTTGGTTGAAACACGCTGTGTAATGCATTCAATAAGGTTGTAATTTCGATCAAAAGACGTGCCGAGAGCGGGGGAGGCTACCGGGCGTTTGGTTCGAGATGTGTTTTGGCGCGCGTTGCGCCTGGTACGTAAGGTAGCAAGTTGGAACTGGTACGTTTCTTGCTTCTTAACAGTTTATGAATTTGAACTGTCTATGGCATATGCAGGAAATCAGTTCGCAAACCCCCGTGAAGTACAGCGCATTGAAGGCGATGGAATATGGCACGCATTAAAGGCAATAACGGCGACAACACGCTCGACGGCACCGATGGATCTGACAAGATCTACGGCTATGGTGGCAACGACACCCTGACGGGTGGCGCAGGCGATGATCGCATTTATGGCGGCAGCGGCAACGATGTCCTTCGGGGCGACGGTGACATTGCAGACGGTTCGGGTAGCGGATCGGGCAAGGGCTCTGGGTCAGGCAGCGGATCAGGCAGTGGGTCAGGCAAGGGGTCTGGGTCAGGCAGTGGCTCTGGATCAGGTAGTGGATCGGGCAAGGGGTCTGGGTCGGCCAGCGGTTCGGGCAAGGGTTCTGGAAGTGCCAGTGGCAGCGGTGATGTTTCGTTCAATGACTACCTGAATGGTGGGTCAGGCGACGACATCGTTTTTGGCGAGTTGGGCAACGACGTTCTGAACGGTGGTTCGGGCAACGACATACTCGACGGTGGCGTCGGCCAGGATAGAGTTGATGGCGATAGTGGCGACGATATCGGTGTGTTCGTCGCAGGTGAGAACGGCGGCGGAGTCGATTGGTACGATGGCGGCACAGGGACTGATACCCTCGTTATTTCGCTGACGGCCGATCAGTTCTCTGATGCAGGCATTCTGTCTGATCTTGTCGCGCTGAATGAATTCATCGCGGACAATTCAAACGCGGGCACCGATTCCGGCGCCAAGTAGACATTCTCCAATCTGGGTTTGAAGGTTCAGGACTGGGAAGACCTGGTTGTGCTCGTTGATGGTGAGCCTGTCGATCTCAATAACGATGCGCCGGTGGTTGAGGATGTTGCTTCGGCAGCAGATGAAGATGGTGCTTTAGTTACCGCAAGCTTTGATGGCGATGACGTCGATACCGATTGATCCACCCCCATTGAATTGGTCCACCGTGTATTTTAGTGAACGGAGGATCAAGGATGGCAACGAAACGACACAAACCCGAAGAGATAGTCTCCAAGCTACGGCAGGTTGATGTGCTTGTCGGGCAAGGTCAGGCTCGCATTGACGCGATCCGCCAGGTGCAGATTACGGAGCAAACCTATTACCGCTGGCGCAAGCAGTATGGCGGTATGGGGACGGATCAACTCAAAGAGTTGAAGCGGCTGCAGAAGGAGAACGAACGTCTTCGCAGGGCTGTTTCTGATCTCACCCTGGACAAGCTCATACTGTCCGAGGCTGCCAAGGGAAACTTCTAAGCCCCGCACGGCGGCGCAACTGCATTGATCTGGTGCGGGGCAAGTTCGCAGTATCGGAACGCCGTGCCTGTCGTGTCCTGAGACAGCATCGTTCGACACACCGTTATGTTCCGAAGTCGCGAGATGACGAGGACCTCCTGGTCCGGGACATGATTGAACTGGCCCGGCAGTACGGCCGTTACGGGTATCGAAGGATCGCGGCGATGCTGAGAGAGGCAGGCTGGCAACTGAACGACAAGCGGGTCGAGCGCCTGTGGCGTCGTGAGGGGCTGAAGGTTCCCATGAAGCAGCCGAGGAAAGGCCGGCTCTGGCTCAATGACGGATCGTGCATCCGTCTCAGGCCCCGGCATGTTGACCATGTCTGGTCGTACGACTTCGTGCATCACCGAACAGAAGACGGGCGAGCCTACAGAACGCTGAACATCATCGATGAGTTCAGCCGCGAATGCCTGGCGATCAGGGTGAAGCGGAAGCTCAACTCGACGGATGTGATTGATGCCCTGACCGACCTGTTCATCATCCGGGGTGTTCCGGCCTACATACGATCGGATAACGGACCGGAGTTCATCGCGGATGCGGTCAGGCAATGGATCAAGGCTGTCGGTGCCCAAACCGCCTACATCGAACCTGGGTCACCTTGGGAGAACGGATACTGCGAGAGCTTCAATGCCCGGTTCCGCGACGAGCTCCTGAACGGAGAGATCTTCTACAGCCTCAATGAAGCCCGGATCGTCATTGAGCAGTGGCGACGGCACTACAACACGAAACGTCCACACTCAGCCCTCGGATACAGGCCACCAGCACCGGAAAGCATCATCCCTATGGAGGTCAAAAGAATGATGCACTAACATTTAAAACGGACCAGTCAGTGGGGGCAGGTCAGCCCGGATCGAGATATCCAATCCCGATGATCCCACCCTTGACGGGCTGGTCCTGCTTCCCGGTATGCCGGCAGAAGTCCTGATCCGCACCGGAGAGCGCACTTTGCTGCAGTATCTGGTCAGTCCGGTCCAACAATCCTTCACCAGATCACTTACAGAGCAGTAGACGTATTGCACCGGCGCGGCTGCGCGCCTATCTTCCGCTTACAAAAGTCGGGGCGTAGCTCAGCCTGGTAGAGCACCTGCTTTGGGAGCAGGGGGTCGCATGTTCGAATCTTGTCGCCCCGACCATTCATTTAAGGGATTGTGTGCAATGAAGGCTCGCATTTATCAGCCCACCAAGACTGCCATGCAGTCCGGGCGCGGGAAGACCCACAAATGGCTGCTGGAGTTCGAACCCACGCGCCGCCAGCAGCTCGATCCGCTGATGGGGTGGCCGGGGGCTGGCGATACCATGTCTCAGGTCCGCCTGAACTTCGATACGCGTGAAGACGCGATCGCTCATGCTGACCGTCTGGGCATCGACTATGTTGTGCAGGAACCCAAGGAACGGCAGATCAGACCGAAGGCTTATGCCGACAATTTCGCCGTCGACCGCAAGATCCCCTGGAGCCACTAGGCTCCGGTTTTATGTGCCCGACCAAGCCTTCCGGGGCGCCCGTAGCTCAGCTGGATAGAGCATCGGCCTTCTAAGCCGAATGTCGCAGGTTCGAATCCTGCCGGGCGCGCCATACGGGCCAGCGAAAAATACCTACTCCCAATTGTTCATGTCGCTCCTCTCTGGTTCTTGTCGGAGGTGAAGCTTACGATAGGCTCGAATTGTGGTTTCGGTGCTTGGGAGGGCGCGATGCCTGAAATGAAGCTGGGTTTGTTTTTCTGGCCTGCGGGTCATCATCTGACGGCGTGGCGGCATCCCGATGCCACGGCAGATGCCGGGCAAAACATGGCGCATATGGTTGAGATGGCGAAACTGGCCGAAGAGGGCCTGTTCGACATGTTTTTTATGGCCGATTCCGTGTCATTCTGGCGCGGTGATCTTGAAGCCATGGTGCGCGACAATTATGGCGCCAAGATTGAACCGTTCAGCCTGATGGTGGCCCTGTCTCAGCACACCAAACATCTGGGCCTCGTGTGCACAGCGACGACGAGTTTTGATCAGCCCTATCTTCTGGCACGCCGGTTTGCCTCACTGGATCTCGCTTCGGGGGGACGGGCCGGCTGGAATTTGGTGACATCCACCCATCGCGCCGAAGCTGAGAGTTTTGGCACCCAGCCGCACATGGCCAAGTCGGAGCGTTATCGACGCGCCCGTGAGTTCGCGCATGTTACGCGAGGATTGTGGAACTCCTTTGACGATGATGCGTTCCCACGAGACAAGGAAAGCGGGGTGTTTCTGGACCAAGACAAGTTGCACATCCTTGAGCACGAGGGTGAGCATTTCCAGGTGCGCGGCCCACTGAATGTGCCGCCATCCCCGCAGGGGGAACCTGTGATGGTTCAGGCCGGTTCCTCCGAAGATGGGCGTGAACTTGCGGCAGAGACGGCCGAGGTTGTCTTTGGCATTCATCAGACACTTGAGGGTGCGCAGGGCTTTTACGCTGACGTGAAGGCCCGAATGGCTGCCTATGGACGTCATCCCGGTGCCCTGAAGATCATGCCGGGCCTGATGGTCTATGTCGGTCATGACAAGGAAGCAGCCGCTGAGAAGTTCGAGATGATGCAGGATCTCATCGATGACAGAACCGGTATCGAGTTCCTGAGCAACAGGATGGATTTTGATTTTTCAGGGCACGATCCCGACGGGCCGGTGCCGGATATCGAATTCGACAATATCTCGTCCAGCCGGGGGCAGCTCTATCTGGATGTTGCGCGGCGCGAGGACCTCACGATACGCGGTCTCTGGCGTCGGGTGGCTGGTGCGCGTGGCCACATGCAAATTGTTGGCTCTCCCGTGGAAGTTGTTGATTTCATGGAGGAATGGTTTACCGGGCAGGCGTGTGATGGTTTCAACATCATGCCGCCGCTCTTTCCCCATGACTTGCGTGATTTCAACGAGCTGGTTGTTCCGGAATTGCAACGCCGCGGCCTTTTCCGCACTGCCTATGAAGGCACGACATTGCGGGAAAACCTTGGGTTGACGCGGCCTGCCTGGCCAAGCGGGAAGACCGGGGCTGCGAAAGCAGCTGAATAGGAACATCGACACGCAGATGGTCGCGATGAAACATCAGGAGCAAACCGTCATGTATTCAGGTCCGATTATCGACAGCCACCATCATCTCTGGCACTGGGAGAAATACCCGTGGCTGGCGGCGCCCATGACCCCGAAGATGTATGGCGATGACTACAGCGGCCTGCGTCAGGACTATCTGGTCGAAGACATGCTGGCGGATTTTGGTGACAACAATGTCGTCAAATCCGTGCATGTGCAGGCCAATTACGATCCCGCGAAACCGGTCGAGGAGACCGCATGGCTACAGTCAGAAGCTGATCGTACAGGTTTCCCCCACGCCATTGTGGGGCAGGCGATCATGACGGCCCCGGATATCGCGGCCGTTCTGGAAGGTCACGCCCAATACGCCAATACGCGCGGCGTGCGCCACCAGCTTCATTATTGGGAAGGCGAGCCATTGCGCTGTCGTACGGATCGGCCGGATTTGTGCCTGACGGACGACTTCCAGCGTTCAGTTGAAATGCTCAAAACCTATGGCATGAGCTTTGAACTGCAGGGGTTTTCGCATCAATTCGTCCATTTTGCCGATTTGTTACGTAATCATCCCGATACGAATTTCTGCCTTGTGCATGGCGGTATGCTGACATCCGACGATGCGGCCACAGTAGAGGCCTGGAAAGAGGGGCTGTCGCATCTGGAGCCGTTCCCCAATCTCTTTATCAAATGCTCGGGGCTGAATTTCTTCACGGCGAAATGCGATATCGATCATATGCGGATCGTTCTGGATCACGTTCTCGATCGTTTCGGTGCTGAACGCTGTTTCTATGGCAGTAATTTCCCGCTGGAAAAGCTGTGGGCCCGTTATGATGATCTTGTCGGGGCCTGCAAGGACATCCTCTCGACCCGGTCCGAAGATGAGCAGCGTGCCTTTTTCCATGACACAGCCGCCGGTTTCTACCGTATCTGAATGGACGAAATGATGGGTGACAGCATGTCAAAGGTGGCCATGAAATCCGGAAAAATGGTCCGGAAACAGAAGCTCATGCCGCCGCAGATGACGGAGCGGTTTACCCAAACCTCTGATCTGTTTGTGCTGGCCCATATGGGCATCCCGGCGGTTTCTGCAGATGACTGGTCGCTGCAGATTGATGGCTTGGTTGAAACCCCTTTGAATTTGACCTTCGAAGACCTTCAGAAGTTGCCCAAACGAGAGATTGTGACAATTCATCAATGCGCGGGGAGCCCGCTCAATCCCACCGCGCCAACCCGTCGGATTGCCAATGTACGCTGGGCAGGTGTGGACCTGCGCGAGCTCCTGTCTGAAGTCGGCATCAAGCCCGGCGCCACCCATTTATGGGCCTATGGCCTTGATCACGGTGAGTTCGCAGGGGAGGCGCAGGAAGCCTATCTCAAGGACAGCCCACTATCCCGGCTCGATGGCGGTGATGTCCTGATTGCCTATGAGCTCAACGGAGAGCCTTTGCCGGTGGAGCACGGATTCCCGGCGCGCCTGTTGGTGCCCGGATATTTCGGCACAAACAGCGTGAAATGGCTCAGCCGGCTGCATCTCGCGGATCACCGGGCGACAAGCCTGTTTACGTCCCGGTTCTACAATGACGATGTCCCGGGATCGGATGACACCCGACCGGTCTGGGAAATAGCACCGGAGAGCGTGTTTGTTTCGCCAGCCCCCGATGCGCAACTCACCCGTGGCCCTCAGGAAATATGGGGATGGGCGTGGTCGGCCAGTGCGGTGCAGTCTGTGGAAGTTAGCACCGATGGCGGCGTCACCTGGAACGAGGCTGAGTTGGAACCGCGGGTGCAGCGGACCTGGCAGAAGTTTTCCTTCAGTTGGACTGACGGAAAGTCCGGCGCCCATGAATTGCTCTGCCGCGCGACGGACAGCGCCGGCAACACCCAGCCGCTCACGGGCGCGCGTAATGCGGTCTATGGCGTAACCGTCACCGTAAACTAGGATACACAGTCAGGCAGACAGCATCGCCTTGAGTTTGGCCACAGCTGCGCCGGGGGAGTTGAGCACCGGGATATCGGTGACAGCTTCGACATGCGGCACGGCCCGTGAAAGGGTGAATTGCGCGAGCACAATCACATCGGCATCTGAGATCTTCGCGGCGGCTTCGGCCACCATCGCGTCGTGGGTGTCTCCATCTCCCGACGCCATCGCAGCAAAAGCATGGTCGACGAAGTGCTGAGACAGCGTAATTGCCTGTCCACGATCTCTAGCCATGGCTTCGATTTCTGCTGAAACAGAAGGGATGGTACCCGCGACTGTTGCGAGAACGGCAATGCGGCTGCCGCTGTCGAGCGCCTGTTCAATCATGGCGTCGTTGGGCTTGAGCATCGGGATTGGATGTTTCGGTATCACCGCATCGATACAGGGCTGGAAGGCCGAGCAGGTGAACAGGATGGCGTCCGCACCACGATCAACCATGTATTGCGTATGGGTTTCGAAAGGTTCGTACATGCCCTGCACAACACCTTTGGTTTCGCCGACCCAGCGGAACAGTCCGTCATCCATCAGGTTCCAGATGCGCGCTTCGGGCCAATCGCGTGCAAAGGCATCAATTGCGGCCGCCATGGCGTCCTTGTGAACGCTGAACAAGGTGATATCGGGCTGGCTCAAAACATTCTCCTCGCCATGATGGTTTGTCGCGGTGGAACCGGAGCTAGCCCGTCCACGCGCCGCCATTGATATCGAGCACTGAGCCCGTTGTGAACGCGGCACCCGGGGTGCACAGGTACCAGATGCCGTGGGCCAGCTCTTCGGGTTTGCCGAGACGGCCCACCGGGATTGCCTTGGCGCGGGTTTCCAGTACTTCGGGTGGATGACGCAGCACCCGCGGGGTGAGCACCAGCCCGGGGGCGATCGCGTTGACGGTGATCCCGAAAGGAGCCAGTTCACGGGCCAGACGCCGGGTCATGCCGATGATGGCGGCTTCGTTCGTGGAATATTCAATAGATCCCGCGCTGGCCGTGCGGCCGGCGACGGATGAGATATTCACGATCCGGCCGTATTTGTTGGCTTTCATGGTCGGGACCAGCTCGCGGGTGATCAGGAATTTCGCGATCACGTTCCAGTCGTAGTTTTCCCGCATTCCGTCTGCCGTGACATCCTCAAGGGCAGGGGCGTCGAAGAATCCGCCTGCGGTGTTCACCAGGATATCGGCGCGTCCCCAGGTGTCGAGAATGGTCTTCGTGGCGGCTTTGACTTCGGTCTCGTCGGCGCACTCGGCCTTTACGAACATGGCTTCGCCACCCGCATCCGTGATCCGCTTGACGACAGCATCACCTTTTTCAGGAGTGCGTCCGATGACGGCGACTTTTGCGCCTGCTGCGCCGAAGCGAATACAAGCCGCTTCGCCCATGCCTGCTGTGCCGCCGGTGACGACTGCGACTTGTCCTTCAATTGAGGTGAGTTCGTCCATACGACGTCTCCTGTTTTGATAAAGTGTTTAGCGTCGGTGTGGGGGCGGCCCGCCCGGTGGGAAGCCTTCGCCACGGCGGCCTTCGGGTCCGCGTCCGCCAGCTGGTGGTCTGGGTTTGAAATCATCGCTGATCTCGCCCCACAGGCATCGTGGGAGGAAGGGGTAGGTTTCCGTCGCGTAATAGACAAAGCGGCCATAGAGATTCCTGCCACCATTGCATTCATCCAGATCGCCGGAGCCAGCCACGTATATCCAATCTTCGTTATAGGTGCCGTCATAAGGGCCGAAAGGGGGCGTTGGTCGCGTGCCGCTTTTGAGTTGGTAACTCGACTTTTTCCGGCCGTCGACAAAGTGGATGTCGTAACCGTCAGCAGCGTAGCCAATCAGGGTCGCACGCGTGGAATCGATCAATGGATCCGCCACGCCGTGATAGTGGTAAAGCCCGTGCTCATCCACATGGGCGTTGTTTTCATCCAAGCCAAGCTCATCGCGCGCACCGACCCCGTCCAGATTCCAGCCCGAACTGGGGTCCCGCGAAACGCCGCGCCGGCTGGCGGCATCATAGTATTCAGCGGTTCCGGGGCGAAACTTAATGCCATTGATCGCAATTCCGATGGAGCCGCGATGGTATTGCGGTGTTGCGCCGGGCGTCCATGGCGGTTTTCCGGGGACGCAGACGTTGATGTCCTGCTTGGCAATCCGGTTGGGGTTGCCGCGGTTGGGGAAGGTTCCCGTGTCGTGATCGGGAATCCCGTTTGTGACAAAGCAGCGCTTGTCGAATTTGACGATCATCTCGACCTCGTTGTCGAGGGCCTGTGCGGCGGGGGACAATGCAAGGGCCGAAGCGATTGAAACGGCGGCAATGCTGAGAACTCGTACCAAAACCATATCGTTCTAAACCACGTCGTTGGGGGTGATGATCGAGTTTTTGTTCATCCGCTGCGATCCTTGCCGATTTCATACCAACCCGTCACATAGTAAGTATCGACGAATACACCCGGTGTCACGATGATCTCCGGATCGAGCGCGTCCATTGCGACGTCTTCCTGGACTTCGGCGATGGTGTAATCCGCTGCCATCGCCATGACCGGATTGAAGTTCCGAGCCGTTTTGCGATAAATCAGGTTCCCGCGCGGGTCTGTCTTGAAGGCTTTGATCAGGGCGAAATCACCCTTCAATGGTTTTTCCAGAACGTATTCCCGCCCATCGACGGTCATGGTCGGTTTGCCTTCTGCCAGATCGGTGCCGACGGCTGTCGGGGTCAGAAATCCCCCCAATCCGGCGCCGGCAGCACGCATGCGCTCCGCAAGGGTGCCCTGGGGCACAATTTCGACATTTCCCGCGTCATAGAGCTGCCGAAACCCGTCCAGTTCCTTTTCGAGGCCCCATTGGAAGCTGCAGACCAGTCTTGCCACGCAGCCTTCTTCAATCAGGCGCACGATACCGCCGTGGCGGAACCCTGGATTGTTGGTGATGATGGTCAAATCCCGCCGTTTCAGGTCACAGACCCCGTCGATCAGGAATTCAGGCACCCCGGGGTCAGAGAATCCGCCAATGAGAAGGGATGCCCCATCGCCGATCCGGCCCACGGCATCTTCAAGAGTCGCGGATTTCTTGCCCTTCATGAACTGTCTGGCTGACGTGGTTTGCCGTTCATGGGGTTTGGCAGCTGGTTCCTAGGCGGCGACGTTGATCGTACCGACGTCGTCCATGTTCAACGGCGCGTCGGTAACGGCCTGTACTTCGTCTGCGGTTAGCCCTGGTGCAACTTCATTGAGGATCAATCCGTCCGGTGTCACCGAAATCACAGCCATATCGGTATAGATCTTTGTCACAACCTGCATGGCGGTGAGGGGGTAGGTCCGCTCTGCAACGATCTTGGCCGCGCCGTCCCGTGCGGTGTGGCTCATCATCGCAAAGACGCGCTTGGAGCCCGCCGCGATGTCCATCGCACCACCGACACTGCCGGATGTCTGGTTGGGCAGGCGCCAGTTACAAAGGTCACCATTCACAGCCACCTGAAAGGCGCCAAGAACCGCGCAATCAAGGCGTCCACCGCGTGCAATCGCGAATGAGTCCGTATGATGCACGTAGGAACCGCCAGAAATCATAGTCACCAGTTCTTTGCCGGCGCTGATCAAATCCTGATCGGCCTCGCCCTCGGCGGGTGGTGGGCCCATGCCGATCAGCCCATTTTCGCTGTGAAACATCACATCGCGGTCTTTCGGGATGAATGCCGGGATCATTGTGGGCATGCCGATGCCCAGATTGACGAGCCAGCCGTCTTCCATGTCCTGCGCTGCGCGTGCCGCAATCTGCTGGCGGGTCAGAAGGTTTGTTTGCTCGCTCATGCGTTGCGCTCCTTGCCGATTTCATACCAACCGGTCACGTAATAAGTATCGACGAAAACGCCCGGTGTGACGATGATTTCCGGGTCGAGAGCGTCGATCGGGACATCTTCCTGGACTTCCACGATGGTGAAGTCGGACGCCATTGCCATGATGGGGTTGAAGTTCCGGGCCGTCTTTCGATAAATCAGATTGCCACGCGGGTCGGTCTGGTAGGCCTTGATCAATGCAAAATCACCGCGCAGGGGTTTTTCCAGCACGTAATCTTTGCCGTCGACGGTCATGGTTTTCTTGCCGTCTGCCAGATCGGTTCCCACGCCGGTCGGTGTCAGGAACCCGCCCAGCCCAGCACCTGCGGTGCGCATCCGTTCGGCCAAAGTACCTTGCGGCACGATTTCGAGCTCGATCTTACCGGCGTCATATAGTTCCTTGAAAACAAATGATTCTTTGGCCCAGGGAAAGCTGCAGATCAGCCTGGAAACACAGCCTTCTTCGATGAGGCGTGCGATGCCGCTATGCCCGGTACCTGCATTGTTTGTCACGATGGTCAGATCACGGCGTCGAAGGTCGCAAACCCCGTCGATCAGGATCTCGGGTACTCCGGGTTGGCCAAAACCTCCGACAAGAAGGGTTGCACCGTCTTGAATCCGGCCGACCGCTTGCTCGAGCGTTGCTGATTTCTTGTTTTTCATACCAACGTTCTCAGGCAGGGGTGAAATAGGGTGTGGGCCGTCCGTCAGGACCGTCCTGGAATATAACCCGGACACGGTCCCCAATCGAAACGCTATCGGGTTCTACATCAATGATGCGGCTCATCATGCGAAAGCCTTCATCCAGATCGACCAGTAAGACAGCGTAAGGCGATTGTCCCTTGAATGCCGGTGGTGCGCGATGGACAACGGAGACCGCATAAACCGTGCCCTGACCCTTTGATACGGCCCAATCGGGGTTTGGCGCGCCACAATGGGTGCAAAGCGAGCGGGGATAAAAGATAACGGTCTCGCAGCTGGCACAATGGCGGTACCGCAGTTCGCCTGCGGCTGCACCGTCCCAATAGGGCTCTGAATCGGGATCAGGCAGTGTGTCGTCGGACATGGCTTACTCCACCCCCAGAATGCAGGTTGAATTCGAAGACAGAACGCCGCCGGTCCCGCTGATCAGGGCAAGGGTCGCATCGGCGACCTGTCGCGCATCGCATTCGCCCCGAAGCTGCCGCACGGCCTCGATAATCAGGAATATCCCATACTGTCCCGGGTGACAGTAGGAGAGGCCGCCACCATTGGTGTTCAGCGGAAATTCTCCCGATGGACCGGTGCGTCCGTTGGATATGAACTCACCGCCAGCACCCGGCGAACAGAACCCCAGGGATTCCAGAGTCAGGAGCACCGTGATTGTGAAAGAATCATAGATTTGGACCAAATCGAGATCGGTGTGGGTCACACCGGCCATCTCGAAAGCCCGCGCGCCGGATTTTGCAGCCGGCGTGACCGTCAGGTCAGGCATTTCCGAAATCTGTGCGTGGGAGACACTTTCGCCCTGGCCAAGTAACCAGACCGGGGCTTTGTCGAGAGTTTTGGCGATTTCAGGACTGACCACGACGACAGCACCGCCGCCGTCGGTGAACAGACAGCAATCCAGTTTGTTGAGCGGAGTCGCGATGGGACCGGAGTTCAGGACATCTTCGCGGGTCAGCGGTTCACGACGATAGGCTTTCGGATTCAGTGCCGCCCATTCGCGGGTCGACACGGCGAGATCGGCCAGTTGCTCGGATGTGGTGCCGTATTGCGCGAAATGACGCGAAGCGGCCATGGCGTAGGATCCCACCGGCGTGGGCAGGCCATAGGGCGCCTCATACTGGTAGCCGAGATCGTTCCGGATCTGAAAGATGTACTTGTCGGCACGGGAGCGCTGGGTGCTGCCATACAGGATCACAGCAACCTTGCAGAGGCCCGCCTGGATCGCGGCAGCGGCATGGCCGAGATGGAACTCGAACGAAGCGCCACCGACCATCGTACTATCGGCATAGCTTGGCTGTATTCCGAGGTATTCGGCGATCTGCAGTCCGGGCAGACGCCCCCAGGCACCCGAGACCAGAAGGCCATCCACATCGGATTTTTCAAGTCCGGCATCTGCGAGGGCCGCCACAAGAGCTTCGGCCTGCAAGGTCAGAACGGTTGAATCCGGTACAACCCCGAGACGGGATTCTGCCACTCCGGCAATGGCACAGGCGCGCTTCAGGCTCACAATGTTCCCCTTGATCGTTATTGCTTCACGATATCTTCCGTGATTGCCCTTTTCGATTACTGCGATGCTCCCGAAAAGTCCATGTGGAAGGGGCGCATGGCGGACGGAAAGTCTTTGCCAAGTTGTGCAGGACGCCTAGTTTACGAGGACGATTGTCTAGCCCCCAAGTTCTGGGCCATTCCTGATTAGAGTTTCTGGAACAGGAGGGCGCATGTTGAGGGCCTGATGTGGGCGGATGTGATTGTACTGTCTGAGCCACTGGTTGATGACGACCTGAGCCTGCTTTGTTGTGGTGAACCATTCGGCGTTGAGCACCTCGCGGCGCAGAGTTCCGTTGAATCGTTCGTTGTATCCGTTCTCCCAGGGTGACCCGGGATAGATCCGGATAGGTTTAATACCGACCCTTGCCAGCCAGTCCTGCATCGCTTCCGCGACGAACTCGGGGCCATTGTCGGAACGGATATATTCTGGAGTGCCGTGGCGCATGAGTAGCGGGTACAGCGCCTCAAGGACATCGTCAGCTCCCATCCTGGTGCGAACCGCGACCGCTAGAGCCTGACGGGTGTACTCGTCGAGAACTGTCAGCATCTTGTAACTCCGACCGCTGTCGAGCTTGTCGTGTACAAAGTCGATGCTCCAGACGTGGTTCGGATGGGTTGGCCGCAGCCGTATGATCGAAGCATCCTTGTGGTAGAGCCGTCGGCGCTTCTTGTGCCGTTGCGGCAGTTGAAGGCCTTCTTCGCGCCAGATCCGCTCAACCTTCTTGTGGTTCACCTTCCAACCTTCGATGCGCAGCAGTTCGGCTATCTTGCGATAGCCGTAGCGCCCGTATTGCTTGGCCAGCCGGATCAGGGCCAATCGCAGAGCATCATCATCTCGCCGGGCCGGTCGGTATTGCAGAGAACTGCGCGCCAGTCCGATCACCCGGCATGTCCGTCTCTCTGACGTCGCGAGCTTCTGACGCGTATGGATCACGGCCTGACGGACCTGCTCTGTCGTCAGGCCCTGGGCTTTAGGTGGGTCAAGCTTTCCTTGAGGATCAGCTTATCGAGTTCGAGTTCCGCGACGATCTTCTTCAGCCGCACATTCTCTTTCTCAAGAGCGCGAAGTTCCGACAGTTGAGACTTCCCCATCCCGCCAAACCGCTTGCGCCAGTTGTAGTAAGTGGCATCACTAATACCCACGCCACGACAGGCCGACGGCACGTCACTGCCAGTCGACAGCTTCACCTCAATCTCACGCAGCAGCTTGAGTATGTCCTCATCCGAATAACGTTTCCGAGCCATCAAATCCCCCTTCGGCCTCTAATAATAGTGGCCCAGTTTTAGGGGGGAAGGACAGCCATCAAGACCAAATTCCCGGGCAATGAGCGGTAGAGCAACACCGGTTAGAAATACGACCATGCCTTCGAAGAACTTGCCGGCGGCGGCCAGCAGCCAGATGCGCCATTGCATTGCCGTGAGTGGTGCTCCCGATGCCGGGGTGCCGTCCGGCCATGATGGCGCTTCGTCGATATACTGCTGAACCGTCCGCGGGGAATTCGGCGCGGTCATTTTTTCAGCCGTGCCAGCCCCGTTTCAAGGTCGGCAATCAGGTCGTTGGGATGTTCCAGACCGATATGCAAACGCAGAAGTGAGCCTTCCGCTTCCCATGTGGTGGCTGTCCGGATCGGTTTGGAGGGTAGGATCAGGGATTCATACCCACCCCAGCTGGCACCCATCGCAAAGAGCTCGAGACCGTCGAGCATCGCGCCGAGCGCATCGTCGTCATAGTGCTGGTCAAGCACCACGCCGAACAGGCCGCAGGCGCCATTGAAATCACGTTTCCAGAGCTCGTGTCCGGGATCGTCAGGCAGCGCGGGGAACAGAACCCGGGAAACTTTACTTTGCGTGTTCAGCCAGTTGGCGACGATGAGCGCATTTTCCTGATGCTGCTTGAGGCGAACCCCCATGGTCCGCAAGCCACGCAGGCCCAGATAACAATCATCGGGCGCGGCATGCTGCCCCCAGTACCGGAAGTTCTTGATGATCGCGTCATAGTGTTCGTGGGTGGTGACGATCACGCCCAGCATCGCGTCTGAATGTCCGACGATGTACTTCGTTGCCGCGTGAACCGAGACATCGACTCCGCGCTCAAAGGACTTGAAGTTGATCGGGGTGCCCCAGGTGTTGTCATTGATAACAACAGCGCCACGTGCATGGGCAGCTTCGGCGATGGCCGGAATATCCTGAACCTCGAATGTCTGGGAGCCGGGTGCCTCGGTCATGATGACCTTGGTGTTGTCCTGAATCAGGTCCGCAATGCCGCCGCCGATCATGGGGTCGTAATAGGTCGTCTCGACGCCGTATTTTGCCATCACGTTGTTGCAGAAATTGCGCGTCGGGAAATAGGCACTGTCGGTACACAGGATATGGTCACCGCTTTCGACAAATGCCGATACTGCTGTTGTGATCGAGGCAAGCCCCGATGACACGGCAATGGCGCGGTCGCCGCCTTCAACAAGGGCGACGGCTTCCTCAAGGGCTTTCTGGGTGGGTGTGCCCATCCGGCCATAGGTGATGTCCTTGGTGAAATCACGACTGCGATAGGCCTTCAGGGTCGGGCTGGTCACGGTGGAGGCATGATAGACTGGTGGATTGACGATCCCGTAATTGGATTCCGGATCGCGCCCGCCATTGGCGAGCAGCGTTTCTTCACGGACGCCGGTTTTCTTGGTCATGCCTCACCCTTTGCTTTGATCGTGTCGTCGTGACTGCCCCATTCGGTCCAAGAGCCGTCGTAGAGGGCCCAGTTATCACGGCCGACCAGATGCATGCCGAGTCCCAGGATGCAGGCGGTTACACCCGATCCGCAGGTTGTCGCGACGGTGCGAGAACCGTCAACGCCAGCCCGATCGAAGGCAGCACGCAACGTGTCTGCGTCTCGGAATGTGCCTGCTTCGACGTCGATGATTTCGGAATATGGCAGGTTGGTTGAACCCGGGATGTGCCCCGGTTCCACACCCGGACGCGCCTCGGGCTGGCTCCCGTCGAAACGATTGGCGGCGCGGGCGTCCAGTACCAGTTCTGCGGCGCTCTCGATGTTGTCTTGAATCTGACTGATCGAACGGAGCTTCGTCGCATCAAGTTGCGCGTTGAAGCTTGTGGCGACAAATGACGGGATATCCGATGTGACGGGCCGGTTCTCCGCTTTCCAATTCCGGAAACCGCCGCGCATCACAGCCACGTTCTGATGTCCGAAGACCCTGAACATCCACCACACCCGCGGTGCGCTGAACAGGCCGTCGGCATCATAGACAATCACCCGTTGATCGTTGGAAATACCCATCGCTCCCACGGCAGCCGCGAAATCTTCCGCACTGGGGAACATATGGGGGGAGGGGGTAGGGGACGGGTCACACACCGCATCGATATCGAAATGGAGGGCACCCGGGATATGGGCTTCGAGATACTCGGCCTTGCCATCCCGGCCTGTCGCCGCGAGGTGATAGGAACCGTCGACAATCCGGACGTTCGGGTCATCAAGATGGTCGGCGACCCAATCCGCGGAGACCAGGGAATCGGCATTCACATAGGTCACAAGAAATACTCCTTAAGTCGCTGCTTTATGTTTCATTCAGAGAGATGGCAACGCGCCGGTTTTGGCGTCCCTTGCTCTCGATCTTGGTCACCGTCACAGGGCCAATCTCGCCGGTACGTGCCACATGAGTACCGCCGCAGGGCTGAAGATCGAGCCCTTCGATCCGAATTAGCCGGACCCGTCCCGCGCCCGAAGGCGGCTGGACGCTCATGGTCTTGACCAGATCGGGATTCGCGGCCAGTTCGTCGTCGGTGATCCAGTTATCACCAACCGGGCTGTCAGTCTCAATCAGCCGATTGAGTTCGGCTGTAATCTCTTCCTTGTTGAGATTGTTCTCCGGAATCGCAAAATCGAGACGGCCCTTGCCGTCGTTGACTTGTCCGCCTGTAACCGGAAAGGGCACGACGGCGGAGAGAAGGTGCAAACAGGTGTGCACCCGCATTAATTTATGGCGACGTTCCCAGTCGATCTCAGCCTGAACGTTGGCCCCTGGCTTGAGAAGCACCTGACCCTCGGCTGGAACGTGGACAAGTACATCGGGCCCGCCGTCTTCCTCGCGTCCTTTGACTGTCGTAATGATCTCAACGCTTTGACCGTCCGGCGTTCGCAGAAACCCGCGGTCGCCGGGCTGACCGCCCCCGGTTGCATAAAACACCGTGCGATCAAGCACGATGCCGCCCATCTCGTTCACCGCGACGATGCGGGCATCACAGGACCGAGTGTAGGGCGCGTCGCGAAAGACGGTTTCAGTTGGTGGCGAACTCAATTTGCCAGCCATTCGGGGTAAGGCAGGCCCTTTTCCTTCAGGAAGTCGACATTGAAAATCTTGGAGGCATAACGATGCGCACCATCACAAAGGATTGTAACAATCGTATGGCCGGGCCCCAGTTCTTTTGCGAGACGAATGGCGCCAGCGACATTCACGCCGCTGGAGGTACCTAGGCTCAGGCCTTCTTCCTGCAGAAGGCCGAACATTACGGGGAGGGCTTCCTCATCGGAAATCTGGAATGCGATATCAACCGGAGCGCCCTCGAGATTTGCTGTGATGCGGCCCTGGCCGATACCCTCGGTGATTGATGTGCCTGAGGATTTCAATTCGCCGTTTGTGTAGTACTCGTAGAGAGCGGCCCCCATGGGATCGGCCAGCCCGATCTTGATGTCGGCATTCTTGCTTTTGAGGAACATGCCGGTGCCGGCAAGAGTCCCGCCAGTGCCCACTGCACAAATGAAGCCATCCACTGTGCCGTCTGTCTGATCCCAGATTTCGGGGCCGGTTGTCTCAAAATGTCCCTGGCGGTTGGCGATATTGTCGAATTGATTGGCCCAAATTGCGCCGGCGGGTTCTTTTTCGTTGAGCTCTTCAGCCAGACGCCCGGAATATTTCACGTAGTTGTTCGGGTCCTTATAGGGAACTGCCGGAACTTCGATCAGCTTTGCGCCGGCCTGACGCAGGGCGTCCTTCTTTTCTTGGGTCTGGGTCTCAGGGATAACGATGACGGTCCGATATCCAAGCGCATTGGCAACATGTGCCAGACCGATGCCGGTGTTCCCGGCGGTGCCTTCGACGATCACGCCGCCCGGCTTGAGCAATCCCTTGGATTCTGCGTCTTTCACGATTGCCAAGGCGGCGCGATCCTTGACGGAGCCGGCGGGATTCAGAAACTCGGCTTTGCCCAAAATGGTGCATCCCGTCTCTTTCGAGGCGCGTTGCAGTTTGATCATCGGGGTGCTGCCGACCGCCTCGATAAAACCGTCACGAACGTCCATTTTCCAAGCCTTTTTTGATCATTCGATGTTTTTGAGATTGCTGCGAATGTAGCGGCGGCCCAGTGTACCTGCAAGCGCGGCTCAGCTTAGTTCGTCCATTGTTTGCGCAAGCGGTTCCGGTTGAGCAGAAACCATTGCAATGCAATCACAGCGGCTGCGTTTTCGACGCGTCCGCTTTCCAGAAGTTCTGCGACCTCGTCTGCGGGGACCACAAACGCACGAATGTCTTCGCCCTCTTGTTCGAGACCGAACAGGCCGCCGGCGGATTGCGTGTCTACGCGTGCGCAAAAGCAGAATATGGTTTCGCTCGTACCGCCCGGAGACATGAGATATGCCCCGATCGGCTCAAGGGCATGGACAGCAAGCCCGGCTTCTTCCTGGGTCTCGCGTTGAACAAGTGTCTCGGGCGTTTCGCCATCCTCGATGATCCCGGCGACGATTTCGATCATCCAGGGTTCGCGACCTGCGGCATGGGCGCCGATACGGAATTGTTCGAGCAATACGATTTCGTCACGAATGGGGTCATAGGGCAGGGCCGCCGCCGCATGGCCGCGCTCGAAAACCTCTCGAGTCATTTCTGCCGTCATACCGCCCGCGAATGTCTCATGACGCAGGTGATACTGGTCGACCCGGAAATAACCCTGGAATGCCGTGGTCTTGTCCAGGATCTCAATCTTGCGGGAGGTCATCAACAATTAGTCATTTCGTGAGAGATCTTCGGGGCTGGGTTGATCATCTACTTCAATGTCGGAGCTGTTGTCGACATTGTCGATAAGGCCCAATTCTTCAGCGGCCCGACGGTCTTTGGGGTCGACCGATCGAATGTGTAGGTCACGCTGCGGGAACGGGATCTCGATGCCGTGTTCCTGAAAACGGTCCCAGACGCCAAGAAGCACTTGTGTTTTAACGTTTCCTGTTCCGTTCTGAGGGTCGCGTATCCAGAACCGTATTTCGAGGTGGCCGAAGCCCGCCAGAATGCGCGGTCCGTTCGGCACCTGATCAGCACGGAAATGTGGACGCATCTCAACATGTTCCACAATTCACTGTCGCAATTGACCCAGCGCGACCTGCGTCTGAACAATCTTTCACGGGTGTGCACGCAGATAAAGCAGGATTGCCAGACTTTTGAAGGAATTGCGGAGGGAACATTCTTCCGGGGCGAAGCCTGGTGTTTCTATCAACTTGGCAAATACCTTGAGCGCGCTGACCAGACCACACGATTACTGGACATGGGTTATGACAGGATCACCGATAGTGATGCTGAGGGCCGTGACTCGATCCATTGGAGCGTTTTGCTGCGCTCGGTGGCGGGCTACCATGCGTTTCGGAGTCTGTATCCGGTCGGTTCAAAACCGGCGGATATTGCCAGTTTCCTGATGTATGACCGTGAATTTCCCCGGGCTGTTGCGTTGTGTGTGGAACGTGTGACCGACAGTCTCAACGAATTGGAATCCCGACACGGACACACGCGCAGTAAATCTGTCGAGGATGCGCGGCGCGGACTTGCATTTACGCTTGAAACCGGGCTGGGCCAACGCGTGACGGCACGACGCCTGCACAAGTTCATTGATGACTTGCAGGTTTCACTCGGTGATGTCTCGAATGAAATCGGCAAAGCCTATCTGACCAAAATCTGAATGGACGTCGATCAGGTCCTTCTCGAAGTTGTCGGTGAAGGGGAAGTTGCGAGCTATATCCCGGCCTTGGCACGGGTCCCGGCAGATAAGTTTGGGATCGCAGTCCAGACTGTTGAGGGTGACAGTTTTCGGGCCGGGGATGCCGAAGAGCGATTCTCGATCCAGAGCATCTCGAAAGTTTTTTCTCTCATGCTGGCGATGCGGATCGTTACGGACAGCCTTTGGGACCGTGTGGGCCGGGAACCCTCGGGCAACGCATTCAACTCACTCGTTCAGCTGGAGTTCGAAAGGGGAATTCCCCGGAACCCGTTTATAAATGCCGGTGCGATCGTCGTTATCGATGCGCTGATCAGTGTTTTGAATGAAGCCAAAATCTGTTTTCTGGAATACGCACGCGGTCTCTCGGGAAACGAGAGCATCAATTTCAATGATGAGGTCGCGCGCTCAGAGTCCGAAACCGGTTACATCAACTTTGCTCTCGCAAACTTTCTGAAAGCACATGACAACATCGACAATGATCTTGATGTTGTTCTCGATACCTATTTTCATCATTGCTCACTGGATATGAGTTGCGTTGACCTTGCCAGAGCCTTTCTGCCGCTTGCCAATAATGGGTTTTCGACAATTCTCGGTGATGCAGTCCTGACGCGACAGCAATCCCGGCAGGTGAATTCACTGATGCTGACATGGGGCCTCTATGACGCTGTCGGCCGGTTTGCCTATCGTGTTGGTCTGCCGGCCAAGAGCGGCGTGGGCGGGGGGATTATTGCGATCGTGCCGAATGAGATGACAATTGCCGTCTGGGGGCCCGGGCTGGATAAAACAGGCAACTCAGCGATGGGGACACGCGCGCTGGAAATGTTCGCACAAATGACTCAACGGTCAATTTTCTAAGGTTCGTCGATTCGCGAAGTTGGTGCTAAAATTATGAGCAGCGGATTTTTGGCGTTGCTGACCTGCTCTTTTGGCAGGTGTTTGGGTGCCGTAAGTGCTCATATATCTATATCTGACATTGCTGATTTCGTGGAGTTAACGTGTGCAACGCCTGACCGTTGATCACAAGACAACCTACCGCTACCTGAATCCGGTATCGTTCGGGGACCATCGAATGATGTTCCGCCCGCGGGACAGTCATGACCTGCGTCTGCTTGATGCAACGCTGTCGATTTCGCCAAAGGCCCAAATTCGCTGGTTCCATGACGTGTTCGGGAACTCGGTCGCGGTGGCGAGTTTTTCCGAGATGGCTGATACCCTGACCTTTAAAAGCCGAATTGTGCTTGAGCGCTATTCGCTGGATTCTTTGGAGTTTCCGATTGAGGAATACGCTCGGACAATTCCGTTCAGCTATCCCGCGCGCGAAGTCCCCGATCTGGGGCGTACGATTGAACGCCACTATCCCGATCCTGATCGTCGTGTCACCGAATGGACGCGCCGGTTTCTTGGCGGTGGTATGGGGGGCATTGATACGGAGATGTTCCTGACTTCCGTGACTCAGGGCATCAAGCAGGAATTCGACTACGCCGTGCGCAATGAACCCGGTGTGCAGACGCCGACGGAGACGCTTGAGCTTGGTTCGGGATCCTGTCGTGACTACGCGCTTTTCATGATGGAATCCGTGCGCAGTGTGGGTTTGGCCGCACGATTTGTCAGTGGCTATCTCTACGATCCGGCGCTCGATGGCGGTGTCAGCGATGTCACGGGCGCGGGTTCGACCCATGCCTGGGTGCAGGTTTATCTGCCCGGCGCGGGATGGGTCGAATTTGATCCGACCAACGGGACTCTGGGTGGGTTCAACCTCGTTCCGATAGCTGTTGCACGGGAACCCGAGCAGGCTGTGCCCGTTGCCGGCAGTTTCGCGGGTAATGCCGAGGATTTTCTGGGAATGGATGTCGATGTCTCGGTCCATGCCCAGCAGTTGCTTAGCGGCGTGGCCTGAACCGCAATCAGTGAAAATTCCGCGATTTGATCGTGATGTGATTGTTGCGCGGATGGCGTGAGGTCGGCGCGGGTTTGCGCCCGCGATTGTTCGACAGGCGCGGGTCCGGATGCGTGCCATATTTGACCTCATCAGCACGGGCCCATGCCGGTTCCAACGTGCGGCCGTCACCCAGCGCGTCGAGACGGTCTGACAGATCGACAACATCCTCGGCGATTATATGGGTGACGACCCCCTCCCGCTGCAGCTTTCCGGTCACGCGGATCAGCCGGGATGACAGGATCACTTTGCGGAAGCGCTTGAAGATATCGGGCCAGATAATGATGTTGGCGACGCCGGTTTCGTCCTCAAGGGTCAGGAAAACCACACCATTTGCACTGCCGGGGCGCTGACGCACGAGAATTAGCCCGGCTGTGCTCAGGCGCTTGTTGTTCGGGCGCTCACGCAATGCCTGCGCGGGGACGACCTTCATCGTCTCGAGTTGCGCACGCAGCAGGGACAGCGGGTGATGCTTCAGGGACATGCGGATTGAGGCGTAGTCATTGGCGACCACCTCGCCGGGGGTTTCATCGGGCAGTCTGATGTCCGCTTCGGGAACGGCATCGCGGGTCTGTGCGGCGGCAAACAAGGGCAGGGCGGATGCGGTCTCGCGCCCGTTATGGCCCAGCGCGCGGATCGCCCACAGTGCTTCGCGCCGTTCCAGCCCCAGTGAGGCAAAGCCATCGGCTTCGGCCACAGCCACCAAAGCTGCAGAATTCACTTCGGCGCGTCGCCAGACATCCTCGACGGAGGCATAGCCTTCAAGCGGGCGGGCTTCGGCGATGGCCCGGGCGGCATCCGCATTCAGGGATTTGATCTGCCGGAACCCGAGGCGCAAGGCGTGCATATGCGCGCGCGGCCGGGTTTCCACAAGTTCGAGTGTGTGGTCACGTTCTGAGGCGTTTACGTCCGGGCCTCGTACTTCGACGTCATGATCACGCGCATCACGGACGATCTGGGCCGGGGCATAGAACCCCATGGGCTGGCTGTTGAGCAGGGCGGCGGCGAAAACATCTGGGTAATGACACTTGATCCAGGACGAAACATAGACCAACAGCGCGAAAGAGGCGGCGTGGCTTTCAGGAAAGCCATATTCGCCAAAGCCCTCGATCTGGCGGAAACAACGCTCGGCGAAGTCGCGTTCATAACCACGCTCGACCATGCCTTCGATCATGCGCAGGCTGAAACTGTGGATTGTGCCGGTTTTGCGGAAGGTCGCCATAGCGCGGCGCAACTGGTCGGCCTCGCCGGGGGTGAACCCGGCGGCAACAATGGCGATCTGCATCGCCTGTTCCTGAAACAGCGGCACCCCCAGTGTCTTGCCGAGCACGTTTTCAAGCTCCTGGGAGGGATATTCCACGGTTTCCTCACCGTTGCGGCGGCGAATATACGGGTGGACCATGTCGCCCTGGATCGGGCCCGGACGCACGATGGCCACCTCGATCACCAGATCGTAGAAGTTCCGGGGCCGCATGCGTGGCAAAAATGCCATCTGGGCGCGGCTTTCGACCTGAAACACGCCCAGAGAATCCGCTTCGCACAGCATGTCGTAGACGGCCGGGTCTTCGGCCGGGACGGTGGCCAGTTCCAGCGGACGGTCATAGTGAATTGCCAGAAGGTCAAAGGCCTTGCGCACACAAGTCAGCATGCCGAGGGCCAGCACGTCGATCTTGAGCATACCCAGTGCATCGAGATCATCCTTGTCCCATTCGATGACCGTGCGGTTGTCCATGGCGGCGTTTTCAATGGGCACCAGTTCATCGAGCCGGCCCTTGGTGATCACGAACCCACCGACATGCTGGGAGAGATGGCGGGGAAAGCCGATCAGCTCCTGGGTCAGGCGGAGCGCCAGTCCCAGCCGGTGATCGCCCGGGTCCAGCCCCAGTGAGCGTACGACTTCGTCCGGGATGCCGTCATTCGACCAGCCCCAGACCTGTCCCGACATGGCAGCGACCGTGTCTTCGGTCAGGCCCAGCGCCTTGCCAACCTCGCGCAGGGCCGAACGTGAACGGTAACTCACCACGGTGGCGGCCAGTCCGGCACGCTCACGGCCGTATTTCGCGTAGATGTACTGCATGACCTCTTCGCGGCGCTCATGCTCGAAATCGACGTCGATATCGGGCGGTTCGTTGCGTTCGGCCGAGATAAAGCGCTCGAACAGCAGGTCGAGCCGGGCCGGATCTACCGCAGTGATGCCGATGCAGTAGCAAACCGCAGAATTCGCCGCCGATCCGCGTCCCTGACACAGAATGTCCTGGGAACGGGCAAACCGCACAATGTCGTGGACGGTCAGGAAATAGGCCGCGTAGCGCAATTGCGCGATCAGGGCGAGTTCATGCTCGATCTGGGCCCGGACTTTCTCGGGCACGCCTTCGGGGTAACGGTTCGCCGCGCCGTTCCAGGTCAGATGGGCAAGTTCGGCGTCAGGCGTACGTCCGGGTGACACGGGTTCAGAAGGATACTCGTAACGCAGTTCTTCCAGAGAAAACCGGCATTTGTTGGCGATCTCCACGGTCCGGGCGATGGCATCGGGATAGTCGCGGAACAGTCGTGCCATTTCGGTCGCCGGTTTCAGATGGCGTTCGGCATTCAGGGTCAGGCGGTGACCGGCACTGTCGATGGTGCAGTGCTCTCGGATACAGGTCAGAACATCGGCCAACGCCCGCCGTTCGGGCA
Organism: uncultured Alphaproteobacteria bacterium; assembly: GCA_943787745.1. Lineage (GTDB taxonomy): Bacteria > Pseudomonadota > Alphaproteobacteria > UBA6615 > UBA6615 > JABJAG01. The sequence goes on along the minus strand of CALSNJ010000002.1, from coordinate 661,540 downwards.
CGTGATAATGGGCGTCATTGGTGGCGACAAGCGGGATGCGCGCGCGCGCGGCAATATCGGCCAATTGTGCCAGCCGTCGTGTGTCATCGCCCCGGTAAAGATGGCTGGCGGCAAGATAAGTTTCTGATTCAAGTTCGTCGCGCATCTGATTCAAAAACCTGGAAAAATTCTCTCCGGGATTCTCCGGCGCGATCGCGATCAGAACCTGTCCGGCACCGCGCGCGAAAATTCCCGTCCGCTGAAAACAGATCGGCTGCATCAAGACGGCACTGGGCCTTTTCGGCCCGGCGTTTGCCCAAAGTGAGAAGGCGCGACAAGCGGCCATAGGCCGCGAAGATCGGTCGGCAGGCAAAGCAGGGATGGCGTGCCGTCGGAAAAATTCAGGCGTGTGCCCACGATCATCCGGATTCCGGCGGTCTTTCGCCCCGAGATGCCCGCGAACCACACCGGCCAGCGTGTTGTGATCGGTCACAGCCACGGCGTCATGTCCGAGGGCGGCAGCCTGCCTGCGCCGCCAGTTCCTCGGGATGGGCAGCCCCCTGCAGGAAGGTGAAGTTGGTCGTCACCTGCAGTTCGACATAGCGGGGGTTGTGAGGTTCGGCGGTCATCCGAAAAACCCGTGCAGGTACCATTTGGGCGGGTCGTCGGCGTTGCGGTGGCGGTCATAAAGGCCGTCGCGGTAAAGCCAGAAGCGTCGCCCGTCCTCATCCTCAACCCGGTAATAATCGCGGGTGTCGTCATCCAGAACCGTGTTGCCGGCCGCCGCGTCCGGGGTGCGCCACCATTCCGGGGCAATCCGCTCCGGGCCTTCGGCGCGGGTGATCCGGTGCAGATGCCCGCGCCAGCGGAACATCACCGGCGGGTCGTCGGGCACCGGGGCCACGGCCTCGACCGGTTCGGGGCGGGTCAGCAGCCGTGGCGGGCGGGCAGCGGGCTTCCGCGGGCTGTCCATGGGGTTTTGCAGGCGGGTTGCTGCGGCATATCTGCCAGCGCGGGTGCACTGGCCTGTACCCGTTCGGGCAAATGGCTTTCCCGCGCGCTGAAGCGCCGGACATTCTGTGCCCCCAGACGCCCGGACAGGCGATCCACCAGCTGTTCAAGTGCATCCGGGTCGCGCTCAGTATCGTTGGGCAGGCCGGTTTTGATCCCGGTTTGGGTCATGTGCAGCGGTTCGGTGCCGATCGCGGCCAGGGTCAGGGTTTCGACCATGGCTTCGGCAGCAGCGCTGAGCGGGTCGGGGGCGCTGGTCGGGGGTTCGGGCAGGCGGTCGAGCTGTTCCTTGAGCAGGCGCATCAGGTGGTCCGGGTCACGGCTGGCTCGGCTGGTGCCCGCTTCGATCGTGTCGACCCGCCCGGCGACCCGGTACAGGCACAGTTCCAGCCGCCGCGCGCCGCGCTCGGCGCGGGCCAGCCGGTTGCACAGGGCTTCGGCCAGATTGCGGACGGCAGCCGCGATATCTTCCTCGCGGCCCAAGGCTTCGGGAAAGGCAGTGCGCAACCGCCAGACCGGGGCCGGTGCGCGCGGGGAAATCGGTTCGTCGATCTGCCCGAAAGCCTGATCGAGCCGTCGTGCGGGCAATTCCCCGAAGCGTCGTGCCAGTCCGGCGCGGGGCAGGGCCGCCAGATCGGCAATGTTGCGCAGGCCCAGCCGGTCAAGGCCGTCGAGGGTATCGGGCGGCAGTCGCAGCGCGGCAATCGGTAGATGCGCCAGCATTTGGGGGTGTTTGCCTGCCGCCATGATGATGGTGACAGCCTTGGTGGGGTGTCCGAAGCGTGCGGCCGCCCACGCGGCCCCCGTGGTGTCGGCCAGCCCGGCGCGGACCGTGTAGCCAACGCGCGCAAGCCGCCCGGTCAGATCGTCGAGCATCGCGACTTCACCGCCAAAAAGATGCGCACAGCCGGAAATATCCAGCCACAGCCCGGCCGCACCGCCGGATTCCAGCCCCGAGGGCGCAGCCCATGGGGTATAGCGACGGCACCAGTCGGCCAGTGCGTCCAGCGCGGCGGCATCACCCCCGGGGTCATGGTCGTGGACCGCAAGTTCGGGCGACAGCGCACGTGCATCGGCCAGTGTCTGGCCCGGGAACAACCCGGCTTTCTGTGCCATGAGCGTGACGGCGGACAAGCGGATGGCGCCACCTTCCGGGGCAGCCAGCACCAGCGGCGCACCGGAATGCTCAGTTGGCGCGGGCTTGCCGGTTTGCGTGCGGAAGGGGCGTGCGCGCAGTTTTCTGCGGCACCGGTCGGTCGCGAAGCGGGGAAACCAGAGCGAAACCACCCGCCGGCTGGCTGGAGTTACGCCCGGTATCAGTGTCGTGTCCGTCATCTCTCCATTCCAGTTGCCAGGTTTTTGGACGTCCGCCGCGCACACGCAGAAGTTCGGCCTTCCAGCGCGGTCGCCCGGGCAGGCGGGCGGGCAGCCAGGATTCTTCGGGCGGCGCGCCGGGCAGTGCGGAAATCCGCCAGCGGCTGATGCTTGCGGTCGGGGGCAGGGCTGTTTCTTCGGCTGAATTCCGGGAGACCGGGCGCAACAGCAGGCCCAGTCCGCCTCCGGTCTCCGCGGCAAGCTGCAACCGGCGGCTCGAGGTCAGGTCCATCTCCTCGATTTCGGCGCAGACAACCCCGACGGCGGGCGCGCGCAGCGCTTCTTCCATGGCCCAAAGGGCGGTTTTCGTGAAATCGCTGTCGGAAGCCACCCGCACGATGACCAGATCGGCGGGATTGAGGCCGAAGGACAGCAGGCCGGGGCCGTACAGGCTTTCGCGTCCGGGCAGGCGCGGCGCGATCCAGATGACCGGTGCCGCCCGGGCCCGTTGCGCCCGTCCGGCGAGCGCGGCCGCGAATGCCGTCACCGGCCCGTTCAGGCCTTCGCCGAAGCGTTTGCGGACAGGGTATTTTGTTTTGTTTTCAGTGGGTTTTGTTCTGTTGTTGTCATCGCCATCAAGGATTTCATGGACCGCGCTCGTGGCCAATCCACCCCCGGGCAGATGGTCATCGATGGCAACGAGCCCGAGCGGCAGACATGCCTGATCGGCCCGCGTCCCGTTTCCGGCCCGTTCAATCGCGGCAATCCGACCCCGAAGCCGCTGCAGAATATCACCCTCCGCAGGCATTTGTTCTCTGTCCCGATGTTAAATGTTCTTTTTTTGTTCTAGTTCGCGAGAACGGGAGAGTCAATCGGGATGACGTGTTCTGTAGTGTGAACTCTGCGCTACTGCGCCAGCCGCAGATTGGTCAGCTCGTTGCCGATCTCGTGGAAGACGTCCTGCAGGTCGTCATTCGAGGGGGAATCGAAGTAGTGGGCCGGCGAGGTCGCGCAGCTTCGATACAGATCCTGAGTCGATGTGTTGGAGAGCTGGAAGGTGATCGCAAAAATGATGATGCCTTCGGATTTCATGGCGTTGCAGACCGCGAGCATGCGTGCGTTGATCTCTGTGGTCGCCGCGCTGCCATTGGTGGTGCCGAGCCGGCCCTCGCTGACCCGGCCATTGTGCGGGGAAGTCGATGTAGGTCGTGCAGCTATGGTATGCCTATAAGGCGCATAATATATATTATGTTAAATAAAGTATCTATAACAGGATCAATGGTTTAGTTATCCAGTTTTGCCCTCGTTTAGTGAACCGACTGGTTGTTCTCATTCGATTGTGCCGCCTCGACCTGCTTCTTGACGCTGAGGTCTCCCGAAATCCAGGCGTCGAGTACCGGCTTGATGCTTTCATACGGTTGATGCCCGACCGTGAGTGCCGCCATCGTTTCGTCCTCGCGAAGTACGACGGTTGGGAAACCGGTCACACCTGCCTGCTGACACCAGCTGAAATCATCCATGGTCTCTTGCTTGGTGGCTTCGGATTCAAACGCTTCGGTAAACGCAGCTGCGTCAATGCCTTCTTTTGCGGCGTAATCCAGAAAGGTTTCGAGTTTCGTTGTGTCTGTGTCTTCGACGTAATAGCCCTTATGGATCCGTTCATAGAACGACAACAGCGCCTCAGGCTTCATGTTGCGGACGACGACAGTGGCTCGACAGGCTGGTTCCGTGTCGAGCACGAAGCCTTCGCGGTCAAAAAACGCGTAATTGAACGGTTGTCCTGTCGCTTCGGCGACCTGTTCCCAATGATGCTTGATGGTGGCTTTGTACTGATCGTTCATCGGATCGGTGTCAAAAGCGTGCAATCCGCCAACAATCAGGCGCAGCGGTGCTTCTTTGCCGTAATCTCGCTGAATCTGATGCAAAACCGGCGAAAACCCCCAGCACCAGCTGCACATCGGGTCACCGACATAAATGATCTCTTTTTCGGTCGTCATGGGGCTCGTTTTCCCTTCTTTGCGTCATTGCCGGGCTTGACCCGGCAATCTCTGATGAAGGAGATGCGCGGATCAAGTCCGCGCGTGACGAAATTGGATGTGGTGAAATCCATTTTAGCCCAAAAGTCGCGCGTTTTGCGACTGTTGCAAAGGAACATCACTCGGGAATATCGATCACCATGCCATCAAAACCCGGTTCCACACCGGCAGGTAGTCTGGCACTGAGCTCGGCATAGTCCACCCGGTGGCTCAGGTGAGTCAGGATGGCGCGGCGCGGTTTGACCCGTTCGATCCAATCCAGTGTTTGCTCGAGATGGCTGTGGGTCGGATGTGGCGTGTCGCCCAGGGAATCGACGATCCAGGTATCGATTCCCTGAAGCAGTTCGAAAGCTTCTTCAGGTATTGATTTGGCATCTGTTGAGTATGCGAACGGACCAAACCGGAAGCCGAGTGATGGCATACGGCCGTGTTCCTGCTGAAACGACTGGATTTCCAGGCTTCCGACCGAAAATGAACCCTCAATAGGTCGCGCTGTCAGACACGGGCGCCAGAACTGCGGACGCGGCACAGAGTACGGCTCAAACACATACGCAAAGCGTTCCTGCAGGATATCCAGGGTGTACGCGCTGCCATAGGCATCAATGGCGCCGCCATGGCGATAATTCAGCGGTCGAATATCGTCTATCCCGTTGACGTGGTCTGCATGGGCATGGGTGAACAGGATTGCGTCAATATCCCATATTTCAGCGCTGATGAGCTGTTCCCGCAGGTCTGGTGACGTATCAACGAGAATGCGTGTTTCAGAGGTTTCGACAACAATCGATGGGCGACGCCGTCGGTTTTTTGGGTTCGCGCGGTCGATATCGGCCCAACCATCGGGTCCAATCAGTGGCGTGCCGCCCGAACTGCCGCAACCCAGAACCGTAATCCGCACAGACGACCCCTGCCCGTATCGCGCTGTCAGCTTGTCGTCGCGGGCCGCTGGGCGCGCGAGAACAGGCGGAAGAAATTGTCGGTTGTGGCGGTTTCAAGCGCGTCCATATCCATGCCTTTGACGTCTGCCAGCACGCTTGCTGTATGGGCAACGAAAGCGGGTTCGTTGCGTTTGCCCCGGTTGGGAATGGGCGCCAGGAACGGCGCGTCGGTTTCCACGAGAATGCGGTCTTCCGGGACATCACGTGCAATTCCGCGCAGGTCTTCAGCATTCTTGAAGGTCAGGATGCCCGAAAAACTGATGTACATCCCCATTTCGAGCGCAGCTTCGGCCAGACCACGCCCGCTGGAGAAACAATGCATAACGGCGGTGTAGGCCCCCTGCTCCATCTCTTCGCGCATGATGGCAGCCGCGTCTTCATCCGCATCGCGTGCATGAACAATCAGAGGCAATCCGGTTTCCCGGGCTGCCGCGATATGCGCGCGAAAGCTGCTCTGCTGGCGGTCGCGTGGGCTGCGGTCATAGAAATAGTCCAGCCCGGATTCGCCAATCCCCACAACACGGGGGTGCTGGGCCAGTTCGATTAGGCGATCGGGGGTGTCGACCCCCTCTTCACCGGCCTGATGGGGGTGCACCCCGACCGAGCACCAGACATTGTCGAACCGCTCAGCGACGGCCTTCACGCCATCAAATTTGCTGAGATGGGTCGAAATCGAAACCATTGTGCCCACGCCAGCATCTCCGGCGCGCGCAACAACCGCGTCAAGTTCATCTTCGAAGTCCTTGAAATCAAGGTGACAATGGCTATCGACAAGCATCGTTCAGTCGGCCGCTTCTTCGTCCACATAACGTGGAAACACCGGTGCAGGTTTGGGCAATTCGGTGCCCGCAACAAGCGCATGATCGGGCCCGAGATGGGAAAAGGAGCGTGCGTCCGGGGCGATTTCAAGCTGATCGAGCATCCGTGCGGCGGCGTCTGGCATGATCGGCTGGATCAGAATTCCCAGATGCCGGATCGTTTCAGCGAGCACGTAAAGCACGGTGGCCATGCGATCGGGGTCGGTTTTGCGCAACGCCCAGGGGGCCTGGGCATCCACGTAGCGGTTGGCATCGCCCACCACTTTCCAGAGTGTTTCAAGGCCGCGGTGGAAGGCCTGTTGATCAAACTGCGATCGGACATCATCGAGAACAGCGTGCGCGCTGCTGAGCAGGGCATTGTCGTCATCGGTGAATGCGCCGGGTGTCGGGATGACGCCATCACAGTTCTTGGCGATCATCGAAAGAGAGCGCTGGGCCAGATTGCCGATGTCATTGGCCAGATCGCTGTTGATCCGCGAGACCATGGTTTCGTGGCTGATATAGCCGTCATTGCCGAACGGAACCTCGCGCAGCAGGTAATAGCGCACGGGATCGAGACCGTACTGGCTGACCAGATCTTCGGGCAGCACCACATTGCCCAGAGATTTGGACATTTTCTCGCCCTTGTTGAGCAACCAGCCATGCGCATAGACGCGTTTTGGCAAGGGCAGCCCGGCCGCCATCAGAAACGCGGGCCAATAGACCGCGTGGAAGCGGACAATATCCTTTCCCACCATATGAAGGTCGGCAGGCCAGAACTTTGAATAATCGGGGTTGTCTTCGTCGGGATACCCGACAGCCGTCAGATAGTTGGTCAGCGCATCCAGCCACACATACATGATGTGATCGGTATCATCGGGAACCGGAATTCCCCATTTGAAACTCGTCCGGCTGATCGACAGGTCCTTCAGACCACCCGCGACAAAGCTCACAACCTCGTTGCGGCGTGTGTCCGGGCCAATGAAATCGGGGTTTTCATCGTAAAACTTGAGAAGAGGCTCCTGCCACTTGGACAGGTCAAAGAAATAGCTCGGTTCCTCGACCCATTCGACCTCAGCCCCGGTGGGCGCCAGTTTCTGCCCGTCCTCACCCTTGGTGAGCTCACCTTCGGCGTAAAAGGCCTCATCCCGAACCGAATACCAGCCGGCATAGGAATCCAGATAGATGTGCCCGTTGGCCTGAATGGCCTTCCAGATGGCCTGAGCCGCCTTCAAATGGCGCTCTTCAGTGGTGCGAATGAAGTCGTCGTTGGAGTAGTTCATGTCTTCGGCAAGATTGCGGAAGTTCTGACTGACTTCATCGGTGAAGGTTTGGGGGTCTTTGCCCGCCGCCTGCGCGGATTTCTCAACTTTCTGACCGTGTTCGTCGGTGCCGGTCAGGAAATGGACCTCGTGCCCGTCCAGGCGCTTGAAGCGTGCGAGGACATCGCAGGCCAGCGTCGTATATGCGTGACCGATATGGGGGCGGTCATTCACATAGTAGATTGGTGTTGTCAGGTAGTAAGGGCTTTTCGCCACGACATATAAACCTTTGAAACGTTTGAAAAACAGCCGTTACGCGTCCGGCGTTTCATCCTTTTGGCTGTTCAATGCTTTTTGCTTCTCTTTTTCTTTCCAGCCGAACCAGACAGCCAGAAGCACTGGCCACATGATGATCAGAAACCAGTCAAAAACCGCCTGGGGCAACATACTGATCCCGCGCGGTGCGAGAAAGAAGTGGTCAACCATACCCACTGCAATCATGGCCCAGAGCAACCATGTCATTGGTGTGAGAAATTTCAGTAAAAACTGTCGATTCATCTCGCATTACCACCCATGGCCGAAGCTAACCCCGCGCCGCAGCAGAAAGTTCAAAAAAGGTATTGAGAACAACCTGTTTCCGGTCGAGATTTACGCTGTCTGCCCGACCGGCAAGCTCATCAATTTTTTCCCATGCCTGCAACCACGGCTCAAGTGCTGCCTGCCCGCGTGATGTCGCACCTTCGCGGATATGGCGCAACAGCCACCACTTCAGAATTTCGAGAAAAGTCCGATAACTGGCTTCGCCCGCTGCTCCGGCAAATTTATCGGATGTGGCATGCAGACGTTCGGTATCCAATCCCGGCAAGGGTTCTACCAGCGCAAGCAGTTCCCGATAGAGATCAAGGCCGCCGGCTTGGGCCAGTTCAAGCGCACGTCCGGGTGATCCGTCCGAAATGTCGGAAATAATCTGTAAGTCGTCCCCGGCAAGCGTGTCGGTCTTGCGGGCGATGACCTCGGCAACCTCAGCATTGTCCAGCGGCCGTAACGCTAGACTGCGGCAACGAGACCGGATGGTTGGCAGGAGGCGTGAGGGCGCATGGGCGGCCAGCAGCAACAATGTGCGCGGCGGTGGCTCCTCAAGGACTTTGAGCAAGGCATTCTGAGCATTTGTGTTCATCTGATCGGCTGTGTCCACGATCAGGCAGCGCCACGCGCTTTGACCCGCTGTATGGTGCAGAAAGGTTCCCGCTTCGCGCACATCCTCAACGGAAATTTCGGTCCGAAACCGATAGGGCGATTTCTGCGTCATGCTGCGACGGATCAACCGACAATCGGGGTGCGAACCGTTCATGATTTTGCGGACATCGGGATGGGACGGATCGGTTTCAATGCCGTTCCCCGGCAGGCCTGCGTCTTCAGGGGCGAGCATTCGTCGGGCAAAACGCCATGCCAGAGTGGCTTTGCCGATGCCAGCCGGCCCTGTGATCAGCCATGCATGGGCCAATCGGCCGCTGGCACGTGCTTCGGACAGGGTTTCAATGGCTGAGTCATGCCCAAGTATGGCACCGGTTTCCTTGCGTGGCGCTTCGATGCGGTCGATCAGCTCGTCGCTCATGGACTGGCCATTTGTGTGTCGAGGCGCTTTTCGACCGCCATCCAGATTGCTGCGCCGACGATGTCGGGGGTGTTGTCTGCATCAATGATAGTGCAGCGCTCGGGTGCGCTTTGGGCGATTTCAAGGAACCCCTGCCGCAACCGTTCGTGAAAGGCCTGATCGAGACGTTCAAACCTGTCTTCACCACTTGCTGTCTCGGCATTGCGTGTATTGGCCCGGTCCAGGCCGACTTTGACGTCAAGGTCGAGGATAAGCGTGAGGTCTGGCGCAAAATCACCAACAACCATGTCATAGAGCCCCTGAATAAAGGGTCTGGGGACATCATGGCCATAGCCCTGATAGGCCATGGTGGAATCCGAAAATCGATCACAAAGAACCCAGGCCCCCTGTGCGAGCGCGGGCCAGATGGTTTTGTTGAGATGTTCTCTGCGAGCGGCGAACAACAGCAGGCATTCGCTGAGTGGATCCCACTTGTCGGTTGCACCAGAGACAAGCAGCGAACGAATTGAATCCGCGCCGGGCGCGCCGCCGGGTTCGCGCGTGGTCACCACGTCGTGACCTTGCGCGCGCAAGCCTTCTGCGAGGAGCTTGATCTGGGTGGTTTTCCCGGTCCCTTCCCCGCCTTCAAACGTTATGAATTTGCCGCTCGGGCGATCTGCAGTCATATCGCAGGTGTCACACGCGTATCGTGGGCCGTCAACCGCCCGACGATGCGCCGAAGATGATGAAATTGATGGCGCTGGTGATCCGACCAAAAAATGCCAGCTGGCCAACCGACGCGGTGGTCTTCAGGGGGCGAGAAATTGGCTCGATATCGGGGGCCGTCACCTCGACGCGGCCGATTGTTGCGCCAGCTTGAATGGGCGCGGGAACCGGGCTTTCATAAATGACTTTGACCTTCATGTTGCGACGCGCGGATCTGGGAATGGTAATCGTCAGAGCATCGTCGATAATGAGAGGAACGGTTGCCGCGTCGCCAAGCCAGACCTTCGCGTTCTCAACGGTCTCGCCGGCCTGAAACAGCTGATAATTGTCGAAGGCTTGAAAGCCCCAGTTGATCAGTCGCTCGGATTCCGAACTGCGCGCCCGCACGCTGTCCAAACCGTTGATCACCATCACCAGACGTCGATCACCGCGAATTGCGGACGCTGTCAGCCCAAATCCGGAGGCTTCGGTGTGCCCGGTCTTGAGACCATCAGCGCCGACGGACTTGTAGAGCAATGGGTTTCGGTTCCCCTGCGTGATGGGTTTGCCATCCAGACTCTTGCCGTAGGTAAACTCTTTTTCGGAGTAGTATTGATAGAAGTCCGGATACTCGCTGATCAGGAACCGTGCGAGCTTGGCCAGATCGCGCGCTGTCGTAACGTGCTGCGGGTCCGGCCAGCCTGTCGCGTTCCGAAACACTGTGCTTTCCAGACCAATCTCGCGGCCGCGTTCGGTCATGCGTTCGCCAAATGCTTCTTCGCTGCCGGCAATGCCTTCTGCAATGACAATGGAGGCATCATTACCTGACTGAACGATGACGCCACGCAGCAAGTCTTCGATCTTGATGTCGTCGTCGATCTTCACGAACATCTTCGAGCCACCCTTGCGCCAGGCGGTTTCAGAAACATGGAATGTGTCGTCAAGTTTGAGGCGCCCCGCCTTCAATTCATCAAAGGCGAGCAGAGACGTCATGAGCTTGGTCATGGAGGCCGGGAACATTATCGTGTCGGCGTTCTTTTCGTAGAGAACAGCTCCGGTGTCGAAATCCATCAGGATTGCTTGTTTTGCTGTTGTCTGAAATGTCGGCGGCGCACTGTGTGCGATCCCGCCGAACGCCAGAACCAATGCGAAAATGCCAGAGCCAGTGAGCGTTCGAATGATCTGTAGCATCAAGGGATGGGGCCTATTCGACGATGAGTTGGGCTTCGGAAACACCTGAATTTACAACCCGCGTAAGCGTTGCGTCGGCCATATCAACGGTGGCCAGCGGACCAATGCGGACGCGATAGATTTCTGTTCCTGACACAGGAAAACGGCTGATTTGTGTCGGTCCCATATCGTAAAGGCGGTCACGCATCTTGAGAGCGTTCTCAAGCTGCGAGAATGCGCCTGCCTGAACATAAATGCCGGTTGGCGAAACCTGCAGCACTTCGACCTCTTCCGACAGAACCGGGTCGGCCGTCGGCGGGAGAGTGTTTGTGCGAACAGGCGTCGAGGTTGAAGCTGGTGTCCCTACGCTTGCGCTGGGTGTTCGCGGTGTCGTTGATGGCAAAGGCTTGGCAACTACAACTTCACGCGGCGCCGCTGCGACCTGAATTTGTTGGGAGCCGCCATTGATGGCAGCGACTTTGAGCTGGCGGCTTTCATCGGGCAGAACATCGACGCGCACTTTCGCCACGCCATTCCGCTCGAAGCCAAGGAGTTGTGCACCACGCCGAGAAACATCGATGATCCGGCCGCGTGCGAACGGCCCGCGGTCATTGATCCGCAGCACAATGGAACGTCCGTTTTCCAGGTTCGTAACCCGTACAGCACTGGGCAACGGCAGCGTGCGGTGCGCGGCTGTCATGTCATTCTGGTTATAGGTTTCGCCGTTGGCCGTTTTCTTGCCGTGAAAGTTCGGGCCATACCAGGATGCGATTCCGGTCTCGGAATACTCGTAATCTTCGGCGGGGTAATACCAGACACCCTTGATCTGATAGGGTGATCCGACCTTGTATCGCCCATCGCCGGTCGAAATGGTGTCGCCCCGAACCTGTTTGGCCGTGTGAACCAGAAATTCGGTTTCTGCACATGCAGCCAGTGCCATGGCGCAGAATACCAGAAGCGCCAGCGGGCGCATGCGGGAGCAGGACAAAGTCCTAAAGGGTGCCACGGTCGAAAACATCCCTGATTTCTAGCCTAACGATAGGCGATTCGGTCTGAGAGAAGACCGACGGCCGTTGCAAAGTAGTGTGACCGGTTCCAGCGCAACGTTGCGCGGTAGTTGTCGTAGATCATAAAGGCTGGCTGCCCGGGGCCACCGGGAAGAATAATTGAGGCCTGAATATCCCTTGCGGGCAGGTTTGTGCCGTCCACCCTGCGGACGCCGAGTTGCTGCCATTCCGCGATGGACCGAACGACATCGAGCGAGGCCTGCGAGGCATCAAATCCCTCTGGGACCCTCACCTCTCGACCCCATGTCAGGTCGTCGTTCCATCCGACACCTTTGAGGTAGTTGGCCGCCGATGCAAAGACATCGGCCTGTGTGTTCCAGATATCTTTGGCACCGTCACCGTCATGATCATGGGCGTAAGCCAGAAAACTCGATGGCATGAACTGGCTTTGGCCCATCGCGCCAGCCCAACTGCCCTTCATATCTTTCGGTGCGATATGACCTTCTTCGAGGATCTGGAGAGCCTTCATCAATTCGCTGCGGAAGTACTCGCTACGGCGACCATCATAGGCGAGCGTTGCCAGCGCGCTGACGACGGGAAAGCCGCCGGTAAATCCGCCAAAATTTGTTTCGATACCCCAAAGCGCCACAATGAAACGTGGCTGCACACCGAATTCGGCGCCAACCTGATCCAGAATGACACGGTGTTTGTCGTAAAGCGCCCGGCCTTTTTTGACGCGCGTCGCGTTGACGATACGGTCGATGTACTGGGTAAAGGTAATGGTACTTTCGGGCTGATTTCGATCCAGCTCAATTATACGTGGGATTGGTTCGACGCCGGTCAGGCTTTGGTCGAGGATTGTCTCGCTGATTCCGCTGGCCCGTGCTTCAGTGCGCACACCATCAAGCCATTCGATGAACTTCGCATCTGGCTCGGCGAACGCATGCCCAGGGAGCAGGAATCCGACTGCGATCAGGGTCAACTTCAGGAAAGTGCGTTTCATAACCATCTCAGATCGTTCAGTTTCACGTCTAAGCCGTGCCACAGTGAATCCGCGTCGGGCAATTCACGATGTTTGTATTTGGGAGACAGATGATTGTGGCGCGCAGGTTCTATTCCGTTTCGACACGCGACCCGATGTTGAGGTTGTGTTTCAATTGGCACCATCATTGAACTCCCTTTCAGGAACCACGTTATGAAGCTTGGATTTTTTACCCAGCCCGTCCATCCGATCGATCGCGACTATCGCGAGGTCCTGAAAGAAGATCAGGATGCCGTCATCCTTGCGGATGAACTTGGCTATTGTGAGGCATTTGTCGGTGAACACATGACCGATCTGGCCGAGCCGATCACCAGTTGCATGATCTTTCTGGCAACCCTGATCGAGAAGACCAAGCAGATCAAACTCGGCACGGGTGTGATCAATATGCCGAGCTATCATCCTGTCCATGTCGCAGCGCAGGTCGCAATGATGGATCACCTCCTCGATGGTCGCCTGATTATGGGCATTGGTCCGGGTGGTCTGCCGTCTGACATTGAGGTTTTTGGAAATCTCGACCTCGACAAGAATGAAAAGATGGTCGAGGCGATCGATCAGGTGCTCGCGATCTGGAGTGGCGAAGCCCCCTATAATCTGGAAGGCAAGCACTACAAGACGTCGACCGAGCGCACGCTGTTTCCCGAGATCGGTCAGGGGATCGTGAAACAGCCGTTGCAGCAGCCCCATCCGCCGATCGTCTTTACTGCCCTTGCCCCCTACTCCAAGGGGATCACCGCTGCGGCCGAACGCGGCTGGACCGGCGTTTCGTCCAACTATGTGCAGGATCACTGGGTGGCCACGCATCTGCCCAAATTCCTTGAGGGACAGCGCAATGCAGGCTTGCCCGAAGACCCCTCGCTCTGGCGGATTGCCAAAAGCATTATGGTCTGTGACGACGGCGATGATGCGGCTGCCTATGCCCGCAGCGAAGACGGGCCCTATGGATTTTACTACAGCAATCTGATGAAGAAGGTCGCGCGCGGACGCGGGGCTCAGGGGTTGGCGCTATTCAAATCGCATCCCGACCAACCCGATGAGGAAGTTTCGGTCCGGCATTCACTCGACACTCAGGTGATTGCTGGCGATGTCGATTCCGTGGTCGAACAGATACTCGCCCATCGCGAAATTGTGGGACCCTATGGCACCTTGATGTATACAGGCCACGACTGGGCGGACATTCCCCTCGCCCGGCGTTCGATGGAGCTCATGGCCACCGAGGTCATGCCCAAGGTCAATGCGGCACTCGGCGAATAACGAAGTGCCACCCAAGGAGTTTGTTCATGCCGCTCTACGATGGTCCTGTTGTTGATTCCCACCACCACCTGTTCTGGGATCTGAAAAACTACCCCTGGATGAATCGGCCAATGCGGCCAATGATCTTCGGTGATGACTGGACGGCGCTGAAGACCGAATATCAGATCGAGGATCTAAAGACGGACTTCGCGACCCACAATGTCGTCAAATCGGTCCATGTGCAGGCCAATTTCGATATTTCGCGCCCGGTCGATGAAACCTCCGGCTTGCAGGCGATTGCCGATGAACATGGATATCCCAACGGTATTGTCGGCCATGCGGATCTGACAGACCCTAATCTTGAGGCGGTCCTCGATGGGCATATGGAACACGCCAATCTGCGTGGAATCCGGCAGCAGGTGTACTGGCACCCGACCAATGAATACTGGCGTTTTGTAGATCGCCAGGACTTCTGCCTGTCAACGAGCTTCCGGCGCGGCCTTTCGGTTCTGTCCGACCGTAATCTGACGTTTGATTTTCAGGGCTATGTCCAGCAGTTCGAAGACCTTGCGATGCTGGCGAAGGAAGCTGCGAACCTGAATATCTGCCTCGTGCATGCTGGAATGCTGACAGCAACTGACGATTCTGCTGTCACCGAGTGGCGCGATGCCTTGAAGGTTCTGGTGCCGTGCGAGAATGTGTCCATCAAGGTCTCTGGCCTGAACACCTATACGCGCAAGCTCGATGAAGCTGTCATGGATATCTCGGCTAATACAGCGCTCGACATGTTCGGTGCGGATCGTTGTTTCTTTGGCAGCAACTTCCCTGTTGAGGCGATGTGGACGTCATTTGATGACTACACGGCCATGCAGAAGAAGGTTCTTGCGGACCGTTCGGAAGAGGAAAATCGAAAGTTTTTCCACGATACGGCGACAACATTTTACAGCCTCTGAGCCGCAAGCGGCTTGAAAAGAACGTTCCGGTAAATTAGGCGCACATTCGTCGGCTATTTCACGTATTATAAGTGTGAATTGGTCTGAATGAAGGAACGCACAGGAATGATCTTTCGCCAGCTTTTTGACGGTGAATCGAGCACCTACACCTATCTGTTGGCCAGCCGCCTTGGTGGTGAAGCCCTGATCATCGACCCGGTTCTCGAAAAGGTCGACAGATATATCCAGCTTCTTGAAGACCTCGACCTTCGACTGATCAAGGCCGTCGACACCCATGTCCATGCGGACCACATCACCGGTCTTGGTGCGCTGCGGGACACGACGCGCTGTATTACGGTCATGGGAGAACAGAGCGGTGTGGATGTGGTGTCCATGCGGGTCAGCGAGGGCGACAAGATTGATGTCGAAGGCTTGGCCCTCGATGTGATTTACACGCCCGGCCACACGGATGATTCCTATAGCTTCATGCTGGACGATCGCGTGTTCACGGGTGACACACTGCTCATTCGCGGCACAGGCCGAACCGATTTCCAAAACGGCAACGCTGCCGCGCAGTACGATTCTATCTTCAACAAACTGCTCAAACTCCCTGACGACACGCTCGTTTTTCCGGCGCATGACTACAAGGGCGATACCGTCAGTACGATCGCTGAAGAGCGCATGTGCAATCCGCGTCTGCAGGTATCCTCGGAGGCTGAGTATATCGAGATCATGGAAGGCCTGAATCTCGCCAATCCGAAAATGATGGACGTAGCTGTCCCGGCAAACCTGAAAATCGGTTTGCGTCAGGATGATCTCGAGAAAATGGGGTTGTCGGTAGATTGCCGCGAAGGTGTCACAAAAGTTCTGGACCCCTCATTGATTCTTGTCGATTTGCGCGACGACGCTGAACGGAAAAAGAACGGGATTATTCCGGGTTCGGTCCACGCCCCCTACCCTGACCTCGAAGAGAATATAAATCCTGGTGGGTTGTTGTATGAACTGGCGCGAAGTTCGGAACGTCAGATTGTTTTCTACTGTGCATTCGGTGAACGCTCTGCCATGGCAGTCGAAGCGGCGCTCGGTGCGGGCATCACGGACGCGTGCCATTTGTCCGGCGGTATGGAAGCGTGGAAGGCCGCAAAGGGCCCCTTGTCCTAGCTTCGTTGGTCGGAAATTTGACTGGAAAGCCAGTCGTCACGAGTCAGTTCGAGCAGGAATGCATCCTTGCCCGCGACAGTGCGACGCGAGACTCTCACAAAACCGATTTTCTCAAGTACATGCACTGATGCGATGTTCGCGGGTTCAACCGCTGCGATCAGCCGCTCCAGCTTTGATTCAGTAAAGCTATATTCAATGGCACCCCGCGCAGCTTCGCTGGCATAGCCCTGCCCCCATCTGTCGCATCGCAATCGATACGCCAATTCAATACCCGGAACGCCGTGCCCAAACTCAGCCAGACCGCACATGCCGATCACGGTTCCGGTTTCCTGTTCCACGACGGCCCAGATCGAATATCCCTGACGATCCTGCCGGTTGATGTTGGTAACGATAAAGTCTTCGGTTGGCTTGCGTGAGCTATGGGGGCCATTCAGGCTGAACCGCATCACCTCGGGGTCACTGAAAAACGCGAATGCTGCTTCTTCATCGGTGCGTTCGAATGGACGCAGCTTAAGACGTTCTGTGATGATGGGTTGCATCGTGTTCATATGGCCGGGTTTGATGGCATGGATCGTAGTGGAGGTTGTGACAAATGAAACGGGTCGACGGCAAGGTCGCATTGGTAACCGGTGGAGCATCGGGAATTGGTCGCGCGACCGCCATCATGCTTGCACATCAAGGTGCGCAGGTCGTTGTGACCGATATCAATGCAGAAGGTGCAGAACGCGTCGCGGCGGAAATTGGCAGTGGAGCGATGGCAGTCGCTCATGATGTCACGAACGAGGAAGCCTGGATTTCGGTGCTGGATGTCACCACAAAACAACTGGGCGGCCTGCATGTGCTCGTGAACTGTGCCGGGACTGCAATCACCGGATCGGTTGAGGATACGTCTCTCGAAGACTGGCGGGGTTTGCATGCGCTTGATCTCGACAGCGTGTTCCTTGGTTGCAAATACGCGATCCGACATATCGCGGCTTCGGGAGGCGGGTCGATTGTAAATATCTCGTCGATTTCAGGTATTATCGCGGGCCACAATCTTGCAGCCTACAATTCGGCAAAGGCTGCGGTACGTCATCTTACGAAGTCTGTTGCGCTGCATTGTGCACGAGAGAAGAATAAGATCCGCTGCAACTCGGTGCATCCGGCTTTTGTCGATACGCCGATACTCGACAACTTGCTCAAGACCGGCACGCGCGCGGAAGGCCTCGACAAGCTGGCGCGCCAGATTCCACTGGGCATTGTTGGCACGCCCGATGATGTGGCGTTGGCTGTTGTCTATCTCGCCTCGGATGAATCCCGATTTATGACGGGTGCTGAAATGGTGCTCGATGGCGGTGTTTCAGCGATGTAGCGCTGACCCCTTGCCCACCTGAACGCGGGTGGACACAATGGATGAAAATTCATGTGCGGGGGAAAGCAACGTGGCCACAGAACATCTGCTGACATCTAAGCCCGAGAACTTGCGCTGGGGCGCTTTCTCATCTGAATTCGAACCCGTTCTCGAAGTTGAATCCGGTGACCGGGTTACGATCGAAACGATCTCCGGAGGTCCCGATCAACTTCCCGATGGGGCACGTGAAAACCTGCTGCCCGACCATGAAGCATTCATCGCGTCCAACAAGCCAATCCTGCCCGGCCACATCATGACCGGCCCGGTCGCGGTCAAGGGTGCGGAACCCGGAGACGTGCTGGAAGTGCGTATCATTGATGTGAAACTGCGCCAGGACTGGGCGTGGAATATGATGATGCCCCTGAAAGGCGCCCTTCCCGAAGATTTTCCGGTCCGGCGCGTAATCAATATTCCGCTGGATCGCGACAGTATGGTTGCAACCCTGCCCTGGGGCGTCGAGTTGCCCTGCAATCCGTTCTTTGGCGTGATGGGTGTGTCGCCACCACCCGAATGGGGACCGATTACCTCCATCGTGCCGCAGCCGCATGGTGGCAACCTCGACATCAAGGAGCTCGGGCCTGGTTCGACGCTTTATCTACCGGTGTTTGTGCCGGGGGCGAACTTCCAGACCGGTGACGGTCATGCGCTGCAGGGTGATGGTGAAAGTTGTCTGTCGGCCGCTGAGACCGCGTTGATTGGTACGTTCGAGTTCCATGTGCGCAAAGATCTGTCCCACACCATGCCGCGGGCCGAGACCGACACCCACTACATTACGATTGGCATCGATCAGGATCTTGATGATGCGGCAAAACAGGGGCTGCGCGAGATGATCAAACTGATCTGTGAACGCACCAACCTGTCACGCGAAGACGCCTATTCGCTGTGCAGCCTCGCTGCGGATGTCCGGGTTTCCCAATTGGTGAATATCAACAAGGGTTGCCATGTGATGTTGCCCAAGGCGGCGCTTCACGGCGCGAGTGACGCTGTCGGCAAGCGCCTCTAGTCTTCGTAATCAGTGAGTTCATCGAGGGCTGGTTTGACCTCGTCCATGAAGAGCTTGAGGTTGGCGATCACGCTTTCCTTCGGCTGCTGGGCGAAGTGATAGATCAGGATGACGTATTCAGCCGGCAGGTGTTTCCACTGGGCGACAAACTGATCGCGCACTTCGCTGGCCGATCCCGGTACAAACAGGCCCGTGTCGATCATCGGGTCGACCAGGTCTTCAAAGGGTGTCTCGGGGGTCACGCTGATTTTTTCGCGGAATGCGAGTGGCAGGAAGTTCTCGTAGAAGTGTTTGAAGATCATGCCGTCGTAATTGGCCACAGCCTGTCGGGCATCGGCCATGGTATCGGCAATGCGCGGCATCCGGACGATGGCCTGGTTCTGGCCGAGCCCAAATTTGTGGCCGGCGCGGGCCGCGGCGTTGACATAGGCCGGGCCGTAATCGGCGACCTTGTCCATATGTGAGAAATACGCCGGGATAAAGCCATGTTTGCCGGCGTACTCGACTGTCTCCTGGCTGGCGTTTGAAGCGATGAAAACCGGCGGATGGGGTTTCGTATAAGGCGCGGGCACAACACTCACGCGACGCACCTCACCCTCGGGGCCAATCTCTCCATGTGCCCCGAGCTTTTCGGTCCATGGCGACATGAACCAGTCTTTCAGTCCTGTGTCATGCGGATAGGGTATCTGCCAGCGTGGGGAATTGTGCTCGATACTTTCCTCGGTCCAGGCTTTTAGAACGATTTCGACGGCTTCTTCGAAAATTTCCCGATTCAGAAGGTCGTCATCGCTGCCATCTGACCTTGTCGCTTTCGCGCCGACATGCTGGCCAATGACATCAGTCCAGCGGGACTGGAAGCCGCGTGAAAAACCGACAAAGCACCGACCCTCCGTCAGATGATCGAGCATTGCCGTCTCTTCGGCCACTCGGATCGGGTTGTGCGTCGTCATCACATAGCCAAGTTGACCTACCCGGATATTGTTTGTTCGCGCCCCCCAGAATGCGTTCATCACACCGGGGTTTGGGCTGACTTCGTAACCTTCGGAGTGGAAATGGTGTTCGATCGCGGTGACGCCCCAAAGACCAAGCCTGTCGGCCTCCTCCACGATGTCGCACCAGCCGCGCAAGGTTTGCTGAAACAGCTCAGCGTTTCGGCCGATGGGGCGCATGGCCATACGTTCGGCTTCCGAAGCCGACGGCATGACCGGGTACATCTGAACAATGACTTTCACCATGGACTGCGCCTGATCGTTTGAATGTGTCTGAGTTGGTTATGTCGGAGGTCGTGTGGAAAGTCATCAGCGCGCTGTAATACCGTGTGTGTTCAGCCTTGTTTAAGGGTTGGTGTCGCAAGGTCAGGTTACGCAACCCAACTTTTGGTGAACCATGTCGTCACGTGTCATTGCGCATATTGAAGAAGAACGGCGCCGTGATCGACGTCGCGCTGTGATTATCACTGCCTCTCTGGACGGGCAGGATATCGATATTCTCGATATTGGATTGTCTGGTTTCGGTGCCGAGGGGGCTTTCGAGAGGCACGACCGATCAACCTGGCCGGAACTCGGAGGGCGGGCTGAACTTCGCTTCACGGATTTCAAGGACCGAAGCCTGTTGCTTCTGGTTGAGATCACGTCGGTCGACACCAAAAAAGGCCGGTTTGGCGGGAACTTCATCGAGCTGTCGGGACTGGCATTCGATGTTATTCAGGACCTGATATTGCATCGCGACCAGCGCGTGAAGACAAGTTAGTCGACCTGCTCTTTCAGGTTTACCTGCCGTTCGCGCCATGTCAGCCAGACAGATGACCCGAAAATAACGGCCCCTCCCAGCCAGGTGAATATGTCGGGTATCTCATCGAAGACAGCCAGGCCGATGAGCGCGCCCCAGACCAGGCGCAGAAAATCAATTGGCATGACAGCATTGGTCGAACCCGTTTTAAGCGCCTGAGTCATCGCCCATTGGGCAAACGCGCCCAATACCCCCGCCAGTGCCAGCCAGCCAAGCTGATAGAGGCTTGGAGGCGCCCAATAGGGAATTGCAGGCAGGAGTGCCAAAGGCGCCATCATGAGAGCCATCCAGGCAGTGGTCGTTGCACTGGATTCTGTTCGACTCAGGACTTTGATGATGACCAGCACGGCCCCCCACAAGAGTGCCGCGCCGACGAGTACGAGCGCGCCTTGATCCAGTGAAGCCGGATCTGGTCGCACGATGATCAGCATCCCGGAAAAACCTATGATCAATGCGACCACGCGTCTTGGTGTGAAACCTTCTCTCAGAAAAATTGCAGCCAGCAGGACAGCAAATAGCGGAGCAAGAAATGTCAGCGCGCTGGCTGTTGCAAGCGGCATCAGGGTCAGTCCAACAAAGAACAACAGCATCGAGGACAGGTGCAGCACGGCACGAACAAACATCATGCCGTGTCGTCGGGTGCGCAGAACTCCCACCCCGCCGCGCACGACGAGTGGAACGATGATCGCGATCGTGAACAGATTGTAGAAAAAGGTAACCTGAAACGGGTGCATGTCCGTCGTCGCGACATGCCGGATCATTCCGTGGGTTGTCACCGCGACGAGACTGGCCAGAACCATCCACGCGATCGCCACGACGGTTTGTGGGTGTATCGGAGATGCGGGTAATGTCGTGTCTTCTGACAAGCTGTGGTCCAAGGATCGGGTTCATTTAGACCCTACAGCACGCACGTCAGTCCGGCGATGTCATACCTTTGTCGGGCTCTAGAAAAAGAGAAAAGCGCGGGTTTCGATGCTTTCACGCGGGGTCGCGTTATCCGGGGCCATCGGATCTTCAAAAGCCGTGTGAACCGAAAAGCGCGCCCGACCATCCAGAGCGGAATCGAAGGTCTTGATCAGCAGGGCTTCGTCGGGCTGCATCTGCGGGAAGTAATACCAGCGATGCTTGTCGTTCTTGATCACCTGCTGGACTTCACCGATCCGATCCTTTGAATGGCGCTCGACGGTGATCAGATCGTTGTCGTCGACGCTGCGGGCGTCGCACAATGCCAATGGTGCGGTCTCGATCGGCTTACCGTTGGAAGACCGCCAGACGTTCACGATGGAGAAACGACGTGACAGAAGGTCCTCGGCTTCGTCTGCTGGGAACAGGTCTCGAATGCGTTTTGCCGCGGATACATCGGTGTAGTCGTTGTGGATCACCCCGGCGGGTTCGCGCACAACTTTCTGCTCTCGCATCGATTTCGAATCCGCCCGACGGGTGTGATCGAAGATGTGAACGCGAGTTGCACCGGTCATGTCTTTGAGCAACTGCGCCACTTCCGTTTCATAAACCGAGGCTATCTGTGCATCGTCAAAGAAGTCCGCGACGTCGGATCTCTGGTCAACCAACGCAAACCCCTGACGATCGATATCAAAGGGTTCGTCATTCTGTCGGCCATCATGGATGGAAATGATATGATCCTCGTACAACCCAGCCCATTTGGAATTGTCCTGACCGGCCTCTGACGGCACATAGATCAAGCGCTTTTCGCCGGTGTCTGTAATGTATTTGACGGCAGCCTGTACGGAAGACGTTGGCTCTTGCTGCATTCTGTTCCCCTTCTTCAACCCTATTCGGGTATATCGTTCCCTTTCACATCAAAGGCAATCCTGCGTCTTTTTTGTACCCGCTTTCAAAGAACAAGACTCATGGTATCAAACGGCATGATCAGGTGGTGGATAGGCATGAAGCAGGCTTGGTGCGCTGTTGTTATTGGATCTGTCGCAGTGTTTGCAGCACTCCCGTATACTGCCGCCTCAGCGCAATCTGCTCCGCCGGATACCGTTTCCCAGAAAAGCCCACGCACCCTCACCGTGGGCCGCGTTTCGGGAAACCCGCGCAAACATGCTGCCCGACTTCTCGCCTTCGGCCAGCATATTGTTGATAACCACGACGCATTCGATGATGTCGAAGTGGTTCTCAAGCACCAGCCCGAAGACATGATTGCGGCTGCCGAGCGCGGTGACATAGATATTATTTCGGAAACCGTTTTTGCTGCGCTTCAGATCGAAGCAGCCGGCACCATGAAAATGGAATTGCGGGAGTGGAAAGAGAACGCCCGCTCCTATCATTCGGTTTTGCTGGTGCTCAAAAAAAGTCCGATCCACAAGCTTGAAGACTTGCGCGGCGCCCGGATTGCATTTGAAGACCCGGGATCAACATCCGGCTTTTTTCTGCCATATGTCGAGATCATGAATGCCGGGCTGGATATGGTGCCCGATGCCTCAGGGCAAGCTTCCTCCGAACACGTCCGCTATCTTTTTGGGGGGGGGCGGAGATCAACGTGGTTGGTTCACTGGTCCGCGGTCGTGTGGATGTGGCCACGATCAGCAATCTTGATATGGACGACGATGAGGTTGTGACTGGTCGTTTCCGCGACGAGATCCGCGTTCTCCATGAAACACGCGCCGTACCGCGCTCTGTCCTCCTGATGCGCTCCTCCCTGCCTGTCCCGGTTCGAGAACGTGCGAAAGATATCATGCGGGAAATGCATCTGAACGAGAAAGGCCAATCAGTGCTGCGTAAGTATTTCAAGGTCAAACAGTTTGAAGAATTGGACGCAGCCGCTCTGGGCGAATTCCGGTGGGTACGTGATGCTTTCAACGCACATCATTCGCGCTAAGCACACAGACATTCGATGCGCATAAGAACCAAATACCTGCTGATACTGATTTCGCTTGTGGCCTGTCTGACCGCCGTGGTGTCGATTTATCAGTTTACCGTTACCCAGCGTCTCAATTCTGAATTTCAGACGCGTATGCTCGAGCGATTTGAAGCCTCATTGACCGAGGCCGCCCGATCGCATGCCGTTTCGTTGAGCTCCCTCACGGCAGACAGCCTGTTGGAGCCTCTGTTCTTTCAAGATATCGACGGTGTTGGAAATATCGTTCAGCCCCTTCTTTCACGTGAAGAAATTGTCGCACTGAATGTTCATGGCAGGGATGGGCGCATCTTTCACAACGGGTCTGATGAACTGGAGTCCTTTGGCGACCCGGCCTCACCTGAGGTGGCTGAAGTCCTGGAGGGTAAGGCGCCCGCTGTGCGTATGAACGGTGACATGACGATCCGTATTATCACCCCAATCGTAGCGGACGGTTATGTTTTCGGCGCGCTGGATGTTGTGATTGATACAACCTTCGTCGAAAGCGAAATTGCGGCCATGCAGAGTGAACTTGTTGCGGCGTCTGATGATGAGACGCGACAGCAGATCGTTCAATTGGTCGGTGTATCGCTTGTGGCCCTCATGATTGCTGCAGCTGTTGCAACACTGCTCGCGGCACGCCTGAGCGCTCCCATTCAGGAACTCGCGGGCGCGACCGAACGCATATCCAGAGGCGACTTCAGCATGGTTATCGAAACCCGGCGCAATGATGAGCTTGGGGCCCTCGCGAGTTCATTTGACAACATGTCCCGTGCGCTTCGTGAAACCATGGTGTCTCGATCCGAATTGCAAAGTCGGGTTGCGTCGCAGACGCAGGAACTTCGTGAAACCCACGAACAGCTCGTCACGCTTGAAACGGACCGGCGTGAGGTTCTCGAGGAAATCAGTGATGATCTTCGTGCCCCCATTCAGGATCTTGAGAGTGATGCAGAACATGCACTGCGCAGTCAGGATTCCGCCCTCGAGTTGCGTCATTCGATGAGCCGTCTTCTTCTGCGTATCCGGGACGTACGTGGTTTGCTCGAAGACTTGCGATTTGCCAGCCGTTCCAGCGAACCGCGAAAGGCCGCGCGCCGAGAGAGCTAATTCCTATCAGGCGACGTCGCTGACAAGTCCCTCTGCCTCAATATGCCCGCTGGACAAAAGCTCGACGCGTGCGCGTTGTTTCCAGTCAGCCCGCATCATGAAACCCGGTGTTTCGCGGCAATGCTGTTCGGCCCAGTTGATGAGTTTCTCATCACTCCATGATAAATCCAGCGGCGCGCCATGTGGTGCCGGCACGTACCAGACGGATTCCACTGCGAGTTCGACGACATTGCCTTCCGGATCCGGGAAGTAGATCGAGAAGGAATTGCCATGGCAGGTTCGCCGTAGCGGCCCGACTGCCGGGTGGGCCTCCAGTTCGGCTTCCATCCGGCGCAATTCGTCCAGGGTCATGATGCGCAGACTGAGCTGATTGACGCTCGAAGGTGCGTCCATGTCCCGACCCGAGACGAGGATAACCTGATGGTGCTCGTTCGGGTCCCGGCTCAGATAGGTATATTCGCGCTCCGGCTCCGCTCCGATCGCGGGCATTGTTCCCCGGTCGGTCACGGCATATCCGAGCACCTTGTCATAGAAGGTGATCATGGCCTCCATGTCAGAGACCTTGAAGCCACAATGGGCTTGCGCGATCGCAGGAGGCCGAGCCGCAAGCGGATGAACCGGCAGCAGCACACGTTCGGGATGGGGACGCGGAAAATCGGGGTTTGCGTTGCCGGTTTCCTCCCCTTCCATGGTGAGACGCCCTTCAGCTGAGAACTGCGCAGTCCTTGCGGCCTGCCAGTCCTCGCGCGGCATGGAGCCCGGGATCTCACGGGCGCGGCGCGCGGTGTTCCCGATGATATCCGCGTCGCTCAAAGACAGATCAAGTGGCCAGGCGGTCGGTTGTGGGACGTGGTGGGTGGTATCCACAGAAACCGAACAGCGGATTCCTTCCGGGTCGCGAAAATACAGGGTCCAGCAGATGCCGTGATCTACGGTTGTGATATCGCTTGCATCGGGTTCAGCCTCAAGCAGGGTCTTGAGCCCGCGCAAAGCTGCCAGATCGGGGGCCTTGAAGCCTGTCTCTCCAACGGTGGAGTCCTTCTCGGCGGAACGACCGCCTGCCAGCACAAACTGGTGATGTTCGCGGGGGCGCCGCGTCATGAAGATGATCCGATCCTTGTCCCCCCGGATCAGCCCGTGGTCGCTCACGCAAAAGCCGAGCACCCGGGTGTAGAAGTCCTCAAGCCCGTCGGCATCATCCACATTGATCCCAAAATGGCTGAACATCAGCGCGGGTGGCGCAAGTGCTACGGTGTCGTTATTGCTCATGGCTTATCTCCCCAGGACAATCGTGAACCAAACCGGTTTTCGATGGGACTCCTAAATTCGGGTGCAGAATATGCGTGAAGTGGTTTTCAACTGCGCCCGCGGATGCTAGCTAACCACCATGGAGGGGTGGCCGAGCGGTTGAAGGCACCAGTCTTGAAAACTGGCAGGCGTGCAAGCGTCTCGTGGGTTCGAATCCCACCCCCTCCGCCATTTTGAATTTTGATAATTCTATTCATTAGAATTATCGTTCTGACAATATATTCCACCCATCTTCTATCCCGCCCTTTGGTCGCCGGTTTACTTTAACCGGTCCCGCAGGAAGACCGCGAAGACGACCCAGATTAGCGCCACGCCAATTAGCAAGAGGCCAACAAATCTGGTGTCGGGTGCGTCCTGCCGAAGAAGAGATTCAAAACCTGCCGGTTCAACAATCTCCAACACGGAAGCTGTCTCAAGCAGGAGCCAGAAGATGACACTGGCCCCGATGGCACGTTGAAACCACTTGCTCATCCTTCCCCCTTGTTCCGTTTGGGCGTGTTCCGCCGCTGGATGTATTCGACCAGAACGAGCACCCTACCCTTGAGCGATCTGATCCGCCGAAATTATTCCCACTCGGTCGGCGGCAAGCAACCCTCGAGCACCGCATTGTGCGAGTCGTTCGTGCATCAACAGAACAGACCGTTAGTGCAGCTTGAGAGGGTTGCGGGGTTCGTCATGGGCGGATGTTGGTTGGGACCGCAGCGCGCTTCAAAGGACATGTGCAGGTGGCGGTATGATGAGTCTGCGCAGCCGTTTCGGATTCCACCGTTTCCAATCACACGTGGCATAGGTGGCATCAATGTTTTGGCGAGAGTTCAGCAGCCCTTGTGGTTCCGCTCCTCGCAGCGACGGGCGAGGGCTTATGCTTTCTCGACCCGGGCGGGATCAAAACTGGTTCTGAGAACCAGCCCCGCACCGGGCACTTATCAGCAAATCAATCGGATTGTTGATATTCGTCGCGGCCACTGCCCGGCGCTAGTACTAAAGTACAACTACCGACAGGAAACCTGATCCCTGTCACCCTTGGGAACATCATCGGTGGAAGCGTTTTTGTCGCTCTGGTTTACTGGCTGGTCTATCTGCGGCCTGGGCCGCAAAAGGACTGACGACAAAGCGGTAATCAGCTGTATCAGATTTCAGTACTAGTACGTTGCCCGCCCGCCGCTAAGGTCGAATGTCGCTGCTGTGGTGAACGAGTTCTCTGCCGAGACCAGCCAAGCCACCATCGCCCCAATTTCATCGAGAGCGACAAATCGTTCGCGCGGAATTTTCGACAGCATGTAGTCCACATGCTCCTGGGTCATTTGATCGAAGATGGCGGTGCGTGCCGCTGCGGGTGTCACGCAGTTTACGGCAATATCGTGGGCGGCCAGTTCCTTGCCGAGGGATTTTGTCAGGGCGATAACGCCAGCTTTTGATGCGCTGTATGCGGATGCATTGGGGTTCCCCTCCTTCCCCGCCACAGAGGCCATGTTGACGATGCGCCCGTATCCGCGCGCGATCATATGGGGGACGACCGCTTTGCAGCCGTAAAAGACACCGTTGAGATTGATCTCGATGACCCGTTGCCATTCGTCCACCGGATAGTCAGCAACCGTCGTGTTAACCCCGGAAATACCGGCGTTGTTGACCATGATATCGATCTGCCCTGCGGCGTCGGCAACCGTCTGTACTGCAGCGATGACGTTTTCGAAGGCACTGACATCGACGCAAAGAGATCGCGCATTTTTGCCGAGTTGTGCCACCGTCTCGGCGAGGACGTGTTCGTCACGATCCCACAACCAAACTTGCGCGCCAGAGTTCAGCAGGCGTTCGGCAATAGCGCGGCCAATGCCTTGGGCCGCACCAGTGACGATGGCCACTTTGCCGTCCAGTTCGATCTGGTTCATGCGAAAAGTCCTCTATTTCTAAGGGGCGGCGCTTATCGTTGCGCGTTAACCCCGTAAGCCCAGTATTTCGCAGGCCTGATCGACGGTCGCGACGTCCTCACCCAATGACTGGATGATCCCTACGGCATGATCGACCAGTTCGGCATTCCCGGAGGCGAGCTTGCCGCGCGAAATATAGAGGTTGTCCTCCATACCGACGCGGCAATGACCGCCGAGCAAAGTTGCTGACCCGACCATCGGCATTTCGTGGCGTGAGATGCCGAAGGACGCCCAGACAGCATTGTCGGGCAGCAGGTCGCGCATCAGGGTCATCGCAGCCGTAGATGCTGGCGCACCCCACGAAATGCCCAGGCAAAGCTGAAACAGCGGTGTCGGGTCGTTGATCTCGCTGTTGGCGCACATTTGGGCGGCGAGCCGGACATGGCCGGTGTCGAAGACCTCGAGTTCGGGTTTGACCCCGGCTCCCTGGATCAGCACGGCCATCTCACGCAGGATTGCCGGCGAATTGACCATCGACCACTCCCCGAAATTCATGGTCGCCACATCGAGCGAGCAGATATCGGGTTTTAGTTTCACCACATGGGCCACGCGCTCGGCTGCGGCCATCATGGCACTCGTTTTCCCGGCTTTCATTGGGTCCTGTGGGTCCGGCACAAAGCGGCCCCCCGGACCGGTGGTCAGGTTGATGATGACCGGTGACCCGGCGTCGCGGATACGGTTCACAACTTCCTCGTAATACTCGAACTTGGTGCTCGCCTTGCCGGTCTCCGGGTTGCGCACATGGATATGTGCAATCGCAGCACCTGCCTTGTTCGCCGCGATGGCCTCATTGGCGATCTGCTCCGGCGTGACCGGGACAGCGGGGTTTATGCCGGTGGAATCGGCCGAGCCGGTGACGGCGCATGCGAGAATGACAGGACGGGCCATGGTTGGTTTCCTCGTTGTTCCGGGCGCGCAAATTTACGTTCGCTCCGTGTGACGTGTCGCGAAGACTATACTTGGCAGGCCGCGCAAAACAACGCGATGAAGCTGTGGTTGTCGCTTGCATCTACGAGTTGGTCGTCTGATTTTCCTTGTCATCCTCGGCACGCAACCAGTTTGCCATTCTCGATAGCCGGGAATTGGGCTAGGCTCGCACCACCACAAGAACAGGTGTGTTTTGCGTTTACTCGGTAATCTTCTGCGGTCCTTTGTCCGCAACGGCTCGTTGAAAATTCAGGATGCGTCGGGTGCGGTGCACGAATTTGGTGATGGCAGCGATGTGGTGCGGGTCTCGCTGCGTCTGCACAACAGGGCCGTGGCCCGGCAGCTGTTCTTCAACCCCGAACTGATTGCCGCCGAAGCCTATATGGACGGCACCCTGACCTGCGAAGACGGCACGACCATCCACGATCTGCTGTTTCTGTTCTCCATCAACCGCGCCGCCCTGGGCGCCCACCCGGTTCAGGGCAGCCTGCGGCGGATCTGGCGCGCGCGGCGCCGTCGCCAGCAGCAGAACTCGGTCGAGCGGGCCAAAAGCCAGGCGCAGCACCACTATGATCTTTCGGACGAGCTATACCGCCTGTTTCTCGATGAAGGGATGAATTACAGCTGTGCCTTCTTCCATTCTCCCGAGGACAGCCTGGAAGATGCCCAGAAGGCCAAACTCGCCCGTATTGTGCGCAAGCTGGCCATCAAGCCGGGGATGACCGTCTGCGAGATCGGCGGCGGCTGGGGCAGTCTGGCGATCGAACTGGCGCGCGCAGGCGCCAATGTCGTCTCGCTGAATGTGTCGCCCGACCAGATGGCCGTTGCTCAGGAACGGGTCGAAGCTGCGGGCGTGGCCGCAAATGTGCAGTTTGTTCTGCAGGACTATCGAGAGTTTTCCGGCCAGTTCGACCGGGTGGTCTCGGT
>CALSNJ010000002.1:0-632024 GCA_943787745.1 uncultured Alphaproteobacteria bacterium | reverse complement strand
CGGTATGATGGAACATGTCGGGATTGGGCATTTTGACGAATATTTCGGCAAGGTGCGCGATCTGCTTGCACCTGGCGGCTCCGCGCTGGTGCATTCGATCGGGCGGATGACCCCGCCGGGAACCACCGGCCCCTTCATTCGCAAGTACATCTTTCCCGGCGGCTACGTGCCCGCGCTTTCGGAAGTGTTTGAGGTGACCGAGCGTCTCGGTCTCTGGGTGGCCGACATGGAAGTGCTGCGGCTGCACTACTATCACACAATCCGGCACTGGCGGCTACGGTTCGCCGCCAACCGGGACGCCGCGCGGGCGCTTTATGACGAACGGTTCTGCCGGATGTGGGAGTTCTATCTGTCAGCCGTCGAGCTGGGTTTCCTGCACGGCTCGAATATGGTGTTCCAGCTGATGATCTCGCGCGAGCGTGACGATGTGCCCGTCGTTCGGGATTACATGCTCGAACAGTCGGAGAGCACTGACTGAGCTACGCTTTCAGCGCCTGTAGAAACATCCCGCCGAAATCCTTCAGCTTCTTTGGCCCGACGCCGTTGACCAGCGCCAACGTCTCCAGATCATTTGGTTTCATCACGCACATGTCGTGCAGGGTTGCGTCGGAGAAGATGACATAGGCGGGAACCTTGCGTTCCTGTGCCAGCTCGCGTCGCAGGGCCTTCAGACCAGCGAGAAGCTCTGCATCGGCATCATCGAGAGCGGCCACAGCGGCGCGGGCCTTTTTCGACCCTGTCGCTTTGGTTCTCGGGATGTCCCGGTACTCATACCCCTGCTCGCCTTTCAAAAGCGGTTCGGCTTTTTCGGTCAGTTGCAGCCCGCCATAACCTTCGACATCGATGGACAGATAACCCGAGGCGACGACCTGACGGATGAAGGCAGTCCAGAAGTTCTTCGGGCGTTCTTTCCCGGCCCCATAGACCGGCAGCGAGTCATGGCCGCGGGCGAGGATTTTTTCCGACGCACTGCCCCGCAGCACATCGACGATATGGGCGGCCCCAAAGACCTGCCCGGTGCGCGCAACGGCAGTCAGCAGCATCTGGGCTTCCTTGGTGCCGTCGATCAGAGTTGGCGGGTCGATGCAGATATCGCAATTGCCGCAGGCTTGGGTGTTTTCACCGAAATATGTGAGCAGCGCGACCCGTCGGCAGCTTATCGCCTCGCCATAGGCCAGCAGGGAGTCCAGCCGCTTGTGCTCGCGGCGTTTGTGATCCTCGTTGCCATCGTCCTGCGCAATGAACTGTCGGCGCATGCGGATGTCGTCGAGGCCATAAAGCATATGAACATCGGCGGGTTTGCCGTCGCGTCCGGCGCGTCCGATTTCCTGATAATAGGCTTCCACGCTGCCGGGCAGGTTCATGTGGAAGACGTAGCGGATATCGGGTTTGTCGATCCCCATGCCGAAGGCGATCGTTGCCACCATGATCACCCCGTCTTCGGCCATGAAGGTTTCCTGATTTTCCCGGCGAACCTCCTGGGGCAATCCGGCGTGATAGGGCAGCGCCGTGTAGCCTTTTCCACGCAGCAGTTTGGCCGTTTCTTCAGTGAGCTTGCGGGACAGGCAATAGACGATCCCTGATTCACCCTGCCGGGGTTCAACAAAGTCCAGCAGCTGCTTGTTACGGTCGGTCTTGGGGGCGACGGCAAGCCGCAAATTGGGGCGATCGAAACCCCGCACGACAATGTCGCCCTTTCCACCGAACAGCTTGGATGCAATGTCCTGCCGGGTTGCGGTGTCGGCAGTGGCGGTGAACGCGCTGAGTGTGGCCTTGGGGAACCGTTCGCGCAGGCTTGAAAGCGCTTCGTATTCGGGCCGGAAGCTGAACCCCCATTTCGAGATGCAATGGGCCTCATCCACGACAAACATTGCCGGATCGAGACCCTGCAAGGCGCTCAGCATACGTTCGGTCATCAATCGTTCGGGCGACAGATACAACAGCTTGATCGAACCGTCCTGCACCCGCCGCCAGTCGGCCACGTTGTCCTCACGAGACCGGTTGGAGTGAATGCAGGCAGCTTCGACACCATTGGCGCGCAATCCGGCAACCTGATCATCCATCAGGGCGACCAGCGGTGAGATGACGACAGTCAGGTGTTCGGCAATCAGCGCGGGAAGCTGATAACAAATCGACTTCCCTGCCCCGGTCGGCATCACAGACAGGGTGTTGGTACCTTTGAGCAGGCGATCGACAATCTCTTTCTGGCCCGGACGAAATGCCGGGAACCCGAAGACCGATTCCAGAAGTTGTTCAGGTGCAGCGGTCATATCGTCTTGTCTGTTGAATCGGGTTTCTGCATCAGCACGATGTCCTTGGTCGGAAAACGACAGGACCAACCGTGTATGGCCGCGATCACTTCGAATGTGCGCTCAGCATAAAACACGACATGGGTCAGGTCGCGCCGGTAGTGCCAGTCGGCAAACCGCGCATCATCGGTCTGAAAACACGTCATAATCGCCAGACAGCCACCCGGTTTCAGGATCTCGTCCAGACGTTCGAACTCCTGTGCGGGGTGATAGAAATGTTCGACAGTTTCACTCGCGGTCACGAAATCGTAACAGCGTTCCAGGGGCCGGGGGTCATCGTGAAAGAACGGGTCGTAGTGCGCCATGGTGTGGCCCGCCTCTTCCAGCATCATAGCCAGCACCGGAATCGGACCGCAGCCATAGTCGAGACCCATCTGGCTGGGTTTGAGCGCGTCGCAAAGCGGGTTTGCGAGCCGGCCGAGAAATTTCCGATAGCCGGGGTCCTCCGCGCGATTTTCATGCAGCATGTACTGGGCGCGTTCATCTTCGGCATTGAGCCAATGTCTGGAATCCAGAAACGTCGCGCCACATGCATCACACCGCCAGTAGTCACGTTCATTGATCCGAAGAAAATGCCGGAGCGCAGAGGACTGACAAATCAAACAATCTGCCGCTTCGACGGCCTTGGTCTCTGGGGTGCCGGTCTTGCGCGCCATAATGTCCATTCAAAGAAAAAGGGCGACCCGCAGGCCGCCCCTCTCGATACGCGTAAAACGTTGGGATTCGCTACTTTCCGAGCAACCCTTTGATCGCGCTGCCGGCATCCTTGCCGATATCACCGGTGCCCGAACTGCCGGAACCGCCAGTCGCGCCCTCGATTGTCTTTTGGATATCAAGCTTGCCGCCGGTCGCACCCTCAATCTGTTTCTGAATGCCGCCGGTGGCTTTGTTGATCTGGTCCATAGCGACGCCGGTCAGCTTGCTGACGTCGATATTGGCCGCGGAGACAGCACCTTTGGCACCGTTAAGAACAGCCTGCATGACCTTGTCTGCGATCTCTTCGGGTGTTGCGCCTTTACCGCCGTCTTTGCCGATGTCCTTCAGGTGGACGGTCGGGAGCGGAACCGACATCTTTTCGTTCAGGAGCGGAGCAACCACGGCCACGCTGCCGTCACGGAGATAGAGGTTCTCGATAATAATATTCGGGGCCTTTTTGTCGCCGCCCGAGCTTTTGCCGCCGGCTCCTGCCTTCGACTGAACATTTTTGTTCAGCTGGTCGAGGTTGCTGCCACCGTTGTCGCCAAATTCATAGACGACAGCTGGTCCCTGAATAATGACTTCCTTGATGATAATCGGATCACTGCGGACAGAAGCGATATCGAGAACAACGGACACTTCGTCGAACTTGAACGCGTCGTCATCACTGAAACCCTTTGGGTTTGTGACACTAAATCCGCGCAAAGCGCCTTTTCCGGACGTCAGCTCGATATCGACTTCGTTCAAGGACACATTGGTCTGTGTCATGTCCGAGCCAACCTTCTCAACGGCGGCACGAACAATGTCGTTCAGGCTGCCGAGGAAGACGTAAACGCCGACGGCGATGATAACCACCAGAACGCCAAGTCCAATTAGTACTTTTTTCATTGTGGGTCTGCCTTGTCTCAATTTGAGTGCGAGAATGGGATTAATGACACCATAGACGCAATTAGCCTGCCAATTGTTTCGGTTTTTCGTCTGCGGGTGTGAATTTCTTTCGCCTGGACGAAAAACGGCCACCCTTTCGGATGGCCGCCAATCATACTATCACTTTGAAACAATTAGGATACTTCGCGTGAACCAGACGCAAAGTTAACCTTTACAGTGATGGTGCCTTCGTTGATCAGCCAGGGGCGAACGCGGTATTCGCGCGCGCCGCTTGTGTGCATCGGGTCGGCCGCTGCAATTTCCTTGGCATGGGCCAGGTCACGGGCGCGTAGGACAAACATGCCCTCGCCGCCCCAGGTTTCCTCATCGTCTTCCCAATGCGGACCCGCAGCAACGAATATGCCCTCGGCTTCCATCTTGGCCTGGTGGGCGAGATGCGGCCCGATGTTTTCCATCACGGGGCCAAGACCATTGGCTGGAAATGTGTGTACGACATAGACCTGCCATTTCAGCATGTCGCCACTTGCTTCGAGAATCTGTGTACGTGTTGGTACGCCTTCGGCCATGATTGGTTCCTCCCAATTGATATTTGACGGTTTGTTTCCGTCGGAATACGGATGTCGGGAATGTAGGCAATTGGTCACTCAAACGCCAAGTTGAATTCGCCCCGACGGGCGATATGCGAACCTGGGACGTAAAGTTGGAACACACGGATAAGTCCGGCAAGAATATGCGGTATCGGCGCGTTGGTCTGGCGATGCTCGGAATTGCGGTGGCCGCGGGTGCAATATTCTTTGCGCGTGATTCCCTCGACAGTTCCCGCCTGCGGATCACCTCACCGCAGGAACTCTCAGCCTATTTTGACGACATCGGCTACACCGCGAAAACACTGCAAAGCGGCAATCTGGAAGTTCCGCGCTTTGTTGTGTCGGGTGTTCCCAGGAACTGGTCCGAAGGGCTGACCGTTGATCGCAAGAAGAGCCTGTTTTTCCGGGCTTTGCTTCCAATGGTCCTGATGGTCAACGACGAGATTATGTCTGATCGTCAGTTTCTGTTGGAGACAAGAGATGCCCTGACATCGGGGACGTCACTTTCACGCAGCAACGTGTCCCGCGTTGAAGATCTGTCTGCGCAATACAGACTTTCAACAGCCACGACCGCGCCGGATCTCTCTACAATCAACAACCTTTTGCGACGGGTGGATACCGTTCCTCCCTCCCTGGCGTTGGCTCAGGCGGCCGTCGAAAGTGCCTATGGCTCGTCTCGCTTTGCCGTTGAAGGCAATGCGTTGTTCGGTCAATGGCGTTACGGAAAAGGACTGACCCCGAAAAACCAGCGGAGTGAGCTCGGTGACTATCGGATTGCGAATTTCGAGACACCGAAGGATTCAATCCGGGCCTATATGCGCAATCTGAATACCAATGCAGCCTATCGTTCTTTTCGTGATTTGCGTGCCGCCGCCAGAACGCAGGGAGAAAGGCCACGAGGCGCGCCCCTCGCGGCGGGGTTGTTGGCCTATTCCGAGAAGGGACAGGAATATATCAGCTTGCTGCGGAGCCTGATTGCACGAAATGGTCTGTCCGCCACAGATAGTGCGTCTTTGAAAGATCACGCACCCAAACGAATTGTCACCGGACCGCTTTAGGCCTTTTTGTCTGACGCGAACCAGGCAAAGACCAGTGTTGCAATGATTGCGGCAATGATCTGGACCAGAATGAACATCGGCGCATCTTCGGGCCGTATCCCGGCAAAAGTGTCAGAGAATGATCTTGCGATCGTGACGGCAGGATTTGCAAAAGATGTGGACGATGTAAACCAGTATCCTGCCGTGATGAACAATCCCACAGCATAGGGAATGGCCTCGGGCCGAAACCGCAAACAGCCCAGAATTGTTGCCACCAAACCAAAAGTGGCGACGAACTCACCCGTCCAGGGGCCGATACCTGTTCGGGTTGTGAGCGCGGCTGAAAAACTGGGTTCGCCAAACATGACATGCGCCACAAAGACACCGAACAAACCGCCGATAATTTGCACGATCACGTAAATCACGGCATGTCCGATTGTGATCTCCCGCCGGATTGCGAATGACAGGGTCACGGCGGGGTTGAAATGCGCACCGGAGATCGGGCCGAACACCAAAATCAGGACGGCGAGAATAGCGCCTGTTGCAATCGTATTGCCGAGAAGCGCGATCGCTACGTTTCCGGACGACAGGGTGTCTCCCATGATGCCCGAGCCGATAACGGTGGCGAGCAGGAAAGCAGTTCCGAGGAATTCTGCAGCGAGACGCCGCGGGAGATCGTGTTCTGGCATGTCTGACATGGATAAAATCTATGCCGATTCGGGGGTGCTGCCACCCATATCATCGAGTTGCTTCTGCAACGTCAGCCGATCGAGAGATTTCAGAGGCAGATTGATGAAGGCCTCGAGCCGCGCATTCATCATCCGATAAGTCTCGGCAAAGGCGGCGGCGATTTCTGCATCCGTTCCTTCTACTGCCGCGGGATCCGGCAACCCCCAATGGGCACTCATCGGCTGTCCGGGCCAGATCGGACACACTTCGCCTGCAGCCTGATCGCAAACCGTAAATACAAAATCCATACTCGGCGCATCAGACTCGGCGAATTCCAGCCAGTCCTTGGAACGAAGACCATCGACTGGATGGTTGAGGCTCTTGAGCAGGTCAATGGCATTGGGATTAACCTGCCCTGTTGGGTGGCTTCCCGCGCTATAGCCCTTGAATCGCCCCTGCCCCGAGCGGTTCAGGATGCATTCCGCAAGGATGCTCCGCGCGGAATTTCCGGTGCAAAGAAAAAGTACGTTGAATGTTTTATCGGTCATGAGGTCCCCCGAAAGAATGCGCTGTAGCTATATGGCCGCGAAATATTACGGGGTCATGACAATTAGATGTTGCTCAAGGAGAACGGAAAATTGGCACCATTTCGTCGACCGGCGCAGGACGCATCAGTTTGCTTTCCTGCTTGACGACGAGCGGTCGCATCTCCTCTTGAAACGCGATCCAGTCCGGGTTCATGCGCACGGCGTTATGACGCCGGGTGCGATCATCAAATCCGTCGAAGAACCAGTAGTGATAAACCTGATGCAACGGTCCCACCATCATGAAGAAGGACCCCATGCGGTTGGTCTCCAACGGCGACAGCGCTTTTACCCCGGTTTTCGCCATAGCATCCCAGTACCGACCGAGCATCCCGGGCGAGAGACTGACAATCTGCTCTTCAACGAGCAGATCTCGCATGGATTCCGAACCGGGCAGCGGTCCGTCCGTGCGCTGCCAGTAGCGATCGAGCGAAAAATGCGGAGCAAGTTCGGGCACCGGCGCCGGCAGCAGGACATGGTTCTCCTGAGCCAGCATGATCGGGCGCACCTTTTCGAAATATGGCAGGAGCTTGGGCACGTTATAGAGTCCGTGCAAGCGATCTCGCCAGTCTTCGAGTGAATCAAATGCGTAGAGGTGAACCACCTGCTCCAGCGGGCCGTCGACGGTCGAGAAATAGCCAACCAGACGCTCCAGCACAGGCGCAATCGCATCAAAACCCCGTTCGACCTGCAGTTCGTAAAAGCGCTCGAGATAACCAAGCTGCATTGTGTAGGCGCGGTGTTCGAGAATCATGCTTATTCCTCCGTTCGGTCGCCAATGGCCGATTGGTTTGTTCTTCAGTGACGGCTCTTGACCCGACGCATGATGCCACGCAGGGTCGCATAGATGTTACAGATTGATATCTATTCTGACACGGTATGCCCCTGGTGCTTCATCGGTAAGCGGCGTCTCGAACGTGCTTTGGCGGCGCGCGAGGACGCCAATGTGACGATCAACTGGCATGCATTTCAACTCAACCCCGATATGCCTGCTGCCGGAATGTCCCAGGAAGCCTATCTGGTAAGCAAGTTCGGAAGTCCGGAACGGGCTGAGAATGCTTTCTCGAGCATCGCGCGTGCCGGCCATTCTGAGCGCATTGCGTTCAACTTTGAATCCATCACTCGGATGCCAAATACGCTGCAATCACACCGCCTTATTCGGCTCGCGACGTGTTATCAGCGCCAGACACCGATTGTAGAGGCGCTGTTTCAGGCATTTTTCGTTGATGGTGAGGATATCGGAGACAATGTAACCCTGACCCGAATTGCAGCCCGATCAGGACTGAACGGGCCAGATGTTGCGCAGTATCTGGCCGGCGATGAAGATCGCGCTGCCGTACTGTCTGCAGATCTTCGGGCGCGTCGGATGGGCATCAAGGCTGTGCCGTCCTTCATTGTGAATGGCGCTTACTCTATTTCAGGTGCTCAGGAACCTGAGGCCTTCTATCCCTTGTTTGATCTAGCCGACGTTGCGCTGGCGGCTGAATAGAAGTTCAGTCAGCAGAATCAGTGGCTTGTGCGATTTTTGACAGAGTTCGCATGAGACGTCGGACGCCTTTCATCCGGGTTTGCGTGTCGCTCCAGTCCCGTCGATAAACCAGTTTGTGATCCGGACGAATTTTTACCGTGCCAAACTGTTCCTGGATGAACGCAACCAGGCCCGAGGGATTCACGAAGGTATTGTCGCGGAATGTCACCACCCCACCTTTGGGGCCGGCATCCAGTTTTTCGACACCGGCATCCCGGCACAGCCGCTTGAGCGTGATGGCTTCAAGCAGATTTTCAACTTCGTCGGGAATGGGTCCGAACCTATCGATCAGTTCGGCGGCAAAGGCTTCGATCTCCTGAGCATCCACGAGTGTGGAGACACGGCGATAAAGCCCCAAGCGCACGCCCAGATCGGCAACATAGACGTCCGGGATCAAAATCGAGGCGCCGACGGATATCGCTGGGGTCCACTCTTCTTCCGTTTCGGTCACCGAACCCGATTCCCGCGCCGCGGCCACGGCCTCTTCGAGCATCTGCTGGTAGAGCTCAACGCCCACTTCGCGAATATGACCGGATTGTTCCTCGCCAAGCAGGTTGCCCGCGCCACGAATATCAAGATCATGACTGGCGAGACTGAAGCCTGCCCCGAGTGTGTCGAGGGTCTGCATGACATCCAGACGGCGGCGCGCGGTCTCGGGCAGGATCTGATTGTTGGGTAGCGTCAGATAGGCATAAGCACGTGTTTTCGAACGCCCGACCCGGCCCCGCAGCTGGTACAGCTGGGACAGGCCGAACATATCGGCACGGTGCAGGATGATGGTGTTGGCGGTCGGCACGTCGAGCCCGGATTCAACGATATTGGTACTCAGCAAAACGTCGAACTGCTTGTCGTAGAAGGCGGTCATGACGTCTTCGAGCTGGGTGACCGGCATCTGCCCATGGGCGACGCCGAAACTCACCTCGGGCACGACCTCACGCAAGCGCTCTTCAAGCATCGCAATGTCGCTGACCCGCGGGCAGACATAGAAGGTTTGTCCGCCTCGGTAATGCTCGCGCATGATCGCTTCACGGATCGTCACGCTGTCATAGGGCAGCACAAAGGTGCGTACGGCCAGACGATCGACAGGCGGCGTGGTGATCAGGCTGAGTTCACGCACCCCGGTCAGTGCCAGTTGCAGGGTTCGTGGAATTGGCGTTGCTGTCAGAGTCAGCACATGGACATCACTGCTGAGCTGTTTGAGCCGCTCTTTCTGTCCCACACCGAAGTGCTGCTCCTCATCGACGACCAGCAATCCCAAATCTCGGAATTTGATATGCTTGGACAACAAGGCATGGGTGCCGATGACGATATCAACCTGCCCGGATGTCAGTGCGTCCCGCGTGTCCTGAGCTTCTTTGCCGGTTGTCAGGCGCGACAACTGTGCAATTCGGACCGGGAGGCCCGCAAAACGTGCCTTGAAGGTGGCAAAGTGCTGGCGCGCCAGCAATGTGGTCGGCACAACGATTGCAACCTGTCGCCCGGACATTGCCGTCACAAAGGCCGCGCGCAATGCGACTTCGGTTTTGCCAAAGCCAACATCACCGCAAACCAGACGATCCATGGGCTTTCCGGCCCCAAGACTTTTGACCGTGGCGTCAATGGCACGGCCCTGGTCTTCGGTTTCAGAGAACGGGAAGCGTGCGCAGAACTCCTCATAGGCCCCGGCGGGAGCTTCCATGCGCGGGGCATGGCGCAGCTCGCGCTCGGCAGCCAGCGCCATAAGCTTATCAGCCATATCGGTGATGCGGTTTTTGACCCGGGCCCGGCGTGCCTGCCAACTGGCATTTCCGAGTTTGTCGAGGTTGGCCTCGCTGTCTTCGGACCCGTAGCGCGACAGAAGTTCGAGATTCTCGACCGGCAGGAACAACTTGTCGTCCCCGGCATAGATCAGGCGCAGGCAATCATGGGGCGCGCCGCCTATTTCGAGTGTTTCCAGCCCGTCGTAACGGGCAATGCCGTGTTCGGCATGCACAATGATGTCACCAAGCGTCAGGCTCGACATTTCAGAGATCAGGTGTTCCGAGGCGCGGGCCGGGCGCCGCTTGCGCACCAAACGGTCACCAAGGATATCCTGCTCCGTGTAGAAAGTACGTCCGGGCACCGAGAACCCGTTGTCGAGCGCCAGCACGAACATCGGAATGTCGGCTGGTTCGGCATCAATTACCTTTTTCCAGCTGCCAACGGGCAGCGTGCGTTCGATCTCGTGATCGTTCAGCAACTGTGCCATCCGGTCCCGTGAGCCCTGGGAGTAACAGGCAATCCCGATCGCCTGTCCGTCGCGTTGTTCATTGGCAATGCGTGTGCGCACGGCATCGAACAGGTTGATATCGGCGCGGTTCCGAGCATCCGTGAAATCAACCGAACGTCGGCCTCCGATGGAGATCGAGACGCCCTTCTCTTCTGGCGCTTCAAAACTGTCGAATTCTATGACCGTGCGGGTCTTCAGGCTGTCTTCCCATTGCACGGGGCTGAGATAGAGGGCATCGGGAGCCAGCGGATTGTAGGGCGCTTCGCCTTCAGCAGAATTGGGCGCGTTGGCTCGGGCACCATGGTAGTCGACAATCTGGTCAAAGCGATCTTCACGCGCCTCGGCAGTTTGGCTGCCAAGCACAATCGGACCGCTGACATAGTCGAACAGAGTTTCGGTCTCGCCATAAAACAGCGGCAACCAGTGTTCCATGCCAGGATGTCGGATACCTTCACTGACACTTTCATAAAGCGGATCGTCACCGCGAACGGCGCCGAACAATTCCCGGTAGCGTGTGCGAAATCTCCCAATCGCATCGTCATCAAGCAGGATTTCACTTGATGGCAGCAGGGTCAGGCTTTCGATCACGTTTGTCGTGAGCTGGCTCAGCGCATCAAAGCGACGCAGCTTCTCGATTTCGTCGCCAAACAGATCGATACGGACCGGCTCTTCTACGCCGGGCGCAAAGACATCAACGATGTCACCACGAACCGCAAATTCCCCGGGTTCACGTACGGTTTCGGTTCGTCGGTAACCGTTTGAGGCAAGAAAGGCGATGATCGCTTCCAGATCGACGCGGTCGCCGGGAGAAAGGGAAAAGTTTGCTTTTGCAATTGCTGCACTTGGTGCCACCCTTTGCAGGATGGCGGATACGGTTGTCACAACCAGTGTTTCTGGGCCGTCAGCGCTCAGATTGGCAAGCGCAGCAAGTGTGGCGAGCCTCTCAGCCATGACGTCGCCACGCGGTGGCACCCGGTCATAAGGCAGGCAATCCCAGGCCGGGAATCTTAGCACCCGGATATCCGGGGCAAAGAAGCTGATCGATTCCGCCACACGATTCATTCCAACGTCGTCACTGGAGACGTGCAGAACCGTTCCCTGCGCTGATTTGAGCAATTCCGCGAGGATGAGGGTGTCACAACCATCGGGAACGCCAGTAAACCGTGTGTGCGGTGCTGCGGTGTCCCAATCAAAGATTTTGGTCAGGTTCAATTCAGTCGTCGATCTTGAAGGTCTTGAGCAAACGCATGATTTCGCCATCCCACTCGGCCGGGACCGGCTTGCGACCGCTCATCCACATATAGAGGTCTGGGTCGCTGTTTTCGATCAACGCCTCGTATTCATCGAGGAGCGATTCCTCAAGTTCTGCGAGATGACGCGCAGCAAAACTCCCCAACAAAATGTCGGTTTCCTTCGTGCCGGTATAGCGACTGCGATAGATCAGCCGTTTGATACGGATATCGTGGGTTTCGTCTGTCATGATCTCGATCCTGCCCGCTACTGACTCGGGCGTTGGCGGTGCCGTAGGATATAGCGGTCCGAATCACCTATGTCAGCCGCTCCAGCTCAGGAAAACGAAACCGTCGTGCCCCCGCGTTCCCGTCCAGAGGTCCTGTTTCCGATATTTGCGCCTGTGACTGCGCTCAAGGGAGTTGGTCCGCGTATTGGAAAGAACATTGAACGACTTGTGGGTGAACAGGTGGTCAATCTCCTTTGGCATATGCCCAGCGGCCTGATTGATCGTCGTTACAGCCCTGCTTTGAGTGACCTGGAACCCGGACGCGTTGCGACACTTGAGCTGACGGTTAACAAGCATCACCCGCCCCCGGCTGCCAACCGGCGAATTCCCTATCGCATCGATTGTTCGGATGAGACCGGTGAAATCACGCTGATCTATTTTCACGGTCGCAAGGACTATCTGAGCAAGGCCCTGCCTGAAGGCGAAGTGCGGCTCGTCAGCGGTACCGCAGAACTTTACGACGGTCGATTGCAAATCACCCACCCCGATATGGTTGGCGGCCTTGATGAGCGTGAGAGCATAATGCGGGTCCAGCCGGTCTACCCTCTGACCGAGGGGTTATCACAAAATGTTCTGGGTAAGGCGATTGCCGGAGCGCTGGAACGGGCTCCGGACCTGCCTGAGTGGCTTGATCCCGCCTTTCTGAAGGAACGCGGCTGGGACAGTTGGCACGAAGCGCTTCTCGCCGCGCATAGCCCAACAGAAAAAACCGATCTCTATGGCGGCACGCAGGCGCGAACACGCCTCGCCTATGACGAGGTTTTGGCCAGCCAGCTCGCGATTTCTCTTGTGCGGTCTCATGTTCGCCGACAGCCCGGGTGCCCGACAGTGGGTAATGGCCAATTGCGCTCGAAAGTGCTGACCGCCCTGCCCTTCATGCTGACGGGCAGCCAGGAAAAGGCGATGGAAGATATCGCGGACGATATGTCGAGCGAGCACCGGATGTTGCGGCTACTGCAGGGTGATGTGGGCAGCGGCAAGACGGTGGTGGCGCTGATGGCCATGCTGACAGCTGTGGAAGCCGGGCGGCAGGCCGTTTTGATGGCACCCACCGAAATACTAGCCCAACAGCATTTCGCCACCATTGCCCCGCTTGCTGAAGCTGCAGGCGTCGAGTGCGTACAATTGACCGGGCGCGACAAAGGCAAATCCCGCACGGCCCTCCTGGAACGACTGGCGTCAGGTGAGGTGCCGCTCGCTGTGGGCACCCATGCGTTGTTTCAGGACGACATCGCGTTTCGTGATCTCGCGCTCGCCGTTGTTGATGAACAACATCGATTTGGCGTCCACCAGCGGATGTTGCTCGCTGACAAAGGAAATGCTGTCGATGTCCTGCTCATGACAGCCACGCCTATACCCCGCACCCTGATGCTGGCCGCTTATGGCGATCTCGACGAATCTCAGCTGCGCGACAAGCCTGCCGGACGCAAGAAAGTGGTCACCACCACAGCCTCGGTCGACCGACTGGAAGATGCGATCGCCGGTGTGCGACGCCAGGTTGAGAGCGGCGGAAAGGTCTTTTGGGTCTGTCCCTTGGTTGAGGAATCCGAAACCATTGATGTGGCGGCCGCTACGGCCCGGTATGCCGCGCTTCAGCAACGGTTTGGAGAGCGCGTCGGCCTTGTGCACGGCAAGATGACCGGCAAGGAGAAAGACGCCGTGATGGCGCGCTTTGCGGGTTCAGACAAGCCGTCACTTGATATTCTGGTTGCGACCACGGTCATCGAAGTGGGCGTTGATGTGCCCGATGCAACCGTGATGGTGATTGAGCACGCGGAACGGTTCGGTCTGGCGCAGCTGCATCAGCTGCGGGGACGGATTGGCCGTGGATCGCGTGAGGCGACATGTTTGTTGCTGTTTGGGCGAGAAACCGGGAAAACAGCACGCGAGCGCTTGAAAGTATTGCGGGAGACAGATGACGGGTTCGAAATTGCTGAACAGGATTTGCGCTTGCGTGGAGCCGGTGATGTTCTCGGGACACGCCAGTCAGGCCTGCCGGAATTCAGGTTGGTTGACCTCGACGCTCATGCTGAACTTCTTGCCATAGCTCGCGACGATGCGCGGTTGATTATTGAACGCGATCCGGAACTCAAATCCGCGCGTGGCAATGCGCTGCGGACATTGTTGTATCTGTTTGAGCGGGATGCCGCCGTCCGTTACGCGCGAACAGGGTGAAGATCGCTAGGCATCTTTCTTGTCGCCGCCATCTTCTGAAGTATCAACCTTTTCGGGGATTGGCGGCACGTCGGCCATTTCCGAGCCCGGCCCGATTGTTGGTCGGTCGCCGGTTGAAGATGCCACGCGCTTGATCTGCTTCTGCTCATCCGAACGCCGGTCGGGCGGGGTCACAATTCCGCCGGAGATGATCATTTTGATCCCCTCTTCGACGGTCATCGACAGAGGAACGAGTTCACGTCGGGGAATAAAAAGCAAATAGCCCGAAGTCGGATTAGGCGTGGTCGGCAGGAAGACGTTCACGACGTCGTCGTCGGTCAGGCTCTGGACCTCGCCCTTGGTCGATCCGGTCAGAAAACCGATCGCCCAGCTGCCCCGCCGGGGATATTCGAACAGGACCACTTGCCGAAAGGCTTCCGACTGGCGTTTGAGAACAGTTTCCGCGATTTGTTTGGTCGCACTGTAGATGCTCCGCACAACGGGCATTTTGTTCAGAATGTTTTCGCTGATGCGCATCATGTAGCGCCCCAGGAAAATCCGGGTGAGCGCGCCAACGA
This sequence comes from uncultured Alphaproteobacteria bacterium, assembly GCA_943787745.1. Lineage (GTDB taxonomy): Bacteria > Pseudomonadota > Alphaproteobacteria > UBA6615 > UBA6615 > JABJAG01. Next base: position 617,227 of record CALSNJ010000002.1, on the reverse strand, counting down.
TGATCAGACCAATCACAAACACGATCAGCCCGACGCCGGGGATTTCATGCGGGAAATAGGGATTGATGTAGGTGTTGGGATTGTAGGCTTGGGGAATGAGCGGTGTGACGCGCGTGTCCACGAACTTCAGCAGTATCCAGCACAACCAGAACGTAATGCCGATCGGGGCAACGGCCAGCAGGCCTGCAAAGAAGTAGCCACGCAGACGGGCAATCATGCCGAACGGCCTTTTGCCGCCCAGTCCAACGCTGCGTTTGTCTTTTCTCGGTTTTTTGGCCATCGGTCCATCGCTGTTGCCTGTCACATATAGGGACAACGGCAGGACGGTGCCAACGCAATGTGGTGAAATTGCGAGAAGTTTTTGGAGTTTTGCGTTCCCGGTGCTGCAACAGTGTGGGCGTGACCGGCAATTTCCTTGTGGAACTAAGACCTGAATCGTCTAAGCGTTGCCGTCTCAATCTCGGATCGAGCTGCGGTGCCGCCGAATGAAATAGAGGCTCGATATATAACCCATGACGCCAATGCATATGGCCCAGGGCAGGCAGCCGATAAACAACGGGATACCGAAACCGGCCAAAAGGCTGACAAGCTTCACGGACAGAACCTCGATCCAGCCGCTGTCGACATACGGGGTCTGCTCGAATTCCGGAAGATAGGTCTCAAAGCTCTGGATGTTATCCCAGCGCCCCAGCATAAGTTTGCCGGTCTGTATGAACACGTAGAAAAGCGGTGCGATCGTAAAAACGTTGGACAACAACGTCCAAACTGACGCGAGAACAGGGTTGAAGGCAAAGTTTCCATTTACGGCCTTGGCGATTGCCCACAGCGCGAAAACAATGGCGATATGCGCGCCAAAGAACGGTGTGAAGGCAACGAACAAACCCACACCCACACCCCGTGCTGTGTACTCAGGCGGGTGCTTGGCGTGCAGGACCGGATGGATAAATATAATCTTTAGCTTCGCGATGGATTCCCGCCAGATGCGACAGGATGTTCTGATAAACCAATCAACCATAACGTGCTTTAACCTGAGGCCGGTGGCCTATGGATACTGTGTTGACCGCTGATTCCAGAACTTCGTCAGACGCTGTCCGGAGTACAGAAATACGGCCGAGATTCTAAATGTTACGCATCATTATCGATTTGCGTGGATGCGGGTTCGGTTGGCGCTTTGCGTTGCCGACGTCTGTAAGTGAAAAGGCTTAACGGGATACTGATGATATAGACGAACATCACCACTGTCAGAGTTGCCCAGAGTGCTTCAACCGCAAAGCCGACCACGACGCAGAAGAGTAACAACATCGGCACCACGTACTTATGTGGCATCTGGACTCCCTTCAACGAGAAGGTTGGAATCCGACTGACCATCAACAACGCTGCGACGACAGTCATGGTTCCATTGAGCAAAACGTCGTTGAAGGGCCCGTCGGGGAACTGGAACCAGAGCAGCATTGGCACCAGCATGATCCCGGCAGCAGCTGGCGTCGGCACACCGTTAAAGTAACTGTATCCCTCCGACGGTTCGGTCGTATCGTCCTGGGCAATATTGAATCGCGCCAGACGCAGGGCCGCACAAACGCAAAAAAGCAGTGTTGGCACCCAGCCGATCCCACCGGCTGAATGAGTCGTCCATGCGTAGATCATAACTCCCGGGGCGACGCCGAAACTCACCAGGTCGGCGAGCGAATCCAATTCCGCGCCGAGTTTGCTGCCAGCACGAAGCAGCCGCGCCATGCCGCCATCAAGGAGATCCAGAATGCCGGCCAGAAGGAGTGCCGCAACCGCCTCTTCGAACTGATTGTTGAGCGCAAACCGAATCGCCGTCGCGCCTGCGCACAGGTTTAGCAATGTCAGGAGATTGGGAATCTGCCGGGTTAAGGGCTGATGCTTGGGGCGCCGAACCTGCAATCGTCGATGTTTCACGTTGACTGGCCCTCGGCAGTTGCATCATCGGTCGTGAGATCGGCGAGCACTGTTTCTCCGGCTATCGCATGTTGTCCTTCAGTGACCAGCGGTTTGATTCCCTGTGGCAGATAAACGTCGAGGCGACTGCCGAAACGGATGATACCGTAGCGGTTTCCTCGGGTCACGGATTGCCCTTCATTGAGGTCAGATTTGATGCGCCGCGCGACCAGTCCGGCAATTTGAACAACGGCAATATCAATCTCGCTGCCATCCGGTCGCTGGGTGCGAATATGAGCCGCCATGCGCTCGTTGTGTTCGCTCGCCTTGTCAAAGGAAGCGTTGAAAAATCGCCCTGGACGATAGGCAACGGCCAATACCGTGCCATCACAGGGAACCCGGTTCACATGGACGTTGAAGACATTCATAAAAATGCTGATGCGGGTCAGCGGCGCATCACCCATTTCCAATTCGGGCGGCGGCGGTGCCACCGCAAATGGCAACACCTTTCCGTCTGCGGGACTGATGATAAGGCCATCACCAACAGGTGTGACCCGTTCGGGGTCCCGGAAAAACCAGACACACCAAACCGTCAACGGCACACCAGCCCATCCGAAGGGACCGGCGACAACAAACAGGAGGGCATTCAGGCCGACGAATATACCGATCGCGGGCCACCCTTCGCGGTGGATGGGACTTCTCACACAAGGTTCCTAAATATCGTCCGGGACGTTCACCGCATCCCAAGACCGGGGCAATGCATTCCTGTCCGATAGCTGATTTCTAACATGTCCGCTACGAGGATTATCGCGAATCAGAGCAGGACACGTTTTCGACCGCGAACCTGCGTCTTCCTCGAATCGATTGGTCTCGAATTGTAGGACGAGAGAGTTAGGGTGTCCATGAACCCACAGTAGGCCTGATTGACAGAAATTGCCTTTGAAATGCTGCGGGTTCATCTGCTCGAAAGGGAAAAGCCCCGCCGAAGCGGGGCTTTTCTGATTTGTTCGTTCTCAATGGATATTTAGGCAGCTTTGACCTCTTCGAGGAATTTCGAAACCGAAGCCTGTAGCTCGTCCGACTGGGAACCGAGTTGCTCGGCGGCTGACAGCACCTGCTGCGAGGCACTCCCGGTTTCCTGAGCCCCGCGTGAGACCAGAACGATATTCTTAGAGACCTCCTCGGTACCAGCAGCGGCCTGTTGGACGTTCTCAGCGATCTCCTGAGTTGCGGCTCCCTGTTCCTCGACTGCAGAGGAAATTGCAGTGGAAGTGTTGGAGATATCGCCAATCACCTTGCTGATCTCAAGGATTGATTCGACTGCCTCACGGGTCTCGGCCTGAATTGCCGCGATCTGTGTGCCGATCTCGTCGGTGGCCTTTGCTGTCTGGCTGGCCAGTGATTTGACCTCGGAAGCAACGACGGCGAAGCCCTTACCGGCCTCACCGGCACGCGATGCTTCAATCGTTGCGTTGAGTGCAAGCAGGTTGGTCTGAGACGCGATGTCGTTGATCAAATTGACGACATCACCAATTTTCTCGGCTGCATTGGCCAGCCCTTCTACCTTTTCATTGGTTTCGCGGGCACGCTCGACTGCCTGTTTCGCAATTTCAGCCGATTGAGAGACCTGACGTGAAATCTCGCTCACCGACGCCGACATCTCTTCGGCTGCTGTGGCAACGGTCTGGACATTGCTGGTTGCCTGCTCGGCAGCCGAAGCGACCGACGCGGATCGTTGGCTTGCCTCGTCTGCAGAAGACGTCATCGAAGACGCCGAAGTCTTCATCTGATCGGCTGCTGTCGTTACAGATCCAAGGGACTGCCTGGCGTGCTCGTCGAACTGGGTGATCAACGCGTTCACTTTGTTCGTACGACCCTCTTCGGCCTTTCGTTTCTCAGACTGTTCCTGCTCAAGGCGAACGCGCTCAATTGCATTCTCCCTAAAGACCTCGACGGCGGCGACCATGGCACCGATTTCGTCCTTGCGCTCGCTTCCCTCAGTTTCAACGGATGTGTCTCCCGTCGCGATTTGACGCATGGCGTCTGTCAATCGGGTGATCGGCCGGGAAATCACGCCGCCGACAAACCAGGCGATCGCCGAACCCAACAGAATGCCAATGACAATCGTCGCGCCGATCAACACATAGGTCATGGTGACTGTCTGTTCATTGGCGTGAATGCGAACTCCGATAAGACCTGCTTCTTCTGCTTTAAAGTCGGCCATAAGCTGACGAAATTTGTCAAAGAAGACCTTCCCGCGCGCTTCGCCAACCAAACTTGCCATATCGGCCATGGTTGGACCTCCGAACGCACCAACGGCACTGGCTTTACCGATCTCCCGACGAAATGCAATCGTCGGCTCGGTAACAGTTGCAACCCAATCGTTGATCACCTGCTGTACCTCGGCGAGCCGTGCCACCTGGCCCGGGTTGTCGCTTACAGTTTCCTGAAGATTGGCAATCTGCTCGCTGATCAGCGCTCGACCGGAATTGTAGGGCTCGAGGAACTGTTCCTCACCGGCAAGCAGAAAGCCGCGCATCCCGGTTTCCATATCGACCGCAGACGCGACAATGTCTTGAGCTTTTCCAAGCACCACATAGGTGTGGTTAACCCAGCCGGCCCGCTCTGTAATGGCGTTCACATTGAATGCCGAAACACCGCCTAGCACGAGGAGAAGCACCAGAGGTGACATGACGGAAATGAGAACTTTGTACTTTGTCTTAATGTTTGAAAATGCCAACACCACTACATCCTTTGTTACATAAAAAAGGCGCGCAAATGCGCTTTGAACGCCGAATCGAATGTTCTTTGTTTCGCTTTAGAATATTTATAAGAATTGTCTAAAAACATTCTTAACGCGGCCAAAATTTCAGGCGTCTGAAATATTTTGATCAACCGGAATGCCCGAGCCCTGCACGCAAACAGAAAGGGCGCCTCCTGACGGAGACGCCCTTTTCGGTGAGGTTATCGGGTGGTGCGGCAGAGAGGACTTGAACCTCCACTCCCTTGCGAGAACTAGCACCTGAAGCTAGCGCGTCTACCAATTCCGCCACTGCCGCGTGACCCGACTATGTCTTCCGAACTGATGGTGCGGCAGAGAGGACTTGAACCTCCACCCCCTTTCGAGGACATCGACCTCAACGATGCGCGTCTACCAATTCCGCCACTGCCGCGCCGGTTCGGAAGCGCGGTTTCTACCCGAACAGTTCCAGCGACGCAACTGCCTGTGAATATACAGGTTGCGGGTTGCTCCGAACGCTTTCATCAGCGCACTATGTCGCTTGAACAATCATGGGAGGGAGGCCCTATGCCGTTTCGTTCAATCCTTGTTCCGCTTGAGGAAAGTGACATCCTTGAGTCGGTGCTGCAGACCGCGTTGGTCTTTGCCAAACGTTACGACAGTTACATCGAAGGACTGTGCATCCGTCCAACCCTCGCCGGCGCTGTGGCTGTGGGTTTCGAAGGTGGAGCCGCCGCGCTTTCGGGTACAGAAGAGCAGTTCGAACAGGAGCAGCGACTTCGGGCCGAACGTCTCCAGACACAATTCAATGCTTTCAAAACCGCGAACAACATTCCCGACCCGGAATATGGCGTGCCGAAACTTTGCGCCAAATGGGTTGAGGATGAAGCTTCGGGGATTGGTATTTTTGGCCAACGTGCGCGGGTTTTTGACCTGACTGTTGTTGGTCGCCCAATGCCGGGGTCTATGACACCGGCCATGAACACGCTTGAGACAGTGCTTTTCGAATCAGGGCGCCCGATCCTGATCGCCCCCCCTTCTCCGCCAAGCTACATTGGCAAAAATATTGTCATTGGCTGGAATGGTGGCACGGAAACCGCGCGCGCCATTGCCCTGGGCAAGTTCCTGTTGCGCGAAGCCGAGCATGTCACGGTCCTCGCGGTCGAGGGCGGCATGGTGCCAGGCCCGTCAGCTGAGGACGTGATCACCAATCTGCGTCGGGATGCGGTTAATGCGGAACTGAAGGTTGTGCCCGGTCGACGCTCCGCCGCAGACGCCGGCAAGATTATTCTCGAACAGGCAGCAGAACTTGGCGCGGATCTGGTCATCAAGGGTGGCTATACCCAAAGTCGCTTGAAACAGATGATCTTTGGTGGCGCAACCGCGGCGATTCTGGCGAATGCTGAAGTGCCGGTGCTGATGGCGCACTAAGGCGCCATGCTTCATGCGCCGGGGCCGGCCGGGAATGCCAATCGGACGCTTTTGGGCGTATTTTTTGCGGGTTCCGTGGATTTTACCGTGCGTTCTTTCTGCTCGATATAACTCACCAACTGCCCAACGGCCGAACTCAGCGCGCTGAAACGGCGTTCGGTTCGGTGCAGCCGATCTGCCAGTTGGCGGGGTTCAGCAGGCCTTTCAAGGTTCGTTCCAGAAGATACCCGCTGCTCGGCAAGACGATCGAGTGCGGCCTGCATCTGCTGCCGCAAGACCTGCTCTCTCTCCTGTAGCCGCAGCATCTGGTCGATTCTGTCGTTTAACCTGCGGTGTTCACGCAGCAGACGGTCGAGTTCGACGCGCTGCAGTTCAACGACAGTTGCGAGTTCACCGGCGCTTAAGCCGTCCATCATCGCATCACTCATGGCTAAGGGCCTTTATGCGGTTGGGCAGCCTATTTTTCGGCGAAGGCAAGAATCTCCTCGCTGAGGATTTCAGGCTGCTCTTCGTGGACATAATGCCCGCATTCATCGAGTCCCCGGCCCGTCGCATGAGGTGCGCAGGCCTGCCACATTTTCATCACGTCAAACACACCCATGCCACCATTGTTGCCCCATATCAGGCGGATCTTGTCGGTAATTTTCTCTTTGGGGTTTTCGGCATCAATCGCGGGGTTCTCCTCGAACAACGCCTTGTAGTAGGCAAAGCCGCCGCGCAAGGCGCCGGGCTTGGAATAGGCCTTCACATATTCATCGATGGCTTCATCCATATGGGCGGGGTTGTGGTATTTCGGCCGAAACAATGTCTGCAGGAACAGCCTGACATCATGGGCAACCAGTTTTTCCGGCAGGTCGGGGACAGCATTCCAGAAGAAATGCCATGCGCCCCGCGCGGTTGCCGGGGTGAGGTTCGCCATCATCTGGTCATGGGGAACGATATCTACGATGAAGAGCCGGTCCACTTCACCGGGCCAGTCGAGCGCAAAGCGCCGGGCGATCAGCCCGCCCCAGTCTGTGCCGACGAGATACACCTTCTCCAGCCCAAGAGCGTCGATGAATTCATGGATATCGGTGGCAAGGGTTCGCAGGTCATATCCGGAGACAGGCTTGTCGGAATCGCCCATGCCCCTCAAATCCGGTGCAATACAGCGGTAATGCGGCGCCAGTCGGTGCATGACCTTCCGCCACGCATAGGATGTTTGTGGCCAGCCATGCAGAAGAACCATGGGCGGGCCATTGCCGCATTCCCGATAGTGCAGCTTGATGCCGTTGGCCTTGATAACGTTTCTTTCGATCTCGATCATGATGAGCCTGCTATTCGGGTTTCTGACGTCATAACGCGTGATGTCGTCCGCTACGGATGGTTTTCAATCCTGAGCTGGGCATTCCATTATGCCAAACATGACCCAAGCACAAAGCCGCTTGGTCTCGCTTTCTCAATTTCGTTCATTTTGTGGCGATTTTGACGTTGCGTTGAAAGCGCACGCACAGGCCCCAAAGTCTGTTAAATGAAAGTAACAAAAATGGGAGGATTATATGGGGGTTGTTGAAACCATCGCGCTAACGATGGGGGTTGCCTGGGCAAGCGGGATCAATCTCTACGCGACGATCGCCACACTTGGCCTTCTTGGCGCGACCGGGAACATTGATCTTCCGCCGGATCTGGAAATCCTGATGGACCCACTGGTGATCGGGGCCGCCGGGTTCATGTATTTCGTGGAGTTTATTGCCGACAAGACGCCGGGCGTTGATTCCGGCTGGGACACGATCCACACATTCATTCGCATTCCCGCAGGTGCAATTCTGGCCGCCGGTGCGGTCGGTGACGTCGGTGCTGGCGCGGAACTGGCTGCGATTATCGGTGGCGGAACACTGGCCGGAGCGACTCATTTCACCAAGGCAGGTACGCGTCTGGCAATCAACACATCACCCGAACCTGTGACAAACTGGACGGCTTCGTTTCTCGAGGATATCGCGGTTATTGCGGGCTTATGGACAGCGTTACACCACCCGATTGTATTCCTTGTGCTGCTGGGCGCCTTCATTCTCCTCATGATCTGGCTTTTGCCCAAGATCTGGCGGGCCTTGCGTGCGGTCTACCGCAAAATACAGAGCTTGCTGGGAAAGACGCCAAAGCCCGAGCCAGATGCGCCCCCCTCCGGAGCAACGGGCACAGCTGCGGCTCCTGCTGAAAGCGGGTTTGCGTTAAGCTTCAAGGCAGAAGATCCGGAAAAATAGAGCGTGGCTCAGCGCGCTGCACGGCTGACCAATTGAAGGTGTTGAGTTGTGCATGCTGGAACACCAACCAGCTGCGCTGAATCCCCGAATGCGCGCGTGACAACCGCTCCTGCACCGACGGTCACATCCTGACCAATCTGAACACCGGGAATCAGCGTGGCGCGGGCGCCAACAAGCGAGCGGTCGCCCACAACCGTATCGCCGGTCAGGCAAGCGCCCGGCGCGATATGTGCCCCCTGCCCGACACGAGCACCATGTTCGACGACGGCAGCCGTGTTGATCAGGGAGCCACGTCCCACAAAAGCTTCTGCGTTGATAACCGCACCCGGCATAACGACGCTTCCCGCGCTGAGTGTGGCGCTGGGGGATACGATTGCCGACGGATCCACGAGCACGGCAAGCTCAATTCCCATCCGGCTGGCGGCATCCAGGACCGCCAGGCGTCTTGTGTTGTCACCGATCGCGACAAACAGGCCGGTGTGATCCGGCCAGTTCCCGAAGAGTGTCTCCTCACAATCCGCAAGCATTCGGACACCCAGGATGTCTGTGACATGCTGAAAGGCAGGGTCACAAAACCCGACAACTGTCCATCCGGCACGAAAGGCCACATCTGCGCAGACGCGGCCGTGCCCACCGGCGCCGATGATTATAAGGTTTCGATGTGTTGTAGTGTCAGTGGTTTTCATAACCGGAGTATCCGTCAATACGGATTAGGATTTGGTTAACCCTGAGTAAGCTCTGGGAACAAGCATAAGTCGTGAAGGAGTGCTAGAACGGGGTGATGATGAGACGCACCCTCCTGGCAACCTTGATTTGCCTGACAGCGCAAACCGCCATGGCAGCGGATGCACGATTTTCGGATGGCGCAGGCCGCTGGGTTTGTCAGCCGGCCCAACCGGAATGGCCGCAAGTCCTGATCGACTTCACCGAAGACGCATACCGACGCTGTGACCAGAACACCTGCGTGACCTATCCGCTGGATGAGTTAACGCTGGAAAACAGCCGTATTCACATCCGGTTCGCACCGCATGGCGATTTTGAAACCGGAGATACTGGCGGGAAGTATCGAGAGGTGATTGTGCTTGCCGGGAACGAGATCGAGACACACGGAGTTTGCTCTTTCCGCGGCCTTGAAGATATTTATGACCCGCGCCCATGATCCGGGTTCCACATCCTCTTTTCATTCTGGGCTATGTCCTGACAATGGCGATCGTGATCGTGTTGTCCCTCATGCCGGCGCCGACCCTGCCCGGGCCCGAGGGCTCCGACAAGGCAGCCCATCTGCTCGCTTACGGAGCGATTGCGTTCTGCGGTGGCCTGGGGTTTCGCAGCTGGGAATTACGTATTCTGTCGGGGTCGAGTGCGTTGGGCCTAGGAGTTCTTCTGGAAATCGCACAAGCCGCCTGGTTTGACAGGAATGGCAGTGTTTGGGATGCCGCCTCGAACTCAATGGGGGGCGTGCTCGGACTGCTGGCGGCCGCACTCATTCTGTTTATGTTCAAAAAGCAGAGCCGGCCTGCGGCAAGCTAGTTGGTGTGACGACGATACTCAGGAAACTGCATTGTGACGGTGGTTCCCTGGTCGAGCACGCTTTCGATATGAAAGTGTCCACCGTGCATTTCCACAATACGCCGTGTTAACGGCAACCCAAGTCCAATTCCATTCTGGGTGTGAAATGGATTGTCGTCCGGATGGGTAAACGCATCCAATGCGCGTTCAATGCTTTCAGCACTCATCCCACACCCAGTATCTCGCATGGAAAGGTTCAAGCCATTCGAGAGACCAATACTTACGCGTATTTCGGAGTTGTCAGATACAGCCTGCGCAGCATTTTTAAGTATATTACCGACGGCATGTTCAATCTGGTCACGGTCACAGATCAAGATTGGTTCCGCGTCATCACCGACAACCGAAACGGTGACTTTGGCGGATGAATCGACCAGTTCCGGAATGCTTTTCCGACACCTCTCGACCAACGGTATCAGGGACACATGCGTGTCATTCAACGTCATTTCACCGCGCCGAATTTGTGTCCAGTTCAACATGCTTTCGATCCGCGCGAGCAGATCGTAGCTGCTTTTCTCAACCACCTCCGCGTATTCGATATGCTCATCAGTTGGGTCGTCGTTTTTCAGTTTTTCCCGGATCAGGTCTGTAAACCCAATGATTGCGTTGAGCGGTGTCCGCAATTCATGGCTGAGCATCGAAAGGAACGCGTCCTTGGCATCGTCTGCGGTTTGTCTTGATCTTGCCAGGCGTGCCGCCGTCTCCTTGTCTTTCGAGCGAAGGATAATAGCTTCAGCAGTCAAATCTGCCAGATCTCGTAATGCCTGAAGTGCTTCGGGTTTGGGCATTGGATGCGACTTAAAATCGACAACGCAAACCGAACCGAGGCGAAACCCGTTTTCTGAAATAATCGGCGCTCCGGCGTAAAAACGGATATGTGGCGGGCCCGACACCAGAGGGTTGTTTGCAAACCGAGGGTCCTGAGATGCGTCTGGCACAATCAACAGCTCGTCGGACATGATCGTGTGCGCGCAGAATGCAACCTCACGCGGCGTTTCCGTCACGTCGAGCCCAAAACAGGATTTAAACCACTGACGATCTTCGTCAACCAAGGTTACCACCGCGACCGGCGCACGCATCGCAAACGCAGCTAGGCGGGTTATCCGGTCAAATTCGGGGTCGGGCTCGGAATCCAAAATATCGAGATTCTGGAGTTCCTTGAGGCGATCTTGCTCCTGAAACGGAACGGGAAAATTTCGGAGGCTTACATCATCCATAACGCGTGACAGACCTTGGTCATGATGTCCCCCGACGCGCTCCTGTTACCGCGACGGCGCTTAATAGAAAACTAATATTGCAGCGCACGTGCTGTGAATAAGCGGATCAGGTGTTTGGTTCTGCCGTGTCCCGAGATGGTGGGACATCTTCGATCCGGCGATACACTAGCAAGGCGGCGACAAGTAGGAATGCCAGCGCTGCAAAGGTCAGCCGGTATGCAGCGAACGGACTATGTCCCTGTTCATCGGCTGGAAAGGCATCAATCAGCAAACCCGTGCCGATCTGAACAAGAAAAACCCCGCCCCAGATAAACAGATTGATGGCGGTGACAACGCGGCCGACATAGCGATCCGGAAACAAGCTTCGGGCATGGGCAAAGATCGGGGATGACAGGCCCGATGACAGGCCGAGCAGGATCATCGCTGCGATCGCGATCTGGATCGACGTTCCGCCGCCAATCGACATCACCGCAAACCAGAGGGCCATGGAGAGTGCACCAATGGTCACGATCCCACGCCGTGTATCGAAAATGCGATCGAGAGGCCCGATGAATATTGCGCTCACCAGCCAGGCCAGAGAGACAAAAAAGATGATATTGCCGCGTTCGAGCAGGCCCGAACCAAATGTGTCGTTCAGGTAAGGTCCGACCCAAAGCGCGCGAAATGTCAGGAACGATCCCACAGTCATTCCGGATATAGCCCCGAGCGCATAAAGGCGTGGCTCACGAAAGATAATACCGAGACCGCGCATGGTCTCGATCAGGGTTTCCGTGGCGCCAATAACAGGCGGTGCGTCTGGTGGGCGGTCCCGGACCGTCAGCAGGACGGCAAAACAAAGCAAAAGTGCCACACATGCCACGCTGGCCAACGAGGCCCGCCATCCGAAAGCTGCAGTGGCTTCGGCAAAGGGGGACGCCGAGAGCAACATCCCTGTTCCCCCAAGACCGACGGCGAGCGCGCTCATGGTCGCCAGCCTGTCACGTGGCGTCCAGTGCGAGATCAGAACGATAATGCCCATAAATACAGGTGCGATACCCCATCCCACGACCAACAACGCCAGCGTTAAGCCCGCCGAAGTCTGCGCAAAAGCAAATCCGGCCACGCCGGCAGAGGTGAGGAGCAGAAAGACAGCAATGGTCCGTCGCGGGCCAAAACGGTCAAGTAGAATGCCACTGGGCAATTGCATAATTGCCGACCCAAAGAACAAGGCTGCGGGCAAGGCACTGAGCTGTCCGGCAGTCAGTTCCAGTTCAGCGCGCAGGTCCGGTGCAATGACTGCGGGGACCGAGCGCAGAAACTGGCTCAGAATAAAAGCCAAACCCAGCGCCGGGATCATCGCGAGGATCAAATGAATTCGGCGGCTGGTTTGGGGTGTGTGGGCGGATGAGGTCATGAACTCATACGGGCGACAACATGATCATGCATGTCTTGGTGTGACATGCAGAAGGACGACGTTGGCATCAATGAAAGTGGTGCTCGGGCGGCGCCGCGAACACGCTTTCCGTTGCCGGTGTGGTTGAACCAACCGACAACGGCTTCATCTTCGCGCGGACAGAAATTGGTTCTGCTCTATAGCTCGATGTTGTCGTCAGCACTCGGGGGCACGTAGGGAACCCCCTCTTCTTCTGCTTTGCGGCGCGCGGCGGCTTCCTTTTTGGCATCGGCTTTTGCAGCCTTCTTCTCTGCCTTTTGAAGTTCGCGTTGGCGCTTTTCGAAATTGTAGTTTGTTTTACGTGCCATGCGTTTGATCTCCTGTGTCAGTTCGGTCCGTCGGGGGTGTCGACGGACCGTGACGTAATCGGGTTGACGCTAGGCCGCGCGCCTGGATGAGGTGTTCCGACGCTGTGGTCGACGGCTTTTCCCGCCAAAGCCACTTTTGCCGCCTTGACCACCACCCTGGCCTCCACGGTTATTCTGGCGTCCGCCGCCGCCACCCTGACGGTTCCCGCCACCACCCTGTTTGGGGCGTGCGTTGCCTTCGGGGCGTTCACCACTCTCGACGGGGATCTTGTTTCCGATCAAGCGTTCGATGTCCTTGAGCAGACCGGCTTCTTCGGTGGCGCACAACGAAAGTGCGGCCCCATCAGCACCGGCACGTGCTGTACGACCGATACGATGCACATAGCTTTCGGCATCGACGGGCATTTCGAAATTGATCACATGAGTCACGCCGGGAACATCGATACCGCGTGCAGCAATATCGGTCGCAACAAGCACCCGGACCTTGCCATCACGGAAGGCTGCAAGCGCGCGCTGACGCGCACCCTGGGACTTGTTCCCGTGGATGGCATCGGCACCGATGCCTGAACGATCGAGGCGCTCTGCCACACGGTTGGCACGGTGTTTGGTACGCGTGAAGACAATCACACGAGACAAGGATTTGTCGCCGAGCAGATTGCACAGGGTGTCGAGCTTCTTCTGAGGTTCAACAAAGTGAATCCCCTGACGAATGACTTCCAGTGCCACCGCCTTGGGCGCGATGTCGACACGAACCGGGTCTTTGAGAATTTCCTGCGACAGCTTGGAAATTTCAGTCGGCATGGTCGCCGAGAAAAGCTGTGTCTGCCGCTCCCGCGGAAGTTCGGCGATAATCTTTCGAACATCGCGAATGAATCCCATGTCGAGCATGCGGTCAGCTTCGTCGAGAACCAGGTGCTCGATTTCGTCGAGCACAACATGTCCCTGATCCATCAAGTCGAGCAAACGTCCCGGCGTTGCGATAATGATATCGACGCCGCGGCGCAGGTTTTTGGTTTGGGTGTGCTGGGACACGCCACCAAAGATAACGGCCTGGCGCAAGGCCAACTGGCGACCATAACCGTGAAATTCATCCGCAATCTGAATGGCGAGTTCACGGGTCGGCGCCAAAATAAGCGCACGTGGGTCACGATATTTGCTGCGGGCCTGAACCTTGTTGAGTTCATGCAGAATCGGCAGCGCGAAAGCTGCTGTCTTGCCTGTGCCGGTCTGGGCAATTCCGAGAAGGTCGTGACCGTCGAGGATGTAGGGAATGGCTTGCGCTTGAATCGGCGTCGGTGTCACGTGCTCGCGGGTTGCCAATGCACGGAGGATCGGCTCGGCAAGGCCGAGATCCGAAAAAGTACTTTCTGTCACTTGGAGTTTTCCTTGTACGCCGGCCGGCCGATCATCTGATCTGAAGCCTGTACTTCCGACGCTCACCCTGTTCCGGGCGCGGCCGGTGCGGGCTGATTCTTGATGATTGTTCCCCGGATATGCGTCGCAAATACACAACGCTTCGCGCAATCGCGGGACAATGCAATACGATCTAAATGGGCGCTCGCAGCAGATTTGTCAAGGAAATCAAAAATTTAGTTGGCTGCACCTTTTGGTTTTGCGAGGGGTTCGCCGCATTTCCCATCGGTAACACGGAAAACACCAGTCCAGTTCAGAACCTGTTTCAGGCCGTTCTTCTCTCCGGCGCCCTTTTGAAGCATCACCGCCAGAACTGTGAAATTCGTGTCCGGAAATAGGCCGATCATCGCGTCAATATGTTTTTGCGCGGCATCAAGGCAAATTTCTCGCGTGTTGGCGAAGAGGCGATTCTCGGCGCTTGGCATTTCCGATATTTCTGACGGCATATCATCGGTCCGGTAGATCAGGAAAATTCCTATCTCGCCGGACGGGGTGAAGGAAATTTGGTTTCTGCTCCGAAATTGCACCGTATCGCCGTTCAAAAGAACGACGTGTTCGGGATTTTCAGGCGGCGGTGGCTGGATCCCGAACAGTTGTTGGGCTGACGCGGGAATCGACGATAGTCCCGTCGTTACAACGAGCAATACCGAGAAGAGAAGTCGGCCATGTTTTTTTTGATCGCCAACCCATTTTATTGGGTGCTCTCGCTTGTCGCCTCGCTGGTGAACTCCTTGAACACCTCGACCATACGATCCAAGAGCCTCATGGCGCGCTCACGTTCTTCCTTGTCTTTGGCTTCTGCCGAAGCGAGTTCTGCAGCTTCGCGTTGCTTAAGCTCTTCGTAGCTTGTGGCAGGCGTTTGTGCCGCCCCGCTGCTTGTCGAGCACAGCAGAGTTTCCCGTTCCAGCGTGCAAACCGCGATCTCACCGGTCTGGCGGTTAAGGCGCCAAACCCGGTCTTCAGTGGCCTTGAGAAACTCGAATTCTGAAGTTGAGGTTTGCGTCTGGGCGACAGCTTCGGGCGCCGCAATGAGCGCCAATCCGGCAACCAGTGCCAGTGCTGAGAATGTACTGAATAGGATTTTCATGCTGCCTCACCAGTCGATTTTACCAAACGCCCCATGCCAAACTGAGAGTATAGCCAAGATGTGACCAAAACATGATGTGTTTGCAGCATCCCTAGCGGAACAGGATCACCGGTATCTTGCAAAGCCGGACCATCTCACTGGTCGTTGAGCCGATAATCAGACTACGGATGCGCGAGTGGCCGTAAGCACCCATCACAAGCAGGTCTATTCCCTGCTCTTCCACGGCGTTTGATATGACGGTTTCGGCCTGTCCTGGAGCAATGTTGGCATTGACGGTGAAACTGCCCGCCTCAAGTGTTGCTTGGGCGTTACTCAGCCGTTTCAGATTCTCTTCGCTTTCCGCACCGACCATCAGCAGGCTGCACTCCAGACCGGAAAACAGCGGACTGCGGGCGACGTGATCGACAGCTTTCATGGCGCTTGTGCCGCCGTCATAGGCGATCATGAAGCGCTTGATGGGCTTAAATGCGCGGGCTGTGACGAAGACCGGCTTTGTGCTGGAACGTGCGATCCTCTCCAGATTGGAGCCAAGATGAAGTTTGGCAAAATCAGCGGCCTCTCCACGTTTCCCGACAATGATCAGATCGGCGTCGGTTTCACTTTCTGCCACGGTTTCGACGATGTCACCGCTGCGCAGGCGCGGGATAACGTTGGTGATGCCCCTACCTTCAATTCGGGCCTTGGCATCATCGAGGATCGCGCGCCCGATTTTTTGGGACAATTGCGCGCGTTGTGCATCGAGTTCGGTCAGTTCATTGAGCAAAGCGGTCCGGGCGCCCAGTGTGATGTTGCCGCTGAGGTTGCTTTGCACCGGTCCGGCCTGGCGACGCCCCAGAACGTGCAGGAGTTCGATCTGCGCACCGGTTTTTTCGGCAATCCAGGCAGCGTGATCACAAACGCTTTGCGAATAGACAGAGCCATCCACGAGTGCGATGAGCTTTTCCATGTGCTTTCCCCCTCAGTGCCCGAGTAGCTCGTCGAGCGCACCAGGTCGATCATGGATTGCCAGACGGTCAACGATCGTTTCACTGGCCTTGTTCAACCCAACGATTTCGACTGTGGCGCCTTCGCGTCGGAACTTGAGAACAATCATGTCCAACGCAGCCACGCTGGAGATATCCCAGATATGCGCTCGGCTGACATCAATGGTGACACGCTCAAGTGCTTCTCGGAAGTCGAAGGCCGCATTAAATGCGTCGGCAGATGCAAAGAATACCTGCCCTTCAACGACATAGGTGCGCGCACGACCATCATCGGACAGGGTCGAGGTGACCCTGAATATTTGTGAGATTTTCCACGCAAAAAAGATGCCGGACAACAGCACTCCGACCAGAACGCCGATCGCCAGATTGTGAGTAAAGACCACACAGACCACCGTCGCCAGCATGACAACGGAGGAACTGCGGGGATGGTCACGCAAATTCTTGATGGATGACCAACTGAAGGTACCGATCGACACCATGATCATGATGGCCACAAGCGCAGCCATAGGGATCTGTTTCACCCAATCACCCAAAACAACGATCAGGAACAACAGCACAACACCGGCTGTGAATGTCGACAAGCGTCCGCGGCCGCCCGATTTCACGTTGATCATTGACTGGCCGATCATCGCACAGCCGGCCATGCCGCCGATGAAACCCGTGGCGGTGTTGGCGAGCCCCTGGCCGATACATTCCTGATTTTTGTCGCTCGGACTGTCAGTCAGGTCATCGACGATGCTTGCCGTCATGAGCGATTCCAGCAGTCCTACAGCAGCGACGGCGGCCGAGAACGGGAGAATGATCATGAAGGTTTCCCAAGTCAGCGGGATATCCGGAAGCAGAAAAATCGGCAGAGTCGAGGGCAGTTCGCCCATATCACCCACGGTCCGGATGTCGAAATCGAATGTGATCGCGACGGCGGTCAGCGCCAGAATACAGATCAGCGGTGACGGAATGGACTTCGTCACATAGGGGAACAAATAGATGATCGCCAAGCCGGCTGCGACCATAATATAGGTTAGCGAGGGAACCCCGATCAGTTCGGGCAATTGCGCCATGAAGATCAGGATTGCCAGCGCATTTACAAAGCCGGTCATCACTGAACGGGACACAAAGCGCATCACAGAGCCCAGTTTCAGAAACCCAGCCGCGATCTGTATCAACCCAGCCAACACGGTTGCTGCCAGCAAATATTCGAGACCGTAGTCGCGTACCAGTGTGACCATCAACACAGCCGTAGCCGCGGTCGCCGCGGAGATCATTCCCGGGCGTCCCCCGGTAAAGGCACAGATCACGGCGATCGAGAACGATGCGTAAAGTCCCACTTTCGGGTCGACGCCAGCGATAATCGAGAATGCGATGGCTTCCGGGATCAGCGCCAGGGCGACGACCAGACCTGACAGGAGGTCGCCACGGATGTTTCCGAACCATTGTTCGCGGTAGGCGCTGAAAGACATCATGTGCTTTTCCAAACCGGAACGACCTGATTCGCTGAACACCGCGTCATACAGGGTCTGTTTTCGGGTTGTTGTTATCCGACGGACATCCGGGCCGAAACAGGCCATCCGGTTTCATCCGGATACGGTGACGTTGGGGTTTCATAGGCGATTCATATGCTGCATTGCAACATGCGCTTTCGCGATACGCGCGCGCGCATAAAGCAAAGGCTTAGCCGTTTCCGACTAAGCCTTTGAAATATTGGTGGGCACTGTAGGATTCGAACCTACGACCGTTCGATTAAAAGTCGAATGCTCTACCAACTGAGCTAAGTGCCCATTCAGGGCTGTGCCCGAATGCGGGCGGACATTAGAAATCTGCACGCGTTCGGTCAACGGCACAAACGCCTAGAAAAGAATTATTTCTCTGCGTCGGCAGCAACCTGCATCTTGATGATTTTGTCCGGGTCATCGACAGCGCCGCTGCCTTCAGCACCGCGCTTGATTTTGTCGACATGTTCCATGCCGTCAGTGACCTCGCCCCAAACCGTATACTGGTTGTCGAGGAAGCTGGCGTCATCAAAGACAATGAAGAACTGACTGTCCGCGCTGTCGGGGCTCTGGGCGCGGGCCATGGATAGCGTGCCGCGCTTATGATTTTCCAGGGAGAACTCTGCATCGAGGTTCTTGCCTGAGCCGCCTCGTCCTGTGCCCGTCGGGTCACCGGTCTGCGCCATGAAACCGTCGATGACACGATGGAAGACGATACCGTCATAAAAACCCTCGCGAACGAGTTCTTTAATGCGGGCCACATGGTTCGGCGCCAGATCAGGACGCAATTTGATGGTGACACGACCGTCTTTCAGGTCGAGATAAAGAGTGTTTTCCAAGGCGCGCTCCTGTTTGGCGGTCTGGGCTTGAGCTGTAAATGTTTCCGGGCCTACGAGACCTGAAAACGCGAAAATGCCTGCCGCGAGTGCAAACGCGGACAGAAAATGACGTCGTTTCATGAAAGTGAACCTATTCGTTGGCGGCCTGCAGGTCGAGACGTCCGTATCGTTCGTTGACCCGGTCTGCGACGGTTTTTGAAACAAAACTGGAGATGTCTCCGCCCAGAGCGGCAATTTCCTTCACCAGACGAGAGGCAATGAACTGGTTTGTCTCCGAGGCCATGAGAAACATAATTTCTATGTCAGGATTGAGGCGTGCGTTCATGCCTGCCATCTGAAATTCGTAATCGAAATCTGATACGGCGCGCAGACCACGCAGGATCACTTGCGCATTTTCAGTTTCTGCGAAGTGCATGAGCAGCGAATTAAAGGGTTTGACCTCGATAACCCCGATGCGCGGGTCATCAATAGACGCAACTTCGTCCTGAACCATCTCAACGCGCTCATCGAGCGAAAACAATGGCCCTTTCCCTGCGTTAACGGCAACGCCGATAACCAGACGATCAAGGACACGTGCGCCACGCCGGATGACATCCATGTGCCCGTTTGTCGTAGGGTCAAAGGTACCGGGGTAAACCCCGATCCGCTCACTCTTCGCCATCACTCTTCTCCGGCGCCGCTTCTGCGTCTTCGCCCTGCGGCAGTTCTGCTTCGGTCGTCACGCTGTCTTCAGCGTTGTCGGCCGGGGCATCACCTGTTTGGGTGCCCTCACCGACTTCGTCTGTCTCTTCGTCATCGTCATCGTCGCTCAAATGAGTCACGGTCACAACCCGCTCATCATCGCCGACACGGAACAACGTCACACCGCGTGTCGAACGACCTGCAATGCGGACTTCGTCGACGCCGGTTCGGATCAACTGTCCGCCATCGGTCATCATGACCAGACCAGTGTCCTCTACGACAGGGAACGAGGCCACAACACCGTTGTTTTCGACATCTGCGAGAACAATGTTCACAACGCCCTGCCCGCCACGATTGGTGATGCGATATTCATAGGCTGAAGTTCTCTTGCCGAAACCGTTGGCGGTAACGGTCAGAATGAACTGCTCCTGGGCGGCAAGCTCCGCATAACGCTCTTCCGTGAGCATAACGTCTTCAACATCACCATCCGCAGCCGGTTCATCGCTGGAAACAGAGGCGCTGTTCGTATCATCGGGGTCAGCCCGCTCCGCCCGGCTTCGCTTGAGATAGGCCTCACGCTCGGCCACGGAAAACTCGGCATGGCTTAGAATTGACATCGAAATGACTTCATCACCATCCGCAAGCCGGATCCCGCGAACCCCCGTCGAATTGCGTCCTGCGAACACACGGACATCGGTGGCTTCAAACCGAATTGATTTCGCCTTGGCGGTGGCCAGCAGAACATGGTCGGTGTCTTCACATGTCTGCACACCGACAAGGCGATCGCCTTCGTCAAGTTTCATGGCGATTTTGCCATTAGCTTTGACCTGGGTGAAATCGGCCAGACTGTTTCGGCGCGTATTGCCCGATGCTGTTGCGAACATGACAAACAGGTTTTCGGCATCTGCTTCGTTTTCAGGCAATGGCATCAACGTCGTGATGATTTCGCCCTCTTCGAGCGGCAACACATTCACAAGTGCCTTGCCACGGCCCTGCGGCGTACCCACGGGCAGCTTGTAGACCTTCTGCTTGTAGACCATGCCGCGCGAAGAGAAGAAAAGCACGGGCGTATGGGTGTTTAGAACGAAGACGGAACTGACAAAGTCTTCATCGCGCGCTTTCATTCCTGCGCGCCCCTTCCCGCCGCGCTTCTGCGCCCGGTAGGTCGAGAGCGGAACCCGCTGGATATAGCCGTTATGGGTGACCGTAACGACCATGTCCTCACGCTGGATCAGGTCCTCGATATCCTGTTCGAATTCACCTTCAATGACCTGCGTGCGACGCGGATCGGCAAACTCTTCGCGCATGGCGAGCAATTCCTCGCGCAGCATTCCATAAAGCTTGTCACGGTTTTCCAGAATCTCCAGATATTCCCGGATCCTGTCCACGAGTTCCTGGAGGTCCTTGGCGATCTTGTCGCGCTCCAGGCCCGTTAAACGATGCAGGCGCAGTTCAAGGATCGCCTTGGCCTGCTCTTCTGACATCTGGTAGGTGCCGTCTTCGTCGACTGCGCGCCCCGGCTCGTCGATAAGCGCAATCAGCGGCGCCACATCGCCTGCCGGCCACCGTTTGGCACAAAGCTGCTCACGGGCTTCTGCACCATCTTTGGCGGCGCGGATCAAAGCAATAATCGGGTCCAGATTGGCAACAGCGACAGCCAGCCCAACCAAGGTATGGGCGCGGTCACGTGCCTTGCCCAGTTCGAAGATGGTCCGTCGGGTGATGACCTCTTCCCGGAAGTCAATGAACGCGGCAATGATTTCCTTGACGTTCATCAGTTCCGGACGGCCGGAATTGAGCGCCAGCATGTTGACGCCAAAGGAGGTTTGCAGCGGAGTGTAACGGAACAACTGATTGAGCACGACTTCGGGCTCGGCATCGCGCTTCAACTCGATGACGACCCGCACACCATGCCGATCACTCTCGTCGCGCAGATCAGAAATACCCTCGATGGTCTTATCGTGGGCAACTTCAGCGATCCGCTCGATCATCCGCGACTTGTTCACCTGATAGGGAATCTCGGTCACGACAATGGCGTTGCGTCCAGCCCGCACCTCCTCGAAGTCGGTCTTGGAGCGTATGACCACGGACCCGCGGCCTGTATGAAAAGCCGCACGAATGCCGCTGGTTCCCAGAATTATGCCGCCTGTCGGGAAATCGGGCCCATGCATGACCTGCAAAATGTCATCTATCGTCAGATCAGGATTGTCGAGATAGAGACAACAGGCATCGATCACCTCGCCCAGATTGTGGGGCGGGATGTTAGTGGCCATGCCAACGGCAATGCCGCCGGCGCCATTGACCAGCAAATTGGGGTACTGCGCGGGAAGAACAACGGGCTCGTTAATGCTTTCGTCGTAGTTAGGCTGGAAATCGACAGTATCGCGATCAATATCCTCGATCAGCGAATGGGCTGCCTTCGACATCCGCGCTTCGGTGTATCGCATAGCGGCGGCACGATCGCCGTCCATGGAGCCGAAATTGCCCTGGCCGTCGATCAACTCCAGACGCATGGAGAAATCCTGTGCCATTCGCACCATGGCATCGTAGATCGCGGAGTCACCATGGGGATGATACTTACCCATGACCTCACCGACGATACGCGCGGATTTTCGATATGGGCGGTTGTATTCGAATCCGGACTCCTTCATCGAGTACAGAATACGGCGGTGAACAGGCTTCAGGCCGTCGCGCACATCCGGCAGGGCACGCGATACGATCACGCTCATGGCGTAATCGAGATAAGACGAACGCATTTCGTCTTCGATTGTAACCGGTTCGATGTCGAAATCGTCCGGCGGAAGCTCGGCTGATTGATCGCTCATCTTGTTCTTTCAGTGGGTTGCGGCAGGTTATTCATACGAATTTCCAACACGCCGAATCGGGTGATTTCCATCAAAAAACACTACCCGAAATGGCAGAGTCGGGCAAGAAATCGACAGGCACCAAAACCCGGATTTCCGGGCAAATTGGAGTTGCGCGACGCCTCCAAAAAAGATGCCGATGCGCGGGAACGCATCGGCGAGGTCAGGGAGCAGGAATGCAGTGTCTAAGCTTGCAAATTCAAAGGGTGATTAGATCTCGCGAGGAGGTTCGGCGGGTTTGGAATCCTCGACAACCGGAGGTGCAGAATGAGGTTGCTCGGATGCTGCAGGTGCAGGTGTTTCGGGCGCGGCTTCACGCATTTCGGGCAATTCACCCTGTTCGGCGAGAGCGCCACCTTTGTTGGACGTGACGTCAGTCTGTTTCTCTTGGTCCTCAGCGGCGGATTCAACCGTTGCGACTACGTTTTCGACTTTCGGTTTCTGCGCGACTGGTTCTGCAAGCTGAGGCTTTGTGGGGATCGGTTTGGTGATTGCCTGATTGCCCCCGGCAGCAGTCTGACCGAAACTGATCAGAGTGTTGTCCTTGTCCAGTTGTGCCTGGGCCAACAGGGCCGTGCCAGCAACGCCTGACAGCAACAGCGCGATAACCGCGGCGATACGAAGTCCTTCCAAGGGTGCAAACCGGCACAGGCGCGTCTCCAGGCGGTGTGTGACCCCCGCCATGGCGACCGGCATCGGGCCCGGTGTCTCCATAAGCGCAAGACGTCTGAGATCGGCGTTCTGTTTGCGCCAGACCTCAACAGTTTCTCTCAACTCGGGTTGACGCATCAGGGCGCGGTGAACCGCTCTCCGTTTCGCAGCAGGCAACAACACGTCGACATATGCATGAAGCAAACGTTCGGGCAGGATCGCCGTGACATTGTCTGCCCATCGCTTCATCGAGCGCGCCGTTCGGGAGCCTCGATCACGGCGCCATTGACGTGCTCGCGCAGTGCATGGCGTGCTCGTGACAGTCGCGACATGACTGTTCCGACCGGGTTTCCTGTGATTTCGGCGGCTTCGTCATAGGTGAACCCCGACAACCCAATCAGAAGAACAACTTCGCGCTGCGCATCGGACAGGTTGGCGAGTCCGTTCTGCAGGTCGCGAAGCTCCAGATTGGGCGTTTGGGCCTCGGGCTGGATCAGGGAGGCCACGTTCACTGCGTTTTCGATCGGCACAACCGTCCCCCGTCGTTGGGATTTCCGGGTGCCGTCGATGAACAGATTGTGGAGCATGGAAAACAGATAGCGCCGGAGGTTTGTGACCTGCGCGATCGCCGGCCACTTTTCGAGAGCGCGGACGAGGCAGTCCTGAACCAGATCATCGGCTTCAGTGGAGTTGCGCATGAGCAGCCTTGCGTAACGCCGCAAGCCGTCAATTTCCTTTTCAAGATCACCTTTGTGATGGGGCATGTCCCGACCTTTCCTAGATACCCCGCGCGGTGTGCAGCGGGCAGTCGAGCGTCCCATGAGGTTGTGTCGTCGCGGTGTGTCAAAGCCGTGTCATCTTTGGTCGTGGCGGTTTGGTAAGAAGAGATGCGAAACCCGGCGGTCGGAGCTCGGGGGCGAGCATTGGGGACCCCACCACCGGGTTCGCGACTGGCGTCTGTCTGTCACGCCAGCGTTCGTTGATCACCGGATTCAAGTGACCATTGTCGGGTTAGTTTGTGCGTGTTTTTGGCTGGCCGTCCTGCAGGGTGCGGGCGACCTGATCGAGGATTTTAGCTGCTTCCTCCGGCTCACCCTGCTGACAAAGGACCGAGGCTTCGTTCACCTGAGCCCGCATATTCGGGTCTGCCGCCGGCTTTTCAGCGAGATCGGCCCGAATCTGCTGTAGCTGGACACCACAGGGATCACCCGAATCTGTTGCGTTGGGGTTTTCAGCAGCTATCACGGGCATACCCGCGAGCAGCAAGCCAAAGCCCGCGAGGGTGGAAAGAACCCGGCGACTGGATTTTCTGCGAATCATCGTGCTTGTCCGTCTTGTGGGAACACGGTCACGGCGTCATGCCGTCGACCTTGTTACCTAGACGCGAAGGCGTATGAATTATTCCGAAGAACGATTTGTTGTTTTAGCTCGCACGCACAATCAGTGTGGCACCGTCGGTGTCGGCGACTTCGACTTCCGCGCCTGCGGCGAGGGTATCGCTGTCTTCAGTGCTGGCGAGCCACCAAGTGTCATCGATACGCACGCGCCCACGCCCGTTCTCAAGACTTTCGTCCAGGGTTAGCCGGCGTCCGATATAGCTTCGGCCGCGTGTGTTGAGCATGGGGTGATCGCTTTTAGTCGGGTGTTTGCGCAGCCACACTTGCCAGCTTATCGCCGAGACAACAGCCAGAACGGCAAACAGCAGCATCTGGTAGCGCCAGTCGAATCCCGGGTCGATCAGCAGGATCACGCCGATCAGGAAGGCCGCAAAGGCCGGGCCGAGCAACAAGGTGGTGGAGGTGATGAAAACTTCCAATGCGACCAACGCAATCGCAAAGGTCCACCAGTGCCAGAACTCCAGTTCCCAAAGCCAGGAGACAAACTCATCCATGGAACTTCTCCCCCTCAGTCGGCGTCGTCGCGTGAGGTTACGGGTACGCTGCCGCTGCGGCCGGGTCGCACACCTTGGCCTTCATCCAGGCCAAACGCAGACTTTGCGATTTCCGCAATGCCTCCCAGACTGCCGATGAAGTTTGAGGCCTCGATCGGGAACAGGACCACACGCTGGTTCGGAGCAGAGGCAATATTTCCTATCGCTTCCACGTATTTCTGCGCCACGAAGTAGTTCACCGCCTGCATATCACCCGCCGCAATGGCGTTCGACACAAACTCGGTCGCCTTGGCTTCGGCTTCGGCTTCGCGCTCACGGGCTTCAGCGTCGCGGAATGCGGCTTCCCGACGGCCTTCCGACTCAAGGATTGCGCCCTGCTTCATCCCTTCGGCCCGCAGAATGGCGGCCTGCTTCTCACCTTCTGCGGTCAGGATTTCGGCGCGTTTCTCACGTTCGGCCTTCATCTGGCGCCCCATGGCCTCGACCAGATCTCCCGGTGGGGTCAAATCCTTGATCTCGACACGTGTCACCTTGATGCCCCAGGGGTTCGTTGCGGCGTCAATGACGCGCAGCAGGCGCTCATTGATGTCATCACGTTTCGAAAGCACGTCATCAAGGCTCATGGAGCCGATGACCGTTCGGATGTTCGTCATGGCAAGATTGGTAATCGCACGCTCAAGGTCGTTCACCTCATAAGCGGCACGGGCTGAATCCACGACCTGATAAAAGGCGACGCCATCCGCGGTGATCGTCGCGTTGTCGTAGGAAATGACATCCTGCGATGGGATATCGAGGACGGTTTCTCGCAAGGACAGCTTGAAGCCGACCCGGTCTACAAACGGCGTGATCAGATGCAAACCGGGCGATAGCGTGCGCGTGTAGCGTCCAAACCGCTCAATCGTCCATTCCTGCGCCTGAGGAACCTGCTTGATCCCGGCCCAGATAATGATGATCGCAAAAACAACGACCGCGATGACGAATGTGAGAAATCCGCTTGGCAAATATTCCATATTACACGCCCCTTACCGGCAATTTACGCAAATAGGTTACACCAATAGATATAGGTATTCTTGTGCCATATTCTGCTTAATGTTGAATATTTCGAGTTTTTACTGATATTTGGGCATAGGTGAAAACGGGCATCAGGCCCCTTCTTTTTTGGTGTCCCAATACGCGGCTTCGACCTTGTGACCATCGGGGTCTCGTACGAAGCAGCCATAGTATGGTGCCCCGTATTCTTCCCGGGGTCCCGGAGGGCCGTCATCTGCAGCTCCGGCATTGAGCGCGGCGCGATGAAAGGCATCCACAGATGCCAGATCAGGTGCAATAAACCCAATATGAGTGCCATTGCCGACACTCGACGGATTTCCATCGATGGGGGTTTGAACCCAGAATTCGGGGAATGCCTTGCCATAGGCAACGGCGCCAGGATGCTCCATCACCCGGCGGCATCCCAGTGTTGTCAGAACCTCGTCATAGAATGCAGCGGCGCGTTCAAAGTCATTGGTTCCGACAGACACATGGGAAATGATACTGGGGCTGTCATCAGACACGGATGATCGCCTCTAGAAGGGAATTTCGTCGTCCAGGTCGTCGGACATGCCGCCACCGCCGCCGGTGCCACCAGCCATGGCAGGCTGCGGATTGCCGTAGTCGGTCGGTCCGGCATCATATCCGCCACCACCAACACCACCGCCTTCTCCGCGGCTGTCGAGCATCACCAGTTCACCGCGGAACCGCTGCAGAACAACTTCGGTGGTGTATTTCTCTACGCCTGAATTGTCGGTCCATTTACGAGTCTGGAGTTGGCCTTCGAGAAAGACTTTAGAACCCTTTTTGAGGTATTTCTCGGCCACTTCGGCGAGTTTCTGATCAAAGACGACGACGCGATGCCATTCGGTCTTTTCCTGCATTTCACCTGAATTCCGGTCTTTCCAACGTTCAGATGTTGCGACAGACAGGTTGCACACCTTGTCGCCCGACTGCATGGAACGAACTTCCGGGTCGCGGCCCAGATTTCCGACGAGAATGACTTTATTGACGCTGCCTGCCATTTGTAGTGCCTCCTGACACGTTCTAATCCGATCTTCATGCACCCGATGCCAAGCGAATCGGGCGCAAAACCACGCTCACATTTGCATGGGGTCCGACCCCCTACAACGCGGAAGTTATCCCCATGATATTCACGTTTTGTTCTTATCGCAAGAGTGCACAAAAACCGCTGCCGCAAATCGCGCAACACCGGTTTCAGGCGTTTCTACATATCAATTTCGTTGGCTTACTGGCCGTGCCCCAGCGAATAGCCCGGCACACCGTCAAACGTGTACAGCTGCTCGGTCTTGATGAAATCAACGTTGCTTGATGCCAGGCGGGACAGAAGCGCCACGACAGAATTCAGGTCGAATTCTGTTCCGTCCTGCGCCATGTACCGACACCGCCAGTGGTCTGTGCAGAAGGTCTCGGGCTTCGGGTCAGGCCAGACTTTCACACCACGATTGGTGATCATTTCAAGTTTCACATCAAGGGTCTGCTCGGCCTGACACATCAGCTTCCCAAGTTCATTGGGGTCCATTCTCGATTGTACAAAGACATCAATCCCGACGAGTTCCTTTTTCTCGCTGTCTTTTGGGACCGGTGTGTAAATCTCAATCGGTTTGGCGTCCTTGTCATAGGCGACGGGAGCCAGTTTCTCGGGTTTCTGTCCAAGCCGCGCGGCAACGGCCTCCCCGAATTCTTGCGTCCCGACTTTCTTCACGGAAACGCCTTCAGCAAACAGGTCGGGCGTGTGAATCCCGTCTTCGATTGTCCGCAGCCAGGCATTGTGGATTTTTTCGGCGATCTGGCTTTGCCCAAGATGGGCCAGCATCATCGCCCCGGCCAAAATCAGTCCTGAGGGGTTGGCAATGCCCTGCCCGGCAATCGTCGGTGCCGATCCGTGGATCGCCTCGAACATCGCGCCATGGGCACCAATGTTCGAAGACGGCCCGATCCCGACAGAGCCTGATATCTGGGCGGTGATATCGCTGATGATGTCCCCATAAAGGTTCGGGGCGACCACCACGTCGAAAACGTCAGGTTGGTCGGCAAGCATGGCCGCACCAATATCGATGATCCAGTGATCGGTCTCGATTTCGGGATACTCGCTCGCGACTTCGTCAAACACCTTGTGAAACAGACCGTCGGTCAGTTTCATGATGTTGTCCTTGGTGAAGCAGGAGACCTTCTTGCGACCGTTCACACGCGCATACTCGAAGGCATAGCGAATGATCTTTTCACAACCGGGTCGCGAGATGAGCTTGAGGCACTGATAAACTTCGTCGGTCTGCCGATGTTCAATCCCGGCGTAGAGGTCCTCTTCATTCTCCCGAATGATCACGACGTCCATCCCTGCGTGCCGGGTTTCAACCACCGGCGCGTAGGACACACACGGGCGCACGTTGGCGAACATCCCCAAGGATTTACGGATTGTCACATTCAGGCTTTTGTATCCACCACCCTGCGGAGTGGTGATCGGTGCCTTGTATAGCGCCTGCGTGTCACGAAGTACGTCCCAGACGGATGCGTCCAACCCTGCGGTATGGCCGGACAGATATGCCTTTTCGCCGATAACGACGTTCTGGATTTCAAGGCGTGCGCCAGCTTCGTGGAGAACACTAAGGCTGGCCGTCATAATTTCAGGGCCGATACCATCACCATAGGCAACAGCGATCCGAGCGACCTGCTCAGCGCCCTCACCCGCACCATCGATATTGTCGAATGTTTGAGAACCAGCCTGAACGTTCATGGGAAACTCCTGAGTGAATATCTTTCCGCAATATGCCGTCGAAATTATGATTGGTAAAATTGATTATATGATATTTAATGATTAAATTAATTAATTAATTAATTAATGCTTAGCGCACCGAGATGCCAACTTGCCTGTCACGACGAACATCCACCCGGACCTCCTACGCGCACTTGTGACGGTCGTCGAGTGCGGAAGTTTCTCGACAGCCGGTGAACGCCTTGGGCGCGGCCAATCCGCGGTCTCGCTGCAGATCAAGCGGCTGGAGGAGCAGTTGGGCGTTCAGGTTCTGCTGAGAAACCCAAGACACATCTCGCTTACAAGTGAAGGGGAACTTATCCTCGATCAGGCACGACGGATTTTGACCCTGAATGACGAACTTTTGGTCCGGGCTCGCGAGCCGGAAATCGCCGGCGTTGTCAAATTTGGTGCACCCGAAGATTTCGCAACCAGCCATCTGCCCAATGTGTTGGCCCAGTTTTCAAACAATCACCCAAAGGTCGCTCTTGAGGTGACCTGTGAACTGACCCTGGAACTTCTGGAACGGTTCTCGGCCGGAAACCTTGATCTGGCTCTGGTAAAACGTGATCCCAGTGAGACCAGAACAGGACTGCGAGTCTGGCGTGAGCCACTGGTCTGGGTCGGTACCGACCGGACATTGTTTGGAGATAACGAGACCATCCCCCTCGTTGTTTCACCGCAACCTTGTGTCTACCGAAAACGGATGACGGATTCTCTCGACCAGAACAGGCGGTCATGGCGCATTGCCTACACCTGCGGAGCCCTTAGCGGATCACTCGCCGCGGTCCGCGCTGAACTTGGGGTGACTGTCCTCCCCAAGGAGATGGTTCCAAGCGATCTCGCTATTCTGAACGCGGAAAGGCTAGACCTTCCTGCTCTCGAAGATACTGAAATGGCTCTTATCGAGGCACCCGGATTGTCACCCGCTGCGGCGCGTCTGCGTGATCACGTGGTTCGGCAACTCGAACACGGTGCCTAGCAGATCCCGAAATAGTTCCGGGTTGTCCACTGGCCTTTTGTCCGGGACGACGCCATTTTAGGCGGAACCATTTGGCGCGTATGAACCGTGCCTAACTCTGTCTCGTAATAGGCTTTTATGCAGAAGAAAATCGTCGTTCGTGGCGCACGCGAACACAATTTGCAAAATGTTGATGTTTCCCTTCCCCGGGATTCTCTCGTGGTGATCACGGGACTTTCGGGGTCGGGCAAGTCATCGCTCGCCTTTGATACGATCTATGCCGAAGGCCAGCGCCGTTACGTTGAGAGCCTTTCGGCCTATGCACGCCAGTTTCTGGAACTGATGCAGAAGCCCGATGTGGATTCCATCGAGGGGTTGTCTCCGGCGATTTCCATCGAGCAGAAGACGACCAGCCGCAATCCCCGCTCAACAGTGGGAACGGTGACCGAAATTTACGATTACCTGCGCCTGCTTTATGCCCGTGTTGGCATCCCGTATTCGCCGGAAACCGGCCTGCCCATTGAAGCCCAGTCGGTCAGCCAGATGGTTGATCGCACCATGGAGATGGAGGAAGGCACTCGTCTTTACCTGCTCGCACCGATCGTGCGCGGCCGCAAAGGCGAGTACCGAAAGGAACTTGCCGGGCTTCAAAAACGCGGATTCCAGCGGGTCAAAATCGACGGCGAGATGTACGAGATCGCCGATGCCCCGGCTCTCGACAAGAATCTCAAACATGATATCGCCGTGGTGGTCGACCGGATCGTCGTCCGTAAGGACATTCAGACCCGTCTGGCAGACTCGATTGAGACGGCGCTGGAACTTGCAGATGGTTTGGTCTTTGCCGAGAACGCGGACAACGGCGAACAGACGATCTTCTCGGCGAAATTTGCCTGCCCGGTATCCGGTTTTACGATTGAAGAAATCGAGCCGCGCCTTTTCTCATTCAACAATCCGTTCGGCGCCTGCCCGGCCTGTGATGGTCTGGGAACGAAGGTCGTGGTCGATCCGGATCTCGTCGTACCCGACCAGACCAAAAGCCTGCGCGACGGTGCGATCGCACCCTGGTCGAATTCATCGAGCCCCTACTACGCCCAGACCCTTGATGCGATTGCGCGTCACCACAAGGTCTCGACGGCGGATGCATGGTCGGAGTTGCCCGAGAAAGTCCGTGAGGTTGTTCTGTTCGGATCGGGCAACACGGCCATCAAGATGAAATACGATGATGGGCTGCGCACCTACGAGACCAGCAAACCGTTTGAAGGCGTCGTGATGAACCTCGAACGGCGCTACCGGGAAACCGAAAGCTCCTGGGCACGTGAGGAAATCGGCAAGTATCAGGTCACGTCCGTCTGCGAGACCTGCAAGGGTGCCCGTCTGAAACCCGAGGCCCTGGCTGTCCGGATCAACGACAAGCACATCAGCGCCACAACCGAGATGTCCATCGCTCATGCGGGCGAATGGTTTGCCGATTTGGAAAACCACCTCACCGATCAGCAGAACGAAATCGCCCAGCGTATTCTGCGAGAGATCAACGAGCGGCTTGGTTTCCTGAACGATGTGGGGCTGGAATACCTGACGCTGAACCGGAACTCGGGAACCCTCTCAGGAGGAGAAAGTCAGCGCATCAGGCTTGCCTCCCAGATCGGTTCGGGCCTGACGGGTGTGCTGTATGTGCTCGACGAACCGTCGATCGGTCTGCACCAGCGTGACAATGCCCGCCTGCTGGAGACTCTCAAGCGGCTGCGAGACCTCGGCAACACGGTTATCGTAGTTGAGCATGACGAGGATGCCATCCTGACCGCCGATTACCTCGTCGACATGGGACCGGGTGCAGGTGTTCACGGCGGCACGGTCGTGGCACAGGGCACACCCAAAAAGGTGATGCAGCAGGTCAGCAAGAGTCTGACAGCGAAATACCTGACGGGCGTCGAACAGATCCCGGTGCCAAACGAACGCCGCCCCGGCAAGAAGGGCAAGTCCATCAAAATCAAAGGGGCAACGGGCAACAACCTGAAGAACGTCAGCGCGGAAATCCCGCTCGGTACTTTCACTTGTGTCACGGGTGTGTCGGGTTCGGGCAAGTCCACGCTTGTGA
Source organism: uncultured Alphaproteobacteria bacterium (assembly GCA_943787745.1). Classification (GTDB taxonomy): domain Bacteria; phylum Pseudomonadota; class Alphaproteobacteria; order UBA6615; family UBA6615; genus JABJAG01. Next base: position 585,637 of record CALSNJ010000002.1, on the reverse strand, counting down.
TCGACACGCTCTACAATGCGGCAGCCCGGCATATCTACAGCTCGCGCAAAGCACCAAGTCCACATGACTCGATTGAAGGCTTTGAACATCTCGACAAGGTCATCGATATCGACCAATCCCCGATCGGCCGCACCCCGCGTTCGAACCCGGCAACTTATACCGGTGCCTTCACGCCCATCCGTGACTGGTTCACCGGCCTGCCGGAGTCAAAGGCGCGCGGTTACAAGCCGGGTCGTTTCTCGTTCAATGTCAAAGGCGGGCGCTGCGAAGCCTGTCAGGGTGACGGTGTCATCAAGATCGAAATGCATTTCCTGCCCGACGTCTATGTCGAGTGCGATGTGTGTCACGGCAAACGTTACAACCGCGAAACTCTGGAAATTGTCTATCGCGACAAATCGATCGCAGATGTTCTCGCCATGACCGTCGAGGAAGGCCGCGAATTCTTCAAGGCGGTGCCCTCGATCCGCGACAAGCTGGAAACGCTTGAGCGTGTGGGCCTGAGTTACATCCAGGTTGGTCAGGCTGCGACCACCTTGTCGGGCGGCGAAGCGCAACGTGTGAAGCTTGCAAAGGAACTCTCGCGCCGCGCGACGGGCAAGACCATTTACATCCTCGATGAGCCGACGACCGGCCTGCATTATCATGATGTCCGCAAACTTCTCGAAGTCCTTGATGCTTTGGTGGAACAAGGCAACACGGTCGTGGTGATCGAACACAATCTTGAAGTGATCAAGACGGCAGACTGGATCCTTGATCTCGGCCCCGAGGGCGGTGACAAGGGCGGTGAGATTGTTGCCAGCGGCACGCCTGAAGATATCTGCGCAGAGAAGCGCAGCTATACCGGCGCCTTCCTGACGCCGTATCTGCCGGCATTGGCGAAGAAGACGAAGAAGCGGGCTTAGTCCACACTAATCCAATGATCAGCATGCACTCTAAACCGCTCCTAATTAGAACATCATTGCTGCTTTGCGTGGCATTCGTTCTTGCGGCGTGCGCGGCGCCGATACGGGAAGAAGCGGCAATCGAGGGCAAGTCTCTCATCCTCGCGGCGATAGAAGTAAATGCCGATTACGGCGTTGGGGCCTTCGAGGCTGCACCCGGCACTCTTTATGATTTGAGTTTGAAAATCTGGGGGTACAGAGCCGCAGTTGGCAATGTTGAGCAGAAATACTGGCCGCAAAGTTTAACGACACGGTCACGCTGGATCGCCTTTGCTGTTAATCCCGGAACCTACGCTCTTGGCGAAATTGTCGAACAAGGCAATAACGGCACGCTGACCATTGACCGGGACAGAAAGACCACCCGGTTTAATGGTGACCGTGAACTTCCGGTTTTTGAAGTCGCACCGAACGAAGCTTTGTATATCGGCACCTTCCGAGCCCAGCTGGGAACCAATTATGGCAATGTGTTTGGCCAGATCGGCGGGCGCTTACTCCGCGATGTCCGCAAGACCTATGTGCTGCAGACAGATTTGGCCCGCATCATCGCCTCGCCCTACACCAAAAGAGGCGGACGGTTTCGTGCGATCGATGTGTTCTCCAACAGCCCCGGGGCTCTGGCAAAGTTCAGTCTAAGCTGGGCGGTTCGTCCGACCGATGCGGATTTTGAGCCCGAACCGGTGGACGAAGTTGAAGGCGGCAAAGGTCCCAAAAAGGTACGAGACGGGCTTGGCGAGTAAAAGAATCCAAATGCCGTGGGGTCGCGACAACTAAAACTGGTAAAATGGAAAATACCCCGTCCTATGTCCTATGCGGCATCGAAGCGGTTTATTTCCCCTCGCAGACAGATAACCGTACATGACGGATGACGACCAACAGGTTGAAGTTTTCTACAACAGCGCCTGTCCTGTATGTCGCGCAGGTATGGAAGACCAACGCGACGCACTTGCGCGAGCGGACGGTGGTAAGAAATCGACATTCGTCGATATGTCCCAGAAACCCGATGCGCTCGCGGAAGAAGGCTTGTCGCTTGACGATGTCCGGCGACATTTCTATGTGCGGGATATAGATGGAAAACTGCACCGCGGCGCGGACGCTGCAGCGATCCTTTGGCGTATGACACCACGGCGTCGCTGGCTGGGTTGGCTGATCTCTCGTCCAATGCTCCGCCCCCTCGCCCGGCTGTTCTATGACTGGTTTGCTGACCGGCTCTACAATTGGAACCGAGGTAAAGGTCGGTGGTAGCGCAGGTCTTGTTCCGCGCACGCTCTTGCTGCGCAAACTTTTAGGGGTAGAGTTTGTAATCGCCAATTAAAGCGTCAAACATCTGGAGAACACCATGGCCGCCTATGTGATTGCAGATTCCAAAGTCCACGACCCGGAAACCATGAAAGCCTATGGCGCGAAGGTTGGTGAGACCCTCAAGAAATATGGTGGCAAAGTGCTCGCTGCGTCCGGCCCGGCCGACGTGAAGGAAGGCGACTGGAATCCTGCCCGTGTCGTGATGCTCGAGTTCGCCGACGTGGAAGCCGCGCAGACCTGGTACAATTCACCGGAATATCAGGAAATTCTGCCGATCCGTCTGTCTGCAGCAGATGACAACTTCCTGATTATCGAAGGCGTGTAAACGACAGCGACTTTTAGAGTGCGCATCGCCGGGGAGTTGCGCTCCGATCACAGGCCGGGGCCTTAACTGCCTGCCTTCACCGCATCCCAGTACTTCACGTTGAGTTCGCGCACGAAATCATCATGGGCTTTGGCGAGACAACCGCGCAGCGTCTTGTCGCCAATGCGGGTCTGTCGGTAGCAGCGATTATATGTGCTGCGCGCACGATGTTTTCCGAGCTCAGAAATTCCGGCGCTCTGCGACGCGGCGTTGGTCGTCCAGACCCCGGCCCGAAGGTCCGAATCTGCTCTTCCTCGGGTCGGCAATACATCGATCATCCGGGCAAGCACCTGGCTGGCATGCATGGTGTCGGTGTCGCCATCTACGATATTTTGGGCGGTCGCCCGCATGGGGCCGGCACCCAGTTCGATATCGCCTTCGGTTAGCGGCGCAGCGCGTGCATCTGTCTGTCCGGCCGGAATGAGCGTGAGAGGTTTCTTCACCTGAACCGCCAGCGATACAAGTCCGGCATTCTCCATCACGGCTGCAGGAACGCTGACGCGCACTGTGGTGAAGCCCCGCGACGCGGCGAAGTTCAGAATGGATTCCGGGTTGAGTTGGACCCTGGTTCCGTCGGTGCGTGTTGCGGTGACCCGCAGTGCGTCTGGATTGTGGGGTAAATAGGGATAGCCCGAGATGGGTGTCGGACGCTTCTCGTGAAGGCAGATCGAAGTCAACTCTGCTGTGCAGCCAGCGCCGGTGCATTGAAGAGGAACAGCAGATGCGGTCTGGATGACTCCGAGCATCTGCGGATCAGCGATCGCTGGTCCCGCCAATATCAGGAACGGCAGCGCCGCAAGTGTCGACGGCTTGATTGCGCGCATTTCGAGTTTCTCCCGGATTTCAAGCAGAAGCCTGACATCGGGAGCAGGACAGCGTCAATTCACAAGATTGCGGATACGATTGCCTTCCCACCCATGGCTCGCTATGTCCTGAGGATGGCAAACACGACACCTCATCCCGTTCACATCATTGGCGGCGGCCTCGCCGGCAGCGAAGCTGCGTGGCAACTCGCACGCGCTGGCGTACCGGTCATGCTTCACGAAATGCGCCCGGAACGAAAAACCGACGCCCACCAGACCGAAGACCTTGCGGAACTGGTGTGTTCCAATTCGTTCCGGTCCGATGATTCCGAAAACAACGCTGTCGGCATATTGCATGCGGAAATGCGGGTGCTGGGGTCGTTGATTATGGCAGCTGCGGATACCCACAAGGTGCCCGCCGGCGGTGCGTTGGCGGTCGACCGGGAGGGCTTTGCCGCACAGGTCACCCGAACGCTTCATTCGCACCCGCTGATCGAGATTGTGCGTGGTGAAGTTGAAGGACTGCCGCCCGAAGACTGGGACAATGTGATCATTGCCACAGGTCCGCTGACGTCCCCGGCCCTCAGCGCGGCGATCATCGAACTCTCAGGGGAGGAAAATCTCGCCTTCTTTGATGCGATTGCACCGATCATCCATGCCGAAAGCATCGACATGAACAAGGCGTGGTTCCAGTCGCGCTATGACAAGCCCGGCCCCGGAGGCACGGGCAAGGATTACATCAACTGTCCCCTCGACGAAGCCCAGTTCGAGGCCTTCATCGACGCGCTGATTGAGGGTGACAAGGTGGCGTTCCACGAGTGGGAGGAAAACACCCCCTACTTCGAAGGCTGTCTCCCGATCGAGGTCATGGCCGAGCGCGGCCGTCAAACCCTGCGCTTTGGTCCGATGAAGCCCGTGGGTCTCACAAACGCTCATGATGGCTCCAGGCCCCATGCCGTGGTGCAGCTGCGTCAGGACAATGCGCTGGGCACTCTGTTCAACATGGTCGGGTTCCAGACAAAGCTGCGTTATGGCCCGCAGCAGGAGGTTTTCCGCAGCATCCCCGGACTGGAGAATGCCGAGTTTGCACGACTTGGCGGTATTCATCGCAACACCTTCCTGAACAGTCCACGCCTGCTCGACGAAACACTGCGCCTGAAAGCGATGCCGCGGCTTCGATTTGCCGGTCAGGTGACCGGCGTTGAAGGTTATGTTGAAAGTGCGGCTATGGGACTTCTGGCGGGCCGGTTCGCAGCGGCCGAGCGGCTTGGTGAGGCCCTTGATCTGCCGCCACCGACGACAACCCATGGTGCCTTGCTCGCCCATGTTACGGGCGGCGCGGATGCGGAGACGTTCCAGCCGATGAACATCAATTTTGGTCTGCTGCCACCGCTCGAAGACGGCGCGCTGGAAGACGTCAAACGGAAGGAGCGCAAAATCATGCGACGGCAGTTCATGTCGCGCCGTGCGCTGTCCGATATTGCTGTCTGGTTCAGCGACACACCCATGGCGGCGGAATAAAACCATGAGCAAGTCTGCGAAGGCACCTGGTGAGTTCTGGGACCGACGTTATGACGGCGATGACTATGTGTTTGGTCAGGACCCCAATTTGTGGATGGCAAGCCATGAAAGTCTTCTGACCGAGGGTATGACGGCGCTTGTCCCCGGTGATGGTGAAGGCCGGAACGGTGTCTGGCTCGCAGAGCGTGGTCTGGTGGTTACAACCGTTGATGCGTCTCAGGTCGGCGTCGAGAAGGCGCAATATCTGGCGGCCGCGCGTGGCGTTGAAATCAACACGCAGATCGCCGATCTGCGTGACTGGAACCCGCCCAAATCAACCTTTGACCTAGCTGTGCTTGCCTTTGTTCATGTCGATGTTGATGAACGGACAGCAGTGCATCACCGTGTCGCGGAAACGCTTAAGCCTGGCGGCCTGCTCTTGCTCGAGGGATTTTCACCCGACCATCTGGGTTATGGCCGGGGTGGCCCCTCCGACAAAATAATGATGTTCACCGAGGCCGGGTTGCGCGAAGATTTTGCAGACATGCTGGATATCGAACATCTGGCTGAGGTGAAGACCGTAATCCCGGACAGTGAACGTCATGGCGGACCCGCCATGGTCGTACAACTGCGGGGCCGGAGGAAGAACCGATGACGCGACAACCACCCTTCCAAATGCACGGTCTGGATCATCTGGTGATCCGTTGCGTTGACCTGGATGCCATGCGGCGTTTCTACTGTGACGTGCTGGGCTGCACCGTTGACCGCCACAACAAGGAATTCGGCCTTTTTCAGGTCCGTGCGGGTGCGCATCTGATCGATCTTGTGCCCATCGATGGGATGCTGGGGAAAAAGGGCGGCCCTGCCCCGTATAAAGACGGACTGAACCTTGATCACTTCGCCATTCAGATCGATTCCTTCGATGAGGACGAACTGCGCAGCTATCTTGGCGAACACAATATTCAGATTGTTGAATCCGGCCCGCGCTACGGCGCGGAAGGCACTGGACCGAGCATCTACATGCTTGACCCCGAAGGAAATACCGTGGAGCTCAAAGGACCGCCGGATCCCGCATTGAATTAGATTTTCAGGAGCAAGTACATGTCCAAGCAGCCTTACGCCATGAAGGGTCTCGATCATGTCGTGATCCGATGCATCGACTTAACGTCGATGCTGCATTTCTATTGCGATGTGCTGGGCTGCACACTGGAAGATGAGGACAAGGAACTTGGTCTATATCAAGTTCGTGCAGGTGATCATCTGATTGATTTGGCTCCTGTCGAAGAACCGATGGGCGCGCATGGAGGCCCTGCGCCAGGACGTGACGGCCACAATATGGATCATTTTGCGATCCAGGTAGAACCCTATGATGATGACGCGATCCGGGCCTATCTGGCGTCGCACAATGTGGAGCTCGGTAGCACCATGATTCGGGGTGGTGCAGAGGGTGAAGGTCCAGCTATTTATATCAAAGACCCGGAAGGCAACACGGTCGAACTCAAGGGGCCACCGGACCCGGACTTCAATTAGCCGATGCAACCACGAACAGAAGATCTGCAGAGCAGGAGAGAACGATGAAAACTGTGAATTTCACGCAGCAGGAAATGAGCACGCGGATCGCGCGGTTCAAGGATTTGAAACCGCAGTCCAGTAGCTACGATGCCGAAGTGGGTATCCCTGCGGAAGTCTATGAGACGATGACCGCGCGTACTCTGTATCTGCTGATGTCGCCTGAAAATCAGGGCGGCCCGATGGCCCAGGCACCTGCCGTGGTCACTCAGGACAAAATGAGTGTCATCATCGCGGAATGTCCGCCGGGTGATGGTCCCCTGCTCCACGCTCACCAGTTCACGCGCGAGACCTTCATGTGCCTCGACGGTCGATTCAAAATTCAGTGGGGTGACGAGGGAGAAAACCAGATCGAACTCGACAAGTACGACATGATCGCTGTGCCCCCGGGAGTTGTGCGCCGTTTCGAGAACATCAGCGATGAAACCGGTCGTCTGCTGGTCTGGATCAATGGCGACTCCGAAGAGGAGTTTAACGACATAGATCATCCGCAGGTCGAAGCCGACCGCCTTGCCGATCAGTTCGGTGACGATATGCTCGATAAGCTTCGTGGGATCGGCGTGACGTTCGAAGCCGGAGTCGAAGATGGCCGCGACGCGGCCGGATAGAACCAGTCTCCAAAATGAGTCATGCCCGGGACAGACCCGGGCATGACGTCATTCACTTTTTTGGCTGGTTGTTAGCTGGCCGCCTCAAACAATTCGGCAACACGCTCCCAATTGACCAGATCATTGACGAACGCCTTCACGTAATCGGGGCGCGCGTTGCGATAGTCGATGTAATAGGAGTGTTCCCAGACATCACAACCAAGAAGCGCTGTTCCCTCGCCTGTGGCGATCGGATTGATGCCGTTTGCCGTCTTGGTGACCTGCAGCTTCCCATCGGTACCGAGAACAAGCCAGCACCAGCCGGACCCAAACTGGGTAACGCCAGCCTGTACAAACGCGTCCTTGAACGCATCGACGCTGCCGAAATCCTCAATCAGCTTCTTCTCCAGGTCACCCGGAATCGCACCGCCGCCATTCGGCTTCATCCAATTCCAGAACTCAACATGGTTCCAGTGCTGTGCGGCATTGTTGAACAGCCCGCCAACAGCACCACCGTTGTAGGAACCAACAATGACTTCCTCCAGCGACTTGCCCTTGAGGCCGCTTTCCTCGAGCAGCTTGTTGCCGTTCACTACATAGGCGTTGTGGTGTTTGTCGTGATGAAACTCCAGTGTTTCAGCGGACATATAGGGAGCCAGGCTGTCATAGGCATAAGGAAGATCGGGAAGTTCAAAGGACATGGGAACGCTCTTTTGGTGATGGTTGCAAATACAAAACGCCCCAGCATTGATCTGGTTCAGAGACCGGATAACGACTTATATGGCGCACACATGGCACATGGGGTTTCATCCTCAACAATCAAGCCGAAAGGCTTGATAAATCAGAGGTTTTTGCCTTTAGGGGTGTTTTAGTAGCGGTTGCGCCAGGCGTTCCATGTCAGTCGGATCGGCCCCGCCGGATCAAGTTGAGGGAACGCGAACGGGTCGAATCCTGCTTTGCGCATATTCGCGATATGGCGGTCCGCCAATGTGGCCAACAGGAGGCCTCTTCGTTGCGGCGCAGGGATGTTTTTTCGTGCTCCACGCGCCTCTCTCAGGAGAATTTCTGCCCGCTCAACGATTCTTCGAATTGCTGCATCAAGTCCGGCTGTCGGTTTCAGGTCGAGCACTTTACGGCGTTCGACTTCGTATTCTGTCAGCAGATCTTCAGGGATATATATGCGTTGAGATTGCGCGTGAAACGCCACGGAACGCGCCAAACCGACCAGAGCCCATGCTGTCCCGATTTTCCGCGCTGTCGTAATCGCAATGTCATCGCCGCCCAAAACACGCATAACCAGTTCTGAAAGCTGACCGGATGTCTCTCGTCCATATGTTTCAAGCGCAGCCAGATCGGAGGGCGGTGTGTCTTCCATATCCGCTTCGCGTGCATTAACCAGTGCCTCGAGAGCACCCCGATCCAGTTGATTGCGCTGGCACGCTGTCGCAAGGGCCTCAACGACCGGATGTTCACGCGGCGTTTCGGCGTAAATCCCTTCCAGTGTTTCGCGCCACCATTGCAGTCGGATCTGACCAAGTATGGGTTCGCTGACGATTTCGCGCGTGCGGGCCACTTCAAGACTGAAGGCGTACAGAGCCAGCACATCGGAACGTGCGGCAGCGGGAAGAAGTAGCGCCGTCAGGTAACGGTCATGGTCCAGCCGCCGTACCTCATCCAAACAGTATTGATCACTCGTGCTCAGGGTCATTTTTGCGGTTTTAGTCGGTTTTAAGGAGCCCAATGTACCGCGTATGTTCGACGCAGAGGATTTGCTATAGTCCGATTCGGGTAATCACTGAGGGGGAAACCATGAAAAACCCATTGGAATCACTGCCAACGACAGTTGTGCTGGGGGTCGTGCTGACCGTCATCATGGTCATCGTGGCTCAAGGCATCGCCGCTTAGGCGTGGAACGGAGATAATTGATGGATATGGATTTTGCATTACATCTGGTTCGCTGGCTCCATGTGATCAGCGGCGTGATGTGGATTGGCCTGCTTTGGTATCTGAATTTTGTTCAGGTTCCGACCATGCCGAAAATTCCCGATGAGATGAAACCTGCGATCGGCAAGCACATTGCTCCGGCCGTGTTGTTCTGGTTCCGCTGGAGTGCGGCCGCGACCGTGTTCTTTGGTCTGCTGCTCGCATGGATGAGCGGTTATCTTGGCAGCGCACTGGCAATCGGCACGAATGGTGGCGGCATGGCAATGTCCTTGTTGGGTATCGCCATGTGGTTCGGACTGATCATGGCATTCAATGTCTGGTTCGTGATCTGGCCAAACCAGAAGATCGCACTGGGTATCGTCGATGCACCGGCTGAGAAGAAGCCGGGTTCTGCGCGTCGCGCTATGCTCTTCTCACGGACGAACACATTGCTTTCGATCCCCATGCTTTACGGCATGGTGGCGTTCCAGAACCCACCGTTCTGATCGTTCGCAGTTTAGATTGTTAAAGCGGGGCCCCATCGGGCCCCGTTTTCTTTTGGGGACTACTCAGGCAGCGCGATCAATGCGGCTGCGACCTTCCGGTCTTCAGAGAGCAACAGGTTGAAGGTTCGTGCTGCCGCGCCACTATCCATGGGCTCAATAACGATGCCCTTTGCACGCAAGGGACCACGCAGACTTTGTGGCACCAGCTCCATGCGTTCACCACAGCCGAGCAGCAGGATCTCGATATCCTCAGCCACACTCATCACATCAGCAAAACTGTCGGGGGTCACGTCGGCGAAGCTTTTGACGTTCCAGGGCACCGTGCGTTCTGCGAAGACAAGAACGGAGTGTTCATGGACATTTCCCGATATGCGGAAACGTCCGGGTCCGTAGCCCTCTACAACCTGATAGGCGCCTGCCGAACCAGATTTGGTCTCAGACACGACTACTTCTCAGGTGGCGTTTCCGCCGCCTTGTCGTCCTTCGATGATCCATCTTCCTCCAACCCAGCCGAAAGCGATTCGCGGCTGAGCTTGAGGCCGAGCAATACGGGCACAGCGATGAATACGGAGGAATATGTCCCGATCACGACACCCCAGATCATGGCGAAGGCAAAGTCGCGGATGATGGTGCCGCCAAAGATCGCCAGGGCTGTCAGGGCGATCAAGGTGGTCACACTCGTCATGAAGGTACGCGACAGCGTTCGGTTGGCTGCCAGATTGAGCAGCGCGTCCATATCCATTTTCTTGTAACGGCGCAGCTCTTCACGAACACGGTCATAGATCACGACCGTATCGTTGATCGAGTAACCCGCAATGGTCAGGATCGCCGCGACCGTCGCAAGATTAAATTCCAGCTGCGTGAGCGCAAACAGACCGATAGTTGTGATCACGTCATGGGTCAGGGCAATGACCGCCCCGACACCGAACTGCCACTCAAAGCGGAACCAGATGTAGATCAGGATCGCGCCAATCGCGAGAACCACAGCCCAGATTGCAGACTCAATGAGCTCGGCTCCCACAGTCGGGCCGACGAACTCTGTTCGGCGATACTCGGCGACCTGAGAGCCAAGTGCGCCCTTGATCTGCGCGATGACAGCCGCCTGCTCACCTTCCGAGCCATCCTGCTGCTGAACACGGATCAGGATATCGTCGGGTGCGCCAAATTCCTGCACCTGCACTTCACCAAGTCCGAGGCCTCCGAGTGTGTTGCGGAGTTCACTCACATCGGCCGGGCCTTCGGTTTTGACCTCGATCAGGAACCCGCCCTTGAAATCAATGCCGAAGTTGAGGCCCTGAACCAGGAACAAGGCAATCGACGCCACAACCAGCAGCGCTGAGAATGGGTACGAGAACCGCCGGTACCCAACAAAATTGACCTTGGTGTTTTGGGGAACGAAATTGAGTTTAAACATGATGCGCCCCTAGATCGCCAGAGTTTTCGGTCGGGTGCGACGCAACCAGACAACAACAAACAGCCGCGTCAGCATCAGGGCTGTGAACATCGAAGTCAGAATTCCGATGGAAAGTGTGACGGCAAAACCCTTGATGGGACCTGAGCCGAACTGAAACAGCAGGATCGCAGCAATCAGCGTCGTCAAATTGGAGTCGATAATGGTGGTGAGCGCACGCCGGTATCCGGCATCGATCGCGGAGATCGGCGTTCGACCGTTGCGGGTTTCCTCCTTGATACGTTCAAGGATCAGAACATTCGCATCCACCGCCATACCGATGGTCAATACGATACCTGCAATACCCGGAAGGGTAAGGGTCGCCTGCAGGAAGGACAGCAAGGCCACGATCAGTGACAGGTTGAACAACAACGCAACCGCTGCCATCAGTCCGAACAAACCGTAACTGGCAATCATGAACACGATCACCGCAGCAAGTCCGATCATGCTGGCGATCTTGCCTGCATCAATCGAATCCTGCCCCAGCCCCGGGCCGACCGTACGGACTTCGAGAACCGTCATCGGCGCCGGCAAGGCACCGGCTCGCAGAAGCAACGACAGGTCATTGACCTGTTCAACCGTAAACCGGCCGGTGATGATCCCGCTGCCGCCCAGAATGGCGCCCCGGATCACAGGTGCGCTGATCACTTCATCATCAAGGAGAATGGCCAGACGAACACCGACATTCTGCGAGGTGACCTCACCGAATTTCTGTCCGCCAGCGGCATCAAACCGGAAGGATACGATCGGCTGGCCGTCCTGGAATGAGGGTTGGGCATCAACGAGGCGCTCTCCGCCTACGACGACCTCACGGCGGACGACATAAGGAATTCGGCCCTCTTCTTCCGGGCCAAAGCGGACAAACGAGCCCGCCGGGACATTTCCGTTCAGTGCTTCCTGAAGGCTGACCTCTTCATTGACGAGATGAAAGGTCATCTTTGCGACCTCACCAAGGAGGTCAATCAGCCGTTCCGGATCACCCACACCAGGTACCTGGACCAGAATGCGTTCGGCACCCTGCTGCTGGATGACAGGCTCGGAAACGCCAAGTTCATCTATGCGAACGCGTGCGATCTCGATTGATTGCTCAACAATACTCTGACGCCGGGCCTGAGCTTCTTCTTCGGTCATCTCCAGACGGAATTTACCGCCACCGGTGTCGGTCAGTTCGAAACCGTTTTCAATGTTGCGCAGGCGGTCGCGGACCTTGTCGCTGTCTGTGATATTCCGAAGATCAAACAGAACCGCGTTCTGCTGCGTGCGAAGACCGGTATAGCCGATGCGATCACCCGACCGGCGCAGTTCACGACGCACGGTGGTTTCAACCGACTCCATCAATTCCTTGATCGCGACATCGACTTCCACATTCAGCAGAAGTGACGACCCACCCTGCAGGTCGAGGCCGAGATTCATCTGCTTTGATGGCAGGACACCTGTCGCCTGCTCGGACTCTTCGGATGTCAGCAGGAAATTCGGCGATGCGTAAATCACGCCGAGCAACGCGACGACGATCGTAAGGATCATCGCCCAACGCGGATAATTGACCATCTCGGCGCGCCTTCTGGGTCTGGGTTACTTGCGTCCGCCGAACAGGCCGCCCAGCAATCCGCCGGACCTGCCGTCATTCGCAGCAGGACCAACGACAGTGGCCCCCCCCTTGCCCGGTGTGTTTGCCGCACCTGGCGCTGCAGGCGCGTTCAGAACATCGGTAATCGTGCCACGCAGAATGTCGACACGAACACCATCGGCGATTTCAACAGTCACCTCGTCGGTCTCTTCTTTGACCTTGGTGATGGTGCCAATGATGCCGCCACCTGTCAGGACGCGGTCGCCGCGTTTAACCTGACCGAGCATGGCCCGATGGGCTTTCATCTTCTTTTGCTGCGGACGGATCAGCAGAAAATAGAAAATGACGAAAATCAGAATGATCGGCAGGAAAGACGTGAAGGCGTCTCCACCTCCAACACCCTGCGCATAGGCCGGCGTAATAAACATGTCCCCTCCAGGGTGCTTGGCTCAAAGTTGCCGGATGATAGCGGTGCGCGGTCGAATTGCAATGTGAGTATGGTGCGAAAATGGGTTTGAATTGCGGCAATTCGACCGATAGGGTCCGCCCGCCTTCAACTGACCAATGGACGTTTAAAGATGAACGAGCCCGATCTCGTCCCTCTCCTGACACGAATTGCCGAAGCTCTTGAGAGAATAGCGCCGGAGAGCGCTGGAAATACGGACCTTTCCGCCGCCTCTGCCTTCGTGTGGCATGCTGAGGGGAATGATTCCGGATACCTCGAACCTATTCCCGCAGTGAATCGTGTTCCGCTGACGCTTTTGCAGGGGATAGATCGCCAGGCAGATACCCTGATCGAGAACACCCGACGCTTCGCCAAGGGGCTTCCTGCCAACAATGCCCTGCTCTGGGGATCACGGGGAACCGGAAAATCCAGTCTTGTGAAGGCGGCTCACGCAGAAATCGACGCCGAAGTGCCCGAAGGCCTGTTGCTGGTCGAAATTCACCGTGAAGATATTCATACCCTGCCCGCCCTGCTCACAATCCTTCGTGATGGCGGCCGTCAGGCCATCCTGTTCTGCGATGATCTGAGTTTCGACAACTCGGATACAAGCTACAAATCGCTCAAAGCCGTTCTTGAAGGCGGGATTGAGGGTCGGCCCCGGAATGTTGTCTTCTATGCGACATCGAACCGGCGCCATCTGTTGCCCCGCGACATGATCGAGAACGAACGCTCAACGGCGATCAATCCGTCTGAAGCCGTCGAGGAGAAAGTTTCTCTCTCGGATCGGTTCGGGCTTTGGCTCGGTTTTCACAACACCGATCAGGATACGTTCTTCGCGATGATTGAGGCCTACTGTAAACATTTCGATCTGGATATCGAACCCGAGAAACTGCGGGCCGAAGCCAAGGAATGGACGGTCACCCGCGGTTCGCGTTCCGGCCGCGTGGCATGGCAGTTCGTTCAGGAAGTCGCCGGCCGTCTGGGCAAACCAATCGACCTGTAGCGCCAGGGCCTCTAACTCGGAAGATACTTGGACGGATCGACGGCACGCGTGCCCTGACGCACCTCAAAATGGAGTTGCGGGGTTTCAACGCCGCCCGTTGTGCCGACTTTTCCGATGACCTGCCCCCGGGTGACGGTATCTCCCCGAGCCACAAGAAGCGTATCGGTGTGGGCGTATGCCGTAATGAGCCCGCCATCGTGCTTGATCAGCAGGAGATTTCCAAAGCCACGGATTTCCTTGCCGGCATAAGCCACAACCCCATTGTCTGCGGCCCTGACCGCCGCACCTCGCGGCGCGGCGATGTTCACACCATCATTGTGAAGGCCGTTTTTCTTTGCGCCGAAGGATGACAAAATCCGACCTTCGACAGGCCAGATGAATCCCGATGATGCGCGCGGCGGAGGCTTTGCCACCGTCGTGACCTTGCGCGGTGGCGACGGTTTGGCAGCCGGGCGGGCCGCCGACGAGACGGTTGAAGTCTGCGCAGATTGTGATGACGCCGGCGGGAGCGCCCGACGTTGCACCGGGGCTGATGCTGTCTGTGTGGGCGCGGAAGCTGTGCGCGCCTGTGAATTGGCATTCGCGGGCAGCTGCAAGCGCTGTCCGACCTGAATATTGTAGGGCGGCTGCATGTTATTGGCCCGCACGAGCGTGGCCATATCGACCCCGAAACGACGGGAAATCGCATAGACGGAATCACCACGCTGCACGACATAGCCCTGACTTTGCGGCAAGCGAAGGCGTTCCCCGGGAATTAATCGGTATGGCGGGCGCAACGTGTTCCAGTCAATCAGCGCTCGTGTTGAGACACCGTAGCGTTGGGCGATGCCATAAACTGTTTCGCCGCGCTTAATCAGATGTGTACCGGCAGCAACAGGTGCCTGTGAGCGGTTGTCATAGCTACGGTCGATAACCTGTGCACGCCCACCCGGCCCGGCGCATGCCGCAAGAATTATTGCCGCCAGAGCCAAAAAGAGAGGCGTGCGTAAGGTAAAAGGTCGGCCCCTGTCATTGCTCATGAATCAGGTTCCGGTCTCGCTCGCCATACCGGGCAACAACGGAACGAAGCGAACATCCATCATGACTTCACTGTCGTAGCCGTCTTCGGTGCGCCGGAATCGAACCAATTGTTGCAGGCGACTCTGTCCACCGACGGGCATCACCATGATCCCACCGACCTTGAGTTGGTCCAGCAAGGATTGTGGCGGCGCGTCACCCGCTGCCGTCACGCTGATGCGATCAAACGGTGCCTGTTCCGGCCAGCCTTTCATGCCATCCCCCGCCATTGCCGTTACATTCGCCAGACCAAGCGCTTCAAAACGCGTCTGGGCTTCTGCCAGCAGCGGCTTGTGACGCTCGATCGTGTACACTCGGCGACACAAATGGGACAAAATTGCGGCGTGGTAGCCTGAACCGGTACCCACTTCGAACAGTTTCACACGTTCATCAAGCTCCAGAGCCTGAATCATTGTAGCCACAACCAACGGCTGGCTGAGGGTTTGGCCATAGCCGATTGGCAGTGCTGTATCTTCATAGGCACGATCGACGAACGTTTCCGGCACGAACAATTCGCGCGGTACGCTTTCAATGGCTGACAACACGCTTGTGTTCGTGATTCCCGCGCTGCGCAGCGAGAGCACCAGACGCGCACGATGTGCTGGCGTACTCATTACCGGAGTTTGGTATCGAGGGCCGCCGCCAACGGCTTGAGCGCGCGGCGATTGGTGAAATCCAGATCAATCGGCGTCACGGAAATCTTCCGTTCTTCGACGGCGGCGAGATCGGTCCCCTTTTTGCCTGAGCTGTGGGTTGGCAGTGCGCCCACCCAGAAATACCGACCACCACGCGGGTGTCGGCTTTCAACAAGGGAATCCCCCATCGGCCGGGAACCTTGCGAGGTGACTTCCACGCCTTCCACTTCATCAGGCAGGCAGTCAGGGAAATTCACGTTGATAAAGGTCCGGTCCGGCCAGCCTGTCTTGAGAAGTTTGCGAATCAGAGCCGGCGCATGTTTTTCGGCCGTGGCCCAATGGGTGTTGCTGCGATCGAAATCGGTCTGCTGACTGAAGGCGATCGCCGGCACACCAAGAATTGTCGCTTCCATGGCCGCCGAGCAGGTGCCCGAGTAAGTGATGAACTCACCCATATTGCTGCCCCGGTTCACCCCCGACAGCACCAGGTCGGGTTTGCGATCAGCAACGGCATGGTGAATGCCCACGAGCACGCTGTCTGTGGGTGTGCCCTCCACAGCAAACCGCCGCTTGGCAAGCTTCCGCAGCCAGAGCGGGTAGCGCAGGGTCAGCGAGTGACCTGCTCCACTTTGTTCTTCCATGGGCGCACACACCCACACGTCATCGGTAATCGTACGAGCAATCCGCTCAAGCGCCTTGATGCCAGGGGCCCGAACGCCGTCATCGTTGGATATCAGGATACGTAGGTTGTCGAGCTTTCGAGGAAACTTATGCATCAGCTCGGATAACCTCTCGTCCACCCATGTACGGGCGCAGTGCTTCGGGAATGGTGATTGAACCATCCGCGTTCTGATAATTCTCGAGCACGGCGATCAGGGCGCGACCAACAGCCACGCCAGATCCGTTCAATGTGTGCACATGCTCGGGCCCTTGCCCGTCGCCGGCTGGTCGATAGCGAGCGTTCATGCGACGTGCCTGAAACCCCCTGGTGTTCGAAACGCTGGAGATTTCCCGGTATGTGTCCTGCCCCGGCATCCAGACTTCAAGGTCATGAGTCTTGGCCGCCCCAAAGCCTGTGTCACCACTGCACAGAACAACCACGCGATAGGCGAGCCCCAGACGTTTGAGAATTTCCTCCGCACATCCGGTCATGCGGTCCAGTTCGGCCTCGGAGTCTTCCGGCTTCACAATCGAGACCAGCTCCACCTTGTAGAACTGGTGTTGGCGCAACATGCCGCGGGTATCCTTACCCGCTGCACCGGCTTCGGCACGGAAACAGGCCGTGTGTGCTGTGACGCGGTATGGAAGTTCACTTTCCTCGAGGATCCTGCCTGCAACCATATTGGTCAGTGGCACTTCGGCTGTAGGAATCAACCAACGTTCATCGGTTGTCCGGAACAAGTCATCGCCAAATTTCGGCAGCTGTCCGGTGCCATAAAGCGCATCCTCACGAACGAGCAATGGCGGACTAACCTCAGTGTAGCCAAAATCCTCGGTCTGGATGTCCAGCATGAAGTCGGCAAGTGCGCGCTCCATCCGCGCCAACGCGCCTTTCAGGATGACAAAACGAGACCCCGACAATTCCGATGCCGTCTCAAAATCCATCAGGCCGAGGTCTTCACCCAAATCGAAATGCGCTTTGGGTTCGAAATCGAATCTTGGTGGACTTCCCACAATGCGCAGTTCGCGATTGTCGTCTTCATCGGCGCCTTCGGGCACATCATCATCAAGAACATTGGGAAGACCCGACAGAAGGTCGTTCAACCCGCTGGATGCCGCGCGCTCTTCGGCTTCGACTGTCTCCATCTGATCTTTCAGACCGGAGACTTCCGCCTTGAGCGCTTCTGCTTCATCGCCACGCCCGTCCTTCATGGCCGCACCGATTAGCTTCGACGCCGCGTTGCGTCGCTCCTGCATTTCCTGCAAGCGGGTTTGCGCCGCCCGGCGGTCAGTATCGATCTCCAGAACGCGCGCGGAGACGGGTTCATCGCCGCGACGTTGCAGGCTGCGGTCCAGGGCTTCGGGATTCTCGCGAATCCATTTCAGGTCGTGCATGAGTTTTACGCCGAATAAGGGTTCGCGCCGTTATAGGGATGCACGCGAATCGCGTCCAGATCAGCTGTCACCAGCTGCTTCTGCTGCCGCTCGATCCTTCGAGCGCCAAATCAGCGTCGCACAGTAGATTGAGACCTCATAGAGGATGATAATCGGGATCGCGAGCGCCAGCTGGCTCAGTGGATCGGGCGGTGTCAGAACAGCCGCCGCGATGAAGGCCGACACAATGGCGTAACGCCGCTTCTTTCGGAGACCATCGGGTGTGACGATCCCGACGCGTGCCATCAGTGACAGCACCACCGGCAGCTCAAAGCTCAGTCCGAATGCAAAGATCAGTCGCATGACCAAAGACAGGTACTCATTGACCTTGGGTTCAAGCTCAATGGCCAGTTCACCCGCACCCACGGAGAGTTGCTCGAAACTGGTGAAGAATTCCCAGGCGACAGGCATTACGAAGTAGTAGACGAAAGCACCACCACCGAAAAACAGGAACGGTGTCGCGATCAGAAACGGAAGGAATGCCCCCTTCTCGTTCTTGTAGAGACCCGGCGCGACAAACATCCAGACCTGGGACGCGAAGATCGGAAACGAGATAAACGCCGCGGCGAAGAACGCCACCTTGATGTTGGTGAAAAACTTCTCATGCATCGCTGTAAAGATCAGGCGGCGATTTGGGTCGCCCTCCCAGACTTCGGCTAGCGGCGCGACAAGGAAGTTGAAGAACGGATTGGCGAAATAGAAACAAATCAGGAAAATCACGATGAACCCGATGGCTGCAAACATCAGGCGTTTGCGCAGTTCGGTCAGATGCTCAATGAGGGACATCTTCCGATCATCCAAATTTCCATCCTCGGAATCGGGAACATCATCGGGCCCGGGGCCCTCAAGTTTGTCGGTCTCGGTATCCGAAGTCATGACGCCGCATTGTCCGGTGTTTTGGGACGGTCAGCTGCAGCCTGATCAGACGCAGTCTCTTGGCTTGCACCCGCCGGATCTATCTTATCCGCGTCAGCGGCGGAATCGGCATCTGCTGCTGGCTCTTCGGGCTTGGTCGCAGGGTCAAGAATGCTGTTTCCGGCTGCAAACGGGTCATCGTCGAGGTCCATGATATCCTTGTCGGATTCCTCGATGCTCTTCAGCGCTTCGCCCGGGTCATAGTAGTCGAGATTGTTTTCGAGATCGCGTTTCATGTCGTCGAGCCCGGATTCCTTGGCGATATCGTCAAGGCCCGACTGAAACTCACGTGCTGCGCCACGCAATTTTCTGACGATTCCCATGACCGTGCGAATGGCATTCGGCAGCTCTTTCGGGCCTATGACAACCAGTGCCACAAGCATGATGAGCATGAGCTCTGGCCAGCCGAGGTCAAACATATGCGCGGAATCCGTTTACAGTCCGGTCGGAACCGGGCTGCCTTGCGTCGGAAGAATCAGCTTTTGGCTGTCTCGTCTTCACGCTTGGTTGCGGTGATCGTCTCAGCTTCTTCGACCTTCTCTGAAGATGCTGCGTTCTCGTCCTTCATGTTGCTCTTGAAAGACTTGATGCCTTTGGCGACATCTCCCATCAGACTGGGAATTTTGCCGCGTCCGCCAAAGAGAACGAGGACGACAACGAGGACGATGAGCCAATGCCAGATTGAAAACGTGCCCATACTCAGCTGCTCCGTTGGATAATGGTGACCCCGGGTTCCGGGATGTTGCACCGCACTATCGCAGAAAGGGTATCAGCCCGCAACGGGCCTCACGCGCAATTGCTTGGGGTTCCCGTGCGATCTCAAGCGTTTAAGTAGATTCTGTGCGACTAAAGACGAATGTCTGCGCCGCGTCGTGGGTCACCGCTACAGCGTCCCCCACTGCTGGCAAGAACCGGCCCGGAATATGGATACGCACTGTTACAGTCCCGGAATCGCCCAATCCGACGTCGATCAGGCTACTCCGGCCAAGAAAACGCGCGGCGGTCACCGTACCGTTTCCATTGCCAACTTTAATCGACAGGGCTTC
This sequence comes from uncultured Alphaproteobacteria bacterium, assembly GCA_943787745.1. GTDB lineage: Bacteria > Pseudomonadota > Alphaproteobacteria > UBA6615 > UBA6615 > JABJAG01. Next base: position 565,934 of record CALSNJ010000002.1, on the reverse strand, counting down.
GGGACGAATAAGAACATCGGCTTTCGTACCTTCAGGCACCCCGTTTGCGGCAACCTGCCCCAATGCTGTTTCAACCTGCCCATTCTGAACAATGCCTTCAAAGCGGTTCACGTCTCCAAAGAAGGCCGCGACAAATGCATCCGCGGGTTTCAGGTATATCTCGTCCGGTGTTCCGATCTGCCGAATGCGCCCCTTGTCCATGACGGCGATCCGGTCTGCGAGATACATCGCTTCTTCGGGGTCATGGGTCACCATCAAGGTTGCAATGCCGCTGTCGCGCAGGATTTTCGCTGTCTGGTCCCGCACCCGGTGACGCAGCGAAGTGTCCAGTCCGGAAAATGGTTCGTCGAGCAAAACCACACGTGGTCGCGGCGCCAACGCGCGTGCAAGGGCCACACGTTGTTGCTGACCACCAGACAATTGATGCGGGTAAGTCTTGGCATAGCCGTTCATCCCGGTTCGCTCCAAAGCCTGCGCCACAAGCTGATCGCGTTCCGAGGTACTGTGATTTTGCAGGCCGAAAGCAATGTTCCCGCGGACTGTCAGGTGGGGAAACAGAGCGAAGTCCTGAAACACGAGCCCGACATTACGGCTCTCCGGAGCGACAGATCCCTGACTGTCGGCCATGATCGAGCCACCGATGGTCACGCGACCTTCCTGAAGCGCTTCCAGACCGGCGGCAATGCGCAGCAATGTGGTTTTGCCGCATCCTGATGGTCCTACCAGACACACCAGTTCACCTGCCCCAACAGACAATTCGGCGTCATCGACGGCAAGCGTAGCGCCGAAGCGGTGCGTCACATGCTCAATTGCGAGATCGTTCACGTCGGAAACCATCATTCAGCCTGCCCCAATACGTGGGCGCGATTTTCCGGAAACCTATTGAAAACGATTATCAGCCGCAACCGGCACTCGGACTCAGGTGCCAGTTTCGTCTTCGCCCTCTTCTTCATCCTCGAGGGGGGCATCAAGTTCGGGAGGGTTCTCATCCTCGCCAGTGATGGATTCAAGCGGCAGCTCATCACGAACCGATGACGTGGCATAGATGTTCACTGCGGGTCGCTGATCGATCAAACCAGCTGCTTTCAGCTCCTGGATACCCGGCAGGTCTTTCAGGTTCTCGATCCCGAAATGGGAGAGAAACTCTTCCGTTGTCACCCAGGTCAGCGGGCGCCCGGGAGAATTGCGTCGGCGGCCGGGACGAATCCAGTTCACCTCCAAAAGCGTGTCCATGGTGCCTTTGCTCAAGCTGACGCCACGAATTTCTTCGATTTCAGCGCGTGTGACCGGCTGATGATAGGCAACGACAGCAAGCGTCTCATGCGCAGCACGAGACAAGCGTCGCTGCGATATCCGTTCAATCTTCAGACGCTCCGCCAAATCGGGTGCCGTGCGTAACGTCCATTTCCCGCCCACATTGACCACATTGACCCCGCGCCCTGCATAGAGCTTGCGAAGGTCTTCGATCACCTCGTCGACATTGGTGTCATTGGGCAGTTGGGCCGCAATTGAAGCATTGTCGAGCGGTTCGACAGCAGCAAACAGCACCGCTTCTGCCAAACGCAGCAATTCGGTTCGTGCATCCGGTTCAACTTCAGGATTGATCGTCAAGGCTAGCTTCCCCTGCTGGCTCTGTTGTGTTTTCTGCGTCTTCCGGGCGACTGCGGAAATAAATCGGTCCAAACCGCTCGTCCTGACGGATCTCGGCATGTCCGTCGCGCACGAGTTCCAGACTGGCGGCGAATGTTGCGGCGATCGCGGCTCGTGTCGGAAGACCCTGCAGCAGTCCTTCGGGCAAAAAACTTGAGAGTGTCGCCCAATCCGGCATTTTCCCCAGAATGGCACGTAGACGCCCAAGCGCGTCGTCCATGGAGAACAGCTCAAACTGCTCAATTGTCAATGTTTCAACCTTGCCGCGCCGCTGAATGGAGCCATAAGCCTCCAACATCTCAAACAGCGAGGCTTCATAGATCGGACGGGTGATAACGCGTATGCCTTCCGGCGCACCACGTGAAAACACATCTTGCCCCAACAGAGGGAGGCCAAACAGGGTTTCGGCGGCTTTGCGCATGGATTCCAGACGCTGCAGCTGAAATTGCAGCGCGGCGGCCATCTCTGCCGCCGTTGGCTCCTCACCTTCGGTGACTTCAACGGGGAGCAGCAAACGCGACTTCAGGTAGGCAAGCCAGGCCGCCATCACCAGATAATCAGCCGCGATTTCCAGCCTGAGTTCTTTGGCCTCGTTGATAAAAGTCAGGTACTGCTCAGCGAGCGCCAGAACCGAAATCTTGGTCAGGTCGACCTTCTGATCGCGGGCAAGCGAGAGCAGCAGATCAAGTGGACCTTCAAATCCCTCAAGATTGACGACAAGCTCATGCGGATCCAGTGCCGCACCCGCAGCAGCCTGATAATCCGGAACAGCCTGTTCGAAGTTTTCTGTGGTCTCGCTCATATCAATCCAACGGCGTTGAGCAGAACGCCTCGCAAGAATTCCAGCGGAACACCGACAAGCCAGCGAAAGATGTTCAGATCAATTCCCAGCTCACGGCCCGCCATCGGCAGGATAAAGATCAGTCCTATCAGAATAAACAAACCGTACCGCTCCAATTTTGCAAGCTGCACTGCAAGTTTGTAAGGAAGGATACCGACCGCAACCCGCCCACCATCCAGCGGGGGCAAAGGCAACATATTAAATATTGCCAGTAACAGATTGAGATTAATTGAATTAATCAGGTTTCGCGCTGCCCATTCACCCGCGTCAGGACTGAGAAACTGAACGAAATGAAGGCCAATTGCTGAGACAACCGCAAGGCCGATATTGATCGCCGGGCCTGCTGCCGCAACCAGCACCATGTCGCGCCGCGGATGTCCGAGTCGGCTAAAATTCACCGGAACCGGCTTTGCCCAGCCAAACAGAACTCCGCCCAGTGTGATCAAAAGACCGGGAAGAATGATGGTTCCGAACATATCGATATGCGAAAGCGGATTGAATGTGACCCGCCCCTGAAGCTTGGCCGTGTCGTCTCCGAGCTTCCAGGCTGCCCATCCATGTGCAGCTTCATGCATCGTGATTGCCAACAGGACGGGCAAAACCCAGATCGACGCAAGATAAAGAATTTCGTTGATATCCATGCGATCCGCGTCAGCTGGTCAGGAGTTCTGCGAGTTGGTCCGCATAGTGGCCGGCACCGTAACCTGATTTCGGGATTCGCGCGCTCTGGGCTTTGTTCCATCGCAACATGGAAGCATGGGTAAGAGGCTCTGCTGCCGCAGCAACATCAATCATCTCTGACAACTCTCCTGAACAATGCAGGACGGCGTCACAGCCAGCTTCGAGCACGCGCCGCGTGCGTTCGGAGGGGCTCCCGCTCAGCGCCGACATGACAATGTCGTCACTGAACAGAAACCCATCAAAGCCGATATGACCGCGAATTAACTGCTCGATGACTGTCCTGGAGGTCGTCGCAGGATCATCCGGGTCGAAGGCCTCAAAGACAACATGCGCGCTCATCCCCAAAGGCAGGTCGCACAACTCCGCAAATACCAAAAAATCAGTAGTTTGAAGCGCTTCCCTATCTGCCGATACATGCGGGAGAACCTGATGGCTGTCGACCTGTGCCCGCCCGTGACCGGGAATGTGTTTGATAACCGGCAGGCACCCCTCCTGCTGCAGTCCTTCGGCCATTGCGCGGGCCAGCACCGCAACTATTTGCGGATTGTCAGAGTAAGCTCTTGTCCCGATTGCATCTGTGGTTTCAGGTCGCGCCAGATCAGCGACGGGCGCGCAGTCGACGTCTATGCCCAATTCCAACAGTTCAGCGCCGAACATTGACCCAAGCGCTCGTGTGGCATTGATCGCGCGGTCAGGGTCATCAAGATACAGGTTTCCAAGGGTCTGTGCCGCAGGTGCATCATGCCAGATCGGCGGTCGAAGGCGCATGACAGGTCCGCCTTCCTGATCAATCAGGACCGGCGCATCGTCTCGTCCAACGGTGTTTCGTAACTCTGCCGTCAAACCTCGTATGGCATCGGGTTCTTCGCAATTTCGACCAAACAGGATGAAACCAAGCGGATCTGCATCCCGCAGGAACGCCTTTTCATCAGCCGTCAGAATTGTCCCGGCAATGCCGAAAACAACAGCGCGCGGTGGTGTCACGAGACAAATCGCGTAAGATGAACCGGCATGTCAGGGCGCGACAATCAGGCAGTCCTGACTACGCGCTTTCAACTTTCCACAAAGTGCGCGTGCCGCATCGGCATTCGCCAATGGACCAGCCTGGATCCGATAAAACGTTCCGCGGTCCAGCTTTATGGTCTGGATGTTGAGGGCCAAGGAGCCCAAGAGGTCAGAATTTTTAGCCTTCATGCCAGACCATTCACTCTTCGCCGCGGCTTCGCTCGATACGGCAGCGAGCTGAATTTTCCAGCCCTTACCGGCCGAAGCGGCGGGTTTGGGCGCTGCCGCCGGTTTCGGCGCGGCCTGCGGTTCGGCTTCGCGCACGAATGGTGCAGGAACAGCCGGCGGGGCCGCAGCAACTTCTGCGGGCTTGCTTGTTGCAACGGGAGGCGCTGGCGGCGGTGGCGGAGCTGGTTCAGCTGCCGGCTCAGGCACAGCTGAAGGCGGTGGTGTTGCGGCCACCACGCGTTCGGGCAGATCAGATGGCGGAGCCGTGACCTGTTGCGGCGGCGCGGCAGGCATGGGTTCGGTCACAGCAGGTGCCGGAGGGCGCTCTGTGGGTTCTTCGGGTGGCGGGAGCAAGCGCTCGACTGGTTCTTGAACCTGCCCTGGCGCCAACCTGTTGAACACCAGCTTGTCCTGATGCGGCACATCAAGGCCGCCGGGTTCATCCGGCTTCCGCTTGAACGCTTCACTCGCAGCGCGAACCACGGGGGCAGCTTCTTCGGCGCCTGAACGAATACCTTGCTGAAATGCAAACCATCCAACAACGACGACCGAAACCAATCCGATCAGGATCGCGCCACCAGCAAATAATTTGGCGCGCCTGCTCATGCCCGTATTTGGTTCGGCAAACGGTTCGTCTGCAAATGGATCGTCAAACTTGTCGTTGGGACCAATAATTTCTGGGTCGCTCATGTCCTTGCCTCACTCCCGCAATTCGTCGACCGGGGTAACGCCCATCACGCCGAGCCCGGAGGCAATCACTGTTTGTACCGCACGAACCAGCGCCATGCGGGCCCGCGTCAATTCCTGATCGTCGGCTATCACGAACCGAAGGCCTGGTTCCTCGCGTGCCTTGCTCCATAGTGCATGAAATGCTGCAGCAAGGTCGTAGAGATAAAACGCCAAGCGATGCGGCTCGTGCGCTTCTGCGGCCCCTTCTACCGTGCGGGGCCACGCCGCGAGCGCTCTGATCAACGCAAGCTCATCCGAGTCGGTCAACTGAGACAGGTCTGCTTCGATCAAGCTCTTGGTCGTGAAATCGGCTCCGGGAAACGCGTCCTGCGCCATGTTGGCCACCGAATGGCACCGTGCATGGGCGTATTGGACATAGAACACCGGATTGTCGCGGCTTTGCTCGCGCACTTTCACCAAGTCGAAATCCAATGGCGCATCATTCTTGCGCGTCAGCATGATGAACCGCACAACATCCTTGCCAACCGCCTCGACAAGGTCGCGCAAGGTCACGAAATTGCCTGACCGTTTCGACATTTTAGCGGGCTCGCCGTTCTCGAGCAGACGGACCATCTGGCAGAGTTTGACGTCCAACTCTCCTTCATCACCCGTCAAAGCCTTGATGCCAGCCGCCACCCGCTTCACATAGCCCCCGTGATCGGCTCCCCAGACATCAATCATGACCGGGAAACCGCGTTGGTACTTGTCCTGATGGTAAGCGAGATCACTGGCGAAATATGTCCATGAACCGTCTGATTTCATCAATGGACGATCTGTGTCGTCACCAAATTCCGAAGCTTTGAAAAGAGTTTGCGGGCGCTCTTCCCAATCGTCGGGCAATTTGCCCTTTGGTGGCTCCAGCGTGCCGACGTAAAGCAGGCCATCTGCCTCCAGTGTTTTCATCACCGTATCGACGGCCCCGGCTTCCACCAGCGCGCGTTCAGACGAAAACAGGTCGTGGGCGATACCGAGCACCCCAAGATCATCGCGGATCAGGTCCAGCATGGCGTCAACAGCAACTTCCCGGATTTCCGGGAGCCAATCCACCTCGTCCGCGTTCTGCCATTTGTCCCCGTCACGGGCAACGAGCGATTCACCAACAGGTTTCAGATATTCGCCGGGATAGAGCCCTTCGGGTATTTCGCCGATATCTTCTCCCAATGCTTCGCGATAGCGCAGATAAGCCGATCGCGCGAGTACATCGACCTGACCGCCAGCATCGTTGATGTAATACTCCCGCGTGACCGCAAACCCGGCTTTCGCGAGCAGTGAGGCCAGCACATCACCAACGACAGCGCCCCGTGCGTGACCGACATGCAAAGGTCCGGTTGGATTGGCCGAAACGTATTCGACGTTTACGGCGCGGTTCTGACCGAGTTCGCCGGAGCCGTAATCGGTTCCTGCCTGCAGTATTTCAATCAGACGCTGACACCAGAAATTGTCGGACAAACGAAGATTTATGAAACCTGGCCCGGCAACTTCAGAACTTTCGACCGAATCATAGGCTTTGAGGCGTTCGGCGATCGTCTCGGCGAGATCCCGGGGCTTTAACCCCGCAGGTTTTGCGAGAACCATGGCGGCATTGGTCGATAGATCCCCGTGACTTGGATCACGCGGCAGTTCGACCGAAACCCGGCTTGAATTCGTGTCGTCCGGAAGATCGCCATTGGCGATCATGATTTTAATTTCTTTCTCAATATTCGCCTTAAAGGCACTGAATACATTCATTAAATAACTTCCGGATCAAACAGCTTACGGTGCAATTCAAGGGCATAACGATCTGTCATGCCAGCAATATAGTCGGCGATCACACGGGCACGCCCATGTTCGTCTTTTTCCTGCGCGCGCGCGCGCCATGCCGTCGGCAACAACTCCGGCTCATGGAACAGCAGGTCGAACATCTGGGTGACCACCCGCCGTGCCTTTGAGGTCATACGGTTTACCCGGTAATGGCGATACATGTTTTCGTGCAGGAAGGCTTTAACCGCGCGATCTGCCTCTGCAATCTCGTCTGACAGCCCCACAACGGCGTGATCAAGCGCCCGAACCTCTTCGGGAGACCCGACATTGCTCTCTGCCAAACGACGACGGGCTTCTGCAAGAACATCAGCCACCATGGCGCCAATCATCTGGCTGATTCCAACATGAATGAAGCGCGTACGGTCTATATCCCCGTGCGCAGCCTGAACTGCCTCGAAAGCCGGCCCGACAAGCGGCAATTCACGCAAATCTTCCAGATCGAACAGTCCGGCCCGCAATCCATCGTCGATATCGTGGCTGTTATAGGCGATATCATCCGAAATCGCGGCCACCTGCGCTTCCGCCGAGGCATAGGTATCAAGTTCGAGATCGTGATCCGACACGTATTCCACGATGGCAGCGGGTAAAGCACGCTCAGACACCGCATGGTGCCCTGTCAGGGGGCCATTGTGTTTCACCACTCCCTCGAGAGTCTCCCAAGTCAGGTTCAGGCCATCAAAAGTCGGATACCGCTCCTCAAGTTTGGTCAGGATACGGAGTGTCTGCGCGTTGTGGTCAAATCCGCCGAATGGCGCCATGGCTGCATCCAGAGCATCCTCCCCGGCATGACCGAAAGGCGTATGACCAAAGTCATGGGCCAGCGCGAGCGCCTCAGCCAGATCTTCATTCAAACCCAGGGCCCGCGCGACAGTGCGCGCAATTTGAGCGACCTCCAGCGAATGTGTGAGACGCGTGCGGTAGTAATCGCCCTCGTGATAAACGAAGACCTGTGTCTTGTGCTTAAGCCTCCGGAACGCGCTGGAATGAATAATCCGGTCGCGATCGCGCTGGTAACAGCTGCGATATCCGCTTTCGGGCTCCGCGTGGAACCTGCCCCGCGTTGCCAATGGATCGCAGGCATAAGGCGCCAGTACCGGACCGTAATGGTCAGGGCCCGCGGGTGTGAGCTTGAGATCGGCAGGGGTTTCAGACATTTGCGGAAAGTACGTGTGCACGCACCGATTGCAACGGAAATTTGACAATTCGCAGGTTATGACTAAATAACTGAGGGAATTGAGGTAACATAACGCCCATGAGCGAATCAGCGACCATTCCGAACGACTCCGAAGCGCCCGCCGGTGTTGGCTTGAGCGAAAGTGCTGTGAAACAGCTTTCCAGCCTGATCGAGGCCGAGGGCAACAATGATCAGATGCTGCGCATTACCGTCAATGGTGGTGGTTGCTCTGGCTTCACCTACAGCTTTGATTTCGATGATAAGTCCAATGACGACGACAAAACCTTCGAGACCGATGGTGTGAAGGTTGTGGTCGATGTTGCATCTCTCGAATTCATCGACGGCGCGGTCCTCAACTTCGTGGAATCCCTCGGCGGCACCCATTTCACGTTGGAAAACCCGAACGCCACATCATCATGCGGCTGTGGATCCTCGTTCTCGGTCTTCTAGTCCTCAAACACATCCCAACACGAAAAAGGCCGCCCCGAAGGGCGGCCTTCTCTGTATCTGGGTGTCGGACTGACCTAGAGGCCAGCCTGGGTGATGAACTTGGTGTTGAGATAGGCATCAATGGCTTCCGAGCCGCCTTCCGAGCCATAACCAGAATCCTTGACCCCGCCGAACGGCGTTTCGATCAGTCCAAGACCATGATGGTTGATCGAGACCATGCCGCTTTCAAATGCGGAACCAATTGCTTCGGCTGTTTTTGCTGACGTTGTGTAGGCATAGGCTGCGAGCCCGTAATCGAGCCGGTTGGCCTCCGCTACCACTGCGTCAAAATCCGTAAACGAGGAGATCGGCGCAACCGGACCGAATGGCTCTTCATTCATGATGCGCGCGTCCATCGGAACATCGGTCATCACGGTCGGCTCAAAGAAGTAGCCCTTGTTGCCCTTCCGCTTGCCGCCTGTCTGCAGGGTTGCGCCCTTCGCGACGGCATCGGAGACAAAACCTTCAATGGCATCGACACGACGGTCATGTGCGAGCGGGCCCATCTTGTTGGCCGGATCCATGCCGTCGCCGACGGGCAGATTCGCGGCAAACTCGGTGAAGCCCTCGACGAAACGCTTGTAGTGCTTCTCATGGACGAGGAAACGCGTCGGCGACACACAAACCTGACCGGCATTACGGAACTTGTTGGCGGTCAGCACCTTAAGCGCCACTTCGACGTCTGCATCTTCAAACACGATGGCCGGGGAATGTCCGCCGAGCTCCATCGTGACACGCTTCATGTGCTCGCCCGCCATGGCAGCCAACTGCTTGCCGACTGCGGTTGAACCGGTGAACGTGACCTTACGTATCGTCTTGTGCGGGATCAGATACTCGGAAATTTCAGACGGAATGCCGTACACCAGATTGACCACACCATCGGGCAGGCCGGCATCGACGAAAGCGCGAAAAAGTGCGGCACAGCTGGCAGGAGTCTCTTCCGGGCCTTTCAAAATGATCGAGCAACCTGCAGCCACAGCGCCCGAAAGCTTGCGGACGGCCTGATTGATCGGGAAATTCCAGGGTGTGAACGCTGCCACGGGGCCGACCGGCTCCTTGACGACCATCTGGGTCACGCCCCCCATCCGGGCCGGTATCACCCAACCATAGGTCCGACGTGCTTCTTCGGCGAACCAATCAATAATGTCGGCGCCGAACATCGTCTCGCCCATGGCTTCACCAATGGGTTTTCCCTGTTCCATTGTCATCATGGCTGCGATCTCGTCTGCGCGCTCACGGACAAGATTGGCGGCCTTGCGCATGACGTTGTAGCGCTCCAGAGCCGGAACCTGTTTCCAAACGCGGAAACCAGCCTCTGCGGCCTCAAGCGCGGCATCCAGATCGGCGATGCGCGCATGGGCAACGTTGCCAATGGGCTCTTCTGTGGCTGGGTTGAGAACATCCAGCGTCTCCCCGCCGGCTGCAGCGGTCCACTTACCATTGATGTGGAGTTCTGTATTTGGATAGGCGTTGGTCATGTTCAGTTCCCTGAATTTCGGATTGATGTTTATAGGTGTTGGTCACAGACCAAAGATTTCCCTGTAGGTCTCTCGCATTCCGGCATGGGGTTCAAGACCCCGGATATGAAATAATCATCAGATCAAGCCGCCGCCATGCCTTCGAGCCGCTGACGGATCAGGCTGTCGGCCTCCGTCATAATCCGGTCGATCAGTTCCTTACAGGTCGGGATGTCATCGATCAGCCCCGCGACCATGCCGCAGGACCAAGCCCCGGCATCCATGTCGCCATCAAGCATGACCTTGGGATAGACCCCGGCCACCTCCTCCATGATGTCGTCGAATTCAATCTTGTCCCCGAGCGCTTTTTCTTTCTCCAGAAGACGCTCAACGGCAGGATTGTTGAGAACACGTTCGGTGTTGCGCAACGGCCGCATGACCAAACGCGTGTCGAGTTCACTGGCCGCGACAATGGCCTGCTTCACCTTTTCATGAACTGGCGCTTCTTGCGTCGCGATAAAACGGGTACCCATGTTCATGCCTTCCGCCCCCATGGCAAGCGAGGCCACAAGGGAGCGCGCATCAGCCATGCCACCGGATGAAACAAACGGAATTTCCAGTTCATCCGCCGCCCGGGGCAGCAGGATCATATTTGGAATGTCATCTTCGCCCGGATGGCCGCCACATTCGAAACCGTCGACGGAAACGGCATCACAGCCGATTTCCTGAGCTTTGAGCGAATGACGGACAGACGTGCATTTGTGGATCACCGTAATGCCGGCGTCTTTCAGATATGGCAGTACCTGCACGGGATTGCGCCCGGCGGTTTCCACCACCTTCACACCACCGTCAATGATCGCCTTCACGTAACCGGGGTAATCCGGTGCTGCAACACTCGGCAGAAAGGTCAGGTTCACCGCGAAGGGTTTTTCGGTCAGGTCGTGACATTTCGCGATCTCATTGGCGAGGTCGCCGGCTGACGTCTGGGTCAGCCCTGTGATCGTGCCCAAACCACCAGCATTCGAAACCGCAGCCGCCAGTTCGGCAAATCCAACATAGTGCATGCCACCCTGGATAATCGGGTGTTCGATACCCAGCATTTCTGTGATGCGTGTTTTCATGATTTTCCTCTGGCGGCTTCGCGTTCTTGCTCGAATGCGGTTGATAGGCGTGGTTCTGCGTCATGGGCCTGCATGGGTTCATGACAATCAGGACAAACCATTTGCGGCGTCACGGAGTGGCCACACGTCTTGTGAATGATCTCAACAGGCGTTTCTCCCGACCCCATCCACTTGTCGCCCCAAGCCTTCATGCTCACGACGATAGGCCACAAATCGCGCCCCATCGCCGTGAGCCGGTATTCGTATCGTGGCGGATGTTCGCTGTAGGCGTCGCGTCGAAGCACGCCAACACTCTCGAGCCGTTTCAGACGTGTACTCAAACTCGCGGTTGGTGCACCCGTCTGACGCTGCAGGGCATCAAAACGGCGACCGCCGAGAAACATCTCCCGCAGGATCATCATCATCCAGACATCTCCAAACACCTCAGCGGCACGCGCCACGGTGCAGGCTTTTTCAGAAAGATTTGTCCGGCTCATGATGGGTCACTTCACTAATTGAAGTCAGTAGTGACATGACCTCCTTTTCCCGTCAATAATCAACTCCCCACAAAGAGGCCGCCCACTGTGCATCCCCGACATTTCCTTCTCCCAATTGTGGCTCTCGCTCTCACGACATTCAGCGGTCCACCTGCACAGGCCTCAGAACGATGCGGTGAAATCGTGGAACTGGAATCTCGTGGCGAAAAGATCTCCTACAGTTTCAGACCGCATGAAACTGACACACCAAAAGCAGCCCTCGTGCTGCTCGCCGGGGGACATGGTTTTCTGAATCTCGATGAAAACGGATGCGCTCGAAAACTCAGCGGAAACACTTTGGTGCGCAACCAAGCTTCTCTGGGACGCGCAGGTTTCGCGACCGCTGTCGTTGACGCGCCGACCGACTATCAGGGAAAAGATGGTTTGGGCGGGTTTCGTGCCGATCCAGATCACGCCAAAGATCTGAGCCTAATTATTTCCGACATCCGCGAACGGACAAAGCTTCCGATCTACGTTGTGGGCATAAGTCGTGGAACGATCTCAGCAGCCAATGCGGCAGTCCGACTAACGGGCGACCGGGCTCTGGCTGGCACAATGCTCTTCTCCCCCGTCACATCCGGACGTGAAGGCGCTCACAAAGCTTGGTTTGCGCAGACGGTGTTTGATCTTCCGCTGCAGAATATCACTGGTCCTCTTGCCGTGGTCGTGCACCGAGACGACAAATGCGTCCGCACGCCGCCTGCCCTCGGCGCCAAGGTGATCGAGCGTGCAGTAGGCACTTCAGGGAAGCTGATTACCGTTGACGACGGTTCGGATGACAATTCAACCAAACTGACTGTGAAAGCCTGCAAGGGAAAAGAACCTCACGGCTTTGGGGGTCAGGATAAGGAAGTCCTCGCGATCATCACAGGTTTCGTCAACACGCAGAATTAGTGTCGCGACAAAGCTGTCCACTTCGCAAGCACGGTGCAACCCACTAGATTGCTCCGCAGACCTCATCAAAACGGCACAGCAACATGAAAATCGCGACCTGGAACGTCAACTCCATCAAGGCCCGCTTGCCCAACGTGCTCGAATGGCTCGACGCGGCGCAGCCCGATGTCGCCCTGTTGCAGGAAATCAAGACCGTCGACGAGACCTTTCCGGCGATGGAGATAGAGGAACGTGGCTACAACTGCGCCATCCACGGACAGAAGAGCTACAACGGGGTCGCCATCCTGTCCAAACATCCGCTCGAAGACGTGATGACCGGTCTGCCCGGTAATGAAGACGATGATCAGGCGCGCTATATCGAAGCCTGGGTCGATGCTGGCGGCAATGATGGCGTGCGGGTTGCGTCCATCTATCTTCCCAACGGCAACCCAACCCCCGGTGACAAATACGACTACAAACTTCGCTGGATGGATCATCTTGCCGATCGGGCAAGAGCTCTTCTCGAATCCGAAGAGCCAGTCGTTTTGGGCGGTGACTACAACGTTATTCCAGCTGACGAAGACTGCTACGACCCGGCGGCCTGGGCAAGCGATGCGCTGTTTCTGCCTCAGACCCGCGCCAAGTTCCGCACTCTGCTCAACCTCGGTTACACCGAAGCCTGGCGCACGCTCCACACGGAGAAGAACATCTATTCATTCTGGGACTATCAGGGCGGTGCCTGGCAAAAAGACAACGGCATCCGGATCGACCATTTTCTGCTATCACCGCAAGCCTCCGACAAACTCTCCAAATGTGAGATCGACAGCGGCCCGCGCGGAAAGACGAAAGCATCAGACCACACGCCGGTCTGGTGCGAGTTGGCCGCCTGACGCTATAGTTTCCCGGTCTCAAAGGAGAATTCCATGTCTCTCGCCGTTGAAACCGAATTTGCCAAATCTGTCCGCGGTGTGCCGCGCCGTGCCCTGCCCGTCATTGATGTCGGCAAAGCCCGTATGGGAGACGCTGCCGCCATCGAAGAGGTCGCGGCCCGATGGCGTGAAGTCTGGGAAAGTCTTGGATTTCTGTGCATCGTCAATCACGGGCTTGAGCCAGAATTGATTGACGGCATGCGGGATGCGGCAAAGCAATTCCATGATCTGCCGCTGGAAACCAAGCTCCAGGTCAAAGTTACCCACGACCAGAAGGGTTACGTCCCCGCGCGTGGCGGTCTGACGACCCATTCGAAGTTTCACAACAGCAAGAAGCTCAACACGGTTGAATGCCTTGTGTTGGCGACTGATTTTCCCGAAGACGACCCGAATCTGGCTGAGGGCAAACGCTTTTACGGCCCGACGCCATGGTTGCCAGATGATGTCGTTCCGGGATTTCGGGCGACTGCCGAAAATTATATGGCGCGGATCACCGAACTGGGAAAATCACTGCTGCCTGTCTGGGCTCGCTCACTCGATCTCGATGCCGGGTTCTTCGATGAGTTCTTTGAAGAGAGCTACACTTACTTTCGGGTCGCCAAATATCCGCCCAAAAGTGACCTCGAAGATGGTGAACTTGGCTCCAACGCCCATTGCGACACGGGATTCATGACCTTTCTGCCGCCCGCCAATGAAGAAGGCATCCAGATTCTGGGCGAAGACGACCAGTGGTTCTGGCCGGACCTGCCCGAAGGTGCGATCATGGTGAATATGGGCTACTTCTTCGAGCGCTGGACCAACAACCGCTTCCGCGCCACACCACATCGTGTGATCCCGCCGACCGAACACGACCGCTATTCGTTTGCGTGCTTCGTCAACCCCAACTTCAGAACATCGGGTGCGGCCTTGCCGACCTGTACGAGCGCGGCCAACCCACCGCAATATCCCGAGATGACCTATTGGGAGTATTTCGACTGGTACATGAAGAATTCATACACCCACTACGGCAAGCTGAAAGTGAGTGGCAAGAATGACGTCTCCGCTTAGTGCACCGGCTCCTGGCCGTACAAAACTGATCTGGCGATATCTGCTGAGTTTCTATCTTGGTAAACGTGGGTTTCGGCAATCCTTTCTTGCCTATGGCATAGGGTTCTGGATTTTTGCATTCGGGGTCAGCTTCATGCTTGCGGGCGGAGAAACGCCATCTACGACCCTTTTCGTCATCCAGAATATCTTCATTCACACCGGCCTGTTCATTCTTGTGATGATGACCTACCCGGTCCTCCGCTGTGCGTTTGATGCCACGGACATGACCCGTCCGAAGATCCGGCTGCTGCGAATTGTCGGCCCTTTGATCGTCACGCTTCTGGCGCCCTTCTATCTCATGCTGATGGTTGCAAGTTTCATGCGATACGCCCTTGCCCCGGCACTGCTCTAGCCACGCTGGCACGCCAACGACCTATCGCCCTATAGTGCAGTGGAAACTTCAGGAGATCAGCGGATGTCACTCGCAGTTGAAACCGAATTCGGCCGTCAGTCCCGCGAGTTGCCGCGCAGAAGCCTTCGGGTTCTTGATGTCGGTCTGGCCCTGACAGGGGACCCGGACGCAATCGAAGCACTCGCTCTCGAGTGGCGCGTTATCTGGGAAGGCGTCGGCTTCATGAGCATCATCAATCATGGTGTTTCAAAAACAGTCACCCAACGCATGACTGACGCCGCAAAGGCGTTCCACGATCTTCCTCATGATGTGAAAATGTCGATCCCGGTGACACGCGATCAAAAGGGCTACATCCCGACCAAGGCCGGCATCACCACCCATTCCGAATTCCATGAGAGCCGTAAACCTGACACCGTGGAGTGTCTGGTTCTGGCCACCGACTATCCGGCAAACCACCCCGATGTGGTCGCAGGCAAGCAATTCTATGGCCTGATGCCCTGGCTGCCTGATGCTGCCTTGCCTGGCTTCCGAGCCGCTGCAGAAGAGTACATGACAACGATCACAGACCTTGGAAGGAAGCTCCTGCCGGTCTGGGTGCGCTCCCTGGAGCTCGATGCCGACTTCTTCGATTCAAAGTTCGAGAACGCCTACACCTATTTCCGGATGGCAAAGTATCCGCCCAAGCCTGATCTGGATGACGGGGAGCTGGGGCTTCAGGCCCATGTGGACACAGGGTTCATGACCTTCCTGCCGCCCGCCGACGAGGAAGGCATTCAAATCCTCGACACCGATGGACAGTGGTTCTGGCCCGAGGTGCGTGAGGACGCACTGATCGTCAATATGGGGCAGTTCCTCGAACGTTGGACCAACAAGCGGTTCCGGGCGACACCGCACCGTGTGGTGCCGCCAAAAATCAACGACCGGTATTCCTTGGCCTGCTTCGTCAATCCGGGCTTTGAAGCGATCAGCGAGTGCCTGCCGACCTGCACCGGACCGGACAATCCGCCACAATTTCCGACCCAGACCTACTGGGAATTTTTCAACTGGTACATGACCAACACCTTTGGCCATTACGGCAAGGTAAAACTCGGGGACAACAAACCGGCCAATCCCTAAGCCGACCCCAAATTCAGGAGAGTAGACCCATGGCATTTTTCGAACTTCGCCAATACAAGATCAAACGCGGGAAAATGGCCGAATGGCTAAAGTTGTTTGATGAGGAAGTTGTCCCCTTCCAGACCGCCAAAGGCATGGTGATCTGCGGGTCGTTCCATGGCGAAACCGATGATTCCGTCTTTGTCTGGATGCGCCGCTTCAACACCGAAAAAGAACGCGTGCGTCTCTACAAGGCCGTCTATGAAGACCCACATTGGGTGAACGAAATTTCCCCGCTCGTGGGCAAGCTGATGGACCGGAAGAAAATCCAGGTCCAGCGGATCGTTCCCAACAAGAAGTCCGTCGTTCAGTAGACAGTTCCCGCATTACTCCGCGCGCCGGCATGGCGCGCGGTCCGCTGAGCAAAGAACAATCACACCCAGACAGACCAAAAGAACGAGCGGAATCAGCATCCGTTTGTCGAGAATAAACTCGGACAGGTGACGCGCCTCGTCCGAGGATTGGGCCACGCCTGTGTCCAGCATGGTGAACAACTCGTCCAGGCCTGCCTCTATCCCAATCTCGAACTGCCCAGCCCGAAACGCCGGCAGGATAACGCGCTGCACCATCTGACTGGAGCAGACATCGATCATGGAACCCCGCACCGGCGGCCCGAATTCAATCCGGACCTGCCGTTCGTTGTCGGCGATCAGAAACAGGGCACCGGCCTCGCCCGGCCAGTCATGGATACTCCAGTGCTGCCCCAGCTCGAAGGCATATTTTTCGATGGATTTACCGTTGAGCGACCCGACCGAGACGACAACCACACGCTGATCGGCTTCACGCACCCGGGCCTCAAGCTTCCGCGCAATTCGGAGTTCTTCGCCGACGGTCAGGAGATCGGCATTGTCGACGACGTGCCCCAAGTGCCCCAGGAAGTCGGATTGGGCTTGAACGGGGCCACCCAATATCAAAAACATTAGTCCGAACCATAACCCCTGCTTCATTTGCTACCAGCTCCCGGAAGCGCCGCCACCGCCAAAGCTGCCACCGCCGCCTTTAAAACCGCCAGTTCGCCCCAGGCTTGCCACGGTGAGAATTTTTTCAAGTGTCGAATCCCGATCATCAGCCAATGACTTGCCGTCATGCCTGGAAATCTCGTCTTCGAAACTTCCGCCAGCTTTGAGATGACGGTCTAAACGCAGGACATGCCGAACCATCAGAACAATCGCCAACACGATAACAAGAAGCGAATGGATCAACATGATCAGAGGGACGCTCCACTTCAGGCCCTCCGGTTTCTTTTCTACGCTGCGATGGCTCTTTTGCGGATCAAGTGTCTTCAAAATCAGGTCAACGCCGCGTGTAATGCCCAAGGTGTAATTCTTCTTCTGCCGAAACCGCGGGAGAATGGCTTGCTGAATGATTTTGTGGGCGCGCGCATCTGTCAGGACCCCCTCCAGCCCATAACCGACCTCGATACGCACCCAGCGTTCGTGCGGGGCGACAATCAGGAGAACACCGTTGTCCTCTCCGGCCTGGCCAATGCCCCAGTGCCGCCCCAGTCCGACGCCGTATTCTTCGATGGTGCGTCCCTGCAAGCTGTTTAGCGTGACCACCACGAGCTGGTTCCCGGTCGCAACTTCATGGGCCTGAAGTTGCTGCGTCAGAAATGCCTCCGTGTTTGCAGACAAAATATTGGCTTGATCAACAACCCGACCGCTCAGCGTGGGATAACGGCTGCGTTCCTGAATGTTCTGAAGTCGTCCGTCTCGAAGGGAAAATGTTTCACCGCCGTGCCGAAAAGTAATTGCGTCATCTGCATAGGATGTTGAATTGGGAATTCCCAACAAACAGAACAGGCACAGAAAAACGCCAATACGCATTTCGAGGCCCCGACAGATCAGGCTAAATCTCGATCAACCTGTCTGAAAAACGGTTCGGCGCGCCATCACGGTTCGGAAAGTGTTGCGCCATCACCTCTGCGCAGCCATCGATGGCGCGGGTAAAGCCATCCGCGACTTCGCCTTCACGGACATCCTCGACAAATTTTTCTACGATTTTGTCCCAGACGCCCTCGTCCTCAAGTTTCTGCTGCAGCCCGACATCAGCGATCACCTCGACATAGCGTTCGCCCATGGCGACGAAGAACAGCACTGCGTTCCGGTCTTCGGTCTCGGTCATGCCGAGGTCGAGAAACATGTGTCGTGCCAGGCGTGAAGCTCTGCTGTGCCGAATGGATTTCGGCACCAGCGCGAAACGAATTTCCGGAATACGGAAAATCAGAGCAAGACACGCAAAGACGATCACCTGCCCCACATAGAATTCAATCGTGGTGAGCCCCAGAGAGTCCTCAAAGAACAGAGCAACACCTGAAATTAAAAGTGTCGCAACTGCGGCAAACAATGTCGGAATAAACAGATAGGGTTCTGCTGAGTCCGCGATGACCGTCACGAATTCCGCACTGGTCCGGCTTTCGGCGGCCTTGATCTTGTCACGCAGCGTATCGCGTTGCTCTGCTGTCATTACAGTCATGTCACCAACTCCCCGACGACCCGCCGCCGCCAAAGCTTCCCCCGCCCCCAGAGAAACCGCCACTGCTGCTGCCCGAAAATCCGCCGCCCGAAGACCATCCCCGGGAGCTGCGTGAATAGCGCCGTGAAGAGCGCCCGAACGAGAGGAAACTCATGATAATCAGGATGAAGATAAAAAAGATGATGACGGGCGGAAGCGCAAATTTCTGTTTCTCAGGCGCCACCCCCGAAACCGTATCAGCTTCCTGCTCCAGCGCGGCCAGAATTCCGCGGACGCCATCGACAATGCCCTTCACCCGGTTGCCAGTACGAAACGCGGGAATTATTTCATTCTGGATGATGACGCTGGCCCGGGCATCGGTCAGCAGGCCTTCAAGTCCGTAGCCGACCTCGATGCGAACCTGTCGTTCATTGGGCGCCACAAGCAGCAGGACACCGTTGTCCCGGTCTTCCTGTCCAATCCCCCAAAAACGACCAAGTTCAACCGTGTATTCCTCGATGGTCCGGTCCTGCAGACTCTGGACAGTAACGACAACCACCTGATTGCCAGTCGCCTCCTCATGAACACGGAGCATTCCTGAAATTTCGGCTTCTTTGGCTGGCGTCAGCAGATTGGCTTCATCAACGACGCGCCCGGTCAGTTCCGGGAATTGAATCTGCGCCAGAGCCGAAACGGCCAGCAACGTCGCCACGAAAAACGTAACCGCTGCCGTCCAGCGTGATCTCCAAGAAGGCACTTACGACCCCGAGTTGAAGTTGACCACCGGTGCCTGATCAGCGTTGTCTGTGGTCGCCGTGAAGGTTGGTTTGATTTCGGCTTCGGGGTAAAGCCATGCCGCGATCCATTTGCCGGGAATGGTGCGCAATTCGGTGTTGTAGTCGCGCACGGCGGCGATGTAATCGCGACGTGCCACGGCAATGCGGTTCTCGGTCCCCTCAAGCTGGGATTGCAAGGTCAGAAAGTTCTGGTTCGATTTCAGATCAGGATAGCGTTCCACCACCACCAGAAGTCGGGAAAGCGCGGACGACAATGCCCCCTGGTTCTGTTCGAACATCTTCAAAGCATCAGGATTTTGAAGGATATTCGCGGGGATTTGCATCTGGCCGACCTTGGCCCGGGCTTCCACCACATTTTGCAGAACCTCGCGCTCCTGGGTTGCAAAACCCTGCACCGTGGCCACCAGATTGGGGACCAGATCGGCGCGGCGCTGATACTGATTCTCCACCTGCGACCACGCGGCATTTACCTGTTCATCGAACTTCGGCACCGCATTGATATCGCAGGCCGTCAGCACAAAGGCGAAACCAACAAGCAACAACGGACTGCGCAATTTTCCAAATATCAGACTGATCATTCTGTGTTCTCCCGAACAACAGCAGGTTTACATATCGCCGCCGAATCCGCCGCCCATATCCATGCCACCTTCTCCACCGGCGCCCGAGACATCACCACCATCACCAGCATGAACAGCCGGAGAATCAGCCGCCATGGCGCCCCCCATCATGAAACCGGTCCAGAAGGTAAGCTCCGCACCTCGCCCATGTTGTTGCCCACGCAAGGCCAGCATCTCGTTCTCGACCGCAACGTTCCGATTGGCTGGCATCCGATGTACCATCGTGTGCACCTGATAGCGATGCCACAGGTTCTTGATCCGCCATGCGGTAAACCCGATCACGGCAAGGACCGAGAGGATCGGCAACATGAAACCAACCTCAAACCGGCTGAACACCAAGGCGACAAGCAAAAGCAAACCCACTCCCTCGAGCAAACGTCGCAGCATGATGGTCTCCCTTGCCTGTCGTTGATGGGTCTTAGCGGCTAGAGGTCCGCATAGACGTGGGTTTCAGCCTTGGCACCCGGATGGGTCGTCGCACCATAGCGCGCATCACCGACCGTCTGGGTGTATTTCCAGATGGTTCCGGACTGGTAGTTTGTCTCAAGCGGTTTCCATTTGGCGCGGCGGGCTTCGAGTTCGGCGTCTGACAAGTCCACCTCAAGCGTCCCCTTCTCACCATCAATGGTGATCATATCGCCATTTTCGAGCAAACCGATCGGGCCGCCAACAGCAGCTTCCGGGCCGACATGACCGATACAGAACCCGCGCGTACCGCCCGAGAAACGCCCGTCGGTGATGAGCGCGACCTTGTCGCCCATACCCTGACCATAAAGCGCGCCTGTCGTCGACAGCATTTCCCGCATGCCCGGACCGCCCTTGGGGCCTTCGTTGCGGATGACGAGCACATCGCCTTCGGAGTATTTGCGATCCAGAACCGCCTGCAGGCAGTCTTCCTCGCGCTCAAACACAAGCGCGGGACCGGTAAACGTGATTTTCTCAAGACCGGCGATCTTCACAATCGCGCCCTGCGGCGCCAGATTGCCCATCAGGCCGACAACGCCACCTGTGGTCGACAGCGGGTTGGTGATCGGACGGATGACGTCCTGGTCTTCCGGGAATTCCACATCGGCATAATTTTCGGCCAATGTCTTGCCCGTTACGGTCATGCAATCACCGTGCATGTAACCGCCCTTGAGCAATTCCTTGATGACCACCCCGACACCGCCAACTTCGAACATATCCTTGGCGACATAACGCCCGCCCGGCTTCAGATCGGCGATGTAGGGCGTCTTGCGAAAGATTTCGCAGACATCCATGAGATCGAATTCGATTCCGGCTTCCGACGCCATGGCAGGCAAATGCAGCCCGGCATTGGTCGAGCCACCGGTCGCGGCCACGATGGCGGCGGCGTTCTCGAAGGATTTGCGGGTCACGATATCGCGCGGGCGCAGCTGGGTTTTCACCAGCTCCATCACCGCCTTGCCACTGGCAACGGCATATTCGTCGCGGTTCTCGTACACGGCGGGCGCGCCAGCGGAATGCGGCAGCGCCAGACCAATGGCCTCAGACACACAAGCCATGGTGTTGGCCGTGAACTGACCGCCACAAGCACCGGCGGACGGGCAGGCAATACATTCGAGTTCCAGCAGGTCTTCGTCCGACATGGTCCCGGCTGCGTTCGCACCGACAGCCTCAAACACGTCGATGATGGTGACGTCTTTGCCCTTGAAGTGACCCGGCAGGATCGAGCCGCCATACATGAAGACAGACGGCACGTTGAGGCGCAGCATCGCCATCATCAGTCCCGGCAGAGACTTGTCACAGCCAGCCAGACCAACAATCGCGTCATAGGAATGGCCGCGGACGGTCAACTCGGTGGAATCTGCAATGACTTCCCGGCTGACCAGCGAAGAGCGCATGCCGTCATGGCCCATGGCGATGCCGTCGGTCACGGTGATCGTCGTGAACTCACGCGGCGTGCCGCCAGCTTCACGCACACCCGCTTTGGCGGCCTGTGCCTGACGTGACAGCGCGATATTGCACGGCGCGGCCTCGTTCCAGGTTGTAACGACGCCGACGAAGGGCTGTTTGATCTCTTCGTCGGTCATGCCCATGGCGTAGTAGAACGCGCGATGAGGTGCGCTCGTATTGCCGATCGAAACATGCCGGCTCGGCAGTTTCGATTTGTCCCATTCTCCGCCAGGTGTATTTCCGTCCATTTCGTCTTCCTTCCCCGATTTCGGGTTTCTGCATGCGTGATTGTTACCGTCGAGCATACGCCTGCGACAAACCACTGACCAGATTGATGAAGACGCAAATGTTACAGCACAGGTCCGCGTCTCAGTATCCTTCGAGACGGCGCTCTGCGCCTCCTCAGGATGAGGACGGTGAATACTGCATAATCCTCATCCTGAGGAGCGAGCAAAGCGAGCATCTCGAAGGATGCTGGGACAGGCTGAACACCTATTCTGCGGCGTGCTTGCCGATGGTCCAGCCCTTGTCGCCAAGCACCCGCTCACCGATTTCCCGCATATCGTCTTCCAATTCGGTCGCCATGCTGTCGTTCCAGCGGTTCAGAAACCCGTAGAACGCCACGACGGCATTGATTTCCACGATCTCGGCATCGGTGAAGTGCTCGCGCAGTCGGGTGATGTGCTCCTCGGTGACAAGATTTGGCAAGGACGCCGCGCATTGGGCGAATTCCAGCGCCGCGCGTTCGGCGTCCGAGAATATCGGGTTGGTCTTGTATTCCCAGACCACGGCCACCTTGGCTTCATCGGTGTCGTATCCCGGCCGCATGGCATTGGAGGCCGTGTGGGACATGCAGTACTGACACCCGGCGGTTTTACTGGCGATATTCCCGACCAGGGCTTTCAGCCCCAGACTGACATTGCCGTATTCCTGAAATGTGGCCGCAGCCAGTTCGACGAAGGCTTTGAAGATCGGCGGACGGTGCGCCATCGTCAGCTGCGCATTGGTCACAAACCCCATCCGGTCATCAGAGCGCTCGAAGTAGTCCTCGAGCTCCGGCAGGTCTTCGCGTTTGAGAGCGGGGATATGGGGCATGGTCCGGTCTCCGGTTAAATTGGAAGACCAAAGCCTATCAGGCTGCGCTCAAGCGCTCCAACGCACTTTGGAGCTTCTTCTTTGCAGCATGTGCATCCCTGCGACGCTCGTGCTGCTCCTCAACCACTGCATCGGGCGCCTTGGCGAGGAAAGCCTCGTTTGCCAGCTTTTTATCGTAACCGGTGATTTCCTTGGCCAGCTTGTCGATCTCTTTCGACAGGCGCGCGCGTTCGGCATCCAGATCGATGATATCGGCAAGCGGTAGGGCGAGAGTGGCTTCGCCCAACACGGTCTGCACCGCGCCGGCGGGAAGCTCGGCATCAATGAGAATTTCTTCGATACGCGCCATGCTTTTGATCTGACCTTCATTGGCCGTAAGACGTGCCTTTGTCTGATCGGATGCGCCGCGCAGGATCGCGGGAATGCGTGCACCGGCGGGCACGTTCAGTTCACTGCGCACCGTGCGGACTTCCGAAATGAAACGCACCGCCCAGTCGAGCTCGGCCTTGGCGTCCTCATTGATCGGGGCAATATCATCGGCTGGCCATTCGGCGTGGATCAGCATGCTCTTGCCGTCACCAAAGGAACTCCAGAGCTCTTCGGTGATGAAAGGCATGATCGGATGCAAGATTTTTAGGATCTGCTGCAGCACCCAGCCTGCCGTGGCGCGGGTTTCAGCCTTCGCGGCTTCGTCGTCGCCTTGCAGGATCGGTTTGGCGAATTCGACATACCAGTCACAGAAGGTATGCCAGGTGAACTGGTAGATGCCCGCAGCAGCCTGATCGAAACGATATTCTTCGAGCGCCTTGTTCACGGTTGTGGTCGCTTCAGCGACACCACCGGTAATCCACTTGTTCAGCGTGAGTTCGACACCCGCGGGATCAAAATCAGCCGGCGCGCTGCATTCGTTGATCTGACAGAAGCGCGCAACATTCCAGAGCTTGGTCCCGAAGTTCCGATAGCCCTGCACGCGTGATGTCGCCAGCTTGATGTCCCGGCCCATGGCGGCCATGGCCGTCAGGGTGAAACGCAGCGCATCGGCCCCGTACTCGTCGACGATCTCGAGCGGGTCCATAACGTTGCCCTTGGACTTGGACATCTTGGCGCCTTTCTCGTCCCGGACGAGCGCGTGGATATAGACATCGGCAAACGGCACCTGTGGCTTGCCGTCCTCGTCTTCCATGAAATGCAGGCCCATCATCATCATCCGGGCGACCCAGAAGAAGATGATGTCAAAACCGGTCACGAGAACGCTAGTCGGGTAGTAGCGATCGACTTCGGGCGCTTCGTCGGGCCAGCCAAGGGTGGAGAACGGCCAAAGCGCTGACGAAAACCATGTGTCGAGCACATCGGGGTCCCGGTTCAGCACTTCGTCCTTGCCGTAATGGGCATGCGCGGCCACAGCGGCTTCTTCCTCGCTTTCGGCCACGAAGACTTCGCCATCGGGTCCGTACCAGGCGGGGATCTGATGTCCCCACCAGAGCTGCCGTGAAATGCACCAGGGCTGAATGTTGCGCAGCCATTCGAAATAGGTTTTCGACCAGTTCTCGGGCACGAAACGGGTTTCGCCGCTTTCGACCGCCTTGATCGCGGGCTGCGCAAGGGTCTCGGCATCGACATACCACTGATCCGTCAGCCATGGCTCGATCACCACGTCGGAGCGATCCCCGAACGGAATCATATGTTTGTGGGGCTCGATCTCGGCAAGCAAACCACGTGCTTCCATATCGGCAACAATGGCCTTGCGTGCCTCAAAGCGATCGAGCCCGTTGTACTTGGCAATCGCGGCATCAGGATCGGCCCATTTGCTGGCGCTGGTGTCTGCACGAAACTCATCTGTGTCGATCACCACATTGGCTGACGCATCGAGTACATTGATCATGCCCAGGTCGCCGCGTTTACCAACTTCAAAATCATTGAAGTCATGGGCTGGCGTGATCTTCACCGCACCGGATCCCTGCTCGGGGTCGGCGTAGTCATCCGCGACGATTTTCAGACGTCTACCGGCAATCGGCAGGATCGCGTATTTGCCAATGATATCCGTATAGCGCTCGTCTTCGGGATGCACGGCCACGCCGGTATCCCCCAGCATGGTTTCCGGACGTGTGGTCGCGACCGTGATGAAACGGTCTTCTTCGCCTTCGATGGGATAGCGGAAATACCAGAGGTTTCCGTCGGTCTCTTTCTGCACCACTTCGAGATCGGAAATTGCGGTGTGCAGCTTCGGGTCCCAGTTGACCAGACGCTTGTCCTTGTAGATCAGCCCCTGCTTGTGGAGCGCCACGAACACTTTCAGCACGGCCTTGGACAGGCCTTCATCCATGGTGAAACGTTCGCGCGACCAGTCACAGGACGCACCCAGACGTTTGAGCTGGTTCAGGATCGTCCCACCGGATTCTCCTTTCCACTCCCAGACTTTCTCCAGAAAATCTTCACGGCCAATCAGGTTCTCGTCGCGATCTTCGAGACGACGTCCGCGGTCCAACTTGATGCCCTGTTCACCCAACTGGCGCTCGACCACCATCTGGGTGGCGATGCCGGCATGGTCGAGGCCCGGCTGCCAGAGGACGTCATATCCCTGCATGCGGCGCCAGCGGATCAGCAGGTCCTGCAATGTGTTGTTGAGGGCGTGCCCCATATGCAGGCTGCCGGTCACGTTCGGCGGCGGAATGACGATCGTGTAGGTCGCGTTTTCGGTGCGGCCACATGCGAATGCACCGGTCTCTTCCCAGTGCTCGTAAAGCCGCCCTTCGATATCTGCCGGAGCGTATGTTTTTTCGAGTGTCGTCATCACTTTGAACCGAGATTCGCGTTGTGCAGACACAATTGACTGCGCCGCCGCACGGTTTAGCGAAGCGCACGCCCGGCGGCTAGACCTTTACCGCTTTGCAATCAGGAAAACCTGAGATCCGTCGCCCTATTTTTTTGCGCGATCAGCGATCCGTTCGACTTCTTCGCGCACGATGCGCTCAACCATGTCAGGCAAATTCGTGTCGAGCCATTCCTTGAGAATGGGGCGAAGTAATTCCTTCGTCAGTTCTTCAAGAGTCTTTTCACCATTCCCCACGAGCGCCGTTGCAGCGAGAGCCGCCGTCAATCCTGACATCGTGGCAACGCTGACTTCCTCGACCTCATCGGACACCAATTTGTCATCGTCGACATCGTCATCAATGACTTCGATTTCCGGCTCTTCTTCGGCAACTGGCTCGGGTTCCGGATCGGGCTCAGGTTCCGGCTCGGGTTCTGGCTCGGGTTCTGGTTCGGCTCGGGCTCGGGTTCCGGCTCAGATACTTCCTCGATCTCGTCATCGAGTGCATCTGTCAGCTCAAGAATGTCGTCATCACCATCGTCCATGAGGGGCTCGGAGACGGCTTCCGGTTCGGTCTCGACGTTATCTGCGTCAGCCTCAACAGGTTCCGGTGCATCCTCACCATAAGCGATCTCTTCGCCATCTTCCGAAATGATTCGGCGGATGGACGCGAGTATCTCTTCCATCGAGGGTTCTTGTTGATCGGTGTTAGAATCGCTCATGGCGCCTATGACCGCAGAAAATGGTTAATGTTAACTAAACCGACCGTAGAAAACGGATCGAGTCAATGCGAGGGGAAAATTGGCGAAACGGTACTATTGCAAGACCTTAGCGACTTTTATTGGTTCCGGTCGTAAAGGATGTCTCCACCGAAAAGTTGATCTTCAACTTCGTCGAAGTTGCGCGTCGGATCATACAGATCAACCGACAACCCAAGATCAACAGCCGTCAGGCGACCTGTTGATGAAAGCACCTGATACCCGGCCACAATGAGGTCGCGCTGGGCACGCACCAGGCTTACCCTCGCATCGAGCAATTCCTGCTCCGCATCAAGAACATCAAGAACGGTGCGGGAACCGACCTGAGCTTCCTGCTGAACACCGTCGAAGGCAATCTGCTGTGCGTCCACGCTGGCCTGCAGCGAGGTAATTCGAGCACGTGCTGAAACCAAGTCCGCCCAACTCGAGCGCGCCTGTTCCTGTGCCTCACGAATTTGCTCCGAGAAATCCAGCATTTGTTGATTGGCATTGTGCTTGGCTTCACGGATACGGGAATAAACCTCCCCGGACTGATAGAGCGGCACCGTCAGATTCAGCGTTACCGATTTTTCATCAGCCACCACATCGGAACCCAGGACGTCCTTACTCCTCTGAACCTCACCATCCAGTGTCAGAGTTGGCAGAAGCTCACCAGACGTAAGATCTATTGCATCCCGCGCGGCACGTTCTGTGAAATCGGCCGCGACAACACTAGGATTGTTGGTGCGCGCCAGTTCGACCGCCTCCTCTTCGTTGGCCGGCAGTCCCGGCGGCAACTCAGGCGCATCCAGAGCCCCCGGTGCACGCCCGACAACCCCAACATAACTGGCAATCGACGTGTCGAGCGTTCCCTTTGCAGCGGTTTCATCGGCCACCGCCGTCGCGAGACGGCTGTCGGCCTGCGCGGTGTCGGTACGCGTCAACTCGCCAACTTCAAAACGATCACGCGTTGCACTCTGCTGTTGGGTCAGAACCCGAACATTGTTTTGGCGCAAGTCAAGAATAGCGCGGTCACGCTTGACGTTCATGAAGGCTGTAACTGCCTCAAGCAGAACAGACTGCTCGCTCGTAATCAGATTTGCTCGACCAGCGGCGACCTGATTGCGTGACTGATCGGTCTGGGCAATCGTCCGGAGACCGCGGAACAGATTCTGAGAAACCGACAGCCCTATCGTCTGCGGCTGATCTGTATTGTCCAGAGTTACACCGGTCGAAAATTCACGCTCCCGTTTCCGAAATCCATAAGAGCCGTCCACTTGCACATTCGGACGCCAGTTTGCCAATGCCTGCGGAACTGACTCATCCGTGCCGCGCAACCCGGCGCGCGAAGCCGCCAGCTCCGGGTTTGTGTCGTATGTCAGCGAAAGTGCTTCCTGAAGACTTTCTGCGTGGACTTCGACCGCAGAGAATCCGAAAACAGCCATCAGAGCAATGGCGCTGGCGCCATATTTGAAAGTCATAGGAATTGATCTCTCACAAACATTTAAGACATTGAGTCCCATAGGATTTCTCCGCTTGGTGCTCACCGGGCAAACCTGCCCGAGTGCTCGGCCAAATGCAAACTCAGAATACGAAAGCGGCTTCCTTCGCAAACCCCGGCAACGCAGGCGTACCGGCATCAAATAATGGCCGCAGCGACAGGCCATCACCGCTTCGTGTCATCAGATTGGCGCGGCCGAGAATTCCGTCTTCCTGCCCCCCGATGACCGCCACCATCCGACCATTCGGCGCCAGCTGGCGAACAATATCGTCGGGCACCTCGTCAATCGCGCCACAAATAAAAATCACGTCATAGGGCGCCTGTTCCGCAAAACCGCGCGCCAGAGGGCCTTCGACCACAGCCACATTGTCGATCCCCAGATGGTTGATCACCATTGAGGATTGCTCCGCAAGCGCCGAGGAACTCTCCACGGCCACCACAGGACCAGCCAGCCGCCCGATCAAGGCCGCGTCGTAACCCGTCGCAGAGCCAATCACGAGAACAGAATCTGCTTCCGTCAACTCAAGTGACTGAACCAATCGGGCAAGAACCACGGGCTCCATGAGGTGACGCCCCTCGGACACCTCGATATCTTCATCAATGTAGGCAATCCCCTGACGTGATTTGTCGACAAACATCTCCCGGGGGAGTGTCGACATCACGTCCAGAAGGCGTGAATCTGTGACCTTGGTGGGACGCAACTGCCCATCGACCATATTTTGGCGTGCCGTATCGAATTCGCTCATCGATCAACCGTCCTGCGGGTTTGCGGAATCAATGTCTGACTTATAGGCCAGCGCCCATAACAAAGACAATCACATCAGAAACCTTTCCAGGGGGTTTCAATCCGTTCGATTATCTGGGATATGAAGCGCCGTCGCATCGACCCGCATCCGGATGGCCCGGTGGCAGAGTGGTGATGCAGAGGACTGCAAATCCTTGTATGCCGGTTCGATTCCGGCCCGGGCCTCCAATGCCGGCGCTATCAGCGCAGGTCAAACCAAGGCGTTTCAGCGACAACCCAGCGATCGATAGTGGAAACCGCTAGTCAACGCGGACCAGCAACTTGCCGGTGTTTTTCCCCTCATAGAGCATTTCAATCCCGCCGCGTGCAGCTTCCGCACCTTCGAGAATGTGCTCATTCTGCGCCACTTTGCCGTCACGCACCCAAGTCGCGAGTTGGTCGATGGCTTCGGGGAAACGTTCTTTGAAATCGAAAACCAAAAGGCCCTGCATGCGCGCCCGCGCCACCATCAACTGACGGTGGACCCGGGGGCCGACGGGAATTGGGTCCCAATCGGTCAGGGAGACAGTGCCGCAAACCGTGATACGTGCGCCGTGCGCCAACTGAGTCATAACGGTGTCGCTGATCGGACCGCAGGTGTTGTCAAAGTAGCAATCGACACCGTCCGGGCAGGCCTGCTTGAGCGCCGCGCCCAAATCCCCCGTGCGGTAGTTGATCGCCGCATCGTAGCCAAAGCTCTCTTTGCAAAGATCGACCTTCTCGTCGCTGCCCGTGATGCCGACGGTCCGGCACCCCTTGAGCTTGGCAATCTGGCCCACAGCGGACCCAACAGCACCCGCTGCTGTGGAGACAACAACCGTGTCCCCTTCTTTGGGTTCGCAAATGTCGAGTAAGCCGAAATAGGCGGTCACGCCGTTCAGCCCCAGAATGCCCAGCGCCAGCGAAGACGGCAGATCGGTGTTGGTGAACCTGCCTTGCACATTGCTGCCGTCGCTCACGGCAAAGCGTTGCCAGCCCAGCAAGCCGGACACGATTTCCCCTTCGGAAAATTCCGGATTACGGCTCGCCACCACCTCTCCGACCGCAAATGACCGCATGGCTGTGCCCAGTTCAACGGGAGGCATGTAATTCGGTGCATCATTCGTCCAACCGCGCATCGCAGGATCAATTGACCAGTACTCAGTCTTGATCAGGATTTCGCCGTCATTGAGTTCCGGCACGGCGCATTCATCGACCGTGAAATGCTCTGCCGTGGGAACACCCTTGGGTCGGCTCGACAAAATGACGCGGCGGTTTGTCAGGTTTGGACTCATCAGATGATCCCTCTTATGAACGCAGTCACTTGGTAGCTTGGCGTGTCACGCTACGCGTTGACCGTCAACATGATGCGCCCGAAATGCTTGTTGGCCGCGGCACGCTCCAGCGCAGCAGCAGCCTCTGAAATGTCGAAGGTGCTGTCGATCGGCATCCTGAAGACACCGGCCTCCATGGCACCCCAAAGGTCAGCCTTGGCACTTCGGAACACTTCGGCGTGTTCCTCGAGCGAGCGTGTGCGGCCCGTCGTGCCGATATAGGTCAGGCGACGTTCGGCCAGCATGTTGAAATCAAACTCGGCTTTCTCGCCGCCAAGGCGGCCGACATTGATGATCCGGCCATGAATCTTTGTGGCCGACATGGTCTGATTGAAAATGCTGCCCGAAATTTGATCGATCGCCAGATCAACACCCTTCCCGTCCGTCGCATCGAGCACCTGATCCACCCAATTCGGGTCACTGGAATCGAGCGCCAGGTCAGCACCAAACTCCGACAGTCGTGCACGCCGTTCGGCGTTGGTTGATGTCCCGATCACAAGATTGGCGCCCAAATGCTTACCCATCTGCATGCCCATGATGCCAACGCCTGTGCTGGCGCCCTGGATCAAAATCGACTGGCCGGGCTTGAACTCACCATTGGTGACGATGGCATCATGCATCGTCAGAAAAGCTGATGAGTATGAGCCACCCAGAATAAGATCCATGCCATCGGGGACCGGCAATGTCCGGCGGTAATCCGCCAAGGCATATTCCGCCCAGCCCGCCGCGCCGACGGCCATAACGCGATCTCCGCGGGAAACACCGCTCACCTCGGAACCAACTTCGACGACCTCACCACAACACGCCGCGCCCATGACCTTCGCTGCGCCGCCGACATGGCCATAGTTCTTGCCCTGAGTGGTCAGCAAATCCGACCTGTTCACGCTGCAACTTGCGACTTTCACCAGCACTTGTGTCGGCTTCACTTCGGGCCGGTCCACTTCAGCGAGCGTGACACCGTCTTCGGTCAGTATGACGGCCTGCATTTTGTTGTCTGACATGATTTGCGTTCCTTACGAGGTCCGCTGCTATTTGGAAGCGCGGACCTAATTGGTTTTATCTATTTAACTCGAACCGTAATTCCGATTCTGTCTCTACCGCAATAATTACTGGGATTTTGGGGTCCGACAAACGAGTATTGTTGCGTTTTCACACAAGGATATTTAATCTGAATTGGCTATGTATGATTTGCCGCCATTGAACGGATTGCGCGCCTTTGAAGCTGCCGCCCGCAATCTCAGCTTTGCCAAAGCTGCCGAAGAACTGCATGTCACGCCAGCTGCAATCAGCTATCAAATTCGGTCTCTCGAGAACACATTAAAGGTCAAACTGTTCCGTCGACTCAACAGGGCCATCGTTCTGACCGAAGCTGGTGCCCTGATGTATCCCGGCGTGAAGAACAGCTTTGAAGGTCTGCGCCGCGCGGTCGATCGGATCGAAGATTCGGCACGCACCGACAATGTCGTGATCGCAACCATCTCACCCCATATGGCGGCCAAATGGCTGGTCCCGCGCCTGACATTGTTCATCGAGCGTCATCCTGAAATTGACCTGCGTATTGCTGCCAGCAACACAACAGTCGATCTGACAACGGACAAGGCAGATATCGCAATTCGCTACAATCTCGGGAACAACGACGGTCTGGTGGCCGAAAAATTGATGGATGAAGCTGTCACCCCAATGTGCAGTCCTGCTTTGTACCATGGAGATCAACCGATACGAACGCCGGGCGATTTGCGCCACCACACATTGATCCATGATGAAACCTTGATTCGGCACTGGCCGGGCAGCTCGGGCTGGTCGGAATGGCTGGCTCTCGCAGGAGTACCGGAATTTGATTACAGCGCAGGGTTACATTTCGACCATTCCGATCATTGCGTCGATGCGGCAATCGCGGGTTCTGGTGTCGTATTGGGACGCAGATCAATGTCCAGCCGTGATCTTGAGCAAGGTCGTTTGATCGCACCCTTCGATCTTGATCTCCCGTTTCGCGGCGGCATTTACAGCGTGACAACTCCGGTAAAGGCAGCGAACCCGAATGTTCAGGCGTTCCGGAGATGGCTGCGCGAAGAAGCTTCCGGAATGGAGCTAAACAGCCCGCGTAGCTGAACTGCCATATTTTGCATCTGGCCTGTACCCGCGTAGATTGCGCCAAAGAACATTATTCAAACTAGCGAGACGTCAGGAAGATCATGACTCAGACCTTCAACCGCGCAACCGACGACGTGGGTAATATTGTCAGTCTTGAACATGTGAATGTCTGTGTCCCCGACCAGTCCCTCGCAACATCCTTTTATATTTCCGCTCTTGGCCTGACCCGTGACCCCTTCATGATGACCGGCGTTGATAATATGTGGGCCAATATCGGGTTGAGCCAGTTCCATTTGCCAACGCGTGGGACCCATGTCCTGCGCGGCTATACGGGTCTGGTCATGCCATGGTTTGATTCCCTGCCCGCGCGGCTAAAGGCCGCTGCGCGCCTGCTGGAAGGCACGCAATTCACCTTCAAGCAGCACAACGCCTTCATCGACGTCACCTGCCCCTGGGGCAACCGCATTCGGTGCCATCCGGTCAGTCCGGAATTTGGAGCGATGACTGTGGGGATGCCCTATGTCGTGCTCGATGTGCCGACCGGCGCAGCGGCGCCCATTGCGGCGTTCTATTCCTCGATGCTTGGTGCCTCAACAGACGTGACCACGTTCAGTGGCGCACCCGCCGCCCAAGTCACCGTGGGTGCCGACCAGAAACTCTATTTCCGCGAAACGCAGAACGCGTTGCCGGCGTTTGATGGCCACCACATCCAGATCTACATCTCAGACTTCTCCGGGCCCCATGCGCGGTTGCTGGAACGAAATCTGATCACGGAAGAATCCGACGCGCATCAGTATCGGTTCGAGGACATTCTGAATCTGGACACAGGCGAGAAAATCTTCGCCCTGGAACACGAAGTGCGCAGTCTGCGCCATCCGCTGTATGCCCGGCCGCTGATCAACCGGAACCCGGCCCAGATGATATCAACCTATGTTCCCGGACAGGACGCGCTTTACCACAATCGCTAGCAATGGTGTGGCCCGCGCGCCAATTTGTGTAACATCGCCAAATAACAACAATGAATACGGGGAGCATTGCTATGCACATCATCGATTTGAGTCGTGAAATTCATCACCGGGCCCCTGCCCATCCATCCCACCCTCCCGTCGTGGTCACGGTGTGGAACGATCATTCGGAGATCAAACGCGCCGGCAAAACCGAGTTCACATCCAAATCGCTTTCGATCTCCCTGAGCGATCACTCCTGCACGCATGTGGACGCACCGGTTCACTTCAATCCTGATCCCAACGCCGCATCGATCGATGAAGTTCCGCTGGAGAATTTCTACACCGAAGCGATCTGCCTCGACCTTGCCCCTGCCCCGCGCAAACACGAAGCGACGGTCGCCGAAATGGAAGCGGCGCTTGCGGCATCCGGTGAAACCATCAAACCCGGCGACACCGTAATGATCCATATGGGCATCCACAACGAACTCTATGGTTCCCCGGCCTATGTCCACGACTTCCCGGGACTTTCCGTGGAGGCCGTTCATTGGCTCGCCGATCACAAAATTACGATGTTCGGAGTCGAAGCCGTCAGTCCGGCACCAGAGGGTGAGCCGAACTATCTGGCGCATCTGGCCTGCGCTGAACGCGGCATAACCCATATGGAATGCCTTATGAATCTCGACAAGCTGGTCGGGAAAGGCCGTTTCCGCTTCGCCGGCTTCCCCCTGAAGATCAAGGGTGGAACCGCCAGTCCGATCCGGGCGGTCGCGATCTTCGAAGACTGAGAAAGCAGAAACGACAAGACGCCTATTGCGAATTGGGCGGGGTTTGATATAACCGCGCGCTCTATTCCGGTGTAGCTCAGTTGGTAGAGCAGCTGACTGTTAATCAGCGGGTCACAGGTTCGAGTCCTGTCGCCGGAGCCAAGAATTCCAGAGGGTTTCCAGCTAATGCCGGAAACCCTCTAATTTTGTCGGCACGGGTTTCAACCGAGGGGACCGGGATCGGTGTTCCCGGAACGAAATCGGGCCAGCAGATGTCTCCGCCGGCCCGCTCGATTTTGGCGATTTATGTCTGCTTCAAAGCTGGCCGTATGGCGATATTCCAGCGGGAATAATGAAGCGTTGCCAATCTTGAGCAACCGGAATTGCGGTGATCCAAAGAAATCACAATCAAACATATCATAGCGTGTGCCAGGATATCCGCACTGTCATACACCGAGATCATCAAGGGCCTGTCCTCACACAAGCGTGACGGACAGCAACGGGACAGACTATGAAATTGGCGGCCAAGCAGCGGGTCTCAGATTGATGGACCGACCTATACGTTATTGGGCCTGGGCGCCCCAACAACTCGGCTGGTGGATCGCTGTTCTGTTCATGATCGGGTCGTCCTTGTTCGCTCTCGGATCCGCTTTGTTCCTGGCAAAGTTAAGTCACGCGTTCCTGCTCGACAGCATCTTCTTCACCGGTTCCCTCTTCTTCACATCCGCCGCGTTTTGCCAGTTCCAACAGGCGCGCAATACATCCCGGACCGCATTCTGGTCCACCTTCAGCCAATTTATCGGCACCTTGATGTTCAACATGAACACCTTCGATGCCTTTTTTAACCTTGGCTGGTTCGCGCAGGATCTGCTGGTCTGGACGCCGAACATACTGGGATCAATCCTGTTTCAGATATCGGGAAGTCTGGCGTTGATTGAAATTTGCAAGCGCTGGTGGTGCTGGAACATTCGCCAGCTCACATGGTGGATCGGTGCCATCAATTTTGCGGGATGTGTGGCATTCCTCGTTTCGGCGATACTGGCATTCACGCCACCCGCACCAACGAACGCGCTCATCATCAACTGGGCCACGACCTTCACCCTGATTGGAGCCATATGTTTTTTCGCAGGGGCGTTTCTGATCTGGAGCACTCTGGATCGAAAGAGTGATTAACCGCCACCGTCCAGCACCATTTGGACCGGATTGACAAGTCAAACATTTCAAGTTTGGGCGAATAATATACTCGGTGTATCGCGCAAAAATGGTAAGATAGTGCTCAGCACACGTCGCCGGAAACGGCGGTACTCTTATCGGGTTTTCTCATGAAGCAATTCTCAGGGCCAATGCGCGCGCGCAGTACATTGCGCGCGGAAGTTATTGGCGAAATCCGCGGCCACGTTCTCGACCTTGGGCTTGCCTACTGGGAATCCAAAGTTATCGACGGACGTATACCTTCACGCAGTGATATTGATCCCCTCGACATTCCCGAGCTCCTGCCTCAGATCATCCTGTTGGATGTTAGCCAGATCCCATGGGATTTCCGATTTCGGTTGATTGGCACAAATGTCGTCTATCACCTTACGGAGGACTGGACGGGCTCCTGGTTCAGCAAGATCGGACATATGGCGGCGCCCAGCAACATCTTCACCGCCTGTGTCGACGTTGCGAGTTCACTGCAGCCCCTCAGAAATCAAACGCCCTATGTCGGTCCGCATGCGAATTTCATTTCGTCGGACGACGTCATCTTGCCGCTTTCTGACGACGGCAAGACCGTCGACAAGCTTCTGGTTTTCGTCGAGTATTTTCGGAAGAGTTAGCCCGAGCCCCCGCTCAGTTATCTGAATATGGGCCTTGGCCCAAACCTGGCTGCACCGCATAGTCTTTGATGTGCGCTCCATTTTTATTTTATATGTTTGACTTTGACGGCTTTCGTTGCATTCACCGCGCGTGCAAGGGCTGCAGACCCCGTTCCCGTCGACCTCGAACTCGCAGTTGACGCATCGGCAAGCATTGAAGCCCGCAAAGCTGCCTTGTAACGCACCGGCTACATATCTGCACTCAAAGACAGGCGCGTTTTGGAGCGGATCGCGAAAGGGTCGTTCGTCCGATTGCTGTCGCTTATGTGGAATGAGCTGGGTCGCAGCAAACGATTGTCGACTGGGGCATTATCGAAGATGCGCCAACCGCCGAAGCCCTTGCGGTCAGATTGCGCGGTCAGACTTGCCCCAGCTCGCGCGCATGCCGGCGAACGCGCTCCCTGTGCAGGATGTAGATTCCGCTGGCCGCGATGATGCCCGCCCCAACGAACGTCCATAAATCGGGAAAATCCCCAAAGAAAGTCAGCCCGAATATCGTCGCCCAGATCAGTTCGGTATAAGCGAACGGCGCGACGAGCGGAGCTTCGGCTCTTTGGTAGGCCAGAATGATCGCCCAGTGCCCCAGTCCACCCATGAAGCCCGCACCAAGAAGCATCAGCCACTGGATCAGTGACGGCGTTTGCCAGAAGAAGGGCACGATTGCAGACATTAGGATCGCCCCGACAACCGCTGTATAGAACACAGACGTGATCGGATCGGTGCGATGACTGATCAGTCGGGTGACGATCTGGTAGGCCGCATGAAGCATTGTGACAACAATCGGCAGGATCACGGCGACTTCGAACAAGCCGCCACCGGGTCGAACAATGACCAGCATCCCCACCAGACCCACAAAAACTGCGATCCAGCGTCGTATCCCCACATGTTCGCCCAGAAACGGGACCGACAAGGCGGTGATCAGCAAAGGCGCGATAAAGGTAATCGCAATGACATCTGCCAGCGGCATGAACCCCAATGCGGTGAACATGCACGCCGTTGCTGACAGCACCAACACCGAGCGAAGAATCTGCAATCCCTTGTCGGACCCGGAGAGCAATGTCGGGATGCGCCTTGGAAAGATCAGCAACACCAGCAAAAAATGGAAGAAATACCGCCCCCAGATGATCTCCACGAGGGGAAGTTCCTGAACCCGCAATTCCTTCACAAATGTGTTCATCGTCGCAAAACATGCGACCGCGAAACACATCATCAGGACGCCCCGAATGGGCGCGTCAGACGGACGAGATGGGCTGGATGACATCGTGAATTCGGACCAGACTATGCAGATGTTTCAGGTTTGCGGGAACAACGCTGGCTCCCCTCACCCCAAGTGGACAAACTAGGCCCAAGACCCAACCAAAGGAAAGACAG
The DNA here is from genome assembly GCA_943787745.1 of uncultured Alphaproteobacteria bacterium. Taxonomy (GTDB): domain Bacteria; phylum Pseudomonadota; class Alphaproteobacteria; order UBA6615; family UBA6615; genus JABJAG01. The sequence continues at coordinate 528,799 of CALSNJ010000002.1, read as the reverse complement.
ATGACCAAGGACTACCAAGCCATCTCGGATGCCCAGGACAAGCGCGCGGCCGATTTGTTCCGCGCGGCTCCTGAAATCATGCGCGGCCACCGGACAGTCACTCAGGCAGCACAGACGCCCAAAGCTCTGGACGTGAAGACGACCGAACTTATGGCGCTCGCCATCGCCATCGTTCAGCGTTGTGAGGGTTGCGTTGTCTTTCACACCAAACAATCTGTCTCTCACGGGGCCACCCGGGAGGAACTTTGCGATGCGATCGCCGTCGCGGTTGAGATGGGTGGCGGACCGGCGACTGTCTATGGCGCCGATGCACTCGCCGCATTTGACGCCTTCGGTGCGTAGCGCGCGAGGTCAATAGATCGGATTGCGACGACTCAACATCTGTTGATACGGCTAGCATATGTTTAGATCCCACATGAAATGTCACGTGCTCTGCTTCGCCCTGGTATCAGGTTTGGCCCTGACCGGCTGTACACAGGGGGCCAAATTGCAGCCGACCTCTTCGGCCGCACCGAGCGGGATTGAAAAAAGCTTTTCGCTGCTGACGGATATTCCGATCCCGCCGAACTCAACACTTGATGTCGAGCGTTCGCTGATCCTGGGGGATCTGGATCGCTGGACCGGGCGCATCATCCTCAATGTCGGACAGGGTGCCCCGCAGACCTTTGCCATCTACCAGACTGAAATGACCAACTTCGGGTGGGAACCCATCATGAGTGTGCAGGCCGAAGTCAGCGTTCTGTCATTCACACGTGGTGAACGAGCCGCCACGGTTCAGATCGAAAACCGCACCCTTGGTGGCAGCACCGTCTCTGTGACCGTTGCACCGCGCCAGTCAGGTCCGGTCCCGGGTGCGGCCCCGCCGGCACCGGCCCGCTAGTTTCCAGCCAAACCACTGAGGCGGCGCGTCGCCCAGGTTGAAACCAAAACCGCACACGAGAAGACAATCGCGCCGATCTGGATGTCTGCGCTCGACAATAAACGTCCATCCGCGACAAGAACGATCAGCGCGATAACGAACACATCAAGCATCGACCATTTTGACATTGCAGCAAGCCAGCCAATTACCGGGCGGGCGTAAGCACCTGTGGAATCCAGAAAGAACCAGAGTGCCAAGCCTGTCAGAATTTTCACGATCGGAAAGGCGACGGAGAACAGGAACGTAATCACAAACAGAAACCAGTCCCCTCCTTCGAGAAACTTCCAGACGCTTTCGAGAAGAGAAAAATCCGTCGCAAGAAACATCGAGCGGATCGTGATTGCAGGCAGAATAAGCCCTGCAATCAGGGCGACGAGTGATGCAAAGAGAACCAGACCCAACAGCCGGTCAATCCCGGTTGCGCGACGCGAAAGCGGGCCAGACATGGCATCTCTCATTGGCTGTATCTCCGTTTGAACTCTCTCAGACAACAGATTTGCCCGGTTTCAAGAGCGCTTGGCAAGCTGATGACTTGGCAACACACCGGGCGCGGTTGCGGCATTTGTCCTGTTTGTATGGACCAAAGCGTTAGTCGCGTCGGGGTGAAAGCGCCTGTTCCTCGACCCGGATACGCCAGGCCAGAACAAGCGCATTTGCAACACCGAACACAACGGCCAGCTCCCAAGCGCCCGCGATCAGCGGCACGACAATCAGTTCGGCTTCCACAATCAGGTAATTGGGGTGTCGTACGATCCGGAATGGGCCGCGTTTAACCAGTGGCTTCCCGGGCACCGTGATCACACGCGTGGTCCAGTAGCGCCCCAGTGATGTCAGCACCCAGACACGCCCCAACTGGAGCGCGATGAATACCACCAGCAAGATGGGATTGATGATCGCGTCAGCGGAAATAAAAACGACCAGACTGACAAGCCATGCCGTGTGCAGGGCAACGATAACAGGATAGTGCCCCGCACCATGTTCAACCGCGCCTTCCGCCATCAGACGTTTGGTGTTGATCCGTGCGATTACCAGTTCAATGAGGCGCTGAACAACAATCAGTGCAACCAGCAAATACCAGATGCTCATGACGCCTCCAGCAACGCGAAGGTTGCGGTGAAGCCGGGCCCCAGCGCCGACATCAGCCAGTGCCCGGGCTCGTTATCTTTCAGGGTTTCCTCCAGAACAAACATCGCAGTTGCCGCGGACATATTTCCATTGTTGCGCAACACATCACGGGCGGTTTTCAGCCCGCCCTCGGGCAACTCATAGAGCTGCTCGAGCGCATCAAGAACTTTCGCACCTCCGGGGTGACAGGCATGGCGCCGAATATCACCGACCTTCAGCCCCTGCCCGGCCAGGAACGCCTTCGCGGGCTCCCCGAGCTTCGTGCGCACCAGATGCGGGATATCCCGCGAAAAGAGCACGCCCAAACCGTCGTCCCCTATTTCCCAGCCCATCACGTCGAGGGAATCGTCCCAGGTATGTTCACCCCATGCTTTCACAGCCGGTCCGTCCATGTTGCAGCCCAGCAGTGCCCCTGCCGCGCCATCACCAAAGAGTGCCGTTGCGATAATATTGCTCTTGGATGTGTCGTTGACCCGAAACGTCAGGCCACACAGCTCGACCACCAGAAACAACACGCAGCTGTCAGGTCGCGTCATCGCCAATTGGGCGGCGCGGGCCAACCCGGTCACACCGCCGCCGCAACCAAGTCCGAAGATCGGCAATCGCTGAACGTCGCGGCGAAACGGCAATTTCTCCAGCAACAATGCATCAAGGCTTGGCGTTGCGATTCCTGTTGTCGAGACAACAACAAGGCCATCAACATCACCGGCAGTGATCCCGGCTTGGGCAAACAGTTTCTCAGACACCTCGGCAAGCAATTCCACAGCGTTCTCGATGAACAGGTCGTTGCGTTCAGAGAAAGGATGCTTCTGTGAATACCATTCTATGGGCACACAGGAATGGCGCGTTTCAATCGCAGCATTCCTATATGCGTCGGTAAAGCGTTCAAAGCCCGGCACATCGGGTGCGAACATTTCACGGGAGCGTTCAACGACCTCGTTCTGGTCGAGTACATAAGGCGGAAACGCAGTCGCAACCGCGCCAATACGAGCTTTGGGTAACATCAAACATCCTTGTTAGCTGCGGCACGTGTGCGCGCCAACGCACGTTCACGGAGAGCGATATAAGTTGCACTGGCAAATATCATGAAACCGCCGATCCATGTGTAAAGAGTTGGAAATTCGCCAAAAATCAGAACACCGAATGCGGCGGCCCAAATTAATTTGAAGAAATCCATGGGCATCACAACTGCCGCATCGCCAAGCCGCAAAGCCTGCGTCAAGGTCAGATGTGCTGTGGTCCCCATCACGCCCATTACGAGCAGGATCCCGAGTTGTTCCCATGTTGGCCAAACCCAGACAAACAGCGCAGGCACAAGTGCGATCGGAGACATCAACAGAACCATATAGGTAACGATGGTTGGGGTACTGTCACGTTTGCCCAGTGTCTTGATGACGATCAGAATCACCGCCCAAATCGCTGACGACACCAGAACAAGTATTGGTCCCGTCCCCACATCCACGAAACCGGGACGGATAATGACCAGCGTGCCCGCAAATCCGAATATCAGCGCGGCCCAACGACGCCATCGAATGGTCTCACCCAGTGCAATCACCGCCAGCACGGTGGCAAATAAGGGGGCGGTAAATGCGAGCGCGTTGGCTGTCGCCAGCGGGGTCATGGACAGACCGAGAAAGAACAGCATCATCGCGGCCACATGGCCAAACGAACGAATGCCATGCACCTTGAGCTGATCGGTTTTAAGAATCCCCCAGCCATATTTGAGCAACAAGACCACAACAACAGGGGCGCCGAAGAAAGTTCGGAAAAAGCCGATTTCAAACGGGTGCAGGCCGTCTTCGGCAAGGTGACGGATCATCGTGTGCATCGTGACGATGAGCACCGTTGTGACAAGCATCCAGCCCATGCCCTGAAGGTTATGGGACAGCCATACGGGTCTGCGGTTTTCAGGACGGGTCAAACAAGGGCTCCGGACATGGGCATTGGTTGTGCAGCCCCATCGATTGGCCCACAATGTGCCAAATGAATGGTTAGAATCTCAGGAGAGAAGCACAATGATTACGGCACTTGTACAGTTCAAAGTCAAAGACGGCACCACTCAGGAAGAGGTGTTTGCGAACATGAACAAAGCAGCCCCCAAATTTGATGGCATGCCGGGTCTCCTTCGCAAGAATTTCATATTCGATGGTGACCGCGGTGTCGGCGGTGGCGTTTACACTTGGGAAAGTCTGGAAGCCGCCCAAAAGGTCTATGCGGATGGCGGGCCCTGGAAAACAGCGATCCAGACCATGTACGGTGTCGACCCCGAAATCACGATCTTCGAGACACCAGTTGTCGTCGACAACGAACACAACTAGTCCAGCATGACCGCGACCAAGAAAGCCGTCCAGTTCTCACGAACGGGAAACCCGGCTGATGTTGTCGAGTATATCGACATGGAAACGGCCCCAGTGGGCGATGATGATGCGTTGATCGACGTTGAAGCCGCAGCGATCAATCCCTCCCACTTGTTGACGCTTTCCGGATCCTACGGCGTCCAACCCGAACTTCCCGCCGTACCGGGTGCCGAAGGCATTGGAATCATCGGTGAAGTGGGGAAAAACGTCACCAATGTGAAAGTTGGCGACCGCGTCATGATTCCACCCTACTCCGGCACATGGCGCCAACAGGTGGTGGTCAAGGCTTCCGACATCGCCGTCATGTTCCCGGAGGAAGGCGACCCGGTGCAGATGGCCATGATCATGGCCAATCCACCAACCGCGTGGCTGCTCCTCAAGAGCGTCGTTGACCTTGAACCGGGAGACTGGGTCATTCAGAACGCCGGGAACTCGGCCGTTGGTCAATACGTGATGCAGCTTGCCGGTATTTATGGTTTGAAAACCGTCAACGTGGTGCGACGCGAGGGCTTGGAAGACTTCGTGACCGCCGCCGGTGGCGATGTTTGTGCCGTCGATGGACCTGATCTGGGCGAACGCGTCAAGGCAGCGACTGGCGGAGCGCCCATCAAACTGGCGATCGACGCTGTCGCCGGTGAAGCCACCCAGCATCTTGCAGATTGTCTGGCCGATGGCGGCACAATTGCCAATTATGGCCTGCTGTCCAAGCAACCGTGTCAGGTTTGGCCCGATGACATCATATTTCGCGAAATTACCCTGACCGGGGTCTGGCTCACGCTTTGGCTGCGCAAATACTCAACGCCCGAAGAGCGCCATGCTGTCTATAGCGAACTTGCCGGGTATATCGCCGAGGGGCGCATGCATGCTGCAGTTGAGGCCACCTATCCACTTTCGCAGATCAAGGAAGCGGTCACCCATGCCGCACGCGGTGAACGAAACGGTAAAGTAATCCTGTTGCCCAATTCCGAAGGCTGACATGTGTCGCCTTAAATTCGCTTTCGTTGCTGCACTTCTGTTGTGGGCAACAACACCTGCCCTGGCACAGTCGAGTGACCGGCATATCTCCGAAGCCTTCCCCAAAGGGGCGAAGCAAATTGCGACTGGTGAATTCCGGGACGGCGATCCCGCCCACACAGGATCAGGTCAACTCAAAATACTGGTCGCCCCAGATGGACGAACAATCCTCCGATTGGAAAATCTAAAGGTCAAACCTGGTCCGGATCTCTACGTTTATCTCGCAAAAGACCCAGACCCCCTGTTTCCCGAAGACGTGACCGCAGCATTCGTCTCACTGGGAGACCTCAAGGGGCAGACGGGGAACCAGAACTACGTCGTTCCCAAGGACATCGACTTGTCAGACTGGCGTAGTGTCGCCGTGTGGTGTGAGGCCTATAAGGTGCTGTTTGCGGTTGCGACGATCGAGCCAAACTAGCGCCCGAGTGCCCGATCTATGGGTTCAACCAATCGATTGAACCTCGCGGCAATCCATCCTGTCGGTTTGGACCAGTTCAACACTGTAAAAAGCAGCAAGAACGGCAGCATTGTTAAGGCCGCCAGCACGAGACGTGTGGTCGCGCCCAAATTAAACCGTGTTGGCCACCACATGCCAAACTGCAACACCGCATAAACGCTCAAACCGACAAACGCAGCAACGAACAGCGCAAACACAGCCATCAGGACCGCGCGCGCCGCTCGAAGCATCGCCATGCGCATGATTTAGAGACCGAAGCCTAGAACTTCTCCACCCAGGGGCGCAGTTCGAGTTCCCAAGCCCACGCACTACGGTGCTGTCGGTGAAATTGCAAATAACTCTCGGCAATCGCATCGGCGCTGAGCATACCGTCGTCGCCTCGGCCAGCAGCGCGCTCATCGCCGGATTTCTTTTCGATACCGCCATCAATCACGAAATGACCGATATGGATGTTCTGGGGGTGCAACTCGCGCGCCATCGATTGAGCAAGGCCACGCAGGCCGAACTTGCCGATCGCGAAGGAAGACGAGTTCGGATAGCCCTTCACACTGGCAGAAGCACCCGTAAAGAGAATTGTGCCGTTCCCGCGCTTCAGCATGAGTTCCGCAGCCTTCTGGGCCACGACGAAACCGCCATAGCAGGTGATCAGAACCGCATTTTTAACAGCTTCCCGGTCCAGTTCGGTGATCGGGCCGCGCGCACGCGCACTCGGGTTGTAAACCACCAGATTGGGGACGCCTTTTTCAGCCACAACGGCATCATACAAGGCATCAACCGAAGCTTCATCGATCACGTCACAGGCATAAGCCGTGGCGCCCGTTTCAGCGCACAGGTCAGCCAGTTTGTCCGGATTTCGTGCCGCAACTGCAACGTCCATCCCCTGTTGTGCACAAAGCCGTGTCAGAGACGCACTTAACCCCTCACCCGCTCCCACAATCAGTGCAACTTCCTTGTCCGCCATAACCAACTTTCCCCTAATCAAGAATTCATACGATTTTCATTGTTTGAAGATAGACCATTTTCACGATAATTCACGCCCCTGTCACAAGAGTTTGCCAATCTGTGGCTTGCTAAGCCGAAGCCTGTTCGACAGAATCCCCCTATGAGCGATACCACCGTTTCTTCCAGTTTCCTTAGCCGTACCCGAGGCTTGCTGCGGCGGGCCTTGCGCGATGTCGTGGACAGCGCGAGCAGTCTCACAGCGCGCGGCGCACTTTCGGTAGACCCAGATCTTCCCGACGATGATCTGGCGCGTTTACAACAGCAAATAGATGCCAGCCTTTCAGGCCGTGGTGGCGAAGCGTCAGCCCGCTCCAACGCGAGCGAGCTCGCCCGCTGCTATCTGGATCTTAATGATGAGGGCCGCCTGCGCTTTCTGCGGTTGCTACACTTCGAGTACGGCATTGAGCCAACGAACCTGAACACCGCTATGGACGCCGTTCGGGACGCCACAGACGACCCCGCTGCCTTTGGCAAAGCCATCACTGCGTTGCGCGGGCGACTTGAATCCCCTCGGATGAAACTATTTCGTCAGTTCAATGGCTTGGAGCACGGAATCAAATTTTTGGTTGACCTTCGGGCAGACCTGATTGGGCTTCTGCGCGACAACCCTGAACTGCGCCCACTCGATGCTGATCTTAAATTTTTGTTGTCCACCTGGTTTGACGCCGGATTCCTCGTCCTGCACCGCATCACGTGGGCTGCGCCGGCTGACCTTCTGGAAAAATTGATCGCATATGAAGCTGTCCACGAGATTCGCTCGTGGAACGACATGAAGAACAGACTGGAATCGGACCGCCGCTTCTTTGCGTTTTTTCATCCGTCGATGCCCGATGAACCGCTTATCTTCGTCGAAGTCGCTCTGGTCAACGGCATTGCCAAAAATGTTCAGGCACTTCTTGATGAAGCGGCACCGATCGAGGACCCGGAGCAGGCTGATACAGCGATCTTCTACTCGATTTCCAATGCCCAGCGCGGTCTGTCTGGTGTCAGCTTTGGGGATTTCCTGATCAAACAGGTGGTCGAGCGCCTTTCGGCACGCCTTCCAAATGTCAAAACCTTTGCAACACTCTCGCCGATTCCGGGTTTCCGCCGTTGGCTGGACGATAGGATTGCAGACGGGGCTGAGTTGCTCAATCACGAACAGGAAGCTTCACTACAGGCGGTCGCTGGCGATGTCGCTGAAGGCGAATCAGTCCTGCAGAACTTGCTGAACCGCCCGAACTGGCACCATGACCCGGCAATCACCGAAGCACTTCAGCCCATTGTGACCCATCTGGTTGCGGGATACCTGCTGTATCAGCGCCGCGAAGCGACAGGTACCGCCCTGGATCCGGTCGCGCATTTCCATCTGAGCAACGGCGCACGCGTCGAGCGCATCAACTGGCTGGGCGATATGTCAGAAAAAGGCTTCGCACAATCTGCTGGAATGATGGTGAACTACCTCTACGACAAGTCCAAGATTGAGCAAAACCACGAAGCCTATGTGAGCGGCAGTGAAATTCCCGCTTCAAGTGTAGTACGCAACCTCCTTTAACCAGACTGCACGCGCGGAGAACGCCATGATCGAAGAGATCATCGATATCGCCACCGATGACGGTGCGATGGAAACCTTCATTTGCCGACCTGAGCGCAACGGGCCCTACCCAGCGGTACTGATGCTCATGGATGCGCCAGGCATCCGCGAAGAGCTTTATGAAATGGCGCGACGGGTGGCGACGACTGGCTACTGTGTCCTGCTTCCCAATCTTTATTATCGCGCCGGGCGGGATACAAAATTTGGGCCAGACGTCCTGACCAAGGAAAGCGCGGAATGGACGCGGATGCGGGAAATCCGGACAGCACTGATGATTCCCCCGGTCATGGATGATGTCCGGGCCATGATTTCCTTCGTTGATGATCGCCCTGAATTCGCACGCCCGGGACCCCTTGGAGTCCATGGCTATTGCATGAGTGGCCCTTTCGCCTTGGCAGCCGCCGCTCGCTATCCCGACCGTATTGCTGCCGCCGCATCCTTCTACGGCACCTGGATCGTGTCTGATGCCGAGGAAAGCCCCCACCTCAATCTCGCGAAAATCAAAGGCGAAGCTTACATTTCATGTGCAGAAATCGATGACCTGGCACCCTTACCGATGGTCGCGGAACTCCAGACATTGTTCGATGCTGCGGGCACACGTGGTGAGATCGAAATTCACCCCGGTGTCCATCACGGCTTCGCATTTCCGCAACGGTCCATCTATGACAAACCGGCTGCCGAGCGTCACTGGGAGCGTCTTCTGGACCTCTACAGGCGAAACCTCACCTGATCAGCTGGGTCTATCACCCTTGATGGTGACCCGGTTGCCTTTTCGCTCGGCGGGCCAGTAGTCCCAAAGTGCACGATGCATGGCGCAGCGATTGTCCCAAAAGGCCATATCGTTCTTTTCCCAGCGAAACCTGATCTGAAAGTCCACATGTTCGGCATGGGCAAGCAACAGTGCGAGGATGGCTGAACTTTCGTCCGGCGCGAGCTCTGCTATCCCCGTTGTAAATGCCCGATTGACATAAAGAGCCTTGCGCCCGGTTTCCGGATGGGTGCGCGCGATGGGATGGCGCGCCGAAGGATAGACCTTGCCCTCATCCTCCATGCCACGATCAGAATAACGCCCCCGATAGACATGTTCGCTTTCATGCACACCATGGAGCCCATCAAGCATCTCGCGCATCGGTTCTGACAAAGTTTCCCAGGCCGCATAGCTGTCTGCAAACATCGTGTCACCGCCGCATTCGGGCAGAATATGTATCTGCAGCATGGTGCCAAGCGGGGGCACCTCATCGCAGGACACATCCGAGTGCCAGAACTCGCCATTCGCGATCTTTGACTTTGCATGCGCGTGGATTTCAAAGATTTCCGGATAACCGTCCATGCCGGGCGCGGCAGGATGGAAATGCAGCTCGCCAAACATCTTGGCAATTTCTATATGTGTTGCCGGCGGAATTTCTGACTGTTCCTTGAAGAACAGGATCTGATTGTCGAGGAAGGCGTGGTGCACTTCTTCGAACTGCTCTTCGTTCAATCCTTCAGCAAGGTCGATCCCACGGATTTCGGCGCCCAAATTCGGGGCAAAGGGCCGCACCTCGATATGTCGATAGTTCCGCTTATCGCGTTCACGCACGCGTTTGGTGACGACATCCGACATCTCTCAGGTCCTTTCCTGTTTCACCCAAACCCTAAGCCGTGTGTCGCTTGTGCTCAACGATTGAGCGCGCGCCAGACTTTCTCGGACGTTGCCGGCATATCAAAATCCACCCTTGCGCCGCAGGTCGCCAGAGCATCCTCGAGCGCATTCATGATGGCGGGCAACGCACCCACGATCCCCGCCTCGCCAATGCCCTTGACCCCCAGCGGGTTCGCTGGTGACGGGACTTCGTGAAAATCGACATTCATATGTGGCTGATCGACCGCGCGGGGCATCGTGTAGTCCATGAACGATCCAGTCAGAAGCTGACCTGTTTCCCGATCGAAAACGATTTGTTCCATCAGCGCCTGCCCAATTCCCTGCACAACGCCGCCATGGACCTGACCGTGTACAATAGGCGGATTGATGACGGTCCCGCAGTCATCGACAGCGGAATAGCTTTCAACCCTCACCACACCGGTGTCAGGATCAATCTCCAGCTCGCAGATATGACATCCGTTGGGGAAATACTGCTCGGGCGCATCGAACTCTTCGGCAGAGTCGAGACTGTTGGGGACACCAGCGATCTGCAGTGTCCTAACCTGAGCAGATAGATCGAGAAGCGAAACCTCACGATCCGTACCGGTGACGCGGAACATGCCCGAAACGAACTCAATATCGGCTTCAGATGCTTCAAGAAGGTGGGCGGCCGCCAATCGCCCTTTTTCGATCACCGCATCACAGGTCAGCGCGATTGCCGAACCGGCCATGGTCATCGAACGTGAGGCAATCGTCGCAATACCAAGCGGTGCGATATCGCTGTCACCCTGACGCAGATTGACCGCGTCGAACGGAAGCCCCAGCCGGTCCGCGATCACCTGGACAAAACTCGTTTCGTGACCCTGGCCCTGGCTTTGGGTCGCCACCACAAGGTCCACAGAGCCGTCTTCGCAAAACTCAACCCTGGCACCTTCATGCGGGAAGCCGCCGATGCACTCCAGATAGGATGCAATACCGCGACCACGGATTTTCCCCGCCTTCTCGCTTTCAACGCGGCGGGCCGCAAAGCCATCCCAATCCGACAAGGCGATCGTCTTGTCGAGAACGGTCTCGAACTCACCGGAATCATAAACACGATCAACCGGCGTTGCATAAGGCATCAGGTCAGGCGAGATCATATTCCGGCGTCGCAGCGCAATCGGATCGTGTCCGGTTTCCCGCGCTGCCTGATCCACCAAGCGTTCCACAATATAGGAGGCCTGCTCACGTCCTGCCCCGCGGTACGGCCCCACAGAGTTGGTGTGTGTGAGAACAAGACGCACATCGATATCAATCACGGGTGTCTGATAAACCAGCGCCAGACCATTGGGCATGTTGCGCAGCGGCATCCCGGTTCCGTTGCAGGCATAATAAGCCCCCATGGCGTCATCGACCGCGACGCGAAGCGCAAGAAAATTACCCGCTTCATCAAGCGCAAGCGAGGCCTCGATCCGCGCGTCACGGGCATGTGGATCACCCAGAAAGTGTTCTGATCGCGTCCCGGTCCATTTCACCGGACGATCAAGCGCGCGCGCTGCAAACAAAATCGCAATATCTTCGGGCAATGGTTGCTCTTTGGCACCAAATCCACCGCCGACATCACCCGACAACACGCGCATCTGCGTGCGTGGAATGTCAAATACCTGTTCACACAGAATTTCCATGAAGTACTGCACACCCTGACTAGAGGCCACGAGGGTGAAGCGCTCCGATTCCCCATCCCAGCTTGCAAGGCTTGTCCGGGGTTCCATCGGGGTCGCGACAATGCGGTTGTTGATGAGAGACAGATGAGAAACATGGGATGCTTTGCTGAAGGCATCGTCAGCTGCCTGCCGATCACCGCGGTGCCAGACCTGCCCAATGTTACCCGGTGCGTCTTCCCAAACCTCGGGCGCGCCCGGCGCAATTGCGTCGGCGATCGTCACCGCCGCAGGTAATTCGTCGATCTCCAGAGTGACCAGATCTGCTGCACCCCGCGCCTGACCGAGGGTCTCTGCGACCACCATGACGACGGCCTCTCCGACATGGCGTACCTTGCCCTGCGCCAGTCCGGGGCGCGGTGTGTGCAAAGGTCGTGCTGACTGGATTTGAGCCGACTGGTACTTGGGCCAGCGGGCCACGATATGGCCGATTCCCGCGGCAGCAAGATCATCTCCCGTAAAAACATCGACAACCCCAGCTGCGGCGGACGCGGCCGCAAGGTTGACGTTCCGGATGATGCCATGGGCAACAGGTGATCTGACGAATGCCGCATAGAGCTGTCCCTGCTGGCTGACATCATCTGCAAAGCGCCCCTGCCCGGTCAGAAGTCTGACATCTTCGCGCCGCCGGACCGGCTGGGCGATACCGTGAGAACCATTCATGTCGTGATACCACCTGCTTTGGGTCAGGCCGTGCCGGCAGTTCGCACAAACCGGCGGATGACCTTGGTTTCGAAGAGATCGACCTTCTCATAAGGGTCGTTTGCCGTGATCGCCTCGGCTTCAGCGCGGTCCGATGCCTCAATAATCCAAACACTACCGTTCATTTCACCATCATCGTTCATCGTCGGGCCAGCAAAATAAAGTGTGTCACCGAGACCCTCGGCAAATTCCATATGCGCGGGGCGCGTTGCCATCCGCAGTTCGTGGACGCCGGGTTTGTCGACGCGATGGATGAAGTAAAGCACTTGTTCCTCCTGATTGCTCAAACCTCGTTGCTCATGAGAACAATCTGGTTTCAAATTATCTATATCTGGAATCGATGATGCCGGGCATTTTTAGCGTGTCCCATATCAATCTGCAGGAACGATCAGACAATGAGCGCGCGCAACATCGACCGACTGATCGACATTATGGCGCGCTTGCGCGACCCGGAGAATGGTTGCCCTTGGGATGTGAAGCAGGACTTCGCATCTATCGCGCGCTACACCGTCGAGGAAGCCTATGAGGTTGCCGATGCCATTGAGCGTGATGACCGATCTGCGCTGCGCGAGGAACTCGGCGATTTGCTGCTTCAGGTCGTCTTTCACGCACGTATGGCTCGAAGAAGAAGAATCCTTTGATTTCGAGGATGTCGCCGGCGCGATCGCCGATAAACTTGTCCGTCGACATCCCCATGTTTTCGACAAGGAAAACCATAGCTCCGAGGAAAGCCTGCGGGACGCCTGGGAAACCCTGAAAGCTGAAGAACGGGCCGAAAAAGCTTCAAGCCGTGGCGAGAATGCGAGCGTGCTCGACGATGTGCCGGTCGGCTTTCCGGCCCTCACCCGGGCTGAAAAACTTCAAAAGCGTGCCGCACGTGTGGGATTTGACTGGGACACCATCGCGCCAGTTTTGGCAAAGCTTGAAGAAGAGATCGCCGAACTCAAAGAAGAGATGCAACAGGGCGGCAGTCCCGAACGCCTGTCCGACGAAATGGGAGATGTCCTGTTCTCTTCTGTCAATCTCGCACGACACCTGAAGATCGACCCCGAATTCGCGTTGCGCGGAACCAATACCAAGTTTGAAACCCGGTTCCGGCATGTTGAAGCCTCCCTGAGAAATGACGGCATTCTTTGGGGGGAAGTTGGAATTGATGAATACGAGCGACGCTGGCAAGCCGCGAAGACCGATAAAGTTTGAGACGAATAATTCGGTTCAACTATCTAAAATTGCTACCGAAACTCGGCCCCAAAGTCTTCAGGTCCGCTACCCTTCTCTACGATAGACATACTTGGGATTGCCCACGCGTGTGTCAGAAATCGGGAGAGATACTGCATGGACACGATCGCGCTCGACGCCACCTCCGATAAACCGAACCCTCTCACGTTGCTGAACGATGCACGTTCGGCCGTTCGTGTTGGGCAATATGATCAGGCAGAACAAGCCTGCCAAACTATCGTTGATGAACATCCAGACCAGTCGGATGCCTGGTTCCTGATGGGCATTGCCGCCCTGCGAGGTGGAAAGACAGATCTTGCCATTCCTCATCTTCGACGTGCTGTTGAGATGCGTCGCGGTTATGCCCCATATCGACTTGCACTGGGGCAGGCTCTTATGAAAACAGGTGACGCCGAACGGGCACTCACGCATTTCCAGAACGCCCTGATCCTGACACCGCTTTCCCACGAGGCGGCCCTCGGGATATCCACGACCCTTCGACAACTCGGGCGCACCGAAGAATCCGCAACCTGCCAAAAACACGCACTTTCACTATTGAGACGGCACGTGGCCGGGCGGTTTTTTGATCGATTGGATATGAAGAGAGTTCGCTGGACGGAACGCCTCACGAATATCACCAGATCCAGCCATACCCGTGACTACAAGGTGGCCATGAAGCTTGCCCAACGCCTTGAATGCAAAGGTCAGCATATTTCCGCATATAACGAATTTTCTCATGCAAATGGCCTGACGCCAGATGCCGCCGGACCTTTGCATGCGATGGGACGCCTGGCCTTCGAGGCAGAAAATTTTATCCTGTCCGAGGCCCACCTGAAGGATGCTCATACATTGGCGCCACGCAACCCTGATATCCGATGCGACTACGGGCGAACGCTCAGCCGGATGGCACGCCATGACGATGCGTTGCGTTATCTCGAGGCACTGCACGCAGAAGCACCGGAAAACCTTCGATACCTGCTGTCGCTCGGCTGGGCACGTTACCGGGCCGGGCAAAGCCAGCGCGCCATCTCGGACTTCGATGTGGTGCTGGAGCAATTTCCCCGGTCTGTGGAGGCCCATTATGGGCGGGCCCGTGCACTGGTCGATGCCGGCCAGGTCAACGAAGCAAAGCTCTGGTTTCACCGCACCATATTGCTTGCGCCTGATCATGCCGGAGCATTGCGCGAACTTGGCAACCTCAAAGACCTAAACCCTGCCGATGCAGCATTTGAAGCGCTGACAGGTGCGCTTGCCAACCCGGATGTTCTGGCAACACGACGGTCCGTGCTCGAAATGGCGGCGGGCGCTGCCCATATCAACTGCAACTCTCACAAGGCCGGGTTTGCCCATTATCGGCGCGGGAACCTGCTCAAGGATGTCGCATTCGATATCGAGACCTATCGCGGTTTTGTCGATCGGCTGATCACCACCTTCGATGAAGAACACTTCAAGAGAACCACAGCCAACGGTAGTGACACCGACATCCCCGTTTTTGTGATCGGAATGCCGCGCTCCGGGACATCCCTCGTTGAGCAAATTCTCGCCAGTCATTCCCTTGTCCACGGCGCCGGTGAGCGTGAGAACGTGCTCCAGCTTGCCGATCATCTGGGACGGCTGGTGAATGACAGCCGCGCCTATCCCGATTGTTTGGATAGCCTCACATCCGAGCACTCACAGCAAATCGCAGAGGATTTTCTGCGCGACCTTCGCCATACCGACCCAAAGGCCATGCGGATTGTCGATAAGATGCCCGGCAACTTCCATCATATCGGTCTGATCGCCAGCCTGTTTCCCAAGGCTCAGATCATTCACTGTCAGCGCGATCCGCGGGACACCTGTCTGTCGATCTTCTTTGGAGATTTCGCTGGCAGTCATCCCTACTCTTATGACCTTAACAATCTTGGACTTTATTACCGCGAGTACGAACGCCTGATGGCGCACTGGCACAGGGTCCTGCCCGGCCGCATTCTGGATGTTGCTTATGAAAGCGTCGTGGAGGATCAGGAAAACTGGTCGCGCAAGATGCTTTCATTCTGCGGCCTCGACTGGGAATCAGCCTGCCTTGAGTTCCACAAGACGCAGCGCAATGTACGGACGCGCAGCAATGTGCAGGTTCGGCAACCGATCTACCGTTCTTCGCTCGCGCGCTGGAAATCTTACGAGGATGAATTGCAGCCGTTGCTTGATGGTCTGGAGGGACGCACCAGCATCGACTAGTCGTTGGCCAACAGGTGAACCAGACTGGATGTATCCCAACGCGCCCCCCCACGGGCCTGTACCTGCGCATAGAACTGATCAATCAACGCCGTTGTCGGCAGGCGCGCGTTACTGCGTTCTGCCTCGGCAAGACAAATCCCCAGATCCTTGCGCATCCAGTCGACGGCGAAACCATAGTCAAACTTACCTTCGACCATGGTTTCCCAGCGATTTTCCATCTGCCAGCTTTGCGCCGCGCCCTTGGAAATCGTCCCGATCACCTTCTCCATATCCAGCCCCGCCTTCATGCCGAAATTCACAGCCTCTGAAAGCCCCTGAACAACGCCGGCGATACAAATCTGATTGACCATCTTTGCCAACTGCCCTGAGCCAGCCGGGCCGATCAGTGTGCAGGCTTGTGAATAGGCATCGATCACTGGTGCGGCGCGATCAAAAATCGCCTGCTCGCCACCAACCATAACCGTCAAAGCACCATTTTCTGCTCCGGCTTGCCCGCCAGATACAGGGGCATCAAGGAAACCGATGCCCGCTTCGGCGCAGATCGCCGCGAGTTCACGGGCGAGGTCGGCAGATGCGGTGGTGTGATCCACCAGAATCGATCCCTTGGTCATGCCCGCCAGCACGCCATCGTCACCGAGAACAACACTGCGCACATCGTCGTCATTGCCCACGCAGACAAAGACGATATCGCAACCATTGGCGGCTTCACGTGGTGTCGCAAAGGCTGCGCCTGCATGCGCGCCCGCCCATTTCTCTGCCTTTGCCGCCGTCCGGTTGTAGACGGCCACGTCATGTCCGGATTTTCCGAGATATCCGGCCATTGGGTAGCCCATGACGCCCAGGCCTATGAATGCGGTTTTCATCGTTTCGGACATGACATGCCCCTTCGTTATCTATGCGCCCTTGTGATCGAGGACGTCGCGTATGTTGTGCCACATCTCAGGGCTCTCCGCCGTGAGCAAGTCGCCGCTTGGGTGAGCCAGATCATAAACACCGTGATCGAGCAGCCCACTGAAGCCCCCAGCCTCGCGGACAAGGAAGCTGCCTGCCGCATGATCCCAGGGCAAAAGTTTCGTGTAAGCCGAAAATGACCGTTCACCCGAGAGGATCAGGACATACTCGTGGCCGGCGCAATTGGGCCGGTAAATCTGCTGGATGATATCGGTCCGTTTTTCAGCGCGCTCAAACAAATACCGTGCGGCGGTCCCGATCACTTCATCTTTTCGCTTCCGTTCATTCAATCGGACCGGATTTCCGTCAAACAGAACACCTTCGCCACGGCTTCCCGTCACCGTGGTGCCCAACACAGGCTCGTAGACCCAGCCTGAGATGACATCTCCCCGATACACAAGCGCAATCAGAATGGCGAAGGTCTCGCGCCCATGGGCGAAATTCCATGTTCCGTCGATGGGGTCGATGACCCAAACCGGATCTTCACCGGCCAACCGACTGAACAGATCCTTGTCAGCAAATACAGCTTCCTCACCCACGACAACGCTGCCCGGCAAAAGGTCAGGGAGCCGAGCTGTCAGCCATTTTTCGGTTTCGATATCGGCAATTGTGACAAGCTCTCCACCATCCTTCTCATCAATCTCACCCTCCTGCAGCGACTGGAAACGCGGCATGATTATATCTGCAGCGGCAGCTCTCATGAGCTCAACCACATGCTCGGAATTAATGTTTAGAATGCTCACTTGTCCTGACCGGGTTTTTGCTGCCGCTTTTGCAAACGCGCAAGGTCACGGGGGGCCAATCGGACGGTGACGCGGCTTTGCAGACCATCATCCTCACGTGACAACACTTCGCCCTTCTCATAAAGCCAAGCCATCATGGCACCGTCACTCAATGGAACATCCACATCTGTCACGGAATCTGACTCCGCAAGCGCGGCGTCTATAACCGACAGCAATTCAGCACAACCATCACCGTTTAGCGCAGAGGCAACCACAAGGTTGGGCTCACGCCGTGCGCGTTCGGTCATAGCATCCCGGTCGTCGGGTGATAGCAAGTCGGTCTTGTTCAAAATCTCAATCTGCACCGGCATCTTGGTGTCACCGTCCGCATCGTCTTCGCCCTGTCGGTCTACGAGCAGGTTTTTGAGAATTTGTTCGACATCTTGCCCCTGGGCCTCGGTGTCAGGGTCGGCAATATCTCTCACATGCAGAACAATGTCGGCGGCAACGACCTCTTCCAAAGTGGCGCGAAACGCCGCCACAAGATCATGGGGGAGTTCAGATATGAAACCGACCGTATCGGACAGGATCGCCGTGCGCCCCGAAGGGAGCACGAGGCTCCGCATTGTCGGATCAAGCGTGGCAAACAGCATATCCTCAGCAAACACTTCAGCAAGCGTGAGACGATTGAAGAGTGTCGATTTTCCCGCATTCGTATATCCAACGAGTGCGATCAATGGATAGGGCACACGCTCGCGAGCCTGACGGTGAAGGCCACGTGTTCGGCGGACCTGCTCCAGTTCGCGCTTCAGGCGTGAAATTCTTTCGTCAATCATCCGACGATCGAGTTCGATCTGGCTCTCACCCGGACCACCGACAAAACCAAATCCGCCACGCTGGCGTTCCAGATGGGTCCAGGAACGGACAAGTCGACTGCGCTGGTAGGTCAGAGCGGCCAACTCCACCTGAAGTTGCCCTTCACGCGTGCGTGCGCGTTCTCCGAAAATCTCGAGAATCAGACCCGTTCGGTCGATAACCTTGCAAGACCACTCGCGTTCCAGGTTTCGTTGCTGAACCGGCGACAAAGGACCACCAACAACAACCAGACCGGCCTCTTCAGCCTCAATACGGTCATGGACTTCGTCCACCACGCCTTGACCAAAAAGGGTTGCAGGCCGAGGCCTGTTCAACGCCACGACACGCGAACTCACGACATCAAGTGAAATCGCCCGGGCAAGACCCACGGTCTCCTCCAGGAGGATTTCGGGGTCCCGCTCGCCACGGGCTTCTGAAGCGCGTTCTCGCAACACCGGTTGCAGCACTATGGTGCGTGTCGGTTCTTTCCCGACCCGGTGGCTGGATTGGTTATCGTTGTGACCCAAGACGAATGGTTACTCAGCCGCCTCGGCATCCACGTCGTCGTCAAATTCAGTTTCCGGCTCGAACAACTGAACAGGCAATGACGGCATAACCGTCGAAATTGCATGCTTGTAAACCAGCTGCGAATGCGCGTCGCGACGTAGCAGGACACAAAAATTGTCAAACCACGTCACAACACCCTGCAGTTTCACGCCATTGACGAGAAAAACTGTAACCGGTGTCTTCTGTTTTCGAATGTGGTTCAGGAACACGTCCTGAACATTCTGTGACCGTTCTGCAGCCATCTTATTACCTCAGCTTTGTTCTTGTGTTGGTTGTATTATGCGCTGTTCAAGTTTGTAACGTAGCGTATCGCTATGCTCTCTAATTATAACCTATACGTTGGACTGATGCGTTTGGATTTCCAGTCTATTTTGTTGAAATTATTCAATATTTCGGCCCAATCAGGAAAATTTTGGATAATCCGACATAAATTCCACATAACGCGCATGCAACGCGGTGCTTAGTGACCCTGGTTCGCCGTTTGCGATAACCCGATCATCAATTTTCGTGACCGGCGTCACAAAATGAGAGGAATTGCTCAGGAATGCTTCTCGGGCTGCATAAGTTTCCTCGCGCGTAAACTTTCGTTCTTCAAACGGAATATCCAGCTCTTCGGCAAGCTTGATGATTTCCTGACGCGTAATTCCGCGCAAGATATCGTGGCTCGCCGGGCGGGTCAAAAGGGTTCCATCACCGGTGATGATCCATGCGTTCGAAGACGTTCCTTCAGTGATGAAGCCATCCGTATCGTACATCCAGGCCTCATATGCACCCGCGGCAGCCGCCGCCTGTTTCCCCAATACATTGGGGAGCAACGAGATCGATTTAATGTCACGGCGCGTCCAGCGCATATCCTCGATCGTAATCACGTCCACGCCATTGTCGCGCATCTCATCGGGATACTCGGGCACCGGCCGAACAGTCATCACGACAGACGAGCGACCATTGCGCGGAAATTTATGATCGCGCGGCGCCACGCCCCTGGTGACCTGTATATAAAGCAGCCCCGTTGCATATCGGTTTTGACGCACCACTTCCCGCATTGCGATGCGCAGGGCAGACCGGCCCATCGGCCAGGCCATATCGAGTTCACGCAATGACCGGTCGAGCCGGTCAAGATGTGGTTCCTCGTCAATGAGGCGATGGCGAAACAAGTGAATGACTTCGTAAACGCCGTCGGCAAACTGATAGCCACGATCTTCAACATGCACGACAGCATCGCGATGATCGACATAGGCCCCGTTCACATAAGCTATGCGTGGCAAAACACACTCCTGACAGTCACGCGCATCTGGCGGCCTAGAAAAATTCCAATTTTACCGCAAACATACGCTCGACCTTGCGGACAGCGTCCTTGGTTGCGAAGAGAATAACGCTATCCCCAACATTGATCACGGTATCCTTGTCGACCATCAGAACCTGATCATCCCGAACAATAGACGCCACGATGACGCCCGCGGGCAGCTTGGCATCCTGAATAGGCTTGCCAACAAGACTGGAAGTCTCGAGTGCTTCGGCTTCGATCACTTCGCCAAAGTTCTCGCCAATGGAATGCACCGAACGAATGCGTCCGCGGCGGATCACCTGAAGAATTGTTGAAACTGTGATGACCCGTGGGTTAACCACCACGTCGATACCCAGCGGCGCCAGCAATGGATTGTAGGTATTGCTGTTGACCAGGGTCACGGCGCGTTCTGCGCCGTACCGTTTGGCGAGCAAGGACGCCAGAATATTCACTTCATCATCGTTGGTTACGGCAACAACGGTGCTGGCTTTGTTGATGTTGGCTTCGCTCAGAATATCGGGATCGAGTGCGTCCCCGTGAATTACCGTCGTCTTTGACAGAAGCTGTGCCGCGGCCTGAGCCTGATCCTTGTCCAACTCAATCAGGCGCGCCGTCACGCCGGAGAATTGCTCCTCGATATCCTGCGCCAAACTCAAACCGATATTGCCACCTCCAATGATGACGACCCGTCGCGCTTCTTGCTCATCATGGCCGAAAGCAGCCATGGCGCGCGGCACATGCTCGCCATCAATGACGATGTACACTTCATCATTCACCTCGAGATGATCATCACCGGTCGGCACGATAGGCTTGCCTTCCCGAATGATTCCGATGATCGACAGACGCAGGTCCGGAAAGAGCGTCGTGAGCTGGCGAAGCGGAGTATCCAGGATCGGACAGTTTTCTTCGCACCGAACACCAATCAGCCTCAGCTTGTTCTTGGCCAGCGGAATCATCTCGAAAGATCCGGGAACCGTGAAGCGTCGCCCAATGGCGCGTGCCACTTCGATCTCAGGTGAAATAATGACGTCAATCGGCATGTGATCGCGCGAAAACAAATCAGCCCAGATGGGATTGCGATAGCTTTGCGCCCGTACGCGCGCAATCTTCATCGGAACGTCAAACAGCGAATGCGCCACCTGACAGGCGATCATGTTCACTTCATCGGCAAAGGTCACCGCAACAATCATATCGGCGTCTCGCGCACCCGCGGCTTCCAGCACGTCGGGGTGCGAAGCAAAACCCACCATTGTCGTGACATCAAGGGTGTCACGTATACGGCGGATCAATTCGGGGCTCTGGTCAATGACAGTGACATCGACGCGCTCCGAGGCCAGTTCGCGCGCGATACTGGAGCCAACCTGGCCACCACCACAAATTATCGCTTTCATGAATTCATCCCGCTTTTCGGTCCCACGCTGGAGTTCGCATCGGCTTCGAACGCAAAAATTTTAAATTATTCCGAACTTTTCATCATTGGCCCCTGCACCCCAAGCGATTTCAGCTTGCGATGTAGTGCTGACCGTTCCATCCCGACGAAAGTTGCGGTCTTGGAGATATTACCACCGAACCGGTTGACCTGTGCTTCCAGATATTGACGTTCAAACTCCTCGCGGGCGTCGCGTAAGGACAGGCTCAGGAATTCCGTCTGCCCTGCCCCTTGCAGGGCGCGAGGTGTTTTTTCTATCAGTTCGGGCGGCAACATATCCGACCGGATTAGCTGATGCGGATCTGATGGCGCCATAATCAATAGCCACTCGATCACATTACGAAGTTGCCGCACATTGCCGGGCCAGTCATGGGATTGCAGCGCCGTCATTGCATCGGGGCCGATACGACGAACTGGCAACCCACCCATATCTGCAGCCCGTCGCATAAAGTGATCTGCCAGCTTTGGAATGTCCTCACGGCGATCGGCCAGATCAGGAACTTCGAGCGGCACCACGTTCAGGCGATAAAATAAATCTTCGCGAAACCGGCCAGCCCTGATTTCATCCTGAAGATCACGCGTCGTAGTGGCCACAACGCGGACATCAACAGCAATCTTGCGACTTCCCCCAACGGGTTCAAATGTCTGCTCCTGAAGAACCCGAACAATCTTGCCCTGAGTTTCCATCGGCATGTCGCCGATTTCATCGAATACCAGCGTGCCGTTATGGGCTTGCTCGAACAATCCGATCTTGCGCCCTTCCTGGTCAGAGGCACGTGCGGCTTCAACTCCGAACAGTTCGGATTCCATCCGTTCCGGAGCCATCGCCGCACAATTCACAATCACGAATGGCTGATCAACGCGCAGTGACTGTTCATGAAGCATACGCGCGGCAACTTCCTTGCCAGCCCCCGCCGAACCTTTGATCAAAACCCGACTTCCTGTGGGTGCAACTTTACCAACGGCCTGCCGCAACTGAACCATGGACGTAGATTCCCCGACCAACTCCGTTTCGGGGCCCGCGCGCATACGCAATTCGCGGTTCTCACGACGCAGTCTGGACGCCTCAATGGCACGGCTGACGATCAAAATCAGGCGGTCTGTTTTGAATGGCTTTTCAATGTAATCGTAGGCACCGACCTTGATCGCCTGCACCGCCGTTTCGATTGATCCGTGCCCGCTGATCATGACAACGGGGACTTCCGGGTGCTCGCGCCGAAGAATATGGAGCAGTTCCATCCCGTCGATCCGGCTGCCTTCAAGCCAGATATCAAGAATCACAAGGCTCGGCCGGCGTGCGGCAACCTCTTCGACAGCAGCTTCTGCGCTGCCGGCCTCTCGGGTTTCATACCCCTCATCTTCGAGAACACCGGATATAAGCATCCGGATATCGTCCTCGTCATCGACAATGAGAATATCTTCAGCCATTGGCGTGCTCTACACCCTGCAATTCACGGGGAAGCGAAATCGCGACCATGGCACCGGGCTGACCGTCGCGATCGCCAAGTCGCAAAGTTCCCCCATGCTGCTCAATAATACGGGCAACAATGGCAAGACCAAGGCCGGTTCCTTTTGTACGGGTGGTCACATAGGGCTCCGTCAAACGCTCACGTTCCTTCACGGGCAATCCGCGCCCATTGTCTTCCACAACAATCGACGCGTTATCGCCTGATTCGATCAAACGCATCGATATCCAGCCCTGTGCTTCATCGTCACCCGAACGCCCCTGAATTGCATCGACAGCGTTTTGCAACAAATTGGTCAGCGCCTGCGACATCAATCCGGCGTCAAAAGTGCTCAACATTCCCTCTTTCGGGAAGTCAGTCTCAAACGTGATCTCCCGATGTGCCTGCTGCTGGAGGAATACCGCTTCACGACAAATTTTGGCCAAATCACCCGATGTCAGCACCGGGTTGGGCATCCGCGCAAAGGAGGAAAACTCATCAACCATTCGCCCGATATCGCCAACCTGGCGAACGATTGTGTCGGTGCACTGTGCAAAGGTCTCGGGATCACTTTTGATCTCACCCAGATATTTGCGTTTGAGCCGTTCTGCTGAAAGCTGGATCGGGGTCAGCGGATTCTTGATCTCATGCGCAATCCGGCGCGCAACATCGGCCCAGGCCGCCGTGCGCTGCGCGGACTGGAGTTCCGTGACGTCATCAAATGTCACCACAAACCCGATGACGTCATCTTGCGCATCCCGCTCAGCACCAATACGAACCCGCAGCACCCGGACGCCTTCATGTGTTTCCACACTGATCTCATCCTCGACCAAACGGCTGGGATCAGCCGTTGCAAGCGCCACCGAAGACGCAAACTCGGGAATCACCTCCGCCAATGGGCGCCCCATAAGTTCTTCCAGTCCAACATCGAGCAATGCCGTTGCCGGACGGTTCGGTAAATTGACGCGCCCCGAACGATCAAGACCGATGACGCCGGCCGATACCCCGGCGAGCACAGCCTCGGTGAACCGACGCCGATCATCGAGCTGCCGGTTGGCTTCCGTCAGCTCGCCACGCTGTTCGTCAAGCTGGCGTGTCATGCGATTGAACGCGCGCGTCAGGATCCCGATCTCATCATCCGATCGCGACGCTTCCTCCAAGCGCACGCCCAAATTACCAGACCGCACCATCTCAGTCGCATGGACGAGTTTGGCAATGTGACGTGAAAGACGGTTGGCAAACCCCAGCCCAACCCCGACCGCCGTCAGGAGCAACAGAAGCGTGACGATGACGAAAATCGCCGCAAGCTCCAGCTCCAACCGTGATCGGCGGCTTTCGGCCTGCGCATATTCGCTGGCCGCGCGTTTGGTGGTTTCGCGATAGCGCAGAACATTGGGATCGATAAACCGGCCCAGATACAGAAAAGCCTGAGGTCGTGTGTTCAGTCCGATCAACGCGCGCACACGGTCTTCGTTTTCGCTTGTCAGCACCACCGGTTGTCCGCCTGCGGCATCTGCAACAGCAAGTGTCGGGGGCAAGTCGAACAAGAGCGAAGACGTAAATCCCGCGCGGGCAACGACCCGACCATTTCTGTCAAAAATTACAGCACCAGGCACGGAGCGCTTTTCAGCGGCATCTTCGATAATTTCGCGGGCGCGCTGGGCATCGACAGCCAGACCCGGCCAAACATTGTTGAGTTCCTCCGCCATTGCCATGGCATCCGAACGAATCGTTTGCCTGTGTTCGTTCAGATAGGCCTCTGACACGAGAACCGAGCTTTCAACGGCAGTTCTCACCCGTTCGCTGAACCAACTCTCGATGACAAGATTGAAAAACAGCGCAGCCAGAACTGCGATGAGGATGGCAGGCGTTATTGCAACGACCGAAAACAAACCAACGAGGCGGACATGAAGGCGCGCACCAGCCAGCCCGGCGCGCCGTTGCGCCCACATCCTGACCAAACCAAGACTTACGGCTGCTCCCAAAGCCAGGACAAGGCTCAGATCGATCACCAACAAGACGAACAGGGCATTTTCGCCCAGGCCGTAGGTTGTGTTGCCAGTTAGCGCGAAAAAGGTCGCGAAACCGGCGGCAACGGCACAAATCATCAGAGCGATTGCGATCCGACGCCCAACACCTGCACGCTGCCCCCACGACAATGCACCCCGGAACAATCCAGATTTACGCACGACCGATCCGCCCGAAAACTCAGATGGAGAATCAGAAGTCACATAGAGCCCACGGCTCTCTGGCTTTTTGGGAGTTATCTCGTCGCTCATCAGATGCTCGATAACATATGTGCGATTCTTTGTCCGACCCCATTGAGAGCCTCGAACACCGCACTGGAGGCTATTTTACGCCCCGCACCACATCAATGTCTAACTCGCGGATTTTCTTGCGTAACGTATTGCGGTTCAGTCCCAGCAAGGTTGCAGCCTGAACCTGGTTACCGCGCGTGGCCTCTAAGGAAAGGCTGATGAGCGGCCGCTCCATTTCATGCAGGATGCGACCATACAAACCAGCTGCGGGCAATCCATCCCGGTGAGCCGAGAAATATGTCCGAAGATGGCGATCAATCGCATCGGAGAGCGATTCTTCGTCGGCTTGAGCTTCGGCAGCTGACCCCGGCGATGAATGCGCAAGTTCAGCCTCAATCGTTTCCAGGCTGATCACATCCTGACTGTACAGCGCCGTCAGGCGCTGCACGAGGTTTTCAAGTTCGCGGACGTTCCCCGGCCAACGATAGTCCTGCAGGCGCCCCATCGCTTCAGGGACAAAGCTTTTGGTCGGCATGCCGTCGGTCTCTGCCCGGGACAGGAAATGTGCAACGAGTTCTGGAATGTCCTCGGAACGCTCTCTCAGCGGTGGAATCCGCAACGGAACAACATTCAGGCGGTAATATAGATCTTCGCGAAACAACCCCTGACGAACAGCTGTTCGCAGATCGCGATGGGTCGCCGCGATGATCCGGACATTGGTTGATATAGGGGTTCGCCCGCCGACCGTGGTGTACTCGCCTTCCTGCAAGACGCGCAACAGCCGCGTTTGTGCTTCGATCGGCATGTCACCAATCTCATCAAGGAACAGCGAACCACCTTCGGCCTGCTCAAACCGGCCTGCATAGCGGTTGGTGGCACCGGTGAAAGCGCCTTTTTCATGGCCAAACAATTCGCTTTCGATCAACTCCCGCGGGATCGCGGCCATATTTATCGCAACAAAAGGTCCAAACCGCCGTTTGCCATAGTCATGCAGCGCGCGCGCAACGAGTTCCTTGCCGGTACCAGACTCTCCGGTGACCATGACGGTCAGATCAGTATTCATCAATCGCGCAAGCACCCGGTAGATGTCCTGCATCGCCGCTGAACGTCCGATTAGCGGCAGCGCTTCTTCTTCGGGTTCGAATTGCGGAGATACCGTGTCTCGTTTGGTATCTTTTTCCGCCAAAGCACGCTGGACAACCTCGACCACTTCCTTCAGGTCGAAGGGTTTGGGCAAGTACTCAAAGGCACCACGTTCGGTCGCGCGGACCGCTGTCAGCAGCGTGTTCTGGGCACTCATCACAATAATTCGAAGGTCAGGACGAATCTTGCGAATGCGCGGAATCAGATCGAGACCATTCTCGTCGGGCATCACGACATCCGTGATGACAAGATCACCCTCCCCATCCGAAACCCAACGCCATAAATTGGCTGCGGTCCCTGTGGTCCGAACATCGTGACCAATCCGCCCCAGTGCTTGGCTCAGTACAGTGCGGATGCTGCGGTCATCATCGGCAATCAGAATTGTTGCGGCTCTCATGAGGATTGGCCTTCAGGGCTGAGGTCGACGGGCAGCATGACCTTGAAGGCCGCACCACGGTCATCGTTTTCGAGATCAATGACACCGCCGTGGTCGCCAACAAGCTTGGCCACAAGGGCCAATCCAAGGCCCGTGCCATTCTTTTTGGTCGTCACAAACGGATCGAAAAGGAAAGGTTGAACATCTTCCGGAACGCCCGCGCCATTGTCACGGACCGTGATCTCTATGGGCAGATCAACACGCTCACCGCTGCCCGGTATCGCCAGGCGCAGACCGTGTCGATACCGGGTTTCCAGCGATATCTCTCCGCTATTGGCCGGTACGGCTTCGGACGCATTCTTGATCAGGTTCATAAATATCTGGATCAGTTGATCCCGGTTGCCATGGACCATCGGCAAGGACGGGTCGAAAGACGCGTTAAACGTGACATTTCGTCCAAAACCGTTCTCAGCGACCTTTTTGACCCGATCGAGCACTTCATGAATGTTCACTGCAGAACGCTCAGGGAGGCGTTCATCAGAAAAGGCTTCCATGCGATTGACCAAAGCCACAATCCGGTCTGCTTCATCGCAGATCAGCTGGGTCAACTCGCGCTCACCTTCATCTGCGCCGTCCTCAAGCAACTGCGCCGCGCCACGAATACCTGAAAGCGGATTTTTGACTTCATGGGCCAGCATCGACGCCATCGCTGTGACTGAGCGCGCTGCGCCGCGATGTACCAACTGGCGATCGATATGTTGTGCCAGCGTCTGTTCATGCAGGCTGAGGACAACTGTGCCTGATCTATCAAAGCCCGGCTGAACCTGAACTGAGACTTCCCGTTCCTCAATCCGCGGACCATCCAGCCGAACATTGCGTTCAGCATAACTCGCACTTTCAGCGCGGGACTTATCAATCATAAAAAACAAAGGGTTATCAGGCGACACGAATTCACCAAGTGAACGACCAATCAAGGTCGGCGAACTCATCCCGAACATCTGTTCAGCCGCATAATTTACGTAACGGATTTCGTGACCTTCTCCGACAGCGATCACCGCATCAGTGAGCAAGTTAAGGATCGCAGCAGGATCTGGCCCGTTATCGTCATCCAAAAGAGCGGTATTGTTCAAAGTCACCATCAGATCGCCGCCGCTGTTAGCTCGCGGAACCGCGCCAACTCACGCGAAATCACCGCTGGATCAAGGGTATTGTTCACCACATTTCGAAATTCGGCCGCCCCGGGCACCCCGGTCAGATACCAGCCAATGTGCTTGCGGGCATTCCGGATCCCGGTATTTGCGCCATAGAGGCTCATCATTTCCTCAAGGTGTTCTCGCATAATGCTCCAGCGCTCAAGAATATCAGGCTCGTCCCGAACCACGCCTGTCGCAAAATAATGTGCCACATCTCCGGGAAACCAAGGTTTTCCCTGGGCAGCGCGTCCGATCATGACCGCATCCGCCCCGGTGACCCGGAGGCAATTCGCGGCATCCTCGTGCGAGCGAATATCGCCATTGGCCACAAGCGGGATCGATACCGCGTCCTTTACGCCTGCAATGAAATTCCAGTCGGCCGTCCCTGTATAGAAGTCACATCGCGTCCGGCCATGGACAGTCAGCATCTGCACCCCGACGTCTTCAGCAATACGGGCGAGTTCAACGCCATTCCGACTGTTTTCATCCCATCCGGTGCGCATTTTGACGCTGACAGGAACGCCGGCGGCCGCGACGACCGCCTTCATGATGTCGGTTGCCAGAGGTACGTCACGCATCAGCGCTGATCCGGTGGCCTTCCGGACAACCTTTTTTGCAGGACACCCGAAATTGATATCAACAATCTCTGCGCCCCGATCCACTGCGAGTTTTGCTGCCTCCGCCATGATCTCGGGCTCGGTGCCGGCGAGCTGAATGGAAACCGGCCCCGAACCGGGTTCAAACAACATTCGGCGGGCAGACTGTCGGGATTCGCGCAGCATCTCTCGGCTGGCCACCATCTCTGACACAACCAGACCGACCCCGTACCGTGATGCCAACCGACGAAACGGCAGATCACTCACGCCAGACATAGGCGCAAGCACAACACGGTTTGGAATACTCACGTTACCGATGTTGAAGGGTTCAGAAGTTATAGCCGACATGATTGCCTAATAATTATGCATAGAACACAACTGTCTACGAATTGTGCATACTAGACATAATTGTTGCAACGCAACAAGGCTTTCGAGTGAATAGCTAGGAAATAATTACATCTGTGACGAATTTGACGCCCGGGAATGCAAGTGTGATCAGAAGATAGATTATCAGCACAAACCGCGCAGCCGAACGCCCGCGCAGCCCACTTCCCCACTGCATCACCAACAGAATACCGAGGACAACGAAAGCCGCGATCGACAGTGTCGTCTTGTGATCCAGTTCAACGAGAGATCCCGCAATATAGAATTGCGTCGCCATGCCGGTCAGAAGCCCAAGCCCAAGGATGATCTCAGCGCCCAACAGCAACCGTCGCTGGATCCGCTCCCCGTCTGCCACCGACGGAAGACGTTCTACAAAACTCAAGGTCGTACGTTTACGCAGAGCCCGTTCTTTGAGCCAAATTCCCAGAGCTGCTGTGGCAGCAAGCGTAATCAATGCGTAGGTGATCAAGGAAACCCCGATATGGACTTGAAGCCAGGCCGTCATTTGCACCCCTGAAACGGGGCTGCCGGGAACCGATGACCACAAAAGCGCAATCACGGCCAAAATCACAACATAAGGCATCAGCAATCCACGCAGTCGGCGGACCGTCTGCGAAATCAGGCTTATGACAAAGAACAGGATCATGGTGGATGAAACGATGGTCCAAAGGGTCGCGCTGAAGCCGGCGCGCCACATCCCGTCATCTGCCGCAATTTCCAACGCCACCGGGCCAACCGTGGCCACACCCACCAGCATCCAGAACAACAGCCCCTCATTGTCGTCGGGTTCTGCGGCTCTGCGCACGGGCAGAAAGACAGCAGGCAAAAGCGTCAGCAATGCCGCAACACCAAATATGATCGAACCGTTCATAACCACATCATAGTCGTCGAGACGCGACGGGTCACTTGTCTCGACATGTACAAGCCTCTCCACCTTGGCAAGGATGCGGCGGACGACTAACGTGCGGCCAATTCTTGCCCGTGAGGACCTTACGTGACCAAAACCGTAGCCCTTGTGGTCGCAGCTGGACGCGGCACGCGTATGTCTGGCGACGTTCCCAAGCAATACCGAATGCTCGCAGGGCAAAGCGTTTTGCGCCGGACGTTGTCCAGCTTTGCTTCACACCCGAAAATCGACCGGGTGATCCCCGTGATACATCGTGATGACACCCCAGACTTTGCTGCGGCATCGGCTGGTCTGGCCGTTGAGCCACCAGTATATGGCGGCGATACAAGGCAAGCTTCCGTCCTCAACGGCCTGGAGCACCTGGCGCGCAGCCCGGCCCCGGCCCGCGTGCTAATTCATGACGGCGCGCGGCCGTTCGTGACCGTCAAAATGATTGACGATATCCTGGAAGCACTGAGTGATGCAGATGCCGTCATACCCGTTCTGGATGTTCATGACACGCTGAAGCGCTCCGATGCCGGCATCGTGAGTGATACGGTCGACCGTTCCGGTCTTGTGCGTGCTCAAACCCCACAGGGGTTCGGATTCCCTGGCATTCTTGAGGCTCACCGTGAATTGGCAGGAAAAGCCCTGACCGATGATGCCGCTGTCGCCGAAGCCCATGGAATGACCGTGACAACCGTTCCTGGTCTGGAGGAAAACATCAAAATCACAAGAGACGAAGACCTTGAACGCGCAAGCTTCTGGCTGCAGGCAAGCAATGAAACCCGGGTCGGGTCGGGGTTTGATGTCCATCGCTTCGAACCCGGCGCCAGTGTTCGTCTTGGCGGCATTGATATTCCCCATGAACAGGGCCTTGCTGGCCACTCCGATGCGGATGTCGCCCTTCATGCTCTGACAGACGCGTTACTCGGTGCGTTGGGAGATGGCGATATCGGATCACACTTCCCTCCAAGTGACCCGCAATGGCGCGGTGCGGATTCTGCACTTTTCCTTCAGCACGCCCACAACATGCTCGTTGGTTGTGGCGGCACCCTCACCCATGCCGATTTAACGATCATCTGCGAGGCCCCGAAGATTGGTCCCCACCGAGACGCTATACGGACACGGATTGCCGATATTCTCGGCATAAGTTCCGAACGTATATCGGTCAAGGCAACCACAACCGAAGGACTAGGGTTTACCGGCCGCAGCGAAGGTATTGCTGCGCAAGCGACCGTCACGATCAGTGTGAGCACAAGATGACCGAAGGAAATTCCGAAAACGAGCCACGTCTGGCCCGCCTGCTTGCCACTTGGTTTGGCGCAGGAGACCTGCCCGGCGCACCTGGAACATGGGGTTCCCTGGCCGCTCTTCCTTTCGCGGCCCTGATCGTTCTGATAGGCGGTCAGTACCTTCTCGCCATTTTTGTGCTGGTGGCCTTTGTCGTCGGGGTCTGGGCGTCAGGCAAGCTCGCAACATTCCACAGGCTCAAAGACCCGCAACGGATCGTGATCGATGAAGTGGCCGGACAATGGCTGGCGATCCTCCCGGTTGCCCTCGACTGGCGATACTATGTGGTGGCGTTCGTGCTGTTTCGCTTTCTTGATATTACAAAACCATGGCCCCTGAAAAACTTCGAGCGCATGCCCGGGGGTCTTGGCATCATGGCCGATGATATCGGCGCGGGTGTCTATGCTGGCATCCTGACCTGGATCATCGCATTCTGGCTCGGCACTGCGGGCAATATGCCCACCCTTTTTGGATAGCATCATGTTTGATACCCAACTGCTCACAGACGCGGCTGAACTGCTGGAACTTTGCCGTCGTGCAAAACTGAAAATTGTCACGGCAGAATCGTGCACGGGCGGTTTGATCGCGGGCTGTCTGACTGAAATCGCGGGCTCTTCAGATGTGGTTGAGCGCGGCTTTGTCACCTACTCCAATGAAGCCAAAAACGAGATGCTCGGCGTCCCCAAGATGTTGATCAATATGGAGGGGGCCGTGAGCGAGAAGGTCGCGATAGCCATGGCCGAAGGTGCGCTCAAACACTCACTGGGCGATATTTCGATCGCGGTGACCGGGGTTGCCGGGCCCGGGGGTGGCAGCAAGGAAAAGCCGGTGGGTCTCGTGCATTTCGCGTGTGCCGGACGGGGGCGACCGACCGTGTCCAATCATCAGATATTTCCGGGTACACGGGCCGACATAAGAGACGCAACCGTGCAGACTGCGTTCTCAATGCTGCGTCGGGCCGCCACCAAGGGTTAACAGCATCCAACAAAGGGCGGACGACATGTCAGAGAATGAGATCAACAAGGGTGCATTCGATAGTCGTGACTTCTCTGCGATCTTTGATCATGTTTCGATCGGGGTCCGAAATATCGAAACAGCAACGGCGTTCTATCGTCCCTGCCTTGCCGCGCTTGGCCTGGAGGTGGTGATGGACAAGGGATTTGCGGTTGCCTTCGGAAATGGCAGCGGACGGCAATGGCTGTGGGTCAGCGAACCCATCGAAGACCCGAATTCAGTGGCACCAAACAATGGCGCCCATTTTGCATTTTTGGCGAAGGATCGCGCTTCCGTTCGAGACTTCTACGAAGCCGCCATGAACAATGGTGGCCGGGATGCCGGTGCCCCCGGTCTGCGACCGGAATACATCCCCACCTATTACGGAGCCTTTGTGCTGGATCCCGACGGCAACAAAATCGAAGCGGTTTGTCGCAACGACGAGCCGGATAGCTAGCGCTGTTTTTCCGGCCCGTATAATCGGTCCGCACGTTTTTCGAATGCACCAACCATCCGCGTGACAGCTTCCTGAAACAGCGACCCGATCAGTTTTTGGAACAGCTTGTTCCGAAACTCGAACTCGACGTAAAAATCGACATCGCAGCCGCCATCCGCGCCGGGCATGAAGACCCAGTGGTTGTGCAGAAACTTGAGCGGTCCTTCGACATACTCGACATCAATGCGAGCCGGTGCGCCATCTTTGGCAGGAATCAGATTTACCTTGGACGTGAAGCGCTCTCGAACAAGCTTGAACCCCACCACAAGGTCGGACCAGACGACCTCGCCATCGGCGCTGTCTTCCCTCTTGCGATTTCGTGCCGCGATACACCAGGGCAGGAACTCCGGATAGCGCTCGATATCCGCAACCAGATCGTACATTTGGTCCGGCCGATAGGGCAGAACCCTGATTTCCTGATGTGAGGGCACGTGCTGGGTAAACGTTGAGGCTATTCGGCAGCAGCAAGTTTGGCTTCGCGCGCGCTCCGCAATTTCGCGAAGTCCTCGCCAGCGTGATAACTCGACCGGGTCAACGGCGTTGCAGATACAAGCAGAAAGCCCTTCCCGCGCGCCATCGTTGCGTAACCTTCAAATTCGTCCGGCGTCACAAAACGATCAATCCGTGCATGCTTGGGTGTCGGCTGGAGATATTGGCCAATTGTGAGGAAATCCACATTCGCCGACCGCAGGTCGTCCATGACCTGACCGATCTCTTCGCGCGTCTCTCCCAGTCCCACCATAATCCCGGACTTGGTGAAAATGCTCGGCACCTGTTCCTTGATCTCATGGAGCAGGTTCAGGCTCGTGAAGTAGCGCGAACCCGGCCGGATTGTGGGATACAGCCGCGGCACGGTTTCCAGATTGTGATTGAACACATCGGGCGGACTGCCGGCCATGATCTCAATGGCTCCGGCCTTGTCCTTGAAATCAGGTGTGAGAATTTCCACGGTGGTATCGGGTGCCGCGTTACGGATCGAGCGCACCACCTCGGCGAAATGCGCCGCGCCGCCGTCGGAAAGATCATCCCGATCGACCGAAGTGATCACCACATGCTCCAGGTTCATTCCGCCCAGCGCGATCGCCACATTTGCCGGCTCCATCGGATCGAGCGGCTTGGGCATCCCTGTCGCGACATTGCAGAACGCGCAGGCCCGCGTGCAGGTATCACCCATTATCATGATGGTGGCGTGCTTCTTGGCCCAGCATTCCCCAATATTCGGGCATGCCGCCTCCTCGCAAACCGTGGCGAGGTTGAGCTCACGCATCATTTTGCGGGTCGCGTGATATTCGGGACTTGTCGGCGCCTTTACACGAATCCAGTCCGGCTTGCGCTGGATCGGATTGTCAGGGCGTTTCTGCTTCTCCGGATGCCGGAGTGCAGGATCGGTATTCTTGTCGCGGATCGGTGCTGAGGTCATGGGCTAGAAGTGGATCGTGCGCCCGTAAGCGTCAAGTACAGATTCATGCATCATTTCGCTAAGCGTGGGATGTGGGAAGATCGTGTGCATCAGTTCCTGCTCGGTGGTCTCGAGCGTTTTGGCCACGCTGTACCCCTGAATGAGCTCGGTCACTTCCGCTCCGATCATGTGCGCACCCAGCAATTCACCGGTCGCGGCATCAAAGATCGTCTTGATCATGCCTTCGGGCTCGCCCAAAGCGATCGCCTTGCCGTTCCCCTGGAACGGGAAACGCCCTACCTTCAGTTTATGTCCTGCTTCCTTGGCCTTGGCTTCGGTCAGCCCAATCGAGGCGACCTGCGGGTGACAATAGGTGCAGCCGGGAATACGGCTTTTGTCCATCGGATGGACATCCTTGGAGCCGTTGATCTTCTCAACAACGATGATGCCCTCATGGGAAGCTTTGTGGGCAAGCCAGGGTGCACCGGCAACGTCGCCAATGGCCCAGATCCCCTTCTCGCCCGTCGCGCCCCACTCGTCAGTGACGATATGGGATCGGTCGACCTTAATCTTGGTGCCTTCAAGCCCGATGTTTTCGACATTGCCGACGATGCCGACAGCCATGATGACGCGCTCCGCCGTAATCTTCTCGGTTTTGCCGCCCTTTTCGATGGTCGCCGTCACACCGGTTTTTTTCTTGTCGAGAGATTTTACCGTCGCGCCCATCAGGAGCTTCATACCCTGCTTTTCAAAGGCTTTCGCAGCCATATCCGAGATTTCCTCGTCTTCGACCGGCAAGACGCGATCGAGAACCTCAACCACCGTCACTTCGGCACCCAGGGTGCGATAGAAGGATGCGAACTCAATTCCAATCGCGCCAGACCCAACCACAAGCAAGGATTTGGGAAATGACTCCGGCGTCATAGCTTCCTTGTAGGTCCAGACCTGTTTGCCGTCTGCCTCCAGCCCGGGAATGTCGCGCGCCCGTGCGCCTGTCGCCAGAATGACGTTCTTTGCTGTGACGTCGGCAATCTTCTTGCCGTCTTTCTCGACCGTTAGCTTGCGCGCGCCTTCCTTGCCACCTGCCAGCTTCGCCCAGCCGTCAATCACTTCGACCTTGTTCTTCTTGAGCAGATAGCCGACACCCTGATTGAGTTGCTTGGCGACGCCCCGCGAACGCTCGACCACCTTTTTCACGTCGAAGGACACATTGTCGGCCTTCAGCCCGTAATCGGCTGCATGGGTCATGTAATGATAAATCTCTGACGTCCGCAGCAGCGCCTTGGTCGGGATACAGCCCCAGTTCAGGCAAATACCACCGAGGTGATTGGCCTCGATGACCACTGTCTTCATCCCAAGCTGGGCCGCACGGATTGCGGCCACGTAGCCGCCCGGGCCACCGCCAACAACGACGAGATCGTATGATTTCTCAGCCATGGAATTCCCCTTTTGGAATTTGGCGGTTGATCTTGTGCCTAAAGCAGCATCCCGATCGGGTTCTCGATCAGGCCCTTGAGGACCGACAGGAACTCCGCACCGATCGCACCATCAAGCGCGCGGTGATCGACTGACAAGGTCAGCGACATCACAGTGGCCACAGCGAGCTCGCCGTTTTTCACGACCGGGCGCTGTTCACCCGCCCCAACAGCAAGGATTGCTCCTTGAGGCTGGTTGATCACGGCTTCGAAGTGCTTCACCCCGAACATGCCAAGATTGGAAACCGTGAACGTGCCGCCCTGATACTCTTCAGGCATCAGTTTGCCATCCTTGGCGCGGGATGCGAGATCACTCATCTCTTCTGAAATTCGACGCAGGCCTTTGCCTTCGGCGCGCCGCACGATGGGTGTGACCAGGCCATCATCGATTGCAACGGCGACAGAAATATCTGCCTGCTTGTAAAGCCGGATGCCCTCATCCGACCAGGCCGCGTTGGCGCGCGGCACCTGCATCAGCGCGACGGCCGAGGCCTTGATAATCATGTCATTGACCGAAATCTTGTATTCGCCGTCCCTGGCCCCGGCGTTGATCGCCTTGCGGCCGTCGAGAAGCTTGTCGATCTCGCAATCCACAGTCAGATAGAAATGCGGCACCTGCTGCTTGGATTCCGTCATGCGCGTGGCAATAACCTTGCGCATGTTGGACGGCTTGATCAGTTCGAACTCTGCATCGCCTTCCGCGGCCTGCATCACCGGCGCAGGTGACGAACCCGCAGCGGCGCCTCCCCCAGCATAACCTTCAATATCTGCCTTCACGATCCGGCCATGGGGACCGGTTCCCGTAACACTGGCAAGATCAATACCCTGCTGGGAAGCCAAACGGCGTGCCAGCGGACTGGCAATCACACGATCACCGCTTGCAGCGGGTGCCGCAGGCGCGGGTGCCGAGGGAGCAGGTGCAGCCGGAGCGTCTGCCACAGCAGCGGGCGCTGTCGTTTCAGCGGCGGGTGCTGCTGCTTTGGGTGCGCCGCCATCGCTCTCAAAACCATCAAGGGCTGATGCGTCTTCACCATCCTCGAGGAGGATCGCGATCGGTGTATTCACGGGGACTTCTTCAGCGCCTTCGGCAACCAGTATTTTCCCGAGGGTACCTTCATCAACCGCCTCGACCTCCATGGTCGCCTTGTCAGTCTCAATTTCAGCAATGACATCACCGGGGACAACACTGTCACCCTCCTGCTTGAGCCAACGCGCGAGATTGCCTTCGGTCATTGTCGGCGACAATGCAGGCATGAGAATGGAAATAGGCATCAGATTTCCCCCTGAGACAATAACGCCGGCAGAATAACGCCGTTTGAGACGAGAGAAGTTGCAAACATAGTCGCCTGCAGCCCTTTCGACGCAAGAACCCGATTACTTTCGAGCGACAGGAAACAATTCCTGCCAAAATCACCGGACTGTTTGGAATGCAATGACTTAACCCCGGTAGCAGACTTGTTTGGCGGCTTCGACAATACGATCCGACTGCGGCAATGCGAGCTTCTCAAGATTGGCGGCATAAGGCATCGGCACATCTTCGCCGGTAACACGCATGACGGGCGCATCAAGATAATCAAACGCCTCTTCCATGATACGCATGCCGATTTCCGCGCCAATTCCCGCGAAGGGCCACCCCTCCTCGACGGATACAATCCGGTTTGTCCGCTTCACGGATTCCACAATCGTGTGGGTGTCGAGCGGGCGGATCGTCCGAAGATCAATCACCTCGGCCTCTATACCCTCCGCCGACAGCATTTCGGCGGCTTCAAGCGCCTTGCCGACCATCAGCGAGAACGCCGTGATCGTCACGTCATCACCCTCGCGCAAAACCTTTGCGCGGCCGATCGGCACCGTGAAGTCCGGATCGGTCGGCACTTCAAAGCTCTGGCCATAAAGCATCTCGTTTTCGAGGAAAATGATCGGATTGGGGTCCCGGATCGCAGATTTCAGCAATCCCTTGGCGTCTGCGCCAGAATAGGGCGAAACGACCTTCAGGCCCGGACAATGGCCGTACCAACTCGCGTAACACTGGGAATGCTGGGCACCCACACGGGAGGCCGCACCATTGGGACCGCGGAACACGATCGGTGAGTCCATCTGGCCACCCGACATATAGTGGGTCTTGGCCGCAGAGTTGATGATCTGATCGATCGCTTGCATGGCAAAGTTGAAGGTCATGAATTCAACGACGGGCCGAAGACCGGCGAAAGCAGCGCCAACGCCGAGACCGGCAAAGCCCTGTTCGGTGATTGGTGTATCAATCACACGCTTCTCGCCAAATTCCTCCAGCAAACCCTGACTGACTTTGTAGGCCCCCTGATATTGGGCGACTTCCTCCCCCATCAGGAAAACCTTGTCATCCGTGCGCATTTCCTCAGCCATGGCATCACGCAGGGCTTCTCGCACTGTCTGTTCGATCGTCTCGCCGTCATAGTCAGTCTCGGCAGGCGGCGCTTTGGCTTGCGCCGGAGCGGCAGCAGCGGGCTCAGCGGCAGCCGGCGCTTCATCAGTGTTGTCATCATTGCGCGCGGCTGACACCGGCGCAGCAGAGGCGGAAATGTCGTCAGCGCTTTCGCCGTCCTCAAGAATGACTGCGATCGGCGTGTTGACGGCGACATCCTCTGCCCCTTCGGCAACGAGGATTTTCCCCAGAACGCCTTCGTCGACAGCTTCAACTTCCATCGTCGCCTTGTCGGTCTCGATCTCAGCGATCACATCACCTGGCGAAATGCTATCGCCTTCGGCTTTGAGCCAGCGTGCGAGATTTCCCTCGGTCATCGTCGGCGAGAGCGCCGGCATAAGAACTTCAATCGGCATAACTTTGTTCCTCTCCGCTCGTTCCGGCTCAGACTTCAATCAGGATGTCGGTGTAGAGCTCCGACGGATCGGGCTCCGGACTTTCCTGAGCGAAATCCGCCGCGGCGTTGACTTGTTCCCGGACTTCCTTGTCCATCGCCTTGAGAGCGTCTTCATCGGCATGTCCCAGGCTGATCAACGTCTCTTTCAGAGACTCGATCGGATCCTTCTCGGTCCGCATCTTCTGGACTTCTTCCTTGGTCCGGTATTTCGCGGGGTCCGACATCGAGTGCCCTCGATAGCGATAAGTCTGCATTTCCAGCATGTATGGGCCTTTTCCAGCGCGTACATGGGCGAGCGCCGTTTCGGCAGCCTCGTGGACCTTGATGACGTCCATCCCGTCCACCTGAAGTCCGGGGAACCCATAGGCTTCGGCGCGCTCGACGAAATTGACCGACGACGAAGCCCGTTCAATTGAGGTGCCCATGCCATAGCGGTTGTTCTCGATGATGTAGATCACCGGGAGATCCCAGAGAGCGGCCATGTTGAAAGACTCGTAGACCTGCCCCTGGTTGGCGGCGCCGTCACCGAAATAGGTCAGGCAAACCCCGCCATCTTCCTTGTACTTATGGGCGAATGCGATGCCAGTGCCCAACGGCACGTTTGCGCCGACAATGCCATGTCCGCCGTAGAAGTTCTTGTCCTTGGAGAACATATGCATGGAACCGCCCTTGCCGCGCGAGTATCCACCCTCGCGGCCGGTCAGTTCGGCCATGACTCCGTTCGGGTCCATCCCGCAGGCCAACATATGGCCATGATCCCGGTAGGTCGTGATGACAGAATCCTGCTCATTGAGAGCAGCCTGCATGCCAACGACGACGGCTTCCTGACCAATATAGAGATGGCAGAACCCGCCAATCAGGCCCATGCCATACATCTGGCCGGCCTTCTCCTCAAAACGGCGTATCT
Source organism: uncultured Alphaproteobacteria bacterium (assembly GCA_943787745.1). Lineage (GTDB taxonomy): Bacteria > Pseudomonadota > Alphaproteobacteria > UBA6615 > UBA6615 > JABJAG01. Next base: position 489,383 of record CALSNJ010000002.1, on the reverse strand, counting down.
GGAGCATATCGCGATAGAACTCGCGCAATTCGTCCACGTCGTAATTGCTGTAATCGGGAGTTTTTCTCGACGCTGATTTGCGTCGGCTGGTGGTGCTTTTTGAAGCTGTTCGAGACGATTTGGTGGCTGGCTTTCGTGCCATATTCGATCCCCCTGCGACCTGACCCTGCGCGTTTACATTCACGACAAGTAGGTTATATCGGGAATATGAACAAGCCTTGAATAGCCTGGAACACTTAGAAAACCGGCAAAAATACGATATTTACTAGATTTAAGTTAATTCACGATATCTGCGACGAAATAATCATTCGTCATACCGTAAATAACTATCGCGTTAGTTGCGCGGTGCCGCCTATTGCAGAATGACGATCTCATTCGGATGCGCGAAATTGAGCATCACGCGGGCGCGTTCCTCAATCATGTCCGGATCAAGATTGTCTGGTCGCAACAATGCGACGCGTGCTTCCATCTCGCCACGCTCAACCTGCAATGCCGAATGAAGAGTTTCTGCCTTCTCGACTTTGGTCTGAAGCTGCATCAGAGACAAAACACCCTGCTGTCCCTGCACCATATGATACGAGAAATAGGCGAGCAAAAGCGCTCCGATAATTGGCCAGAGGGCCGATCGGGCGCGATAGCGGATTTCATCAATAACTGCCATGACCAAAAGGAATCACAGGCCGACTCGCCGGGTCAACCACGATTTATCGTTTGATTACAGAAGATTGTCCAAAACGCCAAAACTGTTGCAAAAGTGAGTCAGAGTTCTCGTTTTGGACTCATTTTTGAGAGACTAGGCCTTCAGGAATGACCGCCCCGCATACTGGGCGGCTGGCCCCAATGCCTCTTCAATGCGGATCAACTGGTTATATTTCGCCAATCGGTCCGAACGGCTCAACGAACCTGTTTTGATCTGTCCGCAATTCGTGGCGACGGCCAAATCGGCAATCGTCGAATCCTCGGTTTCCCCAGAGCGATGGGACATCACAGCCGTGTAAGACGCCTTATGTGCCGTCTCGACAGCTTCGAGAGTCTCCGAAAGTGTGCCGATCTGGTTCACCTTGATCAGAATGGAATTCGCCGCTCCCCGACTGATGCCGTCCCGCAGACGTGACGGGTTGGTGACGAAAAGATCATCGCCAACAAGCTGAACCCGGTCGCCAATGGCTTGCGTCAGCGCAACCCAGCCGTCCCAGTCATCCTCATCCATGCCGTCCTCAATCGAGACAATCGGATATCGGTCACACAGATCCACCAGGTACTGCACCATCTCATCCGACCCGAGGGAACGCCCTTCACCGGCCAGGTTATACTTTCCGTCGGCATAAAACTCCGACGATGCTGCGTCCAGCGCGAGCATCACATCATCGCCCGGCTTGTAGCCCGCCGTTTCGATGGATTTCATAATATAACCAATGGCTTCGTCAGAACTTTTCAAGCCCGGTGCGAACCCACCCTCATCACCGACATTGGTACCATGTCCGGCTTCTGAAAGTTGCCCCTTAAGTGTTTGAAAAATCTCAGATCCGATCCTGACGGCATCAGCAATTCCGTCCGCTCCGACGGGCATAATCATGAATTCCTGAATATCGATCGGATTGTCAGCATGTGCGCCGCCATTGACGATGTTCATCATCGGAACCGGAAGCGTGCGCGCATGGCTGCCCCCTACGTATCGGTACAACGGCAATGCAGCATCATCTGCCGCAGCTTTTGCCAGAGCCAGAGAGACCCCCAAAATGGCATTGGCCCCCAAACGTCCCTTGTTGTCGGTGCCATCAAGATCAAGCATCACCTGATCGAGATATTCCTGCTCATCGGCATCCATGCCCGACAAAGCTTCAAACAACTCGGTGTTGACGGCGTCAACGGCCCCAAGAACGCCCTTGCCCCCATAACGGCTCTTGTCGCCATCACGACGCTCAACAGCCTCATGCGCCCCCGTTGAGGCGCCAGATGGCACCGCAGCGCGGCCAAATGCGCCACTTTCAAGCGCGATATCGACTTCAACTGTAGGATTCCCGCGACTATCGAGAATTTCCCGACCGATAATATTGACGATGGCGCTCATCGTTCGTTCCGTTTCTGGTTTGGTGACTGACTATTGGATGGAAACCGGGTTCGCCTTGGCGATCCGGTCAATTTCGAGCAGGGTTTCGAGAACCCCGGGCATATCCTTCAAATGGATCATGTTTGGCCCGTCGCTGGGTGCGTTGTCAGGGTCCTCATGGGTTTCAATGAAGACGCCAGCAACCCCGACCGCAACGGCTGCGCGCGCGAGGATCGGAGCAAACTCCCGTTGACCGCCACTTGTGGCGCCCTGCCCGCCGGGTTGCTGCACTGAATGGGTCGCATCAAAGATCACAGGGCAACCGGTTTGCGCTGCCATGATTGGTAAGGACCGCATATCCGATACAAGCGTGTTATAGCCAAAACTCGCACCGCGCTCGCAAACGAGAACCTTATCGTTCCCCGCCTCGAAAGCCTTGCTCACAACGTTCTTCATGTCCCAGGGCGCCAGGAACTGCCCCTTCTTGATGTGGAGGGCCAGTCCGGTCTGCGCGGCAGCGACCACGAGGTCGGTTTGCCGGCACAGAAAAGCAGGTATCTGGAGCACATCCACAGCGCCGACGACGGCAGCACAATGCTCAGCTGCATGGACATCGGTAATGATAGGAAGGCCCGTTGTCTCGCGAATTTCCGCGAAAATTGGCAGGCTTTCAGCCAGCCCCAGACCGCGCGCGGTCTTGATCGACGTCCGATTGGCCTTGTCGAAGCTGGTCTTATAAATCAGCCCTATTCCAAGTTTATCGGTGATCTCTTTCAGCGCGATGCTCATTTCGAGGCCATGCGCTCTTGATTCAAGCTGACATGGTCCTGCAATGAGGGTCAAAGGCAGATCCCCGCCAATCTTCAGGCTACCCACCTCAACATGCCGGTATTCGGTCATTCTTAGACCAGTCGTGACTGGGCGAGTGCCGCAGCAATGAAAGATTCAAACAGCGGATGAGGTTCGAAAGGTTTGGACTTCAGTTCGGGGTGATACTGAACGCCGATGAACCAGGGATGATCTTCCAGTTCAACAGTCTCGGGCAAAATACCATCCGGTGAGGTTCCCGAGAATTTCAGGCCGGCACTTTCCAGTTGCTCACGATAATTGATATTGACCTCATAACGATGCCGATGCCGCTCGGCGATCTCGGTCATACCGTAAATCTCGGCAATATGCGTGCGTGGCGCCAGCAATGCCGGATAAGCGCCCAGACGCATGGTTCCGCCAAGATTGTCGCCTTCATCGCGGATTTCCTTGTCGTCACCGCGTTTCCACTCGGTCATCAATCCCACAACGGGATGTGCACAGGACCCAAATTCGGTAGAGCCGGCACCCTCCAGTCCCGCCAGATTCCGCGCGGCTTCTATCACGGCCATTTGCATTCCGAAGCATATGCCGAAATAGGGAATCTTGTGCTCGCGGGCAAAGCGCACCGCCTGAATTTTTCCCTCTGCCCCGCGCTCCCCAAATCCGCCCGGGACCAAAATTCCATGGACACCATTGAGGTGCTCGACAGCATCCTCTGTCTCGAAAATCTCCGAAGAAATCCAATCGAGATTAACCCGCGCATTGTTCGCGATACCGCCATGCACAAGGGCTTCGGACAGGGATTTATAGGCATCCGGCAGGTCGGTGTATTTGCCAACCACAGCAATATTGACCGAACCATCAGGACGACGAATCCGCTCAACGATATTGCTCCAGATCGTCAGGTCCGGCCGGGTCTCGGAATCTAGTTTGAAATGCTCAAGAACCTGCGTGTCGAACCCTTCATTGTGATACTCGATAGGCACCTGATAGATCGTGTCGATATCAATGCCCGGCACCACGGCCTCTGGACGAATATTACAGAAGAGCGCGATCTTGTTGCGCTCACCATCAGGGATTTTCCGATCACAACGGCACAGGATGACATGCGGGCGGATACCAACACGCTGCAATTCCATGACCGAGTGCTGGGTTGGCTTGGTTTTCAATTCGCCCGAGGCTGCGAGATAGGGCACCAGAGTGAGATGGACAAACATCGCCCGTTCCGCGCCGAGTTCATTGCCAAGCTGGCGAATGGCCTCAAGGAACGGCAGACTTTCGATATCACCGACCGTGCCACCGATCTCGCATATGACGAAATCTTCACCGTGCAGGTCTGCTGTCACGAATTTCTTGATGGCGTCCGTCACATGCGGAATAACCTGAACCGTGCCGCCCAGATAATCTCCGCGTCGCTCACGCCCGAGCACATCTGAATAGATACGTCCCGTCGTCACATTGTCCGACTGGGTCGCTGCAACGCCGGTGAACCGCTCATAGTGTCCGAGATCAAGATCAGTTTCGGCACCGTCATCGGTGACAAAAACTTCTCCGTGCTCGAATGGACTCATCGTTCCCGGATCTACATTGAGATAGGGGTCCAACTTACGCACACGCACGCTGTATCCACGTGCCTGAAGCAACGCCCCCAAAGCGGCTGACGCGAGACCCTTACCCAGAGAGGAAACGACACCGCCAGTGATGAAAATAAAACGTGTCGCCATGCTCACTTTTACTCAATTTCCATCGTGTCCGCCAAATCGGAATAGTCCACAGCCTGCAAGCCGTTGAGATACCGATACTTGGCGTGAAAAAGGCGGCTCGAAAGGCCGCCTTCAAGGTCCGACTCGGAGAACGAGTTCATCTACTCCGTCGTCGGTACGGTTGGGGTTGTCGGCAAAGTCGGAACGGGTGTCATCCCGTCACTCTGCGGCGCACCCGGCGTCTCGTTCACAATCGAGCCACCACCACTGCTGTGCCCGCCGGCCAAAACAGCAAGCGACACGCTGGTCAGCATGAACAGTGCTGCCAAAACAGCCGTCGAACGCGTCAACAGGTTTGCGGTCTGACGATTGCCGAGCAAACCGCCCATGCCTCCTCCACCGCCGCCGCCACCGCCACCGCCGAGGCCACCAAGGCCGCCTTCAGAGCGCTGCAGAAGCACCACGCCGACGAGCGAAAGCCCAATCAGCAGGTGAACAACCAGAATAATGGTTTCCATATCTCAACCGTCTTTCGGAAATCGAGTAACGCACAAACTCTCATGCGTACCCAGTCAGCGCGTATTTAGTCCGTTGTGGCTCGCAATTCCAGCCCAAATCCACGTGCTGCAATTGCACGGCTCCGTGAGAACCCGCTTAAAGGCTGTTTCTCAGGTTGTTGCTGCGGCCGCTATAGCCAGAAAACTATCCGCCGAAAGGCTCGCACCGCCGATCAGGCCGCCATCAACATTCTCTATTGCCAGCAAGTCTCCGGCATTCTCCGGTTTCATCGATCCCCCATAGAGTATGCGAATGCCCGCTCCGGCCTCACCCACCTGCTTTTCAAGATGCGCGCGGATATGCGCATGCGCTTCTGCAACTTCTTCGAGAGTCGGCGTGCGACCGGTGCCGATCGCCCAGACGGGCTCATAGGCAATCACGGTGTTGGTTCCGTTGATGTCCCCGTCATCATCGCCCGAGGGCAAAGACCCGTCCAACTGGCGCGACAGCACGTTCAGTGTCTCTCCCGCATCGCGCTCAGATTCGGTTTCGCCAATACAGACGATGGCCACAAGTCCCACACCATGAGCCGCGGTCGTCTTGGCTGCGACACGTGCATCGGTTTCGCCCAGACCGTGACGGCGCTCGGAATGACCAAGAATGACATGACTGCCACCAGCATCGCGGACCATGGACGCAGAAATATCACCCGTAAAAGCGCCGTTCTCGGCCTCGTGGCAATCCTGCGCCCCAACTGAAACCACGCTTCCGCTCGCTGTTTCGGCAATCCAGGACACGAGCGTTGACGGCGGGCAAAGCAGGAGATCACACGCGGTGCTATCAGCTCCCTCGACGATGTCGCGCGCGAGCGCAGCACCATCGGCGTGGAGCATGTTCATTTTCCAATTACCTGCGATCAACTTCTTCAGCCGAGCCATGTCATCACCAAAATGTTGCTTTTCTCTGGAATTGCGGGTCGTTACACCACAATTATCGTGCTCTAACACACGTCTTCGGCTTGCGCCAATCTCCCCATTGGTAGACAAGACGCGGGGTGCTTGAGGCACCTGAAACCGATTACTATCATGCGCTGCCTTTGGTGCACTCTGGCCTCCAACCACGACGGTGAATTCGACATGTTGTCCGCACTTAGAAATGCCTCAAAAAGCTGGGTTATGAAGGGTATCCTTATCCTCCTGGCTGCGACATTCGTCGTATTCTTCGGTGGTGACATTGGAGGCGGCGGCGGCCATGGCGGCAGTGGCGGCGGCTCCTCCGTTCTCGAAGTCGGAGATCAGAACTTCACGATTCATCAAGTGGGTCGGGAATTCAACGAGGATGTCGCCCAGATCAGTGCCCGCACAGGCCAGCGGCTCGATACACAAACTGCGATCAATATCGGCATTCTCGATCAAACAATCGCAAGAATGGCTTCACAGGCCCTGTTTGATCAGGCAGCGCAAAACCTTGGCGTCACCGCCTCTCTTGCAGCCGCATCAGATGCCATTCGCAGCCTCCCGCAATTTCAGGACAGCACGGGTCGGTTTAATCGCACATTGTTCGAAACGTTTCTCGGGAACCAGGGACAGAGCGAAGCTGATTTCGTGAATCAGGTCCGGCTTGATCTTCTTCGCAGCCAGTATATCGGAACGATCCAGAACGCCGTCGCGACACCCGCAACACTGGGCGATACGATCTATAACCGCCGCGCCGAACGTCGCGTTGCCGATATTGTATCTGTGCCCTTGGGCAACATCGGGGCGATTGCCAACCCCGGCGAAACTGAACTCTCCGAGTTCTTTAACGAAAACAAGGATGGCTTCAGGACCCCGCAGTATCGCGGCGCGTCTCTGGCGACCCTCGAAATAGACGCCCTTGTCGACAGCATTGTCATCCCGGACGAGGAAATTGCCGAAGAATATGAATCCCGCCTGAATGATTTCCAAATTCCTGAAACACGCAATGTCGTGCAAGCCAGCCTGCTGACGCGCGAAGATGCGGATCAGGCACTGACACTTATCCGCGAGGGGAAAACCCTCGCCGAGGCCGCTGAAGAGGTCTCTGGTCTGCCTCCCGTCAATCTCGGTCAGGTTCGCCGCTCGGAGATTGCTCTCCCCGCATTGGCCGAGGCCGCCTTTACCATGGCGGCCAACAGTCTCAGCGACCCGATCGAAAGCATTCTGGGATGGCATCTGGTTGAAGTGTCCAACATCGTGCCGGGACGCACGACACCCCTGTCAGAAGCCAGCAGCTCCATTCGGGATGAACTCGCCCGTGAGCAATCCGTCGATCGGATCTTTGACGTTCTCAATGATGTCGAAGACGGTCTCGCCGGCGGTGCCACCCTTGAAGAGATCGCGCGTGACAGTAATCTTGAAACATCTAAAATCGATAGTGTCGCCCGCAACGGTCTGACACCAAGCGGCACGCCTCTCGACAATCCTGCGATCACCCCGGAAGTCCTGGCTCGCCTGTTCGGTCTCGAAGAGCCGGGAATTTCAGAAGTGATCGAAAACCGCTCCGGTGGATTCAGCGTCCTGCGTTTTGACCGTATCGACGAGCCTCGTATCCCCGAACTGAGTGAAGTCCGTGATCTGGCCATCGAGGCCTGGAAAGGCGAACAACTCCTTGTCGCTGCCGAAGAGACCGCCAGCAAAATTGCCGAACGTGCAAAGACGGGTGAGAGCCTCGAAACACTTGCCACTGAGTTCGCTGCGAAATTTGATCGCACCGCCGCCTTCGACAGATCCGGTGAAGGAGCAACGGTCGCCCTTCCGCTGGTGGGTGCAATCTTTGACGCTGAGGTCAGCGATATTGTCGAACAGACCTTCGCGGACGGCGTGGCCGTTGCAAAGCTTGTTGATATCGAAAGCGCCAATCTGAGCGACCCCGCACGCGAAGAACTTGCACGGTCTCTTTCAGGTCAGCTGGCCAACGACCTTGTGACCCAGTTGTCGCTTGCTCTGCAGGATGAGATTTCTGTGGATGTCGACAGTGCAGCGCTCGAAGCGGCGTTCTTGCCCCAGTGACCCAGCAGCCAGAAAATAGCGAAGACGGATTCGCGGCGCGCTATGAAAACGGCGAAGCGCAGCTGATCTGGACTGAACTGGTCGCAGACCTTGAGACACCGGTCTCGGCTTTGCTCAAGCTGGCCAGTGACGAGAGCCACAGCATCCTTCTTGAATCCGTCGAGGGCGGCGCTGTTCGCGGTCGTTACTCGATCCTCGCCTATGCCCCCGACCTGATCTGGCGCTGTCACGGCGCGAAATCCGAAATCAACCGCAACGCACAGCACGACCTCGAAAGCTTTGAACCAGTGCCCGGGGAAAGCCTCGATGCGCTGGCCGCTCTGCTCGCTGAATCCCGGATAGATATTCCGTCCGAACTGCCACCGATGGCTGCCGGTCTTTTTGGGTATTTCGGCTACGACATCGTGCGCCAGATCGAGACATTGCCCGACAACAATCCCGATCCCATCGGCATTCCGGATTCTGTCTTTATCCGACCTACGATCACCGCCGTTTTCGACAATGTTGCCGACAAAGTCACTCTTGTGACCCCGGTTTGGCCGCAGGCCGATGTCAGCGCTGAAGACGCGGCTGCCGCAGCAAAGGCACGTCTTGATGAGACTGTTGCCCGTTTTGATCGCGGTGTTCCGCGGACCGCCAGTGTTCCGGCGGGTTCGGAAGTCGAGCTTTCAATCACCTCAAACCGGAGCCAGAGCCAGTACCACGCCATGGTCGAGCAGGCGAAGGAGTACATCCGCGCTGGCGAAATCTTCCAGGTCGTGCCGTCCCAGCGCTTCACGGTTCCTTTTGATCTGCCGCCCACCGCGCTTTACCGCTCGTTGCGTCGCCTCAACCCCTCACCCTTCCTGTTCGTCCTGAATGTCGGAGATTTTGCGCTTGTCGGCTCAAGCCCTGAAATTCTGGTTCGCCTGCGCGATGACACGGTCACAATTCGTCCCATCGCAGGCACCCGTCCGCGCGGCGCGAACGAGGCCGAAGACGAGGCACTTGCCGAAGACCTGCTGTCTGACCCCAAGGAACTCGCCGAGCACCTGATGCTGCTTGATCTCGGACGCAACGATGTCGGCCGGGTGTCTGAGATCGGGTCCGTCGAAGTGACCGAAGAGTTCATGATCGAACGCTACAGTCATGTCATGCACATCGTTTCCAATGTGCAGGGTGAGGCCAAGCCCGGTATCGATGCCATCAAGGCGCTGTCTGCAGGATTCCCGGCGGGAACCGTATCGGGTGCCCCGAAAATCCGGGCGATGGAAATCATCGATGAACTGGAATCCGAACGTCGCAGTTTCTATGCCGGTGCAGTCGGCTATTTTGCGGCCGATGGCAGCATGGATACTTGCATCACCCTGCGTACGGCCCTGATCAAGGATGAGAAAATGTACATCCAGGCTGGCGGCGGCGTGGTCGCAGATTCGGACCCCGAAGCCGAATATCAGGAAAGCCAGAACAAGGCCCGCGCCCTGATCCGCGCCGCCGAACAGGCACACCGTTTCGTCAACTAGATGTTCTGCGGTCTCTGAGGCCATCTCAGCATCCTTCGAGACGGGCCTCCGGCCCTCCTCAGGATGAGGTTCGCAGCAGAAACGCACAGACCTCATCCTGAGGAGCGCGCATTGCGCGCGTCTCGAAGGATGCTGAGATACGCGTGCCGCTCAGACCTCGATCCCGAGCGTCTCGTCATAAACCTCGAAGGCGTTTTCCATACCGATAAGGACCCGGGTGATGTGGAAATAGGGCGTTGTGAACAGCTCGCTGTCCTTCAGCTCTTCCCACATGCAGTGATAGTCGAACATCACCTTGAAGCGACAGATAACGAAGTCCGAGCATTCCCCGCTGAACGCGTCGGCATCATTCCATGTCACACTGACATTCGGGTGCGCGCGGATGATGCCTAGCATCATCTGCCATTTCTCGGCGCGGATTTCACGGGACAGCTGCAGATAAGACGGCTCGACCTTCAGTTCGACAATGGCAACGCTGTCCGGAATTTCGATCTCGCTCATGGTCTCGTCTTCCGTTTGCTTGGTTCGGGCGGGTTTGAAACCCGCCCCTACATGTTGTTCTCGACGTGCAATGCGATGGTGCTCACAGGAACAATTGCAAACCCGCGCGCGCGGACATCCGGGAGCCATTCTGACAGAGCACCGATTGTCGCGTCCTTAGGATGGCCAATGGCAATCGCAAACCCCTGCCGTTGCGCGACCTTCTCCACCTGCAGCAGTGCCGCCCGCACCGCGATCGGTGATGGGTCATGATCGAGGAAAACATCACGGCGCAGGGCCGGAATTCCCGCTTTCACAGCTTCACTCTCGGCAATTGTCGTGCCCGCCGTGCGACTGTCGAGAAACAGCATACCCCGCTGCTTGAGCGCCGCCATTACTTCCGCCATGACCGTGCGGTCACTGGTCGCCTTGCTACCCATATGGTTGTTGATGCCGACAAAGCCGGAAAACTGAGACAGATTCCATTCGATCCGGCGCGTCAGTTCTTCGGGCGTCAATGTCGTGAGCACGGCATTGGGTCCGGGATCGGTGCTGGCGCTCCCCGGCTCCATCGGCACATGGACCAGAAGTTCATGGCCGACCAAACGCGCAGCCCCGGTCTGCTTGAGCAGATCATCGGCATAAGCAAGATAGGCCAGCGTCAACGGACCGGGTAGATCCACAGTCCGCTGGGACCGTGCCCGGTCGAGCCCCATATCATCGATCACCACGGCGATCATCGGCTGACCCGGCGCAACCGATGTCTGCACCGCGTTCTGAAGCCAGGTCGGTTTCGGCAAATCGGGAACATAGGCGACATCGGGCAAGGTTGGCAGCGGCACCGGCGGCGCGGATTCCCCTGCGGGCGCCTGCTGCGCTTCGACTTGTGGTTCTGGAGGAGGTGCCGGAACAACCGGCGGCACGGCGACCTTCGCGACAGTCGGTGTGGTCTGATCCTTTGATGGCGAAAACACGATCAGTCCCGCCACCAACAACGCCACCAGCACCAGCACCCCCATGGCAACCTTCGCCAACCGCGCATGGCCTGATGACGCCACAGGGGCGGCTTTGGTCCGCTTGCGTTTGGCCGGTGCCGCGCGCTTGCGGGGCTTGGAAGCCTTCTTTTTGGGTTTGCTGGCCATTGCTGGCAGAACATCCTTTCGAGGTGATCAGATCATCACCTGATCAGGGCGAATTCATGACAGAGTCGAACATCGCTACGTGGTCGTGCAACCATCGAACACAGACGCCTGCCGCCGCAATTTGTTTCCCGAAATTGGTTCGCCCGTCCTGATCACACATCTTTGCCGCCCCGAACTTCACTGTTATAAGTCACGCGCCTTATCGTGCGGGTCTGCGGGATATGGAATTCACCTCCGGAAAATCGGATAACCCACTGGTATGTTTCTGTTAATCGACAACTACGACAGCTTTACCTACAACCTCGTCCATTTCCTGGGTGAGCTGGGGGTGACGTGTGATGTGCGCCGCAACGACACGCTGACGGTTGATGAGGCGATCGCCCTCGCACCCGAAGCAATTGTGATCTCACCCGGCCCGTCCGATCCCGACCATGCCGGCATCTGCCTCGACCTTGTCAAAAAGGCCGCCGAGATCCGTATGCCGCTGTTTGGCGTGTGCCTCGGCCACCAGACCATCGGACAGGCGTTCGGCGCCAAAATCATCCGCGCACCCGAACCCATGCACGGCAAGGTCGACAGGGTCCGCCACACCAGCCAGGGGCCGTTTCGTGGACTATCCAATCCGCTCGAAGCGACCCGGTATCATTCACTGGCCATCGACCGGGACACCCTGCCCGATTGTTTCGAGGTGACCGCAAACACGTCTGACGATGTGATCATGGGCATCAGCCATAAAGAGCTGCCAATCCATGGGGTGCAGTTCCACCCCGAGAGCATCGCAACCGAGGCCGGGCATGAACTGCTCGCCAATTTTATAGAACTCGCGACCGGACAGGCCGTGAGCAGTTACGGCGACGACACCCGCGCCGGGGAGATGATGGCGCTATGAACGCCGATATGAACGATCTCAAACCCCTGCTGGCACGTGTCGCCGATGGCGAGACCCTGAACGAGTCCGAAGCCGAGACCGCTTTCGAGATCATCATGTCAGGCAACGCCACACCCGCCCAGATCGGCGCCTTCCTGATGGCGCTGCGTTTGCGCGGAGAAACCGTGGCTGAAATCACCGGCGCCGCGCGCACCATGCGCAGCAAGGTCACCGGGATCGAAGCGCCCGCAGGCGCAATGGACATTGTCGGCACCGGGGGTGACGGCAAAGGTACGCTGAATATCTCGACCGCATCGGCCATCGTCACGGCTGCCTGTGGCATTCCCATCGCCAAGCATGGCAACCGCGCGCTGAGTTCCAAAACCGGGGCCGCCGACGTTTTGACCGCACTGGGCATCAACGTGGATGCCGATTTTGCGCTAATCCGGGAATCCCTGTGGGAAAACAATATCGGCTTCATGATGGCGCCCCGCCACCACAGCGCCATGCGCAATGTGGCCGGACCGCGGGTCGAACTCGCCACACGAACGATCTTCAACATTCTCGGCCCGCTGTCCAACCCGTCTCTGGTAAAGCGTCAGATGACTGGAGTTTTCGCCCCGCAATGGACCGAACCTCTGGCGCAGGTGCTCGGGAATCTCGGCCTTGAACGCGCCTGGGTCGTACATGCCCATGATGGCTCGGACGAACTGACAACAACCGGCCCGGCCCGGGTTTCCGAACTCAAGGACGGCAAGGTCTCGACCTATGAGGTCACGCCCGAGGATGCCGGACTGGCCCGTTCGACGCTCGATGATATCAAGGGTGGGGATTCCGCCTTCAACGCCAAGGCCCTACACGCCATGCTCGATGGGACACCCAGCGCGTTCCGCGATTGCGTGGTGCTGACCGCGGCCGGTTCGCTGATGATCGCGGACAAGACTGACGATTTGAAATCCGGTGTTGCGATCGCGCAGGACGCCATTGATTCCGGAGCCGCAAAACAGACGCTGACGCGGCTTGTTGAAATCACCAATCGGGGCGCATGAGGATGAGCAACGTTCTCGACAAAATCTGTGACGACAAACGCGTCCATATTGCAGCCTGCAAGGCTGCGACGTCCCTGTCTGAACTTGAAGCCCGTGCCAAAGACGCCGGTGCCACCCGTGGCTTTGCCCGCGCACTCTCCGGGCGCGCAGCCGCCGGTCGCTTCGGTCTGATCGCCGAGATCAAGAAAGCCAGCCCGAGCAAAGGCCTGATCCGCGCGGACTTCGATCCGCCGGTGATCGCAAAGGCTTATGAGGCAGGTGGTGCGACCTGCATGTCCGTCCTCACCGACACGCCCTATTTTCAGGGCAAGGACGCCGATCTGGTGGCAGCGCGCAGCGCGGTCTCCCTCCCCTCGATCCGCAAGGACTTTATGCTCGACACCTATCAGGTGACTGAGGCCCGCGCGCTGGGTGCCGACTGCATCTTGCTGATCATGGCCGCGCTGGAAGACGCCCAGGCCGCCGAGTTGGCCGCCGCTGCCCACGACTGGGGTATGGACGTACTGGTCGAAGTGCACAACGGCGAAGAACTCGACCGGGCGCTGGATGTGGATTCCGATCTGGTTGGCATCAACAACCGCAACCTCAAGACCCTGAAAGTCGATTTGGCGACCACGGAAGAACTCGCACCGCGGGTTCCCGCGGATCGCGTTGTCGTCTGCGAAAGCGGGCTGTTTACGCCCGATGATCTGGTCCGAATGACCGGTGTCGGCGCGCGGTGTTTCCTGATCGGGGAATCCCTGATGCGTCAGGATGATATTGCCGGTGCTGTGCGTGATCTGCTGGCGCCCGGCGAAACCAACTTTAGCGCGGGTGCCCAGCAATGAGTGACGGCGACAAGCTTACCCATATCGATGCGGACGGAAACGCCCGCATGGTCGACGTGTCCGACAAGGACGTCACCCGCCGGACCGCAACCGCAGGATGCACAGTCATTATGCAGCCCGAGACGATTGCGCTGATCCGCGAGGGTGCTGTCAAAAAAGGCGATGTGCTGTCCGTGGCCCGTCTGGCCGGGATCATGGGCGCCAAGAAAACCTCCGAGCTGATCCCGCTCTGCCACCCCCTGCTGATCAACAAGGCCGATGTGGAATTGTCAGTCGATGACGCGGCCAACGCCGTGAACATCGAAGCCACTGTCCGGGTGGATGGCAAGACCGGCGTGGAGATGGAAGCACTCACAGCGGCAACCGTCGCCGCGCTGACCGTCTACGACATGGTGAAAGCGGTTGATCGTGGCACCCGCATCACCGATGTCCGCCTGCTTCATAAAGACGGCGGCAAATCCGGGACCTACGACGCGAAATGAGTAACCTCGCGGCCCTGATCCTGCTGCTCGTCGCAGCCCTCGCTGCGCCGGCTGCGATTGTACTGGTGGAATGGGCGCGGACCGTTTTGGGTTTTCTCAATCTCGCGCCGGGCATTCCCTTCATCCCAAACGGGTTTAAAAACTTTTTCATCATCATCGCCGCTGTCAGCGTGGTTGTGGGAGTCCCGCTCGCAAGGGCACGCATCTCAAGGGCCGAGTTCGGCTATTCCAGATATCTGGGGCCTTTTTTGCTGATCCTGATTTGCTGGAAAGTGATCGACATCACCCTTTGGACGGATGGCTCGGGAGCTGGGATCAGCGATGGCGGAATGGCCGCAAATCTGGTGCTGTCTGTCGGCACCTTCGGCTATGCGGCACTGGCAACACTGATCTTCTGGATGATTGGCGTCCGTCCGCACGCGCAGATCGCACAAAGCCAATCCACCGATGGGACGTCCAAATGAGCAAGTCCCTCATGCCCGTCGCCGAAGCACGGCAACGGATTCTCGCCAATCTTCCGACGATGGGCAGTGAGCAGGTCGCCCTGCCGGAAGCCCATGGCCGTGTGCTTGCCGAAGATATTGCCTCCCGCGTCACCCAGCCGCCGCTCGCTGTGTCCGCCATGGATGGATACGCAGTGCGTGCTGCTGATGTCGGAACCGTTCCCGTTGATCTCACTATTGTCGGTGAAGTCCCTGCCGGTGGGTTCTTCGATGGCAGCCTCTCTGCAGGCCAAACCGTGCGCATCTTTACCGGAGCTGCCCTGCCCGCGGGCGCAGATGCCATTGTCATTCAGGAAGACACCGACCGCGACGGCAATACCGTCACCGTGAAAGAAAGCTCTGCCGCCGGGCGCTATGTCCGCAAGGCCGGGCTGGATTTCGCCGAGGGCGAGGTTCTGCTCAAGGCCGGAACGATCCTGAGCGCCCGCGACATCGGACTGGCCGCCGCCATGAACCATCCCTGGCTGCAGGTCCGGCGCAAACCACGCATCGCGCTGCTCGCCACAGGTGACGAGATCAAGCTCCCCGGCGAAGACCTGGGCCCGACCAGTATCGTCAGCTCCAACACCTTTGCGCTCGAAGGCCTTATCCGGGCCGCCGGCGGTGAGCCGATCACCTTGGGAATTGCGGTCGATGATATCGCGGCCATCCGCGACCTCGCCGCACAAGCGCGCGGTACCGATATGCTGGTGACCACCGGCGGGGCTTCGGTGGGCGATCATGATTTGGTGCAGGAGGCACTCGCCGAACTCGGCCTCGAACTCGACTTCTGGCAAATCGCCATGCGCCCGGGCAAACCCCTGATGTTCGGTCAGCTCGGGGATGTCCCGATGCTCGGCTTCCCGGGTAACCCGGTCTCCTCAATGGTCTGTGGCATCCTGTTTCTCAAACCCGCACTGGCGCAGATGCTCGGCACGGATGAAACCGAACCGGCGCGAGAGACCGCCACTTTGGGCGCCGACCTCGGCGAGAACGACCGCCGCGAGGATTACCTCCGCGCAACCTTGTCCCACGAAGACGGCAAGCTCATCGCGACCCCCTTCCCCAAGCAGGACAGTTCGATGTTCTCGCGGCTGGCGGCGGCCGACTGCCTGATGATCCGCGAACCCCACGCGCCTGCGGCCAAGGCCGGGGATGCGGTTGAGATCGTGCGGTTGGATGGAAGCCATCTGAAGGTTTGATGCGGGACCAACTTTCTCAGGAACAAAGCATTTGTTCGCATCGGTAATTCTCGGCTTAATTTTCCTGCCGATGAGTATTCTGAACACCTTTATCTGGCGGTCGCTTTTCAGAATTTGGGGGCGACCCGGGCAACAAGGTGCGCTTCCCTTCATAATACAAACCGCCTTACTCGCTGCAGGAATCGGTTTTCTGAACTTCGGTCAATATGGCGTTCTAATCTCCATGTTCTTCATTGCCGGAGCGTTCTTCTTTGCAACGCCAAAAATAGTCCCTATCGCGCGCGCAGAAATCGTCGCTCAGGACATTACATTCAGCGACAAAATAGGCGTTATCTTGCGGCTTTCCTGTTGGCCCGTGTTGGGGCCGCTTTATAGCGTCTTGCTAATCCGAGAACTCGCAAAGCACCAAGGCAGAGACAGCGATAACCTCAACTCGGGAACTTCAGTTGACGATTCAAAAGAACATCTCTAGAACATCGATAAATGTTTGTGGTTTGTTCTATATCTTGCGGTACTAATGCAGGACGGAATAGGCCCGGAATTGAACACCTACGGGGGATTTTCGTCGCATGTTGACGCGGAAACAGCACCAGCTACTGATTTTCATCAATGAACGCCTGAACGCGACCGGCGTCGCGCCGTCCTTTGATGAAATGAAGGAGGCGCTCGGCCTCAAATCCAAGTCGGGTATTCACCGTTTGATCTCGGGCCTCGAGGAACGCGGGTTCATCCGCCGCCTCGCCCACCGGGCCCGTGCGCTGGAAGTTCTACGTCTGCCGGAAGACACCGGTGTTGGCGCCACGCCCGCCGCAGCTGAAAAACCTGACCGCTTCGACCCCCACGTGATTGAGGGTGGCCGCGACACCAATGTCTCGCCCATCATCGCGCCATCCGAGATGACATCACCGGCCTCAAGCTCCGGTGATGTCGATGTGCCATTCCTTGGCAAGATTGCCGCTGGTACGCCGATTGAGGCTCTGAGTGATCCGACCCGCCATATCGCGGTGCCGCCGTCCATGCTCGGCCGGGGAGAGAACTTCTACTGCCTTGAAGTCGAAGGCGATTCCATGATCAATGCCGGGATCCTCGACGGCGACACGGTCGTCATCAAGCGCACCGACAACGCCGAGAACGGCTCGATTGTCGTGGCACTGGTCGAAGGACACGAAGTCACCCTCAAGCGCCTGCGCAAGCGGAACAATTCCGTCGCACTGGAAGCTGAGAACCCGGCCTACGAGACCCGCATCTTCGGACCGGATCAGGTTGCGGTGCAGGGCGAACTCGTCGGACTTCTGCGTCAATATTAGAGGGTCGTTTCCCTTTACCCTTCCGCAGCCAGCCGTCATTGCGAGGCGCGTAGCAAACGAAGCAATCCTGTCAGGCACTGGATCACCGCGCCCCTCCGGGGCTCGCGATGACGCATTACCTCTACACCGTCATGGCCGGACTTGATCCGGCCATCCACGTGAATGTGTCACGTGACCTCTGGACGTGGATACCCGGATCAAGTCCGGGTATGACGGGCTGATTGGGTTATTGGGTTTCAATCCCAGCCCTAACGCGTCGCGGGACGCATCCAAGGACGCGCGGGGTTTTCGGAGCGGGCATGCCAGACGCGGCTTTGACCGTTTCCTTTCAGCCAAATCGCGTGGGCGCCGCTGCGCCACAAGTCGAACCAGTCGATCACGATCTCAGGTTGACTGCAGGACCGTGGCACGGGGACGTCGGCAATCACGATGTCTGCCGACAAACAATCTTCCTCAAACGCCAAGGGATCGCTGACAAAGGCGATCCGGTGCCCATCGAGCTGCCCGATACAGCCCTGCTCATCGCAACGAAGGACTGTGCTTCCCTCACCCGGTTGCGGAAACGCAGCCTCCTCGTTCGAACCCAGCCGTCGGATCCAGATATCGCGCACGAACGACTGAGATTGTGTGCTGGAAAGATGCAGGACATTATCTGAACTACGGAACCCGATCAGACGCGCGTTGTCAGAGATCAGGATGTCCGGCGGTGTTGCCTGACCAGATGTTGCGAGACCTGCGAGGATGGGCACGATACCCCAGATACGCCAGCGTCCCTTCCAAAGCGTCAGCCACAGACCGCCAAGGGTCAGCACGATCAGCCCAAACGGGTTTGGACCCGGAACAGTGATCGCAGCCAGCGGCCAGGACGACACATGCGCGGCAACCGCAAGGATCGCCTCCACACCCCAGCCCAAGAGCGGCAGGACAAAACCGTCAAGACCCAGAGGCATCAGCAAAAGCGCCAGCACCTCGAGCGGCATCACCCAAAGCGCGGCAATCGGGACAGCCACCAGATTGGCAACCAATCCCAACACGGCCAGACGATTGAAATGGAAAACCGCGAAGGGTGACGTCGCAAGACTGGCGATGATCGTGGTGAACGCGACGGCCACGAAATACAGAACAATCCTCCGCCCGATTGAGCTTTCGCCGCTGGCAACACGAAGACGCCCCGCAAAGACCTCATAAGCCGCCACCAGAGCAATCGCAGCCGCAAAGGACATCTGAAAGCTCACGCTCAACAACGCTTCAGGGCGCAGCAGCAGGACAAGGCTGGCCGCCACGGCGATCAGGCGCAGGGATATACCCGTTCGGTTGAGCAGCATCGCCAGCAGTACAATTGCGGTCATGATGAAGGCGCGCTGGGTGGGCACGGTCGCGCCAGCCAGCAACATATAGACCGCCGCTGCCACCAGGGCTGTGATTGCTGCGATCTTCTTCAGCGGCCAGCGCAACGCCAAGCCGGGCAAGATGGCCAGTCCACCCCGCACGAATGTGAAAACAAACCCCGCAACCAAACCAATATGCAGCCCCGAGATGGCCAACAAATGCGCCAGACCGGCATCGCGCATGTGCTGGCGAACCTCTTCAGGTATTTCCCCGCGCAGCCCCGTCGCGAGCGCCGCTGCAACGCCGCCTGCAGGCCCCCCGATGCCGTCAGAAATCCGATGGGCAATCCGCGTGCGCAAATCTTCGATATGGCGTTGAAGCCATGCCAAAATCCCGTCATTTCCGGCCCGTTCCAGATGCTCGACGGGTCCGAACGCAAACCCGACAGCGCCCAGCCGGGAAAACCAGGCAGAGCGCGAGAAATCATATCCGCCCGGATATGAGGCCGAGGGCGGCGGTGCCAAGCGTGCGCGGACCCGGACCACATCTCCAGGTCGCACCGTGCTATCCGACGCATGCAGCCTTATCCGAACCCGACCGGGCATCTCATCGGGCTCGAGGGGGTCGATGCTCGAAACCTTCAATATGACGCGCGCACCATGGACCGCCGGTTCGGCCGACATCACTAGTCCCTCGACCGTTGTAAATGACAGCGCACGGTTCAGAACGTTTTCCGCGACATCGTGGGTTCGCCATTGCGCGACGATGAAACCAAGCGATATGGCGAATAACCCCAGCAATCCGATACGGGCAACCCATTGATTGCGGAGCACGATGAGCAAGATCAGGGAACTGGCGAGCGATGCCCAACCGAAAAGGAGCCAAGGCTCGTATGGCAGACCAAAATAAATCCCTATGCCAAGGGCCAATGCAACCGGCAACCACAATATCCAGCGTTCGCGCTCGGCCAGAATCTGCTGACGGAGCCACGGAACCGGAGGTGAACGGGTCTCACGTCTGGTGAAAGTGATTGCCATGGTTGTTAAAACAGAGGGTCCGACACCTTTGACGTGCCGTCAATACCAGACCTGAGACGTTCTTGATTGAAAAGAACGTCGCCAACGTCCATACGAAACGCAGATTTTCAGGCTTTCCAACCGGAATTACATATCCATGACCGTCGTAACCCGTTTTGCCCCGTCCCCAACCGGATACCTTCATATCGGCGGCGCGCGCACCGCGTTGTTCAACTGGCTGTTTGCCCGACATCACGGCGGCAAGTATGTGCTGCGCGTTGAGGACACCGACAAGAAGCGCTCCACCCAGGATGCGATCGACAAAATTTTCGAAGGTCTGTCCTGGCTGGGGCTCGAGCATGACGGGGATGTCGTCTTCCAGTCACAGAATGCCGGGCGTCATGCTGAAGTTGCCGCGCAGCTGCTGGCCGAAGGCAAGGCCTATCACTGCTATTGCAGCCCCGAAGAGCTCGCCGAAATGCGCGAAAAGGCCAAGGAAGGCGGTTCCACGCGGGTCTATGACAATCGCTGGCGTGACCGGGACCCATCCGAGGCTCCGGCGGGTATAGAGCCGGTCCTTCGTATCAAGATGCCATTGGATGGCGAGACCACGATCTCGGACCTGGTTCAGGGCGATGTGACCCGCACCAATGACACACTTGATGACTTCGTCATTTTGCGCTCGGACGGCACCCCGACCTACATGCTTGCCGTGGTGGTGGATGACCATGACATGGGCGCAACCCACGTCATTCGGGGCGATGATCATCTCAACAACGCATTTCGCCAGTATCACCTGTATCAGGCGTGTGGATGGGATATCCCGGAATTTGCGCATATCCCACTGATTCATGGTGCAGATGGCGCGAAAATGTCTAAGCGGCATGGTGCGTTGGGTGTCGATCACTATGCGGATCTGGGCATTCTGCCGGAAACCATGCGGAACTATCTGCTCCGCCTCGGCTGGTCCCATGGTGACGATGAGATCATCTCAACCGAACAGGCTATCGAATGGTTCGACCTCGGTTCCGTCGGGCGGTCACCGGCCCGGTTCGATATGGACCGGCTCCTGAACCTGAATGCGCACTACCTCAAGGAAGCTGATCCAGCACAATTGAGCGGGATTATCATGGCATTGGCCGATGAAACATCGGACAAGAGCCTTTCCACACACGCACAAACACGTCTGATTGCGGGTCTTTCCGGCCTTGTACAACGCGCAAAGACTGTTAACGAAGTCGTTGATTCAGCTTCTCTTTACCTGTTTGACGCACCTTTGCCCTTTAACGACAAGGCGCGTAGCATGCTGGCCGAGCCCGAAACACGAAATCACCTCTCTGAGCTTGCTCAAATTCTCGGTACGATTACATTATGGGATGAGAGCCAACTCGATACCGCCGTCCGTGAATATGCGGACCGAAACGAACTTAAGCTCGGTCAGGTCGCACAGCCATTGCGGGCCGCTTTGACCGGCAGCAACGTTTCACCAGGGATATTCGAAGTCATGGTGGTGCTTGGGCATGATGAAACGCTCAAACGCCTTGAATTGGCCTCATCCTAGAGCCTGTCCGCTCTGGAAACGCACTGGGTTAAGTTGCCGAACGGCCTCTTGCCCATTATAGTGCGCTGCAACATAACACTGGCTCGCAAGGTGGCACCTTTCGGTGTGATAAAGCGAACGATTTGGGGAAGATATACATGAGTGACGCAAAAACCGCTGGAACAGCTACCCTCACCGTAGACGGACAAACAGTTGAACTTCCGATCCTTGAAGGCACAGAAGGCCCCAAGGTCATTGACGTGCGGAAGCTGTATTCCCAGACGGGCATGTTCACTTATGACCCCTCCTATACCTCCACAGCGAGCTGTGACTCGGCGCTGACATATATCGACGGCGAAGTCGGCATACTGCGCCATGGTGGTTACACCATCGAACAGCTGGCCGGTGAGAGCAGCTTTCTGGAAGTCTGCTATCTGCTTCTGCATCGCGAGCTGCCAGACGCCGCAACATTGCAGGATTTCGAACACACCATCACCTATCACTCGATGATCCATGAGCAGATGCGCAATCTGTACAGCGGTTTCCGTCGGGATGCGCATCCGATGGCCGTGATGATCGGCGTGGTTGGCGCCATGTCCGCCTTCTATCACGACTCCACCGACATCAATGATCCGCAGCAGCGCCTGATTGCATCGCACCGCCTGATCGCCAAGATGCCGACCATCGCAGCCTGGGCCTACAAGTATTCGGTTGGTCAGCCATTCCTCTATCCACGCAATGACCTGAGCTATTCCGAGAACTTCCTCCGGATGACCTTCGGTGTCCCGGCTGAGGAATATGTTCCCAGCCCCGCCATTGTGGATGCGATGGACAAGATTTTCATTCTTCATGCCGATCATGAGCAGAACGCGTCAACCTCGACTGTTCGTCTCGCCGGTTCATCGGGTGCCAACCCGTTTGCCTGCATCGCTGCGGGTATCGCCACTCTCTGGGGCCCCGCCCATGGCGGCGCAAACCAGGCCGTGCTCGAAATGCTCGACCAGATCGGCCACAAGGACAATATCCCTGAGTTCCTGGAACGCGCCAAGGACAAGGACGACCCGTTCCGTCTGATGGGCTTCGGTCACCGGGTCTACAAGAACTACGATCCGCGCGCTGGCGTTCTGAAAAAATCTGCCGATGCGGTTCTCGAAGAGCTTGGTGTGGATGATGATCCCCTGCTCGAACTCGCCATGGAACTGGAAAAAATCGCGCTCGAAGATCCTTATTTCGTTGATCGCAAGCTCTTCCCGAATGTCGATTTCTATTCCGGCATCATCCTGAAGGCGATCGGCTTCCCGACCAGCATGTTCACGGTGCTTTTCGCACTGGCGCGTACAGCAGGCTGGATTGCACAGTGGAAAGAGATGATCGAGGATCCGGATCAGCGTATTGGTCGTCCCCGTCAGCTTTATCTCGGGTCCACCGAACGGAATTACGTTTCACCGGACAAGCGGTAACCCCCATTGACCGACGCGCGCGACGCGCCGTCAGCATCCCCGTCCGACCCGGGCTTGCCTCCATTGAGGAACGCTGGGGCCCTGACACCGGGCAACAGCCCGCAGACGAGCAGCCGCAAGCCTTTCGGCGACGCTGGCTGGCCGCGCTGCTGTGCCTGCTTGTTCTGATTGGTGGACTGGCCCTTCTCGGCTAGCCAAGCGCTGGATACCTAGAAGGCAGAGCCGTCCTTGCGGGTAAAGTTCGGTTTTCCGTCCCGCACCGCATTGGCCATGTCGATATCGGGATACTCGACATCTTCGGACACGGGGCGATCGCCAACTTCAAGCACCAGCACATCTGAGTTCGAACGATTGACCAGCGTGTGCCCATTCGGATTGCCCGCCGGGAAACCCGCAGCCATACCGGCCTTCACGATGGTATCGCCCTCATCCGTCACCAACGTGGCCTCGCCCTCGAGCACATAGACGAATTCGTCCTGTTCGGAGTGCCAATGGCGCGCTGAAGACTGGGCACCCGGTTCGATCCGAAGGACATTCACCCCGAACTTTGTCAGCCCGAGCACCGGCGACAACCGCGACCTGTGCCGCCCCTGTACGATTGCATCATGGGGTGCCGGGTAAGGCGTTCCGGACTCAACCGGGAGTTCAGCCGGGTCGACCACCATATCTTTGCCTGTGCGGGTATCTTTACTCATCAGACTAACCTTCAATCAATTCGATCTTGTACCCGTCGGGGTCTTCAATGAACGCGATCACCGTGGTGCCGTGCTTCATTGGTCCCGGCGCACGTGAAATCGTGACACCCTCGGCTTCCAGCTGGCTGCAGGTCGCATAAATATCCGGCACACCCAACGCGATGTGCCCAAAGCCGGAGCCATGGCTATAGGGTTCGGCCTGATCCCAATTGTAGGTCAGCTCAAGGACCGTTTCCTTGGTCTCATCTCCGTACCCGATGAAGGTATTGGTGAAACGACCGCCTTCAAACTCCTTTTGACGCAGCACCTTCATGCCCAACAGGCGGGTATAGAAGTCGATGGATTTGTCCTGGTCCTTCACACGGAACATCGTGTGAAGCAGCCGAAACGCCGATTGATCTGCCATGTCTGGATCCTTTACTGGGTCATTGCTGTTGATTGTCTTAGCCGGTTCACGCCGCAGCGACAATTGCGCGGATAGCCCGCGCAGCCCGCGCGCTTGGTTTGTCCCCGCCGCCGGCAATATCGCGTGCAATCGCCTGCGCGTCCGCGCCAATTATGCGGGCCGCATCCCGGTCACCCAGGAGCGCACTGACCGCCCCGGTGATCAAGGCCGGACGGCAACGCGACTGCAGGAATTCAGGGAATATCAGCCGTCCAGCGACGATATTGACGATAGACACGTGTTCAATCCGAATCATTCTGCGCGCGATTTCGCCAGTCAGCTTTCCAACCTGATAAATGACAACCGTTGGCACGCCTGCATAGGCCAGCTCCAGCGTCACCGTCCCCGACGCTGCGAGCGCCAGATCAGAGGCTGCAAAGGCGTCATACCGTTCGGAGGCTCCATCCACGACAAGCACCTTGTCGCCCCACGTCACAGCGAGTGTCCCAACAGCATCCCGAACATTTGGTGCCGCCGGCACAACAATCCGTGCTCCCGGGTTGCTCCTCGCCAATAACCCCAAGACTTCTGAAATGACCGGTCCCAGACGCGAGACTTCGCCGCGCCGACTTCCCGGAAGCAAACACAGGACTTGCTCATCTGTGCCAATTCCATGGCGTTGTCGAAACGCAGGCCCGTTGCCCGAAGCGACAGCACCTTCAGCGATCGGATGCCCCACAAAGGAGCAATCCAGTCCAGCAGCCTCAAACAACGGGGGCTCAAAGGGAAACAACGCCAGCAGGTGGTCGAAATGCTTTCGGAACTTCTTCACCCGACCCGCCCGCCAGGCCCAGATCGTCGGTGCAACATAGTGAACCCGGGGACAGTTCCGGGACTTCAAACGACGGATAACCCCGAATACGAAACCCGGTGAATCGATGGTCACAATGACATCGGGTTGCTTTCTCTCGATATCCCGCGCCGTCTTGCGCATCCGACGAAGAATGCGCGGTACGCTAGGAAGAACCTCGGTCAGCCCCATGATAGCCAGTTCATCATAGGGAAACAGGCTTTGCAGGCCTGCAGCCTCCATCTCTGGCCCGCCGATACCCGAAACCTCGATATCACCGTCAGCGCGCAGAGCCTCGATCAGTCTGGCACCGATAACATCGCCAGACGGTTCACCGGCAATCACGTAGACATGCAAGGGAGAGTCGGGGGCGACCGTATTCATGACGCCGTGTCGTAGTCATCCACATAGTCAGCAGGCAGAATGCCGATCACGAACATTCCTGCGGCATCTGCTTCTGCGATCAGTGCATCCTTTTCAAACACAAGGGTCGAACCCGCTGCAACAGCGACCCCTGCCAAGCCTGCTCCGCGTGCCGCACGGATCGTCTCGGGACCAATGGACGGCATATCCGCGCGCATTTCCTGACCCGGCTTGTGGAGTTTGACCAGAACACCGCCCCGGCCATCACGACGCAAGGGACCACAGCGCTCGAGCAATGCGCGGGTTCCTTCCGCAGCTTCAAGGCCAAGGACAATGCCCTGCTGAACAATCACGGCCTGCCCAATATCCAGTGGGCCCGTGCGATGCAAAACACGAACCCCATGCGCAATATCCGCGTCTGACTCATCATCGGGTTTGAAACCACCGAATGGACCCGAGGGTGCTGCGAGCTCGGCCAACACGTCATTCGCACCGACGACCCGAAAGCCCTCTTCCTCTTCAAGTGCGCGAACGAGTGCACCCAGCAAACCGTCATCACCCTTTTTGAGGAGACCCATACCAAGAAACTTTGCAGCCCTTCGGTCCGGGCGCAGTTCACGCAGGGTTGGGCGGCGCACCGGGCCGGCCATCACAATTTCGCCGACACCCTCGGCGCGCAAACGATCGAGCGCCTCACCGGCAGCGCCCAGACGCACCCAGGCGTGGGGTGTATCCGCAATGATGTCGGGGTCAGCCTGCCCTTCAAGCGCGATCACAAAGACAGGACGATCACTGGCGCGACAGGCTTCAACGAGATATCCGGGCAACGGGCCGCCACCGGCGAGAATTCCGAGCTTAACCGCCATTGGACGTTTTGGGCTGCAATATCGCGCGAGATGAATCTGCGCGTACGAAGTTGACGACTTCCATCACCCCTTCGTCATCAGCGTATAACTCCACCACGGTATCAACCCGTTCCTGCATGGTTCCCTCGGGACCGAAGAGCAGTCGGTAAGCGGTGCGAAGATTGCTGATACCATCACGGGAAAAGTCACGGCGCTGCAATCCCACGAGGTTCAGACCCCGCAGTCGCGCGCGGTCACCCTGCGCCTGACCATAAGGAATGAGATCCTGCTCAATACCGGACATTCCGCCGATCATTGCGTGGGCCCCAATCCGAACAAACTGATGCACAGCTGACAGACCGCCGATAATCGCAAAATCGCCAACCGTCACGTGGCCCGCGATCGTCGCATTGTTCGCCAGGATGACGTGATTGCCAACAATGCAATCATGCGCAACATGCGCGCCCACCATGAACAAACAATCATCTCCAACTCTTGTTTGGAGGCCACCGCCAGAGGTGCCAGGATTCATCGTGACATGCTCGCGTATCTGATTGCGGGCTCCGATAATCAGTTCGGATTCTTCGCCACTGAATTTGAGATCCTGAGGAGCGAGCCCGATTGAAGCGAAGGGGAATATCTCAGTTTGCGGCCCGATGGTCGTTCGCCCTCCAACCACCACGTGGCTATGCAGACGAACACCGTCACCGATTCGCACCTCGGGGCCCACGACACTGTAGGGGCCAATCTCAACATCTGCGCCAAGTTCCGCACCATCTTCAATGACGGCAGTCGGGTGAATAGAGGTCATTCAGGCATCCATAATCATCGCTGAGTAAATTGCTTCGGCAACCGTGAGGTCGCCGACTTTGGCGACACCTTTGAATTTCCAGACATTGCCGCGATTGCGCTGAACGGAGACAAACAATTTAACCTGATCACCAGGTACGACCGGTTTACGAAAACGCGCATTGTCGATCGTCATAAAATATACGAGCTTGCCAAGAGCATCTGGCCCCAGGGTCTCGACAACAAGGACTGCAGCCGTCTGCGCCATCGCCTCGATGACAAGCACACCGGGCATAACTGGACGTACCGGGAAATGTCCAACGAAGAATGGTTCGTTGATCGTGACATTCTTGATACCCGTTGCGCTTTCCCGAATGACGATATCTTCCACACGATCGATCATGAGGAACGGCTGGCGATGCGGGATCATCTCCATCACCTCGAGAATATCGACCGCTTCGCGTGCGTTGGGGTTCATCTGTGGTTGTTCGACTTTTGTGTCCATGGCTCGAAACCGTTCAATAACTTCAGTTGTCAGTTCTTGCGATGACGATCTTTCGCAAGCTTCCCCAGAACCGCCATTTGACGAAAATACTCTTTCGCAGGAATGGCCGGATTTCCGGCGAGTTTGGCGCCCGGTTCAGTATCGCGCATGATCCCGCTGCGTGCTGCCAATTGGGTTCCTGGCGCAATTTTGAGATGCCCACTAACACCGGACTGCGCGGCCAACACGACAAAATCACTGAGCACCGTGCTGCCTGCGACGCCCGATTGTGCCACGACAACACAGCCCTGCCCCATGCGAACGTTGTGCCCGATCTGCACCAGATTATCAATCTTGCAGCCATTGCCAATTAGGGTGTCAGGTCCAGC
Organism: uncultured Alphaproteobacteria bacterium; assembly: GCA_943787745.1. Lineage (GTDB taxonomy): Bacteria > Pseudomonadota > Alphaproteobacteria > UBA6615 > UBA6615 > JABJAG01. The sequence continues at coordinate 461,807 of CALSNJ010000002.1, read as the reverse complement.
TCCGCGATCGATCGTCGAATTCGCGCCGACCTCGACATCATCCCCAATAATCACACGACCAAGTTGCGGCACATCGAGATGGCCTTCAGCTGACATATCAAAGCCAAACCCTCGGGTTCCGATGCGAACTCCCGCATGCAGTTCGCACCGCGCACCAATTTCACAATAGGCCAGACTTGCATTCGCCCCGACACGCGAGCCTTCGCCAACCGACACGCCGCGGCCGACCACGGCCCCAGCTCCGATTTCAGCACCTGCGGCTATTCGTGCGCCGGCTTCGACAACAGCATTGGCACCAACAGCAGCATCAGCTGAAACATCGGCTTCCGGATCAATCGATGCGGACGGGTGGACACCGGTCGAAGCCATAGCCGACGGATAGAAAGCATGCGCGATACGCGCATAGGCCCGGTATGGCTTTGGGGTGACGATCAAAACCATCCCGTCAGGCGCCCTGTCGGCAAGTTCAGGCGCCACAATACAAGCGCGCGCCGCCGAGGCCTCGAAGGCCTCGATATACTTTCGATTGTCGAGAAAGCTGATGTGGTTTTCGCTTGCTGCGTCCAACGGCGCCACATCCGAAATAGAAACACTTCCATCGCCCCGGACAACGACGTCATCCCCCGCAAGCGCAGAAAGTTCGGCGACCGAGAACGGGCCCTTGTTGTCAAAAAAGCGTGGATCAGCCATTCAGGTTTGGATACTTCCCGTTATTCTGCACGTTCGAGTGCCATGTCGACTTCAGTCAATCGGGCGTTCAAACGCGCCAGAGCTGCTTCGCTGATATTGAATGAATCGATTGCGACAACAATCTGAGATCGCGGCAGGACAAGATTCACGTCCATCTCCTCTGCCAGTTTTCCAATCTCCTCAAACAAAACGATCTGGATACGCTGCATTGTTTTTGCCATCCCGCGGTCAAGCGTCTGGCGAAGGGATCGTGCACGCTGCTGAAGTGCGGCAGCGCGTTCCTGCAGAGCCTGGCGGTCCTCAGCGTATTTTTCCGGTGACAGCAGAGCTCGTTGCTGCTGAAGTTTCTGTTCTTCGGAACGCAGTTTTTCCTCTTCTCCAGCAATGTCTTGTTGCAAATCCTTGGCAATCACGTCGATTTGGCTGCGCGCGGACTTCACCGCAAGTGAATCTCGCATCACAGATTCAACATCCACGATGGCAATGGAAGGCACAGGCGGTTTCGAGGTCGTCTGCGCTACAGCTGGTGATAACGCAGCCGATGTAATGGCGATGGCAAACGCAACCGCTCCTACCAATCGGATCATGTCATTGCTCCGTTAAAACCGGGTCCCGAAGCTGAAACTGAAGAACTCGGTCTTATCATACTCTTCCTTCAGAACTGCGCGGGTGAGATTGATGCGGATCGGGCCAGCCGGCGATGCCCAGCCGAAACCGACGCCCATAGTCGCCCGCAACGAAGCATCATCTTCGATGTTCGGGAATGAGTCATCATTACCCCAGACCGAACCAACGTCAGTAAAGACCGAGCCCTTGATGTTGAACTCTTCCGGCAAACCGAGCGGGAATTCGACCTCTGCGGACGCGCGGTAGAACTTCGTACCACCCAGAGAATCATCCGTTGAAATGTCGCGGGGGCCAACACCGCCTGTTTTGAAACCCCGGAACTTGTTACCGCCCAGAAAGAAACGCTCGGAAATACGAATGTCATCATCGAGCTCGTTCATGATGCCGGCCGAACCTTCGAGGCTGCCGATAAACGACGTTCCGAAGAGAGATTCGAACAGCCCGGCGCCAACTTCATTTCGTACGAACCGTTCGGTACCACCGAAACCAGCCACATCGATATCATAACTCAGGAAATAGCCGTCCGTAGGACTAAACCGGCTGTTCCGTGCATCATAGAAAAATTCGTTGCCGATCGCGGACGTCGAAAACGTTCCTTCCTGCGCCTTAATGGCGGGCGAAGCATCGGCTGCCACTTCATCAATCTCGTCACGCGAGAATGTGTAGCGCGCTGTATGCCGAAGTTTTGGTGAAATCTGGTACCCGGCCCGAAGTCCAAAACCTGCCTCGTCTTCCTGAAACGAGGATCGATCCCCAAAATCCGTTGTCCTGTAAAAGGCATCAACGCCTGCCGCAAGCTCCCGGCCAAGGAAATAAGGCTCTGTGAAACTCAGGTCCACCTGCTGCTGTTTGGTTGCCAGGGTTGTGCTGAAGCGCAAATCCTGACCACGACCAAGCAGGTTGCGTTCACGAATGGTCAGATCGCTCAAGGCCCCGGCCGTCGATGAGAAGCCTGCACCAATGGAGAGTTCGCCAGTCGACTGCTCTTGAACGTCCACACTGATGACTGTCCGGTCTGGGGCGCTGCCGGGATTGTTGTTGACGTCAACACGGGCAAAGAAGCCAAGATCCTGCAGTCTTTGACGCGTACGCCGCAGCTTTGCCGTATTGAAGGCATCGCCTTCATCCAGAGTGAACTCACGGCGGATCACGGTATCCAAGGTTCGAACATTGCCACCAATGTCGATGCGTTCCACAAAAACACGAGGACCTTCACGAATTTCGTAGGTCACATCGATGGTCAGATCATCGCGATCCCGGTTCACACGTGGCCGAACATCAACAAAGGCAAACCCGCGTTCACCCAGCGTGTCGGTGATGGCCTGAACCGTGTTCTCGACCTCCGTCGCATTGTAGATATCCCCTGTGTCCGAAGTGATCTGGGAGACCAGGTCTTCATTCTCAACGCCACGTAACTGACTTGAAACGTCAAGCTTCCCAAACGTGTATAGCGGTCCCTCGTCCACAGTGAAGGTCACAAGAAAGTCTTCACGATCTTCGGTCAGTTCAGCGATGGCCGACACCACACGAAAATCCGCATGCCCTTCCGAAAGATAGAACCGTCGCAGCAACTCCCGATCAAACGAAAGACGGTCAGGATCATACGTGTCGTTGGATGAGAGGAAATTGTAGAAATTTGATTCCGTGGTCTGAATGACATCGCGCAAATCCCCGTCAGAGAACTCCGCATTGCCAATAAAATTAATTGCCCGAATGCCTGTCGCGCCACCCTCATCAATTTCAAAAACCAGATCAACGCGGTTTTCAGAAAGTTGAATGACTTTCGGATCAACGGTCGCCGCAAAACGCCCGGTGCGACGATAGACGTCAAGCAAACGACGAACATCGCTTTGAACCTTGGTTCGCGTGTAGACAACTCGCGGGCGCAAACTCACCTCTGTTTGCAGGGTCTCATCGTCGATCTTGCGATTGCCTTCAAACGCGATGCGGTTGATGATCGGGTTCTCGACAACCTGCACAACAAGAGACCGGCCTTCGCGGCGCAAGGTCACATCGGCAAAGAGCCCCGTGTTGAAGAGGTTCTTTAGAGACTCATCAACTTTCTCTGCGTTGTAGCGATCACCGGGCTTCAACTGCATGTAGGAGTTGACCGTCGAGGGATCGATACGCTGCGTCCCGACAACGCGGATTTCCTCAATCGTAGAGCCAGAGGCGGTCTGTGCCAGAAGCGGCGTCACGACAGCAGCCCCAACGAGCAAAACGCTCGCCAGTAAGCCTGTCACTGAAAACTTGAGTAAGCGGGAAATCACACGCTCGTCCCTGTTACGCCAGTTGCTCGATTCTTGTTATCACACAGAGGTTTAACCCTAAGTGATCAGCGAGACAATCCGCTGAACGACAGGAAGTCGGGCAATATCATTGAACGTGGCGAATAGCATGAGGCCCAGCACGAAAACCAGCCCGATTTTCAACCCAAACTCCTGCGCCCAACGCCCCGGTGGCCGCCGGACAAGGGCTTCATAGGCATAAAACAGCAGATGTCCGCCATCAAGGAGCGGGATAGGCAGAAGATTGATCAACCCGAGATTGATTGAAAGAAAAGCGGCAAAAATAATCAGCGTTACGATTCCGGCGTCTGCCGCGCTGTCGGACATCTGCGCGATTCGGACCGGCCCACCCAGTTCTTTGGCACTGCGTTCGCCCCCAAACATCTGCCCGATCGCTGTCACGGTGACCGAAACCAGACGAACGGTCTCCCGCACAGATTGCCAGGCTGCTGTCGGGATGCTGTGGCGCTCATAGGCACGTTCAACACCGCGCACACCGAGGACACCCAAGCGCGCCTCATCGCCCAGTCCATCCGGCACAACAGTGACGGTCGGGGTCGCGATCAAATTAAGATTCCGCCCGTTTCGGTCTACGGTGATGTTTACCGGAATACCCGGATGCAGACGAATGAGTTGCTGAACTTCTTCAAAGCGCTCGATTGAGCGACCGGCGACTTCGGTAAACGTGTCCCCAGCCTCAATGCCTGCGGTCTCTGCAGCCGAATCGGGAACGACCTCGGACACCGTCGCTGGCGTAAAGGGCTGTCCCGCCGTGGCGAAAAGAACCGTAAAGACAACAATGGCAAAAAGGAGATTGGCCAACGGACCCGCCGCGACAATCATGGCCTTTTGGGACAACTTCTTGGAATGGAACGCAACCTCACGTTCCGCCTCTGTCAGGTCAGCTTCGTCCTCGTCGGGCCCCAGATCGCTTTGGCCGAACATCTTTACGTAGCCACCAAAGGGAATAAGGCTGAATTTCCAACGGGTTCCGGACTTATCGGTATACCCAAAGAGCTCACGGCCAAACCCGACCGAGAACACCTCAACTTTGACCCCGTTCCGACGGGCAAACCAGTAGTGGCCAAACTCATGTATGAACACGAGTGGCGTAAGCACCACTAGGAACCAGAAAATTGTTTCGATGACGCCGCCCATACAGACTCACTCCCTTGCAGACTTGGCACCAAGCCTGCGCTGCAATGCTTGAATTGGCGTTAAGAACCAGACTTTACAAGAGATTCCGTGACCACTCGCGTTTCCGTGTCCAGAGCCCGAAAATCGTCCAGCGTGCGGATCGGGCTTGCCTGCACCAATTCCAGCGTCTTCTCGACAAATTTGGTGATATCCAGAAATCCGATCAAATTGTCGAGGAAACTTTGCACCGCCACCTCATTCGCGGCATTCAGAACGGCCGTACTGCCATTTCCGCTGTCGAGCGCCGCGCGCGCAAGTGCAATTGCGGGAAACCGTTCATCATCGGGCGCTTCAAAGTCCAGAGTTCCTATCGCGGCCAGATCCAGACGTTCCACCGGTGTTTTCATACGGGCCGGCCAGGCCAATGCGTGGGCAATCGGCACTCGCATATCCGGCGGCCCTAACTGCGCCAACATGGACCCATCCGTATAAGCCACCATGGAGTGCACGACGGATTGTGGGTGGACCAACACATCAATGTTTTCTGATGCCACAGGGAACAGATATGCAGCCTCAATTAATTCGAGGCCCTTGTTCATCATGGTCGCGGAATCGACCGAAATCTTCCGACCCATGTCCCAGTTTGGATGCGCCACCGCCTGATCGGGGGTTGCGGTTGCCATTTGAGGCCGCGTCCATGTCCGAAAAGGTCCGCCTGAAGCGGTAAGAACAAGCTTTTCGACATCCGCTGCGTTCTCGGTCTCAAACACCTGAAAGATCGCGTTGTGCTCGCTGTCGAGCGGCAGAAGCGTTGTTCCGGCGGCATGACAGGCCTCCAGAACCAGGTCTCCGGCGCAGACGAGGCATTCCTTGTTCGCCAGAGCGACAACAGTCCCTTGTTGGATCGCAGCCAGTGCCGAATCCAGCCCTGCAGCACCAACAATCCCTGCAATGGTCATGTCCACGGGTTCACGAGCTGCTTCAACAAGTGCCTGCGGACCAGCAGCGACTTCTATTCCGGTTCCCGCAAGCAATTCCTGCAGTTCCGTATAAGCTTCCGGGTCCGCCACAATCGCGAGTTCAGGTCGCAATTCGCGCGCCAGCGTCGCGAGATCAGCTGCATTCCGGTTTGCCGTCAGAACTGCAACATCAAATGCTTCGGGATTCCGTCGGACAAGATCGGCGGTGCTGGTTCCGATTGAACCGGTGGCACCAAGAATCGAAAGGCGTCGGCAACCTTGGACTGCTCGCGGGTCGCCGGAAAATTCGGTTACTGCCATGAAATAAAGTCCGTCCCGGAAACCAAAACAATCAACGCCAGAACAGGCGCGGCGAAGAGTAAGCCGTCCACGCGGTCGAGTATACCGCCATGGCCCGGGATCAAGGTACCGGAATCCTTAACGTCAAACCGACGTTTGACCCAGGATTCAAACAGATCGCCAGCTTGTGTCGCAACGGACAGAACCAGAGCTAAAACCAGAACCATACTGCTTTGGCTTTCGGTCATCGCGCCGTAAACAAGCGCACCAACACCCGCGAAGACGAGAGCCCCTCCGGATCCGGCCAGTGTTTTGTTCGGACTGATACCCGGCGCCAATTTTGGTCCCCCGATCAGTCGGCCCGCGACGTAGCCTCCAATATCCGACAACCAGACTGCGCCAAACAATATGAACACCAAATCACGGCCCAACTCGGGCGTCAGACGCAGGTAAATTGTCGCCAGTGCCGCAAGACCGACATGCAACAGCGCGATCACGGCCCATCGACGGTCCGCCCAGGGCGACCCGAAAGTCGCCAGTGCCAGAAATATGGAGATTGCGAGAACAAACACACCGGCTGCTGGACTGGCACCAACAATGGCAATCAAAACAAAAAGAGGTCCCATTATCAGGATGGTGCCAACGCCACGGGTTTCCAGCTTTGCCATCTTGCGCCATTCACCGCCCCCGGCCACGGCGACAATCGCGATCAGGCACGCAAACCAAAGCCCGCCCATCCAGATGCAGAACAGAACAAGTGGCCCCAGAACGAGGGCCGATCCGACACGAAGAATCAGGTTGCTGGGCCCGGAACCGGGTTGGGTGGGATCAGGCAGGGGCTTGTCGATCAACAGGCTAGCTCGCGATCGCGCCGAAGCGCCGGTCACGACGATTGTATTCGGCAATGGCCTGCTCGAGACCTTCCCGACCAAACTCCGGCCAATACACATCAGAAAACACGAGTTCGCTATAGGCACACTGCCAAAGCAGAAAGTTGCTGATCCGTTGTTCATTACTCGTGCGGATTAACAGGTCGGGATCGGGCAGATCATGGGTCCACAGATGCTGCCCGAAAATATCCTCATCAATGGAATCTGGATCAAGCTCCCCTGCCACTGCTTTCGCCGCGATTGTGCGCGCCGCCGTTGTAATATCCTGTCGACCGCCATAGCTCAGCGCTGCGGTGAGATTGAGACCGTCGTTACCGGCAGTCATTTTCTCGGCGTTGGTAATGAGAGAAACGATGTCATCCGAAAAACGACTTCGGTCGCCGACAACACGAATGCGGATGTTTTTGTGGTGTAAGGCAGACGTTTCGGATTGGAGGTATCGACGAAGAAGCCCCATCAGGTCGAACACCTCTCCTTCGGGACGATTCCAGTTCTCCGAACTAAACCCGAAAAGCGTCAGATACCTGACCCCGAGATCTCTAGCGGCCTCAAGAGTGCGCTGAACAGCCTCAGCGCCCTTTTTATGCCCTGCCGTACGCGGCAGACCGCGTGCGCGCGCCCATCGACCATTGCCATCCATAATGATGGCAACATGCTGAGGGACCAGGCTCGTCTCATCTGCATCGCTGGCCATAGCACTCAGACCTGCATGATCTCCTGCTCTTTCGTTTCGAGCAGTTCGTCGACCTGCTTGATGTAAGCATCGGTCATTTTCTGAATATCATCGCCGCGCGCGTGCTGTTCGTCCTGTGAGATGTCGCCATCTTTCTCAAGCTTCTTGAGAGAATCCATTCCGTCACGGCGGACATTGCGAACCGCAATACGGCCCTGCTCTGCATATTTGGCTGCAACTTTGGCCATCTCCTCGCGTCGTTCCTCACTCAACTCGGGAATCGGAACGCGGATCAAATTGCCTTCGGTTTGCGGATTGAGGCCCAGTTCGGCATCCTGAATAGCCTTCTCTGTCGCCTTGACGTTGCCATTGTCCCAGACCTGAACCGTCAGCAGACGCGGCTCAGGTACACTCACCGAAGCCACCTGATTGAGAGGCATTGCCGAGCCATAGGCGTCGACCTGAATGTTTTCGAGCAGGCTGGTTGACGCGCGTCCGGTCCGAAGACCGACAAATTCACGTTTCAGCGCATCGAGAGCGCCTTCCATACGGCGCTTGAGATCGTTTTCGTCTGCAGACACTAACCTTCTCCCCTGACAATCGTGAAACGGCCTTCGCCGTGCAAAACACGGTGAACTTCACCGGCATTCTGGATGGAAAACACAAGAATCGGAATATTGTTCTCTCGGCACAGCGTAATCGCCGCTGCATCCATGACCTTCAGATCCCGCTGCAAAACGTCGAAATGCGTCAAAGAATCGTAGCGTTCGGCATCCGGATTCGTTTCAGGATCCTCTGAATAGACGCCATCGACCTTTGTGCCCTTCATCAGGCAATCACAGTCCATTTCCGATGCGCGCAAAGCTGCTGCGGTGTCCGTTGTAAAATAAGGATTGCCGGTACCGGCCGCGAAAATCACGATCCGACCCTTCTCCATATGGCGCACCGCGCGACGACGAATGTAAGGCTCACACACCGTCGACATCGGGATTGCAGAAAGGACGCGTGTCGGAACATCAATCGCTTCCAGCGCACTTTGCAGCGCAAGGGCGTTCATGACGGTGCCGAGCATACCCATATAGTCGGCACTTGCCCGCTCCATCCCCTTGGCCGCGACCGAAACACCCCGAAAGATATTCCCGCCGCCAACCACAAGACAAAGCTCGATGCCGCTGGCATGAACCTGTGCAATATCGGCTGCGATGCGGTCGACAGTTTCAGGGTCCAGCCCAAACTCGGCCTCCCCCATGAGGACTTCGCCAGAAACCTTTAAAAGGACTCGTTTAAAGCTACCATCATCTGTCATGAAACGACCGCCTCCCGCAGTCGAATACGAATTTAGCCTGCGAGTTTCGCAACCTCATCCGCAAAGTCTTCTTCCTTGCGCTCAACGCCTTCACCCAGCGTAAATCGCTCAAAACCAGCAATCGTCACCGGCGCACCAATATCTTTGGCAGCGGCTTCGACAAACTTACCAACTTTGCTCTCACCGTCGATCACGTAGGTCTGCTCGAGCAGAACAACTTCCTCGTAATACTTGCGCAGGCGGCCTTCGACCATCTTGTCGACGATCTCTTCCGGCTTGCCTGAAGCACGAGCCTGATCAGCCAGAACTTCGCGTTCACGGTCCAGCGCGCTGGCATCCACGGACGAGACATCAAGGAATTGCGGCTGCGCTGCGGCAACATGCATTGCAAGCTGGCGACCAAGCTCATCAAGCTTCGCCTTGTCACCAGTGGATTCAAGCGCAACGAGGACGCCGATCTTACCCATGCCCGGGGCCACCTGATTGTGGATGTAGCCAGCAACGGTCCCGTTTTCGACAGAAAGCTGGACTGAACGACGAAGGCCAATGTTCTCACCGATCAAAGCAACCAAATCGACAACAGCCTGCTCCACATTGGTTGCGCCTTCAAAGTCGGCAGCCTTCAGGCTGTCGACATCAGCACCATGAACAAGAGCGATACTGGCTGTTTTTGCCACGAACTGCTGAAAGGTTTCATTCCGTCCGACAAAATCGGTTTCCGCATTTACTTCCACAAGGGCGCCGGTGTTGCCATCAACGGCCATGCCGACAAGTCCCTCTGCTGCCGCGCGACCGGCCTTCTTGGCCGCTGCCGACAGGCCTTTCTTCCGAAGCCAATCGATGGAAGCTTCCATGTCACCGTCATTTTCGGTGAGGGCAGCTTTGCAATCCATCATACCTGCGCCGGATTGCTCACGAAGCGCCTTGACGGCAGCCGCAGTGATCTCAGCCATGCTGATACTCCACTTTCGTTACTGGTTCTAACCTATTGAAACTAATTAACTAGCTGCAGGTGTTGTTTCCGGAGCAGCAGCCTCTTCAGCCGGTGCGGCCTCAGGTGTGCTGGCGGCAACTTCTGCGGCAGCCGGTTCCGGTGCAGCCTGGTCGAGCGCCTCAACCGGAGGAGCTTCTGCTGCGCCAACATCAACGCCCGATGCAACCATATCCTGCTGCAATCCATCGATGACCGCGCCAGCGAACAGATCGCAGTACAACTGGATCGCCCGCATGGCATCGTCATTGCCCGGAATCGGCATATCGATATCCGTCGGGTTCGAGTTCGAATCGACAACACCAACGACCGGAATACCAAGCTTTTTGGCTTCCTTGATCGCGATATCTTCCTTGTTGGTATCGATGATCACAACGAGATCAGGGCGACCGCCCATTTCCTTGATGCCACCAAGTGCCATTTCAAGCTTGTCGCGCTGACGAGTCAGCTGCAGGGTTTCTTTCTTTGTCAGACCTTCAAGCGCCTCACCCGTGAGCTTGTCATCCAGCTCTTTCAGGGTCTTGATCGACTGGGAGATCGTCTTCCAGTTGGTCAACATGCCGCCCAGCCAACGCTGGTTAACGTAGTACTGACCACACTTGCGAGCAGATTCAGCGACAATATCGCTGGCAGCCCGCTTGGTGCCGACAAACAGCACGCGACCGCCCTCGGATGCCACACTGCGCGCTGCGTTCAGCGCCGTGTAGAGCATCGGGACCGTCTGCTGCAGATCGATGATGTGAATGCCGTTACGGACACCAAAGATGAACGGAGCCATCTTGGGATTCCAGCGACGCGTATTATGACCAAAGTGAACGCCAGCTTCGAGCAGCTGGCGCATCGTGAATGTTGGGACCGCCATGGTCTCTCCTTTACCGGTTGAACCTCCGCAGACTGTCGCCCCGTGTGGGGCACCGGATCGACTTGCGGGGATGTCTGTCCGTAAGCCGCGTGTCTACGTGTGGATTTATGTTCTGCACCATGCAGTAACGGGCCGGGTGATACCCGCCGCCGTAAAGAAATACAAGGGCTTAATCGTCGCCGGTCAGGGTTTCTTGTACTCGATTTCCAGCGCGACCAGCGCGCTGTCCCCTTTCACGGTCACATTGTGTTCGAAGCCTTCACCGACATCATAGAATGTGGCCACGCCTTCCTGAGAGCGCATCACCCCGTCCTTGCCATCGGTGCGGTCAACTTCGACCTCGCTCGACTGGAAGTGATAGCCAACATAATTGTGCTCATGTCGATGCCAGCCGGAGTTTTCGCCTGGCTCAATACGGTGAAACGTGATCCGAGTGGTCTCATTGTCGATCAGAACGTCATAATGCCCAACCTTGTCGGCCGGGATTTCGATACGTGTCTTTTCGTCAAGTTTTTCAGACATTTGCGACCCGTTCTAGTTTTTGTACTCGATCTCCGTCACCACGATATCGACATCGCCGACATTGATCGCGTTGTGCTCTACGGGCGCACTGATGGTCGCAGCCGTCCCGGGCACATATTCGATCGTTCGCTCTGTGCCATCCGAATGCTCGAGGTACAGCGTGCCCTCTGATTCCTGAATCGTCACATAGTCGAAATCATGCAGGTGCCAGCCGGTCTGCTGCCCCGGCTTGATGACCCAATGGGTAATCCGCGTCCGATCATTGTCGATCAGCGTTGTGAAGGCACCGACTTCCCGTTCAGCGGCATCTGTCGCCGTTTTCTCTGTGAGTTTTACTGACATACTGACCCCCTGTTGCGATGCGTGACTATACAACCAAAAACTTGGCCTGGCCTATAGCTCGCGAACCTCTGATATACCCTGAATTGCGCTCATCGCAGCCCGTATCTGCGGCGTGCAGCGATACTTGCCGCTCAAACGCACGATCACCTCCCGGTTTCCATCGGGAATGACCAGACTGATTCGGCCATTTGCATTGTCATGCTCGTTTGGCGTGGCCTCTCGCTCGATCAGCGCTTTGAGCGAAGGCAAGGGCTCCATATCTTCGAGCCAGATACGGATGGCCACAGGCGCGGTCGCAGCCGCCGCTTCGAGCGGGCGTACACTCTGAGCGGAGAGGCGCACCTGCCCCTGATCAATCCGCGCTGCCGTCGAAACCAGAACCGGGTTGCCGCTTTCCAAAACTTCGCGCGACGCGGCGAGCACTTCGGCAAACATCATGACCTCGTATGTGCCGGACGCGTCGGACAATTGCACAAACGCATATTTGCTGCCGCGCTGCGACGTACGCTGCTGAACGGAGATAACCGAGCCTGCAAGCGCCAATGCCGCCATCCCGCCCTGCATCTTGACCGTATCCTCAATCTCCACGCTCGCAACGATGCCAAGTTTCTCAAGCAAACTGCCATATTCATCGAGCGGATGGGCCGACATGTAGAACCCGACGGCGTCCAACTCGCGCTGTAACCGTTCGGACTGCAACCAGTCCATACGGTCGGCCAATTGTGGTTTGGCCGCACCATCCTCACTCATGTCGCCAAGCAGATTGAATTGACCGCTTTCCCGTTCACGCTGGGTGCTCTGGGCATGGCCGAGAATCTGATCGATGCCGTCAAACACCCGCGCACGATTGACATCTAGGCTGTCGAAGGCCCCGGCGTTGATCAGGCGTTCCAGCTGGCGCCGATTCATCACATGGGCTTTCAGGCGGCTTGCGACCTCAAACGGATCAGCAAACGGCCCGTTGGCATCACGTTCGCCAACAAGCTCGACCATTGCAGCGCGACCGACCCCCTTGATTGCGGCCAACGCATAACGAATGCCCCCGATCGGCGGTATTTCAGGCTCTTCGCCATCCACGATCGGCTTGGCAACCGGTGGATCGAGCTGCGCCACCCCGAAATCCACGCCCGAAGCATTCATATCTGGCGGCAGCAGCACGATATTCTGCCGTTCGAGCTCCTGCTTGTAGATCGCCAGCTTGTCCGTGTTGCCCATATCCAACGTCATCGATGCGGCAAAGAACTCCACCGGGTGGTTCGCCTTCAGCCAGGCCGTGTGATAGGCGATCAGCGCGTAGGCGGCCGCATGAGCCTTGTTGAAGCCGTAGCCGGCGAACTTGGCGATGGTTTCAAAGATGCGACGCGACGTGACCTCAGGGACGTCGCGAGCACTGGCACCCGCGACAAAACTCTCCTCCTGCGCATCCATTTCGGCCTTGATCTTCTTGCCCATGGCACGCCGCAACAGATCAGCATTGCCGAGGCTATAGCCTGCCAGCTCCTGCGCCATCTGCATGACCTGCTCCTGATAGATCGGGATCCCGTAGGTCTCCCCCAGGCATTGCTCGAGATCCTTGTGCAGGTAATCCACCTCTTCGAGGCCGTGCTTTCGCGCGATATAGCTCGGAATATTGTCCATCGGACCGGGACGATAAAGCGCGACAACGGCGATGATGTCCTCGAAGCGGTCAGGCCTCAGCTTTCGCAGCACATCGCGGACGCCAGAGGATTCACACTGGAAAACGCCAGTGGTGTCGCCACGCGCAAGCATTTCAAAGGTTTTTGGGTCATCCAGCGGCAATGTTGCCAGATCGACTGTGACCCCCTTGTCAGAGACCAGTTCGACGGCTTTTTGCAGCACATCAAGTGTTTTGAGCCCCAGAAAATCGAACTTCACCAACCCGGCGGCCTCGACATACTTCATGCTGAACTGGGTCGCCAGCGTCGAAGACCGCGGATCGCGGTACAACGGAATGATGTCGGAAAGCGGCCGGTCTCCGATCACCACACCCGCGGCATGGGTCGAGGAGTTTCGGTACAAACCTTCGAGGTTCAGGGCCAGATCCAGAAGATGGGCAACCGCCTCATCTTCATCCCGCATGGCCTGAAGCTGGGGCTCACCATCAATCGCCTCGCCCAATGTGGTCGGATTGGCCGGATTGTTGGGCACCAGCTTGGCAATCCGGTCAACCTGGCCATAAGGCATCTCGAGAACCCGGCCAACGTCGCGCACAACAGCTCTGGCCTGCAGCTTGCCGAAGGTAATGATCTGGGCGACGCGGTCATGACCGAACTTCTGCTGGACGTAGTGGATGACTTCGTCCCGGCGTTCCTGACAAAAATCGATATCGAAATCCGGCATCGACACACGTTCAGGGTTCAGGAAACGCTCGAAAAACAGCCCGAAACGGAGTGGATCGAGGTCCGTGATGGTCAGCACCCAGGCAACCACGGACCCGGCACCAGACCCACGGCCCGGCCCAACGGCAATGTTATTGGCCTTGGACCACTTAATGAAGTCCGAAACGATCAGAAAATATCCCGGAAACCCCATGTTAACAATGGTTTCGAGCTCATACTTCAATCTATCTCTATACGGTTTTGCAACAGCTTCCCGAGCGGCGGCATCCATACCGTCTTCGTAAACATGCGCTGCAAGGCGCAGCTCAAGACCGGCTTCGGCCTCGGTGCGAAGCGCCTCTTCTTCTGTGCTGCCATCTGCGGTCGGGAACGGCGGCAGCATTGGCGGTGCTTCGGTGGGCATGAACGCGCACCGTTGGGCGATGACCAGCGTGTTATCGATGGCTTCGGGCAAATCTGCGAAAAGCGCACGCATCTCGGCGGCTGACTTGAACCGATGCTCGGGCGTGACCCGGCGGCGCTCTGATTGGGAGACATAGGCGCTTTGAGAGATGCACAGCAACGCGTCATGGGCCTCGTACATGGCCTCATCGGTAAAGAACGCCTCATTGGTCGCCACGAGCGGCAGGTCATGTTTGTAGGCCAGATCGAGAAAGGCCTTCTCCAGCCGGTCCTCGGCGTCGATATTGTGCCGCTGTATCTCGACATAGAACCGCCCGGGAAACAGACCGGCGAGGTTCAGCATCGCTTCTTCCGCGGCGTCAGCCTGTCCTTCAGACAACAGACGGCCCGGAAGGCCTGCAATCCCCCCCGAAAGCGCGATCAGGCCGTCCGTGACCCCTTGGAGTTGCTCCAGCCACACTGTCGGGCGGGCGTCGTCTGCCATCTCGATGAAAGACCGGCTGACAATCTTCAGCAGATTTCGATATCCCGCTTCGGATTGGGCGAGCAAGACAAGCTGATCGCCATCCCGGAAATGGTTGCCACCATTCTGCCCCCGACGCGCGGCCTCCGGGTCTGCATCAACCGCCAACGCGATCTGACACCCGACAATCGGCTGAATTCCTGCTTTTGCAGCGGCCAGCGAGAATTCCAGCGCCCCAAACAGATTGCCTGTATCCGTGATCGCAACAGCCGGCATCTGCTTGTCGCGGCACAAAGCGACGAGTTGGGGTATGCGCAGTGCACCTTCGGCAAGCGAATAGGCGGAATGAACGCGGAGATGGACGAAATCAGCATGTGACATGCGTTGAGATTAGACCGATTCTCCCGACGGAGCGCCGTTGAACAAGGCGAAAGCCGGGGACAAGTCAGACGATTTCGATGTGACCGTCACGCAATTGCAGAATTCGGTCCATTTTGGACGCGAGTTCAAGGTTATGGGTCGCCACCAGCGCGCCCAGACCCACACCACGCACAAGCTTGAGCATCTGTCCGAACACGGCGCCAGCCGTCTCGGGGTCGAGGTTTCCTGTCGGCTCATCGGCCAGCAGAACCGATGGCGCATTGGCGACACTTCGTGCGATGGCGATCCGTTGCTGTTCACCGCCGCTGAGTTCGCCAGGTCGGTGGGTGGCGCGATCACTGAGGCCAACCATTTCCAGAAGTTCGCCCGCGCGCTCTCGCGCCGTGGACTTGTTCACGCCGGCAATCATCTGCGGCAGCATGACGTTTTCCAGCGCCGAGAATTCCGGGAGCAAATGATGGAACTGGTACACAAAGCCCAGGGCTTCACGACGCAAACGCGTGCGCTCGGATTCCGGCATATCCGCGCAATTCTCACCTGTGATCACCACATCGCCGCTATCCGGGCGCTCAAGGAGCCCCGCGATATGCAACAGCGTGGACTTGCCCGCACCCGAGGGCCCAACCAGCGCCACGATTTCGCCGCGTGCCAGCGACATCCCTGCCTCACGCAGCACAGCGATCTCACGCCCCCCCTGATTAAATGTGCGGGTCACGCGCTTGAGTTCGAGAGCAACTTCACTCATTGCGCAACGCCTCCACCGGGTCGAGACGAGACGCACGCCAGCTCGGGTAAAGCGTTGCCAGGATCGACAAGCCCAGCGCCATGCAGACGACCATGATCACTTCGCCCGTGTCGACTTCGGCCGGCAACTGACTGAGGAAATAGATCTCCGCCGCAAACAGGTCATTGCCCGTGAGAGATTCAATGGCGCGCCGCAGAGATTCGATGTTGTGCGCGAACAACAGTCCCAGAATTGTTCCCGACGCGGTTCCGACAACACCGATACTTGTTCCGACGATAAAGAAAATCCGCATGATCGTGCCGCGCGAGGCGCCAACCGTTCGCAGGATCGCAATGGCCGATCCTTTATCCTTCACCAGCATGATCAGGCTGGAAATGATGTTGAAGGCGGCAACCAGAATAATAAGTGTCAGGATCAGGAACATGACATTGCGTTCAACCTGTAACGCATTGAAAAAGCTTCGATTTGATTGTTGCCAGTCAAACAATCGATGTTCCGCATCCAGAGCCGCCCCGATTGCTGTGCGCTGGCGCAACAGATTGTCCGGATCCTTCACGAATATTTCGAGCTGGCTGACGGTATCCCCCATCCGGAAATATTTCTGCGCCGCTTCAAGCGGCATAAAGATGAAGCTGCTGTCGAATTCAAACATGCCGACTTCAAAGGTCGCGACGACGGTATAGGCCTGAAGCCGCGGCACCGTTCCGAACGCCGTGACAGTCCCCTTCGGCGACACAAGGGTCACCTTGTCGCCCGGAATGGCCCCCAGTGATCGGGCCAAACGCGACCCAAGAACGATGGCATCGTTGCCTTTGAAGTTGGCCAGAGAGCCCAGACGGATGTTGTCGGCAATCGATGGGCGGCTCGTCAGGTCTTCGGAGGTCAGTCCCCGGACCACGGCGCCAGCTGATCGTCCGCCATTGGTTGCAAGTATCTGGCCCTCCACCAAGGGCGTCACGGACAACACGCCGTCGACGACGCGCACGCGTTCGGCCAGCGGGTTGTAGTTGGCAACAGTCCCGGTTGAGGTGATGACAGCGATGTGGCCGTTCAGCCCCAAAATACGGTCCAGCAACTCGATCCTGAAGCCATTCATGACCGAGAGCACAATGATGAGCGTCGCCACACCCAGTGCGATCCCCATCAGCGAGAACCCGGCGATAACCGAGATAAAGCCTTCGGCACGACGCGCGCGCATGTAGCGCCACGCAATCATCCATTCAACCGCCGAAAACATCAGCTGGTGTTCCCATCAAGACGTAACGTCAGGCAAAGCTGCCAGGACAATATGGCCACGCTATAACGCCGCCCGTTCTGCAATCCAGGCCCCCAGCGCGTCCAGCGCGATCTC
This sequence comes from uncultured Alphaproteobacteria bacterium, assembly GCA_943787745.1. Taxonomy (GTDB): domain Bacteria; phylum Pseudomonadota; class Alphaproteobacteria; order UBA6615; family UBA6615; genus JABJAG01. The sequence continues at coordinate 444,518 of CALSNJ010000002.1, read as the reverse complement.
GGACTTTTCATCCGCACTGCGGCGTTTGACTTCAACCTTGCCGTCCTTCACGCCGCGCGGTCCAACCGTGAGCTGCCAGGGAATACCGACCAGATCCATATCGGCAAACTTGCCGCCGGCCCGCACATCCCGGTCGTCATAGATAACCTCCACACCGGCGGCCTGCAGGTCTGCGTAGATTTTCTCACACGCCGCATCGCATTCGGCATCGCCGACTTTCAGATTGATCAATCCGACCAGCCATGGTGCGACAGCTTCGGGCCAGATGATTCCGGCGTCATCATGGGAGGCTTCGATAATCGCACCCACCAGTCGTGAGACACCGATGCCATAGCTGCCCATCTCCAGGGTGACCTGTTGGCCATCGGGCCCCTGCACCACCGCACCAAGCGGTTCGGAATACTTGGTTCCGAAGTAGAAGATGTGACCGACCTCAATCCCGCGCGCCGTAACAAGCTGGTCCGCATCAATCGGACATTTTTCGGGGTCATGCATTTCATCGGTCGCGGCATAGTGATCCGACCAGGTTTCGACCGTGGACTGCAGGTCAGCGCTGTAGTCGACTTCATCACCGGGCGGCGGCAGTTCCAGCAGTGCCTTGTCGCAGAAGACGGCACTTTCGCCGGTTTCGGCCAGAATGATGAATTCATGGCTGAGGTCACCGCCGATGGGACCTGTATCGGCCGCCATCGGGATCGCCTGCAGCCCCATCCGGGCATAGGTTCGCAGATAGGCAATGAACATCTTGTTGTAGGAGTGTCGGGCGCTCTCGTAGTCCAGATCGAAGGAATAATTGTCCTTCATCAGAAACTCGCGGCCGCGCATCACGCCAAAGCGCGGACGCACCTCATCCCGGAACTTCCACTGGATGTTGTAGAGGTTCTTGGGCAAATCCCGATAGCTGTTGATCTCGTTCGCGACGATATCGGTGATCACCTCTTCCGCCGTGGGACCAAACAACATTTCGCGATCGTGACGGTCCACGATACGCAGCATTTCTTTGCCGTAATCATCATAGCGGCCCGACTTGCGCCAGACCTCCGCGGACTGGATGGTTGGCATCAGGACTTCCTGCGCGCCGGCGCGATCCTGCTCTTCGCGCACAATCTGTTCGATCTTCCTTAGCACCCGGTAGCCTGCCGGCAACCATGTATAGATACCTGCAGCAGACTGGCGGACCAGTCCGGCACGCAGCATCAAACGATGCGAGACGATCTTCGCTTCAGAAGGTGTTTCTTTCAGGGTCGGCAGGAATAACTGACTGCGCCGCATGCTTTTATCTCCGGTCAGGCGTGGCGCGGCGGAGAGTAAGGAAAACCGGTCGCGCCTGTCCATGGCATTCGCAGACTATTCTGCACCCCCGAGCGTCCAGACATTGATCGAACCATCGCGGCCACGAAGCTCAAGGTTTTCAAAGGGCTTCAACCCAATCAGAAGACCTTCGGCCTGTTCGGGCGTATCGGCTATCAGCGCTTCAACGAGATCATTGCTGACGACCATCTTGCACCCGATGGCACGTGTGGATTCCTCTAGCCGTGAAGCAACATTGACAGTATCGCCGATCACGGCAAATTCCAGACGGCGCTCGGTCCCCACATCCCCGACAACAACTTCGCCGTAGTGCAGTCCGATCGACAATCGAACGCTCGGAAACCCTGCGTCCTTGCGGCGCTCATTCCACTCATCGACCTGCTTAAAAATTTCCCGGGCACACCGCATGGCATTTGCTGCGTCTGCGGGGCCCGTCTCCGGCGTTCCAAAAGTCGCCAGCACCCCGTCACCCAAGTACTTGTCGAGCGTACCCTGATTATCAAAGATCGCGCTTTCCACCCTGCGATGAAATGCCCGCAGCATCTCGATCAGTTCGGCCGGAGACACCATTTCAGCCATATGCGTGAAGCCCACCATATCGGCAAACATGACCGCGACCTTCTGACTGCGGACCGTCCCCAACACGCGATCATGCCCCGCGAGTTCCTCGACGATATTTGGAGGGAAGTATCGCGCCAGATTTGAACGCTCGCGCGCGGCATAAACCTGTTCGCGGATCAGACGACGGCTGCGGGCCACAGCAGTTGCCAGAATGGCCGTGGTGAGCAGCAATACGAGTGATTCGGTGAAACGAAGATCCAGTGAGACATAGAGCGGGTCAAGAAATCGGTCCAGGCGTGCTTGAGGCTGATCAAACCCGGGAATCTCGAAAATGGTCGACGGAAATGTGGAAACCCAGGCGACACCGGCACTCCATGCAATCAGGCAGGCAAGCCCCGCGAATAGCATCGCACGCGCGGAATAACTGCCGAGCAGGAAGATCGCGATCATCATGTAGTAGTAGTTGAAGCCGCCAAACCGGAACGCCATTTGCTCCGGCCAGATTACAGCTTCAGCGGTCAGCAGCGGATTGGGTGCCAGAAGCGCGAATGTCACCAGGACGACATCGAACAGAAAAAACAGGAAGGCATTGCCATCCGAACGCAGACCATGATGCGCCAGCACAAAGTGGAGGTATCCGCTTGCGACAAAGAGGATGGTCACCGGCAGATAGAACCATGCGGCATGTCCCAGGAGAACAAACAGCCATACTGTGATCGCAAACATCGCCACGCCACGCAAATGTGCAGCGAACTTCAAGCCTTCTCGCTCATGTAGGTGAAACGCAGCACCCAGACGCTCATCGAGAGTGCCCGTCTCGAAAACACCGGAAGATAGTTTTGTCATACCGCAGCTCCACTGACTGTGGAGGGGTTTACGCCAAGCTCGGTTGGAATGAAACCAAAGGTGCAGGTGCCAAAGCTACTGGTCTTTCACCACCTGGCAGCGTTTGGCCAGCTCGTGCTGCGCATCACTGTTGATCGGCTGCCCGTTGAAGGACACGCGACCATCGCGGGTGACTTGCACATTGCCGACTGTCGGCCGCGCGAGAAATGGTGTCTGAATGCCAAGGCTTGTGGCGAGATCAATCGTGACCGGAATAGAGATGACGTCGGGCACCTGAATCTGTGGTTGGGCATTTAGATCTGCGGGTGCAACGGCCCCTCCATTGACGTCTACCCCGGGTGTATAGGCGACGTCGGAAGAGCTCACATGAGTCACCAATCTGTCACAATCTGCCTCATTTATAAGCACAGTGGTTTGCGCAGCCGCCGCCTCCGCGACCCCCATAAATACAACTAATGCCATGAAATAAAAAGATTTTTCCATGCCCAGAAGGTGTCATAAACAGCTTAACAAAGCGGTAACGTTGCTCAAAAGAATCACGCTAACATTTTTACCTGCATGGGGGGATGTGGCCGATTTCGGCTGCGGTGAATATTTCGTTCAATTTTGCGCACCGTAAGCCCTCGCGTGAGACGTATTAGGGGAAACCACGGGAGAAGCTCCGCAATGTTCGAAAACCTTTTCAAGCTGTCGGAAAATGGAACGACAATCCGCATCGAAGTGATGGCCGGACTGACGACGTTCCTGACGATGGCCTATATCATCATCGTAAACCCCGACATCATGTCGACAACGGGGATGGATAAAGGCGCGCTGTTTGTCGCGACGTGCCTCGCAGCCGCCGTTGGCTGTTTCATCATGGGCTTTTTTGCCAACTATCCGATCGCACTCGCACCGGGGCTTGGCCTGAATGCCTTCTTCGCGTTTGGTGTGGTCGGTGGCATGGGCGTTCCATGGCAAACCGCTTTGGGTGTGATCTTCCTGTCAGGTGTGTTCTTCCTGATCATCACGATCTTACCCATACGAGCGTGGATCATTAATGCGATACCAAAATCGCTGAAAATGTCGATTTCAGCGGGTATTGGTCTCTTCATTGGTGTGATTGCGCTGGAAATTGCCGGTATCACCGTCGATCATCCGGCCACGTTGGTCACACTAGGCGAGGTCACCTCAATCGAGGTTATCCTCGTTGCCGTCGGCTTTGTTGCGATTGTTGCGCTGGATCGCATCGGCATGAAAGGCGCGATCGTCATCGGGATTGTCGGCACCACGGTGCTGGCCCATATCTTTGGGGCCGCAAGCGGCACGGCGATGAACTTTACCATCCCGTCTCTGGCACCGACTTTCCTGCAGCTTGATATTGCCAGCGCATTTCAGGTCAGCATGATCTCGGTGATCATCGCCTTCCTGTTCGTCGATATGTTTGACACAGCAGGCACACTGATCGGTGTGTCCCATCGTGCCGGACTGCTCGATGAAGACGGCAAACTGCCGCGCATGGGCAAGGCCCTGTCTGCCGATAGTATCGCGACCATTACCGGCTCTCTGGTCGGCAGTTCAACGGTGACCAGTTACATCGAGAGTGCTGCAGGTGTTCGCGAAGGCGGACGAACGGGCCTGACCGCTGTGACGGTCGGCATATTGTTCGTTCTGGCGCTCATTCTGGCTCCGGTCATCGGACTGGTTCCTCGGTTTGCAACGGCCCCGGCCCTGCTTTTCGTGGCAGTTCTTATGGTGCGTGGCCTGACCGAGCTCGACTGGGACGATGTGACCGAATATGCCCCGGCGGTTCTTGCCGCGGTGGTCATGCCGTTCACCTTCTCGATCGCCCATGGCATCGCATTCGGTTTCATCACCTATGCGGCCGCCAAGGTTCTTTCGGGACGGTTCAGCGAAGCCAGCCCGGCTGTCTATATCCTCGCAATCGGATTTGGACTGCTCTACGGCTTTGGCCTGATCGGCTAGCCAAACCCACAAACAGTATTGATGCGGGCCGGGGTTTTCCCGGCCCGTTTTCGTATCAGGTGACCTGCATCCATGGTGGATCGAGTTTCGCAACCTTCTTGAATATGGGGCAGTTCTCATGATGAGCGCCCGGCAAATACCCCGCGCTCATCAGAAACGAATGGGTGATTTCCCCGCCGGTGAAGCGAAACGTCTTCTTGAACAGCTTGACCCATTCCTCTTTCATCAGCGGGTGCTGGGCATCCAGCCACGCGGCAAAGCCACCGTGACTATCGCGCATCTCCCGGATGCGCTGTGCGTTGGAGATCGCAGCGTTCACCTTCAGGCGATTGCGGATGATCCCGGCGTCATTGAGAAGCCGTTCATGATCTTTCGCCCCGTAATCTGCGACCGTGTCGACGTCAAAGCCGGCATAGGCGGCGGTGAAACCTTCACGTTTCTTGAGAATGGTCAGCCAGCTCAGGCCTGCCTGATTGATCTCCAGGATCAAACGCTCGAACAAAATGGCTTCATCACGAACCGGAAATCCATATTCGGTATCATGATAGGGCCCGTGCCATTCATGTCCCTGTGCAATATCGCAGTATCCCGACAACGCTCGTGCCCCTTATAGTCAAAGAAAATTCCGTACCGGAGAGCATAGTCATTTCCAGCGCCACGCAAACCGACGACCGTCCCGGCGTCCTCAAAATATTCCTCACATTCCTCGTGCTTGGCGCAACCGCGTTTGGTGGCCCTGTCGCGCATTTTGGCTACTTTCGGACAGAGTTCGTAGACCGCCGCCGCTGGATCGACGAACGTGGTTTTGCCGATCTGGTTTCGCTTTGCCAGTTCCTCCCCGGCCCCGCCTCCAGCCAAACGGGGATCGCCATCGGAATGATCCAGCGCGGCTGGGCCGGCGGCTTTGCCGCCTGGCTGGGTTTCACAACGCCAGCAGCGATCATCATGATTGGCTTGGGGTTCGGTTTGTCCTTCGCACAGACCGCCGCAGGGCAAGGTGTCATCCATGGACTCAAACTGGCAGCAGTGGCGGTCGTGGCAAACGCGCTTTGGGGCATGGCACGGAGCGCTTGTGGCTCCCCGCTCAAGGCGAGCTTCGCCGCAGCAGCCTGCGTTGCGATCCTGTTCGCCGGATCGGCCTGGTTTCAGGTCGCCGTGATCGCATTGGCAGCCATCGCAGGCTCTCTGCTGATCCGGGATGAGCCAGCCAAGATCGAAGTGCCGGATACCCGGACGGGCGGCCGGATGATCGGCGCAGCCCTGTTCGTGGTTTTTCTTTTGCTGCTGTTTGGTCTCCCGCTTCTCGTCAAAGCCAGCGCGTCGGGCAATCTCGAAGCCTTTGCCAGTTTCTACCGCGTCGGTTCGCTTGTCTTCGGCGGCGGACATGTGGTGCTGCCCCTGCTCGAGGCCGAGCTGGTGCCAACCGGCTGGATGTCGACCGATGCCTTTCTGGCCGGCTATGGCGCCGCGCAGGCCATCCCCGGGCCCATGTTTGCGCTGACTGGCTATCTGGGCAATGTCATCAATCCCGGCGGCGGCTATCTGGGTGGCTGGACGGGTGGCCTGATCGCGATTGTGGCGGTCTTCCTGCCCTCGTTCCTGCTGCTTGGCGCAGCGCTCCCTTATTGGGACTCATTGCGCTCTCGCGGCCGTATCCGGTGTGCATTGAGTGGTGTGAACGCCGCTGTGGTCGGATTGCTTCTTGCGGTGCTCTATTCGCCGGTCTGGACGTCAACTGTGGAAGACACCTCTGACTTTGCGACAGTTGTCATCGCGGCCGTTCTGTTAGCGATGTGGCGCCTGCCATCGTGGCTCGTTGTTATGCTCGCAGCCATTGCAGGCTTTTTCGGCGTCTAAAGAGCGAAACGGTTCGCCAAATCGATCAACGACAGACCGCTTTTGGTCACGGCAAGATAGAAAATGCCCCAAAGCAGAATTGCAATCCCGCTCGTGATCAGCACCTTGCGAAACACCATCGGGCGCGCGGGCGCGCCACGATCATGTCCAGCTTCCGGGTTGGCGGTGCGATTGACGCCAAACGGCAGCACCATAAAAAGCACCACCCACCAGATAATAATAAAGACAACGACGCCTGTGACCGGGTTCATGTCAGATCAGACCTGTTCAAGTTCGACGAGGGTTCCAACAAAATCCTTGGGGTGCAGAAACAACACTGGTTTGTCATGGGCACCCGGCTTGGGTTCACCGTCACCCAGAACACGCGCGCCTTGCGCTTTCAGTTGATCACGCGCGGCATAGATATCGTCGACCTCGTAGCAGATATGGTGCATTCCGCCCGAGGGGTTCTTCTCCAGAAACCCCGCAATCGGTGAATCTTCGCCGAGGGGATAGAGCAGTTCAATCTTCGTATTGGGCAGTTCGACAAACACTGTCGTCACACCATGGTTGGGCAGGTCCATCGCTTCCGAGACTTTCGCGCCAAGCGTTTCAGCGTAGACAGCTGTGGCCGCCGCCAGATCGGGCACAACAATCGCCACATGATTCAATCGTCCGATCACGCCAATTCTCCCTTATCCGTCCAGCCGTACGAGATGCACATCCGTGGTCGGGCTTTTGCCCCGACGTGTACGAAAGCTTTTACGAATGGCGCGCCGCAAACGTTCAATGACAGCATCATCATTGTTGCGCTGCTTGATATTGATCTCACCGAGAGCATCGAGCGCGTCATCAATCACATCGTCCATCAGATCATAGTCATCGTCGCTATCGCCAAGCAGTCCCGGCGCTGAAAGCTGCGGCTCGCCGACCGCCCGGTTCTTTCGGTCCAGAACAATCGTCATCACCGCAGAGCCATTCCACAACATGTGTGATCGCTCACGCAGGCTTGGATCATTGATACGGATCAGGTCGGTGCCGTCCAATGCCAGCCGCCCAGACTGAACCTGCCCCCAGATTTCCGGACCATCGGGATGGAGCCGCAGGACGTCACCGTTGTAGATCACCGACGTGTGCGCCACACCGCATTCGCGCGCCAGATCGGCATGGGCCTCCAGATGCGGGGCCTCACCGTGGACGGGCACGGCGATCTGCGGACGGATCCACCCGTACATCTGCTTCAGTTCCTCGCGCGCCGGATGCCCCGAAACATGCACGAAGTGATCGCGTTCGGTGATCACATTCACACCCTGTGTGGTGAGCATGCTTTGCAACTGCCCGATGGGCCGTTCGTTGCCCGGAATAATACGGGATGAGAAAACCACGTTATCGCCGGATTCAAAGGTCACATTCTGATGATCCCCACGTGCAATCCGGGGCAATGCCGCTCGCGGCTCGCCCTGACTGCCCGTACAAATCAACAAGACCTTATCGCGTGGCATTTGCATGGCCTCCTCTTCCCGCAGGAAAGGCGGCAAATCGCGCAGATAGCCGGTGGCCCGCGCGGCTTCCGTCATGGTCCAGAGTGAACGTCCGACCAGTCCGACAGCGCGTCCATGCGCATGGGCGACCTCCGCAAGTGTCTGCACCCGTGCGACGTTGCTCGCAAAACACGCAAAGACGACACGATTATCCAGCGTCCCGACAAAATCCATCAAACTGTCACGGACATCTCCCTCTGAACCACTATGCCCGTCCACTGGTGCGTTGGTGGAATCCCCGATCATCGCGAGAACCCCGGAATCACCCACGGCTTTCAACGCGTCCACATCCGTCGTCTCACCGATCACCGGATTGGGGTCGAGTTTCCAGTCACCGGTGTGGAAGATCGTCCCCGCGCCTGTTTTCAGCACCACACAACTCGGTTCGGGAATCGAGTGGGTTGTCGTGATCAGAGAAACTTCAAACGGGTCGAGCGAGAAACTTCCGCCCACCGGCACTTCATGGACAGGGACCTGGCCCGCGATCCCGGCTTCCTCAAGTTTTCGGCGAAGTATCTTGGCCGTGAACGCAGTTGCGTAAACAGGGCATTTGAGGCGCGGCCAGAGATGTGCAACCGCCCCCACATGGTCTTCGTGGGCATGCGTGATCAGCATGCCGACCAGATCCTTGCGCCGTTCCTCGATGAATGTCGGATCCGCCATCATCACATCCACGCCGGGCAATGCGGGATCACCGAAGGTGACTCCGCAATCGATGATCATCCATTTGCCGGCATGGCCATAAACGTTGAGGTTCATACCGATCTCGCCCGTACCACCAAGGGGTACGAACAGAACTTCGTCTGAACCGGGAACTAATGACATGGGGAAACCAATCTTCAGGCAATGCCGTTGAGGCGTGCAATTTCTCGGAGGCCGATCAATGTGAGATCGGGCTCGGTGGCGTCAATGACGTCGGTTACATCGGCAAAAAGCGGCGCGAGGCCCCCTGTTGCAATCACCTTCATCGGCTTGGCGTATTCTTTCGCAATGCGCGGGACCATACCTTCTATCATGGATATATAACCCCAGAAGATACCCGACTGCATCGCCGGGACGGTCGCCCCACCGATCACTTTCTCGGGTTTTTCAATATTCACCCGCGGCAATAAGGCGCCGGCTGTGTAAAGCGCCTCAACCGAAAGATTGATTCCTGGTGCAATCACGCCACCGCGAAAATTACCGCTGGCGTCAATCACATCGAACGTCGTTGCTGTACCAAAATCGATCACGATCAGGTCTCCGGGGTATCGCAAATGCGCCCCCACCGCGGCAACAAGACGGTCCGCGCCCGCCTGTTCGGGCCGGTCGATCAACACCTTGATTCCCAGGTCCACATTCGAATCACGGACAACATGCGGCGTCACGCCAAAATGCTCTTCCAGCAAACTCCCCAAATTACGCCGGGTTCCGGGAACAACCGTCGTCACGATCGCCTGTTTGATGTCACCAACCGCGAGGCCCTTCAAGGACATCAGCTGGGTGAGCCAAACGGCATATTCATCAGCTGTGCGCTGGGCCTGGGTCGAAATACGCCATTGGCCACGCTGCACATCACCTTCAAACACAGCAAAAACGGTGTTGGTGTTTCCACAATCAACGGCAAGCAGCATCACAAAACTCCTGTTGCGGCACTGCTTAGCGGGAAAACATCCCCGGCCGCAACGTAGATAAGATCGCCGTCATGACGCACAGCCATGTTTCCTGACGCATCAACACCCTCGAAACGCCCACTCAGTGTGCGATCGGGCAATTTAACCGAAATCTCGGTGCCAAACGGCAAGGCCAGTTCATTCCATTGAGCTCGAATGGGTGCAAACCCATCACGGTTCCATGCATCGACCAGATCAAACAAACGCGGCAAGAATGCCTCGATCAGGTCTTCCACGGAAAACTTCGCCCCGAACGACCGGAGATTGCCAGCATCGGGAAGCATTTCAGGATGGTTCTCCAAATTTACCCCGATACCAGCGATCACCCAGGACACTCCGCCGCGGCCATCATCGGTACTTTCGAGGAGCAGCCCGGATACCTTCTTGCCTTTTACGAGCAAGTCGTTCGGCCACTTTAGGACAACCGGGATATCCGACAGGGCGCGAATAGCACCCGCCATAGCAACACCGACAACGAACCCCAGCTGGGGTGCCATGGCAACGGGACACCCGGGGCGACAGATAATTGAATGGTAGAGATTGCCCGGAGGTGAAGACCAGTTGCGCCCGTGGCGACCGCGGCCCGAGGTTTGTTCTTCGGCCCAGACGACGGTGCGGTCTGGTGCTCCCTCTTCGGCAAGCCGCCGCGCTTCTTCATTTGTGCTGCCGAGGCTCTTATATGCAATCAGCTGGCACCCGGCTGGCACCTGTGGGTGTCGCATCATACGGCGAACAGAACCGCCGCAGCTGCTTCAGCGCCGGAAAGAACCGGTGCCAGACCAATGAAGAAGAAGGTCGTCACGATAACGGTGACTGTCACAAGAACGGTGATCTCTCGGCCCAGCCCCTTGTCGAAAGGTTCGGCAGCTTCATCGAAATACATCACCTTGATGATCCGCAGATAGTAGAATGCGCCGACGACGCTGGTCAGCAGGCCGACGACCGCCAGAACATAAAGTTCAGCGTTGATCGCAGCCCTGAAGACAAACAGCTTGGCAAAAAATCCACCCAGAGGCGGAATACCAGCCATAGAGAACATGAAGAGTGCCAGTGCCCCAGCCAACATCGGATTGGTCTTGCTCAACCCAGCCAGTGAATCAATATCCTCGACCATCCGTCCGCCGCGACGCATCGCAAGGATGCAGGCAAAGGTACCGATATTCATGAACAGGTAGATCGTCAGATAGACCAGAATTCCGGTCACACCTTCTTCGCTGCCCGCCGCAAGCCCAACCAGTACAAACCCCATATGCCCAATGGAGCTATAAGCCATCAGGCGTTTGATGTTCGTCTGAACGATGGCTGCAAAAGAGCCCAGGAGCATGGAGGCCAGCGAGATGAACCAGATGACCTGTTGCCATTCCAGAACAAGGGCCCCAAACGGCTCCAGCATCACGCGGACAAACAGCGCCATGGCCGCAATCTTGGGTGCCACGGCGAAGAATGCTGTGACCGGCGTTGGCGCCCCCTCGTAGACATCGGGCGTCCACATATGGAAGGGCACCGCAGAAACCTTGAAAGCCAGACCAGCAGCTATGAAGACCAGACCGACAACAACGCCGATGGAAGCTTCGCTATCAGCCGCGAACAGGGTCGCCAGACCTTCGAAATTCGTTGTCCCGGCAAAGCCATAAACCAGTGACATGCCGTAGAGCAGGATGCCCGAACTCAAGGCCCCCAGCACAAAGTACTTCAGGCCCGCTTCGGATGATCGCAACGTATCGCGTCGGATCGCCGCCACCACATAAAGCGAGAGACTTTGCAGCTCAATCCCCAGATAAAGGGACATCAAGTCGTTGGCAGACACCATCATCATCATGCCAAGCACGGCAAAGATGATCAGAATGGGAAATTCGAACTGATCGATACCTTCGCGCAAATTGAACGGCATCGCCAGAATGAGGGCCAATGCGGCTCCGATAAGCAGCAAGACCTTCACAAAGACAGCGAAATCATCGACCACGAACTGCGCGTTGAACGCCAGCGATGTCCCCGTCGGGCCAGCCAGCACCAAAACACCCGCAACGACCAGAACACCGACACCAAGCCAGTAGATAAACTTGGTCGAACTCTCGCCGCGAAACGCGCCGAACATCAGCATGACCATGCCGGCAATCGCGACAAAGAGCTCAGGCCGGATAACGGCAATATCTGAAACGATATCCATAATCAGTCCCTCGCCTAACGACCGGCCACGTTCAACGGATCGCCCAACACAAGCGCCGATTGATAGTTCTGCAACAGGTTCGAAACTGTTGCGTCAAAAACACTCAGGAATGGATCTGGCCAAATACCCATCCAGATCACCAGCACGATCAACGGTGCAAAAATCGCGATCTCCCGGGGCTCCAGATCCATAATCTGCTTGAGATGCTCCTTGTCCAGCTTGCCGAAAATGACACGCCGATACAGATAGAGCATGTAGGCGGCACCAAGGATCACGCCCGTTGATGCCAAAAAGGCCACCCAGGTGTTGTCCTGGAATGCTCCGACAAGAATAAGGAATTCGCCGACGAACCCACTCGTCCCCGGCAATCCGATCGAACCGAGCATGAAGACCATGAAAGACGAAGGCAAAACGCGGCATGCGTTCGACCAGCCCGCCATAATGGGCAATCTCGCGGCTGTGCTCACGATCGTAAACCACGCCGACGCACAGGAAGAGCGCGGCGGAGATGACCCCGTGGCTCAGCATCTGGAAGAGCGCGCCATCGATACCCTGCTGCGTCGCCGTAAAGATACCAATGGTCACGAAACCCATATGCGCCACGGACGAGTAAGCGATCAGCTTTTTCATGTCCTCCTGCGCCAGCGCCACCAGCGAGGTGTAAATGATCGCAATAACCGACAATGTGTAGACCAGAGGCACAAACAGGTCGGATGCAATCGGCAGCATCGGAAGTGAGAACCGCAGGAAGCCGTAGCCACCCATTTTCAGCAACACACCGGCGAGGATTACCGAACCGGCCGTGGGTGCCTCAACATGGGCATCCGGGAGCCATGTGTGGACCGGCCACATCGGCATTTTGACGGCAAAGGAGGCAAAGAATGCCAGCCACAGCCATGTCTGCATTTCCGGCGGCACGGCATAGGCAATGAGCGTCGGGATATCGGTGGTGCCTACCTCGAAATACAGGGTCAGCAGTGCAGCCAACAACAAAACCGAACCGGCGAGTGTGTAGAGGAAGAACTTGAAGGCCGCGTAGACACGACGTGGCCCACCCCAGACACCGATGATGATGAACATCGGGATCAGGACCGCTTCGAAGAAGATGTAGAACATCACGAAGTCGAGGGCCGCAAAGGTCCCGATCATCATCGTCTCGAGGACGAGAAACGCGATCATGTATTCCTTCACACGACTTGAGATGGCTTTCCACGAAGACAACACACAGATCGGTGTCAGGAAGGTCGACAGGATCACGAAGAAGAGCGAAATGCCGTCGATCCCCATGTGATAGGAGATGTTGAGACTGGGCAGCCATTCGAACCTCTCGACGAACTGGAAGTCCGCCGTTGATTTGTCGAAGTTGAACCACAGCAGAAGACTGATCACGAAGGTCGCCAGAGACGTCCAGAGTGCCGCCCAACGCGCGTTCCGCGCCACGGTGAACTCGTCGCCACGGATCAGAAGAATGAACGCCACGCCGACGAGCGGCAGGAACGTGATCAGGGAGAGAATGGGGAATGAATCCATAGCGCGGCCCTACCGGAAGAACCCGAACAGGAACCAGGTCGCAAGAAGGACCAGCCCGATCAGCATCGCAAAGGCATAGTGATAAACAAAACCCGACTGAAGTCGGCTGGCGCGTCCGGCCAGATTTCGGGTCGCCGCAGCAATCCCGTCGGGGCCAACCCCGTCGATAACCGCACCATCGCCTGATTTCCAGAGCCCGCGTCCCAGAACAAATGAAGGGCGCACGAACACGCGGTCATAAAGTTCGTCAAAGAACCACTTATTGTAAACAAAGGTGTGCACGGGACGAATGCGAGCCACGAAAGCTGCCGGCCAGTTCGGTTTCAGAATGTACATCACGAAGGCCGCGAAAATGCCGATGACACCAACAAGGATCGGGAGCTTCTTGACCCAGAATGGCACGTGATGGGCTTCCTCAATGATGTTGTGAAGCATCAGGATAGACCCACCCCAGAATTCGTTCATGTCATGACCGACGAAGTATTCCTTGGCGAGATAGCCTGAGAACACTGCACCAAGTGCAAGCACCAGCAACGGCGCAATCATGACGGGCGGCGATTCATGAGCGTGGTCAAAGGTATGATCATCCGCGCGCGTACGTCCATGGAAGGTCAGGAACAGCAGTCGCCAGGAATAGAACGCGGTCATCAGAGCCGCAGCAATACCCGCCCAGAAGGCATACATGCCCAGTCCGGTATGCGCCGCAAATGCGGATTCGAGGATCATATCCTTCGAGTAGAACCCGGCAAAGAACGGCACACCCGCCAATGCCAGGCTGCCGATCCACATAAGAACTGCAGTCACCTTCATCTTGGAGAACAGACCACCCATCTTGCGCATGTCCTGCTCGTCATCCATCCCGTGAATCACGCTGCCCGCCCCCAGGAAGAGCAAGGCCTTGAAGAAGGCATGGGTCATCAGATGAAAAATCGCTGCCGGGTAAGCGCCCACACCCAGTGCAAAAAACATGTAGCCGAGCTGTGAACAGGTCGAATAGGCGATCACGCGTTTAATATCGTGCTGGGTCAGGCCGATGGTCGCGGCAAAGAAGGCTGTTGTGCCACCTATGAGCACCACCACTGACAGCGCGATCGGCGCAAACTCAAACATCGGTGAAAGCCGGGCCACCATGAACACGCCCGCGGTGACCATCGTAGCCGCATGAATAAGAGCCGAAACCGGCGTTGGGCCCTCCATGGCATCAGGCAGCCATGTGTGAAGACCAATCTGCGCCGACTTGCCCATGGCGCCGATGAACAGAAGCAGACAAATCGTCGTCAGAATATCGACATCCATACCCAGGAATTCAAAGGACTGACCGGCAACATCCGGTACGGCCTTGAACACGGCATCGAAGTCGAGCGTACCAAAGACAAAGAACACGCCAAGGATGCCGAGCATGAACCCGAAGTCGCCAACGCGGTTGACCACGAATGCCTTGATCGCCGCGGCATTGGCAGATGGCCGGTCATGCCAGAAGCCGATCAGCAGATAGGACATCAAGCCGACACCTTCCCAACCGAAGAACATCTGGACGAAGTTATCGGCGGTTACCAGCGAAAGCATGAAGAAGGTGAAAAGGCTCAGATACGCCATGAACCGCGGCTTGTGCGCGTCATGAGACATGTAGCCAATCGAATAGACATGAACCATCGATGACACGACGTTGACCACGAAAACCATAACCGCAGTCAGCGTGTCGAAACGAAGCGCCCAGTTCAGCTCCAAGGCCCCCGAATCAATCCAGGTGAACAATTGGATGGTCCGTTCGTTGCCCTGCAGACCAACATCCCAGAGCAGATAACAGGACAAGGTGGCAGCTATCAGCATAGGCACCGTGGTGACAAGCTGCGAAGCCCGGTCGCCCATACGGGTGCCAAACACACCGGCAATAACACCGCCAATCAGCGGCAGAAAGATCGCAAGTTCGATCATATCCCGCTTAGCCCTTCATCATGTTGATGTCTTCCACCGCGATAGAACCGCGGTTACGGAAGTAGACGACAAGGATCGCCAGGCCGATCGCAGCTTCAGCAGCGGCAACGGTCAGAACGAACAACGCAAACACCTGACCCACCAGATCGCCAAGATGCGCAGAGAATGCGATGAAGTTGATGTTGACCGAGAGCAACATCAGTTCGATCGACATCAGGATAATGATGACGTTCTTCCGATTTAGAAAAATGCCAAAGATGCCCAGCGTAAAAAGGATCGCGCTGACGGTCAGGTAATGAGCAAGGCCGATTTCGAGCATCACACACCACTCCCTGTCGGAATGTCGCGAATCTCGATCACATCTTCGCGCTTGCGCTCAACCTGATCACTGATCTTCTGACGACGGACATCCGGACGGTGGCGCAGGGTCAGGACAATCGCGCCAATCATGGCGACGAGAAGAACCAGACCAGCTGACTGAAACAAGTAAATGTACTCGGTATAGATAATGTTGCCGAGCGCATGGGTGTTGGTCAGGTCGCCGGCAGGCAATGCTGGTGCCGTCAAGACCTGCGCAGCTTCCGGAGAAACCACCCAGCTTCCAAACACGAGAATAAGTTCAGCAGCCAGAATGATCCCGATCAGCGCGCCGATGGGCAGATACTGGAGGAACCCTTCCCGCATTTCCGCGAAGTTGATGTCGAGCATCATAACGACGAACAGGAACAGCACCGCAACCGCGCCCACATATACCACGACAAGGATCATCGCGAGGAACTCGGCGCCGATCAGGATGAACAATCCCGCGGAATTGAAAAAAGCCAGGATCAGAAACAACACCGAATGCACCGGATTGCGTGCCGAAATCACCATCACGCCAGATGCAACAGCGACAGCGGCGAAGAGATAGAAAGCAAGAGCTTGAATAATCATGTCAAATCCCCCCGGTCGGCCTAGCGATATGGCGCATCGGCGGCGAGCGCCATTGCGATCTCGGATTCCCAGCGATCACCGTTCAACAAAAGCTTGTCCTTGTCGTACATCAGCTCTTCGCGGGTTTCGGTTGCAAACTCAAAGTTTGGCCCTTCGACGATGGCATCCACCGGACATGCTTCCTGACAGAAGCCGCAATAAATGCACTTCGTCATATCGATATCGTAACGCGTGGTGCGCCGCGAATTGTCTTCGCGGGGCTCGGCTTCGATCGTAATGGCCTGAGCTGGGCAAATCGCTTCACACAATTTGCAGGCAATGCACCGCTCTTCCCCGTTCGGATAACGACGCAAGGCATGTTCACCCCGGAAGCGCGGGCTGATCGGGCCTTTCTCATAGGGGTAATTGATCGTGACCTTTGCCTTGAAAAAGTATTTCAGGGTCAGCCACATACCCGATGCAATCTCCAGCAGGAGAAGCGAGCGTGCGGTGCGGTCGAGCAATGCCATATCCGTATCCTCTCCGCGCCTAATTCACAATTCCGGGGTACCAGCCGAACAGGACAATGGCACCGGCGGTGATAACGACCCAGCCGAGGGAAAGTGGCAGAAATACCTTCCAACCGAGACGCATCAACTGGTCGTAACGATAACGCGGCAGCGTCGCGCGTACCCAGAGGAAGACAAACAAGATCAGGGAAACCTTGAGGGAGAACCACACAACGCCCGGGATCCAGTTCAGGATCGCGATATCGAATGGCGGCAACCAGCCCCCCAGGAACAGGATGACGGTCATCCCGCTCATCAGGACCATGTTCGCGTATTCTCCGAGGAAGAAGAGTGCGAAGGCCATCGCCGAATATTCGACATTGTAGCCCGTCACCAGTTCCGCCTCGGCTTCTGGAAGATCAAACGGCGCCCGATTGGTCTCAGCGAGTGCAGAAATCACAAAGACAATGAACATCGGCAGGAGCGGAATAAAGAACCAGAGATTCTTCTGCGCCAACACGATATCGGTCAGGTTCAGCGAACCAACCGCGAGCAACACGGTGATGATGACAAATCCAATGGAGACTTCATAAGACACCATCTGCGCCGCCGAGCGCAGCGCGCCCAGAAACGGATACTTCGAGTTCGAGGCCCAGCCGGCCATGATGATGCCGTAGACGCCCAGCGAACTGATCGCAAACAGGTAAAGCACACCAACATTGATATCGGAGATTACCCAGCCTTCACTGACCGGGATCACAGCCCATCCGACCATCGCCAGGACAAAGGTCAACATCGGAGCCATCAGGAACACGACGCGGTTCGCGCCTGTCGGGATGATGAGCTCCTTGGTCATAAGCTTCAGAGCATCGGCAAACGGCTGAAGCAGACCGAACGGCCCAACCACGTTGGGCCCCATCCGCAGCTGCATCAGGCCGATGACCTTGCGTTCGGCATAAGTCAGATAGGCCACGACAATCAGCAACGGAACGACAAGGAACAGAATCTGGATCACGATCCAGAGTGTCGGCCATGCATAGGACCACCAGAAATCAACCATCGGTGCCGGTCCTTTCACCATTGGCGTTCACGAATTCACGCGTGCATTCCGCCATGGTCTCGGAGGCCCGACTGATCGGGTCGGTCATATAATAATTGGTCACGGGGCTCTCGAATGGCGCGGCATTCATTGCTCCATCCGAGCCAAACGCGCCCCATTCCGCAATTGACGCCACATCCACCTGATCAAACACCGGGTTGGCAGCCGACATCGCAGTGCGAACATCACCCAAGGTCACATAATCGAGACCAGCATCCAGTACATCCGACAGCGCGCGAATGATCGACCAGTCTTCACGGGCATCGCCGGGCGGCTGGACGGCCTGACGTGCGAGCTGAACCCGGCCTTCGGTATTCACATAAGTGCCGTTCTTTTCGGTGTAAGCCAAACCCGGCAGGATCACATCGGCGCAATGTGCACCGGCATCTCCATGATGCCCCTGGTAGACAACGAAAGCCTTCTCCAGCTTCGCGGTATCGATCTCGTCGGCCCCGAGCAGATAAACAACGTCAACCTCGCCCGCAGCGGCACCGTCGAGAATGGCATTCGTGCTGCGACCACCCTCACCCGGGACGAACCCGAGATCGAGGCCGCCCACACGCGCTGCAGCCGTATGCAGAACGTTGAAGCCATTCCAATCGTCACGCACCACATTGCAGCTTTCAACCAGCTTGCGAACCGTACCCAGAACTGCATCACCGTCATCCCGGGCCAACGCACCCATCCCGACAATCACAACCGGACGTTCTGCGTCTTTCAGGACGCTCGCAAACTCATGGCTACCATCGGCAATCGCTGAAAGTGTTTCTGGACCCGCGCCCAGATACTCCGTGGCATAGCTCAGATCGGTTTGCGGTCCGACAACGCCAACGCGCGCGCCGCCATGCAACCAGGCCTTACGCAAACGCGTATTGACCAAGGGTGCTTCCCAACGCGGATTGGTGCCGACCAGCAAAATGGCATCCGCATTTTCCAGTGCGGCAATGCCAGTGTTCATTACATAGGATCCACGCGGACCCGCAATCTTTGCTCCGTCCTGGCGGCAATCAATATTCGCCGACCCGAGAGCGCCCATCATCTGCTGAAGAGCAAACATGGATTCGGTGTCACACAGATCGCCGGCAATCGCCGCAACCCGATCAGCTGACGTGCCTTTAACCTTGGCCGCAATCGCACCGAAGGCTTCGTCCCAACTGGCTTCGCGCAATTTTCCGTTTTCACGAAGATACGGACGGTCGAGACGCTGACGCATCAGGCCATCGCAGGCATAACGTGACTTGTCGGCGAGCCACTCCTCGTTCACGTCCTCATTCAACCGCGGCAGAACACGCAGGACTTCTGTCTGTCGGGCATCCACACGGATTGCCGCGCCCACCGCATCAAGAACATCAATGGACTCGGTCTTGGCCAATTCCCAAGGGCGGGACACGAATGCATAGGGCTTGGATGTCAGGGCACCGACCGGACAAAGGTCAATCACATTGGCGCTGAGTTCTGAATCCAGAGACTTCTCGAGATAAGTCGTGATCTCGGCGTGTTCACCACGGCCCAGCATGCCAAGTTCGGGAACACCGGCAACTTCCGTCGCAAAACGGACGCAGCGGGTGCAATGAATACAACGGGTCATGATCGTTTTGACCAGAGGACCCATATGCTTGTCCTTGACCGCGCGCTTGTTCTCCTCAAAGCGGGAACCGTCGCGGCCATAGGCCATCGCCTGATCCTGCAAATCGCACTCGCCGCCCTGATCACAAATCGGACAATCGAGAGGATGATTGATCAGAAGAAATTCCATGACGCCGTTGCGCGCCTTTTTCACCATCTCGGAATCGGTCTTGATCGCCATGCCATCTGCGACAGGCAGCGCACAGGAAGCCGCCGGTTTTGGTGGTCCGGGCGCGACCTCGACCAGACACATACGGCAATTGCCCGCGACCGAAAGGCGTTCGTGATAACAGAAGCGCGGAATCTCAACGCCCGCCATTTCACAGGCCTGCAAAACGGTAATCCCGGCGGGGACTTCGATTTCGGTGCCGTCAATCGTTACGTTTGGCATCGTCGCTCCCCTATTCCGCAGCCTGCGCGGGCGTGACGCCCTTGCGTTCATTAATCCGTCGTTCCATCTCCGGACGGAAATGCCGGATCAGCCCCTGGACAGGCCAGACACCGCCATCGGCAAGCGCACAAATCGTGTGGCCCTCAATCTGCTTGGTAACATCCCAGAGCATATCGATTTCTTCGATCTCGGCATCGCCTGTCACCATCCGGTTCATGACGCGATAGACCCAGCCCATGCCCTCACGACATGGGGTGCACTGGCCACAACTCTCATGACGATAGAAGTGGCTCAGACGTGCGATTGCTTCGACGATATCCGTCGACTTGTCCATGACGATCACAGCCGCAGTACCTAGTCCGGTGTTGTGTTCGCGCAGAGAGTCGAAATCCATCAGAATGCTGTCGCAGATGTTCTTGGACAGACACGGCGTTGACGAACCACCAGGGATCACTGCGAGCAGATTGTCCCATCCGCCGCGAACGCCGCCTGCGTGTTTCTCAATGAGCTCCTTCAGCGGAATACTCATCTCCTCTTCCACGTTGCACGGATTGTTCACGTGCCCGGAGATCGAGAAAATCTTGGTACCGGTGTTGTTCTCACGACCAAAGCCGGCGAACCAACCCGCACCGCGACGCAGAATCGTCGGCACAACAGCAACCGTTTCAACGTTGTTCACGGTTGTCGGACACCCATAGAGCCCACAGGCGGCAGGAAACGGCGGTTTGAGACGCGGTTGCCCCTTTTTGCCTTCCAAACTTTCAAGCAGTGCCGTTTCTTCGCCACAGATATAGGCACCCGCACCGCGATGCAGGTAGACATCAAAGTCCCAACCCGACCCGCAGGCATTCTTTCCGATAAGACCAGCTTCATAGGCCTGATCGATCGCAGCCTGCATGTTTGAGGCTTCCGAGAAGAATTCGCCGCGAACATAGATATAGGCGGCATTGGCACCCATGGCGAAACCGCCGACAAGACAACCTTCCACCAAAGTGTGCGGATCGTAACGCAGAATTTCCCGGTCTTTACACGTCCCCGGCTCTGACTCATCCGCATTGACCACCAGATAATGCGGGCGTCCGTCGCGACGCTCCTCTGGCGGCATAAATGACCATTTCACGCCGGTCGGGAACCCCGCACCACCACGACCACGCAGGCCAGAGGCCTTGACTTCTTCAACCAGCTTTTCGCGGCCCATTTCGAGCAAGGCTTTGGTGTTGTCCCAGATACCCCGACGTCGGGCACCTTCAAGGCCCCAATCATCCTGACCGTAAAGATTTTGGAAGATGCGATCTTCGTCACGCAACATTATGCACCCTCCGCCGTCAATGTTGTGAACCCGCCTTCAGGCTCAGATCCTTTACGACCAACTTTCGAACCGGTCTCCGGCGTTTCGCCGCGCTTGAGCGCCTCGAGCACTGCCTTGAAACTTTCGGCCGTCAAATCTTCGAAGTAATCGTCGTTGATCTGGACCATCGGCGCGTTACAGCACGCACCCAGGCACTCGACCTCAACAACAGTAAACAGGCCGTCATCGCTGGTCTCCCCCAGCCCGCATCCGGTCACATCCTTGGCGGCGGCGCGCAGATCATCCGATCCACGCAGCCAGCAGGGCGTTGTGCGGCACAGCTGGACGAAGTTCTTTCCGACCGGCTCAAGATTGAACATCGAGTAGAAGCTCGCGACTTCAAGCACTCGGATTTTTGGCATCCCCAGATAGGAGGCCACATATTCGAGCACTTCTGTCGGCAACCAACCACCAGCCTGGCGCTGCGCCAGATCGAGCAACGGGATCACCGCACTCTGCTGACGCCCCTCGGGATAACGCCCGATGATGGTTTGCGCACGCGCCTCATACTCGGCATTGAATGCGAAGGTTTCGCTCACCGGTCCACCTCTCCAAAGACGATATCCATACTGCCTATAATGGCAGGCACGTCAGCCAGCATGTGGCCCTTGCTCAGCGGCGCGAGCGCCTGCATGAACGCAAATCCCGGCGCCCGAATTTTGCACTTGTAGGGTCGGTTAGTCCCGTCAGCAACGACATAGACACCAAACTCGCCTTTGGGCGCCTCAACGGCGGTGTAGGTCTCACCTGCGGGCACGTGATAACCCTCAGTGTAGAGCTTGAAGTGATGGATCAATGCTTCCATCGAATGCTTCATCTCCCCACGACGCGGCGGGGTCAGCTTGTGATTCTGTGTCATCACAGGGCCATCGGGCAATTCGTCGAGACACTGTTTGATAATCCGCAGGCTCTGACGCATTTCTTCAACGCGGATCAGATAACGCGCGTAGCAATCCCCGGTCTTGCCGACAGGGACATCAAAGTCCATGCGGTCATACACATCGTAAGGTTGCGATTTACGAAGATCCCATGGCACGCCCGAAGCGCGAAGCATCGGCCCCGTCATGCCCCAGTCCATTGCCTCTTCGGCTGTGAACACGCCGATATCGACGGTGCGCTGCTTGAAAATTCGGTTTTCGGTCAGCAGCGTTTCCATATCGTCGAGAAACTTCGGATAGGTCTCGCAGAAATCGTAGATGTCCTCGACCAGACCCGGAGGCAAATCCTGATGCACGCCACCGGGACGGAAATACGCGGCATGCAGACGCGCACCCGAGACACGCTCGTAGAACTCCATCATGCGTTCGCGTTCCTCAAACCCCCACAAGAGCGGCGTCATCGCGCCAACATCAAGTGCGTAGGTTGTCAGGTTCATGATGTGATTCAGGATACGTGTGATCTCGGAAAACAGAACCCGGATATACTGACCACGCTCTGGCACCTCGATGCCCAGCAACCTCTCAACGGCCAGCGCATAAGCGTGCTCCTGACACATGGGAGAGACGTAATCGAGTCGGTCGAAATAGGGCACGGCCTGCAGATAGGTCTTATATTCGATCAGCTTTTCGGTGCCGCGGTGCAACAACCCGATATGCGGATCAGCGCGTTCAACGACTTCACCATCCATCTCCAGCACAAGGCGCAAAACACCATGCGCGGCAGGATGCTGCGGGCCAAAGTTCAGAGTGAGGTTTTTGATCGCGACTTCAGACATCAGGCGCCCTCACCCTCCTCTTCCTCATCTGCGGTGGCTTTCTCGTCCCCCGGCAGGACATCGGTCATCCCCTCCCACGGGCTGAGGAAGTCAAAGCTGCGGAAATCCTGGGTCAGCTTGACCGGATCATAGACAACGCGCTTCTGGGTCTCGTCATAGCGAACTTCGACCCGGCCGGTCAGCGGGAAATCCTTGCGAAGCGGATGCCCTTCAAAGCCGTAGTCGGTCAGGATGCGTCGCAGATCGGGGTGATCGGAAAAATAAATCCCGTACATGTCCCAGGTCTCGCGCTCGCTCCAGTTGGCCGCGCTGAATACTTTGGACGCCGTTGGCACGGCAACATCCTCGCCGACGGAGATCTTCACCTTGATGCGCTGGTTCTGGCTGAGCGAAAGCAGAATGTAGACAACCTCAAACCGCTCTTCTCGCTCCGGGCGATCAACCGCGGTGATATCCAGCAGCACCTTGAACAGGCAATTGCTGTCGTCGCGCAGAAACGTCAGTAATTTGACGACCGTGTGCATGCGCGCGTGCACAACAAGCTCGCCGTTTGCAACCGTCGTATCGATTACATCCTGCGGCAGCGCAGCGGCGATATACACACCGAGGTCGTTGAGCGCTTCATCCATGCCGGGTTCCGTCTATCTCTACCTTGGGCTGACTTAGCGAGCGATCGTTCCGGTACGCCGGATCTTGCGCTGAAGCTGCATAATTCCATACAGCAACGCTTCCGCTGTCGGCGGACAACCGGGGACATATATGTCGACCGGTACGATCCGGTCGCAACCGCGCACGACCGAGTATGAGTAATGATAATAACCGCCGCCATTCGCGCAGGATCCCATGGAGATCACCCAGCGAGGCTCTGGCATCTGGTCATAGACCTTGCGCAAGGCCGGGGCCATCTTGTTGGTCAGCGTACCCGCAACGATCATGACGTCAGACTGGCGCGGGCTTGGGCGGAACAGAAAACCAAAGCGGTCCATGTCATAGCGCGATGCTGCCGTATGCATCATCTCAACCGCACAACAGGCCAGCCCAAAGGTCATCGGCCAAAGCGATCCGGTCCGGGCCCAGTTCACCAGCTTGTCCATATTGGCGATGACAAAGCCCTTGTCCGTCAACTCGTCGGTCACCGCCTGAATGGCAGCGTCCTGATCGGGACCAGGGTGGAAGACCGCGTCTGCGGGATCGCGAACGGTTATTCCCATTCGAGAGCTCCTTTGCGCCACTCGTAGATGAAACCGACCGTCAGAATTCCGAGGAAGACGATCATGGACCAAAACCCGAAGACCCCAATTTCCGAAAGGCTGATGGCCCAGGGGAAGAGGAAGGCGACCTCAAGGTCGAAAATGATGAAGAGAATGGCAACGAGATAAAATCGCACATCGAACTTCATGCGCGCGTCATCAAAGGCGTCGAAGCCACACTCATAAGCCGAGTTCTTTTCCGGGTCAGGCTTGCGCGCACCAATGATCACCGACGCCAAAACCATAGCAATCGACAACCCGGACGCAAGGCCGAGAAAGATCAATATCGGCAGGTATTCGAGGAGCAGTTCTTCCATCGATAACGCCCTGTATTTGCCCCGTATTCGCTTTCGGCGACTGGCCTCCGACAAGCACCCCCCGTGCTGCGGAAACCCGGTCATTTCCTGAGGCCAGCCTTACACCAGCGCACGAGGCCTTGGCAAGGCACACCGGCAAGGTCCGCGCACATTGTCGCGGCTCAATACTAAGCAAAAATGAACAGGCGAAAGATCAACCCAGATAAACACAAACGGCCCCAGATGGGGGCCGCATGCGTTTCGATATTTTGTTCGGTTCGGTGGCGGGAGTGACGGGACTCGAACCCGCGGCCTCCGGCGTGACAGGCCGGCGCTCTAACCAACTGAGCTACACCCCCAAACCGAAGCCGGGATGTACTAGCCGCACCCCGGCCCTGTCAAGCAATCCGACGCGAATATCGCGGATCAGGCCTGAAAAATTGAACGCAATCGTTCCGCTGCAAAAGCTTGCGCCGCCGCGCCATCGTCGATCACCGGCGCAAACGAGAAGAAACCATGCATCATCCCGGGATAATCGCGGTGTTCAACGGCAACGCCAGCTGCGGCCAGCGCCTCCGCATACAGAACTCCCTCATCATGCAAGACATCGCATTCAGCGGTAATTACCAGCGCTGGCGGCAGGTCCGACAGATTTTTCGCGCGCAACGGCGCCGCACGCCAGTCCAGTCCGTCCTCCGGACGTGCAAGATAATGATCACGGAACCATTTCATGCCAGCTGCCGTGAGGATTCCCGCGCCTTCCGCCCATTTCGAATAGGACGCCGTATCGAACGCATAATCAGCGACCGGATAAACCAACAGCTGAAAGCAAAGCTCCGGTCCTGAGGCATCACGTGCCATCAACGCCACAACCGCAGCCAGATTTCCGCCAGCACTGTCGCCAGACACAGCCACACGCGTGGGGTCAATTCCCAGTTCATCTGCATTCACACAGACCCAACGGGTCGCTGCGAAGCAATCTTCCGGTGCGGCGGGAAACGGGTGCTCTGGCCCCATCCGGTAGTCCACCGAAACCACAACGCATTCACCGCCCATGCACAGATTGCGCGCTACGAGATCATGGGAATCAAGGCTACCGACAACATGACCACCCCCATGGAAGAACATCAACGCGGGCAGCTTTCCATCCGATTGCCCCGTTGGTGTGTAAATACGGACCGGGACGTCACCGGCAGGTCCCGGGATCACGCGGTCTTCAATGGCCCCGACTGCTGTCCGGTCCTGGTCGCGTATCTTCGACATCTGTTCCATCTGCGCCCGCGCTTCCTGCGGGCTCAATTCATGGGTCGGACGGACACCGGCTTCTTTTGCCCGGCGGATCAAATCAACGACTTGCGGGTGCAGCGCCATGGGAATTTCCTGATTTCTGTTCTTGTCTTGAACCTGCTGGTTTCGATGATACCGCATTGAACCGGTAACGTGCGACGGCTGGCCACCGGCAAACAATCGTGCAACCGTATTCAACAAGAACAGCGCACAAACCGCGCATTGCAGGGAGAAGCATCATGGGCAAACCAAAGGTCATCGTTCAACTCTATCCGGTTTTTCCAGCCAAAGACGAACACGATCGCCGCGCAAAGCGCCCGATCGGCAGGGATTCAGAGCTCTATTACAAAATCGTCCATGAATGGTCCGAGATCATTCAGGCTGCCGACCAGATGGGTGTCTGGGGCATGTCCACCATCGAACATCACCTGCATTCGGAGGGCTACGAGGTCGGACCGAACCCCGGCATCCTGAATGCCCACTGGGCTAGCCAGGTGAAGAACCTGCATCTGGGGGCATTTGGTTATGTGATGGCCACTCAGGATCCGATCCGCGTCGCCGAAGAAACTGCGATCATCGATCACCTGACCCACGGCAAATACTTCGTCGGGTTTGCCCGTGGCTACCAGTCACGCTGGGCCAACATTCTGGGACAGTCTTCAGGTGCTGTTGCCACCATATCCGATGGCGGCGCCAATGATCTGAAGAACCGCGAAATTTTCGAAGAACGCGTCGAGATGGTTCTCGACTGCTGGACCAAGGATTCCGTTGAGCTCAACGGCCAGTTCTATCAGGCCCCCTTCCCCCACGAAACGGGGATCGAGGGCTATGAAGGGTATGAGATTGCCCGCGAGGCTGGCGCCGAAGGCGAGGTCGATGAGAACGGCACGCTGCGTCGCATCAGTGTCGTCCCCAAGCCACTGCAGCAGCCACACCCACCCTGCTTCGTGGCCGTGGCGCGCTCGCGTGCGACGATCGAATTCGCCGCCAAGCACGGTTTCCGACCAAGCTACTTCAACCCGACCGACGGCGTTGTCGAGTTGGCGCAAGTCTATGTCGAAGAATGCGCCAAGCATGGGCGGCCGGTGCAGTTCGGTCAGAACCAGAACATCGTGCGGCACACACGGATAGGTAAATCAGCGGATGATTTCGACCGGAAGCTGCGCGACTACGATCTGGACATCTTCAAGAATTTCTACAGCGTGTTCGGCAACCACAATGTCGACCCGGTCAACCACGATGCCGACGCGGCCTTCAATGCCATGAAGGAGCACAAGTTCATTCTGGGCGGCACGGTCGATAACGCCATCCGGGACTGGCAGGAAATCTACGCTCGCATCCCCTGCGAATACATCACCCTGATCTGGCACTGGGCCCAGCAACCCAAGGATGAGCTGCTCGAAGAAATGCAGCTGTTCATGGAGAAGGTTGTTCCGGAGTTGGAAACTCCAGACTTCGAGATCGCTGCAGCGTAAGTCGCGCTAGGCCGCCTTGGCGTCTTTTGCTGCCCGCACCTTTGCCTTGATGTCGTCGCGGCAGAAGGCGTGCAGGAAGCAGGTGCGCTCCGCGACGCCAAGAATCTGCTGTGCCGTCTCGTCGTCCGTACCAGTGTCGAGGTAGACATGGGTTTCAACCGGCATGGCCTCACCGGCCTTGCCCGTGCCACCCGAGGCACCGCCAAGCGAGAAGTGCGTATCCTGAATGACGCGATAGCCTTCAAGCGGCAGCTTTACCATGTGCGAAAAGCGCCCCAACTGGGTCATGAAGCACAGGCCGATCCCGGCGGAGATCAGTGATGCGGCATCCGGCGCACGACCATCTTCTGAAGACAGGAAGCGCCAACTCGGGGCGACCGGAGTGTACTGCTCCTTGAAAATTTCCTTCACACCGTCCGGGCGAAGCACGCAGCGGGTGTGCATATGCAGCAACTGCTGGCCTTCGGGTAGCTTGGGCGCATCAACAAATTCAAGCCCGGCATGGGCCTCTCGGGCTGTATCCTCATCGACCATCATAGTGATCAGATCATCAACCGCCGGACTGTCGGCCAGACGCTTGAGCTTGGGGAAATTGTCACCTGGATCGGCAAAGGGTTCCGCATCCAGTGGCGTGACCTGTTCGGGAGTCACTTCCTTGCCGTTGTGCACGAGGACAAACAAGCTCGGGTGTGAACCGCGCGCCAGACCATTGAGCGGGGAAGCAGCCACTGCCTCATAGAGAAGCGTGTTGAGGGCCTGATCATCACAATCAGCATCACAGTGCACAGTCAGCTCCGGCCCCATGGCGCCGCTCATCATGGTGCCCTTCCGGAAGTCGCCTTCGCGGTTATAGAAATTTTTCAGCACCAGTTCGAGATTGCCGAGATTGATATTCCGCTGTGCGGCCAGCGCCGTGATCTCGTTCATATAAGACGCAATCATGCCCGCGCTGAGATAGGTCAGAGGATTGGGCGCCTTGTTGAAACCACCAAGATGGGCACCTTCGTCACAGGCGAAACGCCAGGCCGTGCCGGTCGCAGCTGAAACCACCAGCGCTTCCTTCTGCATCCCCCCTTCAAGCGCCCGAACCCATGTGCGCAAAGATTGCCCATGGGGGTTGGGTGGTGTCTCGAATCCGGCCTCAGCCGCGTTCTCGGCGATGAAGTAGAGCGGCGTTCCCATTTCGTCGAGCGGGGTCATAGTCATCGTCACACCTTTTCGTTGCTGTCGGGCGCGCAGGACCCATTGATCAGTTCCGAAATAGATAAGTTCTTGATCCTACTGTGGCAAGCCTCAGGGAAAGTTGTCGACATTGCTCCCAACGATCTCTCGCCCCTGAAACAACAACAACCCTAGGCGCGGCACACATCCATCCCGCCGGGTGGCGGCGGTGGTTTCGGCCAATACGAGATCACAAGGAAATGGTGGGCGGTGACGGGATCGAACCGCCGACCCTCTCGGTGTAAACGAGATGCTCTGCCAGCTGAGCTAACCGCCCTTCAGGGGCGTTCTATCCCATATGACGGGCCAAGTGCCAGCCCTACTGAGATATAGCCCCCCAAAAACGAAACGGGCCGGCTTCACAACATGGAGCCGGCCCGAACGTACTGCGATTTGGATGGGTCTAGTTGACCGAGTCCTTGAGCGCTTTACCAGCCTTGAACTTCGGCTGCTTGGATGCCGGGATCTGGATCGTAGCGCCGGTCTGTGGGTTACGACCCGTGGTTGCCTTGCGCTGTGCGACAGAGAAAGTGCCGAAGCCGACGAGACGAACTTCGTTGCCGCCCTTCAGAGCACCGGTAATGTTTTCGAGAACACTATCTACGGCCTTGCCGGCGTCGGCCTTGGAAAGTTCGGCGGAATCAGCCACGGCTGCAATGAGATCGTTCTTGTTCACGTTGGACCCCCTTCTTGGGTTGGTTCGGTGGATTAACTTGTCTTGGGCGTTACGCCCGAAACCAAACTGTAGGGGGACTGTATGTGGGAGGATTCCGAGCCGTCAATCAAAACGGCCCGGGTTTCCGGGGTTTTCGGCAATTTAGACCGAACGAATCGGACTTGTTTCGCCGTCAACCCTAATGTCGGACCACACCGGAGCCTTCCGACCCGTCTTCGGTGCCTGAAACGCGCGCCGAGTCGTGTGCAGCCTCGTCCCACTCGATCGGGACAAGGGGCTGCGTCAACGCGTGCTGCAGGACCTCATCCACGGTCGCAACCGGATAAATTGTAAGGCCCTTTTTCACATTATCCGGAATATCCGCCAGGTCCTTTTCATTCTCCTTCGGGATAATCACGGTCTTCACACCACCGCGCAATGCCGCAAGAAGCTTCTCCTTGAGACCACCAATCGGCAGAACCCGGCCACGCAGTGTTATTTCACCCGTCATCGCCACATCCTTGCGGATGGGATTCTGAGTGAGTACCGAAACCATGCATGTAATCATGCCAACGCCAGCTGACGGGCCGTCCTTCGGCACGGCACCTTCAGGGACATGAATGTGAATATCGCGCCGCTCAAACAAGGGGGGCTCAATCCCGAAATCAACCGCACGTGCGCGCACATAAGCGTTTGCGGCCTGAACTGATTCCTGCATGACCTCGCCGAGCTTGCCGGTAATCGACATTTTGCCCTTACCGGGTACCAGAATGCCTTCAATCGTCAGCAATTCGCCGCCCACTTCAGTCCAGGCAAGACCGGTCACAACGCCGATCATGTCCTCTTCCTCTGTTTCGCCGAAGCGGAACTTCCGGATCCCGGCATACTTGTCGAGATTCTTGACCGTGACCTTCACGGAATCGACGTCAGCTTCGACCTCAATCTCCTTGACGGCCTTACGCGCCAGATTCGCGATTTCGCGTTCCAGACCACGAACCCCGGCTTCCCGGGTGTAGTAGCGGATCAGGTCATGAAGCGCGGCATCCGAGATGGACCATTCAGAATCCTTAAGGCCGTTCTCTGACACCTGTTTGGCAATCAAATGACGTTTGGCGATTTCGATCTTCTCATCCTCGGTATATCCGGGGATACGGATGATCTCCATACGATCGAGCAACGGCTGCGGCATACGCATGCTGTTGGCTGTGCACACGAACATCACGTCGGAAAGGTCGTAATCAACTTCCAGATAGTGGTCCTGGAAGGTGCTGTTTTGCTCTGGGTCGAGAACCTCCAGCAGTGCTGAAGACGGATCACCACGGTAGTCAGCGCCCAGCTTGTCGATTTCGTCGAACAGGAAGAGCGGATTGGATGTCCCGGCCTTCTTCATGCCCTGAAGGACCTTGCCCGGCATGGAGCCGATATAAGTCCGCCGGTGGCCACGAATTTCTGCCTCGTCTCGAACGCCACCCAGTGACATGCGCACGAATTTGCGCCCGGTGGCACGCGCCACAGACTTGCCAAGCGAGGTCTTGCCAACACCCGGAGGACCAACGAGGCAAAGGATCGGCCCCTTGATCTTCTGCATACGCTGCTGCACCGCCAGATACTCGGTGATGCGTTCCTTCACCTTGTCGAGCCCGTAATGGTCGGCATCGAGAATGGCATGCGCCTCAACAATGTCTTTCTTCACGCGGGAACGTTTTTTCCACGGGATCGCCAGGATCCAGTCGAGATAGTTCCGAACCACCGTCGCTTCTGCCGACATTGGGCTCATATTCCGAAGCTTCTTGAGCTCCTGATTGGCCTTTTCGCGTGCTTCCTTGTGAAGCTTGGTCTTCTTGATCTTGTCTTCAAGTTCCTGAAGTTCGTCGCGGCCGTCTTCGGTCTCACCGAGTTCCTTCTGGATCGCCTTGAGCTGTTCGTTCAGATAGTACTCGCGCTGGGTCTTCTCCATCTGGCGCTTGACCCGGGAGCGGATGCGTTTTTCGACCTGAAGAACGCCGATCTCGCCTTCCATGAAGCTATAGATCTTCTCCAAACGCTTCTGAACAGTGTCTGCTTCGAGCAGCTCCTGTTTCTCGGGAATCTTGAGCGAAAGGTGGGACGCGACCGTGTCGGCCAGCTTACTCGGCTCCTCGATCTGGTTGATCGACACAAGAACCTCAGGCGGCACCTTCCTGTTGAGCTTGATGTACTGCTCGAACTGGGTCACCACCGAACGCGACAGCGCTTCGGTTTCGCTTTCATCAGCGTCCTCTTCCACGATCATCTCTGCATGCGCCTGGAAGAATTCTTCCTTGTCCGTGAAATCCATAACGGTCGCACGCTCGCCGCCTTCAACGAGAACCTTCACCGTTCCGTCGGGCAGTTTGAGCAGCTGCAGGATCGTCCCGATTGTCCCGACCGTATAAAGGTCTTCGGGTCCCGGGTCGTCCTGACCAGCATCTTTCTGCGTTACAAGCAGGATTTGCTTGTCGTCCTGCATCACGTCCTCGAGCGCACGCACGGATTTCTCGCGACCGACGAAAAGCGGCACGATCATGTGCGGAAACACGACAATGTCGCGCAACGGCAGAACGGGAAACAAAGTACCTTTGGAAGTGTCAGTCATATTTGAGTCCGGCTTGGCGATATCAATGCAGGGAAGTTAACCGTAAATCCTTGAAGACGGGTTTACAGGGTAGGAGGCAAAGGACAGACGCGAGAATCACGCCACAACCCAATAATTGGGACGTCTCGACCCGAAAATCAAGCTGTCTTCAGGCAAGTTAACCACAAGATGAAGTATGGGGTCAGGCGCTGGTCCCAACATCTTCGCGCTTGTCCGCGTAGATGTGAAGCGGAGCCGCGTTGCCTTCAACGACTTCGCCATTGATCACGACCTCTTCGACACCGTCCATTCCGGGCAGGTCAAACATGGTGTCGAGAAGAATGTTTTCCATGATCGAACGCAAGCCCACGAGCACCTGTCTTGCGCGCAATCGCCTTCTTGGCGATTGCCATGAGAGAGTCTTCCGCAAAGGTCAGCTCGACACCTTCCATATCAAACAGACGCTGATACTGCTTGATCAGCGCGTTCTTTGGCTGGGTCAAAATCTGAACCAGGGCGTCTTCATCAAGATCACCCAACGTTGCGATTACCGGCAGACGACCAACGAATTCCGGAATAAGACCAAACTTCAGGAGATCCTCTGGCTCGACTTCACTGAGAATTTCTCCGGTCAGGCGATCATCAGGGCTCTGGACATCGGCACCGAAACCGATCGCGGTTTCCTTCCCGCGACTGGAGATAATCCTG
Organism: uncultured Alphaproteobacteria bacterium; assembly: GCA_943787745.1. Lineage (GTDB taxonomy): Bacteria > Pseudomonadota > Alphaproteobacteria > UBA6615 > UBA6615 > JABJAG01. The sequence goes on along the minus strand of CALSNJ010000002.1, from coordinate 412,090 downwards.
TCCAAACCAGCAAAGGCACCGCCAACAATGAACAGAATGTTTGTCGTGTCCACCTGAAGGAATTCCTGCTGCGGATGCTTGCGACCACCTTGCGGCGGCACCGAAGCAACAGTGCCTTCCATGATCTTCAACAACGCCTGCTGCACACCCTCACCCGACACATCACGCGTGATGGAGGGGTTGTCGGATTTGCGGCTGATCTTGTCGACCTCATCGATATAAACGATGCCGCGCTGTGCGCGTTCGACATTGTAATCGGCCGACTGCAGGAGTTTCAGAATGATATTCTCAACATCCTCACCGACATAACCGGCTTCGGTTAGCGTCGTGGCATCTGCCATGGTGAACGGCACATCGAGAATGCGCGCAAGCGTCTGCGCCAGCAATGTCTTGCCGCAACCAGTCGGACCGACGAGCAGGATGTTCGATTTGGCAATTTCAACTTCATTGCCTTTGGGACCACCGGTGCTCAAACGTTTGTAGTGATTGTGAACCGCAACGGAGAGGACCTTCTTGGCCCGTCCCTGCCCGATCACATAATCATCAAGAACTTCGCAGATTTCCTTTGGTGTCGGAACGCCATCACGCGACTTCACAAGTGTCGACTTGTGCTCTTCGCGAATGATGTCCATGCACAGTTCAACGCATTCATCACAGATGAATACGGTCGGACCTGCAATCAGTTTGCGGACCTCATGCTGGCTTTTGCCGCAAAAGGAGCAATAGAGGGTGTTCTTGGAATCACCGTTACCGGACTTGCTCATATACCTTTTGTCCCGTGCTGGGGCGTTACGTCTGACAACTGCCCGGACCGGGGCGAATCACTAACAGATACGATTGAACAATAGCTAATGGCCAGCGATCAATAATTAGTTAAAAGCCAAACCCGAAAAATTCTCGAATTTGACCTTCAGGACTACTTGCTCTCGTCGCCTTCGTCCAGTGCCGGACGCTTTTCAACGACTTCGTCAATCAGCCCAAAAGCCTGCGCTTCCTGAGCTGTGTAGAACTTGTCTCGCTCGAGAGCGTCGGCGATCTTCTCGACCGGCTGCCCTGTATGCTCGGCATAAATCTCATTCAGTCGCGCTCTGATTTTCAGAATTTCCTGTGCGTGGATTTCAATATCCGTCGCCTGTCCCTGAAAACCACCAGAGGGCTGATGCACCATGATGCGCGCGTTCGGCAATGCAAATCGCTTACCCTTGGCACCACCAGCCAGCAAGAGCGACCCCATCGAAGCCGCCTGCCCCACACAAAGCGTCGAAACATCGGGTCGGATGTATTGCATCGTGTCGTAGATCGAGAGGCCCGATGTTACGACGCCACCCGGTGAGTTGATGTAGAAGCTGATGTCCTTGTTCGGGTTCTCGGCTTCAAGGAACAGCAACTGCGCACAGATTACGCTCGCCACTTCATCGCCAACCGGACCGGTCAGAAAAATAATACGCTCCTTGAGAAGGCGCGAATAGATGTCATAAGCCCGCTCGCCACGGTTCGTCTGTTCGACGACCATAGGGACAAGCGAATTCATGCGCGGTGTATCGTCGATCAGCATTTTCTTCGGTTACTCCGTACTCGGGTCGGGCTTTCGGAAATACGGCCAAGGCCGTGTCTTGCTAACAAATAGGCTCAAAGCGAGTCCGTGCAAGACCACGACGTGACGTCTTGGCTAAGCGTCTTTTCCTTTGGCGTCATCTTTCTTCGCGGCTGGCTTTTTTGCAGCCGGCTTTTTGGCGGCGGGTTTCTTCGCAGCGGCCTTCTTGGCTGCGGGCTTTTTGTCCGCCGCATCCTTCTTGGCCGGCGCTTTCTTGGCAGCAGCCTTTTTCTTGGCTGGCTTCTTATCGCTCGACTTGGCGTCAGCTGCCGCTGTCTCGGCTTCGATTTCCTTGTTCAACTCTTCAGGTGACATCTCACGTTCGGTCACAGTTGCGAGTTCAAGGATAAAGTCGACCACCTTGTCTTCGAAAATAGGGGCCTGCAGAGACGCACTGGCCTGCGGATTGTCACGATAGAAATCGATGACCATCTGCTCCTGACCCGGCATCTGCCGCGCCTGCTCCATGATCGCACGGTTCACTTCTTCCTGTGAGACCGTCAGTTCATTGCTCTCGCCCACATGGGACAAGATCAGGCCCAAACGTACGCGGCGTGCCGCAATCTCGCGATAGGTCGACTGCAGCTCATCATCGGATTTGGACTTATCTTCCTCATCGAGCTGGTCCTGCTCTTTGGCCTGTTCGATCTGCTTCCATATCTGATCGAACTCGTCATCAGCCATCCGTGGCGGCACATCGAAGTCGTGCCCCTCCGCAAGCTTGTCGAGCAACTGCCGTTTGGTACGTTCACGGGTCAGGCGATTGTATTCCTGACCAAGCTGCTCACTGACGGCAACTTTGAGCGTGCCGAGATCTTCCATGCCAAGTGACTTGGCAAACTCGTCATCCACAGCAACATCCACACCTTCGTGGATTTCCTGCACCGTGCAGTCAAAGACAGCTTCCTTGCCGGCCAGATCATCAACATTGTAGTCGTCCGGAAATGACACCTTCACGTCGAGCTGCTTGCCGATTTCCGCACCAACGAGCTGGTCTTCAAAACCAGGAATAAACTGATCAGAGCCAACCTCCAGACGAATTCCGGTGCCCGCTCCGCCTTCAAAGGCAATATCGTCGATCTTGCCTTCAAAATCGATGACCACAACGTCACCCTTCTCGACGGGACGTGGCGTTTCGATCGCCTTGGTCTCACGGTTTTGCTGCACAATACGGGCAATCGCATCATCGATTTCCGCATCCGTGGGCACAACCTTGATACGCTCAAGCTCGATACCGGCCAGACCCAGATCACCAATTTCGGGAAGGATTTCGATGGAGAGATCGAACTCAAGATCTTTGCCTTCGTCAAAAGACACAATTTCGATCTTCGGCTGGCCCGCCGGGCGCAATCCATGATCGGTCATCACATCACGGGAGGTATCCTGAACCGTAGCCTCAAGGACTTCGCCCATCACCGAGCCGCCAAAGCGCTGCTTGAGAACCTTCAGCGGCACCTTTCCTGGGCGAAAACCCGGAATGCGAACCGTTTTCCCGACTTCCGCCAGGCGCTCGTCCACGCGCTTTTCAATATCATCTGCCGCGACCGTAACTTTATAGTCGCGGACAAGGCCTTCATTTTTGGTTTCGACGACGTCCATTTCCGGGTCCGATTTTTGCTGTCTGTGTTTCAATTCAAATGGGCATCCAGCATAGCTCATGCCGGTTACCCGATATTCTTTTACTGCTCCGTACCGACGTGTCGGACGAAATGGTGCGGGCGAAGGGACTTGAACCCCCACGACTTTTCAGTCACCAGGACCTAAACCTGGCGCGTCTACCAGTTCCGCCACGCCCGCGTACGCAATTACCAATGATGAGATTGCACGCACTGCGCACCCCAGGCATCAACCCGCCCGGACGGCGGTTGTCCTATACCATCATGTTTGCGGAGTAAACGGCTCAAGCAGCGCAAAAACCTCAGCAATCGACGCTGAGTGCGGTCCGTAGTGCCTGAAGCACCTGCGGAAGCGTGTCTGCGATGTCATCAGCGATCAAACCAGCACCAAATCGGTTTGCGGCCTCACCATGGAGCCAGACAGCAGCTGCCGACGCTTCCAGGGCGTTCATTTGTTGCGCCAGAAGCCCAAGAACCAGGCCTGCGAGGACATCTCCACTGCCCGCCGTCGCAAGATCTGCGGGCGCATTGCTGTTGATTACCCCGCGTCCATCAGGTCCCGCAATCACTGTATCTGGCCCTTTCAGAATGACAACCGCACCCGATAACTTCGCGGCCGCTTTCGCGCGCGTGAGCCGCCCGGCACTGCAATCAACAGCTGTGGAATCAAACAGACGGCCAAACTCACCCTCATGCGGGGTGAGGACCACATCCGATTCGCAGGCTTGAATCGCATCGAAAAGCACCTGGGGATCATTGGCAAAAACCGAAATGGCGTCGGCATCGATGACACAGGCAGCCGATGCATGGAGTGCATGAAGAACTCGCGCGCGCGTCTCCTCAGAGACACCATTCCCCGGTCCCACCAGAACAGAGCCAAGACGCGGGTCGTCCAGCAAATCGGTGAAGGCCTGGATGTCGACTGCCGCGTGCACCATGATCGAGGGCCGACCCGACCGGTAGACCGCCAGCGCATCGGGATGACTTGCGATCGAAACAACCCCCGCCCCCACGCGCAACGCAGCATAGGCGGCAAGTCGCGCTGCCCCTGTCAGTTCGCGCCCGCCAGATACGAGCGCATGCCCACGGGTGTATTTGTGGCTGTGCGCCGATGGCATGGGAAATTCATCCCGCCAAAACTGCGGTCCGTTCGAGAAGTTTGCGGGGTCGATCTCCTCCAGCACATCCTCCGGAATACCGATATCGGCGACCCGAACATCGCCACACAAACCCCGCCCCGGATACAGGAGATGCCCGGGTTTGCGCCGGAAAAACGTCACCGTGACATCAGCCTGCGGGGCCGCGCCAAGCACCTCGCCGGTGTCTCCGTGCACGCCGCTGGGCACATCGACAGCAAGGCAGGCGATCTTTCGCTTGTTGATTTCATCGACCATTCGTCGCGCAGGCCCATCAACCTCCCGCGCAAGCCCGGCCCCGAACAAGGCATCAACCACGACCTCAACACCATCGAGAAGATCAGGCGTGAGTGGGTAAACATCACCTGTCCAACGCCGCGCATTCACCTCAGCGTCTCCACGCAACGCCGCAGTGTCACCAAGCAGACCAAGGCGCACGACACATCCGCGATCGGCCAACGCCCGTGCGGCGACAAAACCATCGCCACCGTTGTTTCCCGGTCCGCACAGGATCGCCACCGGCCTCAAGCCCCAGCGGTGCTGCACCGCATCCGCAATCGCCGTACCGGCCCGTTCCATAAGTTCCAGACCCGAGAAACCGAATGTCGCAGCCCCTAAATCGGCCTGGTACATCTCAGACACGGTCAGGAGTTCCAGAGAATTTTTGATCCAGCGTGTGGTCATGCCCCCAATCTAGCAAACCCGTCGCGAAGCGCATGTAGTTTTCGGCAAGAGAAAAAACGAAGTCATTGTTTCGTGCTCTGCCGAAAGTGATCAGACATTCGAGAGGCGACCGCACAGCTTGTTCCCCAAACAAAGAAAACGGGCCGACGAAATATCTCGTCGGCCCGCTCAAAAAGGCTTAGGTCAGCGGCGCGTTAACGTGCCGCACAAATCTCCTAGCTCGCGCGACAGAATCCGCAGCTACCATTTCGGCAAGCAAGCGCTTCGAAAGCAGTCGTTGGCTCAAGCGATTCATCGCTAACACGGCAAGAGAAGATGCAACATGTCAGCGCTGATTTGGCTGGTGCATGATCAAGAGGCTCGTCACTGACCCAGCAAGGCATCACACATGCGTATGCTTCCTGCGAGGGTGCCTGGTCGAGGGCTTCGTCGCTCATTTGGCAAACGCCGCTCAGGCACACGACAAATGCTTCATGCACGGGCGTCGGGTCGAGCGATTCATCGCCTAAATTGGTCAGGATTCCCTGCGTATTCGACATATCAAAATTCCTTGGTCAGTTTGCGCGCCGAAGGTGGTTACAACGCGATAAATTTGGTGTTTGAAAACCTGGTAAGGATGCTCACACTTCCGACCTGTTTCCCACATATTTTCTTGAATGCCGCACCTGTTGTTGCCCTTTCGGCGCTCTTTGCTGGCTTCAAACGCGCAAAACCGTGGACTGAGGCTTACTGATTCCAGCACAGACCGGAGGGTTGAACTCCATCAATCGCGGAGTTCGTTTCCGATCACGCGTTTCGTGTCACCTATCGCGCCACTGACTTGACCGCGGCCACAACAAAGGGTTCAGCGATGTCTCACCAAACCCTTGAAGAAATTGGGGTGGCTGATGGGATTTGAACCCACGGCCTCCTGGATCACAACCAGGCGCTCTAACCAACTGAGCTACAGCCACCACCGAGCGGCGATTGTTTAGTCGGCGCACGATCAACCGTCAAGATTAAGAGCACCGAACTTGATCACCTCACGGGGTCATCAAAAAAGAATGGCTCGTCGTCGCGCCGGATTCGCTCGACTTCTGCTCGCCTTTTTTCTTCAGGAGACGGCGTCGACAGCGTGGATTCTGTCTCTTTGTCAGAATCGACAACCGGCGTTTCTGGCGCGGACGGGTTCTGCTTGACCTCGGACGGCACCACAGGCTCCTCAGCCGGTGCTGTAATATTCGGTGTTGCAATATCCGGCACGGACAGTTTGAAAACCGTCGTCGTTTCGGATTCCTTTTCCAGCATCTCCAGCTCTTCAGGCACAAGTTCGGACTTCCGTCCGCGCAAACGACCAAAGGGCAAAATCACCGGCTCATCCCGGATTGCATCGTCGTCCGGATATTCGCTGGCTGATTCGACTTTGCCCGGGTCCTTCCGACTTTCATCCGGCGCGGATGTCACATTGCGCGGCGGCGCACCAACAGGAGCAACTGGTTTTTCAAACCAAGGTTCCAAGGTTTTATCCTCGGGTTCTGTCGGCGCGTCTTCTGTCTCGGGGACAGAGACGTCTTCAATGGTCAGAACATCGCGATCTGGCACACCAACATCGGTTTCCGCCGCGGCGTCATCATTCCATTCATGAGGAGACGGCAACGCAAGTGTCGGCATGACGTCGCCCTGACCGGCACAAAACTTTTCAAGTCTCTGGATGCTGTTCTCCAGGACACCCGCGTCTCTCAGATAGGAGAGCAGGATGTAGGGATCAGTCGAGCCCTCCACGTAAAATGGTGCCAGCGGCAAGGCACCAAGACCTGCCTGAGCCAAGAGCGCATCACCAATATCATGTGGCCCGTCATACAAGGCCTTGGCGCGCACCGGGACATACCAGCCACCCGGGCCGCCCAGCCCCAGAACACCAATGTCATCCAGACCGTCCAGCAACAAGGCGCGCCCCGAGGCCACCAGACCATTGAGGGTTGCAGCATCATCAATCGCAACACCATCACCAAACCGCCGTGCCAGCACACTTTGCGCGATTGCGCTTGCCCCAAGACCAAATGCGGAAACCGCCGACCGGATCGGCGCGATCAGTTCAGGTTCCCCGATCAGGCACGCAGCAGACGATGCCTGTGCGAGCACGGCTGCAGCGGGCATATCCACACGAATGCATTTGGCTCCCAGCGCCGCCAGAAAGTCTGAAACCTCCGGGGCCTCACCCTCGACAACACTATGCCGCGCGCTCTCGTCAATCAGAACCAGGCAACCATGTTGTTCAACGGCGGCAAGGATGGCCTCCCGTGCATCGGGGGACAAATACTGTCCGGAATACGGATTGGGGTCCGCGACAATGATCAGGTCGGTTTGCGCACCAACCCGATGGGCAAATTCGGCGGGACTGAATTCCCATTCGGTCGGCCGCATTGCGACTGTTCGCGCCATGCCTCCAACACGCCGCACAACTTCCACCACTTGTGGCGGCGTCGGCTCGAGAATGGCCACATGCCGCCCGGGCGATACCAGTCCCAGAACCGCAGCCGTACATGCGACCAATGGGTCTGCCACAACTGCCATTCCGGCGTTGTAGTCCATGTGATGGCCGCGTGTTTCGGACTCGAACGCGGCCCAACTCCGACGCAGTTCCGTCAAGCCACCAGCCGGCAAAATTGAGACCGAGCTGTCGAGGACAGCCTCGGCGAGTTGTTGCAACAGATTGGTCGGCGCACGCAAGCTCCCCCGCTGCGAAGCAAGGTCAATGATGCCCTCACCGCTCGCCTTGCGGAGCCATTCATCAAGTTCGGCCTGCCTTTGGCTGGCCGGTCGTGTGCGTCCCACGGTCATCGGTCCCCCCGATCTGGATCACTACCATTGCGTGACCGGCCACTTGAAATACGTCAAAGGCTTTGCCCTGTAAATCCGCAAACGCCTATAGTGCGCGGCGTTTGCGGGGGAACTGAAGAGATCATCATGACAAAAGCCAAATTACAGACCGCCCAGAACCTGACACGACTGGGAACTGAATCAGCCTTTGAAGTCCTCGCCCGCGCCGAGGCGCTCAAGGCGGAAGGCCACGACGTTATAAATTTGGGTATTGGCCAGCCGGATTTTAAAACGCCCGGACATATCGTCGAAGCCGCCGTCAAAGCACTCCATGATGGTCATCATGGCTATACCCCTGCCCCTGGCATTACCCAATTGCGCGAAGCTGTCGCGGCAGACATCGAAAGATTACGAGGCGTGCGTGTCGACCCCGGGAACATTGTTTGTGTCCCTGGCGGCAAGGTCACCATGTTCTTCGCCATCATGATGTTTGGCGAGGCCGGTGCGGAGATTATGTATCCGAACCCAGGGTTCCCGATCTATGAATCCGTGATCAACTATTCGGGCGCCAAGGCTGTTCCCATCCCGCTGGTCGAGGAGAAGAATTTCTCCTTCGATGCCGAGGAGGTGTTGTCACTCATCACACCAGCCACACGGTTGATGATCATCAATACACCCGCCAACCCAACCGGTGGCGCTGTACCCCGTGAGGAAATGGACAAACTGGCTGCCGGGCTTGAGGCACATCCACATGTCGCGATCCTGTCTGACGAAATCTACGGGCAGATGACTTATGACGGTCTCGAACATGTCAGTCTGCTCGAATACGAGCATTTGCGGGACCGTCTGATCCTGCTCGATGGCTGGTCTAAAACCTATGCCATGACGGGTTGGCGTCTCGGATATGCGTTGTGGCCTGAAAGCCTCGTCGACATGGCCACGCGATTGGCGATCAACTGCCATTCCTGCGTCAACGCCGCGACCCAGTTTGCGGGCATGGCCGCACTTGAGGGACCTCAGGATTCCGTCCATGAAATGGTCCGGGCGTTTGATGAACGCCGCAAAATCATTGTCGACGAATTGAACGCCATCAACGGTTTCTCATGTGTGACCCCAAAGGGAGCCTTTTACGCATTCCCGAATATTTCCGGGACCGGACAAAGCGCGCGCGAGGTGCAGGACAAACTGCTGACCGAAGCGCATGTTGCAACAGTTGCCGGCACGAGTTTTGGCCATTTGGGTGAGAATTACGTTCGCTTTTCTTACGCCAATTCAGTCGAAAATATTCGTGCCGCACTCACGCGTGTACGCAAAATATACAACTAACTGCCCATTAATTCATCAACCAGCATATTTTTTAATCATTTAGGCAACTTTGAATATTACGCAAATTTGGATAGTTTGTTTACTTTCAAAGTCTTGTCGTCGGTTTGTAAGTGGCACAGCCTGTGCTATGCCCAATATATCGGCGGGCTCAACTCGAACCGGCCGCTAGAGCCATGCGGTGGAGGCAACAGGAAACAAATGAAAAAGATCGAAGCCATTATCAAACCGTTCAAGCTCGACGAAGTGAAAGAGGCACTGCATGAAGTGGGCCTCAAGGGCATTACTGTCGTCGAAGCCAAAGGTTTTGGTCGCCAGAAAGGCCACACTGAGCTCTATCGCGGCGCAGAATATGTCGTCGACTTTTTGCCCAAGGTAAAGATCGAGATTGTTCTCGAAGACAATCAGGTCGAACGGGCCATCGAAGCCATTCAGGAAGCGGCCCGCACAGGCCGCATCGGGGACGGTAAAATTTTTGTCTCGACAGTTGACGAGGCCATCCGAATTCGCACGGGCGAACGTGGCGCCGAAGCCGTCTAACGGTTCAAGCGCCAGAACAAACACCAAGACCTTTAATTTTTTTCCAAAGACAGGGAGCCTAAATATGTCGGACACCAAAACCGTCCTGGACATGATCAAAGAGAACGACGTCGAGTTTGTGGACTTTCGCTTCACCGACCCGCGTGGCAAGTGGCAGCACACCGCCCAGCACGTCTCCACGATCGATGAAGACCTGCTGACCGAAGGCATCATGTTCGACGGCTCGTCGATCGCCGGTTGGAAGGCCATCAATGAATCAGACATGATCCTGATGCCGGACCTTTCCTCCGCTGTCATGGACCCGTTTACAGCTCAGCCCCAGCTGATCCTGTTCTGCGACATCCTTGAACCTGCGACGGGTGAATCCTATACGCGTGACCCGCGTGGCACGGCAAAGCTGGCCCTCGCCTATCTGGAATCCAGTGGTGTCGGTGACGCAGCATTCTTTGGCCCGGAAGCAGAATTCTTCGTCTTCGACGACGTTCGCTTCGAAAACTCGATGAACCGCAGCTTCTATGAAGTCGACAGCATCGAAGGCCCCTACAACACAGGCGCCGACTATCCCGAAGGCAATATGGGCCATCGTCCTGCCGTCAAGGGTGGTTACTTCCCGGTACCGCCGGTCGATTCCATGACCGACATTCGCGCCGAAATGGTGACCACGGCTCTGGCCATGGGTATCGCGATGGAAAAGCACCATCACGAAGTTGCTCCCAGTCAGCATGAGCTTGGCCAGAAGTTCGACACGCTGTTGAACGCTGCCGATCAGATGCAGATCTACAAGTACGTGGTCCACAACGTGGCAGCCCAGTATGGCAAGACGGCAACCTTCATGCCGAAGCCGATCGCGGGCGACAACGGCTCGGGCATGCATGTGCATCAGTCGATCTGGAAAGACGGCAAGTCTGCCTTTGCCGGTTCGGGTTATGCCGATCTGTCTGATACCTGCCTCTACTATATCGGCGGTATCATCAAGCATGCGCGCGCGCTGAATGCGTTTACCAACGCTTCGACCAACAGTTACAAGCGTCTGGTCCCAGGTTTTGAAGCCCCTGTGCTTCTCGCCTACTCTGCGCGCAACCGTTCAGCCTCGTGCCGTATTCCTTACGCCACGAGCCCCAACGCCAAGCGCGTCGAGGTCCGTTTCCCCGATCCCACGGCCAACCCGTATCTGGCATTCTCGGCCATGCTGATGGCCGGGCTTGACGGGATCGAGAACAAGATCCACCCGGGCGACCCGATGGACAAGGACCTCTACGACCTGCCGCCCGAGGAGCTCGAGGGCGTGCCGACCGTTTGCAGTTCTTTGGGCCAGGCTCTCGAAGCCCTCAGCGCAGATCGCGACTTCCTCAAGAAGGGCGACGTCTTCACCGACGATCAGATCGATGGCTACATCGAACTGAAGCAGGAAGAGCTCACTCTCTTCATGCAGTCGCCGCACCCGGTCGAGTACCAGATGTACTACTCGGTCTGATCGACCCCACAAGAGAAAACAAAAGCCCCGCCGGGAAACTGGCGGGGCTTTTTCTTTGGGAGCGTCCCAAGCATCCTTCGAGACGGGCCTTCGGCCCTCCTCAGGATGAGGTTCGTTGTCTGTCTCCGCCCTCATCCTGAGGAGGCGCAGAGCGCCGTCTCGAAGGATGCTGAGCTATCCTGAAACCTCAGGACCACTTGGTCTTCGGCTTCTCCTCCGCCACGCCATCGACAAACACGGCGTCGACCTTCTCATTGTAGAAGCAGAGGTAATCCTTGATGCGGGCGCTTTCGTGGACCGGGTCGCGATAGAACCAAACAATGTTCTCAAAGGTCTTCGCGCCGACACGCACATGGTGATAGCTGGCATCGCCCTTATAGGGGCAACTGGTCTTCAAGTCCGACGGCAGAAGCTCACCCAACACATCATCACGCGGGATGTAGTACCGGGTCGGCAGACCGGTCTCGAAAAGGATGCGCGCCCGCGTTGTCTCCGCCACCGTAATCCCGCCGAGCTCAACCCGGACCGGACGTGAACTGTCGAGGACGTCCACACGCACACGTGGGCTGCGGGCATGCACAAACACTTCTTCGTCCTCTTCAAACCAGGCATCCATCTTGCCCCAGTAGAATGCGAGGTAGTCCTTGATCCCGGCACACTCGTCAAAGGGAAGTTCGTAACTCCAGACCGCGTTCTCCGCGGCCTTGCCGCCGGCGGACACCGTGAAATAGCTCGCATCCCCCTTGAACGGGCAATGGGTCGAATGGTCTGTGGACGTCAGAAGCGCCATCGCGGCATCCTTGCGCGGCAGATAATAGACCGGCACATGACCACGCTCATAGAGGATCAGCCCCTCTGTGGTGTCGATGATCGTCTCACCCCCGAACATCACCCGAATGCGCTTGGGGCTGGGCTCGAACTCAACAAAGTGATCCGGCCTTTCAGCGTAGCCCGGGGCAGGTCCTGCCGTGGTGCTCATGAAGGACCACCCGTCCAGGGTTTGGTTTCGCCGGCCTTCAGGTCCACCACCAGTTCCGCACCACCATATTCGTGAACACTGTCATGGCTGCGAATGCGCACCGTCGTCGTGCCAGCGGGCACAGACACACCTCCCAGAGAACGCGTAAACGGCTGCTCGTCCACATGAGGGTGGAACAGCGTCCGGGTCGCCAGAACCTTTCCATCCATCGACAGCACCTCCCAACGATTGGCGTAGTGGTCCCAGCCTGTATCGGCGTGACGCAGGGTGACCGAGAAGTTGTAGGTTCCCGTGCCTTCCGCGCGAACTTCAACCGCCGTCACTGAAGATTCACCGGCAAAACCGGGAGAAGCAAGCATCGCCAGCACCAAGCCGCTCAGCATCGTTTTAAACAACCGTCTCATGTGTCTGTGGTCTCCTTTTGGATCGCTCTCGATGTTCCGTCCGGCCCTATTGCCACATAAGTGAAAACGCCTTCGGTCACTTTTTCGCGCACAAAGCTTTCGCGTCGAATTGCCCAGACCTCAATGCGGAAGGTCATCGAAGTGTTCCCGACGCGTTCGAGGTCGGCATAACAGCAAACCACGTCCCCGACATCGACCGGCTTGTTGAACACCATGGATTCAACGGCGATCGTCACAGTCCGCCCGCCGGAATGGCTGCGCGCTGCGATTCCGCCTGCGATATCCATCTGCGAAAGCAGCCAGCCCCCAAAGATGTCGCCGTTCGGATTGGTGTCTGCCGGCATGGCTACAGTCTGAATGCAAAGTTCGCCAACGGGTTCTTCATTTTCGGTGTTCTGGGTCACGGCTGCGTTCTTCCTTTTCGACTCACGCGCGAATCATCACATATAGAAGGCAGTTGCTGCCAGTCACGGCAAGCGAACTAGGCTCTTTTTCATGTGAGGCCAGCGTGGCACGCGCCAAACCCAAATCCGAAGAACCCGGGCTTTTTGACGAAGCCGCGGCCGCAAGCGGCGACTATAACGCCAGCGACATCGAGGTCCTTGAGGGCCTGGAACCCGTGCGGCGACGTCCGGGCATGTATATCGGCGGCACTGATGACCGCGCACTGCATCATCTCGCGGCCGAAATTCTCGATAACTCCATGGACGAAGCTGTCGCGGGCCATGCGGACCGGATCGAGATGTCGCTTTCCGAAGAAGGAACCCTGACGATTTCGGACAATGGACGCGGAATCCCGATCGACCCGCACCCGAAATATAAGGGCAAGTCAGCTCTCGAAGTGATCCTGACCACCCTTCATTCAGGCGGAAAATTCGACGGCAAGGTCTACCAGACCTCTGGCGGGCTCCACGGCGTTGGCCTGAGCGTTGTGAATGCTCTGGCCAGCAAACTGCGTGTCGAAGTGGCGCGCGACAAACAACTTTGGGTGCAGGAATATTCACGCGGCGCACCGCAGGGAAAGCTTGAGAAGCAAAAAGGCACGGTCAATCGGCGCGGCACGACGATCTCGTTCGATCCCGACCCCGATATTTTCGGTGCCAAGGCCACGTTTGAAGGCAAACGGCTATTCGATATGGCCAAGGCCAAGGCCTACCTCTTTCGCGGTGTTGAAATTCGCTGGTCCTGCGACCCATCGGTCGCCGCAGCCGAGGACATCCCCGAGAAGGAAACCTTCCAGTTTCCCGACGGCATTCTGGACTACCTGCGCTCCACCCTTGGGGAACGCCCCCTCGTTGGAGCAGATATTTTTGCCGGCCGCGCCGATCTGACAGGCGCGACAGGCCGAATTGAGTGGGCCATCTCCTGGCCTGCCGACGGTGAAGGCTTTGTGAGCGCGTATTGCAACACGGTCCCCACGCCCGAGGGCGGCAGCCATGTGGCGGGTATTCGTGGCGCGCTGACCCGTGGCCTGAAGGGCTATGGCGAACTGACGAACAACCGCAAGGCCAGCCAGCTGACCGCAGAAGACATTTCTGACGGCGCGGCGATTGTTCTCTCGCTGTTCATTGCCGAACCCCAGTTTCAGGGGCAGACAAAAGAAAAACTGTCCATGCCTGAAGCGGCGCGGATCGTGGAAGCGCAGATCAAGGATCACTTCGATCATCATCTGTCCACGGACCGTCAGAATGCCGATGCGCTTCTCGAATGGGCCATCGAACGGGCCGAAGATCGCAAACGGCGCAAGGAAGATCGTGCTCTCAAGCGTAAAACGGCTGGTCGCAAGTCCCGCCTGCCCGGCAAGCTGGCAGATTGTTCCCAAAGCAGTGCTGAAGGGACCGAGATATTCCTCGTCGAGGGCGATAGCGCGGGCGGGTCTGCCAAGCAGGCCCGGAACCGGAAAACCCAGGCCATCCTGCCGCTGCGTGGCAAAATCCTGAACGTGGCCAGCGCGTCGGCAGACAAACTGCGTGGCAATCAGGAACTCAGTGACCTCATACAGGCGCTTGGTTGTGGCAGTGGCAAAACCTTTGATCTTTCCAAGCTCCGCTATGAGCGGGTTGTGATCATGACCGATGCGGACGTCGATGGTGCCCATATCGCCTCTTTGCTGATGACGTTCTTCTATCGTGAGATGCCTGAGCTTGTGACCAGCGGACATCTGTTTCTTGCCGTACCACCCCTCTACCGTCTCGCGCGCGGCGGAGACGTGGTTTACGCCCTTGATGATGCCGACCGTGAGCGCCTCACCGCCGAACACTTCAAGGGCAGCGCCAAGATCGAGATCAGCCGCTTCAAAGGACTTGGTGAAATGCCACCAAGGCAGTTGAAGGACACGACGATGGATCCGGATAAGCGGCAGCTGATTCAGGTCTCATTGCCCAGTGCAACAGATACCGACGCAGATCGTGCAAAACTCGCAAAAACCACTGCGCAACTGGTCGAACAGTTGATGGGACGAAAAGCTGAACGTCGTTTTCAGTTCATTCAGGACAACGCCAAATTCGTTGAAGAGCTGGACGTCTAAAGGCGAACCGTCGTGGGGCCTCCGGTCCCATTTTCGTCATAATTGAAGCGCATCTCTTGTGCTGTCGTGATTTACGTCACTGCAGCCGCTTGCCCGGCACGAGGTTATCTGTGAACCCAAGCTTGTCGGAGAATTGAGATGCTTTCCTACTGTCGCATTCCCTTCGCGTTTGCCGTGCTGGCCACACTGGTGGCGTGTGCCCAATATGGGGTGACTGTCTCGCGTATTGACTATGCCTACCAATATGAACCACTTGAGATTACCGCCGCAGGCGGCGGAGATCGCCAATTGAAAGTGGTCGTTCTTGGAAACCCGTTTGATGCCCCTCAGGCCGAGCTGGAAACCTCGGTCATCAACAGCATGCAGGGGCGGACATTCGGAATCCCGGTCAATTTTGCAGCGGAACCCACAAACACCGATCCCAACCGGGATTACCGCGTGGTGGTGGCATTCAATCCCGAAGGTATCCGCGACCCCGGCAAGCTTTGTTCTGTTGGAACCGACCTGAATTCCACAACATCAAATGGCGGTGTTCTGACATTGATGGGCGCGTTCTGTTCCACGGACAGCTATCTCTCTCATGCCATTGCGCGTGCAAGTGATGTTGAGGGCGTGAATTCAGAGAAACTTGATGGGCTTGTTGCGCAACTCACACTGTCGCTCTTCCCGGACGAGAACCCCAACCGACAAGTCGACGGAGACACCGGATCCCTCCCGCGCAACTAACGCCTGTCAGCCATAGAGCAGCCATTGACGCAAAAGCGCGGTGGCAGCCTGGGGTTGCTCCATGGTTGAAAGATGACCGCTGTCCTCGATAATCGCAAGACGACAGCCCGGTATCAGGTCGGCCATCTCTTCGTGCAGCGCAACAGGCGTCAGTGCGTCCTGCCGCCCACAAAGGATCAAGGTTGGCAGATCGTAGTCCGAAAATTGCGGCCGGCTGTCCGGGCGGCTCATGATCGCTTTCTGCTGGCGATGAAACGCTTCCGGCCCGACCCGCTCGGCCATCAGTTTCACACGTTCGGTCAACGCATCATCTGACAGACGGTCTTCATGAATAAGGATCGGCAACAGCCTGTCGGTCACCCCCCGGAACTTTCCGATCCGGCTCATCTCGATGAGCTGTCCACGGCGCTCTTTCTGTTCATCGGTGTCTGCACGCCCCGCCGTATCCAACAGTGCAAGTCGTTCAACGCGCTCAGGTGCCTGTCGCATAATTTCATGGGCGACATAGCCACCCATAGAAAGCCCCGCCAGCGCAAAGCGGTCAGGCGCCTGATCGAGAACCTGCTTGGCGAGACTCTGCATTGTCTCGCCCCCGGTGATATCGGCTACGGATACGTTAGCGATATCGCCCAGATGATGACCTGGTGGGACCAAAGGTCCGGATCACAAAGCAGTCCGGGAATAAGCAACAGGTTCAAAATAATCTCCTAGTTTACATCTGATGTGATAACGAGCGGTTTCCCCGGCGTGAGGTTCCCCGCCACTTTGACTTCCCAAAGCCTGCGATACGCAGCTTCAAGCTTTCTGACAAATTTCTCATTGTTCCGCGCTTCACCAAGGCCGCTGGCCAATGTTTCTTTGCGCGCCTGCATCAGGCTTGCATCTTGCGCCAGTTCAACGGCTGTCCAGACATATCCTTCCGTCGTATCCGTGATCAGGTCCCGCAAACCGTAAGCACGGCACAAACTTGCGCCTACGCGAGACGGCATTGCCGCCCCCGATCGGGTCAACACCGGGAGGCCCATGGCGATCGCATCCGCTGCGGTTGAATGCGCGCCGTAAACAAAAGTATCGAGAAACAAATCGGCATGTCGATGCCGGGCCAGATGATCACGCATGTCGGCCACAGGCGGCGCGAAAACAATCCGGTCAGGGTCGACACCGTGCTTATGAGCTGCCGTCTGAATGTTATGGGTTGTTGTCGAGACGTGCTCGCGCAACCAGAGAACCGAACCATCGACCTGCTTGAGAATATCCATCCACGCCGCAAAGGTTTCAGGGTCAATCTTCGTCGGTGTGTTGAAGCCACAAAAAACGAAACCCGTTTCCGGAAGTCCATGATCTGCTCGTGTGTCTCGCGCCGCGTCCGAAACGTCGACATTGTTGAGCGGCATAAAGGTTCCGGGGAGGTAGGCGACACTCTCGGCGAATGCGTCAACATCACCGGGAGGCAAGACAGCTTCATCTGCCAGCAGAACGTCATTCAGACCGCCGCTCGAACCACAATATCCGAGCCAGCCAATTTGCAATGGCGCAGGGTGTTCAGCGAGAATTTCCGGCCGTGCGCTGCGCGTAAACCCGCCAAGGTCAACAAGCACATCAACGCCCAGTTCGCGAATTCGCTTGGCCGCCTCGCCTGCCGAAACACGTGAAACATCCTCAACATGGTCAACGCCTTCGTACACGCGGTTTTGGACTTCGCTGCCATCGGGAGGCGCCAGCAGGATGACGGAAACCCCGAATTGAGTTCGGTCATGACGATGGAAAAGATCAACAGTCAGATGCCCGACGGGATGTTGGCCAAGATCCGCGGACAGATAAGCCACATGCAGCTTACTTGTTTCCTGCGCAAGAGGCGCTTCAGAAGACGGCGGTTGTATGGACAGGGCCCGCGCGTCGCTTACGGCATTAAGGCGCTTCTGCCCCAAAGGAAGAAATAGCGTGATCAAGGGCGACAACTCGCTCACCGCAGGTGCCCCACTGTCGATCAGTCGTTCGAAGTTTCCAATCAGCTTGTCCCGGTCCCGCCAGTCGCAGGCATGAATATTGGCGTAGAACAATTGTGCTGCTGTCCGAATGAACCCCTTATCCAGTTCCAGCGCGCGGCGAAAACGCGCCGCCGCCGCCACATAGTCACGGCCATCCGTCAGCGTGATACCCAGACTGTGCTGTACCTGCGGGTCCCCGGGCGCTACCTCGACGGCGCGCTCAAGGGTTTCGCGCGATTCTTTCGTTCGCCCCAACTGCCGATAGAGATTGCCCAAATTGGCCAACGCGCGTGCGTGCGAGGGGTCAAGCTCGATTGCCTGCTCCAGATGCGTCATGGCCTCATCCAGCCGACCCGCAATGGCAAGCGCCCCCGCGATGTTGAAGTGCAGGTCGGCGTCATCCGGCGCATGCAAAAGAGCCGCGACATAATCTTCGATTGCACCCACGACATCACTGCGTTCCAGGCGGAGCGTTGCCCTGTTGGTCAGAATACGCGGGTCACGTGGCGCTATAGAGACAGCACGGTCAAGCAAGGCCAGGGCTTCGTCAGGCCGACCTTGTTGACCCGACAAAATACCCTTTAGATGCAATGCTTCGGCATGGTTTGCATCCCGAGCCAGCACAATATCATAGGCCGTTGCAGCGCTCGAAAGGTCACCGGAGCGGTGTTTCGACAGCGCTTCAGCGACGATTACATCGAGTTCATTGGTGTTATCAGTCATTCATACCTTGTTTCAAAATGCAGGCAGTCGCGCAAGACCGCATGGAAACACTGGACTTTCTCGCTCACCAAGCCCATTTTCCGGCCAGCACTGATTTGTGCGCAAATTCACAGCAGACGAGCAATATGAAATTTGACGAACTGGGTCTCAGTGACCCGTTACTAAAGGCCATTACGGATGCGGGCTACGAGAGCCCCACTCCCATTCAGGCCGAAGCTATTCCCCACCTTCTCATGGGACGCGATATCGTCGGTATCGCCCAGACGGGCACTGGCAAGACCGCGAGCTTTACCCTTCCCATGATTGAAATCCTGTCGACTGGTCGCGCCCGCGCACGTATGCCGCGATCGCTGATTCTTGAGCCGACGCGCGAACTCGCAGCTCAGGTCGCCGAAAACTTTGCGACTTATGGCAAGAATCACAAACTGAACATGGCCCTGCTGATTGGTGGCGTGTCCTTTTCCGATCAGGAAGAGAAACTCAACCGTGGTGTTGATGTTCTGATCGCGACCCCCGGCCGACTGATCGACCATTTTGAACGCGGCAAGGTCCTCCTCGCCGACATCAAGGTTCTGGTGGTCGATGAAGCTGACCGGATGCTTGATATGGGGTTCATTCCCGATGTTGAGAAAATCATCAAGCTGCTCCCGCAGATCCGTCAAACGGCAATGTTCTCCGCCACGATGCCGAGCGAGATCAAGCGGCTTACCGATTCCTACATGATGAACCCGCGCAATGTTCAGGTTGATGCGGTGGCCTCGGCAGCCGAAACAGTCACACAGGGCTTGCTCCGGGTGAGTGGCGGATTTGCAGAGAAGCGTGCTGCCCTGCGCAGACTGATCAACGCGTGTGAGGTCGGCAATGCGATTGTGTTCTGCAATCGCAAGCGCGATGTGGCAACACTGGAGAAGTCGCTGACCTCGCATGGCTTCAATGCTGCAGCTTTGCATGGCGACATGCACCAATCCGAACGGATGAAAACACTGGCAAAGTTTCGCGACGGGGATATCCAGTTGCTGATTGCCAGTGATGTGGCGGCACGCGGTCTTGATATTCCGAATATGAGCCACGTTTTTAACTTCGATGTCCCCATGCAAGCCGATGATTACATTCATCGGATCGGCCGTACCGGACGCGCAGGCAAAGAAGGCCATGCCTTTACTCTGGCCACGCGGACTGATGAAAAATTCCTGGACTCCGTTGAGCGACTTCTGGGTCGTCCCATTCCGCCAATCGATGCTGAAGGGCTCCAGAAAGGCACCATCAAGGTCATCAGCAAGGATGAAGCAAAACCTGCACCCGATGGTCAGGCCGAGCAGGACACCACAGAGCCGACCGAGGAAAAGGCCCCACGCAGGCGCCGGCGTTCCCCACGCAGCAAATCCGCAGACAATGCGTCTACATCCGAGGAAACTGTGAGCGTGGAAGCTGTTTCTGAAGCGGACCAGACCAAAGACACTTCGGACGACAAACCGGCAGACCGTCCGAGCCGGTCACGCGGCGGGCGCAAAGCATCTGAAGGGTCATCCCGTTCAGAAAGCTCCTCTCGGCCCAGGTCCCGTTCACAAAATGATTCTGTGGAAGAGATTAAGGACGGCAACGGCAAGGCATTCGGAAAAGAAGAGTACACACCAGCGTTTCTACGGCGTTAGAATCGACGACGACCGCAAAACACCGATACGGGTGCATCATGCAAACGATCTTCGTTCAGGTTAAATGTGAATTGGGAAAAGCCTATGATGTGGCTGATGAAGCCGCATTGAATATCGATCAGGTCTCGGAAGTGTATTCGACATCCGGCCAGTTCGATCTCCTGATGAAATGCTATCTGCCTGACGACATGGATATCGGTCACTTTGTGACCAGCCATATTCAAACCCTGCCCGGTGTCGCAGATACCTTCACGACAATCACCTTCAAGGCCTTCACCTGAGCCCTCGCCGGCTTTGGCAGATTGAACCCGATTTTGCGTGAGATCGGACAGGAAAACGGAACAAGCGCCATGACAGATATCAAGCTTCCCGACCTTCGTGGCGAACATCTTTTCACTGCCAAATTCGATGTCGCGACCCCGACAGTGCTTGAGAACACACCCTACGGCACGAGAATTATTGCGGGTATTACGGGCGGTTCCTTTGAAGGCCCAAAGATCAAAGGCACGGTGGCACCGGTCCCGGGCGGAGACTGGATTCTGATCCGCAATGATGGCGCATGGCAGATGGATGTTCGGATTACTCTGGTAACCGATGACAACCACCACATCTTCATGACCTATCGTGGCATCCGCCATGGGGATCCGGCGGTATTGGATCGTCTGGCCAAGGGCGAGCCTGTCGACCCGTCAGAATATTACTTCCGGAACACACCTGCGTTCGAGACCGGGTCTGAAAAATACGGCTGGTTGAACAGGATCATCGCGGTCAGCACCGGACACCGGTTCCCCGAGGGTCCGGTCTACAAGGTCTACGAAATTCTATAGAGGTCCCTGACCCCGAATGTCTGAAAACTAGCTCGCCACTGCGAGCAGTTTATCGTCATCGAGTGACTCATCCAGAGCGACAGCCTCCAGGATGGCGTCTTCAAGTTTCACACCTTCGAGATTTGCGCCGGTCATATCAGCGTCAGCAATGAACGCGCCCGCCAGAAGCGCGTTGCTCAAATTGGCGTTCTTCAGCTTTGCCCCCCGCAGATCAGCATCGGTCAAGCGGGCATTGCTCAAATCGGCACCTTCCAGATTGGCACCCGCCAGATTGGCGCCCGAAAGATTGGTTGGCCAAAGTAGTCCGGTCGGTTTGCCAGAAGCATCCTTGAGATCGACTGCGACCAGACGCGCACCAAGCATGTTTGCGCTCCGCAGGTCGGCATTCTGAAGATTGGCGCCCTCCAGCAAGGCATCCGACAGATTGGCCCCGACAAGCTTGGCCTCCTCCAGTTCACTCATCACGAATCGGCAAGACATCAAATTCGCGCCACTCATCGATGTACACTTCAACACCGCCCCAGAAAGGTCTTCTCCGGGCAGGTCAATTCGCTCGATATCACTATCCGTCAGATCTGCACGTGCGCCGGTCCTGCCGCCACTCTCAATCCACTCAAAATGTTCCTTGAGAATACGCTGAATATCCGACGGAAACTCGCTCGTCGGGCGTGAAAGCTTCGCACCTGTCACATTCGCCTGCGCAAGATCGACACCTTCAAGGTTTGCCTCATTCAGGTTCGCATTCGACAAATCTGTGTCTTTGAGCGTTACCCCTGTGAGATCAGCCCCGACAAGGCTTGCACCATTCAGATTGGTATTGCTCAAATCTGCGTTTCTCAGTATCGCCCCATCGAGACTTGAGCCCCGCATATTTCCACCCGAAAGGTTTGTCCCCTCCATACGCGCGCCGCGCATGCTGCTGTTGTGCATTGAAGACCCGGCCAGATTGGCGCCGGAAATATTGGCATTATCCAGATTGGCGTGGTCGAGCACAGCATTGGTCAATGCAGCCTCTGCCGCGTCTCCACTCAACATCAAGGCACCACCGCGCAGGTCGGCGCCTACCAGACTGGCCCCTTCCAGAATAACGCCACGCAGATGAGCCCCACGCAGATCGGCATGATCGAGTTTTGATTGGGTGAGATCAGCGCCGTCCAGCATGACTGAGAACATGTCACAATGGCTCAGATCCGCCTGGCGCACGGAACAACGCGACATATTCGCGCCTGCCAGTTTGGACTTGTGCAGATCAAGGCGATCAAACTTGTACTTGCGAAGGTCTCGCAGCGAAAGGTCAGCTGGCTGGCCGCCATTCACGCCCTTGATCCAGCGCTGGTGACGCTTGACGATTTCTGGAATTTCGAGCTTCCGCATTTCCCCATCCGGACAGAGCTTCTGAAGACAGTCTCTAGTCTACCAACCGATCGGTTAACGGAGAGTGAGCAGCGAGCGTGAAATTACCTCATACTTTACAAAAGAATTACGGCACATCTTGTTGTTTTAATTGTTTATTTTTTAGAAACGAATTCCACATACCTTATTCGGCTGCGTTTTCTTCTTCCTCAAGCACCTTCGCCGCTGTCCGGAACGCTTCCATCCCCACAGGCGCTCCACAGTAAAGCGTAATTTGCAGCAGCGCCTCCCGCAGTTCTTCTCGGCTTAGTCCGTTGCGGAGCGCACCTCGGAAATGTCCCTCAAACTCTGCCATGCGCCCCATAGCTGCGAGCATGCCCAGATTGAGCAAACTACGCTGTTTACGTGAGAGGCCTTCCCGTCCCCATACCGCTCCCCAACCAAATTCGGTGATGAACTGCTCCATGAAGTCGCGATTGAAATCATTGAGGTTGGACATGGACGCATCGACACGCTCATCGCCCATGACTTCCCGGCGAATTTGCATGCCTTTGTCGAATGTATCCTTATCAATCATCGGTGTAGCCTTCCTCTTGGGTCCTAGAAACGGTCACGGTCATGCGGTGCACTGTAAGTACCCTCAGGGTCTTCAGGGCCAATCGGGATAACTCCATTCGGGTTCACCCGCTCAATTCCATAGTAATTCATCTTGGCGTAGTCGAAGCTGAACGTCTCCGCAATGCCGGGGATCTGGTATAGCTCACGGGTGTAGTTGAACAGGTTGGGATAATCCTGAATGCGTCGGATATTGCACTTGAAAGCCCCGACATAGCAGGCGTCGAACCGGATCAACGTCACCCAGAGCCGCCAATCGGCTTCTGTCAGGCGATTGCCCACGAGATAACGTTGCTTGCTCAGACGTCCTTCCAGGTCATCCAGCGTGTCGAACAGCGCTGTTACAGCTTCGTTGTAGGCATCCTGAGTGGCCGCAAAACCTGTTCGATAAACGCCATTGTTGACCGTGCGATAGACAACATCGTTGATCTCATCAATTTCAGCCTGCAATTCGGCTGGATAGAAGTCCTCGGTGGCGTTCGTGAAGGATTCAAACGCAGTGTTGAACATCCGAATAATTTCGGAGGATTCATTGTTCACGACCCGACTGGTTTTCTTGTCCCACAGGGTTGGGACCGTAACTTTGCCCGTATAGTCGGAGGCAGACGCGGTATAGGCCTCATGCAAATGTGAAAAACCGTTCACGTGGTCGGGCAGGCAATCGGGATAATCCGGATCATCGCCATAAGTCCAGCCCTGCGCATGGCGGCCAGGTTGCGCCAGTGACACGGTGATCGCACTGTCGAGCCCCTTGATGGCGCGGAAAATCAGCGCCCGATGTGCCCAAGGGCAAGTGTGCGCGAGATAGAGATGATAGCGATCGGGTTCGGCCTCAAATCCCGCTTCACCCGTAGGCCCTGCGCTGCCGTCAGCTGTGATCCAGTTTCGAAACTGGCTTTCGCTGCGCTGAAATTTTCCGTCTTTCGCAACTTCGCGTGCCGTGGCGTCATTGTCGTGCCACGTGCCCTCGATGAGCATGCCCATGGTTCATATCTCCCTGTCGCAGCGCCGAGACGGCGCTGCGCATCATGTCTGTAGTGGTTTCTTGAGTTCGGATTCCGGCTCGCCCGCTTCAAGACGGGCTGTGAGATCATCCATATCAATCAGAACCCCGATCGGCTCCCGGTTGAACGCGCCAGTTGCAAACCACGCATTGAGGGCTTCAATAGAATCAAAATTGTCGGTTTGAAGCTCGACAGAATTGCCGTCGGGATCGTGGTAGTAGAGCGAGGTGGTCGGACCATGGTTGATCTGGCGTACCGGATCGATCCCTTTTCCCTTGAGGTGTCCGTAGATCGCAATCAGATCGGCCAAAGAGTCATAGGAATAGGCAAAATGCGCCATTCCGACCGTGTTTGCGACTTTGTCACCAATTCCGTCACGCTCGATGATCGCCACCCGATGGTGTTCATCATCGTAGGTAATAAAGGATATTCCCTCTGCATCCCCCATAACCTGCGCCCCAAGAACATCGCAGTACCACTGGGTCATCTCTGCGCGGTTCTTCGAATAAAGCACGATATGCGCGAAATAAGCTGGTTTTGGTGCCGTATTCGGCTCTGGAACATGTGCGTAAGCATGGGACATTGAAAGCCCTCCCCGACTTTTGACCTCCCCGCACTTTAGCAGAGTTCATGTCGAACGGCAGCTATCCCATGCACAAGGCCGACGAACCGTCGTTGCATGGAACCCTGTCCACAAAGCCGATACACTTCACCCAGCAATAATGGTGAACTTCATGGCACTTGATCCCGAAACACTCCAGCAGCTCCTCGACACGGTTCGTCGTTTTGTCCGCGAACGCCTTGTCCCTCTTGAGGCACAGGTCTCGGAGGAGGATGAGGTTCCCGGTGAAATCATTGAAGAGATGCGAGAGCTTGGCCTGTTCGGCCTGTCGATCCCCGAAGAGTATGGCGGACTGGGCCTGTCGATGTTCGAAGAGGTGCTGACGGTTCAGGAACTGGGCTGGACCTCCCCGGCATTTCGATCCGTATTTGGCACCAATGTGGGCATCGGCTCTCAGGGGATTGTCATCGATGGAACCCCGGAGCAAAAAACCTACTGGCTACCCAAACTGGCCAGCGGTGAAACCATCGCATCATTTGCTTTGACCGAGCCCGAGGCAGGCTCGGATGCCGGCTCTCTGCGGACATCGGCCCGCCGTGACGGCGACAATTACGTCCTGAACGGCACCAAGCGTTACAT
Organism: uncultured Alphaproteobacteria bacterium; assembly: GCA_943787745.1. GTDB lineage: Bacteria > Pseudomonadota > Alphaproteobacteria > UBA6615 > UBA6615 > JABJAG01. The sequence goes on along the minus strand of CALSNJ010000002.1, from coordinate 386,925 downwards.
CACCAACGCACCCCATGCCGGTATTTTTACCCTCATGGCCCGCACGAACCCAGACGAACCCGGCGCGCGCGGTGTATCTGCGTTCATCGTCGAGCGTGACACGCCCGGTCTGAGCGTCGGCAAACATGACCGCAAGATGGGCCAGCAAGGCGCGCATACAGCAGACGTGGTGCTGGAAGATTGTGTCGTTCCAGCCGGCAATATCATCGGTGGTACCGCTGGTCAGGGTTTTAAAACCGCCATGAAGGTCCTCGACCGGGGGCGTCTGCATATGGGGGCGATTTCTGTTGGTATCGCAGAACGCTTGATCGACGAATGTGTCCGATATGCCAGTGAGCGCCAGCAATTTGGCAAACCCATCGGAGAGTTCCAACTGGTTCAGGCCATGTTGGCTGACAGCCGTACCGAAGCCTACGCGGCACGAACAATGGTTGCCGATGCGGCAACACGGTTCGACGCCGGCGAAAACATCGCGACCGAAGCGGCATGCTGCAAATATTACGCAACGGAGATGGTTGGTCGGGTCGCAGACCGCGCCGTGCAGATCTTCGGCGGTGCGGGGTATATGGCCGAGTATCCGATTGAGAGATTTTACCGAGACGTTCGCCTGCTCCGCATTTACGAGGGCACGTCACAAATCCAGCAGATCGTCATCGCACGCAATATGATGCGTGATGCTGCACAAAACTAAATCAGTCTAATCAGGGGGAAATCATGAAATTTGTCAGCTACCGCGTTGTGAACCGAGAATCCTGGGGTGTCATGGGTGCCGATGGTGGGGTCATCGATCTGTGTGCTGAGTTCGGCAACACGATGCCGACCTTGCGCGACTATCTCGCCGCCAGTGACGTTGAGAAGGCAAAGGTTGCAGAGTATCTGGGAACCGGTTTCGGCGGCCAGACCGGCAAGGCGTCTGACTTTCCCGCCAGCGACATCACTCTGCGCGAACCCATCACCAATCCACATGCCATCTTCTGTGTTGGACTGAATTATCGCAAACATGCCGAAGAAACCGGAAACAAGCTGCCCGAAAAACCAATCCTGTTCCCGCGCTGGCCCGCAAGCCATGTCGCACATGGCCAGCCAATGATCGCGCCGAGAGAGTCGGAAATGTTCGACTTTGAAGGCGAACTCGCCGTCATTATGGGCAAGACTGCTCGCCGCGTGTCCGAAGCCGACGCACTGGACTATGTCGGCGGCTACTCCTGCTACAACGACGGTTCGATCCGGGACTGGCAACGGCACACCACCCAGTTTCTGCCCGGCAAGAACTTCTACCACTCGGGCTCGTTCGGCCCCTGCATGGTCAGCGCGGATGAAATTTCCGACCCGGCAGACCTGCATCTCGAAACACGTCTAAACGGCGAGACGGTTCAGAGCGAAGGTGTCAACGACCTCATCTTCAATGTGCCCCAGCTCATTGCTTATATCTCGACAATGACAGAACTGCGCCCCGGCGACGTGATTGTCACAGGGACGCCGAGTGGTGTTGGCCTGGCCCGAACACCGCAGCTCTGGATGAAAGACGGAGACACCGTCGAGGTCGAAATCTCGAAGATAGGCATTCTTTCCAATCCGATTGTCGCGGACTGAAGCTTCGCCTAGTCCATGACAATGGCGGCACGCCCGGTGACCAGTCCCTGGTCAAGCCGGGCGTGGACCGTCTCGGCCTCTTCCAGCTTGTAGGTTTCAGTTACCAGTGGCCAGACATCACCACGCGCGCAAAGCTCAAGTGAATCCACCACCTGCTGCATGCTGCAGTAACGACTGCCCATCAGTTCGAGCTCCTTGGCCAGCATCTGCGGCGCAGGCGCCATGAAGGGCTGTCCAGCACCGCCCAAGGTTACAAAACGCCCGCCGATCCCCAAACTCCCGACAGCCTGCTCCTGAGTGCCCTGTGTCGAGACATAGTCGACCGCCACATCAACTCCGGCACCTTTGGTCAGCTCCATGATTTCATCGACGACACGATCGTTCGAGGCATCAACGATCATATCCGCCCCCAGATCCTGACAAACCTTCAGCTTATCCGCCATCACATCAACCGCGATAACACGGGCATTGGCCCATTTCGCCATCATCACCTGATGAACCCCAAGACCCCCGCCGGCTCCAAAAACTGCGACCGTATCCATTGGGGTAACACGCGCCCGTTGGAGCACTTTATAAGGCGTCGCAATCGCATCGGAAATCACGCCAACGTCTGCAGGCTTGTTCTTGTAATCAAGACCTTCAGGAAGCTTGATGAAGTTTGAGACCGGCAACTTTATGTATTCCGCATAGCCGCCATCAATCTGACGCCCGATATATCCGCGGTTCACCGTTGAAATCGGCGCGCGTCCCGCACGGGTCCACTTGTCTTCGCCCTCAATCAGATAAAAATATGCCGTGACGGGGTCACCAACTTTCAAATCACTTTCCCTGCCGTCAGACTTTCCGACCTCGACAATTTCACCCGTAATCTCGTGGCCAATAATGATTGGGAATTCAGCCTTGCCGCGTCCAGCGCGAATATGATGGATCGTCAGACCCGCGCCACAGGCCAATACCTTTGCAACAGCTTCACCCGGGCCGGGCTCCGGATCGGGTCTATCTTCAAGTACAAAAGGCTGACCGCCCTTATAGAGAACCTGTGCTTTCATTCGTCTTTCCCCCATATTGATACAGTACCTCTATCCCAAACCCGTGACGCCCAACAATAGTTCTTTCACTTGCGCGGCTCGCCTGCATCTGGCACGCAATCTCCATGGCACGTTTTATCGTTGGAAGACTGTTCGGCTGGCCCGAATTTGCCGAAGATGGCGACGATATCTGGCTCGTCCATATCGACGATCCGGCATTCTTTCTTCGGGTGGTTCACCGCCCGGAAGACATGATGCCAACCGGCGAACTCACCGATATGTATTTCCCGCTGGTCAGCGACAACCAATTCGCTCTGGGCAATCTCATTTTCGTCGAACCCCGGACAACCGACCCGAGCGAACTTGCCCAAACAGTCGCCGATGCCATCGATGCGATCCACAACGAGACGGTCGCCGAGCGACTGGCGCTCAAAACCTATCCGTTCCGCCCGTCATCAGCCGAACTACAGCGCGAGGACATTCCTTTGGGATTTCTTGTGGGCGTCTATCTCGATACCGATGACGGTACCATCGATGACGTGCCCTGGGTGATTCATCTCGGACCCCCACCTTTTGCGATGCGGGCCTGCGACTTGAATGAAGACGATCTGGAACCCGATGACATATGGGCGACGATCGGAGGGGGATACGCACTTGCGCATCTCCACTGGCTTTCGAGCATGGCGAGCGAACGTGATGATATTCGTGTGTTGGCTGAAACGGCTGCCGGAATAATACGAGACGCCGCAGAAGACCTTATGCCGGACCTTCTGCCAGCATAACCGAACGCGCCTAAGCGGTTACTTGTTGAGACTTGGAACCCGCTCTCGCAGAAGTTTCAGTGTTTCATCCATGAGGCTCTCGAGACTGGCCACGAGCTCAGTTACACGTCGCGGGTCGTTTTCGCGACAAGCTTTTTCGATCGCCCGGGCATGTTCGCTCAGTCGCATGGCACCATAGCTTCCGAAATTACTCCCCATGTCGTGCACTTCCTTGCGCACTTTCTCCAGATCACCTGATGCGCTTGCAGCCGTGATAAGCGCGGCCGTTGCAGGCATCTCACCCAAGGTCATACTGAGCATACTCCCAAGGGACTCCGCACCAATCGTCTCTTCAAGTTCATCAATCTGTCTGACGTCAGCGCCTATGGAACAAACTAGCCGGATTTCATAAGGGAGGATTTCTGGCTCATCGTAGTGACCGAAGGGAACGAAGATGAGACAGAAATCGCAGACCCGCCAGACGGGTGCCGCCAAGGCGATCAAGGACATCCGCCGGGCAACGCGCAAGCAATATTCTGCTGAAGAGAAGATCCGCATTGTGCTGGACGGATTGCGTGGTGAAGAAACGATCGCGGAGTTATGCCGCCGGGAAGGCATTGCGCAGAGCATTTATTACAAGTGGTCGAAAGAGTTTCTTGAAGCTGGCAAGCGTCGACTTGCGGGTGATACGGCTCGTGCGGCTTCTACGGGCGAGGTTCAAGCCCTTCGCCGTGAAGCACGTGATTTGAAGGAGGTTGTTGCTGAGCAGACCCTGGAGCTCAGGTTGCTTAAAAAAAGCATGACCGCGGATGGGGGAGACGACGAATGAGATACCCCGCATCTGAGAAACTTGAGATCATCCGCCTTGTCGAGCAGTCTCACCTGCCCATCAAGCAGACGCTGGACAAGCTAGGTATCCCCCGCACCACGTTTTATCGCTGGTATGACCGCTATCAGCTTGGTGGTTCGGAGGCCCTGGAAGATCAATCGCCCAGGCCATCGCGGGTCTGGAACCGCATTCCTGATGACGTTCGCCGGCGGATCATTGCCCTGGCCCTGGATGTGCCGGAACTGTCTCCTCGCGAACTGGCAGTACGCTTCACTGATACAGAAAGCTACTTTGTCTCAGAGGCTTCCGTCTATCGCCTGCTTAAATCCCTTGATCTGATTACCAGCCGTGCATTCATCGTCATCAAGGCTGCTGATGAGTTCAAGGAAAAGACGACCGCGATCAATCAACTGTGGCAGACCGACTTCACCTATCTGAAGGTCATCGGCTGGGGCTGGATGTACTTATCGACGATCCTTGATGATTACTCTCGCTATATCATTGCCTGGAAGCTGTGCACGACCATGAAGACCAGCGATGTGACCGAGACGCTGAACCTCGCCTTGCAGGCATCGGACTGTGATCAGGCCCATGTTGTGCACAAGCCGAGACTGTTATCGGACAATGGCTCCAGCTACGTCTCTGGTGAGCTGGCGGAATGGCTGGATGAAAAGAAGATGAAGCACGTCAGGGGTGCACCGTATCATCCGCAAACTCAGGGTAAGATCGAACGATGGCATCAGACGCTGAAGAACCGCATCCTGCTGGAAAACTACTTCTTCCCGGCAGATCTTGAGGCGCAGATCGAGGCGTTCGTCGATCATTACAACCATCAACGCTACCACGAGAGCATCAACAACCTTACCCCTGCAGACGTCTACTTCGGGCGGGGCCAAGCCATTTTACAACAACGGGAAAGGATCAAACGGAAAACGATGAAGGCCCGGCGCTTGCAATACCGCAAATACGCCGCCTAACATCTTAAACCAGATGAGCCAGATCCTCCCTTGGATCAGCCCGCCAGTTGTTCCAATTTATATGACGACGGACATATGGGGGCATCGATTCATTCTAAGAAATCGCAAGGTAGTGAGAGGGTCTGAAAAGAAGGTTAACATACCAAAATCCCCAGCATAGCCAGACACTTCTGCCATCTCTGTCACACTCACGTGAAACCACTACCGTTTCCAGGAAACCCTAGATTTGGCAGTCCCTGGACCATTGGTCGAGCGCCCGAACCCATGGCGCCGACGTTTCGCCGCACGCGTAAGACGCGCCAAGATGGTCGCAATTCTCCAGAACAAGCGTCTCAACCGAAGCTTTCGCATCTCCGAGTGCGACCGTCATGCGTTCGGCCTGCGTGATCAAATGCGGAAAATCATGATCGCCCCAGCTCATCAGAACCGGTGGCGTATTCCTGATCGACAGGATCGGACTGGCATCAAGATCATTTGATTCTGCTTCTCCGAGAAACCGCGGGCGGCCCGGCATGCCATTGCCTTCAGTAAAATCATAAACACCCGAAACCGGCACAGCGCCCTTGATCACATCCGCAGGCACTTTCAGTCGCGCCTGCCAATCATCGCGCACTGCCAGCCAGGTTGCATAGTGCCCACCCGCGGAATGCCCGCCCACGATCAGCCGATCTGGATCGCCACCGTGATCAGCGATGTTTGCGTAAACCCAGGCAACACCCGCCGCCGCATCCAATACGCCATCCGGCCATTGAACGGCAGGCGCCAGCCGATACCCCAGGCTCACAAATGTAATCCCGATCGCATTCAGGGCTGGTGCCATAAAGGCCATCCATTCCTTGTAGCCATTTGTCCATCCACCCCCATGCATGAACACAACCACACGACCATCGGGCTTGCTCGCGGGAAACACCGCGACCTCCTGATAGGGGTCATCCCCATAGGCGAAAGACGAACCGGCAACATCTGCACCGAGCTCCTGCACACGCAGGTGATACTCGCCCCCGATCTCGGTGAATGGCTCTTGCGGCGGATAGGACTCAATATTCCGCAAGACCACTAGCGCGCCTCGCGTTCGACATACATGCTTTCGTCAACAAATTTACCCCGTTCGATCACAACCTCGTTGTCGAGCATGACCGTGCAATCGCGCATGGGAACGTCATAGTGACCTGTTGTGCCGCGTGTTCCACCACCCTGTGTGTTGGGGCCTGTTGAAAACAGGAAATTGCCCGGGAACGCGCGGGTGGCAGCATGCGAACGCTCCGGGTTATCACCATGCAACGCGATGTTGTACCAACGTGCCTGCGGATTGAGGCCCCATCCGAGATGCGAGACCGCATAAGGGTCAAGGTCATCTTCGGAGAGCTTGTTATCATCGAGCCACCCGGTCATCAGTTTGGCGTCCAGCCCACCCTCGACCTTGCGAATAAAGCCATCCCGGATTTCAAGGCGAACCTCATCCTGAACATAACGGCAATACGGAAGAATCACGATGTCACCCGGTGACATCACCACTGTGCCATTGGCCGAGCCTTCATTGGGAAATGTGTGGATATGACCCACGCCCCATTGGTCGAAATGACCGGGTTCGTCCGAGTAACCCCATTGACTCATGACCGGAAAATCACCGCGTGAGTAGGTCAGGTCTGTACCCGCATCGCTGACAACGCGCACCTCCTTGGTCGCCGTATAGCGGTCATGGGCGTATTTGACGGCCTCTTTGAGGCCTTTAGGCGCAAGCAGCACTTCAAGGTCATCCGGCGCATCAATGATCATCAGGAACCGCGTCCCGGTGGCCATGACCTCACGCAACCAGCTGGTAAACAGCGGAATATGAAGCGCGACCACGATATCCGCTGCCTTGAGAGCATCGAGCATACCGTTGGTCTTGCCAATCGTATCGACCCCAACCTTCGTCCAGGACGGCGTCATGTTTACCCGCATCTCATAACAATTGGCACCGAGTTCTTCTCCGGCAGCAAAAGCCGCCTGAACATATTCCGGTCGCGTGGTGACATCCGACAGCAATGCCACGGTTTCGCCGGACTGAACCTTCGACATGGTGAATTGCTTGAGGAACAGGGCAGTCAGTTTTCCCGGGTTCATTTCCTGATGCCGAACGGCTGCTGGTACACGCATGGTCTCTTTCCTCTCATCCTCAAATCGACTTGGTCATGCTAGCGGATTGGTGTGATTTTGACGATCTCTCAGGTCATTGCCACGCGCGGCATGGGCAAGTTTTGTCCGAGACAGATTTACGCAGCTGTGCTTCCATATTTTCCAATAATCAAAAAATGCAATCGGGAGACACATCATGATGCGCGCCTTCACCGAACAGAAAATGAAACGCTATGCCGAGCAAAGATGGATTTTGGACGCCATCATCTCTTCGGTCGGCATGGAATGGGACCAACCCCGTCTGGGCTACACGATGTACCCCTGTGGCCCGGATGCCGTTGGTGATTTCCGGACCGTGGGTATGCGCACCAAGAAATTCGCCGATATGCACCGTGAGTTCGCCGGGGCGGCCAAACGCCGGGAGATCAAGGCCAAGGCGTTCGAAGCCGAGGGACGTGAGGTCTCTGCGCGCGAGAGCTTCTTTATCGCCTCCCTTCTCTATTCCGCCGCCCGCTGGCCAATCTTCGAAGCCAGCAACCTGCACATCGAATACAACGAGCGCATGATCGAGTGCTACGACAAATATATCGAATACGCACCCCGGCCCATCGAACGGGTGGAAATTCCGTTCGGCGACAGTTTCTTGCCCGGGTTCCTCGCGCTCCCCCACGCGCCGAAGGAGGGCGAGAAATTCGCGTGTGCCATCGGGATCGACGGGATGGACGGATCAAAAGAGATCATGTGCTCGATGTACGGCGACAAAATGCTCGAACGCGGCATGGCCAGCTTTGTTTATGACGGTCCGGGTCAGGGTGAATGTCCGGTCAACGGTCTTTATGTCACCAAGGACAATCACATGGAGGCCGCGCAGGCCATCTATGACTGGCTGATTCAGCACCCGCATATCGACAAGGACAGACTGGTGATCTTCGGCATCAGCTTTGGCTCCTTCTTCGGCATGCAGGCCGCAGCACAGTTGGGCGACAAGGTAAAAGGCGCTGCCCTGTCCTTTGTGTGCCACGAGCCGGGCTGTCACACGATTTTCAACATGGCCGCACCGACCTTCAAGCTGCGCTTCATGTTCATGGCGGGATACGACGATGAGGACGAGTTCGACGAGTTCATCAGTGAGTTCTCTCTGCTGCCGATCCTCGACCAGGTGGCCTGCCCCATCCTTATCCAGGGCGGCGAAGATGAAGAACTGAGCCCCATCGAATGTAGTGAAGAGATCGCCAACAAACTCGACGTGCCACGCAAGCTGGTCTGGTATGAGGGCGAGCGCCATGCGATCGGTGGTGGATCCGCGGCCTATCTGGGCGAAAACTGGTACACCATGCTCGCTGATTGGTGCCTGGATCGGGTCAACAACAAGCCGGCGCCAAATGAGCGGGTGCGCATCAATGGCTTTGGTCAGCCGGAGGTCGAAAGCTACTAGCTGTCTAACCGGCCCCCAACAACAACCACAACCGGAGTCCGCCATGTATATCGACCCGCAAATCAAGGCCTTCATCGATGACCTGTCGGCACTCGATATGCCGCATCCCGTTGACCTCGGCCTTCAGGCAACACGTGAAGGGTTCAGCCAGCTCTGGCAGCAGATAAACCCGCCCACCCGCGAATCCGTAAAGATCGCCGACGTCGAAATCCCGGGCCCTGCCGGAGACATAAGGGTGCGAACCTATACCCCACAGGGAAACGGCCCCTTCCCGGTTCTGGCTTACTTCCATGGCGGCGGTTGCTGCATGATGGCGCCGGAAGACTACGATGGATCCAGTTCAGCGCTGGCTGAAGATGCCGGTGTGATCGTTGTTACCCCGGCCTATCGCCGCGCCCCGGAACATCCGTTCCCCGCGCCTCTCGAAGACTGTTTCGCAACTTATGTCTGGCTCCGATACAACGCTGCAGAACTCGGTGGCGACCCAACACGTGTTGCGGTTGCGGGCGACAGTGGCGGCGGATATCTGGCAGCAGCCGTCACACAGGAAGCAAAACGGGAAAATGCGCCGCAGCCCGCGCTACAGGTATTGATTTACCCCATGACCGATATGGGTGGGCTGCCCACAAGCCGTATCGAGGAAACAATGTTTCTCGATGATCGCACCTTGCAATGGGTGATCGATATGCATGTCGGTGAGAACCGACTTGATCCCCGCGCCTCGCCCATTCTCGAACCCGATGTCTCGGATCTGGCCCCCGCCGTGATGATTGCAGCGCAAATAGACCCGCTTCGTGACGAAGGCAAAGCCTATGCTTCAAAACTCCGAAATGCAGGGGTCAGCGTCCGGTATCACCTCTACGAAGGCGTGGTGCATGGTTTCTTTAATATGGGCGGTTTCTGTGATCAGGGGAATGCCGCCCTCGCGCAGGTAACCGGAGCACTCCAGACAGCATTCAGACGCGGCTAGTCACGCGCCGCTCGGCGTCAATATCAGCCGAAGTTAACTGCTGATCAGGTTACGCATACCGATGCGCTGTTCGATAGAATGTACGCATCATGGAATGCACCGTTCGCGGCAGCTCCGCATCCAATGCTTGCTCCAGCGCTTGCGCACTCAGATCAAAACTTCCGAGTAATTTCTGTTGCGCAGCATCAAGTCGATTGTAGCCCATGGTCCAGGCGGACAAGGCACGATCATCGATCGTGTCGCTATCGAGAACAAACAGGCCATGGTGGCGCCTGTCATCGGCGATCCGCGCATACAGGGACATCACGTCCTCCTTCTCGCCCTCGATATACTGAAGAAAGCTTCCCTCATAGTAGAGCAACATGCCGCTGACATTCACCGTAGCGTTGTTGCGTCTCGAAACCTCGAGAAGCCCCTGAATCTGGTCGTCATCGAGAGGACGCACAGCCGAACTGGCATAGAGAACAAAATGCATGGTCATTCTTAATGGTTACGAATTGATCAGCACCTATGAGCTACCCGAATTCGCTAAACGATGTGTAAATGACAGTCCGCTGTCACAAAATCTTGGAAGGGCTCTCGTCAAAGAAGGCAAGAACCCGTGTTTCGAGGCTTTCTCTCGGGGGTGCGTCGCTCGCTGCAGTCGGGTCATCGAAAGACGTGTGGAGTGCATAGCGCGCCCGACCGTCGGTCGATGTGTCGTAGTTCTTGATGAGTATGGCCTCGTCCGGCGTCATCTGGGGGAAATAATACCAAGCATTGTTCGGATCAAAGGAGGCATGTCGTGTCTGCCCCACACGGTTATAGGCACGCCGTTCCACGGTATGCAGATGGGCGTCATCAACGCTGTCCCAGGTGCAAAGCCCCAGCGGCCATTCCGCGATCGTCCCGGCCGTCGAGCGCCAGACATTTACAATGGCAAAGCGCTTCTCCAGCAACGCTTCGGCCTCATCCCCCATCACCGCGGTCACCCGGTTACGTGCCGACCAGTCGGTGTAATCGGTATGGGCCGCATTCGCGGGATCACGCGCGTTATGGGCCTCGCGTACATTCTGGGACGACGAACGACGGGTGTGATCAAACACCAACGCACGCGAAGCGCCGGTATGTTTCCGAACCAGCGCCTCTGCTTCGGCGTCATAAACCGATTTGAGTTCCGCGTCGTCGTAGAAGTCGCTGACAGCGGTCTTGTGCGCGACAAAGGCAAAGCCTTCGCGATCCAGTTCAAACGTGTTGGGCAAAAGGCGCGCGTTGCGCATGGTCACAGGGCGAAATTCGCGCTCACCCTCAAAGTTCGTGCGCTCACCCGCAACATTCGATTGGTAGAACACCGGGAGTTCTCCGGTATCCACCAGATAGCCGATGGGTGCCTGGATCGATTCAACCATGGCTTACTCTACAAATAGAAACGGCCGGACATAAACGTCCGGCCGCCCCCGAAAATTTGCTCGACTTAAGCGGCCGACAGATCGACTGCTTTCGGGCCGCGCTGGTCGTCCTGCACCTGGAAATTGACTTTCTGACCTTCGGTCAGAGTGCCCATTCCAGCCTGCTCGACGGCGGTGATGTGAACGAATACGTCCTTGCCACCCTCATCGGGAGCGATGAAACCAAAACCACGGGTGGTGTTGAAGAATTTTACGGTACCTGTAGGCATTTTTTACTTTTCCAATCGTCGTAGAACACGCGGACACCATGTCCACATGCTGACACCTGCTGCACATCATTTTCTGGAGGAACGTCTCGCCGTTGCATTCGCCACGGAATTCGGCTCGCTCGAAATCAGTGAGCGGATATCATTGAGAGAACATGGGGCTTAAAACCGATGATAGCAAGCAATCTCTTGAACTTATTTACGAATTCAAGTTCCGCACGGTATCCGAGCATGATCTGGCCCACTTTTTGGAGCCCCAATCCAGACCTTAGAAAGCCCGGTTTTACGATAGATCCCGCCCCAGAATGGCCGGGCCAACACGGATCAAGCGGCGCGAGAGGCCTTTTTTCGCTCGTGTTCCTTGAGGAACCGCTTGCGGATCCGGATCGAGTCCGGGGTCACTTCGACCAGTTCATCATCGTCGATGAACTCCAGCGCATACTCCAGAGTCACCCGCACCGGCGTCGTCAGGACGAGGTTTTCGTCCGTGCCAGCCGCACGAATATTGGTCAGCTGCTTGGCCTTGAGCGGATTGACCATCAGGTCATTGGCGCGCGAGTTGATCCCGATCACCATGCCTTCATAGACGTCCGCACCATGGCCAAGCATCAGCTGGCCGCGTTCCTGCAGGTTGAACAGCGCATAGGCGCGCGCCATGCCGGTATCGGTCGAGATCAACACACCGCGCAAGCGCTGCGCCAGTTCACCGGCCACCTTCGGTCCGTAATGATCAAACGCATGATACATCAGCCCGCTGCCCGAGGTCTGGGTCAGGAAGGTCGAGCGGATGCCGATTAGCCCACGGGTCGGGATCATATAATCGAGGCGAACGCGGCCATTGCCATCGGGTGCCATGTTTTTGAGCTCGCCCTTGCGGGTGCCCAGCAATTCCATCACCGAACCCTGGTGTTCCTCTTCAACGTCGACTGTGAGGCTTTCCCATGGCTCGTGCTCCACACCATCGACCATCTGGGTGATGACTTCGGGGCGGGAGATCGCAAGTTCGTAGCCCTCGCGACGCATATTCTCGATCAGGATCGAGAGATGCAGCTCACCACGGCCCGACACCTTGAAACGGTCGGCGGTATCGGTGTCTTCCACGCGCAGGGCCACATTGTGAAGAAGCTCTTCCTGCAGGCGGTCACGGATGTTGCGGCTGGTAACGTATTTCCCCTCGCGCCCGGCAAAGGGTGAATCGTTGACCTGAAAGGTCATCGAGATCGTGGGCTGGTCCACGGAAAGCGGCGTGAGCGCCTCGACCTCTGCGGGATCACAAAGCGTGTCGGAAATGTGGAGTTCATCAAAGCCCGAGAATGCGATGATGTCGCCGGCCGCAGCCTCTTCGCGCTCAACCCGATCGAGCCCGTGAAAGCCCAAAATCTGAAGCATCCGGCCCTGGCGCGTTTTGCCATCGGCCCCAATGATCGTGATCGGCGCGTTGCGCTTGATACGACCGCGCTGGATGCGTCCAATCCCGATCACTCCAACATAGGATGAATAGTCGAGCGCGGAGACCTGCATACGGAACGGACCATCGCGGTCCACATCCGGTGCGGCAACCTGATCGACGATGGTCTGGAACAGGATATCCATGTTCTCGCCACGCACATCGGAGGATTCCGAAGCCCAGCCTTCAATGGCCGAAGCAAACACTGTTGTGAAATCGAGTTGCTCTTCGGTGGCACCGAGACGATCGAACAGATCAAAAGTCTGATCGACGGCCCAGTCCGGCCGCGCCCCGACGCGATCAACCTTGTTGACCACGACAACCGGCTTAAGGCCGGCTTCGAGTGCCTTGCGGGTCACAAACGCAGTCTGCGGCATCGGGCCTTCAACGGCATCGACCAGCAACAGCACCGAATCCACCATCGAGAGTACGCGCTCAACCTCACCACCAAAATCGGCATGGCCCGGCGTATCAACGATGTTGATGCCCCAGCCCTGCCACTCCAGGGCGGTGTTCTTCGACAGGATGGTGATACCGCGCTCGCGCTCGATGTCGTTGGAATCCATGACACGTTCGCGATCGGCATCCTCACCGTGGGTCTTCAGCGTGCCCGACTGGCGCAACAGCTTGTCCACGAGTGTGGTCTTGCCATGATCGACATGGGCAACGATCGCAATATTGCGGAGTTTGTCAGCGTTCTGGGACATCGTGTCGTACCTAAAAAAAGCGCCGCCAGCGTGGGCGGCCGAAGAATATGGGCACGCGTTAGCACGAAACACCCGGTCGTGGCGAGAAACTTTGCTGCAACTGCGAAGGAATGCCTAGAAACGCGCGGTCAAGCGCACGGAAACCGGGATGTCGAGAACATCGCCGCGGTTGTTGGCGTTCGTGAATTCCCGAAAGCCGACAACGTCGTCATCCTCTTCCTTGAGGTTGGTCCGGTAATTGACGCCGGTCGTCACGCCCAGCGCCGCCCAGTCATTGATGTCGTAGCGCATGCCAACCTGAAGCCCGCTCGCAAAGGCGATCGAGGGTGCATAGAAACGAACATTGTCGATTCTGACGCCGTTGCTGGAATGCCGAAAGTTCAGATCGATCGCGCTGACCTTACGGACGGAAAACGTCGCGCCAATGAACGGCTTGAGCGGTGCGTCGATATCAAAGAACCGCCGATAGCCCAAATTCGCGGCAAACTCCTGATAGTCCTCGAACTCGCCAACCAATGTTGAGCCCGTCGCGATGGGAACACCCCCGATATTACCGGCAAAGGTAAACAACAGTGCATCGAAGTCCTTTCCCGAAGCCCGCATATAGGAAACCCCACCGAAGACCTCTGAGTGGTCGCTCAGGCCATAATTCAGTTGCACGCCAACTTCATGAGGCGCGTCATACACATCGGAAAAATCGCGATTGGGGACATCGAAACCCAGCGCGGTCGAAAATGTCTGCCCGCCTACTGTGCCGGTCTGTGTAAGCACCTCTGAGAATTCCTTGACGAAGGTCCCGCCAATCGCCGCTGCCGTACCCGCATAAGGCTCAACCGAAAAACCACCACGTTTGGGCAAAGCAATCTGATCATCATCGGCAAGAACAGGCGTGCCTGCCAGAGCCAGCGCGGCACCGAACAAAAAGAGGAGTGGGTGTTTCATTGGGGCGGGCGGCAGGTCAATTGGCGTCGCGGTGCTGCAAGTCGGTTACCGCATTCAAGATCGCTTCAGGTGTGGCCGGCGCATCGAGATTCACAAAGTGGCGGTGATCGCCAATCCGCGAGACTGCATCACGAATGGCGAGCCAGACTGAAATGGCCAGCATCAAAGGCGGTTCGCCCACGGCCTTGGAACGAAAGACCGTCGGGAAACGGTTGGGCGCATCTTCGAGAATATGAACGTTGAAGATCGGCGGCACGTCGCGACTCCCCGGGATTTTGTAGGTCGAGGGACCATGAGTCAGCAAACGGCCGGTCTTGTCCCAGACCAGTTCTTCCGATGTCAGCCAGCCCTGCCCCTGCACAAACGCGCCTTCGATCTGTCCGAGATCAATCGCCGGATTCAGCGAACTGCCAACGTCCTGGAGCATGTCAGCCCGCAGCACGCGGCTTTCGCCGGTCAGCGTGTCGATCACAACTTCCGCAACGGCAACACCATAGGTGAAGTAGTAAAACGGGTTGCCAACCAGCTTGGACGCATCCCAGTGCAGTCCCGGGGTGCTGTAATAACCCGCCGCCGACAATGACTGGCGTTCGTCATAGGTCATCTGGGCCAGTTCGGAAAAGGATACGCTTTCGTTCCCGGCATAAACCCGGTTGGCCCGGAATTCGATCTTGTCCCGGTCCACGCCGAAATGCCCGGCCGCCACGTCACCCATGCGGCCTTTGATAATTTCGGCAGCATTCAGCGCTGCCATCCCGTTCAGGTCCGAACCCGATGATGCTGCCGTCGCCGACGTGTTGGGCACCTTGTCCGTGCGGGTCGCGGAAATCTTGATGTTGTCGAGATCGATCTGGAAGGTCGAGGCCACGACCTGCGCCACCTTGGTGAACAGGCCCTGCCCCATCTCCGTGCCACCATGGTTCAGGTGCACGCTGCCATCGGTGTAGACATGCACCAGCGCACCGGCCTGATTGAGCTTGGGTGTGTTGAAGGAAATGCCGAACTTGACCGGCATCAGGGCCAGCCCCTTCTTCAGGGTCTCGTGGGACGCGTTGAATTCCTCGACGGCACGGGACATGCCGTCAAAATCAATCTCGGCACGCAGTCGCGCGGACAATTCGACAATGATGTTGTCCTTCACCACCTGTTCGTAAGGCGTCACGTTGCGGTCCGTCGTGCCGTAGTAATTCACGGCCCGGATATCCTCGAGCGAACGCCCCAGCGTGCGCGCGATGTGTTCGAGCACCGCTTCGATGATGATCATCCCCTGGGGACCGCCAAAGCCGCGAAAGGCCGTGTTCGAAACCGTGTTCGTCTTGCAGGGATAGCCCCGGAAGATCGCGTTGGGCAGGTAATAACAATTGTCAGCATGGCAGAGCGCACGGGCCAGAACGCCGGGGCTGAGATCGGCAACATTGCCCGAACGCATCCCCATCAGGATATCAATGCCTTCGACGCGCCCTTCGGCATCGAAACCCGCTTCGTAGCGATACAGAAAATCATGGCGCTTGCCGGTGACGATCATGTCGTCATCGCGGCGCAGGCGCAGTTTGGCAGGTCGTCCGGTCTGATGCGCCAGCAATGCCGCAATCGCGGCAATGATCGTCGGTTGGCTTTCCTTACCCCCGAAACCACCACCCATGCGACGGATTTCAACCATCACGGCATTGGTCGGGACGCCCAGTGTATGCGCCACCCCATGCTGAACTTCGCTGGGGTGCTGGGTCGAGCTGTAGACATCCAGATCGCCGTCGTCGCGCGGAACAGCCAGCGCGATATTGCTCTCCAGATAGAAGTGGTCCTGCCCACCACAACGCAGTTCGCCGGAGACCCGATGAGCAGCGTCCGCAATTGCGCCTTCAGGATCACCCCGCTGACATGATCTGGGGCGGATAGGTATAGGATTCGGCTTCGAGCGCGTCTTCGATCTCGAGGATCGCGGGCAATTCCTCATACTCGATCTTGATCAGCGCCGCCGCAGCCATGCCCTGATCAAAGGTCTCTGCGCCAATCGCCACAACCGGCGCGCCAACATAGTCGACGACCTCGTGTGCCAGCACCGGCTCGCCGTCAAAGATGGGGCCAATATCGTTGTGCCCGGGAATGTCTGCCGCGGTGACAATCCCATGCACCCCATCCGCTGCGCGCGCCGCGGAGACATCAATCGACACAATGCGCGCATGGGCATGAGGAGAGGTCACCAGAACCACCTCAAGGGTTCCCGGCAGCATCGGGCATATCGTCGATATAACGGGCGCTGCCGGTCACATGGCCGCGGGCACTGTCATGGCGGACCTTGGTATGAACCGCCCCAAGAATGTCTTCTGCCGCGCTCATGCCGTCACCGTATCGAGTGTCACCACATCGATTTCATCCGTCGCCGGCCAGGTCGCGGAACAGCCGGACGAACAGGTTGGCCGCGACCTGCACCCGGTAGGCCGCGCTGGCGCGGTGATCATCGATGGGCGCAAAATCTTCACCGATCAACGCGCCAGCGTCCCGCGCCGTTTCTTCACTCCAGAGCCTTGCCGAGCAGTACTGCAGCTTCACATTTCGCAGCGCGCTTGGGTGTGGCGGCCATGCCGCCAAAGGCGATCCGCGCTTGCGCGACCACGCCATCCTCAATGGTCAGACGAAAGGCCCCGATCACCGCGGAGATATCCTGATCGTAACGCTTGGAAACCTTGTATGTGCGAAACACCTGATCATTGGTGAGCTTGGGAATATCAATCTCCGCGATTACCTCATCTGCTGCCAGATCGGTTTTTCTGTAGTCGAGGAAGTAGTCCTCCAGCGGAATTTCCCGCGCGCCACCTGGACCCTGCAATCGCAATTTGGCGTCCAGTGCGATTAGGCATGGCGGGGTATCCCCAATGGGTGAAGCGTTGCCAATATTGCCACCAAGGGTTCCGACATTCCGGATCTGACGCGATCCGATCCGATGGATCAACGTCGCAAAGGACGGATAGGCCTCTTCAATGTGCGGGAGCGCTTCGGTGTAGGTCGCCGCCGCGCCGATGGTCAAAGCCTCGGTTGTGTCCTCGATCGCGCGTAACTCGGTCACGTTCTGGGTGAAGATCGTCACCGGAAAATGTTCCCGGCCCTTGCTGAAGGACAGCCCCAGATCCGTCCCGCCCGAGAGTAGTGGCGCATCCGGATAGGCCGTGCGTGCGTCCATCAGTCCGGCTGAGCGTTCGCGGGGCGAGGAATTTCTGGTCGCCAATTTCATGGATTTCTTCGGGTGTTGCGTCCGCCGGCGCCGTCGCGTCGGTGGCCGGCTGGGCACAGGCCGCACGCGCGGCATCAACGATGGAGCGATACCCTGTGCAACGGCAAAGGTTTCCGGCGAGCGCATCATGGATCACTTCATCCGTTACGGTTTCGCCCGAATGACGAAGCGCGTGCAACGCGATCACAAACCCGGGGGTGCAGAATCCGCACTGGGTCCCGTCTTCGGTGACGATGGCCTGTTGTACGGCCTCCAACTCACCATCGCGTTCCGACAAACCCTCGACGGTGATCAGCTCTGCGCCATCCAACTGGCCGAGCGTCAACAGACACGAGTTCACCGCCACGCGCTGGTCGGTTCCATTGCGGACCAGTACGACGCTGCAGGCGCCACAATCACCCTCCGCGCAGCCTTCCTTGGTACCGGTGAGCGCCTCGTCTTCACGCAAATACTCAAGAACAGTCTTCGTCGGCGCGACCGACGCGACGTTCCGGGGAACTCCATTCAGAGTGAAGTTTATTGTCAACGAACTGCCACCACAAAATCGGCTGATGAACCAGCCTATAACGATGCAGGCATCGTTGGCGACCCCGTTCAACACAAGCGTATTCTTGTAGGGGCGGGTTTCAAACCCGCCCCTACATTCCACCGGGATTCTCGTGCTACGGTTTGGCAGAAATTTGAGGGACTTGAACCATGGACCGAAACCAATTCATGCGCGCGGCGATCGCGCTGGCCGAAAAGAACGTCGCGGATGGCACGGGCGGCCCGTTTGGCGCTGTCATTGTGCGCAATGGGGAGATCATTGGTGAAGGCACGAACCGCGTGACCAGTGACAACGACCCAACGGCCCATGCCGAGGTTATGGCGATCCGCAAAGCGTGCGAAAAACTCGGCACCTATAGTCTGGAAGGCTGCGAGGTCTACACGAGCTGCGAGCCCTGCCCCATGTGCCTGAGCGCGATCTACTGGGCACGCCTGGATCGAATTTTCTATGGCAACACCAAGGTCGACGCCGCCGAAATCGATTTCGATGATGATTTTCTCTACACCGAAATTCCCAAACCCATCGGCGAACGCTCCATCCCCGCAGAGCAAATGCTCCATGAGGAATCCATCAAGGCATTCGAGGCCTGGGCGGTCTCAGAAAATAAGGTTCCTTACTAGCGCGTATAGCCCTTCGCGCTGGCATCCGTATTGTTCATGTGAAAGAGCGGCCATGCCGGTACAAAGTTCGTAAAAGCCAAGACCTCACTGATACTGAAAGACATATTTGGTCAGATGGAAATTCTGTTTGGAAACAGCATGACGGTGGCAATTACCCGCGTGCTTGCGGCGTTTGTCGGATTCATTTTGCTGCTGCTCGGCGTCGGGATGCTGATCTTTCCCGAGTTGCTAGCATCCGCCCTGTTTGCCGTGTCTGCGCGCGCCGTCGGCACCAGCGCATTGCGATCCGATTTCGGCGCCCTGTTTCTCGGGATGGGCGGGTTCTGCCTTGTCGGGGTGTTTTCGCGGTTCCGCTGGCTGTTGCTGGTTCCAAGTGTCTTTTTGCTTCTGGTCATCGTCGGCCGTGTGATCAGCGCCCTCGTGGACAAGTTTTCAGCCTGGCCGATCGAAATTCTCGCAGCAGAACTGCTCTTCCTCGTGGTTCTCTTGCTGGCAGTCTTGTCGTATTCCCGGTCCTCGAAGGACCGCACGCGCCCGCCGGAACTCGGTATTCTCTTCAGCCGGGGATTCCTTGTTCCGGTCGCGATTGTCGTCGTCATGGTTGCCGGCGCGCTAAACATGCGTCCGGCCATCGGTACGGCGCTGTTTAATACGTTCGTCGACAACCTAATGGCGCGCAGCGATATCGACGACCTTTCCGATGGGCTGCACATCATACTTGCGGGGACCGGCTCGCCGATGCCCGATCCGGCGAGAACGGGCGTCAGCACCGTCGTCATCGCCGGCGACCACCAGTTCGTTGTTGATTCCGGACCCGGGAGCACCCTCAATCTGGAAATCATGAAAGTGCCGCTTGAGGAAACAGATGCGGTGCTGCTGACTCACATGCATTCCGACCACATAGCCGGCCTCGGCGAATTGTTACTCAAAGCGTGGACGACCGGCGCAAGAACCGAGCCGCTCCGCATCATGGGGCCGCAGGGCGTTCAAGCGGTCGTGGACGGGTTCAACCAGGCGTTCAGTCTGGATGCGGGGTTCAGGCACGCCCATCACGGTGACGCCGTCGCCCCGACATCGGGCGCAGGGGGGCAGGCAGAAACCATTCAGGATTTCGATGAGGATAAAGGCACTGTCGTGTTCGAAACCGCAGACCTGACCGTCACTGCCTTCCTGGTCGATCATCGCCCGGTGGAGCCTTCGCTGGCGTTCCGTTTCGATTACCGCGGCAGGTCGGCAGTCATTAGCGGAGACACGATCCCGACCGACACGATGCGACATCACGCCGAAGGCGTCGACCTTCTGGTCCACGAGGCGATGCAGCCGAAAATGCTTTCCGCCATCAAGCGTGCCTCGACGAAAACCGGGCAAGCAGTCGTCGGGCATGTCGTGACCGACATCCAGAGCTATCACACATTTCCGGAACAGGCCGCCCGTATCGCCAACGATGCCGATGTCGGCCATCTCGTCCTGTATCACATCATTCCGCCGTTACCGTTTTCCATTCTGGAACCGGCATTCCTCGGGGATTCTCGCAAAATTTTCTCAGGGCCGATCACCGTGGCGCAAGACGGCATGCTTTTCAGCCTGCTGCCGGACACAGATGACATCGACAAGGCCTGGTTGTTGCGCTGACGCTTTGGCTAAGAGACCAAGCGATCAACCAAAGAATCAGGTGTCGAGATTAAGCGGCGGATGCGTGCTCTTGCGGCCTGACGCCTCAAGTTCTTCCTCGTCCCAGAAACCAATCTGGATTCCCGGCGGCTCGCCGCCAGCGGCCATCCGATCAATTTGAGCGGGGGTACGCGTAATCCGGTTGTGGTGTTTTCGGGCCCAGGCAAACAGCGCCTCATGCAGGCGTGCGCGTGTTTCCTCGTGCTCGGTGTCAGCGCCGAGATCCACCAATTCATCGGGGTCGCTTTCCAGATCGAAGAGCAGCGGACGGAACCCTTCGGCGTGGATGTACTTCCAGCGGCCATCGAAGATCATCAACAAACGGGCATCCGCATTGTCCAGTTTCAGCTCGAGGCGTGACTGGCGGGTCGAATAGTCGTATTCGGAAATCGCGTATTTTCGCCACGCAACGCTCCTGCCCTCAAGCAACGGCACCAGCGAGCGCCCTTCCATGATATGGGGCTTGGCTTCGCCGCCCATCAACTCATGGAAGGTGGGTGCGAGGTCGATCCCCTCAACCAGCTCGTCGCACACTGTGCCACGCGTGGCATTGGCCTCTTCCCGGGGGTCGTAAATAATCAGCGGCACACGTGCCGAGGCGTCATGGAACAAATCCTTCTCGCCCAGCCAGTGGTCCCCGAGATAATCGCCATGATCGGACGACATCACGATCATCGTGTCGTCCATGCGGCCGGATTCTTCGAGATATTTGAACAGCCGGCCAAGCTGGTCGTCGAGCTGCTTGACCAGACCCATATAGGCCGGGATCACCGTCTCGCGGACTTCGTCACGCGAGAACGCCTTGCAGACCCGGTGGTTCTGCCAGGCCTTGTAGACCGGATGGTCGGTCATGCGCTCGGCATTGGAACGGACCGGCGGAATGACGTGCTCGGGCCCGTACATGTTGTGATAGGGCGGCGGCACGATATAGGGCCAATGGGGCTTGATGTAGGAAAGATGGCACAGCCATGGCTTGTCGCCAGCCTGCTCGATGAACTCGATCCCGCGATTGGTCAGATACGGCGTCTCGGAGTGCTCCTCGGGCACCCGCGCTGGCTTGTCGGAATGCTTGAGAAGCCAACCCGAGAGCAGCGAACCATCCTCATCCTCGGCCGAGTTCGCCCAGACTTCCCAGGGATTGTCGCCGTCAAACCCCTGTTCACGCAGATAGTCGTCATAGGGCGGGCTGCCGTCGTAATTGCCGTTCGGGTGCAATCCGTCATCGCGCTCAAACGGCGTAAACCCACACTCAGCCGTATGCACACCGATGATCGATTCCGGATCGATACCCAGACGTTTCATGCCCTCCATATCCGGGATCATGTGGGTCTTGCCGACCAGCATGCAGTCCGCGCCAATTTCCCGCAAATGGTCGCCCAACGTCGGTTCTCCGACACGCAACGGAAAGCCGTTCCAGGTCGCACCATGACTGCGCACATACCGCCCGGTGTAAAAGCTCATCCGGGACGGGCCGCAAATCGGCGACTGGACATAGGCCTTGTTGAACCGCACCCCCATCGCGGCAAGCCGATCAATGTTCGGGGTTTCGAGGTGCGGGTGGCCGTAGCAGGACAGATAATCCCAGCGCAGCTGATCAGCCATGATCCACAAAACGTTACGCAATTTACCCATAGAACTCTCCAACAGGCGGGGCGCCGGTCACCGCATCAGCGCCGGCAGGAATGTCGCAATAGCGGGAATGAGAAACACAAGAACGAGCGCAACCAAATCCGCAACGATGAAAGATGTCACACCCCGGAATATATGCCCAAGTTTGATGTCGGGCATCACAGATCGAACCACAAAAACATTCATTCCGATCGGCGGCGTGATCAGGCCAAGCTCGGTGACCAGCACAACAATGATCCCGAACCAGATCATATCGACATTGGCCGCGAACAGAGATGGCAGGAACACCGGCACGAGCAACAACAGGATGCCGATGGATTCGAAAATCATGCCCATCAGGATCGCGATGAAGGCAACGAAGATCACCAGCTCGGTGCCCGAAAACTCATAATCATCGACAATGTCGACGAGGTCATAGGGCAACCCTGACAGGTTGATGAACTGGGCAAACACCAGCGCGCCGAAGATCACAATAAAAAGCGTGGCCGTGGTGCGCGTGGCTTCAACAAGCGCGGCACGCCATTCGGCAAGCGAGCGCAAATGCCCCCGGGAGAAAGCAATCGCAGCCGCTCCCACCGCGCCGATACCAGAGGCTTCTGTCGGTGTGAAGACCCGTCCGTAAATTCCGCCCAGAACAAGCAGGAACAATCCCAGCACCGGCCAGACCGCGCGCCGCGCACGGCGGGCTTCGTCCTTGTCGAGGGGTTCTCCGGCCGGTCCGGCTTTTGGATCCAGTCGAACGACGACAGCAACGGCCGCCAGAAATAGCCCCACCAGAAGGATACCCGGCAGCACACCGGCGATGAACAATTGGCCGATATCCTGTTCGGCGACGATGCCGAAAATTACCAGCGGGACCGAAGGCGGGATCATGATGCCGAGCGTGCCGCCCGCCGCGATGGTCCCGGCAGACAGACTGTCGTGATACTTGTACTTGCGCATCGGCGGCATGGCGACGCGCGTCATGGTTGCCGCTGTTGCAACCGAGGACCCGGACACGGCCGAGAACCCGGCGCAGGCGACAACCGTCGACAGGGCCAACCCGCCGCGGAACCGTCCGAGTGCGGAATAGGCCGCGACATAGAGGTCGCGCGAAATATCCGCGCGATAGATGAACACCCCCATCAGAATGAACAGCGGGATCACGCTGAGGTTATAGGCCATCGCGTCGTCCATGATCTGTTGACCGGCCATGGAAAGCGCGGGCGACCAGCCGCGCTCAAACGCGAAGCCGACGAGACCCACGAACAAGGTCGCAAACCCGACCCGAAACCCGAAAAAACAAAGGAGGAGGAGAACTCCAAAACCCGTCAGTGCGGTGATCACAGAGGTTCTCCATGGTCACTGGAGACAGCCGGATCACCAGAAAGGACCAACCCGAGTATCTGGGCAATCAGGCTGATCACCGACAACCCGGCAACCGTGCCCGCAACGACCACCAGCGGCCATTCCAGAACGACGGTAAAGCTGCCAATCTCATGAGCCTCGATGGCGAACTGGGTCAGTTGCCACGCAATGATCATCATGACCATGACGGAGAAACCCTGCACGATGATCGGTTGCAGTCGCGGGATACGCTTTTTGAACCAGGGCTCAAACACCTCGACGGTGATGTGGCTGTCACTCGCATTGATCAGACTCAGCCCGCCGAAAATCGTCATGGCGAGCAAGAACTGAATCATCTCGGCCGCCCCGAATATGGGTGCCGTGAACACATACCGGCCGATGACGTCGACAAAGGTCAGCGCCATCATGAGGAAAAGCAGAATGGCCGAAAAAGCCTCCAGAACCGAGAGGATACGCGGCAGCACAGCGCGTGCGATGGACTGCATGGCCTATCCCCCCGTTTCTGTATTCCGTGCCGAAAAGGCGATTAGAGCTTGGACAGCTCGTTCACGCGAGCGACATAGAAGTCATAGGCCGCCTGACCATCGATACCCTTGCCGTTGGCTTTCTTGATCCAGCCATCCGTCAGGAACTTCGACTGTGCCTTGAGCGCGTTCTCGAAGGCCGGATCAGCCTGGAACACAGGAATGTTCCATTCCGACTTGAACCGCGCGATGGCCTTGGCATCTCCATCAACCCAGAACTGTGCCGCCATCCGGCCGAACTTGGCACCGCTGACCGCCGTGATCGCCTTCTGATCTTCGGGCGAAATCTCGGACCACTTCTTCTCGTTGATCACGAAAGAAAAGCTGGTCGAGTAGATCCGCGTTTTGAACTGGGTCATGGACTTGGTGTATGGCCCCAGCTGGAAGGCTGCGATGGAAACCGGGCTCAACCCGATATGGCCATCGACCACGCCACGTGAGATCACTTCGTTGGCCTGGACCGCAGGACCGGCAACCACACCAACGCCAACCTTCTTCATCAGATTGGCAACAGTGCCTGGAAGCGCCCAAATTTTGCGGGACTTCAGGTCATCGATGGAGTTGATCGGCGTGTCGGTCTGGCTATAGACCTCGGCCGGGGTGATCACCCACATCGAAAGCGCGTGCACGCCCTTGTATTCGTTGGGGAAGTACTTCTGGTAGGTCTCCCAGAGAGCTTCAGACATGGCCGGCGCATCAGCGCTGGCAACGAACGGCTGCATGGCGACCAGAGGACCGGCAACGCGGTTGGCAACGAAGCCGTTGAACTGCACCGCGGCATCCGCAATGCCCTTCTCGACCGAACCCCACTGCTCGGGCGGAGAGGCCAGAGACTTCGGCGGAATCTGGATCGTAACCCGGCCATCGGTGGCTTCCTTGACCCACTTACCCCAGGTCGGCAGGACCTGCTTGCACATATAGTGTTGTGGCGGCCAGAAGCAGTTTGTCAGAATTCGTGATTTGGCCTGCGCGATATTCGGCAGCATCATTGCCACCATTACTGCAGACAGAAGCGTAAGGCGTGTGAAAATACGCATCGAGACCTCCCATGGTTTGTGTCGAGCCGGTTGTCCGGCTTTTGCTTGCCGTCAGACTATCCCATGCATAAAAGATTGAAAAATCATGAGAACTCATATCAACATATCATTCTGATATGAATATTGATCCCAAACACCTCATCCAACTAACCGAAATCATCGAAAGCCAGTCTTTCACGGTGGCAGCAGAACGCCTGAACACCAGTCAACCCGCTCTGAGCCGCATGGCCACCGCACTGGAAGCACAACTCGGTGCACCCATTTTTGCGTCCCGCCGAAACCCGGTCACGCCCACCGCTCTTGGCGAAGAACTCGCCAGCTACGGCCGTTCGATTCGTGCGACGACCCAGCAGATTTCTGATCTTGCAGGCCGCGTTGCCACAGGACAACAGGGCGAAATTCGCGTTGGAGCCCCGCCATTTCACAGTCAGCGCGTTGCCTCAGGTTTCATCGCGGGATGGCTCGAACGTCATCCCGACATTCGAATTGTCCTCCGGAACGGTTATGCCCCGGATCTTCTGACCCAATTGGTTGAAGGCAATCTGGACATCATCATGGCGCCCGTCGATGTCATCGAAGGCATTCCAAATTTGATCGTTGAGCGTCTGACCGGCGGGGAGAACGTGATTGTGTGCCGCGCCGGGCATCCCCTTCTCAGCCGTCGGCAAGATCACACCGGATCATGCTCTCCCAGGCGCGCTGGATCACCCATGCACGCGGCAGCCTGCTCAATCGAGACACGCGGACCGCCCTGACAGCGGTCGGGGTCGACTATATCGACCTGCCTGCTTTCGAGAGCAACTCGGCCGGCGCCATGCATGCTGTCATGGAAACCTCCGACATGCTGACGGTGCTTCCTGATCTGGTCGCGGGCAGTCTGGTTGAATCTGGCGGCTACGCGGTGCTGCCGTTTCGCCTACCCGGCCCCTATCGTCCTTTTGGCTACATCACCCATGAAGCGCGACAGAACCCTGCGTTGATCGCGTTTCGTGAAGGGTTGGCCATCGACATAAAGAGAGCCAATGCGCGGGCCCGCAAAATTTGCCAGCAGGCTTTCGCAGGCACGACTTAAATCTCGACGATCACATTGCCGATCTGATTGCCGGACTCAACGCGATGATGCGCAGCAATTGCGTCTGACAACGCAAACGTGCTGTCCACACGCGGACGGAGCGCCCCGGCGACCAGCGCTGTGTTCACTCCGGAACATATTTCGGCAAATCGTGCGGGGGTCTGGGCGTAGATCTCAATCATCCGGATGGTGATGTTGTTCATCATCAACGGGTAAAAATCCACCACGGGGCGATGTTCTGACATCGAGGCATAAGTTCCAATCACGCCGCCATGGTGCAACAACGCGGGTGCCAGATTAACGTGCGCTGCAAAATCGACATCCACCAGACGATCAAACTGGTGACCATTATTGGCATCGAGCAATGCCTCGCGCAGGTCCAAACCAGAGCCGGTCTCCCGATAGTTCACCGTGACATCTGCGCCGTCTTCCAGTGCGGTCACGGCCTTGGTCTGGGAGCTCACGGTGGCAACAATCCGCTTGGCCCCGGCCCAACGCGCTGTCTGAATGGCGAGCGAACCGACCGCGCCGGCGCCGCCCGTCACCAGCACCGTCATGCCTTCGACAGGACCATCGGTCAGCAAGGCCGCATGCGCTGTCATCGCGGGCACACCGAGCGCAGCCGCAGGCGCAAAATCGATCCCGTCCGGCAACGGCACGGCGAGACAATCACGCACAGCGACCAATTCCGCCGCGGTGCCAATTGCCCCCTGACCCAGCCCGTTTTCGGTTCGATTGACGTTATAGGTCCACACCCGCTGACCAACACGGGTGCTGTCCACACCATCGCCCACAGCCTCGATAATCCCGGCGCCATCGCTATGGGGAATCGTTCGCGGCGCGGTCATGGGCCAGAGAAACCCCGCCCGTGCTTTCACATCGGACGGGTTAACCCCGGACGCACACACCCGTATCAGAACCTCGCCAGGTGCGGGATCCGGATCGGGGAGCTCCCCATATTCAAGAACGTCCGCCGCTGGACCGTGCCGGGTGTAAGACACCGCTTTCATGGACTGGGCCTATTCCCACCAATGGAGGGAGTCTTGACCCTCACCCTGGGTTCCGTTGGGTCCACCGCCGCCGGTACGCAGAAACATCTTGCGGTCATGCCCCTCACCGATTTTGCCGGCCAAAACATCGACCAGCCAGTCCATGCACATCATGTGGCAGTCATAGCGCGAGGAATCGCCACCAAACAGACGCGCCTGATGATAGGTGTCCTCATAGACCCAGAGTTCTTTGGGTGCGTTGATCTTGTCATAGAAGTCATAGATCAACTCCGTCGGGCTGCGTGAATCATACTCGCCCACGGTCAGCAGCACCGGACATTTGATATCCGCCTCGCGTCCTTCAACAGTCATCTGCTCGACCCAGCCATCCAGCTGCTCTTCACTTTCCGCACCCATCAGATATCCAAAGAGCTGTTTGTAACGCGGTGAAAACGTATCGAGGATGTAATACTTGTCCGTATAGGATGCCCAAGGCCCGACGACGGCCTTGATCCGAGGGTCGCCGGTTGCCGCGGCCTGCAATCCCCAGAACGAGCCCATGGAGAGCGCATAGATGGTGATCCCCTCGGGGTCGACCTCGTCCCGGGATTCCAGCCAGTCGATCACAGCGATGATCGCGCGCTCGTAATTGTCGGGCGTGAGCTTGATGCCCCGAAGGTTCCCGGTCCCCTGACCCGGCCCGTCCATGCACAGCATATGCATGCCACGCAGATGCGCCGGGTTCACACGCGGGTCGGGATAGACCTCCTTGGTCATGTCACAGCCCGGAATGTAGATCACGGTCGGCGCCTTGGGCTTGCCCGGCAGCATGTGGAAGTTGCATTGCAACTCGACACCTTCGAACGGAATTTCGACCCGCTCCATGGGATAGGGCGAATGCTCCATCACCTTCTCATAAGTGGAGATACACTTGCCGTGGAGGTAACGCTTCTCGTCATTGGTCTCGAGCACCGGATGCTGGGCCAGCGCATAGTTCAGAGACGCTCTGTAATAGAGTTCGAATGCGGTTGCAGAATGTCCCGCGGCATCTTCTTCGGCGGCCACACGTTCGAGCCGTTGGGCGAGCTTGCCAAGGTGCTTGGAAATCTGGGCATGGCTCTTCACACTCTTGGGCAGCGGTCGCCCGTCTTCGTCCCAGTGAAAGACCTTGCCGGTCTCCTGAACGATGTAGTCAAAAATCCATTGCTGGCGGTCGCGATCAAGGCGTGGTGTACGCATGGTCCTGGTTCCCTCGTTTTGCTTTTTTGTTTTCAGATCCCCGGCAGACGATCGGGCACCTTTTTGAATCAAGTACCGGGGAAGTTTAGCGAATAACAGTCTTCGGTGAACCGCTATTCATCCACCGCTGCGCATTTCTGGTCCAATTGTGTTTGGACACGGTCTCTCTCCGCCGCTGCCGAATAGGTTCGGGAAGAATCATATGATTGGGTAGTCTCACAGGCCTATGAGGAAAACGTTCGCGAAGGGACAGTCAGATGCAAATGTAAAAACGATTGGGTGCTGAGTTTCTCGGAACCTTCTGGTTGGTCTTCGGCGGCGCAAGATCTGCCATCTTCGCAGCCGCTTTTCCGGAATTGGGAATTGGCTTTCTCGGTGTGGCTCTGGCCTTTGGTCTGAGTGTTGTCACCATGGCCTATGCCGTGGGTCACATTTCCGGCGGACACTTTAATCCGGCTGTAACGCTGGGTCTGTGGGCGGGCGCATTCCGGCTTCGGACGTCATCCCCTATTGGGTGTCACAGGTGCTCGGCGCGATTGCCGCGGCAGCCGTGCTTTATGTCATTGCATCAGGTGCGACGGGTTTCTCGCTCTCCAACGGCTTTGCGGCCAACGGATATGGCGAGCATTCGCCGGGAGGCTACTCGATGGCGGCGGCCCTTATCGCCGAAATCGTGCTGACTTTGTTCTTCCTGCTCATCATCATGGGGGTCACGGACAAACGGGCACCAGCCGGATTTGCCCCGCTGGCGATCGGCCTGTCCCTCACCCTGATTCACCTGATCTCCATTCCGATCACCAACACCTCGGTCAACCCGGCCCGCTCGACGGGCCAGGCCCTTTTTGTCGGGGACTGGGCTACGGCACAGCTCTGGTTGTTCTGGGTGGCACCGCTTGTTGGTGGCGTTATCGGCGGGTTGCTTTATCGCTGGCTTGGCGCGAATAAAGACGAAGCCTGATCACCGCAGACGCGGCGCGGGCTGGGTCCATCCCCCAACCCTATAGTACTCTGATAGTAAGCCAGCATTTATTGGCCGGTTCCTGTTTGCGCTACATCAAAAGGGTTGCTCAATTAACGGAATAGTCTTTGGCAAAATGCTGGGGGCTATTTCCTATGAGTAACGGACAGAAAAACCAAATCGAAATTCGAACAGTGACCATCGATGACCTGCTCGAAGTCCTTGCCTTAGGGATACGAGACTTCAAAGCGGCCCCGCTCTACGGTCTGTTTTTTGGCGGTATTTATGCCGTTGGCGGCTGGGTCTTGATCCTGATGCTGATCGAATTCGATCTGCCCTTTCTCGTTTACCCATTGGCCGCCGGATTTGCTCTCATCGCGCCTTTTATTGCGAGCGGGTTTTACGTCGTCAGCAACCGGCTGGAAAAGTCCGAACCGCTTTCCTGGCGCATTGTTTTTGGTACCGTCAAATCGATGTTCGGCCGCGACCTCGGCTGGATGGCACTCGTCACCGGGTTTTCTCTCTTCATCTGGATGGACATTGCCGCACTGCTGTCCTTCGGCTTCATGAGTTTTCAGTTTTTCAGCTTTACCCAGCTTCTCGATGTCATCCTGACCACGCCTGCTGGGTGGGCGTTTTTGGTCATTGGACATACGGCGGGCGCCCTTATTGCATTCGGTGTATTCTCCTATTCCGTCATTTCCATACCAATGTTGTTTGACCGCGACATCGACTTTGTAACGGCGATGATAACCAGTGTGCGTTTTGTAAAGCAGAACCCACGGGTCATGGCGGTCTGGTGTTTCACCATCGCCGTACTGACCGCAATTTCGCTCTTGTCCGGATTCCTTGGACTTTTCGTGACATTGCCAGTGCTGGGCCACGCGACCTGGCATCTCTATCGCCGGGCTGTTGCCCCCGCCGCCTGAAATCAAGTACCCGGAAACGAAAACGGGTCCGCAAATTGCGCCACCGGCCCGCTCGACAACTACGATCTCTGTTTGCAGCTAGAAAGTCGCGGCCTGACATATCATCCTGCGTGTCTGGACATGGGCTTTGTCGGGCCAAGTCCTGATTGTCGAAGCGGGACTTGTGTCTTGCTTGCGGGGGTTAACCGTCCGACGGTTCAGTGTAGACTGACCACAAATTGGAACAGGGCCGATGCGCCTGGAATTCATCGACCTCGCCTGCACCATTGAGAAGCATGTGGCGGTTTGCATTCCGTTCGAATAGCAATACGCGACATACCGCGTCTCACCGAAATTACGAATCCAGATCATCACGAAAGCACCGGAGGGTTTCTTTGTCTTCAACCACCAATGCCGCAAAGGTACCTGTTTCGATCATCATCCCCACCAAAGATGAGGAGCGAAACATCGCTGCTTGTTTAGAGAGCCTTGAATGGGCGGATGAGCGTATTGTCTTCGATTCTTATTCCACGGACCGAACTCTGGAAATTGCCGAACACTACGGCCCCACGATCGTGCAGCGCGTCTTTGACAATTTTTCAGCCCACAAGAACTGGGCGCTCGAAAACATCGAGCTGCGAAACAAATGGGTATTCATCGTCGACGCCGACGAGCGGGCCACCCCAGCGTTGGCAGAGGAAATACGCGAAACAATCGCAAGCGCTGACGCGCTCAACGGATACCATGTTGCCCGACAATACTGGCTTTGGAACAAGTCTCTGCGGGCGGTCTACCCGGACTACAATTTGCGCCTCATTCAGCATGGAAAAGCGTTTTACGAAGACCGGATCGTCCACGAACACATGGTTGTTGAAGGGCCTTCGGGGTTTCTCAAAAACCATCTGATCCATGAAGATGACAAGGGGATGGAGCGCTGGTTCGACCGGCACAACAAATACTCGACCATGGAAGCCTTCGAAGCCTGGAAGCTGCTGCACCAGAAAGAGGGTGAAGCGGGTGAAGGAAGTGATGAGTCCATCTCATCCAGCATTGAGGCTCGCGGGCCAGAACGGCGCCGGGCCCTCAAGCAATTCGCCTATCGTCACCTGCCCTGCCGGCCAATTTTTCAGTTCTTATATTTGTATGTTTTCAAACTTGGTTTTCTCGATGGGCGAAAAGGTTTTCGCTATGCCGTTCTCAAAATGTTTTATGAGTATCAGATCAGTCTGAAAATTGAAGAACTGGAAGTCGAAGAAGCCCGTAAAAATCGAGCTGCCGGCATCAGCGACTAATGATTGAGGTGCACGGCCACAAAACAAGCTGACTAATCGAACACCAAGCGCTTCACATCGGCGCCTGAACTTTATTCAGCAAACAGAAACAGACCAGAGGATTTCTCCCCTGGCCCGCTCGACTGAATTCTATGAGTTGAGTTTGCTTCTGACGCATCACGTCAGCTTTATCGCCGTTCAGGCACCGGCA
Source organism: uncultured Alphaproteobacteria bacterium (assembly GCA_943787745.1). Classification (GTDB taxonomy): domain Bacteria; phylum Pseudomonadota; class Alphaproteobacteria; order UBA6615; family UBA6615; genus JABJAG01. The sequence continues at coordinate 355,212 of CALSNJ010000002.1, read as the reverse complement.
GCTGCCTCGTCCAAACGGCGGATCATGTCGTCCAGATTCGGAATTTCTGTGTAGTCTTCGCTGAGCGCGCCGGAACCGGCCGGGCTCTTGCAGGTGAAGAAGCGACACTGGGGCCCCAGCAGACGGATCCCGTGCGGGATGCCGCGCGGGATATACACCAGATCGCCCGGGCCAATGATTTCCATCTCGTCGCCGAGGATCGTCGCGAGCCGCCCCTCGAGCAGGTAAATCCACTGTTCGTCGGTGGGATGCACATGGGGTGGCGGCGCATCACCTGCCGCATAGGTCACAACACCGGCTTTGATCAGCTCGCCGCCGAACTGGTTCATCATGATATGCGGGCGCGCGCTATCTGGCGTCGGCACCATTTCGTCGCCTTTGTATACAGGCATAATCCCTCTCCTTTGATCGAATGAACATGTTCTTGCGGACAACTTTGGGCCATGAACACTGATTTGCTCAACCCGCATGAAAGTATGGACCCGCGACCTGACGCGACCCGACGGCAGCAGGCGCCCGCGGTCCGGTTGGATCAATTTCACGACTTTCAGGAAAGTTGGCGTCCCCAACGGGAGGGGTCGACAAAAAACTATAACCCATTGTTTTCCTTGTTTTCTGGTGATTTCCGATCGAAAACCGGGTACAAATACCGGGTACAAATGGTATCCGACATGCGACGCGACAAAGTTCCAAACCTACATCAACAGTACAACACCTACTTCTTCCGACGGGTGATCCCGGAGGATGTCCGAGAGCATTTTGGGGGTCGTTCAGAGTACAAGGTTTCGCTCAAGACGACCGATCTGCGGACAGCGAAGATGCGGATCGGCATTCAGCGGGAGTTGCTAGACGCAAAGATTGCCCTGCACAGAGGCGAACCCGGCAGGTTGATGGATCTTGCTAAGGCCTATCGCAAACGGACAGAGGAAATTCGCGAAGAACACCCAGAGCCAGACGACCCTCGAAGATACGACAAAGCCGATGATCTATTCGACGAAGCGATTGATCAGTTCATTGACTCCCAGATACCGGGAGGATGGAAGTCAGTACTGGCGAATGACCCGGTAAATCCATCAAAGATTGATGCCATCTACAAAACACCGGGTGGTGAAGACATCCATCAGTTCGTAAACGCTTCCTTCGGCTCGGATATGCCCACCGACTTCCTCATCGAGGAGTGGCTTCCAAGCTACGACGTGGCCGACAAAACCAACCGCATGGCAGAGAGCGAAGTCAGGACGTTTTCCCGTGCCTTTCCCCGGCTGTCGACTATTACCAAGGGCGAGGTGGGGAAGTGGCTTCAGCGAAGACAGCAGAAGGACGGTCTTGCCACAGCGACTATCAGGCGGAACCTATCTCATATCAGAGCCTACGCCCGGTTTCTGGAGGACCGTGACCTCCTCAGAGACACAGAGGCGATATTCCGGTTCAGAACAACGGGACGACAAAACAGAAGAGACAAGGGTAGCAAAAGCTGGGCAGCATGGACGCCAGAGGAAGCAGTTCACCTATGGCGATCAGCTGACAATACGGCTCTCAAAGATGCCATCTGGTTCGGCATGTGGACCGGGGCACGTCTGGACGAAATCTGTTCATGGACTGGAGCCGACATTGTTGACGGCAACTTCATCGACAATCGGTCAGGCAAAACAGATGCAGCCATCCGCAAGATACCTATCCACCCTGCCCTTCAACCTCGGATCAACGAACTCATCAAGATTAACGGTGACGGACGTCTGATACCTAGCAGGGCAGCAAATCCATCATCGGCGATGAGCAAACGGTTTAAGCGATTGACGGTCGAACTCGGATACGCCAACCAACGAAAGGTCTTCCATTCATTCCGCAAGACCGTTGTCACACAACTTCAGAATGCCCGAGTTCAGACTGACATGATCCATTACCTGATCGCGCATAAGCAGGAATTTACCTTCGATGTTTACTCCTCAGGCCTTGAGAACCGTCAGGCAATGCACGAGGCAATCAGTGTGCTGACCTATCCGCTTTAGCTATGAAAGCTCACTTGGCGTGAACCTACGCTGCAATTGCTTTTCGCCCCACGACGTCGCCTTGTTGACGCCCCTTCAAAGACGCCGACCAACCGTCAGCAGACATCTGTATCCATTTACAGGGCAGTGTAGGCGCGTTGAAGATGGACGCGATAACGCAACAGTCGACCCAGCGCGGCTTCCCGTTGGTCTCCTCGATGGTCCTGAGGCCAATGTCGACCCACTCATCGATCAATATGCTCATATCCTTGGGGTCCTTTGCGCCATCTCGGAGCAGGTGATCATCAAACCAGATGCGCCTACCGATGAGTTGCTATGGTCATCGAGATACTGTTCCCAGCCTCCCGCGTAATGCTGCTCGATCTTCTTGATCGGGATAACGAGGTTCAGAAACTCCAGTGCGACGGCCATATGCTTATCCTCCTGGTCAGGTGCGTTCTACGGTCTGGCTTCCGCGACATATCTCAGATGCCTTGTTGATCTTCTCAACGAAGCCATCGAGGCCCCAGTTGTTGTTGGTGATGTCGAAGTAGGCCTCAGGGACGATCCCATTGCCTTCGAGCATCGTGAGAGAGGCGGTCTTCCCATCCATCCAGAGCTTCCAATAGTCGATTGGTAGATAACCAAAGGTTAGCGTGGCCCGATGCCCCGCAAGGAATGGAGAAGCGGCGACAACGGTGCCTCCGGCAGACGTAGTACTGTCCTCCTTATCGACAACGTTTGGTTCATCGACGGCGAACTTGAAGCCAATCACCTTGCCCTCAAGACGTGGGAAGTTGGGATTACGCCCCACGCTGTAGAAGGACGTGATCATTTCAGCCTGATCGCAGTCAGCTTTTGGGTTAAGCCGAAACATAAGCCGGTCACCATGCGTGACCTGCCCCGGTGTCGTGACCATGATCATTGTCTCACCGAAAAACTCTATCTCCCAACCATCCACTTTCTCGGAAACATCTTCCTCAGTGGCTTCGATGCTTTCATAGTTGAACGCCAACCGGCTGAACCGCCCACTCCACCAATCTCCAAAGCGTTGGGCTACCGCCTGGCTCATGAAGGGTGACGGTTGTAGTTGGGTAGCAGCGCTAACCAGGGTAGGCTCAACAAGCCCCGCCTTATGATCGGCAAGGCACTGCAGTTGGGCCTCTGAAGCTGCCTCCGGGAAATACCGAAGATCCCAGGAGTTCTCTGGATTTTTGAAGTAGGCCGCTAAACGCGGAGCATCGTCTGACACGCTCAGCTTTAGGCTGAGGCCGTCGAGCTTACTGATCCAGTTGTTCACCTGATCGAAGCCAAGGGATATGAGGGCCACCTTGAAGGCACCCATATCGCTGACTGCGACGATCTTGGCATCGATTGTTTCGATTGTGTCGGTATCGACCCCAATAAACCCCGTAATGGCTTTATGGAGTTGAATATCTTGAGGACCTTGGAAGCCATACCCCTCCGGCACATCGGACATATAGAAGGTCGTAAAAACCTCTACCTCAGAACAATTTCGATGAGGATCGAGGCGAACCCTCAAGGCATCACCGCTTACAAGCTGACCGCCCTGTGTGCCGAGATAACCAAAATCTTCTACGTCGTCGTGAATCCATTTGAAGGGGCTATTAAGGTAGTCGCTATCGGGCATTCCTTGCGCCGCTTCCTGCGCCTCGGCCCCTTTAATCCGGATCCCCTCGGTAGAAAGCAGCATCACACTGCACACAGTGATGAGGCCGAGACAAACATATGCCTGTTTGCAGAACGTTGATGGACGTCGCATTTCCATGTCTCCCCTTAAGCGGCTCAGCGCGTGGCTGTTTCAATTGAGGGGAATTCTGGTTCGATAGAGAGGGTTACTTCAGCCTCTGTTCGGCGGTTTCGAATATCCTCAACGCCATCAGCTGTCGCGAATGCGGGAGTGGTCTCGCCTAGCCCCTCGATGCTGAAGGTGTATTCGCCGGGCCAAGTTGCCTTGATGGCATTAACAACAGCGAGGGCACGGGATACGGAGAGCTTTTGGTTATGCTCCTCCGATCCGGAGCGGTCGGTATGCCCGACGACATGAACATGTAATTGAAGGTCATCCCATCCCTTGGAGGCAAAGGATTGGATAAGAATGAGGTCGTCAGTCCGCGGATGTGACTGGTCTAGGTCATGGTGGACTACCAGGCGGACCTTCGCCTCACCGGCATCGGTGATCTCAATCCCCTTCTTAGCCTCGAGGCCTTCCAATGCGTCATTAAAGGCGGTCTGACAGGCGGCAATATGGTCGGTCTGCCATCCCTCCTCTGCTTGTTCGATCCAGCAGTCGAAGCTGGTGATTGCACGGGCAAGGTCCTGTGCACCCTCTTCGGGCTGAATGAGGCGCATAGCGACGCGAAGTCGTTTATCTCCAACCTCAAGATCCTCTAGGAACTGCTCATCGATGTTCCATTTGGAGAAGTCTTCTGGCTGAGCAGCGGCAGGATCACCGAGAACCCGAAGAGCCTTGGCTGCGAAGTAGTTTGCATCAGGCCAATCCATCATCTGATCGGCTTCGAAGGCGACGAACTTCCGATACTCCTCGGCAACAGCTCCGCCGAAGGTAGAGGGATCGATATCTCTCTCCTTAAGCTCTGCGACATCATAGGCACCACAGGCAGACAGTGATGCCATCAGGCCAAGTCCAAGGGACATCTTTTTAATTTTTTGAGAGATCATGGAAGGCTCCGTCGTTTGTTCGGAGCTTGATTACCGGTTCGTTGTGACCTCAATTTGCAAAGACCAAGGCAATGATGTGGTCAATCGATCAACTGATCTTCTTATCAGCACATTCTGGCCCCAGCAGTGCCCTGCTGCTCGGCAATAAGTGGCCTTTTCCCACCACTGGACTGGATAATAGTCAATGAGCCTCAAGGACGCCCTCAACAAACGCAACGCAGCTGATAACGATCAGGATCAGGGCGGACCAGAAAGTAGCCGTCCCTCAACGATCCTATTCGTCCCTACTCTGTCTCCCCGGATCAGATATTAAAGCCAAAGCCCGAGAAGGCAGCTGATCGTATCGTTACCATCGGAGACAGTGTGGTCCTGAAGGGCGATATCTCAGACTGCGACCGGGTTGAGGTCAGCGGACAATTCGAAGGAACAATCAAGTCGGGTTCGATCCAGATATCGCAGGGCGGCAGCGTAAAAGGGACACTGGAGTGTGAAGACTTATCAATCGCCGGAATTGTTGAGGGCAAGGTCACGTCAACCAAGACACTAGAGATCAAGGCAACAGGAGAGCTAACAGGCGAAATTCTATACAACGAACTGCTTGTCACATCCGGCGGAGAAATTTCGGGAACAGTAGAAAAGCAAAAAATTTCTAACAGCCTTGCTGCAATTCCTTCTCAGTAGAGCTAACCTACTATTAACTCAGGCTCCCGCGAGGCATCGTCTCCGGGGGCCTTTCCTTTTGGACCGGTGCCAATCACATCAAGGTAGTGGGCGATCTGCCGATCGATTTCATCCGGGTCGAGGTTATGAACCTCAACCCGACGGGCAGGTTCTAGGTTCTGCAGACTGCCCCAGAGTGCCAGTGCATTGTGAGCCACAGCGAGGCTGCCCGAGGCGACCGACATCCGATACAGGCCGATCAGCTCCTCGACCACATCGAAGTCTTCTGTCGCCTTCAGAACGGCGTCACGGTGGGTCTGGACGATGTCCTGTACCTCGGGGTGCTTAAGCAAGTCACAGGCACTCTTGGCAGCGCTGGTGGGGCTGTAACCGGCCTGTATCGCAGCAGCCCGACCGTTACCGCCACAGGCTATGTAGGCGTGGGCGAAGCGAGTTTGTTTTTCGTTGAGTGGCATCGATAATCTCCCTGATTAGTGCAGGACTATTGTCGGTCATGCAGGGCAGTTTCCCCAGACGCTCTAGGAACAACTACCCATGCCGGATATTCTCTGTCAGACTATCTGTGTGAGAAACCTGACCGCCACCCGTCTACCTGACCTATTTCGAATATTATCTGTCAGACTTTTCATATGAAAAGCCCATTAAATATAAGGATCTGTCAGACTTCCCCTATGAAAAAACCTATTAAATATAAGGAAATGAAATGCTAAAGAATATTACCACCATCGCCATCTGCGCTATTGTCTTAGCAGGCTGTGCATCTCGAGCCTCTTCAATTGCTCCTATCGCTGTTCCCTCCTCTAATTATGCTGGTCTTAGCTGTAACGAGACAAAAACAATGTTGTCTCAAAAACAAGCGTCTCAGAATGCTCTTACGCAGTCACAAAATAATGCAGCCACTGGCGATGCAATAGGCGTATTCTTAGTGCTCCTTCCCGTTGGCTCTATTTTTGGTGCAGATGTTCAAGGAGAACTCGCTCAGGCGAAGGGCGAGGTAATGGCTCTGCAGGGTGCTGTATCAATTAACTGTAAAGGTTAAAAGCCCCACGCCCCAGAGTTGCCAATGTGTTGTGAGCCACAGCGAGGCTGCCTGAGGCGACCGACATCCGGTAGAGGCCGATCAGGTCCTCGACCACATCGAAGTCTTCTGTCCCTTCAGAACGGCGTCACGGTGGCTCTGGACGATGTCCTGCACTCGCGGGTGCTTGAGCAAGTCACAGGCGCTCTTGGCGGCGCTGGAGGGGCTGTATCCGGCCTGTATGGCTGCGGCACGACCGTTACCGCCACAGGCTACATAGGCGTGGGCGAAGCGTGTTTGTTTTTCGTTGAGCATCGACAATCTCCCTGATTGGTAGGAGCCTATTGTCGGTGATAACGGCTGGTTTCCCCAGAGCTGTGAATTCTCGCACCAGTTCCAAAGTTACGCTGATAGATAATCGGTTGCGGGGGTGAAAACTCCCGAGTACCATTTTGTCTACGAGTTCCAATCCACTCACTAACGAGATCCAGACTGATGAAGCCTCTAATGGCTATTTCAACAGCCTTTATAATGAGCCTGTTCGTTGCCAGTTCAGCAGGTGCTGAAGATGCCAAACCGGCAGAGTGGCTGTTCGTTCATACAGCAGAAACGGCTGAAATGACCTCCCCGACGACCCTCGTTATGCCGGTGGAACGAGACATTTTCGCCTTTACCGACAGGCCGAACCGTCGCCACGCTTACCTGACAGCCGAGCAGTTTGCCGGGCTGTGGGCAGACGACAAAGGCGACAGCTTCAAGGCGGATCCGCCCAATGCAGTTTTGACGTGGGTTTTGGGAGACACAGTCCGGGAGGCAGAGGTCGTTATCACAGGCGCCGCAGCGCCGTCAGGCGGAAAAAACTTAGTTTATCGAGTTAAATTCGAGGTCGGAACAGATCTAGGGCCATCGAACTTTTTTAAAAACCGCATCGTTATATATAGACCGTGAGGCGGAAGGATTTAACAACAAACACAATATTAGTGATAACGGCGGAGGACCAGACCTGCGCCCATGATCGCGTGGATGTTATGCAGGGGGGTGGAGGCCGTCGAGCGGGGGAGCCGTTAGAAACCACAAGCGCTTTAGAGAGAAAAGCGCCGGTCTGTCCTTCTCAGAACCAGTTTTGATCCCGCCCGGGTCATGATTCCGGGATAGTTTATCTAATAATTTCTGGTGCCAAATTAAGCCTTAGAGCTTTTGTTACGTACTGCCAGACCCAGATAAAGCTGCTGGTCCGTGCCGTCAGTCCGCGTAGCCCACCATGGTGCCACTGGTGCCACCTGCAGACGTACTCTCGCAGCTGATGTAAATCGGCTGTTTGCTCATGAAGCTGATGAGAACGTTCTATCAGGCGGGTCAGGCTGACCATCGACAAACTCCGTAATTCGTAATGATCTTTGCTTTCGGCTCAGCCCGGGGATGCCCAACACACCAGCTTGGTGATTGCCTCGTCTGCGGTGTGTAAATGATTAGACAGGGGCCGAGTTGGCGGTTTAGGAATAAAGATACTTATTACAACCAAGAAAGAAGATCAGATATGACCATCAATCTTACCGAATTGAGAGACGAACCACTGGGAAAGCACCCCATTCAGGCAGCATTTGCACGTATGTGCTTTGTCTGCGTCAACGGAGCCCAGCAAGACGTTGTCGCTGCCGACGACGAGAGCAGTTTCACGTTCGACGTCGAGGGCCTTGGCGACGAGGCGCTGGACCCGCGACCCGCAGTGTGAGCGTTGCTGTGTGCCGGTTGCAAGTACGCGTATAGGTGACGTGAGATACGCAGGGCCGCCGCGCGTAGTGGCAGCGATGCGAAATCCCATTTGATGCACAGATAATGGCCCGGTGCGGGGCTGGTTCTCAGAACCAGTTTCGATCCCGCCCGGGTCATGATTCCGGATAGTTTATCTAATAATTTCTGGTGCCAAATTAAGCCTTAGAGCTTTTGTTACGTACTGCCATGCCCAGATAAAGCTGCTGGTCCGTGCCGTCAGTCCGCGTAGCCCACCATGGTGCCACTGGTGCCACCTACAGACGTACTCTCGCAGCCGATGTAAATCGGCTGTTTGCTCATGAAGCTGATGAGAACGTTCTATCAGGCGGGTCAGGCTGACCATCGACAAACTCCGTAATTCGTAATGATCTTTGCTTTCGGCTCAGCCCGGGGATGCCCAACACACCAGCTTGGTGATTGCCTCGTCTGCGGTGTGTAAATGATTAGACAGGGGCCGAGTTGGCGGTTTAGGAATAAAGATACTTATTACAACCAAGAAAGAAGATCAGATATGACCATCAATCTTACCGAATTGAGAGACGAACCACTGGGAAAGCACCCCATTCAGGCAGCATTTGCACTGCATCTCTTGCTGCTGTAACGGATGACCCGAGCAAGACGTTGTCGCCTGCCGACGACGAGAGCAGTTTCACGTTCGACGTCGAGGGTCTTGGCGACGAGGCGCTGGACCCCGACGCGCAGTGCGACGCATTGCATGTGCATGCGTACCTGTGCTGTGCCATGTCAGTAGGCTGATAGTGAGATACGCAGGGGCGCAGCGTAGTGGCAGCGATGCGAAATCCCATTTGATGCACAGATAATGGCCCGGTGCGGGGCTGGTTCTCAGAACCAGTTTCGATCCCGCCCGGGTCATGATTCCGGGATAGTTTATCTAATAATTTCTGGTGCCAAATTAAGCCTTAGAGCTTTTGTTACGTACTGCCATGCCCAGATAAAGCTGCTGGTCCGTGCCGTCAGTCCGCGTAGCCCACCATGGTGCCACTGGTGCCACCTACAGACGTACTCTCGCAGCTGATGTAAATCGGCTGTTCGCTCATGAAGCTGATGAGAACGTTCTATCAGGCGGGATAGACTGACCGGCGAGGGAGTCAGTGGTTTATCTGGTTCTAGCCAGTACCCCAGAAAGTCGAACCCCTTTCTTGTCGGTCCTATGAACCGCTTCTTTGGGTGCACATGCACCTTCAGATTATCCAACACCCCATACATCTGCTTGATAGCCTTGCGCAGCTTATGTCGTGTCGGAGCAAAGATAACAAAGTCATCCATGTATCGCTGATAACGCACCCCAAGGCTGCCCTGTAAGTCTTTCATCAGCTTGTCGAGAGGCATCAAATACAAAGCCCCGATGAGTGGCGATAAGGCACCTCCTGCGACCATCCCCTTCCCACCTGAGTTGTGATCTGGGAGAGACAAATACTCCCCAACAATGCACGTGATCGCCGGTCTAGCCCGACACTGCTTGAGGAGGTCGAGGATGATCTGATGGTCCATGCTGCTGTAATATGACCTCACATCAAACCGAGCCACATAGGCGAAATGATTACAGAGCCTCTGGCTGTAATTGACGGACAGCTTAACCCCGCCATGACCTTTGATGTGAGAGCACCTGCGGCTCAGGTGGGGTGCCAAATCGTCGTGAAGGGCTGTCTTGGCGTGTCTGAGCAGGGTTGCGGTGGCAGGTGTCCAACGGACAAACTTATGTCCATCCTCGAACCATGTGTTGCTCAGCCCAAGCATACTATCCAGCCCCGATCAGTAGCCCTGCCAATATCGGTGAGGTATCGAACAACCGATACAATTTGATGGATGGTCAAAAAAAGAAATATCAATACCAGTCTCGACGGGTGTCTACGTAGGATGTTCAAGGAAGGTAAGACAAAAGGATAATAGATATTGTTATCCAGAGGTCTCTTCAGAAGTCCTATCTCCATTACGTGTAACAATAGTGATTTGTTATTTGTGTAACAACAACTTAACAAATATCAGGTAATCATCAAATTCCAAGGTAAGGATCTTACCCCAACTGACTGGTATCGGGGACAGGTGGACAGATTCTTTGAACAACAACTGGAATATTGATTACAGATTAGAAGCTAGGTCTATGGTCTAAGCATCAGAGCGAGGGAACACACAAGACATCAGTAAGCAGACACCACAGCACTACTAGGAGGGAATACCGTTAACACACTGGTAATGCATGGATAATCAGACAAAATACAGCCGTAGGGCAGGTTTGATACGTCTCTGCACCCCCTGCCCCGATAGCTGTCTGCCAGAGCCTCTGCACGGGTCTCCAAGGGGGTCTGTATGGCTTCTGTGGTTGTCGTCTATGATGCAGATTGTTTCATCTAATAGGAGATGGTTATGAGGTTCTTGGCTTCCACACTCTGCGTTTTAGGAGTGCTATTCATGGGTGGGGAGTCAGTTGCAAAAGACGACCCTCAGCTTATTGATCCGAAAATGTGCCAAACTTTGGCGATACAGACCCGGGAAACCTCATCTAACCTCACTGTTTTAAATTCTCTGATGCGGGATATGCGTAATCCCCAAGTAGCAAACGAGGATTTGGAAAGACACTATGAAACAATGAATCGGACGATACCAAGACGCGCTGTCCGAGATGGCCCAGTTATCGACGATATGGCGGAACCACTGCGCGAAGAGTGACTAACACCGCGAACAGTAAAACTCGGTTAAACTGAACGGTGCGAATGTCTACCTACGAAAAATTCGTTAACGCCAATGCCGCTCGATGCAACATCCGAGGTCGTCGGAAAGTTGTGTCTCACCTCCTCAAGCTCTTTTGCGCGGTTATCGTCATCACCGTCGTTATCGGAGTTCAGAACGCTGAGGCCATTAGTGGCAAACCTCGGGTCGTAGACGGAGACTCTCTCAAATTCGGCTCGGTCTCTGTCCGCCTTCATGGAATCGATGCACCAGAAACAAACCAGACATGCTTCGCGCAGCGGTGTCTTGGCCATGTGGTTTCGAAGCCACAGCAGCGCTGAGAGGGTTGATCAAAAGTCATTTGGTCGATTGTACCCGGCGCGACAAAGACCGGTATGGACGTATCGTTGCCGTCTGCACGGTCGGCGGACCGAAGGTATTGATCTAAACCTTGAAATGGTGGCCAACGGTTGGGCGAGTCGCATACCGCCGCTACTCGCCCGACTATGTGGCCGAGGAAGACAAAGCTAGAAAAGCCGGGCGTGGTATCTGGTCTGGCGAGTTTTGTCGAGCCTGAACAATGGCGGCGAGGTAGGCGGGGAAATTCCAAACCGGGCCAAATGCCTCGCGACAAAGACTGTGGAGATTTTCAGACGTGGCAAGAAGCCCAGAGCTTCTTCGAGACAGCCAAGCCCGGTGATCCTCATCGACTTGATGGTGATCGTGATGGTATCGCGTGTGAGAGTCTGAGGCACTAGACGGGAACTCTGGTTACTCTGGACTAAAATTTATCCGAGCCGTCTTCCAATATATATTCGGTAGGGGGTCGGTTTTTGTCCCCCCGGGGGCAGATCGACTGACAACATGGGAAAATCGACACTGGCTGTGATCAAAACAGGGTACAAAAACCGGGTACAAATACCGGGTACAAATGGGTTCGACGCCAGACACTAAAAACCCCAGAAACAAAGCGTTTCCGGGGTATTTTTAGAAGTTGGCGTCCCCAACGGGATTCGAACCCGTGTCGCCACCTTGAAAGGGTGGTGTCCTAGGCCTCTAGACGATGGGGACGTCTGGCCGGTAAAGGCGGACACGACATAGCCGCCGCGCGACACGAAATCAAGGGCTGAACGCACCAAGAGGCCACCTATTTCACCGCGTGCGTGAAATGGCGCACGGTGATATGCGTGGAGATGATCCATCCACCACCCCATGCATGACCGGGCAACCCGATGTTTACCGCTTCTGACAGCTTTACCGAGCACCTCCGCCAGACTTACTCAGACAGGTGGGACGCCGCCACCCGGAACCGGTTTATCGACGAATTGGTCAACGACACCATCGATGCCGAGGTCTATGCGCAATATCTGAACCTCGACTACGCATTCATCGATTCGCTGGTTTCAACCTTTGGCCACGCGGTGGCCGTCGCGCCGGGAATGCCGGAGAAAATTCGGTTCGCAGGTTTTCTGGCGATGTTGACCAGTGAAGAGAACGACTACTTTCTGCGCAGCTTTGATGCGTTCGGCCTGCCCGCCCCGACATTCGACAATCCGGTCTCTTCGTCGGTTGTCGATGCCTTCGATGATCTGATGGTTCGTCAGCGCGCCAGCGGGTCTTATCTCGATGTGCTTGCGGTCCTCGTCGCAGTCGAATGGGTCTATCTGGACTGGGCCAGCCGGGCCGACAAAAGCGATACGCCCGCACCATCACGGTTTTACCTGTCAGAATGGATTGCCCTGCATGCCGATCCCGACTTCGTCGATTTCGTGAATTGGATGCGAACGGAAATGGACCGTGAAGCCGCAGCTGCCGACGACGGCGCGCGCGACCGAGCAGAGCAGGCCTTCATCAAGGCACTGGAACTTGAGGCTGCCTTTTTTGCTGCCGCCTATGACGCGCCCTGAGCGGCATCATCAATAATCAGTTGCACGTCGTCCCGGCCCTGCCAGTTGTCTGGACGGAGTTTGCCGGCCAGTTGTAGTCCCAGACCGGTCTTGTCGAGCAGCGCGTCTCCCAGCGGCTCTCCTGCGGCCCGGAACGCGATCGCTTTGAGGCGGCCACCGCTGCTGTCGGACAGAAAACACCGAACATGTCCCGCACCGACGACATCGGCCTTTGCAACACGGACAGACGTCAATGCAAAGCGTGGTTCGGAATTTCCCTGACCGAAGGGCGCGAGTTTCTCCAGAGCAGCGACAAATTCGGACTTTACGCCGGATAGTGCCATGGCACCATCGATGCGCAACGTCGGCACAACGGCGTTGCTTGCAACATCCCGCGCCACCCGCTCATTCATGAAGGCCTGTAATTCGTCCAGCTTGCCGCGTTCGACAGTCAGCCCAGCGGCCATCTTGTGGCCGCCACCATTGAGCAGCAGCCCGGCCTGACGTGCGGCAATGACAGCGCTTCCCAGATCAACACCCTCAACCGAGCGCCCGGACCCCTTACCCGTATCGCCATCAAATCCGATGACGAAGGCCGGACGGTTGAAACGTTCCTTGAGACGTCCTGCGACGATCCCGATGACACCGGGGTGCCACCCTTCCCCGGACGCAACAATCAGAGCATCAGATAGGCCCGAACCCTCAACCTGAGCCATCGCCTCTTCCTGGACCTGCGCTTCAATTTCCCGACGTTCGGTATTCCACGCATCGAGGCGTTGGGCGATTTCAACGGCTTCGGCACTGTCCTGGGTCATCAGAAGTCGCGCACCCATGGGCGCTTCGCCCACGCGGCCACCAGCGTTAACACGCGGCCCCAGCAGGAACCCGGCGTGGTACTCCGACAATTTTGAATCCACCCGCGCGACATCGGCAAGCGCGACCAAACCCGGATTGTTCCGTCGCCCCATGACCTTGAGACCCTGACTGACAAATGCCCGGTTCAAACCAACCAGCGGCACCACGTCGCAAACCGTCCCGAGCGCCACCAGGTCCAGCAAGGCCAAAAGATTTGGCTCCTTGCGCCCTTCCTTCTGATACCAACCGCTCTCGCGCAACACCCGATTGGTGGCAATCGCAAACAGGAACGAAACTCCAACCGCGGCAAGCGCGCCCAGACCACTGGTGTCATCCAGGCGGTTCGGGTTCACCACCGAGACCGCTCTGGGAAGTGAAGGTTCGGCCACGTGATGGTCCACGACCACAAGGTCGAGACCGGCCTCAGCGGCTGCTTCAAGCGGCTCAAAGGCTGTGGTGCCACAATCCACCGTGATCACCAGGCTGATCCCCTCAGCACGCAGCCGCAGCATGGCCGGTGTCGTCGGGCCATAGCCCTCAAAAATACGATCGGGGATATAAACCCGGGCGGGCACGCCCAGTTCGGAAAGAAACCGCGCCAGCAATGCCGAAGACGTTGCCCCATCCACATCGTAGTCGCCAAAGATCGCGATCGGTTCGCCATCGCGAATGGCTTTGGCAAGCCGTTCGGCAGCCACATCCATGCCGATCAGAGTGGCCGGATCCGGCAGTGCATCGCGGAGGGTCGGATCGAGGAATTGTTCGGCAGCATCAAGGTCGATGCCCCGTGCGGCCATCACGCGCCCGACAATCTCGGGAATACCGAGCCTTTGAGACAACGCCAAACCGGCGCGCTCATCCGAACGACGCAAGACCCAGCGACGACCAGAGACCGATCGATCCACGAGGATGTCCTGGCCGGATCCCCCCGTGTTGATCGGTTCCGCTGCTTCGCTCATTGCCGGTTCAGTCGTCGAAGCCCGGCTTACGGTCGAAATTGTGCTTGGTGATAACTTCGCGAACCGTCCCGGTGATCGAACGCATTACGATGGAATGGGTTTTGGCCACACCATGTGTGCGATGCACACCATTGAGCAGCGCACCATCGGTGACACCCGTGGCGGCGAAAATGACATCACCTGAAGCCAGATCATCAAGATGATAAACCCGGTCGAGATCCTCAATGCCAAGCTTGCGAGCGCGGCCGATCTCATCATCATTGCGGAACAGCAGCTTGCCCTGCATCTGGCCACCGATACTCTGCAACGCTGCAGCTGCCAGAACACCTTCGGGTGCCCCACCACTGCCCAGATACATATCGATGCGGCTGTCGGGGTCAGATGTTTCCATCACACCAAAAATATCACCGTCAGCGATCAGGAAAATGCGTGCACCTGCCGCGCGTACCGCAGCAATTAGTTCTTCATGGCGTGGGCGATCAAGAATACACACCGTCAGCGAGGAAACATCTTCGCCTTTCGCTTTTGCCAGCCGTGTCAGGTTTTCCTGAGGCGAGGCCGCGATGTCGATCAATCCGTCTTCATATCCGCCGCCAATGGCGATCTTCTCCATGTAGACATCCGGCGCGTTCAGGAAATCCCCGTCCGGTGCAAGTGCCAGAACGGCCATCGCATTGGCATTCGCCTTGGCCGTCAGCGTCGTGCCTTCCAGCGGATCGAGCGCAATATCAATCTTTGGTCCACCGGCGCCGACTTTTTCGCCGATATAGAGCATGGGAGCTTCGTCGCGCTCACCCTCGCCAATCACCACTGTCCCGTCGATGTTCAGGCGATTGAGCGCCGTACGCATGGCGTTGACCGCCGCTGCATCCGCTTCCTTTTCAACGCCGCGTCCAACCCACTTGGCTGCCGCGATCGCGCCTGCCTCGGTCACACGAACCGCTTCGATGGCCATATTGCGGTCCATCACCGCCTCACCCTGGCTGGTCATGCGTTCCCCTTTTCATATCCATTATGGTGTTCCGTCACGTTGCGGACGGAATTACACCAATGATTCGATTCGTATCATTGTCGGCGCTTCGACGACGGAATCCAATGCCTCAATGCGTTCCAGTGTGCGCCGCATATCGGCTTCCTCACAAACATGGGTGTTTATGACCACCGGCACAGCATCGGTTTGCGAGCGGGCCCGCTGCAGCATCGATTCAATCGACACAGATTCGTCGCGGAAAGCTGCCGAAACATCAGCGATCACACCCGGCTGATCATCCACCATCAGGCGCACATAATAGGCACTTCGATGGCGTTCGATCGGTGATGCGGATGCGCTTTTCAACATACGGGCCGGAACCCCGAAGGTCGCCGTTGCATATCCCCGGGCGATATCGATGATATCGGCCACAACAGCAGACGCAGTCGGTCCGGCACCTGCCCCACGGCCCTGATACATTGTGTCGTCGACGAAATCGCCAACTGCAACGACAGCGTTATAAGCACTTTCCACATGCGCGATCGGTGCGCTTTTCTCGACCATACAGGGGTAGACCCGCTGCTCCAGACCGTGCGCGGTCATCCGCGCACTGCCAAGCAGCTTGATGCGGTAGCCGAACTCCTCGGCATAGTCGATATCTTGCAGCGAAACGTGGCGAATACCTTCGGTATAGACATCGTCAAAACTGACTTTGGTGCCAAATGCCAGGCTCGCAAGCAGCGCGAGTTTGTGTGCCGCATCGAACCCATCGACATCCGTACTTGGCTCAGCTTCGGCGTAACCCAGCTTTTGCGCGTCCTCAAGAACCGTCTCGAAGGACAGACGTTTTTCGCGCATCTCGGTGAGGATATAATTGCAGGTGCCGTTCAGAATGCCATAGACATGTGTAATGGCATTCCCGGCCAGGCCTTCCCGAAGCGCCTTCACGATCGGAATACCGCCGGCAATCGCGGCCTCGTAGTTCAGCGAAACGCCGGCTGCCTCTGCCGCCGACGCAAGTTCGTTGCCATGAACGGCCAGCAACGCCTTGTTGGCCGTGACCACGTGACGACCCGCAGCGATCGCAGCCTCGCAAACAGCCTTGGCTGGTCCATCTTCCCCGCCGATCAGCTCAACAACCGTATCGACATCGGCATCGCGCGCCATCGCCACCGGGTCATCGAACCAGTCATAGCCATCGAGCGAGACCCCGCGATCCTTGGTACGGTTTCGTGCCGAGACCGCAACCACCTGAATTGCACGCCCACTGCGTTGGGCGATCAGATCACCATGCTGCTGCAATACGCTGAGCGTTCCAGCACCAACGGTACCGAGGCCTGCAATTGCAACCCGTAGTGCTTCTGCCATGTTCGTAGCCCCTATTTCGCCGCGACGGACATCTGTGCCGCGTCAGCCGCTTCTGCCATCGCCTTTTCGGGGTCCGACAATAATTGCTTCAGATTACGGGTCGCCTGCCGGATGCGCTGGGTGTTCTCCACCAGAGCAATACGCACATGCCCGTCGCCGTTCTCTCCGAAACCAAGACCCGGGGAAACCGCAACATGCGCGTGCTTGAGGAGCAGCTTGGAGAACGCGACACTTCCCATCGACGTGAAAGGCTCAGGGATCGGCGCCCAGATATACATACTCGCGCTTGGCACCGGGACATCCCAGCCCGCACGGGTCAGCCCGTCAACGAGAACATCACGCCGTTCACGATAGATCGTGCGCGTTTCCTCCACACAATCCTGCGGACCATTGAGAGCTGCGGCGGCGGCCACCTGAATGGGTGTAAACGCGCCGTAGTCGAGATAACTCTTCACACGTGCCAGCGCGCCAATCAGACGCGGATTGCCAGCGGCAAATCCTATGCGCCAACCGGGCATGGAATAGGTTTTGCTGAGCGAGGTAAATTCAACAGCCACCTCTTTCGCACCCGGCACCTGCAGGATCGAGGGCGGCGGATTGCCATCGAAGTAAATCTCCGAATAGGCCAGATCTGAAAGAACAATAAGATCATGAGCACGGCAGAACTCGACAACTTTGGCGTAGAAGGCAAGGTCAGCGGTCAGTGCGGTCGGGTTTGAAGGGTAGCAAAGCACAAGCGCAACCGGCTTGGGCTGCGAGCGCAGGACCGCCCGTTCGAGCGCTTCGAGAAACGCGTCATCGGGTTCCACCGGGAGGTAACCGACGGTTCCATCAGCAATGATGAATCCAAACTGATGGATGGGATAGGACGGGTTCGGCACAAGGATTGTGTCCCCCGGACCCGTGATGGCCTGCGCCAGATTGGCCAGCCCTTCCTTGGAACCGATTGTCACGATGGCTTCGGATTCAGGGTCGAGCGTGACCCCGAAACGCGTCTTGTAATAACCCGCAAGCGCCTTGCGCAGGCCTGGAATACCGCGCGAGTTCGAATACCGATGCGTGCGTGGGTCCTGCACGGTTTCCACCAACTTCTCGACAATATGCGGCGGTGTCGGCAAATCCGGGTTGCCCATGCCGAAATCGATAATATCCGCACCCGCCGCACGCGCCGCCGCCTTCATCGCATTCACTTCGGCGAAAACGTAGGGTGGCAACCGCCTGATGCGGTGGAAGTCGGTGTTCATGGAGCCTTACCGGTTTTGGTTGATGAAGACAGATTGGTATGCCGGCGACGAAAACGCCGCCGGGCGATCTTTTACCGTTACAAGAGCGCGTGAGCGAGAGTCTTTTGTCTCCTCCTATCGGAGGAAGTAGATCTCCGCACGCCGATTGCCGGCCTCACCTGTCGGCATCGCCTCGGAGTAAATCGGCTGATCATCGGCCACCGCTTCCACAGTCACCCGTTCCGGCGAAACACCATTGCGGATCAATGCCTGCGCAACCGCATTTGCACGTGCAAATGACACCTGGAAGTTGACGACTTCATGTCTGGACTTGGGCAGTTGTGCAGTCCGACTGCTCGCATGTCCGACAACAAGGATATTGCCGCCATTCTGGCGATGGGCCGACACCACTGTTGCGATCAACTGCTGATCGCGCGCATCAAGACGGGATGAACTGCGCCCAAACTGGATCGTCGCAACCTGGGCCTCGCGGCTGATCTGAGCCGATACCGGGTTGTATCCGCCGCCATCAAGCGCGCTCATATCCACCACAACAGACTGGGACGGTGAGGAGGCGCGCGGCGCGGCCGGAGCCGAAGGAACAGATGCGACCTGCGGGGCCGAAACCATCGGTGTCGCAACCCGTGCCGGAGGCGCGGGTGCCGGCGGTGGCGGCGCGGGTGCGGCGATCTGAGTTGACGGCGCCGGCGGCGCGGGTGGCGGCGTCACAGCAATCTGAGCCGTGGCAGGGGCCGGCGTGGATGCGGGCTCGGGCGCTTTCGAGGCCGCTTGCGGTGTCTCAACCGGGCGGGTGCTGCCCTGCAGGCGAATCGCCTCGTCGGTGTAGCGCGCGTTGTCGCGATCCGAAATCAGACCTTCCACCACGCGATTGCGGACACTGTCAGAGCCGGCCGGCGGGCGAGAGGGAACGGAAGTGAGAGACGGTGTACCTGAATTCTCGGCATTCGCCTGCTCGGTGTTTGTTCGATCCCGCAAATCCTGACTCGACGCATTCTGCGCGACCTGCGGATCGTCTTCAAACAAACCAAACACATCGAGATCCGAGCAGCCGCTCAAAGCAAGAATGGCGACCACCGGAAGTACCCGGCGCGACACCGTGAAAGGACCGTTCTTCATCTCATCCACTCCTCGTGGCGTTACACGAATCACTTAAGCTCGGTCTATTCGCTTGATCTCGTGTGCAGTGCAACATAGGTTCGGTACAACACACAGTATTTCAGCAAACAAACACGTTTCGCCAGGCGCGATTCGTCAAAAAGTATTGCAGTTATAGAGGATTATCGGATGTCGGATCAACAAAATGAAAACAATACCGATCAATTGAATCCCGATGCTGACGATTTGGCGGCCTCCATGGCGCAGATCGCAGAACGCAGTCAGGCACTCGTCAATGGCTTTATGGCGAACCAATCCGGCAATATCGGAATGGGCGACCCCATGAATGTCGGTCAGGCCTTTATTGAGCTGACCCAGCAGATGATGGCCAATCCGGCGCAAATGATGCAGGCCCAGATGCAACTCTGGCAGGACTATATGAGTCTCTGGCAGAACACAGCACAGAAGATGATGGGGGCCGAAGTCGATGACGCGCTGTCCCCGGCCTCTGACGACCGGCGATTCCGCGATTCTGAATGGGATGAAAGCATCGTCTTCGACTACATCAAGCAATCCTACCTGCTCTCCTCTCGCTGGCTGACCAGCACGGTTCAGGATGTTGATGGCCTTGACGAGAAAACCGCCAAAAAGGTCGATTTCTATACCCGTCAATTCGTGGATGCCCTGGCGCCCACAAACTTCCTGATGACCAACCCCGAAGTCATTCGTGCAACGGTCGAATCCAAGGGCGAGAATCTCGTCAAAGGGCTTGAAAATCTGCTGTCCGACATGGAACGCGGCGATGGACAGCTGCGCATCAGTCAGGTCGATGAATCTGCCTTCACGCTCGGTGAAAACGTGGCGACCACCCCCGGCAAGGTCGTCTACCAGAACGATCTGATGCAGCTCATTCAGTTTGAGCCGACCACAAAGAAGGTCGACCGTCGCCCGCTTCTGATCGTCCCGCCATGGATCAACAAATATTACATCCTCGATCTGCAGCCGAAGAATTCATTCATCAAATGGGCCACGGATCAGGGGCTGACGGTTTTCGTCGTCTCTTGGGTCAACCCGGACAAGGAACTCGCAGCGAAATCCTTCGAAGACTACATGCTCGAAGGCCCGCTCGACGCACTTGGTGCGATTGAAAAGGCAACCGGTGAGAAGGAAGTCAACATTATCGGTTACTGCCTCGGCGGCACGCTGACTGCGAGTACGCTGGCCTACATGAAAGAAAAGAAGGACGACCGCATCAAGTCCGCGACATTCTTCACCGCGCTGGTGGACTTCAGCGAACCCGGCGAACTGGGTGTCTTTATTGATGAAGAACAGCTGGATTCACTCGAAGAACGGATGAACGCAGACGGCTATCTCGAAGGTTCGTCCATGGCGACCACCTTCAACATGCTGCGTGCCAATGATCTGATCTGGTCCTTTGTTGTGAACAACTACCTGCTCGGCAAGGACCCCTTCCCGTTCGATCTGCTTTACTGGAACTCGGATTCCACACGCATGCCCGCAGAGATGCATCGCTTTTATCTGCGCAACATGTATCAGGACAACAAGCTGATCGAACCCGGCGGCGTGACGCTGGATGGGGTTCCCATCGACCTGAGCAAAGTCGATCTGCCGGTCTTCATGTTGTCGACCAAGGAAGATCACATTGCGCCGTGGAAATCGACCTATGCGGCGACCCAGATCTACAAAGGCAACGTCAAATTCTGCCTCGCAGGGTCCGGCCATATCGCAGGCGTCGTGAACCCGCCAAGCGTTGAGAAGTACGGCTACTGGACCAATACGAAGAACCCGGCGACAGCCGATGAGTGGTTCGAGAGCTCCAAGGAGCACGCAGGTTCCTGGTGGCCCGAATGGCGCAAATGGCTGAAGAAGAATTCCGGTGGCCAGGTCGATGCCCGCACGCCGGGTGACGGCAAGCTCAAGGTGATCGAAGCCGCGCCGGGCAGCTACGCCAGCCTTCGCATCGGCGCGAAAACCGACGCCGAATAGGGTCAAGCCTTCCCTCGGCCGTCATGGCCGGACTTGATCCGGCCATCTCTGCGCAAACCCAGACAAGATACGCGGATCACGTCCGCGTATGACGAAAGAGATTTGCATCCAGATTTTGGCCCTGCTTCAGCAGCGTAGTTCGTTGTCCACCAGCTCCACCCCGTCCTGGAACTCGAACAGCACAAAACCATTCCCACTGCCTATCGGAACACGCGGACCTATTCTGATACCCGGCCAAACCTGAACCAGAACCGGGACATCCTTGCCGCTCGCAAGCCACACGATCTGCGCGACGTCATAGCGTTCGAGTTTTTCGGGCTCTGTTGGAATGCGTGAAACAGCGCCAACGACCGCGTCGGTAACAGCCCCGCATTGCGCCGCTACTTCTGACATTGCAAAGGCCCGAGCCTGCAAAACAGCAGACTCTTGCGTTAATTGCCGTGGGCCACTGAGAAAAAGGAAGGCCAGAACGATGGCCAGAATGATCGTGACAGAGACAGGGCGCTTGGGCGCACGCTTGCGGAGGCCAAACAGCGACCGCGCACCCGACACATTCGGGTCGGACACTATTTCGCGTCGTTTCCGGACTTGATGTGGTCCTGGGCAAGACCGCAGTAGATCTTCACTGATTCCGGCCAGAAGGCCAGTTCAGCCTCGCGCAATTCGCGCAGCGGCTTGGCGGGAATACCGGCCCAAAGCTCACCGCTCTTCACCACCTTGCCCGGTGACACGACCGCACCGGCCGCCACCATGGCACCGGTTTCCACCACGGCGCCATCGAGCACAGTCGAACTCATGCCGATGAAGCACCCGTCTTCAAGCGTGCAGGCATGGATGAGTGCGTTGTGGCCAATGGTGATGTCGCTGCCGATATAGGTCGGCATCATGGGCGTTCCGTCTGCGCGCGGACCGTTCACATGGACGATGGTGCCGTCCTGAATATTGGTGCGCTCGCCAATCCGGATATGGCTGCCGCCGTCACCGCGGATGACGCAGTTGTACCAGACGCTCGATCCCGCCCCGATATGGACATCCCCAATGACAGCCGCCGTGTCGGCAATGAAGACATCATCCGCGATGGTTGGCATCGTCCCGAGATAGGGTTTGATTGCATTCGGCATGACTAAATTCCTTTTACATTCGGACTAAAGGCCTTCGCCTTCATCGGTCCCCATAAGCAGGTTCAGGGTTTGCACGGCCTGACCCGAGGCCCCTTTTCCCAGATTGTCGATCAGGCCCGCAAGTACGGCCTGACCTGTTTCCTCGTTGTGCAACACAAACAGGCGAAGTTCGTTGGTCCCGTTCAGGCTTTCGGGATCAAGCAGGCCAAGGCTTTCGGTTTCGGCAAATGGCGCGACCGTCACAAAGCGTTCACCCGCGTAATGATCGGTCAGCGCGGCGTGAAGGTCAGCCGCTTTCGGTGCGCCGGGTAGGTTCCAGAGCGCCAGCGGGATTTGCACAAGCATCCCCTGCCGATAACGTCCCACGCTCGGCACGAAAATCGGCGCATGAGAGAGACCACCCCAACGGGTGATCTCCGGAATATGCTTGTGTTGCAAGGTCAGCGCATAGCTGTAGACGACGCTGTCGGTCTTGTTTTCAGCGTTCTCATCTTCAAAGGCAGCGATCAGCGCCTTGCCACCACCCGAATAGCCCGACACGGCATTAATCGTGACCGGATAGTCCGCTGGCAACAGTCCGCGCGAGACCAGCGGGTGTAACATCGCCACGGACGTGATCGCATAGCAGCCGGGATTGCTGATCCGTTTTGATCCGCGCATAGCCTCCCGATGACCGGGTGTGTATTCGGGAAACCCATAGTCCCAGCCTTCAACGGCACGATGGGCGGTCGAAGCATCGATCACGGCGGTATCACTGTCGATCATGGAGACCGATTCACGCGCCGCATCATCGGGCAGACACAGAATGGCGACATCGGCCGCATTCAGCGCATCGCGACGCGCGCGCGCATCCTTTCGGGCATCATCGCCCAACTGGATAAGGGAGATATCGGCCCGCGGTGCAAGCCGTTCCTGGATCTGGAGGCCGGTTGTTCCCGCCTCTCCATCGATGAACACATTCGTTGTCATGACATCACCGGTTTAAAGACTAACAGCAGATACGAAAAGAGCGCGTCCCAGACGCGCTCTTTCCAAACTCGATAACACTGATCGAGAAAGTTTAGCGCTTCGAGAACTGGAAGCTGCGTCGGGCCTTGGCGCGACCGTATTTCTTACGCTCAACAACGCGCGAGTCACGGGTCAGCATGCCGACCTTCTTGAGGATGCCGCGAAGCTCGGGCTCGCGCAGCATCAATGCCTTGGAAATCCCGTGGCGTACCGCGCCGGCCTGTCCGGACAAACCGCCACCGGCGACCGTGCAGACAATATCGTACTGGCCGATCCGATCGGTAACCTGGAAGGGCTGCGACAGCACCATCCGCAGAACCGGACGTGCGAAATAGGTCTCACCGCTCCGGCCGTTGACGGTCAGCTGACCATTGCCTGGCTTGATCCAGACACGGGCAACCGCGTCTTTACGTTTGCCGGTCGCATAGGTGCGGCCGAGTTCGTCGATCTTCGGCTCAACCTGAACCTCGACAGCGGGCTGTCCGGAAACTTCAGCGAGTGCGGCGGCCGCAGCGGCGATCGCGCCGCCTTCGGCAGGAGCCTGTTGTGTCTCGTCGGTCATGACGCGCCACCTCTCTTGTTCTTATCGTTCATTGCAGCGAGGTCCAGCGCAACGGGCTGCTGTGCCTCATGAGGATGCTCGGAACCGGCATAGACCTTGAGCTTGCGATACTGCTCACGACCCATCTTGGTCTTCGGCAGCATGCGCTCGACGGCCTTGCGGACAACCGTGTCGGACTTGGGTCCGTCCAGATAGTTCGCGGCCGTGCGGCTGCGGATACCGCCGGGATAACCGGTGTGCCAGTAATAGAGTTTGTCCGAACGCTTCTTGCCGGTCAGGTGAACCTTGTCGGCGTTGATCACGACAACATGGTCGCCGCAATCGATGTTCGGGGTGTACATCGGCTTGTGCTTGCCTCGCAGACGGTTCGCGATAATCGAAGCCATCCGTCCGAGAACTACACCTTCAGCGTCGATAATCCACCACTTGGCTTCAACCTCGCTGGGTTTTGCAGAATATGTCTTCATGGCGTCAGCCACCTTCTCCTGATATCTCTTCTCTTCGAACACCGTTGTCCGAACAAGATACCGCCACCCGGACGCCAAACGCCCGGGCAGCGGCTGGAGGGTTTTATGGCAGCCCTAATGCAATGTCAAACCGAAAACTGCGTTAAATCATAGGGACTTATGAGTGCGGTATAATAGTACCGCAATAGACAATTGGACCCTTCGGCTGACCATTGCTATCAGCATAAAGACGGCCCATGTTTTGCCATCCACAAATGACGGAATCCGGTATGAGCGACACCGAAACCCTTGAAAAAGCTGCAGAAGCGCGCGACGAGCCGTTTCTGAACCGCACCGATGACGACGGGGTCACCACTCTCGCCTTCAATCGCCCCGGGGAAATGAACGCCTTGTCCGAAGGGATGCTGGCCGCGCTGCAGATCGAACTGGATTCCATTGCCGAAGACCGTTCGGTACGCGTTGTTGTGCTGGAAGGCCAATCCCGGGCGTTTTGTGCGGGTCACAACCTGAAACAGATGCGCGCCAATTACAGTCTCGACTATCAGAAGAGCCTGTTTGCAACCTGCACGAAGATGATGCTTTCGGTTCTGCTGTTGCCCCAGCCGGTGATCGCCAAGGTCGAAGGACTGGCGACGGCCGCCGGATGCCAGCTTGTGGCGACCTGTGATCTGGCCATCGCTGCCGATTCTGCGCGCTTTGCCACTTCCGGCATCAATGTCGGCCTGTTCTGCTCCACACCGGGTGTGGCCGTTGGCCGCGCCCTGCCCCGCAAACACGCCATGGATTTGCTGCTGACCGGCGATTTCATCAGCGCCGCGCGGGCCGCCGAGATCGGCCTCATCAACAAGGCCGTGCCCGAAGGCGACCTCGACACGGAAACCGAGGCGCTGGCCCGCAAGCTCGCCAACAAGAGCGCCCACGCGCTGGCACTGGGCAAAACGGCGTTCTACCAGCAGCTGGAGATGGGCGTCAGTGACGCCTATGCCCTGGCCGGCGCTGAAATGGCCCGCAACATGATGGATCGCGACGCGGCTGAAGGCATTGATGCCTTTGTCGAAAAGCGCGATCCCGTGTGGGACCAAAACCCGCGCGACGAAGAGGACAGCTAGACCATGAGTGAATTCAGCTATTCCGACGACGCGCTGCGGAAGGTCTTTGACGAGGTGAAAACCATCGCACTGGTCGGTGCCAGCCCGCGCGGGGAAACCCGGGCCAGCTGGCGCGTCATGCGCTATCTGCAAAACGAAGGCTACAAGGTCTATCCCGTAAATCCGGACGCCGTCGGCCAGGAAATCCATGGCGAAAAAGTCTATGCGTCGGTCAGCGACCTGCCCGAGAAGGTCGATATGGTCGATATCTTCCGCCTGCCCTGGAAGGTCCCGCCGGTCGTGGATGAAGCGATTGAACTCGGTGTGCCCTATATCTGGATGCAGCTGAAGGTCATCAATGAAGAATACGCCGCCAAGGCCGAAGCGGCCGGCGCGACGGTCATCATGGATCGCTGTCCGGCCATCGAACTGCCCCGCCTTCAGGCGGCAGCTTAGGAACAGAATATGAGCGAGCTTTATTACCCGGACTGGCAGATCCGCCGTATCCTGCGCGACGTGAACACCGTCGCCATGGTGGGTGCCAGCACCAACTGGAACCGGCCCAGCTACTTCGCCATGAAATACATGCAGGACAAGGGCTACCGGGTGATTCCGGTCAACCCGCGTTCGGCGGGTGAAACCCTGCTGGGTGAAGACGTTGTGGCCAGCCTCAAGGACATCACGGTGCCGGTTGATATGGTCGATATCTTTCAGCGTTCGGACCGGGTGCCACCAGTGGTCGATCAGGCCATCGAAATCGGCGCAAAGGTTGTCTGGATGCAGCTGACCGTGCGCCACGACGAAGCCGCCAAAAAAGCCGAAGATGCCGGCCTGACGGTGATCATGGACCGTTGTCCCAAGATCGAGTTTGCGCGTCTGAGCGGCGAACTTGGCTGGAGCGGCATCAACACCAAGGTGATCACATCGCGCCGCTCACGGCAGATCCGGGTGTGACATCAAGCCGTCATTGCGAGCCTGCAGGCGAAGCAATCCAGAGCGGAAATGCTGGATTGCCGCGTCGCTACGCTCCTCGCAATGACAACATTTGACGGAAACGAAGACCATGACCGACAACAACGACCACCGCCCACCCGGCTTCGAGACACTGGCCATCCACGCCGGGGCCTCCCCTGATGAGAAAACCGGCGCGCGCAATGTGCCGATCTATCAGACGACGGCCTATGTCTTTGACGATGTCGATCAAGCCGCCTCGCTCTTCAATCTGCAGACCTTCGGCTACATCTATTCGCGCCTGACAAACCCGACGGTTTCCGCACTGGAAGAGAAAGTCGCCGCGCTCGAAGACGGTCGCGGTGCGGTGGCCTGTTCGACCGGCCACGCGGCCCAGATGCTGGCCATGTATGTGCTTATGAACCCGGGCGACAATTTCGTGGCGTCACGCAATTTATACGGCGGTTCGATCACGCAATTTTCCCATGCTTTCAAGAAGTTCGGCTGGAATGTTAATTTTGTGGATCCACATGATCCGGAGAACTTCCGCAACGCGATTGACGCCGATACCAAGGCCATCTTCATCGAAGTTCTGGCCAATCCGGGTGGCATCATTCTCGACCTCGAACCCATCGCGGCCATCGCCAACGAAGCCGGTATCCCGCTGATCGTCGACAACACCATGGCGACGCCCTATCTCTGCCGCCCGTTCGAATGGGGGGCCGATTTGATCACCCACTCAATGACCAAGTTTCTCGGCGGCCACGGCACGTCGATGGGCGGCATTGTGGTGGAAAGCGGCAAGTTCGACTGGGCCCAGAACGACAAGTTCCCGTCCATGACCGAACCAGACCCGGCCTATCACGGCCTCACCTTCTACGAGACGTTTGGGGATTTCGGGTTCTCGACCAAGGCCAAGGCCGTCGCCCTGCGCGATCTGGGGCCGACCCTGGCCCCCCAGAACGCCTTCAACATCATCACAGGCATAGAAAGCCTGCCCGTCCGCATGGATCGTCATCTGCAGAACGCACAAGCGGTGGCCGAATTCCTCGAAGGCCACCCGGCGGTCGCGTGGGTGTCCTACGCAGGCCTGAAATCGAGCCCCTACAACGCCCTGGCCAAGAAGTACCTGCCCAAGGGCCCGGGCTCGGTTTTCACTTTCGGTGTGAAGGGCGGCTACGAAGCGGGTGTGAAGGTCGTGGAAAGCGTTGAACTGCTATCCCATCTCGCCAATCTGGGTGACACACGCTCGCTCATCATCCACCCGGCCTCAACAACCCATCGTCAGCTCACCGAAGAACAGCAAATCGCGTCTGGCGCTGGCCCGGACGTCATCCGGCTTTCGATCGGTCTGGAAACCATCGACGATATCCTGGCCGATCTGGGACAGGCGCTGGACTACGCAATGGCCGCGGAATAGATACGAAAAAGCCGCGCTCGGTTCCGAAGCGCGGCCTGATCGGTCTAAATCTATCTTAGTCGACCTATTCAGCCGCTTCGGCCTGATACCACTGCTGGGGCATCGCGCCCTTGATGGCGTAGGCGAGTGCCTGGACGACCTGATAGGGCTCGCGGGCCACGCCCTTGGCAGCGGCGTCCACCTCCTTCAGCGCGTGATCATGGGCTTCGGGGTGCAAGGTGATGATCGCCTTGCCCATGGCAGCGGCATAACCGGCATCAAAAGCCGCATTCCACTGCTTGTATTTCTCGCCGAAGCGAACCACGACAACGTCGGCCTGTTCGATCAGGGTGCCGGTGCGCACAGAGTTCAGCAGCGCGCCCTTGTGGTCGTGCCAGAACTTGTCGCCTTCACCACCGAATACGGCCACGCCGCAATCATCGGAATCGTCATGTTCGGTGATCGGGGCTGCGAATTCGACCGGCAGGCCGGCTTCCGCGCAACCATTCATGATCTGCTCACGCCAGTCGGAGTGAATTTCGCCCGAGAGATAAATCTTCCAAACCTTGTCGCTCATGAGGTCATCCTGCGTTCGTTACATGTGTTGAATTGGCCCTGATTATAGCAACTGGCTGCCGGACGGGCGAATCCCAACCAAATATTTGTCCCTAACCCAGATATCGTCATACCCGGACTTGATCCGGGTATCTCGTCTCGGTCTGCGTTGAGATGCCCGGATCAAGCCCGGGCATGACCACTTTGGGCGGAATTCACTCGGCCGGTGCGGGCGTTGCCTCAATGGGCGATGCCCTACGACCCGACACCGGTGGCAGCAGCAGGATACCGATCAGGGTCAGGCACCCGGCCATCCCCAGCATCCAATAGATCCAGGCAAATTCGCCCGTCCGCTCAAGAACAAACGCGATGAACTGAATGGCCAGAGGTGCCGATCCCAGGGCCAGCACATAGCGAAACCCGAAGATCAGACCGTGATGACGTTCAGGTGTGTAGCGGGCAAACAACAAGGCTTCGGCCGGTATGGCACCCGTCCCAGCCACGGTGATCATGAAGATCGCAAAAATCAGGAATGGTCCGCCCGCTGATGCGGCAAACCACAGCATCGGCATGTGGATGCACCACGCCAACAGATAGGCGCGTTTCCAGCTGAAACGGTCCGCAGCCCAACCGCCGACAAGCTGCCCCAGACCGGCCATCACGTATATCGCAAAGACAACGGCACCAACTCCGGCGGTTGATCCATCGAGAAATGCCTCGAGGCGCACTTCGAACATTTTCGGGGCGACGGCCTGAGTGGATTGGTAGACCAGCCCACCAACAAACCCGGTTGCAAGAATGAGCAACGCCCCGCGCAGCATGCCGCTCCGGCCTTCACCGGGTTGGCTGTCGGGAGCCGAATTTCCCGGCTCTGCGATCCGGCCGCGGCGGAGCATCGCAAACATCACCGCGCCAACACCAAGACTGACCAGGCCGGGAACAACAAAGGCCGCGCGCCAGCTCACGAGGTCAATCAACCCGCCTGCTGTCAGCGCCGCGACGCCGACCCCCATCCCACCGAACAAGCCGTTGATGGCAAGGGCCTTGCCCGGGTTTTTGGGCGCCAGACGCATCACCCAGGGAATTCCCACGGGATGATAAATCGCAGCAAAGATACCAATCACCGCCAGCGCCAGAACGATTGAGCTCGGACCGCTCGCAAAGCCCGACACAATGCTGGCCAGTCCCATGCCCAAAAAACTTACCGCGATCATGCCGCCCCGGGTCCAGCGATCCGCGATCAAGCCTATCCGGATCTATCCCGGGTCACCCTGGGAGAATGGATACAACGAACGATTTAACGAAACTCTGCGCCGCGAGGTGCTCAACGCCGAATGGTTCACCACAACAAAGCAGGCCCAGATCGTCATCAACCAGTGGCTCCAAGACGCGGCAGGTCAAGAAAACCCGAAGTGCCTTTGATTGTGTGAAGCACCCTGAAAATATTCCCGATCAACTCAGGATCATTGGGGCGTTGTTCAAGGTCGACCAGTTCTGCGTCGAGAGTCTCGATGCCTTCGATGGCTTCAGTCAAAAATTCTTCGAGGAGATCATCCATAGTTCACTCAATTGCAATTTCGTTGAGAGCTCATGCCACAAATGGCATTGCCAAAGATCAGATGGCGAAGTGTCGTATGAGAAACTTAAGATTGGATAAATTCCCGGATATCGAAATGCTGATTTCCGCGACACGCAAATAGAACTCCCGGGCCAACCAATTTTTCTGAAATTAATCCGTCATTTACCTGCGCCCACTAGGTTGCCGATCCAGCGAGATGGTTCACCCAGCTCATTGCCAAACAAACTCAAGATCTATTGCGAGCAGAAAATGACCGATGAAAAAAAGGACATGAGCATTCTCATTGTCGACGACTACAAGACGATGCTTCGAATTATCCGGAACCTTCTGAACGAGGTTGGCTTCCGTAACATTGACGAAGCCACCGATGGAGTGACTGCGCTGGAGTCCTTGCGCACCCGACCATACGATCTTGTTATTTCAGACTGGAACATGGAGCCCATGACCGGCCTTGAACTGCTCAAGACGGTACGTGCCGACAATTCCCTCAAGAAGCTCCCGTTCATCATGGTCACTGCTGAAGCAAAGACCGAGAACGTGGTCGCGGCAAAACAGGCCGGCGTGAACAATTACATCGTGAAGCCGTTCAACGCAGCAACACTGCGTTCAAAACTGACAGCAGTCATCGGTGAATTCTAATGGAGACGTCGGCCACAAAGACAGCTGCGGAGGCCTTGTACAACGAGGTACTCGAGCTGGCGCGCTCGATTGTCGAAGCCCGAAAACAAATTGGCTCGCTACGGCCATCAAAGCTGAAAACCAAGAGCATTTCTAAAGCCCTCCTGGAAATGGAAGAAATCGTGAAGGCGACGGAAGAAGCCTCAAACACGATTATGGATTCGGCCGAACAAATGAGCTCTGCGGATACTACCGATCCGGGCTACCCGGACATTGTGCAGACGAACTGCTCAAAGATCTTTGAAGCCTGTGCGTTTCAGGACCTGACCGGACAACGGATTGGAAGCGTGATCCAGACTCTCGACCTAGTTGATAGTCACCTGGAATCTCTGCTCGAACTTCTCGGACCTGATTTCGAGGAAGTCGATGACGAAGAAGATGATCGTGAAGGAGATGATATGCTTCTCAACGGACCAGCGCTTGAGGGTGAAGGTATCTCTCAGGACGATATCGACAAGCTTTTCGACTGAGAACGCTCTACTCGCTCGTCAACCGGACGAAATTGACCTGTCACAGATGTCGAATCCCCTCTCCGTGCGATACGAAGACATGAAAACCGGCAACTGTATCTTATGATAACACCGCCGCACCTAATGAGTGATGGCGCGCAGTGCTTGCAATAAGCGTGAGCTATACCGCGGTGCTTTCATTTGCGATCCAGTCGAAGTAATCGGAGTTCCCGCCGCCAAGTGGAATTTCGACCACGCAAGGCACCTCAAAGCTGTGCAATTCTTTCACGCGCGCACTAAGGGCGGCAACGTTGACGGAGCGTGTCTTCAGGATGAGAATCACCTCTTCGCCTTCTTGCACAACACCCTCCCAGCGAAAGACCGCATGCATGCCGTCGATGATGTTGGCGCAGGCTGCCAGGCGCTCCTCAACTACGCTACGAGCGATCTGCCGAGCCTGATCAAGGGATCCGCAGGTAACGTAGACCATGCTGGCCACCGTAACTTCTTCTGCCTTGCTCACATTCTGACCTGTGTTTGCATCACGTTATTCCGGTCTCTTGGCGTGGGGGCCATTCTACACTACGATCCGCGGCTTCGATGAACCGGATTTCGTGATTTCTCATCGATGGGGAATTAAGGGGGCAGCATGGCAATCAGCAGGAAGCTCGCAGAGGCGGACAACGTGGTTGCATTGCAGCCCCATCGCCCCCGCGGCGACCGCAAGACCAAGCCACGGGGCCCACTGAGCGGCGCACAGCGTGACTGGCTGCTGCGCGGGCTTGTCCAGCCAGGCGGTAAGCTTCCGTTGTTTGATCGTGATGGACAGAAGGTCAGTGACCGCACGATCAAAAGCTGCATCCGCCATGGCTTTGCCGAGCCATGGTTTGAAAACCCGATCAAGCCTGACTGGCTGGTCTGCAAGTTGACCGACAAGGGTCGGCTTGCCCTGAACGCCGAAGGCTGAAACGCGCTTCGCGTTGCATCTCACGTCAAGACATAGAGGAAATATCCATGGGTAAGTTTGGAATCGGACAAGGCGTCCGACGTGAAGAGGACCCGCGACTGCTCACCGGGCGCGGCTATTACGTCAATGATGTGAACCTGCCCAAGCAAGCCTACACGCATATCCTGCGCTCCCCCCACGCCCATGCAGATATCCGTTCGATCGACACGACAGCTGCAAAAGCAGCTCCCGGTGTGCTGGCCGTGTTTATCGGGGCAGATGTCGTCGCGGACGGGCTTGGTTTTCCCGGCATGCCCGCCAAGTGGAAGCGACCGGACGGGCAGCCCATGAAATACCGACCTCAGCCGCCTCTTGCCACGGATCGCGTGCGCTATGTTGGTGACCCGGTGGCCATGGTCATTGCCGAAACGATCAATCAGGCGCGCGACGCAGCCGAACTCATCGATATCGATTTCAACATGCTGCCTTCAATTACCGATACGGCGCAGACGGTCGAGGCAGATGCCCCGCTAGTCTGGGACGACTATCCCGACAACATTTCGGGCATGTTCCAGTCTGGCGATGCCGACGCCGCCGACGCCGCACTGAGCGGTGCGGCCCACGTTATCAAACGGCGCTTCGTGATCAGCCGGGTCTTTGCCAACTATATGGAACCACGCGGGGCCATCGGTGACTACGACCCGCGTGAAGACCGCTACACCCTCTATGCCGATGTGCAGTACCCCCATCGCGTCCGGCAGGTGCTGGCCGAGAAGATATTCCGCATCCCGGAGCAGAATATCCGCGTGGTGTCCCGCGATGTCGGCGGTGGGTTCGGTACCAAGGGGTGGCAGTATGCCGAGCATCGCCTCACGCTCTGGGCCGCCAAGAAAATCGGACGTCCTGTAAAGTGGTCGGCCGAGCGCAGTGAAGCCATTCAGGGCGACGAGCACGGGCGTGACAATGTCACGGAGGCCGAGTTGGCATTCGACGACAACGGCAAGATCCTCGGTCTGCGCGTGCGGACAATTGCCAATATCGGGGCCTACCTGTCGGCGATCCGGAATTTGCTCTCCGTGTTCTCCAATGTCGGCACGCTCATCGGCGTCTATGACATACCCGCCGCCCATGTTGCGGTGCGGACCGTTCACTCCAACAGCAACCCCACTGCGCCCTATCGCGGCGCAGGACGGCCTGAAGCCACCTATGTCATCGAGCGCATGCTCGACGAAGCGGCACGCGAGCTGGGCTATGACCCGGCCGAGTTGCGCGTGAAGAACATGATCGCGTCGGACGCCATGCCGGTGAAGACCGCGCTGGGCCTGACCTATGATTGTGGGGCGTTCACGGAAAATCAGGCTGAAGCCCTGAAGATGGCGGACTATGAAGGCTTTCCAGCTCGCAAGGCGGCGTCTCAGGCCGCCGGAAAGCTACGCGGGATCGGGATGGCCAACCCCATAGAACGCGCCGCCTCCCCGTCACCCGATTTTGCCGAAGTGCGTTTCTCGACCGATGGAACCACAACCGTACTGATGGGTACGAAAAGCCAGGGTCAGGGACACGAGACCGTCTACAAGCAGATTGTCGGTGATCGGCTCGGCCTCGACCCGGCGGATATTCGTGTGATCGATGGCGACACCGACCGCGTCGCATTCGGGATTGGCACCATGGGATCACGGTCCACGGTCATTGGTGGCTCGGCGCTCCATAACGCCTCCATCAAGATCGAGGAAAAGGCCCGCAAGATCGCTGCGCATCAGCTTGAAGCGAGTGAAGCCGATATCGAATTCGAGGACGGAATTTTCAGAGTGTCGGGTACAGACCGCGAGATATCCCTCAAAGATGTCGCCAAAGCTTCTTTCCTGCCCGCAAAATTGCCGCCCGGCACGGAGCCCGGCCTCTTCGAAACAGCCACCTTTGCGCCCAAGCAGGACACCTATCCCAACGGCAGCCATGTCTGTGAGGTCGAGATCGACCCCGATACCGGCACAGTCGAGATACTTGGCTACAAGGTCGTCGACGATGTTGGCATCATGATCAACCCGACAATCGTAAAGGGACAGATCCATGGCGGTATTGCACAGGGGGTTGGCCAAATCCTGATGGAACAGGTCGCCTATGACCCGCAATCGGGTCAGCTTCTCTCCGGGTCCTTCATGGACTACGCAATGCCAAGGGCCGACAACTTTTCGGACATGGAAATCGCCAGCAACGAAGTCCCGACCCAGCGAAATCCGCTTGGCGTCAAAGGTGCAGGTGAAGCGGGAACCGTGGGCGCCATGCCGGCCCTGATGAATGCGATCATGAACGCCCTGTCCGACGTCGGGGTCACCGAACTCGAAATGCCGGCGACACCAGACCGGGTGTGGCGTGCCATTCGTGACGCAGGCGACAAGGCCTGAGTTCCACCGCGGTGAGAACAGAATTCCTGGAAATTTGGAATGAATTGGTCGGGACGGCAGGATTCGAACCTGCGACCCCCACACCCCCAGTGTGATGCGCTACCAGACTGCGCTACGTCCCGACCGAACGCGGCGGACTATAGAACCTAATCCAACCAGATTGGAACCGGCTAACGCGCAGAATCGAGAAGTTTTTTGAGGGCTTCGAGTTCGCTCAAAAGCGCCTTCAATTCGCTTTGCTCCGGCGTACCGCCTTCAGCAAGGTTTGAAGACACTTCTGCGGCAGGTTCAGAGACCACAGGAGCGGCCTCAGGCGATGTCTCTTCAGGCTTTACACCTCCCTCGCGCAGCAACTTCTGCACACCCTTGATGGTGTAACCATCATCATAGAGCAGGGACCGGATGGTCCGGAGGAGTTCAACATCCTCGGGGCGATAGTATCGACGGCCGCCGCCGCGCTTCATGGGGCGAACCTGACTAAACTTGGTCTCCCAAAACCGCAGAACATGCTGCGGCACATCCAGACCAGAAGCCACTTCACTAATTGTGCGGAAGGCTTCGGCAGACTTGCTACCGCGACGTGAGGAATGGTTTGCGGTATCCGCCATAAATCAGACTAGTAGGAGGTGTCCGGCTCGACGTCGTCTGACGCATAACCTGATGTATCGGCGTCACCGTCATTGATCCGCTTTTTCAGAACATGGCTCGGCCGGAACACAAGAACTCGACGCGGCAGAATTGGCACTTCTTCACCGGTTTTCGGGTTCCGCCCCATCCGTTGCCCCTTCTGGCGCACCTGAAAGCTCCCGAATGATGAGAGTTTTACCATTTCGCCGCGAACCAGCGCGTCAGACATTTCGGCCAGCACGGATTCAACGAGATCAGCGGACTCATTCCTGGACAGACCGACTTCCTGATAAACAGCTTCGGTCAATTGTGCCCGCGTGATTGTTTCGCTCACACCAGCTCTCCCCATATTTCCTAATTGGGCGGACGGTACCGTGACAGGATAAATCCGTCAATATCAGAGGATTGCTATACGCCTTTAATGCAAAACTTTGAAATTTTCAGGCTTGAAATCGCTACCAGCGGAGGATTCCGGATCCCCAGGTCAACCCGCCGCCCATGGCTTCGATCAACACAATATCGCCCTTCTTGATCCGGCCATCATCGACAGCAACCGAGAGCGCAAGCGGAATGGAAGCCGCTGAGGTGTTGGCATGGATATCAATCGTGACAACCACCCGATCGGCGCCAACTTTCAATTTGCGGGCCGTGCCATCAATAATCCGCTTGTTGGCCTGATGCGGCACGAACCAGTCAACGTCATTGGCCGCGAGGCCCGTAGCTTCAAGCGCCTCAACGACAACAGCAGACATCTTGGTGACGGCATGGCGAAAGACTTCCTTGCCCTCCATGCGCAGAAATCCGACCTCACCCGTCGAAGATGGACCACCATCCACGTAAAGAAGGTCGTGCAACGTGCCATCAGAATGCAGGTGAGTGGAAAGCACCCCCCGGTCATCCGAGGTTCCCAGCCCGTCTTCGGCTTTGAGGATCATTGCGCCAGCGCCATCACCAAAGAGCACGCACGTGCCCCGGTCAGTCCAGTCAAGTATGCGCGAGAAGGTTTCCGCCCCAATGACAAGGGCTGTATCGACCTGCCCCGCCTTGATGAAGTTATCAGCGGTTGCCAGTGCGTAGACGAAGCCTGAGCAGACGGCCTGTACATCAAACCCCATACTGTCGTTTCCACAGCCCAACTTCGACTGCACGACGGTTGCAGAGGCCGGAAACGTTTCATCAGGCGTGGATGTCGCAACGATAATCAGATCGATCTCATCGGGCGTCATACCTGCGGCATCAAGTGCGTTCCGCGCTGCATGGGTGGCCAGATCAGACGTGAATTCACCATCGGCTGCGATATGACGCTGCCGAATTCCGCTCCGCTCACGTATCCACTCGTCGGACGTATCAACCCGTTCGGCAAGCTCAGAATTCGTGACGATACGTTCGGGCAGATACCTGCCCATCCCGGCAACAACAGAACGGCGCATATCTATGATGCCGTTGCGGTTGGCTGCGGGCGCAGCATCTCTGGGTCCAGACGCTCAATATTGGTCTTCAACAAAGCATTCCCATCATACTTAATCATATCGATCGCAACCCCGATCGCAGTGGCAAAACCGACGGCATCGGTTCCCCCATGACTCTTAACGCATACTCCATTGAGTCCCAGAAATACTGCACCGTTATAGCGACGCGGATCGCTGCGGCTGCGCAACTTGTCAAAGGACGGCTTTGCGAAAACATAACCAATCTTGGCCCAGAACGAGTTTCGGAAGGTCTCACGAACAAACGCATTGATCAGCTTGGCTGTACCTTCAGCAGTTTTGAGCGCGACATTGCCTGTAAACCCATCCGTGACAACCACATCCACTGCCCCTGCAGGGATGTCGTTGCCTTCGACAAAGCCGACAAACTCTCCAGGCAAGTCCAGCTCGCGCAAAAGGTTCGCGGCATCTTTCAAAGCGTCATTGCCCTTGGTCTCTTCCTCACCAACGTTCAGCAGACCAATGGTTGGCTCGTGGATGCCCAGGATCGTGCGGGCAAAGACTTCACCCATGATCGCAAACTCAACAAGATTACGGGCATCGCATCGGATGTTCGCGCCCAGATCCAGCATCACTGTTTCACCACGAAGCGTGGGAAAGAATGACGCGATTGCCGGACGATCGATGCCTTCAAGGCGCCGCAACACAATCATCGCCATCGCCATCAAGGCGCCAGTATTGCCAGCCGAAACCACACCATCAGCCTCATTCAGCTTGACGGATTCTATGGCCTTCCACATCGAGGTTTCATGACCGCTGCGCACAACCTGAGAAGGCTTGTCGTCAGCCTCAACCTTTTCGGTTGTGTGACGTATCTCGACAAACGCATCGAGGCCGCGCTGCTTGGCAACCAGCTCGCTGACTTCCTTCTCATCACCAAAGAGTAGAAACCTCACATCGGGATTCCGCCGACGTGCAATATCAGCGCCCGCAACAACAATTTGCGGTGCATCGTCTCCACCCATGGCATCAAGGGCGATTGTGATCTGGTCGCTCAACCGGTCCGCTCCCCCACCGAACATATTCGTTCGGGGTCCGTCATCCAGAGACTAGATCTTCTCTTTGACCTCAATGACCTGTCGGCCCTTATAGAAGCCGGTCTTCATATCGACGTGATGAGGGCGATGAAATTCGCCCGTGGTCTCATCTTCGACATAGGTCGGCTGCTTCAGAGAATCGTGCGAACGGCGCATGCCCCGACGCGATTTCGATATTTTCTTCTTGGGTACGGCCATAAGTTTTCCCTTTCGCGGGGAAGTAAGAATTTTGTGCGCATGCCGGAAGGCGGCTGCTAGATATCCAAAAATGCACCGCTGAGCAAGCGAATCGCAAGGTTTCTTGTCGAAAACAATCAGTTAAGGGCTATTTCCCCGATTTTTCGCCCTTATCACGCAGTTGAGCCAGTGCTGCGAAGGGTCCGGCGGGTTCTTCGTCATCATCAGCGATGGACTCGAACTCCACCCCCGGCGCCCTCGGATAGGGGTTCAGAGCCAGGGAAATATTCTGCACAAAGATTTCTCCGACTTCAATTTCGTCCTCGATGATCGGTTCGACAGGGTCTTCGTCCTCAGCCTCTTCGTCGTCTTCGCGATCCGTATAGCGTTGCATGATTGAGGCGTCGATGCTGTCACGCACAGGCTCCAGGCTGACCACACAAGCCTGCTCAACCTCTGCCGACAGGTCGCCGAAGATGCTGACATCGCCTGACAGTTCTCGGAACACGTAAATCTCCGCAACGAATGACGACATGGAGAGAAGCTTCAGGCGCGCTGCAATCGCCACACATTCCTCTGCGCTCGCCTCAAATGTCATGAATTCACGCTGTCCCGGCTCAATATCAGTGACATTCACATGCCGGACCAATTCGCCGGTCTCCGTGGTTTCAGTCATGGTGCGATCACCTCAGCAGATCGACCAACAAACGCGGTCGAGTCCGGAAATGATGACCGTCCCTCCAGCAAAGCACTCGCAGATACTTCGTCGATCAGACCTCGTGCCGCGCGTAGATAAGCGATCATTCCTGCCACCTGCGCAGGCTCCGGCTCGGCGCTGGCATACAGATTCCGCCGAAGAATCTCATCCAAGGCGCTGTCCCCTGCGGCAAGACCACTTTCGTAAACAGAAATTCGTCCATGCAGGTTCCGCGCAAGCTTCTTGATCCGGTGTCCAATTCCCATATCGCCGAGCCCCGCTTCACGGAGCGCGACATCGAAATCATCGAAAATCAGGTCATGCAGCGTCTGTGCAACTTGGGCGCATTCTTCACTCTCTCGCTTTAGACGTGTCAAAACGAGGTAGGCATGCAAACAAACCATCTCGTAACGCCCCAGCATGGTGTCAGGGACGCCGAGATGGGCATAGAAGGCCGGCTCACGCGATTGTGCAACGATCGCTTCGTAATGGCTTGCAGCCAGTTTGCGTCGCGTACGTCGTTGCTGAATTCTTCCTAGCATGCGTCAAATTTCCCGTTTGTCCTGTCGTCGGTCAGATGCAGTTGACAGAAGGAAACAGCGAATGCCATCGTCTGCCGCATCACACGATTCTCTACAGCTCCCGACGAGACTCTCGCCGAATGAATTTTTTCGTCCGACATGGCCGTGTTCTGGTCCTTCTCTCCGTTCTCACGGCCTGCACGCCGGTCATCTCCGCCCGTGGCCAGCAGCCTGACCCGGAGGCCGTCGAAACCGTTGAACCTGGTGTCTCATCTCGACGTGATGTCGAGAACGCATTGGGCACCCCATCGACGCAGGGCGTCTTCCGGGAGAACGTCTGGTACTACATGTCAGAACGTACGGAAAGAACCGCATTTTTCCGTCCCCAACTTATCGAACGCAAGATCATTGCAGTCGTCTTCGACGATTCTGGTGTTGTTGAGGATATCGTGACGTATACCGAAAACGACAAGAAGGAAGTCGATCTTGTCGCACGTGTTACGCCAACGGCTGGCAATGAGCTTTCCATTATCCAGCAGCTCTTCGGCAATGTCGGGCGTTTCGCCCAACCCTGACAACAAAACGAACCTGACAAAGAAAAACCCGGGGCCGTTTCCGGCCCCGGGTTTGTTTTGTACGCGTTGCGTGGCGACTAGTGTGCCAATACCGCGAGGATCAACAGCGCCACAATGTTTGTGATCTTGATCATCGGGTTCACAGCAGGACCTGCAGTGTCCTTGTAGGGGTCACCAACGGTATCGCCGGTCACCGCAGCATGATGGGCATCAGAGCCCTTGCCGCCATGGTTGCCGTCTTCGATGTACTTCTTGGCATTGTCCCAAGCACCGCCACCAGCGGTCATGGAGATCGCGACGAACAGACCCGTCACAATCACACCCAGAAGCATCGCACCGAGCGATGAGAACGCTGCCGACTTACCAGCAATCACCAAAATGACCACGTAGAGGATGATCGGTGACAGCACCGGCAACATCGACGGGATAATCATTTCCTTGATCGCAGCCTTGGTCAGCATGTCGACACAGCGGCCATATTCGGGCTTGCCTGTGCCTTCCATGATCCCCGGGATCTCCTTGAACTGACGCCGAACTTCAACGACGACCGAACCAGCTGCACGGCCAACAGCCGTCATGCCCAACGCGCCGAACAGGAACGGCAGCATGCCACCGACCAGCAGGCCGACAACGATGAACGGGTTGGTCAGGGAGAAGTCGAGTTCAACACCCGCGAAGTACGGATACTCGGCAGCCGACGAGATGAAGAAGTTCAAATCCGACGTATACGCTGCAAAGAGCACAAGCGCGCCGAGACCGGCGGAACCGATCGCGTAACCCTTGGTCACCGCCTTGGTGGTGTTGCCCACCGCGTCGAGTGCGTCGGTGGTCTTACGGACCTCTTCGTCAAGCTCAGCCATCTCTGCGATGCCGCCAGCGTTGTCCGTCACCGGGCCGTACGCGTCGAGCGCAACAACCATACCGGTCAGGGCCAACATTGCTGTCACGGCAATGGCGATACCAAGCAGACCAGCGAGCATGAACGAAGCGATAATCGCTGCGCAGATGATAAGCGCGGGAATTGCCGTTGCTTCCATCGAGATCGCAAGACCCTGGATCACGTTCGTGCCGTGCCCGGTGGTTGATGCCTTGGCAATCGAGCGTACCGGACGATATTCGGTGCTGGTGTAGTACTCGGTCACCCAGATCAGGAGACCGGTTACAACCAGACCAATAACGCCACAAAGGAACACATCCATGCCGTTGAAGGTGACGTTCGGAAGAACAATCTCTGCATCAAAGCCGATCACCCATTCGGTGACACCCGCGATCCCGACAAGGGACAGCACAGCAGAGGCAATGAAACCCTTATAGAGCGCACCCATGATGTTCTGGCTGGCGCCGAGGCGCGTGAAGAACGTGCCAATAATCGAAGCAATGATACAAATGCCACCGACAGCCAGAGGATAGACCATCATCTGGTTGAGAAGCGGGTTGCCTGCCAGGAAGATCGAGATCAGGACCATGGTCGCGACGATCGTCACGGCATAGGTCTCGAACAGATCAGCTGCCATACCCGCACAGTCACCAACGTTGTCACCAACGTTATCAGCGATCACGGCCGGGTTGCGGGGGTCATCCTCGGGGATACCTGCCTCAACCTTGCCCACAAGGTCAGCACCGACATCCGCACCCTTGGTGAAGATACCGCCACCCAAACGTGCAAAGATCGAAATCAGAGAGGCACCGAACCCAAGTGCGACGAGCGCATCAATCAGTTCGCGACCACCGGCATTGCCGTTCTGTTGCATCCAGATCATGAAGCCGAAATAGCCAGCCACCGCGAGAAGCGCGAGGCCTGCCACCAGCATGCCGGTCACGGCGCCAGAGCGGAACGCCACCGACAGGCCTTCGGCCATGCTGCTGCGTGCGGCCTCTGTCGTGCGAACATTCGCACGCACCGAGATATGCATCCCGATATAGCCGGTCACGCCGGACAGCACAGCGCCGATTACAAAGCCAAGTGCGACCGTCCAACCCAGAAGGAAGAACAGAATCACGGCGATAATCACGCCGACGATTGCGATTGCCCGATACTGACGGTTCAGATAGGCGGCTGCGCCTTCCTGAATTGCCGCAGAAATTTCCTGCATTCGTTCGGTGCCTGCGCTCAATGCGAGAATCGAGCGTGACGCCCAAATCCCGTAGAGAACAGCCAGACCGCCACATGCGATGGCGAACCAGACGATAGGAGCCATTGTTATTGTCCTTTGGTTTCTATGTTGTTTGGATCGCGCAGCCGATCGCAGCGCGCACCCCAGATCAGGTGCGAATCACCTGACCCCATCAAAAGCGGCGGGAACATGCCAAAAAGGCGGGAACATGGCAACCGGCGAGAACGGTCAGGCTGCGACGGGTTGCCTCTTCACACGCAGCCAGAACACCGCGCACACAACGAGGACCAGCAAAGGTGCTGACGCCATGTTCACGGCAAAGAACCCAAACTGGCTGTAAACCACGCCAGCAAGCAGCGAACAGGTCGCGACGGTTCCGAAGACAAAGAAGTCATTGACCCCCTGCACTTTCGCCTTCTCCGCGGGTGTGTAGGTGCTCAGGAGCAGCGTCGTTCCGGCTGTAAACATGAAGTTCCAGCCGAGGCCAACAAGGCCCATCCCGACGCGGAGATGCCAAATCGAATCACCGCTGAAGTTCACCCCGATACAAATGACCGAAATGACTGCGCCCGCGAGAATAATATTCAGGTCACCGAATTTTTTGATCAGGTAACCGGTAAAGAAGCCCGGTGCGAACATCCCAAGGACGTGCCACATGATCACGTTGTTGATGTCGAGTTGGCCAAACGGGTGTGTCGGATGAAGATGCATGAAAATCGGCGTCGACAGCATGACGAAGTTCATGACGCCGTAACCGATCATCGCGCTCAACAACGCAACGATGAAAGCCGGTTGCGCTGCAATCTCCCGCATCGGTCGGACATGCCCGGTCCGTTCCTGTTCACTGGGTGGCGGAATATCAGTAAACCGCAACAAGACCATCATGATCACCTGCATCGACAGGATGACCAGATAAACACCGCCGTAAATAATCGGGCTGATCATGTCATAGCCCCAGGACGAGAGGCTCGGCCCGGTGATTGCTGCAAACACACCACCGGCCAGAACAAGGCTCACAGCCTTGCTCCGAAATTCATCGCTCGCAGCATCGACCGCAGCAAAACGAAACTGCTGATTGGCTCCAGCAGACGCCCCAAACAATGCAGAACCTGCACAGAACAGCGCAAAGTTCTGCAGGAACAGCGCGTAGATCATCAGCGCCGCACCTGCGCAACCAATAATCAGAAATACCGTAAAGCCGTTCGCGCGTCCGATCCGCTTCATCAGAAACGCCGCCGGAATGGTCGACATTGTCATAAAGACGAACTGGAACGTAATCGGGACCGTTGCCCACCCCACATTCGGCGCTATGGATGCCCCGATGATAGAAGAGACAGAGAAAACCAGCACCATCTGGGTCTGGCCAAGAGCCTGACAAAGCGACAGCAGGCCAACATTTCGGGTTTCACGTGAGAGTTGCATGAGCGGACATTCTTCGATGGCGGGACAAAATACAAGCCCACTGTGTGAATATCAGCCTTGCATTTTTTGATTTGGAATCGAGACCTGACTAGGTGTCTTTGCGTAAGACATTTTCCACAAACAGATCGACCACAATGTCTTTTCCCAGAGTTTTTTGAGCCACATTGCGGAGTCGGTACTTCACAGCATCAAGAGGAACCTCGATACCCTTGCGACGTGCCAGAAGCTTGTGGAGCTCCACAATCATGGCATCCCGCAGGCGCGAACGTGCGGCC
This sequence comes from uncultured Alphaproteobacteria bacterium, assembly GCA_943787745.1. Taxonomy (GTDB): domain Bacteria; phylum Pseudomonadota; class Alphaproteobacteria; order UBA6615; family UBA6615; genus JABJAG01. The sequence continues at coordinate 311,840 of CALSNJ010000002.1, read as the reverse complement.
GTGACCAATGAACGCTGATCGGCCTCAGCAATCTCCAAAGTCGCAGCGACGGTGTAGAGACCAACAACACTGCCATCCCCAAACAGCGTGACGGTGATCGCATCAAGACGCACATAGTGGTGTTCGGAAAGACCGCTGGGGTTCTCTTCCTCGGGTGGGTCTGCTGCTTGCGCATTCGTGATCAAGGCGACCAACAACAAAACGATTGCCAGCCCCACAACAAAGGCAGGAGAAATGAACCAGCGCACACACGGTGTCATCGCAGCCCCCTAGCCCGGCAGAACGCGGATATCGCGCACCAGCACGTCATTGACGACGCCGGTGCCCAGAATCCGGTTGTTTTCAGCACGAATGCGGTTCTTCAAATAGACCGTCTTGATGGAACCTTCGTCTGTCCCGGGAAAAGGCCGCGACGTCAGAGAGCGGACATAGGCCTCACGCAACCTCGGCAGCAAAGACCGCACCCGCTGGCCGCCGAAGTCTTCACGTCCGACCTCCAGAGAGAGCACCACGACAATCTTGTGTCGTTGCCCGTTCACCGTCTCAAACGGCACAAAAAGCGGATCCAGTTCGATGTAAACCATCTCCACCGGCACAACGTCTTCGGGTTCTGGTTCGGGAACTTCTGCGAGGCTCGTCTCGTCCTTCGCCAACACAAATTTGTAGGCGGCCCCGCCTCCCGCGACGAGCAGGATCATAAGGATCAATACAAGCAGCTTCTTTCTGCTCTTTTTCTCGGGAACGGCATTGGGGTCTTCACCCGCACGCATGGCGCGGATTGCGGCCTCGCCCTCAGCGCGGCTCTGCTGCTTTGAAGTGTCGGTATCCGTCATCACCTGCCTCAAGCTGATCACCCGACCCGTCGATCACTGCAACGGGTCGCGTACCAGTTTCACGAACGGCCATATGGCCGATTCGCGTAATCGGGACCCCCACCTCGCCTGACAAACTGTTCAGGTCTGCACGTGCGGCCTGCGGAGCAGTGAAAACGATTTCATAATCATCTCCACCGCTTAGCAGACTAAGGTGCAATGGTTGATTGTCCGTTACCAACCGACGCGCCGCTTCCGACAAAGGCACGTCGTCCAAACGGATCTCCGCATGCAGTTCCGACGCCCGGCAAATATGGCCAAGATCAGCAATCAGGCCGTCCGAAACATCCGCGGACGCCCCGGCATGGCCGACGAGTTTCGCCCCCAACGCAACGCGTGGTTGCGGCAGTCGGAAGCGATCGATCAATGCCGCGCGATCCTCATCAACACGAGCTGAAACGTCACCCTTTTCCAAGGCCAACCCCAGAAACGCATCGCCGATCGTACCAGTCACGTAAACATCATCATCAGACAATGCGCCGGACCTTTTTATTACTTTATTTACAACGGATTGACCGAATATATTAATGCTTAAAGTGAGAGGACCTGGCGTACGCGTTGTGTCCCCGCCGAGCAACCCAAACCCGAATTCCTGCTGATCAGATGACAGCCCCGCGGCAAAGTCTGCCAGCCACGCCTCGTTGATCGTTTCAGGCAACTGAACTGTCAGAGTGTAGCCAAGCGGAATGGCTCCCTTGGCTGCAATATCAGAGAGATTTACACGAAGGGCCCGCTGCGCAATTTCGAACGGTGTCGATGTCTCCAGAAAATGCACACCTGCAACAATGGCATCTGCAGACACAACGAGTTCACAGCCCTCTGCGGGGCGCAACACAGCTGCATCATCGAGCAACCCCATTGCACCGGGCATATCGCGCGCAAGCGGCGCAAAATACCGTGCAATCAGGTCGAACTCGTCAATGGCCCGCGCCATCCCCTGCCGTATCCTTATTCGAAACTTCATCTTCCCGCAGAACGCGGGCCAAGCGATCAAGAACCGCGTTTACTAGCCCGGGTTCGCGACTGTCGAAAAACGCATCTGTCAGATGAACATATTCGCTGATCACGACCTTGGCCGGAATGTCTGAGCGGGTCTGCAGTTCAAATATTCCCGCCTTCATGATTGCCCGCAACAAAGGTTCGAGACGTTCTGCGGTGCCTCCCCCATCGAGCAGGCTATCAAGCACGGTCTCGATGTTCGTTTTTTCGCGGACCACGCCACGCACGAGGTCGACGAACAATTCTTTGTCCGCTTCCAGGCGGATTTTTTCGTCCCCGTCCTCATCGACGATTTCCGTGCGGTGCTCGAGAAACTCCATGACGGTGGCGTCAGCCGTTCCGCCACGAATTTCTATCTGATACAGGGCCTGAACAGCCATCAATCGTGCCGCACCGCGCGCAGACGCAGCCGCCTTACGGTTTCCGCCCGAGGGCGCTTCGTTATCAGCGGGCATTAGCGGGGAAACATTCGGAACTGGCGTTTGAACTCAACCATCCTGAGACAGGCATTGGCTGCGTCAGCCCCCTTATTTCCCCGGTCAACGGCAGCCCGCGCCATAGCCTGATCCATGTTTTCGGTCGTCAGGACACCAAAACCGAGCGCCAGGCAATGGCGGGTCGCAAGATCTTGCAATCCCCGTGCAGCCTCACCGCACACATAATCATAATGCGTGGTCTCACCCCGAATAACGCATCCAAGCGCGATATAGCCGTCAAAACGGCGGCGCCCGCCAGAGAACTCCGGTGACCGCATCGCAATCGCGATCGAGGCAGGGATTTCAAAAGCCCCGGGAATTTCATAAAGTTCGTGGCTGGCGTCTGCATCCTCGAGAACACCAAGTGTACCGGCCAGTAACTCGCTGGCGACCTCTTCATAGTATCGCGACACTGCGATCATGATGTGTGGCTGATCCGACATCAAACCCTCCTATTTCCCACCATCGAGCGGAACCGGGCGTGTTTCCACCAGACGCAGACCAAAACCTTCGAGCCCCACAATCGATCGTTGTGAATTGGACAGAAGAATAATGTCACGCACGCCCAGATCGGCAAGAATTTGAGCCCCAACACCGTAGTCGCGCAGTTCATTCACGGGACTGCTTGGTGCAGATTTCACGCGACGGATACGTTCGGACAACGCGTTGGGTGACGTATCACGGATGAGCACAATCACACCCTTGCCCGCTTTGGCAATCATCTCCATCGACTGCTGCAGAACACCGGAATCCGGTGCATCCAGACTGCCCAGAGCGTCCGTGCCAATACTGAAGGAATGCATGCGCACGAGGACGGGTTCGTCCGGGTCGATCTCTCCCTTCACAATGGCCAGATGCTCAGCATACTCGACCGTGTTGTGGTAGATGTGCCACTTGAACTCACCGCCAAAGCGGGAGTTGAAGGTATGCTCCATCAGACGCTCGACAATACGGTCGTTGCGCCGGCGATAAGCGATAAGATCGGCAATCGCGCCAATCTTGAGACCATGAAACTGGGCGAACCCGACAAGATCGGGCAGCCGAGACATGGTGCCATCGTCGTTCATGATCTCACAGATCACGGCTGAAGGGTTCAGCCCGGCGAGGCGCGCGATATCGACACCAGCCTCAGTGTGACCAGCCCGGACCAGAACACCGCCATCACGCGCGGCAAGCGGGAATATGTGCCCCGGGGTCACGATATCAGCTTCGGTCGTGCGTGGATCAATCGCCACCGTAATCGTGCGGGCACGGTCCGGTGCGGAAATACCCGTCGTGACACCTTCGGCGGCCTCAATGGACACAGTGAAATTGGTCGCCAAACGCTGACCATGGGTCTGCGGCATCATCGGCAGGCCAAGTTGCTTGGTGCGCTCGCGCGTCAAGGTCAGACAAATCAGGCCCCGACCATGGGTCGCCATGAAATTGACGGCATCCGGGGTCGCCATCTGCGCGGGAATAACGAGATCTCCCTCATTCTCGCGATCCTCATCATCGATCAGGATGAACATCTTGCCGTTTCGGGCATCCTCAATGATGTCCTCGATCGGCGAGAGAATCTGCTCATCCTCCATCGCTCGTTCAATGTCCTGCTTCGAGACGGTCTTCAAGTCTTCTGTATTCTCAGCCACGATTATTTTCGCTCCAGCAATCGGGCGACGTAGCGCGCGATCACATCAACTTCCAGGTTCACCCTTGCGCCTGCTTCCAGGTCTGCAAAGGAGGTATGATCCCAAGTATGGGGAATTATGTTTACGCCAAACACCCGATCATCGACTTCATTGACCGTGAGAGAGACGCCGTCGACCGTAATCGACCCTTTCGATGCCACATAGTGCTTGAGGTCATCCGGGACCTCAATTCCAACCCGGTGATTCTCACCTTCAGCCTCGACCCGTACAACTTCGCCAACACAATCGACATGCCCGAGCACGAGATGTCCGCCGAGTTCGTCGGCAGCCTTCAGGGCGCGTTCAAGATTAATTCTGGTCCCGACGGCCCAAGTTCCAATTGTTGTCTTATCGAGGGTCTCTCCCGAGACATCAACGGCAAAGTGATTGGGTGTCAATTCCACCGCAGTCAAACATGCACCATTGCACGCAATCGAGGCCCCAAGCTCAATACCAGAGGTTTCAAAAGCTGTTTCGATTGTCAGGCGACGGCCGACTTCGAGTTGATCAATCCGGGTAACCCGGCCGACATCAGTCACGATTCCAGTAAACATTGCGCTTGGTTACGGCACTCGCACGAAAATATCCAGCGTGTCGTCACCAATTGGTGTGCTGGAAACCGACTTAAATGACGGTACTTCCGACATATCCTCCACGCCGAGGTCGCCAAAAGGCGGCACACCATCGCCTCCGATAAGCGAAGGGGCCCGGAACCAATAGAGCTGATCAACCAATCCGGCTCGCAGGAGCGCTGTTGATACCAGCGCACCGCCTTCAACCATCAGCCGTGTTATCCCCGCCTCCCCGAGCGCCTGCAGGGCTGCAGACAGATCGACATGCCCATCCTGGCTTGCAACCTCAACCACATGGACGCCCGCGCCCTCCAACATCTGCCGACGGCCGGCATCCGCGCCCTTACAGGCAATCACCCATGTGGGGGTTTCACCCGCCGTACGGATCACCTGTGCTTTGGGCGAAACGCGCAGGTTTGAATCGAAAACCACCCGCAGAGGCGAGCGGTTCTCAAGGCCCGGAAGTCTTGACGTCAAACTGGGATCATCCGAGGCAACGGTGCCAACCCCAACTGCAATCGCATCATGAGTTGCGCGCATCAAATGCGCATGTGCTCGGGCAGCACTGCCGGTGATCCATTGGGATTCCCCGGTCCGCGTGGCAATTCTACCATCTGATGTGGTCGCGGTTTTCAGTGTGACGAGAGGACGACCCTCACGTACACGGGTCATAAACCCCGCATTCACTGTCTCGGCTTCGCGTTGACAAAGTCCGGTCTCGACTTGCAGGCCAGCCGCCTTAAGACGATCAGTTCCCGAGCCGGACACACGAGGGTCAGGGTCCTCGCAAGCGATGACGACCCGGCCAACACCCGCATCAATCAGCGCATCGGCGCATGGCGGCGTGCGCCCGGTATGACTGCATGGCTCAAGCGTGACAAAAACCTGCGCGCCCACCAATGCTGCCGCACCGAATTGCGCGCGCGCCTGATCCAGAGCGACTGTTTCGGCATGGGGTCGTCCACCAGGCTGAGTCCAGCCACGTCCGAGGACCTGCCCGCCGTTTTCAGCCGCAGAAACAATAACGCAGCCAACAGCCGGGTTCGGCCAGACATTGCCCAATCCGCGCCGCGCCAGGCGCAATGCGGTCAACATAATGTTCTGATCACTGCTCATGGGACCACAAGGTCGGGCGAAAGCCGCCCCCGATCAATCGTTTTCGATCAGTTCGCCGTCTTTGGACAGTCGCTCATTCCCGATGAAATCCTCGAAATCACGCACTTCACGGAAATTCTTGTAGACTGAGGCGAACCGGACATAGGCGATTGAGTCCAGATTCATCAAAGCATCCATGACCGCTTCACCGATGGCATCGGTCGAGATATCCGTCTCCCCAGAAGATTCCAGACGGCGCACGATTCCGCTGATAACCCGATCCACACGATCAGGGTCAACCGGGCGTTTACGCAATGAAATGCGCATCGAAGCTTCAAGCTTGTCACGATCGAACGGCACCCGCTGATTGTTCTTTTTGACAACCATAAGATCGCGCAAATGGACACGTTCGAACGTTGTCCAGCGCGCGCCACAATCCGGGCAGGCACGACGTCGACGGATTGCCGTATTGTCCTCGGTCGGCCGTGAATCCTTCACGTGCGTATCTTCATGTCCACAGAACGGACAGCGCATCTATTTCTCTCCCCCGAATATCTATTCAGTCGTATCGCCGCAATCAGCCGGCATTGTATATCGGAAAGCGCGCGCACAATTCCTCGACACGCCGCCGCACGGAGGCTTCAGTCTGCGCGTCACCATCGGGATTGGCAGCAAGGCTATCAAGCACTTCCACAATCAATTCGCCCACCAGACGGAACTCCGCCACACCAAAACCGCGGGTCGTTGCGGCCGGACTTCCAAGCCGCACACCAGAGGTCACCATCGGTTTCTCCGGGTCAAACGGAATGCCGTTCTTGTTGCAGGTCAATCCGGCGCGCTCGAGCGCCTCTTCTGTCCGGTCCCCAGTCAGGGTTTTGGGCCGAAGATCAACCAGCATCAAATGAGTGTCCGTACCTCCTGAGACGATATCGAGACCGCCATCAACAAGCGTTGCGGCAAGCGCTTGTGCGTTCTCAACAACGCTGCTCGCATAGGTCTTGAACTCAGGCTTGAGGGCTTCCCCGAAAGCGACAGCCTTGGCCGCGATCACATGCATCAGCGGACCACCCTGCAATCCCGGGAAAACTGCGGAATTGATCTTCTTGCCGAGATCCTCATCGTTCGAGAGGATCATGCCTCCGCGCGGCCCGCGCAGTGTTTTGTGGGTGGTCGTGGTGACGACATGAGCGTGCGGCAACGGGCTGGGATGCGCGCCACCAGCCACCAGACCAGAAAAATGCGCCATATCGACCATCAGATGGGCCCCGACCGAATCTGCGATTTCGCGGAACCGCGCAAAGTCGATCACCCGCGGATAGGCTGAACCGCCCGCGACAATCAGGGTTGGTTTGTGCTCATCGGCCAGCCGCGCAACTTCATCCATATCGATCCGCGCATCTTCCGCGCGAACCCCGTATTGAACCGCATTAAACCATTTGCCCGACAGGTTCGGCGCGGCACCATGCGTGAGATGACCGCCCGCGGCCAGCGACATGCCAAGAACTGTATCACCGGGTTTGCAAAGAGCCAGGAAGACCGCCTGATTGGCCTGCGCGCCCGAATGGGGCTGCACATTGGCAAACGCGCACCCGAACAATTCCTTGGCGCGCTCAATCGCAAGGGTTTCGGCTTCGTCAACAAACTCGCACCCTCCGTAATAACGGCGCCCGGGATAGCCTTCAGCGTATTTGTTCGTCAGCACCGTGCCCATCGCCTCGATCACTGCGCGCGACACGATGTTCTCGGATGCAATCAACTCAACCTGATTTTGCTGGCGGTTCAGCTCGCGACTGATCGACGCAAAAATATCCGGATCGGCTTCCGCCAGCCCCTTTGAAAATAACGCGTTGGAGTTGTTCTCCGTCGCCACGGCTTCAGTTGTCATCGACATCTACGTCCTCGTTCTCTTGATTTCATGCGCACCCGTTTTCAACTTCTACGGCTGACGCGCTATCCCAGTTTTCCAATGCGGCGCACATGACGTTCGCCGCCGCTAAATTCCGTGGTGAAAAATGCATCCAGACAATCCATTGCCACCTCAGGTCCGACAACACGCACACCAAGCGCCATGACATTGGCGTCATTGTGCTCCCGCGCGAGCTTGGCCGAGGTCACATCATGGACAACGGCGGCGCGCACCCCAGGTATCCGGTTGGCCGCAATCGATATTCCGATGCCGGTGCCACAAATCACGACACCGCGCTCGGCTTTCCCCGACGCGACGGCTTCACCGACAGCCTTTCCGTAGTCCGGATAGTCGACCGACTCATCGCCGTGGGTGCCCAGATCAAGCACTGTAAAACCGCGTTTCTCGAGGTCCGCCTTGAACTCCTCCTTCAAAGAGGGTCCAGCGTGGTCGGACGCGATCGCAATCGTTCCTTCGCTCATGCATCAAGTCCGTTTGAATGTGGCAAACGCAGAGACTTCTGCTGAGAGGTCAGTTACCACATCTCGTCTGCCGCTGCCAGCCAAACACAAGCTCTCGCGTCTAAATGTGTGGAAAACACCATGCGAGTGGTTTCTGCAACGCACAAATTTCGTTCCAGTGCAGATCAAGTTTTATGCAGCACAGTTGCCATTGAATGTTACAGGCGACCCATCGACACAATGTAACAAAAATGCCGACTACTTTAGAATTGATGAAAGTACTGATGATTATTCAAATAGCGAGTTGACTGTATCCAACCACCCATGCAATTACGAATGTCAGCAGCGAAAGACTGCAAGAACCGATCCGGAAAAAGAATGTCTGAAAACGCGACTGATCCAATAACCCGTGAAGATATGCTCCGCATCACAACGAAGGTTGTCACGGCATATGTCGGGAACAACACATTGGCTGACACCCAGATTACGGATGTCATTCAGTCGGTTTATGACAGCCTTGAAGGCCTCAGCAACGGCACCCCGGTATCCAAGGTAAAGCAGAAGCCAGCGGTTCCGATCAAACGATCAATTACGCCCGACTACATCGTCTGCCTGGAAGACGGCAAGCAGCTCAAAATGCTCAAGCGTTATCTTCGCACCACACATGGGATGACGCCGGATGAGTACCGGTCAAAATGGGGGCTGCCGACGGATTACCCCATGGTCGCGCCGAATTACGCCAAGAAACGATCTGCCTTTGCCAAGGAAATTGGCCTCGGCAAGCGTCGCGCCTAATCGTCAGCGGACCACATCCAAAGATCCAAATCAGGCAAATGTCCCGCGCGACACCAGAGGTACGGGGTTTCGCTTTTCCATGACATAACGCAGCTTCGCCATCGCATTGTTGCGCAATGCGGACTCACCCGCGTTGACCGGACCGACTATCGAAACTTCGGTTCCGGTTCGTGAATCAACGGCAGAAACTTTCACCGAATTGCCAATCGCCGAAAACTCGAAGATGACGTCTCCGGGCCCTCTGCTGTTTCGATTTGTTCGGCGACGTGGCGTCATTGGGGCGTCCTTGTGAGGCGATCTACAACTGTATTCCAAAGCCTTTTCCCGCCGTATAGTTGGACAACCAACAACGTGGGATAAAGCCATGACATCAGCAAATCACAAATTTAGTGTTAAGCATGTGGATTCAGCCGAATGGACACCCGGCCTTCGCTCCGACTTCGAATATCGTGATCTTGGTATCCAGGAGGCAACAGGCGGCGCGTTTGACGCACACATCATCCGGATCGCAGACCCATCAGCCGACCATGAGACGGGCGTTCACGCCCATATGACTGATTTCCAGATGATTTATGTCCTGCAGGGATCCGCGCGGTTCTGGTTCGATGGAGAAGGCGAAATAGAGGTCTCCAAAGGCTCCTGCTTCTATCAACCCGACGGCATCATGCATAACGCTCTTTGGATGTCCGAGGATTGCGAACTGCTGGAGATCGCATCCCCGGGCAAATTCGAAACGGTTACGCCAGACTAGGTGTTCGCAGAATCGTCTCACCCCGTGAACAAGTTGATATGTCCAGATGGTTCGTCTAGGGCACATTGCTAGACACACGCCAGTTCAGTGCGCCAGTTCAGAATGGAGTTACCCAAAATGAGTCTCGCTTCGGAATCCACCGGCACCGGAAAATCTGCCGAAAAAGCCCGTTTCAAATGGGAAGACCCGCTGTTGCTAGAAGAATTGCTCACCGAAGAGGAGCGGATGGTGCGCGACACGGCGCAGGCTTATGCCCAGGAAAAGCTGATGCCCCGGGTCCTCGAAGCCAATCGCAACGAGGTGTTTCATCGCGAGATCATGAATGAACTCGGGGAGCTTGGCCTGCTGGGCTCAACCCTGCCGGAAAAGTACGGTTGCGCTGGCGTGAACAATGTCTGTTACGGACTGATCGCGCGTGAGGTGGAACGCGTGGACTCGGGCTATCGCTCCGCACTTTCGGTGCAATCCTCTCTGGTTATGTGGCCGATTTACGCTTACGGCTCGGAAGACCAGCGGATGAAGTACCTGCCCAAGCTTGCGACCGGCGAATGGGTTGGCGCTTTTGGCCTGACCGAGCCCGATCACGGCTCTGACCCCGGAAGCATGGTGACCCGTGCGAAATCCGTCGACGGTGGTTTCCTGCTAAACGGCGCGAAGATGTGGATTTCCAACGCGCCGATCGCTGATGTCTTCGTTGTCTGGGCCAAGGATGACGAGGGCGTCATTCGGGGCTTCATCCTCGAACGTGGCATGGACGGTATTTCCACCCCCAAGATCGAAGGCAAATTCTCACTGCGGGCCTCATCAACCGGCGAAATTGCAATGGACGACGTCTTCGTGCCCGCGGAGAACCAGTTGCCCAATGCGCGCGGTCTCGGAGGACCATTTGGCTGCCTAAACAAGGCGCGCTACGGCATTTCCTGGGGCGCACTGGGTGCGGCAGAGTTCTGCTGGCATGCCGCGCGCGAGTACACCATGGAGCGCAAGCAGTTCGGACGCCCCCTGGCAGCCAATCAGCTGATCCAGAAGAAACTGGCGGATATGCAGACCGAAATTACGCTGGGCCTGCATTCCTGCCTGCAGCTGGGTCGTCTGATGGATGCGGACAAATCCACACCGGAGATGATCTCACTTCTGAAGCGGAACAACGCGGGCAAGTCGCTCGACATCGCCCGGGTTGCGCGCGATATGCATGGCGGAAATGGTATCTCGGACGAGTACCACGTCATACGGCATGTGATGAATCTGGAATCGGTGAACACCTACGAGGGCACACATGACATTCATGCGCTGATCCTGGGGCGCGCCCAAACAGGGATTCAGTCGTTCACCGGAGCCTGATACGGCTGCGTTAGCAGTCTTTAACCGCCAGCGGATCGAAGTTGATGCACACGCGTTTGGCGTCTTCACAGGACAAATCCGCCTGCTTGTAACCGCAACGCATATTGCCGTCATCGGTGGCCCCCTGAAAATGACCGCACGACGTGCAGATTCCCATATCCTGACCGCCACACCGCGCCTGCATGTTTGCGCAGAGTTCGCCAAGGCCCTTGGCCATGGTGTCCACAACTGCGGCCGGTAGCCTTTCAATCGCGACATCCAGGCAATTGAGCGGGTCTTCGGCGAGCAATTCCGCGCCAGCTTGCGTCAACTCGATGTGCTTGACCCGTTTGTCGTCGGGGTCTGGAACTCGGGTCAGATAACCCTTTTTCTCCAGCGCATTGAGAGTCTGACTGGCGGTCCCTTTGGTGGTTCCAAGGAATATTGCGAGAGCACCAGGCGTCCGTGAAAAGCGATTCGCCTGCGCGACAAACCGCAAACTGTCCCACTGGGCCGGGTTCAAGCCATGACAATACTGCAGACCACGTGCCATCCGACCGATACGGTCGAGGAGCCGTGAAAGGCTCTCTTTGCCTGCATTATCAGTAACTTGCGAACCCATGCTCTCTTCTTTTCTAAACTATATAATCCACTGATTTTGGCATCTATTTTGGATCATATGGATAGTATCGAGTCGATATAGACTTGTTGGCGAACCCGATCGAGCGTATATTCTATTCGTATCGAGTCGAAACCAAAACAATCACCGACCATGGCTCCGATATAGACCCTGACGGTGATTTGTCAAAGGAATGCAACATTATGGCTGCTTTCGCATCACAAGCTATCGAACAGGGAAACCGTCGCTACGCCAGTCGCGTCATGAAGGCCCCTATTCTTGAACGTGAGGAAGAATTCGAACTCGCACGCCTCTGGCGTGAAGAGGAGGATGAAGCTGCGCTTCACAAACTGATCGAAGCCTACGCCCGTTACGTCCTCAAGATGGCGTGGAAATTCCGGGGATACGGTTTGCCGGTCGGCGATCTGGTCCAGGAAGGCAATATCGGCCTGATGGAAGCCGCCCAGCGGTTCGAGACGACCCACAATGCCCGTTTCTCCACTTACGCCTCCTGGTGGATCATGGCAGCAATACAGGACTACATCCTGCGCAACACCTCCATCGTGCGCGTCGCAACAACGCCGGCACAACGGCGCCTGTTCTTCAACCTGCGCAAAGTCCGTGCCCAGATTGCCACAGGAGTGGACGGTGAATTGACCGATGCCGACCGCGAACTGGTCGCCGATCGTCTCCAGGTCAAAATCAAGGACGTCATGCGCATGGAGGCCCATCTCGGTGGCCCGGATAATTCGCTCAATGCCAGCTATGGTGAGGACGATGATTTCGAATTTCAGGATGCCCTTCCTGATGACGGCCCAAACCCCGAAGACATCACCGCTTCCCACCATGACGGCCGGGTTCGTTCAGGCTGGGTAGAGGATGCGCTGGAAACCCTCAACGAGCGCGAGCGCGAGATCATTGTCCAAAGGTTCCTGAGCGAAGAAAAGAATACGCTTTCAGACATTGGGGAGAGTTTTGGGGTCAGCAAGGAGCGCATTCGCCAGATTGAGGCCAAGGCCCTCGACAAGCTGAAAGTTGCGATGGCTGTGCATGGCGACGACGCCAAAGCCATTCTCGATAACGATCTGGTCGTCTAACCCGCCAGTGACAGTATTAAATAGCAAAAGGGCGGCCCAAGGCCGCCCTTTCTGTATTCCGCAGGAGATGAAAGCCGCAGAGGTATCAGGCGGCTGTTTCGACCCGAAAAAATTCGGCGACACGCGGGCCAAATCCAAGCTGCTGCAACCAGAACCTCTCCACGTCGCGCAAAGCAGCGTTGGCTTCGTCCAGTTTCTCTTCGTCGATATTGTCCGCGATCGTCTCGACATGGCGCTCGAACATGGTTTCAAGCAATCGGCTGAGCTCCAGCCCTTTTTCTGTCAGGCGCACACGCACTGACCGACGATCATGAGATGAACGCTCCTGATGGAGGTAACCGTGTTCAGTCATCTTCTTCACGTTGTAGGACACGTTCGAGCCCAAATAATAGCCCCGCAAGGTCAATTCCCCGACGGTCAGCTCATCGCCACCGATATTGTAGAGGATCAACGACTGCACGTTGTTGATGTCACGGATATCGTGTGCTTCCAGTTCGGATTTGATCACCTCAAGAAACTGACGATGCATCCGTTCCAGTAGAACGATGGTGGAAAGATATGTTTGCTTCATTGCCTGCGTCTCCTGCATTTCGCGCGCAATTCCTGCCGATGATATTCACACCGGCGGGTTAATGATGGCTTAAGCGAGAAACGAAAAAACCGGCAGGCGTTGCAGCCTGCCGGTTGGATAGATCAGCGTAAATGCCGCTATTCCGCAGCTTGCAGCTGATCGTAATCAGGTATTTCAAGCTCTGGCAAAACCTTCTCCATAAAGATTTCCAGTTCTTCAATCACGGTTTCTTTCGGACACATCGCGTAATGCCAGATCAGACAGATGTATTCCGCCGGAATCCGCTCAAGGGTCTGTTTCCATTCAGCAATCGTGTCTTCGACCGAGCCGCCAATGAAGATGCCCGTGCCCACCATGCTATCGATCAGGTCATCATGGGTTTCAACGCCATCGACCAGAAACGGAAAGAAGGAGCCATAGATATTCTTGTAGAATTCTGCGTCGTAGTCCGAGAGTTGCTGACGGAAATGTGCCTTGTCCCGGGAGAAATGTGGCCAACGTACAATCGTCTGGTTGGCACCAAATTGCAGATCACGGCCATGTTTGCGCCCCTCCTCCACATACACATTGGCCAGTTCGACAAGGTGATCGGTCGGTGTGAAATAGACCGGCGAAAACCCGTTCCGAGCACAGAACCGGATTGAGTCCGGGCTGGAACTGACGGCCACAAACACCGGCGGGTGCGGATCCTGATAGGGTTTGGGGACAACCGAGACACGACGCACTGTCGAGCCATCCGCATCAATTTCACCGGGCGCGCCCATCCGCTGCGCCACACCAGCAGCCGGGAAGTTTTCAACACCGCTGTCATAGGGATAGGGCGCCTTGTAGTATTTGCCATCAAAGGCGACGGTCTCTTCACGCCAGCAATCGACCACCTGCAACACGCGTTCCTCAAACAGTTCGCGGTTGCGCTCATCCACCGCGCCACCGTCTGAAGACGTTGCCTGCGCATCCACATACTGACCCAGAATATGTGCCCAGCGCGCCTGATAGCCGCGCGCAAAGCCTGCGAAATACTTGCCGTTGGTCATGTGGTCGAGGACTGCCATTTCCTCGGCCATCCGGATCGGATCGCGGGTCGCGGCCACATACCCGATCGTGCCCACGCGGGCATTTTCAACATGCTGGGACCACATGGCGTTGATAACGCCCGGATTGGGGGCCAGTTCATAGCCTTCGGAATGAAGGTGATGTTCGATGGTGCTCACCGCCCAGGCACCCAACTGATCGGCGGCTTTCACGATGTCTATCGAACCATGAAGCACCTGATTGTAGATGTCCCCGTTTCGCCCGATTGGCCGCTTTGCAGCGCGGTCGTCTTCGTCCTCTGCCGGTAACACCGGATACATCTGAACGATGACCTTCGGTTTCGCCATTTCGCCCTCCCTCTTCGTCTGTTGTTGTCGCGACACCCTCTTACGCAATTGAAATACACACTCGTTGTTAAACTATACGTTGAAAAAAGCTTGAGACGGAAGACGCTGGAGCCTTGGCCCGCCGGGACCGTTGCGGCTATGGTGCGCCGCTTTCTGATGAAACCCTGGAGTTTTCATGTCACGCGGCCCCTCAACACCCGTTGGTGTATTTCCGCAAACCCGCATGCGCCGTAACCGGCGCTGGGACTGGTCACGTCGCCTTGTGCGCGAAAATACGCTAACACCCGATGACTTGATCTGGCCGGTTTTCGTGTGTGAAGGCACGGATCACATTGAGCCCGTCCCGACCATGCCTGGCGTGGTGCGCTATTCCCCCGACCGCCTGCCCGCAGCCGTTGCCGAGGCCAAAGCGCTGGGCATTCCGGCAGTGGCGATCTTTCCCGCCACGCCGGCTTCCGCCAAGTCGCCCGGTGCGGAAGAGGCCTGGAATCCCGACAATCTGGTTTGTCAGGCCGTGCGTGCCATTAAAGACGCCCACCCGGATATGGGCGTGATGTGCGATGTGGCACTCGATCCATTTAATTCCGACGGTCATGACGGAATCGTGCGCGATGGTCATGTGGAAAATGACGAGACCCTCGAGGCCCTATGTCGACAGGCCCTGGTCCAGGTCGAAGCAGGCTGCGATGTTATTGCGCCTTCCGACATGATGGATGGCCGTATTGGAGTTCTGCGCGAGGCTCTCGACAGCGAAGGACATGAGAAAGTGCTTCTGATGTCCTATGCTGCAAAGTATTCCTCAGGCTTCTATGGCCCTTTCCGCGACGCGATCGAAAGCAAGGGCTTCCTGAAAGGTGAGACCAAGGACACCTATCAGATGGACCCGGCCAACACAGACGAAGCCTTGCGTGAAGTCGCCCTCGATATCGAGGAAGGTGCCGATATGGTGATGGTCAAACCGGGCCTGCCGTATCTCGACATCGTCTATCGGGTGAAAGAACGGTTTGGCGTCCCGACCTTTGCCTACAATGTAAGTGGTGAGTATGCGATGCTTCGCATCGCGGCCGACAATGGCGCGCTTGACTATGATCGCGTTGTCCTCGAAAGCCTGATGGCCTTTAAACGCGCCGGTTGCAACGGCGTCCTCACATATTTCGCGGTCGATGCCGCCCGGTTACTCCATGACAGTTGAACTTGAGGCCGGTCCAAAAGCACCGCCGCCGCTCCAGGTTGGCTACAGCGCCAAAACTCAGTTGCTCCGAACCTTCGCCATTCTGGCCGTCGGCGGGATTTGCCTCCTCATACCATCAGTAGCAAAAGAACAAGGCCCCGAATCCTGGCGCTTTGCCTTGATCCTTGTTGCCGCTGCGGTCCTTTGGGCCCTTTGGACCTTCCGTCGTGTCCGCGATCGCCGCCCACAGGTGATCGTTGATGAAAGCGGCGTGTTTGTCCGTGAATGGGTCGTTGGCACCGTGCCTTGGGAAAATATCGAATACATTGCGCACTCCAGCTCGATCCGGCGCGGTCTGGTCGCATCTGTCACGCGGACACGACGCAAGCCCTACCTCCTCTTCCGCTTCGTCGAGACGCCAAAGATCAAGCCTACGGCCCCAGTCCCGTTTTCCTGGCTACAATTCATATCGGCCGAATTCGCCATTCAGGAACCTGTGATCCAGCAATACGGTCTCGACACACCGGTCGCCGAGATTCTTGAAAAAATACAGGCGCATATCGCTTACTGGCAGACGAACAACGGCATCGAATAAATTACTGTATTTTGGTGTGATTTTTTTTATTACCACCAGGGCCTTGTTAAATATCTCATAGCGCTCTAACTAATTCTCAGGATATTCCCCGAGGACTGCAGAACGCAGTGCGTGTCCAGACACGCCCCTGAACCCGGGTAACCAAGCGGAGAGACGACTATGACAGTTCAAATCGGCAGCACGGCCCCCGACTTCGAAGCTCAGACCACCGACGGCCCAATCAAGTTCCATGACTGGCTCGGCGACAGCTACGGCATCCTCTTCTCACACCCAAAGGATTTCACACCGGTCTGCACGACCGAGTTGGGCTACATGGCCAAACTGAAGCCGGAATTCGACAAGCGGAACGTAAAGATCATTGGCCTGAGCGTTGACCCGGTCGATAACCATGCAAAATGGGTGGCCGATATTGAGGAAACCCAGGGTGCCAAGGTCACCTATCCGATGATTGGCGACACCGAACTCACCGTTGCCAAGCTTTACGGCATGCTCCCGGCGGATGAGACCGGAACGTCAGAGGGCCGGACCGCGGCGACCAACGCCACCGTGCGCAACGTCTACATCATCGGCCCCGACAAGAAGGTCAAGCTGATCCTCTCTTATCCGATGAGCACGGGCCGAAATTTTGATGAAATCCTGCGTGTGGTTGATTCCATTCAGCTCACAGCCGACCACAAAGTCGCTACGCCGGTGAACTGGAAAGATGGCGAAGACGTCATCATCCTTCCCGCTGTTTCAGATGAAGATGCAAAGGTCGCCTATCCCGACGGCTGGAACGCTCCCAAGCCATATCTGCGCATCGTTCCGCAACCAAAGTAAGCGCGAGACGGCATGACCTGACAGGATTGGTGGAAAGCGAGCTGCTGGCTTACTTTCCACCAAATTCCTTCATCAGCTGGAGCGTTTGTTCGCTGATATGGTGCTCGATCCCTTCGGCATCGAACTCCGCTGTTTCCGGATCGACCCCCAAGCGAATGAGAAATTCCAGTATAATCTGGTGACGCTCCTTGCACTTGCGCGCCAGCTTGCGGCCCTTCTCGGTCAGGAAGATCGAACGATAGGGTTTGCTTTCGATATAGCCCTCATCCTGCAGCCGCGAGACCGCATTGCTTACGGTCGGCGCCGACACGCCCAGCCGGGCGGCAAGGTCGCTCGCGCGCGCCTCCTGCTGGACCTCAATCAGGTCTGCAATGAGCTCAACATAATCCTCTGTTGTTTCCGTCTGACGTGCGCTGCGAACGCGCGCAAACCAGCTGGCCTGTATTTTGGGATCCGCGAGGGTCAGATCTGCTTTCTTCCGCGCTTTAGGTGGCATTGAGCAATCCTTTTGCCGTATCGCGGCGTTTTCCGAAGATCATAGCGAGTACGAAAAAACATGCCTGGATCACTACAATCAGCGGTGCCGTAGCAGCATCCAGATGGAAGCTCACAATCGTGCCGACAATGCAGGAAAAAACAGACACGGATAAAGCGATCATCAGCATTCTATCAAAGGAGCGCACCAGTATAAATCCGATCGCGCCCGGCGCGATCAACATGGCAATCACAAGCACAATGCCCGCGGCCTTGAGGGACGAAACGATTGTCAGAGCCAGAAGGATCAACAGACCGAAATGCAGCAATCTGACCGGCAAACCAATAACGCTCGCATGCGCCGGGTCAAAGCAATAGAGCATCAGATCCTTGCGTTTGATCAGCATGATCGCGGAACACAGAATGGCGATACTGCCAGCCTCGATCAGATCTGCGTTTGTGATGCCCAGCACACTCCCGAACAACACATGCAGCAGATGTATGTCTGTTTCGATCTTCGTCAGAAGCACCAGCCCCAGCGCGAACATGCCCGAGAACATGATTCCCATGACCGCGTCTTCTTTGACCCGGCTGTTCTCCTTGATGTAGCCGGTCGCAACGGCGCAGAACAATCCCGCGATCAGCGCTCCGATCGCCAGCGGAATACCGATCACAACGGCGACAGCAAGCCCCGGCAACACGGCGTGTGAGACGGCATCCCCCATCAGGGACCAGCCCTTCAAAATGAGGAAACAGGAGAAGATCGAGCACACAACGGCGATCAGCACCGACATGAGCAACGCACGTTGCATAAACCCGTATGCCAGTGGTTCGGCGACGAATGACAGCAGGCTATCCATTGGCCGCTGCCCGTCTTTTGAAAAAACCATATTTGGGAGCGAACAGAAACACGCTAAGGAAAATCAACGTTTGCAGCGTGACAATGAGCCCCCCGGGATTGGCATCCAGAAAAAAGCTCGCATAGGCACCGACGCCACTGGTCACACTTCCCAACAAAACAGCAATCACAATCAGCCGGTCGAACTTGTCCGTAAGCAAATATGCTGTCGCCCCGGGTGTCACGACCATGGCGATCACCAGAATGGCCCCCACCGTCTGGAGCGCGGCGACACAGGCAGCGCTCAGAAGTGTGAAGAACAAAACCTTCAATGCGGTCACGCGAAGACCAATGCTGCGTGCATGGTTCTCATCAAAGAAGACCGCCATCAGGTCTTTCCACTTCACACACAATACGATCAGGCAGACGACGGAAATAATGACGACCTGATTTATGTCCTGATCCGAGATCGCCAGAATGTTCCCGAAGATAATGGCTTGTATGCTGACGGCTGTCGGGTTGATGGACACCATGAGCAGCCCGGCTGCAAAGAAAGCGGTGAAAATCAGACCGATGACAGCATCTTCGCGCAATCGTGTTCGCTGTTTGACGATGGCCATGCTCAGCGCCGCCAGCATACCCGCAAAGAACGCACCGATCGCAAAGGGCAATGCCAGTGCATAGGACAACACGACACCGGGCACGATCGAATGTGCCAGCGCATCCCCCATTAGCGACCAGCCTTTCAGCATCAGATAGGCAGACAGGAAGGCGCAGACCCCACCAACAAGGGCGCTCACCCAGATAGCTTTGACCATGTAGTTGTAGGCAAAGGGCTCGAGCGCGAGTTCCATCATTCCTCGGTCCCGTGCTTGGTGATCTTCTGACCACCCTCTTCGCCGTACAGAACGAGCGGCCGCTCGTCATCGGTCAGAACGGTGACGCTGCGGCGATCTTCATCGTCATGCAGGTCGGCGCCGACAAGCTGATGATGACGCAAAATGCCGCCAAACGCCTTTGCGAGATTGCTTTGCGTAAACGTCGTTTCGACAGGGCCATGCGCGAGAAGTGACTGGTTGATCAGCATCACGTCATCGCAAAAATTCGGCACACTCCCCAGATTGTGGGTCGAAACCAGAATCAGACGGTCTTCCCGTGCGAGCGAGCGAAACAACGCCACCAGCGATTCTTCCGTCTTGATGTCCACGCCCGTAAACGGCTCATCGAGCAGGATGATCTGTCCGCCCTGCGCCAACGCCCGCGCAACAAAAACACGCTTTCTCTGCCCACCGCTCAACTCGCCGATCTGGCGCTTTTTGTAGGCACCCATGTCGACACGTTCCAAGGCGTTATCAACCGCCTGATGGTCCGCCCGGGCCGGGCGGCGCATAAACCCCATATGGCCGTAACGGCCCATCATCACGACATCTTCAACCAGAACCGGGAAGTTCCAATCAACTTCCTCTGTTTGCGGGACATAGGAAACGAGGTTCTTCTTCAGAGCCTGACGCACTTCCTGGCCGGCGATCGAAACCTTGCCGACCGTTGGTTTGACGAACCCCATAATAGCCTTGAACAGTGTGGACTTTCCCGCACCATTCACGCCAACCAAACCGCAGATGGTACCGGTGCGCAGGGTGGCGTTCACCCCCTCCAGCGCGACCTGGCCATTGGGATAGGTCACACCGACATTGTTCAGTTCGATGATGTTCATCACTGGCTTCCCAGGGCTTTGCGAAACCCTTCGGCGATGGTGTTCGTGGTCACTTGCAGCAAATCAAGATAGGTCGGGACACTCCCCTCCGGCTCGCTCAGCGAGTCCACATAAAGGACGCCGCCATAGACAGCATCGGTTTCGGAGGCCACCTGTCTGGCAGGTTTGTCTGAGATTGTGCTCTCACTGAACACAACAGGAATGTCGTTCAGACGCACGATATCAATCACCTTGCGAACCTGCTGCGGCGTGCCCTGCTGATCGGCATTCATTGGCCAGAGATAAATCTCTTTCATCTTCAGATCCTTGGCCAGATAGCTGAATGCGCCCTCACTTGTCACAAGGTAGCGTTTGTCTGCCGGCACCCGGCTGAGACTTGCAATCAGATCGGATTTGATCGCCCTTACCTTTTGAGAATAGACCTCTGCATTCCGGCGGTAGGTTTTTGCATTCTCCGGGTCCTGCGCCACAAAGGCGTCGCGAATATTCCTGATATAAATGAGGGCGTTTTCAGTCGACATCCATGCATGCGGGTTGGGCTTGTCGGTGTAGGGGCCTTCATAGATTGAGAGAGGCTCCACGCCTTCCGACACAACCACACTTGGAACACCCTCGACATCCTGCAGGAACCGTTCAAACCAACGTTCCAGATTGAGGCCATTCCAGAAAATGAGGTCCGCATCTTTCGCGCGCACGATATCGCGCGGCGTGGGCTGATAGTCGTGGATTTCTGCTCCCGGCTTGGTGATGGACTCCACAACAGCCGCATCACCCGCGACGTTGCGCGCGATATCTGCAATCACCGTAAATGTCGTCACGGCCTTGAATTTATCAGCCGCGAAGACCTGCATGGGGAACGCCGCCAACACGACAAATGTCGCCAGCGCCAAAAGACCGGTATGCGTTGATGAGCGTGTCACAGGCCGCAAAACCTTAAGGAGATTTCCATAAGATAAAAGTTAGTCACACATTCCATGTTTAGCAAAGACTAAATTTATACGTCCGGACTCACAATCCAGTTATTGGGCATCCCGAAAGAATGCGACCGCGCAATTGTCATGCCAGCGCCCGGCCCCGCCGTGAAACCCGACATGGCCGCCGCCACGCGTAATTTCGACCCGAAGGTAATCGGGCAGTCCGGACAATGCACGATAGGCATCGGCGGGTATCCACGGGTCGTTGTCGGCATGCAGCACAAGTGTCGGCACTGATATCCGGGACAAAAAGCCACCCGATGCGTTCTGCGTGTAGTAATCGGCAGCATCTGCAAAGCCATTCAGCGGTGCCACGACGTCGTTGTCGAACTCACGGATCGTTTGCGCGGATTTCAGGGCTGCCATTTGCGATGTTTCAATATTGAGTGGTCCGCTGGTCCAGTCCTGCTTCATGCGGTCGAGCAGCCAACGGTGATAACCGCGGTTTCGTCGGGCTTCCAGTCGTGCTGACGCGGCAGCCAGATTTATGGGAGCCGATACAGACAACGCCCGGTCGATCAGAGATGCCGCGCCCGCTTCGCCGAGATATTTGAGCAATAGATTACCGCCCAAGGAATACCCCATCGCAAACACACCATTCACACCCTGGCCCGCTGACAACAAACCTTCGAGAACCAAACGGAGGTCATCACTGCGCCCGGCGTGATACATCGCCCGACAGTGCGGCCGTGATGGCCCCGCGCCGCGCAGGTTAAGACGAAACACGTCATGGCCCGCCCCCAAGAGACGCTGCGCGCTGGCCCGGACATAAGCGCTGTCCTCGCACCCCGTCAGGCCATGCACCAGCACAACCAGACATTCCGTCCCGCCTTCGGCGTTGTGCAGAACACCGCTGAGTTGGTCGCCATTCGGCGCCGTGAATGACAATCGTGCCCCGGGCCATTTTGAAAGATTCGCGTGATCCCGGCGCAATGCATTTCGCGCTGTCTGCAGATCACCACCAAACCAAGGCACGCGTTCACGAAATACCGGCAGTGAGATATCGTTTGGTGTCATTCTGACAGGAACCGCTGGATGACTTCGACCTGATCAGGCGCCATGAGAGCCGGCGCGTGCCCCACGCCTTCGAAGGTGACGACCTGGGCCTTCGGACCCCGTTTCATCATTTGGCTTGCGATGTCGGCTGTCAGCAGATCAGAGCGGGCGCCGCGCAGCACCAGAGTGGGAGCCGATATCACATCCCAGAATGCCCAAAGGTCTGCGTCTTCAATCGGTGCCGCGATCAGGGGCTGGCGAATGTCAGGGTCATAGTTGGGCGATATGGCGCCGGTCTCCGTCGTACGTGACGACGTCGCGGCCAAATGACGCCACTGATCATCGGACAGCACTCCAAAGGGTGACCAGATATAACGTAGGTATTCCTCATAGGCCTTGAGGTCGGGAAAATCGGGATCGGTCCCGACATAATCCCGAATTCTTTCAACGGCTTCACGAGGAACGAAAGGCCCCACATCATTGAGCACGAGACGCTGGACGGGTGTCCCCTGCTGCGCGGCGAGAAACATACCAATGATCCCGCCCATAGATGTCCCCACAAGATCGACCGCGGGAACACCAAGATGCGCGATCAAGGCATAGGTATCCGCAACATATTGCGGGAAGCCGTAATGCATGGGATCGGTCAGCCAGTCACTCTCGCCGCGTCCAACCACATCAAGACAGATGATTCTATGAGTTTCAGCCAACTCAGCCGCGATCACATCAAAAGAACGCGCGTTCTGGGTCAGCCCATGAATACAAAGAATGACCGGCGCGTCTGCGTCACCCCATTCGGTGTAATGGAGATTGTGACCACCGGCCTGATCCTGCGCCCGGAAAGAACGTGACCGCATCATGGAGAGCCTCTACCCTTAAACGAAACCGGTGGGAAGGTAGCCCATGCCGGATACACCACCAACATCGGCTCAGTACGGTTACAATTCATGGCTCAGATCACCGTCGGACCTCCTCTCCCCGAAGACAAGGCCGCATGGGCTGCGTTGTTCGAAGGATATCGTCGCTTTTACAAAATGCCGGATGATGCAGCGATCATCGAGATCGTCTGGGTCTGGATCAACGACCCTTCTGAAGCGACCGAGTGCCTTCTGGCCCGGGATGAAGACGGTCGTGCAATCGGCCTTGCCCATTTCAGGGATTTGCCGCGTCCCTTGTCTGGCTCCCGCGCCGGGTTTCTTGATGACCTCTTCGTTCTAGAGGATTGCCGGGGCAACGGTGCCGCGGATGCTCTTGTGAATGCGATCGCGGAACTCGGACACACCCGAAACTGGGCATGGTTGCGCTGGTTTACAGCCGAGGACAATTATCGTGGCCGGGGGTTCTATGATCGTGTGGCCCACGCAACGCCGTGGAAGACCTATCAGGTCGACATACAGGGTTAAGCCTTGCGTATTTTCCGATGGGTTTTTGCACCGCTGGCCATCCTCGTTTCCGTCGTCTCGGGACTAGCGGTTCTGGCCCTAGCCATTGTCGCGCTTATCTTTATTACAGAGCCAACCGACACCAGTGGATCCCCCACAATTGCGGGTCTTGCGGGCACTGTTTCGGTCATACGGGATCAACACAGCGTCCCCCATATCTTCGCCGACACACAGCACGACGCTTACCGGGCACTCGGCTACGTCCACGCACAGGATCGTTTTTTCCAGATGGAGTTGGCGCGGCGTACCGCAGCCGGGCGCTTGTCTGAAATCATTGGCCCTCTTGGGCTCCGCGGTGATCGCTTCATGCGTACGCTCGGCCTTTACCGGCTGGCTGAATCCTCCGTCGCCACGCTCTCCCCCGAAGCGCGCGCGGCGCTCGATGCCTATGTCGAAGGCGTAAATGCCTGGCTGCTGGACCCCAACACCCAACGCCCGGCGGAACTGATCGTCCTCGGGATCACACCCGAGCCCTGGCGCGCGGCGGACAGCGCGGCCTGGGTCAGATTGATGGCGCTTCTTCTTTCGGGCGACTGGCGGACAGAAATTCTCAAAGCCCAGCTCTCGGAGACCCTCAGCCCCAAACAGCTCCGCGACCTCTGGCCCGACGAACCAGAAGATGCGCCAACGACCATGGCCATTGCGCCGGGTGTCCAAAAACAGCTCGCGGCGATGGCGTCTTCGATTCCGGACATCTTTCCCGAAGCCAGCGCCTCCAACGAATGGATCGTTTCCGGCGCACGCAGTGCATCCGGAAAACCGCTTCTGGCCAATGACCCCCATCTCGGCCTGACCGCGCCGGGCATGTGGCATCTGGCCCGGATCGTGACGCCCGACTTCAAGGCCTCCGGTGCTGCTATCCCCGGCCAGCCGTTCTTCATGGTCGGCCAGAACGGGCACCTGTCCTGGGGACTGACAACGACCCATGCCGACACTCAGGATCTGTTCATCGAAAAGCTGCATCCCGATGATCCCGGGCAGTACCTCACGCCGAACGGCAGCCTGCCTTTCGAGACCCGCATCGAAGAGATCAAAGTGCGTGGACGCGGCACACCCGAACGGCTGGTTGTCAGGTCCACCCGGCACGGCCCTGTGATTTCGGATATCTCGCCTGATTCTGGAGAGGTCGCTGGCTCGGGATATGTCATCGCCCTGTCCTTCGCCGCTCTGCGGGAAGACGACCACACCGCCAACGCCATCTTCGGTATGAACACGGCGCAAACAGTGTCGGATTTTCGAAATGCTTTGCGGGGCTTTCACGCCCCCATGCAAAACGTCGCTTATGCCCACACCGACGGCAGTTTCGGGTTTGTCGCAGCCGGGCGCGTGCCCATCCGCCCCGGCGGTCCCGGAAACATACCTCATGAGGGCTGGACGGGCGCCAACGACTGGGCGGGTTTCATTCCCTTCGATGACCTTCCACAGCTCGAAAACCCCGAAAGCAGCGTGATCATCAATGCCAACAACCGCGTTGCGGCGCGCGACTATCCACACGTCATCGCCAATGACTGGCCCGAGGGGTTTCGCGCACAGCGCATTAAAGACCTGCTGGCAGAATCGTCCCTTCACACCCTTGATAGCTTCGCAGCTATCCAGAATGATGTGGTTTCCCTCGGGGCCCTGACACTCATCGAAGCGACGACAAGTCCTTTCACCAACGGTGGCAAAGACACCGAAGTGACACGATTACTGAAAAACTGGGATGGCAGCATGTCCAAGGACGCAACAGCGCCACTTCTCTATGCGGCGTTTGCTGACACACTGCGAAAGCAACTGATCGACGATGAGTTGGGCGAACGCGCGAACGACTATCGCGGCGCGCCTGTGCACGTGCTCTCCAATATGATTTCAGGTAATTCATCCTGGTGTGACGATGTCACAACCACCCATCCGGACTCATGTGAAACCACTGTTTCAATCGCCCTCACTCGGGCACTCGGCACCATCGAAAGCAGCCAGGGTTACCATCGCGAAGAATGGCGCTGGGGCAACTCACATATTGCCTCCTTTGCGCATCCACTCCTGCGGTTCGCGGGGCCTTTGTCCGGTTTTCTTGGTCCGAACGTCTCCACCGGCGGTGGTAACCATACAATCAATCGCGGCACTTACCGGTCCATGGGTGATGGTCGTTTCCCCCATGTCCACGGCCCGGGACTGCGCGCGCTCTTCGACATGGCTGCCCCCGGCGATGCCCGATACATGATTGCCCCCGGCCAATCGGGCATAATGATGTCTCCGCATTTCTCCGATCTGGCACAGGCTTGGGCTGCAGGCGACTACATCGTGCTAAAAGGCGATCAGGAAACCCTTCGCAGAACCGCCCTGTCAGAACTCACATTAACGCCATGAGCATCACGATCACCGATATTGAAACTGCGGCAGATCGGATCGCTGGAGATGTGTTGCACACCCCCACGGTTGAATCGCCCAGCCTCTCAAAAGTGGTCGGCTGCGATCTACGGCTGAAACTGGAGAGCCTGCAACTGACCGGCTCATTCAAGGTACGCGGTGCCCGCAACCGGTTCGGCGCCCTTGACCCAAAGGTGACCAAGGGTGTCATCGCCTGCTCAGCGGGCAATCACGCCCAGGGCGTTGCCTATTTCTCTGAACGCATGGGCATCCCTGCAACCATCGTGATGCCACGTGACACACCCTTTGCAAAGGTCGAATCCACAGAGCGCTATGGCGCACGCGTTATTCTGGAAGGCGACACACTTGCAGATGCACAGGTACACACCGAGCGACTGGTCGCCGATGAAGGACTGACCTTTATTCACCCCTATGATGACGACCTGATCATAGCCGGACAGGGCACGGCCGGGCTGGAGATGATTGCCGACGCCCCTGATCTCGACTGTGTCATCATTCCCATTGGTGGCGGCGGGCTTATCGCAGGCTGCGCGCTGGCAATGAAGGATCGAAACCCCGGTCTGGAGATCATCGGAGTTGAGGCTGCTTCCTATGCAACCATGAACGCAGCGATCAACGGACAAATGGTCAACAGCCGTGGCACCACACTGGCCGAAGGTATCGCCGTCAAAACCCCCGGCACACGAACACTGCCCATTGTACGGGAGCTGGTGGACGATATTGTGGTGCTCGAAGAGGCGACCATAGAACATGCTGTCGAAATCCTGGCCGACACCGGCCGACTGGTTGCCGAAGGAGCGGGTGCCGCGCCACTGGGCGTGGTCATGGGGGACCGGGAGAGGTTTTTCGGTAGACAAGTCGGCCTGATGATCAGTGGCGGCAATATCGATATGCGGGTGTTTGCCTCGGTGCTGCTCCGCGGACTTGTGCGGGGCGGTCAGATGGTGCGTTTGCGGGTACAGATCAGCGATTCACCGGGCCAGCTCGCGGCTGTCAGCCGTCTGATCGGCGATGCCGGCGGCAACATCGTCGAAATCGTCCACCAGCGCATGTTCTATGACGTCCCCGTGAAGCAGACAGATCTGGATGTTGTGGTGGAAACACGAAACGCCAGCCATGCCGCTGAAATCGTTGCATGTTTAGACGCTGCCAACCTTCCCACCCGTCTTTTGAGCGACGTCACCGGAATCTCAACGAGCTAAACGGGTTCTTAACCACTCTCGCGCACTCTGAGCCTCACGGAATTTTCACGTTCCAACGGGACCACAGAACTATGCTTGTAATTATCGGATGGGTTGTTGTGCTTGGCTGTGTTCTGGGCGGCTATGTCGCCATGGGTGGCAAGCTCGCCGTTCTCTATCAGCCATTTGAACTCGTGATTATCGGTGGTGCCGGCGTCGGTGCTTACATCACGGCGAACCCGAAACACGTTCTCAAAACCACAGGCAAAGGATTCAAGACTGCCCTGAAGGGCCCGTCGAACTCCAAAGCTGACTACCTCGAACTTCTTTCGATGATGTATGCGACGTTCAAGCTCGCCAAGACCAAGGGCAATCTGGCGCTAGAGCCGCATATTGAAAACCCGGAAGAAAGCGAACTGTTCGCCAACTTCCCGTCCTTCGTACACAACCATCATGCCGTCGAGTTCTTCTGTGACTACCTGCGTCTGGTCACTCTGGGCATCGAGAACGCGCACGAACTCGAGGCCCTGATGGACGAAGAACTCGACGTCCATCATCTCGAAGACGAGCAGACCGCTACGGCGATGACCAATCTTGGTGACGGTTTCCCTGCGCTCGGCATTGTGGCCGCCGTGCTCGGCATTATCAAAACCATGGGGTCGATCACCGAACCCCCCGAGGTGCTTGGCAAACTCATTGGTGGCGCACTGGTCGGCACATTCCTTGGTATTCTTCTCGCCTATGGTTTCGTGGGCCCGCTGTCGAGCGCCATCAAAGTCGCACAGGAAGCCAACAGCAAATATCTGATCTGTCTGAAGGCCGGTATTCTGGCCCATGTGCAGGGCAACGCGCCTGCTGTCTCCGTCGAGTTCGCCCGCAAGACACTGCTAAGTTCGTTTCGCCCGACTTTTGCCGAACTCGAAGAAGCGACCGAAAACGCGCCCGCTGCGTCATAGCGTCGAAGCGAGCTCTAGAGCGCCAGAATGGCTGAACAGCAAACCATTATCATCAAGAAGGTCAAAGGCCACGGCCATGGTCATCATGGTGGGGCCTGGAAAGTCGCCTATGCTGACTTCGTGACCGCGATGATGGCGTTTTTCCTGCTGCTGTGGTTGCTGAACGCGACCACCGAGGAACAACGCAACGGGATTGCTGACTATTTCTCACCGGAATCCATTTCCTCTCCCAAGAGCGGCGCTGGCGGAATTCTTGGCGGCAAGACCGTGGCTATTGACGGCTCTATGACCTCCATGGGCGGCCCCAGCGATGGGGCCAGCGTCCCCCTTCCCCCTCTCGCCTCAGGCGATGGTGAAGGCGGCGAAGAAAGCATCGAATTTGCCACCGGAGATGTTGGAGAAACCGAGTTACCCGAAAACGGGACAACCGAGTTTGCCGAGAACGGAACCACCGAGAAGCCTGAGAGCGGCGAGCTTGACGAGGGTGCTCTCAAGGAAGCCATGGCCGCCCGCGAGCAGGAGCAATTCGAAGCGGCCGCTGAAAGTCTTCGGCAGGCGATTGAGAATGTGCCCGAACTTCTCGAACTTCAGGACAGCCTGATGGTTGAGCAGACGCCCGAAGGACTGCGCATACAATTGGTGGACCAGAAGGGCTATTCCATGTTTGCGCTGGGCAGTTCCAAACCAAACCAGCAAACCCGCAATCTGGTGCAACTGGTGACACGAGCCGTCGGGCAACTCCCGCATAAGATTTCGATCAGCGGCTACACCGATTCCCGCGCCTACCGTTCACAGGACGGCTACACGAACTGGGAACTCAGTTCCGACCGCGCGAACTCCGCACGCCGCCTGTTGATCGATGCAGGTCTGGAATCAGATCGCATCGCGCTTGTTCAAGGTCGCGCGGACACTGATCCACTTCTCCCGGACGACCCCGAAAGCGAACGCAATCGTCGGATTAGTATCGTCCTGCTGCGCGAGAACGCGGTGCCGGTGAACATTCAAGATACGCTCACGCCCAGCGAGCTTGGCGCGAATGAGCTGGCGCCAGAACCGTCGCAAAAAACGGAACTTGAGACCACAAACGTCCCGGGCTAACCCGTTTGCCAGCCGACCTCCGCGTTGGCGCCAAACACAAAGTCCGAAAAATGTCATCTAATTGGCCCGCCCATGGTTTTGCACGACCTCGTTGAACCCGATAGAGTTCAGGCTGATTCACGATAGCGCCACCGGATGGCACCATGACGAGCCAGACGCCCAAACCACCACTCACGTTCTATCGAACGGGCCCCATGCCGTGCCCGTATCTGGCTGGCCGCGTGGAACGTAACCTGTTTACCGAACTGAACGGCACACAGGCGCAACGGCTGCACGACCAGCTTGCCCAAGCCGGGTTCCGACGTTCACATCACATTGTCTATCGGCCGGCATGCCCGGGGTGCAACGGATGCGTCCCGGTCCGAATCCCGGTGCCCGAATTTGAAATGACGCGGTCACAACGTCGTGTGTGGAACAAGAATTCCGACCTTCACGTCGCCATTTCTATCGCGCGTGCTTCGGAAGAGCATTACGAACTGTTCACGCGTTATCAGAACGCCCGCCATAGCGGCGGCGAGATGGCCACCATGTCATTCTCCGATTTTCGCTCCATGATTGAGGACTCCGTCGTCCAGACAGAACTGATGACCATTCGTGATTCTGAAGGACGACTTCTGGGCGCGTGCCTTACAGATGTCCTCACCCACGGCTATTCGGCGGTCTACAGCTATTTTGAGCCAGATGAAGAGCAACGCAGCCTCGGCACGTTTTGCGTGCTTTGGCTTCTGGAGCGTGCACGTGCCCGTGGACTTGATCATCTCTATCTCGGCTACTGGATCGCAGAATGC
Source organism: uncultured Alphaproteobacteria bacterium (assembly GCA_943787745.1). Lineage (GTDB taxonomy): Bacteria > Pseudomonadota > Alphaproteobacteria > UBA6615 > UBA6615 > JABJAG01. Next base: position 281,841 of record CALSNJ010000002.1, on the reverse strand, counting down.
GCCAAGATGACTTACAAGAGCCGCTTCAAACCAGTTGAGCATCTTGGAACCAACGGCTGGCAGACAGGTCCGCTGCCCGATTCCAACTCTCCGCGCTAACGAAACCCTCATACTTTCGTCTAGGCGCGCGCCGTTGCACGCCCCCTAACGCTGTCATATGTTCGATCCAACACCCCACAGCTGCAACCGCATCTGTGAGAAGAAAATTTTTTGTCGGCTGCAAGACCCCTCCGGCAGAAGCTAAAACATCAACAAGCACCCCAGGGAGCAATTCATGGAACGACGTAAGTTTATCAAGGCCGCAGGCCTAGCCGGTGTGACCGGCGCTGCTGCTGCCGCATCCGCTTTCCCAAAACCGGCAATCGCGCAGGAGCGCGTCGAATTCGCAATGGTCAGCACATGGCCGCGTGATTTCCCGGGCCTTGGGACAGGCGCACAGCGTTTCGCAGACCGCCTCCGCACCATGAGTGACGGTCGTATCGAGGTCGAATATTTCGCAGCAGGTGAGCGCGTTGGTGCGTTCGACTCCTTCGACGAAGTCGCATCCGGGAACGCTCAGGGCTATCACGCCGCTGACTATTACTGGAAAGGCAAGCATCCGGGCTGGGCATATTTCACAGCCGTTCCGTTTGGCCTGACCTATACCGAGATGAACGCCTGGATCCGCTTTGGTGGTGGTCAGGAACTCTGGGACGAGCTCGGTGCCGAGTTCGACCTCAAGGGTCTCATGTGCGGCAACACCGGCGTCCAGATGGGCGGCTGGTTCAACAAGGAAATCAACACAGCAGACGACCTCAAGGGTCTGAAGATGCGTATCCCGGGCCTCGGCGGTGACGTCATGGCCAAGCTGGGTGCCTCTCCTGTTTCCCTGCCGGGTGGTCAGATTTATGAGAACCTCGTTTCCGGCGCCATCGACGCAACCGAATGGGTTGGTCCCTGGAACGACCAGGTCATGAAGTTCTACGAAGCTGCGAAGTTCTACTACTATCCGGGCATGCATGAGCCGGGCTCAATGCTGGCCGTCGGACTGAACGCGTCGTTCTGGGGCAAGCTGTCACCGTCTGACAAGCTGCTGATTGAAGCCGCTGCTTCGATGGAAAATGACGTCATGATGTCCGAGTACAACGCCAAGAACGGCGCGTCACTCGCACAGCTGATCAACAACAACGGTGTTGAACTGCGCGAGTTCTCTGACGAGATCTATGACAGCTTCGGCACTGCTGCTGACGAAGTGTTCAGCGAAGTCGTCGCGCACAGCGATCTTGCGGCTCGCATTCACGCCAGCTTCCTCAAAGCACGTGAGGAAGTCGGTGGCTGGACGAACATTTCGGACCAGGCCTACGTTGCCCAGCGCAACCGCGTTCTTGGACTTTAGTCCCAACGCATCAAGCACACGAGAAAACGGAGCCCCCTTGGCTCCGTTTTCCATGTGTGCCTGACGAATATGTGACAAATTTCCACACAGACAGCAGGGTCTCTATTGGCTTAGCCTTGTCCTTGGAATTTTGGGGGAAACAGACAGTATGACGGCTACCACTCTCGGCGACGTACAGCCCGCAAAAATTGGTGACTTCGGAGGTCTCGCACTCCGGATTTTTGCCCTGTCGATCATCGCCATCTGTGCTGGTTTCCTGCTCAACAATTACCTCACATTCTGGCAGGACTGGCCCGGGATCGGGAACCTGTTCTCACACCTGCAATGGTTTGGCGCAGAAGCTCTCAACAAGCCATTGCCAGAAGGCGCACCCCTTCTCGGGTGGCTTCAAATACTGCTCTATGTCGTGCTGATCGGACTGGTCGCCGCTTATGTAATCGGGACTCCACAGCGCGGCTTGCGGGTGGATTCGGCCAACCTTTCCGCGCTTTCCGCGTTCATAATTCGCGCTGCGTTCTGGTCGGTTCTTTTGATTGGCATTGCAGACACCGTCATCTCGTTCCTGCGTGTCGAGGGTTTCCTTTCCTATTTCGTCGGTGACAAACTCACCACAGAACTTGGACTGTCGCGATTCCGCGGTGCCTTCGTGCACTATCCGCTGATTGTTGTATCGCTGGTGATTGCATACTTCACGCGGACGCTCGGTTTTGCATGGCTGGCCCTGCTGGTTGTGATCGCGGAGCTTCAGATCGTCATCGCGCGTTTCATATTTTCATATGAACAAGCGTTCATGGGGGACCTTGTCCGGTTCTGGTACGCCGCGCTGTTTCTGTTCGCGAGCGCCTACACGCTGACCGAAGAGGGGCATGTTCGTGTCGACGTTCTCTACACAGGGTTCAGTGAACGCGGCAAAGCATGGACAAACTCAATAGGTGCCTTGCTGCTGGGACTGCCGCTCTGCTGGATCATTCTCTCCATGGGGATGGCGGGGAAGGCCACGGTCATCAACAGTCCGCTGCTCAGCTTTGAGACCTCCCAAAGCGGCTTTGGTCTTTACGTCAAATACCTCATGGCGGGTTTCCTCGCCGTATTCGCTGTTTCGATGATGGTGCAGTTCACCAGTTATTTCCTCTCGAGCGTTGCCGACCTTCGCGGCGAACCCGGGAAACCGAAACCACCTGAACAACCGGCGCCCTAGCCCTTAATCCCGGACGGAAACGCAACATGGAAGTCTTCTTCATCGCCGTTCTGGTTTTGCTTATGGCCAGTGCTCTGGCCATGGGTTACCCGGTGGCATTCGCACTGCCCGGTTCGGCCATTCTGACAATCGCATTGGCCTCCCTGTTTGGGTGGGCTTTCACCGGGGATACGGGAAGCTATTTCGCACAGGACGGGCCCATTCAGTGGCTGACCGCCGGCGTCACGAATTTCCGAGGAATCTACTGGGAAGTCGAGCGCGATACCCTGATAGCCATTCCGCTGTTTGTCTTCATGGGCATCATGCTGCAGCGGTCAAAGATCGCAGAAGACCTGCTGGTCACCATGGCACAGCTTTTCGGGCCTGTTCCCGGTGGTCTGGGCATGTCTGTGGTGATTGTTGGCGCTCTGCTTGCGGCGACCACAGGCATTGTTGGTGCAACCGTTGTGGCGATGGGACTGATTTCCCTGCCAGCGATGCTGCGTAACAATTATTCTCATTCTCTCGCGACAGGAACCATCGCGGCCTCCGGCACACTCGGGCAGATCATCCCACCCTCAATCGTGCTCATCATCCTAGCCGATCAGCTCTCGAGCGCCTCGGATCAGGCCAGTACGGCACGAAAAGCCGAATACAAGGAAGCCACGGGCGAGTTTACCATGCCCGGTGAGTTCGACATCGCCTCAACAAGTGCCGGTGACATGTTCCTGGGTGCGTTCCTGCCCGGCCTCGTGCTCGTCGGTCTGTATCTCGCCTATATCCTTATTTTTGCGCTGATCCGCCCGAAAAGCGCGCCAGCCGTCCGTCACGACGGTGCCTATAATCTTCGGTTTGCGCTGCGCGTATTCCTCGTTCTGATCCCGCCGCTGGCACTGATCCTCGCGGTTCTCGGTTCGATCATCATGGGCATCGCGACTGTAAACCAGGCTGGTGCCATCGGTGCGGTTGGCGCGATCATCATGGCCGGCTATCGCCTTACCGAAGGCAACCGCCTCACCTATGTACCGGCCCTGATCGCCATTGCTGCCGTTGTTGTTGTCTTCGTCCTGTTGGAAAACTTTGATCTCAACATAAAGAGCATCGATACCGGCAATGATCTGTTCGGAATTCTGCTCGCGGTCGCCGCCGTTGTGGCATTCCTGTCCGCAGTGCTGTGGAGCGGTTGGCGAGTCCACAAGATCGACGACACCATGCGCAGTGTCATGATCGAGACCGCTAAAACCACCTCGATGGTCTTCATCATCCTGCTTGGCGCAGCCATGCTGACAGCTGCGTTCCGTGCCTTTGGTGGCGAAGAACTGGTGAAGGGATTTCTGGAAAGCCTGCCGGGTGGTTTCTGGACCCAGTTTATCGTGGTCATGGCCGTGATCTTCGTCCTCGGCTTCTTCCTCGACTTTATCGAGATCGCCGTTGTGGTGGTTCCGATCGTCGCACCGATCCTGCTGCAGGATCCGTCCGCAAATATCACTGCGGTTTGGCTTGGCGTCATGATCGGCGTCAACATGCAGACATCGTTCCTGACCCCACCCTTCGGGTTCGCGCTCTTCTATTTACGCGGTGTTGCGCCAGCCATTGTCAAAACCACGTCCATGTACAAGGGCGTGGCAGCCTTTATCGGGCTCCAGCTTCTGGGTCTGGCAATCGTCGGCAACTTCCCCTCGCTGGTGAACTTCCTGCCCAACAAGTCTTTCCTGTCAGCTGAAACGGCTCCGCCTCCAAAGAACCCGCGGCTCCAGCAATGCATCGAAGAACGGCTGTTCCCGATCTACGATGAACGGCGACCGGAACTCGTCGCGGCGATTGACAGTGGGAAAACACTCGATTTCAGTTATCTGCCCCCCAAACGGTTGAAGGAAATCAACGACAGTTTCACCAAAGCCCTCGCGACCTTCCAATTGGTCGAAGACATTCGTGAGAGCGAGCGCGACCTCGCAGACTACGTTCCCGAATATCGGCCGCTCCATATCAGTGTCCGGCGTATGCAGGCCGATATCCGCGACCACATTGCCGAGATCAAGGAACATCGCGAAGAACTACGTCAGGACAAACGCAACGGTGAATTCACCAGCACCGAAACGGCCGACATGGAGGATCTGATCCTCAAACTACAGGCCGAGCAGAAAGTGCTTGAGGCCGGACTGCCGACTGAATGGGACGATGCACGCAAACGCTATACGACGCTTTCGAGCGCTGTGAAGAAAGCACGCCTGACTTATCGGCGAAATGTCGACCAGGCCTATGAGCCTATCCTGGAACTGCGCGAGATTATTGCGGGCTCGGAAGACTTTGCCGCTGTGAAAGAGCAAGTGAGTAATCTCCCTGGTGCGCTTGCTGCGCAGTCCGGTGATCAGGCCATAGAGACGCTGAAGGCCACAGAATCTTCACTGGCCCGTCTCACAGACACAAGCCGGATTCGTGCCCCTCTGACGCAAGCACGTCGCGCGCTGACTGCACGGACACCAAATCCCGAAAAAGCTGTCGTGGAAGCCAGCAAGGCTGTCGCATTGTATTTGGAAGAACTCGAGTGGCGGACCCGCGCCGCCGCAGAACTGGCAACACCACTCACGACTTACAGCGATACTCTCGCCGACACGATTGGCCTTCGCCTGCAGGAACGCCTGCCGTCAGAACATATTGGCGATATGGCATCCTGCCTGGCCGTCCACAGGGATATCTCCCTGAACTTCTGATCGCATGACCATCTGAATCAAAAACGGCCGCCCAAAAGGCGGCCGTTTTCATTGAACACATCGCTTTATCTAGTCAGCAGATCGCTTGGGCAAAAGCTTCCAAACCAGCGGGAGCACGGCAGCGGCCAGAGCAATCTTAACGAACGCACCAGCAATAAACGGCTGGAACCCCGCAACGATAGCCTTCTCAAGCCCGCCAACAATGCCGGACAACCAGGCCACACCCAGCGCAAAAATGATTGCTGTACCTGCCATGTTGGCCAGGAAGGTCAAAACCACGTTCCGGTCCCAACCGCGCTCTGCGAGCCATCCAACAAGAACAGCGGCAACAAGGAATCCTGCGAGATAACCGCCGGTCGGGCCCGCCATGTAAAGCACACCGCCACCGCTTGCGAAAACCGGCAATCCGATCGCGCCTTCAGCCAGATAGAGCAAAATGGTTGCGCCCGCCAAACGCGCGCCATAAGCCATCGCAATCACCAGCACGGCAAATGTTTGCATGGTCATTGGCACCGGCCACATGGGCACCTGCACCTTTGCCGACAGGGCCATCAAAATGCTTCCCGCAAAAGCCAGTAGAGCCAGCCGAAGCAGGCCGCCGGTTTCACGGGGCCAAAGGGCGTTGATCAATGTGGGCGCGCTGCCCGGGACTGCTTGCATCATTTGTCTCCGGTTGGACGGATGAAATTCACGTTGAGACTGTTATCAGCTTCACCACATCCCGACAATATGGGGCACCGGTCAACTGAACCGCGGTGCCGCCGGGAAACCGCGTGGAACCTTACGCCCTGCCTGGGCGCGTTTTCCGATCCATTCGGCGAGCTCATCAGCAGTAAATGTCCGATGTCGGTCCCCTGTCTGGGTCGTCAGGCCCTCCTTCATGGTGAAGACCGCCACATCTGCAAGACTGTCGCCCGAGTAGCTTTGGAGCTTTACCCCACGACCACGTGACATTTCCGGCAATTCGGACAGCGGGAAGACCAGAAGTTTGCGCTTTTTACCAAGTACCGCGAGATGGTCGCCCTCTGCCGGGCCACAGGCCGCCGCCTCCACATCACCCTTCACGTTGAGGACCAGTTTCCCGTTCTTGGTCTGGGCAATGACATCATCCTCGCCCACGACAAAACCGCGTCCGTCACTGGACGCCACAACAAGTTTGGCACCCGGTTTGTAGACATGCAGCGAGACAATATCGGCATCGTTCCCCATATCGAACATCAGCCGCAATGGCTCGCCATGCCCCCGGCCACCGGGAAGCTTGTCGATCCCCACAGTGTAGAAACGCCCATTGGTGCCGAACACCAGAAGCTTATCCGTCGTTTCGGCCTCAACAGCAAAACGCCCTTTGTCACCTTCCTTGAACTTCAGCTCAGTCTGATCCAGACCGTGACCGCGGATGGCACGGACCCAGCCTTTTTCAGAACACACAACGGTGACCGGCTCGCGTTCGATCATGGCCTCAACCGGCACGGCCACGGGATCCGGCGCGTCGCCAATCTCTGTCCGTCGCTTGCCGAGCTCGGTTTTCTGACCAAAGGCCTTTTTCAAGTCTGCAACTTCACCGGCCAGATGCTTGATTCGCCTGGCCTTGTCTTTGAGGAGGCCTTTGAGAGACTTCTGTTCCCCCTCAAGTCCTTCGATCTCTTCGCGAATTGCGATTTCCTCGAGCCGGCGCAAAGACCGCAAACGCATGTTGAGAATGGCATCGACCTGCGCATCATTGAGGTCCCAGCGCTTCTTCATGACCGCACGCGGGTCATCTTCTTCGCGAATGATCGCAATCACCTCATCCAGATTGAGGAAAACGACCATGTAGCCTTTCAGAACATTCAGGCGATCGGTGATTTTCTCCAGCCGGTGTTTGGTCCGGCGGATCAACACGTTGTGACGGTGATCGATGTATGCTTGCAGGACTTCACGCAAATTCATGACACGCGGTACATGATCCGCGTCGAGCACATTCATGTTCAGCGAAAAGCGCGATTCCATTTCCGTATTGCGGAACAGGCTCTCCATCAACATCTCAGCCGTGACATTCCGGCTTTTGGGCTCCAGCACAAGCCGAATGTCTTCGGCGGATTCATCGCGAATATCGCCCAATAGCGGGAGCTTGCGATTGTGCATCAGCTCGGCGATGCGCTCGATCAGACGTGCTTTCTGAACCTGATAAGGAATTTCGGTGATCACGACCTGATACTGACCGCGACCGAGATCCTCGCTCACCCATTGGGCACGAACCCGAAAGCTGCCGCGACCCGAAGCATAGGCTTCTGCGACCGTCGCGCGGTCTTCCACCAGCTTTCCACCGGTCGGGAAATCGGGTCCCGGCATAAAATCCACGAGCTTTGCGATGGTCGCGTTGGGCGTTTTCAGCAAATGAGCCAGCGCATCGCAAATTTCACCGACATTATGGGGTGGAATACTGCTCGCCATACCCACCGCAATGCCGGTCGCACCATTTGCCAGCAGGTTCGGAAAGTTTGATGGCAGAACAACCGGCTCGCTGCCCTCGCCGTCATAGGTTTCGCGAAAATCCACGGCATCTTCGTCGATGCCATCAAGCAAGGCTTGCGCGACTTCGGTCATGCGCGCCTCGGTGTAGCGCATCGCCGCTGCATTATCGCCGTCGACATTGCCGAAATTGCCCTGACCGTCGACCAGCGGATACCGAACCGCAAACTCCTGTGCCAGACGCACCAGTGCATCGTAAATCGCCTGATCGCCATGGGGATGGTATTTACCCATGACATCACCCACCACACGGGCACATTTCTTGTAGCCCTGATCCGGATCGAGCTTGAGCTGACGCATCGCATGCAACAAACGGCGATGCACCGGTTTCAGACCATCGCGCACATCCGGCAGGGATCGCGCCATAATCGTGGACAGTGCATAGCTCAGATAGCGCTCACTAAGCGCATCCTTGAATGCTTCCTGACGCACACCGCCACCAACAACAGTCATCTTAAATTCTCCAGTGAACAGATGCTCCTTGTAGGCCCCGCGCCTGATTCACCTCAACAATCAGCAGAAGGCGATTCCGTGCTTTCCGATGATCGCGAGATCAGCACATCCAGACGCTCGCGGGCCGCGGGCAGCCCACGATCAAGCGGATCAAATGCATGACGCGCCAGAAAAAAACCTGTCAGCTTCAATCCCGCGGCAAAATCTGCGTCATCGGCCCCTCCACCCCGCCCATCCGGGCGCAGGAAGGATGGCAGGGTCAGCATACGCTCGCGGTAGGGCTCTCCCGCCGCACGTGATACAGCCCGACCGGTACGCGGACTTACATAAATCAGATTCTCGGTTTCACCAGTCGCCGCACACGAGCCCAGATCAAGTCCAAAGCCGAGCTCGTGAAGCAGGCCAAGCTCCCACTGAATATAAACCGCTGGCCATATATCACGCTCCCCGCCCGAAAGCGCATCGAGCAAAGCACCCGTCGCAGCATACAGTCCGGGATGCGGTTCACGTTCGGGGATCACCGCTTCGACAACCGCGCAAGCTGCCGATAACGCGGCCAGTCGGGCCGGGTCATCCATGAACTGCGCGGCCACATGACGTACGGGCTCAATGGTGTATCGACCGAGATGCTCGGTCAGGCGTGCACGCCAGACAGCATCGACGAGGTTGCCGGGCTGAACAATCCCACGTTTGCTGCGCGAGTCTCCGCCATGCATCAGGCCCGCGTGACGCCCGTGGTCGCGCGTGAGCAACTGCACCACCGCAGCTCCCTCACCATGCGGCCGCGCAGCCAGCACGATACCTTCGTCACGCCAATCCATTTGGTTTTCTCAACCCATCAGTAGGCTTTCATGGAACATACTTTGTCGCGCCGTGGCAATGCGGGCAGGTTCCCATGGGCTCACGCGTCGAAGCGAAGGCCCCATTCGCGGAAATGTCCGGGATCTTCTGCCCATTTTTCCCGCACCTTCACGCGCACAAACAAATGCACTTCTCGCCCCAGCAGCTCCGCCAGTTCCTCTTGAGCCTCAGAACGAATGCGGCGGATCATTTGACCGCCTTTGCCGACCACAATGCCCTTGTGAGATTCGCGCGCGACCGTGATCGCCTGCTCAATCCGCACACTGCCATTCTCGAAATCCTCCCAGCTCTCCGTGCCGACGGCCAGGGCATAGGGCAATTCCTGATGAAGGTAGAGATAGGCTTTTTCGCGGGTGAGTTCGGCGGCCAGCAGGCGTTGCGGCAAATCTGAAATTTCATCCTCTGGAAACAGCCAGGGACCCACGGGCATACGACTGGCGAGTTCTTCTTCCAGATCAATCACCCCACTGCCATTGAGTGCTGAAATCATGAACGTACGGTCAAAATCCACCAACCCATTGAGTTCGTCGGCCAGTGCAAGCAGGACTTCCCGGCGAACCGTATCCACCTTGTTGATGACAAGCGTGACCGGCCCTCCCCGTTCCTTCAAGCCTTCGGCAATGCGTCGCGTATCGGGATCTACGCCGCGCTTGGCGTCCACCAGCAGGATGACGGCATCTGCATCGGATGCACCGCTCCAGGCGGCGTCCACCATCGCCCGGTCCAGCCGTCGCTTGGGCACAAAAATACCCGGCGTATCGACATAGACGATTTGCGTGTTCTCCCGCAGGGCTACACCCCGCACGCGAATTCGTGTCGTCTGAACCTTCGGTGAGACAATCGAGACTTTGGCGCCGACCAATCGATTGACCAAAGTTGATTTGCCGGCATTGGGCGCGCCGAGCACCGACACGACACCGCAGTTTGTCTGTCCGTCAGGCATCTTGCTTGACCCCCAGCCGGGCCAACATCCCAGCAGCGGCATCCTGCTCAGCAGCGCGCTTGCTTGGTCCGGACGCACGCGCCGGTTCCTGACCTTCCAGTGATACTTCCACGGTAAACTCCGGTTGGTGATCGGGGCCACGGCGGCCGACATCACTATATACGGGCAATCCATGCCCTTTTGACTGCGCCCATTCCTGCAATGCCGTCTTTGGGTCTCGTGGTGGCCGAGACTTTTGTTCCACCAACGGGTCCCAAATCCGACGGATAAAGGCTTCCGCAGAAGTCATACCACCATCCAGATAGACGGCCGCAATCAGTGCTTCGACCATATCGGCCACGATGTTTTCGTTCAGCACACCCGGGGACACGCGCGCAAAACGCTCAACGCCGATATCCGCACCCACCCGGGCCAGCGTGCTGGCCTGCACCAAGGCCGCAAACCGACGTCCGATTTCACCTTCATTTTCGGCCGGAAACCGCTCGAGCAGCAATTGCGCCACAACCAGTCCCAGCACACGATCTCCGAGAAACTCCAGTCTCTCATAGGATTCCGGCCCTGCCACACTCGAATGACTGAGCGCCCGAATCAAAAGGCCACGGTTGGAAAAGCGGTGACCCAGCGTCCCGAACAACTCTTCAATGGCGGGGCCCTTAGCCATCAATCGATGGAATCAAAAATGCGATTGAAACGCGTCGCCTGGATCCAGCCCCATGGCTTCAGCCAGCCTGCTGAACCATCTGTGGAGAAGAAGATCATCTCGGCACGCCCGATGAGGTTCTGGTCGGGGACAAACCCCCAGCTGCGGCTGTCATTGCTGTCATCGCGATTGTCGCCCATGGCGAAATAGTTTCCCGGCGGCACAACAAATTCACGCGTGTTATCGACTCCGCCACGATCGGCAAGGCCCTCACGAATCGTATAGGTCCTACCACCGGGGAGCGTTTCCTCATATTGCGGCACACGGCGCACGCTGCCGCGGAAATCACGTGAAAGATGATCCTCAATCCGACGCCGCGGCACAATCTCACCGTTGAGATGCAAGCGGCCGTTGATCATTTGAATGCGATCCCCCGGCACCCCCACAAGGCGCTTGATGAAATCATCCCGATTGGTCGGCGGATGACGGAACACCGCAACGTCGCCACGCTCCGGCGCACTGCCAAATATCCGGCCGGAGAAAAAACCCACGCCGAATGGAAACGAGTACCGACTATAGCCGTATGAGTATTTCGAGACGAAAAGGTAGTCACCAATCAACAAGGTCGGAATCATCGAGCCCGAAGGAATATTGAAAGGCTGGAACAGAAAAGCCCGCACCACCCCGGCAATCAGCAAGGCGTAGACAATTGTGCGCAACGTCTCGAACGTGCCGCCTGATTTCTGTTTCTTGTCTTTCGACATTCTACGACCTTTGCAACTTCATACCGCAGCGGAAACGCGGTTTCTAAACGCGTCACGGCGATTGCGCCAGTCACGAAAGGAACAGCGCAGCCATGCCATGGTGTCCTAGTCCACGATATCGGGAATCGCAGAGATGATGACAATCGCCTGCGCCAGGGGCGGTTCGTCCGTAATGGACAGTTCGATAAGTGGTTTCATACCCGGCGGCGTGATTTCAGCCAGGCGCGCAGCGGCACCATTTGTCAGATGCATTGTCGGCTTTCCTGATGGAAGGTTGATCACTCCCATATCGCACCAGAACACACCTTTGCGAAACCCTGTGCCCAGTGCTTTGGAACATGCTTCTTTGGCGGCATAGCGCTTGGCGTAGCTGTCGGCACGCTTGAGGCGGCGGTCAGACTTCACCCGCTCCGTTTCTGTAAAGCAACGCATCGTGAAGCGATCTCCGAACCGCTCGAGAGTCCGTTCAACACGCGTGATATCAATCAGGTCACTCCCCAGTCCGATAATCATGGGATACATCGGAACAGGTGGCTTTACGGGGTTGTCTTCACTCATGCGCTGGCCTCGCCCAGTGAATCCGCCCGGGCCTTGTCCATCAGCGCACGCATGCGCTTGATTGAGCTGTCGAGGCCACCAAAGATGGCTTCACCAATCAAAAAGTGACCGATGTTGAGTTCTTCTATCTCTTTGATTGCCGCAATTGGCCCGACGGTATCAAAGGTTATGCCATGTCCGGCATGCATCTTCAGACCGATCCCGGTTCCATATTCTGCGGCATCCTCGATCCGGGCATAAAGCCGCTCAGCCTCCTCCGTATCCCCTTCCGACAGGGCATCACAATAGGCACCAACATGAATTTCGACAGCCGGAGCACCGATAGAACGCGACGCATCAAGCTGCGCGCGATCGGGCTCAATGAACATGGAAACAATGGCACCGCGTTCACCAAGGTCATCGACAAACCGCTTGAGGTGATTGTGACCTCCGACCACATCGAGGCCACCTTCTGTGGTTCGCTCCTCACGCCGTTCGGGCACAATGCAAACCGCATGAGGCGCATGACGAAGCGCAATATCCAGCATCTCATCGGTCGCCGCCATTTCAAGGGTTAGCGGGATATCGATGGCCTCAAGCAAGCGGATGAGGTCATCATCCGAGATGTGCCGTCGGTCCTCGCGCAGGTGGGCAACAATGCTGTCAGCGCCTGCTGCCGCGGCGGCGCGCGCCGCACGGACAGGGTCGGGCAGACCGCCACCGCGGGCGTTGCGGATGGTCGCCACATGATCAACATTGACGCCGAGGCGCAGATCAGAAGCCATTGAACTGTCTCATGGTTTCGGGAACAGACGGTAGAATCGAACTTCTCGGATGGAAGGTCAAGGCGTGTCGTGGTCAGCTGCGGGCGCGCTCGACAGTGCTGACTGATCTATGTCCGTGCAAAGTCGTCACAATGTTGTTCAGGTGTTTGGCGTCAGCGACTTCAATATCAACGACCATATCGAAGAAGTCCGCCGTCCGGTTGGTAAACTTCAGATTTGAAATATTGCCGTGGGCGCTGGCAATGGTCGCAGCCATCTCCGCGAGACTCCCCGGCTCATTGACCAGCGTAATGTTCAGACGGCTGACCAGATCGGTTGTTCCCAGATCAGAATCCGGATCCCAGGACACATCCACCCAACGTTCCGGACTATCTGCGAAAGCCTCGAGAGTCATGCAATCTATGGTGTGAATGGTCACGCCCTTGCCGGTTGTCATGACACCCACAATGCGATCTCCGGGCAGCGGGTAGCAGCACTTGGCCATATGCACGGCGATGCCAGGCGTCAGACCGCTGATCGGAACGGCATGTTTGCCATCCCCGGTCGGCAGGCGTTTCTTGCGACGCAGTGAAAATATCGAAGCTGCGTTCTTCATTGCAGATTCGTCTTTGACCTTGTCCGGGAACACCGCCCGGGCCACATCTCGTCCGGTGTAAACGCCCTGCCCAACCATCGCGAACAGATCGTCGGTCGAATCCGCATGGAATTCCTTCAGGGCTTTGTCAAAAGACGCGCCGTCGAGCGTTTCCCCAATCCGGTCAAACCCCTTGCCGACAATTCCACGGCCCAGATCAACATACTGGCGCATCTCGGCTTCACGCAGCACGCGCCGAATGCGAGAGCGCGCCTTGCCCGTGACGACAAGTTTTTCCCAGTCCGGGGACGGTGTCTGGTTCTTGGATATCAGGATTTCGACCTGATCCCCGTTTTGCAGAACCGTGCGCAGCGGCATGTTGCGCCCGTTGATTTTCGCACCGACACTTTTGTCACCAATATCGGTATGGACGGCATAAGCAAAGTCGATCGGCGTTGCGCCGCGCGGCAGCGAATACACTTCCCCGCGCGGGGAAAAGCAGAAGACCTGATCGGAAAACATCTCCATGCGCGTATGGGCGAGAAAGTCTTCCGGCGCCACAGCGTTCTCTAGGATCTCGAGAAGCTCCTGAAGCCAGCGATACTGACGGTTCTCTTCCCGCACCGCATCAGACGCCGGGCCCGAGCCGGTTTCCTTGTAAACCCAGTGTGCTGCAACACCCCGTTCGGCCACGTCGTGCATGTCCTGAGTCCGGATCTGAATTTCGATACGGTGATCGGCGAGGCCAATCACGCTGGTGTGCAATGACCGATAACCATTCGGTTTTGGCGTCGAAATGTAGTCTTTGAATCTTCCGGGCACGACCTGATAGCGCCCGTGCACGACGCCCAACGCCTGATAACAATCCGGCACCGTCGGCACGACCACGCGAAAGGCAATGATATCGGATAATTGTTCGACAGATGAATGGGTCCGCTGCATCTTTCGCCAGATCGAATAGGGCGATTTCTCACGCCCGGCGATATTCACTTCAATCCCCGCTTCAGCGAACACATCGCGCAACTCGCCGAGTACGGCCTCAACAACGCTTTCACCTTCAGATCGCAGGAATTCGAGGCGGCGTGTGATCGAATCCCGTGCATCAGGATAAAGCTCACGAAACGCCCGGTCCTCCAATTCATCCTTGATGTCGTGCATGCCGATGCGTTCGGCCAGCGGCGCGTAGATGTCCATCGTCTCATGGGCAATGCGATGGCGGCGCTCTTCTTTCGGCACATGATGCAGCGTACGCATATTGTGTAAACGGTCAGCCAGCTTGACCAGGAGGACACGGATATCCTTGCTCATTGCCAGCAACAATTTGCGGAAGTTTTCTGCCTGCTTGGCACGGTCGGATTGCAACTCAAGCTGGGTCAGCTTCGTCACGCCATCGACCAACTGCGCGACCTCTTCACCGAAGAGTTCAGTGATTTCCTCAGTCGTGGCCTCGGTGTCTTCGATTGTGTCATGCAGGAGCGCTGTGATGATCGAAGCCGTATCAAGATGGTAGTTGGTCAGGATGCCCGCAACTTCCAGCGGATGACTGAAATAGGGGTCGCCCGAAGCCCGGGTCTGCGCCCCATGCGCCTTCATCGCAAAGACATAGGCACGGTTCAGCGCATCCTCATCCGCACTCGGATCGTAGGCACGAACTTTCTCAACAAGTTCAAATTGACGCATCATGAGAACATCATAGCCATGAAACGGCGTGCACGAAAAAGCCCGAACACATTAAAATGTGCTCGGGCGCTCGTTCGCGTGGGCGAAAATTTGATTGCAGGGCGTCAAACGCCTCTATCTGAAGCAAAAAGCGATCAGTTATCCGGGCTTTCGTCGACAGCGTCCTCGAAACGCATCTGCGGCATGCCGTCCTCGGAGCCTTCCTCACCATCCGCGAGCGGTGCATCGGGAACAACACCAGCGACGTGGGTTTCGGATTCGAGCAACTCGATGACTTCTTCCTCTTCAGGAAGGTCGAACTCGACATGTTTCTGCTGACCCGCGATCAAAGATTCCTGCAGACTTGCAATCTCGACGGTCTCGTCGGCGATCTCTCGCAGTGCAATAACGGGGTTCTTGTCGTTGTCGCGCTCAACAGTGATCGGCGCTCCCGCCGAAATCTCACGCGCGCGCTGACCGGCGACCATAACCAGATCGAAGCGGTTGGGAATACGTTCAATGCAATCTTCAACTGTGACGCGGGCCATTCAAATTTCTCCGAGCCTGAATAGGGGGTTGGCAGTTATATAGGCCCAAAATCACGGGAAGCCAACCGTTTAGGCGCAATAGGGTTCAGCGCGTTGTAATCTCGTCATCCAGAAGCTCAACGCCCGACAGGTCGGAAGCTTCGGCAAGCAGCGCATCAATCCCGCGCCCAGTCGCCGGATGTACCCAATCAGGTACGATATCGCGCAACGGAACCAACACAAATGCGCGCTGATCCATACGTGGATGCGGCAAAACCGGCCATTCCAGCGAAATCAAACCGTTGTAGTCGAGAAGATCGATATCCAGCACACGCGCAGCATTCCGCGCTTCGCGAACACGCCCGAACGTATCTTCAACGTGATGTAACGCCTGCAACAACGCCCCCGCTGCCAGATTCGTCGTCACCGAAACCACAATATTAACGAAATGTGGCTGGTCTGACACCGGAACCGGAGCGGTTGTATACCAGCGGGAGCGGTTCGAGACTTTGATCTGGTGCCCCTCCAAAGCGATAAGCGCAGCCTCAAGGGTCTGGCGCGGCGCGCCGTGACTGACACTGGGAAGATTGGCGCCGAGCCCGATCAAGATCATATTCTTCCTCTTCCCCACAAAGGTTGATTGTCACTGTGGTGGACGGCTGGACAGGGTTTCCGGCTCGGGCTATCTAACCCGCCATTCAAAGCAACCGCGCGGTTCCGCGGTCATATATTCAACAGATATTCACTTACGACGCTCTGGCGTCTGATTGCACAAAGGAATTTAACAGCGTGCTCAAGGACAATGAAAAAACAGTCGTTTTTATAGATGGTGCAAATCTCTATGCAACCGCCCGGGGGCTGGATTTCGACATCGATTACAAGAAACTACTTTCGCTTTTCCAGACCCGCTCGAACCTCGTCCGAGCTTACTACTACACTGTGCTGATCGAGGATCAGGAATACTCCCCCATTCGACCACTCGTCGACTGGCTCGACTACAACGGATACACATTGGTGACCAAACCGGCCAAGGCTTTCACGGACACAGCCGGCCGCCGACGCATCCGAAATTCAATTGACGTTGATCTGGCCGTCGACATGCTCGAAATCGCCGAAAAAGTTGACCACATCGTTCTGTTTTCCGGCAACGGAAGCTATCGCAGTCTGATTGCTGCCGCACAGCGTCGCGGAGCTCGCGTCACTGTGATCAGCACCACGTCCAGCAACACAGCGACAATCGCGGATGAATTGCGTCGGCAAGCAGACAGTTTTGTTGATCTGAAATCCCTGCGCGGTGATATCGCACGTGAACGTTCCCATCGCCCTGCCAACAGTGATGATGGTTACGATGATGATGATGACTACTACGATGACTTCGATGACGAGTTCGAAGACGACGATAAGGTATCCGTCGATAAAAACTCGGCGGCCTGATCATGCCGACACCACATGAACCAACCCATGACTGCCCTCTATGCCCGCGTCTGGCTGAGTTTCGAACTCAGAATGCAGCAAAGTTTCCCGATTTCCACAACGGGCCGGTCCCCAGCTTCGGAAGCCCCGATGCACGACTGCTGATCGTAGGTCTCGCGCCAGGCCTGAAGGGGGCCAATCGGACAGCCCGGCCCTTTACAGGGGATTATGCGGGCGACCTGTTGTATCCGACACTTGAAAAGTTCGGATTCTCCAAAGGTGAATTCAAAGCATCGCCCGATGATGGTCTCGAGCTTATCGACTGTCGCATTACCAATGCGGTCCGCTGTGTTCCACCCCAGAACAAACCCATTGGTGCAGAGGTCGTGGCCTGCCGCCCATTCTTTGCAGCTGAAATCGCAGCCATGCCAAAACTGGAAGTCGTTTTGGCACTCGGCGGGCTGGCGCATAAAGCGATCCTGGCAACTTTGGGCTACAAACAATCCGCGTTGAAATTCATTCACGCCGCGTCCTATGAGGTTGCCAATGGTGAGCGCAATATCATGCTGGCCAACAGCTATCATTGCTCACGCTACAACACGAATACCGGCCGCCTAACGAGTGAAATGTTCGAGGATGTATTCACTCTCATCCGCGATCATCTCGACGGGCTGGATTGACGACATGGGTCGCCAAATCTAAATTCGTTTCACTTGCAACGAATAGTTGATGACCCGATGACACGCTCCCGATCCGCGAACAAGGACGCTCCAGAGCATCTGGTTCTCGAGACCTTTCTCCCCTACCGACTGTCCGTGCTGGCCAACCGTGTCAGCAATGCCATAGCGCAAGACTACGAGGCAGGGTTCGGTCTGCGGGTTCCTGAATGGCGTGTCATGGCTGTACTTGGCCGTTTCGGCGCCAACACGGCAACCGGCTTGTGTCATCAGACAGCAATGGACAAGGTTACTATCAGTCGCGCCGCAACTACCTTGCTCGCCCGCAAGTTCATCACCCGAAAAACCGACCCCGATGACCGCCGCCGGACCATTTTGGAGCTGACGGCTGCAGGACAACGGGTGCATGACGAAATCGTGCCCGTCGCACTGGCCCATGAGGCTGACTTGTTGCACACACTCAGCCAGAGCGAGCGAGCCCAACTCGACAGACTACTCACCAAACTCCAGCAGGAAACTGAAGTCACAGCATCTAGAGAAAATGCTCGTGGAGCGGCGCAAACCCGTTGAACCCGATCGAAGCGTAGGTCGACGTATATGCACCGGTATTCCGGAACGTGACGAAATCTCCAGCTTTCAGCGTCACAGGCAATTCGTACAACGCATCTTCATAGAGCACGTCATGACTGTCACAGGTCGGCCCCGCCACCACGGACGGCGTCATGTCTGCCGACATGTCATCAAACTCCAGTTGATACTGAATTGCCTCACCCTCGGTCTCCGCCAGGCCGCCATATCGACCCACATCCAGATACACCCAACGCTGGCGCCCGCCATAGATGCGCTCGGTGACCAGAATGACCTCACTCCGCAGTTTTCCCGCAGATGCCACGATGGCGCGCCCAGGCTCCATCAAGACACGCGGAACTTCATCACCAAAAGATTCTGACAACGCCCGCCCGATCGCCGCGAAGACCTCGGCCAAACCGGGCCCATCATCATTGCGATATGGCACAGGAAATCCGCCCCCCAGATTGATCAACTCCAAAGCAACACCATCAAGCGCAAGCTGTTCGAATATCGCCGCGCAGCGGCTGATGCCTTCGCGCCAACGCTCGGGTTCGGTCTGCTGACTGCCGACATGAAATGACAGCCCCGCGGGTATAAGGCCGGCTGCCTTTGCCGCGCGCAAAAGCGGCGCTGCTTCGTCCGGCGCACAGCCGAATTTACGGGTCAGCGGCCAACGCGCACCGTCATTCGCAACAACGATGCGACAGAAAACTTTCGCGCCAGGGGCCGCAACCGCAAGCTTCTCGATCTCACCCAAACTGTCGATGGCAAATAGGTCAACGCCAAGATCATGGGCAGCGGTGATATCGACAGATTTTTTGACCGTGTTCCCATAGGAAATCTTCGAAGCTGGAACCCCTGCTTCGAGGCAAGCCATGATTTCTGCCAAACTCGCGGCATCAAAGGCGCACCCTGATTTGTTGAGTGTTGTCAGAACAGGGCGTGCAGGGTTTGCTTTCACCGCATAGTAGACCTCTGCCCACGGCGCCATTTCTCTCATGTCACGGAAGTTCGCTTCCACCTGCTCCAGATCGACGATCATGCAGGGCGTCGCCGGAGCCTCACTGGCCAGAAATGCATCGATTCTTGCTGTCATGCGGCTCATCCTTTACCCGAGCGGTGGCGCGTTATAGTCGAATCCCGGCCAGATTGAAGCGTCTTTTTTCGTCGCCAGACAATCATTACGCCTGTGCGGTTCATTGCCCTGAATCGCGGGGTCGTGGTAACCGGCACAAGACTTACAACTCTGGGACGAAAACACGTGGCAACGCGCCCTTCCATCTGGATCCTGAACGGCCCCAACCTCAACCTGCTTGGCGAACGCGAGCCAGGTATCTACGGCGGGGAGTCTCTGGCAGACATCGAACAACGTTGTCGGGATGCAGCTGAGACCGCCAATCTTGATCTCGAATTCCGGCAATCCAATCACGAAGGTGAACTTGTAGCCTGGATTCAAGAAGCCCGCATATCGGCGGCCGGACTTGCCATCAACGCCGGGGCCTACACACACACATCGGTTGCCGTGCATGACGCGCTTCGTCTGCTCGACATTCCGATTGTTGAAGTTCACCTCTCCAATATCTTCGCCCGGGAAGAGTTCCGACATAAGTCCTATATCAGCGCGGCTGCAACAGGTGTTGTGTGTGGGTTTGGCCCCATGAGCTATTTGCTCGCGATTGACGCGCTCGCAGCACGTATGGACTTGTAGATAAACATGAGTGACCCGTTCGATATTGATTCAGAACTTGTCCGCAAACTTTCTGACCTGCTTGCTGAAACCGGATTGGGTGAGATCGAGTATGAGGACGGCGGCAAACGCATTCGCGTGGCACGTCCAGCTGCTGCGGCTTCATCGACGGCCATCACTGCTCCGGCAGCAACGCCAGCGGCTGGTTCGCCAGCAATATCTGCGGCGGGCGATGATGCAAACCAACCCGGGGCTGTGTCGTCCCCGATGGTCGGCACCGTCTATCTTTCCCAATCCCCCGGCGACCCGCCTTTGATCAAAGCTGGCGACACCGTCACGCAGGGTCAGACGCTGATGTTGATCGAGGCGATGAAGACCTTCAATGAAGTCAAGGCACCCCATGGCGGAACCGTTTCCAGCATCGCAGTGACCAACGGGCAGCCGGTCGAGTTTGGCGAGTTGCTCGCCATCGTCGAATAACCGACCCGGATCGGACCAACAATGTTCAAAAAGGTTCTGATCGCGAACCGGGGTGAGATCGCGCTGCGGATCCACCGCGCCTGCAAGGAAATGGGAATTTCCACCGTCGCCGTCCATTCAACGGCTGATTCTTATGCGATGCATGTCCGCCTCGCCGATGAAAGCGTATGCATCGGTCCACCTTCCGCGGCGGAGAGCTATCTGAACGTCCCCGCGATTCTGTCTGCTGCCACGCTGACCGGCGCGGACGCGATTCATCCCGGCTATGGATTTTTGTCCGAGAACGCGAACTTCGCGCGCATCGTTGAGGAACACGGCATGGCCTTTATTGGCCCGACATCAGACTCGATCGCAACAATGGGCGACAAGGTCGCGGCCAAAGACGCCATGCGTGCCACAGGCGTTCCCGTTGTCCCGGGCTCCCTGGGCGCCGTCGAAAGCGTTGCGGATGCGAGCCGGATCGCCGGAGAAATCGGATATCCGGTCATCGTCAAGGCGGCATCAGGCGGCGGCGGGCGTGGCATGAAAGTCGTTGAGCATGAGGCCGATATAGAAACAGCATTCAAGATGGCGAGCCGGGAGGCAGAGTCAAATTTCGGCGATGCCACGGTCTATATCGAAAAATATCTCGCCCACCCCAGACATGTCGAAGTGCAAGTGATCGGCGACGGTCAGGGAAATGCCGTTCATTTGTTCGAGCGTGATTGCTCGCTCCAACGCAAACATCAAAAAGTTCTCGAAGAAGCCCCCTGCCCTGTTCTGGATGATGCGACCCGCGAAAAGATCGGCACGATCTGCGCCGAGGCAACCGCCAAAATGAACTACCGCAGCGCGGGAACCTTTGAGTTTCTTTATGAGAACGGCGAGTTTTTCTTCATTGAGATGAACACCCGGGTGCAGGTCGAGCATCCAATCACAGAGATGATCTGCAATTTCGACATCGTCGCGGAGATGATCCGTATTGCCGCAGGTGCCAAACTTTCCATCACTCAGGAAGACGTGGTGATGGAAGGTCACGCCATAGAATGCCGGATCAATGCTGAGGATCCTGTCAGCTTCGCACCCTCCCCGGGACTGATCGAGGAGTATCATGCGCCTGGTGGCCTGGGGGTGCGGGTCGATTCAGCATTATATGCGGGCTACCGAATACCACCGTACTACGACAGTCTGGTGGCCAAGCTTATTGTTCACGGGCGTAATCGCGACGAGGCCATCATGCGATTGCGACGCTCGCTGGGCGAAATGGCGGTGAGCGGTATCTCCACGACCATCCCGTTGCATCAAAGGCTTGTCGACAATCCCTCCTTTGCTGCCGCCGACTATGATATTCATTGGCTCGAGAGTTTCGTCGAAACATCGTAGTTGCGTCTCATGGCGGGTTTGACCCCACAATTGCTTCTTGGCGCATATGCCAGCGGGATCTTCCCGATGGCCGAAAGCCGCAACGATCCGGACCTCTACTGGATCGATCCCGACGCGCGTGGAATTATCCCTCTGGACTCATTTCACGTTCCCCGTCGCCTGCGAAAAACCCTGCGAAACACCCCCTATGAGGTCCGGTGCGATTCTGACTTTATCGGTACCATTCGCGGTTGTGCCGAACCGCAGGGCGCGCGTCCTGAAACATGGATCAATGACGAGATCGAGCGCCTTTACGGAGCGCTGTTCGAAATGGGGTTTGCCCATTCGGTCGAATGCTGGCTGGACGGTGAACTGGTCGGCGGTCTCTACGGCGTTTCACTTGGTGGCGCGTTCTTCGGAGAAAGCATGTTCACGCGGGCCCGCGACGCCAGCAAGATTGCACTTTGCCATCTGGCTGCCCGACTCCGAAAAAGCGGTTACGTCCTGCTCGACAGCCAGTTTGTGACGGACCACCTGACACAATTCGGGACGATCGAGATTGATCGGGCAGAGTACAAGAACCGGCTTGCCGAGGCCCTCAAGGCCAACGCTGATTTTCAGCCCGGGCTGTCCGCCGACGAGTTGGATGCTTTTATACAGTCGACAACCCAAACATCGTAGACCGGATGCTCGAGAGCTGAGACAGCAGGACTGGACGCAAACATCCAGCCACTGAACAATCTCTGGTCGGCGGCGCTTTCGAAACTCTCATCAATTTCCAGAAAAGCTGTGCTTTCAGGCGCCTCGGTAGGGGGCGTTTTGTGGCACGCACGCACCTGAATGGTCAGGCTGCCAAACGCAAAAAGCCGATCAAAGGGAACGTTGAAGGTCGAAATCCGCGCCGTCACCTTGTCGAGCCCCTGCAACACTGCGCCAGTTGTGGCGGGTGCGTCCTGGCTTTCCGGAGTCTGCGCAAATGCCGGCACGGCACACAGCGTCACAGCACAAAACATGCTCGTAAGCCGGAAATTGAGAAACTTCATGCCAATGATATCCACGTGTCAGACTGATGCCCCGGTACGCGCAACAAAATGATCAGTTCGCATCCGTGGCGAGGAAAATGATTTCCGAGACAGTATCTTCGAGCGCCTGAAAGTCTCGCGTGCGTGCAATATCCGAACCCGCACTGAGCGTTTGCTCCGACTGGCCTGGAAACAGACGAAGATATTTTCCGCCCAACAGCCCCTCTGCAGTAATACCGGCTTCGGTATCGGCAGGCAGACTTACATCTTCGCGCACAGTGAAAGTAACCACGGCTTCGAATGTCTCGGCGTCGAGAGTGCGTTCCACCACAGAACCAATCTTGACCCCCGAAATACGGACATCACTGCCGCGTTCGAGACCGCCAACTTTCAGGAACCGCGCTTGTAACTGATAGCCGCCATCCGCCTGCACATCGATCACACGGGCGCCAAAGATAACGAAGCCAATCGCAACTGCGAGCACCAACGCACCCAGAATGGTTTCAACAGCACCACGTTTCATTGATCGCTCTCCGTTTTGCCGGCCTCACGCTTGGCGCGGGCCTGAGAAATTATGAGTTCCAGCAAATCATCGATGATTAAAGCATCCTCGGTGAAAGAGATGGTGCCGCCATCAGGAATATTGTCTTCGCCACCCCCGATATCAATCTGAACGAGCTTCTCGCCAAATATGCCGTCGGTGACAATCGCTGCGCTTGCATCGGTATCAAGCACGACCTCTCTGTCGATTGAGAAGGTGGCGCGAACCCGAAACCCGTCGGCCAGTTCCATGGCAACCACTTTGCCGACTGTAACTCCGGCTGCCCGTACGGGGCTGCCAACAGACAATCCGTCGGCCCTCTGGAATGAGGCGTGCACTTCATAAGTGGTGGTTCGCGCCAGAAGTGGCGGCCCAAAAACAAGAACCAGCGCCAAAACAATGGCCACACTCACACAAAGGCCAACAACGACGTCTCGAATTTCGCGGCGCGCTGCTGTGTTCATGATGTTTGGCTCATCGGAGGCCTTGGACGACTTGGAGTAATGGCGCGGCTATTGCGGCGTCCAGGGCTCATAGTCCCCGGTTCCACGCTTGCGCTCACCTTCAGCCAGAACACTGCCAGGCGGGTGATAGGCCGCACGTGTTCCGGTCAAATTGGGGACATGGTCTTTCTGCCATTCATGGCGATTGCTTTCATCGAGCGGCGTATCGCTCAGATGATGCAACCATGAATGCCATTCCGGCGGCACCTTGCTGGCCTCCGGACGGCCCTTATAGATGACCCAGCGGCGCTCCCGGTTGTACCGATTGCGCGTGCGTCCCCGGTAATATTTGTTGTCGAACTGATCGGTGCCGACGAGCTGACCCGAGATCATGGTTCGAAGCAACGTTCCAATTGTCGCCATATCGCTTGCAAGTCCCTGTTCACGCAACGAATTGGCCGGACTATCGCACCCGATGGCGCGTCTGGTCCAGCATGATGATTGGAATTCTCGAATAGAGACACCGATCTGATTTACTACACAATGTAGACGAATATCTGCCGCATGACCCAAAATGTGGTTGCGGCGCAAATATCTTGTGGTTTAGCCTGCCTAATTGTCGAGATTTAGTGTTTTTCATGCCAATTCCATGAATTTGCCACAAACTCGACGGGGGCTGCACCGCAAAACCAACGGCGAGTTTGTGCGCAGTTACCTTGGCTCATTTTGTTTTGGCGCAGCCAGCACGCGCCGGTTTGGGGGAAGAGATGCGGATAGAACGCCGCTTTACGACTGAGGGTGCAAGCCCGTACGCAGACATCGAATTTCGCACCACGTCGAGTGAAATCCGCAATCCGGACGGCTCCGTGGTCTTTGCAGCAGAAGATATTGCTGTGCCAGCAGCATGGACACAGGTCGCTTGCGATATCCTGGCGCAAAAATACTTTCGCAAGGCAGGCGTCCCTGCCCGCCTGAAACCTGTTGTCGAAAAGGATGTGCCGGAGTTTCTCTGGCGTCAGCAGCCCGACGAGGCAAAGCTCAAGAAACTCTCTGCGGCAAAACGCTCAGGTGGTGAAAGTGATGCCCGGCAGGTCTTCGATCGTCTGGCCGGCACCTGGGCCTATTGGGGCTGGAAGGGCGGCTATTTTGATTCTGCCGAAGACGCGAGCGCCTATTACGACGAAATGCGCTTTATGCTCGCCAGCCAGATGGCCGCGCCGAACAGCCCACAGTGGTTCAACACCGGACTGCACTGGGCCTATGGCATCGACGGTCCCGGTCAGGGCCACCACTACGTGGATTTTGAAACCGGTAAACTGACCAAGTCCAAAAGCGCCTATGAACACCCGCAGCCCCATGCCTGCTTCATTCAGTCCGTGGCTGATGATCTGGTGGGCGACGGTGGCATTATGGACCTATGGGTTCGCGAAGCCCGGCTGTTCAAATACGGCTCAGGAACGGGTTCGAACTTCTCCCAAATTCGCGGATCCAACGAGGCGCTCTCAGGCGGTGGCAAATCCTCCGGTCTGATGAGTTTCCTCAAGATCGGCGACCGCGCTGCCGGCGCAATCAAGTCAGGTGGCACAACCAGACGCGCTGCCAAGATGGTCGTGGTGGATATCGATCATCCCGATATCGAAGAATACATTGAGTGGAAGGTCCTCGAAGAGCAGAAGGTCGCCGCGCTGGTGACAGGTTCGAAAACCTGCAAACTTCACCTCACCGCCATCATGGAAGCCTGCAACGGTGATGATGCACCAGACGGTGACGAACGGTTCCAGCCAGCCGAAAACCCGGCCCTCAAGAAAGCGATCCGCGCCGCCCGCAAGGCGATGGTGCCCGACAATTATGCGCAGCGCGTTATCCAGTTCGCCCAGCAAGGCTTCAAGGAGCTTGTGTTCCCGACCTATGACACCGACTGGGATTCCGATGCCTATCTGACCGTTGCAGGTCAGAACTCCAACAACTCGGTCCGCGTGACCGATGATTTCCTCAAAGCCGTCGAAACCGGCGGATCCTGGGATCTCACGAGCCGGACGGATGGCAGCGTCGCAAAAACAGTTGATGCCGGCGAACTCTGGGACAAAGTCTCCTACGCCGCATGGTCCTGTGCCGACCCGGGAATCCAGTACGACACGACGATCAACGACTGGCACACCTGCCCACAATCGGGTCGGATCAATGCTTCGAACCCGTGTTCGGAGTACATGTTCCTCGATGATACAGCGTGCAATCTCGCATCCCTGAACCTGATGACGTTCCGCGATGACGACGGCAGCTTCGACGTGGATGGTTTCACCCATGCTGTTCGCCTGTGGACTGTCACGTTGGAAATTTCCGTGCTGATGGCGCAATTCCCGTCCAAGGAAATCGCACAACTGAGCTACGAGTTCCGCACACTTGGTCTGGGGTACGCCAACATTGGCGGCCTGCTCATGGCTTCGGGCTTTTCCTATGACAGTGACGAAGGCCGCGCACTCTGTGCTTCGATCACGGCACTGATGACCGGTACATGCTACGCGACCTCAGCCGAGATGGCCGAAGAACTCGGGACCTTCCCCGGTTACGAAAAGAACGCCGATGATATGCTGCGGGTCATCCGCAACCATCGTCGTGCGGCGCACGGCGAAGCCAAGGGCTATGAGAATCTTGCCACCCTGCCCGTGCCGCTCGACCATGCCAACTGCCCGGACACACCGATCGCAGAAGCGGCCAAGTTGGCCTGGGACCGTGCCCTGGAGCTTGGTGAAGAGCATGGTTACCGCAATGCCCAAACCACTGTTGTGGCACCGACCGGCACCATCGGACTGGTCATGGATTGCGACACAACAGGCATCGAGCCGGACTTCGCGCTGGTGAAGTTCAAGAAACTTGCCGGCGGCGGTTACTTCAAAATCATCAACCGCATGGTGCCACAGGCGCTGCAAAATCTGGGGTACACACCCAAGCAGATTGACGAGATGGCAAACTATGCCGTGGGCTATGGGTCACTTGCCGACGCACCTTCCATCAATCATGCCACTCTGGCCGAGAAAGGCTTCGGTGACGAACAGATCGCAGCAATTGAGGAAGGCCTGGGAACAGCTTTCGATATTCGCTTTGCCTTCAACAAATGGACGCTTGGTGCGGCCTTCTGCACAGAAACCCTTGGACTGGATGCCAACAAGCTCGACGACATGTCGTTCGACCTGCTGACGGCCATCGGCTTCACCGAAGAGCAGATCGCTGCCGCCAACAACCACGCTTGTGGCACAATGACACTGGAAGGCGCCCCTCACCTCAAGGACGAACACCTGTCGGTCTTCGACTGCGCCAATCCATGCGGCAAAATTGGTAAGCGCTTCCTCTCTGTCGACAGTCACATCCGCATGATGGCGGCGTCCCAGCCGTTCATTTCCGGGGCGATCTCCAAGACGATCAACATGCCCAACAGCGCCAATGTCGACGAATGCGCCGAAGCCTATATGCTGTCATGGCGTCTGGGCCTCAAGGCCAATGCGCTCTATCGTGATGGCTCGAAGCTCAGCCAGCCGCTGCAATCACAGCTTCTCGCGGACGAGAATGACGACGCTGATGAAACGCTCGACGAGTTGCTCGACGCCCCGAACGGTCGCCGTGCAGAGATGGTCGCCGAACGTATCGTCGAGCGTATCGTCGAACGCGAGGTTGATCGTCACAAGCTGCCCCATCGACGTAAGGGCTATACCCAGAAGGCCATCGTCGGCGGCCATAAGGTCTATATCCGGACCGGTGAATATGATGATGGTTCCATTGGTGAAGTCTTCCTCGACATGCACAAGGAAGGTGCAGCCTTCCGGTCGCTGATGAACAACTTCGCCATCGCGGTTTCCATCGGCCTGCAATATGGCGTGCCCCTGGAAGAGTTTGTCGACGCCTATACCTTCACCCGTTTCGAACCTTCAGGACCTGTGGAAGGCAACGACACAATCAAGATGGCGAGTTCCATCCTCGACTATGTCTTCCGTGAACTGGCAATCAGCTATCTCGGCCGCAACGATCTCGCCCATGTCGAGATCGACGACCTGGAACCGGACACGATGGGCCGGGGTGAATCCGATGACGGGCTTCCGCCGCTGTCCAAGCTGACAGAGTCCGTGGTCAGCACAGGCTATGTGCGCAGAAGCACGCTGTCTGTAATCGAGGGTGGCCTCCGCGAGCTGGAACCAGTCCAGCAGGCGCCCGAAGCCCACGCCACAGTCGGGGCGACAGGCACAGACGGCATGACGACCGGCGACATCGAAACCGTCGTGACGCCATTGCCCAGCGCAGCCCAACAACAGCTCGACCTGGAATATGTGGTTCAGGAAGAACGCTCCATGCGCGTTCGTCAGGCACGCCTCAAAGGTTACGAGGGCGACGCCTGCGGCGAATGCGGAAACTTCACGCTCTTACGTAACGGGACATGCATGAAATGCGACACCTGTGGCGGTACCAGCGGGTGTAGCTGAGTAATTCGAGCGGGGCCGGACCCCGATGGCTCGAATAGTCGACCCCCTGCCAGTCCGATTGGCACCGGGTCACACTCTCCTCCCTGACCTCCGGGGTGTGCAAAGGTAGGCGCACCCCGGTTTTTTTGATGGCACGCACGCAAATCCCTTACCCGGGAGCGAGCAAGCCGCTAGTCTTATCCCAACACAACCATGTCTGACAGGAGACCTCCCACATGGCCGGTACCATCGACGCACGCCTCAACGAACTTGGCATCGAACTGCCCCCCGCCAGCACACCGGGCGGCAACTACGTGCCCTTTGTCCAGACGGGAAACCTGTTGTTCATCTCCGGACAGGTCCCCATGGTTGATGGGAAACCGGCCTGGATCGGTCACCTTGGCAAGGACATCAGCATCGAAGAAGGCGCTGCAGCGGCACGCGTTTGCGCGCTCGCTATTCTTGCGCAGGCCAAGATCGCCCTCGGTGGAGACCTGGATCGCATCACACAGGTTGTGAAACTTACGGGCTTCGTGGCCTGCACGCCCGATTTCAAGGACCCGCCAAAGGTTGTGAATGGGGCTTCAGACCTCTTTGGTGAGGTCTTCGGCGATGCCGGGCAACATGCCCGTGCCGCCGTCGGCATGGCCTCCCTTCCCAGCGGCGTTGCTGTCGAAGTGGAAGCTGTGTTCGAAGTCGCCTGATCGTTCGAGACGGACTTGGCAGGACTGCATCACCACTCTCACGGCCCGGTCCCGCCCGATACACCGGGCGGTGATCGCAAGCTTGTCTTTGCCATAGCCGTCAATGTGCTCCTGACCGTCGCCCAGATCATCGGCGGGGTATTTTCTGGCAGTCTCGCGCTGATCGCGGATGCCATCCACAATTTGTCCGATGCCGCCGCGCTGGCGATTGCTCTGCTCGCCCGCAAGATCGCCCGGCAGCCTGCCGACGCCAACCATACCTATGGGCATGGACGGGCCGAAATGATCGGCGCGTTCTTCAATCTGACCTGGCTGATTTTCATCGGCATTTTTCTGGTGATCGAGGCCATCGACCGTCTGCTTGACCCGCAGCCTGTGGAAGGCTGGATCGTTGTCATTATTGCCGGGATCGCGCTGGTGGTTGATGTCGCCACCATGGCGCTGACCTATGCCATGTCGCGCACGTCGATGAATATCCGCGCGGCGTTCATTCACAACTTCTCTGATGCGCTGGCCTCGGTCGGCGTCATCATCGCCGGCACCCTGATCATTCTCTATGGCTGGCTGTTTATCGACGCCATCGTCACGCTGGCAATTGCCGGATACATCCTGCTTCAGGCAGCCATCGAAATTCCCAAGGCGGTCAATATCCTGATGCAGGCCGTTCCCCAGGAAATCGATGTGGCCGAAGTGACAGAACACCTGCAATCCACCGACAGCGTGCGCGATGTCCACCATGTCCATATCTGGAACATCGACGAACATCGCCGCTCACTCGAAGCCCATATCGTGATCTCGCGCCATGACATGGGCCAGATGGAAGCCATCAAAAAGGCCATCAAGGATAAACTCGAGGCCGAATTCCAAATCGGGCACTCGACTCTGGAGTTCGAGTTCCCGGACCACGACGAGGCATCGCTTGGTCCCGCCTCACCGACCAGCTAAACTGACACCATGCCAGACGGTGACACAGCACTTTCCGCCCGTATCGTTGAAAATATCGCAGATATCCCGGCCGACACATGGGAGAAACTCGCGGGTGATGACAACCCCTTCGTGAGCCATCAGTTCCTCCATGCGCTGGAGGAAACCGGTTGCGCAAAGAATGAGGCTGGCTGGCTGCCCCAACACATCGTTGTCGAGGAAACCAACGGTGACATCGTGGCCGCCGCCCCCATGTATCTGAAGAGCCATTCACAGGGCGAGTATGTGTTCGATCACGGCTGGGCCCATGCCTGGGAGCGTGCGGGCGGCCGCTACTACCCCAAAATGCAGGTGGCAGCGCCTTTCTCGCCCGTCACCGGTCCGCGGCTATTGGCCGGAACGGGACCAGATTCCGACGACGCGCGCCTGACATTGCTGCGCGCACTGGAAACCGTATGCCAAAAGCTCGAAGTGTCTTCAGTCCACGTCACCTTCTGCACGGAACGCGAACACCAGATCATGGGAATTGCGGACTGGATTCCGCGCGTTGGTCGCCAGTTTCACTGGCACAATCGCGGCTATGAAACCTTCGATGATTTCCTGGGTGCACTCACCAGCCGCAAGCGGAAGATGATCCGCAAGGAACGGCGTCAGGTCTCGGATCAGGGCATCCGCGTCCGTCCGCTCACCGGCGACGAGATCAAACCCGAACACTGGGACGCCTTCTATCAATTCTACGTCGATACCTATGATCGCAAATGGGGCTATCCCTATCTGACGCGCGAATTCTTTGAGGCCGCACAGGCGCGTTTGGGCCACAAGATCGTGTTGGTCATGGCAGACATGGATGGCCTGCCCGTTGCCGGTGCCCTGAACCTCAAGGGCTCGGACGCGCTTTACGGACGCAACTGGGGCTGTCTGGGGGACTTCCGCTTCCTGCATTTCGAGGCCTGCTACTATCAGGCCATCGAATACGCGATCGACAACAAGCTCTCGACCGTCGAGGCCGGAACACAAGGTCCCCACAAGATCCAGCGCGGCTACGAGCCGGTCACGACCTATTCAGGACACTACATTCCCAACGAAAGCTTCCGCGACGCTGTCGCACGCTTCTGCCAGGAAGAAGAACGGGAAGTGGACTGGGAAATGGAATCCTACGCCGAGCACCTGCCCTATCGCCAGGAAGACTAGTCTCTCAAGTTAGGGGGCGGGATACAAACCCGCCCGCAGCAGCAATCGGGCGCCTACTTTTCGACCAGCGCTGGTTCCTTGTCGCCGTCACCGGAATCATCCGGGCTCGGCTTCTTCTGCTTTTTGCCAGACCCGCCATCTCCGGACGGCTTGTCTTCCTTGTAGCTGAAGGTCAGCTTGCCGTCGTCTTCGCCAACCTCCACAGCGCCACCCTTGGTCAGCTTGCCAAAGAGCAATTCCTCGGCCAGCGGCTGTTTCAGGCTTTCCTGAATGACACGCGCGAGCGGTCGGGCACCGAACTGCGGATCGTAGCCCTTCTTCGCCAGCCAGGCACGCGCATCGTCATCCAGATTGATAGTGACGTTGCGATCTTCGAGCTGGGCTTCGAGCTGCATGACGAACTTGTCGACCACATGCCCCATCACATCGGGGGACAAATTGTTGAACCCGATCACCGCGTCGAGACGATTGCGGAACTCCGGCGTGAAGAGCTTGTTGATGGCTTCTTCATCATCGCCCTGACGCACACCCGAGCCAAAGCCCATGGCATGCTTGGCCAGATCGGCCGCACCGGCATTGGTGGTCATGATCAGGATCACATTGCGGAAGTCGACGGTCTTGCCGTTGTGATCGGTCAGCTTGCCGTAATCCATCACCTGCAAAAGGATGTTGAACAGGTCGGGATGGGCTTTTTCGATTTCATCGAGCAGCAGCACCTGATGCGGGTGCTGATCGATGGCATCGGTCAGCAAACCACCCTGATCAAAACCGACATATCCCGGCGGAGCACCAATCAGGCGCGAGATGGAATGACGCTCCATGTATTCGGACATATCGAACCGCGTGAGCTCAACACCCAGCGAACGGGCCAGCTGCCGGGCGGCTTCGGTTTTGCCAACACCGGTCGGTCCGGAGAACAGATAGGCGCCAATGGGCTTTTCGGGCTCACGCAGGCCCGCACGGGCGAGCTTGATCGCGCCCGAAAGTGCGGTGATCGCATCGTCCTGACCAAATACCATGGTCTTGAGATCACGTTCGAGATTCTCAAGCGCAGCCTTGTCGTCGCGATTGACGGTTTTTGGCGGGATGCGGGCGATTTTTGCAACCACCGCCTCGATATCTTTCACGCTGATCGTCTTCTTGCGCTTCGACGGTGAAAGCAGCGCCTGGGCAGCCCCGCTCTCGTCAATTACGTCGATCGCGCTGTCGGGAAGCTTGCGATCATTGATGTAGCGTGCCGACAGTTCAACAGCCGTGCGGATCGCCTGATCTGTGAACCGGACATCATGATGCTTTTCGTAATTGGGCTTGATGCCACGCAGGATCTTCACGGCATCCTCGACCGAAGGTTCGTTCACGTCGATCTTCTGGAAGCGGCGCACCAAGGCGCGGTCTTTCTCGAAGTAGCTCCGATACTCCTTGTAGGTCGTCGACCCAATACAACGCAGCTTGCCGCTGGCCAGGGCTGGCTTGAGAAGGTTCGACGCATCCATGGCACCGCCGGATGTAGCCCCGGCGCCGATGATCGTGTGGATTTCATCGATGAAGAGCACCGAGCCCTCCATATCTTCGATTTCGGTGATGACCGCCTTCAGGCGTTCCTCAAAGTCACCGCGGTAGCGCGTGCCTGCAAGCAGCGCTCCCATATCGAGAGCAAATATCTGGGCGTCTGCGAGAACCTCGGGGACTTCACCATCGACGATGCGCTTGGCAAGGCCCTCAGCGATAGCCGTCTTGCCAACGCCGGGATCCCCCACGTAAAGCGGGTTGTTCTTGGTGCGCCGGGCAAGGATCTGAATGGTGCGCTCAACTTCATGCTCACGACCAATCAGCGGATCGATATCGCCGTCTTCTGCCTTCTGGTTGAGATGCACGCAATACGCACTCAGGGCTTCCTGGCCCTTTTTGACAACGGTGTCGCCGTCGACACCCTCTTCCTCGGCACCGTGAACAGGACGAACGTCTTCATGACCGGGAACCTTGGCAATGCCATGAGAGATGTAGTTGACGGCATCCAGACGGGTCATCTCCTGCTGCTGCAGGAAATAGACAGCATGGCTCTCACGCTCTGAGAAAATAGCGACCAGGACATTTGCACCGGTCACCTCTTCACGGCCGGAAGACTGCACATGGATCGCCGCCCGCTGCAGAACGCGCTGGAACCCGGCGGTCGGCTTTGACTCCTCAACCCGGCTCGTGATCAGGCTGGAGAGCTCCTCGTCAATATATTCGGACAGGTCACGGCGCAGATGGTCGATATCAACCCCGCAGGCGCGCAACACAGCCACAGCATCCTGATCTTCGGTCAGGGACAGAAGAAGATGTTCCAGGGTTGCGTACTCGTGGTGACGCTCATTGGCGAGCGACAGGGCACGATGTAATGACTGTTCCAAATTCTGAGACAACATTTGCGAAGATTACCTTTCGCGTGAGGGCTTCGTCATCCTTACGTCAAACAATGCGCCGCAGTTCAATCCTTCTCAAGAGTACACTGCAACGGGTGTTGATTCTTTCGCGCATAATCCATGACCTGAGTGACCTTGGTCTCTGCTACTTCATAGGTAAAGACACCACATATCCCCACGCCTTTCTGATGGACGTGAAGCATGATCTGTATGGCTTCGTCGTGGGACTTTGAAAAGAACTGCTCAATCACCATCACGACGAATTCCATCGGCGTGTAATCGTCATTGAGCATCAGAACCTTGTACATCGACGGTTTCTTCGTCTTGGTTCTGGTTTTGGTGGCGATACCAGTGTCACCGGTCCCGCCGCCGCCAATATCGTCATCAGAATCATCATCGGATGCGCGCGGCGCGATCCGGTTACAGACTTCGGCACTTTTGAAACTACTGACCATTATCGCACTGTGGTGTCGGTTTACTCTGCAGACAGTCTAGCTGAGCCTTGCCCCGCTGCGAAAGCCATGGGGGAGACGTTGGGCTCATCTAAATGTGTACGAAACGGGCGAAAAACAACCCCCAGACATGGCAACGGCCCGACCAGAAGTACTGGGTCGGGCCGTTAAACCGCCTACGTATGGGAGGAGAGTTACGCGGCGATAGGTTTTGAGAAGGTTTCAACGGCCTTGTTGATACGCTCGCTGATCGGCTGTGAGGCCTGATTGGAAACCTTAACCGAAAGATCCTGAAGCTTGGTCGATTCGGCGACGAAGCCATCAAATGCGGTCTTGGCCCATTCGGCCTGCATATCCATCAGTTCCTGCGGGTTCTTCGCGGAGCTCAGCTTCTTGGCGGCTGCCATGTTGGCTTCAGCGGCCTTCTGGGCGTACGCTGCGACTTCCTTACCCACAACTTCGAAGCCTTTGGCAACGATGTTGGAGGAAACGATCACGGCTTCAACATTTTCACGATTGAAATCGGAAACCTGGTCGAAGTTTTCAAAAGCCGACTTCTGGGCTTCGTCCATCTTGTCACGGGCGGTGTTGTAGAACTCTTCGTAACCCTTTGCGAAGGCATCGGTGCCGGCCTGAACCGCATCATCAAACGTCTTCTTCTGGGCTTCAGCAACGGCTTCGAGTGTATCCTGAGCCGATTTCGCTGCGCTGGTCTTCTTGGTGGTCATATCAGACTATCCTTTATAAATTGTGCGCTGCATCACACATTTAGTGGTGGGCTCGCGAAACAAAAACTGTCCAAGCCCTTGAATTAACATCGTTGCTGCATTGCAACATGACACATATATGCTAACCCTGACGTCCGATGTCAACGATTATTTTGTGCAGTGCACCATTTTTATCTCGCTGATGCAATATGGCCTGTTTTCTGGTCTTTTCGAGGCCTCGTGCTTGAGACTCAAGTGCCAGCGTGCGTAGATATCCAAGACTCGGAGATCATCCGGATTCAGCCAAAACAGAAGGTATCTTTCGATGACATATTGCGTTGCCATCAAGGTTCGCGACGGAATCGTTGCTCTGGCGGACTGTCGTCTCACATCCGGCACGCAAGTCACCGTCGGCCGAAAGATCACGCTGCACGGTCAGAACCACCGGTTCTTCATCGCCACATCGGGATTGCGCTCTCTGCGGGACAAAACGCTTTCCTATCTGGACCGTGAGATTGAGGCTCTCGATTCTGACAATTTTCCGACCATGCTTGATGCTGTGGAGGCTTTTGCGGGGCAAATGCGTCAGGTCGCGCGGGCCGATATGGAGTTTCTTGAGGAATCCAACCTGAAGTTCAATATCCATGCCCTTGTCGGCGGAAGGCTCGCAGAAGATACCGAATCCCATGTTTTTCTCGTCTACCCCGAAGGTAACTGGATCGAAGTCGGCGAGAGAACGCCCTATCAGGTCATCGGTGAAACCCCTTATGGCAAACCCGTTCTCGACCGAGCGCTGGATTACGATACGCCATTGTCGACAGCCCTCAAGCTGGCTTATCTGTCGTTCGATTCAACGCGCGCCAGCGCATCGGATGTCGGATTCCCAATCGATTTGATGACCTTTACCAACGCCGATGAAACGTGGCGCGAAGCCCAGTACATTGACGATGATGTAAGGGCTCAACGCTTCTGGTGGAATGACAACATCACGCGCATCGCCCGTGAGATGCCTGACGGGCCCTGGGTTGACGACCTTCTGGCAGCGCCGCTCTGGGTCGTCGACGGGAACAAGCCCGACGCCAGCTAATGCGCGTTGATCCAGCTGATTGCGCGCTGGCTCCATTCACCCCCGGGTTCGGCACCTTCGCCCATCACCGAAAAATGCGTCTTGCCCTCCATCTCGAGAGTCTCGATATCCGCCCCCGCATCTCCAAGGGCTGTTGCAAACGCCTTGGCCTGCGGAATCAGGAACGGATAGTCGGCACTTCCCCAGGACACCAGGAACGGCGGCGGAGTTTCAGCAAGCCGGTATAGCGGGCTTTTCTGCTGACCATCATCGCCTTCCTCAAGACAGGGAGGTGGCCAGTCCGCCATATCGGAATCCGAAGAAACGTCATAAACGCCCGAGATCGGCAAACAGCCCTTGATCACATCACGCCCCAACCCGTGACGCGCCTGCCAATCACGGGTGACGGCGAGTTGCGCGGCATAGTGACCACCTGAGGAGTGTCCGCCCACAAAAATGCGATCCGGGTCCCCCCCATGTCGGTCCACATTTGCCACCAGACAGGCAATCCCGTTGCAGAGGTCCGGAAATCCGTCGTCGTAATGGTGCGGCGCCAACCGATGCCCCAGACTGGCAAAAGTTATGCCGGCAGCCTGAAATGCCGGCGCCATGAAAGCCATTGCCTCTTTATGTCCACTGGTCCACCGGCCACCATGAATAAAGGCGAAAACAGCACCAGACGGCTTGGTTGCCGGATAGATCGCAACATGCTGATAAATGTCGTCACCCCAGCCAATATCGACACCGTCGATATCGCGACTGCGATCCCAAAGATCTTGCTGGACGGCAAGGATCGCATCCGGCCTTGGGATTTGTGGCGGATAATCTTCAAGTCTGAGAAGCGGCATAGAATTCCCCCGAATTCGTGTTTGGCAAAATCAGGTTAGAGACCGCGCACGATCCCGTCTGCTGCACTATTGATTTTTATATAAAACGCGCCGTCAGCAAAGCCTTCAACCGGTTTTGGTTTACGAAATGAGACATCTGTCTCATCGTATGCCAGCAACTCCGGAACGAAGGTCAGGCCGGACAAGTCGACCTTGTTCTGCGCGAATGCCGACATCTGGAAACTGCCAGCACTGCAGGCTGCGATGATCCAATAGAACTCATTGCTCGCAAGTTGCTGACCTGCCGGCGACGGCGCCAATGTCGCGTCATGGTTGAGAGCCGATATAATTTCGCTGGCCTGTACATTGGTCAAACGCATCTCTGAGCGGCGGAGTTCCCAGGGCCCCAGAGGATTTGAGAACGAAAATCGCGCGACGTTCCCCGACTCATTTCGAGCACGAGCCTCAAAATCTGCCCCACCCTCGATACCCTTGAGCTCATAGGCCCGGATTTGCTTTGCATAGACGGCATTGTAGACAAACCGGAAATGATCACGGCTTGTCGCGGTGCATGCTGCCTTGATGTCATCCCCCGCCACATAACTGAACCAGGTGAATGAACGCTCCACCGGGTTGTCCGTCGTTCCGGTGAACGTGGCACAGCTCGCCAGCACAAGAGCCACGAAAACGGCCGTTAATCTGACTTTCGGGAAAATCTTTGTGAGCATTTATCTTGATTTAGTGATGGGTTAATCGAAGCCTGCTATTTACATGCTTTCGGTACGACGACTAGAATCTATTTGATTCAATTGAGAGAATCATTTTTGCACCTCAAATGATGGGACCTTCGGTCGTGTTTAAAAGCCTGTGCAAGGCAGTTTACAGTATCGGCCGACACACGTCCTGTCTGCGCAGCGGATTCATACTCCCTGCTTTGGCTGTGCTTCTCGCCACCTTCATCCCCAGTGTTGCCGAGGCGAAATACGCCGCCTTCGTCATGGATGCCAAGACCGGACAGGTCTACTACGCCCGTAACGCCGACACCCGACGGTTTCCCGCATCACTGACAAAAATGATGACGCTTTATATGGCGTTTGAGGCGCTCGACAGCGGCAAACTGCAAATGGATCAACCGCTACCTGTTTCGCGTCGGGCTGCAGGCCAGGCTCCGTCCAAACTGGGCTTGAAGGCAGGACAAACGATCACTGTAGAGCGCGCGATAAACGCGCTTTCTGTCAAATCAGCCAATGACGTCGCCACCGTGATGGGAGAAGCCATCGGCGGGACCGAGGCAAACTTCGCGCGCCTGATGACAAAACGCGCGCGCGCACTCGGCATGAAGAACACGACGTTTATGAATGCATCCGGTTTGCCCAACAGCCGGCAGAAAAGCACCGCGCGCGATATGGCCACACTGGGCAAAGCCCTCCTGGACAACTTCCCGAACCGGTACAACTATTTCTCAAAGTTGACCTTCAAACATGGCAAACGCACCTACCGGAACCACAACAAGCTGTTGCGCACCTATGAGGGTATG
This sequence comes from uncultured Alphaproteobacteria bacterium, assembly GCA_943787745.1. Taxonomy (GTDB): domain Bacteria; phylum Pseudomonadota; class Alphaproteobacteria; order UBA6615; family UBA6615; genus JABJAG01. Next base: position 243,889 of record CALSNJ010000002.1, on the reverse strand, counting down.
GACGGTATCAAGACGGGTTACATCCGCGCGTCGGGCTTCAACCTTGTCGCATCGGCCGAACGCGATGGTGTGCGCCTGATCGGTGTCGTATTCGGGGGCAAGACCGGACAATCACGTGATGCGCATATGGCGTCTCTGCTCAACCGTTCCTGGGCGAAGGCGCAATCAAGTTCGACGGTTGCCGCCCTGCCGACGCCCAAACCCTCCCCGTCAGGAGATGCCCTCGAACCTCAGATTCCTTCTCCCCAGCTTGTGCTCTCCGAGCCCAATGCCGATATCCGGTGGGGCGTGCAGATCGGCGCTTTCCGTGGCCATAGCCGGGCCCGGTCGGCTGCGGGTTTCACAGCCAAACGGCTTCGTGACCTTCCTGTGACAGCTGCTATTGAAGTGACCCCGCTCCACGGTGAACGGGAAACGCTCTATCGCGCGCGCATCGTCGGAATGGAACGCACAGCCGCCAGTCTCATTTGTCGTGAACTGCGTCGTTCGGGATCACCTTGTGTTATGGTCACGCCCAATGGCGACCTGCAAATCGCCAATGCTGGCAATGGTTGAACCCGCCATGACTGAACTTTATCTCGATGATTTCGCTGCTGAGCAGGTCTACCAACTCGGTGAATACACTTTCAGCAAAGACGAAATCCTGCGTTTTGCGAACGACTTCGACCCGCAGCCTTTCCACATTGATGAGGCGGCCGCAGCGCAATCAAATTATGGTGGCCTGATTGCAAGCGGCTGGCACACCGGTTCAGTCTTCATGCGCTTGCTGGTGGACGGATTGCTACACAAATGCGCGGGTATGGGATCACCCGGCGTCGATGAAATGCGCTGGCTGGCGCCGGTGCGTCCGGGCGACACCCTGTCAGCGCGGCTGGAGGTCGACGAAGTACGACCTTCAAAAAGTAAAAACGACCGGGGGTTTGTGATCACCCGAGGCGTCATGACAAATCAGGATGGAGCCGAGGTGTTTTCTCTCAAGGCACCCTTCATGCTCCGCCGACGCGACGCCCACTGACCGGCAAAGAAAAAGCCCCGCCATTGCAGCGGGGCTTTTCATTTTGACAAATTCTTATTCGGTTTACTCGGCAGCCTCGGACTGGCCGATCGCCGCATTTACACGCGGCATGACTTCTTCAGCCATCAACTGCATGGAACGGCGACCAAGGTCTTCATCCACCCAATCCATGCCCGCATAGACAAGCTCACCAAAGTCGCCCGTGACCTCGCGGAACGCCAGAATCTGATCAACAACATCATTGACCGTGCCTGTGATGACAAGATCATCAAGCACTCGCTCGATCGTGACATCCTCATCAGCCTCTTCACGAGAATGCTTGAAGACAACGTGGCGGTTGGCCTTCTTCAGCTTGGTGTAGAGCTGGTTGTAGTAGAAGCGATACGGGCTTTTGGCGTCATCCTTGCCATAGCTCTGCGCGGTGGCATTGTCATCCGCCACGAAAACCGTGCGCGCGATTCGCCAGTCAGAGGTATCCGCTTCAACACCGACTTCGGCTTTACCTTCGGCGTAATTGTTCCAGTGGGTCGCAGCCCACTTGTCGAGCAGGAAGTTCGCCGACAACGGGTGAAAATCGCGTTTGCCCATGGCAATCACACCCTTGGAGAATGGCGCGACGACCGTTCCAACAATTTCGGGGCGCGGGTCCTGATATGGTTTCGGCATAATGCCAATACCAGTCTCTGCAAACATGGTGCGCTCTGTCGACACCTTGAAGCGGTTGCCCGGCAAATCGATGTTGTAGGGAGGATCACGCTTCCAGATTTCAAGGATCACATCGATCGCTTCGGCAAACATCTGATTGCGGTCTTCGTCAAGAATACCCAGCACCTCGGCATCCGACGTCAAAGCGCCCGGGCTAATGCCCATGATAAAACGACCTTCGGCAAGATGATCGAACATCGCAGCGTGGGTGGCGACAAGCGTGGGATGCAGGAACGAAAGATTGGTCGTGCCCGTGGCCAGCTTGATCTGCTTGGTCGAATGGATCAGCGTTGCGTGGAAGAGCATCGAATTTGTGATGTTCTCTGCAGCATCAGAAAGATGCTCGCCCATGAAGGCATCATAATATCCAAGCTCATCACAGAAGATGATCGCAGCACGATCTTCTTTCAGCGTCTCTGTATAATTCCGGCTCAACGGGTGCACCGGCATTGCGAAATAACCAAGTCTCATCGCGACCTCTCTTTTTATCTGTTGCGGGTAATTTAGCCCGTTCACCGCGTTCCGCGAAACATCAAATCGGCAATGAACTTGTGCCGCGGCTATGTGATCCAAATCAAAAACGAGGCCGAGCGCGCCCTACAGGTCTGCTGGTGCGGCAATACCGCTCAGCGCCAATTGATCCGTCAGAGCCCCCTTAAGGCGATCAAGACCGTCAGAATCCCGGGCTTCGCATCGGGCCACAAGCACGTCTTGCGTATTAGAGGCACGCAGCAGCCACCAGCCATCTGCTGTATTCACACGCACGCCATCAATCGCGGTCACATCGGCTCCCGCCTCTGCAAGACGAGCTGCCACTTCTTCGATTACCGCGAACTTTCGGTCTTCGGAACAAGGGAAGCGAAGTTCGGGAGTGTTTTCAACTTTCGGAATTCTGTCGAGCAGATCTGCAAGCATCACGCCCTGGCGTTCCAGCAGCCCCAGCAAACGCACAGCGGCATAAAGGCCATCATCGAAACCAAAATACCTGTCAGCAAAGAAAATATGGCCACTCATCTCTCCAGCCAGCGGCGATCCCGTCTCCGACATCTTGGACTTGATCAACGAATGTCCGGTTTTCCACATAACCGGCACACCACCGAGCCTGGAAATCTCGTCAAACAGAACCTGGCTGGACTTCACATCCGCGATAATCGTCGCGCCGGGGTCCTCACGCAGGACATCCTCGGCGAAAAGCATCATCAACTGATCAGCCCAAAGAATACGCCCTTTGCCATCCACAACGCCGATGCGGTCGCCATCACCATCAAAGGCAATGCCCAACTCGCAATCAAACTCAGCAATATGGTTCTGCAGATCAACCAGATTTTCAGCCACGGTCGGGTCCGGGTGATGCCCGGGGAAAGTTCCATCCACGATTCCGTTCACCACATGATGATGCCCCGGCATGCGCGCGCAGAGCATGTTCAAAATCTCTCCGGCCGCACCATTGCCCGGATCCCAGGCAATACGCGCCATGCGAAGTGGCTGATGCTCTTGCGCCAACACATTCACATAATCCTCGCGGACGTCGATATCCTCGACACTGCCCTCACCGCTCGCATAGCTCGCACTTTCGGCGATCGAACCCAGCCGGGTGATTGAGTCACCAAAAAACGGCTTTCCGGCGAGGGTCATTTTGAATCCGTTGTAGTCCGCCGGATTGTGACTTCCCGTCACCATAATTCCGGACCCGGTGTCCAGATGTCGAATGGCGAAGGATAACATCGGGGTCGGGCCCATATTGACGCGTTTCACGCGCAATCCGCACGCCATCAGCCCTTCCAGAACCGCTTCCGCGAGATCCGATGACGTCAATCGGCCATCATAGCCAAGCGCAACCTGATCCCCGCCGCTTTCGACAACACACGACCCAAAAGAACGACCGACAGCATAAGCATCATCGCGCGTCAGTGTGTCTCCAACGATGCCGCGAATGTCATACTCGCGCAGGATTGTGGGGTTGAATCTATGAGAGCTGGACATACTAAGCCTTCATGCTGTTGCAGACACGGCGGCGCGCCCAATGGAAATATATGTAAAACCGGCATCCCGCATTTGCTCGGGGCCATAGATATTACGCAAATCGACCATGATCGGCTGCTTGAGCAACGCCCGTGCACGTGAGAGATCAAGCGCACGAAACTCGTTCCACTCCGTAATTATTGCAACGGCATCTGCACCGTCCATGGCGTCATAGGCATCCGAACACCAGACCGGTCCGTCAATAAGTGCTTTGGCTTCGTCCATCCCGACAGGATCAAAGGCGCGAACCGTCGCCCCGGCTTCGATCAACCGCGGGACAATCACAAGGCTGGGTGAGTCTCGCATATCATCGGTGTTGGGCTTGAATGTGAGCCCCAGAACGGCGAGGGTTTTACCCGACACATCGCCACCACAGGCATCAATGATCTTCCGTGCCATCGCCTCCTTACGATTAGCGTTCACCGAAATCACCTGCTCAACAAGCGTAATCGGCGCATCGGCATCACGCGCCGAACGCACAAGCGCCTCGGTGTCCTTCGGAAAACAAGAGCCCCCATACCCGGGGCCCGCATGCAAAAACTTCGAACCGATCCGGCCATCCAGGCCGATCCCCTTCGCAACATCCTGTACATCGGCACCGACCTTCTCACACAGATCAGCGAATTCGTTGATAAAGGTAATTTTGGTCGCCAGAAACGTATTCGCGGCATACTTGATCAGTTCGGCGGTTTCCAAACTTGTGAAAATAATCGGCGTGTCACGCAGATAAAGCGGGCGATAAAGCGCGCCAACTGTTTCAGCTGCGCGTTCGGTATCCGCTCCAATGACCACGCGATCGGGCCGCTTGAAGTCCTCGATTGCCGATCCTTCACGAAGGAATTCCGGGTTCGACGCAATTTCAATTTCAGCGTCGGGACAAACCGCCTTGATCCGCGCCAAAACTTCGCGCCCCGTCCCAACCGGTACCGTCGATTTGGTCACCACGACGGTATAGCCCTCAGCGTGACGTGCAATATCCTCGGCTGCCTGGAAGACGTAACTCAGGTCGGCATGGCCATCGCCACGCCGCGAGGGCGTGCCCACAGCAATGAACACGGCTTCTGCATCTTTAACTGCGGACCCAAGATCCGTTGTGAAGCTCAGACGCCCAGCGGCGACGTTCCTTGCCACAAGGTCATCCAGGCCGGGCTCATAAATTGGCATTTTCCCGGCTTCGAGCATTGCGATCTTGTCGGCGTTGTTGTCGACACAAACCACATCCCAGCCAAATTCCGAAAAACAGGCGCCCGAGACAAGCCCGACATATCCGGTACCAACCATCGCGATCTTCATACGGACGCGTCTCCGAGACGTTTGAGCATATCGCGGGTTCCCGGGCCAAGGTCATCCCGTGCAAGGGCAAACGCGATGTTTGCTTCCAGAAACCCCAACTTGTCGCCACAGTCAAAGCGATGACCCTCGAAGGCAAGACCGTGAAACGGCTGGCGGCCAATAAGGCGCGCCATGGCATCAGTGAGTTGGATTTCGCCGCCGGCTCCGGTTTCCTGGCGCTCAAGCTCAGCAAACACCTCTGGCATCAGAATGTACCGGCCAATCACAGCGAGGTTCGAAGGGGCTGTACCGGCTGCAGGTTTTTCAACCAGCCCATGGACAGGGCGGACATCACCCTCAGCGCCCTTTGCATCGATAATGCCGTAGCGTGAGGTATGCTCCAGAGGCACCTCCATAGCAGCGATAACGTTGCCACCGGTTTCCTCAAAAACATCTGCCATTTGTTTCAGGCAGGGTGTTTCCGCCTGGATCAGGTCATCCGCAAGCAACACGGCAAACGGTTCGTTGCCCACCAGGTGGCGTGCGCACCAAACCGCATGTCCCAGCCCCAGTGGCTCTTGTTGGCGCACATATGCAATGTCACCGGGTGGGAGCAATGTATCTCGCAAATCAGCAAGCGCATCGTCCTTGGAGCGGGCCTTCAGCAGGCCTTCCAGTTCCACACTGTGGTCGAAATGGTCCTCGATTGCGCTCTTGCCGCGCCCAGTGACGAATATGAACTGCTCGATCCCAGCAGCGCGCGCTTCATCAACGGCGTATTGAATCAAAGGCCGGTCAACAACCGGGAGCATTTCCTTCGGCATCGCCTTGGTGGCGGGAAGAAATCTGGTCCCCATGCCGCCGACCGGGAAGATCGCCTTGCGTACGCGGTTTGCCATCTGTCTGGAACGAAGTCCGTATGCGGTGCGCCATGCGGCAGGAGCGGCACTTTTGCCATAGCGGCGCGATGCGACGCAAGCGTACCGGGTTAGCGGCTCAACAGGACGTCCCGCGCCTGGTTGACCTTGGCAGCCATCCAGTCCGACCCGCCCTGATCGGGATGGGCCCGCTTCATTTCATTGCGATAGGCACTCTCGATATCACTATTGGACGCATCAGGCTCAAGGCCAAGAACCTCAAGGGCTTCCTCAACGCTCATACTGTTGCGGGTCCAAGGGCTTTCGCCGCCGCGCGTGCGATCATGGCCATCGGCTGACGCCCCCTCACCCACCACATCGCGCCATTCGGCGTGCTCACGATCAAGATAGCTCTCCAATACACCGCGCGATTGTTCATCTTCGCGCGCGCATTCGCGCCAAAGCTCGATCAATTCACCAAGCTTCAGCTCGGAAAGCATCTGTCCCGTGAAAGAGCCTTCACGCACTTCGCCGTCCATATCACCGGTATCGTGCTCGAGTGTCATGCGCAAAAACCGCGTGTCGACCTGACTCTGTTGACCACCTTTAGGCCCGCGCGCGTTCTTTTGCATAGCGCGCATCGCCCGCCAGCGCATTAGCAACGGCAATGCCGGAAATGAAAGAACCCAAAGCAGGTTCCAACGCCCCGACAGAGCGATAGCTGCGATCCCGATCACAACAATTATCATGGCAAGCCAGCGCAACGCGCGAAACACATCGGCGGGTTGCGCATTCACATACCAGCGTCCAACGAGATAAAGACCGATCAGAAAAAACAGTCCAAATGCAATCCAGGCCATACGCGTTTACCTTTTCCCGCTCATCTGATCGGCAATCTGGAGCACCCGTCCACCGCGTGACTTGCCAAGATCTGCAAGGGCCCGACGCCCCCCAGCCGAAAATACGGCAACGGCAGCCAACAGATCACGTAACTGCTGGGCACTTCCAGCATCAAAGCTGCAATAGGCTCCACCAGAGAGGCGCGCGATTTGCTCGAACGCTCGGCGTGATGTGGGCTCGCCGCCTTCATGGAAGACAAATATCGGGGTCCCCACCAATCCCAGCTTACCGGCCTGGTGACCAAGTTCGTCGATATCCTCCTCGACAACATCACCGACAAAAACCACGGCATCAACCTTCTCACTCTTGGTTTCCTTGAGCGTGTGACGCAATAGCTTTCGGATCTGGGTCCGTCCCGCGAGACAGCGCACTTTCAACATGCGCCGAACCAGTTCGTCGGGCGAATCCAGCCAGGAGGTGACCTTCATTTCGCCGAACCCGCGATAGAATGCGAGTTGTACTTCCAGACCCCCAAGATCATCTGTCGAAGTGAACATCTCTGACTGAATTTGACACGCCATATCCCAGGTCGGTTCACGACTGGCCGTCGCGTCCACCGCAAACAACAGACGACCACGTCGACCGACCGGGCCTTGCACAGGCGTTGCGGCAACCTTCTGCAGGAACGCATCAATATCTGACCGCGTGGACTGGTCCGCGGGGAGATTTGGATCGCGCTTGTCGCCTGCCATCGCAGCGCCTAACCCGACGCCGCAACGTCTGGTGCAGCAACAACTTCCGGCACACCCAACGCGTGGAGAAGGTTCCGCACCTCCTGCAAAGCTGCGATATGCGACATCGTCAGCGCCACGTCTGCACCTTGTTCACGAATGTCGAGCAAGGTCAGACCTTTCAGGAACAATTCACGAAAGATAACCCGCTCGCTGAAACCATGGGCGAGCCGAAACCCCAAACGTGCCGAAAGAGCTTCGAGCGCAGAATCCATGTTGCGCTTGTTGCGCGAGTCCAGCGCGGCAAGGCGATTGCGCATCACAATCCAGTCGATCGACCCTCCGTCGCGCCCGGCGCGGACTTTCTTCTGCTCCCAAACCATCTCGGCGTAATCACTCAGGGCGACCACCTCGTTGGTTTCGGGGTCAATGCGCCCCAACAGATCAAGGTCGACAAAGCTATCATTCATCGGCGTCACAAGAATATCGGCATAGGAATGACCGATCCGCGACAACGGGCTGTCACTACCCGGCGTATCGATAACAACGATATCGCAGGTCTTGGTCATCTCCGTCAGAGTGTTTGCGAGACTGTTTCGGTCAGCTTCCTCCGCCGCCAGACGATCTTGAAGCTGGCTCTGCGCGATCGCGCGGTACAGCGGGTGTGACAGCTCGACTCCCTTTTTGGCACCATAAATCCGGCGTGTATCGAAATACCGTGCCAGGGTGCTCTGTCGTGCATCCAGATCGATCGCACCCACCGTATAACCCTCATGCATCAGGCCGACGATAATGTGCATCGCGGTCGTAGATTTGCCGGTGCCGCCCTTCTCATTTCCCAGGACAATGATGGTCGCGTTCATGCTGTCTGCAGCCAGACTGCAGTGTCATGAAATACGGCACCGCCATTGGGTTTCCCGGCCTCTGCACTGACAAGCAGATTGATCCCGATGCCTTCAATAAAGGCTTTGTTGGGCCAAACACTTTCAACAATCACCGTTCCGCGGCGAAGCCCTTCGGTGGGTCGCACATGCACCACAACAGACCCTTGGCCGTTTCCGATCCTGACCTGATCTCCGGTCTCCAAACCCATTTCCTTACAAACCTCGGGATGTATCTGAGCTTCAGGCCGCCCTTCGCGCTTCTGGCTCGTCGCAGTCTCTGTGAAACTTGTATTGAGGTAGTTCCTTGATGGCGCCGTTACAAGGCGAAACGGGTGGGCATCATCCCGTCCGTCGATCACAGTGTCATGGTCCGGCAAAGTCGGCATACCCGCATGGTTACCCCCGATTTTTGACCAGTCCGGCATAAAGTGGAACTTGCCGTCCGCATGGCCAAAGCCGTTGAGGAAATGGGCATCATCAAACCCCTCAACACGGTCATCCCAATGACCTTCCCAGACACTTTGCGCATCGGCATAGCCAGAGCGTTGCAAGGCATCGTCCATCAGCTCCCATTCGCTCATGTCGAAACCGGGATGCTCCGCCCCCAATCGTCTGGCGAGTTCCCCGAGCACCCAATGGTTTGGCCGCGCCTCTCCAACCGGGGCAATAACAGCCTTTGTAACCTGAAGATGCGTGTGCCCGCCGGCCACATACATATCGTCATGCTCGAGGAACGTCGTCGCTGGTAAAACGATGTCAGCCATCTGCGCCGTCTCGGTCAGAAACTGTTCATGGACACAGACGAACAGATCTTCGCGCGAGAAGCCTTCTCGCACCTTGCCGAGATCGGGGGCCACATTCATCGGATTGGTATTTTGGACAAACATCGCGGTGACCGGCGGACCATCACCCAAATCGCGCGGATCACCTGTAAGGATCGGTCCAATCCGCGATTGGTCGAGAATACGCGTTTGCTGATCGACCCTATCCAGCCCTTCGATGATGGTCTTGTCGATTCCATAAATTCCGGAGTTCGAATAGAGCGCGCCACCGCCGGGGTACTGCCAGGCGCCCGTCACCGCTGGCAAACAACTGGCCGAAAACATCTGTACGGCACCATTGCGAGATCGGGTAAACCCGAAGCCAAGCCGCAAATAGCTGCGATTGGTCTGGCCATAGAGCGCGGCAAAGGCTTCGATTTCAGCTGCGGGTATCCCAGTAATTTCCTCTGCCCATTCCGGCGTTTTCGCTCCCAAATGAACTTCCAGCTCCGCATGTCCTGCTGTGTACTTCTCCAGATAAGCGCGGTCTGCGTGACCATCGCGAAACAGGACATGCATAACCGCACAGGCCAAAGCGCCATCCGTTCCCGGGTTCGGCATCAGGTGGATATCGGCCTGCTTGGCTGTCTCGGTTACATACGGATCAACAACAACGATCTTCGCGCCCCTGTTTTTTCGGGCGCGAGAGGCATGGGTCATAACATTGACCTGCGTGCTCACGGGATTGCAGCCCCAGATCACGATCAGATCGGACTCTGCCATCTCACGTGCATCGACACCTTTCTTGGAACCTGCCCCGGCCAACCATCCCGCGTCAGCAAGCGTGCTGCAGAAAGTCGAATGCTGTCGCGAATAGCCCATGGCATGGCGCAGACGGTTGATCCCGTCACGCTGGACCAGCCCCATGGTGCCCGCGTAGTAATAGGGCCAGACCGTTTCGGGGCCGAATTTCGCAACGGCCGACCTGAGCTTCTCGGCAACCGTGTCAAGCGCCTCATCCCACGAAATCTCTTCAAAAGCCTCGCGGCCTTCACCCTTTGCGCCGATCCGACGCAACGGTTTCTTGAGCCGGTCGGGGTGATGAACACGCTCGGCATAACGCGCGACTTTCGCGCAGATAACACCAGCGGTGTAGGAATTCGCACTCGCGCCCCGCACACGACCGATGGTTTCCGGATCGAGCCGTTCCACTTCAAGCGCACAGGTGCTCGGGCAATCATGCGGGCAAGCTGAATGAAAAACCTGGACGTCTGTCCGGTCTTCCTGCTGCGTTTCGGCGCGGTTCTGATCCAATGGCATCGCAAATATCTCCAGACCCGAACTATACCCGAACGCAGCACGAGCGTCGATTGAACGTGCCCTTTGTTACTTCAAAAACACAATCTCACCATCAGGCCAGAACGCCCGAAAGGCGAATGCGAATGTGACGTCATAAGGAACATCACGCCCCGCCCTTTGCACGATGACATTCCCGACATCACGGCCTGAAGAGACAATTGCATGGTCGTGGATCGAGTTCTGACCTTCGATCCAACTCAGAACCGTTTCTCCATGCTCGATACGACTGACGGCGCGAAGCAGTTCAACGGCCCAGGCTTTCCCCTCAACAACAACCACGCGCAGGAGAGGAGAAACATCCTCGGGCAATGTATACGGATACCGCTCGCGCAGCATGTTCCTTGACTGGGTCTCCCAAAGACTATCCATGCCATAATAAGCCGTCGCGCCGTATGGTTGCCGCATAACGTCATCCGGAATCATCACCAGCCCCTGCGGCGCTCGCGCACGAAACCGGGCGAGAGATTCAAGCCGTGCGGGGATCGCCTTCAAATACGCACCCGCATCATTTCCAATGATCGCTTCACCGGTGAATTGCTGCCACCAATTTTCATTTTCATGGTCGTACATGACCATATCGAAATGGCGGATACGACCGGTATTGCCAAACCGCAATACGTCTCCGTCCACACGTCGATCAAACACAACACCTGAATTACAAAGCGGGCAGTAACTCACCAGAAGCGGAACGCCGCCCACGGTGTCGTTGACGATCTCGTGCCACAGCAGCATCCGCAGCGGATAGGCCCTCGCATCGCCCTGGATCACAACCGAGAGAACCGGCTCCAGTGGGCCCATCGCCGTCAGCGCCGACACAGACTGGAAAACCGGATCATCGATCGGCGCGATGGTGTCACGAAAATTGCCGTCATCCCGGATCTCATCCAGCGGCACGGTTGCCTTTGCGAAATTCGTTTTCGGGAACTCGTGTTGCCATGTCTCAAGATCAGCGGCGAAGGCCGACGACACGGTGATCAGAACACCGACGCCCAATGCGACAATTCTAAAAATGCAATTCGCCATCCGGATTGAAGGCCCGGAACGAGAATGCAAAGACAACGTCATAGGGCACATCCGCCAGACCACCGACTGTTTCTTTCTGAACAATCACGTTTCCCACATCGCGGCTCCGGGCGATCGATCGCGCGTCATGAATGGAATTCTGTCCGGCGTCCCAGGTCAGAACCAGCCCATCTTTGGCAACCGGCGTGTTTTCTCGTAAATGTGCCAGTGTCCAGGCTTCGTCACCAACCACGACAACACGGTCCAGAGGCCCGATGCCATCGGGAAGCGGATATGGGAAATGGACCGCCTGCAGCGCACGCGGGATCACTTGGGTATCCATACCCATATAGGGCGAGGCACCATAGGGGCGCGCGCCATCATCTTCGGGCACCAGAACCTTGCCTTTGGGCGCGCGCGCTTTGAACTTCGCGAGAGATTCGAGACGTGCCGGAAGCGCTGTCATTGTCTTTCCCGAGAGGCTGCCAATGATGGCCTCACCGGTAAACTGTTGCCACCAGCTTTCTGTCTGCTGATCATACATCACCATATCCCGATGACGCAGACGCCCGGTATTACCAAACTCGAGAAGCTGGCCATCAACCCGTCGGTCAAAAACCACACCGGAGTTGCACAGCGGACAGTAGCTGATCAAAACGGGCACACCGCCAATCTCTTCGTTGACGATTTCATGCCAGAGCAAAATACGCAGCGGATATGCGCGAAAGTCCCCATTGATACCGACCGAAAGAACCGGCTCCAACGGGCCAATGTTGTCGACCGTGTCGACACCCACATATCGTGGCTCGCGCACCGGCGGAATGGAATCGCGCGTGTTGCCATCATCACCGATTTCCGAAAGCTCGATGACCCGGGTTTCAAAATCTGTCTTTGGAAACTCGCCCTGCCATTGGCTCACCCCCTGTGCGAAGGCATCGGAGAACGCAAACCCGAACGAAAATGCAGCGATTGCAAAAATGCCAAAGGCCAGCCCCGGTTGGGACCGGCCTCCGCGTGTACCGAGATATGTTCGCAGCACTGTCTCGTCCCGATCCTATTTGTGGATCGTACCTTCGGGATTAAACGCGTGGAACGAGAAAGCAAAGGTGACGTCATGGACGGCGTCGACAAGCTTGCCGTCTTCTTTGCGCTGGACCGTCACATTGCCGATATCGCGGCCCTGCGAAATGTTCCGGCGATCCATGGCGGAGTTCTGGCCGGATTCCCAGGTGATCAATAGATCATCGGTTTCAACCTTCTTCTCCTTGCTCAGGAGATCAAGCGCCCAAGCCTGGTCACCCACAGCGACAACATAATCGAGTGGACGGATATCCTCAGGGAAACTTCCACGATAGAGGAACGGTCGGGACGATGAGTCATACCCGGCATAAGGATTGAATCCCGCACCACCGCGCGGGCTCAAAAGAACCTCTCCAGACGGATGGGCGTCCTTGAATTTGTCAAAGGAAACCACACGGACCGGAAGCATCGTCAGCTGTGTATCGGTTTCCTGCCCGACAATGCCGACACCCGTGAACTGCTGCCACCAGCTGTTGGTTTCATGGTCCCACATCACCAGATCAGAATTCCGAAGCTTACCGGAGACCCCAAAAGTATGGATGTTCCCGTTGACGTTGCGGTCAAACACGACCGCGGAGTTACAAAGCGGGCAATATGTCACCGCGATCGGCATGCCCGCGAGTTCGTCATTGACGATCTCGTGGGTCATCAGAATACCAAGCGGATAGGCACGGGCTTTCCCATCAATGGCCACGGAGATGACCGGCTCGGTCCCTTCATAGTGACGGCTGACCTCCTCAATCGAAGCAAATTTCGGATCATAAATCGGCGGAATGCCATCGCGCGGGACACCGCCTGAGAAAATCTCATCAAACGGAACAGAATGTTTCGAAAAGTCCGTATCCGGCCATTCGAGTTGCCAGAATGCCGGGTTCGCCTGACCGGTTGCCGACACCGCGAGGAACATGATTCCAGCGCTGAGCATAGCTCCTGCACGGACCCATTTTTGAGTTAGAAAGAGTGGCATAAGAAACATCCCGTTTGTGTCATCTTTGTTGCGTTTTTCATTGATCATCGCCCGCAAAGGCTCGGAAAAAACGGCGGCGTCTCCGCCGCCGTTCAAGTCTCTCCATGCAATCTGCTTGATGGAGAAGCACGATGATCATGCACAGTAGATATCAATGATCCGCGCTTCATAAAATCACTCCGCGTCACGTATCTGTGAGAGTTGCAACATCATCGTCACAGGACGAAACTGAGACATGGCAACATTTACAATCGGCTTCACCAAAACCAGTGCGGAAGATTTCTTCGATCGGCTGAACGCGGCGGGCGTGCAGAAGGTCATCGATGTGCGCATCCAGAATACGTCCCAACTCGCAGGCTTTGCCAAAGCCGCCGATCTGACATTCTTCCTGAAGACAATTGGCGATATCTCCTATCAACACGCGCCTGAACTCGCGCCAGATGAAACCCTGTTCTCCGACTACCGCAAGAAGGGTCTTTCATGGGACGCCTTCGAACCACGCTTCATGGAGATCATGGCAGACCGCAAGATCGAAGATCAGTTTGATCCGAGGGACCTCGAAGGCGCATGCCTGTTGTGTAGCGAAGACACGCCCCACACCTGTCATCGTCGACTGGTTGTCGAATATCTCGAAGACCGCTGGAACCGATCGCTCGACGTCACCCATCTGTAGCGATAGGGTTTTGACACAGGAGACGCTGATGAGCCTTCAAAGCGAAACGGTACGTTCTGCCGCATCAATTGCTGCGGACGAGATTCCCATCGTCGATATCGGTGCAGTCCTCGCGGGTAAACCCGGCGCGGTCGAGCAGATCGCCGAGCGTGTCTATGACGCCTGCACGGGTATGGGTTTCATGTTTCTCGTCAATCATGGCATCGACATGAATATCGTCGCGAGAACATTCGAATCCTCCCGGCTGTTCCACGCACTGCCGATGGAGGAAAAGCTTAAATCGCGAATGAACCGGCATCAGTGTGGCTACATGCCGCCCAATGTCTCGGTGCACACAGACACCTTTGAAAAACACAAGACCGCGCTCAAGCCACAGGTCAGCGAGGCCTTCAAGTTCACCTTCGACCTCGCACCCGACGATCCTGATTTCGGCAAGAACCGAAGGTTCCGCGGCCACAACAAATGGCCCGACGAAACCCTTGTTCCCGGACTGCATGACGCGTTCATGGGATTCCACACGACCTTCGAGGAATTCGCCCGCAAACTGCTCCCCACACTTTCGGTCGCACTGGGAATGGAGCCCGGGTATTTCGATCCCCATTTCGAACGCTCCAGCTCGATGAGCCGGATCGCGCACTACCCGCCCAATGGCGCTGCGGGGTCAGAGATATCCCTGCCCGGCCATACGGACTTGTCGTTTCTCTCGCTGATCCCGCCGGCCACGCGACCCGGTCTGGAAATACTGACGCCGTCGGGAGAATGGATCGAACAGCCGGTGGTCCCCGACGGGCTGCTCTTCAACACCGGAAACACGTTGTGCCAATGGACCAATGATGTGTTCAAGGCGACACCCCATCGGGTGCGCGCGGACACCCGGGAAGACCGCTACTCAAACATCTTCTTTCTGTATCCGAGTGTGGATGCGTTGATGACCTGCGTGCCGAGCTGCGAAAGCGACGGCAATCCGGCCAAATATCCCCCCATTACATTCGGGGATTTCCACGCAGGCTATGCCGCGCGGAATTTCGGCTACGCCGAAAACTGGGATTGAGTGGCCTACGCGTATAATCCCAGACACACGAAACAACGATCAGCAGAGGCGATGCTTCTGGTCCATGCGCAGGGCGTCGAGATCTTTTTCCCACTCTTCGTCACCCGGCGGCTGATGAATACCCAGTGTCGCCTTGTGATAGTCGAAATTGTCTTCTCCCTCGACCGGCTCACGGTCCCAAGAGTCCTTCGTGCGGAGTGCGGACCACGTGCCAAGCCCGATACATACGAAGATCGCAAGGATGACGATGATGGCTTCGATACTCATGGTGTTCTCCAGCAAGACACAATGTGAATTTTGACTGACGCCCATTCTCCACAATTTTCATTCAGAATGGGAATCAAATGCGCGCGAGCGATTGCACGATATGCCTGAAGTCTTAGTATCACGCCTCCCCTAATGGAGCATTGACCTTGAGTTTAAAACCAATCACCTCGCGCGCCGATGCTGAAACCCGTATCGGGCAGGCCGAACAGCCGTTCGTGAAAGTCGGGGTGTTCGATATTGACGGGGTCCTGCGCGGCAAGTTCATGCAGCGCGAGAAATTTCTGGGCGCACTCAAGGACGGGTTCGGGTTTTGCAACGTTGTACTCGGCTGGGACGTCAATGATCAGCTTTATGACAACACCAGCTACACCGGCTGGCACACGGGATTTCCCGACGCTCAGGTCGCGATCGTGCCGGAAACCGGCCGGCAGGTTCCGTTTGAGGACAACACCTGGCTGTTCCTGGGTGAATTTACCGATGACGCACGCCGGATATGCCCACGCAATGTCCTCAAGCGCGTGCTCCAACGCACCACCGGCATGAATTTCGGCGTCCGGGCGGGCTTCGAGTACGAATTCTTCGTGTTTTCCGAAACGCCAGAAAGCGTCCGAGAGAAGAACCATCAGGACATGACGCCTATCTCACAGGGGAATGCCGGCTACTCGATGTTGCGCCAGTCGACATTGAGCGGCTTCTATCGGGAATTGTTCGAAACATGCGCCGCGATGAACATGCCGCTCGAAGGCCTGCACGAAGAAATGGGCGCCGGTGTGATCGAAGCCGCACTCTCCGCAGAAATGGGAATCGAAGTCGCCGACAGGGCCGCCTTGTTCAAGGCCCACACAAAGGCGCTGGCCCAGAAGAACGGGATGATGGCCACGTTCATGGCCAAGTGGAGCGAGAAGGAAGCCGGACAATCGGGACATATTCATCTGTCTCTTACATCTCCCGATGGCAAATACAGCGCCTTCCACGATCCCGACCAGACAAACAATATCAGCACCTATATGCGCCATTTCATCGGCGGCCAGCAGGCGTTGATGCCCGAACTCACAGCTCTGTTCGCACCAACCGTGAATTCCTATCGGCGTCTGGTTCCCGGATTGTGGGCGCCCACCGCCGCAACCTGGGGCATCGACAACCGGACTTGCGCATTGCGGGTTGTTCCAGGCTCGGAAAAATCACAACGGGTCGAACACCGCCTGCCCGGCGCAGATGCCAATCCTTATCTGGCACTGGCCGCTGCGATTGCATCGGGGTTCCATGGCATTGAGCAAGAGATCGAACCCGATGCGGCGATCACGGGTAATGCTTACGAAACCGAGCTTCCGGCCGAGCGGCAGCTGCCACGTACACTCGAAGAGGCTGCCCGCAGATTCAGAGATTCAGCCGTCGCGCGTGACTGGTTCGGAGATGCTTTTGTTGATCACTTTGCAGATTCGCGCGAATGGGAAGCGCGTGAAGCACGCAAATATGTCAGCGACTGGGAACTCGCCCGGTATTTCGAGATGATCTAGGGCGAGAGGAATTGGCCATGACCATTAACGCCAGCTCACTTCGCGGCAACTGGAGCTTTCCGACAACCATCTGGTTTGGTGCCGGACGCATTTCGACCCTCGCACGCGCCTGCACGACACTCGGAATTTCAAGACCATTTTTGGTCACCGACCCGGGGCTCGCAAAACTGCCGATGGTTAAGGATGCTATCGCCTCACTGGAAGCCGATGGGGTCCCGCTTACGCTGTTTTCAGAGATGAAACCCAACCCCATCAGCCGGAACGTATTTGATGGTGTGGCAGCCCTGCGCGCGGCGGGATGTGATGGCGTGATCGCCTTTGGCGGTGGATCATCACTCGACGCCGGCAAGGCCATCGCCCTGATGGCCACCCAACCCGAAGACGGGATTGATATCTGGTCGATGGAGGAAGGACGCAAAGACTGGCAATCGGCTGCGACACCCCTCCCCATTCTTGCAATTCCAACGACCGCGGGCACGGGATCTGAGGTCGGACGCTCGAGTGTCGTTTTGAACGAAGAGACCGGTCAGAAAGTCATCGTGACCCATCCGGGCATGATGCCCGGAATCGTGATCGCGGACCCTGAGCTGACACTTGGCCTGCCGCCGCTGATCACTGCGGCAACCGGCATGGATGCTCTGGCCCATTGTCTGGAAGCTTATTGCTCTCCCTTCCACAACCCTCTGTGTGACGGGATCGCACTGGAAGGCATGCTACTGGTTCGTCAGCATCTGCAGGATGCTGTCTCAGATGGGTCTGACATCATCGCCCGTTCCCAGATGATGGCGGCTGCCGCCATGGGCGCGACGGCCTTCCAGAAGGGTCTGGGAGCCATACACGCCATGAGCCACCCGATCGGTGCGCTTTACGACACCCATCATGGGCTCACCAATGCCGTCGTGATGCCCTACGTGCTACTGCGAAACCGGGAGGCGATTGAAGAAAAGCTATCGCGCATTTCGGCCTATCTTGGTCTCACGGACAGCCCATCGCAGGGTTTCCAATCCTTTGTGGAGTGGACACTGGAGCTGCGAAGTGCGTTCGACATACCTCATACAACCGCCGAACTCGGTGTCGAAGAATCGCAGCTCGATGGTCTTGCAGAAGCTGCCACCGTTGATCCGACCGCATTGGCGAACCCGGTCCGGCTGGATGTTGCAGGCTTTCGTGCGCTCTTCGAAAAGGCACAGACCGGCGACCTCTCCTGAGGTCAGCCCTTTTTGTAGGGATTGGCGAGTGTTTCGACGAGAGTGTGCAGCACCTCACGGAACTGGGCTTCGGAAACATCCATCAAAACCGCGTCTTCAAGCGCCTCCTGACAAATTTCCTCGATCTCACCGAGATTCTCTCGCAACACAGAAATAGACTCTTCACAGCTCATGACCGAGCCATCCGGCTGCTTCCAGATATCCGGTTCTGACTTTGCGCGCGTCGTTGGTCCTGCCATGTCACTTCCCTCACGCCCTTACGGCTTTGAAATAATATTATAAACCAAAGCTGCAAGGTTTCATGTTTCTCCGCAATCCACCGATTCGCCCGGCGCGATCTTTCGAACAGCCAACAAGCTCGTGATATCTATTGAAGCTTAAGCACAGCGATGCAAAATCCATAGCCAAGGAACGCGCCTCGCAAATTGGTGCCGTCCGGAGGACACCGTGACTGTATTTTCTGCACCCGACTATGATGGCCATGAACATGTGTCATTTGGTCATGACCCTGAAACCGGTTTGCGGGCGATCATTGCCATTCACAATTCAAATCTTGGCCCCGGCGTCGGTGGGTGCCGCATGTGGCCCTATGAGAACGATATGACGGCGCTGCACGACGCGCTGCGTCTTTCCCGGGGAATGACCTACAAATCCGCACTAGCGGGATTGCCATTCGGCGGTGGTAAATCCGTGATCATCGGAGACGCGCGAACCGACAAGACACCTGCCCTCATGCAAGCCATGGGTCGCTTTGTCGAAAGTCTGAGCGGACGCTACATCGCAGCCGAAGATATCGGGATGACGGTGGCCGATATGGACGAGATGGCCACCGTTACCGATCACGTGACAGGCACCAGTGCAACCAGCGGCAACCCGTCACCCTACACCGCCTATGGCGTAATGCGCGGGATCGAAGCGGCTGTGGAATACAAGTTTCAGCGAAATGACGGACTTGAGGACACGCATGTCGCGATTCAGGGCCTGGGCGCCGTGGGGTTCGATCTTGCACGCCGCCTGCACGAGAAAGGTGCGCGATTGCACGTCGCAGATATTAATATTGAGGCCGTTCAAAAAGCCGTCGACGAGTTTGGCGCGACCCCCGTCGACACCCATGAAATTCATGCCGTCGATGTGGATGTTTTTGCTCCCTGTGCGCTGGGCGCTGTAATCAACGACACGACCGTTAATGAGTTGGGTGCAAAGATCATCGCAGGATCGGCAAACAATCAGCTGGCCGAGGACCGACATGGATCCGCATTGACCGCGCGCGATATTCTTTACGCACCGGATTATGTGATCAACGCCGGCGGGATTATCGAGATCGCGCACGGCAAAAAATTCGGCGGCGATCATGATGATGTAGAGATTTACGCCCATCTCGACGGTATTCACGACACCTTGTCCGAGATATTCAAACGGGCAGAAACCGAGGGTGCCGCAACCAATTTTGTGGCCGACAAGATGGCCGAAGAGCGTTTTAAAACGACCATCTGAGGACAATTTCACGCCTAAGAACTGGAAAAAAATCTTCACACATTGATTTCGATCAATGCGTTGAACGTGCAATTGAGAACCACTTGCATTTAGAAACTGATGGCTATAGATTGCCCATCATTGAGAATGGTTCTCAATTGCACAACTCGCATTTCGGAGACAAAAATGCGCTTCCGTACTTCCCTCCTCGCTGCCGCTGGCCTGACTGCTGCCCTCGCTTCGAGCCCGGTCCTTGCCGCCGAACAGGCCGCCATAAACAACGGTGAAGTGAATGTATATTCCTACCGGCAACCATTTCTGATCCAGCCGATGTTCGATGCCTTTACGCGCGACACTGGGGTCAAGGTAAACGTGGTGTTTGCTCCAAAGGGACTTGTCGAGCGTCTGGAGCAGGAAGGACGCAACAGTCCAGCTGATCTCATTTTTACGGTGGATATCGGACGACTTTCTGATGCCTATGACTCAGGTGTGACCCAGGCCGTCCAGTCGGCAGAGCTGTCCGGCGCCATCCCTGAGGCATTCCGTCAAGACAACGGACACTGGTACGGCCTGACTCAGCGCGCGCGCATTCTGTATGTCTCCAAGGACCGGGTTCCGGTGAACGAAGCACCGAAATCCTACGAAGAACTGGCTGATCCAAAATGGAAGGGGCGCATCTGTACCCGGTCAGGGAGCCATGTTTATCAAGTCGCCCTGACCTCGGCGATGATCGCGCATCACGGATTGGAAAAAGCGGAAGACTGGCTTCGTGGTTTGAAAGCCAATCTCGCACGCAAGCCACAGGGTAACGACCGTGCACAGGTCAAAGCGATCAAGGAAGGTGAATGCGACGTCTCCATTGGCAACAACTACTACTACGGCCAGATGCTGCAGAATGAAGAACAGTTTGCTTGGGCGCAGTCGGTCTATCCCGTATTCCCCACGATTGCGAATACCGGCACCCACGTGAACATCTCCGGCGTCGCCTTGACCAAATCAGCGCCAAACAAGCAGAACGCCGTCAAATTGATGGAATTCCTGGCCGGTGATCTCGCACAGCAGATGTACGCCGAGCAGAATTTTGAATATCCAATCGTTGCCGGCGTTCCTCAGGGTGGTCTCATTCGGTCCATGGGTGAACTCAAGCCGGACACACTCAACCTTGATGAGGTTGCCGCCAATCGGGGCACAGCCCTCAAGCTGATCAACGAAGTCGGCTACAACGATTAAGCGGCCAATCCCAACGATATCGTTTCATGCACACGCCAACCCAGTTTTCCATTACCGGACCGGCACGCCCCCAAGCGGGGCGTGTCTGGATTCTGGGTGGCGTCATCGTCGCGCTGATTGTTGCGGCCCCCCTGCTCGCAATTACATGGATTGCGTTGTTTCCCAGTGAGAATATCTGGCCACATCTGGCTTCGACGATTCTCCCCCGGCATAGCTGGAACACCATACTTCTGATGATCGGCAACGGCATCGGGGTCTTCCTGATCGGGACAACCACAGCCTGGCTTGTCGCGACAGGAGAGTTCCCGGGACGGCGTATTTTCGAATGGGCATTGTTATTGCCGCTGGCCGTACCTGCCTACATCGTCGCCTTTGTCTACACTGACATATTTGAATTTGCCGGGCCTGTTCAGGGTCTGCTTCGCGATATCTTTGGCTGGCAAACCAAACGCGACTACTGGTTCCCGGAAATACGCTCAATGGGCGGTGCCATCTTCGTGATGTCTTTTGTCCTCTACCCATATGTTTATCTATTGGCGCGTGCTGCGTTTCTCGAACAATCCGTCAGCGTCCTGGAAGTCAGCCGCACCCTTGGACGAGGTCCATGGAAGACCTTTGTTTCTGTTGCACTACCGCTGGCAAGACCGGCAATTGTTGTCGGCATCGCTCTCGCACTGATGGAAACTCTGGCCGACTTTGGAACCGTGGACTACTTCGCCGTCAACACCCTGACGGTCTCGATCTTCGACGTCTGGTTTGGTATGGGCAATGCCGGTGGGGCCGCTCAGATCGCGCTCGTTATGCTGGCCTTCGTCGTGGTCCTGATCAGCCTCGAACGCATCGGGCGTCGCGGTCGGCGATATCACAACACCTCGACACGGCACACGGCACAATCACGCTACCGACTTGGGGTCGCGCGCGGCTGGCTGGCGACTGTCATCTGCACTCTGCCGATCCTGATTGGATTTCTGATACCTGCTGGTGTTCTGACCAGACACGCCATCGTCTTCTTTGACCAATCCTGGAATGCTGCCTTCTTTGGCTTTGCGCGAAACAGCCTGATGCTGGCCACGATTGCAGCATTCGCAGCCGTGGCCATCGCAATATTTCTGGCCTATGGCCGACGGATGTCAGGTCGTGCCTTTGGCGTACTCTCACGTATCTCTCTGCTTGGCTACGCGGTGCCGGGCGCTGTGCTTGCGGTCGGCGTACTGATTCCATTTGCCCGTCTCGACAACGCGATCGACAGCCTTGCGCGCGACTGGTTCGGTGTTTCGACCGGACTTTTGCTCAGCGGCACGATCTTCGCGCTGGTCTTTGCATATGTGGTTCGTTTTCTCGCGGTCGCTTTCGGTGCAGTGGAAGCCAGCCTGGGCAAAATCCAGCCCAATATGGATATGGCCGCCCGAAGTTTGGGAGCAGGACCGGGCCGGACGCTCTGGCGGATCCACCTACCCATGATCCGCGGCAGCCTGATCGCAGCCGGGACCATCGTCTTCGTCGACAGCATGAAGGAACTTCCCGCGACGCTCATCCTGCGTCCGTTCAACTTCGACACGCTGGCAACACATGTCTACCAATTCGCGTCAGATGAGTTGTTGGAACAAAGCGCTCTGTCAGCACTCACGATCGTTTTGGCCGGAATCATACCAGTGATTCTTCTTAGCAGAGCCCTGACTGACGCACAGCGCAAGCGCCGGAAAATTGGATTCTTTGAAGCCGTGCCGACCTTGTCCCCTGCGCTGCCAACAAAAAGCGCGGGTGACTGACCGAGACTAGACCTGAGACTGCAGGTAATTCTCAACGCCCATCTGTTCGACCAGACCAAGCTGCGTTTCGAGATAGTCGAGATGCTCTTCCTCGTTCTCCAGGATCTTGCTCAAGAGATCACGGCTTACATAATCCGTCTCAGCCTCGCAGAGGGTGATCGCGTCCCGGAGTTCGGGAATTGCAGCTTCCTCAAGCTTCAGGTCACACTCGAGAATTTCCTTCACATTCTCACCAATACGCAGGCGATGAAGATCCTGAAGGTTCGGCAAACCATTGAGAAAAAGAATGCGTTCGATCAGCACATCGGCGTGCTGCATTTCCTCAAGCGACTCCTTGTACTCATACTCGCCAAGCTTCTCGAAACCCCAGTCCTTCAGAATACGGGAATGCAGGAAATACTGATTGATCGCTGTCATCTCGTTGGTGAGAATCTTGTTCAACGCGTCGATGACTTTACTGCTGCGTATCATTTTCGGTTTGCCCCTTTAGGAATACGTAAGCGCTGAATATAAGGCGCTACGCACGAAAGTGAACGTCAAAATCGTTATTTTTCAATCAGTTGAGATATTGCGACGCAATCGCAACAAATTGCCTAGGCCGCTATCTCGGATTCTGATTTCGATGGAACAACCGTAAGAAGTTCGCCGATATAGGACCGACAGGTCCCGCACTGGGGTTCAACACCCAACGCCTTATACACGTCGTCGACATTGCGAACGCCATCAGCGATCACGCTCTGGATTTCGGTTTCCCGGATGGCATTGCAGATACAGACATACATCGCGTCACACCTCTCACAATGAATATAGTGTTGTTGCGAATAAGTCTCAATAACAAACTGATTCGGCGCTCAGATCAGCCCCAACTCCCGCAGCTCTTCTGCCATTTCTTCTGGCGGCTCGAGCTCCTCTGCCGCGCCTGCTGGCAGGTCTGCCGGTGCGTTATCATCTTCAAGATACCGCCACCCCTGGAAAGGACGCGACCTGCGCGGCCTGACGCGTAAAAGTTCAGGGTCGAGATGGATTGCACAACGTGGTGTCCCGTCCTGCGCCGTTGCTGGCTCGACTGAAGTGATCTTCTGGCGCACCAGAACACGTCCCTTGATCACCCAGAAGATAGACCCGCCCTCTGCCGTCAGCTCGTCAGCGCGGCGCGGCGTGTTTCGTGTGAAAATACGCAAGACCTCGCCGTCTCCAGCGGCCTTGCGTTCTTCGATGCGTTGTTTCTGTCGCTCGCCAAGATGGTCAATCGTTTCGATTCCAACGGCGAGCTTGATGAGATGTACAGCCATGGCCACAGAATAGCAGTGTGACCCGAAAGGGTGAACCGAGGCGCCTGTGGGTTATTCGGCGATCATCCGATCAACGAGTTTTTCGAGGCTCGTGACAAGTTCAGTCCCAACGACGCCACCGTCACCCTTGACCTTGTTTTTGATGATCGCGCGCATTGCATCCGCATGCGCGCGGATAACATCTCCCTTCAAAGATTCGGGATCGCCGAGTTCCTGAATATATCGACACATGGAGGCACCGACACCACTGATTAGTTCAAACCCGAAGGTTTCACCCTGACAGCTCATCTCAAGACCAATGCGTGACAGCTTATCGCCAATTTTAGCGGCCCGTGAGGGATCCGCATCGAGATCGTGAGACAATTTCATAATCATGGTGACATCAAGCGCAACGCGCTCTTCGAAGTCTCCAGCCATGATTTCGATCGCACTTGATGCCTGACGGATCGCATCAACATCAATGCCCCCACCACCCAATCCACCAACCTTGGCTTTGAGAAGGTTGGGCGGCGTAATCAGCTGGTATGCACCATTGTTGTGGCTGTTGTCAGACATGGATCCCCAGACGTCGCGGAAAAACCGGAAGAACTCCAACTCTAGAAGGGACAGGTTAAGAGAGGGTTTAGTCGCTGGCGATCTTGTCGACGCCCTCACGGCTGGCCCGCAACGCATTACGTTGCTGTTCGGAAAGCTCCCGGACAGTTACGTCGACTTCTTCCAGTTCGGTTTTTCGACGTTCAGGGCCCATATAACTCGGATCCTCTTGGCGACGACGGTCCGGTCCGAAATAGGTATCCGTTTTTACAAACGCGCGAGGTTCCTCAATCACAGTTTGCATACGGCTCATCAGCCGTTCGACCGTGAATGGTTTGGCAAGAAATTCCGTCACTCCATGATCACGGGCCAGCTGCACCCGGTCCTGATCGGAATAGGCAGAGATCATGATCACAGGAATATAGGGATTGGGACTTTTTGTAGACGTCCGTATGAGTTCCACCAGATCAATACCGCTGATGGGTTCCATTTCATAATCTGTAAAAACCAAATCGTAGTCGAGGCGACAAAAGGATTCGAACCCTCTCACGCCATCTTCCGCGACATCTATGTTGCGAACTCCAACAGCACTCAGGACCGTGCGCAGCAATTGCCGAATATGGGCATTGTCGTCGACGATCAGAATTCGCAGATTTTCCAGGCGATAAGCCAACTTCATCCCCAACGGCATTCAGAGCAGACAAGAATCTGCCTTCAGATGCGAAAAGATAGAGCGCTATTGGTTACGTTTTCCTTTACGAACCATTGCCCATTAGCCGGACTTCGCTGCGATTGCCTGAGCTGCTTTGGATGTTGGTGATCGCCCAAGCGTAGCACTGATGAAGGCCCCCGTTTGCACAACTGCGTTCAAATCCACACCGGTCGTAATGCCCATTCCATCCAGCATATACACCACATCCTCGGTTGCGACGTTGCCTGACGCGCCGGGCGCATAAGGGCATCCGCCGAGCCCCGCCACAGCTGTGTCGACAGTCGCCACACCCGCTTCAAGACACGACAGAATGTTTGCCAACGCCTGACCGTAGGTATCATGGAAATGCAAAGCGATCCGGTCAACGGGCACCGCCTCCGCCACGGCCTCAATCATCGCGCGTGCGCGTGACGGCGTGCCCACGCCTATCGTGTCACCGAGACTGATCTCGTAGCACCCCATCTCATCAAGGGTGCGCGCAACGCGGACCACGGCTTCTATAGCAACCTCGCCCTCATAAGGGCAGCCGAGCACACACGAGATATAGCCCCGCACCTGCATCCCTGCCTCCAGTGCATCCGCTGCGACAGGTGCAAAACGCGCCAAACTCTCGTCAATCGAACAGTTGATGTTCTTTTGCGAAAAGGTTTCGGAGGCGGCACCAAAGATTGCAATCTCTTCAACACCAGATGCCAGCGCACCCTCAAGCCCCCTGGCATTGGGAACCAGCACCGGATACCGCGTTCCCGGATGCCGCTGAATGCCGGCCAGCACCTCAGAGGTATCGGCCATCTGCGGCACCCATTTTGGAGACACAAATGCGCCGGCTTCGACGGACGGGATACCGGCTTTAGACAGTTGATCAATCAACGCAATCTTGGTCGCCGTCGGAACAATTTCCTTTTCAGCCTGCAAGCCATCACGTGGGCCGACATCTACGATGGTCACATGCTCGGGCATTGCCATATCAATTCTCCACCGGATCCAGCCGCAGCAATTCAACGCCATCAACGACCTGATCCCCTGACGCATGAAACACCTCGGCCACGACACCATCGGCCGGTGCCTTGATGGCGTGCTCCATTTTCATCGCCTCGAGAACCACAAGTGTCTGCCCGGCCGAAACCACATCACCTTGCTGCACTTCCACCGAGACAATCTTGCCCGGCATGGGCGCATTAAGGTTGCCCGTTGCGCCGGACTGGCCGGCCGCCTGTTCAACGGCAACAACACGATCGAACCGAAACTGCGATCCATCGGAACAGGCAAACACCCTGTGGGCATCACGAAAAACCCGCCACCCTGCCGGGACATCCTGCGGCAACCGTGCCGAAGTTTCATCCGGGAAGCTCACCACAATATTCGCAGCTTCGTGATGAACACCCACCAGAATCTCTTCGTCTCCGGACTGAAACGTCAGAGCCTCGCGCGCCGCGATGTTTGCGCGCCAACCATCAGTCGCGGCCCATGGTGTACCGGGCTCCCCAGACTCCCGGGAACGCTCACGAGCGTGAACCTGCCGTGACGACAACTCGTCGGCCACCGCTGCGATCAATGCCTGACGCGTCTTGCCGGGCGCTTCCGTCGTCAGGTCTTTCTGATAGCGACTGATAAACCCGGTATCGATCGCAGCTGCGACAAAATCTGGATGTTTGATTGCCCGCCGCAGAAAGGCCTGATTGGTTGTCGGCCCGACACAAACCAGTTCTTCCAAAGCCCGGTCCAGTTCCGCAATCGCAGCATCACGATCTGGTCCATGCGCAATCACCTTTGCGATCATAGGGTCATAGGCCACCGCGATATCATCACCACTGCGCACGCCGGTATCAACGCGCGTTGCTGTGCGAGGCTCTGGCACTTCAAATGCCACGATGTGTCCCGGTGCCGGCAAGAAATCTCGTGCCGTATCTTCGGCATATAACCGCGCTTCAATGGCATGGCCGTCCAGCACAAGATCATTCTGGGCCATCGGCAGAGGGTCGCCTTCGGCCACCCGAACTTGCCACTCAACCAGATCGAGCCCTGTCACGTATTCGGTAACCGGATGCTCGACCTGCAGCCGTGTATTCATTTCCATGAAATAGAAGGGCCCGTTCGCACCTTCATGCGTGGCATCAACGATAAATTCGACGGTCCCCGCACCTGCGTAGTCGATGGCTTTCGCAGCTGCGACGGCCGCCTTTCCGATTTCCGCTCGTCGTTCTGCGTGCATCCCGGGCGCCGGGGCTTCTTCGACCACTTTCTGATAGCGGCGCTGCAACGAACAATCCCGTTCAAACAGATGGACGACATTCCCGTGATTGTCTCCGAACACCTGCACCTCGATGTGCCGGGGTATTGTCAGATACTTCTCAACAAGCACCCGATCATCACCGAAAGCACCCTTGGCTTCGCGTCGTGCGGCATCGAGAGCATCAGGGAAATCGATATCCTGTTCCACGATCCTCATCCCGCGGCCGCCGCCGCCTGCCGATGCCTTGATCAACACAGGAAACCCGATCTCTCGCGCCGCCGATGTCAGCGTCTCAATGCTTTGATCATCACCGTGATAGCCAGGCACCAGCGGGACTCCAGCGGCCTGCATCACATTCTTGGAGGCCGCCTTGTCGCCCATGGCGCGCATGGCCTCAGCGCTGGGCCCAACAAAGACAATCCCGGCCCCCGCGCAGGCCTCAGCAAAACGTGCATTTTCCGAGAGAAAGCCATAACCCGGATGAATGGCATCAGCTCGCGTGGCCTTGGCCGCAGCCAGAACTGCATCGATGTTGAGGTAACTCTCGGAGGGCGTTTCGGGTCCGATATGCACCGCCTCATCAGCGACTTCGACATGCATGGCATCGGCGTCGGCATCCGAATAGACCGCAATGACATGGATTCCCAGACGCTGCGCGGTCCGGGTTACCCGCACCGCGATTTCTCCACGGTTGGCGATAAGCAAACGTTTGATCACGTGTCTGTCTTCCCTTCAGCATCGGGATTTCGCGCGTAGCGCATAATTTCGGCGAACCCGAACAGGAACAGCATAATTCCGACCATGACTTCGATCCCGACCACAACCCGCAACGCCTCACTTGCGGGCGTGATATCGCCATAGCCAACCGTCGACATGGTGATCAGGGAAAAATAAAGGCTTTCGGTAAAGCTGATTGCGCCTGGTTGTCCCTCAATTAGGAAAATCGAAGATTCTGTCACCCGGTCCATGATCCGATAGATCATCGCGAAGACAATCACGGAAAACGAATAGAGGGTGAAGAACGCAAAGGCAGGTCTTCCCAATCGTGACATCTGCACAAACAGGTGATCGAACAACACACCGGTATCGATCAAAAACAGACAGATTTGCCGACTGATCACCATGACAAACAGGCTCACACCCGCCACCAGAGCAAGAAACACAATGTCGGACCCACTGGACTCAAGTTTCACACCGGGAACAAGAAAGGTGAGCGCTGCAACAATACAAACCGGCAACAACCAGATGAACAGGCGTCCCTGAAAGCGTGCGCGCCGGAAATCCTCGGACTGCGAGGCTTCGCGGATTGCATCCCGTCGCCACCAGACTCCGGCCAGAAACATGTAGATCGGCAACAAATAACCAAGAACCGAAACCCATTCGCGAATTCTCGGAAAATTGGCCTCAACAAGAAAGAAATAGACAATCGTGTAGATCGCCAGAGAATTTGCGAATGCCAGAACAAAAAATCGGCTGCCCGGGAACATCCAAAGAAATATTCCGGCAGCACTGAAGACAGCCACGAGAATGACCCCGGTCAGAATCCCGAGCTCATCGGTCGAACCAACTGCGATCATGAAAATGATCAGCGCCGAGAACCCCACTGCCCCCCACCAGGTGCGGTTGGGAAAATGCAGCCCTAGGATTCGATCTTGGTTCGCCATGCGGCCTCTCTTTTCTCGAGAAATGCACTGACACCCTCGCGGCCTTCATCGGTCGCCCGTATCTTGGCAATCCGATGTGCCGTGTCATCGATCATTTCACTATCGACGGCTCCAGCAGACACCCGCCGGATCAGGTCTTTGGATGCGGCCATTGCCTCAGGGCCATTGTTCAACAACATGGATACAAATTCCTCAACCCGGGCTTCCAGACCGTCGGTCGCGACGACATCATGCACCAGTCCAAGCGCGAAGGCCTCATCGGCACCAAATCGTTCGGCCGTCTGAAAAAAACGCCGCGACGCGCGAGCGCCGATCGCCTCGACAACATAGGGACTGATCACCGAGGGGATCAGCCCAAGGCGCACTTCTGAAAGACAGAAATTTGCCACTTGTGACGCCACCGCAATATCGCAGGCCGCCACAAGACCAACACCGCCGCCAAACGCAGCTCCCTGCACCTGGGCAATGGTAGGCTTGGGCATTTCATTCAGAACCTTCATCATGGCAGCGAGCTGGCGCGCGTCTTCGAGATTCTCGGCTTCCGAGTAATCCGCCATACGCTGCATCCACGCCAGATCGGCGCCTGCGGAAAAACTTTTCCCCTCTCCCGCCAACACCACAACGCGCACAGCCTCGTCTGCGCTGACGCTTTGGAAGACCCTTGTGAGGTCCCCGATCAACACATCGTCGAAAGCGTTGTGCTTTTCCGGTCGCGCCATGGTGACCCGCGCAACACCTTGGCTGATCTTCAGTTTGATGGCTCCACGTGACATTGCTGGCTCCTACATCCGAAACACGCCGAAACGTGTCTCCTCAATGGGGGCATTCAGTGCTGCAGAAATCCCCAATCCAAGAATCCGTCGCGTATCTGCCGGGTCGATAATTCCATCATCCCAGAGCCGTGCACTGGCATAGTAGGGGTGCCCCTGATGTTCATACTGTTCACGGATCGGCGACTTGAATGCCTCTTCATCGTCCGTGCTCCATTCTTCCCCCCGCGCTTCCATGCCGTCACGTCGGACTTGGGCGAGAACATTGGCCGCCTGAGTTCCCCCCATGACGGATATCCGCGCGTTCGGCCACATCCACATGAAGCGCGGACTGTAGGCACGACCACACATGCCGTAATTGCCGGCTCCGAAACTGCCGCCGATGATCACCGTGAACTTCGGCACATTGGCGCAGGCCACTGCGGTCACCATCTTGGCGCCATCGCGCGCGATACCACCGGCCTCATACTTCTGTCCGACCATGAAGCCGGAGATGTTCTGCAGGAATATCAGCGGAATTTTGCGCTGGGCACAAAGTTCGATGAAATGCGCGCCCTTGAGAGCGGATTCCGAAAACAGGATCCCGTTGTTGGCGACAATGCCCACAGGATAGCCATGCAGATGCGCAAACCCGGTCACAAGCGTCTCGCCATAAAGCGCCTTGAATTCATCAAACTCGGAGCCATCGACGATCCGCGCGATCACTTCACGCACATCATAGGGCTTGCGAATATCCGCGTTCACTACGCCATAAAGCTCTTCAGCCGCATATAGCGGGTCTCGTGCCGGGCGTGTTTCCAGCCCGACCTGTTTGGGCCGGTTCAGGTTCGAGACAATCTTGCGCACGATGGCCAGAGCATGGGTATCGTCGAGCGCGAGGTGATCGGCAACACCACTGGTCCGCGTGTGCACGTCAGCACCGCCGAGATCTTCTGCAGAAACCACTTCGCCCGTCGCTGCTTTAACGAGCGGCGGCCCGGCCAGAAAAATCGTGCCCTGTTCCTTCACGATGACAGCTTCATCGGACATCGCAGGAACATAAGCACCACCGGCCGTGCACGATCCCATGACGGCAGCGATCTGCGGAATGCCTTCGGACGACATGGTCGCCTGATTGTAAAAGATGCGCCCAAAGTGATCCCGGTCCGGAAAGACATCATCCTGCTGGGGCAGGTTCGCACCACCCGAATCCACCAGATAGATACAGGGCAGATTGTTCTGACGGGCTATTTCCTGCGCGCGGAGATGCTTCTTCACGGTGATCGGAAAATACGTCCCGCCTTTCACCGTGGCGTCGTTGACGACGATCACGCATTCCCGTCCCGACACCCGGCCAATCCCGGTCAGAATGCCGCCAGCCGGAACGGTGTCGTCATACATTTCCCAGCCCGCAAATTGGGAGAACTCCAGAAATGGTGCCCCTTCATCAATCAGGGTGTCGATCCGCTCACGCGGCAACAATTTTCCACGGGAGATGTGCCGGGCGCGTGATTTCTCTCCTCCACCAAGCTCAATCTGGCCGACCTTCTCACGCAAATCAGCGATAACATCCCGCATCGCCGTGGTGTTTTTTCGAAAGAGATCTGAATTGGGGTTCAGACTGGATTTGAATGCGGTCATAAACACGCGCTCCGGCAAAACGGCTTCAACCCAGAAGCCTGTATGATAAACATGAAACCATGTCGAAACTGCCCACGAAATCCGAAATCGAAGCTGCGGCCGAAATCGTCTATGCCGCGATGCCACCGACCCCGCAATATGTCTGGCCGTTGCTGAACGCTGCGACCAGCACGACCGTCTGGGTCAAGCATGAGAACCATACACCTATCGGGGCGTTCAAGGTCCGTGGCGGGCTCGTCTATCTGTCCCAACTTCGACGGAACAGGCCCAACGTCAAAGGCGTGATCGCCGCGACCCGTGGCAACCATGGGCAATCGATTGCCTTTGCGGCCAAGGCGAATGGCATCAACGCGGTGATCGTCGTTCCCGAAGGCAATTCCTCCGAGAAAAATGCCGCCATGGAAGCCTTCGGTGCCGAGTTGCTTGTCCACGGCCACGACTTTCAGGCCTCTCTCGAATACGCCGAAGGACTTGCTGGCGAACGCGGACTGGAAATGGTGCCCTCTTATGCAATGACACTCGCACCGGGCGTGGCGACCTACGGTCTGGAACTGCTGACCGCCGCGCCGGAGATCGAAACGCTGTATGTGCCGATCGGTCTGGGATCGGGGATTACCGGATGCATTGCCGCGCGCGAAGCCTTGGGGCTTAGGACCGAGATTGTCGGTGTAGTCGCCGAGAATGCGCCTGCCTATGCGCTGTCCTTCGCGACGGGCGAAGCTGTCTCGACGAACAGCGCTGACACGTTTGCCGATGGTCTGGCCTGTCGTGTTCCCGCAGCTGACGCCGTTCCGGTGATCAATCAGCACGCCGCGCGCGTGATCACCGTCAGCGAAGACGAAATCCGAGATGCAATGCGGCTTTACTACACCGCCACCCACAATCTGTCGGAAGGCGCGGGTGCGGCAGCGCTTGCTGGCCTGATGCAGGAGCGCAGCCGGCACACCGGAAAGACGACGGGGGTCGTACTTTCGGGCGGCAACATCGACCGCGCGCTGTACACTCAAATTCTGTCGGGATAGCACCACGTCAGTTAATCTCGCCTACCAGCCGCCTGTTTCGAGCCAGCGGTCGACCATGTCGAGACGATCACAACCCCAGAAGGCTTCCCCATCCACCACAAAGAATGGTGACCCGAAGATTTCCCGTGAAATGGCATCATCGGTCACGATCTTGAGTTGCTCCTTGATGGCCGGGTCCTGAATGCCTTCGGCAACCGCAGCTGCATCAAAGCCCGCCTTTCCAGCAGCTTCTGCGACCGCATCAGGACTTGAGATATCGCCGCCCTCACCCAGAGCCGCGGTGTAAAGCGCCAGTGCCATGTCGCGCGCCTTTGCCGGGTCCTGTGCCTTGGCCCAATAGACGGCCCGGGAGGCCGCCGTCGGTGAGAACGGGAAATCCTTGGGCGGATTGTATTTCACGCCATGAAACCGCGCCGAACGTGCGAAATCATGTTGTGCGTAATCGCCTTTCATCGGCACGTGGGGCAACGGAACTGCGCCCGTGACCTTGAAAACCGCACCCAGCAGAAACGGCTTCCAGTCCACCGAACGACCATGCTTTGCCGCAATGTCATCGATCATGTGTGCCGCGACATATCCGTATGGACTGTTGAAATCGAAAAAGAACTCTACGGGAGTCTTGGACATGGTGTTTCCCTCTCTGTTTTCTGAACTGTCTCAGTTCGCCGCGATGTCGCGACCGATGATCAGCTTCTGAATATCACTGGTGCCTTCATAGATTTTCGTTACCCGAACGTCGCGATAGATACGCTCGACCGGGAAATCCTGCAGGTAGCCATAGCCGCCATGAATCTGGATCGCATCCGAACAGACTTCCTCGGCCATCTCGGACGCAAAAAGCTTCGCCATCGCCGCTTCGGTCAGGCAGGGTTCGTCCGCGTCCCGCAGGCGCGCAGCGTTGTGTGTGAGTTGTCGTGCGGCCTCGATCTTGGTGCGCATCTCGGCGAGGCGAAAAATCACCGCCTGATGTTCGATGATCGGCTTGTCAAATGTCTCACGCTCCTTCGCATAGGCAACCGCATGCTCGTAAGCCGCCCGCGCCATACCGATAGCCTGCGCGGCGATCCCGATGCGCCCACCTTCGAGATTGGAAAGCGCAATCCGGTATCCCTCACCCTCCTCGCCCAACAGCAGATCGGGGGTGAGTTCCATATCCTCAAATACAATCTGGCAGGTGTCCGATGCGCGTTGCCCCATCTTGTGTTCGACCAATGCCACCCGATAGCCCGGTGTGTCCGTCGGCACGATGAAGGCGCTCATGCCTTTGCCGCCCGCATCAGGGTCGGTCTTGGCAAAGGCGATCATCACATCGGCGTTCTTGCCCGAAGTGATGAACTGCTTGGTTCCGTTGAGAACGTATTTGTTCCCGACCTTCTGTGCGCGTGTTTGAATCGCACCGGCGTCGGACCCGGCGGTCGGCTCTGTCAGGGCAAACCCGCCGAGCATCTTTCCCGTCGCAAGCGGCCGCAAAAATTGTTCCTTTTGCGCGTCACTGCCGAAATTCAGAACCGGCAGACACGCCACCGAATTGTGAACCGCCATGATCGTAGAACAGGCCCCGTCTCCCGCAGCGATCTCCTCAAGCGCCAGCGCATGAGAGAACGTGTCGGCGCCCGATCCACCCCATTCCTCAGGGACAATCATGCCCAGAAGACCCAACTCACCCATCTCCCGAACGGCGTCTTCAGGATAAATGGCATCCCGGTCCCACACAGCGGCGTTTGGCGCGAGCTTCTCGGCAGCAAAAGCGCGCGCCATATCGCGGATCATGGCCTGTTCGTCAGACAGCAGCATGCGTTCTCACAGAACCGGCGACGATATCGCGGATCACATTGGTGATGGCATCCACCTCGCAAAGCCGACCGTCATCCAGATCCACCCACCAACCCCTAATATCAAGCGTCCCACCAGCGATCCGATCGTTTATCCACGGAAAGGTCGCCAGATTCCGAAGCGAAATACGTATGGCCTCTTGCTCCACCAACGGCTGCGACGGCACCTGACCATCAGCACCGCATGGGCAGGCGTCAGCTGCAATATCCGTCCAGGCTGCCATGAACTCACGCGCATCAGGCTCCCCCGATATGGCGGCTCGCAACGCACCAATGCCCCCACACGCCGAATGCCCGAGCACAATGATATGGCTCACCCCGAGATCACGAACCGCAAATTCCAGTGACGCACTGGTGCCGTGCAAACCATCATCAGGCCCATAGGGCGGGATCAGGTTCGCGATGTTCCGGACGATAAATATCTCTCCTGGTTCAGAGCCCAGCAACAGAGCCGGATCCACACGAGAATCTGAACATGCAATCAGCATGACGTCGGGAGACTGTCCGTGCGCCGAGAGCTCCTGCATCCTTTCGGGCCGTTGTTCGTAGTAACGTGCCCGGAAGGCACGGAACCCGGCCACGAGACGATCGATCGCGCCTACCATGCAATGTCCTTTCCGCGGTAATCGAGAAACCGCCCGCTGTCGCCTGGCGTCAGGCCCGCCAGCAAGGAGCGCATCCCAGAAACACTTTCTGTCGTCGTAATCCCGGCGTGTTGGCCGGTCATATCCGTTTTCACATAGCCCGGGTGCAACGCAACGGCTGTCACCCCCAGCGAGCGCCACTCGGGTTCAATCACGCGGAAGCGTTTGTTCAGTTCACCCTTGGAATCACCATAGAGATCAGGACTGCTGGGACGTGGACGTCCCGAACCCTGAATGCTCGAAATCACTGCAACCTTCTTCTGTTCACTGGCGATCACACTGTCGATGAGCGCTGACACGGTCGCGATGGGTGCTTCGGCATTGACGCGCATTGTTTCGGCAATTTCTTCGGGACTGGCACGCCCCCGGCTGTTGAGAACACCGGCATTGTGGACCAGCACATCCAGCGCGACCTTGGACAGCACATCGGCGAACCGCGCGATATGGGTGTCGCTGCGGACATCAAGATGATGGATGCGGATGTCACCTCTCATTTTTCCCAGTGCACCCGGACTGTCCGGTGTGCGCGTGGTCGCATAGACACGCCAGCCATCGGCCGCGTACTGGCGGACGAACTCCAGTCCGATACCCCGGCTTGCCCCGATTATGGCAATGTTTGGCATTCGATCTCCCCCAAGATCATTTCAAAGGCCAACGTCACGCCTACCAGGCGTGTTCCGTGCCCTTCCAGGTCAGGAATTTCCCGGAATCCGATGGTTCAAGCCCATCGATCACCCGGCGCATTCCACCTACACTTTCATTCACGCTAACCGATGCACTGCGTCCGCCCATATCGGTCGCAACCCAGCCAGGATGAAACACCACAGATGTAATTCCCTTCGCGGCCCATTCAGGCTCGATTTCGCGAAACCGGTCATTGAGCAAACACTTCGAAGCACCATAGTCCGCCGATGGTGTTTCCCCACCATGGCGGGCCCCCATCTGGCTTGTGAGAATAGCGATTTTGCGTTCCGCGCCGCGTTCGACGGCTGCGAGCAGTGCGCCAACCACCGCCATCGGTGCATCGGCATTGATCGCCATCATTTCGTCACGGCTGACCCCGCGCAAAACCCCGGCACTGTGAATAAGCAGGTCCAGTCCCCGGTCCTCAAACACTCCAGCCAAGCTCTCGATCTGATTCTTGTTGCGCACCTCAAGACCATGGATCGTGACGTCACCGGCAACACCACCCAGCGCTCCCGGGTTTTCTGGCGTGCGGGTCGTCGCATGAACCTCCCACCCATCAGCCGCGAAGCTTTGAGTGAACCCCAGCCCGATCCCGCGACTGGCACCAACAATCAGAACAGACGTCATGGCTATGCTTCTCCGGCGTTGCGTGGTGTAACGGGACGCTGCGCTGTAACCTCGATCTCGATCTTCATCCGAGGATCGACAAGCTGCGCGATCAGCGCGGTCGCAGCGGGCGGGTGTGGCCCCAGATACTGTTTGAAGACGGGCATCAGCGTCTCGTAGTCGTCCCGATCGGTGATGTAGTAGGTCACGCGCACAATATCGGCGAAGGAACAACGCGCTGCCGCAAGCGACCGCGCAATCGTCCCAAACGCCTGATGAGCCTGCTCTATGACATCATCGGAGATGGCCATGGTTTCGTAATCAAAACCGGTGGTGCCGGAGACATGCACATAGTGCTCATCAACCACGGCTCGGGAGTAACCGACCGCCTTCTCAAACTCGGAATTGGTGGAGATACGCCGCACTAGGCAGTTTCCTCAAACAATTCGCGTCCGATCAGCATGCGCCGGATTTCCGACGTGCCCGCACCGATTTCATAAAGCTTGGCGTCACGCAGCAGGCGTCCGGTCGGGTATTCGTTGATGTAACCATTGCCGCCCAGCGTCTGGATCGCCTCCAGCGCCATCCAGGTCGCCTTTTCGCCGGCATAGAGAATGGCACCGGCGGCATCCTTGCGGGTGGTCTCGCCCCGATCACAGGCCTGCGCCACGGCGTACACATAGGCCTTGCAGGCATTCATGGTGACGTACATATCGGCCAGCTTGCCCTGCATCAGCTGGAAGGTGCCGATGGGCTGTCCGAACTGCTCGCGTTCATGGACATAGGGCACCACGATATCCATGCAGGCCTGCATGATCCCCAGTGGTCCGGCCGCGAGCACCGCGCGTTCATAGTCGAGGCCCGACATCAGGACGTTGACGCCCTTGCCAACTTCACCCAGCACGTTCTCTTCTGGCACCTCGCAATCCTGAAACACCAATTCGCAAGTGTCTGAACCACGCATCCCCAGCTTGTCGAGCTTCTGGGCCTGACTGAATCCCTTGAAACCTTTTTCGACGATAAAGGCTGTCATCCCGCGCGGTCCGGCATCCATATCGGTCTTGGCATAGATCACGAAGGTCTCGGAGACAGGACCATTGGTGATCCACATCTTGTTGCCGTTGAGAATGTAGCGATCACCCTTCTTTTCGGCCCGCGTGCGCATCCCGACAACATCCGAACC
This sequence comes from uncultured Alphaproteobacteria bacterium, assembly GCA_943787745.1. Lineage (GTDB taxonomy): Bacteria > Pseudomonadota > Alphaproteobacteria > UBA6615 > UBA6615 > JABJAG01. The sequence goes on along the minus strand of CALSNJ010000002.1, from coordinate 206,407 downwards.
GGCACCCGGCTCACTCATGGCAAGCGCACCCACATGCTTTCCCGAGACCAGGTCCGGCAGATACCGTGTCTTTTGTTCGGCCGTCCCGTTGCGATGGATCTGGTTCACGCAAAGATTGGAATGGGCGCCATAGGACAGACCCACCGAGGCGGACGCCCGGCTGATTTCCTCCATGGCCACGCAGTGCTCGAGATATCCGAGGTTTGAGCCGCCATACTCCTCATCCACGGTGACACCGTGGAGTCCCAATTCCCCCATCAGGGGCCACAGATCGATGGGAAATTCGTTCGAGGCGTCAATTTCTTCGGCGCGCGGCGCAATCTTGTCGGACGAAAAGCTGCGAACAGAATCACGCAGCATGTCGGCGGTGTCACCCAGGTCGAATCCCAGTGTCGGATAATCGTTCGGAATCATTTTTTCTCCTCCTGCCAGCGGCTAGCCCGCTGGGCGGGTCTCATTTGCCGACAAAACCATGATTGTCTGCTGGATTGTCGCACACAAGCTTTGCGTTCCGGCCTTTTCCACGAAAAGGTCCGCATTTGTGACGATCAGGGTGCGTCCAGCGCGTTTCACAGTGCCCTTGGCGATGATGCGCTCACCTGCACCAGGCGTTGTGAAGTTGATCTTGTATTCGACACTCACGACTTCGCTGCCAGGCGGCGTTAGCGTTAACCCGGCATAGCCGGCAGCACTGTCCCCGATAGCCCCCATGACGCCACCGTGAAAATAGCCATGCTGCTGGGTCAGAGATTGGGAGAACGGAACCTGCAAGGTCACAGCACCGGGTAAGACATCGACAATCTCGATACCGAGATGGCACATCAAACCTTGTCGCGCAAAACTCGCGCGTATGTCAGCCTCGAAATCCGGATTTTGGGGCTCAAACATACTATCGGGCATCACTCTGCAGCCTCCCGCGTAGAGGATTCCAGTTCGACCAGCCGCTCACGACAACGTTCGGCATAGCGGTCCATGCTCGTAATGGACGCGTCGAGGTCCTTGCGCTTTTGTTCCAGCATCTCACGTTTCTCGCCCAGCTTCGCAAGCAGGGTCCTGAGTTGCCCGACTTCACCATGGGATGCGGCATAAAGATCGATGATCTCTTTGGCTTCGGCGAGTGAGAACCCCAGCCGTTTACCCCGTAAAACAAGAGCAAGCCGCACCCGGTCGCGTGCCGAATAGATACGCTTTTGACCCGCGCGATCGGGGGAAATCAAGCCTTCGGATTCGTAGTAACGAATGGTCCGTGGCGTGATGTCGAACTCGCTCGACAGTTCGGAAATTGAATAGGTACGTTCCATGTCATCAGTTTACGTTAACGTAAACGTCAATCAATAGAAAAACCATAAGTGCAATTATAATATTGTTTTTCAGATAGTTATTTAGTTTTTCTCACGCAGGAGACGGGCCTTCTGGCGGTCCCAATCACGATTTTTTTCGGTCTGACGTTTGTCATACTGGCGTTTGCCCGTCGCGATACCCAGATCAACTTTTGCCAGTCCGCGATCATTGAAATAGATCGACAGCGGAACCAGCGTCGCCCCTTCGCGTTTGATAGCCATAATCAGCCGGTCAAATTCCCGGGCATGAACCAACAGCTTGCGCGGCCGGCGTTCCTCGTGCCCGAAGTTTCGGGCTGCGGCATATTCCGGGATATAGCAATTGAACATCCAGAGCTCACCATCACGCTCCCCAGCCCATGCATCCACCAAACTCGCATGGCCCTGGCGCAGAGATTTCACTTCTGACCCAGTCAAAACAAGACCAGTCTCCATGTTACTTTCAATGCTGTAGTCGTGGCGCGCCTTGCGGTTCTGCGCAGCGATATTATTCTGGGCGCCCTTCTTCTTTTTCTGTGCCATGACGGTTCCGTCGGGTCTCCCCGGCTAGTTCAGCAAACCGGCAGAGATCATCGCATCACGAACGAGCTTCTGGGTGTTCTCGTTGGCGGGCGTCAGCGGCAGCCGCACATCATTGGTGCATTTGTCGAGAAGCGAAGCGGCAAACTTGACCGGAACCGGGTTCGGCTCCACGAAAAGCGCCTGATGCAGCGGGAACAGACGTGAATTGATCTCCATCGCGTCGGCATGCTTGCCGCCGGCCCACGCATCATGCATTTCAGCACAAGCACGCGGCGCGGCGTTCGATGTGACCGAAATACAGCCATCGCCGCCATTTGCCATGAATGAGAGGACCGTCGCATCTTCGCCAGACAACATGCAGAAATCATCGCCGATCGCCTGACGGGTCGACAATGGCCGCGTCAGATCGGCCGTTGCGTCCTTGACCCCAACGATGCTGGCAAAATCACCAGCCAGACGCGCCATGGTCTCAACCGACATGTCGATCACCGAACGCGGCGGGATATTGTAGATGATGATCGGAAGGTCTACGGCTTCAGCAACGGACTTGTAATGCGCGTACAGGCCGTCCTGAGACGGCTTGTTGTAATACGGCGTCACGATCAGTGCCGCATCTGCGCCGGCCGTCTTTGCGTGCTGCGTCAGACGTACGCATTCTTCGGTCGCATTCGACCCCGTCCCGGCAATCACCGGAACCCGGCCGGCAGCCGCTTCAATGCACAATTCAACAACGCGCTCATGTTCGTCATGGCTCAGGGTCGGGGATTCACCCGTGGTGCCGCATGGAATAAGGCCATCTGTGCCTTCATCGATCTGCCACTCGACCAGTCCCTGGAATGCTTTCTCATCCACCTTCCCGTCACGAAACGGGGTGATAAGCGCAGTCAATGATCCCTTGAACATCTTGGTCCTCCTGCCGCATTTGCAGCCTATTCGGTAAGTCGCGCGGACGATAACGGCAAGACAGGGCGTGAACAAGGCAGATCGCATATGAATACACGCGAGTCATACGCTTAGCTGGCCAACGCAGGGCAGCGCCCTTAAAGTCTCGATCGGAGTATTGATCTGGCCATGCATATAGCATCTCGTATCTTTGCCAGCGCCACGCTGGTCGTCGCATTCGCCCTTGGCGGCGGTGCCGAAGCACAATCCAATCCAACCGATATCGCTGCGCGTGATCTCGTCGCCGCCGCAGAACGCGAAGACTGGGAAAGCGTCGCGCTCTACTCTCAACGCGTCAACGATCCGCTTGTCTCGGCCTATGCGGATTGGTTGCGCCTCCAACGTCGACAGACCAAGGCGCCCTTTACGGAGATCGCCAGCTTTATTGACAGGCACCCCACATGGCCGCGGCAAACAGATATGCGGCGGCTGGCTGAGCGGGAGATTGACGAAAGCGTTTCCTTTCAGATGCTTATGGACTGGTTCGAACGTTACCCACCAACAACTGGTGAGGGCGGCCTCGCGCATCTTGACGCCATCTCGCGTCTGGGAAACACGGCCACCATTCCAGGTCTGGCGCGCAAATATTGGATAGAAAAGAATTTTGAAGCGGCTACGGAGACGGCATATTTGCGCGCTTATGGGCGGCATCTCGATCGCGCAAGCCACGAGGCCAGGACCGACCGGTTGATCTGGCAGCGCAGTCACACAGCGGCCCGCCGCATGGTGAAGCGATTGGAAGCAGGCCCCGCAAAACTTGCAACAGCTCGCATCGCTTTGCTGCGACGTACAAACGGGGTCGACGGCGCGATTGCGCAGGTTCCCGATTCTCTGCGTGACGCCCCCGAATTGTGGTTCGAAAGACTGCAATGGCGACGCAAGAAGGAGAACAACAACGGCGCGCGTGAAATTCTCGACCGTGTTCCCAATCCCCGACCGCGCCCCGAACTCTGGGCCAAGGAAGCGCGCATCCTGGCGCGACGTGCACTGTCAGAAGGCCACTACAGCGAAGCCGCAGCGCTTGTTTCCAATCACGGCCTGTCGAGTGGTGGCGAGTTCGCAGAATCAGAATTTCTCGCCGGATGGCTCCGCCTGTCTTATCTTGCCCAACCCAACGCTGCCGAACAGAACTTTGCCACTCTCTATAACGGTGTCGGCTTCCCCATCAGCCGCGCACGCGGCGCATACTGGCGGGCACGCGCAGCAGATGCCCGCGGCAACACGGAACTCGCCCGAGAATGGTGGCAGCGCGCCGCGACGCATCCAACAACCTATTACGGACAACTCGCCAAGCGCGCTCTGGGCGAGACACCCGACCATTTCAGTTTTGCCGTACCCAGCAACCCTGAAGTCCGGCAGCAGTTTCTCGACCAAGAGCTCGTCCAGCTCGTCCACCGATTGCATGAGCTTGGAGCAGACAAACGCTTGCGCACATTTCTTTTGCACCTTTCGGGGCTGGCAAAAAGCGCCGAAGAACGACTGCTTGTCGCCCAGCTCGCACATGAAACAGATCGCCCGCGCGAAGCTGTTCGCGCCATCAAACGACTCAATCAACTCGACAACCTGGTGGGCGTCGCGGGCTACCCGCTCGTCACCGTCCCGAACATGAACGACCCATTTGCACCAGAGAACGCGCTTGTTCTGGCGGTGATCCGTCAAGAGAGCGGGTTTGACCGCACAGCTCTCAGCCGGGCGGGCGCGCGCGGCATGATGCAGCTCATGCCGGGAACAGCAAAACAGGTGTCCCGCGCGCTATCCCTGCCCTATACGCGCGACAAACTGACGACCGACCCCGCATACAATATTCGCCTCGGTCAGACCTATCTCGCCCAGATGTTGGACCGATTTGCGGGCTCTCCGCCACTCGCGCTCGCAGCCTATAATGCCGGTCCCCATCGGGTGGATCGCTGGCTTAAAGAATTCGGCGACCCGCGCACAGGACAAGTCGATATGATCGACTGGATTGAATCCATCCCGTTCAGCGAAACCCGAAACTATGTGCAGCGCGTCAGTGAAGCGGCAACGGTTTATCGTTACCTGCTCAGCGGCGCACAGATCGCCGAAGTCGGAACCACACCCCTTCGTCCATAGGGAATCGCGCCATGTCTGGACCCACGATCACCGGTATTGAGGCTTGTGTCTTTGACGCCTACGGCACCTTGCTGGACTTCAATTCCGCTGTCATGCGCTGTGCCGACGAAATCGGAGACAACGCCACGCTGCTGTCGGACATCTGGCGCCAAAAACAGTTGCAGTACACCTGGTTGCGCAGCCTGATGGGAACCCATGCTGATTTCTGGCAAGTGACCGGAGAAGCACTGGATTTCTCTCTCGCCGCCACAGGCATCGACAACCCGGCGCTGCGCGAAAAACTGATGACCCTTTACCGGGAGCTCGACGCCTTCGAAGAGGTTCGCGAAACCCTGCGCGCGCTCCAACAGGCCAATATGAAGACGGCCATTCTGTCCAACGGTGCACCCGAAATGCTGGACGCTGCGGTGAAAGCCAACGGCCTCGAAGACCTCCTCGATGACGTGCAGTCCGTCGAAGATGTCGGCATCTTCAAGCCAGACCCGCGGGTCTATCAAATGTCTGTGGACCGTCTCGGTATCGCAAAGGAAAACATCTGCTTCATGTCATCCAATGGCTGGGATGCGGCTGGCGCAGCGTCCTTCGGATTCAAAGTCATTTGGATAAACCGCTACAAGCAACCCGCTGAACACCTCCCCTCACGTCCCGATTTGGTCATCGACACGCTTGGGCCGCTCCCCGAAATACTTGGACTTGCAACCCTATGACCCAGCAGATCGCCCCGACATTTGCCGACATCGAATCTGCTGCCACGCGATTGCAAGATCAGGCCGTTCGCACGCCGTTACTCGAGGTTCCCGCGCTTAACAGAGCATCGGGCGGACGCATCCTGTTGAAAGCTGAGCCGCTGCAACGCACCGGCTCGTTCAAGTTTCGCGGGGCCTTTAATTTTCTGTCCCAGATCGCCCCCGAGACCCGGGCGAATGGCGTCGTGGCCTATTCATCTGGGAATCACGCTCAGGGTGTGGCTGCTGCGGCGCAGATATTTGATGTCCCTGCCACAATCGTCATGCCAGCTGATGCCCCGCAAATGAAGGTCGAAAACACGCAAGGTTACGGCGCAACGGTCGTGACCTACGACCGTCAGAACGAAGACCGCGAAGCCATCGCTGCTGATCTCGCAAGACAGAGCGGAAGTACGCTTGTGCCGCCCTATGATCACCCTTGGACAATTGCAGGTCAGGGCACTGTTGGTCTCGAAATCGCTGCCCAATGCACTGAGCTCGGCGCCAGACCGGACATTGTTCTGGTTTGCTGCGGTGGCGGTGGCCTGACCGCCGGTGTTGCAACCGCGATCGCAGAAATAATGCCCAAAACACAGGTTATGACCGCCGAACCCGAGGGTTTTGACGACACGCGACGATCTCTGGAAGCCGGTCAACGGGTCACCAATGATCCGTCCGCAAGCTCTATCTGCGACGCATTACTCGCACCGACTCCCGGGGAGCTGACCTTCTCCATCATGGCGGCACGCAACCTCAAAGGTGTTGCGGTATCGGACGACGACGTCCGGCAAGCCGTTGCCTATGCGTGGCGACATTTCAAGATTGTGGTCGAACCCGGCGGCGCCGTGGCGCTGGCCGCGATCCTGAGCGGGAAGACTCGATTGTCGCGGCAAGACTGTTGTCGCGACTTTATCGGGTGGAAATGTGGATGCCGCGACCTACCGCGACTGCCTGGAGAGCGCCTAGACGTTCTCTCCGACGACCAGATTGAGTCGCGCCTGCTCGGCATCCTGACGCATCATCTGACCCTCAATATGAGCACCGGCCTCAACGGTCAGTTCCTCATGGATAATGTTTCCAACGACCCGAGCGGTGGAAGACAATACGGCCTTGGTCGCGCGAATATCGCCGGTCACTGTGCCATGGACGTGCACGAGCTCCGCGAATATTTGCCCCTGAACATGCGCGCCGCGCCCAACAGTGATCTCGGCGCAACGCATATCACCCTCAATCGTGCCTTCGATCTGGACAGAACCTTCACTGTCGAGATTGCCTGAGACTTTCATACTGGAGCCGATGATCGACGGAATGGCGCTTCCAGCACCGGTACGGTCATTTCTTGAAAACATATTGCCCCGCCTTGATAAAGCTCGCCGGATTTTGAGACCGGCCATCGACGATCACCTCATAGTGGAGATGTTCACCCGAACTACGGCCCGTACTCCCGACCTGACCAACCTTCTCACGAAATTCGAGCTTTTGGCCACGTTTTACGTAGATATTCGACAAATGCGCATAGCGGGTCCGGATTCCAAGACCGTGATCAACCTCGACAATCTTGCCAAATCCGCCTTTCCAGCCGACAAATGTGACCACACCGGGCGATGTCACATGCACCGGGGCACGACGCCGGCTGGCCAGATCAATACCCGAATGCAGGGCATAGCGCTTCGTGAACGGATCAATGCGCCGTCCATAGCTGCTGGTCTGCCGGTATTCGTCCAGAGGCGCGGCCAACGGAAGCCTTTCCATCAGGTCCTGAAGCCGCTGGAAATCATCAATGCGCTGCTCGACGGTCGCGATCTGGTAGGTCAGGTTTGAACCCGGTGCATCAGCCAGCGCAACAAGCGGACCACCGACACCACGCCCGTTTTCGGCATCCGAGCGCGCCAAACGCCCGAGCAAACCGTCAACATCAAGACCCGCGATGGAGAGCGTGCGTTTCAATGCATCACCGCTTTCGCCTGCCTGCTCTCCCAGCCGGGATACAATGTCGATCTGCGCTGTTTCGATCGATTCCAGACGCTCTGAAAGCTCCACCACCTGCGCACCCAGATCTTTGCGCTCGCTATCGACCTTTTGCTTGTCAGCAGAGACACTTTGCAGTCGACGATTGCTGTCATCCAATCGATCAATAAGATCCACCCGCGCATAGTTAAGCGTGCCGATCTCTGTTTTGAGTTCCTGCATTTGCTCTTGCGTCGCCACAACCTGTTCGCCCAACCGCGTTCGGTCGGCATCAAATTCGGCAAGGCGTTTTTCATGTTCCGCGAGATCGGTTGTCAAAGCATCCCGCGTACGCTCGAGAAATTCCTTCTGAGACCCGGTCTGTGCATGCGCCTCAACTGCGCCGAAATAGGAAAGCGCAAGCGCCTGCCCTTGCTCTGTCGCCTCGCGAAGGCGAGTCTCAAGTCCAGCAAGTTTGAACTGGAGGTCCTGATTGTTTGCCACCAAATCGATCGTGGTCTTTTGTGTGGCGGTCAGAGACAGTTCCTGTATCTCGGCTTTCCGCTGCGCATTTGCGAGGTTTGTCGCAAGCGCCTCATTCTCCTGGAGCAACATTTCTATCGTCGCATTCCGGCTGGTGAGGATGCCTTCATGGGACAGGAAACGGCCGGTCGCATGTGCAGACCACGCGACGGCACAGACCGCCAAAACCAACGCCGCGGACTGGGTCACACGCCCCAGACTCACATAGCGCACCTTTCCGCGTGAGCGAAGGATGACCTCCCGATCTTCAGGGATCAGTTTTGTCAGTTTTTCACGCAATGACACGCGTGCACTCCCCTGCCGCAACCTGCGGCACCTAGAAAACTGCGCAATCCAACAGATGCGCAAAATAATATGATTGGCCGACTAGTGACCTCCTCCCCGTAACACTCCACCCGACAATAGTACTAACACACTCGACTCAACGCTTTTCAGCGATTCGTGAAAAAGTTAGCCAACAAGCTCATCAAGGCTCCGCACATCGCTCACCCCGATCATGCTGTCGCGTGTGACAAGCGCTTCCAATTGATCGTTCGTCCAGCCCTCAGTGCCCTCCGGACGCTTGGGAAGCACCAGATACCGCAGGTCAGCATTGCTATCATGCACACGGACCTGACGATTATCAGGAAGCTCTGTTCCAAATTCCTGCAAGACGGCACGCGGCTCTCGAACGGCCCGTGAACGATAGTCACGACGTTTGTACCAGGCCGGCGGAATCCCGAGTATCGGGCGCGGATAGCACGAACACAGTGTACAGACGACCATATTGTGGACGTCCTCGGTGTTCTCCACGACACACAATTCCATCGGCCGCATATCGATACCGAACTCCATCAATGCGTCATCGCTGCTGGTAAGGAGCTTTTCCTTGAAAGCCGGGTCCGTCCAGGCTCGGACGACAATCTTCGCACCAAGAGATTCTCCGCGGGTTTCCATGGCTTCGATTGCCCGTCGGATATCGTCAGCCGAGACAACACCCTTCTCGATCAGAAGTTCGCGGACCGAGGTCTCCAGAATTTGGGCCTCAAGTGCCGGAAGCTCATCCTCCTGGATCGGCTTCCCGTCATGGTCGTGACCGTGATCATGGTCGTGATGATGTTCACTCATTGTCTTGCCACTCTCTGCTCCGGTCAGGCCGGCGCCATCCAATGTTCGTAGATTTCGATTTCCAGCGTGTCATCCGGCGAACCATCGTAGTCCGACCAGAGCTCACCTTGCTTGAAGTTCACGCGATAGAGCATTTTGTATGGCAACCCGGAATGCCCGTAAGCCAGTGTTTCCGGATTTGGAAATGCACCCACGATGCGCTCAATCACTCCGACCTTCCCGCGCACATAAATCGGCGTGCGCACATGACCGGGCTGATTGCGCTGAAGGATTTGAACCTTGTCGCCAGGCTGATACTTAGTTTCCACTGCGCTCGGCCTCCAGACGCCCACGAACCTCGGTCTGCTTGGCCTCAAGTTCTTCCTGCGTGAACACCCCTTTCTCGAGCATCAACCAGGCCACGGCCTGCAACCAACGCTCATAGTAGGGATATTTGTGATAGTCCTCGCCGAGCATTTCCTGCATTCGCCGGGACTCGTCCACACGCGCCAATTGGCGACGCTGGTCAAAGATCAACATCATCAACGCATCGACGGTTTTTTCCCAATGGGTCGGGACGTGTTCGTGCTTGACCGGATCAACTGCTCCAGCAGGCAAACCACCGTAATCTTGGGGACCGCGCATATTCACCTCTAAAGATTTAACCATAAGATTTTTAGCGCATATCGCCGCCATATCAAGGAGTTCGTGAAAAAACGGACAAAACGCCAACTTTGGACCACCTAATGTGAAAAATTCCGGCCTTCTTTTAGAATTTTTACACCTTTTGGAAGCTAAGTATGCCTGTCAAACAGGCAACGGGATTGATTCGATGGCAATGGATCGGGAAAAGCTGGGACGCACGATCGATGTGGGGCGCACCTCAACACTAAAATGCTTCGAAACGTCGTTAAATATTGCAGCGATCACTGCCGGTATTGCCGAAGATGATCCGCGCGGACCGATGTTTAAAAACAGATATCTGAACGATGCGATCCTGCTGAAGGTTGTCGAATCCGAAATGGCGCGCGGGAAACGCAGCTTCAAAATCGAGACCCTTGTCTATTTCCCTTACAACCACAAGAACGTCTACGAGGGCGGCGATTCAATCCTCGTGAAGGATCGTCAACGTACAGAAAAGTTGAAGATGAAGTGTGGGCTCGACCCCACGAATGAGGAAAAGATCGACGACTATCGATGGGACATCGATATGCTCGACATGCTCAACACGCTTCCAACGCTCGACCCCTTTTTGCTCAAGTGTAAAGCGCAGCAAACGGGGATCGAGGAGAAGCTGAATCCTGCCTATTTCAACATCACGATTCAGGAATGGAAGAGACTACAGGCGCCCATTCGGGAAAAGATTGAAGCTCTTGTGCGGCGTGCCTTGAGCGGTGGAACCGAAGAAGCCAGTGAGAAGGTCGAAGAGCATGTTTCAAGGTTCCTGAAGAAGATTTGGGAAGCTCGAGATATCGTGGGAATTGAGGATTTTGTCAAAAGCCTCGATCTGACACCCGAACGTGCGCCTGAGATGTTTTTTGCGTGGAAAGGCATTTGTTACTACCAATCGCAGTACGCAGCGTTCGAGCCAGCCATGCGCGATCTCTTTGCATGGGTTGGCGACCCCAAAAAGTCGCTTCCCTCAGATATGAAAGCTCTCAACAGTGACACCAAAGAGCAGATCATCAGCGAAATGACAGCGCTAAAGGCTCGTATGCGTGAAAACTACATCACGATCCAAACGACCCTGAACACTTACGAAGACAGCTACCAACAGTTCATCGAACAGGGCAAACCTGCCGCCTTTATTGGTTTCCTGAGCGAGGCCGACAAACACTATGTTGAACTGGCCGCCTGTCTGAGTTCAACGGCACACGCGATCAACCTGTTGCAGGATCAGATGCGCCGGATAGCACCAGACCAGCAGTTGCAAAACGAACAGCATCGCCTGTTGCTCGACTGTCTGCTTGGGGTGTTCGGCATTGATGATCCCGGCCAAAGCCTCAAGCTGGCCAGCTAGCCATTCTTTGGAAAGTCCGAGGTCAGCAGTTTAAGTCTTTGTGCCGCACGGTGAAGTCGATCAGTCACATCGGCAGGCGTATCGCCTGTGACGTGTTCACCAACATCATAAAAATACCAGAGACGCGCGCGAAATGCGGCGTCTTCGGGACTTAGTCCGGCTTCTTCAAACAGCACACGGGCTGTCGCCATACGGCGATCATCAACTTCGGCCACCGCTTTTGCCACATCAGTGTCGAACTGCGCCCAAGCGCGCATGGCATTGTCATATCGGTCTGGGTCTTCATGCGCGAGAAACTCAAGAATCGCGCGCAATTTCTCGACCGGCCCACCCTCCGCCTTGGCAACCTGAGCCAGCACGGGATCGGTCTGACGACGCACCCAGAATTCGGGCAGTGACCGCAAGAGGTCCCCACGGTTCTTGAAATGCCAGTAGAAACTGCCCTTTGTGACCCCAAGTCGGGACGCCAGCGGTTCCACTTTTACATGATCGACGCCCCGTTCGCGCATCAGCTCTAGAGCTTCAGACAGCCAGGAATCCCGATCCTGAGATTGATCGCGTTTCTTGTTCAAAGAACCTTCTCCAAATCCAGACTACAAAGTATTGACGTGCTGTCATGCACGCAATACCATACGCTTCCGTATGGAGCTTCTACTCATCTCATTTCGAGCCACTGCAGGCATTCCACGCCGATGTGGTTTCCACTAGAGTAAGGCCAAGTGTCGTCAACAGGCGACTGGGCAGGAGGAAAGACACAAATGACTGATCCAATCATTCGCGTTGCAGATATCGCGTGGGGACGTATCCGTTCTCCCGATCTCGACAAGCAGGAAGAGTTTCTAACCCGCTTCGGCATGATCCGCAGCGCGCGAACCGACACAGCGCTCTACATGCGCGGTACGACGTCGAGCCACCACATACACGTTACTGAATTGGGTGACCCAGGCTTTGTGAGCCTTGCCTTCCGAGCCAGTTCAGAAGACGATTTGCACAAGCTTGCAGCTGAGGCCGAAGGCGCTTCAAGCGTTGAAGACATCGATGAACCCGGCGGCGGCAAACGTGTCCGACTGACAGAGCCGAACGGTTACACGATCGAAGTGGTCCACGGCGTTGAAGAAGTCGCAGAGATTCCGATTGAGCGACACGCCTATAACTTTGGCAATATCGACAAATACAAACGCGCCGGCGAACTTTGGCGCGTCGACAAAGGTCCGGCCCGCGTGATGCGTATCGGCCACGGCGTCCTGGGAACGACCAAGCTTGAAGAGAGCACAGCCTGGGTCCGCAAGCACATTGGCCTGATCGCGTCGGACGAAGTCTTTGTCGAAGGTGACAAGGACAAGGTGATTGCCAGCTTCAACCGGATCGATGCGGGTGAGCAGTTCGTCGATCATCATGTGTTCCTGTATGTCGGCAACGAAAAGGCCGGGCTGAACCATATCTCCTTCGAAGTCCCCGATTTCGATGACGTCATGATGGGTCACGAGCATCTGCGCGACACCGGAGACTACGATCATGTCTGGGGCATTGGGCGTCATGTTCTTGGCAGCCAGATCTATGATTACTGGAAAGACCCGTGGGGTCGGGTGCACGAGCATTGGGCAGATACCGATACCCTCAACAACGCCTATGGCACCCGCTATGTGCCCGCGGAAGAAGGTCTGAACTCTCAATGGGGTGAGCCCGCTCCCATGGAATTCATCAACCACGTCAGCCCGTAGGCGTCCGAAATAATTATAAAAACGGCCCGGTGGTTTCACCGGGCCGTTTTCATTTCTACACAACGACTTGGCGGATACCGGCATTTCTGGCAGACAGGTCAATACACTTACCGAAATAGACGTGATGACCGATAACAGCGAAACCCCCAATGACGAAGGCCCGAACGACTTTATCCGCGAGAAGGTTCGCGCGGATGTGGATTCCGGACTCCACGAGCATATCGTCACCCGCTTTCCGCCTGAGCCGAACGGCTATCTGCATATTGGTCACGCCAAGTCGATCTGTCTGAATTTCGGGATCGCCGAAGAATTCTCAGGCACCTGCAATCTGCGGTTCGACGACACCAACCCGGCCAAGGAAGATGAAACCTACATCCGCGCCATTCAGGAAGATGTGCGCTGGCTCGGGTTCGACTGGGGCGACAATCTTTTCTATGCCTCGGACTATTTTGAGCAGCTTTACGACTGGGCCTGCCATCTGATCCGCGAAGGTCTGGCTTATGTCGATGACCTGTCGGCCGAAGAGATGCGCGAGTATCGCGGCACACTCACCGAGCCCGGCACGCCCAGCCCGCACAGAGATCGCTCCGCGGACGAAAACCTGGACCTCTTCGCCCGCATGCGGGCCGGTGAATTCGTCGACGGGGAACGCGTGCTGCGCGCCAAGATTGATATGGCATCTGGCAATATCAACCTTCGCGATCCGGTGCTTTACCGCATTCTGCGCAATCCGCACCCTCGCACCGGCGACACATGGTGCATCTACCCAAATTATGACTTCGCCCATGGTCAGTCTGACGCAATCGAAGGCGTAACCCATTCACTCTGCACTCTGGAGTTCGAAGACCATCGGCCTCTGTACGAATGGTTTCTCGAAAACCTGCCGGTCCCCGCCACCCCCCGACAGTATGAATTCGGGCGCCTGAACCTCGGACATACCGTTCTCTCCAAGCGTCGACTGATCCAGCTCGTCTCCGAGAATCACGTCGCAGGCTGGGATGACCCACGCATGCCTACGGTCACCGGCCTACGCCGCCGTGGCGTGCCGGCCGTTGCGATCCGTGATTTCATCACGCGGCTGGGAGTGACCAAGGCAGACGGCCTTGTCGAGATGTCCTATTTCGAGAACACGATCCGCGAGCATCTTAACCACAGCGCGGAGCGCCGGATGGCGGTGCTCGACCCGGTCAAACTGGTCATCGAGAACTATCCCGAAGACCAGACCGAAGAGCTTGAAGCCGTCAACAACCCAGCCGATGAAAACTCCGACACCCGCATGATTTCGTTCGGGCGCGAACTGTGGGTTGAGCGCGATGACTATATGGACGACGCACCAAAAAAGTTCCGCCGTCTGACCGTCGGCCAGGAAGTGCGTTTGCGTTTCGCCTATTTCGTGACCTGTACGGACGTCCTCAAGGATGACGCGGGCAACGTGACCGAAATTCGCTGCACTTATGACCCGGATTCACGCGGCGGTGATTCGCCCGACGGTCGCAAAGTGCGCGGTACCATCCACTGGACCTCCGTGGCACACGCCAAAACTGCAGAAGTGCGTCTTTACGATCATCTGTTCTCAGAAGAAGAACCCGGCAAAGAACGTGAATGGCTGGAAGACCTGAATCCGGCTTCACTCGATATTCGCAAAACCTGCTATCTCGAGCCGGCACTCGAACAGGCTGTGCCCGGAAATCCTGTGCAGTTCGAACGACTGGGCTATTTCTGTGCCGATCTGGAGTCCCGTCCGGACTCACTGATCTTCAATCGCACCGTTAGCCTGCGCGACAGCTGGGCAAAGGCAAAGAACAAGTAGCGTTCCCAACGACATATCCATAAGCACCACAACACACGGAGTATTTTCATGGAAATCAACATTCCCGAGGTCCTGGCAGAAGTCACAGCGGCCCATGATCGCTATGAAGAAGCCCTCATGAAGAACGACGTGGACGTGCTCGACGAATTGTTCTGGAACAACGCGTTGACGCTGCGGTACGGGATTGGTGAACAGCTCTACGGCCATGACCAAATTGCGGCATTTCGCGCGGCACGCCCGTCTGCCGGACTGGCCCGGACCACCGACCCGGTAATCGTGACCACCTACGGACATGACTTCGGAACGGCCAATCTCGAGTTTTTCCGTGAAAGCGTTGGCGGGATTGGTCGTCAGAGCCAATCCTGGGCTCGTATGCCCGAGGGCTGGCGGATCGTTGCCGCTCATGTGAGTGTCATAAAGCCATAAACAAAAAGGCCGCTCGTAAGAGCGGCCTTTTCAGCATTCTGATGACGTGCGACGCCTAACTGGCGGCTCTCCAGACTTCTGGTGCGCTTTCCATGTCAGACAGCAAAGCCTGTCGCTGGGCTTCCATTTCATCGGGAAGCCGTCCGGCAAAGCTGTCGAACAGCTCCTTCTGGGAATTCGCTTCATTGCTGCCGTCTTCACGGGCCAAATCCATGATCCCGCCAAAGTCGTCAGACGAAAATTCCAGTCCGGACCAATTCAGATCCTGATAGCGCGGCATATTGCCCAGCGGACCCTCAACGGAATCCACATTGCCCTGGACGCGTTCGCAAACCCATTCCAGCACACGCATATTCTCACCAAAGCCGGGCCAGATGAACTTGCCCGCGTCGTCTTTGCGGAACCAGTTGACACGGAAGATCTTCGGCAACTGGATATTCTTGTCAGCGAAACCCAGCCAATGGGTGAAGTAGTCAGCCATGTTGTATCCGCAGAACGGCAGCATCGCCATCGGGTCGCGACGGATCGCGGCCTGGTTGTCCGCAGCCGCCGTGGCTTCCGAGCCCATGGTCGCCGCCATGTAGACACCGTGCTCCCAATCCTTGGCCTCATAGACCAGCGGGAAAGTGCTGCTCAGACGGCCGCCAAAGACAAAAGCATCAATCGGCACGCCCGCAGGATCATCCCAGGCCGGATCAAGGCTCGGGCAATTTATAGCGGCAACCGTAAAGCGCGCATTCGCATGTGCTGCCAGGCGTCCGCAATCCGGTGTCCAGTCATTGCCCTGCCAATCAATGAGATGGTCGGGTGCGTCACCGTCTTTGCCTTCCCACCAGACGTCGCCGTCATCGGTCAGGGCAACATTGGTGAAGATCGTGTCACGGGTGATCATCTTCATGGCGTTCGGGTTCGTCTTGGTCGACGTTCCCGGCACGACGCCAAAGTAACCCGCTTCCGGGTTGATCGCGTGCAGCTTGCCGTCATCACCAGGTTTAATCCAGGCAATATCGTCACCAACGGTGCTGACGGTCCAGCCTTCATAACCCTCGGGCGGAATGAGCATGGCCAGATTGGTCTTGCCACATGCGCTCGGAAATGCCGCAGCGATATAGGTCTTCTCACCCTTCGGGGATGTCAGGCCAAGGATCAGCATATGTTCGGCAAGCCAGCCCTCTTCCTTTGCCATAATCGAGGCAATACGTAGGGAGAAACACTTCTTACCGAGCAGCGCATTGCCGCCATAGCCGCTGCCGTAAGACCAGATCGAACGATCTTGCGGATAGTGCACGATGTATTTGGTATCGTTACACGGCCACACGACATCTTCCTGACCGGGTTCAAGTGGCGCACCAACGGAATGCAGGCAAGGAACAAAGTCCCCATCGCCCAGAACATCCAACGCGGCCTGACCCATGCGGGTCATGATCTTCATGCTGGCGGCGACATAAGGAGAATCGCTCAACTGCACACCAATATGCGCAATATGCGAGCCCATCGGTCCCATGCTGAACGGCACCACATACATCGTCCGGCCACGCATACAGCCGTCGAACAAACCATTCATGGTTTCGCGCATCTCATCAGGCGCGATCCAGTTGTTGTTCGGACCTGCGTCCTCGGGGTCATCCCAGCAAACGAATGTCCGGTTTTCAACACGCGCAACATCGTTGGGGTCCGAGCGGGCCAGAAAACAGCCCGGGCGCAGTTCCTGATTCAACGGAATCATCATCCCGCTTTCAACCATTTCCCCACACAACCGGTCGTATTCTTCCTGCGAACCGTCGCACCAGTAAATGTCATCCGGCTTCGTTAAAGCCGCGACTTCCTCGACCCACGCAATCAGTTTCTGATTGGTGGTCTTCCCATTGCTCGCCTGTGCCATTTGGCCTCCCTTTGGGCGTAAGTCGTCTGTTCCACAATACGACAATTTCCTGACACTAAGCCAAACGACTCAGGGGATGTAAACAGCCGGTCTGGATAATTCTGGGGGTGAATCTCATTGCCGCGACGATGAGTCCCAAAAACTAGTCTCGACCTCGCCCGCGCTCGGTTCCAACTGTCGCTATTCGCAGGATATTGGTACGGCCCGGAGAACCAAATGGTACGCCAGCTGTGATCACCAAACGGTCACCGGTCACAGCAAACCCCTCACCTTCGGCAACCCGGCTTGCGCGGATGACCATATCCAGAAAACTCGACGCATCCTCGGTAAGCACGCAATGAACGCCCCAGGCAATCGCCAGTCGACGCGCCGTTTGGGTCACGGGGGTCAACACCAAAATCGGTACATTGGGGCGCTCCCGCGACGCGCGAAGCCCCGTGGACCCCGATGCCGTGTAGCAGATGATCGCGGCGGCTTTCAGAGTTTCAGCAACTTGGCGCGCCGCCAGCGTGATGGCGTCCGCCGTTGTTGTTTCAGGTTCAATGCGCCCGGCATCGATTGCTTCGCGGAACTGATAATCATGCTCCACCGATTGGGCGACCCGGTCCATCATGGCAACCGCCTCAACTGGAAAATCACCGACGGCAGATTCGCCCGACAGCATGACCGCGTCTGCGCCTTCAAAGACAGCATTCGCCACGTCCGATACCTCAGCGCGTGTCGGCACAGGCGCATCAATCATCGATTCCAGCATTTGCGTGGCCACGACAACCGGTTTACCCGCACGCCGGCCTGCACGTGTGATTGATTTTTGGATGCCCGGAACCTGTTCAATCGGCAACTCAACACCCAGATCTCCACGGGCGACCATGATGCCATCGGCGACTTCGATTATCTCATCAAGCTGATCGAGCGCGCGTGGTTTCTCGATTTTCGCCATCACGAACGCCCGGCCAGCAACGATCTTTTTGACCTCTGCAACGTCCGCCGGACGCTGGACGAAAGACAGCGCAACCCAGTCAACGTCCAGCGACAAGGCAAAATCAAGGTCACGACGATCCTTGGGCGTCAGCGCTGGTAACGGGAGAATGGCATCAGGGACATTGACACCTTTGTTGGACGACAGCGGCCCGCCAACGACCACACGGGTCACGGCATAGTCTTCCCCGGCCTCAACAACCTCAAGTCGAAGCTTGCCGTCATCGAGCAGCAGCGCAGCGCCCACCTCAATGGCTTCAAAAATTTCCTTGTGCGGCAACTCCGCAGCCGTCGAATCTCCCGGTCCGTGCTTGAGGCTCAGACGAAAACTGGCGCCAGCGACAAGTTCAGATCCCGGCGCCACCTCACCCACACGCAATTTGGGTCCTTGCAGATCCGCCAGCACGCAAATGGGCCGACCGAGTTCCGCCTCCACATTGCGGATGCGCTCATACATCTCGCGCACACCCTCATGGGTGCCATGGCTCATATTCAGGCGAAACGCATCAGCGCCCGCCTCGAACAGTGCACGAATTTTCTCTTCCGAAGCGCTCGCGGGTCCGAGCGTGGCGAGCACTTTCACATTTCTCATGCGATGCATGATGAGCTCCCTATGAACGGAGTTTGTTATCGTTTCGTCGCTTTGTCATTTTTACTGCGCGCAATCAACACAACGGGCCGCAGCCGGATCAAAAGCGAGTCTCTTCTCCGGAATATCGTCTCCACAGGAGATGCAATATCCATATTCACCCTCGTCGATACGCTTGAGTGCTGCGTCGATCAATCTCAACCTTTGCTGTCGACGCCCCTCTTCGGCTTGCGCCATGGCCTGCACCTGAAGTGCATCCATCCGCGAAAGACGCCCAACACTTTGCTGGTCGAGCTGCACAGGGGATCGGTTATCCGCCGTGGCGGCACTGGAGTTTTTAAGAGTTTCGCACTCCGCACGAAGTGCCACACGCACAGCGTCCAGATCATTCTCTGCTGTATTCATCCCGCTATTGGGACGCGCATCTTGCAGGAAATCAAGGGGCGAGCGCGCCCAGTGGCGATCTGATCAAGGATCGTTCCCGGTGTTTGCATCACGCGAAGGCCGCGCAAGCACCCATGCCCGACCGGCAGAAAGAATTTGAAACGGGCGCGACCTCACGCCGCGCCCGTTTCAGAACGACCCGGTCGATCTATTTTTCGAACAGAATTTCCACACGTCGGTTCTGCGGCTCACGAACTCCGTCAGCTGTCGGCACAAGCGGATCTGCTTCACCGCGCCACGTGACATCAATGTCGTCTGTCGGAACACCCAACCGGGACAATTCAGACGCGACACTGGCAGAGCGTTCGGCAGAGAGTTCGTTATTATACGCAACCGTGCCTGATTTATCGGCATGACCGACCGTCTCAACGGCGGACATATCACCACGATCGAAAATCCGGGCCGCTTCGCGAATCAGGTTTTGAGCAGCTGTTGTCAGCGCAGAACTGTCCCAATCAAAGAAGACGACGATATTACCCGGAAGCACCGCGGGTTCCGGCGTCACCACCGAAATGGCAGCAAGGGCCTTTTCAAAGGCATCGCGACACTGCTGAGCATGAATCGGCTGATCAGCTTCTGCGAAATCACCGATATAGGACTGCTCTTCGATCCAGCAGTCATAGTTCACCTGCGCCGTGGCCGCGTCCGCAGGGAGACGTTGCTTTGCACCATTGCCAAAGGCTGCAACCAACTTCTCACGACCGGAGACCATGGCGGGCAAATCACTATCAGGAACCAAACCCGGCGGGTGTGCGCCCTTGTCATTCGCAGTAAATGGCTCCACCGGATTACCCGCCGCAGCAGCCTGCGCTTTCAGCGCAAAGGCGTCAGAACTGGAGTAGTTGCCGTAGCCATATTCATGTTGCGAGCGATCCAGATACCCTGCGTAAAGGGCTTGATCGAACGCATTTCCCGACTGGGGAAGACCACGCGTTTCACCGAGCTGGGTGCCCGCACATGCTGTCAGGAGAAGTGGTACAGCAGCAAAGACTGCAGCTTTCATATTCAGTTTCATGGAGTTGCCCCTCATTTTGCGCAAACCTTGCCCAGCCGAATGCCGAACCCCCAGTTTACGGGACGAACACAAAAATAGATCCGAACTAAGGCTTTAACGTGTCCGAGGCCGGATTGTTCCGTACCTTATTCCACCAAAATGGGAACTGAATGACTAACTGTTTGATTTTTAACTACTTTAATATCGGGCCCAATCTGAAACTAACATCGGAATCACGGGATATCTGGTCAACCAGAGCGATTTCCCAGTCGATATATTCCTGCATTCGCATTTCAACATCTGCATTTCGGTCATACGCCCGAAGATAGACATCAATACAATTCTCATCAGCCGGGTAGGTTGGATCACCCTCGCTTGGCATATCCGCGTCAATCCAGGCATTCGTTCCCCCGGCAAGCACAACCACTTCGGCATCTGTGAGAGATTTGGTTTCTGCAACAGCCAGGCGCGCTATCGCATCGTCTTCCGAAGTCAAAACAACCAGGCCGCTGTCGGGTAGTTTCGGCCCTGTTTGCGCTATTCGCGTGCGAATAGCCCATTGGGCGCCAGGGACGTGGCTTTTTCGATGCAGCCGGCTCTCCCCCAGGTCCAGAACAAACACATCATCTGTTTCCATCCGGGCAGCCAATTCGGCAGGTGAAATCAGCGGCACATCAGCACCAGCCATTCTCAACTCCGGGCCCGACTCCAGATCACCGCTTGGGCCCACCCCACCTTTGAGCACGTAAACCTCTGGATACCCCATCTGCACAAGCCAGTGGGCCGTCATGGTCGCCCGCACCCCGGTATCGTCGATCAGGACGACCCGACCCGACGGCACACCAATCTGAAAGTCGGTTGCCTGAACAAGCTGCCCGCCTGGCGCAGACCGGGCGCCCGGCAAGTGACCGGCCAGGTATTCGCCGGGGTCGCGCACATCAAGAAGATAGAGCGTGCGTTCATCGGCTTGCGCACGCCACGTCGCCAGCGTTTCATGATCGATGGACGGTATTCCATAATCCTGGGCAATCCGGGCCCGCATGGTCTCCGCGGCCTCCATCGTGCTCGGATCGCCATCCGAATACCGATCCGTTCGGCCGTGCTCCAGTTTAAGCCCTGCCAGATGCCACCCCATGGTGCCATTCTCCAGCGCGAGAACCCGGTTCGGGATGCCGGAATTGATCACGGATTGCGCTCCGACAATGCTGCGTGTACGCCCGGCGCAATTCACAATGACCGTTGTCTCGGGTGATGGGGCAAAATCACGGACACGATAGGCGAGCTCACCGCCCGGTACACTGACACCGCCGGGGATACTCATATTCCGGTACTCGGCAAATGTCCGGGAATCAAGGATCACCAAATCGTCCCCGCGGTCCTGCATTTTCTTGAGCTCAACCGGGTCGATCGACGGTGTGGCAAAATGATGCTCGACGGCCTCTCCAAAGGCTTTGCTTGGGACGTTGATACCGGAATAGAGCGTAAACCCGTTTGCTTCCCAAGCAACCGGGCCATCTGCAGAAATGCTGACATCGCTGTAACCCATGCGCTCAAGAACGGCAGCCGCAGAGTCACACAATCCGGGAACCCCGGCTGATGTCAGGACAATTCGGGTATCCTTCCGGGGCACCAGACGAACGATTTCCAGCTCAATCCGACTGAGCGGCGTGTTGTTGGCATGAAACAGATGGCATTGCCCGAACTCGCCCTGTTCTCGCACATCGAGCAGAGCAATCTCACCACCATCCTGAAGGGCCGCGCGCAGACGCGCAGAATCGATATTTGTCATGATCCCAAACTACAAAAAAGAAATGTGTATTGAGCATAGGCGCTGTTCGATGCATGATACCAGTCCACCTGACAAAAGCGATGATGAGACCATGAGCCAAAATATCGAGACCTTTGCAGAAGAGTGCCGGAACATCCTCCAGAACGGTTCCGACGAAGCCAATCTCGACAAGGTCCGCCGCGTGGTTGAAAAATATCTCGTGGACGATGACTTCATCAGCACCCATCTCGGCCCTAACAATCAGGAAAACCGAAAGGTCCTTTATGAGGACCCTGACCTCGGCTTCTGCATTTGCTCCCATTTGTTCAAAGGTGCCAATGAAGCCCCCCCTCATGACCACGGCAACACCTGGGCGATTTACGGTCAGGTGACCAACCAGACCGTGATGACCGAGTTCGAGCAGATCGAACCGCCGCATGGCGACAAGCCCGGGAAGGTCAAGCCGGTGAAATCCTATGACCTCAACCCCGGTATGGCCGTTGCCTATCCGACCGGCCGTCTGCATTCGCCCAAGCGGACAAGCGACACGCGATTGATCCGGATAGAGGGCAAAGATCTGATGACGGTCTCACGCGACTCTTACGAAGCCGCCTGAGGCCTTCAATGACCGGGACGCGCGGGGGCGCCATAGCGCGCGCCGCGCAGCATTTTGACGACGGCAGTTTTGTCGGCGGTTTGGCGCGCCTTGTGGCCAGCCCGACGCAAAGCCAGTTGCCGGATGCCCACGCTGCACTTGCGCACTACTTCGACGAGACACTTGGGCCCGATCTCGACGCACTGGGCTTTACCCAAACATTGCTTGAAAACCCGGTGCCCGAAGCTGGGCCTGTACTTGTGGCCGAACGCCATGAAGGCGATGATCTTCCGACAGTTCTGATCTATGGGCATTGCGACGTGGTGGTCGGACAGGATGACCGCTGGCAAAGCGGCCTCGCACCCTGGACGGTCGTCGCCAAAGACGGACGCCTCTACGGACGGGGCACGGCAGACAACAAGGGCCAGCACTGGACCAATATCGGAGGGCTGCGCGCTGTCATCGCTGAACGCGGCGCACTGGGATTCAACTGCACACTATTGCTGGAAAGCGACGAGGAAATGGGATCGCGGGGCCTGCGCGCCTTCTGCGAGGAACATCGCGAATTGCTCCGCGCAGATGTCCTAATCGCCTCTGACGGCCCGCGCCTCGACCCAGCACGCGCCACCATCGTTTTGGGTTCGCGCGGCCTCGTGAACTTCGAGCTCGCCCTCGAACTTCGTAACGGCGCGCACCACTCTGGCAATTGGGGAGGCCTGTTACGGGACCCAGGCACAGTCCTCTCACATGCACTCGCATCCCTGACCGACCCGCGGGGTCAGATCGCTGTGCCGGAATGGCGTCCTGATACGCTAACCCCAGAAATCCGAAATGTGCTGGCCGACATCAAAGTCGCAGGCGGCGAAGGATCACCGGAAATCGACCGGGACTGGGGCGAAGAAGGTCTGTCCCCCGAAGAACGTGTCTATGGCTGGAACAGTTTTGCCATTCTCGCGCTCGAACTCGGGGACCCGGCGAAACCACAAAACGCGATTGCCCCGGAAGCTCGTGCGGTCTGTCAGCTTCGTTATGTTGTTGGCACCAACCCCGATGATGTCCTGCCCGCACTGCGCCGCCATCTCGACCGGCACGGATTCCATGACGTGACCGTGACACCCACACGGATGGCAGGCATGCGTGCCACCCGACAGGACCATAACGACCCCTGGGTCAAACTCGTCGTCAATTCCTTTACCGAGACACTGAACGCCGCACCGGCCCTGGTCCCCAACATAGGCGGTGGCATTCCCAATGATGTGTTCATGGAAGTGCTCAACCTGCCGACGGTGTGGGTCCCGCATTCCTATGCTGGGTGCAATCAACACGCACCCAATGAACACATGCTGGAATCCGTTGCCCGCGAAGGTCTGCAGGTGATGGCAGGATTGTTCTGGGATATCGGAGACGGCAAAGCGCCACGGCAAACTTAGCTGGCGCTCAGCCCCTCAAGGGCTTCGCTGGCCTCGAGCCAGACAGCTTCGGCCCGCTCCAGCTTCTTTTCGACTTCACCGCGCAGCTTCATCAGATCAGCCGTGGACTTTCCCTGATAGGTTTTCGAGGCGCTATCGGGGTCGAACATCGCACGATCAACTTCTGTTCGCTGTTCGGTCAGCATCGCCATACCTTTCTCCGCCGCGCGAACAGCATCACGCAGATGTTTGGTACGCTCGCGTTCCTGCGCAGCGGCGCGGCGCTCATCCTTCTTGTTTCCGCGCTTCACCTTTTTTTCTTCAACAGCCGCACTAGGCTTTTTCTCACCACGCCCCAGCAACTGGTCACGATAGTCATCAAGGCTGCCCGCAAACTCTTCGGCCCGACCCGCGTCGATCAACACAAGGCGGTCCGCTGTCATCTCCAGCAAATGTCGGTCATGGCTGACCACCACAACGGCCCCCTCAAAGGCATTGAGCGCTTGCACCAACGCCTCGCGCGCATCGACATCAAGATGGTTCGTCGGCTCATCGAGGATCAAAATATGCGGTGCATCCCGTGTGATCAGCGCCAGCGCCAACCGCGCGCGCTCACCGCCCGAAAGCTTCCGGACTTCGAGATGAACCTTTTCGCCGGAAAACCCGAAACGTCCAAGCTGCGAGCGCACAACACCCGGCTTGGCGTCTCCCAGCAAGCGCGCCATATGCTGCAGTGGCGTATCATCTGCAATCAGCTCCTCGACCTGATGCTGGGCGAAATAACCAACGCGCAGCTTGCCGCTGGCCGTCATACCGCCCGCCATCGGTTCAAGCTGTCCGGCCAGCAGGCGTGCCAGAGTGGTCTTGCCGTTGCCGTTCCGGCCCAGAAACGCGATGCGATCATCGGGATCGATCCGGAAATTCAGCTTTGAGAGTATCGGCGTATCGGCCACGTATCCCACAGCCGCGTCATCGGCCACGATCAACGGCGGACGCAACTCATCGGGATTGGGAAAATCGAACCGAAGCGTCGGGTCTTCCATTGCGGCTGCAATCGGCTCCATCCGGTCCAGCGCCTTCATCCGACTTTGCGCCTGCTTGGCCGTATGGGCCTTGTAGCGCCAGCGGTCCACATAGGCCTGGAGCTTCGCGCGCTTGTCCTCCTGACTGCGCCGCATCGCCTCAATCTGGTTCAACCGCTCCGAGCGCTGGCGCTCAAATGCGTCATAGCCGCCGGTATACAACGTGATTTTGCCGCCCTGCACATGAAGGATGTGATCGGCCACATTGTTGAGCAGGTCGCGTTCATGACTGACAATCACCATGGACGCCGGATAGGTCTTGAGGAAAGATTCCAGCCAGAGCGAGGCTTCGAGATCCAGATGGTTCGAAGGCTCATCGAGCAACAGCAGATCAGGCCGGGAGAACAGCAGCCCCGCCAGCGACACGCGCATCCGCCAGCCACCTGAGAAGGAGGACATTGGCTGGTGCTGCGCCTCTTCATCAAACCCAAGACCCGCGAGAATGCGTGAGGCACGGGCCGGCGCCCCATGGGCATCGATCATGTTCAGGCGTTCATGCACATCAGCGATATCCGTCGCGTCGGTGACCTGTTCGGCGCGTGCGAGCAATTCAACGCGCTCTTCATCGGCCGCAAGCACCATCTCGAACGGTGTGGCGGTACCCCCGGGGGCTTCCTGCGCCACATATCCGATGCGGGTGTTGCGTGGCGTCTCGACAGAACCGTCATCGAGGTCCATCTCGCCGGCAATAATTTTCAGCAGGGTCGATTTTCCCGCACCGTTCCGACCCACAATCCCGACACGGCTGCGCGCCGGCAAAGATGCCGTCGCACCATCAAGGATGGTTTGTCCGCCCAGACGCGCGGTAATGGAATTGAGGTTCAGCATAGAGCTGGGCTGATAGCACAACACGGCGGGTGAATATCAATCCGCACGCAAAATATTTCATCGCTCCTGACGTTGAGCCAACCAGCGGGCCGCGCCCTCACCGGCAGCTCGACCCGTGGCGAAACATGCAGTCAACAGATAGCCCCCGGTCGGGGCTTCCCAGTCGAGCATTTCACCGGCGCAGAACACGCCCTCGCGCGTCCGCAGCATGTAGTTTTCATCGACCCCATCAAACGCGAGACCACCCGCACTGCTGATGGCTTCTGCCAGCGGCCGTGTCGCCGAAAGCTGCAGCGGCAAAGCTTTAATGCTTTCCGCGAGCTTTTGTGGATCAGCGAATATCTCCGCCGCACATATCTCGCGCAACAGCCCAGCCTTTACCCCTGTCAGTCCCGTCACACGACGCAAATGATTGGACATCGACCGCTTTCCCCGCGGTCGGGAGATATCCGCAACAAGGCGTTCGATACTCCTGTCAGGCGCTAGATCGAGAAGCAATGTGGCCACATCGTCTTTCAAGATGGCATCGCGCAGAGGAGCAGAAAGCGTATAAATCGCGCTTCCCTCCACACCTGTTTCACTTACGACGAATTCACCTTCCACGCGTCGTTCTGCGAATGACAGTACGACCGATTTCACAGGTTCACCCGGGAAGCGTTCTCTAAAATGCGGACTCCAGTCGACATCAAACCCCGAGTTCGCAGGCTTGAACGGTCGGGTTTGCGCACCAACCCGATTGAGCACGGCCATCCACGTCCCGTCGGAACCAAGTTTGGGCCAACTGGCCCCTCCCAACGCGAGCACTGTCGCGTCGGTCATATGCCGCACTTCACCCTCCGGCGTATCGAATTTCAGCGCGCCATCCTCCGACCATCCTGTCCACTTGTGCCGAACATGGATACGCGCACCCGCCGTTCGGAGCTGATGAAGCCAGGCGCGCAGCAACGGTGCTGCCTTGAAGTTTGTCGGGAACACACGTCCCGAACTGCCAACAAAGGTTTCAATCCCCTGGCTGTCCGACCACGCCCTGATGGAATCCGCATCAAAACCTTCGATCGCCGGAGCAAGCTGCGCCTGTGCCGCGCCAAACCGTGTAAGAAAATCTGCCTTCGGTTCGTTATGCGTGAGGTTGAGTCCACTCTTTCCCGCCATCAGGAACTTACGGCCCAAGGACGGCATCGCATCAAAGACATCAACGCCCACACCATGAGAAAGCAGGACTTCGGCGGCCATAAGGCCTGCTGGCCCGCCGCCGATAACTGTGACTTGCGCCGTCATGAGGTGACCCAGCAGACCGTGTGCGGCCTATAGCCCCTCATAGCCCCTCATAGCCCCGGTCCCGGACACGATCACAAACCGTGTTCACGGCGTCCATCGGTATCCCGAGCCCCATCAGAACAAAGGCTCCCATCTGCAGGCTCGATTCTGCGAGTTCGGGAATAGTCCGCGTTGCGCCTGCGGCATCCAATTCAGCGGCATGTGCCAGATCGCGCGAGCGCGCATAGATCGGGATTTCCGGCCAGCGGGCACGGATATCGCGTACGGCATCTTCGGCCTCACGCTCCTGATCCAGAGTCAGAACAATCGCACTCGCTCTGTCGGCGCCCACCTTGGCCAAAACATCCGCGCGACGGCCATCGCCAAAGAAGACCGGCTCGTCCCTTGATCGAAGTTGAGACACCAATTGGGCGTTCATATCCAGCGCGACATAGTCGATGCGCTCCTCGCGCAACAATTCCGCGACGGCGCGCCCAACACGCCCATATCCCGCGATCACAACATGCCCCCCCATCTCTGCGATTTCATCTGGCGACGGCCCGAGGGATGGCGCGGCCGAGTTCCGCTCCAGATACCGCGAAACCCGAGCGCCAAAAATCGCCAGTCCGGGGGTCAGCATCATCGACAATGCGGCAACGAGCAGCAGGAATTGTCCCGGTCCCGATTCGATGATCCCGGACGCCATGGACAACCCGACGACAAGCAAACCGAATTCCCCGGCCTGCCCCAGCAGAAGACCGACATGGGCGGCACAGGGGAATGGCAAACCAAAGGCGCGCGCCAGTGTTGTCGTGACAACGGTCTTCAGGATCAGCAACCCAAGTACCGACGCGACAATAAGAAGGCCCGAATCCGCAAGCGTACGCAGATCAATTCCCATACCCACCGTCAGAAAGAACAAGCCCATCAGCAAGCCCTTGAACGGCTGAATGTCGACTTCGATCTGATGCTTGAATTCGGTTTCCGAGAGCAACAAACCAGCCAGGAAAGCCCCCAATGCGAGACTAAGCCCCGCGGCACCTGTCGCTGCCGATGCGCCGATGGCGGTCAGCAGCGTGATGGCGACAAAAAATTCAGGCGCCCGCGCCGAAGCGGCCAGACGAAACAAGGGCCGCAAGACGATGCGTCCGAGCACGTAGATGGCTGCCGCCGCTGCCGCCGCAACCCCAAAGCCCTTGCCCAGAGCCAGCCAAAGACTACCGCCTGATGCATCCCCAAAAGCCCCGACCAGAATCAGAATGGGAACGACAGCAAGGTCTTGCAGCAACAACACAGAGAATGAGGCCCGCCCCACCCGGGTTGCGAGCTCACGTCGCTGGACCAGTTCCTCAACAACAACAGCGGTCGAAGACAGCGCAAAGCTGGCGCCGATTAGGATTGCGGCATTGGTCGAACTCCCCAAAGCCCAAGCGATTGTGCCGATAATGACGCCGGTCAGGGCAACCTGAGACGAGCCAAGTCCGAGCACCAGTTTGCGCATCGACCAGAGCCGCCCGAGCGACAGCTCCAACCCGATCAAAAACAGCAAGAAGACAATGCCGAACTCGGCAAGGATGGCGATGCTGTCGACATCGGTGAACGTGATGTAACTCAGCCAGTGCGCCTGTTCGACAAAGACGCCCAGACCATGGGGACCAACAATGACACCGGCAACGAGAAAACCAAGGACGGGACTGATCCGTACACGTGCGAAAAGTGGCACCAGAATCGCTGCAATCACCAGGAATACGACCACCTCTCGGAGAAATGGGATTCCAGCATCATGTGGCATATCGAAAACCTGGTCGGAGCTATTCCGGCAGAGTCATCCCCACCGAATCATCAACCGTGATCGTAATCCGCCAAGGTCGTTCCGTCTTCTACATAAACGGTGCGTTCGTATCCAACTGGACGACCATTGGTCAGAGATTCCAGCAACCAGTCCGCAATGGCCGGATAAATCTGCCCGGCAACTTCACCCATGGGATGGAAAACGCCCTCATAGAGCCAAAGCTCACTCGGTCCGCCCAGACCGCCACGAAAAGCTGCGATATCGTCGGGCGAACACAATTCGTCCATGTCACCCGCCACCAGCAAATGTGGGACTTTGAGGTCATTGGCCACGTCGTTCAGCACCGCGAGCCGTGACACGAACTGGTCAAACTCACCCTCATCGCTATAGCCGGCCATATACATAAAGATGCGTTTGAAGTTCGGCTGTGCCTGCTCAAAGATCATGTCAAAAGAGCCCACATTGGCCATCTGGCCGCACACGGCCTTGATTCGCGGGTCTTGTGCGCCGATCAACACACCCCAGCGTGAACCCATGCTCATCCCCATGATGCCGATCTTTTCGGGATCAACACCGGGCTGGGTGACCACCCAATCGACAATCGCCGAAATCGCCTGCTCGTAATTGTTCTCGGTCTGCCAGACACCATCCCGATTGCACGCGCCCTGCCCCGGCCCATCGACAGCACAGACATTCATGCCGCGCGGGATGTATTCATTGGTAAAGGGATTACAGACGTCTTCCTTGACCTGATCCATTCCCGGCAACGCAATGATGGTCGGCTTGAGGCCATCACCGGGCGCCTTGTGGAATGTTGCATAGGCATTTTGCCCGGGGGCGAACTCGATGGTCTTGGATTCCATCGTACCGTTCGACCATTCGATGACCTTGTCGTAACAACGATAGAGCCCCTCGAACCATTCCACCTTCTTGGCTTGCCCATGGATTGGAATGAGATGCTGCGCCCGCCCGAAGCAGATCGCCGCCCGGTGATAGAGCTGACGTGCCGTTACCAAACGGCCACGTGCCTCGGCATCCTTGGCCATGCCTTCGAGAACCTCAGCCCGCTTACCCCAGGCTTTCGGAAAAGAGCGCCGCCCCGTGACCTTGGAATAGACCGCATGCAGATCTTCGAATTTGGTGCCTCGCTCCAGACGGTTGCCCATGATCCCCGGGTGTAAGACATCCTCATTGTCCGACAGCATCAGGAAATTATCAAATATCCAGCCTTGATCCGCGCGCAATTGTGGCTTCGGCATCTCGCGTCCCCTTTTCCTCAGACTATGGGTTTAACCGTGGTCGTGTTCGGCCAGGGTTGTACCTTCTTCGATATAGGCCATCTTGCGTTCACCGGCAGGACGCCCTTCGTTAAGGGTGGTGAGCATCCAGTCCGCCATCGCGGGGTAGATCTCGGCAGAGACTTCACCCATGGGATGGAAGATGCCCTCATAGAGCCAGAGTTCGCTTGATCCGCCGAGATTTTCCCGGAAGTGCGCGATATCGTCAGGCGTGCACAGCTCGTCCATGTCGCCGGCGACCAACAAATGGGGGACCGTCACCTTCTTCGCCACATCGGGCAGATGATGATGGGTCTTCATATGCTCATCGAAGGCATCTTCGTCGGTATAGCCGGTCATATACATGAAGATGCGTTTGAAGTTCGGCTGAGCCTGCTCGAAGATGATGTCAAACGTACCGACATTGGCCATCTGCCCAACAACCGCCTTCACCCGGTCATCATGCGCACCGAGCTGAACGCCCCAGCGGGACCCCATGCTCATGCCCATCGCACCGATCTTGTCCATATCGACATCGTCGCGTGTTTCGAGCCAGTCGATGACACGCGAGCATGCCTGCGGGTGATTATCCGCATTCAGCCAGGCTTCCTTGAAGTTGCATTCTCCCTGACCCGGGCCATCGACGCAGACGATGTTCATACCGCGGATGACATAGTCATTCTCGAACGGGTTGCCGACATCCTCTTTCAGGGCATCCATTCCCGGAATGATCACGACGGTAGGCTTGGGTCCATCGCCGGGTGCCTTGTGGAAGATGGCATGCACCTCCTGTCCCGGTGCAAATTCCAGAGAAACCTTCTCCATCGTGCCATTAGAAAGTTCGATAACCTTGTCGTAGTTGCGATAGAGCGCCTCGTACCACTTGTCCTTGTTGGGATTACGGTGAACCGGCACAAGATGCTGGGCGCGACCGAAACACAGTGCAGCGCGATGATAGAGACGCCGAGCGGTCACCAGACGGCCCTTGCCCTCGGCTTCCTGCGCCATGGTCTCCAGCGCGGTTGCGCGTTTCGCCCAAGCTTTGGGGAATGAACGACGGCCCGTCACCTTGGTGTAAACCGCAGTGAGATCCTGCATCATGAAGCCGCGTCCGAGCCGGGTCCCCATGATCCCCGGGTGAAGAACATCTTCATTTTCCGAAAGCATTAGAAAATTGTCGAAGATCCAGCCTTGGTCGGCGCGCAATTGTGGTTTTGGCATCTGAACTCACTCCCCGTTTGATCATCGCTTACTGCGACGCTTTTTTTGATTTTTCCACTTTACGACAATATGCCCGCACGCGTCATACTCTCAGATGCAAAAATCGGAGACAAAATCGATATGACTGCCAGCACCGACATTCGCCTGGAACTTTCCCCGCCAGTCGCCACCATCCGGATCGATTGTCCCGATGCCCTCAATCGACTGAACCCGCGTTCGCTTTTGGAATTGGGTGAGATTGTCGAGACCCTGCGCAAAAGCGATGACATTCATGCCATCGTCGTAACGGGCACTGGCGATGACTGGTTTTCCGCCGGGCTCATGAATGCAGAAATCCGTGCCGGTATGACCAAGAACGAGGTTCTTGACTACGTTGTGGACGCCAATCGTATCTTCGATGCCTTTGAGGCTTTGCCCCAGATCACCATCGCGGCGATCAACGGCAAACTCATGGCTGGCGCGTCGGAATTTGCGCTGGCCTGTGACATCAGAATTGCCGGCGAACATTCAACACTCATGCTGCCAGAGGCGCGGTGGGGTGGATTCCCCGGCGCTGGAGGCCCTCACCGCCTGCCGATGGCCGTCGGCCACGCACACGCGCTTGAGTTGATTGCCACCGGCAAGGAGATCAATGCGCGGGAAATGGAACGCATCGGATTCATTCAGCATGTTCATCCAAAAGGTACCGTGCTGGACGCAGCCATGGAGACCGCCCGGGCAATCGGGGCGAACGGCCCGCTGGCCACACGCGGCGCCAAAACAATCGCGCGCGCGCGCCGCGAACCCGGTTTCCGGGCTGCCCGGGAACTTTCAGACACACTTCGGTATTCACTGGAATGGAGCCACGATGTTGATGAGGGACTGGCAGCCGCTCAAGAAGGTCGCCCACCGAATTTCACCGGCAAATAGGATCTGAACCATGCAGAACCTCATGAGAGCCGTCGCCATCATTGTGATGCTCGTGAGTTTTTCCACAACCGCGCAAGCAGACGCAATTGACGGGAACTGGTGCCACTCCGAATTCGGCAACTTCGAAATTCGCGGCAGCAATATACTCACCCCCGGCGGCCTGCAAATGACCGGGGAATATTCCCGCCACACCTTCCGATATATCGCTCCAACCGGAGAGCGCGCGGCAACCAAAGCCATCAACATGGCAATCGTCGATGATGAAACGCTTCATTTGATCGTCGAGGAACCGGACTCCAGTGTCGAAGTGTGGCGGCGGTGCCATGTAAATGTCAGTTCAGCCGGATCGCTCGACGAAGACCGCTCCAACGCGCTAACCTGAACAGAACAAAGAACGCTTTGGGAGGCAGGGGTACATTATGGCCGAATTCAGTGCAGCCGACCTGATGGTCGAAGATCAATACAAACTGATGAGCGGAGCAATTATTCCGCGCCCGATCGCTCTGACGGTGACGCTCGGCCCCGACGGCCCCAACGTCGCGCCTTTCAGCTTCTTCAATTGCATTGGCGTCTCGCCGCCAATGTTCATGATTGCCTGCAGTCCAAAGACCGGACCGAAATCCGGCGGCGGCAATGGCGAGGTCAAGGACACGGTCGCCAATCTGCGTGATCATCCCGAGATGGTCGTCCATATCGTCGACTATGAGCTGCGCAACAAGATGAACGCCTGCGCTCTCGATTTTGATCGTGACGTCAACGAGGCCGAGATCGCCGGGTTCAACACCGCGCCGTCCGTCGTCGTCAAACCGCCGCGTATCACCGATTGCCGCGTCCAGCTCGAAAGTCGGCTGATCGAGATCAAAGAGATGGGAACCCTTCCCTACTATTTGATCCTCGGTGAGGTCGTGCACTTCCACATGGATGATTCGATCATCAATGATCGCCTGCACATTGATCCCGGTGCGCTGGATGCACTCGGACGCATGGCCGGAAACGGCGGCTACACACGAATCACCGACAAATTCGAGATGCCCTTCCTGCATCCGCCGGGATCAACGCCGCCCGAAGAGGCGATCCAGCGTGCACAGGAGTTCGCGAAAACCGACCGGGACTGATGTGATGACAGAAAACGCAGCCACCGAAACGATCGCTGACGCGATTGAGGCAGACCTGATCTACGCGGTCGACACCGGCGAGAAACTGGTCAACCAGACAATGCCTGCAGGCGACATGTCGCGGGTGCTGACCGGCACTTATGAGCATCACCGGATGCGTATTCGCAACGGTCGGCCCGACCGCGAAAAGTTCGTCCTCGATTTGAATGGCTTTGAATTTGTCGATCACCCGACAGCAATGACTGATTTCTTTGACGCGGATGAACTGAAGACGGTCTACTACCCGGAGATTGTGAAACTCGTCGCGGAACGCAGCGGTGCATCACGCGTTGAAATTTTCGACCACACATTGCGGTCCGGCGACGGCCAAACGCGCCAGGAGAAGCAGGTCCGGGAGCCGGTCAAGTCAGCCCACAACGATTACACCGTAAATTCGGGCCCCCGCCGCGTCCGGGAATTGTTTCCCGACGAAGCCGACGAGCTTCTGAAGAAGAGGTTTGCAATCATTCAGGTCTGGCGCGCCATCCGAAATCCGATCCAGGCCGACCCGCTGACGATCTGTGATTCACGGAGCGTCGCCACTGCGGACTTCCTGACAGCAGAGCGCCGCTACCCCCATCGCGTAGGTGAAACCTATCGCATGGCCTTCAACCCGGGGCATGAGTGGTATTACTTCCCGCAGATGGCGAAGGACGAAGCGCTGGTCTTCAAGGTGTTCGATTCCGACACTTCGATCTCCGGCCGCTTTACCCCGCATACGTCTTTCACGGACCCCACAAGCCCCTCGAATGCACCCGCTCGGGAAAGCATCGAGATGCGCGCGCTGGCCTTCTACGACGACTGAGTGACAACTGGGCTCGGAAAAATCTTGGAGGCGATGGAACCAATGCGGCTCTATATCGTTAATGCGAATGAGTAAGGCTACATCCAAATGAGGAATTTTCGATGATCGGTCAAACGTCTCGCACCACACTTCGCATGACTTTTCTGGCCTTCGCTGTTGTCGGTCTGGCGGCCTGTGAGGAAGAAGGATCGGCCGAGAAAGTCGGTGAGCGTATCGACAATACCGCTGAAGAGATGAAGGGCCCCGCTGAGGGACTTGGTGAGCGCATCGACAACACCACCGAGAAAGTCGGTGAGCACATCGACAAAGCCGCCGAAAAAATGAAGAATGTCGGCGAAGAAGTTGGTGAGCATATCGGCAACGCGGCCGGAAAAATCAAAGAAGCTGGCGACGCGGCCGCTGCCGAGAAAAAATAGCGCGGCTCAAGCGCAAACGGACTACCGCGCCAAAGCGTTCTCGATAAAGACCCTCGAATCCCCGAGCCAGTTTTCCGGGCGAGCAACTGCGTCCCAATCCACGGGGGCATCAGTCTGGGCACGAACCAGATCGATCAAATTCTGGTCGTCTTCCATCGCCGCAACACACATGGCGGTCACGAGGGCTTGCGCCTCAACACGATGCATATGCTGCGCGAGTGCAAAGGACACGGCTTCAGCCAGAC
Source organism: uncultured Alphaproteobacteria bacterium (assembly GCA_943787745.1). Lineage (GTDB taxonomy): Bacteria > Pseudomonadota > Alphaproteobacteria > UBA6615 > UBA6615 > JABJAG01. Next base: position 171,589 of record CALSNJ010000002.1, on the reverse strand, counting down.
AGAGACCGTTTGTGGCATCAATGTTTGCAGACATCCGTGCGCGATCGACAACCAATCCCCCAACGATGCGTTTTGCGTGCGCCAGGGAACCCGAGAGCGCGAGGACCATGTTGGGCAAGGTCAGCCATTCCAGCGACCAGGCCGAACCACTGCGCTCTCCTCCATGCAGCATCGCCTGATGCATCGCGCCGACGGCATTGGCGTTGTATCGCGCCAGGGTCACAAGAATTTCGCTGCTTACCGGGTTGGATTTCTGCGGCAGCGTCGACGAACCACCACGTCCTTCTTCGCCGCTTTCACGAACCTCGCCGACTTCGCTTTGCGCAAGCAATCCGACATCGAGCCCAATTTTTCCAAGGGATCCGCCCAATAAGGCAATCCAGCTGGCAAACTCGGCGAGAACATCCCGTTGGCTATGCCAGGGTGTGTCTGTCAGACCCAGACCGAGTTCGGCGGCAAACCGTTTACGCACCTCAGAACCGCTATGACCCAGAGGGGCCAAGGTACCCGCCGCACCGCCAAGCTGCGCCACCAGCAATCGTGGCTTCATCTCGGCCAGACGCTCCCGGTCTCGCAGCAACGGTGCGCGCCAGCCCGCGACCTTGAGACCGAAGCTTGTGGGCGCGGCCTGCTGCATCCGCGTCCGGGCCAACATCACAGTTTGGGCGTGGTCACGTGCCAGATTGGCCAATCCATCGATGACGGCATCAAGGTCGCGCTCAAACTGGGTAACAGCCTCGTGCAACACCAGAACTTGCGCGGTATCCAGAATATCCTGCGAGGTTGCACCCCAGTGGATCGAATGAGCAGCTTGCCCCCCCACAGCCTTCCGCAATTGCCCGACAAGTGCGGGCACCGGAACGCCAGCTGATTCTGTACCGTCACCCAGCGCTGCATTGTCGACCACAAAACCTTCAAGCGCGCGCGCGATTTCTTCGGCAGATTCAGCAGGAATAACGCCGCAGGCGCTTTGGGCCTTTGCGAGCGCTATCTCAACGGCAACCATGACCGCGCAGCGGTGGGTGTCGGACAACAGCTCGCGCATCGCAGAAGTTGCGAACAGGTTCCCGTGAGAGGGAGCGCCGAAGGGGTCAGCGGTCATAGTGCAGGGTCCGATCTAGACATCAAAAAACACAGTCTCGCGTTCACCCTGCATGTGGATATCAAATCGATACACCCGACCCGGTAAATCCACATCACGGTGTGCGATCAAGGTTTCCCGACGGTCCTCGGGAACCGAAGAAAGCACGGGATCGGCTGCATTGGCATCTTCCTCATCCGAGAAATAGAGACGCGTATAGGCATGCAGCAACATGCCGCGCATCAGAACCACGACATTGAGGTGTGGCGCTTGCGCCCCATCAACGCTTCCCGGTTTGATCGTATCGAACACAAACCGGTTGTCCGGTGTCGTCCCGGTCCCCATCCGCCCAAACCCCTTGAAATCAGGATCGAGAAGATTGTCCTTCCGGTCATCCGCGGGATGGTTGTAGCGACCATGTGCGTTGGCCTGCCATATCTCGATGATCGCATCTGGCACCAGATCACCCGCACCGTCATAGACATGCCCGAGAACGCGAATACGCTGACCTTCGGTCGTATCATCGACCATCTCGCCATCTGCGAGGCTTGCGAATGGATAGTTGTACTGCTCCGGCACCAACCCATAAGCAAAGAACGGTCCAACAGTCTGTGAGGGGGTCTGTCCACGCTTCATGCCTCAGTCCTCCATCGGGGTGGCTTTGGGCCCACGCAGCACGATGTCAAAATTATAACCCAGCGCGAACTCCGGCTCTGTCAGACTGAGGTCAAAGCTCGAGATCATGCGTTCGCGCGCGCCTTGGGGAACACCGTTGAAGATCGGATCGAACTCGAACAACGGATCACCGGGGAAATACATCTGGGTGACCAGCCGGGAAACGAAGCTCGCGCCAAACAGCGAGAGGTGAATATGGTTGGGGCGCCAGGCGTTGGGGTGATTGCGCCAGGGATAGGCACCCGGCTTGATCGTACGGAACTCATAGCGCCCATTTTCATCGGTCACGCAGCGTCCCGCGCCCAGAAAATTGGGATCCAGCGGAGCATCATGCTGGTCAGCTTCATGTACGTAGCGCCCCGAGGAATTGCACTGCCAGACTTCAACCAGCGTGTTGGGAATTGGTCGGTCATCTTCATCGACAACACGGCCTGCAACAATGATCCGCTCTCCCAGCGGTTCACCATTGACCCGTGCATTCCGCGTCATGTCAGCATCCAGTTCACCCACGGCCTCATGGCCATAAACAGGGCCTGTCAGCTCTGAGAGGGTCTGGGAAATCGGTATCAGCGGCTTGGTCGGGCCGCGCAAAACGGTCGATTTATAGTCCGTATGGATAAAGGGCGGTTGGCTATCCCAGTCCCGGTTCGATCCCATCATGCGTTTCCCTTTTGTTTGGTTACCCTACTAGTAGGGCAATCCCACATAGTTCTCAGCCATAGCCGTCATCGCCGCCTTCGAGGATGTCAGATAGTCCAGTTCCGCTTCCTGCATCTTGGCACCGAATTCTCCCTGCTCTGGAAACTTGTGCATCATCATGGTCATCGACCACGAAAAACGCTCCGCCTTCCACACACGTGACAGAGCCTTTTCTGAGTACCCCAAAAGCCCGCTTTCATCCGCATCGCCATACTGCGTAACAAGTGCGCGGGAGAGATAGTAAACATCGGAAGCTGCCAGATTGAGCCCCTTTGCACCGGTCGGGGGGACGATATGTGCCGCATCGCCGGCCAGAAACATCCGGCCATGACGCATTGGTTCAGCCACAAAACTGCGAAGAGGCGCGATTGATTTCTCAATGGAGGGCCCTGTTTCCAAACGTGCGGCCGCATCCCCTGGAAGCCGGGCCTTCAACTCGTCCCAGAACCGGTCATCGGGCCATGCGTTGATGTCTTCATCCACCGGAGCCTGAATGTAGTAGCGGCTCAAGGTATTGGAGCGCATGGAACAGAGTGCGAAACCCCGCTCATGATTGGCATAGATCAGTTCATCATCAACAGGCTTGGTGCGCGAGAGCACCCCCAACCAGCCAAACGTATAGACCCGTTCATAAGTCTTGAGGACATTTGCCGGTATGGACTTGCGACCGACGCCGTGAAAGCCATCACATGCAGCGATGAAGTCACAATCCAGACGTTCGGTCATCCCATCCTTTTCAAACGTCAAATACGGCGCGTCGGTCTCAATGTCGTGGGGCTTCACCTCTGCGGCTTCGTGAATGATGGTTCCGCCCATCGCATCACGCGCCTCGTAAAGATCACGCGTGACTTCTGTCTGACCATAAACCATGACCGTTTTGCCACCGGTAAGGCCCTCCAGATCGATCCGCTTCAGCCGCCCCCCGAAGGCAAGGTGAAAGCCGTCATGGATCAGACCTTCACGATCCATCCGGGCACCGACCTGCGCGTCACGCAACATGTCGGTTAATCCCTGCTCCAGCACGCCGGCACGGATCCGCCCGAGCACGTAATCGCGGGACTGACGTTCAAGGATGACACTCTCGACACCCTGTAGATGCAGAATCTGGCTCAACAAAAGTCCTGCTGGACCACCACCAATGATTCCCACCTGCGTCTTCATGAAGGTGAATCTTCAGGTTCACCGAGGTCAATTCCCATTTCGGTGTAAGTTTTTTTGGCAACGGCAAAGGCAGCATTCGCGGCTGGTACGCCGGCATAGATCGCGGCCATCAGAAGCACTTCCTTGATATCATCCAGCGTGGCGCCTGTATTCGCGGTCGCGCGGATATGCATCGCCAGTTCATCGTGATGCCCCAGTGCCGTCATGAAGGCGATCACCAGCAAGCTGCGTTCGCGCTTCGTCAGACCTTCACGTGTCCAGACAGATCCCCAGGCCGATTCCGTAATCAGCCGCTGATAGTCTTCATCAAAAGCCGTCTTGTTGGCCTCGGTACGCGCGATATGTGCGTCACCAAGAACCGAGGTGCGAACTTCCATGCCCTTTGCGTGCTTGTCGTCAGCCAAGACCGTTCTCCGAGATAAATGCCGAAATCGCGTTGGCCAGAATTGCGGGTTGCTCGATACAGGGCAAGTGACCCGCACGTGCAATTTCCTGATATCGAGCGCCCGGAATCATCGCCGTGAGCTCCTGCACCAACTCTGGCGGGGTGGCACCGTCTTCATCGCCGCAAATACACAATGTGGGGACATCGAGGCCACCAACCTGATCGCGCATATCTGCAGCGGAAAGTGCTGCACAAGTCCCGACATAACCCTCAACAGGTGTTCGCACGAGGAGGTTGCTCCAAAGCCTGAGTTCGGCCGGGCATGCGTCCTGAAAACCAGCGGAAAACCACCGCTCCATAATGCCTTCGGCGATTGACTCCAGCCCACCTTCGCGGATCGCCGCAATCCGTTCGTCCCAGGCCTCTGAGGTTCCGATCTTCGCCGCTGTGTCACACAACACCAATCCACGAACCCGATGCGGACTCTTCAACGCCAGTCCCTGCGCAATCATCCCGCCAACCGAAACGCCGACAACAATTGCGTTATCCACTTTCAGGTGTTCGAGGATCGCATCGAGATCATCCACATGATCTTCAAGTGTATACGGCGCATCAGGTGCATCAGACATGCCGTGGCCACGCTTGTCGTAACGGACGACACGCATCGTTTCCTGAAACACGCGGGCGACATCCATCCAGATACGCATATCTGTGCCCAGTGAATTCGAAAACACCAGCGTACTTCCTGCGTCTCGCCGACCATCTTCACAAAACCGCAGCACGACGCCGTTGCGTTCCAGACCCTGTACCACCATCTAGCGCCCTCCCAGGACACGGTCCAATTTTGGAGACCATGGATTGAATTCAACAATGTCGCACAGAGACCCCAACCTGTCAGCGGGGAACAGCTGTCAAACGTCGCTCTGTTGGAACTCCGCGGACGACGAAAGCTTTTTTGGCTGCGATCACAAAACAGTCAAATCGCTTTTCATCGGTCGGCGAGACATCCACGAAGTGTTATTCCGGGTTTCTAGAACCCATTTGAGGATACACACCATGGCCCATTTTCTCAGAAGCGCATTCCTGATGAGCCTGCTTGCGACCCTGATGCTCGGATCAGCACAAGCGGACGGGATCGTGGCAAAAATTGTCAACTCACCTCTTAATTCCGCAGGCATGGTGAAAGACGGATACACCGCATTGAATGTCTACCTGCAAAAGCCTGATGCTGAAGGCATCGACTTCTTTGACCCCAGTGTACCGGGTTTCGGCATTCCACCAGGCGGCCATATCGAGGTCGAGATGCACGAAGGTTTCACCCGTAATCCGGACATCCAGATGGATGCGGCAGCGATCCACATGGTGGCAGGTGCACCTCAGCAAGGCCTGTCATCAAAGAACCTTGGCTATCAATCTGCTGAGGGCAAAAACCCCAATACGTTCATCATCACAGCACAATCTGCTGAGGGCCTTCCTCCGGAAGTGTTGTTGCCGCGCGCGGCCATCCAAAAACTCGACCCCGTCCCCAATTCCGGCCTGAAGGTCTTTCACATCGGCCTGCGCACGATCGCGTTCAGCAATACGGGAGAAACCGGCGTGATCGCTGTGCGTATTGTCGATGGACATGGAAACATTGTCGCCAGTGGAGAGGCAGAGGTGGAATTCTGGGACACTCCCCGTCCGCAAATACACCCAAACAACTTTCTGAACGAGGGCCGCAACCACAATTGGCAAAGCGTATTTCCGGGCGAAACCGTCGGCCGTTCACTTGGTACCCTGCCCCTGACATTCATGCTCTTCGAAAAGCCGGACGGGAGCCGCGAGGACATTCGCAATGCGCGTGACGGCATTCTGGGTGCCGGCATACTGTCCTCGGCACAGCTCGCAATACTGGAATTCGATCTGCCCGAAGAACTCGCACGTTATGACAGCGGGCTGATTGTCCGCGACACCAATGATGACGGCCTGATTGATCCCCATGTCGATCAAATCATTGGCGGCGTATCGACCGAAGCACCAAACGGAGACACAAATTTCGAGGTCCGTTCTGTTGCGCTGCTTGGGCGTCCTGTCCTCTCCCAGCCAACCGCTGAGTTCTCCGAACGTGCTGGTGCCCGGATTGGCGGCGCGATCATGCAAGTTCAGTTTCGCACCGGGAAGACGCTCGGCAAGTACCGGCCGACCTTCGCGCTCCTCAAGGACCCCTCGGACCTCAACAGCGGAGACGGCTCCTCTTACACCTACACGATCCTGGCGCGCTGAGACGCCGGGATTACTCCCAGCGACCCGCGATCAGAACAAAGGCGACTTTCGCGGTCTTGCCTGACTTGTTGCTCCACGCGTGATTGGTCCCGCGCTGGATCAGGACATCTCCTTTTCGCAGAACCGTCTCTTCGTTCTCCATGATTGCTGTGATCTCACCGTCGATGACAATCGCATAGTCGATGCTTTCGGTCGTATGCATCCCCGGATGTTTGCCCGTATCGGGCTGGCCGGCATCTTCAAATAGTTTCCCGAACATACCTTCAAACTGACGCGCCATCTCTTCGGGGTCCTCAGGATCCGGCGGATATTCGATCACCCGCAGAACCGTACCCCCCGCCGGCGGCATGACCCCCTCATGGGTTTCCACGGCATCGGGTGCACCAACCACCGAAGGTGCCGCGCCGGTTACCCAGATATTGTTGACAACATATCCCGGGCGAGCATCGACCGTCCGCACTGCCGGCGTTGGTCCGTCTTCGGCGATATACGAGTTCCCGTCCGCATCAATGGCCGTAACCACGCGACGGGTCACATTGTGATCCTGTGACATTTTTTCTCCCCCACTTTGTTATATCTGGAACGCAATATTCTACATTCGTAGCCTCGCGTCACGTTCTGCTAGGCTCTTGGTCTCATTGGATGAGGGAGAGCGTCATGAGTGAAGCGATCGTTGATAGCCCGAACGCTGACCAGAACATTCAGATTCGTCGGGTGGCTGCGGCCTGCGGTGCAGAAATCAGTGATGTGGATTTGTCCCAACCACTCGATAATGAAACATTCGATGCCATCGAAACCGCCCTTGTCGAACATGAGGTCATTGTTTTCCGGGATCAGGACATCTCGACAGAAGACCAGAAGGCGTTCGGGCGCCGCTTTGGTGATTTGACCGTGCATCCGTTCGCGCCCAGTTCCGAAGAGGCCCCGGAATTGATTGTTTTCGACAACGATGCTGACAACCCACCCTGGGGTACGGATGTCTGGCATTCGGACGAGACCTTCCGCGAAGCGCCACCACTGGGCACGATGCTGAGAGCCTTGATCGTTCCCGAGTATGGCGGAGACACTTTATTTGCCAGTATGTCAGCCGCTTATGATGGGCTCAGTGACCGTATGCAGCAGTTCATCTCGGGTTTGGAGGCGGTCCACGATTTCAAGCCGTTCCGGAACCTGTTCGACAGCGACCCGGCAAGCCGTGAAAAATTGCGTGCCTTCGAGGACCGCTACCCACCCGCTGTTCACCCTGTGGTTCGAACTCACCCGGTCTCAGGCCGGAAAGTCATCTTCGTAAACCCGCAATTCACACTTGGCATCAAAGGCATGGACGATGCCGAAAGCCGCGCCCTTCTGGGCTTACTCTTTCATCAGGCTGAAATTCCGGAATATCAGTACCGTCATCAGTGGGCGCCACACACGATGGTGCTTTGGGACAACCGGTCCGTGCAGCATTACGCAATCCACGACTACTATCCAAACCGGCGAAAGCTCGAGCGGATTACGATCAAGGGCGACAAACCCTATTCCGATGTCCCAACCGTCGCGCTCGAAGTCGTGCGCAGCCGTAAAGGTGCCCGGGCCATCAGCCATGACGCCCATGGCGGGCACGCCCCAAAACAAGAATAGCGGCTAGATATTGTCGAGGGCCCGATCGAGATCTTCGAGCAGGTCCTGCGGGTCTTCCAGACCAATTGAAATGCGAACAACCCCATCGCTGATTCCCAGTGATGAACGTTCTTCAGGTGACAACCGCTGATGGGTCGTCGTTGCCGGATGACAGGCAAGGCTCTTGGCATCGCCGAGATTGTTCGAAATATCCACAAGGTCGAGCGTATCGAGCAGCTTGAATGCGGCGTCCTTGCCGCCCTTCAAATCAATCGTGACCAGCGTGCCGTGGCCCGACATCTGACGTCGCGCCAATTCTCGCTGCGGAAAGCTCTCCAAACCGGGATGACGAACCTGAGATATCTTGGCATGACCCTCTAGATGTTCAGCGACCTGCATCGAAGCTGCCGACTGGTGCTGCACCCGCAATGAAAGCGTTTCAAGAGATTTCGCCATCACCCAGGCATTGAAGGGGCTCATGGATGGCCCGGTATGGCGATAGAACGGAATGAAATGCTCATTCATGAAGTCTTCGTCCGACAGCACCGCCCCACCCAGACAACGGCCATGGCCATCGATATGCTTGGTCGCCGAATAAACAATAATGTCCGCACCAAGCTCGAGCGGCTTCTGGAACAACGGCGTTGCGAACACATTGTCGACAACCATACGCGCACCCGCGGCATGGGCCATTTCCGCGACGGCGGGGATATCGACAAGGTCCAGCATCGGATTCGAGGGGCTTTCGAGAAACACGACCTTGGTGGGCTTGTCGAGCGCGGCCTGCCAGTCCTCAAGATCGGTACCGTCAACAAAGACTGTTTCTATACCCCAGCGCGGCAAAATCTGATCAACGATGAAATGGCAGGACCCAAACAGGGCGCGCGAGGCCACGACTCGCTCACCAGCATTGAGCTGACAAGCGATCGAGGAGAATACCGCGGCCATCCCGGTCGCTGTGGCCCGACACATATCTGCACCTTCGAGAGCCGCAAGACGTTCCTCAAAGACGGAGACGGTCGGGTTGCCATAGCGACTGTAGATGTAGGAGTCGTTCTCCCCCTTGAACGCTGCTTCGGCCTGCCCCGCACTCTCGAAGACAAAGCCGGAATTCAGGTAAAGCGCCTCACTGGTCTCACGAAACTGGGATCGGTTCAGACCCGCGCGCACCAATTGGGTCTGCGGGCGATAGTCACTTGTTTTCTTGTTCATGAAATATCCTGCCAAAACCGCGTTAGCGCGCATTCGTGTGGTCATCAGGCAGACATACTGCCTGACCGACAATGCGTTCGCCGTTTTCACTGATCATCACCGGATTGCCATAAAGAACATAGCCCTCGGCCAGCGCATCTCCTACGCGTGCACAAAATGCTGCATCGTCAGGGCCAGTCAGGAACCGGTAACGCTTTCTGGGTGTATCGCTCATTCTTTAGGCCATCATAGGTTTGGAATGCGAGGGTATATGCCCACGCTGACTTCAATTCCAGTGCTCCAAAGGGCATAAGCCTTTTTATGACCTTTCTCTGGATCCCTCTCACCATCGCCGCTGCCTTTCTGCAGAACGTGCGTTCTGCACTTCAGAAGCACCTGAAAGGCCGTTTGGGCACGACCGGTGCGACCTTCGTGCGGTTCGGATACGGGTTTCCAGTCGCAATCTTGTATCTGGTTGTTCTCATTATTGTATTCGACTTTGAGCTGCCAGCACCAAACCCATCCTTCATCGGCTTCGTAATCATGGGCGGTCTTGCCCAGATCACGGCAACAGCTCTGCTTGTGACGCTTTTCGATGCGCGCAATTTCGCTGTCGGCACAACCTACTCAAAAACAGAAACCGTCCAAGCCGCCGTCTTCGCGCTGATCTTTCTCGGGGAAAGCATTTCCCTGACCGCCACACTCGGCATTCTGGTCAGCCTTGTTGGCGTGATCGCGATCTCCGCCGCGAAAGGTCAGGCCGGATTGGGCAGCATCGCAAAAGGCTGGACCAATCGCGCTGCACTCACAGGCCTCGCTTCAGGCGCATTCTTTGGTATCGCGGCGATTTCGGTCCGGGGCGGCTCACTCTCTCTCGGTGGAGACGGGTTCCTCGTGCAGGCCGCATATACCCTCGCAGTGATGCTGATCTTCCAGACCATAATAATGGCGACCTACATGGCCATCCGACATGCATCGGAGTTGCGCGAGGTGCTGGCATCTTGGCGGATCGCCATGTGGGTGGGGGCGAGCGGCGCGGTGGCTTCGATCGGCTGGTTTACGGCCATGACCATCCAGAATGCCGCGCTGGTCCGCGCATTGGGGCAAGTCGAACTCGTCTTCACAATCATCGCATCGGTTGTTGTGTTTCGCGAAAAGATCGCGCGCATGGAAATGATCGGGATCGTACTTGTCGTGGGTGGCATTCTGATTCTATTGCTGTTTTAGCATTCAAGGGAGAAGCACTATGAAAGCGGTACAAATCCAGAGTTATGGCGGCCCGGAAGTCGTCGAGATTGTTGATCTGCCAAAACCTGAGCCAACCGCTGACCAGGTGCTCGTGCGGGCGCATTCCTTGGGTGTGGGTTATCCCGATGTCCTTTTGCGTACCGGTATCTACAAATGGAAGCCTGCGCTGCCGACGATTCTCGGCAACGAGATGACCGGACATATCGAGGCGGTCGGCGCAAATGTGAAGGGACTAAAGGAAGGTCAGCCGGTGCTGGTGTTCGGGACAGGTGGCGGCCGATATGCCGAATACAATGCCGTCGATCCGACACTGATCACGCCGCTTCCTGAGTCCGTTGATTTGGAAGCCGCGACCACAATCCCGAACTATCTTGTCGCGTGGGCGGCCCTTCATGGTGTGGCGCATGCCGGAAGGGCCAAAACAATCTACGTCAACGGCGCGGCCGGCGGGACCGGCACCGCGATTCTCGATCTCTGCCGCAGTGAAGGCATCGCAACGATCGCCGGTGCCAGCTCTGATGAAAAATGTGAATTCGCCTCCACACTCGGGACAATTGGCACGGTGAACTACTCCCGCGAAAACATTGCCGAAAAGGTTCTTGCGATCACAGAAGGTCGCGGCGTGGATATCAGCTTCGATCAGCTTGGTGGCGATGAACTCGTCACGTCCCTGAGCATGCTCGCCCCGCTCGGACTTGTTGTTCTCTACAATGCACTCAAAGGTGCGCCGAGCGATGATCTGTTCGCAGCACTGCGCGAACACCGGGGTCACAGCCTTGGCGTTCAGTGCTTCTCACTACATTCCTATGACAATGACCTTGAGGAACGCTCGCGCATCTTCGACGCCATCGTTGAGCGGTTCGCCTCCGGCGCGCTGAACCCGCCGATCTATGACTGCATCCCCATGGCCGAAGCCCGCCATGCACATGAACTGATTGATGACCGAAAAATTCTTGGGAAGCTGATCCTCAAGCCCTAGTCAATCCGCCTCAGCGTGAACGCGTTAATTCCTGCACGCGCCGTGCATGGACAATGGCCTTCTCATGCTCACCAAGCTCGTCATATGCCTTGGCGAGACCGATATGTGCGGCCATAAAGTCAGGGTCACGCTTGAGGGATTCAAGGAGCCGCGCAATCGCTTCCGACGTTTTCCCACGCTCATCAAGCGCACGCCCATGATCGGCCCAGGGTCCGGGTTCATCTGGCAACAAGGTTTGCGCGCGCCCGAAACACGCCTGCAGATGCGCATCCGGCATACCTGCCACATGCGCAGCAACGCCCAGGCCCCAATATGAATCGGGCCGTTCGGGACCGGCATTCGCTGCTGAAATAAAAGCCTCCGCTGCACTGTAGGGGTCCCCTGACCGGATCTTGCTCCAGCCAAGATCCATCATAACTTGCGCGACTTGTCTCCCAAACGCTCCTCGCCGTTCAGGTCCCGACTGGCATATCTCCAGCGTCGATGTCTCCACCTTCTTGTTCGAGAACTGACGCGGCATATTCTGTGAGATCGCAGCACCATGGGTGGAAACGAAAACGACAAAGAAGGCGCAGCCCGCAATCCGGATATTCAAGAGCATCTTCCTTCCACCATTGAACCGGGAATTGTCTAGCTTCTGACTCGCTCAGCCGGGAATCGAACAATCACAGTCGTTCCCTCCCCCGGCGCACTCTCTATTTCAATTGATGCGCCGTGCAGTTCAGCCATCGACTTGACGAGAGACAGGCCCAGCCCAGTCCCCTCGTATTTCCGATTGATCCCGGAATCGACCTGCACAAAGGGCTGCATAATCGTATCGAGATACTCAGGCGCGATCCCGATCCCTGTATCCGAAACTCGCAGAATACAGTCACCATGGGCGTCGATGGAGGCAGCAAGTACAACGACACCGCCTTCACTCGTGAATTTGATGGCGTTGGTCAGCAGGTTGAGTACGATTTGCCGTACCAGACGACCGTCGGCAAACAGCTTCGGCAGGTCATCCGATACCTTGCAATCGACAATCACACCTCCGACCGCAGCACGTTCAGATGTCATCCGCACACAGGCATCCAGCGCGGACCGAAAGTCGAATTCGTCCTCAAACAGGTCCATTTGTCCTGCTTCGACCTTCGACATATCAAGGACGTCATTGATAATCTCGAGCAGATGCGTGCCCGAATTGTGAATATCATTGAGGTAGTCCCTGTACTGCGCAGCGCCGAGGGGGCCATGTATTTCATTGCGCATAAGGTCGGAAAATCCGATCACAGCGTTGAGTGGTGTGCGCAGCTCATGGCTGATATTGGCGAGAAAATCCGATTTGGATTTGTTTGCCGCTTCCGCTCCTTCGATCGCTGCTCTCAATCCTGATTCTCGCAGCTCGAGCTCGGTCACCATCCGATTGAAGCTTTTGGCCAGCACGCGGAACTCCAGAGGGCTGTAGGCTGGCAACTCGACGACACGCGTATGAAGACCGCCAGATGCAACCTCACTGGCGGCTTGGGTCACGGCCACGACCGGACGAGCAATAAATCGCGCCAGAAGCCATCCCAACATCGCCGCGAACAGAATGCCACCGACCGTGAGAAGCACAGCAACATTCCGAACATCATTGGCTTTTGCCTCGAGCTCCTCAAAGGGCTGCGGCACCATCACTCCCCAGCCCGCATTCCGAACGGCTGTGTGGCCCGCGATCATCTCGGCCGCCATCGGAGGCGAGTAGAATTGTGCCACGCCGGTCTCGCCACGCATCATTTTTTGCACGACGGATAGTTTTGACGCGTCACGCGATTCAAATTCCCAGTCCTTGTCAGGATGGGCGACGACCCTTCCCCTTGCGTCCACAATCATGGAATGCCCGCGCTCTCCGAAAACGATTGCGCGTTGGACTTCGCGTACAAAATCCAGCTCCAGGGCACCCACAACCATGAAGCCGTCGTCAAATTCACGAATTACATAGAAAAGCGGTTCATTGTTTTCCCGCACCAAGTCGGTAATCACGATCTCTTTGTCAGAGGCCTGCGCAAGCTTGCGAAATGACACCAAGGTTCCGTAGCGCAAAAACATCCCACTCGCGCCATCTTTGGGCTCGGTCAGATACCCTGCCAACTCATTGTCCTTATCGATCACGGCCAGGTACCGGAAATTCAGCTCCCGCAGCAGTGTTTCGAGTCCTTCAAGGGTGTTGCCGTCGTGCCCTGCATATGACGCCACACGGAATGTTTCGCGTACATCGGTGACATACCGCTCCAAAACACCACTCAGGTTCCGCGCCAGAAGCAAATGCTTCTCTGTCACGGAACGAACCTCTTTCTCGAGTGCATCCGACTGCACCCAGACTGCAAGCAGGATCACCGGCACCGCCGATATAAACACGAGCGCTGCGAACAGGATCAACTGCAGGCGGTAGCCTGTTCCGCCAAGAAAAGAGGAGTGCGGGACGCCCGTTCCCTTTGGTTTCACGGACGGGCCGCGGCTCGAAGATGACGATGTACTCATACCTGATCCCTGACTTCCCTGGCACTTCAGGGTTCAATCCAAGCGATTATAGACCATTTCACTTCCTGCACAGTGTGTGATGCCAGACATTGTGTGCACAGTGATGATCACAGGTTTGAAGACTTGTGAACTATTCTCATGTGCTATTGCGCATGCAGGTCGATATGGTCTCCCCACATTCAAAGTCCGTGTGAGAAAGAGAGATAATGATGCACATCCGTGTGATTGGCATTTGCCTGGCTGCCGTGTTCCTTGCCGCAGCCCATGTCTTCCCCACCCCAGCCAAAGCCGCCGACGAAACCTTCGTCTTTACAGCCATCCCCGATCAGGATGAATCACGCTTGCGCACCCGTTTTGAGAAGGTCGCGACCTATCTCTCTGCGGAACTTGGCGTTCCTGTAGAATACGTCCCGGTCAAATCCTATGCCGCAGCGGTCACCGCATTCCGCAATGATCAGGTGCAACTGGCTTGGTTCGGCGGCTTGTCCGGCGTGCAGGCCCGAGGTCTTGTCGATGGCTCTCAGGCGCTCGCACAGGGCGCTGAGGATCTTGAGTTCGTGACCTATTTCATCGCCCACCACAGCACCGGGCTCAACGAGACCGACGCGTTCCCCAAGGACATGGCGGGCAAGACCTTCACCTTCGGCTCCAAAGGCTCAACCTCTGGTCGCCTGATGCCGGAGTTTCATATCCGGAACCAGTTTGGCAAGTCGCCCGACGAGGTGTTCTCGCGAGTTGGCTTCAGCGGCGATCACTCCAAAACCATTGCCTTGGTCCAGTCCGGCGCCTTCGAAGTGGGCGCGCTGAGTTTCGCGGTCTGGGAGAGCGAGCTGAAGGCGGGCAAGATTGATCCCGACAAGGTTTCAGTGATCTGGCGCACCCCCACTTATCCGGACTATCAGTGGTCGATCCGCGGTGATGTAAACAGCCGATTTGGCCCGGAATTCATGGACAAGGTTCGCACCGCTCTGCTGGAAATGGATGATCCTGTCCTGCTGGAAAGCTTTCCGCGATCCAGCTTCATTCCCGCCACCAATGACCACTATGCGCCGATCGTGAAAGTCGGCAAGGATATCGGGCTTCTCGACTGATGATCGTTGTCGAGCTGACCGGCGAACCCGCCGGATACAGCGGCAAGATGGTTCTCGAAGACGTTCACCTGCGGATAGACGCAGGTGAACGCATTGCGATTGTCGGGGAAAGTGGCGCGGGCAAGACCACATTGCTCAAGCTTATCGAGAAGCGCAGTGCGGTGCCCGTGGCGCTGGTCCCCCAGAATCTCGGTCTGGTTCGTGCACTGACCGTTTTTCACAATGTCTATATGGGCCGGCTGAACGCGCATTCGGCATTGTACAATCTGCGCAATCTGGTCTGGCCGGCGCACCGGGAAGTCGCAGATGTCCGGGCGGTGCTTGAGCCGCTCCGGCTGACAGACAAGATATTCACACCCGTGGGCCAGCTCTCAGGCGGTCAACAACAGCGCACCGCAGTCGCCCGCGCGCTTTACAGCACAGGCGGGTTGTTGATCGGTGACGAGCCTGTTTCTGCCGTGGACGACCACCAGGCGCGTGAACTGCTTGGCATCGCGGGACGCGAAAAACAGACAGTGGTTGTCGCATTGCATGACCGGGCACTGGCGCTGTCCTTTGCCGACCGGGTGATCGGTCTGCGAAACGGGGCGATCGTGCTGGACAGCCCCGCAGCCGGCCTGCTTCCGGGTGATCTCGACCACCTCTACCTGACATGACCTCGACGATTTCGCGGATGTACCGGGCTTCACCCCTGGCGCGAACACTTGGCGGCTTCATCATTTTGGCATTCGTGCTGCTGTTGTTCGCCGATGTGGAAATCTCCACGGTTGACCCCTGGACAGAGTTCGGACGCTTGCTGCTCGGAATCGTCACCCCGGATTTTACCGCAACCGAGAATATTCTGAATGCGATCCTCTATACGATCGCCTTCGCGCTACTTGGCGTCACATTCGCGGTGATCTTCGGCTTCGCGCTGGCGCTCGTCTTTCAGAACCCGCTGGTCCGCGGTTTCTGCGCCACCATTCGCGCCGTACATGAGTTGTTCTGGGCGCTGATCTTCCTGCAGATCTTCGGCCTTTCCCCGCTGACGGGCATTCTCGCCATCGGCATTCCCTATGCCGGGATTGTGGCCAAGGTCTTTGCCGAAATTCTCGAGGAAGCAGACACACGGGCGGTTGCCGCCACGCCATCCGGGACAGGCGCGCTTTCGATGATGCTGTTCGTGCGGCTTCCCGATGTGTGGGCGCACTACAGGACCTATGCGCTCTACCGTCTGGAATGCGGGTTACGATCAAGCGCCATACTTGGGTTCGTCGGGCTGCCGACGCTGGGGTTTCATTTGGAGACCGCTTTCCGGCAGGGCAATTATTCCGAAGTCTCGGCGCTGCTCCTGATCTTCTACGTCATCATTGCTACCCAGCGGCTTTGGGCCCGCAGGCAGTTGCTGCCCATCTACCTGATTGGTGCCGTCGTAATCCTGCCCTGGTCGGTACAAATCTCGATGGCCAACATCACCCGGTTCTTCGTCGTCGACATCGTCCCCTTCCCCCTGCGCAACGGCGAGGGTTTCGAAGGGTTGATGGACTGGCTGGGTCTGCTGCTGGCGAATCAGGCCCTGCCCGGCACGGTGGCGACGATCCAGTTGACCATGATCGCGCTGGTGGCCACGGGGCTGCTGGCTGCGTTGTTCTTCCCCCTGATCTCGCCGCTCATGATAGGTCGGACGGGACGCAGTGTCGGGCATGTCGCGCTGGTCGTGATCCGTTCGACACCCGAATACATTCTGGCCTTTGTGTTGTTACAGCTTTGGGGACCCTCGATGTTACCCGCCATCGTCGCGCTGGCCCTGCACAATGGCGGGATCATCGGACATCTGGTCGGGCGCTACACCGAGACCATCACCCTGCGCTCGGACGCACCCCGAGGCATCGCGCGTTACGGGTTTGAGATATTGCCGCGCGTTTACAACAGCTTGCTGGCGCTTCTGTTCTACCGCTGGGAGGTTATCATGCGCGAAACGGCGATCCTCGGCATTCTGGGAATCGCCACTCTGGGCTTCTATGTGGACAGCGCCTTCGCCGAATTGCGGTTCGACCGGGCGGTCTTCCTGATCGGCATTACGGCCCTGCTCAACATCGTCATCGACATGATCTCGCGGCGGATCCGAACCAGCCTGCGACTGCGCACGGCACTGGAAGGGCGCTAAAAAAGCTTCTCCCGTGCAACCTTGGCCGCGTCTTCCATGGTCATGAACTCCGCACCGTCCGCGATCAGCTTGTCGACGAACTTTTCGAACGCGAACATCCGGAACCCGCGGCCAATCACATAGGGATGCATGGTGTAGGTCACGATGCCCCAGTCTTCGTTGGCCTTCATGTAGACGAACTCGTCGTGCCAGCTTTCCATGACCTCGCGCGCCGGACGCAGGCCGGGCATCAGGAAACCCGGGGTCCGCAGATATTCGAAATGTGGATGATCATCGAGGGTCCAGCTGATCGGCATCTCGATCAGCGAGGTGTCCGCGCCATACTGGATCGGCTCGCCCAGCTTCACCGTGTCCTTGCGGCGCGCCTTCATGGGGATGTAGTCGCCCGCCATCAGGCTGCTGTCATAATCGAAGCCTTGGGCTTCAAGAAGATCAAGGGTGTTTTCGCTGAGATCCCAGGATGGCGAACGGTAGCCGCGCGCCTTATGGCCAGTCAGCTCCTTGATCGCCTCATTGGCGCGGATCATGTCCTCTTCTTCCTCATCCCGGCTCTGTTCGGCCGGCGGCACATGGGCCCAGCTGTGATGAGCAATCTCATGGCCGCCCTCCACCACACGCTCCACATCGGCGCGATGGCTTTCGATCGTGAAGCCGGGCACAAACCAGGTCATGGGAATACCGCGCGATTTTGCAAGGTCCAGAATACGGCGCGCGCCGGTCAGCCCAAACTCCCCGCGCGACAACATGGTCGGCGTGGTCAGGCCGCGGGCGATGAACCCGCTTTCGGTGTCGAAATCGAACGTCAGGCAGACGATATGGCGTGGCATAATTTTTCCCCTTGATGCGTTCTATCTGGTTAGCGCATATCCGCCCGAGAGTGTAGTAAGACGATAAGAAAATTATGTATTGGGGGACATTATGGCGACCAAACAGCTCGGAATTATTCTCAACGGCGCAACCGGCCGTATCTGCCGCACGCAACATATGCGTGGCGGATTGGTGCCGATCCGTGACGAGGGCGGACTGACAGTGGGTGACGATCAGATCGTCCCGCGCATGTTACTTGCCGGTCGCAACGAGGATCGTCTCGCCGAAGTCGCCCGTGAATACGGGATCGAGGAATGGACCACGGACCTTGATTCTGCCCTCGCCGACCCCGATTTTCCTGTGTTTTTTGATGCTGCCGCCACGCATCTGCGCCTTGATACGCTGAACAAGGCCATTGATGCCGGGAAGCATATCTATACCGAGAAACCCATCGCGCCGACCGTGGCCGAGGGGATCGAGCTCATGAAACGCGCTGACGCCAAGGGGCTCAAGCATGGCGCGGTCGAAGACAAACTCTTCCTGCCGGGTTTCCGAAAACTCTCAAATCTGATGGATAGAGGTTTCTTTGGCCGGGTTTTGGGTTTCAAGCTGGAATTCGGCTGGTGGGTCTTCAACGGGATCGAGGCGGAATCCCAGCGCCCGAGCTGGAACTACAAAAAGTCCGGCGGCGGTGGCCTGCTTTCGGACATGCACCCCCACTGGCGCTATGTCATCGAAGGCATACTCGGTCCGATCAACCACGTCTCCTGCGCCGCCTGGACCGCGCAGCCCGATCGCATCGATGAAGACGGCAACCGCTACAAGGTCGATGTAGAGGACGCCACGGCCACCCTGCTGGAAATGGACAGCGGCGCGCGGGGCATCATCAACAGCTCCTGGGCCACACGCGTTCGTGGTGATGATCTCGTGACCTTCCAGATTGACGGCACCGATGGTTCGGCGGTCGCCGGACTGCGCAATTGCTGGACCCAGTCGGCAGCTGACACGCCGCTGATCCATGGCTTCAATATGGGCTCGGGTCCCGAAACCATGGATTTCTACGAGGACTACAACGCCCAGTGGAAAGGGGTTCCCGAGGTCGCGCCCTACAAGAATCCTTACCGGTTTGGTTGGGAGGGCTTCATCCCTCATGTGGTCGCCGACACGCCATTCAACCACACGCTGGCCGCTGGCATCCGGGACGTGCAGCTTGCTGAAGCCTGTGACCGCAGCTCTGCCGAAAAGGCATGGGTGGACATGGCGCCGGTCACTTAAGAAACTCGTCGTCATGCCCGCACTTGCTGCAGGCATCCACGTCCAGAGGACACGTGAAACGACCACGTGGATGGCCGGATCAAGTCCGGCCATGACGGCCGCTGATGTTCGCTCTATAATCACGCGACCACTCAAACCCCGGAGCCGACCCATGGCCTCTCTTCCGATCCTCGACCTTGGCAGCGACCCTTATGAGCGTGGCCTGACCCATGGGCGTGCGCTCTCGCAGCAGATTTCCGAGAATATCGAGACCTATCTGGCGCGCTTTGCCGCCGGCGGCCTGAACGCCGAGACGGCCCGGGCCGAAGGCGTCAAATGGGTCGATGTCATGCGCGACCAGAACGCCGACTACGCCGAGGAAATGCGCGGCATTTCCGACGGTGCTGATATCGCAATCGGCGATATCGCCATGCTGAATGCGCGTTATGAGATCACCTTCGGCCTGTTTGGCGACGAAGCAAAAGCCAATGATGACAGTGGGTTATCCACAGAAGCCGATGGCTGCTCGACCTTTGGTGTGCTGCCCGAAGCTTCAGCGAATGGCCACACGTTGCTGGGACAGAACTGGGACTGGCTCGCCGGGGTCTATGGTCGCTGCGTGGTCCTGCGGATCACCCGGGACAATGGTCCCAATATTCTTTGCTACACCGAAGCGGGCATCGTTGGCGGCAAGATGGGCGTCAACGAGCACGGGATCGGCCTTGTCGAGAACGGTCTCGTCTCCGACCATGACGGCCGCAACGCCTATGAGAAACCTTTTCACATGCGGTGCCGTGAAGTTCTCGACGCCGAGACCTATGACATAGCCCTGCTGCCGATCCTCGCCACGAAACGCGTCTGTTCTGCCAATTTTGTCGTGGGTCACGCCGATGGCGAGATCATCGATATCGAGACCAGCCCCAACGCGGTCTCCTATATCTATCCGCAGGACGGGCTCGTCACCCATTCCAACCACTTCATCGACCCGCGCCACGGCCCGTCCCAGATGGAGCGGCTGTCGACCAGTACGCTCTACCGCGCCAATCGTCTCGACCGTCTGCTCCGCAAGCATCTGGGCAAGCTCGACGCCCCGGCGATCCGTGAAGCGCTGGCAGACCATTTCGGCCACCCCAACGCGATCTGCCGCCACCCCGACGAACGCCAGCCGGTCGCCAAGCAGACAATGACCAACGCCGCCTTCCTCTTCGACCTGAACGAACGCACCATGCTGGTCGCTGACGGTCCGCCCTGCGAGAACGAATTCGTGCTGATCACGCTGGATGGAGAGGCGGTCTCTCAGGCCGCTGAATAACGCCTAGCGACACATTGGCGGGACGCCGAGCCGGTCGCATGCCGTGCCCAGCACCCGTTCACATGCCAAAGCCAGCGCCAGTGCGGTTTCGTCGTGGCCGTCACGGCCGACGATCTGCATTCCCACGGGCATGCTTTCAGCATCCAGACCGACCGGCACGGTTACGCCGCAGAGCCGAAGCAGGCTGACCGTGTTAGTGTTTCTGACCAGACGCATATTGGCGGTGAAGTGCGTTTCCGGGTCGGCAATGTCTGCCATGCGTGGTGGCGTGAGCGGGATCGTCGGTCCCACGATTGCGTCCAATCCGCCAAAGGCCGCGTCCACCGATCGTGCCATGCGGGCGATCGCTTTCACCCGGTTGATATGAGCGGCAGCGCCATCGCTGTCCGCCTTGGCAAGCCGGATGGCAACAGCCGGATCCAGATCACCCGCGAAGTCCCGCATTTCATCCTGAATAAAGGCCGAAAATTCGCCCGCGTGGAGTCCCCCGGCATCGAAAATATCCGTCACATCATCGAAATGCGGCATCGTCACCACTTCGGTGCGCAAGCCCGCCTTTGAAAGCTCATCCAGCGCGCGTTTGACGGATTCCGCCACGCCGGGGTCACAATTCTCGAAATACCAGTCACAGATGCCAACACGGAAATCCCGGAGATCAGCCAACCCCAAGCGATCCCGGAAGACGATCGCGTCGTCAACCACATACGGGTCAATCGCGCCAAAACCAATCACCAGATCATCAACACTTTTCGCCAAGGGTCCGGCGGTATCGAGCTGTTTCACCAGAGGCACGATGCCATCTGTCGGCCAACGCCCTGGCGTTGGTCGGAAACCGGCATTGCCCGTCATCGTGGCGGGCATTCGCACCGAGCCCGCTGTGTCTGTCCCGATGGCCAGCAAGGCCGAGCCTTCATGCAGGGACACACCAGCACCCGAACTCGATCCGCCCGGTGAGCGATGATCCTTGGCATCCCAAGGGTTGCGCGGCGGTCCCCAATGGGGGTTCACGCCCAATCCACCAAACGCAAACTGTACGGTATGGGTCTTGCCCGACACCACGCCCAACTGGTGACGGATCGCGCGCGCCACCGTACCTTCGGTCTGCCAGACCGCAGGCAGTTCACGTGGGCAACCCGCAAAAGTCGGGTAACCCGAGACACCAACGAGGTCTTTGATGGAGACAGGAATACCCTGCAGCGCACCGAGGTTTACACCAGCGGCAAAGGCCGCATCCGCGGCCGTTGCGTGGGTACGGATCTGGTTTTCATCCCAGGTTTTGTAGGCATGAAACGCTTCACCGCGCGCGTCATGGTTTGCAATCGCCCACTCTGCAAGTTCTTGCGCTGAAAGCGCACCCGCACGCAGGGACGTCACAAGCGTCCCAAGTGATGTGGTCGCAATATCCGTTGGTGCTGTCATGATCCCCCCCGATCAGATTTCAGGTATTCTCACACCAATTGGTTCACCACGCCAACCGAAGACAATCTACGAGCCCCTGTTGCCCCCGCCCACTCCACGAACAGACATCGCGTACCGTCTTCTCACCAGTACCGAATTGGATAGCGCTGCTGACCTTATCGCAGAGGTATTCAGTCGGGATGAGCCTTTGGCTGTCGCAACGGGACAGACCCGGTCGGAACTGGCAGCATTGCTGCGTGGGATGGGGCCATCTGCGATCGCTGAAAACAGGACATCTGCGGCCTGGGCCGGTGACAGGTTGGCCGGTGTCGCACTGGCAACGCGCTTCACCTGGGCGCCGCCCGATGGTGCAGAGGCATTGTCCCCGAACTATCGCCCGATCGGCGCCATGCTGGCAGAACTGGAAGCAGATTTCGAAGCCCGGCCGCAAAAGGATCTCGAGACAACAATGCATATCCATATGCTGGCCGTAGACCGCAGATATCGCAGGCTGGGAATTGCGGATGCACTCATCCGGGCCAGTCTTGCCCATGCCGTAGAGCAGGGGTTCAGACGCGTTGTCACCGACGCAACAAACCCCGCCTCGCAACGGGTGTTCAGCAACGCCGGATTCTCCACACGCAACGAAGTTCGCTATGACGCGTTCGAATTCGAGGGCCGGCGTGTATTCGCCGGCATCCCCGATGCGGAGAGCACGCTCTTTATGAGCAAGGAGCTCTAGATCGCGGTCCCGTTCAGCTCCACAGCAACAACCGGCTCCAGCGTGGCCAGCATCGTGGCATGCAGATAACAGGTGTTTGCGGCGATAGTCATGAGCTTCTCATGGGTCGCATCATCCTCTTCGCCCGACAGGAAGAGATGGGTATCGGCGGGCTCTGCCTTTCCCGTCCAGCTGCCATCCGCCGGGTTTCCGGAGGTCACGAAGGGCGTGTGCTGCACGAGGCGGACACCACGAATGTTAAACTTCTGGTGTTCGATGTAGCGACCGATCTGGGTCATGTAGCAAAAGGCGATTCCGGCTGCGAGATGTCCAAGACCGCTGGGGGCCTGATCCATATCGATACGTTCATCGGACTTCACCTTGAAATGGCTCATGCCGTCCAGACCGAGATAAGTGTCGGTCTCTGTCACGCCAGCCGGATCAAGCAAGACACTGTGCCCGGGGACGGCGCGGACAATGCGTTTGAGTTTTTCATCGGTCCCATTCGGAGCGGCTTGCGCAACGCCATCCTGAACCACACCGGTTTTCCAGATGATGTCCTTCAAATCATTCGCACCGCCCAGAGGCGCAGGCGGCGCGGCGTGGGTCTTGTAAGGGTCGGTTGCATCCGGCGCGTCGGAATTCGTCAGGGAGGTCACCACCCGGCGACGACCGTTCACATAGATCGCAAAGGTGTTGTCAAAGGACGTCCGCATCAGGTCCATCCCCGGAGAGGCCTTCACCGCATCACGAATAAGCGCCGAGATGTCTGCCGCTGAGGCCGGAGAGAAAACGCGCGCGACGATCTGGGCGGGCTCACCATAGCCAACGCCGTCACCGCGAATGAACGATCCGATGATGTAGTAGCCATTGAGCAGATCAATATTCAGATCATCGATCTGGATATCGCGTGCCTTCGCGATCGTCAGAATACGGTTGATCAGATCCCCATGCAGGCCCGCATTGAAGAAGCCCAGCGGGAACGGCGCCAGGTCAGTTCCTCCGAGATGCTTTCCCTCATCGGTCGCCATGCGCCAGACGCTGCCGGTCTCACCTTCATGAACCACACCTTCCTTCTGGTAACCAGCCATCTGGCGGGATTCGACCGTGAAGACATTACGCGCCTCACCATCACCCAGAACAGCTGGTCGTTCGGTGCCCTG
Organism: uncultured Alphaproteobacteria bacterium; assembly: GCA_943787745.1. Taxonomy (GTDB): domain Bacteria; phylum Pseudomonadota; class Alphaproteobacteria; order UBA6615; family UBA6615; genus JABJAG01. Next base: position 147,912 of record CALSNJ010000002.1, on the reverse strand, counting down.
CTGCATCTTGAATGCCAGTGGGTAGCCCGTACCCTCAATGTGATCGGTCGGTTTGGCGTCGGCGATTGAGCCCATGTTCTGCGTTCCCTGAAAATTCTATTTGTTGGTTGGCGCAATTGTGCACAAGGCGCGGCACGCTGTCGATGTATAGCCAACCCGAAATGCACGCATATCTGTTATGATCGAATGGACATTTCTTCACCAATCCCCGGCTGACCTGCGTGACCCCTTCCGGCATCAAAATCTCGGTACTGGACCCCGGCGAAATTCCGCGTTTTGCCGCGTTTACCTACCGGTTTTCCGAGAAATGGTGACCACGCCGCCTGACCGCGAGATGCTCTATATCGGAGCGGTCGGGACGGATGGGGAACCTGTCGGGCTGGCCTTTGGCATGGGCGGACCGAACGGCGAATACGAGATGATCTCGGTCTATGTGGGTGCGCTTTTCCGCAATACGGGGATCGGCACAAGCCTGACAAACGCTTTGCATGACGGATTTGTTTCGCGTGGCTATCACACCGGCGTTCAAATCTTCACCGTCGACGCCGATGACGACTCCTACACCCGTTTCCTCATGCGCTGCGGATACGCCCGTCCCATTGTCCAGCCGTACCAGGTATCACGGTGGGCAGCCAAAGCACCCGAATTTGCCGTCCGATACACCCCGCGCCCTCCTTGTTCGACTGGGAACAGGATGCGCATGCCAGGCCACTCCCAAAGCACGTCATCGGGATCCATGCCCAGATCCCGAACAATCGACGCCATAGCCGTGGGAATTCGATCATCCGCGAGCAGCTGCACATAAGCGGTTTCGGCGCGCGCCTTCATGCTTTTGAAGTCATAGTGCAAGTGGATTTGTTCAAGATCGACAGCGTCAAACGCGTGTTCGAGGGCATCTGACATGAAGGTGAGCAAGTCTGGGAGTGCGGGCATTCCGCGAATGGCCGCCACGTTACCGCGCAGAATCGAAGCACGATCGAGCACAAAATCCGGCGCATGATCGATATCCAGAAGCGCGGCATCTGTTTCGATATGCAACGGCACTCGACCGGACGACCCCCTGGCTTCACGCTCGAGCTGGAGTTGCCGCCGCAGGGCCTGTTCGCTTTCGGGTACTTCCTGCGCGATCCGCGATTCGATGACATCTGTCAGGTCATCACCCGAAAACACATACCCCTTCTGGCAAGCAAACGTCGCCACCGCCTCCGGCTTCAGATCGACGGCAGACAACTCCTGCATGAGCGCTTCGTCCTCGACAACAGCCCTGATGAAGTCGACAACCCGTTGTCTGGCGAGACCATTGAGAAAACCGGCAACCAGCGCTTCCCCGCCGCCGGTCATGGGTTACTCCGCAGCTTCACGCTTCTGGAACCAGTTCGGCAGGTCCTCTTCAGCCGTTCCCGAGAAGATGCATTGCTTGATCACTCGCGCCTCATCGTCACTGACCGTGCCGACCTCCTTTGCGGCATCCGTCCCCGAGGTAAAGGCCGGTGGTGGCGCAAAACAAGTCGCGCAGCGGCGCTTCTTGAGCTTGAGTGCCGGTTCACCCTTGAAGGATTCAACCAGTTCGATGGCGGAACGAACGGTGGCTTCCTCGCCGGTGACAGAAATGACAATCGTTCCTTCTGAACCGGAGACGCCGCCGCCACCCACATGAACGGCATTCAGTCCGAACAGAATATCGAATGCCTGAATCTCGGTGATCACCTTGGCATTCATCAGGGGCAGCATGCCGATCTTGGTGCCGTAGAAATAATCCGCCTTGGCATGGCCAAGCTCGGCCGCAGCCGCCTTGATCGAGGGCACCAGCTTCTCCAGTCCAACCGGAACAATCAGCGGAATGCCCGTGCCGCATATGGCGCCGTAGGCAAAACCAATGGTTCCTGCCGCGTGATGGGCATTGAAGATACCGGCGTTGAATTCATGATCGACCGCGTTTGCCCCCTTGATGAACAGAGAGGTGTCATCCCAGCCCGCCAGAGTTTCATCCATGGTGCGAACCGGTGGCACAGAGACACCTTTCACAAGACGCAGGATCGCCGGTTTTTCTTCCGGCTGGGTCTGGCACAGAGTCCCGTTGATCACCTGACCCGAGACATAGCGATCCGCTTCCGGACACTCGCCCATGATCTCATCGGCGACATAGACATTCGTGGACCCATGCGCGATGACAATCTGAGCATGCTCCAAGGCATGCTTAACCTCTGGCAGGGCCGCAACAGCTTTGCCGATCAGGCGTTTGGACTCCCACGGCGTAAAAGCAAATACAGCGCGCATGGATAATTTCCTCATTTGGTCGATTGTTGTTGTGCCCATTCTAACAGGCTCGAGTTTTCCGCAACATCGTATCGTACCTATTAAATGTTCATGCTAGATATTAGTTTCACAACCCGGCATAGACCGGGCACGCATCAGGGGAAGTAAGGCGATGACGAATTCTATTCTCGTTCGCGGCAATGACTACGAATTCACACTCGAAATGGACGGCACCTATGCCGATACGCCGATCCGCTACGAGCCCGGCATACTTGAGGAAATTTACGCCAAGGTCCTGAACAACCAACCGTTCCAGGCCTGTGAATTCTCCCTGTCGAACTACACCATGATGCGCGACCGCGGGGCGGACTGGATGGCTGCCATTCCGGTCTTCGCAAACCGCGATTTCCGGCACAGCATCATCTGGGTGAAAAAGGACAGCCCAATGGAATCCGCCGAGGAACTGAGCGGCAAACGCGTGGGTGTTCGTGACTACACCATGACAGCGGCCGTCTGGCTGCGCGGAACCCTGCTGGACGAATACGGCACCGACTGGCGCGACATTAACTGGTACGCCAATTCCGAGCAGCGCTTCCCAACCCTTGCAGGTGTCCCGCTCGAACTCGGCGATGGTGATCCGGAAACCATGCTGCTCGACGGCACCCTCGACGCCTTTATCTCACCGCGTCCGCGCGACCTTCAAAAATCGCCAGAAGATCGTGAGTTGCGCCCGATCTTCCGCGATGTCGCGACGGTGGAACGTGAATACTTCACGCGCACAGGCATCTATCCCATCAACCACACGGTGGTGATGCGCAAAGAACTCCTCGAAGAATTTCCCAACGCGGCGCAGGCGATTTTCCAGGCCTATTGCACAGGCAAGGCCAACGCCCTCAAACGCCGGATCGGCACGACTTTTGTCCCCTGGGGCAAAGAGTACTGGACCGAGACCATGGCGATGTTCGACGGCGACCCCTTCCCTATGGGTCTGACGGAATCCAACCGCAACAATGTCGGAACACTGCTGCGCTACCTGCACGAACAAAAACTCATTTCAGAACTGCCGGAGATCGAAGATCTGTTTCTCCCCGGTACTGTAGATTTCAAGGAAAACTGAGAATGGCCGGAACTGAAGCCGAAACGTTCGATTTCATCGTCGTCGGGGCCGGGAGTGCCGGTTGTGTCCTCGCGGCCCGGCTGAGTGAATCCGGCAAACATTCGGTGCTGTTGCTCGAAGCCGGGGTCAAAGACAGAAGTCCCTGGATCCACATCCCCTTGGGCTACGGCAAACACTTTTCCAACGCTGCCGTGAACTGGCTCTACTCGACCGCAGCCAACCCCGAGGGGTTAAACCGTCGCGTCGTTCAGCCCCGGGGCAAAGTGCTAGGTGGTTCCAGTGCCATCAACGGCATGGTCTATATCCGCGGCCATAAAGAAGATTACAACCAGTGGCGCCAGCTCGGAAACACCGGGTGGAGCTATGAAGACGTGTTGCCGTATTTCCGCAAGGCCGAGGATCAGCAACGAGGCGAAGACGAGTATCACGGCGTCGGCGGCCCCCTCGCCGTATCCGACCCTTATGACAAGCACCCTCTGGCCGAAGCTTTCATCGACGCCGCAGAGGCAGCCGGACATCCACGCAACGATGACTTCAATGGCGCCGACCAGACCGGCTTTGGGTACAGCCAGTGGACCATGCGAAATGGTCGCCGCAGCTCGACCGCTGTCGGCTATCTCAAGCCTGCCCGCAAGCGCCCGAATCTGACCGTCGCCACCGAAGCCCACGCCTTGCGCATTCTGTTTGAAGGCAAGCGTGCAAGCGGCATCGAATACGATCAAAAGGGTAAAACCGTCACGGTACTGGCCGGGCGGGAAATCATCGTCTCCGGCGGGGCGATCAACTCCCCCCAATTGCTCCAGCTCTCCGGGTTGGGGCCATCGGAACTGCTGCGCCGTCACGGGATCGATGTGGTCGCAGACATACCCGGTGTCGGGGCCAATCTGCGCGATCACATCAACGCCCCGCTGATGTTCCGCCTGAACAAACGCTTCACGGTCAATGACGTGGTCAACAGCTTCCCGATCCGCATGAAGACCGCCATGCAGTACGCCTATAACCGGAAAGGTCTGCTCTCTATGGGCGTGTCTTTCGCGCAGGGCTTTTTCAAGGTGGACCCATCCGCTGTGTCACCGGACATTCAGTCTCAGTTGATGCTGTTCAGTTCCCCGGAAGTCGGCGGCAACCCCTATCCCTTCCCCGGCGCGACCATCGTATCCGCCTTGCTGCGCCCCGAAAGCCACGGCCATGTAAGTATCCTCTCGGCCGATCCGTTCGCGGCTCCGGAAATTCAGCCCAACTACATGACCGCCCAGAAGGATATTGATGTTCTGGTGGGCGCGGTGAAGATCATGCGCAAGATCACCGGCCAGTCGGAGTTCCTGAAATATGTCGTGGAAGAACACGAGCCAGGACCCAATTGTGTGAAGGACGACGAAATCGTCGATTACCTGCACCGCAAAGCCCGCACCAGCTATCACCCTGTTAGCACATGCCGCATGGGACCTGACCCCAGCTCGGTCGTCGATGAGCGTCTGCGCGTACGGGGTTTCGAGGGCTTGCGGGTGGCCGATGCCTCGATCATGCCGACGCTTATTTCGGGGAATACGAACGCTCCCTCGATCATGATCGGAGAAAAAGCCTCCGACATGATTCTGGAAGACGCGCGCTAGTTCCGCTCACGACATGAGCTTGTGCCCAGATCCGTTGCGCGCTCAACGGCGAGTTCGGGCATATTGCTGAAAACACAACTCCGGGGAGAACAAACATGCTGATCGTCGATTCACAGGTCCACATCTGGATCAACACCCAGATGTCACCCATCCATCGTCAGGATATGAACTTTACCGGCGAAGACCTGATCGCCGAGATGGAGGAAGCCGGCGTCGACCGCGTCATCCTGCACCCTCCGGGGGTTGTCCCGAACGGTAACGAAGTGGCGATTGCTGCGGCCAACGCCCATCCCGACCGATTCCGGGTGCTGGGCTGGGTGCATATGGACGAAGAAGAGCGCAGCGCTCCCAAGCTCGCGGGCTGGACCGACACGCCCGGCATGCTGGGTCTGCGCTTCCTGTTTATTGCACCGGGTCGCGAGACTTGGCCGACCGACGGCACGCTGGACTGGATCTGGCCGATTGCGAATGAGCAGAAGATGCCGATCGGCCTTCTGGCACACACATTCCTGCCGACACTCGGTGAAATCGCGGAGAAGTACCCCGATATTCCTTTCCTGATTGACCACCTGGGTGCCAACCCATTCAAACCGGGCGTGGAGTCTTTCGAAACCTTGCCGGAGCTCCTCGCGTTGGCGAAGCACCCCAATATCGCCGTCAAAATGTCCGGTGCGAATGGAAACTCCTCGGCCGCATATCCGCACACAGACATCCACGACAATCTGCACCGTATTTTTGACGCATTCGGGCCCGATCGTTGTTTCTGGGGAACGGACCTGTCCCGCATGAAATGCAGCTACAAGGAATGCGTGACCCTGTTTACCGAAGAACTGCCCTGGTTGTCGGGACGCGATCTCGAGCTGGTTATGGGCGAAGCGGTCTGCAACTGGGTTGGTTGGGACCTGCCCTAAAGCGCGCCGCACAGCACTTCAGGGCGCTGTCGTTTAAACTCGAGTACCCGGAGACTGAAATGTTCAAGACATTTGCGCGCGCCATTCGCCGAACCGTCATGAGCGCCCTGATTGGGCTTTCCATGGTTTCGGCATGGCACCTGACAGCCATGGCACAAACCAGCCCCCAGATTGCGCAAGGATCTTATGACGAGGCCACCATCCAGAGCTTCGTCAAGGCCGCCCGGGAAGTCGTGGCCCTGCGCAAGAAATATGAACCTCAACTTCAGGCGACCGAGACCAAGGAGGCGGCACAAACACTGGTGGATGAAGCGCGGGCGCTGATGAACGAAGCGATCGAACGTGAAGGCTTCACTGTCGACGAATACACCGCGATCGCCAAAACAGCCCAAGCTGACCCCACCCTGCGGGCCCGGGTAGAAGCCATGGTTCAGGCACCCCAGTAAACCCGCTCCCGGTTTTCGCTTCCCTTTCGTCATGCCATCGGGCTGCCTGTTGTGGTAGAGCGAAGCCGACGCATGGCCCCAGATCGCAAGGATTATCGCGATGTCCAGAATCACCAACACCGAAGAACTCGAAGCCCTGTATGGCACGCCTGTTGAGACCTCTCTTGCAAAAGAGGTGAGCCACATCACGCCGCACTACCGGAAGATGATCGAGGCGTCACCGTTTGTGGCACTCGCGACGGCCGGTCCCGAAGGGCTTGATTGTTCACCGCGGGGTGACATGGCCGGGTTCGTTCGTGTGCATGACGAGCACACCGTGATGATGCCCGACCGTAAGGGCAACAATCGCGTCGACTCCCTTCGCAACATTGTTCGCAACCCCCATATGGCTCTGCTGTTTCTTCTTCCCGGAAGCGGCAACACCTTACGGATCAATGGTCGCGCGCATCTCTCTGTCGATTCTGACCTGCTCGCATCCTTTGCCATCGATGGCAGTGCGCCGCGTTCGGTCATCGTGACTGAGGTCGATACCATCTATTTCCAATGTGCCCGCGCGATCGTTCGTGCCGAGTTGTGGAATCCGGACAAGCATATTGACCCCAAAGACCTGCCCACGCCCGGGCAAATTCTTGCCGATCTCACCGACAATAAGCTTGGCGGTGAGGACTACGACATGAAGTGGCCTGCCAAGGCAAAAGCAAGCCTTTGGTAGGCTTTTGAAATATCGGGAACAACGAAAGCGAATCTGCGTTATATGAGCACCGGGTGAGGTAACAAAAACATATAACTGGAGCCTTTGATCATGGACATCATTCGCATCATCATCGCCATTCTGCTGCCACCACTTGGTGTGTTCCTGCAGGTCGGTATCGGCGGTCAATTCTGGCTGAATATCCTGCTGACGATTCTGGGGTACTTCCCCGGCATTCTGCATGCGGTCTGGGTTATCGCCAAAAATTGACCGAAGCCGAACGGCAACAAAAAGCCGAAGCGCTCGACCGGCTGGCACACTGGCTGGATGACCGTTTTAATATTCCCGGAACGAACATCAGGTTTGGCCTCGATGGCTTGCTTGGTCTCGTTCCGGGTGTTGGTGACACCGCAAGCTCTCTGGTCTCACTTTACCTCGTTATCGAAGCCCGCCGGATCGGCGTCTCTCGATTGACGATCACGCGAATGCTTTTCAACGTCCTATTGGACTGGGCCATCGGACTGATCCCACTTCTGGGAGATATTTTCGACATCGCCTACAAGGCCAACCGGCGCAATATTCGCTTGTTGAAGAAGCACCTCGCCCGACAGAACACATAGAAAACCCGATCAACGCAGGATCAAATCGGCCTGTGAACGAAATTCATACGGGCCGGTCGTACCCGTCCCTGAGACTTCGATGCGCGCCGTGTAGAGTCCTGACGGCCAGTCCTGATTACGCCGTTTCTTCCCGGAAAACGAAAAGTACTCCGCAAAGTCGCGGGACAAGGTTTCGGTCGCCGTATGAACGGTTTGCCCTGCAGGGCCCTCAATCCGGGTGTTAATCACGGTGCCCTCGGGAGCGCCGAACAAGACGACATAAGCGACAAGCGCCCCGGCATCGGGATTGGCAATTCCGGGATACCCTCCGAACTTCACCTGCTTGCCCGTTGGGGCCTCCGTCGTCAGTCCAACACTCCGGATGTAGACCGGCTGATAACTGTCAGCATTATGATCGGCAGCGTCTTGCCACAAACCGGTGGAAAGGCCGCGCGAGGCTGTACACTCACCGCCTTCTGACGGACCGTCGCCCAGAAAAGGGTCAATCGGCTCCCCGTCCTTCTCCAGCTGGAAGTGCAGGTGTGGCAACTCCGACCAGCCCGAACTGCCGATCCGTCCGAGTTTCTCTCCGACCTTGATGACGGCACCTTTTGCGACGGCAACACTGCCTTTTTGCATGTGGCAATACTGGGTGGTCCAGCCATTCCCGTGGTCAAGCCGCACGCCATTGCCACATTCCATATTCACCCGCGCGGGATCTTCCGACTGCATCGGCGAATCATCGAGACCGTCACGTGTTCCCAGAACCCTGCCCGGCGCAGCAGCCAGAATATCCAGGGTCTTCACCAGTTTCTGATTGGGCGCGATATCGGTTCCTTTATGCGCATCATAGGTTCGAACACCGCACATATGATCATGGTAGGTCGCGCGTATATCCAAATCCATAAACGCCATGTACCAGCAGTCTTCGCCGATTGTGCAGGCAACCGGAAAGGAAAGTGATGGCGCCGGCCCGATAACATCAGCCGCATGCGCGGTCCCCAAAACCCGGAATTCAATCTCTGATTTCTTCAAGTCATCCGACAAGAAAAAGAAGTACATGATCGCCGCGATCACAAGTCCCACGATCAGGCCCCCAAAGAGCGAACGCCAAACCATCATCTCTCCAACTCCGTCAGTTGCACCACACGAGAACCAATATCACACTCAACCAATTGGCAATCGACATTGCGGCATTTGTAAACAACCTCGTGTGGCGTCAAATTACGCTGTGAGGATGCAGAATCGTGACATTCCCATTTGCGCCTGCCATTTTCCCTTATTCCGGCAAGATTTTTGAGTGAGTTCCATGGACAAACAATACGACTACATCATCGTCGGCGCGGGTTCGGCGGGCTGCGTCATGGCAAACCGTTTGTCGGCAAAACCTGCAAACCGCGTCCTCCTGCTGGAGGCCGGCCAGGACACGCCCCCCGGCCGTGAGCCTGCGGATGTGCTCGACACCTACCCCATGTCCTATTTTAACCCGGCCTATGCGTGGCGCAGCCTGCGGGGGCATCCCTACCGCCGCGACAATTCACCCGCAGGACCGTTCCGTCAGGGCCGAATTATGGGCGGCACGTCCTCGATCAACGGCATGGTCGCCCTGCGCGGTATGCCTCTGGATTATGACGAATGGGAGTCACTCGGCGCGACAGGCTGGAACTGGAACAACGTACTACCGCATTTCCGGGCCCTCGAGACCGATACCGACGCGACAGGAGAGGCACATGGCCATGACGGGCCGATCCCGATCCGACGTGTCCCGCGCGGCGACTGGCCGCCTTTCGTGGACGGCGTGGCCGATTGGGGACGCAATCAGCAGCTCGCCGAAATCTCCGACCTCAACAGCGAATTCCGTGAGGGTATCGGCGCCCTTCCCTTGAGCCGCTTTCCCGACAAACGCGCCTCCACCGCCATCTGCTATCTCGACGCGGGCACGCGCGCCCGGAAAAACCTGGATATCCTGACCGACGTAACTGTCGAGGGACTGACCAGCGAAGGCACGAAGATCACGGGCGTAACCGCAAAAGTTGCGGGACAACCTCAGACATTTGCATCTCACGACGTCATCATCTGCGCTGGTGCATTGCAATCACCGGTTATTCTTCAACGCGCGGGAATTGGTGCGGCCGATAATCTCAAAGAAGCAGGTATCACCGTCATGGTGGACCGGGCCGGTGTGGGCGCGAATTTGCAGAACCACGCTGTCGTCTATGTCGTCGCGCAGCTCCGCCGGGATGCAGCACAACCGGTTGAACTGAAATCCCATTCCATCGCAACAATGCGCTACTCATCTGGTGTACCTGGCTGCGGCGAGCTGGATATGAGTATGTCGATCAGCAGCAAAACCGGTTGGCATGCGCTCGGACGCCGGATCGCCGCACTGGTGCCCACAATCCTCAAGCCTGCATCGCGCGGCTCGGTTATTCTGAACGCCGACGGCACGCCGTCGATTGCCTTCAACTACCTCAGCGATGATCGTGACCGGCAGTGTCTTGTTGGCGGCGTTCAAAAGGTCATCGACATGCTTCTCTCTCCCGAAGTACGTCCCCTCTGGCACAGCGCGGTTCCGGTCACCCGGCCCAACAAGATGCGTGCCCTCAACGACATCACGATGTTCAACACATACCGCGCCAAGTTCCTCTCGGGGATCTTCGACACCCTGCCCGCGCTTGGAAAACCCATTCTGGCTGGATTGTCCGAACCGGGCGTAGATCTGGAAAAGATCTCCAACGACCGAGAGGCAATCGACGAAATCGTCACCAAGAGCATCGCGGGCGTGTTTCATCCAGCGGGAAGCTGTCGCATGGGAGCCGCCGATGATCCGCTTGCTGTCACCGACCCTCAGGGGCGCGTCTACGGAGTTGAGGGGTTAAGGGTTGTCGATGCATCCCTGATGCCGACACTACCGCGCGGGAACACCAACATTCCGACCATCATGATGGCCGAAAAAATCTCCGCCGACATGCTCACCGCATGACCGCACCAAATTCCGTTCGAACACAGATGCGATCGCGGATCGAAGCGATCGCGATCATGTGCTTTGCCTCACTGTGCTTCATTGCGATGCACACCTTCATCAAGTCCGTGCGCGGTGAAGTCCCGGTCGGTGTGATCCTTTGGTCTCAATACGCGTTCCAACTGGTCGTGCTCAGCCTCGTTCTCGCACGCCACATCCCGCGCATGGTGAGGGCACCTTTGCTGGGCCTGCAGATCATCCGCGCGGTGACACTGATGCTCGCGATCTGCGGCTTCTTTGTTGCGGTCGGTCTGATGCAACTTGCCGACGCCATCACCATCGGCTTCGTGGCGCCGATCATGATCACAGCTCTTTCCGTCATTGTGCTCAAGGAGAAGGTTACGCGCGGGCACTGGATCGCGATTGTTGTCGGGTTTCTCGGCGTACTTGTCGTGGTTCAGCCCGGCACCGGATTGTTCAACTGGGCCGCGCTTGTTCCGCTCGGCGCAGCCGTCTGCGTTGCGATCTATCAGACTCTCACGCGCCCCATCGCACAGGCGGTCGATTCCACAACGATCCTCTTCAACGCGACGCTCATCGGGCTGATCGTCTCATCGTTGGCATTGCCATTCTTCTGGAAGACACCCAGCCTTGAAGCCACCGCGTTTCTCCTGGCAGCGGCGTGTCTCGGCGCGATGGCGCATTTTTGTCTGATCAAAGCCTATCAGTGGGCTCCCGCATCCGTGGTCGCCCCATTTTCATATATTGAACTGATTTATGCGTCCGCGCTCGGTTTCGCGGTATTTGGCGACATCCCGGACTTACACACGATTGCCGGCGGCGTCATCATAGCGGCAAGCGGTCTGTACCTGATACGCCGGAAGTCCGCCTAGATCGCCAGGTATTGCTGCCGCATATCCGCGTCATCAAGAACATCCTGCGCCGTGCCGTCAAAGACGACCTGTCCCATATCCAGAATGATTGCGCGATCGGCGAGATGTAGCGCGGCAATCGCATTCTGCTCGACGATGATCGTTGTCATACCCAACGCCTTAATCTGTTCCAGCGTGCGTTCAATTTCCTGCACGATCACTGGCGCCAGCCCCTCATAGGGTTCATCCAGAAGCAGCAACTTCACATCCCGCGCCAGGGTGCGACCAATAGCGAGCATCTGTTGTTCGCCGCCCGAAAGCGTTGTGCCTTCCTGCTTACGGCGCTCTCCCAGACGCGGGAACAGGTCATAAACCCGGTCTATCGACCACCCGACAGGCGGCGCAATCTGGGCGAGCTTCAGATTCTCCTCGACGGTCAGACCCGCAATAATACGTCGGTCCTCAGGCACCAGGCCAACCCCACACTGCGAGGCCTGGAACGATTTCATGCCATGCAGCGGCTGGTGGTCCAGCCAGATTTCACCCGACTTGAGGCTTGGATCATCGACCCGGGCGATCGCGCGAAGGGTGGAGGTCTTGCCCGCACCATTGCGGCCCAGGAGGGCCACAATCTCGCCCTCGCGAACGTCAAAACTCACGCCCTGTACGATGTAACTCTCGCCATAGTAAGCGTGAATATCCCAGCATGAGAAGAAGGCCGGCTGATTGCCGGTGTTCTTTGTCGGACCCTGCCCCGGCACAGCATCACTCTCTGGAAAATCATCGTGCAAGCTGCGAGGTCCCTCTTGAGATTCCGGTTTCTTGTCGAACATTTGTGTAACGGTCATAGATGCGCTCCACCCAGATAGGCTTCCTGAACCCGCGGATCACCCTTGATCTTGTCAGGCAAATCCTCCGCAATCACGGTGCCCTGTGCGAGCACCGATATCTTTTCAGCCAGAGAGAACACGACATGCATATCATGTTCGATCACGACCATGGTCATGCCGTTCTCTGCAATGCGTTTCATCAGTTCAATTGTGTTGTTGGTATCAGCACGCGACATACCGGCCGTCGGCTCATCCAGCAAAAGAAGTTTCGGCTCCTGAACCAGACACATCGCGAGCTCCAGCCGACGTTTGTCACCACGCGAGAGCGCGCGCGCCAACTCGTCTGACTTGCCATCCAGTTCAACGTCGGCGAGACATTCCATCGCCGCGTCGCGAATGCCATTTTCATCCCGCACCGCGTTCCAGGCGTTGAGCTTGAAGGATCCATCACGTTTTGCCAGCGCGGGGATCGTGACATTCTCCAGCAACGACATATCATCGAAAATTTCAGGAGTCTGAAACACCCGGCTCACACCAACCTGATTGATCTGATGCGGCTTCAGTCCCAATAGGGATACATCGTTAAACACCACAGAGCCGGTATCGGGTTCCAGGCGCCCCACGAAGCAGTTCAGCAAAGTGGACTTGCCAGCACCATTCGGACCAATGATGGCATGCACGGTCCCTTCCTCGACTTGCAGATTTACATTGCTCAGTGCCTGAAGGCCGCCGAAGCGTTTGTTGACGTTCTCAACAGTCAGAATACTCATCTCGCCCCCCTATTCTGCCGGCACACTGGAAGGTTCGACGGGCTTGTCATCGTCGCGCTTCGTCATTCTTCGCAACCTTTGCCAAATTCGACTGAACCCCTCCATGAGGCCACCGGGCAGGAAGATCACGATCACCATAAACAAAGCACCCAGCGTGAGATGCCAACCCTCACCGACAAACATCGAAGAGATCGAGACCATCGCGTGCTGCAGGAACTCCGGAAGGAAGCTGAAGATCTGCTCCAGCACACCTTCGTTGAAGGCCGAGAATATATTTTCGAAATACTTGATAACACCGGCACCAATCACCGGCCCAAGAAGCGTCCCCGCGCCACCGAGAATCGTCATCAGGACAACCTCACCAGAAGCTGTCCACTGCATGCGCTCTGCCCCCGCCAATGGATCGGTCACCGCCAGCAAACCACCGGCCAGACCGGCATACATGCCGGAGATAACGAAGGCCGCGAGCGTATAGGGACGCACATTCAAACCGGTGTAGCGCATCCGGTTCTGGTTGGACTTCACGGCACGCAGCATCATGCCAAAGGGCGAACGGAAGATGCGCATGGACAAGAAGAAGCAAAGAACGAAGAGCGCGGCACAGAAGTAGTATCCGGGATATCCGGTCATGTGGATGCCGAAAAAATCTGACGAAGGCAGCACAGCGCCATAGTCGCGACCAAATGCAACGTCAAGGATACGCGGATCCGATTGGGCCAGCTGCAGACCGGTCTCACCATTGGTGATTGGTGTCAGAACCGAATAGGCCAGATTGTAGCTCATCTGTGCGAGTGCGAGCGTGAGGATCGAAAAGTAGATTCCCGACCGACGCAGAGAGATAAAACCGATGGCGACAGCAAAAACCCCGCCAACCACAGTCGCGATAATCACAGCCAGTATCGGATTCATGCTGAACAGCTTGAAGGTCCAGACGGCCGCATAAGAGCCCACCCCCAGGAAGGCAGCGTGCCCGAAGGACAGATAGCCCGTCAGGCCAAACAGGATGTTGAACCCCAGCGCAAAGATTCCGAAGATCGCGAACTTCTGGAGCAGATCAGGATACCCCGCACCTACAGGACCCAGAATGAAGGGCGCCAGGAGCACCGCCACGGTAAACCCCGCAAGCAGCAGCAGATCACTTTTACGGCTAGATGCTTTGTACATGGCTCAATGCTCCATCACGCCCTTGCGGCCCATCAGGCCACGCGGACGTATCAACAGGACCACAACAGCGATCAGATAAATGATGATCTGGTCGATCCCGGGAATGATGTTCTTGACCTCATTCATCGAGGCAAAGCTTTGCACGATTCCCAGCAGAAATCCGGCAACCACAGCACCGGGCAACGAGCCCATACCACCGACAACAACCACGACGAAGCTCAGGACCAGGAAGTCCATACCCATGTGATAGTCGGGACTGAGGATCGGCGTGTACATCACACCGGCCAGACCTGCGACCACAGCGGCCATGCCAAACACGATGGTAAACCGTCGGTCGATATCAATGCCCAGCAGGCCAACCGTTTCGCGGTCAGCCATCCCGGCACGGACGACCATGCCGAAGGTTGTAAATTGCAAGAACGAGAACACCGCAGCGATGACAAGCAGTGAAAACAGGAAGTAGATCAAGCGCCACGCCGGATAGACAACACCACCAGCTTGCATGCCAATCATGGCCCCAAAATCGATCATACCCCGTGCCGCTTCAGGAGCAGGCTGAGGGATCGGATTGGCGCCGAACTGGCTCTTCACAATTTCCTGCAGGACGATCGCCAGACCGAACGTAACGAGGATTTGCTCGGCGTGAGAGCGCTTGTAGAAGTAGCGGATCAAACCGCGTTCCATCGCAATGCCGATCAGCAGCATGATCGGAATTGCAATCACGATCGAAACCGGCACAGAAAAATTCAGAAGCAGGGTTCCGAAATCACCGAACCAGGCTTCAACATAAGTGGTTCGAATCTCAACCGGTGTTCCCCACGCCGTCAGTCTCGTCGGGTCCAGAGCGACCTTTTCGAAACCCAGCACCGCCTTGACGGTCACGGCACAGAACGCACCCAGCATGAACAATGCGCCATGGGCAAAATTTACAACGCCGAGAGTTCCGAAAATGATTGTCAGGCCAAGTGCGATCAGCGCGTAAGCGCCACCCTTATCGAGCCCGTTCAATACTTGAAGAAGAATATCGTCCATTCACCACGATCCTTGGAATATCATCGGTCGCTTCCGCCATTAGGCGACGAAAGCGACCGACAGGATACAAAAAAGCAAGGACCAGGTTTATGCGCCGTCGTTATACGGCCCCAGTTCCCCACCCAGCAGCGAGGCAGGATACTCAACCTGTGCACGCGGAGTGATTTCAACAACTTCGAGAACGTCGAACTTCGAGGTTGGGTTTTCCTTACCCTTCACAACGAGGACATCCTTGAAGCACTGGTGGTCTTCGGCCCGGTATTCGGTCGGACCGTTGCCCAGACCGTCGAACGAGAAGCCTTCCAGAGCAGCACCAACACCAGACGGACGGAAGGTCCCGGCCCGCTGCGCGGCGTCCGCATAGAGGATTGCCTGACAATAGGTCGTGTGGGCAGCCTGGCTCGGCGGGAAGCCGTACTTCTGACCGAAGGATTTCACGAAGGCCTTGGAGCCCTCATCCTGCAACGACCAATGCCAGTTCGTGGAACCGTAAATGCCCTTCACGTTCTCACCTGCGCCCTGCGCCATCAGGCGACTATAGAGCGGAACAACAATCGCGAAGTCTTTACCGTTGACCTGCTTGTCGCGCAGACCGAACTGGACGGCCTGAGTCAGCGAGTTGACCATGTCACGACCATAGTGATTCAGAACCAGAACATCGGCACCGGAGTTCAGAACCGGCGTGATGTACTGGGAGAAGTCACCAGCACCCAGAGGGGTTCGAACGGCTGCCTGAGTCTGCCAGCCAAGACCTTCGGAGTACTTCTTAATCGAACCTTCCTGGCTCCAACCCCATGTGTAGTCAGCGGTCAGATGGTAGGCGACACGGTCCTTGCCGAATTCCTTTTCGAGCACCGGACCGAGTGCGGCACCCGACATCTCGGTGTTGAAGAAGTGTCGGAAACCATTGGCGCGCTTGTCCTTGCCCGTGGTGTCGTTGGAATGTGTAAGGCCAGCCATGAAGATGACGCCGGCATCCTGACACAGTCCCTGAACAGCAATCGCCACGCCGGAGGATGAACCACCGGTGATCATGACGGCGCCATCCTTTTCGATCATGCGCTTGGCGCTTGCGCGTGCGGCATCCGACTTGGTTTGGGTATCACCGGTCACGAAGACAACCTTCTTGCCGTTGATGCCGTTGCCCTTGAGTTCCTTCGACGAGAAGGTGTTCAGCATGCCGCCGTCACCATCACCGTTGATGTGCTCCACAGCCAACTGATAGGCGCGCAGCTCATCAGCGCCCTCATCAGCATATGCACCCGTTTGCGGGACGTTGAAACCGAAGGTCACGGTTCCGCCCTTGGGCTCATTGGTGTAGCTCGCGGCCCAGCCACGGCTACTCAAAATCGTTGGCGCAGCGATCCCGGCACCGGCAAGTGCCGTACCTTTCAGCAGACCGCGGCGGGTGATGTTCATCTTGCTCATTTAAGGTTCTCCCAAGCAGGTTTGTTTGTTGTTCTGGAGTATTCACCAAGCCGACCCCGCAAAACGGGACGGATCAGCATTAACAAATCCTTGACGCACACACCCTGACAGAATTAGTCAATCTTTCAATATCTACTTGTTTTTTCAGACTTATTTTGTCAAATTCTATTATTGCAATGCGGCATATTTGTAAAATATTGACACCGGGCGCGCTAAACAGATGAAACAACGTGCAGAATTGACGCTTGATCGCTCGATCGTCGGAACACGCATTCGCCGGCGCCGACGCGAGTTGGGACTGAGCCAGACAGAACTCGCACGGCGACTCGAAATCTCCCCGTCCTATATGAATCTGATCGAATGGAATAAGCGCCAGATCGCCGGGACACTGCTACGCAAAACCGCCATAGCGCTCGATCTCGAACTCGCGGACATCGACAGCACATCCGAAAACCGCCTTCTCGAGGCGCTTGATGAAATCTCGCACTTACCGTCCCTCGGTGCGCTCAACATCGAGGATGATCAAGCCGGTGAATTCATCGGCCGCTTTCCCGGCTGGGCCCGTGCCGTCGCCGCACTGGCACGGTCCGAACATGATGCCACCGCGCTCGCACAAGCCTTGTCGGATCGACTCTCAAACGATCCTTTCCTTGGCGAGACCGTGCACCGCATGCTGACCCGCATCGCAGCCATTCGTTCCGCTGCGGAAATTCTGACAGCCTATCAAGACATGACAACCGCACAACGTGACCGGTTCTACGCCATTGTGGATGAAGAAAGCCGAATTCTGTCGGGTGTCGGTGAAGCCCTCGCAGCCTATCTGGACAAGGCTGATGAGCCGACCAGTACCCTCACGCCGATAGACGAGGTTGAGGCGATGTTTGATGCCAATGAAAACCGGTTCGAGGCGATTGAGAGCTCCGTCCCCAAAATTCGGCATCGCCTTGGAGAAACACAACAGCTTCCGCGACAGGAGGGGGCACGAAAGCTTGTGGTTGAGTATCTTCGGCCTGTCATCACAGAAATCATCGGGCTTCACCCCCAGATTGAAACCAATGCGGCACGCGATCGAGCACAGAATGCCCTGATCGACTATGGGGTCAGCGCGGTCCTGATGCCATTGGCCGACTTCGAGCATCAGGCCGCCACACACCACTACGATATCGAAGCCCTGGCCGACATCTACGCCGTGGAAATCGAGGCTGTTTGTTTGCGGCTGACAGCCCTGCCACGCGGACGAAACACGCCGCAGTTTGGCTACTATCGAGCCAACGCCGCGGGCTCCATGATACGCATTGTCGGACACGAAGACCTGACCTTCCCGCGATATGCGCCAGCCTGCCCGCTCTGGGTCCTGTTTCGCGCCCAGCAGTCGCCCGAAGCTGTGATCCGCCAACGCGCGCTGTTTCCATCCGGGGCACGGTTTGTCTTTGTGGCCCGCGCACGCAACACCGGACCGACCGGTTTCGGCAAACCCCGGCACTATGTAACGGACATGCTCGCCATGACCGAGAATGATGCGCGCCACACCGTTTATGCGCCCGATCCTTCGGCCCTGGTCGAGGAAGTCGGACCGAGCTGTCGACTTTGTCCACGTCAGAATTGCGACCACCGGGTCGAGGACCCACTGGCGGACTAACCCACACCCTCAACTAAAGTCGGACAGCCTGGCATGTGACATCCACGGGCATATGACCTATGGATTCCCAAAGCCTGTCTATGGGGGGAGGCACAAGCGCATGAAAAAGCGCATTCTGCTGGCTGAAGATGAGCCCAATATTGTTGAGTCACTGCAGTTCCTCCTGGAACGTGCAGACTTTGACGTGTCCGTTGAAAACGATGGCCATCTCGCACTGAAGGCGGCGCTGGAGGAAACTCCTGACGTCCTGATTCTGGACGTGATGCTGCCCGGCCTCGACGGTTATGAAATTCTGCGGCGTGTGCGCACAGATCGCCGATCGCAGGATTTGCCTGTGCTAATGCTCACGGCCAAGGGACAGCGCGAGGATCGTGAGATGGCGATCGAAGGCGGCGTCGATATTTTCATGACCAAGCCCTTTGCGAACACCGACATCATCAAGGCCGTGACCGAACTGGCCGACCGGCCACGACCGTGACCCTCGGGACAGATCAAAGCGCGGCCGACCGGCTCGCACCGCAGCGCTCCAATCGAAAAGCGCTGGATCGGTCCCTTGCCTTGCTTCTGGTCGGAACAGTTGCACTGATGCCGCCGATCGCGGGCATTTTCCTGATCAACGGGACGATCCTTGGGATTCCCTTCACTCTTCTATATGTGCTGGCCGTCTGGGCCCTTCTCGTCATAGGCGCAGCGGCGCTTTCCCGGACATTGCGCGACAGTGATGAAACGCTTCCCGCAGCTGAAGACCAACCGCCCAAAGGCTGATGCTATCAGTCGATATCCTTCTGGCGGTGTGCCTGGGCTATGTGGCCCTGCTGTTCATAATTGCCTTCATTGTCGACCGGCGGACACGTCAGGGGCCACTGCGCTGGCTTCACTCGCCAGTGATCTACACCCTCTCCATTTCCGTCTACTGCACCTCGTGGACGTTCTACGGCGCCGTGGGGTCTGCGGCGCGGAACGGCCTCGAATTTGTGGCCATTTATCTGGGTCCGACGCTTGTCTTTGTCGGCTGGTGGTGGTTGCTGCGAAAACTTGTCCGCATTGCCAAGGTTCATCGCACCACATCCATCGCGGATTTAATCTCATCGCGTTACGGCAAAAGCCCCAGCCTTGCCGTCCTCGTCACGGTCATTGCCGTTATCGCCACAACCCCTTACATCGCCCTGCAGCTTCAATCCGTCACGCGGAGTTATCAGGTGATCGCGGGTGAAGCCGACGGCATCACCACCGCGTTCTGGGTCGCGGCGGGTATGGCACTGTTCACCATCCTGTTCGGCACGCGCAACGTCGACGCCGACGAACGCCACCATGGCGTGGTCGCCGCCATTGCCTTTGAGGCGATCGTCAAGCTTCTGGCCCTGATCGCCGTGGGCGTGTTTGCCGTTTGGGGTGTCGCGGGCGGTCTTGGCAATGTCTTCGCCGATGTCCCCGCCGAAGCCATCCGCGGAGCGGGTGATATATTTGGACCGCGCTGGGTAACCCTCACCTTCCTGTCTGCAACAGCTATCATCTGTCTGCCCCGGCAGTTTCAGGTCACCGTTGTTGAAAACATTGAGGAACGCCATCTGGGTACGGCCTCATGGCTTTTCCCGCTCTATCTGCTGGGCATTTCCCTTTTCATCATGCCCATCGCGTTCGTTGGACTGAAGGTCCTGCCCGCAGGCTCCAACCCGGACCTGTTCGTGCTGACCCTACCGCTTGCCGAACAGCAGAATGAGCTGGCTCTATTTGCCTTTCTCGGCGGGTTTTCCTCGGCAACATCAATGGTCATCGTCGCTGCGATTGCGGTTTCAACTATGGTTTCAAACCACATTGTCATGCCTGTTGCCCTGCGTTTCCTCGCTGTGGGCCGAACCGTGGGAAGCGATGTCCGGGGCCTATTGCTCACTTCGCGGCGAATCAGCATCGCAGCCATTCTTGGTCTGGGATTCCTCTACTTCCGTTTGTCGGGGGGATCCGATGCGCTTGCCGCCATCGGCCTGATCGCCTTTGTCGGCGTTGCACAATTTCTGCCGAGCCTGCTTGGCGGCATCTTCTGGCGTGGTGCCAACCGTGCCGGTGCCCTGACCGGGCTGATCTGCGGGACCCTGCTCTGGGCCTACACCCTTTTCCTGCCGAGCTTTGGCGGGGACTTCATTCTGAGCGCCGCGGTGCTTGCGGACGGTCCGTGGGGGATCGCAGCACTGCGTCCGCAATCCCTACTGGGCCTCACCGAGATGGACCCCCTTGTCCACGCCGTGGTCTGGAGTGTCGGCTTCAATGCACTGACCTTCATCGCGATTTCCAGCCTGACCGGGGCGGATGCGCTTGAGCGGCTGCAGGGCGCGCTGTTCGTCAACGTCTATCGTTCCACCGGCGGCGAAGCGCAGGCGATCACCGAGCATTCCGTGGACACCGAAGACCTTTACGTTCTCGCCCAACGTATCCTTGGGCGTGATCACGCACGCAGGTTATTCGAGGAAATGGCACAGGCACAGGATGCAACCCACGGCATGCCGCGCGTGACTGATCAGGTTATTGCCCGCCTCGAACGTGAACTCGCTGGCTCGATCGGCGCAGCATCCGCTCATGCGGTGGTGACCCGCATCACGGGCAATCAGACGGTCGGCATGACCGAACTGATTGATATCGCGAGCGAAACCCAGGAACTGATCGAGACATCGCGCCAATTGTCCCAAAAATCCGCAGAACTCGAACGTGCTGCCCAGCAGTTACGTGAGGTCAACGAACGTCTGCGGACACTGGATGCCCAGAAGGATGAATTCTTAAGCCAGGTCAGTCATGAACTGCGAACACCGATGACATCGGTTCGGTCCTTTTCCGAAATCCTGCTCAGTGACCAGGACGTAACCGACACCGAACGCGCACAGTTCGTCTCCATCATTCATGATGAAAGCTTGCGCCTGACGCGCCTGCTGGATGAAATTCTCAACATCAGTCGGCTCGAAGCTGGAACTGTTGACCTTCTCATCCTGCCCGTCGATGTAAACAGCGCAGTCACGGGCGCGCTCAATTCCATCGCCGGCATGACCCGAAACCGGAAGGTCGAAATTTCATTCGAAGGCGCCGAGGACGGTGTTCAGGTGCTTGCGAATGATGACCGCCTCCGTCAGGCCCTGATCAACGTGCTTTCCAATGCAGTCAAATACAACGGCTCAAGGTTACCGCGGATCGACATTCGGACACATGCAACCGGCGCTCATGTGTCGATCGACATCATCGACAATGGTGGCGGTGTAACCCGGGAAGAAGCAGCGACCGTTTTTGACAAATTTACCCGCGGCAATCGAGGTGACGCCGATCAGGGTGCCGGACTGGGCCTCACGATCAGCCGCGCAATCATGCAGGCCATGGGCGGCGATCTGACGGTCGAATTCGCATCGGATGGGTCAAGCTTCTTCCGATTGAAGCTGGTTCGTGACAATTCCCTCGTCGTCCAGCAAGCTACAGGCGACGACTAGACATCAGGGATCACGGAGCGTTCGATCATGACCGGGACAACACAAATTATTCGTCGGGGCCGTCTTCTCGATATCGACGCACGGTCATCCGAACCCGCCGACATTCTGATCACCGGAAACATGATCTCGGAAATCGGCCCACCGGGTCTCCCGGCACCTGACGATGCAATCGAGTTTGATGCCAGCGACCGGCTGCTGATACCAGGACTGATCAACGGCCACACCCACGGCAATTCGACCCTTGCCAAGGGTATGGGCGACAGGTGGACACTCGAACTCCTGCTAAATGCCCACCCTTACACAGGGGCCGGGTCCACCCATGAGGACAAATATCTCGCCGCCAAGTTGGCGGCCTGCGAAATGGTTCTCGGGGGATGCACGGCCTGCCTCGACATGTTCGCAGAATTCCCGTTGCCCTCCCGCACCGGGCTGGAATCTGCCGGTCAGGCCTATGCCGATGTGGGCATGCGCGCGGTGATCGCCCCCATGATGTCCACGCGCGGCCTCTGGCAGGCCATTCCGGGCCTGTATGATGCTTTGCCCCGTCCTTTGCAGGAACTGGTCGACGGCATGCAGTCCGGCCCCGGCGAAGCAGCTGCCGATATTTGCCGCGATGCCTTGCACAACTGGCCCCACGACCGGGACCAGGTGAAGCTCGCCCTTGGCCCGGCCATCCCCCATCATTGCGACATCCCGTTCTGGCACGCTTGCCGCGACCTCGCGCGGGAATACGACACTCTGATCCAGACCCATCTGGCGGAATCAAAAGTGCAGGCCCTGGCCAGCGAACCGCTTTACGGCATGAGCCTGACCGCCTTTCTCGATCAACAGGGCATTCTCGGACCGGATTTCGTCGCGGCTCATGCCGTCTGGCTGACCCCAGACGACATGAAGATGCTCGCGGACCGCGGCGCATCGGTCTCCCACAACCCGATGAGCAATCTGCGGCTCGGCTCCGGGATCGCCGCGAGCGTCGCCATGCGCGAGGCCGGGATCAATGTGGCCATCGGCACAGACACCTGCACCTGCGCAGATGCGTTGAACATGTTTGAAGCCACCCGTCTCGCCTGCACGCTCTCACGCGTTCAGGGCCCGGACTACGAAGAATGGCTTGAAAGCGGACAGGCCCTGAAGATGGCGACCGAAGCTGGGGCCAAAGCACTCGGCTGGGAAGGCCAGATCGGACGCATCGCCCCCGGTTACAAGGCCGATATCGTTATGCTCGGTCTCGATAGCATCACATATGTCCCCCTCAACGACGCAGTGAACCAGATCGTCTTTGCCGAGAACGGCGAGAGCGTGCGCGACGTCATGGTCGATGGCCGTATGGTCGTCAAAGACGGTCAGGTGACCAATGTGGACATGGAAAAACTTCGTGCAGAGGTCGAGGCCTCTGTCATGCGGCAAATCCCGGCCCGCGGTGCCGCACGCGAAACGATGGAAAAACTGGCCGTTCATGTCGGCCCCTTCTGTGCCGGATTTGCCGCGCAGGACTTCGCGGTCAATCGGTTCGTCGGCGGAAAATAAACTCAGCTTGTGAGATTTGCGCCACGACACTTGGCCAACACTCCCCGAGACGGGATATAGTGGGGTTTCAGTATACGGGACGATGTCCGGCCCGTTTGGAACACAGCAGAGAACCAAGCCATGGCAATAGATCACCTCGAACATTTTCTCGTCGTTGCGCAGGACTATGAGGCGACGGTCCAGTGGTACATCGACAATCTGGGTTTTGAAGTTGGCCCGCATCCCGACTTCGGGGTCGAGGTGACGTGGATGTATCTGGGCGACCGGGACATCATCCATATCGTCCCACCACGCCCACATGACGAGCCGCGGTCCGTGCCTGATCCCAATGCCACGCCTGAAGATATCGCCGAGGGCAGCCGCCCGATCCACCACATCGCCTTCCGGGCGCACAACCGTGTAGAGATGACCGATCGCCTGAAGGCCAATGGCACCACCTATCTGGAGCAGCAGGCCAGCAAGCAGGACCTCTATCAGGTTTTTGTGCGTGACCCGAACGGCATCACCGTCGAGCTCAACTTCCCGGCAAAAGAAGCCGAAGACATGGAAGGCCTCGCAAAACTCGCCCTGCGTCCGGATACCTGGGACAAGGGTGCGCCCACCGGCTGACCGGAAATGATGGCAAAGGCAGCGGGCGAACCTTCCATCAGATCAATCGCCCTTGCCATGCCCGCGAAATCTCCGTCGACAAGTTTTGGTGTTCTTTGCTCGCGCCGGTGTGCTTAACTCACAGCAATGCCGGGTTTAACATCGGTTTCTGCACCTGCTGAGAAAACAAGGCAGGCGCACCCCAGGGCTGGGAACGTCATTTCCCGCATCCAAGAATGAATATTCTTGCGCGGCAAGTGGAGAGTCTCGCCTGTCATGAAACCAGCCCCATTCGATTACCTGCGCCCGCAAACACGCGACGAAGCCCTGACCCTCAAGGCAGAGCATGGCGACGACGCAATGTTTCTGGCCGGTGGTCAAAGCCTTGTGCCCGCGATGAATTTCCGTATGGCACAACCGACCGTCCTGATTGATATCGGGGCGCTTGACGATCAGGCGACCATTACGATTGATCCAGCTTCGGGCGCCCTCCACCTCGGATCGCGGGTCCGTCACCGGCAGCTCGAGTTCGATCCGCAGATCGCAGCTACCGCCCCGCTCCTCGCCGAAGCTGCACCTTTGGTGGCTCATGCCCAGATCCGAAACCGCGGCACACTTTGCGGGAACCTCGCACATGCCGATCCGGCCTCCGAGTTCCCGGCCGTTATGCTGGCACTCGATGCGACATTCTGGGTCGCCTCCACTGCGGGCAAACGTGAACTGGCGGCGAAGGATTTCTTCCTCGGCATCTACACGACTGCGCTGGAAGAAACCGAGATGCTTGTCGAAGTCGTGCTGCCCGCATCGCCACCACGCTCCGGTTACGCCTTCGTGGAAATGGCGCGCCGGCCCGGCGACTACGCGCAGATGGGTGTCGCGGTGTGCATGGCCTTGCACGAAACGGGCACGATCGAAAGCGCACGCATCGTCCTGTGCAGCGCCGGCGACACGCCGATGAACGCCCATAACGCAGCCTCGGCCCTCATTGGCGAAGTCCCCGATCAACCTGTCTTTGAAGCGGCAGCCGCCCTGGTCGATCAGGACATAGCACCGCTCGGGTCCGTCCACGCATCTGCTGAATTTCAGCGTCATCTGGCGCAGGTACTGACACGCAGGGCCCTTTCGATTGCCGGGGCCCGCGCGACCGGCGAACGGAGGCAAGCCGCATGACCGAACTCCGTCCCATCACGCTCCACGTCAACGGCCGTGACCATACCGACGAAGTTGAGCCACGCCTTCTCCTCAGTGATTTTCTGCGTCACCGGCTGCGCCTCACAGGCACCCATGTCGGATGCGAACACGGCGTGTGCGGCGCCTGTACAGTCCTGCTGGACGGCGAACCGGTCCGCAGTTGCCTCACCTTCGCGCATCAGGCAGCAGGCCACGAGATCACAACGGTCGAGAACCTGGCCGGCCCGGATGGCACGCTGAATTCACTGCAACAGGCCTTTCGGCAGGCCCATGCCTTGCAATGCGGCTATTGCACGCCGGGCATTCTGATGACGCTGACACCGTTTCTTGCGGAAAACCCGAAACCCGACGAATCCGAAATTCGTGATGCGCTTTCGGGCAATCTGTGCCGGTGCACCGGCTACCAGAACATCGTCGACGCGGTTTTGATCGCCACAGGCCAGATCACAGCGAAGGGAACAACATGAGCCCGACCAGCCCCTCCATAACTGCGCGCAAGCTTCTTGGCGCCCCCCTAACCCGTAACGAGGACCCGGTCCTGCTGCGCGGCGCAGCGCAATTCGTAGACGACGTCGAGTTACCCGATGCACTGCATGCAACTTTTCTGCGCTCTCCCTATGCCCACGCAAAGCTGGGCCCAATCGATGTTTCTGCCGCGCTTGAACGGCCCGGGGTAATTGCCGTCTATACAGCGGCCGATTTGGGCCCGGTCTGCCGACCTTCACCTCTCGTCGTACCTGCAGCGCCGGTTCCCGGCCTTGTTTTCAACGAGGCGACGCACACGCCACTGGCCACCGGGAAAGTCCGGTATGCCGGCGAACCCGTCGCGATGATTATTGCCGAAAGCAGATACCTGGCAGAGGACGCACTCGCAGACATCAGTGTCGACTACGAGCCGCTTCCCGTTGTCGTGGACCTCAAGCGCGCGGCGACCCCGGACGCCCCGCGCGTGCACGACCACATCGTTGGCAATGTTGCAGCGATCGCGCACCAGACCAAGGGCGACTATGCGGCCGCGGCGGCCAATGCGCACAAGATCATCCGACGCCAGCTGTCCTATGAACACGGCATGGCACACCCAATGGAAACCCGCTGCGTCGCGGCGCGCTACGATACGCTGGCCGCGCACCTGACCGTCTGGGCGTCGACCCAGGCACCGGCCGCGCTGCGCACAGCGCTGGCCGAACGCCTGAGCCTCGGGGATCACGATCTTCGTGTTGTCGCGCCGTTTGTCGGCGGCGGTTTCGGTGTCAAGGTGTTGATGTATTACCCAGAGGAAATTCTGATTCCCTGGGCGGCGCGCGAACTCGCAGGGTCCGTGAAATGGGTCGAGGATCGCGGCGAGCATTTTCTCGCCACCGTGCAGGAACGTGGACAGCTCCATGACGCGGAAATTGCACTCGATGCCGAGGGAGGGATTCTTGGACTGAAATGTGACTTCCTGCACGACAATGGTGCCTACAACCCCTATGGGCTGACCGTTCCGATCAACAGCCAGTGCTCGTTGTTTGGCCCTTACGACATTGCCAATTTCGACAGCACCTTCACCGCCGTCTACACCAACCTGCCGATCGTCTCACCCTACCGCGGCGCAGGGCGGCAGCCGGGTGTCTTCGTTGTCGAACGCATGATCGACATTGCCGCACAGGAACTCGGCCTCGACCGGCTCGAGATACGCCGCCGCAACTTCCTCAAACCAGAGCAATTCCCCGTCAATCATGGAATTATTTTTCAGGATTTCACAGAACTGACCTATGACACCGGCGATTACCAACCCGGGCTGGACCGCGTGGCCGAGATGATCGGCTACGAGAAATTCATCGCCGAAGAGCAACCCGAGCTGCGCCGGGCTGGCCGCCATGTGGGCATCGGCGTCGTCGCCTATGTCGAAGGTACCGGCATCGGTCCCTATGAGGGCGCGCGGGTGCAGGTTCAGGGCAATGGGCGGGTGTTCGTCGCGACGGGTATGGGCACCCAGGGACAAGGACACTACACCGCCTTCGCGCAGCTCGTGGGTGATCAGCTTGGGATCGATGCGGGCCATGTCGACCTGGTCACCGGCGACACGGACCAGTTCCAATGGGGCGCGGGCACTTTTGCCAGCCGTGGCGCGGTTGTCGCCGGCAATGCCATTCATGCAGCAGCGGTCAACGTAAGGCAGAAAACAATCGCGCTGGCCGCAACACTGATGAACTGCGCAGGCGAAGAGATCGACCTGGCGGATGGAATTGTCCGCAGGCGCGGTACCAACGAAGCCATCCCGCTTGGTGATCTGGCGCGGCAGGCAAACCCGATGCGCGGTGCTGTCGAACCCGGCACCGAACCCGGGCTTCAGGCAACCAGCTATTTCGGCCCGGAAATCGGGACGACCGCCAGCGGCGCCCACGCCATGATTGTCGAAGTCGACCCCGAAACCTTCGAAATCGTGATCCACGACTATGTCGTGGTCCATGACTGCGGCACCATCATCAACCCGCTGATTGTCGAAGGTCAGATCCATGGCGGCGTCGCCCAGGGAATCGGGAACGCGTTTTTCGAGAAGCAGGTGTTCAATGATGAGGGACAGCTTCTCAACGGCACACTCGCGGACTACCTGCTGCCCACGGCGCCCGACATTCCGCGCATGCGCCTGGACCACACACTGACACCCTCGACCACCAACGAACTCGGCGTGAAGGGCGTCGGCGAGGCCGGCGCCATACCGGTCGGCCCGCTCTTCGCGCAGGCGCTGGAAGACGCGCTCTCTCTGCCCGCGCGGGGGACAAACATTCTGCAGATCCCGATGAGCCCGCAGGCGTTATGGGGCCTGACGAAAGAGCCAGTCGGCTTGTAGTCAAAGTCAGGGGATGGTTTCGGCCCCATAGAAACCGTTCTTCGCACTGGATCACCGATACAATCAGCCACACCCGAGGGATTAGGAACATCTCGCGAAACTTGCCTTGCGTCCGTGAACTTCGGTTTAGGTCGCAAGCTGACTCCACCCGGCTAGCGCGGCGGAGCGGTTTCACCAGAACCGCACCGTCTCGTGGCAGATATCGACGCTGCGCTCGAACAAGGTGTCTTCGACCTGATGAAGCGACAGCAGATGTACATCATCACCGTCAGTTGAATGATCTCGGGCGTTAAATTGAAATAGCCGAATGGACTTTTCATCCAAGAATGCCAAGGGACGAACCTGGCCCGCTCAAGACGGTTGGCTCTGACTGTGCCAGGTCAATCCTTGGGCCGTCCCGACACCATCTCGTCAAACAATGCCAACACGCTCTATGAACCAATAGGCGCCAACCAGAGCGATGATCAGCGAGCCAGGGTTCGAAATGACAGGGCGGTACCAGGTCTTGCTCCGAAACCAGTAACCAACGAGTGCGAATGCGCATGCGATGACCGCAAGCTGACCCAACTCGACACCGATATTGAAACCGATGAGTGCTGGAACAAGCTTATCTGCCGGAAGTCCGAACTCCTGGAGGACGCTGGCAAACCCAAGTCCATGCAGCGATCCAAACACGAACACGACAATCGGCCGCCATCGGCTCAAGCCCGACGTGAAGATATTTTCCACAGCAACAAATACGATGGATGCCGCAATTATGGGCTCAACGATCTCGCCGGGCACGGAAACAAGGCCCGTCACACCGGCCGCAAGTGTGATCGTGTGGGCAAGTGTAAAAGCCGATACCTGCCAAAGCAAAGAACGAAGGGTCGGAGAGAGGAAAAAGAGAGCCAGGACGAACAGGATGTGGTCGAGCCCCTTGGGAACAATATGATCGAAGCCGACGGCAATGTAGTCCGCAAACGTCTCCCAGCCGCCACGCTGACCTCCACCCGCGATTGGAAACGAGCCGCTGGTCGTCCCCGCTGCGATGTACGCCTCATAGGGATTTTCGACATCCATTTGACGAAGGACCAGCGCGCCAAATTTCCGGTCCCAGCCAATATCGACACTTTGAGCACCAGCGGGCAAAACCGCAGTGACCTGAATTTTTGAGAGCCTTGGCAGGTCAATGTTACCGACGTCCGGCACGGATACATGGTTGAGTTCCACAGATAACCGAGCACCGTCCGCAGAAAACTGAAGTTGTGGGGCCATCGAAGGCCAGAACAACCTGAATTGAGCCTCAAGCTCCGGCCCATTGAGTGCCCTGAAGACATCGTAGGTTGCGGCAGCTTCGGCTTCATTGGTATCTGTAACAGCAGAAAGATCAATGCTCGCCAGAAATCCTTCCAGGACCAGTTCAATGTCCATTGTCACAATGCCATCTTGATGTGACAGATCTGCCACCGAAGGCGACACCTCATGGGCGCTGGCACTTGTGCTGATCAGCCAGAGACATACTGTCAGTGCCTGTACGACGGGCCCCAACCAAGAGCGAAATTTACTCATGCGCATTCTCATTGTGCTTTTTTGCATGCTGGCATCCCCTGTGGTCGCCCACGAGCTTTGGATAGAACCTGCAGATTATCAGGTGCAATCCTTTGACAATATCGTTGCTGGAATCAAAAACGGCGAAGATTTTGAAGGAACGCAACTCTCCTATCTACCCGGCGACTTCGAACATTTTGTGATCCTTGGCGCAAACCAGGCCGTGGGGGTGGTGAGCCGTATTGGCGACCGACCGGCAATTGATCAAGCGGCACCGAGTTCAGGGTTAAACATCATTGTTTACGAATCCAAACCTACAACGATTTCCTACGACAGTTTCGAGAAGTTCAAAGATTTCGCCATCAACCATGGCGTGGATGACATCGCAAAGACGCATTTCGCGCGCGGCTTGTCCTCTGGCAAATTTACCGAAGTTTATACCCGGTATTCAAAGGCGCTCGTCAGTGTCGGGAATGCACAAGGTGCCGACCGCCGAATAGGGCTTGAGGCCGAGCTGGTCGCGCTGGAAAACCCCTACCTTCTGAAAGATGCCACTGATATTCGGGTCCAGCTTTTCTTCAATGGCGCGCCACGTCCTGATTCTCAGCTCGAGATGTATTCCAAGGCCGCTTCGGGCGAACTGATAGCATCGGTTCATGAGACCAACGCCGATGGCATCGCTGTCCTGCCCATCGTGGCGGGCTCCGAGTACATGTTGAATGCCGTGATATTCCGACAGCCGCATGAGCGCCACAGAGACACAAATGCCGTTTGGGAAACGCTTTGGGCAAACCTAACCTTCGCCGTGCCCAATTAGGTGGACGGAGTCTCGAGCGAACCCGCCGCGGAAATTTTGCCCTCGAACTGCACGGCCACCTGGCCGCAGATATCAATCAGGCAATGCAGGAAATTATTGGCGGTGGTGTCAGGCTAATGCGAACCAGTCTCCGAAATCGACGGACGACGGCTAACTTCATGCCGCCAGTTGACGCCACTCGGCCAGCGCGGCGGAGCGGTTCTGCTTGAAGACGGAGCGGCTGTTAAGATGGCGGTCGAGATTGAAGTGGTTGAAGGTTGAAGCATGAACGGCGGCGAACTTCTGTAGCGTCTTGACGTCCCTGAATTTCGACATCGCCCCTTCCCTTCGTCGAAACGGTTGATGTGAGTTTTCCGCCCGGTTGTTAAGCCAGCGGCCGCATTCCTGATCGGCGGCATTCCCGATCACATTCATCGCTGCCCGGTAAGACTTTGGTCGGTCCGTTACGATCATCTTCGGCCGACCATACCGCTTCATCGCGCGCTTCAGAAAAGCGAGTGCAGCCGCGCGATTTCGCCGTTTTGTCGCAAAAACCTCGAGCACCTCGCCTTCATGATCAACCGCGCGCCACAGGTAATGCGTCTCGCCGTTGATCCGAACAAAAACCTCATCCAGGTGCCAGCGCCAATTCGAATACGAACGATTATGAACCCGCCGCTTCCGGATCTCCGCAGCGAACATCGGGCCGAACCGGTTCCACCAGAAACGTACCGTCTCGTGGCAGATATCGATGCCACGTTCGAACAGCATGTCCTCAACCTGGCGCAGCGACAGCGGGTAGCGGATGTACATCATCACCGTGAGGCGGATGATCTCGGGCGACGAGTTGAAATAGCGGAACGGATTTCTCATCCGCGGAGGCTACGGAACGAGCCCACTCGCCTCAAGCCAATTTGGTCTGACAGTGCCGCTATAAATATTCTCCAAAACAAACTACAATTTTGGCTCATCAAAAGATTTTCCCGCGATAAGAAATTACCTTCAAATGATTGAGCTTTTAACGAACGCTAAGATCCTGCGAATCCGAATACATACCGCTATGGCCAGCTGCGCGATCGTTCTAGGCCTAGCCATCCATTCGGCGGCAAGTGCGCAACCATTGCAAGTGGAAGGGCTGCCACCGGAACTCAAGGGCGGGGTTTCTCTTCACACTTATTCGGATGTATCCGAAGCAGCAAATAACCTTGTTCATTTTCTCGAGAATCAGGGCTATGTGCTTGCATCAGTCTCAGTTGCAGGTGAAACCTTGCGGGTCGATCTTGGCCAAATCGAAGCTGTTTCAGTCTTAGGTCTGGACGAAAGAACAGGCAGCTTAGCCAGAGCCTACCTCAACCAGCTCGTCGGGCCCACGCCTCACATCGAACAAATCGATCATGTCACTGGACTGATTAACGACATCCCAGGATTGACCGCAAGCCTGCAGCTCAATCGCCTTGGGAACGGCACCGGCTATGAAGCTGTTTTAGTCGGATCCAGGGTTTCTCAGTCAGGCAGCATCTCATTTCACAATACACCGACAGAAGACCTGTCCGGCAAGGAAGTCGTACTTCACCAAGAGCTTTATTCTCTTGTCGCAGGCGGAGACATACTTCAACTCGAACTCGCGGGCGCGCAGGCTAAAACCAATACACGTTCTTATTTTGGGCAAGTTTCTTATCAGGTACCGGTAAATAGTATCGGCAGTTTTGCAGAAACCCGTGCCTCACATTTTGATTCGGCGTCAGATTTTAATTTCCGAAACCAGAACACTCTTGCATCAAAATCTACCGCCGGCGCCGTGCTTTTTGGACATCGATTCAAGCGCACTGTCAACGAGGCAAAAACTGGCTTCATAGAAATGGATTATCGGGTAGACAAAGATAATCTGTCCGAGGATCGAAGAAACGCGATTCTCCGCACCTCCTGGTTTTACAAATTGGACACCGATCAGGGCGATACCGTGTCCTATGGTTTGACGTTTTCGGGGGGCCATGAGTTTTCCGGCGCAGAAAACAATTTTGGCTCACTACGTGCAGGAGTCGGGTTGATCTATGGACTGCCATCGGTATCCGATAATGCGGAATTCCTCCTGGAGTTGTCTGGACAACTGGGATCGAAGAACCAACCATCCTTTGAGTTATTCAGCTTTGGTGGACAGGATAAACAGCGTGGTTTTGCGCCGTTTGAATATGCAGGCAGCAGCGGCACGAACCTAACACTTGAAATCGCCGAAACTATTCATGCGAATGCGCTAAACCTGATCGGGATTGCTCCTTTCGCCTTCTTGGATGTTACATATCTTAATAATTCGAATAGCGAGTTATCAGTAGGTCGACCAGACAACACCGAGCTTGCAAGCACAGGCATAGGAATTAGGGCCACATTCGAGAGTGGTTTTTCAATCAATAGCTGGCTTGCATTACCCGTCCATGATGGAACACGCAGCGACCGCGACCACACTCCAGAATTCTACATGCAGGCCCAGTATGCCTGGTAGCCGACAGATCCCGATGAATTGCAAGGATTGGCAGCAATCAATGATGAAACCAGTTGCCGGACTGATAGTTCTGCTGACTGCTGTCGCTATGGCTTCAGACGTGGATGCCAAAAGAAACCCACCCGGTTGCCAAAATGCCAACGCAGCTGCGCATAATCCCAATTGTCAGGGAGGCGGCAGTACCCACGTTACTGTGCCATCCCCACAACCAACGACGAACGTCCAGACCATAGTCGTCACCCCTGCGGCCACTCAATCCGGCGGCGGATTAACTAGCAACACGCCAAAACCCCAAGCGCCTGTTGTGGTTAAACCGAGCCCCCAACAAACATATACCGGACATAGTCCTTACTACGTACCTCCCGACCCACCCGCGCAGCAGACACCTCAGCCGATGACGCAAGTGGCGCCGCCGCAACTGTTCAGCAACACAGCTCCGGCGCTTAAGCCAGGCTTTCAGAAGTTTCCGACCTGGCAGGGCAAACGTGACCCTGCGACAGGGTACCCGGTGCCGCCCAACCCACCCGCGCAGCAGACACCTCAGCCGATGACGCAAGTGGCGCCGCCGCAACTGTTCAGCAACACAGCTCCGGCGCTTAAGCCAGGCTTTCAGAAGTTTCCGACCTGGCAGGGCAAACGTGACCCTGCGACAGGGTACCCGGTGCCGCCCAACCCACCCGCGCAGCAGACACCTCAGCCGATGACGCAAGTGGCGCCGCCGCAACTGTTCAGCAACACAGCTCCGGCGCTTAAGCCAGGCTTTCAGAAGTTTCCGACCTGGCAGGGCAAACGTGACCCTGCGACAGGGTACCCGGTGCCGCCCAACCCACCCGCGCAGCAGACACCTCAGCCGATGACGCAAGTGGCGCCGCCGCAACTGTTCAGCAACACAGCTCCGGCGCTTAAGCCAGGCTTTCAGAAGTTTCCGACCTGGCAGGGCAAACGTGACCCTGCGACAGGGTACCCGGTGCCGCCCAACCCACCCGCGCAGCAGACACCTCAGCCGATGACGCAAGTGGCGCCGCCGCAACCAAGCCCGCAAGCCAAGCCACAATTAGTGCCAAACCAAATCGTCACGGCAAGCCCACAACAGACATATACCGGATATAGCCCGCATTTTGTCGGAGCGCCTCTTACTGTTGGTCAAACCTCCTCATCACAGAGCACCCAGAAACAAATACTGATGCACATACAAAACAGTGCAACACAGAATCCGGGCACGAGCTTCATTCCGCCGAAACCCGGCCGGAACTTTATTGAGGGATACAGAGCTTATTATGTCGACAGGAATAGTGTTCTAAGCGCCTGTGTTTTGTCAGGCCTAGGCAAGCGGACAACTAAAAATCAGGTTAACGCTGAATGGTCCGTAGGTCATTCTGAGACACTCCACTTCCGATCGACATCAACAGCGCATCTGCCAAGCAACCGCGCTCACGCCAGCCATCACTGCCTGGTTACCGTAAACAAAAGTCCCGTAAGATAATTACAGGTGCCCTGTATCTAACCAGCTTTTGGCGCTGTCAGTCTAATGCGAACCAGTCTCCAAAATCGCCGACGACACCATCTTCATGCCGCCAACTGACGCCACTCGGCCAGCGCGGCGGAGCGGTTCTGTTTGAAGACGGAGCGGCTGTTGAGGTGGCGGTCGAGATGGTGGTGTCAGGCTAATGCGAACCAGTCTCCAAAATCGGCGGCGACGCCGTCTTTATGCCGCCAACTCACGCCACTCGGCCAGCGCGGCGGAGCGGTTCTGCTTGAAGTCGGAGCGGCTTTTAAGATGTCGGTCGGCATTGAAATGGTTGAAGGTCGAAGCATGAACGGCGGCGAATTTCTGTAGGGTCTTTACGTCCCTGAATTTCGACATCGCCCCTTCCCGTCGCCTGAATGGCTGATGTGAGTTTTCCGCCCGATTGTTCAGCCAGCGGCCGCACTCCTGGTCAGCGCCATTCCCAATCACATTCATCGCTGCCCGGTAAGACCGAAGCCGGTCCGTCACAATCGACTTCGGCCGACCGTACCGCTTCATCGCGCGCTTCAGAAAACCGAAGCGCAGCCCGGCGATCCCGCCGCTTTCGTGGCGAAGACCTCGAGCACCTCGCCCTCATGATCAACGGCGCGCCAGAGGTAATGCGTCTCGCCGTTGATCCGCACAAACACCTCATCCAGATGCCAGCGCCAGTTCGAATATGATTGATGATGAACCCGGCGTTTCCTGATCTCCGCGGCGAACATCGGACCGAACCGGTTCCACCAGAACCGAACCGTCTCGTGGCAGATATCGATGCCCCGTTCGAGCAGCAGATCTTCGACCTGACGCAGCGATAGCGGGTAGCGAACATACATCATCACCGTCAGGCGGATGATCTCGGGCGACGAGTTGAAATAACGGAACGGATTTTTCATCCGCGGAGGCTACGGAACGGCCTCGCCAGCCTCAAGCCAATTTGGTCTGACAGTGCCTACGAAACGTTCGCTACAGCTGATGGCAGAAGAGGTAATGCCTCGTGTCAATGCAGCAATCGCGTCAGAAAAAGCGGCGGCCGAGTAACTAGCGGACCAAGTTGTAAATTCGGGAGCTGGCATCTGGACTTCTGCGAAAGTGGGCTGATGTTCGATAATTGATTCATTGACCGAACAACGGTGATATCACGCTAACGCGAATCAGCCTCCGAAATTCTGCATTATGCAGGTCTAACATCGCAGTTTGGCAACACTCGGACAGCGCGTCGGGGCAGATGTCGAGATGGCGGTCGAGATCCAAGTGGTTGAAGATCGTAGCCTGTCATTTTGGCGCAGTGAACACTAGAAAGGCAAAATCAAATGAAATTGCATCACGCCGCTCTCTGCGTTTCTGACATCAGGCAAGCCGTCGATTGGTATGTTCAGAACCTCAATGCCAACATTGCCTATCAAGACGAGACCTGGGCCCTTCTGGATATCGAAAACACGTCAATCGCTCTCGTGTTGCCATCACAGCATCCTCCACACCTGGCATTTGAAACGCAGGACGCAAAGAAATACGGAAAGCTGACCCCGCATCGCGATGGGACGGCGAGTGTTTACGTTAAAGACCCCTTTGGAAACACGGTCGAATTTCTCAAAACTGTGGCCTCCTGAGGCTGTAGGCCTGAACAGCATCGCGGCAGGGCTCAGCGAGGATACATTCATTGAATGAGGGTCCATCGGCGTCATTCAAAGGTCACAAACACAAGCACGCAATGCGATCGGCACCCATGACCGCCGTATGGTGTTCCATCGAGCCTGTCGTTCCAGACCTTTGTAGGGCAATAGTAGTTCACGCAAAGATCAATGAAGTCAAAACAGCTCATCGCCTATGACATCAGAAACCGATATTCCCACGCCGTCGCGTGAAGCCGGTTTGTCTCAACTCTCAGCGTTCCTGCCGTATGCAGGAAACGACTACGCACGTCTTCGTAATGTCGACTACGGTCCCCGCGAAAACACTCAGGTCTCAAATCTTTCGCCGTGGATACGTCATAGACTGATCAACGAGCAGGAAGTGGTTGCAGCCACTGTCTCGGTTCACGGAACTCGTGGCGCTGAAAAGTTCATCCAGGAAGTCTGCTGGCGCACCTATTGGAAAGGCTGGCTTGAACAACACCCATCGGTCTGGCGCGACTACAACACTGCTCTCGAAGAGCACATCGAAGAGGTCACAAACACACCCGAACTCGCACATAGGCTGGAAGCAGCGACAAGCGGCTCCACCGGAATAGAGTGCTTCGACTTCTGGTCGCGAGAACTGATCGATACCGGATATCTGCACAACCACGCCCGGATGTGGTTTGCAAGCATCTGGATCTTTACGCTCAAACTGCCCTGGGAACTGGGCGCAGACTTTTTCCTCCGTCATCTGATCGATGGCGATGCCGCCTCCAATACGCTTTCCTGGCGTTGGGTGGCCGGGCTTCAAACACGCGGCAAGACGTATCTCGCCCGTCCCGACAACATCATGCGATATACCGGCAACCGCTTTGCGCCGCCGGTTGGACTCGCACAGCAAGAAATTGCGATTCAGGCTCCCCCGCCTCCACAGCTGCGGCCGCTTAAATTTGAACCGCAAAACCGCCCAAATGAAGACGCCGGTCTTTTGCTTTGCGAAGAGGACCTGAACCCGGAGTTTCTCAGCGAACGAGGCTGGCACTTCTCGACCGCAATGGCAGTGCAGGCAACAGCTAACCGTTCGATTTTGCCAACTGCGCCTCATGTAATCCGCTTTGCACGAGGTTCGTTGGAGGATGCGCTTTCACGGTCCGGCACCGCAGAAGTAGAGGAGAACATCCCGACCCGGGACTATGCGGCGCAGATCAAGGGATGGGCACAGAGACATAAGCTCAGTGTTGTGGTTTTACCTTATCTTCCTGTTGGTCCAACGGCGGATGCTCTGGCCGCTGTCTGGCCCACCCTGAAACAAGCAGGAATTCGCGTTCGTATGCCTGTACGGGATTGGGACCGACTGGCATGGCCGGCATGCGAGGGCAGCTTTTTCAAGTTCTGGAATAAGACCGGCAAGGATCTCGCCAATGTAAACATTGGTATAAGTCTATCGATACCGCGCTCAAACAGAAGACCCTCGACCTGACGCAGTGATTGTCCTTCCCCCCTAAAACTGGGCCACTATTTTTAGAGACTGAAGGGGGATGTGATGGCTCGGAAACGCTATTCGGATGAGGACATACTCAAGCTGCTGCGTGAGATTGAGGTGAAGCTGTCGACTGGCAGTGACGTGCCGTCGGCCTGTCGTGGCGTGGGTATTAGTGATGCCACTTACTACAACTGGCGCAAGCGGTTTGGCGGGATGGGGAAGTCGCAGTTGTCGGAGCTGCGTAGTCTGGAGAAGGAGAATGCCAGGCTAAAGAAGATTGTCGCGGAACTCGAACTCGATAAGCTGATCCTCAAGGAAAGCTTGACCCACCTAAAGCCCAGGGCCTGACGACAGAGCAGGTCCGTCAGGCCGTGATCCATACGCGTCAGAAGCTCGCGACGTCAGAGAGACGGACATGCCGGGTGATCGGACTGGCGCGCAGTTCTCTGCAATACCGACCGGCCCGGCGAGATGATGATGCTCTGCGATTGGCCCTGATCCGGCTGGCCAAGCAATACGGGCGCTACGGCTATCGCAAGATAGCCGAACTGCTGCGCATCGAAGGTTGGAAGGTGAACCACAAGAAGGTTGAGCGGATCTGGCGCGAAGAAGGCCTTCAACTGCCGCAACGGCACAAGAAGCGCCGACGGCTCTACCACAAGGATGCTTCGATCATACGGCTGCGGCCGACTCATCCGAACCACGTCTGGAGCATCGACTTTGTACACGACAAGCTCGACAGCGGTCGGAGTTACAAGATGCTGACAGTTCTCGACGAGTACACCCGTCAGGCTCTAGCGGTCGCGGTTCGCACCAGGATGGGAGCTGAGGATGTCCTTGAGGCGCTCTACCCGCTACTCCTGCGCCACGGCACTCCAGAATATATCCGTTCCGACAATGGCCCCGAGTTCGTCGCGGAAGCGATGCAGGACTGGTTGGCAAGGGTCGGGATCAAGCCTATCCGGATCTATCCCGGGTCACCCTGGGAGAATGGATACAACGAACGATTTAACGGAACTCTGCGCCGCGAGGTGCTCAACGCCGAATGGTTCACCACAACAAAGCAGGCCCAGATCGTCATCAACCAGTGGCTCAGACAGTACAATCACATCCGCCCACATCAGGCCCTCAACATGCGCCCTCCTGTTCCAGAAACTCTAATCAGGAATGGCCCAGAACTTGGGGGCTAGACAGATCGAAGACCGGGTCCTTGGCGGCCTACAAGGCAAGCTGATGGAACCCGAACTCGTTCAGACCTTCGTGGATGAGTACCACGCGGAGCTTCAGAGACTGCAGAAGGATGCCCGCCGCCGTCATACCGCGCACGTCAAAGAAAAGGCGAACCTGGAACAGAAGATCGCGCGCCTGGTCGACGCGATCGCGGAAGGCACAGCCAGTGACCTTGGGGCAGTCGGAAACAAACTACGCGAGCTCGAGGGAAGACTCTCGGACCTTGCGGTGTTCAATGACGAGGAACCCAAAAAGATCGAGTGGCACCCGAATGCACCCCAGCTCTACAAGGAGAAGATCGCGAACCTCTCAGAAGCACTGCATGCGGAACCGATGGTACGGGACGAAGCTTCCGCGGCCCTGCGTGAGCTGGTGGACCGCATCGTTGCCTACCCCGCACAGAAGCGCGGGAAGTTCGAGCTCGAACTGCATGGCCAGCTGGCCGCGGCGATGAATCTAGCAATGCATGATAATGTTGGCGGAGGGAGAGGGATTCGAACCCTCGATACGGGGTTACCCGTATAACGATTTAGCAAACCGTCGCCTTCAGCCACTCGGCCACCCCTCCGCACGAGAGTGGGTTATCACGACGTATGCGGGAGGGTTTGTGCCAAGACCGCGACCGACTGTCAATCGGCACGATGCATTCCCCTTAAAGATGTCTGCGTCGCGCCGGTAAACTACTCCCGACAGGACGAACTTTCGGATTGAAAACAAAGCACTAAGACTTCATCTCCGCCGGTACGACGCTGATCAGTTTCGTCTCATTTCGTCAGGCCGAGAACCGATCCAGCGCATCGCGTGCAATTCGCGATGCCGGTAGATTAACACGCACGATTGTACCCTTGCCCGGCACACTTGAGAGGTGCATTACGCCGCCATGCAGTTCCACATGGGATTTGCTCAATGGCAAACCGAGACCCGTTCCTTCATGGCGGCGGCTCAGACTGCCGTCGACCTGTCGGAACGGTTCGAACACCGCGTCAATATCCTCACGGGCAATACCGACACCCGTGTCAGACACTTCGAAGACATGTCCATCCTCGGGAGATTGCCATGTTTTCAGCAACACTCGGCCGCCTGTGGGCGTGAACTTGATACTGTTGGACACCAGATTGATCAAAACCTGCTTGAGCAAACGCTCGTCGGCATAGAGCGCACGCAATGTACCGTCGACCTCAACACTCAGGTCCAGATTCTTTTCCTCAGCACGGAATTGCAACAATCGAAGACAAGCTTCAATCACGTCAGGAACCTCCACGAAGGCTTCGCTCAGTTCCGTTCGCCCCGACTCTATTTTTGAGATGTCCAGAATATCAGTGATGATCGAAAGCAGGTGCGTACCAGCTTCGTGAATATGAGAAACATATTCTCGATAGTGTTTGTTTCCGATTGGTCCGAAGGTTTCGACCTCTATCGTTTCAGAAAGGCCAATGATCGCGTTCAGCGGCGTTCTCAACTCGTGGCTCATATTCGCAAGAAACTCGGATTTCGAGCGGCTGGCCAACTCGGCTTCATCGCGTGCTGCCAGCAGTTCGCGGGCGATGTTTTCCCGCTGTTCGTTCTCCACCCGCAACTGTGCCGAAACCTGTCTTTCAACCTCCAGCTTCTGAAGTAGGAGCGTGCGATTTCGCACAAAGAGCGCGGTAACAGTTAACGTCGATACGAAGCCGACCAGAAAACCCGGCAGCAATGCAACAACCGGAACATTCTCGTACCCGACAGCACGTCCCATCACATTGTAGGCCAGCGTTGCCATGGCAACGCCACCAATAACCGCGAATAACGGGCACCATCTATAAATATTGAAACGTCGCAGCATCAACCAAGCAGCCAGTTTGCCGACCGTATCGGCGAGACAGGTCGACGGATACATACCATTGTACCAAGCTTTCACTCAAAGAAAGCTCTCATCCAGGCCAGATAGCAGCCACCTCACGTTGCAGGTTCCGCAACGTGCCAACCAGACAGAGGTTCTAGAAGGTACTCCAGCGTCCATAGGCTGACTTCATGACATCGAGCATGCAGTCCAGCGCTATAGGATCAGACTGCGGCGTATCGCAGGCTGCGCGATAGTCGTTTCGCGCCTCGACGAATTCAATCCAGAGATCGGCCTGACTAAGGGCAATCGTACTGTCACGACGCTGACGTTCATTATCGGAGTCTGCGCCCTTGTCGAGGCGACCGAGAACTTCGCGCAGGCTCGCTGCAACCTCCAGCTCACCGACGGCATAAGCATGGTTGAAAGCCGCAAGAATTTTATCGCTCAAACGCCGATTGTATTTCGGAAGACCGATATCAGCGGCGATTGCGTCGGGGTTGTCGTTACCATCGGCGGTATGAATATGTGTGGTGTTCGTCATGCCGCTCTCCTTCTCAACGCCGCAGCTGCGGCAAGTGGAGAGACAATAGGAGCCGAGGCTTTCGGAATGGTTAACGAAGCATGGCGAAAATTCACGCGAACTTTCACCAAATGTAAATAAAATGCGCCCTATCGTATGCGTCAGAAACAGCCAGAAAGGACCCGGGTTATGGCAACACTGACAAAACGATCCGTTGAGACGCTGATCGACCTTGTAGAAATCAAGCTATCCTGTCTTCAGGTCTTCGACCGCGATGACGCCAAGGAACTTGCGGCTCTCGAGCAGGCACGTCGCGAACTTCGCGAAATTCTGCCCGCGCCGACACAGCATACGATTGTTCAGTTTCCCGATGCAGAAGCTCAGCGCGCCGCTGGCTAGGACGCCGGTCTTTC
The DNA here is from genome assembly GCA_943787745.1 of uncultured Alphaproteobacteria bacterium. Lineage (GTDB taxonomy): Bacteria > Pseudomonadota > Alphaproteobacteria > UBA6615 > UBA6615 > JABJAG01. The sequence continues at coordinate 106,565 of CALSNJ010000002.1, read as the reverse complement.
TAGGGAGCCGATCCCGCGAGCGCACGCTCCAGATCGGCAATCAAATCGCCGCTGTCCTCGACGCCGACGGACAAACGCAACAGATCGTCGGGCACCGGACTATCGGCCCCTTCGACTGTCGCACGATGCTCGACAAGGCTTTCCACGCCCCCGAGTGATGTCGCCGAGACGAACAGTCTGAGCGCCCTGGCCGTTGCCAGCGCAGCACTCGCGCCGCCTTTCACCCGTATCGACATCATACCGCCGAAACCACCGGTCATCTGGTGTTTGGCAACCTCATGCCCGCTATGTGCAGGCAATCCCGGATAGAGCACTTCGGCCACACGGTCATGACCGCTGAAATGTTCGGCGATACGCTGCGCCGACTGAGACGCGCGTTCAACACGCAGATGCAGTGTCCGCATGCCGCGTAACAATAACCACGCCTCGAATGCCCCCAGCATGCCGCCATTCTCGAAACGCAGATAGTTCATCCGCTCCCACATGGCATCCTTGCGAGCTGTCACCAGAGCACCAGCAAGAACATCGCCATGCCCGTTCAGATATTTCGTCCCGGAATGCATCACAACATCTGCACCAAGCTGCAGGGGATTGGTCAGAACCGGCGTCGCCACGGTTGAATCCACGCCAAGGAACGCACCCGCGTCATGTGCAATACGCGCGGCCTCTGCGATGTCGGTGACATCCCATGTCGGATTGCACGGCGTTTCAATCCAGACCAGCTTGGTTTTGCCGGGCCGGACCGCTTGGGAAAGTGCCGCGATATCGCCCGGCGGCACAAAATCCACGTCCAGACCCCAATGCCGCCCCACATTCACCAACCAGTTGCGCAGCCCGAAATACATGACCGTCGGCGCCACGACATGATCTCCGGGGGCAAGCGCCAACATCACTGTCGTCGCGGCTGCCATGCCAGAGCCAAACACCATGGAATCCGCGCCTTTCTCGAGCGCTGTCAGCAAGGCTTCGAGCTGCTCATAGGTCGGATTTTCATCTCGTGTGTAGCCGCGCCCCTCGAATTTCTCGTAATTCTCATCCCGCGCATAATTCGTCGACGGATGGATCGGGGGCGCCACAGCGCGCGTCGCCGGATCGAGCCAGCCAAGGGCCTGCGCCGACAGGGTCGCGGGTTTCAGGGACTTGTCTGTCTCACGTGCCATTCTGGGTTGCCGTTTTCCGGGGGTGTATTGTACCTCACGAATGCTTAGCATATTCCAATCTGATCAAAACCTCACCAAGAGCATCCGCCATGACAGCGTATCTGATTGCGACCATCGACGTTCATGACCCCGAGGGATACGAGACCTACAAGTCGACAGCCCCGGCCCTGATCGCAAAACACGGTGGCCATTACATTGTTCGTGGGGGTGATCGCAATGTTGTGGAAGGCAGTTGGCCGGACGGTCGGATTGTCGTGCTCGAGTTTCCCGATTGGGATAGCGCCAACGCCTTTGCCGATGATCCGGACTACGAGCCCGTCGCTGCAATTCGTCATTCCACGGGCACATCGCATATCTGGATTGTCGAAGGCGCTGACGCCGGACAAACCGCAGACGGCAATCATGCGTACCTGCTTGGAAGCATCCACATGACGGACCCTGACAAATATGCGCCCTACGCCGCACAAGCGCCTGCTGCGCTCGCGGCCACAGGTGGGACCTACATGGCCCGGGGTGGTAGGTCGCGCAGCGTCGAAGGCGAAATGACCCTCGACCGGATGGTGATTGTGGCATTCAAAACCACCGACGATCTGCGCGCATTCTACGACGGCGATGCCTATGCGTCCCTGATCCCGATCCGTCAGTCGGCCTCAGACTCCAACATCGTTATCGTCGAAGGTCTTTAGGCGCCCCATCTACTTCTTGCCCCATGGCTCGGGCGGCTTGTGAAACAGTGGGACACGCGGGTTGCGCATGTAAATGACAAGCAACGCCCCGGTGATAAAGCCGCCGATATGGGCCCAGACTGCAACTCCCAACGCGGCCGACGAACTCGTCGCAGCCCAGATCAGGTCCTGCGCAAAGAAGGTGCCGATCACCATCACTGCGGGAAGCCGCAGCGGGATGAACACAAACGCCAGAACCAGCAATCGCGCTCGCGGGTACAGCATCAGATAGGCCCCCAATACGCCTGATATCGACCCGCTGGCCCCGATCACAGGCGTTGTGGAAGTCGTATCGATCAACCCGTGGACCAAAGCCCCCATCGCGCCGCAAATGAGGAAAAACAGAAGAAACCGCGCATGCCCCATAGCGTCTTCGATATTGTCCCCAAAGACCCAAAGAAACAGCATGTTGAAGATCACATGCGCCCAACCACCGTGCAGGAACTGATAGGTGATCAAAGACATCAACGGCGTGACGCCCTGAGCGTCCGTCGGCAGCGGAACGCCTTCGAACATCCGTGCCGGGACCACCGAATAGCCGATGATGGCATCAAAAAACTGCGCCTCACTCATCCCTTGCACCGCCAAAAAGACGGCAAAGTTCGCAACAACCAGACCGATCGTTACAAAGTGGGCACGGATATAGACGCGCGGGTTTGCGTCATGAAGCGGGATCAATGGCATCTAGATCATGTGGGCGGAGTATGCAGCCCCGCCCTCCGTGATTTCGCCAACGCGCCTAAAAATAGGCCTGATCGGGGCCAACCGGCGGCGTCCACTCGCAATCACCGAACGGACCATCACCCTTCACCTCGACATAGGCAATCCGGTCTTTCTCGGACTTGCCGCTGATCAGGACACGAGCACACCAGTCAGCGACGTAGTCGTGACAATCCAATCCGCCGAGATTGGGCAACCCCCAAAGCGGATGGAACTGATCCTCGACCACCCACATCTCCTTGTTGGCGGTAATATCACCATAGACTTCAATAGCATCCTCAAGCGGACACAGCGGGTCAAACTCGCCGGACACCAGCAAGGTCGGACACTCGATTTTCTCAACATAGCCTTTGACGGTCATATCGCGCGCCATGGCATCAAACTCGTCTTCATCTTCCATGCCAGCCATATACATGAACTGCTGTTTGAAGCGCGGCGATGACTGCGTGAAGATCGTGTTGTTCGGATTGAAGCACGCCACCGCGCTGACCAGTGCGGCCGGCCGGTGATCGTAGCTGGCAAGCCGCAACGACCAGTAGCTGCCCATCGACACGCCATAAACACCGATCTTGTCGTTGTCGATTTCCTCGCGTTTTTGCAAATAGTCCATCACGGCCGCGCCGGCGCGTTCGTAGTTGTCACCGACTGCACGGATCTTCTGCATGTTCGAATTGCCCTGCCCCGGGCCGTCAATCGAGATCACATGCATCCCGCGCGCAATGAACGGGTTCTTGCCAGCCTTCGGTACGGCTTCCTTGGTCTGGTCCATGCCCGGCACATAAATCACGCAGGGCGCCTTGCGGCGGTCGGGCAGCAGATGCAGCAGACAGGAAATCGTCTTGCCGTCATCAAATGGGACTTCGACCCGCTCGATCGGATAAGCCGCCGTCTCGCAACGCCGGTCCACCATCTCGGCAAGCCGGTTGTAGAGGTCGATTTTCACCGGGTTGTCATCATAGAAGATCGGGTGCTGGGCCATTCGATAGGCTTCGATCGCGTGGTCATAGTGATCGGTCGCTGTCGCATTGAATCCCTGCTCCTGCGCCTTTCGAGCGAGCATTGCGTCATGATCACCCTTTTTGGCCCATTGCTTGGGCAGCATCCGGTAATTGTGTGCGCGTGTCGGCGTTTCGGCGTCGTCGCGCTCAAAGTTCTGCACCCGACCGCGCATGTTCAGCGCAAGGTCGAGCATCCATTGTTGGTCGTCGCGCTTGGTGCGCAGTTTCTTAATCGCCATGGTTCCCCCGGGAGTTGGCTTGATTGAGTAAGCTTACTTATTAATCGCTAGCGGCGCTTGAACTGTTCCTTGCCGAACATGACATCCCACGCCTTGCCTTTCGGCGGGCCTGAACTGCGATGCTCGATGAGCACTTCCAGCCCGCTTTTGACAGCCGGACGCTCGCCGACGTCCTCGAGCCAACGTTTCGTGTTGGGGTAATCATCCAGCGGAACTTCCTGGCCCTTCCAGTTGCGCATCCACGGATAGGCCGCGATGTCGGCAATCGTGTAATCATTCCCGGCAAGATAGCGGGTTTTGCCCAGACGCGTGTCGGCCACGCCAAACAGACGTTTCGTTTCATTCGCATAGCGGTCGACGGCATACTCAATTCTGTCGGGCGCGTAACGCCGGAAATGATTGGCTTGCCCCATCATGGGACCGATGCCGCCCATCTGCCACATCAACCATTCCATCGTCGCGAAATGACCAGCCGGATCGGCTGCGGCATCGGGCAGGAACTTGCCGGTTTTCTGGGCAAGATAATAAAGGATCGCGCCGGTCTCAAAAACCGAGATTTCCTGACCGCCCGGACCATCCGTATCGACAATGGCCGGAATGCGATTGTTTGGGCTGATCGCCAGAAACGCCGGCTCGAACTGCGCACCGTCCCCGATATTCACCGGAATGACTTCATGCTCAAGCTCACACTCATGCAGCATGATGTGAACCTTGTGGCCGTTGGGTGTTGGCCAGGAATATGCGCGGATCATCGGTGCAGCCTTTGTCAGGTCAGACGTTGTTCCTCTGCATATTCGGTCTATCCGTCAAAGACCGCAATACCGCGCTGAACGGCGGGCCGGGCCCCGACTTCATCGAGCCAGCGTTTCACATTATCCAGACCATCAAGGCTTTGTCCCTGAAACTCGTGGGTGCGCAGCCAGCCATAGGTGGCGATGTCGGCAATCGTGTAGTCATCACCGACAAGATACCGGGTCTCACCAAGCCGACGGTCCGCGACATTGTAGATGCGATCCATTTCTTCGGCGTAGCGCTGAATGCCATAGGGCACTTTCTCAGGCGCGAAATTCCGGAAATGGCCGTTTTGACCCAGCATCGGGCCAACACCACCCATCTGCCACATCAGCCATTCATTCAGGGCAATCCGGCCACGCGGGTCCTTCTGAGGATCGGGAATGAACTTGCCAAGCTTGTCTGCCAGATAAATCAGGATCGCACCGGATTCGAACACGCTGACCGGCGCGCCGCCCGGCCCGTCTTCGTCAAGGATGGCGGGAATCTTGTTGTTCGGACTGATCTTGAGAAAGTCGGGTTTGAACTGGTCGTTGTCACCGAAATTGATGCGGTGCAGATCATATTCGAGCTCACACTCCTCCAGCATAATGTGGAGCTTGTGGCCGTTCGGCGTCGGTGCGGAATAGGCATGGATCATGGATCTAGGTTTCCCGAGGAATTGCAGCTGTGTGTTGACAGCAAGATAGGCTACCCGACGTGTTCGGCAAGCTTCAGGAACCCCCATCCATATGCACGGCCAGCCAGACCGTCGGTTTGTCGGACGATGTCCAGACAACTCGATGGCGGCGATGGCTCGGGAGAAATACAAAGTCGCCAGGGCCAAGATTACGCGGGGCGGCCTCCCCTTCGAGCAGCAGCTTTGCAGCCCCGCTGAGAAGGACAACCCACTCATCGGTCTCCTGATCGTACCACTCGCCCTCGGGCGTGGCCTGCCCGTGCGAGACGATCCGCTCGATCCGAATGCCGTCACGCGCCATCAGGGTCTCAAGCACCTCGCCCTGGGCAGCGGATGGCAAGTCGACCAGCAACTGCCCCGACTCAAGCGTGTCGCGAACCATTTGGACTAATGTACCTCGACCTCTTCGCCGGTCTCTGCCGACGCCACAATCGCCTGCAGAATTTCAACATTGTGCAGCAGGTGGTCCGGCGTGAATCGATAGTCGCCATTGCCCTGTGCAGCCTTGGCCCATTGTTCCAGATTGGCCTTTACGGTGTTCTGGGACGCATAGGTCTGCGTGGTCAGTTCCTCGTCCAGCCAGCGCGTCGTCAGGGTCGCGGGTTCGGGAATATCGACATTGGAATTCTCACGCGCTTCGCCCCAGCCCTTGTCGCCAAACACCTTGATGGCGCTGTGGAATGGCGTCGTGGCGATGTTGCACATGAACCCGGTCACACCCGATTCAAACATGAACTGCACGGTCACCACATCATTGCCGGGAAACAAATCTGACCGGCTGTTGGCCACGGCGCGAATTTTGGCAACCGGTCCGGCAAGCGACTGGAAATAGTCGGTGATGTGAACCCCGAGCGCGGTGAGGGTTCCCAGCGGGGCCTGCTTGGCATCCTTGCGCCAGGTCGAAGCGGAGGTACTGGTCTTGGTGAAGTTGTTGTGAGACCAGTTGCATTCGATATGCACCAGTGTGCCGAAGTCACCACTATCGAGATGGGTCTTCATGGCTTCCAGCGCGGGTTCGAACCGACGCTCATGACCAATCCCCACCGCCTTGAGACCGGCACCATCGCAAGCGCTCAACATCCGCTTGGCCGCATCAGATGAAAGCGCAAACGGCTTCTCACAGAAGATCTGCTTTCCCGCAGCCGCAGCCGCGAGAACCTGTTCCTCATGCAAAGCATGGGGTGTCACCAGAATCACCGCATCAATATCCGGGTCGGCCAGCACGTCTTCGTAGCTGTCGCCAACATCGAAACCTCGGGACGCCGCGAAATCACGCGCATCATCCAGATTCACATCAACCCCGCGACGCACGGCAATAGTGTCACTGTCCGTCAGGCAGGTCACGATCTGCTTGCCCCACCAACCCAGTCCAACCACGGCTGCATTCAGCATTGTTTTCTCCCGCACCTTTCGGCCCCGCAACATGTGCGAGGTCTGGTTTTCCAGAACTCTAACGCAGGTCTTCGGCCCGTGGCCAACTCAGACCAACCTCAGATCAGGTTAGTCCGCGTCCTTGAAGTCGCCGTCGATCATCAGGCGATGGTTCACCGGGATCGGGTTGGCGAGCGTGGCCTCCACAAAACAACCCTTCTGGGCCGCATCGAGCAACCGCTTCTGGTCTTCAAAGGACGCATCGGAATCGAAATCAACATCCAGGCGGAACGCAACCGGACGGCTGGTATAGGGATCGCGCCCTTCGACGCGGGCTTCCCATTCGATATGCGCCTTGACCGTCAGCTCACCGATTTCGACGCGCATCCGCTTTGAGAATGCACGGATCTGAGTCATCAGGCAGGCCACGAAGCCGGTGCAGAAATAGGCGAGCGGCGGCGGGGCGGTCATGTCACCACCATGGGCGGCGCCCTCATCGGTGGCCATCTCAAAAGCTTCATCAACGACCGGGCTGGTCATCTGTCCTTTAATCTCATTGCGCATCTTGCCGACGGCCTTGCCCTCGACATTGAACACGACATTGAAGGTTTTGACCTTGCCCTCTTCGGCCATTGTCCGTGTGACTTCGAGTTCTTCACTCATGGTAATCTCCTGTTTCGCCATGACGGCGTGTTAGTCCGCGTCGCGGCCCTCTTTGGGCCAGTTCGCAAAAGTCTGTTCGTAGGAATGTGAGAATATTTCGATGACATTGCCGAACGGGTCCTCGCAGTAGCAAAGCTTGCGATCCGTTCCGGGAACAAATTCCCAGACCTCCGTGCGTTTCTTGCCACCTTCAGCCACGATCCGGTCTGTCAGTCCTTCAATGTCGGGATCTGTGAAACATAGATGCCAGACACCCGTCTTCCAGTATTCAAGATTGTCTTCGGGTGTCTCAGTTTCCGGCTCGAGGAACTGAAACAGTTCCAGTCCAATGCCGTTGGCCGTCACCAGATGTGCCTGCAGGGCCTTACGGAACCTTGGCCCCAGAATATGACCTGACTCTGCGGTGTCAGAGAGTTTCGGTTCGAGACGCCGGGGCCCCATGATCCGGCGGAACCCGAAGACTTTTCCATACCAGTCAATCGCGGCATGGATATCGGGCACGGTGATCCCGATATGGTTAAGCGCGATGGGCGTTGCCAGCTCTGCCATGAATTTCTCCGTTACGAACCCAAACATTCACCATTCTGTATTATTCATCAATCAGATTGATATCACGTGTTTGCTGAGATATTTTCAATTGTATGAGCCACCCTTCAACACGCGCCCTCGAGATGTTCAACGCGGTCGCAGAGACCGGGAGCTTCCGTGCCGCGGCCGAGCGCCTGAACGTTTCGCCGTCCGCGGTGAGCAAGGCCATCACAGAACTTGAGTCCCGTCTCGGTGCACGCCTGATCGCCCGCACCACACGCCAGCTCGCCTTAACCGAGGCGGGCAATTCCTATCACGCGAGTGTTTCGGCAGCTCTTGCCACGCTTGAAGAAGGCGCCGAGCGTGTCAACGCCGTGACGGCGGCCCCGCGTGGTCTGCTGCGTCTGGCGATGCCGGTCATGTTCGGCCAGATGTTCATCGCGCCGCTGCTGCCGCGTTTTATCGAACGCTATCCGGACGTGCGCCTCGATGTGATGTCTTCGGATGGCTACGTGGACATGGTTGCCGACGGCTTTGATCTGGTCATCCGGGGGGCTTCGGTGATGCCGGATTCATCCCTCGTCGCGCGCAAGATCATGGAAACGCCGACGATTGTCTGCGCCAGTCCGGCCTATATCGAGAGACACAGCGCGCCAGAGCATCCGGATGCGCTGCTCAATCATGACTGTCTGGTCGCCACAGCCGCGCCCACCATCGCCGAATGGACCTTCGATATCGATGACGCGGGCTATTCCGTCCGTGTGGATGGCCCCATTCGCAGCACCAGCCTGATGGTCGCGCGTGAAGCGGCGCTCGCCGGGCTCGGTATTGCCCGCTTCCCCTATCATTTCGCTCAGCCGGATATTGAATCCGGCCGGCTGGTACGCCTGCTGTGTGACTTCGAACGTCAGGAAGCCGCCGTCTTTGCGATGTATCCCGGCCAGCGCGAACTGGCCCTGAAGACCCGCGCCTTCATCGACTTCATCGTCGCTGAAATCGGGACCGTCAGAGCCTCACCCGCCTAGCTCAGACGACGATCTTGTTCGGCAGTCGCTTGGGATGGTCGGTCATATAGGTGATGCCCGACGCATTCACGCCAAGATCAATCATCAGCTTGGCCAGCATGATCGATGACGTGTAGCCCTCGAGCACGGGAACCTCCCAGCCCCGTTCGGCCAGTCCCTTCTCGATGAACGGCTTGAGCCAGAAAACGCCCGAGCAGCCCATGGTGATGACTTCGGCACCATCTTCAAGGATCGCCTGTTCGGCCTGATCGACGGCATTGTCCACGGCGAGTGACTTCTCTCCGGCAAGTGCCTTCTCACGTTCGGCGCGCAGCTGCGGGCCGTCCTCGGCACCCGGGCGCGGCAGGCGCATCCCGATATTGCGGATCGAGGCACAGCGGTCCTGCAGCTGGTGCTGATAGATCAGGTCCCGGTAGTAGACGTTGTGGACGCCAGCGATATCGATCACCGAGAACTTGTTGCCGAGGGTCGTTGCCAGATACATCTGGGAATGGGCGTTGGCGGTGCAAACGATGTCGTAGTTGCGGCACATCTCGCGGGCTTCCAGGAAGCCCGGCTCGCCACCGCCCAGCAGAGACGATGCCGTTGTACTTGCCGCTCTCGCAGGCAATGCGGATGTTCTTCAGGCGGGCATCGGCGGCATAAGTGAATTCTTCACGGGTCTCGACCGGCCAGTCGCCATAGGTCGCTTCGGCACCGGGATGCAGATCCCAGTCGATCCCGTCGAGATAGGGCAGCACCATGTCGGCATTCATCAGGCGTTCGAGCTTGGGCAGCCCGCCATCAAGATGCAGCGTCTGGTACCCCCACTGGGTGTCACCCGGCAGGCGAAATGGTGGAATCAGCAAGAACCGGTATTTCGAGGTCTCGGTCTCTGGCAGTTTTTCGACGGCGCTCATGGTGGTCTCCCGGTTTTGTGTGCGGGGACACTTATATAAGACCTGTCCGAACAGAGAAAGGGCGGGTTTGAAACCCGCCCTACATTTGTTCTGGTGTTTTCTCGCTAGTAGGGCAGGTTTCAAAGGCCTGCCGGCGCGAGCGAGGTACGCTACCCCTTGAAAGGCACCCGCATGGTCCCGTGCGAAATCGGCTGGTGTGCGCGGTGCGTGCCCGGCCAGGGTTTCGATCAGGTTGTTGCCGTAGCTCGCCATATCGCCATCTGCCGCGATCCCCATCAGCGTGCTTTGGTGGTCAACCAGCCAGTCCGGCATGCCGCGTTCTTTCATGGCACCGATGGCGCCTTCCATGGGCACCTGTACGAAGGCGACATCCTTGCCGATCGCGTCCCCGATGGCCGCAATGGCTTCAGCCGGAGTGACGTTCGGGCCGGACAGCTCATAGACCTGCCCCGCATGACCGTCGGTGGTCAGGATCCCGGCTGCCGCATCGGCCGTGTCGCGCACGTCAATCATGCCAAGTCCAACATCACCGGGCACCGGCATCATCGCCTTGCCCATGCCCTTGATGGTTCCAGCCATGTTCAGGAAATTCTGCATGAAGAAGCCCGGACGCAGGAAGGTCCATTCGAGACCGCTGTTGCGGATCCCCTGCTCGATCTGCCAGTGGCCCTGACCGATCAGCGCGGGTGAGTCTTCTTTAATGATGAAGCTGCCACCCGACAGTTTGACAATATGCTTCACGCCAGCCGCTTTGGCTGCTTTTACGGCGTTGAGCTGCTGCTCGACCATCACCGGGCTGTGGCCCGAAAGCAGGAACAGCTTGTCGCAACCGGCAAGCCCGGCTTCAACGCTCGCCGCATCGCTCAGATCTGCCTGCACCAGTTCGACATCACTGCCGAGTGTCTCTGCGGCCTTGGCCGTATCACGTACCAGGCAACGAAACTCCGCGCCCTTTTCCCTGAGTGTCGCGACAAGCCCGCGACCTGTTGTGCCTGTGGCACCGATAATTCCAATCATGATGTTCTTCCCCTGTTAGACGTTTGCCTCACCGTTCGGATCACGAACCTAGCATCCATACGGTTCCGTATGGAACAGCAAATAGGTCACGACTTCGTGGGGTCAAGCGACAGCAGAAAAATAAGTCATGTCAGCCAGGACAGCAGAACCGACAGGGTCAGAACACCACCGGCCGTGGACAACACCACCGAACTCCCGGCCCGGGCGACATAAACGCCATAGGTCTGGGCGACGAGGAACACCATCAGGCCACCCGGCAGTGCCGCCGTCACCGTGATCACCGCCAGTTCCAAAGGAGTCAGATCAAACAACCAGTTGGCGGCGGCGAACACCGCCAGCGGATGCACCACCAGCTTGATCACCGCCATGGACAGGGCGTGCTGGACATTTCCGGCCACCTTGTACTGGGCCAACGAGGCGCCGAGCGCGAACAACGCGGCGGGGATCGTCGCATCGCCAAGAATATCAATCATCGTCGAGACAAATCCCGGCAGGCCCCACCCAGACAACGCCCAAGCCAACCCCGCCGCAATCGAGATGATCACCGGGTTGGTCACAATCGAATGCGCCGCCAGCCGTGCCGCGCTGGCCCAGCCGACAGCACCGGATTTCGCCATATCGTGGAGCACAAAGAAGATCGTCGCGAACAGCAGCGAATGCAGGGTGATGACCACCATCAACGGCACCAGTCCGGCTTCCCCCCAGGTCGCAAAGACCAGTGGCACGCCGAGCAAGGTGGTGTTGGAGAACATCGACCCCATGGCAAAGGACGCCCGTTCACCCCCGGACAACCCGAAGACAAACCGCCCCAGCAGCAACGCCCCAACCAGCACCGCAAAAGACGGTACGTAATAGGCATAGACAATATCGAGGTTCAGCGCCTCAAACGGCCGCGACCGCACAATGGTCCGGAACAGCAGCGCGGGCACGGCGACATAAAGAACAAAATTGCTGAGACCGACGACGGCGGCTTCAGGAAACAGCCGCGACTTCCCACCGACAACGCCGAGCCCGATCAGCCCGAAGACAGGCAGGACGATGGAGAGAACGGGGATCACAGGTCGGCCCAGTCTATAATCGTCATGCCCGGACTTGATCCGGCCATCCACGTGGCCGGGTCACGCCGGATGTCGAGCGGGTCGATGGACGTGGATGCCCGGATCAAGTCCGGGCATGACGAACTGAAGAAGTGGGATTTCGGAGCTACCCTAGCTACCCAGTTTTTCCTGGAGGAGTTGGTTGACCATCTGCGGGTTCGCCTTGCCCTGCGTCGCCTTCATGGCCTGTCCCGTAAACCAGCCCACGACCTTGGTGTTGCCGCTGCGGTACTGATCAGCCTGTTCGGGGTTGTCGGCGATGATCTGGTCGATGACGGCGGAAATTTCACCGCTGTCGCTGATCTGCTTGAGGCCCTTTTCCTCGACGATTCGCATCGGCGTCATTGCCGCTGTCCCACATCTCGTCGAAGACGTCCTTGGCGATCTTGCCGGAAATGGTACCGTCGGCGATCAGATCGATCAGACCGCCAAGCTGCGCAGCGCTGACCGGGCTGGCGGTAATCTCCAGATCGTCGGCGTTCAGGCGACGGAAGAAATCACCGGTGATCCAGTTCGCGGCGATCTTCGGGTCGCGTTTGGCACCGCCGGCATCCACCACCGCTTCATAGAACTCGGCGGTTTCCCGTTCGGCGACGAGCACGCCCGCATCGTATTCGCTCAGGCCAAACTCAGCGACGAAACGCGCGGCCTTTTTGTCGGGCAGTTCGGGCAGGCTGGCGGCGATCTCGTCCACATAAGCTTGGTCGATGACCACCGGCAGCAGGTCGGGGTCGGGGAAATAGCGGTAGTCGTGGGCCTCTTCCTTGGAGCGCATGGACCGGGTCTCGCCACGATCCGGATCAAAAAGACGCGTCTCCTGATCGATCTCGCCACCCTCTTCGAGGATTTCAACCTGACGGCGCGCTTCGTAGTCGACGGCCTGCCGCACAAAGCGGATCGAGTTCACATTCTTGATCTCGCAGCGCGTGCCAAGATCTTCGCCCGGGCGACGCACGGAGACGTTCACGTCGGCGCGCATGGAGCCTTCCTGCATGTTGCCATCACAGGTGCCCAGATAACGTAGGATAGAGCGCAATTTCGACAGATAGGCCGCCGCCTCCACACCCGAACGCAAATCCGGTTTGGAAACGATTTCCATCAGCGCCACACCAGAGCGGTTCAGGTCAATGCAGGTTTGATCGGGAATACGATCATGAACGGATTTGCCCGCATCCTGCTCGAGATGGATGCGCACGACCCCGACTTCGAAGCTTTCACCGTCTTCCAGATCGACCGTGATCCGGCCCTCGCCCACGATGGGATCGGAGAACTGGCTGATCTGATAGCCCTGGGGCAAATCGGGATAGAAATAGTTCTTCCGGTCAAACACCGAACGCAGATTGATCTGGGCTTCGAGGCCCAGCCCGGTGCGCACGGCCTGTCGGATCGCCGCCTCATTGAGGACCGGCAGCATGCCGGGCATCGCCGCATCGACAAGGCTAACATGGGTGTTGGGCTCGCCGCCAAAGTCCGTGGGGGCGCCAGAAAACAGTTTGGACTCCGAGGTCACCTGCGCATGCACCTCCATGCCAATGACGATCTCCCAGGACCCGGTCTCGCCCTCGATGAGGTCGGCGCTGTTGTGGCCGATGCGCGAGGTAAAATGCGCAACCAGATGGTCGGGGATGGCGTCAGCCGTGGTGTCTGTCGTGTCGGTCATGTGTTTTTCCTACCGCTTCAATGCTGCACGGACAAGTTGATCTGCTTCCCAATCAACTGTCATGGCCGGACTTGATCCGGCCATCCACGTGGTTGTGACACGCCTGACGTTTGTGGGGTCGCTCGACGTGGATGCCCGGATCAAGTCCGGGCATGACGAACAAGGGTGTTTCGTCCCGAGGCTCAAAACCCTGCCTCCACCATCTCGCCAGCACCCAGCGCCGCACGGGTATAACCCAAACCTGCCGCCGCATCGAAACCCCTGCAGGTGTAGACTACGACCGAGAAGAATTTCGGCACAGTCCAGAAATAGGCGGAAATTCCGCTGTCGACCAACGGCAGGAACGCGTCATAACCGGCGTTCTCTTTGCGCCCGGTCCCACTTTCAATCATCGCATCCGGCGAAAACACGATCGGATCACCATAAGGCGTCATATCCAACGCGGCAGCCAAACCCAGCAAATATTCACGCACGGCGTTTTCATCCAACTCGACCGAGAACCGTCCCTCAATCAGATGTCGTTGCCGGAAGACCTCAGGCGCAAGGTCGCGCACCAGGGCCGTCATGGCTGGACGTCGAAACCAGCCGCGCCCTCCAGCACATGGGCGGCGCGGAGCAGGGTTTCTTCGCCAAAGGCCGGGGCGATCAGATGCAGTCCGAGCGGCAACCCATCCGCCGAGAGACCTGCGGGGACAGAGATCGCGGGCAGTCCAGCCATCGAAGCCGGTACGGTGAAAATATCATTGAGGTACATCGCAATCGGATCGTCCTGCTTCTCGCCCAGCGCGAAGGCCGCGCTTGGCGTGGTCGGGGTCAGGATGACGTCACAACTGTCCCAGGCGGCCTTGAAGTCGTCGGCAATCCGCGTGCGCACCCGTTGGGCCTTCAGGTAGTAGGCGTCGTAGTAACCGGCGGACAAAACGTAGGTGCCGATCATCACCCGGCGTTGCACCTCGTGACCGAAGCCTTCGGCGCGGGTCCGCTCATAGGTGTCGGTCAGGTCTTCGCCCTCGACCCGCAGGCCGTAACGCATACCGTCATAACGCGCGAGGTTCGATGAAGCTTCTGCCGGGGCCACGATGTAATAGGCGGGAAGCGCGTATTTCGTGTGGGGCAGTGAGATATCGACGATCTCGGCACCCGCATCGCGCAGCCACGCCACGCCCTGCTGCCAGAGCGCTTCAATTTCGGGCGGGGTGCCATCCATCCGGTACTCGGCAGGCACACCGACGCGCAAACCGCGAATGTCACCGGTCAGTGCGGCCGCATAATCGGGAACCGGCAAATCGACACTTGTGGAATCCTTGGGATCGAAGCCCGCCATGCCGCCGAGCATGATCGCGGAATCTTCCACACTGCGGGCAATCGGACCGGCCTGATCGAGCGAGCTGGCAAAGGCGATGACTCCCCAACGCGAGCAACGCCCGTAAGTTGGCTTGAGGCCAACAATACCGCAGAAGGCACCCGGCTGGCGGATCGAACCACCCGTGTCTGTGCCTGTGGCACCTGCCGCAATACGCGCCGCAACAGCGGCTGCAGAGCCGCCCGACGAGCCGCCAGGAACAAGGTCCTTGCCCGCATTGTCCCCACTGCTGGCCTTCCAGGGATTGAGGGTCGGCCCGTAATGGCTGGTGATGTTGGCAGAGCCCATGGCGAACTCGTCCATGTTCACCTTGCCGAGCATGACCGCACCTGCATCCCAGAGATTTTGGGTGACAGTGGATTCATATGTCGGGCGGAACCCTTCGAGAATATGGCTGCCGGCGGTGGACAGCGCGCCCTCCGTGCAGAACAGATCTTTGATCGCCAACGGGATACCGTCGAGCGGTCCTTCAGCTTTCCCGCCCGCACGCCGTGCGTCCGACGCATCGGCCATAGCCTGCGCGCGCTCGGGTGTCTCCTCGATATAGGCGTTCAGGCCCCGTGCAGTTTCCATCGCAGACAGATACGCATCGGTCAGTTCCCGCGCGGTGAAGTCGCCCTTCTCCAGCGCCGCGCCGGCTTCAGCAATTGTGAGGTCCGTCAGCGCGGCCATTATTCGATCACCCTGGGCACCACGAAGAAGCCATCGGCCTCTGCCGGTGCGTTGGCCAGAACCTTGTCCTGCACATGGCCGTCAGTCACCACATCGACGCGCAGGCGTTGAACCATCTCGACAACACTGGTCATCGGCTCAGCACCCTCGGTGTCGACCTCATCAAGCTGTTCAACCCAGCCCAGAATATTGTTCAGTTCATCGGCCAGCGGTGCCAAAGCGTCCTCCTCAACATGGAGGCGGGCAAGCTTGGCAATACGCCTTACGGTATCGGTATCGAGCGCCATATAAGATCAGGAAGTTGAGGTTTTGAATTCGGCGCGGAAGCTATCACCGCGACGAAGAGGCGGCAACTACTCCGCAGCCATCAATGACGGCACTTCATCGTGATCGGCCGAAATTCCTGAATCTGAAACTTCAGGCAGACGGATAATGATTTTCGTCCCCACATCCTTCAGGCTTTCAATGACCAGTTCACCGCCGAGTTGGGTGACGATCTTGTCCGCGATCGTCAGGCCGAGACCCGCACCATCGGCTTCGCGGGAAAAGCCATTCCAGTCCTGCTGAAACGGCAGCCGTGCCCGGTCTATTTGTTCGCGGGTCATGCCCACACCTGTGTCCTTGATCGCCAGACAGACCCAGCCGCCTGGCTCGGTGCCGAAGACCAGATCAACCGTTCCGCCGGCCGGTGTGAACCGCGCGGCATTGCTCAGAAGGTTTTCAACCACTTCGCGAAGTTTCCTCGGGTCCCCATGCACCAATGGAAGCGGCCTGGAGTCATGGACATCAAGCGTGACGAGACTGCGATCAAAGGACGACTGAACGTTCCCGACAGCGTCATGTGCGACATCAACCAGCTGGACCGGAATACCGTCAAGATCCAGTTCCCCGAGTTCGATCGCGGTCATATCGAGAATGGAAACAATCTGGCGCAACATATGGTGGCCACTTTCGTGGATCGTGCGCGCATAATTTCCCGTTTCGGATTCCTCGTTGTCACGTTCGTTTTGCTCAATCAATTCGGAAAACCCGATAATCGCGTTCAAAGGTGTGCGCAATTCGTGGCTCATAAGTGAGAGGAACTCAGACTTGGCTTTGTTCGCCGCGTCCGTCTCAGCAAGTTTCGAGGCCAACATCAGCGAACGCTGGTTTGTACGCATCCTCGACATCTGAATGGAAAAAACGATGAACACCATCATCACATAGAGAATGGCGAGCGGGACACCAATACTATACTCAGTGCGCCGGGTAGCCGCATCAATCGTTGCGAGCAGCCCGGAAACATCGGACTGGATTTCCAAAATGGCGTCTGAGGCAACAAGGTCTTCCGAATGCACCGTAAACGGGATCATTGTTGACAGAATATCCCCCGCGGGTTTCGCGTGAACAACTTTATCACCATCATGGTGCCCATCACCGACCCGAATAAGTTCGCTGACCGTTTTCCCGTCTCTCGCATGGGCAAAGCATTCACAAGCGGAGACGTTCTCCCCCAAATTGTCCGCATCCAGCGAGAACAACGTCACACCGTTGTTGTCGTAAAGCTTGAGGTTGACAACACTGGTGCCCGCTATTGCATCGCGAACGATTGCCTCAAGGCCCGACCTACTGATTGCAATCGGCAGCAGTTCGGGCGCATCTCCGATATCAAATGCAAGCAAATAAGAGACCGGTTCCTGATAAGTGTTCGAAAGGGTACGCGCCATATTCTCATTCTGGGTCTCTGTAACCTGAATAAGTGTTTGCGTGGCACTTTCCTGTTCCGTGCCAACCACATGCATGGCAATCAGGACAAAAACCGGCAGTGCAAAGACAGCAAAAGCGATGGGGATGGTACAGCTGCGGCAAATCGGCAATCTCGCCAAAACGCCCAACAGGCTCTGCGCAACGTTATTGCCGAACATTCCCTCTAAACCCCAATCAAGGCCCGACCGCCCCGAAACTGACCGACACGTGTCTCGATCGATTTGCACCTGCGATCGTTGCATCACCAACGGCCCATTTAGCTTGGGACCGCTCATATTTATACATACAACAATATGGTCTATTTATTAACAAGCCCTAAATTACCGTGTGCTTGTGCGGACTTATTGTGTAGGGGTTGAGGGCAGTCCAGGCGGCTGGACGGCATGCATTGCAGGCACGTAAAACGAACTATGCCCATTATCGAAACCATTGAAATGAGAGCCGCGCTTGCGCCCCGCGCGCGATTGCTGGGCTTTGACCTTGGCACCAAGACCATCGGGCTGGCGGTTTCGGATTCCGGGTTCATGGTGGCCTCCCCACTGGAGACCCTGCGCCGCACCAAATTCACACCTGATGCCGAAAAACTACGCGAGATCATCTCGGAAAAAGGCGTCGGCGGACTGGTCATGGGCCTGCCACGAAATATGGACGGCTCAGAAGGCCCCCGCGCCCAGTCAACCCGTGCCTTTGCCGACAACATGGCCGGAAAGGTCGATCTGCCAATCACTTTCTGGGACGAACGCCTGTCGACGGCGGAAGCCGAGCGCGTGCTGATCGATCAGGCCGACATGAACCGCAAGCGCCGCGGGGAGGTCATCGACAAGATGGCCGCCTCCATCATCCTGCAAAACTTCATGGATTTCATGCGGAACAGCTGATGGTCGCGCGCAACAAATTCGAGCCGCTGGAAATTCGACCGGTACGTTTAATCGCGCTGATGTATGTGGTTGTACTTCTATGTATCGGCGCGCTGCTGGCCATCTGGACACTTGATACCTATCAGCAAATTCTGAGACTTGATGAATTTCGGAACATCCTCGATCACGGCGAACTCCTATGGTTTGCGATCATACTGCCGCTGGGCATTTTCGGCTGGGCGTTCATGTTCCCGCGTGCGTTTCTCGACTTTGTGACAGGCCGGCCTCTCGCCAGACTATCGCGGGAGGGACTAACGGCACGTTCGGGAGGTGTGTTTGCCGGATCCCGGTCAGTTGCATGGCACGACATCACCTCTATTGGTGATTCACGAGCCTCGGGACGGACTCTTACCCTTTCGGCATTTCTGCCGTTTCGCATCGCTGTTCACTATGAACATCGTGCGCGTTCGCCAGGTGTCATCGTGGGAGGTCATCGGAAGCAACACGAACAAACCGTCAAAGGCGTCATTAAAATTCCCACCTCCTACGCAAACCTGAGGGGGCCAGAAATCAAGCATCTGCTCGACCGGTTTCATCGGGAATTTGGTGATCCCGCAACGTTTCCAGAGAGTGTCTCACAATCTGTCGAACAACCCGTTCACCAGTTTGACCGATGGGGTTACAGTTTTCCCCAGCACAACGTCCACAAACAAGCCCCCGCGATCTGACTTCGGCAAACTCAATGACCAAAACTGAACCTACATCGCTGACCACCATGATTTATCCGGCCCGCTGGCGGGTGCTGGTCAATGTTGTGCTCTATGGCGCGTTCATCTTCACCGGATTGCTTCTGGTGGCCGAGACCGAACCAATGCCGCGCATACTCGGTGCGGTCGTGGTGGTCTATTTCGGTATTCTCGAACTCTATGCCCTGTGGCGTCTGGCGGTCCGGGCACCATCGCTGATCGTTAGTGCCGAAGGTCTGTATGACAATTCTTCGATCACCGGGGTTGGCGGCATCCACTGGCATGAGATCACGGCGATTGCACAAAAGAAAAACTACATGGTGCGCCATATCGCCATTGAGCTGCGGGACCGGGACACCGTCATCGACCGCGTGCCCGTGCCGCGGCGCTGGCTGATTCAAATGATGTCTTTCATCGCGCAGGGTTCGGTGAATATCACGCCGGGGTTTCTTGAGCGCGACCTGACCGAAGTCGAAGCGCTGTTGCAGCAGTCTCACGCGGAATTCGGACCGAAACTGTAGGACCGGATCTCGACCTCACCGCCTTCTTTGCCATGGCCGGACTTGATCCGGGCATGGCCGTTTTGGCGAGAAAGCATGTGCAGACTGCTGCTAGCTCCAAACCTTCCAGGGTGCATTCCCGGAATCCCAGAGCGCTTCGAGCTGGTTTTTCTCGCGCAAGGTGTCCATCGGTTGCCAGAACCCGTCATGCCGATAGGCCGCCAGTTCTCCAGCTTTTGCCATCGATGTCAGCGGCGCCTGTTCCCAGATGCAGTCATCACCGTCGATCAGATCAAGAACGTTGTTCTCACAAATGAAAAAACCGCCATTGATTGTCGCCCCATCGCCGCGCGGCTTTTCGGCAAAGCGTGAGACACGGTCGCCGTCCATTTCAATCGCACCAAAGCGTCCCGGCGGACTGACACCGGTCATGGTGCACCGCGCGCCCTGCGCCTCATGAAAGGCGATACTGGCCTTCACATCGATATCCGCGACACCGTCACCATAGGTCAGGCAAAAACGTTCGCCATCAAGGTGATCCGCCACCCGACCGATCCGGCCGCCGGTCTGACTGTCTTCACCAGTGTCCACCAGTGTCACTTTCCAGGGCTCTGCTGCGCCAGAGTGATACTCGATATCATTGTTGGCGAGATCAATCGTGACGTCAGCCGAGTGCAGCACGTAGTTGGCAAAATATTCCTTGATCATGTAGCCGCGATAGCCAAGGCAGATCACAAATTCGGTAACCCCGTGATGGCCGTATATCTTCATGATGTGCCACAGGATGGGCCAACCGCCGATCTCGATCATCGGTTTGGGTCGCAGACCTGTTTCCTCGGAAAGACGCGTGCCGCGCCCGCCTGCCAAAATCACCGCTTTCATGGTTCGGCTCCCTGTTTGGCCGCCTGATATCGTTTCAGCCTTCTAGCAGAGCGCCGTGCGCGCCGCCAGAACTCCGCAAACGCCCGGATTTCTGCAAGAACAGGCCGCGCTTGCATTCACCAGAGTCTCGTCCCTATATTCCCGCTTTAATGACCAACGCCAAAACAGGCCCTTCCGTCCCGAACTTGCCGACGGAAATCCCATTCCCCCATCGTCACCTATTGGGCATCCAGGATCTTTCTCCGGATGAGATCGGCTATTTGCTTGATCTGTCCAACGCCTATGCCGAGCACAACCGCGCACGCGGTGACAAGCTCGACCTGATGCGCAACAAGACGCTGATCAACCTGTTCTTCGAGGACTCGACCCGTACCCGCACCAGCTTCGAACTGGCGGGCATGCGACTGGGCGCGGATGTGATCAACATTGCGGTTGCGAATTCCTCCATCAAAAAAGGCGAAACGATCATCGACACCGCGATGACCCTGAACGCCATGCACGCCGATGCGCTCGCCGTGCGGCACTCCAACGCCGGTGCGGTCAAGCTGCTTTCGGAAAAGGTCAATTGCGCGGTGATCAATGGCGGCGACGGAAGCCATGAGCACCCCACGCAAGCGTTGCTCGATGCGCTCACCATCAGACGGCGCAAAGGCCACCTGCAGGGCCTGCTGGTGGCGCTGTGCGGCGATGTCGCCCATAGCCGGGTCGCGCGCTCGAACATCTATCTGCTCCAGACCATGGGCGCACGGGTGCGGGTGATCGCCCCGCCAACCCTCATCCCGCCCGCCATGGAGCGTCTGGGGGTCGAGGTCTTCCACGACATGCGCGCCGGACTCGAAGGCTGCGACATCGTCATGATGTTGCGCCTGCAGCGTGAACGCATGGAGGGCTCTTTTGTCCCGTCGGTTCATGAGTACTTCAAATTCTACGGGCTGGATTACGACAAGCTGCAGCACGCCAAGCCCGACGCGCTGATCATGCACCCCGGCCCCATGAACCGGGGTGTGGAAATTGATTCCGATGTCGCCGACGATATCGACCGGTCCCTGATCCGCGAACAGGTTGAGATGGGCGTGGCCGTCCGCATGGCCTGCCTTGATGTGCTGACCCGCGAACGTGACTTTGATGATCAGGAGGCCACGTCATGAGTGTCGCCTATATCAATGCACGCGTGATCGATCCGGCTTCAGGTGTTGACCATCCGGCGCGCACATCAGGTGGCGTTCTGACAGACGGCACCAAGATCATCGCGATGGGGCCGGATATTTTCAACGGCGGCCGCCCGGATGACGCCGAGATCGTCGATTGTGATGGCGCGGTTCTGGCACCGGGCCTTGTCGACATGCGGGTCGATTTCTGTGAGCCGGGCAATGAGCACAAGGAAGACATCCAAAGCGGCAGCCACGCGGCCGCCGCAGGTGGCGTCACCGCTGTGGTCACGCTTCCCGACACCATGCCTCCGATCGACGACGCCTCGGTTCTGGAATTCGTCGCCCGTCGCGCGCGCGACGCAAAGCTCGTGAAAGTCTTCGCCTACGCCACCGTCACCCGCGGCGGTGACAGCGATGAGATCGTCGAGATGGGCCTGCTGAAAGAGGCTGGTGCTGTGGCGTTCACCGATGGCCGCCGTTCGGTCGCCAACGCCAAGACGCTGTCCCGCGCACTGAAATACGCCCTCGCTTTCGACACGCTCATCGTTCAGCACGCCGAGGAGCCAAGCCTGTCAGCTGGCGGCGTCATGCAATCGGGTGAGTTGTCGACCCGCCTTGGCCTTCCCGGCATTCCGCGCGAAGCCGAAACCATCATGCTCGACCGCGACATCTCACTCGTGCGGATGACAGGCGGTCGCTACCACGCCGCCCATGTCTCGACCGCCGAAGGCGTGGCACGCATTCGCGCCGCCAAAGCAGAGGGCCTGCGTGTTACTTGTGACACCGCCCCACCCTATTTTGCGCTCAACGAACTGGCCGTGGGTGAATATCGAACTTTTGCCAAGCTTTCCCCGCCACTGCGCAGCGAAGACGATCGACAGGCCGTGGTCGAGGGACTGGCCGATGGCACAATTGACTGCATCGCATCAGACCATTTCCCGCAGGATCAGGAATCCAAACGCCTGCCCTTCGAACTTGCAGAATTTGGTTCCTCAGGGCTCGAAAGCCTGCTCGCGCTCACGCTGGAGCTCGTGCACAACGGCCACTTGTCCCTGCCTGATGCGCTGGCAAAGGTCACCTCCGCCCCTTCCGAATTGCTCAAGCTGCCCACCGGACGGCTCGCCGCCGGGGCTGCCGCAGATCTCGTGATCTTCGATCCGAACCGCCCAACGCGCATTGAACCAGATACCTTTATCTCCAAATCCAAGAACTCCCCCTTCGATGGGCGACTGGTGCAGGGACGGGTGATCCGCACCGTTGTTGATGGACGTACCATCCACACGATCGACAGCTAGAGCCTCAGGACCCCATGGTGGAAGACGGCGCAAGCCCGATCATTTTCTACTGGAGCATGTTCCAGTCGACGTTCTCCATCCCGGATTGGAAGAACGTGATCTACGGCTGGCAGATCTTCGTGCCGATGATTTTGGCCGCCTATGTCCTCGGCAGCATTCCCTTCGGTTTGATTCTCGCCCGTCTCATGGGCAAGGGCGACCTCCGTGCTTCAGGCTCAGGCAATATCGGCGCCACCAATGCCCTGCGCACAGGCGGCAAGGCACTGGGTGCCGGCACGCTGATCCTCGACATGGCAAAAGGCTTTTTTGCCGTCTTCATCCCCTTCATCTATTTCGGCCCGGACATCACATTCTTCACCAGTCTTGCCGTGGTCCTCGGCCACCTGTTTCCGGTCTGGCTGAAATTTCGCGGTGGAAAGGGTGTCGCCACCACCATGGGCGTTCTGCTTGGCCTCTCATGGCTTACCGGCCTGGCCACCTTGGCCACCTGGATCACCGTAGCCCTGGTGTTTCGTTATTCCTCTCTCGCCGCGCTGATCGGCGTTGCAGCAGCCCCCGTACTTGGCTGGTATCTGGGCGGACCTCAGGTGGCCGGGATCGCGATCTTCCTCGCGGTACTGGTCTGGATCCGGCACGCAACCAATATCAAACGGCTGCTTCGCGGGGAGGAATCCCGCATCCGGCTAAAGGGCTCCGGCGGTTCAAGTTGACCATCCGGTTACGCCGGGGCCATCCTGACGCTCGTGAAACCCGAACCCATATCCCAGACCGAGCGGCGTGACCGACTGCGCCTGATCCGCACCGAGCATATCGGTCCGATCACATGGCGCGAACTCATGGCCCATTTCGGATCCGCATCCGATGCCATCGAGGGCCTGCCCGATCTGACGGGACAAGGCGGAAAACGAAAGTTCATCATTCCCGACGCATCTCACGCAGAGAGCGAACTCGAAGAGATCGTCCGTCTCGACGCGCAACTGATCACACTCGGCGAAGCTGACTATCCGCTCTCGCTCTCTCAAATCGATGATGCGCCACCGGTTCTGTCTGTCCGGGGTGACATCACAATTTTGAGCCAGGCAGGTATCGGCATGGTTGGCGCCCGCAACGCCTCAGCCAACGGGCAACGGCTGGCCGAAACCATCGCACGAGACCTCGCAGAATCTGACATTGTGATCGTTTCCGGCCTCGCGCGCGGCATCGACACCGCGGCACATAATGGAGCGCTGGCCGCCAACGGCAAGACCATCGCTGTGATGGCCGGGGGCGTGGATGTCGTTTACCCCCCCGAGAATGAAGCACTCCTTCACCGTATTGCCCAAACAGGTGCTGTGGTCAGCGAAATGCCGCCACGACTGAAACCGCTGGCCCGGCATTTTCCGAGACGCAACCGGATCGTTTCCGGACTTTCCCTGGGCGTGGTGGTCGTCGAAGCCGCGCAGCGCTCAGGGTCTCTGATCACAGCACGCATGGCCGGAGAACAAGGCCGTGATGTGCTTGCCGTGCCGGGCTCGCCCCTCGACCCACGGGCTTACGGTGCCAATCGGTTGATCCGTGAAGGTGCGACCCTCGTCCGCGATGCAAAGGATGTCCTGGAGGTCATTCGCCCCATGCTCAGGGTACCGGCCGCACCACCCGAACCACCATTTCCAGGTTCCGCGCAACCGCGTCTGGCACTCGAAATCGATGGCCCGAAATCACAACAGGCCGTCATGGAATGTTTATCACCCGAGCCCGTCGCAGTTGACGAAATCGTGCGGCGGTGCCAATTAACCGCCCCTGTCGTACGAACAATCTTGCTGGAACTTGAACTGGCAGGTCGGCTCGAACGGCATCCGGGCAACCGGGTTGCGGCTCTTTAGGCTTGTCTTTTCCGCGCCCGCACGTCCTTGTTGCGGCCCCAAACCGAAAGCGAACACGGTTTACATGAACGTTGTCGTCGTCGAATCGCCTTCCAAGGCCAAGACCATCAATAAGTATCTTGGTGCGGACTACACCGTCCTCGCCTCCTATGGGCATATCCGCGATTTGCCGCCCAAGGACGGGTCTGTAAGACCTGACGAAGATTTCGAGATGGACTGGTCGGTGGACTCCCGTGCCGAGAAACCCATCAAAGCGATTGTCGATGCCCTCGACGGTGCCGAGAATCTTTTCCTCGCAACTGATCCCGACCGCGAAGGCGAAGCGATCTCGTGGCATATCGAAGAGCTTCTGCGTGAACGTGGTCTGCTCGACGACATCACCGTAAAACGCGTCGTCTTCCATGAAATCACCAAAGGCGCAGTTCAGGAAGCCTTCAACCATCCCCGCGAAGTTCATGGCGAGCTGGTCGAGGCCTATCTGGCCCGCCGCGCGCTTGATTACCTTGTTGGGTTCAAGCTGTCCCCGGTTCTCTGGCGGAAATTGCCCGGCTCGCGCTCTGCCGGACGCGTGCAATCGGTTGCTCTGCGTCTGATCTGCGAGCGCGAAGCCGAGATCGAGATCTTTAGAGCGCAGGAATACTGGTCGATCGAGGTTGGCCTCAACAGCGCCAAAGGCGATGGTTTTGCCGCCCGCCTCGTCGAACGCGATGGCAAGAAACTTGATCGTTTTGACATTGCTGATGAAGGCACCGCCAACGCCGCCAAGAGTGATGTGGAGGCCGCATCTTTCCGGATCGCCTCCGTCGAGAAAAAACGGACAAAGCGGAACCCGCAACCGCCATTTACGACCTCAACATTGCAGCAGGAAGCTGCGCGCAAGCTGGGGTTTGGCACATCCCAAACCATGCGGGTCGCCCAGCGGCTCTATGAAGGGATCGAGATCGATGGAGAGACTGTCGGCCTGATCACCTATATGCGAACCGACAGCGTGACTCTTTCGCAGGACGCCATCACCGGATGTCGAAATTTGATCGACACAGATTTTGGCGAGGAGTATCTGCCCGAAAAGCCGCGGGTGTTTCGCTCCCGCGCCAAGAATGCGCAGGAAGCCCATGAGGCCATCCGCCCGACAGACCTGTTCCGTCGTCCCGCCAGCCTGAAGCCACTTCTCGATGGCGACCTGTTCCGGCTTTACGAACTGATATGGCGCCGCACACTGGCCTCAAATATGGCTGAGGCACAGATTGATCGCGTGGCCGTGGATATCCGCTCCTCAGACGATAAACTCGCATTGCGTGCCAATGGTCAGACGGTCGCGTTTGATGGCTTCCTGAAACTCTACAAAGAAGATCAGGACGACCCTTCAGGCGATGACAACGAAAATGACGACGAACGCCGCCTGCCCCCGCTCGAAGAGGGCGAGAATACGAGCGTTCGCGAAGTCTCGCCTGAACAGCATTTCACGCAGCCGCCACCGCGCTACACCGAAGCCAGTCTGGTCAAGTCCATGGAAGAGCTCGGCATTGGCCGACCCTCAACATATGCTTCGATCATTCAGGTGCTGCAGGACCGCAAATACGTCCAGCTCGACCGCAAACGCTTTGTGCCCGAAGATCAGGGTCGGCTTGTCGTCAGCTTTCTCAGCAATTACTTCCAACGCTACGTGCAGTACGACTTCACCGCGCAGATGGAAGAGCGCCTTGATGACATCTCCGGCGGCCGGATCGACTGGAAAACAGTTCTGCGGGAATTCTGGAAAGACTTCTCGGAAGCCATCGAAGGCACCGCCGAACTCCGGGTGCGTTCGGTGCTCGATGCGCTGGACGAAGAACTGGGCCCGCATTTCTTCCCGACCCGGGAAGACGGCACCGATGCACGACTTTGCCCAGCCTGCACCGAGGGGCGTCTCGGCCTTCGGCTTGGCCGTCACGGTCCATTTGTGGGTTGCTCGAATTATCCCGAATGCAAGTACACGCGGAAGCTCGCTGTCGATGGCGGCGACGATGAAACCGCCGAACTCGCCAACGGCCCCAAGGAACTCGGTGTCGACCCCGAATCCCAAAAGGACGTCACCCTGCGCAAGGGTCCTTATGGAGTCTATGTCCAGCTTGGTGAACCAGAAGGCGAAGGCAAAGCGGCGACCAAGCCGAAACGCAGTTCCATTCCGGACGGTATTACGCTCGATGAAATCGACCTCGCGCTTGCATTGTCCTTGCTGGCCCTGCCACGCGATATCGGCTCCCATCCCGAAGATGGCGTCATGATCCAGGCCGGACTGGGCCGGTTCGGACCTTACGTGAAGCACGGCACCACATATGCCTCGCTCCCCGAACCCCGTGAGGTGCTCACAGTTGGTCTGAACCGCGCTGTGACAGTGCTCGCAGAAAAAGGAAAGAACCGCCGCGGGCGCGCAGCTCCGCTCAAGGATCTGGGCGTGCATCCCGAAGATGAAAAGCCGATCACCATTCATGATGGGCGATACGGTCCTTACGTGAAACACGGCAAGACCAATGCCACGATCCCGCGTGATCGTGACCCGCAGGAAGTCACACTCGACGAAGCTGTCGAGTTGATTGCCGCGCGCGTTGCCAAGCAGGCCGCGGGCAAGTCACCCGCCAAGAAAAAAGCGCCCGCCAAGAAGAAGGCCGCAGCCAAAAAGAAACCCACGGCCAAGAAAAAGGCACCCGCCAAGAAAAAAGCGTCGACCAAGAAGAAAAAGGCCGAGGACACACCGGCAGAAGCCACCCCTGCCGCTGAGAGCGCGGACTAGGCGTCCCAATTGGCAAAGCGCAAAATCGACGGGCTGGGCCCAGACGGTTTGCCCACAAGCGATACGATACTGGGCCTCCTGAAGTCGTCCAATGAGGCGCTGCCCACACGCGAGATCGCGCGCATATATTCGCTCAAGGGCCCGCAGCGCACAGCGCTGCGTGAGCGCTTGCGCGAACTTCAGGATGCCGGAAGCATTGAACGCGTGCAGGGTCGACGCTGGCGTGTGACGGCGTTGCTGCCGCCCGTCGCGGTGCTCGAGGTCATTGGCGTCGACGACGAAGGCGATCTCAAGGTTCGCCCCGTAAATCACAGCTCGGATGGCCCCGCACCGCAGATTGACGTTCGCGCTGCCCCCCGCAGCATGCCCGCACCCGGCCTTGGCGACCGGTTTGTGGCACGGCTCTCGCCCAAAGGTGAAAACCGGTATGTGGCAACCCCTCTTCGCGCAACGGAAAGCAAGTCAGAAAGCGTCGTGGGCCGCTATCGGGCAACCGAGGATGGCGGTCGTATCACGCCGCTCGAACGCGGCCGACGTGGTGACTTTATGGTCGCTGCCGGAGAAAACGAGGCTGCCACTGATGGTGACCTTGTCGTGGTGGAAATGCTTCCCGCGCGGCGTCTGGGTCTGCCGCAGGCCCGCATCATCGAGAACATCGGTGCCGGCAATGCACCGGGAGCGATCAGCCGGATTGCACTCCACCGCGCAGGTATTCCTGTGGTTTTTCCCGAAGTCGTTATTTCCGAAGCCGAGGCGGCAAAACCGCCGACTCTTGGGAAACGGACCGATCTGCGCGACCTCCCCTTGGTGACAATCGATGGCGCGGATGCCCGGGATTTTGACGACGCGGTGTTCGCAGAGCCCGACGAAAAGCCTGACAATAAGGGCGGCTGGCATCTGGTGGTCGCGATCGCAGATGTGGCCGAGTATGTCCGTCCCGGAAGCCCGCTGGATCGCGAAGCATTCCGGCGTGGAAATTCGGTTTATTTCCCGGACCGCGTCGTGCCGATGCTGCCCGAGGCGCTTTCCAATGGATTGTGCTCCCTGCGACCGGACGAAGACCGGGCCTGTCTTGCTGCAGACCTTTGGATCGACAAGGACGGCCAACTCAAGCGCCATCGTTTTCGTCGCGCCCTTATGCGTTCTGTTGCACGGCTCACCTATGAAGAAGTCCAGTCTGCCCGTGATGCCGGAGAAGACCCTGTTGCGCCCGGCCATCTCGACAATCTCTACAAAGCCTATGAATGTCTTTCTGCTGCACGGACAGCGCGCGGTTCGCTTGAGCTCGAGCTCCCCGAACGCCGCATCGTGCTTGATGAAGACGGGCAGGTCGAAAACATCGTGCCGGTCTCACGCTTCGACAGCCACAAACTGATCGAGGAATTCATGATCGCAGCGAATGTCGCTGCGGCGCGGGAACTCAAACGGTTACGACAGCCCGTCATGTTCCGGATCCATGACGAGCCATCGATCGAAAAGCTTGAAGATCTGCGTGACATGCTCGCAGGCTTTGGCGTGAAACTCACACGGGGCAAAGCCATGCGCCCGAAGGATTTTAACGGCATTCTCTCGCGGGTCCGCGGCGAAGCGCACGAGCGCACCGTCAACGAGATCATTTTGCGCAGCCAGATGCAGGCACAATACGACCCAGATAATGTCGGACATTTCGGCCTGGGCCTGCGCGATTATGCGCATTTCACCTCTCCGATCCGGCGGTATGCCGATCTGCTGGTCCACCGGGCGCTTATCAGCGGGTTGAAACTGGGTGATGGTGGGTTGGACGAATCTGAAGCTGGCCGTTTTTCCGAAATTGGCGAACACATCTCCAAGACAGAACGCCGCGCGGTCTCCGCTGAACGCGACGCCAATGACAGATACACAGCGGCATTTCTGGAAAAGCATATGGGGCAGAGCTTCTCCGGCACCATACGGGGAACCAACCGTGCGGGGCTGTTTGTCGCGATTGATGACAACGGCGCGGAAGGATTTGTGCCCGCTTCGCGTCTACCCGGGGGACGACCGCGCTTCGATGCACGATCGCGGGTCCTGAAAACGGAGCATGGGGGGGCTTACAAAATGGGGGATTCTGTCGAGGTCCGAATCGCGGAGGCCGACGGGCTGAGCGGTTCTGCAATCTTCGACCTGTTGGATGCCGGTCAGCCATCTCGCCCCGCAGGGCCACAAAAACGCCGCAAATCAGGCCGAAAACGCCCTGACAAACGCCAAAAAAAGCGTCGTTAGGAAAATGGAAGTTGTTTAGGTCACAATACCGGGTACGCACGCGCCAAACTTTACCGGCGAAGGTCCAGCGCGATATGTCTTTATTATGAACTTGTTGAGATCAAATTCCACAATGTTGAAACGAACACTCTTCATTTCATCCCTGGTCCTATTGACGGCCTGCGGCAGGACCGCGCCGTCTCTGGATGCTGCATATAGCGACGGCTACAGCCGAAACATGTTCGACACCGGCTACAGTTTCATCAGCGACCGCTACATCAAACCGGTTTCCCTCCGCGAACTCAGCCTGAACGGGCTTTCAGGTTTGCATCAGCTGGATTCCAACCTCGATGTCCAAGACACCGCGGGACGCATCGAAGTTCTCTACAACGGACGCTCGGTTGGCAGCGTGCCTGAGCCGGACAACAGCAATCCGGATTCCTGGAGCAATGCGACAGTTGCTGCGATTTCTCTCGCGCGCCGTGCTTCGCCAGCCATTGGCGAGGCTCAGGCAGAAACGGTCTTCAAGGCCGTCTTCGATAGCGTGATGCAGCCGCTCGATCGCTTTTCGCGCTATGACGACGCCGAGACCGCAACCGAGAAACGTGCATTTCGCGACGGCTTTGGCGGCATTGGCGTGACCATCCGGATGGAGGAAGATGACGCCCTGATCATAAGCGTCAACGAAAACAGCCCCGCCGCCCGTGCCGGTGTGAAAGCGCTGGACCGGGTCACGCATGTTGAGGGCGAACCCATCGCGGGCTGGTCCCAAAGCAAGCTTGTGAAACGGTTACGGGGTCCCCTCGACACCCGGGTCAACTTCACTGTCAAACGTGAGAATGCCGCACAGCCCATCCCCATCGCGCTCCGGCGCGCGCATGTTGTTGCCGAGACCGCAAAAATTTCTCGCGAGGACGACGTTGCCGTCGCCCGGTTGAGCGGCTTCAATATTGATTCCGCGCGTCAGCTCGAAAAACTCGTCAAACGCCAGATGGATTCTGCCGACGGCCCTCCCAAAGGTTTCGTTCTCGACCTGCGATCCAATCCCGGCGGACGCCTGGATGTATCGATCAAGGTTTCGGACATCTTCCTCAATGGTGGTGCGATCACGGCAACCCGGGGCCGGCACCCTGGCAGCCGTCAGGTGTTCGCGGCAACGCCCGGGGATCTTGCACGAGGTCTGCCCATCGTGGTGCTCATCAACGGCAACTCGGCCTCAGCCGCCGAAATCGTTACCGCAGCGCTGCAGGACAACGGCCGGGCCATCGTGATCGGCACCAATTCATTCGGTAAGGGCACGGTCCAGTCTGTACTGCAACTGCCCAACAAGGGTGAGATGACTCTGACCTGGTCGCGCTTCCTCGCGCCATCCGGTTATCGGCTGCACGAACTTGGTGTCTTGCCCTCCGTATGCACCCATGGCGGTGGCGACACGAAGTCCGCCGACACCCTCGTCCCGGCTGTTCAGCATGGCGAGGATGTTCTGGCTGGCCGGCTGAACGCCTGGCGCGCGACTGGCAATGCTGACGGTGCCAACAGGGAACGCCTGCGCGAAATCTGCCCGTCAGACAGCGGTATGCCGGACGTTGATCTGGCGCTTGCCAAGGCGATTATTGCCGATCGCGTGCTTTATCGCTCACTTTTGCGCGAAGCCGAAACAACCGTGGCCGAGCGCTGATACCAGTCACGCAGACATCATACAGGACTTGGCACAGAGCTATTTTCCGCCAGCACGGTATTGGTGACTTGACTTGCCGCCGCTGAAGGGTATTTTCGCCGTCAAATTCAGGTTCAGGAAAGACAAATGGCCAAACCAAGCACCATTCTCGTGAAGCTCGTGAGTTCTGCCGATACCGGCTATTTCTACACAGCAAAAAAGAACCCGCGTCAAAAGCCCGAAAAGCTTGAGATGCGCAAATATGATCCGGTCGTGCGCAAGCATGTCACGTTCAAAGAAGACAAAATGAAGTAGCGGAATTTTGCCTCGGCAAGACTGAGGCATCCGCAACGAAAAAAGCCGCCCAATGGGCGGCTTTTGTTTGTCCCGCGACAGGGGCAGTTTGGCTATCTACCCAATAAATCCGCGCACTGTTTCAAGGAACTGCGTCACGGAGATAGGTTTGGCGATATAGGCCTCACAGCCCCCCTGACGAATTTTCTCTTCGTCACCCTTCATCGCAAATGCCGTCACAGCAATAACCGGAATCATTTTGAGGTCATCATCCTCTTTGATCCATTTGGTCACCTCGAGGCCCGATACCTCCGGCAGCTGGATATCCATCAAGACCAGATCGGGACGATGTTCCCTGGCGAGTTGCAATGCTTCACGACCATCCTTGGTCTGCAGCGTATCGTAGCCCTGCGCTTCAAGAAGATCGTGAAAAAGCTTCATGTTCAGCTCATTGTCTTCGACGATGAGAACAGTTTTCGCCATTATGCGGTGGTCCTGACAGTTCGAATGTTCGCGGGAGAATTTGGTGGCTGTCGTGATTGTGCAACAGTTCACCAAGGCCCCAATGTGTCGCTGAACTGAAAATGGATAATAATGGGACAAATGTCCACCTATAGACGCTACGGGACATGATGATGCGAATAGGAATAGATCTCGGCGGAACCAAGATCGAAGGCATTGTCCTCGCAGACGATGGCGTGGAAATCGCACGTGCGCGC
Organism: uncultured Alphaproteobacteria bacterium; assembly: GCA_943787745.1. Taxonomy (GTDB): domain Bacteria; phylum Pseudomonadota; class Alphaproteobacteria; order UBA6615; family UBA6615; genus JABJAG01. The sequence goes on along the minus strand of CALSNJ010000002.1, from coordinate 74,258 downwards.
ATGAATTCGCCCCAAGGGAACTACACCTCCACTCTTGAAGCGATTGCCCAACTGGTTGTCGAGATCGATCCCGCCCCTGAGCACCGCACTCCGATCGGCATCGGAATCCCGGGGACCGTGTCTCCCGCAACAGGACTTGTGAAAAACGCGAACTCGACCTGGCTGATCGGGCATCCCTTCGATCAGGATCTCTCCGAACGATTGCAGCGCCCGGTACGGGTGGCCAACGACGCCAATTGTTTTGCCATTTCCGAAGCCAGCGATGGCGCGGGACGCGACGCACATGTCGTGTTCGGTGTCATCATCGGAACCGGAGTTGGTGGTGGCCTCATTATCGACCGGAAGATCATCACCGGCGGCAACGCAATCGCCGGAGAATGGGGACACACGCCTCTGCCCTGGATGACACCGGACGAATATCCGGGTCCGGCATGTTATTGCGGACGGCATGGATGTATCGAGAGCTTTGCCTCCGGCCCTGCTTTCGAGGCCGCATTCGAGAGCGCAACTGGGCGAGCTCTCTCCGCAAAAGATATCGATCAGGCAGCGCAAGCCGGTGACGTCGCCGCACAGGCTGCTTTGACGCAACTGGAAGACCAGCTCGGCCGCGCCCTCACGGTCCTCATCAATATCATCGACCCCGATGTGATTGTGCTTGGTGGTGGGCTCTCCAACATCGCTCGTCTCTATGAAAATCTGCCGGCACGGATAGCCGCTCATGCCTTCTCGGACAAGATCAAGACGCCCATCCTGCCTGCCATCCACGGGGATTCCGGGGGCGTTCGAGGCGCTGCTTGGTTGTGGCCAAATCAAACATGACGACGAAGGCCGCGAATACGACAGAGAATGGACTTTGCCGAAACTGCGGGGCAGACATTCCTGCACGCGCCCGACGGTGTGACAGTTGCAGCTCTCCCCGCACGATCTTTCATCCCGAACTGCGGACGCTCTCCATCGCCCATCTGGATTGCGATGCGTTCTACGCCAGTGTCGAAAAACGGGATGACCCAAGCCTGCGCGACAAGCCCGTAATCGTTGGCGGTGGCCGGCGCGGGGTTGTTTCTGCAGCATGCTACATCGCCCGTATCAAGGGTGTGCATTCCGCCATGCCGATGTTCAAGGCCCTCAAACTGTGTCCCGACGCCACCGTCATTCGTCCAGACATGGACAAATACGTGCGGGTCGGACGACAAATCCGCGAGCTCATGCGTGAGGTTTCGCCCCTCGTCGAGCCATTGTCGGTCGACGAGGCGTTTCTCGACCTGAGCGGTACCGAGCGCCTGCATCGCGCCAGTCCGGCCGTCGCTCTGATCCGCCTGACCAACCGCATCGAAAGGGAGATTGGCGTTACCGCCTCTGTCGGCCTCAGCTACAACAAGTTTCTGGCCAAACTTGCCTCGGACCTCGACAAACCACGCGGCTTTGCCATCATCGGAGAAGCCGAAGCGCTGGAATTTCTCGACAGCCAGCCTGTGTCACGGATTTGGGGCGTGGGGAAAGCACTGCGCCGCAAGCTCACCAGTGACGGCCTCCATACGATCGGCCAGCTCCGCAGCGTCGACGAAAAGCGCCTGATCACGCGTTACGGAAGCATGGGCAACAGACTGGCCCGTTTCAGCCGCGGTGAGGACTCCCGAAAGGTCACCCCTCATTCGCTCCCCAAGAATGTTTCCAACGAAACCACATTCTTCGAAGATATTGCCGATCCGGCTGAGTTGTCGCGACGATTGTGGCCGCTTTGCGAGAAGGTCTCGGGTCGAATGAAGGCCCGTGACCTGTCAGGACGCACCGTCACGCTGAAACTCAAGACCTCGAAGTTTCAGACCCTGACCCGCTCGCAGGCTTTGCCCGATCCGACCCAACTCGCCGAAACACTGTTTCGAACGGCAGAAGTTCTTGTCACCCGCGCCATCGATGGTGCTCCCAAGGGGAGCGCCTTTCGTTTGATCGGGGTCGGGTTGTCAAATCTGAGCGATGGGCAGGAGGCCGACCCACCCGACCTTGCCGATCCTGACGCCGCGCATCGCAAGCGGATTGAGCAGGTCATGGATGAAGTGCGCGGAAAACTTGGCTCGGACGCAATTTCAAAGGGTCGGGGGCTGAAGCCGGGGACACGGAACGCAAATTCCTAGTCCGCCCTGGCTATCCGCATTTGGGGCGTTCGATTTCCTCTATTTCCACCAGAGCGGCGACCAGCGAGAAATCTCCATAATCAAACTCGAATTTCCGCACGACACCGTTGTCCTGGAGGATTTGCGTCATCTCGAATTCGGGTTCTTCATTACCCGATGACGCACGGCTACCGTCAAACATCGCCAGCCGCACCGACCACCAGTTGTGGTCGCTCAAAGCGCCAAACTGGTTTTGGTCGCCATCGCCACCCGCGCGGGTTTTACCGAGAATGAGCGCGTTTGATGCCATCGGTGAGATATCCGGCTGGGAACCGTCAAAATAATAGCTGAAGGCGCGTTTTTCGCCGCGTTCTGCTGCTTCGAGAACAGCAATCGTATGCTCGAAGGGAAACACGGTATCGGCCGGAAACTCAACAACGGTCCCACGAGGAATCTGATAGGTGGCGGTTCCGGCTTGGCCGGGGCCCGGGCGTTCGGCTTTGCCCTGCACCGCTTCAACGGTTTCACCGCCGATCATGGTTTGGGAATCGAAGGTGTATTCGGTGCCGTCAATACGCTCGAAGCTCGTCATCTTCACTTCGGAATTGATGGGCTCGCCCTCGCCCGGTGCCATGCTCACGAGCAGCCGTTGCGTGGTTGTCCAGCCCTCACAGGCTTCGCGCCATTCCGCGACCATACGGCCGCGCGCATCGATGATCGTCGAACTGGGGTCTACCCGACCAATGCTGATTTCATAGAACGCACGGTGCGATGCGTGGGTCACCCCCGCCTGCGCCATATTGGCCAGGGCCGAAGTGCCGAATGAAACCGCAAGAATTGCGCCGAAAATCGAAATGCGTCGAAGGATGATCATGATTTCATCCTAACCCGAAAAACCGGGCGATTTCATGGCAAACGTCAATTCGCCGCAGCAAGTTGAACATGATTGATACGAACGGGCGCTTTCAACATCCAGGCATCCGCATATCCCGCGCGCCGCACATCTTCGAGTGAAGCGTCGACAACCACACGATGCCAGGTTTTACCGTTCGTTCGCACGATCTGGACTTCGGCGTTGAGCGTGCTGTGGCGGGCGGCCAGCCCGGCAGCATTGTCGGGATTGGCAAAGCTTCCGATAACCGCGCTGCGCCAGACAGGCGTGATCTGCTGATCCGGCCGCGGCAGTGCATCGAGTGCCGCAAAATGCGCCTCAGGGCGCGCCTTGGGCGTCGCTGCAAGATACCGACCCTCCAACGGTCCAACCTCCTGCCAGTGCAGCGTGGCGGGCTGGAAAGCCGCGATGGTGGCTTCCTGTTCAACTTCGACCGTACCCGGGCCGAATCCTTCAACGAATGCCGCAATTTCGGGCGGAACAAAAAGCGGATCGGAAGGGCCAACAGAGGCCAAACCATCAGCTGGTTCAGACAAGGGCTCGGGCACAACAACAGAAGCGACGAGAACCATCCCTTCATTGCCATCCACCTCAAAGTCTTCGCAAATCTCGCGGTCCTGAACAATTCTGAACAGGGCGCAATCCTGCGAGGCAACTTCGGAGATCGCGTGATCTGTCACGCTTTTGCCCGACACGAGATAGCTCACACCATCGAGTGCCCAGGACGCTGCAGTCAAAGCCGGTGGCAGTCCGCATCCGCCCAGAAGTATCGGTAACCCGATCATTGCCAAGGATTTACGCATCAATATGTCTCCCGCTCGCCAGAAACCGACAATGAACGGGTGCGACTCGATTTGGGAAGAGAAAAATGAAGATAAGCCCATAAAACATTAGATTCATTGATTCATTAGGAACCGATAAACCTCATAATGTTTCGACCTATATATTTTTTCCTTTAATTACAGCGCGTTACAAGCTCTCAACAAGAGTCAATGTCGATATAATTTATATATTGTTTTCAGTGGTTTACATCGCGTTCGAGTAAGGCTCGCATTTCGCGGAGTTCGTCCCGCAAGGCCGCGATCTCCCGTGCGGTGGGATCTTTGGGTTGCGGCTCCAGTGCCTCCAGAGCGGCGGCGCGTGCGTCCTCTTCCTCATGCAGGGTCTGCATCGAATCAACAATGATCGCGATGAACAGGTTCAGGACCGCAAAACTTGAGATAATCACGAAAGGCACAAAGAACGCCCAGGCATAGGGGTGGACATCCATGACCGGACGCACGATGCCCATCGACCAGCTTTCCAGCGTCATGATCTGGAACAGGGAGTACATCGATTCACCGATGGTCCCGAACCACTGCGGGAAGTTCTCGGCATAGAGCTTTGTGCCCATCACCGCGAAGACATAGAAAATCAGCAGCAGGAGCGCAGCAACCGCCCCGATACCCGGCAGTGAGCGCAGCAACGCCTCCACCACGCGGCGCAAACGCGGGACACCGGAAATCAAACGAAGGGCGCGCAACACGCGCAGAGCGCGCAAGACGGCGAATTCGCCGCTGGCCGGCATCAGCGCGATCGTGACCACAAAGAAATCGAACAAACCCCACGGGTCGCGGAAGAACCGCAGACCGTGCGCATAAATGCGCAATACGAGCTCAGCGACAAACACCACGAGAATAGCCCGGTCGAGGGTGTAGAGCACATCTCCGGCGGCATTCATCACCGTGTCGGAGGTTTCCAGCCCCAGCGCAATCGCATTGATGAAGATCAGCAACAGGATCGGATAACGGAACCGCGGACTCTCAACGAGCTCGCGAAGCCGCGCGCGGTGGCCGCTCGGGTTTGAGGCAGAAGAATGAGACATTGAAAAAAACTCTCCGGACAGCCGCGTATATGGGGTGTGTGCGGCTGTCCGGCAAGATTTGGGGTGTACAGGATCAGGCGATATCGAGCACGACGTTGCCGATATGGCGTCCCTCTTCCACCATCTGATGGGCCGCAACGACGTCATCGAGAGAGAAGCGCTTGGCAATCGTGGTCTTCAGAGTGCCCTCGGCAAGCATCTTGTTCAGCGCCGCCACGCCTTCGTCACGCTGTTCGTCACTGATTGTGTAGACAATGAACCACTTGAGTGACGCCCATTTGACGATGAAGTCCTGCGCGGGAACGCTGGCCATCAGGTCATTGGTGCCATAAACGATCACAGTCCCATTGGGTGCGAGAATCTGGCCGTACAGGGGCGCGTTGGCCGAAATATTCAACTCGACAATACGATCGGCACCCTTGCCGTCCGTCATTGCAAGAATGCGTTCGGGCACATCTTCGGTGCGATAGTTCACGACCTCATCTGCACCGGCGTTTTTGGTGTACTCAGCTTTCTCGTCCGAGCTCACGGTGGTGATGACCCGCGCGCCATTGGCCTTGGCCACCTGGATCGCATGATGACCAACGGCCCCAGCCCCACCCTGTACGAGGATTGTCTGGCCATCGACGGGCCCATCGAACATCACCGCGCGATGCGCCGTGAGGAACGGAATGCCAAAACAGGCAGCTTCAGCCATATCCACACCATCAGGCAGGTCGATCACGAATTTGGAGCCGGTGCAGATGTATTCTGCGGCGGTTCCGAAGGGGCGCATCCACTGGCCGTTCATCAGCCAGACACGCTTGCCAACCCGGCTGGCGTCCACGCCATCGCCCACAGCATCAATCACGCCCGCGCCATCGCTCTGGGGAATGATCAGCGGGAACGGAATGCTGCCTCCACGGCCGCGCAGCCGTGCTTTCCAGTCCGAAGGGTTCACGCCTGAGGTTTTGAGTTTCACACGAACCTCGCCCGGAGCGGGTTCCGGCGTCGGCTGCTCGCCAATCGTCAGAACTTCATTGGCCGGACCAAGTTTGTCATAAAAAGCTGCGCGCATCGGATGCTCCCCCCGTATTCATATTTTTGTGTTGCGCGAGATATAGGGCAACCGTTCAAAGATGACCACTGCAGGGTTCCAAAATCCAGAACATCTCGCCCTGCCCGAAAGGAGCCGGATTCCTGAGTTTCGTGGCGTCAGCGCAGTCGCGCGCGCCGCTTTCGAACCCGGGCCTTGACCGGCCATTGCAGCAATTCCCAGATCGCCCAGCCCAGCGCCAGGCCGATCACCGCATAGATCAGGCTGTTGGGATCAAGCGGCATGGCCGGTGTGAACGCATCCGCCGTGGCCGAAGCAATATCCCGGTCTGCCTGCCGCGCCATGGCCAGCGGTTGCCATAAGGGATGGGCGTTCAGAATGGCGTCCCGGCTTGCTTCAAGCTCCGCCAATCGGGCGGTAAAAGCCTCCACAAGGCGCTCGCGGGAGCCATCATCGGTCACGCTGCGCGACACCGCGCCATTGCGCAGTTCCTCAACCGTGCGGCGTGCTTCGTCGATATGTCCACCAAGACGTTGCAGGTAAGCCTGCACGAATGCCGGGCCCTGCGCGCTGCCCGCGGCAAACACAGCGGCGATTGCCGCGCCAATCAATGTCAGAATTTTCGCCCATGCCCATCGCATGAAGTAATTTTAGTCAGGAATTGCGGCGAGGATATGAAGAATCCCGCGGTCGCTTAACCTGCAACGTCGTCTGCAGTGCGGGCGGGTTTAAAACCCGCCCCGACAGGTGGTTCGACAGACATATAGGGGTGGGTTTCAAAGTCACCCGTTTGCGAATCCACCAGAGCTGTATCCAGCATCGTCAGCGACACAAGCGTCACCGAGAGGTCATGGGAAATCCGCTCGATCTCTCGGTGCAAAGCCGCGCGCTGGGCCGCGTGGGTGGCCTGCAAGGTCAGATTACGTGTCTGGGCGGCATCAAGGCGAGCCTGCATCACCACATTTGGCTGAGCCGCCACCAGTCCACGTGACAGCCCCGACGCGCTCCCGGCAAACAACACCGGCTCGGGATCAAGGCGCGAGAACGGCTGACCAATGCCATTGGCAGCCCCACTGGCCAGCTCGTCGCCCAGAGCCGCCAGCCCCGCAACGGAGTTTTTCAGGCTGCGAGACAGATGCGCGATCTCACGCCGCAGCGAGACCCGTTCCGCATCGGTGCGCGTCTGGGCAATCATGGCGTGGGTCAAGGCGCGGTTCGCGGCAGCGGTGTCTTCGACAGACGGACGCGCGGCAAGCTGCACTGCCATGTCGTCAATTCGGGACTTATGGTCGGCAATCAGCGCTGTGCGCTCACTCAGGGCCTGTCGGCGTTCGGTCTGAAGGCGTTTCTCGGCGGCCGAAAGGCGCCGCTTCAGATCAGCGATCTCTCGCCGGGCGGCCGCGTCGTCAACGTTACGCTGGGCGCTCGCCATCGATCCGCCGGTCTGGACCGAAGGTCGGGCCGGTCCCGCCACAACGGGTGTACGCGGCGCAGCGGCAGGACGGGGTGTCCCGCCGGTCAGAATTGTATCGATCCGGCTGCGCAAATCGGCATCGCGTGCGGAAGCTGCCGAAATCCCCTCATAATCGGGGATCGTCAGCCCGGCCGCGTCGATCGCATCATGCATCCGCGCGCGCATCTCATCGAACAGAGCTTCGGCGCGTTCGGTTCGTTCGGCGATATTGGCTGCGGTGATGCGGGGCATGTACCGGTTGCGCAGGCCGCTGATATCGCGCGCCGCCCGGGCAAAGGCGGTCAGCATCTGATTGTCGTAGACCGGTGTGATCGTGGTCTGGGAGACAACAGGCGTGGGTTGCACGCCCGTGGACTGGGCAAACGCGCCGCTGCCGTGCAACATCGCAACCACCGCAACGGCGATCCCCGCGCCGGTAAAAATCACCCGTGCTGCCGATTCAGAACCGGACATAAACCCTCTCCCCTTGCCGCGCATGGCACCAGCATCACAGGCTGGACGACGCGCAATCCTTGGTATTCCAACACCATGGCGGAGACACGCTTAGGAGAGCGTTAACAATGGGAAGAGTTTTAGGGTTTCGTCAGGCAGAAGCCCGCTCGAGATGCGCAAACAGTGCCGCATCGAACTGTTCGGGGTTTTCCAGGTTCGAGATGTGTGAGGCCGGATCGACGATCACGCATTGGGACCCCGGAACCCCTTCCTGCATCTGGCGGGAACATTCCGGCGGCGTGCTGCCATCGGTGGCACCGGTCATGAACAAGCTCGGCACCTTGATCTCACCCAGCCGGGGCAGATAGTTCAGGCCCTGCAGAGCACCCGCGCAACCCGTGTATCCATCCACGGATGTCTCGCGGATCATTTTGCGGACATGGTCGAGTACCGGTGCATTGGCGGCGACCTTCTGGAAATCTTCGGTGAACCAGCGGGCCACGGTTGGCTCGACCAGCGCTTCCATGCCCTTTTCACGGGCAATCGCAATGCGCTCGACCCAGGGTGCCGCCCATTCCGGGTTGGCAAACGGGCGCGCATCGCAGGCCGCCAGACTCAGCAGGCGATCACCATACTCGATGGCCACCCCCAGCCCGGTCATGCCGCCCAGCGACAATCCGATGTAGTGCGCCTTGTCGACACCCACGGCATCCATCAGAGCAATCACGTCCCCGACCAGCACCTCGAAACTATAGGGCGCAGGTGAGGCCTCGGTCTGGCCGTGGCCACGGGTGTCATAGCGCAGAATGCGGTAGCGGTCCTTCAACTGCGCCACCTCGGTGTCCCACATGGTGACGTCCGTGGTCAGCGAGTTCGAGAACATGATCCATGGCGCGCCTTCGGGCCCATCGATCTCATAGCGAAAATTAATGCCGTTCAGTTCGATGTTCATCGCGCAAACCCTGTTCCGAAATTAGTGAAAAACCGTGGCCGCACTTTATCGGTGCAACGGCGCGAGGACTAGCCGCGCGCGGCCATCTTCGCCGAAATTTTCGCGCGCCAGTCTTCGGCCATCATGAAACCTTCCATGGCCCGGCAATGGGCCTCGGTCTGGGCACGCACTTCGTCGGCCGGCTGCATCAGATCCATGTTGTGGGCATGAGGCTGGGGCACGTACCACGGCGTGTGGGTGTAGCACTCGATCCGGTTGCCATCGATATCGTGGAAATAGAACGACCAGGCATTGCCATGGGTGATGGCCCGGCCCACCTCCTGCCCGGCATCGGTGATCCGCGCATACAGCGTCTGCAGGTCTTCCAGCGTGTCCACCAGAAACGAGATTTGCTGGGCGATAAACTTGTCCTCATCCGGGGCCACTTCGCCCGGCTGGACCAGCACAAACTGGTGATGCTCATGGGGATCGTTCGACATAAAGACGATCCGCGAGGGCGGGTCGCCATAGGTGCCTTCGTCGGTGATCGTCAGCCCCATGGGCCCGGTGTAGAAGTCGAGCATGGGCGTCATATCGCGGGTGAACAGCCCCATATGGGCCAGTCTGGGTGTGGGTGTGGCGGGCATCGTTTCCTCCATCAGCAAGTCTGACCGGCATTATAGCCAGCCGGACCGTCGATACGTCCAGACTTGCGAATGCAGATCAGGATTGCGCCTTCGGCAGCACCTTGCGCAGGTGCAGCTCGCGCAAACGCTCATCGGGGACTTCCGCGGGGGCGTTCATCATCAGGTCTTCGGCGCGCTGGTTCATCGGGAAGGCAATGACCTCCCGGATGTTGGGCTCGTCGGCGAGCAGCATGACGATGCGGTCGATACCCGGGGCGGAGCCGCCATGGGGCGGGGCGCCGAAGCGGAAGGCGTTGAACATGCCGGCGAACTCGGTCTCCACGACCGCGCGATCATAGCCCGCAATCTCAAAGGCCTTGAGCATAATGTCCGGACGATGGTTCCGGATCGCGCCGGATGACAGCTCAATGCCGTTGCAGATGATGTCATACTGATAGGCCAGTATATCGAGCGGGTCCTTGGTCTCCAGGGCTTCCATCTCGCCCTGGGGCATGGAGAACGGGTTGTGGGAGAACTCGATCTTGCCGGTGTCCTTGTCGGCTTCGAACATCGGGTAATCGACGACCCAGCAGAAGTCGTAGCGGCCCTGGGCGATCAGATCGAGATCCTCGCCGATGCGCGTGCGGGCCTTGCCCGCGAGGTCGGCGGCCGTGCCGGCATCACCTGCGGAGAAGAACACCGCGTCACCATCCTTGGCGCCGGTCAGTTCCTTGAGCTTTTCGAGGCGCTCCCCGGTCACGAATTTGGCGATCGGGCCCTTGCCCTCCCCGTCTTCGAGAATGATGTAACCCAGCCCCGGCGCACCCTCTTCGCGGGCCCAGTCGTTGAGCTTGTCGAACCAGCTGCGCGGCTGTGCGCCGCCGCCCGGTGCGGGAATGGCGCGGACCGTGCCGCCCTTGGCGATCAGCCCGGCGAAAATCTTGAAGTCCGACCCGTCAAACACATCGGCGACATCGGCGATGATCAGCGGGTTGCGCAGATCGGGTTTGTCGTTGCCGTATTTCAGCATCGAGTCCGCATAGGCAATGCGCGGGAACGGGGTCGAGGTCACCGGCCACGGGGTCTCGCGGTTGAAACCGGCGAACTCCTCGAACACACCGGCAATCACCGGCTCGATGGCATTGAACACGTCGTCCTGGGTGGCAAAGGCCATCTCAAAATCGAGCTGGTAAAACTCACCGGGCGAGCGATCGGCCCGGGCGTCTTCATCGCGGAAACACGGCGCAATCTGGAAGTACTTGTCGACACCGGCCACCATGAGCAGCTGCTTGAACTGCTGGGGGGCCTGGGGCAGCGCGTAGAACTTGCCCGGGTGCAAACGCGAGGGCACCAGATAGTCACGTGCGCCTTCAGGTGAGGACGCGGTGAGGATCGGTGTCTGGAACTCCCGGAACCCGCCCTCGATCATGCGGCGGCGGATCGAGGAAATGACGTCCGAGCGCAGCAGGATATTGCGCGCGACTTTTTCACGGCGCAGGTCCAGATAGCGGTAACGCAGGCGGATATCCTCGCCGGTATCTTCGTCGGAATTGACCTGCAGCGGCAGCACGTCTGCCGGAGATTCGACGTTCACCTCGGCGAGCTGGACCTCAATGTGGCCGGTCGGGATCGCGTCATTGATGGTTTCAGCTGAGCGGGTCACCACCGGGCCGGAAATCGTCAGGACGGATTCCACCCGGGCATCCTCAACAGCCTTGAACAGCGGGCTGGAGGTGTCGATCACGCATTGGGTGATTCCGAACGGGTCGCGCAGGTCGACAAACAGCAGATTGCCGTGGTCGCGTTTGCGATGAACCCAGCCCGAGAGACGCACCGTCTCGCCAGCGTGGTCTTCGCGCAATTCGCCGCAATTATGGGATCGATACGGATGCATGGTCGGTCTCGGAATCTATTGGAATTTCAACATGAAGGAGCGTTGGCCAATGGCCATGGAACGCGTGCGTGTGTCAAGGCTTCCGCAAATCACCAGTGTCGACACCGGCAACAACACATTTACTCCAAAGCCGTCATGGCCGGACTTGTTCCGGCCATCCACGTCGTATTGGCGACACGCCTCTATATCAGCGTGTCGTAGAGGTCGTTCCAATCCGGGTTCCGTTCGAGGATGAGATTTACGCGCCACGCACGCGGCCAATGCTTAATGGTCTTTTCCCGCTGGATGGCCGCAGTAATATCGTCATGTGATTCGACATAAACCAGTCGTTTCAAGCCGTACTTCCTGGTGAACCCTTCGACAACGCTCTCACGATGCTCCCATGCTCGACGGGCAATATCGGACGTCACGCCGACATACAGCGTGCCGTTGGGCTTATTCGTCATGATGTACACCCAGCTGCCAGACATTCGGGCTGCGTGCGTCTCCTGTTTTCATCATGCATGGTCGAACACGTGGATGTCCGCAACAAGTGCGGGCATGACGGATTAGACAAATGTTGTTCTGGCGATCCCCGCCATTTGGACATGCCTTCCCGCCCCGAATGATTTCCTGTAGAAACGCGGCCCATGAAAGTCATCACCAATTCCGGCGCTCTCGCCGCGTTCTGCGAGGCGCTGTCCAGCGCCGAATACATCACCGTTGATACCGAGTTCATGCGCGAGAGCACGTTCTGGCCGATCCTGTGCCTGATTCAGGTGGCCGGACCGGATGACGAGGCCATTATCGACCCGCTGGCCGACGGGATTGACCTGCAGCCGCTCTACGATCTGATCGCCAATGAGGACGTGCTCAAGGTGATGCACGCGGCCTCTCAGGACATCGAGATTTTCCACCATTTCGGCGGCGTCACACCCCAGCCGCTCTTCGACACCCAGATCGCGGCCATGGTGGCCGGGTTCGGCGACCAGATCGGCTATGAGGGGCTGATCTCAAAGCTCGCCAAGGTCAGCCTCGACAAGGGCAGCCGGTTCACCGACTGGTCGGCGCGCCCGCTATCTGATTCACAGCTCGAATACGCGATGGCCGACGTGACCCATCTGCGGGTGGCCTATGAAAAGCTCCGCGCGCAGATCGAAGAGAACGGACGTATCGCCTGGGTCGAGCAGGAAATGGTCAAGCTCGCCAATCCCGAAAAATATGAAGTCCGCCCCGAAGAAGCCTGGCGTCGCCTCAAGCCCAAGCGGGCCCAGCCACGTTATCTGGCCGTTCTGCAGGCTGTCGCCGCTTGGCGTGACCGTGAGGCAATGACCCGCGACCAGCCGCGCAACCGCATCCTGCGCGATGACGTGCTTTCCCAGATCGCCGCCCGCCCACCGGAAAACGCAAAAAGCCTGTCACGGGTGCGCGGCATTCCCAAAGGCTTTGTTGACGGCAAGATGGGACGCGGCCTGATGGACGCGGTCGAAGCCGGGCGCGACCTGCCGGAAGGCGACGCGCCCGTTCTACCGCCGCTGGTGGAATTGCCACCGGGAGCCGGACCGCTGATGGATTTGCTGAAAGTCCTGCTCAAATTCAAATGCGACACTCATGACGTCGCCCAAAAGCTTGTCGCCACCGTGGCCGAACTCGAAGCGATTGCCGCCGATGACAATGCCGATGTTGCTGCCCTGCAAGGCTGGCGGCGGGAAATCTTTGGTGATGATGCGCTGCGTCTCAAGCATGGTGAGATCGCGCTGGGTGCCGGACATGGCAAGGTCCGGCTGGTCGAAATCGACGGCTAGACCAAAGCGGCCTTAAAGCCCCTTCCCTTCGAATTTCGGCATCCGATTGAACTGGCGGGCCAAGGCCCCGAACCGCATGCGGACAACATCGCCGACAAGCGCGGCATTGCCGTTCTTCATCGTCAGGGTCAGCGTTTCATCGGTGAGCTTCAACTTTGCGCCTTCGAGCAGGGTCGCGTTGCCCGCGGTCAGGGTCTCCGCCATCCGAAGGGCGGCCCCTAGGCGCCGCGACCAGACAATATCGTCCTCGCTGAGCAGTGCCTCGGCGGTGCGCAGCGCCTGATCGTTCATCGACCCGCCATAGCGGCGATAGACCGCGAGCGCGATCTGGGTTTTCTCCGCATGGCTCAAAGCCAGCAACGACAGACGCAAAATACGGAAATAGACCTGCTCAGCGCGATAGTCAGGGTGCTCATGCCAGCCAATATCGCCGAGCAGACAAGCCGCGCGACGCAGCCGTTTTTCGGCGGGCGTTTCCTCAAGAAACAGCGGCGCGACCCAGTCAAACAAGGCGTCACCAACACCGGGGAAACGACTTTCGCGATCCGCCACCTCTTCACAGGCAACGATCAGCGGGTCTTCAGCCTTTGCACGATCATCGAGGGAGTCGTAGACCTGACCCTCACGAATACCCAGCGCAGAAAACACGATCTTTTCGGCACCAGATTCAGAAATCAGACGCTGCAAAATAGCGGCCGCCAGCGGCAGGGTATTGGCGCGCGCCTTGGGAACCACATCAATCCGGGAAAGCGTAGATGCGCCCAGTCCCGCGACAACCTCACAAAACTCGACGGCTTCACGCCCACTGATCTGATAATTGTGGATGACCCGCAATGGATATCCTGTCTGCACCATGTGGAGACGCGCCAGCGCGCGCCATGCACCGCCCACGATATAAATCGCCCCATCCGAGACAGCATCGGACAACCACGGCACACCCCCGAGCGCTGCATCAACACTTTTGGCAACTTTCTTGCGATCATCGCCCACAGTCGCGAGCAGAAGCAGCGGTCCGAGCGGCAAGGTGACAAAATGGCCGAGCTTGCCTTTTGAGAGCGCCGCAAGTTCCAGACTGCCCCCGCCCAAATCGGCCACGACACCCCGGGCATCAGGCAGACCACACAAGACGCCGGCAGCCGCGAGACGCGCTTCTTCGTCCCCATCAAGCTGCAACACCGGACGGTCAAATATATCTTCGATCTTCCTGAGAAAGTCCGGACCATCCGCGGCTTCACGGGTCGCAGCCGTCGCCAGCAGGGCCGTGTCCTGAATGTCCATGGACCGGGCGATTGCGGCAAAGCGCGGCAGGTTTGCCAGTGCCTGTTCGACGCCGTCTTTGTGCAAATGGCCGGTGCGGGCCATATCCCGCCCGATCCCGCAGATGACCCGCTCATTGAACACGGCCACAGGTGCCCGCGTGCGATCACGAAAGACCACAAGGCGAATGGAATTCGAGCCGATATCGACAACTGCGGCCGGTCGAAAGGTGTTGTTGGACAGGTTAGGCGCCATCGACGCCACGCCATACAGAGACTAGTCGGGATGGGCAAGTAGTTGTGGCGCGCTGCCCGGCTTTTTCAATGCACTTCCGCGCCCGGAGAGGCTCGGATTTGTCATGAAATATTTGTGCGCGCTGAATGGGTCTTGCTCGCCACTGGTATCGATCCGGGAATAAGTGCCATCGGCCCTCATATCCCAGCTTTGGGCGCGATCCAGCAGATTCGCAACCATGATCTGGTCGAGAATTTGCTCATGCACCGTGCCATGCTCGATCGGCACGAAAAGTTCAACCCGGCGATCCAGATTGCGTGGCATCCAGTCCGCCGAGGAGATGTAAAGCCGGGCATTGTCGTTGGGCAATTCCTCGCCACCGCTGAACGCCGCGATTCGGGCATGCTCGAGAAAACGACCGATAATGCTCTGGACTTCAATGTTCTCGCTCAACCCGGGAACGCCGGGGCGCAGACAGCATATGCCGCGGATCACCAGGCGGATGGTCACCCCGGCCTGAGAGGCGCGGTAAAGGGCATCAATAATATCGCCATCGACGAGACTGTTGAGTTTCGCCCAGATTTCAGCCGTGCGACCGGCACGCGCATGTTCGATTTCTTCCTCAATACGCCGCATCAGGGTTTCGCGCAGGCTGAGCGGCGCAACAGAAACCTTTTCAAGCTCTTCGGGGCGCGCGTAACCCGTCATGTAGTTGAAGACGCGCGAAGCATCGCGGCACAGCACAGGGTCTTGCGTGAAATAGCTGAGGTCAGTGTAAATCCGCGCCGTGATCGGATGGTAGTTGCCGGTCCCGAAATGCACATAGCTGCGCAGATCGGAACCTTCGCGGCGGTGCACGAGACTGATCTTGGCGTGGGTCTTCAGGTCGATAAACCCATAGACGATCTGCACGCCCGCGCGTTCGAGCTCACGCGCCCAGCGGATATTGGCCTCCTCGTCAAAACGCGCCTTAAGCTCGACCAGCGCCGTCACGTTCTTGCCCGCTTCAGCGGCTTCAATCAGGGCTTCGACAATCGGTGAGTTTTCGGAGGTGCGGTAAAGCGTTTGCTTGATCGCCACGACCTGCGGATCGCGCGCGGCCTGGCGCAGGAACTGGACAACAACATCGAAGGATTCGAACGGGTGATGGACCACGATGTCCTTGGCCCGGATCGCGGCAAAGCAATCCCCGGCAAAGTCCCGAATACGTTCGGGAAAGCGAATATTGAAGGGCTGAAACAGAAGATCACCGCGTTCGTCGATGATGAGCTCCTTGGTCCGGTCCAGCCCGGGGAGCCCCTCCAAGAGAAACACGTCCTGATCGTCCACATCACTTTGACCAACCACGAATTTGCGCAGACTCTCGGGCATGTCCGAATCGAAGGTCAGACGGATAACCGAACCACGCCGGCGACGCTTGAGTGCGCTCTCGAAAAGCCGCACGAGATCTTCAGCCTCCTCAAGCACCTCAATATCGCTGTCCCGGATGACCCGAAATGTGCCGTGCCCACGCAACTCAAAGGCCGGAAAGACATGTCCCATGAACATCGTGACGCAGCGTTCGAGAAGAATGAATCGCGGCGCGGTTCCCGGCAGGCGGATGAACCGCTCGATCTGCCCCGGTAACGGCAGCAAGCCAATCATCTCGCGATTGTCTGACGCGCGGAACAGATCCATCGCCAGTGCAAGACCAAGATTTGGAATAAACGGAAATGGATGGGCTGGATCAACAGCGAGCGGCGTCAGCACCGGAAAAATGGTGCTCATGAATCGCTCTTCGAGCCATGCACGCTCTTCGTCTGTCAGCTCATCAGGCTCAACAACCGTCAGGTCACAGTCACGAAGCTGCCCGACCAGTGTTCGCCATATCCGCTGCTGTTCTCCCATCAATGCGCCCGCACGCGCATTGATTGCGGCGAGCTGTTCGCTCGGTGACAGCCCTTCCTGACTGTGTGTCGTCACGCCCGCATCCACCTGCCCTTTCAGGCCTGCGACACGAACCATGTAGAACTCGTCGAGATTGGACGCAGAAATCGAGAGGAACCGAAGCCGCTCCAAAAGCGGATGGTTGGCGTTTTCTGCCTCTTCAAGAACACGTTCATTGAACGCCAGCCACGACAGCTCGCGATTGATGAATCGGTCTGGCGAATCCATAGAAATTGCCGGAACAGAATCTTGATATTCAGCTGTCAGTTCAGAAACCACAGGTTCATTTCTTGTCAGGATTGATAGCGCGCAAAGACTTGGCAATGCGCCAAGCTAGCGTGATCGCAACATGTCCGCAATTTGTGACAGCACCATGACAATTCGACTTCGGGGTCGGTCAAACGCCAATTTCTTCAAGAACTTCGCGCACAAGCGGCACTGTTACCGGGCGCGACCGTGCCAGTGCCGTTGTATCAATAGCGGTCACGATACGGGCAACGGCCTCAAAGGACCGTTCCATACGTGGCACCAGATAGGTAATCACTTCCTCGCCAACGCGCAGCTGACGATCCTGAAACTGCTTGATCAACAACGCCGCGAGCAGGCTGTCATCGGGCGGCGCGATGCCACTGCCCTGTAGTGCCTTCATACGTGACGACAAGTCCGCCAGAGCAACCGGCCAGAAGGCTGGCGCCTTCTCGGATGCCAACAGAAGTGCGCCATCGGTCTCAAGCAAATAATTGTAGAGGTGCAGCAAGGCCTCTTCGTCTTCCCCGTCACCTGCGAGCTGCTCCGCATCATCGAGAAAGAAACTGCTATTGCGCCGTCGCAAAATGCCAGCATCTGCTGCACGCACATCTTCAGGCGATATACGTTCAGCTCCGCTGACCGCACACCAGACATGACCAAGATGGGTCTTACCCGATGCGGCCGGTCCCCAGATCACAAGCGCGCGCGCTGGCCATTCCGGCCAGCGGTCGATCCACTCAACGGCTTCGGCATTGCTGCTCGAAACGAGGTAGTCCGCACGGCCCGTTGCTGTGCGATGACCAAGATCAAGAATAAGTTGGCGTGTCACGAGCGAACCCGATCAAAAGCCTGCGAGACGAAGCACATGCGTCGGCAGGATCACCTCAGACGGCGTAAGCCCCGTTTCGGCACTCGGATCACCGAATCCACTTGGTTCCAGCAAAAGATCTGACCGCAAGAGTGCGCGTTCAAGCCGGTCCGTGTCTCCGCGATAGTCGATTTCAATTTCAGCTGAATTCGCTGTCAGAGCCAAAACATGCACCGCCGAAACATTTGGTGCACGCGAAAGACGGCGCTGAATTTCGACCCAGCTTTTCAAATCTGAAACAGGAACCGCCGCGCGCAACCGTCCGGACTGACCGGACGTGAAAATGTTCTCGTTTTTCCATTCCGTGTTGAGCGCCTCGATAACAAGCGAGACGGCCCGCCCCAGAAACGCCTCCAGTGGCTCATCAGCAAGAATTTGCAGTGAAATCAGCAACGGCAATTCATCCGATCGGCCCACGCGGATCAGCGTTATATCGATGCGTTCTCCGCCGGGCGTAGACTGATCAAGAGACGCAATGGCCACCATCGCAGTGCCTGCGCCATATCGCGTCGCGGCATCATGGAGCGCGCCGACATCTGCATCGACGGCCTGCTCGGCGGACAGTCCGGTAATATCCGCGAGGTCTCCCACGGGAGACACAACCGGCACCAGACCTTCTGCGGAAGGATGGTTCTGCCAGGCTTCCCGCCAGGGATTTGGCTCTTCCCACAAGATGTAACCTGTCTCTCGCGCGAGTGCCGGAACGATCAGAACCGGACGACTGCGGACTTCTGCGAAGGGCACACCAAAGGTTTGGAGGAAACGGCGTACCGCTGCGGGTTTAAAGCTGACCGTCATATCGGCCAGGTAGCGCACGTTGGATGTTTTCTCGTTATCGATCTGGAACGATGCCACCAGCGTTCGAACCGTTTCTGCATCGAGGGGTGCCAGAGCCGACCTGTCCAGCGGGCGTGTCAGGCGATCCATCAGCCGCTGAGCAGCGGTAATCTGGCCCTTCGCGAGTGCCTGCATACGCGCTGCAGACGTAGATTCCGCTGTTTCATCAACAGAGATTTCACGAACAACGAACACTTCCTCGCTCGTCACCTGCTGCGCAGACACAGCACTTGGCACGACGGATATCCACAACATCGCAAAAACTGCGAAAAGGGACGGAAACACTCTGCTTTTTGACCTTATGCGACGCATTGCAAATGACCTCGAAACACCTATTGTGAGCCGCAACAACAACGCGATTCGGGCGCGTTTGGATCCACATCTTGGCGACTTCGGCGAAGAAATAGCACGAAAACGTCAAAAGCACGTATGGGAGACGAATTGTGGGGCTTTCCTACAAGGATGCCGGTGTTGATATCGAAGCTGGCAACAAACTCGTCGATGCGATCAAGCCGCTGGCGGCGGCAACGCAGCGTTCCGGTACGATGGATGCGCTGGGCGGTTTCGGAGCGTCTTTCGATCCGCGCGCAGCGGGGTTCAAGGACCCTATTCTGGTGTCAGCGACCGACGGTGTCGGCACCAAGCTGAAGCTGGCATTCGACACGGAAAAATATGATTCCATCGGCATCGATCTGGTGGCGATGTGCGTCAATGATCTGGTTGTTCAGGGTGCCGAGCCACTTTTCTTTCTCGATTACTTTGCGACGGGCGGTCTTCAGCCCGAAGTCGCCACCAAGGTTATCGAAGGTGTATCCCGGGGCTGCACGATCGCTGGCTGCGCATTGATAGGTGGCGAGACGGCAGAAATGCCAGGCCTCTATGCCAAGGGTGAATTTGATCTGGCGGGTTTTTCCGTCGGCGCGATGGAACGCGGGACAGGATTGCCTGATCCAGCAAACCCCGTTGCGGCCGGAGACGTCGTTCTCGGATTGGCCTCAAGCGGTGTTCATTCAAACGGATACTCGCTGGTGCGCAAAATTATTGAGCAAAGCGGTGCCTCACTCGATGCCCCGGCTCCGTTCGATCACACCATCACTCTGGGCGAAGCCCTTCTCGAACCGACCCGCATTTATGTGGAGCCTTGTCTGGAGGCCATCAAGGGTGGTGGCATTCACGCGCTCGCACACATCACCGGCGGCGGACTTCTGGAGAACATTCCGCGCGTGTTACCCGAGGGACTGGGCGTCAACCTCGACGGCGCGAGTTGGACAGCATCGCCTGTCTTCGCCTGGCTGCAGGCGAATGGCGGCGTCAGCGACATGGAAATGGCGCGGACATTCAATTGCGGGATCGGCATGGTGGCGATTGTTCAGGCAGATGCGGCAAGCAAAGTTGTCGCAAAGCTCCGTGACGCCGGCGAGCAGATATTCCAGATCGGCGAGGTCGTGTCGGACCCGGATTCGATGGTGAATATCGAGAACCTGCAGGCCGCTCTCGGAGGCGATTGATGGCGCGCCTGAAACTTGGCGTTCTAATATCCGGGCGCGGGTCAAACCTGCAGGCCCTGATCGCGGCTTGCGCAGATGCCACGTTTCCCGCCGAGATCATTCTGGTTGTGTCCAATAGGCCTGACGCAAAGGGGCTCGACCATGCTCGCGATGCCGGTATCGCGACGTCGATTGTTGAACATGGTGACTTTGCGGATCGGGAGAGTTTCGACAGGGCTGTCCATGACGATCTTCAGGAAGCCGGCGTGGAACTGGTCTGCCTGGCCGGGTTCATGCGTTTGCTTTCAGGCTGGTTCGTGGGAGCCTGGCATGACCGTATCATCAACATCCACCCCTCCCTTCTGCCATCCTTCAAGGGTATTGATGCCCATGCACAAGCCATTGCCGCGGGGGCAAAGCTGAGCGGATGCACAGTCCATATCGTACGCGCCGAGATGGATGCGGGACCAATTCTCGTCCAGGCCGCCGTTCCCTTGCTGCCCGACGACAATGAAGACGCACTCGCCGCGCGCATTCTCAGCGTTGAGCACAAATGCTATCCGCTCGCGGTGAAGCTTATTGCCGAAGGGCGCGTGCAGATTGATGGCGACACCGCAATCGTGGATATGCCACCCGATCAGGGCAGCCATATCATCAGTCCGCCAGCCATCTGAGTGGAAAACGCAAAACCGGGCTTTAACGGCCCGGTCACGTCGCGTATAAACGCGTTATATCGCCAACTCTAAGGAACGCGAGCGACAATGTCAGAGCAACACGCAAATCTCGACCAGCGCATGAAAACCTGGGACGGTTTTCTGAAACTGATGACCTATTCCGGCGCCGCCGTTGTGATTGTGCTGCTGCTTATGTGGTGGACGATCGTCTAATCTGACGCGCCCACCACACGGAAATCGACGGATCAGCCGACGATTTCATCTTCCTTAAAGAAGAACGCAATTTCCTCAGCAGCGGTTTCCGGTGCGTCTGAACCGTGCACGGAATTGGCTTCGATCGATTCAGCGAACTCTTTGCGGATCGTGCCTTCGTCGGCATCGGCCGGGTTCGTTGCCCCCATGATCTCGCGATTGCGCGCGACGGCATTCTCGCCTTCCAGCACCTGAACCACGACCGGTCCCGAAGTCATGAACGCAACGAGGTCGTTGAAGAACGGACGCTCGCTGTGAACGCCGTAGAAGCTCTCAGCCTGATCTTTGGTCATTTGGATGCGCCGCTGGGCGACGATGCGCAGCCCGGCTTCCTCGAACTTCGCAATGATCTTGCCAGTCAGATTCCGCTTCGTCGCGTCGGGTTTGATGATCGAGAAAGTGCGCTCGATGGCCATGGGTCTTGCTCCAGTGAGAATTGAATTGTGCGCGCCTTATATCCAGCGCGCCCGGTCTTCACAAGGCATCGTGAAAACCAGCGGTGCAAACGGTTAGCCTTCGGCCTTCTGTTCCCAGCCGCCACGCTCGGTCTGTTGCCAGTAAGTCAGCGCGTGGTCGCCGTCCTTGTAGGTTTTCCAGCGATGTCGCGCTGCAGCAACAGCCTCGTCATTCCGTCCATCAAATAGCTCGCAGACCAGATCATATGTCGCGACATTCTCACTTACCCCACCATCGACCAGAAACAGCACTTTGGCTTCGTTCGGGTTTTCATCGGCATCCGTGAGCCAGACCGGCTGTTGCGCAGCATGCCCGTCCGTCTTGCTGCCATGGGGTAGAAACACACTGTCGCTATAGGTCCAAAGATGCGCGTTCATCTTCTCAACCCGCTCGGGCGAACCCGCAACCACAACGGCACGCCGACCATCCCGAACCACGGTACGTTCCAGCATCACCGGAAGGACATCTTCCAACGATTTTAATGTCAGGTGATAGAAGCGTATTTCCGCCACGGTATTGCTGTTCTTCAGCTCTCGTAATTGTCACGGACGAACTGGTCCATGGCCCGCACTGCAAAACCCGATGCCCCCTTCGACATAAGCGGCAACTCCTTGTCTGACCAGGCAACGCCAGCGATATCCATATGCGCCCAGGGCACATCGTTGGTGAAGCGCTGGAGGAACTGCGCTGCTGTGATGCTGCCACCCCAGCGTGGCCCGACATTCTTCATGTCGGCGCGCGGCGTGTTGATCTGCTTGTCAAAGGCGTCATCGAGCGGCATGTGCCAGATTTTCTCGCCCACCGTCTTGCCTGCCGCAATGATTTTGTCGGCGAGCGCATCATCGTTGGCGTATAGGCCAGAATATTCACGGCCCAGCGCGACCATGATGGCGCCCGTCAGGGTCGCAAAGTCGATCATGACGTCGGGTTTGAAGCGTTTTTGCGTGTACCACATGGCATCTGCAAGAACGAGACGGCCCTCGGCATCGGTGTTGATCACCTCAATGGTTTGTCCCGACATCGACGTCACAATGTCGCCGGGGCGCTGCGCATTACCGTCCGGCATGTTTTCGACCAAGCCAACGACACCGATCACATTTGCCTTGGCCTTGCGGGCCGCGATGGCGTGCATGGCACCGATCACAGTTCCTGCGCCGCCCATATCCCAGATCATATCTTCCATGCCGCCTGCCGGCTTGATGGAAATACCACCGGTATCAAAGGTGACACCCTTGCCGATCAGGGAAACCGTCTTGGCATCCTTCGCACCACCATTCCAGCGCATGATGACCATCTGGGATTCCTGAACGCTGCCCTGACCGACCGCCACCAGCGCGTTCATTCCCAGCTTCTTCATTTGTGCCTCACCGAGCACTTCAACCTTCACGCCGAGTTTGGCCAGTTTCCGGCATTGCGCGGCCATCCATTTCGGCGTTTTTACATTACTGGGCTCGGACACCAGATCGCGGGCGAAATCGACACCGTCGGCAATGTGATCAAGCTCCTTGAACTGTTTGCGAGCTGCCGCTGATCCCTTGACCATGAGCTGCAGGCGCGTCGGGCCGACCAATCGCGCTTTTGCATCAGCATAAGTGATGTATTTGTCATAGCTGTAGTCGCGCAGACGCGCTCCAAAGGCCATGGCGGATGCCAGATCAGCTGTTTTTGTCTTCGCACCGCGCGGCGCTTCGGCAAAAACAGCCGCGGAGTCTGCACCGAGACTGCTGAGTGACTTGTAGATCGCGGCACCAATTTCTTGCGCACGCAAAGTATCCAGGTCTTTCGCGGCTCCCACGCCAACCAGCACGATATTGAGTTTCTCGCGTCCCGCAGGAGCATAAAGCGTCAAAGTTTCGCCCTTCTTTCCTACGAAGCTGCGTGCATCGACGGCACGAGAGAGCGCGCCTTTCGTCGCTTTATCGAGCGTCTTCCCAGAAGAACTGAGCTCACCATCCCCGCCCATGAGAACGACAACAAATCCATTGGCAGGCAATTTCGGTTCGGCAAAGCTGATCTTCATGACACGGGTATCCATTGCTGGCGGCATTAAACTATGGGGTGCAGGTTCTTTTGACCTTCGAGATTTAGAGTACCCGCCATTTACGCGCAAGCGAACCCCGTGGCCAAGGGCCGCTATTTGTCAGCATGATGCGATCTGGTACAAACCATCGTTGCTGTGGAACATGTTTGTTTTTCGAATCAGCGACTTGGGGGACGGTTTGCCCTCAATTCCCCCTTCGGAGCGATCATGACGTCGATCGGCAATTACATATTCCGACAATTGGTCATCGCGACATTATTCGTCGCGGGCGTCCTGACGCTGTTGATCTCGTTGTTTGGCTCGCTCCGATTGATTGATTTCATCGTCAATCGAGGACTGCCGATCACCGTCCTGTTCGAGATGACGGCATTAAACCTGCCGAAGTTTATCGCTGTTCTGCTGCCGATTGCCGTCTTTGCCGCCGTGCTGGTTGTCTATAACAAGTTGCGCAATGACAGCGAACTCGTGGTGATGCGCGCTGCCGGCATGAGTCAGGGCATGCTGGCGCGACCCGGGCTTTTTCTGGGTATTCTGGCAGTCTTCATCGGCTATGCATTGCAGCTCTACATCGTGCCCGCGACAACACATGCCTTCAAGCTCAAGCAGCTAAACTATCGAAATTCCTATGGCAGCGTCCTGCTTCAGGAACAGCGCTTCAACAGTCCGATCCCGGGTCTGACAATCTATATCCGGGAGCGATCGGGCGAAGGCGAGTTGCGCGGTATTTTTGCGCATGATTCCCGTGACCCTGAAAGACCGGTCACCTACACAGCCGAACGCGGCACCGCTGTGCAATCACCTGAAGGCACACGGGTGGTTCTTTTCAACGGCAGCCAGCAGGACGTGGATCGGGATTCCGGCCGATTGACGCTCTTCAACTTCGATCAATACTCCCTCGACCTCAACATCCTCAACGAAACCGCCGCACCGCGTTGGCGCGAGCCCGAAGAGCGCTATCTGGGCTCCTTGCTTCGCCCCGGTGACAGCGCACATGACACCTTCTACTCCAAGCAGTTGATAGCTGAGGGACACCGGCGCCTGACAAGCCCGCTGTATATTCTCGTTTTCACCATCGTGGCGATGGCGGCCATGCTTTCCGGTAATTTCAGCCGACGCGGCAACACGAGCCGGGTGCTGGTGGCGATTGCCGCAATTTTTGTTCTGCAACTTGCCTCGCTCGGGCTGTTCAACATGTCCCGCCAGTCTCTTTCGCTGGTGCCGCTTCTTTACGCCCTGCCGCTCGCCTCGATCCTTGTCGGCCTGACGATCATCATTCGCGCGCGCATGCGTCGGCCCAGCGGCCTGGCAATGGCAGACGGTTGAGGCACTGACGATGTTCTCCTCACCCACCATCTCAAGCTACATCCTGCGGCAATTCCTGCTGTGGTTTCTGGTCATGTTCGCGACCATAGTGGCGGTCATCGGCCTGATCGATGCCATCGAACTTCTACGGCGCGGCAGCGGCCGCCCCGATGCCACGGCCTCAGTCATCACCGGCATGGCCTTGCTGCGCACACCGTTCCTCGCCCAGGAAGCCATTCCATTTGCTGTGATGTTCGGCGGAATCTTCACCTTCCTGAAAATGACCCGCAATCATGAATTGGTCGTGGTTCGTGCCGCTGGGGTATCGGTCTGGCAATTCCTGACACCGGCACTGGCCGCCGCGATTGTGATTGGCATCTTCAATGTCACGGTTCTCAATCCGCTCTCCGCGATCATGTTGTCTCAGTTCGAGGAACTTGAAGGCCGCTACTTCACCGGTCGATCGTCTCTGCTTGCCGTATCGTCCCAGGGAATCTGGCTGCGCCAGACAGGATCCGATGGTGAAGGCCAAACCGTTATTCATGCCGCCCGTGTGCAACCCGATGCGCTGCAGTTGGAAGATGTCATCGTTTTCGAGTTCACCAAGGATGATGAGTTCATTGGTCGTGTGGACGCCGAGAGCGCAAGATTGCTCGACGGCCGCTGGGAGCTCTCCGAAGCCTGGCTCACCCGCCCGGCCCGCGCCGGCGTGTTTGTCGAGCGCCACGAACTGCCGACCGACCTGACAGCGAATAAAATTCAGGAAAGCTTTGCCAGCCCGGAAACTGTTGCGTTCTGGAATCTCCCGCGGTTTATAAAAGTACTTGAGGAAACCGGGTTTTCGCCCGTGGCCCATCGCCTCCAGTTTCATGCCCTTCTGGCTGAGCCAATACTGCTGGCTGCGATGGTTTTGATCGCGGCGTCGTTCTCGCTCCGACTCACACGACGTGGCGGCACTCTGCTCCTTGTCGGCGCAGGCGTTATCACAAGCTTCTTTCTGTTCTTGCTCACGAATGTGGTACAGGCACTGGGGTTGGGCGCAAGCGTGCCCGTCATTCTTGCGGCTTGGACACCGGCGGGATTCTGCCTGATGGCTGGACTGACGATGCTTTTACACTTGGAAGACGGCTGATGGGATTCATGCGCTCCCTTCCGGTGTTCGCGATTCTGCTTGGTCTGCTTGCCGGTGTGAATGCACATGCGCAGACAATTGATCCCGATCAGCCGATCCTGATGACGGCCGATGAGCTGAATTTTGATGAAGACCTCGGAACAGCAACGGCGCGTGGCAATGTAGAAATCGTGCAGGGTCAGCGGATTCTCAATGCCGATGCCGTCACCTACAACCAGCGCGATGACATTGTAACAGCTTCGGGCAACGTGGTTCTTCTTGAGCCCACCGGAGAAGTGATATTCGCCGAGTTTGCCGAATTGTCTGATGACATGCGTGAGGGCTTCCTGCGCGGTTTTCGGATGCTCTTGAACGACGACACGCGCCTGGCAGCCGTCAGCGCACAACGTCGCGGCGGGACCAAGACCGAGTTGACCCGGGCGGCCTATTCTCCGTGCATCGACTGCCTGGGATTCGGTGATGAACCGCTCTGGCAGGTCAACGCACGTCGCGTTGTTCATGATTCCGAAGCCAAGGAAGTTGTTTACCGGGATGCGACCCTTGAATTTCTTGGGCTCCCGGTTCTCTACACGCCATATCTGAGCCACCCGGACCCCTCGGTAAAACGCAAATCGGGTGTCCTTGCGCCGACATTCGGCGTCTCCAGTCTGCTGGGGTCATCGATTCAGACACCCTATTTCTGGGCGATCAACCGGGAAAGCGACCTGACTTTCGACCCCATTTTCGCGACAGATAATCTTCCTGTTTTGACCGGTGAGTACCGACACCGTTTTGCCGATGGCGAACATCGCACACGTCTGTCTGCGACACAGGACGATGCCCAGAACGGTTCAGATCGATTCCGCGGACACATAGATTCCGAGACGCGTTTCTCGATCAGTGAACTTTGGCGGTGGGGCCTCGACGTCAAACTGGCCAGTGACGACACCTATCAGCAGCGTTACGGCTTTTCGAACCCCGACACCCTCACCAATCGCCTGTTTGCCGAAGGCTTCGGATCCCGCAGCTATGCCGTCGGAGAAGCCTACTATTTTCAGGGCCTGCGAGAAGAAGATGATCAGGACGAAATTCCGATTGTCGCCCCGAAATTCAATTACAATTATGTCAGCGATCCCAACAGCTTCGGCGGCATGACCACCTTTGATGGAAACTTGCAGGCGCTCTCACGCGAACAAGGCGCAAGCAGCCAGAAAATCAGCATTATTCCGGGCTGGCAGATTTCTCACACAGACAGTCTGGGCACGATCACCAGCTTTCGGACCTCGATTCAGGGTGACATCTACAACACCCATGATGTGCCGACGCCAACCGGCGCCTGACAGCGGCGTCTACGGCCGCGTATTCCCGCAGGCCATTGTCACATGGCGATATCCATGGGTCCGGCGTGCCGGCACAGGCAGCCAGATTCTGGAACCCCTCACCGCGCTGGTGCTCTCGCCCAATGGTGGCAACCCGGCAGAAATCCCGAACGAGGACAGCCGAAGCGTAGAGTTCGACGAAACCAATCTGTTCAGTGCAAACCGATTCGCGGGCACTGATCGCGTCGAAGGTGGCCAGCGGGTCGTCTATGGCCTGCGTACAGGACTGTTCGGCAGTTCAGGCGGAGCCAGCACCCTGATTGTCGGTCAATCCTACAGATTCCGCGACTCCAGCCCATTCGAGAACGGCTCGGGGCTGGAAGACCAATTCTCCGACATCGTCGCAAGCCTTCAGATCTCGCCAGGTTCGGCATTCGATCTGCTCTACAAAACGCGGTTCGACAAAGACTCGTTCCGGGCGCGACGGACCGAGATCACCACCGTTGCGGGGCCTCGCGCTCTCAAGCTTGATCTCAACTACGTATTTTTCGATCGAACGGCAGAGTTTGCAGATCGCGAAGAGGTCACAGCCGGTCTCACCTCCCAGATCACGGAACGCTGGTCTGGTCGCGTCGAGATCCCGCCGAGACCTCACATCTGATGGCGGCACGCTCTCTTACGGGGCCTCCCTGTTCTACAAATGCGACTGCATGGATTTCGAGCTAAAGTATCGTCGTAATTTCACACGAGATCGTGACGTACCTCCAACCGAAGCGCTTACGTTCCGAATTATATTCAAGAGTTTGGGGCAATTGTCCTCCGCGATATTGTAAAGTGAACCGCATGAACAAAATTCTCGGTCGTTCCGTCGTCGCAGCCTCGCTGCTTTTTGCGTCCTGGGAGTCGATAATTCCGTCGGCCGCGCAGGACGTTCAGCGGATCGCGGCTGTTGTAAATGAAGAAGTGATATCGATTTACGATGTCCAACAACGGATGCGCATTCTGATCGCCTCATCCGGCCTTCCCAATACCCGGGAGACCCAACGCCGAATCAGCCCTCAGGTCCTGCGCGGCCTGGTCGACGAAGCGCTCCAAAAACAGGAAGCTGAGCGGCTCAACATCCGTGTGACACCGCGTGACATGGAAGAAGCAATCTCCCGTGTCGAGGCTTCAAACAATATCCCCGCCGGTGGGTTTCAGGCTTTTCTGCAGCGGCAGGGAATCTCTCCGCTCGCTGCCGAAGAACAGATACGCACCAACATCGCATGGCAGAAACTACTGGCACGTACGGTGGTTCCGACGATCGAAATTGGTGAAGACAAGATCGACGATGTCATAAAACGGATCGAAGACAACCAGGGCGTGACCGAGTTCCGCGTCGGCGAGATATTGCTTCCCGTCGACAATCCCGCCGATGCTCCCGATATCCGTTCGCTGGCTGAGCGACTTGTCCAGCAGATACGTGGTGGTGCTGATTTTCGCGCCGTCGCTCAACAGTTTTCGAAAAGCGCCTCAGCTGCAATCGGTGGCGACATCGGCTGGATTCTTCCCGGCGAGCTTGAGCCATCCATCAACACCGCAATCTCCGATCTGAAGGTTGGTGACGTATCTGACCCGCTGGAAGTATCTGACGGGATCGCCATCATCCGGCTGAGCGCTCAGCGCACCAACGCGCCGCCAGATGAAGGTGAACGCGTCGTGCACCTGCGACAGCTTCTTTTACTGGTCGGGGAAGACGCCCCTCAGAGCGAAGTCGACGGACAACTGCAGAAAGCCCGGGAAATCAGCGCGACCGTCAATGGCTGCTCTGCCTTTGCTGCTGCGGCCGAGGAAGCCGGAACGCCCCAGCCCGACAATCCGGCAGAGTTCAAACTCGCGGACCTGAATGCGCAATTACGCGGAATTGCCTCTACAATCGAGGTCGGCCAGGCAAGCGAACCACTGCGCCAACCATCTGGCGTGCAGGTCCTGATGGTCTGTGAGCGTGACGACAATGCCGGTCCAAACCGCGATGAAATCCGCAGCACCTTGTTGCGCGAACGTGTCGACATGCTGTCTCGGCGCTATCTGCGTGACCTGAGGCGCGCTGCTTTCGTCGACTTGCGTGTTTGACGCCAGCAAGCTGCCACCTCTGCGTGAGGTTGTCGGCCGTTTTGATATCGCTGCCCAGAAGTCCCTCGGACAACATTTTCTGTTCGACCTCAACCTCACGCGCCGTGTCGTTTCAATGGCCGGTGACCTGTCAGGAATCAATGTCGTTGAGATCGGTGCTGGCCCCGGGGGGCTGACGCGTGCCCTGCTGGAAAGCAATGCCCATCATGTTTTTGCAGTGGAGCGTGACCCGCGGGCCGTCGCAGCCTTGCGAGAGCTGGCGCAGCAGGCGGAAAATCGGCTGACCATTCTCGACGCAGATGCCCTGAAACTCGATATTGCCGATGCGGTACCCGGACCGCGCCAGGTCATCGCAAACCTGCCTTACAACATCGGCACCCAATTGTTGATTAACTGGCTGATGAAGGCGGACCAATTCACTGCCTTTACGCTCATGTTCCAAAAAGAGGTTGCGGAGCGGATTGTCGCCACGCCGGGCAACAAGGCTTATGGGCGTCTCTCTGTCATCTCACAGTGGCTTACCGAGCCCCGGATGATGTTTGATATTCCGCCTTCAGCCTTCGTTCCGCCGCCGAGTGTAACTTCCTCCGTTATCCGAATGACGGTGCGCCCCACTCCGTTAGCAGACGCGCAGCGTGAGAAGCTTGAGACCGTCACCCGCGCGGCCTTCGGACAGCGGCGCAAGATGTTACGCCGGTCACTTTCTGCGATTGGCGGTGCAGAGCTCCTGAAGACCGCAGGTGTGCCCGAAGAAGCCCGGGCCGAGGAACTGACCGTCGAGCAATTTTGCGCGATTTCACGACTGCTTGATTAACAAGGGGCTGTACAGAAATGCGATTGGGGATACGCTGGAACGATGAAAAACATACTCCAAATATCCGCAGCATTCCTTTTTACCCCCAGATCCCCGCGCATAGATGCATCGGTTCCCGGGTTTCGGCATCGAACGAACGAACCTGAATATGCCCGACTCTCCCTGCCGTTCTGTCGGCAGGATTCAATTCGCAAGCTTGCGGTATTGCTGGATGACGAGGTGGCAGCACAGCAACTTGCGCGCACCGGTCCGCCCGCTACTGCCCCTGACGCAGAAGCCTTACAAAGTCAGAAAGGCCTTCCTGCCGCGGGCGTTTGAGACGCTCGGCTTCGAGGATTGCGCGAACTTTTTCTACACTGTTTTCAAAGTTCTGGTTGACCACCACATAATCGTATTCCGACCAATGTGTGATTTCGTCTGCCGCCTTTGCCATTCGGTCGGCGATAACATCAGCGCTATCTTGCGCGCGCGTATGCAGGCGCCGCTCCAGTTCTGCTGTCGACGGCGGCAGAATGAAGACGCTCACAAGATCATCGCGGGCGCGCTCATCAAGCTGCTGCGTGCCTTGCCAATCAAGGTCAAACAAAACGTCCTTCCCCGCCTCCAGTGCCGCTTCCACGGGTCCGCGTGGGGTACCGTAATAGTGGTCAAAGACTTTTGCGTATTCGAGAAGTTCCTGCTGATTGACCATCAAGTCGAATGTCGTCTTGTCGACGAATAAATAATGCTCGCCATCCACTTCACCGGGGCGCCGCGGCCGGGTGGTCACCGAAATCGAGAGAGACAGATTGCTTTCCTGACCCAGAACCTCACGTGAGATAGAGGTTTTACCTGCACCCGAAGGGGATGACAGAACGAGCATCAGACCACGGCGCTTGATATTCAATCCATCGCTGACTTTGTCACTCATCTCGCGTCTCCCCTATTCAACATTCTGAACCTGCTCGCGAAACTGCTCGATTGTTGCTTTCATATCCAGACCGATCTGCGTCAGGTCGACATCTGCAGATTTGGAACAAAATGTGTTGGCTTCACGATTCAGTTCCTGACACAGGAAGTCCAGTCGCCGACCAACACCGACCTCCTCGGCCAGCAAGTCCTGTGCCGAGGCAATATGTACCCGCAGACGGTCGAGTTCTTCACGGACATCCGCCTTACCCGCAAGCAACGCAGCCTCCTGCGCCAGCCGCTCTTCGGGCAAACGCGCATCGGCATCTACCAGTTCGGCGATCATTGTCTGAAGTCGGGTCCGGATCGTTTCGGGTTGGGCCGCCGCACTTTGTCTTGCGGCCTCGACCAGATCAGCCAGACGCTTAAGGTGATCGTCAAGAACCACAGCCAGCAACGCGCCCTCAGCACCGCGCGCGACAGCCAAGGCTTTGAGCATGTCCTGCCCGCAACCGATCATCGCGGCTATGCGAGCGGCGAGCGCGTCCTCACTCTCGCTTTCGTCCACGCTCTCCAACATCCCCCGAATGGAAAGCAGTCCCTCAATGGTCGGCGTTTCCTGCGAAACATCGTCGCCAAGTTCCTGACGCAGCGCACGCACCTGATCGAGGAGATCCCGATTTACACGATAGCTGGTTTTGCCTTGATCAAGGCGATCGAAGGAAAGCCCTAATGTGATACTTCCACGTTTGAAGCCCTTGCCCGCCGACGCTTTGATCGCCTGTTCCACGGCTTCATAGCCGTTGGGCACACGACAGCGCACATCAAGGCCCTTGGCGTTCACGCTACGTCCCTCCCATACCCAGGAATATCGTTCGTCCTGACCTGCGGCACGGGCGAACCCGGTCATGCTTTGAAGCGTCATCGCGTTCCTGGAATGTTGGTCGCGCAAAGAATGGCGACAGATCGAACTGTTGTATTCATGATGGGCCTTATAGCTTGCACTCCCAACACCAACAAGTTTGCGTATCGTGGAAATCATGACCGGAAACACTAGCCCCCAATCTGTACTCATCACTGGCGCATCCAGCGGAATCGGGCAGGCGCTTGCACTGGCCTATGCACAGCCTGGAACCACGCTATGGCTCTCTGGTCGCGATTCTCAGCGTTTGGAAACAATCGCCACACAAGTCCAAGAACGGGGTGCAGAATGCACGTTGCAAGTCGTCGATGTCAGAGATCGCGACGCCATGGACAGCTGGGTTACAGCTGCCGACGATCAAACCCCACTCGATCTGGTCATTGCAAATGCCGGAGTTTCTGCCGGCACACGCAAGCGGCCCGCCGCTGATCACTGGTCAGATGCAGATGTTTTCGCCACCAATGTGGACGGGGTGGTTCATACCGTCACGCCGTCTCTCAAGCGCATGCGCCGCCGCAATCAGGGGCAAATCGCAATCATGTCGAGCCTGGCCAGCTTCCGTGCTTTTGGTGAATCACCAGCCTATTGCGCGAGCAAGGCTGCAGTGCGGTTCTATGCCGCCGGGTTACGGCGCGCCCATGCCAAAGACGGCATCGGGGTCAGCGTCATCTGTCCGGGCTTCGTGCGCTCGCCAATGACCGACGCAAATGATTTTCGTATGCCATTCCTTATGGATACCGATCGTGCTGCCGCGCGTATCCGCAACCGACTGGCACGCAACCCAGCCATGATCGCCTTTCCATTGCCCATGTATCTGGCTGTGCGCATGCTGGCACTCTTTTGAAACGACCACCCGAGGACGCCATGGACCAGAAACTCGAAAACAAAACCGCAATCGTGACGGGCGCAAGTGGTGGGCAAGGCGCAGCGGAGGCACGACTGCTGGCCAAATCCGGTGCCAGGGTCATTCTGGCTGATATTCAGGATGAACTCGGCGAAGCCGTCGCGCAGTCAATTCGTGATGATGGGGGCGATGCACTTTACAAACACCTCGATGTCTCGGAACTCTCGAACTGGCAACACGTGGTCCAAGGAATCGCGGACGAGTTCGGCGCACTGCATATTCTCGTCAACAATGCCGGTATTGCACTAAGGACGGGGCGCATCGCCAACACCTCGCTTGAGGACTGGAACCGCGTCATGGCGGTCAACCTGACGGGGCCATTTTTGGGCATTCAGACGGCTGCACCCCTGATCCGCGACAGCGGCGGTGGTGCGATTGTGAACACGGGCTCCATCGCCGGCATGACCGGGCACTTCGCGACCGCCTACAGCACAAGCAAATGGGGCATTCGCGGCATTACAAAAAGCGCGGCCATGGAATTGCAAAGCTGGGGTATTCGGGTCAACACAATCGCGCCCGGCCTGGTGATAACACCTCTGGTCGAAGGTTCAGACGACTTCATCGATGCTCTGGGAGATCAGACCCCCATGCAGCGTGGCGCACAGCCAGAAGAAATAGCCGCAGTGGTGCTGTTTCTGGTGAGTGACGATGCGTCCTATATCACCGGCCAGGACATTTCAGTAGATGGCGGATTTCTCGATTTCGGTGGCTATAACCGGGTGATCAATCAGGTCATGGCCCAGCCAGACCAAAAGGTCTGACCGGGATATCCCGAGCTAGAAAGGTGCAACGGCGGTAAACAGGAACACGAAGCCGATCCCGGCGACAACGCCGCCGGCAATACGTGCGCCCACAGGTTTTGCATCAACCACAGCAGATGCGCGGCGCATGACGAGGAACGCAGCGCCGGCAATCAGATACTGGGTGACGGCAAAACCCGCCAGATAGGCCACAAGCGGCGTCGTTTCAGCACCGACGATCGCTTCGCCATAGGCATAACCGTGAAAGATACCTGCAATCACGAACAATCCGGCCCAGATTGCTGTCGGCTGATCGCGTCGGGTGAGGATCATCACGCCGAGCAGCAGCACGGAGGCCGAAATGACGATCTCCACGACGGGCAGATTGAAGGCCAGCAGATGGATCGCGGTTCCCAGAAGGGTCGCGCCGATGAAAAACGCCGGCATTGCCAGCCCACGCTTGAGAAAAGATGCCGCGACACCGATACCGAGGACAAAAGCCAGATGATCAAGTCCGATGATCGGATGACCAATGCCAGACAGCAGCCCCTCGCCAAAGCTTGAAGGTGTGACACCACCCATGGGGTGATGGGCATATGCAGGGACTGCAACCATCAGGACCAAAAGGGCCGTCACCACGGCGGGCAGACGGTGCAGGCAATTCCGAGCAATCAGGTTCATCGTTCTCTCCGGAGTTTCGTTACGTAAGTATGGCCTGTCGAAAGGCGCATCGCAATTGTCTAAGCGACCGTTCGTGCCCTCAAAGACGATTATTGGGCCCGACGCTGAATCTGGCGCCATTTTCTAACGTTGCGGTTGTGTTCAGCCAATGTGCGGGCAAAGGCGTGCCCCCCTGAACCATCCGCAACAAAATAGAAGTATTTCGTCGCTGCGGGCTTGAGCGCGGCCGCAATACTTTCGAGTCCCGGATTGGCGATGGGCGAAGGCGGCAGCCCGTCCCGGGTATAGGTGTTGTGTGGGTGGTCAATCTCAAGGTGTCGACGGAGCAAGCGGCCGGTGAATGGCCCATCCTCTGTTCCCATTCCAAAGACGACAGTGGGATCGGATTGCAGACGCATGCCCCGATTTAAGCGATTGATAAACACTGAAGCAACACGCGCGCGTTCCTCGGGAACGGCTGTCTCGCGTTCAATAATGGAGGCCAGGACCACTGCCTCCTGCGGTGTTTTGAGCGGCAAATCCTTGTCACGGTCGGCCCACAGGCGTTCCACGGCGGCATCCATCGCGCTTTTCATTCGCGCAACGATATCCGCCCTGCTGTCACCCAGGCTGTAATGATAAGTCTCAGGCAGAAGCTCGCCTTCACTGAACTCCGACGCCTCGGGAACCGGGCCCCTGAGTCCCTCTGCGCGGCTCAGGGTCGCTAGGATTTCACGTGTGGAAAGGCCTTCGGCAAATGTGACACGGCGAACAACGACCTCGCCTGACTGCAATTTCCCAATCGCATCCCGCAGGCTGATACCCGCAGGGAATGCGTATTCACCCGCCCTGAGCGGTGTCTTGTCGGCAAACAGGCGGATCGAGAGCTGCACCAAACGCTCATCAGCACTCACGCCCGCTTGCGTTAATGCCTGTGCGATCGCCCGCCCGGAGGCTCCGGAGGGGATAACCAGATTGGTATCGGCTGACAGCGGACCGGGGTCTGTGTAGGCGCGGTGCAGCATGACCGCTCCGCCCCCGACAATCGAGGCACCTGAAATCAGCAAGAAAAGAAAGCACGAGACAATCCAGCCCCAGCGTCGTCGCGGTCTGGTCGTCGGGATATCCGATGGGTCAGTCATTGCCTGCCATGGTAGACGGGAAATGAAGAGTCGTGAGGGTCAGACCTCTGAGAAAACCAAGCTGGCATTTGTTCCGCCGAAGCCGAAAGAATTGCTCAGTACATGGCGTACCTCACGTTCCTTGGCTGTGTGCGGCACCAGATCGATATCACAGGAATCCGAGGGGTCATCGAGGTTGATGGTCGGTGGCACGACATTGGTGTTGATGGCCATGATCGAATAGATCGCTTCAACAGCACCCGCAGCTCCCAGCAAATGTCCGATCGCCGATTTGGTTGATGACATCGACAACTCGTATGCGTGATCACCGAACAGGCGTTTGACCGCCCCCAGTTCAATCTCGTCCCCCAGAGGGGTCGAGGTGCCATGAGCGTTGACGTAGTCGATGTCTTCCCGGTTCAGGCCAGCGCGCTTGATCGCAGCTGCCATGGAGCGGAAACCACCATCGCCATCATCGGCGGGAGCCGTGATGTGATGCGCATCGCCAGACAGGCCATAGCCGACAACTTCGGCATAGATCTTTGCGCCGCGTGCTTTTGCATGTTCGTATTCTTCGAGAACGACAACGCCCGCGCCCTCACCCATGACGAAACCATCACGGCCCTTGTCATAGGGGCGTGAACCCTGCTCTGGGGTATCGTTGTAACCTGTAGAAAGCGCACGACACGCAGCAAATCCGGCAATTCCAATCCGGCAAATCGCCGCTTCGGCACCACCGGCCACCATCACATCTGCATCATCGAGCATGATCAGACGTGCGGCATCACCAATGGCATGCGCGCCTGTCGAACACGCTGTGACCACAGCATGATTGGGGCCCTTGAAGCCGTACCGAATAGACACATGACCCGAGGCCAGATTGATCAGTGCGGAGGGTATAAAGAACGGTCCCACCTTGCGAGGACCCTGTTCGTGTAACAGGATCGCACCATTGGCGATCGTCTGCAGACCGCCAATCCCGGAGCCGATCATGACACCGGTCCGTTCCTGATCATTCCGTTCTTCAGGCTTCCATCCCGAATCCTCAACAGCCTCAACGGCAGCCGAGATGCCGTAGACGATAAATTCGTCTACCCGGCGCTGCTCCTTGGAGGAGATAAAATTATCGGGATTGAATGTTCCATTGGAGCCGTCGCCGCGTGGGACCTGAGCCGCGATTTTCGCAGGCAGGTCCGACACGTCGAAATTCTCAATGGCCACAGCTCCGGACTCGCCATTCGTCAAGCGAGCCCAATTGTGATCAAGGCCCACGCCGAGCGGCGTGACGAGACCCATTCCGGTGACAACGACACGTCTCATAGGATTCCGATGCGCTGTTTACGGGGAAAGGCTCGCGCGGCAGGTGCCACACGAACCCTTTGCCGAAGGTTAGTCAGCAGCTTCTTCGAGGAACTTGACCGCGTCACCAACCGTGAGAATTTTCTCGGCTGCATCGTCGGGGATTTCACATCCAAATTCTTCTTCGAATGCCATCACCAACTCAACGGTATCAAGGCTGTCTGCCCCGAGGTCGTCGATGAAACTTGCATTCTCAGAGACTTTTCCTTCGTCGACACCAAGGTGTTCGACAACGATTTTCTGCACGCGTTCGGCAACATCGCTCATTTCAGCCTGCCCTCAATTTCTTGTTTCATTATCCCGCAAGGGGAAGGTTTCTAAGACAACGATTTAGGACGATTCGGCCTGCGAGTGCGCCCAAAAACGACCATTGATCACTATCACAGCATATCCGCACAAACCATAGTCTGGTGAACATACTGTGATGGAGGCCGCGACTTAGCTGCGTTCACGCGTAACGTCAAGCGGCGGCAGTTCATCAGGCGGCCAATCACATGCCCTAAAGCATCGCCATTCCGCCGTTCACATGCAGTGTCTGGCCGGTCACATAGGATGCTTCGGTGCTGGAAAGGAACACCGCGCAGGCCGCGACATCATCAACAACCCCCAGACGACCTGCGGGAATACGCCCGAGCAACGCCGTCTTTTGATCGTCCGACAATGCGTCTGTCATCGGTGTTTCAATAAATCCCGGTGCGATGCAATTCACCGTGATACCGCGGCTTGCCACTTCCTGCGCCAGAGCCTTGGTCATCCCCGTCAGACCTGCCTTTGATGCTGCGTAGTTGGCCTGCCCAGGATTACCCGTCGCGCCGACGACCGACGTTACTGTGACGATTCGCCCCCAACGCGCTTTCATCATCCCGCGCAGCGAGGCGCGGGTCAGACGAAACGCTGATGTCAGATTGACATCAATAACCTGTTGCCACTCTTCGTCCTTCATTCGCATGGCAAGGTTGTCGCGGGTCAGTCCGGCATTGTTGATCAGGATGTCGACACTGCCGGCTGCTTCGATCGCACCAGCGATGAGCGCATCAGGTGCTTCAGGATCTGACAGATCTGCCGCTACGGCATGACATCGCTCACCGAGTGCGGCGGCAAGTTCATCGAGCTTTCCCGCCCGCGTTCCACTCGCCACAATCGTCGCGCCGCGATCATGCAACTGTTTTGCAATCGCCCCGCCTATGCCGCCGGTCGCCCCGGTCACCAATGCTGTCTTGCCTTCGAGATCGAACATATCGTCCTTCTTCCTCGTAAATATCTTGGGTGTCGGAATCGCCTAAAGAGTGGCGAGAAACTCTTCAATATCTGCCGGGCTGCCAATCGCCCGACCGGTCAGGTCTCGGTCGATGCGTCGATTCAGACCGGTGAGAACCTTCCCCGCCCCGATCTCGCACAGCTCATCCACGCCGAGATCACGCATCGCCAGTACACATTCGCGCCACCGCACACGGCTGGTGACCTGTTCGACCAGAAGGTTTCTGATCTCATCGGGATCGGATACCGGCGCGGCCGTCACATTTGCCACAACTGGTGGATTGGGTGCCGTGATATTTGCGGTCGCAAGCGCATAGGTCATCACATCGGCTGCCGGGTCGAGCAAGGCACAGTGGAAAGGCGCGCTGACTGTCAGCATCATCGCGCGTTTTGCGCCGCGCTCCTTGGCAATCTCAACCGCCCGTTCAACGGCTTCGGTGTTACCGCTGACCACGACCTGACCATCAGAATTGTCATTGGCCACATCACAGACCTGATCCTCAGCGGCATCTGCAGCAATGGATTCAACATCTTCGAGGTTCGGCCCGAGAATGGCGGCCATCGCGCCTTTTCCAACGGGTACGGCAGCCTGCATTGCTTCACCGCGCGTCTGCAGCAGGCGTGCAGCTTCCGCCAGGGGGATCGCACCGGCGGCTGCCAGCGCTGAATACTCACCCAGGCTGTGGCCCGCCACAAAGGAGACAACTTCCGAAATCTTGATCCCGCCTTCCTCTTCGAGCACCCGCATGACGGCCATGCTCATGGCCATTAACGCCGGCTGGGTATTCTCGGTCAGGGTGAGGTCTTCAATTGGCCCCTTAAACATGATCTTGCTGAGGCGCGTTTCCAGCGCGTCATCAACTTCTTCAAAGACCAGTTTCGCAGCCGGAAAGGCCTCGGCCAGCGCCAACCCCATACCAACTTCCTGGCTTCCCTGGCCCGGAAAGACGAATGCACGGCTCATTTTCTGAATTCCCCCAACAAAAACGTGTTGGATAAGTCATAAAGCTGCCACCGCAGGGCCGCAAGGCACTGTAAGGAACCGCTTGCGCGAACAAAGCCTTGTGGTGTATTCCCCGCGGCTCAAGCGGTGTGGGGAGAAATCCACGCCGCACTCCTTGCCGGTGAAGCATTGTGCCCACCGGATATGACCGTGCAGCCGCGGCCCGTGAACGGGGCGATCGGCGGCGGTCAGCAAACAGCCAGAGGGAGTCGCATAACATGCCACTCTATGAACACGTGTTTATTGCGCGTCAGGATGTATCCGGCACGCAGGTCGATCAGCTGATCGAAGCCTTTACCGGGGTCGTCGAAACCGGTGGCGGCAAGGTCGTTGAGGCCGAATCCTGGGGTCTTCGCAACCTCGCCTACCGGATCAAGAAGAACCGGAAGGGTCACTACGTGATGATGAATATCGACGCGCCGTCGGACGTCATCAATGAACTTGAGCGCCAGCAGCGCATCCACGAAGACATCCTTCGCTATCTGACCCTTCGTGTTGATGAGCACGACGAGGGACCCTCCATCATGATGCAGGGTCGCAAAGAACGCGGCGCACGTCGTGAAGACGAAGAGGGCGAAGCCGAACCGGCCACAGAGGCAGCGGCGGCTCCAGAAGCTGCTGCATCGGACGAAAAGCCCGCAGAAACAACTCCAGAAGCGGAGGCCGCACCGGCCCCTGATTCTGACAGCGAAGGGGAGAAAGAATAATGTCCATGGAACCCCGTACAGGTGGTGGTGGGGCGGCGGCGGTGGCCGACGTCCGTTCTTCCGTCGGCGCAAGACATGCCCGTTTACCGGCTCCAATGCTCCGAAGATTGATTACAAGGACACCAAGACGCTGTCTCGATACATCTCGGAGCGCGGCAAGATCGTGCCGAGCCGTATCACAGCTGTTTCGGCCAAGAAGCAACGTGAACTCGCCCGTGCCATCAAGCGCGCGCGCTTCCTCGCATTGCTGCCTTACGTCCTCGACTGACGTCAGCTGGCTTAGCGACCTGGCGGTCGTTTTGTCCCAAGCAAAGCAAGACAGATGATGCAAGGCACAACCAGACACCTCCTTCTTACGCTTGCCGCCGGTGCGGCAGCGGCGCTGCTCTTTGCAGCACCGTTTGCGCTGGGACTGGGTGCTGTGGCTCCCATGACCTTGACCGGGATACCGCTGATGGCGGCCGGTCTTGGGATCGGTGTGCTTGCGGCGATTGGTGCCGGTCTTACAGGACTGGTTCTGATCTTCGGGTTGGCGGTCCTTTTCGCATTGAGTTCGGAACCCATCGTTCTGTTCGCCGGATTGTTTGCCATTCCGGTTGTCTTTGCCGTTCAGCAGTTGCAACGCTCACGCACGTCTTCGCTGGGTTACATTGAGTGGCACCCGCCCCTGAATGTTATGTCCTGGCTGCTCGCAGGCGCGTTGCTTGTCATGATCGTGTTTGCGGTCATGGTCATCCGTGGCAACACGGATTTGCCGTTCCTCACCCGTTCGTTCCTGCAACCGGTCCTCACCGGCCTGTTTCCGGAACTTGGTTTTCATCGAACACGGTCGCTTGTCGACACGATGACACCGGTCTTTCCAGGTGCGGCTCTCGCTGCCTGGATGCTGATGCTTTCAGCCGCGACTGCAGGCGCTCTCGCCCTGCTGCGGTTCTGGGGTGCATTGCAACGACCGGCACCGCGGATGGAAGAGCTGCAGGTACCCCTATGGATACCTCTGGCATTCGGCCTTGCTGTTGCTTTTGTACTCTTGGGCGATTTCAATCTGGCTTATCTGGGCCAGAACGCTGCGATCGCATTGCTCGTTCCGATGTTCCTTGTTGGAGCCGGAACCTTCCACGCGATCGCCCGCCAGACGCCAATTTTTTACGTAGTTATTGCCGTTTTCTACGGCTTTATGATCGTCTTCCCTCCGCTCATCGCGCTTGTCGCATTGATCGGTGTGGCAGACCAAACCCTCGATCTTCGCCGGCGGTTCGGACTCGTTCCGACCGGCCAGGAGGTGTGACATGGAAGTAATTCTTCTCGAACGTATCGAAAAACTCGGCCAGATGGGTGACGTCGTCACTGTCAAGCCGGGCTATGCCCGCAATTTTCTGCTGCCGCAGAAAAAGGCCCTGCGCGCAACCCAAGACAGCAAAAAGCAATTCGAAGCTCAGCGCACTCAGCTTGAAGCCGAGAACCTTGAACGTCGCAAAGATGCCGAGGCTGTCGCCGGGAAGCTTGGCGAACTCGATATCACGTTGATCCGCCAGGCGGGCGACAATGGCCAGCTTTACGGTTCGGTCAGCGGTCGCGATCTCGCGGATGCCGTTTCTGAGGCTGGGGTGACCGTTACACGCGGTCAGGTGATGCTTGATCGCCCCATCAAGGAGCTGGGCCTTCACCCGGTCCGTATCTCGCTGCATCCCGAAGTCCGGGTTGAAGTGGCCGTAAACGTTGCGCGCACCGAAGACGAAGCGAAGACCCAGCGTGAGCGTGGCCTGTCCATCACGGAAATCGCAGAAGAAAGCGAAGCCGCAGAAGACGCTGTTGCGTTGGCTGAAGAAGCTCTCGCATTCGCCGACGACAAAGGGGCCGAAGCGGCCGCTGTGGATGGGATGGTTGAAGAAGACGTTGCCGAACGTGTGGCCGAAGCCGCCGAAGAAGGCAGCGACGATTCGACCGATGGGGATGTTGCCGCCGAAGACGGCGACGAGGCCAAATCCTAAGCTGAAATCCGTGTTTTGCTCTTTGGCATAGTTTTGCTAGCTTTTACCCCGGCGTCGTAAGTTTTTTACAACACGGGGGAAGCGATGCTTTTGGCACGGTTTCTCGGCGCGGTTATAGATCAGGGTGAATTCACCCTGATCGATTCCCGTGGCAGAGCTTATAATTTCGGAGATGGCGCGGCACCACGTGTCGCGATCCGCTTGCATGACAAGGCCACCGAACGGCGGCTGCTCCTCAACCCGCGTCTGGCGGCCGGCGAAGCCTATATGGAAGGCAAGCTGACGATTGAGGAAGGTACGCTCTATGATCTGATCGACCTGATCGGGCGTAACATCGAAGCTTTTGAACACCATTGGTTCTCGGACTTCTCGGCGAATCTGAGCCAGGTGTTTCGCCGCATTCAACAATACAATCCGGTCGGCAAAGCGCAGAAAAACGTCGCACATCACTATGACCTGTCGGATGATCTTTACGATCTGTTTCTCGACAGTGACCGGCAGTATTCCTGCGCGTATTTCGATGGCACACACAACGACCTCGAACGTGCCCAGATGGACAAGAAGCGGCACATCGCGGCCAAACTTCTGCTCCATGAGCCCGGCATGAAGGTGCTTGATATCGGGTCGGGCTGGGGTGGCATGGGCCTGTATCTGGCTCAACAAACCGGCGCAGACGTTACCGGCGTCACCCTCTCAACCCAGCAGCACAAGGTCAGTCAGAGGCGTGTTGAGGATTTGGGTCTCTCAGATCAGGTAAGGTTCAAACTGCAGGACTACCGAGAAGAATCCACAACCTATGATCGGATCGTTTCGGTTGGCATGTTTGAACATGTTGGGGCGGTCCACTATCTCGAATATTTCAAGAAAGCCCGGGACCTCCTCAATGACGATGGGGTGTTCTTGCTGCACTCAATAGGCCGCATGGAACCCCCGGGGGTCACGAACCCCTGGCTCCGCAAGTACATTTTCCCCGGTGGCTATACCCCGTCCCTGTCCGAAACCCTGGCCGCCATTGAAAAGGCAGGGCTATGGGTGACCGATGTTGAAATTCTGCGCCTGCACTACGCGGATACACTGCATCTCTGGTATGAACGCTTCATGGCGCAACGCGAAAAAGCGCTGGACCTTTACGACGAGCGTTTCTGCCGGATGTGGGAGTTCTATCTGATCGGATGTGAAATCGCATTCCGACGTATGGGGCAAATGGTGTTCCAGATTCAGATTGCCAAACGTCAGGATGCTGTTCCCCTGACCCGTGACTACATCGCGAACTGGGAACGTTCGGCTGAAACCGACGCGACAAAAGCGGCCGAGTAACGCATAAATGCGCCATCACCCCCCGGCGCGGAGAGCCCCTTGCACCAGATATATGTTGATGCCGACGCCTGCCCGGTGAAGGACGAAATCGTTCGTGTTGCAGAACGCCACCAGATTCACGTCCAGCTGGTCAGCAACAGCGGCATGTTCGGATTCCATGGCCACCCGCTCGTCACTCAGACCGTCGTCAGCGATGGCGCAGATGTGGCCGATGACTGGATCGCCGAACGTATTGGCCCCGGCGACATCGTCGTGACCCAGGACATTCCGCTTGCCGATCGTTGCATCAAGAAGGATGCCCGCGTCCTGCGCCCCAACGGCAAGCTGCTGGACAAGGATTCCATCGGCATGACACTCGCCACACGGGACCTGATGACCGATCTGCGATCATCAGGGGAAATCACCGGCGGCCCGCGCGCCTTCTCCAAGCAGGACCGTTCGAATTTTCTGCAGACGCTGGAAACGCAAGTGCAGGCGATCAAACGCGCCTAAACTTGTTCTCACGAATCTCCAACGATAACGTTAGTCATGAGAAGACGACACCACCTTTGGTTGTGCCGTCAACTTTTGGGTATTTGATTGATCTATTTCGGGGGTTTCCAGATGACATGTCTTCAACACAGCCATTCGCATGAAAGCGGATGGCAAAAATCAGTTCGCGCCTCAAAGCGTTTTGGCTTTGCATTCGCCATGGTCGCCACTCTGGCAGCATGCGCCACCGGGCCGAAAAACCCGATGACGGCCCAACAGATCGAGGCAATCGATATCGATGTTGTTGATGTAACCATTTTGCCGGGCACGTTGATTTCCTGGGGCGCGGGCGAAGATGCGTATGCCGAATCCAAAGGATGCGAAAAGCCAGAACCAGAAACGGCAACCTCTGGAGACCCCTACAACACTGCCGCTGGAGAAAATAA
Organism: uncultured Alphaproteobacteria bacterium; assembly: GCA_943787745.1. Lineage (GTDB taxonomy): Bacteria > Pseudomonadota > Alphaproteobacteria > UBA6615 > UBA6615 > JABJAG01. Next base: position 30,489 of record CALSNJ010000002.1, on the reverse strand, counting down.
GCCACAGGATTGTGACTACGACGCCCTCGTGAATTCTCCGGAAGCCCGCAAGTTCATGGAAGATCGCGTTGTTGCAATGGTCACCGATGCTTTCCAGAAACAAGTTCAACCGGTGTTTCAGGGGACCGCCCCTGCAAAGGTTGAAGTCAACGTCATCGAAGTTCGGGTTATCTCAGGTGGTCAGTCCGTCTTCGTCGGCGGCAGCCATATGTTGCGGGCGACCTTGAATGTCGTCGACCTGGCATCGGGCAAAACAATTGCAACCAACCCCGAACTCTTCTCCATTGCAGGTTACGGACCGGGTGGTTTTTTGAGCCTGATTGTCGAAGCCGCTTCGAACGACCCTGTTGAGAGGCTTTCCGTCGGCTATGCCGAAGCCGCCAAAAACTGGATTGGTGGCGGTCGCTAAGTACCAATAAACGCCAACGTCTGGCGCTCTGACTGACGCGGAGTTTCTGTCAGTGGCTGCCAGGCGGGCTGAAAGTAAGAAGCTGCCCTCACCCCTTCCCACAATGGGTCACAAGGTGAGGATCGTTCGCGATCAGTCGATGGTCACCACCACCGAACCCACCTGGCGACCGGCTTCCACGGCCTCATGGGCGGCTGCGATATCATTGAGGATATACTGACCGGCCACACGGCTGGTCAGCTTGCCTTCCGCCATCCAGCGCGAAATGTCAGACACACTTTGTTGCTTGAACGCCTGTGGCAGCGTGAAACAACCGATGATGTGCAACGTCGGTGCCTTCATCAGGACACCATAAAACGGAAATGGTGCGATCGGCTCTGCCATGGAGGCATAGGCGGCGATCACAGCGCCTGTTTTGAGGATCTTTGACGTGGTCTTCATATTGCCGCCGAGTTCAACTTCGACAACACGATCAACGCCCTTGCCGTTGGTGATTTCTTTCACCCGTTCGGCCACGTCTTCGGTCTTGTAGTTGATCGTATGCGCCGCGCCACCCTCGCGCGCACGGTCCGCCTTCTCGTCCGAACTCACAGTGCCAATCACCATGGCACCGCCATTGCGCGCCATCTGAACGGCGTAGTTGCCCACCGCACCCGCCGCACCGGTGACCAGGATCGTCTGCCCCTCTACAGAACCATCTTTGTAAACCGCGCCATGGGCGGTCATTGCCGGAATGCCCAGACACGCACCTTCGGCAAAGCTTTGTGATTCCGGCAGCGGGTTGGCGCGCGACGCATCAAGCACGAGGTACTCGGCTGCAGTCCCTTCCGCGCGTCCGAGGTTGCCTTCATAAAGCCAGACACGTTCACCGACGCGGCTCGCATCAACCCCTGCGCCGACACTCTCAATGACGCCCGCACCGTCAAAATGCGGGATCATCTTGTCGCCGCGCATGGGCCACCGCGCGCCATCCCGGCCTTTCACATCAAGCGGATTGATCCCTGAGGCATGGATACGCACGAGCACCTGCCCGTCGCCGGCGACCGGTTTATCCATGTCTCCGACCTTGAGAACGTCCCGGGCGGGACCAAATTCTTCGTACCAGGATGCGCGCATTTCGTGTTTCCCCATTATGTGTCTGATTTTGAACACTATAGTCCCGCACAACGGATGGGAAAGTCCGCTAAAAAAATGCAGGTCTCGGGAAATCATTTCCTTGCAAGCGGAATTAGATCGGTGTTTTCCCCATGTTCCACCAGACTCACTGAACAAGGCTAAACTGTTGTCCGGATGACACCGTTAGGGTGCGCCCATGAGCACAAGCGATATGACAGACCACATGGCAGAAGAGCCGGCCAACGTTACGCCCCTTCACGGGGACGGAGACGGGCCGGGATTCCGTTCGCCGCCGCATAACTTCGAAGCCGAAATGGCGCTTCTCGGCGCAATTCTGGTGAACAATCGTTCTTTTGAACGTGTTCAGGAGTTTCTGTTCGCCGAGCATTTCGCCGATCCGGCCCATGCGCGTGTCTATGAGGCCTGCGCGCACCTGATCGAGCGCGGCCAGATCGCTGACCCGGTGACCCTGAAGAACTACTTCAAGGACGACGAGGACCTCAAAGCCATCGGTGGGCAGGCCTATATCGCCGAACTCGCAAATGCGGTCATTACGATCCAGAATGCCGGAGACCTCGGCAAAGAAGTCTATGACTGTTTTCTGCGACGCGAACTGATCGAAATCGGCGATCATGTTGTTAATTCCGCATATGAATACGAGCTTGATGCCCCAGCCCCGCAACAGATCGAGCGGGCCGAGGAAATGCTGTTCCAGCTTGCCGAACAGGGCTCTGCAGAGACCGGCTTCCAGGACTTCAAAACCGCAGTCACCGCCGCCATTGATTCAGCGGCCGCAGCATACAAGCGCGATGGCGAACTCGTCGGCGTGCCGACCGGCTTTACCGATGTCGACAAGCTGCTTGGCGGCCTTCATGAGTCCGATCTGGTGATCATCGCCGGGCGCCCTTCCATGGGCAAAACAGCCTTTGCGACCAACATTGCCTACAACGCGGCCTCCTCGAAGAAACTCGTCGAGGGCCCGGACGGGACCGACATTGAGCAAAGCGAGAGCGTCGCCTTCTTCTCGCTGGAAATGTCGGCCGAACAGCTGGCAACGCGTATTCTTTCAGAACAAGCCCATGTGCGATCGGATTCAATCCGACGCGGCGATGTGCGTGAGGAGGAATACAACCGGGTGTTTGCCGTGGCTCAGGCCCTGCACAGCCTCAAGCTCTTCATTGATGACACGCCGGCCCTGACGATCTCGCAGATTCGCACGCGTTCGCGCCGTCTCAAACGGCAGCACGGACTAAGCCTCATCATCATTGATTACCTGCAGCTCGTGAATCCGCCGGCCAACAGCCGCGGTGACAACCGTGTGCAGGAAGTCTCCCAGATCACACGGGGGCTCAAGGCACTCGCCAAGGAACTCAATGTTCCCGTAATTGCACTCAGTCAGCTTTCACGTGCTGTCGAACAGCGCGAGGACAAACGCCCACAGCTTTCCGATCTTCGTGAATCCGGATCGATCGAACAGGACGCCGACGTCGTCTCCTTCATCTATCGCGAGGAGTACTACAAGGAGCGTGAACGCCCGACGCCGCGCGACAACGAAAAGCAGGATACCTATCTGGAACGCGAGACGCGTTTTAATGAACTGCTCGAACAATGTCGCAACAAGGCCGAAGTGATTGTTGCCAAGCAGCGCCATGGCCCGATCGGGACCGTCACACTTCAGTTCACCGGGGAGTTCACCCAGTTCTCGGACCTGCAGGCTGACACCTACCTGCCCGAGGAACGGTTTTAGAACCTTGACCACTGGTGATATCTCGATTCCCGGCGATGCCGGCGCCACCCTCGTGGTGGACCTCGATGCGATCACCGAGAATTACAAACTGATCCGGGAAACCTGCCCGAACGCCGCGGTGGGCGCGTCGGTCAAAGCGAACGCTTACGGCCTTGGCCTCGGACCGGTTGCCAAGGCGCTGTCCCGGGTGGGCTGTCAGAGCTTTTTTGTCGCCACACCGCGGGAAGGGACAAGCCTTCGCAAAATTTTGCCGACCGCGCAGATCATTGTTCTGAACGGCCCGGCACGTGGCGCAACAGACATATTCTTTGAATTCGACCTCTGTCCGACCCTCAACAGCCTTGAGCAGATTGAGACCTGGCACGACGCCATCAAAGAGCGACATGAAAACACCACGGCGTGGCTTCACATAGACACCGGCATGAACCGGCTCGGCCTGAACCACAATGATCTCGAGAGGCTGCTTGCCGATCCCGAACGGCTAAGCGAATTGGGTGTCTCCACACTCATGAGCCATCTCGCCTGTGCCGATACCCCGGACCATCCGATGAACGCGGCACAACTGGAGACATTCCGGGTCGCACGATCCCGGATTGAAGCGGTTACAGGACGGCTTGAAGCAAGTCTCGCCAACTCACCCGGCGCGTTTCTCGGAGATGCGTTTCACCTCGACCAGGTCCGTCCCGGGGCAGCGCTTTATGGGATCGCACCGAGTCTCGACAGACCGAATCCAATGCGGCAAGTCGTTGAAATTCATGCCAAAATCCTGCAAGTCCGGAGCGTTGACACCCCTATGACCGTTGGATACGGTGCCGCGCATCATGTGGAAAAACCGGCGCGGATCGCAACCATTGCCGCAGGCTATGCAGACGGATACCCACGCGCAGCGACAAGCAAGACAGGTGGCACCATGCATGCCCATATCGCAGGTCATGACGTTCCTCTTTGCGGGCGTGTCTCCATGGACCTGATCACCATCGATGTGAGTGATATTCCCGAAGAACTGGCAAGACCCGGTCAGGCTGTGGAGCTGCTTGGATCTCATGTCAGTGTCGACGAACTTGCTGTCGCAAGCGGGACAATTGGCTACGAAGTGCTCGCACGTCTCGGCAGCCGCTTTGAACGTCTCTACAAAGGCGGGCAATCCTGATCATGGGAATATTGCGCGTCATTGGCCGGGGCACGATTGCCATATTCGCCGTGATCGGACGGATTTCCATCTTTTCCGCAAATGGCCTTTACCACTGTGTGACCCCACCATTTTATCCGCGGTTGATCCTCCGGCAGATGATCGAGATCGGCTACTACTCCCTGCCCGTTGTCGGCCTGACCGCAATCTTCACCGGTATGGTTCTGGCACTCCAGAGTTACAGCGGGTTTGCATTCGCCGGTGAAGCCGCAATTGCAAACGTGGTCGTATGGGGCATCACGCGCGAGCTTGGGCCGGTCCTCGCAGGTCTGATGGTTGCGGGGCGGATTGGCGCGGCGATGGCCGCCGAAATCGGCACAATGCGCGTGACAGAGCAGATCGACGCGCTGACGACACTTTCGACCAATCCATTCAAATATCTGGTGGCACCCCGCCTGATCGCAGCTGTGGCCATGCTGCCCTTGCTGGTGCTTGTCGCCGATGTCATCGGCGTTCTCGGTGGCTTCATCGTGTCGGTCTACGATTTCGGTTTCAACCCGACGACCTACCTGAAAAGCACATGGACGAGCCTCGACACCCTTGGCTTCGTCTCGGGTCTCGTGAAAGCCGCCGTCTTTGGTTTTCTGGTCGCGCTCATGGGCACCTATCACGGATACAACTCCAAAGGCGGTGCCCAGGGCGTTGGTCAGGCGACCACAAATGCGGTTGTTTCCGCTTCAATTCTGCTGTTGCTGTTCAACTTCATTATCACCGCCATGTTCTTCGCCGTATGACCCAAGATAGAAACACAGCAAAAATCGAGGTCCGTGATCTTCATAAATCATTCGGCTCCAAACACGTCCTGCAGGGGCTGAACCTCTCGATTGAAGCGGGCAAATCCCTCGCTGTCATCGGTGGTTCGGGGACCGGAAAATCGGTTCTCATCAAGAACATCATCGGCCTGATGGAACCGGATTCAGGAGCCATCCTGATTGATGGTGAGGACGTGGTCGGGATGAGCGTTGCCGAACGTGAACGCGTCACCCGCAAGTTCGGGATGCTGTTTCAGGGCGCGGCCCTGTTTGACAGCCTGCCGGTCTGGGAGAATGTCGCCTTTGGCCTGATGCAGAGTCAGGGGATGAATCGCCGGGAAGCACGGGAAGCCGCTCTCGAAGCGATGGTCCAGGTGGGTCTGGAGACCGATATTGCCGACCGCTCACCAGCCGAATTGTCAGGCGGCATGCAAAAACGCGCCGGACTGGCGCGTGCCATCGCAACCAAGCCGGAAATCCTGTTCTTTGACGAACCCACCACCGGCCTTGATCCGATCATGGGCAGTGTCATCGACAACCTGATCGTCAAATCCGTGCGGGAGCTGGGCGCCACAGCCCTTTCGATTACCCATGACATGGCAAGTGCCCGACGAATCGCAGACAATATCGCAATGATCTACGAGGGTCGGATCGTCTGGCACGGGCCAGTCTCGGAAATTGACCACTCGGGGAACGAGATGCTCGACCAATTCATCCATGGGCGCTCTGACGGGCCCATTCAGCTGCGTGTGGCAGGCTGACCATGGCGCGTGTCTCCAATCGTTTCGTCTGTCAGTCCTGCGGGGCCGTCCACGGCAAATGGTCGGGCCGCTGCGATTCCTGCAACGAATGGAATTCCATCGTTGAGGAAGTGGCAGAAGCGGCGGTCCCCAAAGGAGTGACCAAGGCGGGGGGTAAGCCTGTCGCCTTTACCTCGCTCGACGGCGCGCCTGAAAATCGCGAACGGCGGCTGACCGGCATCAAGGAACTTGATCGGGTCTGCGGCGGCGGGCTCGTCCCGGGTTCGGCCCTGCTGGTCGGCGGTGATCCCGGGATCGGAAAATCAACGCTTCTGCTGCAGGCCGCTGCCTTGCTGGCAAAATCAGGGGTCTCGGTGGCCTATATTTCCGGTGAGGAAGCCATCGACCAGATAAGGCTGCGCGCCGCGCGGCTCGGTCTCGCCGATGCGCCTGTCTCTCTCGCGGCGGCAACAAATATTCGCGATATTCTTGCCGCGCTGGACTCCGCCGATGCCGCAGATGTCGCGATTATCGATTCCATTCAGACCATGTATGTCGACACACTGGATTCTGCGCCGGGCACCGTTTCACAAGTGCGCACCTGCGCACAGGAACTGATCCGTGTTGCCAAGCGGCGTGGCCAAACGATGATCCTCGTGGGGCACGTCACCAAGGAAGGCACCATCGCAGGACCGCGCGTGCTCGAGCACATGGTCGACGCCGTGCTTTATTTTGAAGGCGAACGCGCAAACCAGTTTCGTATCCTGCGCGCGGTCAAGAACCGGTTCGGGGCAACCGACGAAATCGGCGTGTTCGAAATGACCGATGCGGGGCTGGCTGAAGTGTCCAACCCATCCGAACTTTTTCTGGCTGGGCACAGCGACACCACAAGCGGGTCGGCTGTGTTTGCAGGCGTTGAAGGAACACGACCGGTCCTTGTGGAAATACAGGCCCTTGTGGCCCCAACTGCGCTGGGCACCGCACGGCGTGCTGTTGTCGGTTGGGATTCCGGACGGCTGGCGATGATGATCGCGGTACTCCAGACCCGCTGCGGTCTCAATCTTGGGTCCCATGATGTCTATCTGAATGTTGCGGGTGGGTTGCGGATCAGCGAGCCGGGGGCCGATCTTGCCGTTGCAGCCGCGCTTGTCTCAGCCCATCTTGAACAACCCCTTCCCCCGCGCACGGTTGTGTTTGGCGAAGTGGGACTGGGGGGCGAAGTTCGTGGTGTCGGCCAACCCGATTCCCGCCTGCGCGAAGCACAAAGCCTTGGTTTTGAGCGGGCGCTGATACCGGCGCGAACCAAGAAATCAAAGAAACATACCGGCGATCTGCAGATCGCGGAAATATCGGAGTTGCGTGACCTGTTCACCCATTTCGATGTACCCAGCAAACCCAAAGCAATCGCAACGGCCTGATCATGGAAATAGCAGGATTCAGCGGATTTGATATCGGTGTTCTCGCCGTCGTGTTTCTGGGCGCCTTGTTTGGTCTGGTTACAGGATTTGTGCGCGGCGGCTTGTTCGTGGCGTCCTGGATCGGTGCCGGCCTGATCACGATCTACGGCTTTGAAACGGTCACGCCCTACGCTGCGGAATACATTCAGCCGGCATGGCTCTCGGAACTGATTGCCGGGGCAGCCTTGTTCATTGTCGCCCTGATCGTCTTCCACCTGATCAGTCACATGCTGAGTGGCTGGGTCCGTTCCGGCCGCCTGAATGCGCTCGACCGCTCTCTCGGCTTGCTCGCCGGGCTGGCCGCATCGGCTCTGGTGATCTGCGTCGGCTTCCTGTTCATGAGCGATGTCTGGGCTGAAGACACACCGGAATGGGTTGAGGACGCACGCACGCGCCCGGCTGTTGAACGCGGCGCACTTCTGGTCCGTGATCTATTGCCGGAGAATTTGATCGGGGAAACCGGCGCAGCCCTGCAAAATGCCCAGAAACGCGCCAATGACGTGGATGCGGCACGCAAAGCTCTCGATAAACTCACCAGCCCGCCCGAAACATCTGCGTCACCGGCCCAAGAGGGGTATAAGGACGGCGTGCGACAGGGCATTGAAGATCTGATCCGGAAGAACCAGTGATAGATAATCTGACAACCCATCCGTTTCAGCCGTCCCACGATCCGGACAAGTTCCACGAGGAATGCGGCGTGTTTGGCGTTTATGGCAGCGAAGACGCTGCCGCGCTGACAGCTCTGGGCCTCCACGCGCTTCAGCATCGTGGCCAGGAAGCTGCAGGCATTGTCTCCTATGACGGAAAGCGCTTTCACCCGCATCGCGCCATGGGGCTGGTCGGAGATATCTTCGGCAACGCCGAGGTGATCGAGACCATGCCCGGCGATTCCGCGATCGGGCACAATCGTTATTCAACAGCTGGTGAGACCGTTCTGCGAAATGTGCAGCCACTCTATGCGGATTACAGTTTCGGCGGACTTGCGCTCGCCCATAACGGCAATCTGACCAACGCACGCCAGTTGCGCCGGGAATTGGTGCAGGCAGGCTCGCTGTTCCAGTCGACCATGGACACCGAGGTTATCCAGCACCTGATCGCAACCAGTCGCGAAACCCGCTTGCTGGACCGGTTTATTGAGGCCTTGCGCGCCATTGACGGGGCCTATTCGCTGGTCGCTCTATCACGCCGGAAAATGATTGGCGCGCGTGACCCGCTCGGCGTTCGCCCCCTTGTGCTTGGAGAACTCGGCGATGCCTGGATCCTGGCATCAGAGACCTGTGCGCTCGATATCATTGGCGCGACCTTTGTACGCGACATCGAGCCCGGTGAACTGATCGTGATCGACGAGGACGGACTGCACTCCTACAAACCCTCACCGCAGGTTCGAAAACGTCTTTGCATCTTCGAGTACATCTATTTCGCCCGTCCGGATTCCGATGTGGACGGCACCAATGTCTATGAGGCGCGCAAAGGCATTGGCGCCGAGCTTGCCCGGGAAAGCCATGTGGACGCTGATCTCGTCATCCCCGTCCCTGACAGCGGTGTTCCGGCGGCCATCGGCTATGCTGCGGAAGCTGGTATTCCTTTCGAACTCGGTCTGATCCGAAACCATTATGTCGGGCGTACGTTTATCGAACCGACGGATGAAATCCGGCATCTGGGCGTTCGTCTCAAACACAATGCCAATCGCGGCCAGCTGGATGGCAAGAGCGTAATTCTTGTCGACGACAGTATTGTGCGCGGCACCACATCGAAAAAGATCGTCGAGATGGTGCGCAGCGCGGGCGCACGCGAAGTGCATGTGCGTATTTCCAGCCCACCAACCCGGGGGCCCTGCTACTACGGCATCGACACACCCGAAGCTTCACAGTTGCTAGCTGCCAATCATGAAGTTGAGGAAATCCGGAAGCTGATCGGCGCCGACAGTCTGGCCTATATCAGCATTGATGGACTGTACCGCGCCATGGGTGAACCCGGCCGCGACAATGACGCCCCACAATATTGCGATGCCTGCTTCAGTGGCGACTATCCGATCGCGTTGACCGATCAGGAACACGCTGACGACGTAACACAGATGTCCCTCCTCGCTGAGCTGGCCTAAACAGAAACGTAATACCATGAGCCAACAAGGCATCCTGTCGGGCCGCACAGCCCTTATTACCGGTGCGTCACGCGGCATTGGCCGCGCTGTAGCTCTGCGGTTCGCCGCAGAAGGCGCTCATGTCATCCTGATCGCGCGTACAGTCGGTGGCCTTGAGGAAGTCGATGACACAATCAAGGCTGCGGGCGGACAAGCCACGCTTGTGCCGTGTGATCTCACAGATTTCGAAGCGATCGACACGCTCGGGCCGGCACTTCTGGAACGCTTCAAGAAACTCGATATCTTCGTCGGCAATGCTGGTGCGCTCGGAGATATGACTCCGCTTACCCATTACGACGCCAAGTCATGGCACAACGTCTTCGATGTGAATGTACATGCCAACTGGCGCCTGATCCGGACACTGGACCCGCTGCTCCGCCTTTCGGATGCCGGGCGGGCCATTCTGGTAACCAGCGGTGCGGCGGCCAACCCGCGAGCTTTCTGGGGAGCCTATGCGGTCACCAAGGCTGCAGTCGAGACACTGGCCAAGGTTTGGGCCGCCGAACTGCAAAACACGGATGTACGGGTCAATATTCTCAACCCTGGTGCGACACGCACCGGAATGCGTGCGGCAGCATTCCCCGGGGAAGACCCCGAAACACTCAAAACGCCAGAAGATATCGCAGGCAAATTCGTCGAACTCGCCAGTCCGGCCTGGACGGGCCATGGTGAGCTGATAGATCTCGCCTGAAGATCAACCGTCTCAGCGTTTCTTGCTGTGATAGGGATTGTCACTTTTGCGGGTCTGGATACGGATCGGCGTCCCCTCCAGCTGGAAGCGATCGCGGAAGCTGTTTTCCAGATAGCGCAAATAGCTCGTCGGCAAATCTTCCGGGCGATTTCCGAACAGAACGACCGTTGGCGGACGCGCTTTGGCCTGGGTTGCATAGCGCAGCCGGATCGGGCGTTTGTTGGCCGCCAATGGCGGCTGATGACGCTCCATTGATTCGGTCAGCCAGTCATTCAATCCGGCTGTCGACACACGGAAGTTCCAGTGCTCATAGGCTTTAAGAACAGCCGGCATCAGACGATCGAGTCCCCGGCCCGTGGCTGCGGACAGGGTCACGATAGGCGTTCCGGTGCCCTGTGGCAGGGAAATTTCCATACGATCACGCAATACGCGTAGCGCCGCGGCCCCATCGGTGACCAGGTCCCATTTGTTGACGACGATGACAAAGGCGCGGCCTTCTTCAATCACGTGCCGGGCGATGGCCAGATCCTGCTTCTCGAGCATCTGATCGGAATCGAGCACCAGTGCCACGACATGGGCATATTGAATCGCATTGAGAGAATTGCCGACAGACAGCTTCTCCAGCTTCTCCTCAATCCGGGCACGACGACGCATTCCCGCTGTATCGACAAGCGCAATGCGATGACCATCAAACTCCCATTCGATGGAAATGGCATCGCGCGTGATGCCGGCCTCCGGGCCGGTCAGCATGCGATCATTGCCTACAAGCGCGTTGATCAGGGTGGATTTTCCGACATTGGGGCGTCCGACGATCGCAAGGCGCATTGCCTTTTCGTCGTATTCTTCCGTCTCTTCGGTGTCCCATTCTGCTTCGGGATCAGGCGAAACGGCAGCGATCGAATCATAGAGGAGGTGAATACCTTCTCCATGCTCTGCGGAAATGGCGATCGGGTCTCCAAGACCCAGTGAATACGCCTCCAGATACCCGCCTGCCCCCGCACGGCCCTCACACTTGTTGACGACCAACGCGACGTTGGCACCCTTGGTCCGCAGCCAGTCTGCAAAATGTTCATCAAGCGGTGTGATACCGGCGCGCGCATCGACCACAAGCATCACCAGATCAGCAGTATCGATTGCCTGCTCTGTTTGACGGCGCATACGTGCGGGCAAGCTCTCGTCGAATGCATCTTCAAGGCCAGCGGTATCAATCAGGCGGAACGTCAGATCCGCAAGCGTGGCCTCGCCCTCACGACGGTCACGGGTCACCCCGGGACTGTCATCCACCAACGCTTCGCGCCGCCCCACGAGGCGGTTGAACAATGTGGACTTGCCGACATTCGGCCGCCCGACGATAACGACGGTCGGAAGCATGATCTTTGGCGTTCCCTTCAGGAACTAGCGGAACGCGAGGATACGCGCACCGTCTGTCTGGAAATAGAGCGTTTCGTCTGCCAGTACCGGCGCCAACGAAACATCATCAGGCATTTCGATCTCACCGATCACTTCCCCGGTGTAAGGCGAAAGCGCAATGGCGACCCCCTGACTTCCGGTGACGATCAAGCGGTCACTGGCCAAAATGGGGCCCGACCAATTGACGAGGTCTTCACGATCCGTGGGATCTTCGTAACGCCCAAGCGGCCGTACCCAGCGAACCAGTCCGTTCTCCGCCACGAGCGCGACAACATCACCTTCTGTTGTCACAACAAAAATGAACCGCCCGGCAACCCAGGGCTGATTGACACCCCCGACTTCGGCTTCCCAGACACGACGCCCACTTGCAAGATCAATTGCCACCATGCGACCCGAATGACTGATGGCATAGACGCGGCCACGGTCCACGACCGGACGCCCGCGAATATCAGCCAGTGCCGAAACCGCATCGGCACGCCGGATCGCCGCCAGATTGTCACTCCAGAGCTGCTGACCGTTCTGCGCGCGCAGGGCAAAAATTTCACCGGAGGAATACGGGACAATCACGATGTCCCCGTCCACAGCAGGACTTGCAGAACCGATCAGCCCGGCGGTCTCTTCAATTCCTGTGTGGGTCCAGTCGACGGTGCCGGTTTCAGCATCCAGCGCAAACAACTGGTTGTCTTTTGTGATGGCATAAACCCTGCCACCAAAGGCCGTGGGTGCCGCACGCATCGGGCCAGACACGGCCGTCCGCCAAAGCTCTGCACCGGTGCGTGCGTCCAGAGCCACGACCTGCGCGAAGCCTGTACCGGCGTAAACCTTACCCAGATCAAAGGCGACACCGCCGCCCCAATTTCCGTCATCTTCATCAGCGGGTTCGATATCGGTCCGCCAGACGACCCGCCCGTCCTCAACGCGACGGGCGGAAACCACCGCATCAGCGTCCATGGTGAAAACAAGATTGTTGGCGATTACCGGACCGGAAAGGATCGGTTCGTCGTCATCGGACCCTGAGCCAAGACTGCTCGACCAGATTTCCTGCGGTAAAGCCCCCAGCGACAAATGGTGCATGGCGTGATTGGCAAACCCACCCTGCTGCGGCCAGTCCACATTGATCAGCGGACGCGGCAACCGAATCGCAAGATCAGCCACACGGGATGACGGCACGATCTGGTCTTGGGCCGCGAGGACAGAAATTCTCTCACCGGGCAACGGCGCATCATCCGAAGCCCCCAAAAAATCGAGTGAATCACAGGCGGCAAGTGCGAAGAGCGCGACCGGGATCAGCCAAATTTTCTTCACGAAATCATAGCGTGCTGTTGTCATGTCTAGTTACCGAGAGCTGAGAGCAACTCAATCGCACGGTTGCGGGACGCGGGGGGAGCCTCCGAGTCATCGACATTGGCCTGCAACAGTTCGCGTGCCTGCACGTCATTCCCGTTACGGATTGCAGAAACGGCAAGAAACTCACGCGCGGTCACCCGGAATGGGTTGTCTTCGGTGTTAAGAGCCGACAGACGCTGTTCGACCTCGTCGGACCCCAGAAGCTCCATGCCACGGGCGACGGCCAGCAAACGAGCCATATCCCGATAGGAAGCGCCAAGATCGTCATCCGCGGCAATGGAATCAAACACAGCGACGGCTTCGGCCGTATTGCCCGCATCAGCCAGCAGGCTTGCCTCCCGCAAACTGGCAAGGAACCGGTAACCCGGCGTTCCGTCATTCGCTATGTCACGCAACTGAAGAATCGCGGTATCGCGCTGCGTCTGCTCCTGAACCACAGCTGCGAGGAACCGCGTGCTGTCAGCTTCGCGTGCGCTTTCCTGCGCGCCCCGCCACACAACGAACGCAACAGTTGCCCCAACGATTGCAACCACCGCAATCACCAGCAGGGTGCCGTAGCGTTTCCAAACTTGTTGGTAGCGATCCTGACGAACCTCTTCATCAACTTCGCGAAATAACTCGTCCGACACGAAAATATTTCCTTTTCAATAACTTCGCCCTGCCATCCCTGCGCTATATCGCCGGAGCGGGCCCCGAAATCAACCTCTTAACAGGCTTTTGATCAATTGCCCTAGGTCTCAAACCATTCCTTAACCTCAACAGGTCAAACTTACCCGAATTCCAGCATTTATGCGATCATGACCCGACGTCTCAAACAATTCACCTTGATGCTCGTTCCGCTCACCCTGACGGCCTGCGTTGACCCGGCCTCTATCGCGCTGAGTGGGGCAAGTGTCGTGACCGTTGTCGATTCCGGAAAAACGGTAACAGACCACGCCATGTCATTTGCGACAGGCGAAAACTGTTCCTTTCTGCACTCGTTCAAAGGCAAGGCCTGGTGCGTTCCCGAAGTCGGCGAAGTCCCAGAGCCTCCCAATCAGGCCTGCTACCGGTCGATTGCCAATATGACCTGTTATCCCGTTGAAAACCCGCACGAGACGGTCAGTCGACGCACCCACTAATCTGCGCGCTGCGCCGCTGGACAGTTCACGGAAAATCGTGAAAACTTGTTGCCCTGATATCCAACAGTAACGGGCGAGCGTATCTCATATGAGTTCCGTGCACATCGTGAACCAGAAGAACCGCACTCCTGGTCAGGTCTCTTTTGACCGCAACGAGCTTCGCATCCTTTTGAACGAATACAGTCGCCGGGTCGCAGCAGGTGAATGGCGGGACTACGCCATTGATTTCTGCAAAGACCGGGCTGTTTTCTCGGTATTCCGCCACGCAGCCGAACATCCGCTTTACTCCATCGAGAAGTTCCCCAAAAAGGGAAACCGGCCCGAACGTTATGCGGTTTCACGCGGTCCGCAAAAGCTGAAACAGGGACAAAACCTCATGGATGTTCTCGGCGCGATCAAGCGACGCCCCAAGCTTGTTGCCATTCGCTGATTTTGACGTTCTTTCCCGGCAAATTGCCGGGGTTTTTCATCGAATTTCCAAAAACTAAAACTGCACGCGATCTTCGTTGCGCGAAACGCCCATTCGCGCGATGAATTGTGTTTGCAGGCAAGCAGTGCGTGCAACGTCCCCTGAGCCGTCCAGAGCGTAAAGCCGGTACAGAGACACAACAGGAAGAACTCTGGAGCGTGAAATGGAGAACATCGAACGCATACGTCCCGCCACCGAGCCCGTGCCCGGCTCCTTTGCGATGCTGGCCAGAAACGCCAGCGACGAAGAAAAAGGCCCCAAAACAGCCCCTGAATCCGAAAACCGCGTCAACCTTGTCGAGACCGAAGGACGGATATTTCAGGCGCGGTTGAGCTATGATCCGGAAAACGCCGAAGTCTTTATCGAAATACTCGACCCGACAACCGGTGATGTCATTCGGCGCTTTCCCGCAGAAGAGGCTGCTGAGACACAATCCGATTTTCGTCAGGGCGGCAGACTGGTCAATCAAGTGGCCTGATCAACCGGGGTCTTTCTCGGTCACGGTGTGCAGCGTTAGTCTGGCACCATGCAAAACCAGTCCAAGAAGCAAAGTCAGAAACGACCGGTGCTTGCCGGGCTTGATCGTTTGCTCGCAGACAATGAAACCATTGAAAGATTATCCCATCGGCAGGTCGGGCTTCTGACCAACCATGCCAGTGCCACCACCGCAGGCATTACGGCCTCACGCGCCCTGAGCCAACGACTGACTGAGGCTGGTGCCCCCCCGATCAGGCTATATACGCCTGAGCATGGCATACATCTCTCCGCGCATGCTGGCGACCCCGTTGACAACACCATCGATCCCTCGACCGGACTTGCGGTTCAAAGCCTCTATGGCGGGGGCGGTCTGGACGAAACCACAAGCTTTGAAGACATCGATTCTCTGATTATCGATCTCCGCGATGTCGGAGTGCGTTGTTACACCTATGCCGCAACCGCTGCTCAGGCGGCGCGGCGCGCCCTCGAACAACATGTTGAGGTGATTGTCTGTGACCGTGCCAACCCACTGGGCCCAAGCGCGGAAGGCCCTCGTCCAGAAGCCGACCGGCGGTCATTTCTCGCGTTTTTTGATGTGCCCTTTGTGCACGGTCACACGCTCGCAGAACTGCTGTCCCGCCATGTCGCACCGGCCATTGGTGAAGCGCCCTATCTGGTCTATCCAGCCGATGTCAGTTTGCGGGCCACTCTGGGGTGGTCTCCGCCATCACCGGCGCTCCCCCACCCCGATGCCATAGCCGCCTATGCCGCACTGGTGCTTCTGGAGGCCACGAATGTCAGCGAGGGTCGAAGTTCATCGGTGTCGTTTCGAAGTATTTCAGCGCGGAACCTCGACGCAGAACGATTGGCCCGAGATATACCGGACTGGAACACAGGGTTTCGGGCCCTTCCAGGCCCGGTTACGCCAATGCGCGGCCCTGACGCCGGTACGCGCCTTCCTGGTGTCACCTTTTGGCCTACAAAAGCGCAACATCAATCACCGCTCCTTCTGGGCATTCACCTGCTCGCATGGCTCAGGGATTATCACCCGGACTTCGTCTGGCTGCCCGGACATGATGGTTCTCCGGGCGGTGCGATCGACACCCTGTTCGGGCGTTCCGACTTGCGGCAGCAGCTGGATGCAGGACTCAACGCCAGTGAGATCGTCGACAGTTGGCGGTAGATCAGACCACGCCACCTTCAATTACCACTTCGATGATTTTCTGGTTTCCATCCAAGATGACAAAATCGGCCCAGGATTTCGGCGCAATACGCCCGCGGTCCTGACGACCAATGAAATCTGCCGGATAGGTCGACACTCGGCGGCTTGCGTCTTCAATCTGCACGCCCAGCGCGAGCAAGCGCGCAAAGGCGACGTCCATCGTCAATGCACTGCCGGCAAGGGTTTCGTCATCGAGAAACACGCTCTCACCGCGCTTGGTCACAGTGTGACTGCCCAGCGGGTAATCCCCGTCCGGCATTCCCGCCGCCGCTGTCGCGTCAGTGACCATGAAGAGCTTCGGGATCGCGCGCAGGGCTGAGAGCAATGCGCCATCAAATACATGAACGCCGTCGGGAATAATCGCGGCGTATTCAGCCTGTGCCAAGGCTGCGCCGACCACGCCTGGTGCCCGATGGTGCAAAGCCGACATCGCATTGAAAAGATGGGTAAAGCCGCGCGCACCTGCGTTCAACGCCGCGCATGCGGTTTCATAATCAGCGTCTGTGTGACCAATTTGAACAGCGATTCCGGCTGCTGCAAACTGGGCAATTGCCTCTAGTCCCCCGTCAAGCTCAGGCGCCAGTGTGACAAGTTTTACGATTTCCTCTGCACACACTTCGGCAATGAAATCCGCATCGGGACTGCGCGCATAAGGCGGCTGCGCGCCCAGCCTCCCCGCATTGATGAACGGGCCTTCCATATGCGCGCCGAGCACCCGAGCCTCGTCAGTTCGACGTTCCCCCTGAACAACACCGATACCGCTCAGCGCGGACTTGAGCTGATCTTCCGGCGCGGTGATCGTGGCGGGCAGAAAGGATGTTGTGCCATGCCGCGCGTGCAGCCGGGCTGCCGTCCGCACAGCGTCTGCGCCCTGCATAACGTCTGCCCCGCCGCCGCCGGGCACATGCAAATCCACAAATCCGGGGATGATGCGCGGAGCCCCGGACGCCACAGCACCCGGTTCAATCGCAACAACGTGGGTATCAAAAACAATGCGCCCGGCCACCCAGCCATTCGGGGTCAGTATCCGGCCAACGCGTTGATCTTCACTCATCGGTTTTGCCACACAATCGTTTCATCAGGTGCCCGGCCCTGCGCGAGCATCAGGGCACCATGAATGGGGTCTTCCTGTGGATTGCGCACCCAATTGCGCAAGCGGTCCGGCAGGAACGGATCCAAAGGTTCGGCCAGTCCGCCCACGAGTGCAAGAGGGACATTTCGGCCCGGATCGAGAGCTTCGGCGAGCGCATCGATCTCCCGTCCGGCTTCCGTGACGATCGCCATCGCGGCTGTGTCACCGTCGCCCGCACAGTCGAGCACCAAAGGCGCCAATTCGGCAAACTGTGCCGGTTCGGACCGCCAGAGCCATGCCAGCATTTCATGTCGGGTCGCACCACAGATATTTGCCACGGTGCGATGCAGGTCCGTTGCGCGCCGGCTGTGACGGGCGTCGAGCACGCGAACTGTCTGCATGATCGCCTGTCGGCCAATCCATGCGCCACTGCCTTCATCTCCAACCTGAAAGCCCCAGCCCCCGACCAGACGGCAGCGACCCGCCGCCTCGATCCGATATCCAACGCTGCCCGTCCCCACAATCACAATGGCACCAGGTGCGCCACCATGGGCGCCCAAGGCCGCAATATAGGCATCGGTTGAGACACGCAGGCCACCAACAGCCGGTGCTGCGGCCTTGAACAAATCACGCTGGGCGGAATTGTTGGCTCCCGCCAGTCCAATGCCAAAGTGAATTCCGGTGAGATCACCAACCTCGAGCGAAACCGCCCGGGCCAGGTTCTCGAGAACTGCAAGAATTTCCTGCCAGGCCCCCGCACCGCGGATCGTCAGGCTGGTCGGTCCCCCGACCGACAGGCCAAGTCTCTGGCCGGCCCCATCATAAAGCGCGACCCGGGTGTGGCTGGCACCACCATCGACACAACAAAACAAGCGAGAATCCATAGGTATTTGGTCTTCCAATCGGGTTTCGCTGCTATTCTACACCAGCGCAGGCTGCGCCGTCGTTTCCGACAAGGACGGCGCGGGCGCATGTGTTATTCAAAAACGTTGATTGCAGCCAACAGGCCCCATGCGCAAGACCGAAGAATTTTCTGAAGATTATCGTGACCTGGAAACCCGGGAGAGCGCGGACATCCTGACTGCGATTCTCGACGCGCAGGAGCGCGGTCTCGCGTCCCTCAAACCCGCGATCCCCGCACTTGCCGCGGCCGCCGACGCCGCCGCTGAACGCCTGCGCGCAGACCCCAAAGGACGGCTCATCTATGCCGGTGCGGGAACATCTGCCCGGCTGGGTGTTCAGGATGGTGTTGAGCTAGTTCCCACCTTTGGGTGGCCCGAAAGCCGACTCGCCTATCTGATCGCCGGTGGTCCTGCTGCACTGACGCGAACGCAGGAAGGTGCGGAGGATGACGTCAATCAGGCGATGGCCGATGCCCGCGCGCTTCTGCTGCGCGAAAGTGATGTGTGCATCGCCCTGTCGGCCAGCGGTATCACGCCCTATGCCATCACCGCAGCAAACGCAGCACGTACCGGTGGCGCTTTGACAATCGGTATCGCCAACAATGCCGGGGCACCACTACTGGCGTCTGTCGATCACGCCATTCTGCTAGAATCGGGTCCCGAACCGATCGGCGGCTCGACCCGCATGTCCGCGGGGACCGCGCAGAAAATTGCACTGAACCTGTTTTCGACTTTGACCATGATCCGACTGGGCCGCGTCTATCGCGGCATGATGGTCGATGTCATTGCCTCCAATGCCAAGCTGCGAAAACGTGCCATTCGTATTGTCGCGGAAGGCTCTGACACAGACGCCGAGACCGCTCGTGCGGCGCTGGAGACAACCGACTATGCCGTGAAGCCCGCGATCCTGGTCGCCCAAGGCATCAGCACAGACGAAGCTGCAGAGCTTCTTGAAACCCATCATGGCGATCTGCACGCCGTGCTGGCAGCACGGACCGCCCAATAAATTCCCATGTCCGATCTCAATCCGTTTCGCATTTCCTGGAACCGGAATACGCGCAGTCAGTGGGACGGCATGCTGGCGGCGTGCAAACGACCCAGCCTGACCCAGACATCCACCTATGCCCTTGCGATGCACCAGTTGCAGGGGATGAAGGCGGATCTCGGCGTGATCCGTTTCGACAACAAACCCATCGGCATGGTCGTGGCGCACGGCAAACCGGCTCTGGGAACACCGGGCAGTCAGACGATCTATCGCGGACCGCTTTGGGTCCACGACGAAATTCCCGGCGAAATGCAAAAGCTGGCCCTTGAACTTCTGCGCAAGCGGTTCCGTCTGCGCAATGCGCGCCCCGTGACATTCCACCCGGAGCTGACAAATACAGCCGCCCATCATGAGCAACTGCTGGACGCCGGATTCAAGCGCATCGCCGAAGGTTACGAGACCATCTGGCTGGATCTGGCGCCCTCACTCGATGATCTGCGGGCCGGCCAACGCCAGAACTGGCGCAACAGTCTGGTGCAGGGTGAGCGCGCAGGCCTGACCATCATTGATGATCCGAATTGTGAACGCCTCGACTGGCTGATCACGCAGCATTCCGAACATATGGAACTGGGTGGCTTTCGGGGTGCTTCAGGCGAACTGCTCGAAGCCCTTCACGCGCACAGCAATGAGACAACCGGACTCCATCTGCTGGCCGCCGAACAGAGCGGTGAACCTGTCGCCGGTCTGCTTCTTGCCCGGCATGGCACAGCGGCCACTTATCTGGTCGGCTGGACCGGCGAAGCCGGACGTGACGCACGCGCCACCCATGTCCTGCTCTGGGAAGCCGTCCAGCGCCTCAAGGCAGCAGGTACAGCGTGGTTTGATCTGGGTGGCATCAATATCGATGCGCCCGGCGTGGCCCGCTTCAAGCGCGGTCTGGGCGGCGAAGAAACAACGCTCGTCGGGGGCTATATTTAGCCTAGGCGGCGGCCGTCTCATGTTCGGGACGCACAAACTCCGCAGCCGTCTGCACCAGCGTCACGGCTTCAGCGGCTGAGCCATCAAATCCCGGTGCATTTTCTGATAAATAGCGCCGCCATGCGCGCGCACCTGGCAGGCCATTGAACAGCCCGAGGATATGCCGCGTGATGCCGATCAGATGGGTTCCCGATGCGATCTCTCGCTCGATATAGGGCAGATACGCGTCCACAATCTCGTGCCGGGTCCGCACCGGCGCCCCGTCGTCATAGAATTGCTGATCCACGCCAGCCAGAACATAAGGGTTCTGATAGGCCACACGCCCCAGCATCACCCCATCGACATGTTCGAGATGGGTGCTGGTTTCACCCAACGTCTCAATCCCACCATTGATCGAAATATGCAGATCGGGTCGTTCAGCTTTCAGGCGATAGACCAGATCATAGTGCAGCGGCGGCACTTCACGGTTTTCCCGCGGGCTCAAACCCTGCAGCCATGCCTTACGAGCATGCACGATGAACTGCGCGCAGCCAGCAGCGGCCACAGTGTCGACAAAACCGATGAGGGTTTCCCATTCCGGCTGGTCGTCAATGGCAATCCGGTGCTTGACCGTGACCGGCACATCAACAGCCGCGCGCATCGCCGCAACACTAAGCGCAACCAAATCCGGTTCGGCCATCAGGCAAGCCCCGAAACGACCGGACTGCACCCGGTCGGACGGACATCCGACGTTCAGATTGATTTCGTCATAACCAAGATCGGCACCAATCCGGGCGCATTCCGCCAACGCGTCGGGCTCCGACCCCCCGAGTTGCAGGGCGACGGGATGTTCAGTTGGATCAAACTTCAAAAAACGTGCGCGGTCTCCGAAGAGGATTGCCCCCGTCGTCACCATCTCGGTGTACAGGCGCGCATGCTGGCTGATCTGGCGCAGGAAGAACCGCTCATGGCGATCCGTCCAGTCCATCATCGGGGCAACGGAAAGCGGCCCGGGCTTGGAATGGGGTGTCACGGCACTCATAGGCGCCGTCTTACGTCATTTTCTAAAAAAAATTAAGCCGAAGAATTCAGTCGCGCAGAAACTAGGATTTCAGCTTTCGGCGGGTCTGGGTCGTCCAGACACGCAAATCGATCAGCACTTTCCCGACCGCCGCAAAGACAAGGATACAGAGCAGCACCTTCGTGACCGGCTCCATTGTCCCCTCGATCAGCAGCACATGGATGATCGTGCCCACGACGGTAATCGCCGCCAGTGAGGTATGACCGAGGCGCCAGACCCACCATTTCAGACGCAGCCGCCGCAGGGTCAGGGCGAAGAGCGCCGCACCAAACACTGCCCACATGGCGATTACGCCCCAGACGGAGAAGGACGTTGCCGAGCGAAACAGAAGGGCGTCCAGCACGTCCGGCGGGCTCGTGATCCAGAGCCCCCCGACATGGACCACCACCGCCAAAACCAGCGTCGAACCAACCCAGCGATGCAATCGCCGGTGGCTTCGGGTAGACAATTCGGGAATATAGCCGCCGGCCAGGATCGGCTGAAAAAGCAGCAGCCCCATGCCCAGAATTCCGGCGAACCCGGCGATAATGTAGATCGGCTCCCGCCAGGCCAGCAGCGGGCTGAACGCTGCAGCGGTAATCGGCACAGCGACAGCGATCAGGAGAGCAGCCCAGATCAGCGGCCCGGAAACCCGGCGCCGGTCTGTCTTATTCATCGCGGTCAGACTGGCAGAAGTACAAAGTCGGCATGCAGGGTCGTATCGCTGGAACTCGCCATGACCGGGCGCAGGAACACGGTTTTAAAATCTTCGCTGTCATAGGCGAGATGGCCGTGCGCCTGGCCGAAAGCCGGAACGATTTGCGGCATCTCCAGACGGAATTCTCCATTCGCATCTGTCAGGGTTGCGCCGTGGCTGTGCGCGTCACGTTCATGACCTTCGGTCGTATGCGCCCAAATCTGAATGCGTTGTCCAGGGAGGGGCGTGCCATCGCCCGCACGGCGCACGGTTCCCGTCATCCAGAAACCACCGCCCCCAATCCGTTCGACGATCGGCGCATTGGGAAGATAGTTATTGGCGCCTCCGCGCATTGTGCGTGTTGGCGCGAGCCCGTTGGCGCGGGCCGGCACCAGCAGTCCTGACGCACCTGTCATCACGGCAGCGACACCTGTGGCAAGGACAGTCCTTCGGGTCAGTGCGTTCTTGGACATATTGACCTCTCCACCTTCAAAGCGGCGGCGCGACCGGCCACCAACGGTAAAATCTCTCGAACTGCTATGCACCACTAGATAAGGAAGCTCCAGTCCACGGTAAACATCTTTCACGCTCTCGTGATCTCGTGACACGGCCAAGGCAGCCCGGTCCATCAACAGCAGGCGTGATGTGATACATTCAGGACTTGAACTCCGTCACCCACAACTGACGAAACACGCCATGACCGATCCGATTGCCTCCCTGATTGAACATCTGCCCAAGGCGGAGCTACATCTTCACATCGAGGGCACGCTGGAACCAGAAATGATGCTGGCACTGGCCCAGCGCAACGGAATCGAACTGCCCTATGCCTCAGTTGAAGAAATTCACGCGGCTTATGAGTTTGATGGGCTGCAGGACTTTCTCGACCTCTACTACGCGGGCATGTCGGTCCTGATCGAAGAACGGGATTTCCATGATCTCACACGCGCCTATCTCGATAAGGTCGCTGATCAGGGTGTGACCCATGTGGAAATTTTCTTCGACCCTCAGGCACATACAGATCGCGGTATCGCTTTTGAAACTGTCCTCAGCGGCATTCTAAGCGCGCTGGAATCCGGCGTGCGCGAATTGGGAATCACGTCAAAGCTGATCATGTGCTTCCTGCGGCATTTGCCCGAGGAACAGGCCTTCGATGCGCTGGCCTGCGCTTGCCGCCACAAAGACCATATCCACGCCGTCGGACTGGATTCCGGAGAAGCCGGGAACCCACCCGAAAAATTCGCCCGGGTCTATGAGGCTGCCCGCAAAGAAGGCTTCCTCGCTGTTGCCCATGCCGGTGAAGAAGGTCCGGCGGCATACGTCAAAGACGCGCTCGATATCCTGAAAGTCTCCCGGGTCGATCACGGCAACCATGCGCTTGATGATCCGCAGCTTGTCGCGCGGCTGGCGCGCGAAAAGATACCGCTGACCATGTGTCCGCTTTCGAATCTGCGCCTGAAAGGCATTCCCGATCTGGCCGCACACCCGATCAAGAGAGCCCTGGATGCGGGTCTGCTCGCAACCGTGAACTCGGACGACCCGTCCTATTTTGGCGGGTACATTAACGACAACTACATCGCGGTCAGCAACGCTGTCGGCCTGTCACCCGACGAAATCATCACGCTGGCGAAGAACTCCTTTGCGGGATCGTTTCTCAGCGACCGCGAGAAACAGGCACAACTGGACGCCGTCGATCGGTATGTCGAAAAACTTTGAATCGACCCCTTATAATTAGATATACCTAATATTATATGTCTCTTATGTTCAACGCCTACGCGCTACATGGAGACGCATCATGAAAACCCTACTCGCTTCCGCAGCTATTCTTTCGCTCCTCGCCGCCGGCTCTGCCGTGGCTGGCAGCAAAATGTCCGGTGATCACCGAGATGACCACCCGCATATGCAAATGTCTGATTCCGAGCATGACAAGGGATACCCCGGCAAAGGTCGCGGATATGACAAATATGACGATGATGACGACCGCTCCGAACGCATGCAGGGTCGCCATGACGACGACGACCGGGAGCATGCCAATCGCGGCCAGGGCGGCTTCAACCGCATGGACACGAACGGCGACGGCATGATTGACCGTGAAGAGTTCACAGCGCACATGCAGGATCACGACCGCTCGTAACGGTTCATCGTTCAACCGGGCGCGCTGTCTGACCGCCTAAGCGTCGAAGGTCAGCGCCCCGGGATGACGAATGGTCAGCTCACGGGCCTCGGCAAATGTCTGGGTACCGATCTGACGCAGGGCTGCCGAAATCTCTTCGGCAAAGAAGTCCGCGACAAATCCCGGACCCGCTGATGCAAGCGCTCCCAGCCCATACATGAATGGCCGTCCGGAGAACACGAAGTCGGCGCCCAGTGCCATCGCGCGGACGACATCGATACCGCTGCGCACACCGCTGTCAAACATCACTTTCGATTTTGAACCCACCGCATCAACGATTGCCGGTAGCGCATCGATCGCCGGGGGCGCAGCTTCGAGCTGACGGCCACCGTGGTTGGAGACGACCACGCCATCCGCGCCTGCGCCCACAGCCATCTCGGCATCTCCGGGGTGCAACAGGCCCTTGACGACCAGCGCACCGGGCCACGCGTCCCGGAATTTCTTCACTTCATCCCAGGTAAACGACCCACCGGATTCACGGCGCACAAAGGCCGTGACCTCCTTCATGGTCGCATTGTCACCCGCATAAGGCTTGTAGTTGGCAAAGCCGTCCATGCCATGGCGGAAATAGGCCGCCAGCCAGACGGGGTGCTTGAGAACCTCCGACACGGTCTGGACGCTGTGCCGATATGGGATCATCAGGCGTCCCCGTAATTCACGTGGCCGCTTGGTGCGCGCCGGGACATCCAGGGTCAGCACCAGCACATTCACACCCGCCTCTTTCGCGCGACGCGCCATGTCCAGATTAACCGCCAGTTCGTCCTTGGCGACCCGGTAAAGCTGGAACCACAAATTGTTCGGTGCCTCCCTGGCGCAGTCCTCAACCGTCGCACCTGCGACCCCACCGAGTACAAGCGGGATGTTGTGGGCTTTTGCAGCACGTGCGAAATCGAGTTCGCCGCCGGGCCGCACCAGACTGGGAATACCCATTGGGGCAATGCCAACGGGAATTGAATAGGTGTGTCCAAACAGCTCGGTTTCGGTGTTGGCTTTGTAGTTCTCAACCCCGTAGCGCGGCACGATCTCCACCGCATCGAGGGCAGACGCGTTGGTTTTCATGTTGTGCTCGCTCGCCCCGGCAGCCCCGTCCACATAGTCGAAGGCAAAACGCGGTGTTCGCTTGCGCGCACGAACGCGCAAATCTTCAATGGTCGGGTAGTCGAGCTTCCAACGAGCCGTTTTGGATTCGAATGCGTTCATTTTTCAGCCGTCAGTCAGTTGCAACAAGTATGGGACGCGTCAGATTTGACAGACTTTGAACTTGACGGCCATCGGCATCAAAATTCGCATCATCCAGCCAGGTTTCAAAGGCCCTTTTCAAGGCCGGCCACTCCCCATCGATACAGGCATACCAAGCAGAATCGCGGTTCTCTCCGCGCACCACCATGTGCTGGCGGAAAATACCCTCATAGGAAAATCCGAAACGCTGGGCAGCGGCCTGGGAAGGCGCATTGAGCATATTGCACTTCCACTCATAACGGCGGTATCCCGCGTCGAACGCGTGGCGCATCATCAGATACATGGCCTCGCTCGCGATCCGGGACCTCTGCATCACCGGTGCAAAATGAACATGGCCGACCTCGATGGTGCCGTAGGCCCGGTTGATATTGAGGTAACTGGCCAGCCCGACCGCTTTGCCCGTTGCCACATCCACAAAGGCGAAGAACAGCGGATTGTCCGACAGGCAGGTCGCACGGATCCAGTCGTCGAATGCATCGCGCGTGTCGAAAGGCCCATAAGGCAGATAGCTCCAGCCCGCATCAGCTCCCTCCACCGTGAAGGCCTGGTACAAGGCCTCGGCGTGGTCTTCAATTCGCAACGGCTCAGCGCGGCAAACACGGCCCACCAGAACCTCGCGCGCGGGCCCTTCGGGCGGCGTCCAGTCCGGAATCGGAAACCCGACCACCTGCCCCAAATCGTTTGTGTACGTCGTCACTTGGCCCCCCGCCCGCACATTCGTGCCCGAACGAATAATCTGGTATCTGCACATACCTGCTTTACCACGCGAATATCCAGCCGGTAAGAATTGTCGCGAACCATGGCCGCTGTTATCTTGCCCGTTCCTGCAGGGCGGCGAGGGACGCGGCTCACGAGAAGCTCAAGGCTCCATTTATGAAGATCAGCAGATCCCTTTCCGAACGGCTCATCCAGCGGTTCTTCTATAAGTACTACTCGCGCAACCTGCTCTATGAGTTGCAACTGCGCGCACGCGACGAAGCCGCCGACTATGTGCAGGCGCATATGGCCGAAGCCCAGATCTTCCAGCTACACCAGCAGATCGTTGAACACGCCGTCAGCAACGCCTCCATCGACGGCATGTTTCTGGAGTTCGGTGTGGCGACCGGCAACACATTGCGCGAGATCGCCTCACACGCCCCCGCGGGAAAAACCGTCTATGGCTTTGACAGCTTCTCCGGCCTGCCCGGGGACTGGACCGGCCATGTGGAAACCGCCGGTGCGTTCAAGCAGAAGGCGATCCCGAAGGTTCCCGCCAATGTGCAGCTGGTCCGTGGCTATTTCGATGACAGCCTGCCCGACTTCATGCAGGCCCATGAAGGCCCCGTCAGCTTCGTCCATATCGACTGCGATCTCTACAGTTCGACGGTCACGATCCTCGACAATATCGGCGACCGGCTGCAGCCTGGCACCCATGTGCTGTTCGACGAATATTTCAACTATCCCAGCTGGAAGCAGCACGAACACAAGGCCTGGGCCGAGTTCTGCGCCGCCCATGGCGTGAACTACACCTATCTGGGCTTCACCGCACTCGATGGACGGGTGTTGGTGCGGGTGGACTGACCCGCACCGTCCCGAGAGCACGGAGCCATCCTAAGCATCCTTCGAGACGGCGCTTTGCGCCTCCTCAGGATGAGGGTCTGCATTGTACTCGAACCTCATCCTGAGGAGGGCCGAAGGCCCGTCTCGAAGGATGCTGACCTGCCCTACTGCTTTTTCTTCTTTGCAGCCGATTTCGGCGGCACCACCGGCAGCATCACGTAGCTGGGATGGTTCGGACCGGTGTGGACTGTCACATCACCCCCAAAGATTTTCTTCGGGCGGTCCTTTGGATCGTCATGCAGGAAGGGGCCGCAGCCATCAAGCGGATGGGCGAAGTTCGACAGGTTCAGCGGCTCACCGGAATAAACATAATCCTTGCCGCGAACCGTCAATGCCAGCCGGTATCCGGCGGGCACAACCACGCAAGTCGGCCAGATTTCGATATCCAGTTCATAGATGCTGCCCGGCTTGAGGGGTTGCTTTTCGTCATGGCTGTGCCACGGACGCCACGGCTTGGACATCTTCTTGTCGAGCTTGCGGTGCGAAGCCCGCAGCCAACCCTGCGCGATCGGCGTGTGCGGATCGACAGTCCCCTTGAAGGTCACTTCCTTCATATCCGGGGTGAACAGCCGGACCACGAGGAACAGATCGGCATCCACCGTCGAGGACGAGACAAACAGCTTTGAGGCCAGCGGGCCGGTGATCTCGGTATCTTCATCCATGGGCGGCAGGAAGAACGTCGCGCCGTCTCCCATACCCGCATAGGTGATCTTGCCCTTCTTGGCCGGGGCTTTTGGTTCAAGGCTCATATGAGCGGTATCGAGGAATTTCTTCGTCCACTTGGTGCGCTTGATCGGCCATTCGTTCTCAGTCCGCTCGACAAATTTCTCGCCCACATGGCGGACCTTGAGAAGCACCGGTGGCTTTTTCTCCCAACCGTTCTTCTCACCCTTCAGGTAATGCCCGAAGAACTGCTTCTGCATCTGCACGCCATAGGGGGTGTAGAACTCGGTCCAGTGCTCAAGCCCATGGGCTTCGAGCCATTTCTCCTTCGAACCGGCCTGATAGAAGCCCTCGTAATTGCCCCGCGGATGCAGCCCCTGCCCGCCCCAGCTGGCCGGGGACAGCAATGGTACCTTGATCTTCTTGAGGTCGGGCTGACGCGGCTGATACCAGTCATCCAGCATCTCGCGCGAGCGGATGTCATGGCCCATATCGGTGCGGTTCTTTTTCAACTGCGCCGCAGTAAACGTCGGCGGGCCGGCCACGGGATCGCCGTGGACCCAGCTGCGATAGCCTTTCGTGCCGACGCCATACTGCACCGGCTGCACCTGCATCCGGTACCAGCTGTCGATGAAGGTGCACAGGATACCGCCGTGGCGAGAAAACTCCCGGTAATAATCATTCGCGCCCTCCCAGGCGCACATGGCCGCCAGATGCTTGGGCTGACGTTCAGCCACCCACCACTGGTTCATCCCGTAATAGGAGATGCCGTTCAGGCCGACCTTTCCGTTGGACCAGTCGCGCGTTCCCGCCCATTCGATGCACTCCACGAAGTCATCGGTTTCCTGAGGCGACCACGGGTCCATGTAACCTTCCGAACGCGCCGCGCCACGGCTGTCGACCCGCACACAGGCATACCCGTCTGGCACCCATTGTTCGGGATCCACGGTCTCCCAGCTCTGATACTTGTTGGTCGATCCCTTGATGGCATCGGGGTGGTCGCCGGTGAACAGCTCCCACGTGGTGGCGTATAGCTCATCCTGCCACGCCAGACCCTTGCCATAGGGGCCCATGGTCATGATGACCGGGAACTTGCCCTTCTTGTTGGGGCGATAGACATCGGCGCGCAGGACGGTTCCGTCCGCCATCGCGATCGGCAGGTCCCAGTCGATCCGCATCCCGTCGCGGATTTCGGTCCATGAGCCGTCTTTGGCTTTGTTCTTTGGCTTGCGCACTGACGTTTTTGGCATCTACTCGTCCCACCTGTTCGTGTTTTCGAATTTCCACCAATGTGGCCGATTTTCGGGGGTGAAATCAATTCGGGCGAGGCGACAACTTATTCACAGCGATGCGCCATCGGCGCTACCATGCCCGGGCCCCAAACCACCGCGGGCAAGGTGCCCCGTTTTTATCTCCGAAGGACCACCCATGACCCGGACATTCCCCCGCCTGTTCGCCACCACCCTGGTACTTCTGGCCACCATGACACTGCCCTCGCTGGCCCATGAACACGCAAAACCCATCGGTGATGCCATCAAGGATGTCCCGCTCTTTGATGCTCATGTGCACTACAAGGAGCCGGCCTGGGGGCCTTATCCGGTCGAAAGCGTTGTCGCGCTTATGGATCAGAACGGCGTCGCAATGGCGCTTGTGTCGTCCACGCCCGACGAAGGCACCATCAAGCTGTGGGAGTTCGCGCCCAATCGTATTGTTCCCGAGCTGCGCCCCTATCATGGGGATGCCGGGTCCTCGAACTGGGCCAAGGCCGACGGCATGGCAGACTATTTGCGTGGCCGGCTCGCGAAATACCCCCATCAGGGCATCGGCGAGTTCCACATCCACAATCTCGACACCAGCGACGAACCGCTGTTCCGCGAGGTGATCGCCATGGCCAAGGCGCGGGACATCCTGCTCCACGTTCATTCGGGCGCCGAACCGATCCGCTGGCTCCATAGCCTCGACCCGGAGGTCAAAATGATCTGGGCCCATGCCGGCCTCGGTGAACCGGCAACGACGGTGCACGCCCTGATGGCCGAAATTCCCGGCCTCTTACGCCGACACCTCCCTGCGCGAAAGCGCCATCCTGGGCTACGGCGATGCGGACCTCGATCCGGAATGGAAAAAGGTGATTTTCGATTTTCAGGACCGGCTGATGGTCGGCAGCGACACCTGGATCAACGCCCAGTGGGACCGCTACACCGGCATCATGACGTCAAACCGCGCCTGGCTGTCCAAGCTCCCGCGCGAGGTGGCCGAAAAGATCGCCTACAAGAACGCCGAGAAGCTGTTCGGGCGGAAGGTCTCGATGGAGCTGATCGGGACGAAGTAGCCCTGCGCCCGCGTGCACGCGTCGAGTGACCCGGGAGCTGCGGGATACCGGGCTCCGGTCAGAACACGCTCAAGGCGATGGCGGCGACCGTCAGGTAACGCGCCGTTTTGGCGATCCCGACGAGCAACACGAACGACCAAAGCGGCTCACGCAGAACGCCGGCCGCCAGCGTGAGTGGGTCGCCGACAATCGGGACCCAACTCAGAAGAAGGCTCCAGCGGCCATATTTTCGATACCAGTTCGTGGCGCGGTTGAGCTGTTCGGCCGATGCCGGAAACCATTTCTTGTCGTGCAGCCGCTCGATGCCGCGGCCCAGGCCCCAGTTGACGACCGCGCCCAGCGTATTCCCCGCACTCGCGATGCCGATCAGCAGCCACAGATTGTAATCACCCGCGACAAGCAAGCCGGCAAGGCCAAGCTCCGACTGCGCTGGTAGAATCGTCGCCGCCAGAAACGAAACCCCAAAGAGCCCGGCGTAAACCGCGATGT
This sequence comes from uncultured Alphaproteobacteria bacterium, assembly GCA_943787745.1. Lineage (GTDB taxonomy): Bacteria > Pseudomonadota > Alphaproteobacteria > UBA6615 > UBA6615 > JABJAG01. The sequence continues at coordinate 40 of CALSNJ010000002.1, read as the reverse complement.
CGCTCACGACAGGGACCCGTTACCGGCGAAGGCGCCCTAC
>CALSNJ010000001.1 GCA_943787745.1 uncultured Alphaproteobacteria bacterium | reverse complement strand
AGGATTGACATCTCCCCTGCAAATTTCGCCTATTGTCAAAAAACGGGAGGATATTTCATGGATGATGTGACAACGGGTGACAACACAGGCAGCCTCGTACCAATGGTTGCGGATGAGGATTTCTCGCCCGTCTTCAAGAAATCTGCAGAGCGGGTTTCAAAACGCGTCGGCATGACCGCGAACAATGTCCGCGCCATGGCGAACTCTCCCGAACTGGGCGCGACCATGCGGCAGTTCCTCGACGATGTCTGGGATCACGGCGACCTGCCCAAGCCCATGAAGGCGCTGATCCGGCACAAGGTCTCGAACATCAACGCCTGCCTGTACTGCTCGGCCCATCAGGTGAAGGTCATGATGAGCCAGGGTGTCTCCCAGGAAAAAATAGACAACATGTATGACTACCGGACCCATCCGGCCTTTTCCGACAAGGAACGCGCAATCCTGGCCTATGCCGAGGCGCTGACCATCGATGCGGGCGCGATCCAGCCGGACGTCATCGCGGATTTCATGGCCCACACCAATGATCAGGAGCGTGTCGAAGTCGCGATTGTCGCCGCCTCCATGGGACTACTGAACCGCCTCAACGATGGGCTACGTGTGCCGCTCGAAGAACCCATGCTCGAAATTGCGAGCACGATCACTTTTGACAAGGACTAGCCCCATGGCGCGTATCGATATCGGACACATCACCCTGAACTGCGCCGATGCTGGCGAGGGTGACGCCTTTATTTTTATTCCCGGGCTTGTGGGTCTCTATGATGCCTGGTCCTTCCAGCTGGATCATTTCGCCAAGCGTTATCGCGCTGTGACTTTCGACCATCGCGGCACGGGCGAAAGTGACAAGCCCACCGGACCCGGTGCTTACTCCACACAGGCCATCGCCGACGACGTTATCGCCCTGATGGATACGCTTGGCATCGACAAAGCCCATATCGTGGGCACATCGACGGGCGGCTGCATCCTGCAAAACCTGGCCCTCGACCATCCCAACCGGGTGCGCGGCTGCATCTTCAACAACACCTGGGTCACCGCCGACGAGTTCATCACCCGGGTGGCGCTTACCCGGAAACGGATCGCGGAATCCTACGGCCCCGAAGAGTATGTGAAGGTCTCGAGCATGTTCACTTCAGGTGCCGATCAATTCCGCCACAATTTCGATGCGGTCATGGAACTGGAGAAACGGGCACTGGAGACGATTGGCTCTGTCGAAATCCTCGCTGCGCGCCTCGATATGATGCTCGCGCATGATCGCACCAGCGAAATCGGGAAGATCGACAAGCCAGCACTGATTATCGGCACCATGGATGACGCGACCATCCCCTACTATTTCGCCCAGGATCTGAACGAAGCCATCCCCGGCTCCGAGCTTCAGTTTTTCGATGATGGTGGTCACTATTCTTACCGCCGCCATCCTGAAAAATGGAATACGACGGTGCAGGCGTTTCTCGACAAGGCCGAGGCATCCGTCTAGGCACAAACAACTGTTTTCACTGTATCACTCCGGAGAACATTATGGCCAAAGCATACTGGGTTGCTGCCTACCACTCGATTGATGATCCCGAGAAGTTTGCCGCCTATATCGAACTCGCCGGACCGGCAATCGCCAATGGCGGCGGCACGTTTCTGACCCGCGGCGCGGCTTCCAAGGCCTATGAAGCCGGTATCCTGGAGCGGACCACCATCATTCTGTTCGATTCCCTCGAAGCAGCGGTGGCCACCCATGACGGGCCGGAATATCAGGCAGCCCTGGTGGCGCTTGATGGCGGCGTGACCCGCGATCTGCGGTTTGTCGAAGGTATTGAATAGACGGCTTGCTAGGCGAGGTTGGCCTTAAAAAAGTCCACCATCGGTCCCAGCAGCGCAGGGTCGGAACGGTTCGCCTGTTCGACATGCACGATCTCCATCGTGCCCCCGGCCTTGCGGTAGTTCGCGACGAAACGCTCGGGTTCATTGAGGTCCAGCGGTGAGTCCGGATCCCGGTAATCATGCACCGGGTCAGGCTGACCCTGCATCCAGATCGACGGTAAAATCACCAGCTCCTCGCCACGCTCCAGCGCGAGCATGGGATTGCCTTCTTCCATGGTGTCTTCGTCCACCCAATAGGTGTGATGGCGCTCGCGCAGATCACCCACCCAGCCCGGGGGATCACCGGCCTCCAGGAAGCGCACCACACGGCGGTAGCGTGACAGGGGGTTGATCACCGGCCACATCATGCCAACACAGCGCACGGACGCGTCGATATCGCGCCCCGCGCCCTCGACCTCCAGCGTGGTGTAACGCGGATCAGCCGGACGCATGGCCGTCAGCATCGCCAGATGGCCCCCGCTCGACTGTCCATTGAGCGCCACACGATCGGCATCGAGGTTCAGTTCGTCCGCATGAACCTTCAGCCAGCGCACGGCATAGTTGATGTCTTCGAGCGAAGACGGGTAGCGATCCGCGGACTGCCGGAAATCCAGCCCGGCCGAAGCGATCCCGTTCTGGGCAAAGACCTCGCCGCGCGCCGTACATTCGCTCGGGTGCCCCTTGCCCCAGCCGCCACCATGCAGATCGACGATCACCGGATGCGGGCCATTGCCCTCGGGACGGATCAGACGAATGATCATCGGCTTGTCGCCGTGCTTGTAGATTTCAATGTCGTCGGTGGTGATATCCATGGCGTTTGTTCCCCGTTGGACAGTTTTGTGCATCTTAAACAGGCCCAGCGCCTGCCGAAAGACTATGCGTTGAGCATCGCAAGGATTGCGTCGGTCATTTGCGCACTCGTGGCTGTCCCGCCGAGATCACCGGTGCGCACCTGACCCTCGGCAAGTACCGCATAGACGGCAGCTTCGACAGCATCGGCGCTTGAACCTTCCCCCAGATAGCGGAGCATCATCCCGGCTGTCAGGACCGTCGCGCAGGGGTTGGCAACGCCCTGTCCCGCAATATCGGGCGCCGTGCCGTGGACGGGCTCAAAATAGGCCCAGCGGTCGCCAATACAGGCCGAGGCCGCAAGCCCCAGACCGGCCGCCATTCCTGCTGCCACATCGGACAGAATATCGCCAAAAACATTGGTCGCAAGAATCACATCAAAGGCACCGGGTTCGCGGACCATATCCATGGCACAGGCATCGACGTTGCGGGTTTCATAGGCGATGTCCGGATAGTCCCGGGCAACATCAGCGCAGGCTTCAAGAAACAATCCGTCACTCAGCTTCAGGACCCCAACCTTGTGGACAGCCGTCACCAAGCCGGGTTTGCCGGAACGTTTCTCGCGCATACGCGCTTCTTCGAACGCCATACGGGCGGCCTTGGTCGACGCCTCCCGGGTTATCACCCGAATGGCATAAGCCGCGTCGTCATCCCCCATATATTCGTCACGCGAGTAAAGACCTTCGGTCACCTCGCGCACGATCACGCAATCGATATCGGCCGCCGGAGACTTGATACCCGGAATCGTCGCAGACGGTCGGATGCTGGCGCTGACCTCAAGCCCGATTCGCAGACCACCGAGAGGATCGCCTCCATGGGGCGGTATCTGCGCCACATCCATGGCACCGAGCAACACGGCATCGGCAGCTTTCGCGGCCTCCAGCGTGGCCGAGGGCAATGAATGCCCGACATCCAGGAACGTATCGTAGCCTGCGGGTTGAATATCATAGATGAACTGCGGCCCGCCTTGCGCGGTCAGTGCATCAAGGACGCGACACCCGCAATCGATGACTTCGGTCCCGATTCCGTCGCCCGGCAGCAGGCAGATTGAATAGCTTGAAGTCATATCCGCCTCAATCCTTCCCCTCATAGACTTCAACCACCCGGATGGCATCGTCCTTGCCCCAACCCGCGGCCTCTGCCTTCTGGAACATCGCCCGAGCAGCTGGAAGCACTTCCAGGTCGAGGCCACTTTCCTTGGCCAGATCAATCGCGATCCCCATATCCTTGACGAAAATCTCAACCGCACCACGCGCGGTAAAATCACGATTGAAGAACGGGTCCAGGCTCATATCGAGCATCGCCCCACGCACCGAGCCTTTGGGCAGGCAATGGCGCATGACCTCCGGCGACAATCCGGCACGCTCGCCGGTCAACAGCATCTCCGCGATCAGGGCCGTGCTGGCATTCACGAACATATTGGTGACAACCTTCATGACACCGCCAGAGCCGGATGGTCCTGTGTGTGTGGCGTCGGCCGATATCGGCGCGATGATCGGCTGGACCCGCGCAAAGGCATCATCACTGCCACCGACCATAAAGGTAATGGTGCGCGCATCGACCTGTGGGGTGGAGCCTGAAATCGGCGCATCGAGCATGTCGATCCCGCTGGTCGCGAGTTTCACCGCGAGGTCCTTGCTGTAGGACGGCGGCATGGTGCTCATCTCGACATGGATCAGCCCGGTCTTGCTCGCTTTGTCGATCCCATCAGGCCCGAACAGGTTTTCCTCGATATGTTCGGGCTTGAGCAGAATTGAGAACGTGATGTCGCTATTGAGGGCAACCTCGCGTGCATTCGGTACAGGCGTCCCGCCAGCATCCGCCAGCATCTGCATCCGGGACGGATCAATATCGTAGCCGCAAACCGTGTGGCCATCGGCCAGCATCTGTTGCGCCAGGCCGAGGCCCATCTTGCCCAGACCAATCATTCCCAGTTTTTCACCCATCACTCGCGCTCCCCAATTCGTAGATTTGTTACCTACGTTGGTGCCGCGCGGACGCTCCTGAGTCAATTCCCGCCTAGGCGAGCCCTTCCTTTTCCATCAGGGCATCGGGTGTCGGCAATTTCCCGCGATAGGCGATATAGGCGTCCTCCGGGTCCATGGACCCGCCCGAGGAATAGATATGGCGATAAAGTTTCTCGGCCGTTGCCGGATCAAACGCATCGCCGGTTTCCTCAAAGGCGCGAAAGGCATCGGAATCCAGAACCCCGGACCACATGTAGGAATAATAACCCGCAGAATAACCATCGCCGGAGAAGACATGCGAGAAGTGCAGGGTTGCGTGCCGCATCACGATCTCTGACGGCATTCCGATATCGGCGAGCACGCCGGCCTGAAAGGCTTCCGGATCGATATCTGCAGCTTCTTCGGGAGAAAGCGCGTGGAACGCCATATCAACCAGTGCCGAGGAGGTGAACTCCACATTCGTAAAGCCCTTGTTGAACTTGCCAGCCGCCCGCAGCTTCTCCAGCAAGGCATCCGGGATCGGCTCACCGGTTTCATAGTGCACGGCATATTCCTGCAGGATCGACGGTACCGTCAGCCAGTGCTCGAAAAGCTGTGAAGGCAATTCGACAAAGTCGCGACTGACCGACGTGCCCGAGATCGACGGGTAGGTCACATTCGAGAGCATGCCGTGCAGGGCATGGCCGAACTCATGAAACAACGTTCGCGCATCATCCATGGTGATGAGAACCGGCTGGCCCGCAGCGGCCTTTGCGAAGTTCATCACATTGATGACGAAGGGAATTTGCGCCTGGTCACCAGTCTCTCCGGCAAGGCGGTGCTGATCCTGGAACGAACTCATCCAGGCGCCCGAGCGCTTTGACGAACGTGCAAAATAGTCACCCAGAAAAACGGCGATGCGATCGCCATCGGCGTTCAGCACTTCGAAAACCCGAACATCCGGATGATAAGCTTCAACACCCTCGTGTTGGCGAATGGTGATCCCGAAGAGTTTTTCGGCTGTCGCAAAGGCGGCGGCGATCATTTTTTCCAACTGCACATAGGGTTTGATTTCAGCTTCGTTGAAATCAAACCGCGCCGCGCGGACTTTCTCGGAGTAGAACCGCCAGTCCCATGGTGCAACAGCATGATTGTGCCCTTCAGCGGCAATCAGTTCCGAAAGGTCCACGGCTTCTTCTGCGGCACGGTTGCGGGCCTTTTCCCACATGGTTTCCAGAAGCGCGCGCACATTCTCCGGGGTTTTGGCCATCGTGTTGTCGAGCTTGAAATGGGCAAAGCTGGCATAGCCAAGCAGTGTCGCCTTCTCGGCGCGCAGCTTCACCATTTCAGCGACAAGCGGCCGGTTGTCCCGTTCACCCGATCCCTCACCACGTGCAGTCCACGCCTTGAAGGCTTCCTCCCGCAAATCTCGGCGCTCGGAAAATGTCAGGAAAGGTTCGATGATCGAACGTGACAGGGTGACAGCATGTTTGCCCGGATGGCCACGCTCTTCCGCCGCCGCCGCCATACTGGACACCAGAAAATCGGGCAACCCGGCCAGATCCACATCGGATTCGAGGACCAGCGCATATTCACTTTCATCGGCCAGAACGTTCTGTGAAAACGCCGTGCCCAGGGTCGCAAGGCGCTCATTGATCGCCGCAAACCGGGTCTGATCGTCACCATTGAGCTTGGCACCCGAACGCACGAACGACTTCCAGGTGAGTTCGAGAACCCGCGCGGCTTCGCCATCCAGCCCCAGATCTTCACGATTCTGATAAAGCGTATCGATCCGGTCAAACAGTGCCGAATTCATGGAGATAGCCGAGGAATGTCGCGACATTTCGGGCGCCAGTTTTCGCTCCAGCGCCTGAATTGTATCGTTGGTGTTCGCACCGGACAGGTTCCAAAAAATGCTCGCTGCACGGTCGAGAAGCTCACCCGCACATTCGAGCGCCACAATCGTGTTCTCGAATGTCGGCGCTTCGGAATTCTGTGCGATCGCTTCGATCTCCGCCAGATGTGCGGGCAGGGCCGCCGCAAAAGCCGCGTCAAAATCATGATCCGCGATGGCCGCGAACTCCGGCAAGCCAAGTGGGCCGTTCCAATGCGCAATGGCCGGATTGATTTCAGCGGTTTTGGTCTCTGAAGACGCCATGTACCTGTCCTTTGATCGAAAATTCGTTATCTGAAATATGGGGACTGAACGGGCGTCTGCCAGCGCAATCGCACAGATGTGTTCGCGCTGAAATCCTAGTCGGTGACGGCACGATGAACATATGTCGCATCCAGCCGGGACTTAAGATAGTCGGCACCTGATATTGGCGCATATCGGGGTGGCCGATCAGGGCTTTGACAGGTCGACAAACAGGCAACCTCAGCCTCTGGATTGGGGTCGAGGAAGAACGCCGCGGAATACCGTTCGCGCCCGGCGGCATTGGTGACGCGGTGCGGCGTTGACACATAGATATCGTTCGACCAGCGCATCAGGCAATCGCCGATATTGCAGACAAAGGCACCTTCGATGCACGGCGCGGGCATCCATCGACCGTCCCGGGTTTGCACTTCAAGCCCCGCGACCCCATCGACGGCAAGGATCGTGACATTGCCATAATCCGTGTGCGCCCCGGCGCCAATCTGGCCGGGTTGTGCATCCGCGATTTGCGGCGGGTAGCGCAGCAGGCGCAATGTCGACATGGGTTTGTCAAACATGGGCGCGAAGTAATCCTCCGGCAATCCGAGATCGATCGCAAAGGCCCGATGAAGCTGCATACCCAGTCCCAGCACCGGTCGAAATAGTCGAGCATGTTGTCGCGCCAGTCCGGCAAATCCGGCCAAAGGTTCACGCCGCGAAATGGGACGCCGGCCAGAAGCTCGGGGTCATCGGCTGCAAGCTCAAGGCCGATGTTGAAAGCTTCCTTCAAATCGGACGGCATATCAGGATCAAGGATTTCCTCTCCCATGCCCACATATCCGCGATTGTGCGGCGACTGGGTGATTGAAGCCGCATTCTTGATTTCGGGCGTCGCTGCGAAGAAGCGTCTCGGGATTCCGCAAAAAAAGCGTCTTGTGACCTCGTCGGGAATGCCATGCCCCGTCACATAGAAGAACCCGACACCGCGACAGGCCGCACCTATTTCGTCGGCCACACCGGCCGCATCTTTCCCCGAAATCAGGTCTGTTAGGTCAATGATGGGTATCTCGTTATCGCATGGGCTCTTTCCTCTTCCCAGCCTGCACACCTTGCGCCGGCATGTCATACGCAAACGACGTGCCATCTCAAACGGAAAACCGGGAATACAGCCAAGCACCGCCATGGTATTGCTCCAGAATCCGGGATACCGCGCTCAAAATCCGGCAACCCGATACAATTCCGCACCAACCCGCGACCGTCAGACTCCGAGATCAACGATAATATCGTGGCGTATTGGCGTCCCGCGAACGCCATCGTCCCGGACACGCCATATCCGTTTGCATATCGTCTCACATGGCCGAACGACGCGCCGACCCGCACCGGCGGCTTGGCGCGCGTGATCCGCAGCGCCCATGGCATGGCTCTGCAGACCGGCCACCCGCAATATGTGATCGACTATGCCCTGCCCAAAGACAGGTCGGCAGATTCGATCCGGGCGAATGTCGCTGTTTCCCAAGGGAAGCTGATCGATGAGGTCGTCCAGCCCAATCCGGCCACGGGGGGATTTCGGGTCTTTGTGACCATCGACCCCCAACAGGCCGAGCAGATCGAATTAAGCGTCCGGCCGTTCGACGAGAGCGGGCCGGTCGGTGAAACATGGCTCTATCGCTGGTCCCGAGCCTAACATGGACGGTACGATTGCTCCACGCCGGGCCATGCCGCCCGAATGCCCGCGTGACATGCTACGGCAGCCCGTACATGGCCCGCGAGCAAAACCACGTCCGGGCGGGCGCCTGCTGTCGGCGCTGGACACATGGCTGAACCGTCTGCTGCTGTCGGGCGCTACACTTGCCCTGACAGGCTATGGGGCTTTTGAGATGCACGGCGTACTGGCCGCAGGCGGCATCACGGCCCTTCAGTGGTTGTTCCTAATTGTCTTCACGGTCAACTTCGCCTGGATCGGCTTCGCAGCGAACCAGGCCGCTCTCGGTTTTCTCCGGCAATTCTGGATCGACCTTGTTCGCGCGCGGCGCGTCGAAAACGAGGTGCCGTCCATCCGGACCGCCCTGCTGGCTCCCGTCTACAATGAGGACCCGCAGAACGTGGCAGCCGCGCTTGCCGCGATGACCCGTGGACTTTCCGAGCAGGCGCCGGACCGCTTCGCCATCTTCATCCTCAGCGACACAAACCGGCCGGACGCCTGGATCGGCGAAGAAGCGACCTTTCGCGCTCTTGTCGAGGAAAGTCTGGAATCCTGCCCGGTCTACTATCGACACCGGCGTCAGAACACGGAACGCAAGGCCGGAAACATCGCCGACTGGGTCATGCGCTGGGGCGGAGACTGGGACGCAATGCTCGTGCTGGACGCCGACAGCCTGATCGCGCCGGCAACCATGATCGAGATGGCCCGACGTCTTGCGCGCGATCCCGGTCTGGGTTTGCTGCAGACGCTTCCCGCGATTGTCGGGGCACGCAGCCTTTATGCCCGCCTCCAGCAGTTCGCAAACCGATGCTACGGCCCCATATTCGGTAACGGGCTGGCAGCCTGGCATGGCCGAAGCGGCAATTTCTGGGGCCACAACGCCATCATCCGCGTCGACGCCTTCGCCGCGGCGGCGCGCCTGCCCGAACTCTCGGGGCCGCCCCCGTTCGGCGGTCATGTACTCAGCCACGACTTCATCGAGGCAGCCCTGCTCCAGCGCGCCGGATGGGGAGTCCGTATCGACACCGACCTGACGGAAAGTTTCGAGCAGGCACCTCCGTCCCTGATCGACGTCCTGATCCGCGACCGGCGGTGGTGCCAGGGCAACCTTCAGCATATCCGCTTCCTGTTTGCGCGCGGACTGACTTGGCCAACCCGCCTACATCTTCTGACCGGAATCATGGCCTATTTGAGTTCGTTACTCTGGCTGTCGTTGGTTGTGATCGGCATGCTGATCGCTGTCCAGGCTGCGGTGACCCGGCCAGAATATTTCAAAACTCCTTCGCTCTTCCCGACATGGCCAGTTTTCGACAGCGAGCGCGCGGTCACGCTTTTTCTTCTGTCGATGGGTGTGGTCCTCGCCCCCAAGCTCCTCGGCTGGCTCGCCATCATGATCCGGCCGGCGCGCCTGATCCGGTTTGGCGGCCCGCTGGCGCTGACCCTCAGTCTAGCGTTCGAACTCGTGTTCTCGGTGCTCTACGCGCCGATCATGATGATCGCCCAGAGTGGCTTCGTACGCGCCGTGCTGAGCGGGGCGGACAGCGGCTGGGCCCCGCAGCGGCGCGGTGACGGGCGGATCGGATTCGGGGCGGCATTGCGCAGCCACAGATGGGACATGGCGTTCGGCCTGATCCTGGCAATCCTCTCCTACGAGCTCAAACCCGCGCTGTTTCTCTGGCTTCTGCCCGTCACATCCGGACTGATGCTATCGGCATTTCTGTCCTGGATGAGCGATAGCGTGGCGCTGGGCGGAATTCTGAAGCGACTGGCGATCTTCCGGACTCCCGAAGAACGACGTCGTTCACGGCCTGCAATCCTGGCGGCCTATGAGCAGAACCTCGCACGCTTTCCCCGCCACACGGGAGCCGCCCTGAGCCTGCTTGCCGGGGACCCGTCGCTGCGCAGCTGGCATCTCGTACAGCTTTCCACAAGACAGGACGTGCCGGCCGAATTCGACGTCCACAGCACGCTCGCGCGGGCCAAGGCCGAGCGGTCTTCGGATGTTTCAGCACTTGGCGATTGGCTGACGCCGGCTGAGACAATGGCCCTTCTCAACAACCCGATCCTCGTCGCCGATCATCTTTCATAACGATCCGGTCGGGGACCAGCAGATTCAGCCTCTCAAGGAATAGCGGGCTGACCGAAGGCCGGATTGCTTTGACTCCCGACCGCCCGGAAAATAGCGTGATCACCTGCAACAGGGTTCGCCGAAGGGCGAGCGTGCACAAGGGGAGAAAACATGGATTTTCAGCTGACGGATGAACAATTGCGCTGGCGCGATATTGCGCGTGACTTTGTCGAACAGGTGATCAGGCCCGATGTGCTGCGCCGTGATCGCCTTCCCACCGCCGCCGAACGCATCCCCTGGGACTGGATCCGCGCCGCAGACGAGCTTGGCCTTCGCACGCTGGGCGTCTCCCGGGAATTCGGTGGTGCGGAAGTCGACATCATGACGATGTGCATCGTCGGTGAAGAACTCGGCGTTGGTGATCTGGGATTTGCGGTGATCATGGATCAATGCTGGAAGACAGCACATCTGTTCAAAGACGCCATGACCGAAGAGCAGCAACAGCGGTTCATTCCACCCTTCGTGGCAGATTCGGAAGCCACAACGGCGATCGGCATCACCGAAGAGGATGTCGGATCGGACCACCAAGGCTATCACGACACACCCGAAATCGCGTTGCACATGTCCGCAGAGCGCGACGGCGACGATTATGTGCTCAACGGTACCAAGCGTTACATATCGAACGGCTCGATGGCCAAGCTCTACTTCATTGTCGCGCGCACCGACATGACCAAGAACCTGTCGGAAGGCGGTGCAGTCTTTGTTATCCCCCATGACACGCCAGGGTTCCGGGTCGGTTTCTTTCACGAGAAAAGCAGCCAGCGGCTGGCCACAAACGGCACCTTCCATCTCGAAAATTGCCGGGTACCCGCATCCAATCTGCTGGTCGGCGAGGGCATGCTGTCGGAACTGCGGAGCAAATACCTGCCGGGCAGCAAGGCAGAAGCGGCGGCCACGGTACTCGGGGTCGGACGCGCCGCTTATGAATACGCGCTTGAATACGCAAAGAACCGGGTCCAGGGCGGCAAGCCGATTATCGAACATCAGGCTGTCGCACTGATGCTCGGGCGCATGGCGATGTTGCTCGATGCCTCGCGGCTGCAGATATGGAAGGCGGCGTGGCTTGCCGACCGGCATCATTCCGATGCGCGCGTCCACGGGCTGCTGGCCAAGGTCAACGCATCCGAAGTCGCCTTCGAAGTCTGCCGGCTATCCGCTGAAGTGCTCGGCGGCGCCAGCATCATGTATGAGCACCCGGTGGAGAAATACATGCGCGATGCGGCAAGCTTCCTGCACTCGGACGGCACCAACCAGATATGCCTGTTGCGTGCGATGCGCGCGATCGGCTCACAGGATGGTACGGACCTTTATGGGTTCTAGGACCGCGTAAAGACGGACGTCCGGTTAGCACGAAACCCCCGATCAAAGATCGGGGGCTCAATCTGTCTTGCTAGGACGGGAACAATACGTTGGGTAAATAACTCGCGATTCCCGGATACATCACGATCAGAACCATCGCGATCAGCATGACCACCCAATAGGGCGTTGAGCTCTTGAAGATGGTCATGACGTTCATATCCGGTTCGATATCGGTGATCGCGGATTTGACCGTATAGACCAGCAACCCAAAGGGCGGCGTCAACAGCCCCGCTTCAATCGCGATGATCGCAATGATGGCAAAGGCGATCGGGTCAAACCCGAGCTTCACGGCAATCGGCGAGAAAATCGCAGCCGTCAGAAGCATGATCGAGATCGAATCAATGATCATTCCCAGGGCGAACCAGATCAGCACCATGACGGCGATAATCATCCATGGCTCCATCCCGGATCCGATGAACAGGCCCTCAATGGCATTGGCCATTCCGGTCATAGCCAATGTGCGCGAATAGAGCGATGCTGCCACCAGAAGCAGGAGGATCGGTGCGGAGGTGCGTCCGACTGACAGAATTGCGTCGACAAAATCACGGAACTTCATGCCCTTGATCAAGGCGAGCACGAGCCCGATGAAAGCGCCGGCACCCGCGCCCTCGGTTGGCGAGAAAAGTCCAAACCAGATACCACCAAGAACGGCGACAACGACGGCCACAATGCCCGCCAGGCTGATAAAGAACTGTGTGGTTGAAACCTCGTCCTCGTCCTGCTGCGCGCGCTCGATTTCCTGAACCTTCGCGACACCCCCACCCACGGTCGCCGGACTAATAATCGCCACGGCGAGGACATAGGAGATGAACATCACAGTCAGCATCAAACCGGGGAGCACACCTGCGGCAAAGAGCTGCCCGATGGATTGTTCGGTCAGAATGCCCCAGACGATCATCAGAACGCTTGGTGGGATCAGCATACCCAGACAGCTGGAACCCGCGACCGAGCCCAACGCAAAGCCGGGGTGATACCCGAACCGCCGCATTTCCGGATAGGCAATACGCGAGAAGGTCGCCGCCGAGGCAATACTCACACCCGTGACAAAGGAAAACAGCGCGTTCCCCAGCACGGTGGCAATCGCCAGACGACCCGGGATTTTGCGTAGCAGTCGGTTCAGCCCGCGATAAACGTCGGTCACGGTTCCCGACTTGCTGATGAACTCTCCCATCAGCAAAAACAGCGGAATCACGGCAAACACATAATCACGAATCGCCTCATAGGCGGTCGCGGCCAACATCCTCCGGACGGTCTCAAAAGCGTAGATATCCGCCCCGGTCACCAGGAAAATACCCAGCGCGCTGGTCATACCCAGCGCGACGGCGATATGGACGCCGATCGCGACCAGAGCGATCAGGCAAACAATAAGCAGAATGGCAATATTGACTTCAAACACAGTGGCTTATCCTTCTCGTCGCGCGGCTAGTGCTGCGGCGCGGACGTATCCAGTTCGGATGCCGCAATTTCGGGTTTGAAGACGTCGATATACGCCAACACAAGATAATTGATCATGGCGATGGCGCTGCCGATCAGAACGGTCCAGCGTGCGGGCCATGACGGCACGCGCAACGCACCTTCACCCTCATACTCACCCTCGGTAAAGGACCGGATGCTTTCATCCCAGCCGCCCGTGATGATCATCAGGAAAAAGGCGGCGCCGAGCAGATAGCCGATGGCCAGCAGAACCCGCTGCACTTTCGGTGGAAGATGCGTCACCAGAAAGTCAGCCCGCAACATGGAGCGACTTCGAATGGCATATCCGGCCTGCAGGAACACGATGATCACGATAGACGCGGTCACCAGTTCGGCGGTGCCGTTGATCGGGGAGTCGAATACGCCACGCCCGATGATATCGGCGAGAATCATGAAAGTGAGACCAAATGCCCAGACAGCCGCGAGGACCATGAGGAATTTGGACAGACGATCACTAAAGGAGATGAGGTTCATATGTCTCTCCTCTCGAAGTCGCGCAGAACAGCACGTTCGGAGGGTGGATTGTTTCGATAAATGATTTTGTGTTTGTCAGACGGATGACCGGCCGAACACCCAGTGATGGTGTCCGGCCGGCGCATCCTTCAGTCCAACAGACCGCAGTCTGTGGCTACTTGATGACGTAGCGGACAGGCCAGACGTAGCCCTGCTTTTCCGCAGCTGCCAGATAGGAGTTCAAGATCTTCTTGGCCGGGAAGCCTTTAACCTCGAGCTCATCAGCATGGGCCTGCGGCCAGCTGGCCAGACCTTTTGCCCAACCCAGACGAACGTCTTCAGGAAGATCGGTGACGGTGATGTTCTCACGGAGCCACTTCATATCCTTTTCGTAGCCGACCTTGTTTGCCGAACCCGTCAGGGTCTGGAAACGCTTGGCGACTTCCTGGACGATCGGCTTGGCGTCAGCTGGCATCCGCTCCCAGAAGCGGTTGTTCACGGTCAGACCGTGCCACGTGATCGAGCCAAAGCCGATGGTCGTGTAGTACTTGCCGACCTCATGCAGCTTGAAGACAGGACCCCAGGCGCTCGGGAACATGATGCCGCCCTCGGCAACACCGGTCTTGATCTTCTGGTACCAGCCCGGAAGACCATCGGTCACCGGAATGATGCCAATGCCTGCCTGCTCCATCCAGTTCAGGTTGAGGCCTGCACCCAGGATCTTGTGACCCTTGAGATCTTCGAGCTTCTTCCACGGGAAGTTGGTGCCAAGGTTGTAGCCACCGTCGCCGATAATCGCGAGCAGGGTCTGGTCGAAGCCCTGAAAACGCTCTCCAAGGCTGGGATACTGGTCATAAATTTCGCCGGCAGCCGCAACACTCTGGACCGGATCCATGGTGCCAAAAGGCAGCATGATCTGGAACGCGTGCATCGGCAGCTTGGAAGCTTCGAAGCAGTAGCAGAAGCCGCCAATATCAACGACACCGTTCTGGACACCCTCAAAGGTGTCGAACACTTTCACGATGGAGCCGCTGTAGCCTTCGATGAAATTGACTGTGTGGTCCGTCTTGGCCTCAATGGCTTTCTTCAGCTCAGTCTGGAAAAATGTCTTCATCAGGCCGGCATAAACAACCGTCGGCGGATGCCCGGATGCGATGCGGATATTGATTGTGTCAGCGCTGGCCGATGTGGCACCTGCCAATGCGGCAGCCCCCACAATCGCAGCCGTCGACAGACCAGCGATATGCTTGGTGAAACGTTTCATTTGTGTACTCCTCCCAATGGGCCAGATCCCCAGAACCCGGCTCCTTATAGTTTTTCCGTTTCGAGAAACGGGATTGTCTCCAGGACAGCAGGCACCCTAACGGTTTTATACAAGACTCGTCCACCGAGCAGATCGGCAGATTTCATGCGACCAAAGTCGCATAACGGTATCTCAGGTTCCGAAGGCGCGATCCCCGGCATCGCCAAGTCCAGGAATGATGTAACCCTTTTCATTCAAGCGCTCATCGACAGCCCCAACAAACAGTGGAACATCAGGATGGGCATCTGCAAACGCCGCGAGACCCTCCGGAGCAGCGAGAATTGAGACCATGCGAATATCTCGGACACCTCTGGATTTCAATTGAGACAAAGCCGCGATGGACGAATTCGCCGTGGCGAGCATCGGGTCCACCACAATATTCAGACGGTCCGCAATATCGGGTGGGCCATTGAATGAGTATTCGACGGCTTCCAGCGTCTCATGATCGCGATATACCCCGATATGCGAGACCGACGCAGTCGGGATCAGGTCCAGCACGCCATCCAGCATCGCGTTTCCCGCGCGCAGGATCGACACCAGCACCGGCCCCGGATTTGCGAGAACACGCGCTGTCATCGGTGCCATTGGCGTCTCAATATCCCGATCGACCAGTTGCAACTCTCGGGTAGCCTCAAATGTCATGAGCTGCGCAATCTCCCGCACAAGCGCGCGAAACACGACAGACTTGGTCTCCTTGTCGCGCAAAAGCGAAATCTTGTGACGCACCAGCGGATGGTCGATCACGGTCAAATTGTCAGTCATTGGATTTCCCCCGATATGTCATTTAATCGGATTTAGCGCGACAAGACACGAATTGCGAGACGTGACTTGTATCCGTGATAGTTGAAGACACGCGTCTGCCTCTGTCATTCTCACGCACTTCGACGTGAACAAGCAGCAAAGGTTAACCGGTGTGAGCACGCAGGAACGTCTCGCAAAACCGATGATTGAACGGAAGGATTGGGCAGATGGCTCGATCCTGCTGCACAACCACACGCCGCTTCCCGATCCCTTGCCCGACATCCTCGACCGCTGGCATCAGTGGGCCCGGCAAGACCCCGGTTGCACATTCGTCAGCGAGCGAAAAGACAACACCATCAGGACCATGAGCTATGGAGAGATCGATCACCTCTCTGACGCTCTTGCCCATGAGCTGCGCAATGCGGGCGCAGGTCCGTCTGACACGGTTGCGGTCATCACCGGTGCCAGCATCGCGCACGCCGCGCTCAAGATTGCCTGCCTGAAAGCTGGGTTTGTCCACGTCCCGTTGTCACCAATGTTGCTGGAGACGAGTTATGGCCGCACGCGGCTCGCCGGGCTTCTGGCCATCGCGAACCCGAAACTGACCTTTGGAGTTTCCGATGCAGCGCCCGAAGCTCTCGAACACGGTGCAGGGAACTGGATCAACCTTGAGGGGCTGGTCCTTGGAAACACCGATCACGGCCCTTTTGCGGTAGAACCGGCAAAACAATCCGACCCGGCAGCCATTTACTTCACCTCCGGTTCGACAGGCGACCCGAAAGCGGTCTCGATCACACGGGGCATGATCGCATCGAACCAGAGCGCTTACGCCGCGCACTGGCCGTTCCTAACCCACAAACGACCCGTGCTGATAGACTGGCTACCCTGGCATCATGTCTTCGGGGGGCTCGATAACTTCTACAAGATGATCTGGAACGGCGGGAGCTATCACATCGAAAGCCCTCCCCATCCCGAACATATGGACGCGATGGCCGCCCGCATCCGCGAAATTCGCCCGACAATCCATATCAACGTGCCCTATGGAATTGACCTGTTGCTCGACCACCTCGATCGCAGCCCGGAAACCCGAACCGCCCTGCTCGATCGTCTCGATCTGATTTTCTTTGCCGGTGCGGGAATGGGCGCGAAAACCTGGCGTCGATTACGCGCAACGGTCGCGGCCGGACCACATGGTTGCGACACGCCCCCGGTCGTCGTCTCGGGGTATGGCGCGACCGAGGCCGCCTCAACGATGTGCCTCGGGCACGAGCCCGCAACACACACAAGTGAAATTGGTCTTCCCCTCCCCGGCCATACCGTACGACTCGCACCCGTAGATGGCGACGCGCTCGAAATCCGGTTTCAAGGCCCCAACCTTTCTCCGGGCTACATCGATGCAAATGGTCTGACGCCGCTCGACATGGACGATGCTGGTTTTCTGCACACCGGCGATCTCGGACGCGCGCATCACGATGGCACACCCGAACGCGGCATCTGTTTCGATGGTCGGATTGCAGAAGATTTCAAACTGACCACCGGGACGCGGGTAAAGGTCGGTGCCCTGCGCCACGCCATTCTCGCCGCTTGCGCGCCATATCTTCAGGATGTGGCCATCGCAGGCGCTGGTCATGACAGGATCGCAGTCATTCTCTTCCCGACAACCGCCGCCTGCGAGACTGTTACCCTAAATGATCTAAAGGCACACATGCTGCAGGGACTGGTCCGCCACAACACCACCTTGCCGGGCAGCTCAACCTCGGTTTTCAGAGCCATTCTCGCTGAGGGTCCACCCAATCGAAACACTGGAGAGATCACGGACAAGGGACATCTGGCGCAGGCGCGCTGCCTGAAAAACCGCCCCGAACAAATTGCCGCGCTCTATGCCAACTCTGCCTCAGCTGACATTCTTTGCCCCGAAGACCTCACGATTCCTGATCAGACGAAAGAAACCAAGCCATGACAGCAGAACCCGTACTGCGCATTGAACGCGACCCGGACGATGCCTTTGCCACGTTCATCATGAACCGGCCAGAGAAGCTCAACGCGCTCGACCTTGAGCTGCTTGATGCTCTCGACAAAGCCGTTCGAGATGCACAGCGGGACCCGGAGATTCGCGCGATCATCCTGACCGGAGCCGGGCGCGCCTTTACCACAGGCTTTGATCTGAACAGCGACGACTTCGAGATGGACACCGAAGCCTGGCGCGCGGACATGTCCGCCAATTGCGAACGACTGCGCGTGATCTGGAACTCCGAGGTGCCGGTGATCGCCGCCATCAATGGTTACGCGCTAGCTGGTGGACTTGAGCTCGCCATGTGCTGCGATCTGGCCATCGCTGCCGAGGACGCCATGCTCGGCGAGCCCGAAGTGCGCCACGCCTCGGGACCACCCTCCCTGATGATGCCCTGGACCACGCCGATCCGGCATGTGCGGTGGCTCATGTACACCGGCGATTTGATCGATGGCCGTGAAGCCGAACGTATTCATCTGGTAAACCGGGCCGTCGCGCCCGACCAGTTGATGCCCGAAGCTGAGAGGCTCGCCCGGAAGCTCGCACGAATGCCAGGTCCAGCCATCAAGTTCGCCAAGGCCTCAATCAATCACCAGCAGGAAACCGCAGGCCTGACGAGCTCCTGGCAATACAATGTCGAGACGATCTCCACGCTCCATGCGTCCGAACACGGACGTGAATGGATGCGCAAGCTGAAGGAAAAGCCGCTCAAAGAGTTTCTGAAAGAACGCGAAGCACCCTTCCGGGAACTGGACGACTAGAACCGGTTATTCCGCTGCAGAATTGCGCCGGCTCAGGCTCTCAAAGGTGTCAATTACCGTTGCGGCATCAACCACGTCAGCATAACGGCGCTCGACGTCACGAAGGTTTGCCTCATGAGGTTCGATTTCGTGATCGCCGACACAATCCTCGGGAACAATTGTCCGAAACCCGAGACTAAAGGCATCAATCACAGACGCCCGCACACAGCCTGACGTGATACAGCCGGTCACGATGACCGTGTCCACGCCGTGTTTGATCAGAAACGGGGCGACCGTCGTGTTGAAGAAAATCGATGGCCCGCCTTTCATGACCACAAGATCGGGCTTGGCGGCTGCGATCCGGGGATCGAGTTCGACCGATGGATGTCCGACAATCAGGTCTTCGCGCAGAGGTTCAATCTTCCAGTGCGGCATGGCGGCAGGACTGTCATAGCCCATCACGCAAGCGGCAATCGGGAAACCGGCAGACTTGGCAGCTGCCATCACATCGACGGTGCGGTTCACCGCAGCATCAATCATCGGGGCGCCACCCATCCGAAAATCCGGGTCGGTGAAACCGCGTTGAAAATCCACCACAACCACACCGGGACGTTGCCCCCAACCCACGGCGCGATCGCCATAACCACGTTCTGCGTAATCCACAACCCAACTCCATTGCATCAAGTAACCGACTGCCAGACTATCAAACCTCGGCGTGACGGTCTTGTCCTCACACATATCAAAAAAGGCAAATAATGAAACTCTATATGACAGAGATGTCGGGGAACTCATTCAAGATTCGCGTACTCGCAGCGATGCTGGGGGTCGACTACGAAAACATCCGCATCGATTGGGAGAACAACGCCCACAAATCAGCCGAATTCCTGAAACTCAATCCGCGTGGGCAGGTGCCCGTCATGGAGATTGAAGGCAAAACCTTCTGGGATTCGACCGCACATCTTGTCTACATCGCGCGAAAATACGGCGGTGACACCTGGCTTCCCACAGACCCATTGCAAATGGCGGAGATCATGCAGTGGATGTCCTTTGCCCAGAACGAAGTGCAGTTCGGCCTGCAATGGGCACGGGGCGTGACGATCTATAACCGGCGACCCGAAGCCTTCGAAGGTTATCTGCAGGACGGCCAAACCGCACTGGATGTTCTTGAAAACCATCTTGCAAAAACGGGCCACTGGTTGGCGCTCGGACACGCCACTTTGGCGGACATTGCCTGCTACCCTTATGTGAAGCGTGCACCCGAAGGTAACCTTCCACTCGACGAGTATCCCGCGATCCGTGCATGGCTCACACGCTGCGAATCCCTTCCCGGCTGGATCGAAATGGACCCTTGATCACAGGTGGGCATTGCACCAGAGCCTTGGCTGTTGGATGATCATGTTTCACAGGTTGGATTACGTCCCGCACAAGCGGTCAAAAAGCATCGCAGCGGTATTTTCTGGGGAATGGAGTTTGTAAGATGGGTTACCGAATTTCCGTCGATACCGGCGGCACTTTCACTGACATGGTTCTTGTAGATGAGGAAGGAAACTTCAACATCGGCAAGGCACTAACGACGCCGGAGCGCATCTCCGAAGGCATGTTTTCTGCGCTGGAGGTTGTTGCCGAAGCCGCAGGCAAAACGGCGCGAGACCTTCTCGCCGAAACCGACATCCTGATCTACGGAACCACCCGTGCCACGAACGCGGTGGTGACCAAGGCAACGGCGCGCACAGCCTTCCTGACCACGACAGGGTTTCGGGATATTCTCGTCCTCAAGGAAGGTGGCAAGCACGGCCCCCACGATTACAGCTACGACTATCCCCAACCCTACATTCCGCGCCGTCACACTTTCGAAATCGACGAACGGATCGGCAGTGCCGGTGAAGTTGTCCGGGAACTGGATGAAGCCAAGGCTCGGCAGGTCATCGAAACCCTGAAAGAGCGGAAGTTCGAGGCCGTCTCGGTCTCGCTGCTCTGGTGCATCGCCAACAATGCCCATGAACTGCGGCTCGGTGAACTGATCGAGGAAATCATGCCGGGTGTGCCTTACACCCTGTCCCATCAGCTTGCACCGATCCTGCGTGAATACCGGCGTGCGTCCGCAACATCAATTGATGCATCTCTCAAGCCTTTGATGCAGGCCCATTTGCGCGGCATGCAAAGCGACCTGCTTGAAGCAGGGTTTTCGGGCGACTTGCTTGTGTCCACATCAGTCGGCGGTTGTCAGGAGGTCGAAACCCTGGTCGAACGCCCGATCAACACCCTGAAATCCGGCCCCGCCATGGCGCCTGTCGCTGGACGCGCTTACTCAGCGGTTGAAAACATGGGTGGCGACGTCATCGTTTGTGACACCGGCGGCACCACATTTGATGTCGGCCTCGTCCGTGATGGGCAGCTGGTCTATTCGCGTGACAGCTGGCTCGGTCCGCAGTGGCTCGGTGATATCATCGGAGCTTCCACGGTCGACGTTCGCTCCATCGGAGCGGGTGGCGGTTCCATTGCCTGGCAGGACCCCGGCGGGTTGCTTCGCGTTGGCCCACAATCGGCAGGCTCGGTCCCTGGTCCGGCCTGTTACGGCAATGGTGGCAACGAGCCGACCGTGACCGACGCGGCGCTGGTCCTGGGTTACATCGACCCTGACTATTTCAACGGCGGCCGTCTCTCGCTTGATCGTGCAGCCGCCGAACGGGTGATTGGCGATTTCGGAAAAGTCATCGGCAAATCTCCCGATGAAACCGCCCATGCCATCATGGTCATCGCCAACGAGTTGATGATCAAGGCGATCGGCGAAATCACCGTGAATGATGGCCTCAACCCCCGCGAAAGCGTGATCGTCGCCGGTGGCGGCGCTGCCGGGTTCAACATCATGCCGATTGCGCGGGAGCTCGGTTGCGACACGGTGATCCTGCCCAAGACCGCATCCGCCCTTTCGGCCTGCGGGATGCAATATTCCTCGATCGTGTTCGAAGCGACGCGCAGTCGTTTCACGGCCTCCAACGAATTCGACATTGAAGGCGTCAACAACGCGCTGGCGGAAATCGAGTCCGAATTGCTGGAATTCAAGGACAGTCTCGCAACAGCGGCCGGTGCGGCAACCACCATCGAGTTCTTCGTGGAAGCGCGCTACAAGGCGCAGGTCTGGGAACTGGATACAGCCCTGCCCAAACAACGCCTCGACGGCCCTGCCGACGTTGAAGCGATCACCGAAAGTTTTCATCAGACCCATGAACGGGTTCACGCGGTGCGCGATGAAGGCAGCCCGGTCGAATGCGTCAACTGGAAAGGACGGATATCCATCCAACCCTTCAGTCCACCGCCGGCCCCCGATGCGACAACCATATCCCAGAACCCGGCCCCGGACGAGACACGAAGCTGCTTCTTTGGTGGCACGGAACGGGTCTCAACGCCCGTGTTCCGCGGCGACAATCTGGCCACCGGCGACGAGGTGCAGGGCCCCGCGATCATCCAGGAAGCCACGACGACCATCGTCGTTTATCCCGACATGTCCGCGCGTTTGAGCGCCGCGGGCGACTACATCCTCGACTGCAGTTGAGAGGGAGAAAGAATATGACCGATACCGATACCAAACTCGATCCCGTCCTGATCTCCGTGATGGCCAATCGTCTCGACGGCATCGTCCGCGAGATGACCAACACACTTCTGCGCTCCGCGCGTTCGGCCGTGATTTCATCGGCACGAGATTTCTCGTGCTGCCTGGTCACGGGGGATGACCAATTGCTGGCACCCGCCGAGGGCCTTCCGGTGCATATTTTCGGCTGCCATATCCAGACCGCCAATATGCGCAAGTATCACGGCGATGACATCAAGCGCGGCGATGCCTATCTCGACAACGACCCCTATGGCGGCAACACCCATCCCGCCGATCACACCTTCATGGTGCCGGTCTTCTTCGAGGGTGAGCATCTCTTTACCGCCGTTTCCAAGTGCCACATGGCCGATATCGGAAACTCGATTCCGTCGAGCTATTTCGTCATGGCCAAAGACGTTTATGAAGAAGGCGCCCTCGTCTTCCCGGGTGTCCGCATCCAGCGGGACTTCGAGAACATTGAAGACATCATGCGGATGTGCCGCGCGCGCATCCGGGTGCCCGATCAGTGGTATGGCGACTATCTCGCCGGTCTGGGTTCAGCCCGGATCGCCGAACGTCGCCTGGAAGCCTTCTGCGAAAAGTACGGCAAAGAGACCGTCAAAGCCTTCTTCAAGGAATGGTTCAACTATTCCGAACGCCGCATGGTCGACAACATCAAGCGTCTGCCCAAGGCCAGTCTCGTCAACAAGGGGCGCTCCGATCCGTTGATCGGTGTCCTGCCGGACGGGCTGGAATTGACTGTGAAGGTCGATATCGACCCGGATGAGGCCGAAATTCACATCGACCTGTCTGACAATCCACCCTCTGTGGATGTTGGCTTGAACACCTCCCTCGGAGCTGCCACATCCGCAGTGGTCGGCGCAGTGTTCAACGCGCTGGACAAGGATTTGCCGCGTAACGAAGGCGCATTCCGCCGCCTGAAATTTACCTATGCCGAAGACAGTGTGGTGGCGGCACCGACCTTCCCACATTCGTGTTCGGTCGCAACAACGAATGTGTCTGAGCGACTCGTGAACATCACCCAATCCGCCTTTGCCCAGCTGGGTGATGGCATGGGTCTGTCGGAAGGTGGTGCCGGGCTCGGCGCAGGCATGGCCGTGATTTCGGGCAATGATGCCAGCCGTGGTGGTGAACCCTATGTGAACCGCCTGATGCTCTCGACCAATGGCGGACCGGCAAGCCCGGTCGCCGATGGCTGGGTGAATTACGCGATCCCTGTCATTGCCGGCCTGATGTATCGGGACTCCGTTGAGGTCGATGAACTCAAGCATCCGATCCGGGTTGAGTCTTTGGGTATCGTCACCGATTCATCAGGGGCCGGTCGCCGGCGTGGCGCACCTGCGCAGCAGATCGAATACGGACCGACGGATGCGCCAATGATGGCCGTCATTTCCTGCGACGGTCAGCACACACCCCCGCGCGGTGTCGTGGGCGGACATGACGGCACGGCGGGCGAGACCTGGCAGATCGAGGACGGCGTTCAGTCCGAACGATTGCCCAATGTGATCCAGCTGAAGCTCGATCCCGGCCAGCGCGTCCGTGGTCGGGATTCTTCGGGCGGCGGTTACGGAGATCCGCTCGACCGGGAACTCGAACGGGTGACCGTTGATGTCCTTGAAGGCTGGGAAACCCGCGAGAAGGCACGTGATATCTATGGCGTGATCTTCACGGGCGAAATCGACGATGAAACTCTGGAACCCGATGTCGCCGCGACGGAAGCCCGGCGCGCCGAGATCCGGGAGGCCCGCGCCTAGCGATAGAAATCGTCGGTTTCCAGGGGCAGTACGAGCTTATCCCCACGTTTGGCCGACAGATCGATCGCCATACAAAGCAACAGGTTCAGATGCCCCTCACGCGTGGTCGTGTGAGGGGTTTCCTGTCCCATATACAGGCGTTGGAACCACGAATTCGTTTCCTCGCGCACGGGCCCCCAGAACTGACCGACCGCGTTCTCGCCAAAGGGAATACTGGTGAGAAAATCGACATGCCGCGGAAACGCCTCGACATTGTCCTTTTTGTAGCCAGCCCCCTGAGGTATCTCGCTCGCGAGCACCAGATCGCGATGCATATCCTCAATATCAATCACGCCACGGTCGCCGATGATCCCGACCTGCATGCCGTAGACAGCGCCCGGCCAGACATGGGGCGCGGCCCAGCTGTGGTTGAGAGACAGCATGGAACCATCATCCATTTCGATGATCGCGAAGGTCGAATCCTTGCTGCCGGCCGACCCGAAGATGTGGTCTGTTGAATGAGCGTAGACCGAAACCGGGCTGCGTCCTTCCATCAGCCAGAGGCACATATCCAGAATATGGGTACCGCTGATCACGACCGGCGTTGTCGTGTCATGCTGGTTTGCCCGCGACAGGCACATTTCAGCAATTGTGCGGTTGAGCATCGCACGGGCGCAAACAGCCGTCACATCCCCGATCTGTCCTTGAACGAGGCGTTCTTTCACCGTCAGGAAGCGGCGACGAAATCGCTGGGTGTAACCCATCACCGCATCCACTCCAGCACGCTCAATGGCTTTTGCCACTTTTTCTGAATCCCGGACATCAACCGCGAGCGGTTTTTCAATGAACAGACGGTGACCGTATTCAAGGGCCTGCATCACCGGCCCCACATGAGCTGATTCCTGGGTCGCGATGATGACCGCATTCACCTCCGGACGGGCGAGCAACTCGGCCGCATCCGTGGTGGAAAAGTCCGCATGTGCATCCCGGGCGAGCTCAGTTGCCAAATCTTCATGGATGTCACAAACCCCGAGCCAGCCTACCCCGGGATAGTCCCGCGCCAGCTCGGCCCGAATGCGCCCGATAGGTCCGCAGCCGATCACCGCAAGCCCAATTTCCTGTCCACGAACCGCCATTGACCCCTCCCCTAATAACCGCACCATTCTAGACTGTCTGCCCGCGATGACATAAAGACCGATATATGGATACCAACGCGCCTGATCAGACAACCACGCGGCCTTATAGCCGCCGCACCGCGATCATTCGCATGGTGCCAGTTCTGGCCGTTACCTTCATTCTGGCGCATTTCCTGCGATCTGCACCGGCGGTCATTGCGCCCAATCTGCGTGCCGAGCTGGGGCTAACACCCGGAGAGCTTTCCAGCCTGCCTGCCGCGATCTTTCTGGGCGCGGCTCTGATGCAACTTCCTGTTGGCGTGCTGCTGGACCGCTTCGGGCCACGGCGCACCATGTCCGGTCTGTTTAGCCTTGCTGCGCTCGGCGCCATCATCTTTTCGTTTGCCCATGACGTCCCCATGCTGGCGCTCGCGCTGTTCCTGATCGGCTGCGGAGCGGCTCCGGTGTTCATGGGCGTGATGGTGCTTCTGGCCCGCTGGATTCCGCGAGACCGGCTGGCCACGGGCACGGCCATCTCCATCTCGGTCGGCGGCGCGGGCATGTTGCTCTCTGCCTCCCCCTTCGCAGCCGCTGTTGAGCTCTATGGCTGGCGGGAATCCCTGCTTGTGGTCGGGCTGTTTTCCCTCGCCGTGGCCGTGGTCGTATTCCTGATGGTCAGGGACCGGCCTGACGATGCTCCTGCACCTGCCGTGAGTGAAACACTGCTGCAGACCGTTCTGGGATTGCGGCAGGTTCTCGCAGACAAACGAATCTATTCTTTTGCGGCTGCAACCGGCGTATCGGTTGGTGCATTGGTGACAATCCGAAACCTCTGGATCGGCCCTTACCTGAACGATGTCTTCGATCTCGATATCGTGGCCCGCGGCAACGTGATTTTCATCGTGTCCCTCGCCTGGCTTTTCAGCGCATTGATGTACGGGCCGCTCGACCGCTGGTTCGACACACGGCGCGGCGTCGTAACCGGCGGCATGCTGCTTTACACAGGTACGCTGGTGGCGCTCGCAATCAATTCCAGCCCGTCCGTCGTCGTGGCAACGATCCTGCTCTCAGCCTTCGCGCTGTTTGCGGCCATGGCCTCACCGATTTTTGCGCATGCCCGCAGTCTGTTTCCCGACACCCACACCGGACGGGCGTTCACCGCAATCAACGTGTTCACCTGGAGTGGTGTGTTCGTCATGCAGATGGGAACCGGCGCTATTCTGGACGCATTCCCGGTAGATGAACTCGGGCGCAGCCCGGCCATCGCCTACCGAACCATGTTCGGCGCGCTGGCCTTCGCTCTTGTTTTGGCGTTGATCGCCTATCGCAGGGTGGCCGACGCCCCGCCATCAGCGGAGCGTGGCCAAACCTGACGCCTTGGTCTGACTAGACGAAGACCTTCTTCATCTGCGCTTCCGGGTAGCGTTCGCCTGCCGCAGCACCAACCGGCACCATGGCCGAAATTTCTTCGACCTCAGCTGCCGTGAGTTCCACGCCCAGGGCTGCCGCATTCTCATCAAGGCGCTCGGCCCGCTTGGTGCCGGGGATCGCAACAATGTCGTCGCCACGTCCGATAAGCCAGGCCAGCACGAGCTGTGCAGGCGTGCAGCCCTTCTTGTCGGCATAGGCCGCTACGCGCAGAATAAGTTCGCGGTTTGCCTGGAAGTTATCCTTGTTGAAACGCGGATGCCGATAGTGCGGATCGTTCTCGTCAACGGTTTCGGCATTGACGTACTGGTCGGTCAGAATGCCGCGACCCAAAGGTGAGTAGGCCACAAAGGTGATGCCCAATTCGCCAGTTGTCTCATAAATCTGCTCGGCCTCGACCCGGTAAATCAGTGAGAATTCGCTCTGCACGGCCGCCAGCGGATGCGTGGCGTGGGCTTTGCGGATCGTCTCCGGCTTGGCTTCACAAATGCCGATCGCCTTGACCTTGCCCTGCTCGACCAGTTTGGCCATCGCCCCGACCGTGTCCTCGATCGGCACGTCCTGATCGACACGATGCTGGTAGTAGAGATCGATCACATCAGTCCCGAGACGCTGCAGGCTCTTCTCGCAGGCTTCGATGACATATTCCGGGCGACCATTCACACCCATACCGCCGCCTTCGAGCTGGGTCTGACCGAACTTGGTGGCCAGCACGACCTTGTCGCGGTAGCCGTCTTTGAGTGCGCGGGCGAGAACATCCTCGTTGTGACCCCAGCCATACATGTCGGATGAATCGAGAAAATCGATACCCTTGTCGATGGCATAGCGCACGAAGTCGACGGTTTCATCGTCATCCGCAGCGCCATAGACACCCGAAAAAGACATGCAACCCAAACCAATGGGTGCACATTTCAGGTCGCTCGAGCCAAGCTGGCGTTTTGTTGCTGTTTTCAGGTCTGCCATAATGTGTTTCCTCCCCTAGGCGCAGATCGTCCGCGCCAAACAATATGTAATCTCGTCGATTACTATAGCAGGGCTTGTTCCAAAGGTAGACCGGAAGACAAGCCCGAATAGAGAAGCGTCATGAAAGTTTATGAAGGCGGCTGCCATTGCGGAAACCTGCGGGTCGCGTTCCGGACTGCACTGGACCCCGCCCAAATGGCACCACGCGCCTGCCAGTGCGCGTTCTGCCGAAAACATGCAACGGGCGCGGTGTCTGACCCGGATGGGCATCTGGAATTTATTCTGAAAAACCCTGATCAGGTTCATCTTTATCGCTTTGGTCTTGGCATCACCGAGTTCGTCATCTGCCGGAACTGCGGCGTCTATGCCGGCGCGCACATGCCAGACGGGGAGGCCGCCATCGGCAATGTGATGGCACATGTCCTCGACGCCCACGCCCAGTTTACACTCCCTACTATTCCGGTGGTTCGCAGCGGAGAGGACGAAGACGGTCGGCGTATCCGGCGTCGGAAATCCTGGACACCATCGACACTCGTAACTGGGTCTGCATGAGCCAGACCAAAGACCGCGAAACACCGCTCTGGTTTGTTCTGCTGTCAGTCACAGCCGTCCAGGGTATCGCAACCTTTTCCAGCCTGACACTCGCAGCCACTGCCCCTGTTGTCGCAGCAGATATCGGTGTTCCGGTGGAATTCATCGGTTTCCAGATCGCACTTATCTACGCTGGCGCCTCCCTGATCTCCGCAGCATCGGGCTTTCTGCTTCGGCGTTGGGGGCCCGGACGCGTGGGTCAGATCAGCCTTGTCATGTGTGGCGGTGGCGCAATCATGATGGCCGTCCCTTCAGTCCCCGTCATCGCATTCGGTTCCCTGTTCATGGGTTTGGGCTACGGCATGACCAATCCGGCTGGCGCAGAACTTCTGATGCGCATCACACCGGCACACCGCCGCAACATCGTCTATTCAATCAAACAGACCGGGATCCCCATCGGCGGCATATTGGCCGGTGCGATTGCCCCTGTCGCCGCTGAGAATTTCGGATGGCAGACCGCCCCGCTCATCGGTGCTGCGTCGTGTCTGGTCCTCGCTTTTGCCCTACAACCCTGGCGCAACGGATGGGATAAAGGTCGCGATCCGGGCGCCCGTCTTGATTCCAGTACCTTTGTTGCCATGACACTGATCTGGAAGCTCCCCGCATTGCGGTGGATGGGCATCGCCGGATTCAACTACGCCTTCATTCAACTCGCGATCTCAACTTTCACCGTCACAATTCTCGTCACCGAGGCACAGTTCAGTCTGATCGCGGCCGGTGCCGTGCTTGCCGCAGTACAAGCAGCCGGGGTTGTCGGACGTCTTGTCTGGGGCTGGTTTGCAGACCGGTGGGGGATCGGCAGCGAACTTCTTCTGGCGATGGGCGTGATCAATGTCGTCGGCGCTGCCGCCATGATCTGGATCGGGCCCGACTGGCCCGTCTGGGTCATTTACGCCTTTTTCGTCGCTTTTGCGGCCAGCGCCTATGGCTGGACGGGTATCTTCATGACCTCAACGGTCAATCTTGCTCCGCCCACCTATGCAGGGACGGTTGTGGGGGGGATCGGGGTGCCCGTTTATGCCGGAGTGATCTTCGGCACTGCGGCCTTGTCCATCTTTGCGGACGCCATGGGAAGTGTGTCGAATGCATTCGCGATCGTCGCCGTACTCGCGGCAATCGGCACATTGGCACTCATGAAAGCGCGCCGGATCAGCCGCTAGGGTTTTCCAATGCGAGGCATATTGGGATCATGCTGGCCAAATGCCTTGTCGAGAACAGACGTGCTGTTCTCAGCCAGTATGATGCTTTCGGCCAGATGGTTGAGAATCTTGATGTTGTTGTTCATTACAGCCGCAGCCTCAGGCCGGTGGTCGTCCATGATTTTCGTGGCGCGCTCGAACATCTCGTTCCGGATCGTACCCAGAATTTCTTCCAGCTTGTAACCCTCGGGGTTTTCATCCGTGACTAGAAAACGCGACATGACTGTCTCTCGGATATTGGTCGATGCAGCAACTGTAACGTCTAAAAGTGAAGGAATGGTTAGCGGAAGGAAAAACCGGTATAGCCTGCCGCCGCGATCTCGTCGCACTTGCGCACATAGGCCGGAAAACCGCCAATATAGGGCATAAACACCCGCGGTTTTCCCTCGATATTGGAACCGAGATACCAGGACGAACACGTCGCACGCATCGAAAGGTCAGCGATCTCATTCACATGGGCCACCCATTGCTCCTGCGCCTCTGCATCCGGTTCGATCCGGCTCACACCCTGCTTGCGCATATGGGCAAGGCAATCGGTGATCCAGTCCACATGCTGCTCAATCGAGGGGATCATATTTGTCAGCACCGATGGGCTGCCCGGACCTGTAATGATGAACATGTTGGGGAACTTCGAAATCGCCAGCCCCAGATAGGCGCGCGGCGCATCCTCCCAAAGATCCCGCAATGA
Organism: uncultured Alphaproteobacteria bacterium; assembly: GCA_943787745.1. Lineage (GTDB taxonomy): Bacteria > Pseudomonadota > Alphaproteobacteria > UBA6615 > UBA6615 > JABJAG01. Next base: position 429,508 of record CALSNJ010000001.1, on the reverse strand, counting down.
GGCGTCCTCCACACCGCGAATATCGATCCGCTTGAGGGCACCGGTCATCGCATCGAAGCCCGTGGCCAGAACAATGGCATCCACCTCGTAAACCGCCTCACCGACCCGCACCCCTTCGGGCAGAATTTCGTCGATCACAGTCTCGCTGACATCGACCAGTGTGACGTTCTCGCGATTGTAGGTCTCGTAGTAATCCGTACCGACGCAAAGGCGTTTGCACATAAACAACTGCTTGGGCGCGAGAAGTTCTGCCGTTGCCGGATCCTTCACAATGCCGCGAATCTTGTTCCGAATGAATTCGGACGCCGTCTCGTTGGCTTCCTCACTGGTCATGAAGTCCGCATAGGCCGCCATGAATGCCAGCCCGCCGGTTTGCCACCGGGATTCGTATTCGCGATTGCGTTCCTCTTCTGACGCGGCCACGGCCGAAGGCCCGCCGACCGGGAAATAGTTCCCCGAAAAGGATGCGCTGGCCTTGGCCCGCAGTTCGGGATAATTCGCCTTGATCTCGGCAACCTCGGCCGGATCGAGAGAACGGTTGTGCGCCGGGATCACGTAGTTCGCCGTGCGCTGAAACACCGTGAGTTCTGCCGCCTGCTCGGCAATCACCGGTATCGACTGCACACCCGAGGACCCGGTTCCAATCACCGCCACCCGCTGGCCCGTGAAGTCGACGCCGCCGTCCGGCCATCGTGCCGTGTGATGAACGGGCCCGGAAAAGTTTTCCAGACCCTTGAACTTCGGCGTGTTGACCGACGACAGGCACCCGGTTGCCATGATGCAGTAGCGCGCGGTCATCTGGGTTCCGTCCCCTGTCGTGACCGTCCATGTCTGATCCTCTTCAGACCATCTGGCTTTCTCGACCGGCGAATCAAACTGGATGTCCGGCCAAAGCTCAAACCGGTCCGCCACATGCTTGGCATAGGCATGCAATTCCTGCTGGGAAGGATACCGCTCGGTCCATTCCCATTCCTGCTGCAATTCGCTGGAGAATTGATAGGAATAAAACATCGTTTCGGTGTCGACCCGTGCGCCCGGATAGCGATTCCAATACCAGGTCCCGCCGACGCTGCCGCCCGCCTCGACCACACGCACGCGCATGCCCTGCTCGCGCAAGCGATACAGCATGTACATGCCGGCGAACCCGGCCCCAACAACGAGCGCATCAAACTCTGTCGCGGAATTATCGTTCGCGTTGGTCATAGCAATCCTCAGGCCCGCGCCATTTCCTGGGCAAGCTCAAGATTGGACGGATCCGGCTGCAATTCCCCGGCCTGAATACGGCGGGTAATTTCCGTAATGGCGGCATTCACAGGCGCACGACGCCCGAGCTTGTCACTTTCCTCAACAACCAGACCGTTGATCAGGTCCACCTCGCTGTAGCGCCCCTTCAGGTGGTCCTGAAGCACGCAATCCCGTGCCGCAGGACCAATGTCCGCTGCCAGTTTGTCGAGCAGCTTCTCGAGCAGCCGGTTGGTGTCCTTCACGTCATCTTCGGTCAGACCGAAAATTGGCTGGATCGTGTGACCAATGGACTGGCCTACAGAGAGCGCTTCGGTGCCAGCCTGAAGTGCGAAGTCCTTCATGCCCGGCATTTTTACGGCTTCGTAAAGTGTCAGTCCGAGCATCGCAAAGGGACCAAGGCACATGGTGTTAACCACCAGCTTCATCCACTTCGCCGCAATAATCTCAGGCGAGATCGAAACCTTGCCCGCATGTTTGAGAATCTCTTCGATCTCGGCTTCGCGGCCCTCTGTGGATTCGTGAATGCTGCCCAGTCCGAACCAGGTATGCCCAGGCGGGGTGTTCCGCTGAACAACGCCCGGGGTGAAAATTTCCGAAGACAATTCGACCACGCAGCCGATCGTCCGCGACGGGCCGACAATCTCGACGATATCGTCCAGCATCATCGCATTCTGGATACCCACAAGCAGGCCATCTTCCTTGAGATAGGGCTTGATGAGTTCACAGGACCAGCGCGTGTCGTAAGCCTTTACCATCAGGAAGACGACATCGAACTCCCGGTTCAGTGTCGCCAGATCGCTCAGATGATAAGCATCGACCTCCACATGCAGATCTTCCTCGGGCATGTTGATGGTCAGACCCTTGGCGCGCATGGTTTCGACATGCTCGGCCCATTGGTCGATCATGGTGACATCGAAACCTGCATCAATCAGGTTTGCTGCCACCGAGCTGCCATTGGCACCCGTACCCAGAACGGCAATTTTCTTACTCATGATGTTCCCCCTGGTCGGCTGCTATGCCGCCTGTCTTGTTTTGTTGCCCCATTCTAGACGGAACAGGACGGATTCAAAGTGCGCACATAGTGAATTCAGCCCATCGAAAGCAAAAGGGCGTGCCAGAAAACCGCCACGCCCCTATCACTTGTCAGAAAGACCTGAATATCTATTCGGCGTATTTACCCGAAATCTGCGGCGTGTAACGGCCTTCGCCGCCACCCGAAGTGTGCTCCAGGCGCGTCACACGCGCCCATTTGCGATCGAGATCGTCGCGCACATTGATCGTCAGGCGACCACACCCTTCAACCTCAAGCTCGACCTTGTCGCCATTCTGGAACGGGTTCAGGCCGCGGTGGTTGGTGCCGGTGGCAACAATGTCGCCGGGCTCGAGCGTGTGAATAGAACTCAGCCACTCGATGCAGCGCGGAATATTGTGCGCCATATCATCGGTGTTGAAGTCCTGCATGAGCTGTCCGTTCACCCAAAGTTTCACATCAAGGTTTTGCGGATCGTCGATTTCATCCGCGGTTACGATGTAAGGACCGATCGGCGCAAAGGTATCGCGCGACTTGGCCTGAAAGAAAACATTGGTGGGCGGCGGCATGTCGCGCGCCGAACCATCGATGAAATTGAAGTAGCCAAAGATATGATCCATGGCATTCTCGGCGGAGACATCCTTTGCCTGCTTGCCGATCACCAGACCAAGCTCGGCCTCGCCTTCAAAAATCTTCGCGGGGATATCGGGCAGCACCATCGTGTCGCCTTCGCCAATCACGCCGTTGCTCGCCTTGTGAAAGGCATTGATCGGTGTCGGCTCGGGAAGTGTCCCGTTCTCCATGTAGTTCACAGCCATGCAATCGATATTGCCGGGCTTGGGCAGGGGCGGACGGATGCGAACATTCGCGAGCGGGATACCTTCGCCTTCGGCAGCGGCCTTCTCGATCCGGTCACGGTAGTCGTCAAACCGCGCAATCAAGCCGGTGATCAGATCATGCGGGCCCGTATGCGGGATGTCCTGCACCTGGTCTGACACATCCACCACTTCATCGCCGCGCAGAATACCGAGCCGAAAGTCATCAAAATACAGAATTTTCATCTGGTTCCCCTTACCCTCAAGAAAATGATTTGTCGTATTGCAGCCGGTTGTAGCAGACCCACCACTGCGAATGCGACAGGCTTGGTCTGTCCTCTCGCCAGAGATGGAATGATAGGCTAGCCTCCTCACAAATCACAGTTCATGAACGCGCGAATTCGAAGGACGAAATTACGATGAAAGCATCCTATATCGAGAGCCATGGCGGACCCGAAGTCATGCAATACGGTGACCTGCCCGACCCCGTGGCTGGCCCGGGTGAGGTCATTGTCGACATCCATGCCGCAACCGTAAATGCTGCCGATCCGAAGGTGCGGGCTGGCGGAACCTATGGCGAGCTCGACAGCTTTCCCTACATACTCGGACGCGATTTCTCAGGCGTCGTCAGTGCACTGGGTGAAGGTGTCACCGATTTTGCCGTCGGCGATGCGGTTTTCGGGGTCTGTGACCGAGGTCAGGAAGGCACCTATGCCGAGAAGATCGCGATGAAAGCCTCCATCATCGCGAAAAAGCCCGACGACTGTGAGCCATATTGAAGCGGCCTGTCTGACCCTGACCGGCCTGACGGCGATCATTTCGGTCGAAGAGACGCTGGAGCTTAAAGCCGGCGAGACCATCCTGATTCAGGGTGGTGCCGGGGGTGTGGCGGGGTTTGCGATCGAACTGGCAAAACATCTCGGCGCCCGCGTCATCACCACCTGTAGCGCCGGCAACGTGGACTATGTGAAGAGCCTCGGCGCCGATCAGGTAATCGACTACACAAAGGAGGATTTCACCGAAATCCTCTCCGATGTGGATTGCGTGTTCGAAACCGTGGGTGGTCCGGTCACGGCGAAATCATTCGAAGTGGTCAAATCCGGTGGGCGTGTTGCCTCTATCGCGTCAGGCATGCAGGCACCGCCCTCCCCACGCGACGACGTGACCTCCCTGCGCCCCGCGGTCGGTCGTGATCGCCCGCATCTTGAGCGGATCATCGAATTGTTTCAATCCGGTGTCGTGAAAGCCCCGCCGGTCCAAACATTCACTCTGCAGGAAGCCCCCGAGGCCCACCGGATCAGTGAGGGCCGTCATCTGCGCGGCAAGCTGGTCTTCGTGATCAATCAGGACTGATGCTTTACATCATCTATCAGGAAGACGGGCCGGGTTCGAAGGCACTCCGCGAAGTCCACAAGCCGGCCCACTTCGCCTACCTGAAAGAGCATGAGGATATTCTTGTGCTCGGTGGCGCGATGCTGGCCGAAGATGATGAGGAACGGATCGGCAGCGTGCTGATCCTGAATGTTCCCAACCGGGCGGCCGCCGAAGCTTTCTCTGCGAACGAGCCACTGCGCAAGGCCGGAACCTTTGCCAGCGTGAAGATCACCCGTATGCGCCGCGGCCAGTGGAATCCGGATGCGGCGCCAAAGACGGCCGAAGGGAACTAGGCCGCCCGCCTCACAACGTATCCGGTGCGAAACGCTGTTTCAGCATGTTCAGTGAATACTGATCTTCCTGGAGCTGTCGGGCGGCAGGGATGATCCGCGCGCGCAAACCCTCGTCCCGGGCCAGTCGTACACAGGCCGCGGCAAACGCATCCGGCGTGTCCGCGATCAGGAGATGCACGCCATCCTCAGCGCTCAAACCTTCTGCCCCGAGCGCCGTCGACACAACCGGCACCCCGGACGCAAACGCCTCCAAAATTTTGATCCGGGTCCCCCCACCTGCACGAATTGGCGCAACAGCAACCCGCGCCTCATGATAAAGCGGGAACACTTCCGCCGGACTGGCGAGAACCGTCACGCCGGCCAGCCCATTCAACGCTACGACCGTAGGTGCCGGCGATGAACCGGCAATGGTCACACGTGCCAGATCCGGGGCCAGAGCCCGAAGGCGTGGCAGAACTTCGGTACAAAAATAATGCGCGCCCTCGACATTTGGCAGGTAACCGAGATTTCCGATCATAAGAAATGGGATTTGTCCCTGTGCGCCAGAACTGGGCGCAACATTTGGTGTTGTCCGGACCACATTGGGAATCGTATCGAAAAACATGTCCGGCATCCGTTTCGACATGCGGGCTGAATCTGCCGGAGACGCGGTGAATACCAAGTCGAATTTTGGCAACCACGCCTGTTCCCAAGCCGCGTAATGACGCGCCGTTGCAAGCTCGATCGATGCCCCCAGATGGTCACCCGCCGCGCGACGGACGTTAGCAAACCGGCAACTGGCCGTTACATCATCATCATCGGCATCGAGCAGCATATGCGGGCGCGGTGTGAGATCGCAAAACCGGGACGCGACAGCGCTCATATAGAGACGCAGCACGAACACGGCAGCAAAGGACGTGTCGGGAAATGCCTGGAACGCGGCATCTGCGGCGGCCTCCGGTTTGTAGGCTGCGGCAACCGGCCGACCAAAACGCTCAACAGCCGCAAACTGATCAAGACCGGGCTGCAGAAGACCAAGCATCCCGTATTCGGGGTCGATCATCTCGCGATACGGCAACTCAGTCCAGGCCGTCACGAATGGCGCAAGTTCGGGACAAAGCTGACGCCCCTCGACACCGCCCACGGCCAGCACCAGCAGATGCAGGTCCGAGTGACTCCCGAGACTCTCCACCAAATTGCCGGCCCGCATCGCCAGACCGTTGCCGCCGATATCGGGCATCACCGGGGAAATGAAGAGGAGTTTTCCCCGCGGGGCGGTTTCGGTCATCAGGCATAAAGTTCCGGGTTCAGGGGCGCATGACCAAGAATCATGTCGGCCGCCTTTTCCGCGATCATGACCGTCGGGGCATGGGTATTGCCCCCGACGAGTGACGGCATGACCGATGCATCCACCACGCGAAGACCTTCGGTGCCGCGCACCCGCAGGGTCTCGTCGACAACCGCATCGTCATCGCCCCCCATGCGACAGGTCCCGACCGGGTGATAGACGGTGCCGCCTGTCGCCCGGATGAAGGCATCGATTTCAGCGTCCGTGCGGACCTTCGGATCAGGCCAGATTTCACCACCACTCAGGCGCGACAAGGATGGCTGGTGCATGACGTCACGCATCGCCTTGAAAGCCTCCCGCATGGTTTCCCGGTCACGTATCTCGGATAGATAATTGGGCTGAATCAGCGGCTGGTCCCTTGGGTCGCTGGACCGCAGCCGAATATCCCCCCGGCTTTCGGGACGAAGCTGGCAAACGTGACACATGAAAGCATCAGGTCGGGTGTGATCCTCGGAATGGCTGGCAAAAGGCCTGCGGATCAGGGACAGCAGATTGCCTGCACTGAAGTGAAACTGTGCGTCGGGGATATCGAGATCGTCGGATGTCCGGATGAAGGCACCCCCCTCAAGCGGAAATGCGGCGGCTGGCCCCGACCGCGCAACAAACGCTCGGGCGACCGAAATCGCGCCGCGCTCAAGTCGGACCAGTTCGTCGGTCAGGGTCGGCGTGTTGGAGGCATGGACAGTGTGAACACAAAAATGATCCTGAAGATTTCCGCCCACATCCCGACGATCGAGCAACGGGTCTATTCCCAATTGCTTCAAATCATCTGCAGGACCAATCCCCGACAACATGAGCAATTGCGGAGAATTGATCACCCCGCCAGACAGAATGACTTCTTGAATGGCACGCGCGGCGTAAAGGCGGTTGCCGCGGGTGTATTCAACACCAACAGCACGATCCCCTTCGAACTCTACCTTTTGTGAAAACGCCCCGGTTTCCAGAGTCAGGTTGGGACGCGAAAGAACCGGCTTGAGATAGGCCGCTGCAGCGCTCCAGCGCCGCCCGTTCCGGATCGTGAACTGATAGCGGCCGAACCCCTCCTGCTCCGGTCCATTGAAATCCGGATTGGCAGGATATCCGGCCTCCACCCCGGCCGAGACAAAACCGTCAAAAAGGTCATGATCATGGGCAGAATCGCTGACAACCAAAGGACCATCACCACCATGGAACGGGTCTGTGCCCCGCACATTTCCCTCCGCACGTTTGAAGTAGGGCAGGACATCGGCGAACGACCAGCCCGAGACACCCTGTTGGCGCCAGAGGTCGTAGTCACGGGCGTGACCTCGGATATAGATCATGCCGTTCAGGGATGAAGACCCGCCAAGGGTCTTTCCGCGTGGCCAAAGGATGCGGCGATCATCCAGATGTGCCTGAGGTTCGGTCTCATACTTCCAGTTGTACTTTGCTTTGGGAATGATCTTCCCATTGCCAACAGGAATGTGAATCAGGGGATGGCTGTCACGTGGCCCCGCTTCCAGCAAAAGCACCTGAATGTCCGGATCGGCGCTGAGGCGGTTGGCCAGCACGCACCCCGCGCTGCCAGCACCAACAATGATAAAGTCGAATTCCGGTATTTTAGGCATTTTCAGTCTCAAAATCCGAGCAGTTGACAATGTCGCATTGACTTTTCACCCAATCTGAACTTTCTTACACCCATCGCATTGGCGATCCTGGAAATACGGCCCAGAACGAAATTACTCAGCGTTTTCAATAAATTACGCTGTTTTGCCCTGTTTTAAGAGAACGGGCAGAGATTCGTTTTGCGCTGCCGAAAGTCCAGAACGATATAATTTCGAGACGGAAGCGCCTCCGGGACGCGTCCGCACAGGCAGGAAGTCGTGACGCAGCCCTGAATTGGCATGTGTCATCGGAAAGGAAACAGGTTGTGAGCGAGACAAGTTTAGTTCCCACAGAGAATATCGATGGTGAATTGGAACAGGCCGGCCGGGCACGTGCCGATGGCGATGCGCCCAGTGAGCGCCCCTGCATGATGTGCGGCAACAAGTTTGAGAGCGAGGGCTGGCACAACCGCCTGTGTGGCAGCTGCCGCAAGCGGAGCGCACCGCTCGGCTAACCGGTCGAGACACCGCGACGCCAATCAAGCGTCTGCGATGTGTTTGAAGATTGCCGAAAAATCCAATCCGCTCATGACCGGCTGCCGAAAAGGCGTCGTAGATTTCGGTTGCCTGTGCACCCAACGGGGTATTGGCATCAACCGTCTGGGCGGCTTCCTGCGCCAGCTTGAGATCCTTGAGCATCATCGCCACGGTGAACCCAGCTTCATAGTCACGGTTCGCCGGTGATGTCGGGACAGGTCCCGGGACCGGGCAATAACTCGTCATAGACCAGCACTGGCTCGTGGCCGTAGAGGCAATATCAAACAACTTCTGCTTGTCGAGATTGAGCTTGTCAGCCAGCGCAAAACCTTCGGATACCGCAATCATCTGAATTGCCAGCATCAGGTTGTTGCACACCTTGGCTGCCTGTCCGGCACCGGCATCGCCCGCATGGAAGATGTTCTTTCCCATGGCGTCCAGAATTGGCTGTGCCCGCCCGAATGCAGATTCCGTACCGCCACACATGAAGGTCAGCGTGCCCGCCTGGGCGCCGCCCACGCCGCCGGAGACCGGGGCATCAATCATCTCCAGATCCGCGCATATCAGCTTGGGCAATCATATCGATGGCCGTCGTCACATCGATGGTCGAACAATCGATCAGCAGCGATCCGGCGGCAACGACCTCCATCACCTTGTCATCCTCCAGATAGACCGAACGGACATGCTGTCCAGCCGGTAGCATGGTAATGACGATCTCCGCACCCGATGCCGCATCTGCACCGCTGGACGCTGCGCTGGCACCCGCATCCGTTGCCCGTGCGACCGCATCAGCTGAGATGTCGAATGCGCTGACCGCGTGCCCTGCGGCGATCAAATTGGCCACCATCGGCCCGCCCATGTTCCCCAGCCCGATAAATCCGATCTTTGACATCGCCTTCTCTCCCGATTGAATTATGACAGTTCCGCCTGGCTGAAATCCGGTTCACCCGGGGCCGGCACAAAATACTCATCCAGATCCGCATCACGGACCGCCGCAAGGGTATCCGGCTGCCACTGCGGGGCGCCATCCTTGTCGATCACAACCGCGCGGATCCCCTCGAACAGATCAACCCCGCGATAGGTGCGATGGGCCATTCGGTATTCCATCTTCATGATATCTGCGATGGATTCAATCTTCGGTCCAAGCCGCAATTGCCGGAAGGTGAGTTTCAGAGCCGTCGGAGATTTGTGTGCGAGATACTTCAGCTGGGTGCGTGCCCAATCCGTATCTTCGTTTTCAAGGGCCGCAAGAATGGCTTCAACACTGTCTCCCGCAAAACACCGGTCAATCTCTTCGCGATGTTCTGCCAGCGGCGGAACACCGGGATCACTCGTGAAGGTCTTCAGCAATGCGTTGACCGAATACTCATCGAGCGATCCCGCGGTCGCGAGCGCAGCAAGCAGTTCCTCGTTCCGGCTGGACTCCATGTAGAAATCCCCGATCCCGGCATAGAGCGTATCAGCAGCATGCATGCGCAAACCCGTCAGGCCGAGATACATCCCGATCTGACCCGGACAACAGGACAGGAACCAGCTGGCCCCAATATCCGGGAACAAGCCAATCCCGGTTTCCGGCATGGCAAACAGGGTTCGCTCGCTGGCAATCCTGTGCGATCCATGGATTGAAACCCCGGCGCCACCGCCCATGGTCACCCCGTCCATAAGCGCGATGTAAGGCTTGGGGAAGGTGTGGATCGAAACGTTCAGCAGATATTCGGCCGCGTAATACACCGCTCCAAAATCGGTGCCACGTTGTTCATACATGTCTCGAATATCACCGCCAGCGCAGAACGCCTTATCTCCAGTCCCCTGAATGACAACCGCATCAATTGCGTCATCCTTGGCCCAGGCGAGCAGCTGCGGGTGCATCAGCTCGATCATGTTCATCGAGAGGGCGTTCAGAGCCTTCGGCTTGTTGAGCGTGATCAGCCCCACCCGCCCGCGTGTTTCGAGCAGAAGTTCCGGTTCGTCGTTCATGGAGTACCTACTGTCTTAAAATATCGCGCGAGATGATCACGCGCATGATTTCGTTGGTGCCTTCGAGAATTTGGTGCACCCGCAAGTCGCGCAGATAGCGCTGAATCGGGAATTCCTTGAGATAGCCATAGCCGCCATGCAGCTGCAGCGCCTGATTGACCACATCAAAGCCGGTGTCTGTCGCCACGCGCTTGGCCATCGCGGCCGCAACCGTGGTGCCATGGGCGTTGTTGTCGAGCATCCAGGCCGCCCGATGGATCATCAGCCGGGCGGATTCAAGCTCGGTCGCCATGTCAGCCAGACGAAACTGAAGCGCCTGAAAATCTGCCAACGGCTGACCGAACTGCTTGCGATCCTTCATGTAGTCGCGGCTCGCATCCAGGCAGGCGCGCGCGCCACCAACGGAGCACGCACCGATATTCAGACGCCCGCCATCAAGGCCCTTCATGGCAATTGCAAAACCGTCACCTTCCGCCCCCACGAGGTTCTCCACCGGCACCCGGCAATCCTCGAAAATCACAGCTGCGGTCGGCTGGCTGTTCCAGCCCAGCTTCTTTTCCAGCTTGCCGAAGGACAGTCCCGGTGAGTCCTTTTCAACCACGATGCAGCTGATGCCCTTGGGGCCGTCTTCACCAGTGCGCACCATGCAGACATAGACATCCGCCGCAGAGCCGCCCGAAATAAACGCCTTGGACCCATTCAGCACGTAATGGTCACCATCCCGCACGGCCGTGCTGCGCAGGGACGCCGCGTCTGACCCGGCGCCGGGTTCGGTCAGGCAATAACTTGCAAAATGCTCCATGGTCATCAGCCTGGGAACGAACTTCGCGCGCAGCGCGTCGTTGCCAAAACTGTCGATCATCCAGGCACACATGTTATGGATCGAGATATAGGCCGCCGTCGACGGACAGGCGCTCGCCAGCTCCTCAAAGATAATCGTCGAATCAAGTCGTCCGAGGCCCGAACCGCCATGTTCCTCGCCACAATAAATTCCAGCCAAACCGAGGGCAGCGGCATCCCGCAGCGCCTCGACCGGGAAAATCATCTCGTCGTCCCATTTTTCGGCGTGCGGGAGCATTTCCTCGGTCGCAAACTGGCGCGCCATGTCCTGTATGGCGATCTGTTCTTCGGATAGCTGAAAATCCAAGGCGGCCCCCTGCCGTGACGTCTGGCTTGTTATACCGGAGTCTAACGGTTGGTCCGACACGAACCAATACCCGCAAACCTTTCTCGTGATCGGCTACTATGTCTGGCAAGGAGATACCGATGAACGAGAACACCACATCCCAAGACCGTTTGATCCTGCTCACGGTAAAGGAAAATGTCAGCCTGACCGCATTGAATGCCGAAACCGGTGACATCGTCGCTTGTGTCGAGGTCGGCACCCGCGAGACCTCCAAGCCCCACGAGATCACCCTCTCGAAAGACGGCACCCGTGCCTTCGTCTCGCTTTACGGCAGCTCGGATTACGGCCCGAATATTCCCGACAACCGCATCGGTGTGGTTGACCTGACGACCATGACACTCGCCGGTCATATCGATCTGGACCTCTACAAAGGACCGCATGCGCTGGTTACAGGGGCGGACGGAAAAATCTGGGTGACCGTCGATGGCAGCCGGTGCGTGCTTGTGATTGATCCCGACAATTGGAAGATCGAACATACGCTTTGGCTGGAAACCCCGGGGCATTTCTTTGCCGCCGCGCCTGACGGCAACACGCTCTATGTCTCCGCCAAGGAATTTCCGGTCATCACCGAGATCAATATGGCTTCGCGTGAGATCGTGGCGCGCATTCCGGTGCCCGTCGGCGCACAGGCGATCCGGGTGTCTCACGATGGAACACAGTTGTTCGTCGGCGATTTCTATCGCCCGCTCCTGCATGTCATCGATTGCGCCACTCGCACGCTCCAGAGCACCCACGCCCTTGCTGGTGTACCGGGCTGGCCGTTTGTTTCACCCGATGGCGCGCATCTTGTCGTCTCGACTTACAACGAAGACGATGATCAGGGCTTTCTGGAACTGCTCGATCCAACAAACCCGGATCAACGCAAATCAATCCCGTTACCCGGTGAGCCGTTCCACGTGCTCTTCACCGATGACAGTACGCATCTTTATGTGGTGCAGGCCGATGGCGTGCTGCCGAAGATCAATATCGCGCGCGGCGAAATCGTCGAAGGCGGCTTCAACGCCGGCGGAACCATGCCGGAGGCCATGATCTATTACGACCCGGCCTCCGACTGAAACCACGCCCCCGACCCTCATATTTCGTCAGGCTCAACATGAGGGCCTCACCCTGAGCCTGACGAAGGGCGAGGCCCGGGTCGGGTCAATCAGGTGACGGTCAGCGCGCCGTCGACGACGAGAAGATGTCCGTTGATGTATTCCGACTTGTTGCCAGCCAGAAACGCAACGGCTTCGGCTGTGTCTTCCGGTTCACCGAAGCGCCCCATCGGAATACGGCTGAGATTCCACTCGCGCACTTCCGGGTTCGCCGCAAAGTTCGCCGCGCGGATTTTTGTTTCCGTGGCGCCCGGACCGACCGCATTCACGCGGATGTTGTACTTGGCCCAGTCGGCCGCCAGGTGCCGCGTGATACCCGCGACGGCAGCTTTTGAGATGCCGTAAACCGACACACCGGGCACGCCGATCACGGCGAAAGTCGAAGCGAGATTAACGATGTTGCCCGGGCGATCGGTATCCACCAGGTGCCGCGCGAAACGCTGACACATAAAGTAGCAGCCACGCACATTGATGTTCTGCACATTGTCGAACTCTTCCGGTTCGACATCGAGAGCCGGCTTGGAAAGCGGCACGCCGGCATTGTTGATCAGAACATCAATCTTGCCCATGCCCTCGATCGTCGCCGCGAGCGCGGCATCAATGCTATCAACCGAGCGCACATCAAGCGCCGTGGCGAAAGCCTTGCGGCCATGCTTCTCGATCAACGCAATGGTATCGGACAGATCCTCCACCTTCAGGTCCGTGACCGCCACATCAAAGCCGTCACGTGCGAGATAATCTGCCGTCATCGCGCCAAGCCCATACGACGCACCGGTCACCAGTGCCACTTTTCCTTCATTGGTCGTCATACGTCCTCACTCCCCTGTTTTGCTCTCGCCCGCGATGTGGCGATAGATTTCCGTAAAGTCACTCTCCGGCATATCTGTCAGCGCTGCGTTCCAGCGCGCAGAGACGACCGCACCAATATTCTCAGGTGTTCCTGCCACACGCACCTGCTCCAGGTACAGGGCCACATCCTTGGTCATCAGCGCCGTGGCAAACCCGGCGTCATAAGACCCGGTCACCACCCGATTGGGAAACTTGTCTGCGGATGCCGTATTCCGTCCGCTCGACACATTCACGCAATCGAGAATGGTGGAAATATCGACACCAAATTTTTGGCCAAACAACACCGCCTCCGACGTCGCCGCCATGGCCGTGGCCGACAGGAAATTGTTGAGCAGTTTAACGGCCTGTGCCTGCCCGGGCACCGCGCCCACGTGAAAGGTGTTCCCACCAACAGCATCGAACGCGGCGGAAAGCTGTGCCACATCCCCACCCGGCCCGGATGCGATCACGGTCAGACTGCCCGCAACGGCCCCGGCACGTCCGCCACTGACAGGCGCATCGACAAAGGTGATCCCGGCAGCTCCAAGCTTTGCGCCGATTGCACCCGCCGCTTCGGGTCCTGTCGTCGAAAAATCAACGATCCGGGACACACGACGATCCGCTGCCAAGAGAACTTCTTCGCAGACCGCATGGGTAACCTTCCCATCCGGCAGGCTCAGGAAAATCGTGTCCGTGTTGGCGGCCAGATCAGCAATGCTATCGCCAACGACAGCGCCTTGGGGGGTCCGTTCTGCGGTTCCCGCCGCGTCAAACACCCGTAGGGACATGCCTGCCGCGACCAGATTTGCGCACATCGGCGCGCCCATATTCCCAAGGCCAATAAAACCGTAGACTGTATTCAACGTGGTTCCCCCGTTCGCCGGTTGGTTTTCAGCCAGCATGTTCACGGGAGTATAGCCGAGAGAACATCTGGAGAGGAAAGCATGACATCACCGCAAATCTGGGAGCTTTATGCGGTCAAGTACGCGACCTTGGCCGAGCGCACCCGCCGCGAAAGTTTTTTCGGTGGTGATCCACATGACGATGCGCCCATGCCCATTGATTATTACGTCTGGGCTGCGGTTTCGCCTGAGCGGACCATCATCATCGACACGGGCTTTGATTCCGACGAAGCCACGAAACGCGGGCGCACGCTAATTCGCAGCGTGACCGAGGGTCTGGAAACCATCGGCATCCAGGCCAACACCGTGCCCGACGTCATCGTGACTCATCTTCATTACGACCATATCGGCGGCCATGCCCAGTTCCCGCAGGCGCGCTTCCATCTTCAGGAAAAGGAGATGCATTTCGCCACGGGCCCCCATATGTGCAACCACGTGATGAGCCGCTCCTTCACCGTCGACCATGTCACCGATATGGTCCGCAACGTCTTCGAGGGTCGGGTGGCCTTTTACGATGGCGCAGCCGAACTGGCGCCCGGCATCACGCTGCACCATGTGGGCGGCCACTCCATGGGCCTGCAATTCGTCAAAGTGCTGACAAAACGTGGCTGGGTCGTGCTGGCCTCGGACGTCACGCATTTCTACGAAAACCTGGAGACGCGCACCCCATTCCCGGTCATCTACAATATGGGCGAGATGGTGCGTGCCTATGAGACGCTCGAAGCCCATGCCGAAACTCCCGGCCATATCGTACCGGGCCATGACCCGTTGGTACTTGACCGTTATCCGGCCCCCGATGATCGTCTCAAAGGAATTGTGGCGCGGCTCGACGTGACACCGAGCAGCTAGGCCTCGTCCCGAGCTGCCGCCATTTTCGCCGACCACTCCGCGCGCGGCAAAAAACCCTCTGTTGCCCGGCACATATCTTCAGTGAGTTTCATGATCTCATCATTCGACAGATCGAAATCGAGATACTCGCCGAAGGGCTGGGGCACGTGGAAAGGGGAGTCGAGGTAAACCTCGATATTGTTGCCCTCCGGGTCATCGAAATAGACCGACCAAGCATTCCCGTGGTTGCGCGGCAGCAGATTCTCCACACCTTCCGCCACAACCCGGCGATACATCACCCGCAATTCGTCGAGAGACTTCACCAGAAATGACAGTTGATTAATTGTACTCGGAACGTCGTCCGGGCGACCTTCTGCCAGGATCACCTGGTGATGGATTGTCGGATCGTTCGACATGAAGGTGATGTTGCCGTTGTACCGCTCCACAAATCCGCGATCGCTGACATGAAAGCCCATGACCCGGGTGTAAAAGGCTTCCATCACGGCTGACTCGCGGACCCAGAGGCCCGCATGGGTCAGGTTTGGCCGAATGGTTGTATCCATGTGTGTTCTCCTATTCCCCCGATGAAACAACGCCGCCTTCGTGCAAGGCCGCAATCTCATCTTCGTCATAGCCAAGATCGGCCAGAACTTCCTGTGTGTGCTCACCGACCTCGGGCGGCGCCACCGCGAATGAACTCGGCGTCCGGGTCAGCGAGAATGGCTGGCGCACAAACTGCATCTCACCCAATACGGGTGAGGTCAGCGGTTGGGCCAACCCCAGATGCGCGACCTGTTCGTCAGCAAACAACTCGCCAATATTGTTGATCGGCCCGCATGGAACACCGAGACCATTGAAGGCTTCGACCCACTCGGCGGTGGTTTTCGCTGCGATACATTCGCCGATCGCGGCGTTCAGACGGTCCCGGTTTTCTGACCGGGCCGGCGCATCCACAAAATCAGGATCAGACATCCAGTCTTCATGGTCGAGCGCCCGGCAGAACCGCCCCCAGATTTCCTGCCCGGCAACAGCAATATTCATATGCCCATCTGCGGTCTCAAAAACCCCGGTGGGAATGCTTGTCGGGTGGTTGTTCCCCGCCTGTTGGGGGATTTCCTGATCGACAAGCCAGCGCGCGGACTGAAAATCGAGCATGAAGGTCTGCGCCTCGAGCAGCGAGGTGTGCAACCATTGGCCCTTGCCGGACTTCTCCCGCTCGAGCAGCGCGAGCATGATTCCCTGCGCGGCAAACAACCCCGCCGTCAGATCGGCAATCGGGATACCGACCCGCACAGGCCCCTGACCGGGCAGGCCCGTGATCGACATCAGTCCCCCCATACCCTGGGCAATCTGGTCAAAGCCCGGGCGTTTGGCGTAGGGCCCGTCCTGACCAAAACCGGAAATACTGGCCAGAATGATCCGCGGGTTGATTGCCGAGAGGGCGTCATAATCAATCCCGAGCCGGGTTTTCACATCCGGCCGATAATTCTCAACCACCACGTCGGCGTCCGCCACCAGCTTGTAGAACACCTCCTTGCCAGCCTCATCCTTGAGATTCAGCGCCAGTGATCGCTTGTTACGATGGAGATTCTGGAAGTCCGATCCATGGCGTGAACCACCAAGAGACGCCCCGCCTTCGACAGCGGGTGGCATTTCCACCTTGATGACGTTTGCGCCCCAATCCGCCAGCTGTCGAACGCAGGTCGGGCCGGAACGGACCCGGGTCAGATCAAGCACGGTGATGTGGTCAAGGACAGATGCTGCCGGAGTATGTGGCATTGAAAAACTCTCTTGTCGGGGTTCTATATCTTGAGAAGACGCTTGGCGTTGCCGTTAAGAATTTTGGCTTTGTCTTCAGCGTTGAGCTGCAGACGTTCGATCCAATCAGTTGCCAGTCCGTTGGGGACGAACGGCCAATCAACAGAAAACAGAATACGATCCGCCCCCATCTCCTGCAACGAACACACCATCGCCGGGTCCGAGAAATTCCCGCTGGTGGTGATGTAAAAATTTCGGCTGAACACTTCGCGAAAAGACAGAGGTTTGTTGCCGGGGCGCGAAAGCGCGTGGTCGATCCTCCACAGCAGGAACGGCAGGCCCTCACCCAGATGACCGACCATAATTTTTGTCTCGGGGTATTTGTCGAGCACACCGCTGAGCACCAGCCGGATACACTGGGTGGCGGTCTCAACCGTGAAGCCCCAGCCCGCATTGAGCAGTGCCGGAAAATCTTTCACATAGGGCTGATAGTATCTCTCGACGACGGTCGGGTCCGGCACAGCCGGATGCATATAGAGCGGCACATCCAACGCCTGCGCCCGTTCAAATATCGGCCAGAATCTTGGGTCATCAAAAAAGACACCATGGGTAAGGCCATGAATCATTGCCCCCTTAAAGCCGAGCTTGTCGACGCAACGCTCGAGTTCGTCAGCACAAGCCTCCGGGTCCGGTGTCGGCAAATTGGCAAAGGCGGCAAAGCGATCCGGGCGCTCGTCCACGATCTCTTTCAGGCGGTCGTTGGCCGCGCGGGTAATTTCCGCAGCACTGGAAGGGTCGAGACGCTGGGTCGAGGGTGCGCCGTGGGACAACACCTGAATATCGATGCCGGCTGAATCCATCTCGGCAATTCGCTCGTCATACAGATCTTCAAGTTTTGGGCGCAGCTTGCCAGCCCCACCGATTTTGTCTGCTTCGGCGTATTGGGCGACCAGATTGGGGTCCCAGTAATGCTCTTCAATTGCGATGACCTGCTCGCCTGTCGACGTCGCCATGTTCTTCCCCCTGCCTCAGAATTGTTGTTGGCGCGATGGTAGCGATTGCGATTGCGGATGCGAATCTAAAGTTTCACAGCGTGAAAACGCCCAAACAGAGCGAATCAGATTTGTCCGGACAACCGCGGAATTCTGGGTTTCTTCACTATGTCCCACAGGAAATGTTTCTTATAGTGGAAATCAAGAGCGGGTACTGATCGACTGCTTGTACCCGCCAAACAGACCGGCTGAACCAATAACGGCCGCCATGACCGGGAGGAAAACACCATGATCATCGAACGTGACTTACCCATCAAAATGGATGACGGCGTCGTTTTGCGGGCGGATGTGTATCGCCCTGACACCAAAGCCAAAGTTCCCATCGTCATGGCTGGCGGCCCTTACGGCAAGGGCGTGAAGTATCAGGAACACTATAAGCCACTCTGGGAATCGCTCCTCAAAATGCACCCGGATATTCTCCCCGGTTCGGAGCATCGTTGGCTCACCTGGGAAACGGTCGATCCGGAAATCTGGGTTCCCTGGGGCTATGCCTGTGTGCGGCTCGATTCACGTGGTGCCGGTCGGTCACCGGGCTATCTGGATATCTTCTCGCCGCGCGAGACTCAGGACTATGCCAACGCCATCGAATGGGCCGGACAGCAAAGCTGGTCGAACGGCAAGGTCGGCCTCAACGGCGTCTCCTACTACGCCATCAACCAGTGGCAGGTGGCCGCCCTCCAGCCCAAGCATCTGTCCGCGATGATCCCGTGGGAGGGTGCAGCCGATCACTACCGTGACTGGGCACGCCATGGCGGCATCCTGTCGAACAAGTTCATGGAAATCTGGTATCCGCGTCAGGTCGAAGCCGTTCAACACGGCAACGCCAAAGGACCAAAGGACCGCTGGATGGGCGAAAGCGCAACAGGTCCAGCCAAGCTGTCCGCACGTGAGCTCAAAGAAAACCGTGCCGACACGCTGGAGAACTTTCGCATTCGGGAAATGGACGATGACTGGTACCAGTCCCGTTCGCCGGATTGGGACAAGGTCAAGGTCCCCTTCCTCAGCCCTGCGAGCTGGGCTGGCTTTGGTCTGCATCCACGCGGCAATTTCGAAGCCTTCACACAAGCCGCTTCCAAGGAGAAATGGCTCGAGGGCCATCCCGGTCGCCATGAAGAATGGTTCTATCTGGAATACGGCATGGAGTTGCAGAAACGCTTCTTCGACTACTACCTGAAGGGCGAGAAGAACGGCTGGAACAAGGAGCCCCGCGTCTGGGTCAATCTGCGCCGCCCCTTCACCGATGACGTGGAACTGCGCAAGGAAAGCGAATGGCCGCTCAAAGGCACGAAGTGGACCAAGCTGTTCCTCGATGCCGGTGGCAAAGGCAAGCTCGACTGGAAAGCGCCGAAGGCCAAACGCGGCAAGGAATTCCGCGCGCTAACCCGGGGCATCACATGGCGCACAGCACCGCTGGAACGCGAAACCGAGATCACGGGTCCGATGGTGGCCAAGCTGTATGTGTCTTCCACCACAGAGGATTGTGATCTGTTCGTGACCATGCAGGCCTTCTCCGACAAGGGTCGCGAGGTCCATTTCCAGGGCACGGTCGATCCCAAGACACCCCTGGCACAGGGCTGGCTCCGGGTCTCCCATCGCAAGCTTGATGAAGAGAAATCCGAACCCTGGCGCCCCTATCACACCCATGATGACAAACAGATGCTGATCCCGGGTGAGATCTACGAGGTGGATGTGGAAATCTGGCCCCAGTGCATCGTGTTGCCAAAAGGCTTCCAGATCGCCCTGAACATTTCCGGTCAGGATTTCGATCGACCGGGTCCTGCCGTGGACGCTTACGTGCCCTCGCGCGGCTCGGGTGTGTTTCTGCATGACCACCCGACGGATCGTCCCAAGGAAATCTTCGGCGGCAAGACCACCATCCACACGGGACCCAAACATCCCTCACATCTG
Organism: uncultured Alphaproteobacteria bacterium; assembly: GCA_943787745.1. Lineage (GTDB taxonomy): Bacteria > Pseudomonadota > Alphaproteobacteria > UBA6615 > UBA6615 > JABJAG01. The sequence goes on along the minus strand of CALSNJ010000001.1, from coordinate 409,792 downwards.
CTGCTGCCAATCATTCCGAAGAACCGGAAATCCATGTAGGCGAAACACACGAGGAAGCCCGACGCGGCGGCGCCTGGATCGAGGTCCAGGCGCTAGCCCCGCGCCGCGGCGTGTTTGGCCAACACCCCGACGATACCTGCCACAGCGCAGACTGCGGCCATCGCATAGAATGCGTTGGCGTTGAGGGCTGCATAGAGGCTGCCCGCGGACAACATCATGACGCCCATCATGACACCCGATACAGAGGCGTAAGCGCCCTGGGCCGAAGCCTTGAGGCCGTCAGGGGCACGGGCTGCGATGAAGTGCATCGTGGCCAGATAGGTCGCGCCGAAGCTCGCCGCATGGAGCGCTTGGGCCACGATCAGCCCGGGAAGCGCGGTGGTCTCCGCAAGAATAATCCAGCGTACGAAACCCGCGCCCGCGCCAATCGCGAGCAGTCCGAAAGGGCCACATTTCCGGACGACAGCACCGCTCACCGAGAACAACAAGATTTCCGCCACCACACTGCCGGCCCAGAGAAACCCGATCAGGGTCTCCGACAATCCGGCCGCTCCCCAGTGGATCGCAGAGAAGCCATAGAGCACCGCATGACTGGCCTGAACCGCGCTGGCCGCAATGGCGAAAGCGAGAAACGCTCGGTCACGCAACAGATCAAGAAACCGCCCCGGCTGAACGTCGCGCGACGCGACATTCTGTTCTCGCAGAAAAAAGGTGGAGAGCAGGACAAGTAGCAGGATCGCAAACCCGGCGGGCACGAGAACGCCAATTTCCTGATCGCTCAGCAGCCAACCCGCCCCGAGCGCGCCGACAATGAACGTCGCCGACCCCCATAGCCGGATGCGCCCATAGTCGAGCTTGTACCGCAGCACAGCCGCCATGGTCTGGGCCTCACCCAACGGGACCAACACGTGAAAGATCGGCGCGTAAACAAGCGTGACAAGAACAATCGGCCAAAACGAATCCGCTACGAAAAACCCGGCAAAAGCCAACACGCCAAAGGTCGCAAACACAACAATGGCCTGCTTGCCCCGACCTGAGCGATCCACTCCGCGCGTAATCAACGGGTCGGTCACCACGCGCATCCACGCGCCCAGCGCGAGGACAATCCCAATCTCGGAGGGACCCAGCCCGCGACTTTCCAGCCAGACCGGCCAGAAAGGCAGCATGATTCCGAACATGAAGAACACCGCACCATAAAAAACGGCAAAGGGTGCGGCGATGCGGAACGGGTTTTCAGTCATGCGGTACTCACCAAAAAAACACCGGCCGCCCGCATGACGCGGACGGCCGATGCCATCAAATCAAACTGAAGCGCAGGTGCCGGCCTATTCGGCGGCCTGCTTGGATGCGCCCTGATCGGGTGCCGGTGCCTTTTCCGCATCCACTTCCCCGGCATCGATCCGCGCCTGAATCTCTTCCTGAGACAGCGGCTGGTTCCGGAACCGGCCGTGCTTTGCGTAGTAGCGGTCAATCTGAACATGCTTGGACACGGTCAGCGGTGCGTTCTTGAAGAAATCGTAGAGCGCAACAAAACCCCCGGTCCACATGGTCCGCATCATGTGCGGCATGGAACGTGTCGCACGCAGTTCAGCGGTCGGTGCATTTTCGACCTTGTGGTAATTTTCACGGTCCTGAAGCGCGGCCTGAATCAGATGCGGTGCGGCCCAGTTGCAACGGTAGTGGATCGTCCCGTCGGGGCGGATGATGTAGACCACATTCGGCATCGCGCCATAGGCCCGGTGGAATGTGCCTTCAAGGTCATCAACCAGGACACGCCGGAACTCCTTGTAACGCGGCGCGACCAGCTTGGCAGACTTGATCTTGTCTTCCATCGTCTGATGCGGCCCCATGCGCTCACCCGGATGGGCCTCGCGCACATAGACCATGACGAATTCCACATCGGGGAATTCGGAAACAATGTCCTTATAGGTGACGATGTTCTTGGTATACATCGAGCAGGTCGACGACCCGGTCTCGATCACCAGCCACTTGCCATCAAAATCGGAAATCTTGACCTCGTCGCCGCTTTCCAGATCCGTGAAAGTGGCATCGATGTATTTCTCCCCTGCGGCCGGGCCGACAAAGGTATCGAAATTGTAGTCAACAACGCGGAATCGCGAATTGTTGTAGACAGGTTTCTGAACCTCAGACATGTCAAAGCTCCCCTTTTTCTTGAATTTGCGGCGCAATATGCATCATTTGCGCACTTATCAGGTCTTATAGCAGACTTTTTCAGCTGTTTGCGAATCAAGCCTCGCTGTAAGAGCCAGCATTTACCGGCTCGCAGCCAAGGATTATGATACGTCCCATGATTATAAAACGCCTGAACCACACCCTCCTCTCCGCCCTTGCTGCGCTTGCGCTTTTCGCTGCGCCTGCGATCGCCCAGACTGCGGGCGCGCCAGCTGATGCCACCTTCGTCAAGGAGTCACACGGCGCATGGGAGATTCGCTGCCTGCGCCTCCCGGACGGCCGTGAGCGTTGTCAGATGTATCAACGACTGAACCAGGCGGACGGAAATCCGATCGCCGAGATCAATCTTTTTGCTCTGGCGCCGGGCCAGGCCGCCGCTGCAGGTGCCGTCATCGTCACGCCGCTGGAGACACTTCTAACGGCGCAAATGGCCATGAATATCGATGGTGCTGCGGGAAAACGGTATCCCTTTTCATGGTGCACTGATGCCGGCTGCGTCGCGCGGATCGGTTTTACCGAGGATGAACTGATTCAGCTAAAATCGGGCATTCAGGCCACGGTGACGATCGTTCCCGTGGCTACACCCGATAAGCCGGTGGATCTACCGGTCTCATTACAGGGATTCACCGCCGGGTTTAACGCGATGCAGGCTGCCAACGCTTCGCAGTAAAGCGGACGGTACTCAATCGTTCAGGTGACGCGCAAAAAATTCCACAGATAGCCCGAGCGCACGCTCGGCTTCCGGCGCGCTGTAGGTCGTCCCGCCATGCCGCGCAAAGGCATGGTCGGCACCCGGATACTTGTGAATCTCGACCAAGGGATTGGCTGACAATCGGCGCTCAATGAACGAACACACCACCGGTGGCACCCATTTGTCTGCCAATGCCTGATGCAGCTGGAACGGTTTGGCGAGGTTCGGCGCTTCCCCAATCGCGTGCTCGATATAGGTGCCATAATAGGCAACCGCACAATCGATATCCGAGCCCCGGCAGCACATCAGATACCCCATCTTGCCACCCAGACAATATCCGACCGTCCCAACCTTGCCATTGCCCCCGGGAATGGTGCGCAGGAAGGCCGCTGTATCCTCCATGTCTTCCACACCAAGGTCGTAGTCAAAGTCGTAGTAGAGATCGATCGCCTTGTCCCAATCGGCCGGATCGGCATCCGAAAGCTCGACCCCCGGTTCCATGCGCCAGAACAAATCCGGCACCAGCGTAATCCAGCCGGCTTCGGCAAACTCCTGCGCATGAGCCCGCATGGTGTCGTTGACGCCCCAGATTTCCATGATGGCGATGATCGCGCCCACCGGTTCCTTGTCCGGATAAGCAACATGCGCACCCATCTTCGATCCATCACGAAGGGTGATCTGCATATCTTCGGTGCGTGGCATGAGCGCCTCCTATTTGTTGAACGCGGTCCAGATGCGCTCGGGTGTCATCGGCAGGTCAATGGGTCCGGCCCCGGCACTGTCGAGCGCATCAAGGATCGCTGCCATACCCGACGGCAGTGACCCGGCAACACCGGATTCCCCCGCGCCCTTCACGCCGAGCGGATTGGTTGTGGCGGGCACAGAATGATGACCGACGCGGAACGTCGGAAAATCATCGGCGCGCGGCATCAGATAATCCATGAAGGACCCCGTCAGCAGCTGCCCGTCCGTGTCATAGACGACCCACTCACCGAGCACCTGGCCCAGCCCCTGGGCGATCCCGCCATGCACCTGACCCTCAACCACCATTTCATTGACCACATTCCCCACATCGTCGACGGCGGTGTAGCCAACCACGTCAACCTTCCCGGTCTCGGGGTCGATCTCCACCTCGCAGATATGACAACCGTTCGGGAAGGTCATCTGCGGTGAGACAAATTTCTCCACCGCGACCAGTCCCCCGGCCAGATCGTCGGGCAACTCCATCCCGGCGATTCGGTCGGCCAGATCGAGGATTCCGATCTCACGGTCGGTCCCCTTGATGCGGAACACACCGTCGGTGAACTCCACATCAGCGGCAGAGGCCTCGAGCACATGACCGGCCAGCGCCCGTCCCTTGTCGATTGCCGTGTCGCAGCTCATGGCCATGGCGCTGCCAGCCATCATCATCGAGCGCGAGGCGACCGACGGCGTGCCCGCAGGCACCTCAAGGCTGTCGCCTTCAACAAGGCGCACCTTCGAAGCCGGGATACCCAGCCGTTCGCCGACCAGCCGCGTATAGGTGGTCAGGTGACTCTGTCCCATGGCCTGCACGCCGGTGCGGATCGTTGCCGCGCCATCCCCCTCGAACCGAAGATCGACGGTCTCGTCGAGGATGCCGCCGGCAACCTCCAGAAAACAGGCCAACCCGATGCCACGGCGTTTCCCCTCGGCCTCACTGGCCGCACGTCGCGCCGCAAAACCGTTCCAGTCGCCAAGCTGCAGCGCCTTGTCCATCGCCCCGGCGAAATCGCCGGAGTCATAGATCGGCCCGTTGGGCGTCTGATACGGCATCGCGTCCGGCGCAATCATGTTGCGACGACGTATCTCTACCCGGTCGAGCCCCAGCTCCTTCGCGCCCCTGTCGAGCAATTGCTCAACGGCAATGATGGCCTCGGGTCGCCCTGCCCCGCGATACGGCCCGAGCGGTGCAGCATTGGTCAGCGCCATGGTCACATCGATGTGGATCGCCGGAATTGTGTAAACGCTGGCGAGGCAATTTTTGGTGTTGTTGGTCGAAAATACGGCAGAGAAAGTCGTCAGATAGGCCCCCATGCCGACGCGGTTCTTCACCCGCAAGCCAAGCACCTTGCCGCCCCCATCAAAGGCCATCTCGGCGTCAATCAGCGTGTCGCGCCCGGCGGTGTCCGCCAGAAAACTTTCCAGTCGGGAGTTGCACCATTTGACCGGACGCCCGACCTGACGCGCAGCAAACATCACGGCGGCATATTCGGGATAGGGATGGGCCTTCATGCCGAAGCCGCCACCCACATCATGGGTCAGCACCCGCACATTCTCCGGTTCGGTCTCGAAGACATGGGCCGCGAAGGTTTTGCTGACCAGCGACACGCCCTGCGTGGCCGCCGTCAGGGTGTAGCGCCCGAGAGCATCATCCCATTCCCCGATCCCGCCACGCGGTTCCATGGAAACCGGCGCCAGCCGGTTGTCGAACAGGGAGACCTTCGAAATATGTGTCGCGCTCTCAAATGCGGCATGCACCGCGTCTTCATCGCCATCAACCCATTCGAAGGCGACATTGCCCGGCGCCGAATCCCAGACCTGCGGTGCGTTCGCGGCCAGCGCTCCGGCCACGGCGGGCACGGCGGGAAGTATCTCAATATCCAGCACCACGGCTTCGGCGGCATCAGCAGCCTGGGCAGCACTTTCGGCCACCACAAGCGCCACGGCCTCACCGGCATGTCGGATTTTTTCATAGGCCAGAACCGGCTTGGGCGCGGCAGCCATCGCCATGCCATCCTTGCCGGGAAAGGTGATCGCCGGCGGGATGTCTCCCAGCCCAGCGGCTTTCAGGTCTGCGCCGGTGAGCACAGCGAGCACACCGGGCATCGCCAGTGCGGCCGCCCCATCGACACCGCGCAATTTCCCATGCCCGACCGGCGCACGCACAAACGCGCCATAAGCCTGACCCGCAAGATTGATGTCATCGACAAACCGCCCCGCCCCCGTCAGAAGCGGCGCGTCCTCGCTGCGCAGGGAATCTTCGTCACTGCCAAAGCGTCCGGAAAGCTCGTTCACGGGCGTATCTCCTCATCCTGCCTAACCGTCCCCGGTGTTTTGGCCCCGGAGTCATGACGGGCAGTCTAGGAGATGAAGCAAGGAACGGGAAGAAAGAGACTGCACTCAGCAACCAAACACGAAAAAGGGCTGGCCCAGCTGGACCAGCCCTTTCAATTTCGGAATTCTAAACACCTAGAACCCGTAAAACTTCGCCGGGTTGTCGACCATGATGCGCTGGCGCATGGCTTCGTCGGGGACCCACTGGCCAAAGGCCTCAACCGGGTCGGCGTCGTTCGGGTTGACCTCGAACTTGTTGGGATGTGGCCAGTCGGTGCCCCACATGACGTGATCGGCGTTCGCTTCGATCAGCGCGCGGGCCATGGGCTGGCAATCATCATAGGGCGGCAGGTCGGTGGCACTCACACGGTTGGCGCCGGAGATCTTGATCCAGGTGTTGCCATCACGCATCAGCTTGAGCAGCGCCTGGAAACCCGGGGCTTCGATCCCGGCGGTGGCCGGCTGATAGGCAAAATGGCCAATCGACATCGGCGTGGTCATTTTCTCGAAGACCGGCATCAGAGAAACGATATCCTTGCCCGGGAACAGCCACTCGATGTGCCAGTTGAAAGGCTTGATGCGGGCTTCCAGCTCAGGGATCGCATCGAGCTCGAGCGGCATACCGCCCTTGTTGTCGATGTTGAGGCGCACACCGCAGATGCCCTGGGCATCCAGCTCGGCGAGCTGATCATCGGTGAAATCCATGGTCATGGCGCAGACGCCGCGCGCGCGGCCCGGCGTCTCGGCATTGAGTGCATTCATGCCGTCGAGGATGGCCGAATTGTCGGTGCCGTAAACGGACGGCTGGGTGAAGACCACACGTTCGATACCGAGCTGAGAATGCAGATGCTTCAGATCATCCAGCGTGGATTCCGGCGGGGTGTAACCGCGATCCGGTGACAAAGTGTAACGGTTCTCGAACACATGCACATGGGTATCGATGGCGCCCTTGGGCAGGGTGATGTTCGGCTTGCGCGGGTTGCGGTCCGGCGCGATGCAATCTCTGATTTCGTTGGCCACGGTGGCTCTCCCTGAAAATTATCCGGTCCGGTTTTTGTCCGGACAAATGTGAGATGTGGGTATCACATCTGACCGCCGGGCGGAAACCCGATTTATCGGGCGGCGGTTTGGCGTGTCGGACGCGCCACCGACGAGACCTCGAGCACCAACTTGTTGACGATGGCGCGCGGAAAATCCTCCGGCGTTTCGGTCACCACTGTGAATGCACCGGGCCCGCCAATGATGACTTCATGGAAATAGCCCTCCAGATCGTATTTGACGCCCTCGACCTCGCTTTGCTCCTGCTGCGGGTTGATGACCAGACCGTTGATGACGATGCCGCGCGAGAGCGCACGGTCCCGCGCCGCCGCGACAACAGGTTCATTGCCTTTGGAATCCCGGCCATCCGCCGACAGATCAATCACCCGGCGCGTGCCTTCGATGTCATTGTCCTCGAACAAGAGCGCAGAAAAATCGAGCGCATTGACGATGTTCGTCAACCCTCCCTTTGGGATCGGAAACGCCTGCACGGCCAGTGCGAAACGCCGGGCGTCCGCCGCGCTTTCGATCACCGACCACGGCACAGTGACCCGCGCTGTTTCAGACCATTCCACATACGTCACCGCAACCCGACCAAGCGGCCCGGACAGCATCGCCGAGATGGCGCGTGGATCAGTTAACGCCGCGACATATCCCGCGCGTTGGAGATTGATCTCCCCTCCATCAATGGAAGCCGACACATCCACGGCCAGAACCAGCTCCACATCGACAGGTGTTTCGTCGGCCAGAACCGACGAAACAGGCGAAACCGCCAAGCCTGCAAAAATGATCCAGAAACTAACCCAGCGCGGCACCGTAGAACTCCAGCAGCTGCCCGATCACCTCTTTGTAAACGGCCGGGTTTTGCGGCTCATAAACTTCGGCGTGGTTGATGTCGGGAATGGTGTGCAAGGATTTGGGTTGCCCCGCCCGGGCAATCAGGTTCTCGGCCTCCACATATCGCACCATGGTGTCGTCACGGCCATGGATGAGCAGCAAAGGCCGGGGCGCGATTTGTGCCACCCAATCCTCAGACCGAAATCCGCAGGCGAGCTCCACGTTTTCGAGCGGGTAACCCTCGGGATAGGCATCCTCGGTCTTGTACATGGTCCGGAACGCCTCCCGCTCGGCAGGCCCCGGTGGTGACATTTCCTGATAGGGCAAGGTGCGACCCACACCTGTCAGCGCGCGTGCGATCCGGTCCCCCGCCAAATCTTCCTGCAGAGTTTCCCATTCTGCCTCCGTGCGCTTGGAGCGATGCCATCGCTCCCCGTGACCGGGGGCGCCGACCGTCGCCAGCGCTAAGATCTCCGGGTCCACTGCCGTCGCCTTGATAGAAGCCCCACCGCCATGGCTCAAACCCATAACAGCGACGGATGCCACATCATCACGCGCGCTCAGCCAGATGCGGGCGGCCAGAATATCGCGGACCTGTGCCTCGGGATCGACCCGGCGCGCAGGACCTTCGCTGTCCCCGAAACCGCGATGATAGAAATCCAGCGTGTGGTAACCCGCCGCTGTCAGGTCACGTACAAATGGCGGCATGTAGGTTTCCTTGCGACCGGTGTAACCATGCACACAGATGATCGCCGGACGTTCACCCCCACCTGCGGCCGGGGTGAAGGTTCCCGCCAGACGCAGTCCATCCGCATAAAAGGTCGCCGTTTCGCTGGTCATGCCCATTGCCCCCTGCCGGTTGATTAGCGTGTCCGGGCGTGGCTCAATCCCGGTCAACAAAACCCACAATACATGCGGGACCCCACAAGGAGCGAGACCCATGCGCACGACCACACCAACGCCTGAAGAAATGGAACGCTACATCGCGCGTTTCGAGGACCTGCCGGCCAACAAGGACCGCACGGCAGGCAGAATACCGCCCGAAGCGCGTGAGCGGATGACCGCGCGGGCCACCCGCACCGTGATCGCCACCGTCGACAAAGACACGCCCTGGGGTGACGGGGTCATCCCCGGCCCGCCGAATTTTGCCGTCGTGATCGCCGAATGCGAACCCGGCAATGGTCCCGGCCTGCACTCCCACGCCCACACCACAGAAACCTTCACCTGTCTGCAAAGCCGATTTGTGATCGAGTGGGGGGACGAAGGCGAGCACGCAGTCGAACTGGGGAAGTTCGACACGATTTCCGTGCCGCCGGGTGTCATGCGGCGTTTCGCCAATATCGGCGATGAGCGTGGCCTGTTGCACGTTACCCTTCAGGGACCACTGCGGGATGTGGAGTTTGCACCGAGCCTTGGCCAGGAGTTGCACGACCGGTTCGGCGAAGAGGTTGTGAACGAACTTCTCGGTCTGGGCTACACCTTCAATGCCGGCCTGGAAGACTAGACCGCGCGGAGAAAAGCTCTTTCCAAAGACCGAGTGTGATCGTCATGCCCGGACTTGATCCGGGCATGACGCATATTTCAAAGGGCGGGCTTCACACGCGCCCGCGCCTGCCACCAGATCTCTAGTAAAGGTTGTTCTTGTAGTCGTTGGCCAGGCGGGCGTCGGTTTCGTCGGCGTCCACGCCGTACCAATCCTGATTGATCTTGCCCAAGGTCGGAAAATCGCTCTTCTGAACCTTGTTTTCAGGATTCCAGAGGTCGGACCGGATCACCGCCTTGCCGCAATGGAAGTAGACATAGCGGATATCAATCACCAGTGCCGCACGGGGCGCCTTGCCGTTGGCATGCATCTGGTCGAGCAATGCAGAATCCGTCGTCAGACGGGCGCGACCGTTCAGGCGCATCACTTCGTTCAGACCCGGGACCATGAACATCACGGCAATCTCGGGGTTTTCCATGATGTTGTGGAAGGTGTCGGTCCGGCGGTTTCCGGGCCGGTCGGGAATCGCGATGGTGGTGCTGTCGATGACATGCACGAAACCCGGCGCATCACCGCGCGGGCTGCAATCCGCGGGGCCATCGCCGGCCGCCGAAGTCGACAACACACAAAAGGGCGACATCTCAAGGAACCGCAGGCAGTGCGGACTGAGCTCAGGCTTTTCTTTCTCTGCGAGGTGGCCTTGCGGCTGCCCGTAATGGTCAACGAGTTCCTCGACCGTTTTGATATCGTCCGGCATAACTTGTTCCTTCGTGGTTGAGCCTAGCCTGTCGCGCAATGCAGTATGGGTCAACACTTTCGCCAATCGACACCGGAAAATGCCATGCGTGAAAAAATCTATCTCGACTACACTCGTGAAGAACTCGACGCGCAGTACATCAACGTCAAGACCGATGCAGATGAGGCGACCCGTCTACGTTTGGTGACCCATTCCGCAGATGTTGCGGAACATTTCGCAGCGGCGCGTGACCTGTCCTATGGCGATAACCCCAAGGACCGGTTTGACATCTATCGTGCCGAGGGCGGACCTGCACCGGTGATTATTTTTGCGCATGGCGGCCAATGGCAACGCGGCTCGACCACCGCATCCAGCGGCTGGGCAGAAGCAGCACTGGCCCACGGCATATCCTTCGTGGCTGGCACCTACCCGATGCTGCCCGAGGTCCGAATTCCGGATATGGTCGACCACTTCACGGCGCTTGTTCGCCATGTGCGGGCCCACGCGGATGAATTGGGCGTGGATCCCTCACGGATTTGTATCGCAGGACATTCGTCAGGCGGTCATCTTGCTGCGTCGACTCTGGTGCGTCTGGCCAACGAAGGTGATCTCGGACGGGGTCATCTGCGGCATGACGATCAGCGGCAATTACGACATGCGTCCGCTGATGCTTAGCTACCGACAGGACTTCATGCTCTTGAGCCCGGAAGAGACAGTCGCCATGTCACCGCTGCTCATGCTCGACAAGCCCATGCCGCCGATGCAGGTGGCTCATGGCGGTGCAGAAAGCGATGAATTCAAGCGTCAGGCCAGCACCTGGCACGCCGCACTCGCGGAACGTGGCGAAGCCAAACTGGTTGCCGTGCCGGACGCCAACCACTTCAATGTGTTTCTCGGCCTTGAAGACCCGCAAGGCGAGGTCTGGGACTTCCTGACCTCGCACCTGAAAGGCGAAGCAGCAACCAAAGCGACCGAGTAAACCTTCTACTCAGCCGCCTTTGCGGTCGCAGCCGGTTCAATGATCGCACCGGAATCAATCAAGCTGTTGATCTCGTCATCTGCAAAGCCGAACTCCGCCAGAACTTCGCGGCTATGCTCACCCATGAGAGGCGCGCCACGCCGGATCGACGTCGGGTCGGCCGAATACTTGACCGGATGCGCGATCACGCTGTGCTCACCGCCCGTCGCGGCCGGCACTTTGGCAATCATGCCGCGGGCAATCGTGTGTGGATCTTCGGACATTTCCTTGACGTCATAGACCGGTCCGGCCGGAACGCCGCCCGCCTCAAGCTTCACCAACCACTCAGACGTGGTGCGATGGCTGAGAATTTCCGTCAATGTCTCAACCAATGCGTCCAGATTGGTCATCCGGGAGTTGCTCGTCTCGAAACGCGGATCTTCGGCCAGATGGGGCGAATCAATTGCTTCGACAAATTTCAGCCAGGTGCTCTGGTTCGCCGCACCCACGACAAGCGACGTGTCCTTGGTCGGGAAAGGCCTGATAAGGCGCAGACAACGGATGGGCTGACCCCATCGGTTCGGGGATTTCGCCCGTCGCGTGATAGATCGCCGTCTGCCAGAAGGTGTGCATGATTCCAGCCTCATACAGCGAGGAATCCACATACTGCCCCTGTCCGGTTTCGTAACGGCTGACCACCGCGCCCAGAATGCCCGTGGCCGAAAGAATGCCTGCGGTGATGTCCGTTATCGGTGCGCCAACCTTGATCGGCGGACGGCCCGGGCCCTCGCCGGTGATGCTCATAATGCCGGACATGCCTTGCGTGATCAGATCAAACCCGCCGCGTTCTGCATAAGGACCGGTGCGACCAAAGCCGGAAACCGAGCAGTAAATCAGGCGTGGGTTGATCTTGTGCATCTCTTCCCAGCCGATGCCGAAATGCTCCATCGCGCCCTTGCGATAGTTTTCAATAAACACGTCTGCCTGAGCGATAATGCGGTGGAGCGCCGCGCGGCCTTCCTCGGATTTGGTGTTGACCGCAAGGCCGCGCTTGTTGCGGTTCATCATGGCAAAGGCAGCAGAGTCACCATCTGTGCCTTCACCAAACCGGCGGGTGTCATCCCCGGCGGGTGCGCGCTCAACCTTGATCACGTCTGCGCCCATATCCGCGAGCATCTGCCCGCAGGTGGGTGCCGCCATAATATGGCTCATCTCGATAACCTTGAGGCCGTGCAACAGGCCGGTGTTTTGCGTGGTCATGTCTATCGTCCCTCGAACTCGGGTTTCTCCTTGGCCAGAAAGGCCCGGAACCCGGTGTTAAAATCTTCCGTATCGAAACAGGCAAACCCTTCGGCCTGTTCTTCGGCACTCAGTGGCGCACCGCCTGCGAGCACCCGGTCCACAAACTTCTTGTGCCAGCGATTGACCAGCGGGGCACCATCGGCGATGCGGCGCACCGTTTTGTACGTCTCTTCCTCGACCGCGTCATCCGGCACGACCCGGTTCACCAGGCCTTTCTCTTTTGCTTCTGCGGCACCAAAGACACGAGCCTCGTAGAGAATTTCCAGCGCAATCGAACGACCCACAAGACCGACAAGCGCTTCCACCTCCGGGTAGGCCATCACCAATCCCAGACGGTTGATCGGCACGCCAAAGCGAGACCCCTCACCGCAGATGCGCATGTCGCACATCAGGGCGATCTCAAGTGCCCCGCCCACACAAAGCCCCTTGATCAGGGCGATCACCGGATGGGGACAGTCGCGGATTGCATGCATCGCGTTGTGCATCAATGCGCCGTACTCGGTTGCCTGTTCGGCGTTGGAGCGCTCGCTCTCAAACTCGGAAATATCCGCGCCCGGGCCCATCGCCTTGTCACCAGCACCACGCAACACAACACAGCGCACCGTCTCATCCGCGCCCAGTTCCCGCATCACGACAGCGATCCGCTCCCACATCGCCTTGTTCAGCGCATTGAGCTTCTCGGGTCGGTTTAAAACAACGGTGGCAATACCACCGTCACGCTGAACCAGAACAACATCGCCATCATTGGCTGTGGTTTCACTCATAAATTTCCCCAAATTTCGTGTGACCGGGTGGACCGGTGCCTTTTGTCTGTCTCACCGCAACAGTATAGTGGCCGCAACGAAATATCACGCGCCCGGAAAAACATATGGGCCGCACAGGGAGAAAAAACATGAAAGGCATGATGCCGGGCGACCGCCTGCCGTTTTCAGCCATTACCGACCGTAAGCCACTGGTCCTGCCAGACGGTGCCAAGATGGTTCTGTGGCCCATTCTCGCCCTGGAAGTCTGGGACATCGTGCGCGCCATGGCACGCATGGTCATCCCACCACCCCAGGGCATCCCCATGATCCCCGATCACCCGAACTGGAGCTGGCACGAATACGGTATGCGGGTTGGTTTTTGGCGCATCAAATCCATGCTTGATGACCTGGGCGTGCGCCCGACAGTCACGTTGAACGCCCGGACAATCGAGGATTACCCCCGTGCCGCCGAAGCCGTTCTGGATGCGGGCTGGGAGTTCAACGCGCATTCCTACGAGCAGATGCCGATGCACAAGCTTAAGGACGAGCGCGCCGTAATCGACAAATCCCTCAAGATCATTGGCGATTTTGCCGGCAAGCCCCCACGCGGCTGGTTCGGGCCGGGCCTGACCCAGACTTACCAGACCATCGATCACCTGGCCGCGGCCGGCGTTGAATATATCGGCGACTGGGTCCTCGACGACCAGCCGGTGCGCCTGAAAACCACCGGCGGGAAACCGATGGTCGCGCTGCCCTATAATTACGAGCTACATGACATCGTGATGATGGCAATCCAGCATCACCCGTCAGAGGTCTTCAAGACGCGCTCGCTCGATTATTTCGATACGATCTACGCCGAAAGCCACGAGAACACGCGCATCATGGCCGTCGCCATGCATCCCTATCTGTCGGGCTCCCCCCACCGCATCAAATATGTGCGCGAGACCTTCGAACACATCCTCTCCCACCCGGGCGTCGTATGCTGGGACGGCGAGCAGATCCTTGACTGGTTCAACAAGGAAAACCCCGCAGCCAAGCCGCGCAAGACGAAATCCGGCAGCAAGAAAAAGAAGTAACCGCGCGCGCATCATCCTTCGTCAGGCTCAGGATGAGGCATCACACATCAACCCCTCATGCTGAGCTTGTCGAAGTATGAGATGAGGAACGTTCCCATGACTGACCCGAAGATTCCCGCCGACCCCGTCGGCGCCTTGATGCCACACACGATCACCGCGCCCATCAAAGGCTCCGGGGTCGGGCCACTCGCAGGCAAGACCTTCGTGGTAAAGGACCAGTACCACATTGCCGGGCGCAAGATTTCCAACGGCAGCCCGGATTATCTGGCCTGGGCGGAGGTCAACGACACCACCGCCCCCACCGTGCAGAAACTGCTTGATGCCGGTGCGGACATCGTCGGGATCGCCGTTTGTGACGAGTTCTACTACAGCCTGACGGGCGCTAACGCCCACTACGGAACACCGGTCAACGCCCGGGCACCGGGTCGGATGCCGGGCGGTTCCTCCTCGGGTTCAGCCGCCGCAATGGCAGCGGAAATGTGTGACTTTTCACTTGGGTCAGACACCGGCGGTTCGGTGCGGATACCCGGATCATTCTGCGGCGCATACGGAATCCGCCCGAGTCTCGGCCGCGTGGATTTGTCTCATGCGCACGGCATGGCCCCATCCTTTGACACCGCAGGTTGGTTTGCCAATGACGCGACCCTGTTTCGTGACATCGGACCTGTGCTCCTCGACAACGCGACCGCGCCCGGCAAAGCCGAACACTTGCTGCTCCTCACCGACGCCTTCGAACGCACCGACCCGATGGTCGGTGATGCACTCAACGCCGTGATCAGTTCGGCAGCGAGCATCCTGCCGGAACCAGAGCCCATTCAAATCGCGGGGGACGACACGCTGGAAACCTGGTGGGACGCCTTTCGCGTTCTGCAGGCCGGTGAAGTCGCAAGCAGCAATCTTCCCTGGGTCAAGGAACACAACCCAGACCTTGGCCCCGGCATTCGTGAACGCTTTGCCATGGCCGCGGCCATCACGCCCGAGGAAACGCAAGCGGCAGCCAAAGTCCAAAACCGCGTGCGGGAACGCGTGTTCTCGCTGGCCACACCGGGCACCATCCTCTGCCTGCCTACCGCGCCCGTGATTGCACCAAAGACCGACGCGCCCGCAGAAGACCTCGAATTCTTCCGCGCCAATACGATGGCGCTGACCTGCATCGCCGGACACACGGGCCTGCCCCAGATCACGATTCCCGCCACCAACGTGGATGGCTGTCCCGCGGGGCTTTCCTTTATCGGCTGGCCCGGGGGCGACGAAGCGCTTCTTGACCTTGCAGTGGCGATGCAACCTTTCTGCGTCCGCTAGGACAAAGGCGCAAACCATGCTCGACTCGATTCACCCCGACCTCATAGGCGGGGTGGCCGCCGTGTTGACCACCATCGCCTTCCTGCCGCAGGTCATCAAATCCTGGCGGTCCCGGTCAACCCGGGACGTATCGTTGGGGATGTTTCTGATCCTAAACACAGGGATTGTTCTTTGGCTGATCTACGGCCTGATCCTCGAATCCCGCCCGCTGATTTACGCCAATACGGTGACGCTGATCCTGACAGGGACAATTCTTGTGCTCAAGCTACGCGGTGATCGCCCACGCTAGGAAATCGCCAGCGCTCGCCCGATAAGCGCTATCTGGCCGGTTCACCGACAACCTGATCTGCAAACGCTTTCACTCCGTAATAAGGACGGTAAGCATGGGACTAATCCATGCCGAAAGGCGTCAACCATGCAGGGAAGGTCAGTTCATTGAAAACAGGAATCTTGATAGCAGCTGGTTGTATCGCTTTGCTCGGGGCAACTGCCAATGCAGCCGCTCAAGCCCCTGCCAAAGATCCCGGCTGGAAATTCTCAGTGGGTCCCGGCGTAATTTACGCGCCCTCCTATCTCGGCGATGACGAATACAGGGTGCGTGTCGTACCTGGCGTATCAATCAAATACGGAGACCGTTTCTTCGCCTCCGTCCAGGAAGGCGTCGGTTACAATATTGTAAATTCGAATGGCTGGCTCGCGGGCCCTATCGTGAAATACAACTTCGGCCGGGATGAGGATGGCTCGAGCACATTCGCAATCTCGGGGGACGACACCAATGACCTTGTTGGCTTGGGGGATGTCGACGGAACCGTCGAATTTGGTGGATTTGCCAAATACACACGCAAATCCTGGACGGGTTCCGTTGAACTACGTCAAGGAATCGGCAGCCATGAAGGCATCATTGGCGAACTGGGGGTCAGCTATCGCGGGCAACTAAAACTGGGACGAATGCCGGCTATATTCTCCATCGGGCCGAAACTGGTTTTCGCCAGTGACAATTACAACAGCGCATTTTTTGACGTAAACGCCGACCAGTCGACCCGATCAGGACTGGCGGTCTACGACGCAAAGGGCGGCCTCGTTTCCTATGGTCTGCAGGGGTCATTCATTTTGCCCATTACAAAGTCCGTGACATTTGTAACTTTCGGAGCGGTCAATCAGCTCGGCAGTGAAATTGCGGATTCGACCCTGGTGAACACCCGCGGTGCAGACACGCAGGCCACACTTGGCGCTTCACTCAACTACACATTCTGAGCACCCTTTCTGGCGGCGGGCAGCATTTCCGCAAACCCGGCTGCATTGCCTTCACTTAAGACGCGGCAGATACTTCCCTCAGCTTTCATTCGGGGGACGATATGAGCGTTGCAATTCACGGTACACATGATCCGAAATTCTCCGCCGTTGCGGACGCGCTGGCGCGCAACTTCGCCGCGCATGACGAAATCGGCACAGCCGTCGCCGTCTATCACGGCGGCGAGAAGGTCGTGGACCTTTGGGCGGGCCATATGGACACCGAAGGCAAGGTGCCTTGGCGGGAAGACACGTTGTGCATCATGTATTCGCTGGCCAAGAGCATTTGCGCGACCTGCGTGCACATCCTCGTCGATCGCGGCCAGGTTGATCTGGAAGCCCCCGTCGCGACCTATTGGCCTGAGTTCGCCCGGAACGGCAAGGACAGCGTACTTGTTCGGCACATTCTGTCTCACAATTGCGGCGTCTGCTTTGCCGATGCTGCGGAACCCGGCGATGTCTATGACTATGACCGGATGATTGAGGTTCTTGAAGAACAGACACCGGCTTGGCCAGCTGGCACCAAAGGCGCTTACAACACGGTCAATATCGGGTTCCTCGCCGGTGAAATCGTGCGGCGCGTCACCGGCATACCGGTCCAGAGATTTCTTCAGGAGAATATTTGCAAGCCTCTCGGCGCGGAATATTTCATCGGCGTGGCTGAAGAGAATTTGGGTCGGGTGGCGGATTTGACCCCCAACAAAGTGGGCAACGCCATGATGAAGTCAGGCGGTGACGGCGAATCAACCCTGGCGCGGGCATGGCGGCCGAACCCGAAGCCGTTCGGGACCGACCAGCAGAACAGCACCCAGTTCAGGACTTCAGGTATTCCGTCTTTCGGCGGGTTCGGCGAAGCCCGTGGCATGGCACGCATCTATGCCGCGCTGGCCAATGGGGGTGAAGTCGACAATGTTCGCATTCTCTCCCGCGAAGCCGTCGCACGTGCCACCCTCTCCCAGTGGGAAGACAAGGCGGACGGCATGACCGGACGCCCGATGCACTACGCCATGGGCTACGCGAAAAATCCGGGCGGCGCCAAAATTTTCGGCCCGAACCCGAATGCTTTCGGTCATCTCGGATCCGGCGGCGCACGCGCCATCGCCGACCCTGAGCGAAACCTCGCGCTTTGTTTTGTGTCCAACTATCAAAGCGAAGGCATGGGTGTGGGGGTGCGGACAGAAGCGGTTGTTGACGCAGTTTTCGCGAGCCTCTAAGCCCCTGACCCTCCGCGCCGCTTCATCCTGCCCAAAGGGCCATCCATGACCACAGAGTCGGCCCTCACGCCGCAGATCAGCAATGCGCGCCGGCGGGTCCGGGACATCACGCTCTATGGCTGCGGCGGTATTTCAGCCATGTCGATTGCCGCAGTTGCCCCGTCGCTTCCGGAAATGACACAGCATTTCGCAGACACCGCTGATATCGACTTGCTGGCGCGTCTGGTGGTTTCCATCCCAACCCTGCTCCTCGCCCTTTCCGGTCCCGTCGTCGGCGTGGTCGCGGATCGCATCGGACGAAAGCTACTCCTTGTTTTCGCATTGCTACTCTATGCCAGTGCGGGAGTGTTGCCCGTCTTTCTGAATGATCTCCACGGCATCCTCGGCTCCCGCATCGCATTGGGACTGGGAATGGGCATTCTGTTCACCCTCGCCCCCGCATTGCTTGCCGATTATCACGACGACATTCCCGCACGACGCAAAGCTCTCGCGACCTATGCAGCCTCCACAGCGGCCGGGGGTGTATTGTTCGTACTTTTGGGGGGCGTTCTGTCAGATATTCACTGGCGCGCGCCATTCCTGCTTTATCTGGCCGGTCTGCTCTTCCTGCCAAGCCTGATCGCCACGATCACGGAACCCGAACCCCAAGCGGTGTCATCTGAAGCAGCGGCCGCGCCACAGGTATCGGTTCGGACCCCATGGTTTGCGCTCTTCGCCATCTATCTGATGGTCGCGGCCACAGGCGGCGTCTTCCTGCAAATGCCATTGAATCTGCCGTTCCTGCTGGTCGATATCGGTGTCACCCAGGCCAGCATCGCCGGATACGCCATTGCCTGGCCACTCGCGCTTATGGCGCTTTGTGGACCGCTGTTTCCGAAGTTTCGGGCGCGCCTGTCGAGCGCCTGGATATACAGTTTCATCGCCGGTGGATTGGCAATTGGATATGCCCTCCTGGCCACAGCCAACAGCCTCGCCCTCGTGCTCCTGGCATTGTTCGCCTTCGGTGTCGGCATGAGCCAGATGTACGCCAATACCAGTACATGGCTGATGGGTTTGACGGACCCGAAATACAGAACACGCGTGCTCGGTGGCCTAACCACCGCGATCTATCTCGGGCAGTTCGTATTGCCCTTCGTCGCGCAACCCATCATCCGGGATGCCGGCATTCGAAACTCATTTATCGTCCTGGTGGGTGTACTCATTTTCTTTGCACTGGCCGCACCACTCTTTTCTGCGGTGGCAACGCGTCGGTCCAAAACTCAGCCGTCGTAGCAACCTGCCAGCCGTGCGCGCTGTTTGACGAGGCCGAGCACGATATCGATTGTCGGCGTCGCCACGCCAACAATGCGACCCAGCTCTTGCACGGACGCCACAAGCGCATCGATCTCCATCGGGCGCCCAAGTTCCAAATCCTGCAACATGGATGTCTTGTGGTCCCCCACTTCACGTGCCCCAGCAATGCGCTTTTCGACATCGATAGCGAACTTGACGCCGAGGGCTTCACCGACCTGTTGCGCTTCGATCATGGAAGCACGAATAACGCCGCAAACCTCGGAATCATCGATCATTTCAGCTAGCGTTCCGCCTGTGAGTGCTGAAATCGGGTTCAAGGAGACATTGCCCCAGATCTTCACCCACATATCATCACGAATGCGCGGGCGCACCGGGGCACGCAGTCCGGCATCCCCCATGAGTTTCGACAGCGCCTGAACCCGGTCGGTCTTTTCACCCGATGGCTCACCAATCGAGAATCTGTTGCCATAGGCATGATGAATAACGCCCGGCTCGGCGATTTCGGCCGCGGGGTACACCACGCACCCAATGGCACGTTCAGGTCCGATCAGATCCCATTGCCGATGCCCGGGATCAACCGACTGGACCTGCGTGCCTTCGTATTTTCCTTCAAGTTTATAGAAATACCACCAGGGCACACCGTTCTGACCTGTCACCAGTGCGGTTTCCGGACCGAAAAGCGGCGCCATCTTGTCCGCGACCGCCGCAGAAGAATGGGCCTTCAGCGTGACAAAGACAAAGTCCTGCGGCCCCGCCTCGGCGGGGTCATCGGTGGCATTTACGCGCACATTTCGCTCGGTGCCGTCCTTGTAGACGAGCTTCAGGCCATTTTCCTTCATGGCAGCCAGATGTGGCCCCCGGGCGATACACGTCACTTCAGCATCACCGGCATGCGCAAGCTCAGCGGCGATATAGCCCCCGATCGCGCCAGCCCCAAAAATACAAACCTTCATGGACTAAAGCCCCAGCTTCTCGTGCAACCCGATGCGCTGCAGCTTGCCGGTTGCACCTTTCGGAATTTCCTCAAGAAATACGACCTTGCGCGGCACCTTGAAATCGGCGAGGTGCAAGGCAGCAAACTTGCGAATCTCATTCTCGGTCGCTTCGGCCCCTTCCTTGAGAACAATGGCTGCAGCAACTTCTTCGCCAAGTTTTTCATGGGGCAGCGCGAAGGTCACGGCCTGTCCAACTGCAGGGTGATCGAGCAGAATTTCATCGACTTCCCGAGGGCTGATTTTCTCACCACCCCGATTGATGATTTCTTTCAAACGACCGGTGATGCTCAGATAACCGTCAGCATCAAACATCCCCTGATCACCGGTGCGAAACCATCCATTGGTGAAACCTTCGGCGTTGGCCTTGTCATTGGCTTCGTAACCATGGGTTACATTGGGCCCCCGAATGACAATTTCACCGACGGCCCCGCGCTCAAGAATACTTCCGTCGAGATCCATGATCTCAACTTCGGGACCAGCCGCCATTCCGACCGAACCTGCCTTTCGCGCACCTGGCGGCAGCAGGTTGGAGGTCATCTGATGGGCCGCTTCCGTCATGCCGTAGGACTCAATCACCGGACAATCGAAAGTCTCCTCCAGTGCGGCCATAACCTGTGGCGGCAGAGATGAGGAGGATGAACGAATGAAACGCAAATCCATCGCCTTGACGATGTCTTCATTGCGCGTCGCACGCGAGAGGATCGCCTGATGCATTGTGGGCACAGCCGTGTACCAACTCGGTGTTGCGTCCTCGAACCAGCGGAACACCCGAAGTGCATCGAATCCGGGGGTGCAATATGTGCTCGCCCCGGCCGCCATGCTCGATAGCACCGCTGCGATCAACCCGTGGATATGGAACAACGGCATGATATTGACGCAACGGTCAGCTCCATCAAGCGACAAGGTTTCACCGATATGCCGTGCCGAAGCACATATGTTGGTCTGGCTCAAAGGTACGATCTTGGGCCGCGAGGTCGTCCCTGACGTATGCAGCACCAAGGCAACATCATCCGGTCCTGCAGGACCTGTCTGGATCGACCCCGGGTCACTCGCAGGTTCACCTGCAGAAATCTCAAAGCTGCCCGCAGATGCGCCATCCGGAACGCTCAGCTCATAGACAGACACACCAAGGTCGCGTGCGACCTCAATCGCCGGTGATTGGCTCTCCGCTTCGACAAACAGCGCCTTGGCGCCAAGGTCCTCCAGATAGAAGCGGAACTCCTCACCCCGATAACCCGGATTGAGCGGCGCTGTCGTGGCACCTGCACCAACAGCAATAAAGGCAGCGGCCATCTCCGGGCCATTCGGCAAAACAATCGCGACCCGGTCATTCCGGCCAATGCCTAAAGCATTCATGTCCGACACAGTTTTGCCGGCCAGAGTACGCAAACCGGCATAGGTCATCGGATCACGATCGGGCGCCGCAAGGGCCACCGCATCATCTGCGCCGCTATCGATAAGATTCAGAATCGTTTCTGCCATGGCCTCTCATTCCCGCCGGACCATCTTGCCCGGCTGTATCCGAAACATATCCCATCAATAGGCGAAACGACCCCACCACCGCAACGGCAGTGCGGTGTGAAAACACGAATTCAGGGCGGTATCAGGCGTGGATATCGACTCGAAGTGCTGTCTCAACAAAGACAACATCCTCGCCGGGCAGGAATATGTCGATATCCGACACGAGCGAGGGATAGGAGGCCACGGCACCGGCATGGTTGATCGCACCATGGGCAGCCGTTCGGTCGGACTGGGCCAGCATCTGGGTTACAAAAAACGGGTCCGGCCCCTGGCGTACACTATACCCAGCGGTCCGAACCCGGTTTTCGCGAGTGGTCCCCGCCTCCCCCGGCGCACGAACCGACGATGAAGCGTCGTCTGCGCGAACGGTAGCCTGATAATCCCCACGACCAGGTGTCCCCACGCTCGACGAAAGCGCGGAATGACGAATCGCGGCATCGGCAGCAGCCTGCAGGCGCGCAGCTTTTGCGGCGGCGCTTACATTCATTCCGATACGGTCTGGTAGGTTGAGTGTCACTTCGCGTCCAGAGTTGCGATTATCAAGTTGCTACAAATTTATATAAGTTTTCTTAAACTTGAAATCCAGATTACTAACAATTTTATCTTTCATTAACTAAAATGACTGTTACCGGGTAAATATGGTCGGCAATTATTGCCGATGGGTAACAATAGTCGGCAATTATTACCCTTTGTTAACAACTTCCCGTTTATAAATACCGGGAAGTGTCCGCGCAGGATGTGCGGCTGAAGAATTCAGACCTCAGGTAGGGGGTACGACACGTGTCAGATTTGGCCCATATCGCGGTCCCGGGGATTGAGACCGGCATCACACAGGACAGCGGATCGCTGCCCGAGCTTGTGAGCCTGCTCATCGCATCAGGAGACCTGTTTTATGAATGGGGCCTGGACTCTGACACCATTTCGTGGACCGGTGATATTGCGGGCTCACTCGAGATCAGAAACATCGATTCCCTTGGATCGGGCGATAATTTTCTAAACCGCATTCATCCCGAAGACCTTCCCCATCGCATGATCTGCCTTTCACGCCACCTCACACGCGGCGAGATATTTGATCACGAGTATCGTATTCGCGATGATTCCGGACAGTTTATTTGGATCCAGGAGCGGGCCGTCGCCACAAAATTACCGGATGGCAAACCCTCGCGACTGACAGGTGTGGTCCGAAATATTGACGCGCGCAAGAAGTCCGAAGAGGAAGTCAATTTCCTGTCCAATCACGACGCGCTAACCGGACAGTACAATCGTCTCCGACTCCGCGAATCCCTTGAACATGTGATCGCCCAAAGCCTGCTGTCCGGGAAGCAAGGCGGATTGCTGCTCGTTGGGCTCGACAAGCTGAATGCCGTTTCAGACGTCTACGGTGAGGAAACCGCAGACGCCATCGTACTCGCTGCAGCACGACGCATCGAGAACTGCATGCGCACCGGCGATATTGTTGGCCGTGTCGGCTTCGACCGCTTCTCTGTCGTTGTCAGCAATTGCAATCGTGAAAAACTGTTCGCCGTTGCAGATCGTTTTCTTGCCGCGCTTCGCGAGACGCCCATATCGACCCCTGCCGGCACCATGACGGTCACAGCTTCAATCGGGATATCTGTCTTCCCAACTGATGCCACAACAGCGCGCGAAGTGGTCTCTCACGCCGACGGCGCACTTCGGGCCGCCCGACGTCTGGGATGTGATTGTTACCTCGACTATGTCGATGTTCCCGAGCACGCCCGCACAGAGCGCCCCGAGCTGGTGATTGCTGAGCAGGTCAAACAGGCGTTGAAGGAAAATCGGTTCAAGCTTGCATTCCAGCCCATCGTTTCTGCAGAGACAGGTCAGACAATTTTCTATGAGGGCCTTGCCCGCATGATCGATCCGGAGGGCAATGCCATTGCAGCCGGCGGGTTCGTGCCCGTGATCGAACAGATGGGCCTGATGCGCCTGATAGATCGAAAAGTTCTGGAAATGGGCCTCGATGTCTTGGAGCGTAACCCGAGCATGAATCTGTCGATCAACCTGTCAGGCATGACCGCGGTCGATCCCGTCTGGCTGCGTATGCTGGAAGAGCGTCTTCAGGACCGAAAAGACATCGCTGAAAGATTGATTCTTGAAATCACCGAAACCGTCGCGCTCGACGATGTCGACGAAGCCTCCCGGTTCGTTTCCTCGCTTACGCAATTTGGTTGCCGGGTGGCACTCGACGACTTCGGGGCGGGCTTCACGTCGTTCAGGCATCTGCGGGCTCTCAACGTTGCCATCGTCAAGATCGACGGATCGTTTGTCCGCGGTATCGTCGATAACCCTGAGAATTTGCTTTTCGTCCGCACCCTTATCAGCCTGGCGAAGGGAATCGACATTCAATGTGTGGCCGAATGGGTTGAAAACGCCGAAGAAGCTGACCTGCTCAAGACCGAAGGCGTCGACCTGCTGCAGGGCTGGCACTGCGGCAAGCCCGAAATCGACCCGGACTGGCTTAACTAGCGGGACAGATCGTCGAGTTGACGGCGCAGATTCTCGATCTGGGTTTTCAGGTCGTCCAGCTTGTCTTCACCCTCTGATGAAGACCCCGGATTCCCTTCAGGTCGTCCATCAGCCCCACCACCGGCCTGCGGCGTGAATATCTGGAACGCGCGTTCGAACATGGCCATGTTCTGCCGCCCCATCTCTTCCCATTGATTGAATGGAAACATGCTACGCCCGACTGTGCTGTCGACATATTCGCGCATGCGATCCTGGTTGTTCGAGAACGCGTCCATCGAAGCCTCGAGATAATTCGGCACCATCGACTGGAGGCTGTCCCCATAGAAATGAATCAACTGGCGCAGGAAACTGACGGGCAAAAGGTTTTCACCCTTCGCTTCCTCTTCGAAGATGATCTGAGTCAGGACCGGGCGGGTGATATCGTCGCCCGATTTCGCATCAACGACGACAAAGTCGTCACCCGCTTTGACCATCACCGCCAAATCATCGAGCGTCACGTATTTGCTCGTAGATGTGTTGTAAAGTCGCCGATTGGCGTACTTCTTGATGGTAATGGGATCTTTGTCTTCTTTATTGGCCATGGTGAACGGCCCCGAATGTTGCTCAAGTTACGGCACTATAGCAGAACAAACAGATTATGCTGCAACGCAACGTGTCGTGATGAATTTCGTCTCCACAGTGGCGATTCCCGTTCGTGCACAGGTATAGTCCGGCACTATGGCTGAACAACCGGACTTTGCGGCGCTTGCGCGCCAGTATCTCGACCTTTGGGAAGACCAGCTGACCTTGATGGCTGCCGACCCTGACCTTGCTGAACAGAGTGCGCGTTTCTTTGATGCAATGACCCAGCTCGGCAAGGACGTTAATCCTATGCTGTCCGCCAACCTCGCAGAATTCCTGCAACAAACGCAGACGGGGAAAGCCAATGAAACAGACCCCACAACACCCGGCACGGACAGGGCCAAGACCCCTGCCGCTGCATCTGACGACCGCGACAAACGGATGGATCAGCTCACGCGCCGGCTTGACGCTGTTGAAAAACGGCTCGAGCAACTGGAAGCCGGAAGTCCGAAAACGCGTGGACGCTCTCAAAGTCGCGCTGGAAAAAAACCCACCAAAGACAAACCCACGAAAGCCTGATGACAGCGATCCATTCGCTTCAGCGGTAGATCACGAAATTCAGATACGCCTCGCCGCATTTTCCTCAGGCGTGAACGCGTATCGAAACCACCCCTATCGCCGCGTGCTCGAAGATCCTCCCGTCATCTGGTCAGATGGAAGTACACGGCTGCTTGATTACGGTCCCGCCGACGGCAAGCCCGTTCTTTTTGTGCCGTCTCTCATAAACCGCGCTTACATATTGGACTTATCCGAACGTCGATCTCTGCTGCGCTGGATGGCGGCAGAAACAGGATTGCGACCATTGCTCGTGGACTGGGACAAGCCCGGCCCCGATGAACGCCGCTTCACACTGACCGACTACATTGCAGGACCACTCGAAGCGGCACTCACACAGGCCCGCCTAATGTCCGCAGGGCCCATCCCGGTTGTCGGATATTGCATGGGCGGTCTGCTCGCGCTGGCCCTGGCCGCACGACGCGCCGCTGATATTTCCGGACTGGTTCTGCTTGCCACACCCTGGAATTTCCACGCAGAACGTGTCGCACAGGCAGAATCCCTGGCACGGGCCGTAGCGGCTGCCGGGCCACTCCTCGAAACCTATGGCGAACTGCCTGTCGACATTATTCAGGCCATGTTCTCGGCACTCGATCCATTTCTTGTAACCCGCAAGTTCATACATTTTTCCCAGATGGACATGGACAGTCAGAGTGCGCTTGATTTTGTCGCGCTGGAAGACTGGCTCAATGATGGTGTCCCGCTATCGGGACCCGTTGCCCATGAATGCATGGGTGGCTGGTATGGCCGAAACACCCCACACCAGAATATCTGGACTGTTGGTGGCAAGAACATCGTTCCGCAAGACATCGACATTCCATCTCTCGTGCTCGTACCCCAGCAAGATCGAATTGTGCCGCCCGCTTCGGCCAATGCATTGGCCGAAGCGCTACCTCATGCAGAGTGCCGAAACCCCCGGCTGGGGCATATTGGAATGGTCGCAGCCTCGCGTGCAAAACCCGTTATCTGGGAACCGATGGCCGACTGGCTGGCGCAGCACTGACACCGCACCCGCTGGACTCAGTGGAGTCTGAGGGTTATATCCAACCAACGTCTGAAAGCGACGGAATTTCGCGGGTTTTGCGTATAAAGAACGCACGAAAACGCCGAGATTCCTGCAAATCACAGGAGAATAAGCATGTCTGATGTCGTGATCGCCGGAGCCACCCGGACACCTGTCGGAGCCTTCAACGGCGCTCTGGCAAGCCTGACGGCCGCCGAGTTGGGCACCGTCGCCATATCCAACGCTCTGGAGCGTGCAGGAATTCCCGCAAGCGATGTGGATGAAGTTGTACTTGGTCAGGTTCTGACCGCCGCGACCGGCATGAACCCGGCACGCCAGGCGCTTCTCGCAGCCGGCATCCCGGATGATCGCACCGCCTATCTGGTCAATCAGGTCTGCGGTTCGGGCCTTCGTTCGGTCGCACAGGCTTATCAAGCAATCAAACTCGGTGAAGCCAGCGTTGTTGTGGCCGGCGGCCAGGAAAGCATGAGCCAGTCCCCACACGCCTCCCAGATGCGCAACGGCACCAAAATGGGCGACGTGAAATTGGTCGACACCATGATCAATGACGGCCTGTGGTGCGCCATGATGGGTTACCACATGGGCAACACGGCAGAGAACGTCGCCGAAAAGTGGCAGATCACCCGCGATGAACAGGACGAGTTCGCTGCGGGGTCGCAGCAGAAGGCCGAGGCCGCGCAGAACGCCGGACGCCTGGCGGACGAAATCACGCCGGTCACAATTTCTTCCCGCAAAGGGGACGTCGTTGTCGATGCAGACGAATATCCCCGGCATGGCACGACCATGGAAACATTGGGCAAGCTGCGCCCTGCCTTCAACAAGGAAGGTACGGTCACCGCTGGCAATGCTTCGGGCATCAATGACGGTGCAGCAGCCATTGTCCTGACGTCCTCCGATCAGGCCGAGAGCCGTGGCTTGAAGCCGCTGGCACGGATCGCATCCTGGGCCACCGCAGGTGTCGAACCTTCCGTCATGGGCTCTGGTCCAATCCCGGCGAGCCGCAAGGCTTTGGAGAAGGCTGGCTGGAGCGTCGATGATCTGGATCTGGTTGAAGCCAACGAGGCATTCGCAGCACAGGCCATTGCGGTCAACCGCGACATGGGCTGGGATCCCGCGATCGTCAACGTCAATGGCGGTGCGATCGCTATCGGCCACCCGATTGGCGCTTCAGGCGCCCGGGTTTTGGTGACCTTGCTGCACGAAATGGAAAAGCGCGATGCCAAGAAGGGTCTGACGACACTTTGCATCGGCGGTGGCATGGGTATCGCCATGTGCATCGAGCGCAACTAGTCGGGGAACGCCAATTCACCGCGGATCGGAACGCGCACCCAAAAGAGGTGCCACCATGCCGCCGAAAATGGAGAATGTGATGGGTCGAGTAGCATTGGTAACTGGCGGCACCCGCGGAATCGGCGGGGCTATCAGTCGATCCCTGCGGGATGCAGGTCGAGACGTGATCGCAGCCTATGCGGGCAACGAACACGCGGCAAAAGAGTTCGAAGAAAACACCGGCATCAAAACCATCAAAGTCGATGTGTCGGATTTTGATCAGGTCCAGGAAGCGGCGGCAAAGATAAAAGCCGATATGGGACCGATCGAAATCCTGGTGAACAATGCCGGCATCACCCGTGACAGCACCATGCATCGCATGTCATTCGAACAGTGGAAGGAAGTCATCGACACCAATCTGTCTGGCGTTTTCAACTGCTCGCGCGCCGTGATTGAGGACATGCGGGAATTGAGCTTCGGGCGGATCGTTAATATTGGTTCGATCAACGGTCAGGCCGGGCAGTATGGACAGGTCAATTACGCGGCCACCAAATCCGGCATCCACGGCTTCACCAAAGCGCTGGCGCAGGAAGGCGCGGCCAAAGGCATCACGGTCAATGCGATCGCACCTGGCTATGTGGACACCGATATGGTTCGCGCTGTGCCGCCGGATGTTCTGGAGAAAATTATCGCGCGCATTCCGGTCGGACGCCTTGGACAGGCTGATGATATCGCCCGCGGCGTTCTTTTCCTGACTGCCGATAATGCAGGCTTTGTCACCGGCTCGACCCTGTCGATCAATGGCGGCCAGCACATGTATTAGAGGATCGTTCCCTCGCAACAGGAAACGGGCCCGGTCTTCACGATCGGGCCCGTTTTTTGTTTGCGCAAGACAGGGGCTTGGCACACGACACCAAACCAGCATGATACGGTCGAACACCCCAATCATCGCACAAAGCACCTCCCATGCTCGAACTCCTGACCGATCCAGCCGCCTGGGCCAGCCTTGTGACGCTTGCCCTTTTGGAAATTGTTCTTGGCGTCGACAATGTGATCTTCCTGTCGATCATTACATCACGCCTTCCCGAACATCAGCAGGCGCGCGCGCGACGCATTGGCCTGCTGTTGGCGCTCGCCGGAAGAATCATATTGCTGTTTGCGCTGAGCTGGCTGATTGGCCTGACCGCGCCCTTCGTCACGGCTCTCGGGATCGAACTCTCCTGGCGCGACCTCATCCTCGCAGTCGGCGGATTGTTCCTGCTCTACAAGGCCACCACGGAGATCCACATGATGCTTGAGGGCGAAACAGAGGGGCATGGCAAGCCCGGTTCAGCGGCCTTTGCAGCGGTGCTCGTCCAAATATTCCTGCTCGATCTCGTCTTCTCACTCGATTCCGTACTCACTGCCATTGGCATGGCGGATGAAATCATCATCATGGTTGCTGCCATCGTGATCGCCATCGGTGTCATGCTGGTCGCTGCCGAGCCCCTGAGCGCATTTGTCAAAAAACATCCGACCGTAAAAATGCTGGCGCTTTCCTTCCTGATGCTGATCGGGGTTGCCTTGATTGCAGATGGTTTCGAATTCCACATCCCGCGCGGATATCTGTATTTCGGCGTGGCTTTCGCAACAGCGATTGAGGTCCTCAACCTCATCGCCCGCAAGCGCCGCACCACCAGTAACGCGGCGGACGCCGCATGAGCCGGCGCGAATACCCTGAAAGCCCGATTTCCGGGGTCGGCGTGGTTGTTCTCAAGGGAGACCCATGTCCTGATGATCCGGCGTGGCCGTGAGCCGCGCATCGGGCAATGGAGTATTCCCGGAGGTAAGCAGGAGCTCGGCGAGACCTGGCGTGAAACAGCCGCACGGGAAGTGCTGGAAGAAACCGGTGTCGATATCGACGTGATCGGGATTGTCGATGTCATCGACGCCATTGTACGTGATGGCGACCCACCGCGCCCCGGCACCAGGCGGCCCCAGAATTCCTGCGGCCAATGACGACGAGACCAACGCGAATGGACGCGTGCGCTATCACTACACTCTGGTCGATTGCGCGGCGCACTGGACCGCCGGCGAACCCGTTGCAGGCGGTGATGCGGCCCATGCGGAATGGTGGCCGCTCGAACGGCTGGACGAGCTTGAACTCTGGACAGAGACCGTTCGGGTGATTCAGGAAGCTGTCGCCCTCGCCACGGCACGCCCACGCGACGCCTGATCTGCAGCGTGACCTCCTCAATCAACAGACGCGCGACCCTAATCGGTCTATTCACCATCCTGATCTGGTCGACCCTTGCAATTCTTGGCGTGCTGGCCGGGCCGATTCCGCCATTCCAGCTTGTCGCCATGGCGTTCACACTCGTCTTCGTTCTGACACTTGTCATCTGGACGGTCCGCGGCGAACGCCCGTGGTCCCAGTTGCGCCTGCCGGCTCGGGTCTGGGGCCTGGGGATTGGCGGACTATTTGGATATCACCTGCTCTATTTCGTCGGCATTCAGTCCGCACCGCCTGCCGCTGCCAATCTGATCAACTATCTTTGGCCAATGCTGATCGTCTTGTTCTCTGCACTGCTGCCCACCACCAGCGGTGTGGGATCCCTGCGCTGGTTTCACCTGACTGGCGCCACGCTGGGCCTTCTGGGAACAGTCCTGATCGTGACAGCGGGAACCGGCATCACGATCGATACGGCATACATCCCCGGATATCTCGCAGCCTTGGGTGCTGCACTGACCTGGTCGAGCTACTCCGTCCTCTCACGCCGGTTCGCGCATGTTTCCACAAACGCCGTAGGCGGTTTTTGCGGGGCAACCGCGCTTCTTGCCTGGGGCGCACATCTCGCACTGGAACCAACCATCTGGCCGGACAGCTTCACCGCATGGATCGCCATCGCGGCACTGGGCCTCGGCCCCGTGGGATCGGCGTTCTTTCTCTGGGACCATGCGGTCAAGCACGGTGACCTACGCGTGCTGGGTGCCAGCGCTTACGCCGCACCGATGCTTTCCACGCTGTCGCTTGTTGTGTTCGGATTTGCCGAACCCAGCTGGACCCTTGCGCTGGCCTGCATTTTGATCGCTGGCGGCGGGCTTCTTGCGGCCCGGGACATGATTGCCGGACGCCAGCACTAACCCGCGCGCTGGGCCCCGCGAAACGCAGTCATATGAAACTCCGCCTGCGCAGGTTCATACACATGGTCAGTGCCGACCGGACAGGCCCGCCGTGCCCGGCAGCCGAGCGCCATACAATCATGTCCGTTTGCCGATTCCAGATGATCAACACACATCGGAACATCGTAGCCGTCGCCCCCAAACGCACCGACCGGGCAGGTCGTCAAACAAGGTTTCTCAATACAGCTCTCGCACGGTGACGGCCGCGTATCAGGAACCGGCAGATCCACCACCTCCCGAAAGGCCAACGCACCCCGATACGCGTGCCACAACCCGTAATCCGGGTGGATCAGGACCCCGAGAGGTGACGAATATACGGGTTCGGCCTTCTGCGCCCAGCGCTGAAACGGCAAAAATGGCGGACCACCAAACGGAAACAACGGCGTCGCGCCTAACTGAACGGCAATTGCCGTCAGCCGGTCCCGCACCCAGTCATCAAGCGGACTGGCACGATCGGCATAGCTTGCCTGATCACGCGCGAACGCCGCCCACATATCCGGACCGACATTGCCAACCAGAATCAATGTTCCCGGGTCACCGGGCACAGCATCGTCCGCGCCGGGGTGAAACCCGCCGCGCGAAATCAGGCAACTTTTACGAATGGCTGCTTCAACGTCCCGGAACGTCACCGGCACGACAACGTCACTCCGCCGCGATGGCTTTCTTGAGATAATCCCGGTCGAGCAACTCAGCGATCTGAACCGTATTCAGGGCCGCGCCCTTGCGCAGATTGTCCGAGACCACCCAGATGTTGAGGCCATTATCGATCGTGGCATCCTCGCGGATACGGCTGACATAGACGGCATCTTCGCCCGCGGATTCTTCCGGCGTCACATAGCCTTCATTGGCCCGATGATCGATCACGGACACACCCGGTGCTTCACGCAGGATATCGCGGGCTTCCTTCGCCGAGACTTCCTTGGAGAACTGAATGTTGATTGCCTCGGCATGGCCGATGAAGACCGGCACCCGGACGCAGGTCGCCGTGACCTTGATCTTGGGGTCAAGGATCTTCTTGGTCTCGACCATCATCTTCCACTCTTCCTTGGTGGAACCGTCATCCATGAAGACGTCGATATGCGGGATCACGTTGAAGGCGATCTGCTTGGTGAACTGCTTGGGCTCAAGCGGATCATTCACATAAACCGCGCGGGTCTGGTTGAAGAGCTCATCCATCCCGTCTTTGCCGGCGCCCGACACAGACTGATAGGTCGACACGACCACCCGCTCGATACCGAAGGCATCGTGCAACGGCTTCAGGGCCACAAGCATCTGGATCGTCGAACAATTCGGGTTCGCGATAATGTTTCGCTTGGTGTAGCCGGCAGCGGCCTCGGGGTTAACCTCGGGCACAATGAGCGGCACATCCGGATCCATCCGAAACTGGGACGTATTGTCGATGACGATGCAGCCCTTCGCCGCAGCCTTGGGCGCAAACTCTGCCGACACTTTTGAACCTGGCGAAAACAGTGCCAGATCGGTGCCTGTGAAATCATAATCAGCCAGAGACTGAACTTTCAGGATTGTTTTCTCGCCATAGGAAACCTCGCGCCCGACCGAGCGTTCACTCGCCAGCGCCACGACTTCGTCCGCCGGAAAATCGCGTTCCGCCAACGTCTGGAGCATTTCCCGGCCGACATTGCCCGTCGCACCAACCACCGCAACCTTGTAACCCATGGGTCCAATCCTTGTTTGCCCAGCGCGCCATGCACCGGATGCAGGCGGTGACTTAAGCCCCAAACGCCGGTTTTGCAAGGTTTGTGGTGTGTATCGTCTATGTCTTGCTGGCAATAATGCTCACATAGTTCATGAATCCGTAGAACGAACCGGTTGCCGCCCGCCGCCGTCCTTCCGCGACAAGCGCATCTGCCATGGCCTGATCTATGCGCCCCCACTGGGTCAGATAGAGAGCGCCACGCTCGGTCCACCCCTTGGTCAGCGCGGGGGAATCGGTTTCCAGATGCCCATGACTGCGGCTGCCTTCGGGCCTGAAACCGGCCTCAAGAAGCATCGCGGGCAAGCGCCGGACCAGCCACTTGTCATGGACGTTCCCCTCCACAAAGGCTTCGATACACCCCTGCAACGGATCGGCATCGGATGTGGCAACGCTCATGGTGGAAAAATCGCCGTCATAGATCGCCACGCGACCACCGGGTTTCAGGACCCGATACACTTCCGCCAAGACCCCCTCGGGACCCGGCACATGGGTCAGCAGCGTATGCAGGACAACCACATCGAAACTGTCATCTTCAAACGGAAGATTGCGTGCGTCTGCCGGCTGAAACGACAAGTTGGGGATTTCGGATGCGAGCTCACGCGCACGCTCAAGGAATGGCTCAAGCTGATCGACACCGATGACTTCGCCAACACCCGGCCATGCGGCCAGTGCGCGTGACTGTGGCCCCGTGCCACAGCCGATATCGAGCACCCGTGCGTTTTCGGGAAACCCCACGTCACCGAGGTAGGACTGCAAAGCTGCGCTTTGTTGCGGGGTCGCGGCACGACGTTCGAGACTCATCTTCATGTCATCGAGCTGTGCTGCCGGGATGGCATCAGGGTTCACATAAATATCGGGCACGCGCTTCTCCTCACATAGAACGACCTATTTGTGCCAGAATTCGCGTCATGTCCGAACGATTTTCGAGCTATCCGGAATTCTGGCCGCACTATCTGCGCGAGCATTCCAACCCACGCACCCGCGCCATACATTTTGCGGGCACCGCTGCAGCACTGCTGTGTTTCGGGTTCAGCGTTGTCATCGGACCCTGGTGGCTGGTTCTGTTTGCGCCGGTCGCCGGTTACGGACCCGCATGGTTTGCCCATGGCTTTGTCGAACGGAACAAGCCGGTCACATTCACCCACCCCGTCTGGTCATTGCTCAGTGATTTCCGGATGTTCCATCTCTGGCTGACCCGTCGTCTGGAACCCGAACTGCGCGGAGCTGGCGTCACAACCGATATCGATCCCGCACGCGACCGGGTTTGAAGCAATGCTGATCCGACATGTGATAGCGCTGCACGGCGTGGGTTTGGCCATGCTGCTTGCCGCCTGCGCCACCGAACCCTCCCACAACAATCTGCTGGGAAACTGGGTGGTCGATCTGCCCACCACGCCACGCGCCCATGGCAACCTTGTCGGGTTTCGGGAGGATTGCGTTTTTGTGCGCGGCAATCGTGTGGACACACGGATTGCCAGCCCCGTGCACTACCAGAGCCAGAACGCAGACTTCATCGTCTGGTACGGACAACCGGCGCGTTCGGAACCACGAAACCCGGCGCAGGCTGCGCGCGTGACCTTCATGACTCCAGACAGAATTCGGATCGCATGGCCGGAAGGTTTCGATGAACGCTATATGCGTGGGATCGCAAGTTCGGTTTCAAACAGCGATTGTCGCTGAGAGAAAGAAGCCAAACGCGTCAGAAGACCTAGCTTCGGGGTTGGCCCGACGTGAACACAACCGGCGACTGGGATGGCTTGCGCGTTTTCGGGCTGGCCAGCGCTGCATCCAGAAACGCATTCAGCTTTTGCCGTGTCTCGGCATTCGCAGCGGCGCTGCGCCCCTCAATCTCCGTGAGCATCGCTTCGCTGATGGAACAACTCTCACCCGCGATATGCTTTCCGGTAGAGGTTTCAACAATCTGCTGTGCAGCAGCGGGCATGGCCAGAAATGCCACACCGCCAAAAGTCAGAACTGCCAACCAGCTACGCACAAATAGTCTCCACATCAGATGCTCGAACGCTAAACCGCGTTCGAGCGCCGCGTCAAATCACGAAGACAGGCTGTCGAGTTCCTTGAGCAGCTTGGTGCCCATCTCCTCGGTCGACACTTCCGTGCAGCCATCCTGCATGATGTCGCCCGTGCGATAGCCCTCGTTGAGAACGTTCTGCGCGGCCTGTTCGACCATATTGGCCTCGGTGCCCAGATCGAAGGAGTACCGCAGCATCATCGCAAAGCTCAGCAGCATGGCGAGCGGGTTGGCCTTGCCCTGTCCGGAAATGTCCGGGGCAGAACCATGGACCGGCTCGTACATGGCACGACGTGCGCCTGTCACCGGGTCTTCGGCACCCAGGCTGGCCGAGGGCAACATGCCCAGCGAGCCGGTCATCATCGCGGCTTCATCGGACAGGATATCGCCGAAGAGATTGTCGGTGACGATCACGTCGAACTGATGCGGATTTCGGATCAGCTGCATGGCGCAGTTGTCAGCCAGGATGTGATGGAACTCCACATCGGGGAATTCTTCGGCCGCCACGCGTCCGGCGATCTTGCGCCAGAAGGCGCCTGTCTCCATGACATTCGACTTCTCGGCCGAATGCAGCTTGTTGTTGCGCTTGCGGGCCAGCTCAAAGCCGACACGCAGCACACGGACGATCTCGTCCTCGGTATAGGACTGGGTATCAACGACGCGCTTGCTGCCATCCTCGAGCGTCTGTTCGCCACGCGGCTCACCGAAATAAACACCCGACGTCAGTTCCCGCAGGATCATGATGTCGAGACCCTTCACCACTTCCGGCTTCAGGGTTGAAGCATCAACCATCGCGTCCATGACAATGGCCGGGCGCAGATTGGCGAACAGGTCGAGGTCCTTGCGCAGACGCAGCAGCCCGGCTTCGGGCCGGTGCTCGCGGGGGACATCATCCCATTGAGGACCACCCACAGCGCCAAACAGAACGGCGTCCAGGTTCATCGCCTTGGCCATCGTGTCATCAGTGATCGAGACACCATGTTCGTCGTAGCAAGCGCCACCGACGAGATCTTCATCAACGGCGAAGCTGACGGCTTCCTTTTGCTCGAACCAGCCCATCACACGACGGACCTGTTCCATCACCTCAGGCCCGATGCCATCACCCGGCAGAACCAGAACACTCTTGTTGGCGGGCATGAACCCCTCCCCTTAAAAAATACGAACCGACGCGGTTTAGGACGCGTCGCGATAAAGCCATGGCTGCTGCTGGCGCTGACCGCCCTCAAAGCCGCCGATTGTCTCGCCACGCTGCATGGTCAGGCCGATATCATCGAGACCTTCCAGCAAGCACTCCTTGAGGAACGGATCAATCTCAAACGGATAGACCACACCGTTGGGGGCGTGGACTTCCTGTTTTTCCAGATCGACCGTGATCTCGGGATTTTCCGGATCGCCTGCGACAATCATCAGATTGTCGACCTGCTCCTGCGGCAGCTTGATCAGCAACATGCCGTTCTTGAAACTGTTGTTGTAGAAAATGTCAGCAAAGGTCGGCGCAATCACCACCTTGATGCCGAAATCCTGCAACGCCCAGGGCGCATGCTCCCGTGAAGAACCGCAGCCGAAATTGTCTCCGGCAATCAGGATTTCCGCATTGGTATAGGGCTCGCGATCCAGTACGAAATCACCCGTCGGGGTGCCGCTGGCATCGGTGCGCAATTCGTAGAACAGGCCTTTGCCGAGGCCCGTGCGGGCAATCGTCTTGAGGAACTGTTTGGGGATGATCTTGTCCGTGTCGATATTGACCATCGGCAGCGGGGCTGCAATGCCCGTAACCTTGTTGAACTTGTCCATCACGCATCTCCTAGCGTTTGAGAATGACACAGCCCGAAAGCATGTCGTGGACGGCTTGCCGACGCCGGGTCAGCAAGATCGGAAGAAACCCGCAAAACAGCGGAAAAATTGACATGAAACGCGTCAAGAACCGAACCGTGGTCCGGCCCATCCCGGCGCGTTCGCCGCTTTGATCGGCGGTGTAAATTCCCATCACCGCCATGCCCAGCGTGGCTTGCAGATTGCTGGTCTCCAGACCAGCGAAGTAAAGCCAGGCGAAGAACAGAACGATCGCATTCAGCATATGCAAGGACGTGGTATCGGCCAGCTGTTCGGGTGTCGCGGCCAGAAACGGAATGCCGAGCACCGTCGAGACCAGCCAAGCGAAGAGCCAGACCACGCCCAGATCGGCCAGTCCCGCCACGACGCGCAACAGCAACCCCGAATAACGGAGCGGCAGCACGTCGTTGGGTTCGAGCGCGCTCAACTATCAAGGTCACGCACATCGGTGAGCTTGCCTATGATAGCAGCAGCCGCCGCCATCGCCGGGCTCACCAGATGGGTTCGTCCACCGCGGCCCTGACGACCTTCGAAGTTACGGTTGGATGTCGACGCACAACGTTCGCCCGGCTCCAGCTTGTCGGCGTTCATCGCCAGACACATGGAACAACCCGGCTCACGCCAGTCGAAACCAGCCGCCGTCAGGATCTTGTCGATGCCTTCGGCTTCAGCCTGCTCTTTCACCAGACCGGATCCCGGAACAACCATCGCATAGACGCTGTCAGAGACCTGGCGGCCTTCGGCGACCGCCGCCACAGCGCGCAGGTCTTCAATCCGACCATTGGTGCATGACCCGATGAAGACCTTGTCGACGCCGACGTCCTGCATCTTGGTGCCAGCCTTCAAATCCATATATTCGAGCGAACGCTCCCAGGCCTGACGCTGGTTGTCATCACGGGCATCATGCTCAGGATCGGGAACAGCTCCGGTGATCGGCACAACGTTTTCCGGGCTGGTTCCCCAGGTGACTTGCGGCGGAATGTCTGCCGCAGAGAGACGGACTTCATTGTCGTACTTCGCACCTTCGTCGGTCGGCAAGGTCCGCCAGTAGGCCTCGGCCTGCTCCCAGGCAGCACCCTTCGGTGCCATGGGGCGTCCCTTGAGATACTCATAGGTGGTGTCGTCAGGCGCCACGAGTCCGGCGCGTGCGCCGCCTTCAATGGACATGTTGCACATGGTCATACGACCTTCCATGGAAAGCGCACGCACGGCTTCGCCAGCATACTCAATGACCGAACCCGTTCCCCCAGCAGTGCCGATGGCGCCGATAATTGCGAGGATCATGTCCTTGGCCGTCACGCCGAGCGACAACTCACCATCCACGGAGACCAGGAAGTTTTTGGCCGGACGCTGCAACAGCGTCTGGGTGGCGAGCACATGCTCGACCTCAGACGTCCCGATTCCGAAGGCCAGCGCACCGAACGCGCCATGGGTGGCGGTGTGGCTGTCACCGCACACGATCGTCGTTCCCGGCAGAGTAAACCCCTGCTCTGGCCCGATAATGTGCACGATGCCCTGACGAATATCCGCCATATCAAAAAGCTCGATACCAAACTCTTCGCAGTTCTTGGTCAGCGTCTCGACCTGAATCCGGGATTCTTCATCCTCGATGCCCATGCTGCGATCGGTCGTCGGCACATTGTGATCGGCCACAGCAAGCGTGGCATCCGGGCGACGCACGGTGCGGCCGCTCAGACGCAGGCCTTCAAACGCCTGCGGGCTGGTCACTTCATGGACGAGATGTCGATCAATATAGACAAGGCAGGTGTCGTCATCCTGCGCATCAACCAGATGCGATTCCCAGATTTTGTCGAACAGTGTTTTCGGCTGCGCCATGATTTCTATCTTCCTGCTGATCGTCGTCGCAAAAGCAAAACGCCCCGCGAACATATGCTCCGGGGCGTTGCCTCTTCACTCGGCCCACCTGTGGGAGCCGGGTATCTACTCGGTCTTGTTTTCGGCCTCGACGGGAGTTGCCGCAGCGCCCTTGGCCTTGCGCGGCGTCATGCCACGGCCCGTGGTCCGCTCGGTGATACGTGCGCGCTTGCCCGTGCGGCCACGCAGATAATACAGCTTGGCGCGCCGAACTTTACCGTGGCGAATGACGTCGATTGAATCAACCCGCGGGCCATAAAGCGGGAACACACGCTCAACACCCTCACCGAAGGAAATCTTGCGAACCGTGAAGGCGGAGTTGATACCGTCATTCTTCACCGCGATGCACACACCCTCATAGGCCTGGATACGCTCGCGCTCACCTTCGACAACACGCACATTGACGCGCACCGTGTCACCCGGACCAAAGTCGGGGGTCTCGCGGTTGGCCTGCAGCTTTTCAAGCTGTGCGGCCTCAAACTTCTGAAGCGTGTTCATCACTCTTGTCCTTCTTCGTCCTGCTTCGCGAAACGCTGCCAGAGATCAGGCCGGCGCTCGCGGGTAATCTGTTTCGCCTGTTCGTTCCGCCACTGCGCGACCCGGCCATGATGGCCTGAGGTCAGGACGTCGGGCACCAGACGTTCATTGCCCTGCCGATCAGTCCAACTGGCCGGCCGTGTAAATTGCGGGTATTCGAGCAACCCGCTTTCAAAACTTTCTTCCGACAGAGACTCTGCCGCGCCGAGAACCCCCGGCAACAATCGGACAGCCGCATCAAGCAAAACCAGTGCTGCAGGCTCACCGCCTGAAAGCACGTAATCTCCGATACTCACATCCTCGGCTTGCCATGCGTCGAGCACACGTTGATCGACACCTTCAAACCGGCCACAAAGCAGTATCACACCGGGGCCATCCGCCAAGTCACGGACTCGTGCCTGATCCAACGGACAACCGCGGGGCGTGAGATAGATGATCGGCCGCTGATCGTCAACCTGATTGCGCGTTTCAGAAAGCGCTAAATCCACGATATCCGGGCGCATGACCATCCCGGGGCCACCGCCAAAGGGCTGATCATCGACTGTCGCATGACGATCTGTCGCATAACTCCGAATATCCCGGGTCTCCAGCGACCAGATTTCCTGCTCCAGAGCCCGCCCGTGCAAGGACATGCCGAGCGGTCCAGGAAACATATCCGGATAGAGCGTAAGTACACTTGCTGCCCATGGGTTGGCGCTATCCATCCTTGCCAGCCCGTAATATCTGACTCACGTCCACAACAACGCGGCCCGCCCCAATGTCCACTTCCGGAACTGCGGCCAACGTAAACGGAATGGTGGCAACCCCGCCGCGCGCGTCATCGATCTCGAGCATGTCCCCACCACCGAAATTCTCGACAGAGCGGACGGTTCCCACCGTCTCCCCGTCCTGACCAACAATGCTCAGGCCCAGAAGGTCTGCATGGTAGAATTCGTCGTCCTCGGCGGCCGGCAGACGGTCACGTGGCACAAAAAGCAATGTGCTTTTGAGGCCCTCAGCCGCTGTGCGGTCATCGATTCCTTTAATGTATACAAGCACCTGTCCCTTGCCCGTCCGGTTGCGGATTTCGAGCTCGAAGGATCGGCTGCCATCTTCGGATTCGACCGGCCCATACGCACCGACATCCTCAGGCACGTCCGTATAGGGACGCACACGCACAAGGCCTTTGAGACCATGTGCGCCCGTGACGACACCGACGCAGACACGTTTGCTCTGTTCCTGGTCGGTGTCGCTCATGGCTTACATACGTCCTGAAATCAGGACTTTTCTTCTTCAGCCGGGGCCTCTTCGGCAACGGCTTCCTCGGCGGGCGCTTCTTCGGCAGCAGCCTCCTCGGCAGGAGCTTCTTCAGCAGCAGCCTCTTCAGCCGGGGCTTCCTCGGCAGGAGCTTCCTCAACCGGCGCTTCCTCGGCCGGTGCAGCTGCAGCTTCGGCGGCGGCAACGGCTGCGGCTTCAGCAGCCTCAACAGCGGCAGCAGCTCGCTCCTGCGCCTTTGCCTTCGGCATATGTTGCTTGGTCTGGTCACGCAGCACCGGTGCGTCCATCAGGCCTGCATTGGCAAAGAATTTGGCAACACGGTCAGACGGCTTGGCACCGACACCAATCCAATGCTTGGCGCGCTCTTCATCGAACTTCACCCGATTGGGGTCATCCTTGGGGAGCATCGGATTGTAGGCCCCGATACGCTCAATGAAACGCCCGTCACGCGCGCGCGCCTGATCGGCGACAACAATGCGGTAATAAGGACGCTTTTTGGCACCACCGCGTGCCAGTCGAATACGTAAAGCCATGATATTAATTCCTTTTCTTTCGTGAACTTGGTTGTTTTGGTTTCAACACGCTCAAACCGGAATTCGGCAGAGCGCCTCAATCTTGTGTCCGTCAGGGTCCAGAACGAAGGCCCCGTAGTAACCGTCGCTGTATTCGGGCCGTAACCCGGGGGCGCCATTGTCACGTGCCCCAGCCGACATCGCGGCAGCATGAAACGCGTCAACTTCAGCGCGATCACCAGCGGCGAATCCGACATGACTGCCGCGTGACGGCGCGACCTCCGCGTCCGGCTGCACGATCCAGAACATCATCCCCTCCCGGCCGGGACCGGGTCCGTAAGCAAAGCCGATCCCCTTCTCCAGCACCCGGGCATAGCCGAGCGGTGCCAGAGCGGCGTCGTAAAACGCACCACTGGCAACAAGGTCACTGACCCCAAGAGAGATATGATCGATCATTGCCATTCGCATCAGGCCGGCGGCAAATAAACGGCTTCGACTTTGTGCCCGTCCGGGTCGAGAACGAACGCGCCATAATACGTGTCGCGATATTCCGGGCGAAGCCCGGGTGCCCCATCGCCAACCGCACCCGACATCATGGCCGCTTGATAGAACATATCGACCTGCATCGGGGATTGCGCCGCGAACGCGATATGACGTCCGTCATCGGGCACAACCGTCAGTTCATCGCGAAGATTGATCCAGAAAACGGCACCACCTTCTGCGGAGCGCCATGAGATCGTGCCCGACTTTTCCATGTAACGTTCATGGCCAAGTGCGCCCAGCACGGCATCATAGAAAGCCGACGAACGGCCCAGGTCTGCAACACCGATGGAAACGTGATGAAACATGATATGCCTCCTAGCGCCCCATTCCTGGTGGCATCATGCCGGGTGGCAGACTTCCGCCCATGCCCGGCATTCCGCCGCCACCCATGGGCATTTTGCCGCCCATCTTTTTCATCTTCTTCATCATGGTCTGCATCTGCTGATACTGCTTCAGCAGCTTGTTGATTTCCTGCACGCTGGTGCCAGAACCCGCTGCAATACGCTTCTTACGTGAGGCCTTCACCATCGCGGGCTTCAAGCGTTCTTTCGCGGTCATGGAGAGGATGATGGCTTCCTGACGCTTGATCATGCTGTCGTCGATGTTGTGATCAGCCATTTGCTTCTTCATCTTGCCAACACCCGGCAGCATCGACATCACGCCGCCCAGGCCGCCCATCTTCTTCAATTGGCGGAGCTGGTCGAGCAGATCGTTCATATCAAACTCACCCTTGGCGAGCTTGCGCGCGATCTTTTCGGCTTCTTCCTCTTCGACGAGTTCATTGGCACGCTCAACAAGCGTGACCACATCACCCATGTCCAGAATGCGCCCGGCAATGCGTTCAGGATGGAACGGCTCCAGCTCGTCCATCTTCTCGCCAACACCCACCAGCTTGATCGGCTGGCCGGTCACCGCCCGCATCGAAAGGGCTGCACCGCCGCGGGCATCGCCATCCATACGGGTCAGAACAATACCGGTAATGCCAACCTTTTCATGGAAGGCCTGCGCGGTGTTCACCGCGTCCTGACCTGTCATGGCGTCTGCGACCAGAAGGGTTTCGTGAGGCTTGGCCGCGTCGCGGATCGCGCTGGCCTCGGTCATCAGGGCATCATCAATAGACAGGCGACCTGCGGTATCGAGCAAGACAACGTCATAGCCTTCACGCCGCGCCTGATCCATGGCGCGCTTGGCAATCATGACCGGCA
Organism: uncultured Alphaproteobacteria bacterium; assembly: GCA_943787745.1. Classification (GTDB taxonomy): domain Bacteria; phylum Pseudomonadota; class Alphaproteobacteria; order UBA6615; family UBA6615; genus JABJAG01. The sequence continues at coordinate 367,419 of CALSNJ010000001.1, read as the reverse complement.
TCTCGCCGGCGCGAATATCCAGTGTGGGGACGAGAACTTGATCACCCAGCACACGAAGTTGTTCCTGCGCGGCCGGTCGACGCACGTCGAGGGACGCCATCAAAACTTTCTTGCGCTGCTTGTCGGCAAGATGGTAGCCAATTTTGGCGGTTGTGGTCGTCTTACCTGAGCCCTGCAGACCGACAACGAGAATTGCGACCGGGGCCGGGGCATTCAGATCAATCTCAACCGCCTCAGATCCGAGCATTTCAATAAGAGAATCATGGACAATCTTGACGACCATCTGCCCGGGCGAAACCGAACGCACAACTTCCTGCCCGACAGCCTTCTCCTGGACGGACGCGATGAAGTCCCGGACCACGGGCAAGGCGACATCGGCCTCCAGCAAGGCCACTCTGACTTCGCGCAGAGCTGCCGCGACATCCTCTTCGGACAGGGCACCACGCCGCTTCAGGCGGTCAAAGACATCACCCAGGCGTTCGCTTAGCGACTCAAACATGCCATCCAATCCTTCCGGGCGCTCCAACAGAGAAGTGCCCAACGACAAACGCGCCAGTGCGCGAAACTCGCGGACTGGCGGAGCCCCGACCTCTCGGCCCGGGCCGCATCGGCCATCGATGCGGAATGGCGGGGAACCTATGCGAAGGTGAAAATAGGGTCAAGCAATACCCGACAAGCGAATCTGGCACCGAGTCTTGCGATCCGAAACCCAAGGTATTTACGTACGTGAAGAAAGTTATGCACGCCATGGAGTCTGATGTGTCTGGCATATGACATGTTTGTGACCGCTTTAGATCAACCTGTTGCAACCAAAAGGATAAATGATTTTCTCCTTCAAAAAAGGCGGATTCCCTGTACGCTCGCTCTGGTTGTGCAACATGCTTGAACGGGTGTGAGGGGACCATGCGGACGAAAGCAAAGGTTTGGGAATACCGGTGCGATTGAATTTATTGTTGACCTAACAACAACTTTAGGTGCACGACTTTCTGGCGTCGTCCAATCCGGATGGGCCGCACCTCCGGCTCATGATCGCATCGATGCACAACAACAGAGCAGATCAGGGAAAACTTCACTTGCCACACCCAATTGATACACATGTTGGTCGACGAATGCGCGCGCGGCGCGAGATGTGCGGCATGCCTCAGAAAGAACTCGCACGGCAGCTTGGAATTAGTTTCCAGCAGGTCCAGAAATACGAAAGCGGCGCCAACCGAATCAGCGCCTCGAAGCTTTGGCAGCTCTGTGATGTGCTCGACGTCGTACCCGGCTATTTCTTTGAAGGCCTGAATGGTGCAAAGGCCCGGACAGGGCAGAGTGAAGCCGCCGGTGGTGCCGATCCGGAGTCCCGATCGGCACGTCAGGTTCTCGACCTGAATCAGGCGTTTCAGAAAATTCCGGATTCCCGTGTACGCCGTCAGGTCGTGCAACTGGTGAAATCTCTCGGACGCAGCTGAGCTTTTCTAAGTTTCGCAGGACTGGACGCGGAGGGGCTTACAGCCCTATATCCCGCTCATGACCGCACGCGAATTCATAAAGATGCATGGACTGGGCAATGACTTTGTCATTGTCGATGCGCGCGTGCGCCCGCTTTCCGTCACCGAAGGCGGCACCCAAAACCTCTCGGACCGCCACACCGGCATTGGCTTCGACACCCTCATCACCATCGAGCCTGACTCGCAGGCAGATGTGCGTGTGGGAATTTTCAATGCTGATGGCTCTCAGGTTGGCGCTTGTGGGAATGCGATGCGCTGCGTGGCGCGGTTACTGCTCGACGAGAACAATCAGCAACTCAGTATTCGCACTGATGCCGGCATGCTCGAAGCCTGGCGCAGTTCGGACAACGACAATCACTTCGCCGTGGACATGGGACCTGCCCGCACGGACTGGCAGGATATTCCGCTCACGCAAGAATGCGATACCGTGCATGTCCCATTGTCGCGTGGGGATCTCACCGACCCCGTCGCGGTCAATATGGGCAATCCGCACGCGGTCTTCTTTGTTGACGAGGTTGAAACCGTCGCAATCGAAACCCTGGGACCAGACCTCGAACATGATCCGATCTTCCCGGAGAAGGCGAATATCGGAATTGCGCAAGTCGTCGGGCCCGACACGCTGCGTCTGCGTGTCTGGGAACGGGGGGTGGGCCTGACGCTTGCCTGCGGCACCGGCGCCTGTGCCGCGGCCGTCGCAGCCCATCGTCGCGGCCTGACCGGGCGAAATGTGAAGGTCATCGTGGATGGTGGTTCACTGAATATCGAATGGCGGGAGAACGGCCATGTCGTTATGTCCGGACCCGCCGAAGAAAGCTTCCGGGGCATGGTGTCTGAAGACGCCTTTTCAGCGACGGAGCACCGCTAGGATGAGCGCGCCGGAAATCATTACCTTCGGCTGTCGGCTGAACACGTATGAATCCGAAGTCATGCGCAAGCACGCCACTGCTGCCGGATTATCAGATACCGTGATCATCAACACATGTGCGGTCACGGCCGAAGCCGAACGTCAGGCCCGCCAGGCCATCAGACGAGCGCGCCGTAATAAGCCAGATGCAAGAATCATTGTGACAGGCTGCGCCGCCCAGATCAGCCCCGACAGCTACGCTGCAATGCCGGAAGTCAACGCGGTGCTCGGCAATCAGGAAAAGCTCGAAGCCACCTCATTTCTGGCCCTCGACACTGAACCGGTCCGGGTCGATGACATCATGTCCGCCAGAGAAACAGCTTCCCATCTTGTCGAAGGGTTCGACGGCCGCACCCGTGCGTTCATTCAGGTTCAGAATGGCTGCGATCATCGGTGCACGTTCTGCGTCATCCCGTTCGGACGCGGCAATTCCCGCAGCGTTCCGATCGGCGCGATCGTCGAGCAGGTCGAAACCCTCATGACCAACGGCTATCGGGAAATCGTGCTCTCCGGCGTAGACATTACCTCTTATGGGGCAGACCTTCCCGGGCGCCCGCGACTGGGACAAATGATCCGACGCCTTCTCAACAGCGTCCCCGACTTGCCGCGCCTGCGGTTGAGCTCGATCGATGTTGCAGAAATTGATGATGACCTGTTGCGTCTCATCGCGGACGAGCCACGTCTAATGCCGCATCTTCACCTGAGCCTGCAGGCCGGTGACAACATGATCCTCAAACGCATGAAACGCCGCCACACACGCGAGCAGGCCATCGCATTCTGTAAGGAGGTTCGAAGTCTGCGCCCCGATGCCGTGTTCGGTGCCGACATCATTGCAGGCTTTCCAACCGAGACCGAAGAGATGTTCGCCAACAGTCTGGTGATTGTGGAAGAATGCGATTTGCCGCATTTGCACGTCTTTCCTTATTCACCCCGACCCGAAACACCTGCCGCCCGGATGCCGCAACTCCCACGCGATGTCATCAAGGAACGCGCCGCCCGCTTGCGCGCGGCCGGCTCGCGCGCGCTGGATAATTTTCTGAACAACGAGATCGGCAAGACCCGTGCAGTTCTCGTGGAGAAACCAGGCCTCGGTCGCAGCGAGCAATTTGCGCTGGTCGATCTGGCAGACACGACCGTTCAACCCGGGACCATCATCGAAACCGAAATCACCCATGCAGCTGATGGCCGCCTTGGTGGTCAGCCTGTGCGTCACGCAGCATGAGTGAAGGCAGCTGGCTCGGACGGCTTCGTGCGGGGCTGTCGCGGACATCTTCGCGACTGGCCGAGGATATTGGCGGCGTCTTCACAGGGCAGAAAATTGATGCGGCCACCCTCGATGAACTCGAGGACGTTCTGATTATGGCCGATCTCGGCATTGCCACGGCCGCTCGCCTCCGGACAGAACTCGAAGGCAAGCGTGTCGACAGTGAAGCCGATGCAGAAGATGTTCGACGCGTTCTTGCCGAAGCCATCTCGAAAATCCTGGAACCGGTCGCACGACCGATCTCTGACCTTGTCACCCCGGACTCACTCCAGGTCATACTGATCGCTGGCGTCAACGGCACCGGCAAGACAACGACCATCGGAAAACTTGCTGCACGTTTCAAGGAATCCGGAAATTCAGTGATGCTCGCCGCCGCAGATACGTTTCGCGCGGCCGCGATCGACCAGATCAAGATATGGGGTGAGCGCGTCGGCGTCCCCGTGGTTGCGGGCGAGCAGAATGGTGACCCAGCAGCCCTGGCGTACGACGCCATGCAACAGGCGCGCGCCTCAAACGTTGACGTCCTTCTGATCGACACCGCTGGTCGGCTGCACAACAAAACCGACCTGATGGCCGAACTCAAAAAAATAGTCCGTGTAATCCAGAAGGTTGACCCCGACGCCCCCCACGAGGTGCTTCTGGTTCTCGACGCCACAACCGGCCAGAACGCCCACGCGCAAGTCGAAACCTTTCGGGACCTGGTCAATGTCAGCGGCCTGATCGTTACCAAACTCGACGGGACCGCACGTGGCGGCGTGATCGTTGGACTGGCCGATCATTTCGCTCTGCCCATCTATGCCGTGGGCGTCGGCGAAGGTGTCGACGACCTCCGCCCCTTCGAAGCGCTGCCCTTTGCTAATGGTTTGCTGGGACTGGGCAACCCTGAATGAGCACTATAGTTGTTCTGGCAGTCTTACTCGCCGCGCTCCTGCATGCGAGTTGGAACGCGTTGGTCAAGGGCGGCAGCGATCGCTGGATGACGTCTGGCATGATCGGCGGATTTGGTGGCATCGGCGCACTGATTGTCGCGCTGGCCTTTCTGCCTCTGCCGCTTTCCCATCATTGGCCCTGGTTGATCGGGTCGGGCGCATTGCACGCCCTCTACTTCATATTTCTGGTGAATGCCTATGCCCACGGCGACCTCGGCAAGGTCTATCCCATCGCGCGTGGGAGCGCGCCTCTGATCATTGTTGCCTTGTCGGCCCCGCTTGTCGGTGACATTCCAAGTTTGTCGGAACTGATTGCTGTTCTTGTCATCGTTGCCGGCGTTGTTGCACTCAGCCTGGAGCCGGCGAAACTTGCATCCGCCAATGCACGGACACTTGTTTTGGCACTTCTCACCGGAGCCTGTATCGCTGCCTACTCGCTGTTCGATGCTGTCGGCATCCGCAAGGTCGGACCCGAAGTTGGAAATGGTACACTTGTCTACCTGACATGGATCATGGTCTTTGCCTCGATCCCGATCATGGCAGCAACCTATATCGTGCGACGTGGCCACATCATTTCGCATCTGCGTGCGCATGCGCTCACGGGAATCGGGGGTGCTTTCATTGCGCTGACCAGCTACGGGCTGGTGCTCTTCGCCTTCGCCAATGCATCCGTCGCCAGCGTGGCGGCATTGCGTGAAACCGGTGTGGTGTTCGCAGCACTTATTGGAGTTGTTGTTCTGGGAGAAAAGTTCGGCAAAAGACGAATCCCCGCAGCAATTCTGGTAGCGTGCGGCGCCTCAGCCCTGAAATTCGCAGGCTAAACGCAAATGAACAACCATTCCCGACCCACAACCAGTAGGCTCGCGTCATCATGCGCCCTTGGCTAAAACTCGCAATTGAGGCGGGTCCGCTCGTCGTCTTCTTTCTGATAAACGGCCGCAAGGGCTTGCCGGAGTTCAGGCATTTCTGGCTTCCCGCGGGCGCCGAACCCATGGTCGGGCAAGCGCTCTTCGAAGCAACCGGCGCCTTCATGATCGCAACGATCATTGCGCTCGCGCTTGGCTGGCGCCTGGAACGCAAACTGCCGGTCATGCCTCTGGTGAGCGGCATCTTTGTGCTTCTCTTTGGCGGGCTGACGCTTGTTCTAGCCGATGAAACCTTCATCAAACTCAAGCCCACGCTGGTAAACACTCTGTTTGCGGTCATTCTGTTTGGTGGCTTGCTGGTCGGGAAATCGCTGCTCAAGCCGCTCTTCGGGGCCGCCGTTCAGCTTAATGATCGCGGGTGGCGTGTCCTCACGATACGCTGGGCGATCTTCTTCGTCGTGCTGGCGATCCTGAACGAAATCGTCTGGCGCAATTTCTCGACCGATTTCTGGGTGTCGTTCAAACTCTTCGGCATTATGCCGCTGACATTTCTGTTCGCGGCAGCGCAAACGCCATTGTTCCTGAGAGAACAAATTCCCGACGACGACACTGCCGCGCCATCCGACCAACAGAGTTAGTCGCAATCCGGAAAACGGGTTTCTGCGCGATTTATCGAAGATCAAAAAAGGGCGAGACCCTGTGCGTCAGACCTTGAGGTTCAGATAGGTCCCGCGGGGCGCGTTCGGATCGAGCGAGGTTGTTCCCGGCGGCAAGTTTACCCGGGGTTCGGCGGCAGCGCGTTGCTGGCCAACCGATGAAGCATCCGCAGCAGCGCGTGCGGCCGGAGCCACAGCGGCGGGTTTCGCCGTTTGAATCTGACTGAGAATGGATTGAAGACTTGTGGGTGTGCCGCTAACAGCCATGGAACCATCTAAGACCTATGTGAACAGAGTTTCAGACTATCGAGAAGGCTCTTAACAAACGCCTAAAGAACGCAACAAATCCAATATGAAGTTTACCTCTTGGCAACTGACGCCGCGCAATATGGCCGGATGCTGCAATTGTGCAGAATCTGGCCGGAGCGAAATTGTGTTTGCTGAACGGGAAGAAAATCAGGATTTGAACACCGAAGAATTGTTGCGACTGGCGCGCAACCGTTCATCGGCGGCACGCGCCCAGCTATCTGAGATCGTCAGCGACCTTTTCTTCAAAACCAATCGCGTTCTCTCGGAGCAGGAGCGCGCAGCCATGACGGACATCCTGCGCCAGCTTATCCATGACGTTGAGATATCGGTTCGCAAGCATCTTGCAATCCGGCTGTCCGACGAGCCGGAGGCACCTTCCGAACTGGTCAATATTCTGGCCAATGATGTGGCCGAAATTGCTCATCCCATCCTGACCCGCAGTCAGGTTTTGCAGGACCCCGAACTCATTGAAATCATCCGCAATCGTTCTCTGGAACATCAACTTGCTGTCGCGATGCGCGCCACGGTATCACCGACCGTTTGCGACGTACTCGTTGAGACTGAAAACGAGACCGTGATTGAGAGCCTCCTGAACAATCAGGGCGCCGAGATTGCCCATGAGACGATGTCCTATCTCGTCGAGCAATCACAGCGTGTCGATGCGTTTCAGAATCCACTTGTTCGACGACAAGACCTCCCACAAGAACTCGCAAAGCGGATGTACTGGTGGGTTTCTGCGGCACTCCGGACCGAAATCCTTGAGAAACATGAACTCGATCCCAACCAACTCGATGATGTCATGGAATCCGCCGTACAGGCAGCCGTGCGAAGTGATGACACGGTAAACAAGTCTGGCGTCGCGGCCTCCCGCCTCGTCTCACGGTTGATCACAAAACATGGATGCTCTGCCGAACTCCTGATCCGACTTTTGAAAGCGGGCGAGGTCGCCTTGTTCGAGCAGGTTATCGAACAGGGTGCAGAGCTGCGCACGCCGCTGATCAAGCGGTTGATCTACGAGCCTGGCGGTGAAGGCCTTGCGATCCTCTGCCGGGCACTGGACTACTCTTCCCAGGATTTTCTCGCACTGATGACGCTGTGTCGAAAGTCACGACCGGCGCAGGGTGGAAATTATGCGATTGATCGGGTTTCCGCCGAAACTGTGTACGAGCGCATCGAGAAAAATTCGGCTCAAAAGGTCATCGACCGTTGGCGACGAAATCCGGACTATCTAGACCTTTTGCGACAAGTTGAAAAACTGGGAACCACATGAGCACCGACAAGATTCGCAAACTGAGCCAACTCTTGAAACAGGATTCCCAGCGGACTCGCAAGATGAGCATATTTGAGTAATATTATTACGCCAAAACCACACATGGTTTCGTAAAATTCCAGACACCTCGTGGCTGGTATGGCCTGATACTTGCTTCTCTATATGGTAGTGTCGATATAACGTCTGAATCGGCTCTCAAACAGAACGTTTGGACCAGACTGGAACTCGCATGAGCACGAAATCTTATGATGATCTGACCGTTATTCTCGGCGACCACACGCTCGGAGAAGACGGGATAGATGGCCTGGTCGGCCTGAGCAACAATGAAAGCGACTGTTTTCGTTGCCAGTTCGGGCAATGACATTCAGCTCGGATCTGCGGGCAATGACACGCTTTCAGGTGGTGCGGGCGGGGACGCGCTGTTTGGCGACTATTTCGATGACTGGGAAAATTATCTTGCTGGCTCGGGCTCGGGCTCGGGTACAGGTTCTGGCTTCAGGGCGTCAGCGGCGGCTCTGCGACCGTTTTCAACGACTACCTTGAAGGTGGTGCCGGCGAAGATCTGCTCGTCGGCGGCATGGGCAATGACACCCTGAAGGGTGGCGATGATGCCGATGTTCTGTTTGGTGACACTTTTGGCGATGCGCAGGGCACGCACGGCTGGGGCAGCGGCTGGGAAGACCCGCGCTTTGATGCCGATACCGGCGCAAGTTCAAGCAGCACAACCTATACGTTCGACGATCTGATCCTTGGCGGCGCGGGCAACGACATCGCCTACGGCCAGCTGGGCGACGATGAAATCTATGGCGGTCAGGGTGAAGACACGCTCTATGGCGGTGTCGGCAACGACACGATCAGCGGCGACATCCAGAGCGGTGAGTCTGAAACCGTCACACTGTTGAATGAAACCTTCGACAACGGTGCGGGAAGCTTCACCTATGCCGACGACACATTTCGCGGCACTGACAACCCCGGATATGCCGAGGGTTACACAGCAAGTGGATCAGGCACAGACGGGCGCGTGGGCGTGTTTCTCGGTGGCGTCAACGGAACAGATATTCTCGACGGCATGTCAGGCGGGTTCAGCAAGACATTCAACGTCTCGCAAGCCACCACCGGTACCGAAATCACCTTCACCTATCAGCTCGACGCAGCCAGCAAGCTCGACAACAACGAATATGCTGACGTCCTGATCAGCATTGACGGGCAGCTCTACGGACTGAACGGCAATGACTATGTGGAGCGCATCACCGGTGGTGGTGATAGCGGCTGGCAGACGGTCACGATTGATGTCGGAAATCTGAGTGCCGGCAATCACGAAATCACGCTGGGTGGTTTCCTGAACCGAAAAGACAAGTCGAACGAGGACGCCTTCATCAAGTTCTCCGATGTGAAGATCGAAGGGCAGGCGTCGAAGTGGCGAGCGATGACAGCGACGACACGCTGTTTGGCGATGCCGGAGACGACACACTGTCTCGGGCGGCGCGGGCAACGATCAGCTCTCCGGCGGCGAAGGCATCGACACAATCCAGGGCGGTGCCGGCAACGACACCATCTATGGCGGCGGACAGGAAGGTGGAAACGTTCAAATCTTGAACGAAACCTTCACCAGCAGTGACGGCGGGTTCTCCTATGCACGACGGCGGCTTCCGCGGAGGCGGGCTCCAGCAACTATGCATCGGGTGTCTATGATTCCGGGGCAACGGCGAAATCGCAATCACGTTGGGTGGCGACTGACACGGCTGACGATATCACGACATGGCGGGCGCGTTCACCAAAAGCTTCACGGTGTCCGATGCGACAACGGACACAACGGTCGAGCTTCCAATACCGCTTCACCCATGCAGATGGATACGAATCCGATGAAGTACGGCGAAGTTTTGGTGGAGATTGACGGCCAGCTCTAAGGCCTGAACGGCAATGACTATATCGACCGGGCCTAGTGGCGACGGTCAGGAGGACAACAGCAGCTATGACAGCGGCTTGTGGTCACCGTAACCGTTGATGTGGGCGCATTGTCCGCCGGCGAACACACGATCACGCTGGGCGGCTACCTGAATCAAGAAGACCTACTGACGAAGAAGACGTCCGAAATCCGCTTCACCGATGTGTCGATCAACGGCACAGACGCCCAGCACGAACGACGACACCGATGGCGACCTTCTCTATGGCGGCGACGGCGACGACGAGATCTTTCGGACAGTTGGGCAACGACACCATAGAAGGTGGCACCGGCAACGACACGATTGATGGCGGCGCCGGTGCCGACAACATCCAGGGCGGCGACGGCAACGACATCATCACCGGCGGCCAGCAAGGTTCGGTCACCGCAACCGCAGAACTGGTCGAATGAGGAAACTTCAATTCTGCACGATGGCGGCTTCGCCTATGCCGATGGGGCGTTTCGCGGAACACCAACAATCCCTCCTACGAGACCGGCAGCTTCGACAGCAATGATGGCGAACTGAGCGTTACCGTTGGCGGCGTCAATGGGACGGACATCACCGAACGGCATGTCTGGCGGCTTCAGCAAGACGATCACGGCCGGCTCCGAGACCACCAACACGCAGGTCACGTTCACCTATCGTCTGGACGCGGAAGACAGGCTGGACAATGGCGAAACGGCCGAAGTGCTGTTGAGCATCGACGGCGTGCTCTACGGCCTCAATGGCAATGACTACATCACCTCGATCGAGGGCGGTGGCGATAGCGGCTGGCAGACGGTCACGGTCGACGTGGGAACCCTTTCGCAGGGCAATCACACCGTCAGCATCGGTGGCTATCTGAACAAGAAAACCAGCTCCAACGAATTTGCCGAGATCAAGATCACCGACATCAAGGTCGAAGGCACTCAGGTGGTTGTCCAGGACGACGGTGACGACACCATCACCGGCGGAATCGGTGATGACACGATCAGCGGCAATGACGGCAACGACATTCTGAGTGGCGGTGCCGACAATGACATCCTGACCGGCGGCGACGGATTCCAGGATTCGCTGACCGGCGGCACCGGCAATGACCAACTGCTCGATTCTGACGGTGTGCTTGAAGCACATGCCGGCGAAGGCAATGACATCATCACCATCAATTTCGATGCCACCTGGGACAATGATGACAATGCAGGGACAGACCCGACATCGGCAAACCGGATCACTGGTGGCACCGGCGCTGACGTGATCACCGTCACCATGGCCAGTCTCGGCTTCGTTCTGGCGCTGGACGCAGATGAAGCTGTCGCCGACAACGCAGATGGCGATGACACAGTCACACTTCAGGGTCTTTATGGATCCTCCCTCATCACATTGGGTGGCGGCAACGACACCTTTATTGGCCTCGCGGGCGAAGACTCTGTCTATGGCGGAGACGACAACGACGACATCAGCTCGGGCGGCGGCAACGACATCATTCGAGGGCAAGAGGGCAACGACACTCTGCGGGGTGAAGCCGGGAATGACCAATTGGCCGGCGGCACCGGGGTCGATCTTCTGTTCGGCGGGGACGACGACGATACGCTGGATGGCGGTGAAGGTGCGGACGAACTTGAAGGCGGCGCAGGCGCGGATACGTTGATGTTCGACCCCGGTCTGGCAGTTGTGCTGGACGGCGTGACCGTCTTCGAAACCGAAGACACCAAAGTATCTGGCGGCGCGGGTGTGGACACACTTCAGGGCACAACAGGCAACGACCTGATCGATTTCAACAACGCTGCCCTGACAACAGATATCGAGATTATTCGTTCGGGACAGGGCGCCGACCAGATCGTGGGCGCGTTTAACACGACGGCTGCCGATCAGTTCCAGGTCTATGCCGGTGAAGGCGATGACCTTGTGTCATTTTTCTCTGTTACAACGGCCAATCTCGACCTGAGCGCGCTGACCACGTCCTACAACGCCACAACGAGCGAATGGACCGTGAACTATTCCGGCAACAACAGCGCCCAGACCCTGACACAAGCCAACCTGACCGGCTTCGACCCCAGCGTGAGCAATCTGAGCAGCCTGTTCCCTGGCGCCAACTTCCTCGGTGCCAACATCATCGATGGTGGCGCAGGACAGAACACGTTGTTCGGTTCAGAAGGTTCGGACGTGATTTTCGGTGGCATCAACACCAGCGACCAGGCACCTGATCTGGCCTTCGATGACAAGATTTACGCCAATGGCGGCAATGACATCATGATCGGTGGATCGGGCTACGACACCTATTACATCGCACGCGGCGGCGGCGATAACTTCATCTTCGATGGCAACACCGAAGTGAACAACTTCTCCAACGGCCTCGTCTTCTTCGAAGGTTTCGAGAATGGCGACAATGTCACGATCGACTATGAAGATGCGCAGAGCAACGATCTTGGTGTGGGCGCAGGCGATGTCCAGTTCACAAACAACAATGACGGAACATGGACGGTGTCCTTCACAACGAGCACCGGTTCGGTCACCTTCGCGGGCGCCGAAATCAGCGACATCAACCTGCAGGACAACAAGCTTGGCGGCACTGGTGGCGTGACCACAAAATACAAATACAACGATCAGGGCACCGCCGGCTTCGGTGACGACACCTACGATCTCGTCCCCTGATCAAAGCGATTTGGTCTCAAATCGATTTGCGACATCAGAGAACCACGCCGCAAGTGGCGCGGTATGACTCTGCAGCTGTGAAAACTCGACACCGCGCGCACATAGCAGTCGCACACCATTTTTGGTAACCCGAACCTTGTCACCATTCAGGCACATGTCCTCGTCCCACCAAGGCCCATCATCCTTGTGATGAACAATCAGGGCCAGGCGTACCGCCGTATGGAACGTCGCATATGTCGAGAAATCGATCCGCGCCTGATCTGCAGAACGATTGTCGGGGGCGTTGGCCACAGCAATCTCCGCCAGACCTGTAATTTCAGGAACATATTCATCGGCCAGCAGCCACGCAAAATCATCCAGCGCGTTCCGGGCACCACAATGCTCCCAGTCAAACCACACAACCTCATCATTGGGGCGCACCACCGCATTTCCCGGGCGCGCATCCCATTTCAGAAAACAGGGTGAGCCCATCTGAAGCATCTCCGCAATCGCCGCGAGATCAAGCGTCGGCGCGGGAACATCAATCGCATCTCCAATTCGGTTGGGCGTATCCATGAGTTCGGCAATCCAGCGATCTGTCACCCCCAACCGGACAACCTTTTCATTCAAACCGGTTTCAGTGCCGATGCGGTGAATCCGGGCCAATCCTTCAGCGGCGGTTTCCAGCAACATCCGGGATCGATCGAGATCATCCCCCACAAGGACAAGTGGCAGCCGCGTGCCTTCGATGTACTCCTGGATCAACCATTCCCCGTCATAGGCAAGCGCCGCGGGAACCGATGCGCCATGGGTGTGAAGGGTACGCATGACGTGGGCTTCAAGCTGGGACCGCTCACGCCGCTTGCGTCGTGTGGCAATGACCGAGCCATCTGAAAATACAACACGCACCGAACGTCGCGATCGGCTCGCCGGCCATTCCACGGTTTCTGCTTTCCGGCCGAGCAATTTCTCACACGCCGCCATAGCGTCTCGGCCAAAAGCCTCCGGAAATCGAATGCGGCGGGTCGCCAAGAGCCTTGTTACCGCGACAGCGCGGCAACGCCAGGCAGAGCCTTGCCTTCAAGCCACTCCAGAAATGCACCACCGGCTGTCGAAACATAGCTGAAGCGTTCAGACACGCCTGCATGATTGAGTGCAGCAACCGTATCACCACCACCAGCCACCGACAGCAGACCACCTGCTTCTGTCGCCTCCGCTGCTGCAATGGCGACCTGAACCGTCCCCGCATCGAACGGACGCACCTCGAAGGCCCCCAACGGGCCATTCCAAACAAGCGTGCGAACTTGATTGAGCTTTTCCGACAGAGCCCGAATGGTTCCGGGCCCAATGTCGAGAATCATCTGGTCATCGGGCACCGCATCGATTGGAACCGTTCGACTCGGAGCGCCTTCCTTGAATTCCGGTGCAATCACAACGTCCGACGGCAGAATGATTTCACATCCCAGCCCGTCCGCGCGCTTGATGATTTCAAGCGCTGTCTCTGCCATATCATGCTCGCAAAGGGATTTTCCGACATCGATCCCCATGGCGTTGAGGAAGGTATTTGCCATCCCTCCGCCGATGGCAAGATGATCAACCCGTTCGATCAGGTTCCCGAGAAGGTCCAGCTTCGAGGCAATCTTCGCACCCCCAACCACAGCCATGACCGGATGCTGGGGCGATTCCAGAGCATTGCCGAGCGCCTCCAGCTCCGCCTGCATCAAGCGGCCGGCATAAGCTGGCAGGACATGGGCGATACCCTCGGTCGAGGCGTGGGCGCGATGCGCCGCGGAGAACGCATCATTGACATAGACGTCCGCAAGGGCAGCGAGCGATTGCACGAATTGCGGATCGTTTGCCTCCTCACCGGTGTGATAACGCGCATTCTCGAGCACGAGAATCTGCCCATCTGCCATTGATGCCGAAGCTTCCATCGCGGCATCGCCGATGCAGTCCGGTGCAAACCCAACCGCGCGGCCAAGCACTTCACCCAGTGCCTGCGCGACCGGAGCCAGTGACATGTCGGGAACGCGTTGGCCTTTTGGCCGACCGAAATGTGACGTGATCAATACACGCGCGCCTTTGTCTGCCAATTCAGAGATCGTCGGCGCAAGGCGCTCAAGACGCGTGCGGTCCGTCACCTTTCCATCGGCCATCGGAACATTCAGATCGGCTCGCAGCAGGACACGTTTTCCTGCAGGCTCAAGATCATCGAGGGTCGAAAACGCGCTCATGGAGTTATCTTTCCTGAAAATTCAATCGGACTATAAATCACAGCTCCGCGCACTCTTATACCAGCCGTCCCGAAAGGGTAAAGAGACCACATCTTCTCAGCTGAGGCGGGACGCCCGGACCTCGATATGCCGCAGGCCGAACATCAGGGCGCTGCCTATTCCTGCAGCAATCAGCAACGTGACCGGCGCAAAATCCCAGCTCCCTGTATTGGTCACAACCCAGGCCATGGCGACAGGCCCCACAAGCTGGCCAAGCTGCGACCCCTGCATCATCAGACCCGTGGTGGCACCGACCAGACCTGGTGACGGCGCGACAACGGGGGTGGAGGCGAACAGGCTCGCCGGGATCAGCCCTGCAATAAAAGACAGGAAAACCGCAGCCGCCAGACGCACGAGAAATGGCAATCCATCGTCATACATCAACAACGCGCTTCCTGCGATCAGCACAAAGGAAAGAACAACCAGGAAAATGCGGGACACGCCCCGCTGGAGTGCAACCCCGGCAATGATGTTTCCGAAGATGTTTACCGCCGTCACCAGCGCCACGAGCGCGGAAGCCGATCCCA
Source organism: uncultured Alphaproteobacteria bacterium (assembly GCA_943787745.1). GTDB lineage: Bacteria > Pseudomonadota > Alphaproteobacteria > UBA6615 > UBA6615 > JABJAG01. The sequence continues at coordinate 352,375 of CALSNJ010000001.1, read as the reverse complement.
GTCCAAGTGACCCTGCCTCAGTGTAAAAGGTCGGCAACAAGGCCACCACCGTCACATGAATCGCAGAGTAGGCACAGAAGGTCATCGCAAGGGTTATGGGTCCGATGTGCGTAAAGGTACGCAAGGCCTCCCCAAAGGGCGGCGGGGACAGCTGGGCAGCGCGCGTGACGTGCGGTCGTGTCGCCAGTAAAACCAGCCCAAGAACGACCAACGCCAGGACACCGTTCACCGCCCACAATCCGCGCCAGCCGATGGATTCGAGAACGACCGGCGTGATCAGAATCATGATCGCGACACCCGCAGGCCAGTACCCGCTATAGAGACCAAAGATCAGCCGATGGTCCCGCTTGTTGCTGGCCGCAAGAAACATCGGCGGCGCCACCGACGCCACGACAATAAAGCCAAAACCCTCAAGCACCCGGCTCAGCAGGAGCAGTGTAAAACCCTCCGCCGCGGCGCCGGCAAAGCTGGCAACCGCCATTGCGAGAAACCCGACAACCATCAACCTTCGATGTCCTAGTCGGTCCCCAAGCGCGCCGGCAATCATGCCGAAGGTGATGCCGAGCAGGTTGAAGATTGAAATGACCCAGACACCCTCATCGAGAGACAGGCTCAGTTCAGCGCGAATGACAGGCAGCGCAGCTGGCGCCTTGCCGATCTGAAACGCGGCGGCCACGGCGGCGAGAATCAAAACCGAAACGGCAATCCAGTTGGTCCGCGGCGACGCATCGTCACCGGGTTGATCAGGAACAGACATTTAGAAGAAATCAGGCCTTCGGCGCCACGTGGAGGTATAGGCGCGGACCGCTCAGGGACACGGTCGGGCGATACTGTGGTGCCGTCTGATGCGGAACAACATCGCGAACGAGAGAATCCAGCATCCAGGCCTGACCGGCCATGCTCACAGCAAGCACGGCGTGCTGACGATTACGTTTTTTGTCGACCACCAGAACAACCCGCATACGGTCCGCGTGGAAACCAATCCGGTTGAGAAGCTTATACTTGGCGAGCGCGAAATCTTCGCAATCACCACCAATCTCAAAAAACGTATCCGTCTCAGCCCAGAAATCACGGAGCCCGTAATTGTCGATGTCCTCGACATAGGGCATGCGATTGGCAAAATCATTGACCATCTGCATGCGGCGCATCGGGTCGAGGGATTTCGCACTGTCGAGAATCTTTTCCCAATGGGATCCGCCCGCCGTAGACGCCGGGATCAAATTATAGATGGAACGCGCAAAGTGTTTGGCCGTGGCCTCATCAAGCGGCAGCGTGGCCGCCCGGGCACGTGGCAATTTCTCGACGGTATCGCCGATGAAATATTCGCGGGTTCCAAAAAGCTCGGGAAATGATCGTGCGGAAAAGGAGACGTCGTCGAGTGCCGCGGTCGCAACAGACGGGCGCGCTGCCAACCCGGCAACCGCACCAGCGCCAAGCGCTGCAAGAAATCCGCGACGTTTCATATCCATCCCCCAAAGACGGCGTTAAGCACCTGTTTACCATCAGGGAGAGAAAGGCCCAATCACAAAATGGTTGGATGGTTAATGCCGGAATCGCCAGATCCGTCAGTCGGTCAGGGCCACAGCCAGATCCAGCAGCATTTCATCATTGCCATGACCGGCAATCAAACCCAGACCCACCGGACCATTCGGGGTTTCGCCCAAGGGAACCGAGACCTGTGGCAACCGCGCAAGTGGGGCCGTGCAATTGTACATCTCGTTATTGTTGCGCAGTCGATCATAAACCGCCTCGTCCGCACCGCCCTGCGGCGCAGCACTGGGAGCCGCAGGCACCAGCATCACAGCATTATCGCCCAGCAAATCCGCCATATAACTCTCGACCAGTGCGCGCCGGGACTTTGCATCCGCAATCTCTCCGGGCGTATAGGCCGCTCCGGCCTCGAACCGGTCACGAAATCCTGGCCCCATCTCAGCTTCACTCTCGCGCATCCAGGCCAGATGTGAGGTCGCCGCCTCCGAACCCCGGATCACTTGTATGGTCGATTTCCATAGGTCATAGCCACGCAATTCAGCCAATTCACTGGGACGAAGCACCTGCAGCGCACCGACGCGTTCCTCCACCCGCGCGATGGCAGATTCCAGAGCCTCTCGCACATTGTCATCCGCGAGATCGAAGGCGTCCTCAGCCAGAAACACCCGCTGCGCGGGCACCGCGAGGCTTTCGTCAAGAAGTACACTTCCAATTGTCCGCAAAAGGCCGGCATCACGAGCAAACCAGCCACAGGTATCAAGACTGGGTGCCAGAGGCATGATTCCATCGAGCGACACACGACCATGACTGGGGCGAATGCCATAGAGGCCGCAGAAACTGGCCGGCACCCGAACCGATCCACCGGTGTCTGTTCCCAACGCAAAATCGGCCTGGCCATTCGCCACGACCGATGCTGACCCTGAAGATGATCCGCCCGGGACCCCGCCTTCCACACGCGGGTTGACCGGCGTTCCGTAGTGATAATTTTCACCAATCAGGCCATAGGCAAATTCTTCGGTGATCGTCTTGCCAACCATATCGGCACCGGCATCAAGAACACGCTGGACGGCCGTGGCATGCCGGGTCGCCGGTTCGTGGCTGTGATACCAGTCGGGATTTCCGCCACCGGTCGTTTGACCGGCCACATCGATGATGTCTTTGACCGCAAATGTCAGCCCGGCCAACGGCCCCTCACCCGACCCTGTGACCTGAATATTGTCATGGCTGCAAAAGCCCGACACAAAACTGCGATAAAGGTCACCCATTTGAACTCTCCACATCCATGATCACGCCCGCATCACGTAAAGCAATCGCAATTGCAAAAAGCATCTCGTCATTGCCATGTTGCGCAGCCAGGCCCAGACCCAACGGCAAACCATCCATGCTGACCATCGGCAGAACAATCTGCGGTAACCGGCCAAGCCCTGCAATCGAGCCAATCGGCTCATTGGCCGAACGAAACGGCTCGATCTCTTCGTCGCTTCCCCCCATCAACGGGGCGACACCCGGGGCGGCCGGCAGGGCAAGAACGGCCCCATCGGCCAACAAGTCATCCAGATAGCTGGAAATGTCTTCACGCATCGCGACAGCACGATCAGCTGCGTCGGCCGAAACCGCCGCGCGGGCCGCAAACCGCGTCGCAACACCCGATCCGAAGGTGGGTTTGACGGCTTCAATCCACGTTTGATGTTCAGCCCAGGCTTCGGCCCCCCACAGCGTCCGGGCGACATCGGCCCAGGCTGGCAATCCGTGGACCGGCGCTGCACCTTCGGCCACGCGCACAGGCTCAGACTTGCCCAACAATCCCTCAACGCTGTTGATGGCGCCAGAAAGCGCCTGAGATGCATCGGTATCGAGCAGATCAAAAACATCCTCCGCCACAAGAAATGAACCTGCGGCAGGATTGCCCGGAGCACCATCGAGAATCACCTGGCCCACTGTTTCCAGAATTTCCGGTGTCCGGGAAAACCACCCCACCACATCCAGGCTCGATGCCAACGGCATCACACCTGCCATCGGCACACGGCCGTGGCTGGGCCGTATACCGTAAATGCCACAGAAGCTTGCCGGTGAACGCACCGATCCACCCGTATCAGAGCCGAGTGCAAAATCCACCAGACCTGCAGCCACAGCAGACGCCGACCCCGAAGAAGACCCACCCGAAACGCGCCCGGGCGCGTTGACGTTGCGCGGTGTCCCGTAATGGGTATTTTCACCTGTCAGGCCGGTCGCAAGTTCTTCCGTCACGGTCTTTCCACGCAGGTGCGCCCCGGCATCAAGGCAGCGCTGGATCGTGGGTGCTGTAGCAATCGCCGCATCATGCGTACGCAGCCAGTCCGGATTGCCGCAACCCGTCACATGACCAGCGACATCAATGATGTCTTTGGCAGCAAAATCCAACCCCGCAAGGGGGCCGTCCTGCGCGCCTGCGATCTCGAACTTTCCATGGGGCACGAAGGCGCCAACCGTATCGTCCATCCTGATGATCTCCGACCAAGAAAATTGTTCCCGATCAGCCTACGATCCACGACCGGCTTGCACAAATTCAAAGCTCCAGATTACGCTGCACCCATGAATACGCTTGCGACACCATCACACGACATTTCAGACCCGGACACCCGGATCGACTGGCGCAACCTGATCTGGGTCGCGCTCGCGCTTGCCATCATGATTGCGGCCATTCTCAGCACCAGCGACTGGTTTCTGAACTTCGTGCATGTAATCACCGGCCTGCTGTGGACCGGGATCGATCTATTCATGGGCTTTGTGATCGGCCCCATCATGCGGCGGGTCAGCTTCCCGGTGCGCCAGGCCATCACCACGCGATTGATGCCTCGCATGATGTTCCTGCTTCCCACACTTGCCATCATTGCCCCGACGGCGGGTTGGTTTCTGGCCGTCCAGCACGGCTACCTGGAGCTGGCCTTTCCGGAACTCTGGTGGCTGATCGCCGCGCTGGTCATCACAACAATCCTCAGCATTCAGGGGATCGCAATCCTGCTGCCAACCAATATCCTGGTCTATCTGGAGATGCGGAAAGCCGAACCCGATGGCGAACGGATCGGCCGCCTGATGCGTCGCTATGTGCGCGTGGTGGCGTTTCAGGGCTGCATGCAGGTGCTGATCATCGTCATCATGGCGCGCTTCGCAACGGGCCTCTAGCGCGCATCGTTCAGATGCCCCAGCGGCAAGGCGGTTCGGTAGCTCACCTGCTTCAGCGCAAAGCTCGACTTGATGCTCGCCACGCCGGGAATGCGGGTCAGATGCTCGAGCAGGAAACGTTGGAAAGCCTCCAGATCTGGCGCCACCACACGCAACAGATAGTCACTGTCACCGGTCATCAGATAGCACTCCATGACTTCTGGTCGCGCAACGATCTCCCGCTCGAAATTCTCCAGCGCATCATCAACCTGCCGCTCGAGAGACACCTGCACAAACACACTCACCGGCAAACCCACTTCTGCGGGGTCGAGCAATGTGACGTAAGCGCGAATCATGCCTTCAGATTCGAGACGCCGAACGCGACGCAGGCAGGGAGATGGCGACAGATGCACTTTCTCCGACAGATCAACATTGGAGATACGCGCGTCTTCCTGCAGCATATTGAGGATATTACAATCAATCGCGTCTAGGTCTTTTACCGGCATATTTACTCCATGATATCGTTATATTGCGCCATTTATTGCTCAAGTATCGGTGTTTCGCGCCATCTTCGCAATTCTCCGCTGTCGCTTGAATGCTAGCCTGAGGCACAACACGCAACTCAGGTCCCGACGATGTCCAAGAAAGCCTCTGGCAAAACCATTCTCTCCAATATCGATATCCCGATGCTCGAGGAGCTGGAGCGGAAAATTCTGTGGCTGTCGTCCTGGACGATCCACAACGCCAATCACATCCGCGAAAGCCGCGACGGCCTGAAGGTCGGCGGACACCAATCGTCCTGTGCATCCTCCGCCACGCTCCTGACCGCGCTTTACATGCACACCCTGCGGCCCGAAGACCGGGTTGCAGTGAAGCCACATGCCTCGCCGGTTTTCCATGCGATCCAATACATGCTGGGAAAGCAGACCCGCGAGAAACTCGAGGACTTCCGCGCCCTGGGCGGCGCGCAATCCTATCCGTCCCGGACCAAAGATATCGACGATGTCGATTTCTCCACCGGCTCGGTTGGGCTTGGGGTTGCCGCAACCCTGTTCGGTTCCATCGTACGGGACTATGTGCGTTTGCATGAACTCGGAGACGAACGTCCCAACAATCGCCTGGTGGCCCTGATGGGTGATGCCGAGCTCGATGAGGGCAACGTCTTCGAGGCCTTGCTCGAGGGCTGGAAGCATGATGTGCGCAATCTGTGGTGGGTGATCGATTACAACCGCCAGAGCCTTGATGGCGTGGTGCATGACTACCTGTTCCAGCGGATCGCTGACTTTTTCAGTTCAGTGGGCTGGAAAGTCGTAGAAATCAAATATGGCAAGCTGCTTGAAGCCGCGTTCACGCGGCCCGGTGGTGATCAGCTGCAGTCCTGGATCGACAATTGCCCAAACCAGCTCTATGCGGCCCTCACATTTCAGGGTGGCGCGGCCTGGCGCACACATCTCCAGAACGATCTCGGCAAGGTCAAAGGCATCAAGGCTCTGCTCGATGACCATGACGACGACGCCTTACAAAAGCTGATGACCAATCTGGGCGGTCATGACATGGCTGCCACGCTGGAAGCTTTCGCCAGTGTCGGCGATGACGACACGCCCCATTGCTTCGTCGCCTATACGATCAAGGGCTTCAACACACCGCTGGCCGGTCACAAGGACAACCATTCGGGCCTGATGAACCCCGACCAGATGGACGGCTTCAAAGCCAGCCACAACATCCGGGATGGCCATGAATGGGAGATTGCCGAAGGACTCGATGTCAGTGAAGACGGATTGCGCGCATTCCTGAAGGACGTGCCCTTCGCCCAACGGCCCGTACCGTCCAGTGTGCCTGCCGTGCCGGTGCACACCCTGCCCGCACCGGCCGGAGAGCGCATGTCCTCCCAGGAAGCATTCGGACATATCCTGAATGACCTTGGCCGGGGTGACAGTGAGCTTGCGCGGCACATCATCACCACGACGCCCGATGTGACCGTCACGACGAACATGGCGGGCTGGGTGAATCAGCGCGGGCTCTTTCGACACGATGAAATCGAGGACACCTTTCGAGAGGAAAAAGTGCCCTCGGCCTTCAAATGGTCAATGAGTCCTTCCGGGCAACATATCGAGTTGGGTATCGCGGAGAACAATCTCTTCCTGCTGCTGGCCGCACTCGGCTTGTCGGACAAGCTGTTCGGCGCGCGCCTTTTGCCTGTCGGCGCGCTTTATGACCCTTTCATCGCACGTGGTCTGGATGCTCTAAATTATGCCTGTTATCAGGATGCCCGCTTCATGCTGGCCGGAACGCCATCAGGAATCACGCTGGCCCCGGAAGGCGGCGCCCATCAGTCGATCAACACACCACTGATCGGCCTGACCCAGCCGGGCCTCACGACCTTCGAACCGGCCTATGCCGACGAACTGGCCCACATCATGGGCTGGGGCTTTGAGCACATGCAGGCCGATGATGGCGGCGCGGTCTATATGCGTCTCTCGACCCGGGTGATCGATCAGCCACAACGTGACTTTTCTGCCATCTCCGATGATGTCATCGCTGGAGCTTACTGGTTGCGCGAACCAGCGCCCGGCGCAGAACTTGCCATTGTCTATTCCGGCGTGATCGCGCCCGAAGCGATCAAGGCCCATGATGCGATCCTCGAAGACATCCCGGATGCCGGATTGCTCGCGATCACCTCAACGGACCGCCTGTATGCCGACTGGCAGGCAACCACGCGCGCCTATGCGCGCGGACCCAACGTCGCGCCGTCCCATATCGAAACGCTGCTGTCTCGGCTCGCCCCCGATGCGGGTCTGGTGACAGTGATGGATGGCCACCCGATGACTTTGGGCTGGCTCGGCAGCGTGGCCAGTCATGACATCGCTGCGCTGGGCGTGGAAAACTTCGGGCAATCCGCCGATTTGCAGGACCTTTACCGGCTGCATGGAATTGATGCGGATGCGATCCTGGACGGCGCTGCGGCGGTCATCACCAAAGGCATGCGCAAACGCCGTGGTTATCGATTGGCGGCAGAATAGGCTCAATGGGCGTTTCCGCGACGCGCCATATAGACAACAGCCCCGACGATCACCGCACCCCCGACCCAGGTCCAGATGGTTGGCACCTCGGCAAACAGGAGGAAGCCAAAAGTCGAGGTCACAATCAGACGTGAATAGTCATAGGGCAACACGGCAGATGCCTCGGCAGCCGTGAACGCCTGAGTCAGGCAGTAATGCGCACTCAGAGCGGTCACGCCCAGCATGGACATCCAGACGAAGGCCATGGGCTCGGGCCATGACCAAAAGAACAGCGCTGGCACGAGCGTGATCGGAACAGACACCATCGCCAGCCACGCAATCGTCGTTTCCGGCGAATCCCGATGGGATAGTGATCGGATCATCAGGTTGGAGGCCGCAATGAAGACCGCCGATATCAGCGGCAGAACAAAGAATGGATCGACCTCAGACATGCCGGGGCGCAGGACAAGCCAGACCCCCACAAACCCAACCAGCGTTGCGATCCAGCGCTGAAGGCGCACGACTTCACCCAACAAAAGGGCGGCACCGATTGTCCCGAACAAAGGCGCAGCAAAGGTAAGTGCCGAAACCTCTGCCAACGGCAGTTTTGTCTGGGCGTAGACGAGCAGGATCAATCCACCCATGGAAAATACACTGCGCAAGATCTGCGCGCCCGGGCGTTTGGATCGCAAGGTCGTTCGGCGATGCCGCAGGATCCACGGCAGCATCAGCAGAAACAGCACAAAGGAGCGCACAAACGTGATGACCATCGGGTCGGCACCGTCGGCGACAGAAAACCGGACCAATGGCCCCTGGGTGCCAAAGAAAACCGACGCTCCGAGCATCCAGATCGCGCCACGTGCGGGTCCGGGCAATGCGGCAAATAGTGACGCGCCGTGGGACATGCGCGTCATCGCGTTCACACCACCCGATTGGGAACCGGCTCACCGGCCAGCAACAGATTGAGGCCATCCATGAGCATGTCGCCCATCGCTGCCCGGGCGTTGCGTGCTGCACTGCCTATATGCGGCGTGATGAACACATTGGGAAGCTCGAGATAGGCCGGGTTCACATTGGTCGGTTCGCCGTTGAACACATCCAGACCGGCGGCCGCAACCTTGCCGGACTTAAGCGCGTCAATGAGCGCGTCATCATCGACCAGTTCGCCGCGCGCGATGTTCACCACGATCGCGCCATCAGGCAACAGCGCGATACGTTCGGCGTTCAAGAACCCGCGCGTCTCGGGTGTCGATGGCGCGGTGATCGCCAGGAACGGACTGGCCGGGAGCAGACTTTCAATCGATGTGTAGTAGCTCGCACCCGCCTCCTCCTCAAAGCTCAACCGGGTACGGTTGTGATAACGAATGGTCATGTCGAACCCGCGGGCGCGCTGGGCAAGAGTGCGTCCGATGCGGCCCATGCCGAAAATACCCAGCGTACCGTTCGTCACATCTGTGCCAAGCAGCAACCTTGGCGTCCATTCGGTCCATGCGTGCTTGCGCATCAAGGCCGCCCCCTCGGTTGCCCGTCGGGCGGCACCGAGCATCAACAACATGGCCACTTCGACCGTGGGATCGTTAACCGCATCCGGGGTACTCAGCACAGCGATGCCACGCGATTTCGCCGCGTCGAGGTCGATATGCTCCATCCCCACCGAAAGCGTCATGATCGCTTTCACGGTGTCAGGCAGCCGTTCAATCGTCGTCGCAATTAACGGCTCTGTCACACAGATCAGCAAAGCATCCATGCCATGAGACGCCGCGACAATTTCATCTGCGGACATGATGTGATCGTCTGGGTTCAGCGTCGCATCGAATTCCGCACGGAGACGATTTTCATTCGCCTCCATCAAGGTGCGCGTCACGAGAATTCTGGGTTTACTGGTCATCACCGTTGTTCGTTTTGTTGCCCCGAACATTGCTGTTAGCATTTTCAACGAGAATAAGCACAACGCGTATGCCCAATACGCGGAGGACCCATGCAGGAGAGAAACAACATGCGGCTCAAAGGAAAAATCGCCATCGTCACCGGATCAGGATCGGGCTTCGGCGAAGGCATAGCCAAGACCTTTGCCCGCGAAGGTGCCACCATCGTCGTCAATGACGTGAACACCGTCGGCGGCCAGCGCGTGACCTCCGAGATCACCGCAACTGGCGGAACTGCCAGCTTCTTCGAGGCGGATGTGACCAGCGCGAGCGAGGTTCAGGCTTTGACCGATCACGCTGTCAGCACCCATGGGGGTCTGGATGTTCTGGTGAACAATGCCGGGGTTGCCCACAAGCGGAAGTCGATGCTGGAGGTCAGCGAGGACGAACTCGACCGCATTCTTGCGGTCAACGTGAAGGGTCTGTTTCACACGGCCAATGCCGCCATTCCCGTCATGCGCAAAGGTGGTGGCGGCGCGATCGTGAACATCGCCTCCACCGCCGCCGTCCGGCCGCGCCCCGGCCTGACCTGGTACAACGCCTCAAAGGGCGCGGTTACAACCCTGACCAAATCCATGGCCGTCGAACTGGCCGAGGACCAAATCCGCGTCAACGCGGTCAACCCCGTCGCTGGCGAAACACCGCTACTGCCCACATTTCTGGGGGAAGACACCCCGGAAAACCGTGAGGCCTTCCGTCAGACGGTGCCCCTGGGGCGCTTCTCGACGCCTCAGGATGTTGCCAATGCGGTGCTGTTTCTCGCATCGGATGAAGCATCCCTGATCACCGGCGTGTGCATGGAAATCGACGGCGGTCGCTGCATCTAGATCGTTTGCCTATTCCGCATACACGGCCGCGGCGAGTTCTTCATGTGTGGTCATCCAGACCCAATCGATATCCTTCACCGCTTCGATGGCCGCCTTGTACTCAATCGCGCCAAAGGGACGTCCGAAGACATGGGCATGGGCGGTGATATCGATCACGGCCGGCGGACGGCCGATGGTATCGTATTTGTCGACAATCCGCTTGAGGGTCTCGGAGTAAACCTGCGGCGCGTTGCCGTAACGCATGTAAATCGGCAGGTCGTTGATTTCCATCGTGAACGGCACAGCGGCCAGCGGACCGGCTGCCGTATCGAGGCGGTAGGGCAGATCGGTATTGAAGTGATCAATGTGCCAGGTGAAGCCGTTTTCGACGAGCAACTCACACGTGTTCGGACTGAAGGTGCCGCGCGGACTGGAAAACCCCTTCGGCGCCTTGCCGATCACATCCTCGAACAACTTGATGCCCTTTTTCAGGTCGGCTTCTTCCTCGGCGCGCTCCTGGTAGACCGGCAGGGTGTTCTGCATCCAGGCATGAGCCCCGACAAAATGCCCATCCCCATCGATACGCTTGAGCAGTTCAGGCCATTTCTCGGCAATGATGCCACTGGCATAGGCCCCACAGGGCACACCGAGATCGCCCACAATATCGAGCAGGCGGGGTGCACCATGAGTCATGCCGTACTCACCCCAGGAACGGGCCTGGGTGTCGAGAAAGCCTGCCTTGAGCGGGTTTCCCATTGGGCCAATGCCCGGGGCCGCATCATCCGTCCATGCCTCGCACATGACATTTACAGAGACGGCAAGCGCCTTTCCTTCAGGCCAGCCTTTCGGCGCAGAATTCACGTTCATAGATTTTCCCCCGGGTGCGTTTTCTGTTTCTTGCGGTCGAGCCGCTGCCCTGTGATGATGCGACATTCGCGCATGCGATCCAACCGTCACGATGATGGCGGGCCGGAAATAATTCGATACGGACGGGGAGCCCTCTATGCTGAAGACCACGATTACAGGCAGCCTGCCCAAGCCGGCATGGCTTGCAGAGCCAGAAAAACTCTGGGCCCCATGGGCCGCCAAAGACCCCGCACGTCTGGAAGAGGCCAAGCATGACGCGGTGCGACTAGCGATCCGAGATCAGGAAGAAGCCGGGATCGATATCGTCACGGATGGCGAACAATCGCGCCAGCATTTCGTGCACGGTATCCTTGAGAAAATCGACGGCATCGATTTCGACAAAAAAACAACGATCGGCATCCGCGATGATCGCTATGACGCGGATTGCCCGACGGTGGTCTCTGCCCTCCGCCGCAAAGGACCGATCCATACTGACGAGGTAAAGTTCGCCCGCGCGCATACTGACCATCCGCTCAAGTTCACCATGCCCGGGCCCATGACCATCGTTGATACGCTGGCCGACGAGCATTATGGCGACCGCCCGAAAATGGCGATGGCCTTTGCTGAAATTCTGAACGAGGAAGCCAAGGAACTGGTTGCCGCCGGTGTTGATAACCTTCAATTCGACGAACCCGCCTTCAATGTCTATCTCGACGCGGTTCCCACATGGGGCGTTGAAGCGCTCAATCGTGCGGTTGAAGGCCTGGATTGCACGACGGCGGTCCATATTTGTTACGGCTATGGCATCGAGGCAAACCTGCAGTGGAAGGCCACGCTCGGGCGACGTCTGGGACCAGTATGAAGCCATCCTGCCCGCGCTCTCGGAAAGCGACATCGATCAGGTCTCGCTGGAATTCGCCGGATCGCGGGTCCCTCTCGAAGTGATCAAATTGCTCGACGGCAAGAAGGATGTGCTTGTTGGTGCCATTGATGTCACGACACTCACCGCCGAAGCGCCGGAAGAGGTCGCCAAGGTTATTCGGGACGCCATGGAGTTCACCTCACCGGAACGGATTTTCCCCTGCACCAATTGCGGCATGGTCCCCCTGCCCCGTGAGGTTTCTCAGGGCAAGCTCAAGGCACTGGGCGCTGGTGCCGCACTGGTCCGCGCGGAGCTCTAGTTCCCATGGCGCATCATGACATTAACGGCGCGCAGCTCTGGGTGGAGGACGACGGTGACGGCCCGGCAATGGTTTTTGTCCATGAGTTCGGCGGCGACCATCGGTCATGGCGACATCAGGTCGATCACTTCAAGGACCGCTTCCGGTGCGTGACCTACAGCGCCCGCGGCTATCCGCCTTCAGAGGTTCCTGAAAGCGAAGACGCGTACGGACAAGACATCGCCACAGCTGACCTTCTTGGCGTACTGGATGCGCTCAAAATCGAACAAGCACATGTGATCGGACTGAGCATGGGGGCCTATACCGGTTTGCGGTTTGCTCTCGCCCATCCTGACCGGGTGACATCGCTTGTCGCTGCGAGCGGCGGGTCGGGCTCATTCCCCGACACACGCGCGCATTTTCTCGAAGAAACTCGTGCGCTGGCGGACACGATTCTCGACCGGAACTCCCTGAACCTGCCCGGCTTTGCATCCAGCGCCACCCGCATCCAGCTCAAACTCAAAAATCCGAAGGGCTGGACGGAATTCGCGAACCATTTTGTCGAACATTCGCCCATGGGCTCGGCCTATACCCTGCGACGCGTGCAGGCGGGACGGCCCTCGCTCTATGAGCTTGAAACCGAACTTGCCGCCATGACGACCCCCACCCTGTTGATGATCGGCGATGAAGACGAACCCTGCATCGACACAAACATATTTCTCAAACGCACCATGCCAAGTGCCGGGCTCGTCACCTTCCCCAAGGCTGGCCACCTGATCAACCTCGAAGACCCGGCAGCATTCAACGAAGCAATCGATGACTTTCACGCAGCCCTCTCAGCGGAATGCTGGCACCTGCGTGACGCCAACACCACGGGCGCCAGTGCCTATATTTCCGAGGAAAAATCGTGAACCCGAATGATCACGTCGTATCCGCCAAGGCGCTCAAACGCTTTGCTAAAGACATCTTTCTAAGTTCAGGCGTGGCAGATGAACACGCTGAGGTGTGGGCCGACATGCTGGTCTGGGCCAATCTGCGCGGCATGGATTCCCACGGCGTCCTCCGCATCCCCCGCTATATCGCCTATATGAAGAACGGCAACATCCACGCCCGCCCCGACATGAAGGTCGAGAAACGCAGTGGTGCCATCGCCGTTATCGATTCCGACTGGGCGCCGGGTCCTGTCGCACTTTCCGCAGCGATGGACGAAGCCATTGGCCGTGCCCGTGAATGCCATCTTGGCTGGTGCATCGTGCGCAACATCACCCATGGCGGCGCCATCGGCTATTTTGCCATGCAGGCCGCACGACAGGGCTTTGCGGGCATCGTTATGACAGCGTCACGCCCGATGATGGCCTATCATGGTGCGAAAACAGCCGGGGCATCCACCAACCCAATAGCCATCGCCGTCCCTGGCGGCGAACACCCACCGATGCTACTGGACATGTCCACGGCCACAGTCTCTATGGGAAAAATTCTCGCCGCGCAGGACACCGGCACACCGATCCCCGACGGCTGGGGCATTGATGCCGACGGGCACAACACCAACGACGCCAACGCGGTCGAGACTTTGATGCCACTGGGCGGCGCCAAGGGTTCGGGGCTTTCGATGATGATCGAATGCCTCGTCAGCCTGTTCGCGTCCAACCCGTTGATCACGCCCAATATCGGCCCGGACGCCAAACCAACCGGCTACCGTCAGAATGGTCTGGCCGCCGCGATTGATATATCGGCGTTCACCGAACTCGACAGCTACAAGTCCGATATCGACGATCTGGCAAAGGGGCTGAAAGGACTGCCCCGCGCCGATGGTGTCGAGGAGATCTATGCACCCGGTGAACGGGGCGACAAGGTTCTGACTGATCGTATGGCCAACGGCATTCCACTCGCACAGGGCACATGGGACCGTTTGAAGTCAGAAGCCGACAATCTCGGCATCGCCATGCCGGACGCGCTATAAAGGTATGAGGATCGCTCCGGCCCCCCTCCGCGGAGGGCCAAGAAGGGCGACCACGGATGTTAGGGATAAAGGCCGCATGACCTCTGCGCATGAGCCTACGAGCGCACGTTCACCCCGCAAACGGCTGGTCCTGCCGATGTTGGCGGTCTATCTCGTCGTGAGTGCTGCGATCGTTGTAGGAACGGCCTACTGGGCGCGAGATCAGGCCGAAACGGCCGTGCGTGAACGCAGCGACAGCACTCTCAATCTGGTCATCGAAAACCTGCGCGGCGAACTCTCAAAATTCATCTATATGCCGAAACTGCTCTCTTCGCTCGAATCCATACCACGCGTGCTGGCCGCTCCGACCGACAGACAAAGCATCGACATCCTGACCGAGGAACTCGGCAATATCGCCAATATTTCCGGGGCCCAGGCAATCTATCTGCTCGATGACACCGGCCACCAGATAACATCAAGCGATGGGGCCACACCCCAGCCACGGGGCACCGCGAGTTCTGCCGACCAGCCTTATTTCCGCGAAGCCATGCAGGGCCGTCTCGGCCGCCATTTCGGTGTGGATGCATCCACACGGGGCCGCAGCTACTTTTTTGCCCATCCGGTGCGCCGACAGACTTCAATAGCAGGTGTCGTGGTCATTCGGGTCGCGATGGACAATCTCGAACCACTCTGGTTCTCCGCCGACAGCGAAATACTCATCGTTGATGAAGACGGAGTTGTATTTCTGAGCAGCCGCCCGGAATGGCGGTTCCAAACCCTCAACCCTCTCGACACCCAAACCCGAGATCGGCTGGTCCGCGAAGGTCGGTATGCCGGACAAGCACTCGATACATTGCCGTTCACCGACGGACCGGCAGATGGGATTGCACGACTGCAACCACCACCCGGCCAAAGCAATGGTCGACCCGACACAACAACCGGAACAGACTTTCTTGTCCATGAACGTGAAATGACCGATTCCGGCTGGCGCGTGCTGATCCTCACAAACGCCCTGACCACCCAACGTCAGGTCGACACCGCGATCGTGGCCGCGACGTCCGTTCTGCTCATCATTCTGCTGATTGCCACGAACATCTATCAACGTCGCCGACGCATGATTGAACGGATGACAATTCAGGAAGCCGCGCGCCAACAACTCGAGGTCCGCGTTCTTGAGCGCACCCAAAACCTGACGGAAACGAACACCAAACTGCGAGACGAGATCGAGGAGCGACATCGCGCCGAATCAGAGCTCAGGACAACTCAGGCAGAACTGGTTCAGGCCTCCAAAATGGCGGCTCTGGGTCAAATGGCCGCCGGCCTCAGCCACGAACTCAATCAGCCTCTCGCCGCCATTCGCTCCTACGCAGAGAACGCGGCCGCTTTTCTCGATCGACAACGTACCGAAACGGCAAAGTCCAACCTGACCGGCATAGCAGAACTCACCGACCGCATGGCGCGCATTATCAAGAACCTTCGCACCTACTCCCGCAACGAACAGGTCGCGGCGCGGCCAGTCCGACTGCAACAAGCCATTCACGAGGCGCTTAACCTGCTCGAAGGCCGGCTCACTCAATCGGATATCACGGTTGTGCTGGACTCCCCGGACAATCTGCCGCTCGTTTTGGCCGGGGATGTTCGTTTACAACAGGTCTTTGTGAACCTCTTCACCAATGCCATAGATGCGATGAAAGATACGCCCGAGCGCAGCTTGTCGATCCGAGCCACATCTGATGCCGGCGGTGTTCAGGTTTGTGTTCAGGACACCGGACCCGGCGTTCCCGCAGAGGTTTTGGAAAACGTTTTCGACCCGTTTTATTCCACCAAGGATGTTGGCGAGGGCATGGGGCTGGGCTTATCCATTACGCATGGAATCATTCGGCGGTTCGGCGGCGTCATTACCGTTTCGAACGCCTGCGAGGGTGGCGCGATCTTTACAGTGACCCTGCCACGCGCCGAGCTCGCGAATGAGGCCGCCGAATGACCCACGATGTCATCCTGATCGACGATGAAGCGCATTTACGTACCGCCTGCACTCAAGCCTTCGAACTTGCAGGCCTCTCGGTGGCGGCTTTCGATTCTGCCGAGAGTGCACTGCACGAGATCGACAGAAATCACCCCGGCATCGTCGTAACCGATGTGAAAATGGCAGGCATGGGAGGGCTTCAACTTCTCACCACAACCCTGGAACGTGACCCACAACTCCCGGTCATCCTGATCACCGGTCACGGTGATATTTCGATGGCCGTGAAGGCCATCCAGGACGGCGCATATGATTTCCTGGAGAAGCCCTTCGCGAGCGAGCGACTTGTCGATGTCGCCCGCCGCGCCCTTGAACTCCGCCGCCTCGTTCTGGAGAACCGGGCGCTGCGCAGCGCTGTGGACACCGGGGACGGGCTTGAGCAGCTCGTGGTTGGAAGAACACCCGCAATGGTCCGTCTGCGCGAACTGATCAACAGTTATGGCGCCACCGACGCCGATGTCCTCGTCTTGGGCGAGACCGGAACTGGCAAGGAACTCGTTGCGCGCGCTCTTCATGAGCGATCCGCCCGCGCCAAAGGTCGGTTCGTTCCCATCAATTGCGGAGCACTTCCCGAAAACATCATTGAGAGTGAGTTGTTCGGTCACATTCCTGGCGCCTTTACCGGTGCGACCGCAGCGCGGGTGGGCAAATTCGAATATGCCCATGGCGGCACATTATTTCTCGACGAGATCGAAAGCATGCCTCTCGATCTGCAAACCCAGCTGCTGCGCGTTCTGCAGGAACGCACCATCGTTCGGCTGGGCACCAATGAAGAAACTCCTGTCGACGTACGCATCATCGCGGCCACCAAATCCGACCTTGCCGAGAAATCGGAGAACGGTCAGTTCCGCGCAGATCTATTCTTCCGCCTGAACGTGCTCGCTCTCGAGGTCCCACCACTGCGTTCACGTCACGAGGATATTCCGCTTCTGTTTGCGCATTTTCTTGATCAGTTTGGCGCCCGCTTCAAGCGCGCACCCGTGTCTCCCGACCCCCGTGAACACGCCATCCTGATGGCACGAGCCTGGCCCGGCAATGTCCGGGAACTTCAGAATGTCGCCATGCGTTATGCACTCGGCTTCGGTCTGGAGCCAGCTGACACAACCCTCGGGGCGTCAGCCTCCAACAACGAAGACTTGCCTGATCGGGTCGCAACCTTCGAGCGCGCCATCATTCAGCAAACCTTGCTTGCCAACAACGGCAGACTCAAGCCGACCTATGAGCAGCTGGGAATATCGCGGAAAACGCTCTACGAGAAAATCCGGAAGCACGGTTTGCAGGCCCGGGAAGACGAAGCGGCGGAATAATACACACGCAAACAGAATGTGTCGAAATCGACCCATTCGCTCAAGCCGATGGGTTGATGAGGTGACACCGTTCGTGCCGCAAGAGCATGGCTGGAACGACAGACAACCCATAACAGCATGATTTTTCTTGATTTTCTAATGGGTCGTAGAAAATCAACCCCCCCTCCGAAAGTGGCATCGCCATTGCTTAGATAAAAACGTTGAATAAGAAATCGGCCTTGCGCCGCAACCAAACAAAAATGCTCACATGGGAGAGCCTCGATGAAAACGATCCTTCTGGCGGCCGTCGCAACGGTCGCAACAAGTCTCACGCTGGCCAGTGCGCCAGCCCACGCAAACTGTGATGCCGGCGAGACCGTTATCAAGTTTGCCCACGTCACCAACACCGACAAGCACCCCAAGGGGATTGCTGCCTCGCTTCTCGAAAAGCGTGTCAATGAAGAGATGCAAGGCAAGGCCTGCATGGAGGTGTTCCCGAACTCCAGCTTGTATGACGACAACAAGGTCCTTGAGGCCATGTTGCAGGGTGACGTCCAGATGGCAGCACCTTCTCTGTCAAAGTTCGAAACCTTCACCAAGAAGTTCCGCCTCTTCGACCTGCCATTCGTATTCGAAGACATCAACGCGGTTGATCGCTATCAAAACTCCCCCGATGGTCAGAAGCTGCTCAAGTCGATGGAACGCAAAGGCCTGCTCGGTCTCGCCTTCTGGCATAATGGCATGAAGCAAATGTCGGCCAACAAACCACTGTTGAGCCCCAAAGATGCTGCTGGCCTGAAGTTCCGCGTGCAGCCCTCCGACGTACTCGTGGCTCAGTTCGAAGCCCTCGGCGCCAACCCGCAGAAGATGGCGTTCAGCGAAGTGTATGGCGGCTTGCAGACCAAGGTTGTCGATGGTCAGGAGAACACCTGGTCGAACATTTACGGCAAGAAATTCTTCGAAGTGCAGGACGGCACCACCGAGACCAATCACGGGATCATCGACTATCTGGTCGTGACCTCAACTGACTGGTGGGATGGCCTGAAGCCGGATGTGCGCGACCAGCTTTCACAAATCATGAAAGAGGTCACCCAAACCCGCAATCAGGAAGCCACAGCAGTTAATGAGCGTGCCATGCAGCTCGTGATTGATGCCGGTGGCGTTGTCCGCAAGCTGACCCCGGCCCAGCGCCAGGAGTGGATCGATGCCATGAAGCCGGTCTGGAGCAAGTTCCAGGACGAAATTGGCCTCGACACCATTGAATCCGCGCTGACCTACAACAAGAACAGCTAGGTCTTGGACCTGCAATCCGGGGCGGCCTGATGTCGCCCCGGACTTCACGCGATAACCACCGGCCCGGACACCTCCGGGCCGGTGGAACGCGCGCCAGCCATGGGGGCTCTGATGGCGACGGACTTTCCGAAAAAATTCGGTAGCTGGGTCAATAATATCGAGGAGACGTTCATCGCGTTGATCCTCGGTCTGATGACAATGCTGACATTTGCCAATGTCGTCGCGCGCTACGTCTTCAATTCAAATATTCTCTGGGCGTTGGAAACCACGGTGTTCCTGTTCGCCTGGCTCGTGCTGATCGGGGCGTCATACTGCGTCAAGACCCGCGCACATCTTGGCGTTGACCTGCTCCTCAAGGCGCTGCCGTCGCCAATCAATCGCATGGTGGCGATCCTTGCCGTATTGGCTTGCGTCGCGTTCAGCGTCTTGTTGCTGTTTGGATCCTGGGAGTACTGGGCGCCGTTTGCCGGCAAACGCGCCTTTTATCAGGTCGACGACATCGTGATGCCAGAGTTTCTCCAGTTCCTCTCGACCTGGCTCAACGAGGGTGAACGCTACGACAAGCTGCCCCGCTTTATTCCGTATTTTGGCCTGCCTCTCGGGGTCGCACTTCTGACGATCCGGTTCCTGCAAGCCGCCTGGCGTGTTGTCTCAGGTCAGCAATTGCTGGTGATTGCCAGTCACGAAGCTGAGGAAATGCTCGAAGACGTCGCCACCCGCCAGAGCGAGGTGCGCTAGTCATGGAAGCTCTGCTCCTCTTCGTACTCGTGATCTGCCTGCTGATGATCGGTGTCCCGATCGCCGTCGGTCTGGGCCTGTCCTCGATCGCCTTCCTGCTAATCTATTCCGACGCATCGCTGGCTTCGATTGCCCAGACGCTCTTCAATGCCTTTGCCGGGCACTTCACCCTGCTGGCGATCCCGTTCTTCATTCTGGCCTCGGCCTTCATGTCGACCGGTGGCGTGGCCCAGCGCATAATCCGGTTTGCGATTGCCGCTGTTGGTCATTTCCCGGGTGGCCTGGCCATTGCGGGCGTCTTTGCATGCATGCTGTTCGCCGCCCTTTCAGGCTCGTCTCCCGCCACGGTGGTTGCCATCGGCTCCATCGTGATCGCCGGCATGCGACAGGTTGGCTACACCAAGGAATTCGCCGCCGGTGTCATCGCCAATGCAGGCACGCTCGGCATTCTGATTCCACCCTCCATCGTCATGGTTGTCTATGCCGCCGCTGTTGATGTGTCGGTCGGGCGCATGTTCCTGGCTGGCGTGATCCCGGGCATCATCGCCGGACTGATGTTGATGATTGCGATCTACATCGTCGCCAAATGGAAGGGGCTTCCCTCCCAGCCGCGCGCCACGTTCAAGGAACTGTTTAGTGCGGGAACCGCCGCAGGCTGGGGCCTGTTCCTGATCGTGATCATTCTGGGGGGCATCTATGGCGGCATTTTCACGCCCACCGAGGCGGCAGCCGTTGCGGCCGTTTATGCCTTCCTGATCGCAAACTTCATTTATCGCGATATGGGCCCTCTCCATGGAAAGGATGGCGAACCCATCCGCCTGCGCGACAAACCAAGCGCGCTGATCACGGCCTGGGTTCACCCGGACACCAAACGCACCCTTCTTGAGGCGGGCAAGCTGACCATCATGCTGATGTTCATCATCGCCAACGCCCTGATCCTCAAGCATGTCCTGACCGAAGAGCGCATTCCGCAGTTGATCACCGAAGCGCTTTTATCTGCCGGATTCGGACCAATCATGTTCCTGATCGTGGTCAATCTCCTGTTGCTCATTGGTGGCCAGTTCATGGAACCCTCGGGCCTGATCGTCATTGTGGCACCGCTGGTCTTCCCGATCGCGATCGAACTGGGCATCGACCCGATCCATCTCGGCATTATCATGGTGGTGAATATGGAGATCGGCATGATCACACCGCCGGTCGGGCTTAACCTGTTTGTCACGGCGGGCGTGGCGGGGATGTCCGTCATGAGTGTCGTCCGGGCAGCCCTGCCCTGGGTCGGCATCATGTTCATCTTCCTGATCCTGGTGACTTACGTACCGATCATCTCGACCTTCCTGCCCACCGCACTGATGGGGCCGGAGATCATCACGAAGTAGGCCCTCTGCACCCGCATGCTCTATTTTTAAGACGCTGGCACCCGGGCGCAGCCTTGCGCTAGGCTTTTGACGTCATGACCGTCACGGACCCCGACTACACACGCCAGGTGCGCGAAACACCGCATCGCGCATTGCCTTTGCTCGATCTTGGGCCGCTCGCGCGTGGTGAAATCGACGGGCTCGCCCAACAGTTGCGCGACGTCGCCGAAGGCATCGGCTTCATGTGTGTCGTCAATCACGGGGTCCCTGAAAACACGATCACGCGCATGTTCGACCAGGCGCACGCCTTTTTCGATTTGCCGCTGGACGACAAGATCGCCCTGGAGATCGATCCCCATGAACGCGGCTACCAGCCGCTGCGGATGACCGTGGTCCGGGAATCTGACTATTACGAGCGCCCGCAAAACGACTTCTATGAATCCTACAATTTCGGGGTCGACTATGCCGACGACCACCCGCAGGTGCTTGCGCGAAAACGCATGTATGGCCGCAACCGATGGCCCGCCGGCGCGCCAGAACTTCCCGGTGCTGCGCATGACTATCTGGAACAGATGGGCAAGCTCGCCAAGAGCCTGCTGCCTGTCTGGTCACGGGCGTTGGAACTGCCGGACGGCTTCTTCGAACCGTATTTTGACCGCGCACATTTCTATACTCGACTGATTCATTATCCGCCCAAGCCTGATCTGGCGACGGATGAAACCGGCCACGGCGCCCATGCCGACACCTGCTTCAACACCTTTCTGCCGGCCACGGAGCAGGCGGGATTGCAGGTGATGGATACAGATGGAACCTGGATCTGGCCGGAAATCCCGGCCGACAGCATCGTCGTGAATTTCGGGCAATACCTGAACCGCTGGTCGAACGGTGTGGTACGGGCCACCCCGCACCGGGTGATCCCGCCGGTGGAGAAGGATCGATTCTCACTGCCGTTTTTTGTGTGTCCGAATCTCGATGCGGTCGGTGAATGTCTGCCGAGCTGCAGCTCGGCAGACAATCCCGAAAAATTCGAACCGGAGTCCTTCTGGCAGTTCCACACCGGCTATATGAGCCGGGTGTACCCGCATTTCGAAGAACGCTGGGAAGCCGAACAGCCGAATTAGGCTGACGGCACCTCGATGCCCAGCAGCGCCGCCGCATTGGCACCCATCACCAGAGCCTTGTCGTCTTCCGACAGGTTCTGCACCGAATCCACATGGCCGACCGGATCGGTCTCTGCCATGTCGTAAGGGTAATCCGTACCCATCACGATGTGATCTGCGCCCCAGGTCTCGATCAGGTAGCGAAGCTGGTGCTCGGTGAACACGACGGTGTCGAAATAGAGCTTCTTCACATACTCGGAAGGTGCCTTGGTCAGGTTCACCCGGCAATCATCACGCAGGTGATAAGGGTGATCGAAACGACCAACATAGGACGGCACATAACCACCACCATGGGCGATGCAGATTTTCAGACCGGGATAGGTTTCCAGATAACCATCAAACACCAGATGCCCGACTGCGAGAGCAGATTCGAGCGGATGGCCAATGGTGTTGCGGAAGTAATGGTCGGTCATGCGTTCTTTGAAGCTTGTCCCGATGGGATGCATGAAGATCACAACGCCGAGCTCTTCGACACGGGCGAAGAACTTCTCCAGCCCGGCGCGGGTCAGGTCTGTCCCGTTGACGTTGGTTGAAATCTCAACGCCCTTCATACCGAGGTCGTTCACGCAGCGATCGAGTTCAGCTACGGCAATATCAACATCCTGCAACGGCACCGTGCACAGACCAACAAAGCGGTCCGGGTGTTGTCCAACGACTTCAGCGACGCGGTTGTTAACCACATGCGCCGTGTCGCGTGCGAAACCGGCCTCATAGACATAGTTGTAGTGGAACGGGGACGGTGAAATCGCCTGCACATCAATTCCGGCCGCATCCATATCCGCGATCCGCACCGACGGATCGGTCAGCTTGTCGAGAATATCGGTATGCTGCTTGGCGTTGATTTCCGACGTCAGCGGGTTGGTGTCCACATACAGATTGCGCTGATCAGCCGCCTTGGCGTCTTTCAGCATCGCATCGGCAGCCGGCACGTGCAGGTGACAATGGATATCAACGGTGAAGTGCTTCTTGCCGTCGGTGACCGTACGGTGGTGGCCCGTGTCGCCAGCAGGCGCGTGGTTGTGGGCCGGATTGGAACAGGTAAAAAGCATTGTGCTTCCTTTTCTGAACTCGTCCTTCTTCAGGCTCCGAACGAGTGGATACGAATAACCTCATGCTGAGCCTCTCGGAGCATGAGGGCGGGATTCCTCTCCCTTAAAGCTTCAGCAGGCTCGCGGCATTCTCTCCGAGAATGGCGCGCTTCTGATCATCGGTCAGGTCGGCGCCCATGACATGTCCGACCGGATCGGTCTCTGCCATATCATAGGGGTAATCGGTCCCCATGAGGACGTGATCAGCACCGTAGTATTTGGTGATGAACTCGAGCTGCTCATTCGAGAACACAACCGTGTCGAAGAAGAAGCGCTTGAGATAGTCGGTCGGCACCTTGCCGGCCGGCAGCTCGCGCTGCATATCGCCGCGCAGCGGGTGGGCATGATCGATACGGGCCGGATAGGCGCCCAGGAAACCGCCACCATGGGCGAGGACAACCTTGAGGCCCGGATGGCGATCCATCACACCATCAAAGATCAGATAATGCACGGCAACCGTGGTCGCGAGCGGATTGCCGATGATGTTGGAGAAGTAATGATCGGCAAACCGGTCGCCTTTTGCATAACCCGAGGGATGGATGAAGATGATCACATCGAGCTCTTCACATTTGGCAAAGAACGGATCGAGGCCGGCCTTGGACAGTTCCTGCCCGGCGACATCAGCATTGATCTCGACACCCTTCATGCCGAGTTCCTTCACACAGCGCTCCAGTTCGGCAACCGCCATCTGCGGGTCCTGCAACGGCACGGTACCCAGCGCAACGAAACGGTCGGGATGTTCGGCAACGGTCTCGGCAAGCCTGTTGTTTACGGTCTGCGCCACATCGCGACCCAGATCCGGCTCGGCCCAGTAGCAATAATGGTTGGGAGCGGTTGAAATCGCCTGCACGTCAACGCCAGAGGCGTCCATTTCGGCAATTCGCAGCGCGGAATCCGTGGCCCGCGGCATGATTTCCTGCCCATGGGCCATCTGGAACTTGCGGGTCGCATCATTGGCAAACCACAGCAGCGGCTCGTTCTTGAGATCGAAGACATCTTTCACCAGAGCATCGGCCTCGGGCACATGCAGGTGACAATGAATGTCGACGGTGCGCACACCGAGTTTTTCCACCTTGATCCCGTGTCCGCCTGACGCGTCGGAAGGTGCATGGTTCGCGCCGTGCGCATGGTCGTGGCCGCATTTGAAAAGCATCGTGGAAGTCCCCTGGAAACAGATATCGGTCAAAAGATGCAAGCATCCGTGTTGGGCGCGTGATTATCACATCAAAAGGCGCACGAAAAGCCAGAGCGGCACTTCGATTCCAGCACGCTGTATGATATTCTTGGCCCAACACATCACGCGTCCCGAGGGAGTACTCACGATGGCATCCGGTCAGTTTGGAATTTCACAGCATGTCGAACGCCGCGAGGATGCGCGGCTTCTCACTGGCGGCGGCGCCTATGCCGATGACACCGGCTTTGAGGGACAGGCCTTTGCCGCATTCCTTCGCGCGCCCATCGGACACGGCATTATCAAAAGCATCGACACCGCTGAGGCCGCAGCCGCGCCCGGCGTGATCAGCATTTTCACCGGCGCAGACCTGAAAAACGTTGGAATCGGGGCGATTCCGAACGTCACACCATTCCTCAACCGTGACGGTTCAGAAATGTTGCGCACCCAGCGGCCCGCCGTGGCGGTCGACAAAATTTACCATGTGGGTGAAATTCTTGCGGTGGTGGTCGCCGAGAGCACGGCACTGGCGCAGGATGCCGTCGATCTGATCGAACTGGATGTGGACCCCCTCCCCGCGCTGACCGACGTGACCAAAGCGATGGATGCGGATGCACCCCAGCTGCATGAACACATCCCGGGCAATGTCTGCCTCGACTTCCAGATCGGTGATGAAGACAATGCAACAGCGGCCATCAACAATGCCGCCCATGTCGTCAATCTGACCCTGACCACAAATCGGCTTGTTGTCGCCTCCATGGAACCGCGCAGCGCGTCCGCACGCTTCCTGCCCAACTCAAATGACGGGGCCGGCTGCTATGAATTGATCAGCGGGTCTCAGGGCGTGAACGCCATGCGCAACATGCTGGCCGGGGCGATCTTCAATGTTCCCCATGAGCAGATGCGCGTCATGACAAACGACGTCGGCGGCGGTTTTGGCATGAAGACCCAAGCCTACCCTGAATATGTCGCGATCCTGTTTGCCGCCAAGGCAACCGGCAAGCCGGTCAAATGGCAGGGCACCCGGTCCGAAGCCTTTCTGGCTGACAATCAGGCCCGGGACGGCGTGATGAACGGCGCCATGGCCTTCGATGAAAATGGGAAGATTCAGGCTTTCCGGGTCGACATGATCGCCTCCATGGGGGGCTATCTGTCCTCCCACGGTCCCGCCGCGGCAACACGCAATGTCTGCAATTGCCTGACCGGCTGTTACGACAACCCGGCGCTGGAGTATCAGGTGAAGTGCCTGATGACGAACAACATTCCGATTGGCCCCTATCGTGGTGCCGGGCGGCCGGAAGCCGCCTATATGCTCGAACGCATGATGGACCATGCCGCACGCGAACTTGGGATCGACCGGGTGGAATTGCGCCGCCGCAACTTCATCAAGCCCGCGCAGATGCCCTACACCACTTCACTCAATCAGGTTTATGACTCAGGAGAGTTTGAAGCCGAGATGGACAAGGCTCTCGCCCTGGCCGAATGGGACAGCTTCGAGGAACGCCGCTCTGAAAGCGCCAAAAACGGCAAGCTGCGCGGTATCGGCATGTCCTGCTTCGTGGAAACTGCGGGCGGGATGCTGCAAGAAGGGGCCAAGCTGATCTTCGCTGATGACGGCACCGTCGAAGCCCGACTGGCCGTGCAATCCAACGGACAGGGTCACGCCACCTCCTTCGCGCAGGTCGTCTCCGACCTGCTCCAGGTCCCTTATGAGAAAGTTCGCATCGTTGAGGGTGACAGTTTCGAAACCCCAAATACCGGTTTCGCTTCGGTTGCGTCTCGGTCCATGGCACTGGCCAGCGGCGCGATTTCACTGACCGCCGATGCGGTCGTCGAAAAGGGCAAGGCACTCGCCGGGCATGTGCTCGAAGCCGCCGAAGCCGATATTGAATACGCCGACGGCAATTTCAGCGTGGCCGGCACCGATAAGATGGTGAGCATTTTTGATCTCGCCGCACAGGCAAAGTCACTCGACGGTTTGCCCGAGGGCGTTCCCAACAGCCTTGATTCCGAGGAAGATTTCGACTCTCCCGAGCAGACCTATCCGAACGGCTGTCATATCTGCGAAGTGGAGATTGAACCCGAAACCGGCGTGATTGATGTTCTGAACTACATCGCTGTCGATGACTGCGGCACGGTGATCAATCCGATGATCGTCCACGGACAGGTCCATGGCGGTGTTGCCCAGGGCCTTGGTCAGGTACTTGGCGAACACGCCATCTACGACGGTGACGGACAGCTGCTGGCCGGTTCTTTCATGGACTACATGATGCCACGGGCCGACGACATGCCTGACATGAAGCTCGGCTTCCATTCCGTGCGCTGCACCACCAACCCGGTGGGTGCCAAGGGTGCAGGCGAAGCCGGCACCACAGGCGCGCTGGCCGCCGGCATGAATGCGATCATCGACGCCATGTCCGTTCGCGGGATTACCGAGTTCGATATGCCGGCCACCCCGCCACGGGTGTGGGCGGCGCTGAACAAGAATTGATTGAACGTCGTCATGCCCGGGCTTGACCCGGGCATCTTCTCAACGCATCGGATGAGATGCGCGGATCAAGTCCGCGCATGACATTGTGTCTGGGGTCGCCTGCTAAGCCGCCGCGGGACGGGCGTCGAAAGTGCGCATCACCATGTGGATACCGTGGAACAGCGCGATAAACGCGCCGATCTCCATGATCTCCGGATCGGAATAATGCACGTGCATCTCATCATAAAAAATCTTGTCGACCTTGGTAGAGTCGAGGAACATCTGCTCGGCAAAGCGCAAGGCAACCTTCTCCCGATCTGAGAACAGGTCCGAATCCTCGTAGTCCTCGCACCCCGCCTCAATCACATCTTCGGTGAGACCTTCGGCAATGGCCTTTTTCGAGCGAAGTGCTGCAAAATAGGGGTCCTCGGCAAACCGCGCGAGTTGGATACGAATGATTTCCTTGAGCTTGTGATCGACGCTCCCGTCACGATGGGAGGACAGCATCGCCCGAAGCATGCTTTTCATCTGATCGGGTTGGCGGGCAAATATGCGGATGAACATCGCATCCGGCACGCCAAACTCCTCGCACTCGGTGATCAGCTCATGGATCTCGGGGTCTTTGATCTCCGAGAGATCAAGCGGCTGCATACGCGACATTATTCAGCCGCCGCGCTTTGCAGGGATTCCGGGCGATCCCCATAGAGGCGTTCAGATTCTTCCTGACTGACCAGACGCCCATCGGGCGCAAACATCGGATAGAATTTCAGGGTTCCAAAGAAGGTGTGGAAGCCGAGATTCATAAACAGGAACATTCCCAGTTCCACGATCTCTTCTTCCGAGAGATGGGCACGCAAATCTGCCCACGCCGCATCATCGAAGGAATCCGGATCGGTCGCGATTGTTTCCACGTACCGCATGATCGCCTTTTCCTCATCGGTAAAGACGTCGCTGGCGGCATGATTGTAAATCCCGTCGTCGAGTGCCTGTTCGTCAAGTCCTTGCTGCTTCGCCGAAGCAGACCGAACATTGCCTCAATAGCTGCAATGGGCCATCCGGGAGAGCATCACCCGGATCACCTCTTTCAGCCGATGGCTGAGCGCGCCCTCGTTGAACGCCCCCACCCAAGCCAGATAAAATTTCTCGGCAATGTCGATGTTGTGACCCATGACGGCATGAAAACCAGGATCGGGCGCCCGCAATTCAAGCGATTTCTCAACATAGGGTTTGAGCTTGGTCTTCTTCAGCTCTTCGATATCGAGCAGAGTGATATTGGCCATGCTTGTTTCCTTCTTGTGCAGATCGATTGTAGGCCGAATCAGGCGTGTTCTTCGATCACTTTCTTAAGCACCTGTTTGCGGTCGACGCCGGTGCGTGTTTCCACCACTTCCCCGCCCTTGATAAACAGGAGCGTCGGAAAACCGCGCACGCCATAGCGCACCAGAAGATCCTGATTTTCATCGCCGTTGACAGTGCCGATCATGACGTTCTCGGGCATGTCTTCGGCGACTTGTCCAAGAACCTTTTTCAACTGTTTGCAGGGCACGCAGGTGGTCGACCAAAAATCCACAACGGTCAGGTCATCACGCGAGAGGACCTGTGCATCGAAATTGCTGTCATCAAATACGACAAAATTATCCTGCGACATTCCAGTTTCTCCCGGTAAACCCGTTTGGGAATTATACCGGGGCGGATATGCCCGGCAAGCCCGCAGAAACATAGCAGACGCGCAGAAAAAAACAGGTCTACCTCGCGGGAACCTGAGATATCTCGTCGGCCGGTGCGGTCATCTTCTGCAACGCACCCTTTGGTGCCGGGAGAGACCAGTCGCGAGTCACCGTAACCTTGGCCACCTTCATATGGTTCATGTAAGCGGCAATTGCGGCCGTACCCGGCAATCCCGCCTTGTCATTGCGCAACGCCCAGGCTTGCGCGAGCGGTGAAAGTGACTCCGCCCATTGAATACGCCGGCTTTTGAGAAGTTTGGCAGTGCCAATGCCCTGTTTCTTCAGATCATCGAGCGCGTCGGCGCCTGCTGCACAATATTCTGCACCCGCCATCGGGACAAAATCGTTGGCCACGTCCTGAATAATCTCGCGAAGTGACTTCGGCAAAGTCGCAAATGCGCGGGCATTAACGGTGACAATAAATGGCACCTGCGCACCAAAGCCCGTACGGGTGTAGTGATCGGCCAGTTTCTTGAGACCCAGCCGTTTCATTTCGGTATTGGGCAGCAGCGCGCCAACAAGAACACCGGCTTCTATGCGCGCGGCCACAAGATCGGGCCGCAATCGCACCGGGATACCATCGACACCATCAAGCCATCCATCAATTCGGTCCGTCACCCCAATCTGCAACCCCCGCACATCATCCAGATTTCTGATCTTCCGGACCGAAATGAAGTTGTAGGCATCAACGGGAATCGCCGAGAGATACCTCTGACGGGCCGAATCAAGCGATGACGTCATGCCGTCCAGTGTCTGGTGGATGGCGTGATACGCGTTGCCGACAATCCGGCAGGATTCAGTTGTAAACGGCGCGTGAAACGTCATGTCCTGAAGCGGCAGACGGCGGGTTTCATGATTGACAGACACGATGCCGAACATCGCGAGATCATCCTCCACGGCTTCCAGAACGCCGCCGAAATGCGAAAGCGTCCCGGCATGGGTTTCATCCCAGACAATCTCGCCAAGTTCTGCCTCCGCAGCCCGGCGTTTGATCTCGGACTGAAACCCTTGGCGAAAAATCTTCAGCGCCTGATGATTCTCGGGCAGACCACTGGCCACAGACAGATGTCGGGCATCGCCTGCATGCGCCGGCGCAGCAGCGAAAAGAGCCAGGCCGAGCCCGACAACAAGCAGTTTTCCATACATGAGCGCCTCGTTCCTTCCTGGATCAATCTCCGCACACCCGATCTGCGGGCCCGCGATTGCGCGTTTGGCGAAGATCATGACGACGAAAGGTTAAGCAACCCCATACGCGCGCACCCTGTTTCGGCAGATAAGACACAAGCCCGATGCAGACTTGTGGCCCGGCAGAGCCGCGTGGTCTCATTCGTGTCAGGAGGATCAGACCATGAAAACGATCGATATCGGCCCGGGCGGCATGCACGAACACATCGTGCGTTTCAATGAGTTGCAACCCAAGAAAGGCAACTACGCCGCTCTCGGCATCCCCACCGAGGCTTACGAGATGCTGACGGCGAAAACTCTCTACACGCTTCTGGCACCCGCAGACGCTGCGGGGTCACACCAGTTCACCGCCGCCAAAGGTCCGCCAGGATTGTCACTCTCGATTGCGGAATGCCCGCCGGGCGATGGCCCCATGTTGCACGCCCATATGGAGACCCATGAAATCTTCTTCTGTCTGACCGGACGGTTTGAAGTCAGTTGGGGAGATGCCGGAGAACACAATACGGTCCTCGAACCCCATGACATGATCAACGTGCCCCTCGGAGTCACCCGCGCGTTCCGAAACGTCTCCGAAGACACCGCGCTACTCTTCGTGGTGATTCTCGGCACCAACCAGAACGATGTGGGCTACACCAAATCAGTCGGGGCAGAAGTCGCCGAAAAATTTGGACCGGACGTACGCGATGCGATCGAGGCGCACACATCGATGAAATTCAATGTCGGTGCCGACTGACCCCACGCGGAGAGCACACCGAACAAACGGGCTAGAGAAAGTGTTCTTGCAAATCGATCGTTGAATCCTCGCCCAGAATTGCGAAATTCTTGTCGAGCCAGAGATCGGCCGCCTCGCGGCCGATCTCCTTTAGCTTGCTGAGAAAATCCCAGTCCGCATTCAGCTTCGAGGAAGCACCGAAGGCCTCCAAAACATCTTCAGCTTCGATCATGTGCATGAGCATGCGTTTGTAATTCTTGGAATCGAGCTCCCCGTCATCGATCAAACGGGTGACAAAATGTATCGCGCGCATCTCGTGTATCAGGCTCGCATTAAAGCTGATCTCGTTGATCCGGTTTTGTATCTCGCGGGCCGATTTTGGAACGCCTGACCGTTCGAGCGGGTTGATCTGCACAAGCACCACATCACGACATTCCGCACCATAAATCAGCGGATAGATCGCCGGGTTGCCCATATACCCGCCGTCCCAGAAATGTTCCCCGTCAATCTCCACCGCCTGAAACATCTGCGGCAGGCAAGCAGATGCGAGCAACACATCAGGTGTCATCTCGTGATTTTCAAAGACGCGCGCCCGCCCGGTCGAAACGTTCGTTGCCGAAATAAAGAGCTTGGTGGAATCCGCGTGCTGCAGCGTCTCAAAATCGATCAGCTTCTCGAGAACGCCGCGGAGCGGATTGAGGTTCATCGGATTCACCTGATAGGGCGAAAACGTTCGCGACAGGGTCTCCATGAACGCCAGCCCCGGGAACCCATCCAGGGTGTAACCACCACTGAACTTCTCCCAGAAGGTCCGGCGGATAGGGCTGAACCGGTCCATCAGTGAGACCTGATGCCAGAATTCACCGAGAACCTCACGCGCCGCCGCCGGGCCGCCTGCAGCCAGTCCGGCAACAAGCACCGCAGCGTTCATGGCCCCGGCGCTGGTTCCGCTGACCGCCTCAATAACAATCCGGGGATCTTCGAGCAGCCGATCAAGAACACCCCAGGAATAGGCGCCGTGTGCACCGCCACCCTGAAGAGCAAGGTTGATATGTTTGACCGGACCGGATTCGACGTCGCCGCCGGCCCCGCTCATCGGGCCGTCCAACCCCCATCGATGGAAAGCGCAGAACCCGTAAAGGATGCGCCTGCGGGGCCACACAGAAAGAGAACCGTAGCCGCGATGTGCTCGACGTCGACGAACCGCTTGCTCGGTTGGGATGCCAGCACGATATCGCGGATCACCTCTTCGCGGGATAAACCATGGGCCTTGGCCTGATCGTCGATCTGGCCGTCAACCAGCGGCGTTTGCACAAAGCCCGGACAGATCGCGTTGCAGGTGATGCCGGTTTCCGCAACTTCCAACGCGACGGTCTTGGTCAGCCCGACCAAGCCGTGCTTGGCGGCCACATACGCGCCCTTGTAAGGCGAAGCGACAAGACCATGGGCGGACGCGATGTTTATGATCCGCCCGAAGTTACGTTCCTTCATGCCCGCAAGCGCTGCTGCAGTCGTATAAAAGGCCGAAGAAAGATTGATCGAAATGATCGCCTCCCACTTCTCCGCCGGAAACTCATCAACCGGCGCGACATGCTGAATGCCCGCATTGTTCACCAGAATATCAACGCTGCCGATCGCCACTTCGGCGTCCGCGATCAACGCGGTGGCCGCACCACCATCCGACAGATCGGCGCCCGAATAACCGACCGTGACGCCACAATCAGTCGCCAGCGCGG
This sequence comes from uncultured Alphaproteobacteria bacterium, assembly GCA_943787745.1. GTDB lineage: Bacteria > Pseudomonadota > Alphaproteobacteria > UBA6615 > UBA6615 > JABJAG01. Next base: position 320,124 of record CALSNJ010000001.1, on the reverse strand, counting down.
CCCGGGTTTTTTCAATTTCCTCGGCATCGCCAAAGCCATTGAGCATCACATTGGCACCGGCACGCGCGAGTTCACGCGCCACCTCAAGTCCAATACCACTGGTTGATCCAGTCACGACCGCGCCGCGGCCCGAAAGGTCCATATCACTCATCTTCCGCTCTCCTGTGTGCGGTTGTGCGTCGTCGCCCTGGGGAAGGATTATTTCAGGCCGCTTCTTCTGAGCGGCTCAGTTCGAATGCGTCGGCCAGCAACTCGTAGGACCGCATACGCTTCTCAAAATCGTATGTGATTGTCAGAATAACAAGTTCATCGAGACCATTTTCTTCGGCAAAGGCCGTCAATTCGACTTTCAGGGACTCAGGGTCACCCGTGAACCGGTTGGCCTTGTTCGCCTCAACAATACGCTTTTCCTGAGCATTGTAGGGGTAGGCCAATGCCTCTTCGGGCGGCGGATAAGGCAGGTGCTGGCCGAATTGCAGCTTCATGCGCCAGTAATCCCGACTGGCCGCCAGATACTCGGCTTCTTCCTTCGTGTCGGCACAAATCACATAAACCCCAGCGCTCGCCTTTGGGGCTGCCAGGGACGCCGAAGCCTTAAAGTTCGCACGATAGTAGTCAAGGATCGGCGCGCTCGCCTGCGGTGTGATGAAATGCGCAAAGGTGTAGGCCAGCCCGAAATGTGCCGCATAGGCCGCACTTTGGTCACTGGAACCCAACAACCAGACCTCAGGAATTGCAGTGACCGAGGGCGTGGCCCGAACTGCTTTGAACGGCTCACTCGCAGGCACTTCGTCTGACAGAAACGCCATCATGTCGGCGATCTTGGTCGGGAAATACTCAATCCCGATCTCGTTGCCATAGGCCAAGGCCGCCGCCGTCAGGCCATCACTGCCCGGCGCGCGCCCGATTCCGAGATCGATCCGACCGGGATAAAGGTTTTCCAGAAGCTTGAAATTCTCAGCCACCTTCAAGGGGGAATAGTGGCTGAGCATCACACCCCCCGACCCAACGCGGATCGAATCCGTCGCAGCGGCCACACGCGCAACCAGAATTTCGGGTGAAGACCCAGCAAATCCCGCCGCCCCATGATGCTCAGCCAGCCAGTAACGCGTGTACCCCAAGCGCTCTGCAGCCTGCGCGAGCGCGACGGTCTCTTCGAGCGCCTGACGCGGATTGCCACCAGCGCGAACGGGAGATTGATCAAGAACGGAAAGTTTTACCATGGGCGGTTTTCTAGCATGTCATGCAGACAGCGCAATCTCACGATTGCGCTTTATTGCGCGTGTGCAGAAATACGGTTGCCAGAATGCCCGCGGTCACAATCCCGGCCCCGAACACGTTCAGTGTACTTGGGATTTCACCCAGGGTCGGAATCGCCACAAACAGCGCGAGCGCAGGCGCACCGGACATGATCGCAGCCTGTCGTGTCGGGCCGATGGTCATGACCGAGTAAGCATGTCCCAGAATACAAAGGAAAGCGCCGAAGATCCCATGCACCACGACTTGCAGAAGAATGTCGGATACCGGTGCCGTAAAAAGCCCCGAAGGCAGGAAGAGCAACCAGATCGGCACATAAACCAGCGCATTGGTGACCAGAAGTGCCGCAAGCGACTGGATCACGGTCAGCCGCCAGGCTCGCATGCCCGTGTACCAGATCGCAGCAAAAACCGAGGCTCCCAGAAACATGAGATGGCCGCGCCAGGCGCCCGGCACATTCCCGGACACCGCATCCCACCCGACGGCAGCCACGCCGACAACAATCGCGGCGATACCCGCCCATTGCCAGCGGCCCGGACGGTCGCCAACCCAGACCCAGGTCACCAGCGCGGCGAAGATCGGCAACGCTCCGTTCATCATCACGGCGGCATGACCGACCGGGGCGAAGATCATGCCGCCAAAAATCAGCAAGACAAACGGCGCACCGCCAAAGAAAGCCACAACCACATGAGCACGAACATTCACACCCCACGGGTAAGCCCGCAACAGAAAGGGGAACGCGCACAATGCCGCCACACCCATGCGCAAACCTGCGAGATCATAAATGGTCAGTGCATCCGTGGTCGCGCCAAGCCGTCCGGCAATCAGCATCGCGACAAAACAAAGAACCGTGCCAAGCCCGGCCGCGATACCGCCCCAATCTTTCATGATTTCCCCTAAAGCCGCGTCAGGGCGTTCAGCACCTGAGCGGAAATTCCCGTCCAGCCAATCAAGGCATCAGAAGACCGTACCATCTCGATGGTCGCTTGTTTGAAGGCCGGGTAATAACTCTCGGTCGCATCCTCGACAAGCAAGCAGTCGTACCCCCTGTCATTGGCTTCGCGCATGGTCGTCTGAACGCAGACCTCGGTGGTAACGCCTGTGAGAATCAGATGTGTGGCACCGAGCTCATCCAGTATCTCCTGCAAGCCCGTTCCGTAGAATGACCCCTTTCCCGGCTTGTCGAGAACAACTTCTCCAGCCAAGGGTGCGAGCTCAGGCACAATATCGCTGCCCGGTTCACCGCAAACCAGCAAACGCCCCATGGGTCCTTCGTCTCCGATCTTGAGTTTTTGGCGACCACGACGAAGCTTCGCGGGCGGGCAATCCGACAAGTCCGGCTTGTGGCACTGTTTGGTGTGAATGATTGGCAGGTTATGCGCACGGAAGGCTGCAATGAGAGCTGCCATCACCGGAATAATCTCCCGACTTGGTCCCGGATCGAGGCCAAGAGACGAGCCATAGCCGCCCTCTTCCAGATAGTCGCGCTGCATATCGATCGCAAACAGGACCAGCCCGGCGGGGTCAAAATCATAGTCGTAGGGCTGTGCTGAAATTGCAGGCATGACCATCTGTCGCAAATATGATGAACGGTATTCACTATAACAGCCTTGATCGAACATGCCTGCCGCTCAACAATCCCCGCCCATGGCAAACACCACACCTGATTTCGCATCCATCCCGTCACTCGATCGCCTTTTGCAGGCCCCCGAGGTCGTAACGCTTGTGGAATCCCATGGCCGTGAGGCGACCACAACCGTGCTGCGCAACCTGCTCGGCATTGCGCGGGCCGCACTTACAGAGGGCAAGGAGACCGATCTGCGCGAAGGCGCCATTGCCCAAAGCGCAGCAACCCGGCTTGAACGGATGGCCGCTCCGTCTCTCAAACGCGTGTTCAACCTGACCGGCACGGTGCTCCACACCAATCTCGGGCGCGCACCCCTCGCTGAAGAAGCGATCACAGCCATGGCTGATGCCGCGCGGGGCGCCAGCAATCTCGAGTTCGATCTGGCGACGGGAAAACGTGGAGATCGGGACGTACATGTCGAAGAGTTGCTTTGCGAGCTGACCGGCGCGGAAGCCGCCACGGTGGTGAACAACAATGCCGGCGCTGTCCTGTTGCTGCTCAACGCACTGGCCCTGCGCAAGGAAGTCCCAGTCTCACGCGGTGAGCTTGTGGAGATCGGCGGGGCGTTTCGCATCCCTGACATCATGTCACGCGCGGGCGCAAAGCTTGTCGAAGTCGGCACCACCAACCGGACCCATGCAAAGGATTTCGAGGAAGTTCTCAATCCGCGCACCGGCTTGATCATGAAGGTCCACACCTCGAACTATATGGTGCAGGGTTTCACCGCGAGCGTTGCAGAAGACGTGCTTGCCGGTATCGCCCATGCCGGAGATGTACCCTTCGCGGTAGACCTGGGCGCAGGCGCACTGGTTGACCTTGAGACATGGGGCCTGCCCCACGAACCCACGCCGCGCGAAACGATCGCGGCGGGTGCAGATATCATCACCTTCTCCGGCGACAAGCTTCTCGGCGGCCCACAAGCCGGGTTGATTGTCGGCCGCAAAGACTTGATCGCGAAACTCAAAAAGAACCCGCTCAAACGCGCATTGCGATGCGACAAGGCGACCCTCGCAGCGCTCGCCGCCACGTTGCAGTTGTACCGAGATCCCGACCGGCTGACCGAACGGTTGCCGACATTGGGTCGCCTGGCGCGTAAAGCCGCAGACATTCGCTCCCAGGCCGAGGCCGTTCTGGATGACGTCAAAACCGCACTGGGAGACGGCTTCGACGTCGGGATCGCCGAATGTTCGGGCCAGATCGGCTCGGGAGCACTGCCGGTGGAAACCCTCGACAGCGCAGCCATCACCATCATGCCCACCGCATCGCGCGGCCGCGGCGCAGCCCTCAAACGGCTTGCCGCAGACCTTCGCGGACTGCCGCTGCCGATCATTGGCCGCGTGCAGGATGATGCATTGTGGCTCGACCTGCGCTGCCTGGATGATATGGACGGCTTCCGCGCACAACTGAAAATACTGGCCAGTCGATGATTATCGCCACCGCAGGACATATTGATCACGGCAAGACCCTTCTGGTGAAGGCGCTGACCGGAACGGATGCTGACCGCCTGCCGGAAGAGAAAAAGCGTGGCATGACGCTTGACCTCGGCTTTGCCTATACCGATCTCGCCAATGGTGCCCGGCTCGGCTTCATCGATGTGCCTGGCCATGAACGTCTGGTCCACAACATGCTGGCCGGCGTCACGGGAATTGATTGTGCTTTGCTCGTGGTCGCCGCCGATGACGGCCCCATGCCCCAGACGCGCGAGCATCTCGCCATCCTGGATATTCTGGGTGTTTCACGCGGGCTCGTCGCGCTCACGAAGATCGACCGGGTGCCCGCAGAGCGCGTGCAGGAAGTTCAGAACGAAATCTCTGAATTGCTCGCCGACAGCTCATTGGCCGACGCTCCGATTTTTCCGGTCTCCGCCATCACCAATACGGGTATCGATGAACTATCTGCCAAGATCACGGCGCTTTCCGAAGAGGTTCACAACAAGGCCGAAGGTGGACATTTCCGTCTCGGTGTTGATCGCGTCTTCACGGTCGCTGGTGCCGGACTTGTCGTAACCGGCACCGCCTTCTCCGGGCAGGTCGCACGTGAAGACCGACTTTGGATCGCCGGTTTTGACACCCAGGCCCGCGTCCGCGGCATCCACGCGAACAACGCCGACAGCCAGACCGGGCGCGCCGGCGATCGACTTGCCATCAATCTCGCGGGCATCGATAAAGACGATATCGCCCGCGGCGACTGGCTGGTGGCCGACCCAAGCCTGCAACTCTACAAGAAACTTGATGTGCGCTTGCGGGTTGTTGCTGATGCGCGCCGTCCGCTGCGGCACTGGACCCCTGTGCATGTGCATCTTGGCGCCAAGAACGTCCCAGGTCGGGTTGCTGTTCTCGGCGCCGAAAATATTGAACCTGGTCAATCCGCGCTCGCGCAACTGGTCCTCGACGAAGCGGTAGGGGCCTGCGCCCATGACCGATTTGTAATCCGCGATCAGTCAGCGCAAGTCACTCTGGGCGGCGGTCATGTGATTGACCTTTTCCCACCACGCCGTGGCCGCGCGCGGGCCGACCGGCTCGCCGTGCTGAACGCTCTTGATACGCCGGACCATACATCCGCACTCACCAAAACGCTGGCCCTGTCGGACACCGGTTTCCCCCTGAATGCGTTCCTCGCCACCCGCAACCTGAACGACAAAGAAGCCGCTGCTTTGTTGGCAGATGCGGGGGCGATCATTGCCGGAGACAATGCGGACCGGCTGGCGCTGTCGCCTGCCGCATGGGAAGCCCGCCGCGCAGAGTTTCTCAAAGCGCTCGACGCATTTCACACAAACAATCCCGATCGCCTTGGCCCGGCAGCCTCGCAGCTTCGTCGCAGCCTTGGCCGGTTTGTGCCCGAGCCACTTTTCGACGCGCTTGTCACAGCCTCGGTATCCGACTGCACTGTGGCCAGCGACGGCATGTTGCTACACCGGCCCAATCATCAGCCGGGCCTGACCGGCGACGACGCCAAGCACTGGGCGCTGTTGCTGCCAATGCTGGAAGAAACACCCGAAGCCCCGCCCGTTGTGCATGATCTCGCTGCCGAGACCGGTTTAACGGTCGGCGCGGTCATGAAAACCATGCGCCAGGCCGTCCGCATGGGGATGGCGGTTCAAATCGCAGGGAACCGTTTCTTCACACCCGTCGCCCTGCGCGCCCATGCCAAAGTCTTCGTCAAGATGATCGAAACAGACGGCACTGTCGGCGTTTCAGATTTTCGCAAGTCGGCCGGTATCGGGCGAAATCTCGCCGTCGAGGTTCTTGAGTATTTTGACCGGGTCAAACTCTCACAACGTGACGGCAATATCCGCCATCAGGTGAAATCTCTCGAGGATGTTTTCGGCGCGGGGCCCGAAGCCTAAGGGTCCCCTAAGGCCGCACAAACGCGTAATTCACGACCTGTTTCACACCATCAGTCTTCGCAACGGTATCGACAGCTTTATCAAGTTCGGGCTGCGAACGCGCACGTCCCATCAGATAGACCGTGCCGAAGGAATCAACGGCCGTGCGGAAATTCACATCAGCCACACCGCGTGTCGAAACCATTTCCACGCCGACCTTGGTCTCAAGGATCAACACGTCATCCCACGCGAACAGCGTGTCGGCACGGCGGGCCCGATCTTCCTCACTCATGAACACCGCATGCCAGAACAACTCTTTCAGACCGCGCACCTGTTCAACCTGTTGCTTAAATTTGTCGTGTGTTTCGCGATCTTCAAAAATACCCGTGATCAGCAACTTCTGTTCATAGATTTCCGTGGATGCCTTGATCGTGCCGAGCTCCGCCATGATCGAGTTCACGTCAATGACGATGCGGTTGTCCTTGGCAATATCGTCGGTGCTGCGCGCCTCGATGACACGGTCAATCAATGTCTTGGGTGACTTTAGGATATCGCCAAGCTGTGCGCCGGCAGGAGCGGGCACAAGTGCGAGCGCGGGTGCGGCAAGCAAGGCGGCCATCGTGGCTTTTTGGAGTCGCATAAGGATTCCTCTCGAAGTTCCAACCAGCAATCCCATCATTTCTTCTCTCCGTTTTCCGCTAGGCCCACAGCGCGGGTAATTCATTTGTTGCGTCAACCAATCAGTGCCCTACCCCGCAGCCCGAAAGCGCGTCAACGACAACGCACGGACTTAGAACACCAGCATTCAACTTCTGTGATAACCACCAATTGTGGCGAGGATGGGGAAGATTCCCGACCAAAACAGGTTCCAGCATCTCTATTCCGTGATCGTGCACCATTCGAGCAAAAGTCGGTGTTCCTCGGGCACGTGATCCCATTCCGTTTGAGGAATGATCAGCGGTTCCTGCTGTCCGAAATTCACCTGATCGCGAAACCATGGTCGCTGATAGGTGTTGTAGAGCACCGGACGCGGCGCATCTGATCTGTTTTCCGTGCCGCCATGCCAAACCCGGCAGTCAAACAACAAGGCATCCCCAATCGGCACCTCGGGTAAAGCCGGGGGGCTCTCTGGGTGCTCATGAGACACCGTCAAATGGCTCGCGGGATAATAAGCCGTCGTTCCGTTTTGCGCATTCATCGGGACAAGTGGCACGACCAGAGTCAGGCAATAGGATGGTAGCTGGGTGCCCATCGACTCATCTTCGAACAGAAGTGGCATATCCAGATGCGGTTCCTGATCCTTCGCACCCGGCAAAGAGGTCACAGAAACGAAACTCCCCAGCCTCACCTGATAGTCCAAAAGGGCTTCAAGAACTGGCATCACGGAGGGGTTGGCATAAACCAGCGGGTCGTTGAACGGACCGGCAAGTGCCACGGTGATCATGTTCCTTCGATCACCCACATGCAAAGCATCGTCGTGCAGCATATCCCGGTGATACGCGGCATACTTCGCCTCATAGGCGAGGTGTAAAGCGCTCACATGATCTGGCGTCAGGATCTGCTCGAAATGCATCACGCCAACTTCGGCAAACCTGTGACAGATCTGCTCGCGGACCAAATCAGGGAGCGGACCATCTTGTGAGAGCCGAATTCGGGGAATGTCCTGTATTGCGCTCATAAATCGAGACGTTCCTTGGGTTTGCTTGCGTGAGGGAGATTAACATCGGACACTCCTGAGACCCATCACCCATTGAGCGGACCAGAAGATGCACCCTCAAACAATCGGCGAATTTACCGTGCAATCCGTAATCGAGCATGTCGCGCCCTATATCGCGGCGACAGAAATGCTTCCCTCGTCCACGCCGGAGGCTCTGGCCGAACACATGGATTGGATGGCGCCGACACATATCGATCCCGCAACAGGCTTTCTGATCATGGCCTTCCAGAGCTTCGTCCTCCAGACCCCCAACCACACCATCCTCATCGACACCTGTGTCGGCGAGGACAAAGAGCGTTCAAGCCCGGATTGGCACATGAAGAAATGGCCCTGGATGGGCAACCTCACGGCTCTGGGCCTGACCCCGGAAGATATCGACATCGTCATGTGCACTCATCTGCACCCCGACCATGTGGGTTGGAATACCCAGCTTCTCGATGGGCGCTGGGTGCCAACCTTTCCCAATGCAAGATACGTATTCGCGAAGGATGAATACCACCACTGGGAGCAGGAAAGCGCACGCGGCGCCGAACGTATCGGGCTGACCTTTATCGATTCTGTCCTACCGGTGATGGAGGCCGGTCAAGCCATTTTGGTGGACCATGATCATGAGATCGAAAAGGGAGTCTGGCTTGAACCGACGCCAGGTCACTCTCCTGGTCATGTCGTCGTCAATGTCGAATCCCAGGGGCAGCGTGGTGCGTTTATTGGAGATTTGATGCACCACCCCATCCAGGTGCCCCATGCTGACTGGAGCACTTGCTATTGTTGGGACTTCGAAATGTCTGCCGCAAGCCGCACGAAATTCGTCGACCATCACACCGACGCAGGCACGCTCATTCTTCCCGTGCACTTCGCAGGCGGAACTGCCGGGCAGATCGTTGATGCCGGCGGCACACCCAAATTCGCCTTTGCGGCAGAATAAACTCAGGAGACCCTCCAATGGCGCAAGTCACGCTGGAACAAGCCCAGAAAATCATCGAGGTCACGCTCGCCCACGGACGGGAGACGGAATGCCTGCCATTGGGCGTGGCCATCCTCGACCCCGGTGGACATCTGTTCGCCTTTGCCCGCGAAGACGGGACCAGCTTTCTGCGACCGCAAATCGCACAAGCCAAGGCCTGGGGTGCATTGGGAATGGGGATGGGCAGCCGCGCTCTGGTCGAACGACCGGACCGGTTTATTCAAACATTGAATGCCGCGACCGACGGACGCGTGCTCAATGCACCCGGGGGCGTATTGATTCGGAACGATTCTGGGGAAATACTCGGCGCCGTCGGCGTCACGGGAGACGTTTCGGACCGGGATGAGGCCTGTGCCATCGCCGGTATCGAAGCCGTCGGCCTTATCGCAGATGCTGGCTAGGAGCCAATCATGACCATTTCAGTAATTCAAACCTATGACGTAGATATCGAGCGCATGCAGGAGAAGGACGGCTGGGCCATCTCCGAGTTCCGGCTCCCCATCACCGGGGAGACCGGAAGCGCCACCACCGTGTTTCATTCTATCTTCCGGCCCGGCTCCACCCACGCCAAACACCTGCACACGGTCAGCGACGAAATTGCTGTGTATTTGTCGGGGAACGGCGTCGTCGGCCAGGGCGACAGCCGGGCGGTCGTCTCGACCGGCCATTGCCGATTGATGCCCAAAGGCTCGGAGCATTTCTTTTTTAATGAAACAGAATCCGAAGACGCACGCGTCATCGGATTCTATATGAACGCACCCGATGTGGTGGGAACCGGTTATGAGTTTTGCGGCACCGTCACAGAAGACGATATCAATGCGCCGCGCGACGGCCTCAATGACGGCATACTCGTTGAATTGGACAATGTCCCATCCGTGACCGATACGCTGCCCGACGCCTGGTCAGGTGTAGCGGTCAAGAATCCAATCGGCAGCCACAACGGCAGCCCGAACGCCTTGCTCCACGCCACCATTCCGACGGGCGGCGCCATTGACGCGCATAGCCTGAACAATGCCGAAGCCATTTACTTTGTCGCGAATGGCGAAGGCGAAGCTGAGGGTGATGCCGGGCCAGAAAGCATTCAGCCCGAAAGCTTCGTATTCGTGCCAAAGGGCAGCAGCCATACAATTCGAAACACCGGATCGAAGGCGCTGGAACTGTTCGTTGTTCTCACGGGTGCAGGCGGGCTTTCCGCCGCAATCTAGCCTAGCGGGCGATGGTGCCCTTACCGAGAAGACCACTGATGGCCAATGCAATCGCATAACCGAATGGCAGAACCATCACGGTCGACAACAAAGGCATCCAGAAGAGGACAAACGGCTCGGGCCCGCCACGAACGACGAAGGCAATCACGGTCACAATTGCGGTGACTACGGCACCGATATAAGCCTCACGATGGAGATCGTTGAAGTTGGCCAGACGCCCCTTCGTACCGTCTTCCCGCGGCACAGGAAGGATTGCGTTCAGAATCAGCATAACCACCGGCATGAGAACCAGTGGCAACACAATAAGAATAATCAACTCGCCATTGCTCATGACCCATCTCCACAAAATCTTTCGGCTTGCCAAACTTTGCCGACCCCCAATCAATACAATGATCGTGGCCTCCGAGACAAGCCGCCACGATTGCATCGCGGCAGGCAAATGTGCACGATGTTTCTTGTCGTGCGTCGCAAGACGCGATTGTTCAACGAGAAGGACTTAATATGTCAGACAAGCTTGGCATTGGTTCGGCCTTCCCCAAGATGACGCTTAACCTCGTCGATGGTGGAACGCTCGACCTGCCGGATGGTCTCGGTGATGGATACCGGGTCATCCTGTTTTATCGTGGCCACTGGTGACCCTATTGTCGCCGTCAGTTAGTCGGCTTCGCAAACCAGAAAGCAGAATTTGAAAAAATTGGCGTGACCGTTGTCGCCGCCAGTGTCGATCCAATCGAGAAAGCCCAGGAAGTTGCTGATGAAGTAAACTTCCCCGTTGGTTACGGTGTAACCCGCGAAATGGCTGACACGCTTGGTTCCTACTGGGAAGACCGTCGCCAGATCATCCAGCCTTCGGAATTCGTTTTGGGACCCGATGGCAATGTGATGGCCGCAAGTTACAGCGATGGGCCACTCGGCCGGATGGATGCTGAAGACATCGTCAAGATGGTCAATTTCTACGAGTCCATGAAAAACAAGTAGCGTTCACCCCTTTTGGGTCCTGACGTTTGCGCGCCGCACCGGCTTTCCGGTGCGGCGTTTGCATTACCATCGGGGGGACTTACGCGAGAGCACCCGCACCGCTAAACTTCGCCTCATAACCAAGAACCAGGGAGACACACGATGCTCGCATTTGACCTTGAAGCAGAACAGATATTTGACCCCAAGAAACACGTCGAGAAAATTCTCGGCAAGGTTTCCGATGGTGACGTGACGGTGGCCTGCTGGGAACCCGGACAGGTCAGCCCGAACCATTGTCATCCCGATTGCACCGAGATCTATTTCTGCTGGGAAGGCGGCGGGATCATGCGCACGCCCGATGGAAAGACCTTGGACATCAAGCCGGGATCTTTCGTGGTGCACCCTCCAGGTGAGGTCCATGAATACGAGAATGGTCCCCAGCGCACGCTGCTGTTTCGGGTGCGTTATGGCACCGATATGGCCCCACGCATGGTCAACTGGCCGTCCCAACCAGACTTCCAACAGACCGCCGAGGACATCGCCTATTTTGAGGCCAATCCCGTCTGAGAAACCCCTAATTCACATTTTATATGTGTGAATTAAAATAATATACGTTGTTCGTATGGGTTTTTAGCCTATATACAGTCGCGTTCTTCATTATGCGCGACTGTCGAAAGGGCTATTGCCATGCGAAATCTTCAAAATAACCCCGTTCTCCGCGGCTTGGCCGTGTTTGTGCTGGCGATCGGTCTGTTGTCACAGACCGGCGCCTCAGCGCAGACAAAGCTGAAAGTCGCCTATATTCCGATCATGCCGATGGCACAGCTCTTCGTCATGGAAGGTGAAGGCTGGACCAAGGAAGCCGGACTTGAGCTTGAGCTCACCAAGTTTTCCTCCGGCCCCGCAATCGTTCAGGCCATCGCATCGGGTGATTTTGATGTGATGTATTTTGGCATCGGACCGGCCATGGTTTCCCGTGCCCGCGGCGTCCCCCTCAAGGTTGTGGCCAGTGCCGGCATCGAACAGATTGCCGTGATCACCCGCGGTGATTTTGGGGCCACGATGGCCGCCGCAGCCACACCGGCCGAAGGTGTGCGGAAATTCACCGCGGATACCGGCCGCAAGCCGCGTATTGCTTCGCTCCCAAAAGGGTCAGTCCCCGACACCGTGCTACGCCACTGGCTGATCAAAGTCGCCGGGTTGACCGAAGACGATGTCGAGATCGTCGGTATGGGTGCCGGCAAAGTGCAGCAGGCCATGCTGGCCAAATCCGTCGATGCCGCCTCGATCCTCGAGCCCATCCTGACCATCATCAGCGAAAAATTACCCGATGCCCGGATTGCTGTCACAGGCGGCGAAATGCTTCCCAAACAGCCCGGCGCGGTTCTCGCCGTCCGTGAAAACATCATCGCATCCGATCGCGACGCCGTGGCCAAGCTTGTTGACCTGCATGTACGTGCCACCAAGCTGATCAACGAAGACCCCGACCGAGCGGCAAAGCATATTCATGCCGCCCTCGGTCAGGGCCTGATTCCGCCTGCCGTGATCCAGCGCGCCCTCCGATCTGCGTCCAACAACTTTGTCGCCGATCCCAATGCCATCATCGCGGCAACCAAGGTCATGCATGACTTCTCAGCCGAGATCGGGACTCTCAAAAAACCGGTCCCCCTCGATGAACTGTTTGATGTGACCTTCTACAAGCAGGTGGCGGAGTAACCCATGTCCAGACGCACCCTTCTTGGTGCGGGCGGACTTTTTGCTTTTCTCCTGATCTGGGAGTTGGTTGCGCGCAGCGGTGTGGTCGAAGCCACATTGCTGCCCGCACCCAGCAAACTGCCCGCTACGCTAATTTCAGAAGTCACGCTGGGATTCTGGCACCAAATGGTGCTCGCCAGCCTGAACCATTACCTGATCGGTCTGATCAGCGGTTCGCTGCTGGGAGTCATCGTCGGCGCAGCCGTCGCGCTGTTCCCGGTTCTCGATGACGTCCAAAGCTGGCTTGCGCGATTGTTGCGCCCGATCCCGCCGCTGGCATGGATCCCGTTCGCGATCATCTGGTTCGGGATTAGCGAAACAGCCGCCGCATTCATCATTGCGATCGGTGTGTTCTGGATCAACTATTTTACAGCCTATACCGCCGTCCGCGCTGTCGACCCGGATCTGATCGAGCTGGCCTCATCCTTTGGCCATCGCTCGCTGGGTGCAAGCCTGCGCAAGGTAATTCTGCCCGCCGCCGCTCCCGGAATTCTCTCAGGCCTGAGGGCGGGCCTCGGACAGGGCTGGATGACAGTTGTCGCGGCCGAGCTGTTCGGAATCACAGGGATTGGTCAGCGCATGAACGAGGCCGCGGGCCTTCTCGCGACCGAAGTCGTTATAGTCTACATGCTGACCATCGCGTTGCTTTACGGCATCAGTGACATGCTGTTCGTGGCCGCTCAGAACCGGGTGCTCCGATGGCAGCGATAGTGAACCTGAACGGCATTGCGGCGACTTTTCCCGGTGCCGAAAAGCCTGTCTTTGCGGATATCGATCTTTCCATCGAGCGCGGGGAGTTTGTGATCGTCGTGGGTGCCTCAGGCGCTGGAAAATCAACACTCCTGCGTGTGATCGCGGACCTTCTGGCGCCGTCAGCCGGCACGATCTCGCATGAGATCGAAACCCGGACTGATCGTCGGGAGATCGCGATGGTGTTTCAGGAAGCGCGCCTGATGCCATGGCGAAAGGTCAGCGACAATGTCGCGCTCGGCCTGGAAGGTCTGTCTGTCTCCGTCGATGCGCGCAACCAACGCATCGCAGATGCCCTGAAACTCGTCGGACTTGCCGACTATGGCGACCGATGGGCCCATGAACTTTCGGGTGGTCAGCGACAGCGAGTCGGCATAGCGCGTGGGTTGGCGGTCGATCCGGACCTTCTGTTGATGGACGAACCCTTCGGTGCGCTCGACGCGATCACCCGGCAATCCCTGCAGGACGAACTCCTGCGCATCTGGGAAGAGACCGGAAAATCAATCCTCTTCGTCACCCACGACATAGACGAAGCCGTTTATCTGGGCGATCGCGTTCTGTTGTTGGGCGGTGCCCCGGCGAAGGTTGTCCGAAGCTATGATGTCGACGCCCCGCGACCGCGTTCGCGGGAGGGCGAAGACGTCGGACGTGTGGGCGCACAGGTCAAAGCCGACCTTTCCACTTTGTTTGATGAAGGCGGCGGAATCTGACCATGCGTGTTGTTCTGCATGCCCCGACCGCGAATGCCCTGCAACGCGCGCGCGCCAATGCCCGCAATCTTCGGCGGCGGCAGCCAGATGCAGAGATCATGATTGTGGTGAACGCCGATGGTGTCCCGGCTGCTCTCGAAACAAAGGACGCAGAAACCGACGACCTCCTGCGGATTTGTGCCAACACCCTCGCCGCCCGGAAACTGTCGGCACCCCGCGATATCAACGCGGTCCCGGCCGCGGTGGAAACAATCGCGCAGCTTCAAATCGAAGGCTGGGTTTATATCCGCGCCTAGATAAAGCGCGCCCTCTAGTCCCGGAAGTTCAGATACTGAAGCGGCAACGTGAGTTTCATATCCTTGATCAACTGGATCGTGGCCGTCAGATCATCGCGCTTCTTTCCCGACACACGCAGTTCATCGCCCTGAATGGCAACCTGGACCTTGAGTTTCGAAGCTTTTACTGCTTTGACGATTTTCTGCGCTGCTTCCCGTTCGACACCCTGCTTGATCGTCACCGTCTGGCGCACCGTATTACCAGACGCCATTTCGGACGTTCCGAAATCAAAAGCACCCACATCCACCTTGCGACGGGTCAGGTAAACATTGAGCACTTCCTGAACCTGCTTCAGCTTCAGGTCATCATCGGCCTTCAGCAGCAAAGTTTCGTCTGTGCGCTCGATCGAACACGCGCTGCCTTTGAAATCATAGCGCGTACCGATTTCGCGCATGGCCCCCTGGATTGCGTTGTCGACTTCAGGAATTTCGGTGCGTGAAACCACGTCAAATGACGGCATGGCAGTCCTCGATTCTCCCAATGGGATCCGGATGGATATTGATAAGGTGTTTCATACCGGACTCTGACAAGGATTGCAGCTTTCGGGAAGCCTCCCCCTACATCTAACGGTGGATTTACGTCCGCGCATAGGCGAGGCTTGGCCATGCGCATCATTCCGCTTCTGCTTGTTCTATTGCTGCTCGCGAACACCGACGCCAGCGCAGCAGAGCGCCTTGGTCGTGACGTCACGACGGCTGGGCTCGCCGGGAGTTTCGTGCGCCCTGACGGCAGTGGTCCCGCAAAGGCCGTCCTGATGATCGCTGGCTCAGGCCCGACCGACCGTAACGGCAACAGCAGGCTGGGCGTCGATGCCAACTACCTGGAAATGCTGGCCGGCCACCTGGCTGGCGCGAATATAGCTTCGCTGCGCTACGACAAGCGCGGCGTGGGTGGCAGCAAAGCCCTGGTTACCTCAGAGGCCACGCTTCGATTCTCTGATTTTGTCGGGGATGCTGCAACCTGGCGCAATTGGCTCCACGGCCAGCCGGGCATCTCTTGTATCTTCCTGCTGGGCCACAGCGAAGGCGGCCTGATCGCAACCCGCGTGGCTGAAAAATCAGAACCCGCAGGGCTGATATTGGTGATGTCCCCGGGCCGCACGTTTGGCGCGGTTTTGAACACGCAGCTCAGCACCGTCCCCATGTCGAAGACGTTACGCAACGAAGCGCTCTCCACCCTCAAGACGCTGGAAAGCGGCAAGCAAGTCGCCAAGGTAGACCCCAAACTCGACAACATTTTCCGGCCCAGCGTGCAGCCCTACCTGCTGTCCATCCTCAACATAGATCCGGCACAAGCACTCGCAAGACTCACCACACCAGTGCTTCTGATTTCAGGAGGCTATGACCTGCAGGTCAACGCAGCGGACTTCGAGGCCCTCAGACAAGCGCGCCCGGACGCCCAGGTGATCCGCATTCCGAAGATGAACCATGTCATGAAAGACGTCACAGGGGACCGGAAGGCCAATTTGGCGGCCTATCGCAACCCGGACCTGCCGCTTTCCCCGGAACTTGCCGCCGCCGTCACAAAATTCATCACCACCACACCCTGCCCCACAGGCAACAGATAAATTCCTCATCATCCCCTTGTCCGCAGCGGCCGGGAGTCCGATTATGGTTGGTGGAGGAGGACCGTTCCCCGGTGGGGCGCCCGGTCTTCAAAACCGGTGAGGGGCGTTAGACGTGCCTGGTGGGTTCGACTCCCACCCTCTTCCGCCAATTTCCGCGTTATTGCGGGAAGGGTTCAGCCCCTTGGGTGTTTATGGTGACGTACAACCAACGCCAGCAACCGGCACCAGTCAGACTGAAAGATTCATGACGCCAACGGTTCCCATTCGCCGCGACATCGTTCTGGTTGGCGGCGGCCACAGTCATGTTGATGTGCTCAAGCGTTTTGGCATGAAGCCCGAACCAGGCGTACGCCTGACCCTGATCGCGCGCGACATGCTGACCCCCTATTCCGGCATGATCCCCGGATACATCGCCGGTCACTATTCTCAGGCCGAAGCCCATATTGATCTGCGACCGCTGGCAGCGTTTGCCAAAGCACGGCTGATCCATGCACCGGCAACCGGCATCGATCTCGACAATAACTTTCTGGCGCTCGCGGGCCGACCGGCCATTCCCTTCGACCTGCTGTCGATCGACACCGGGTCCACGCCCTCCACGCTAGATATTGAAGGCGCGGAATACGCCCTTCCCGTCAAACCCATCGATCGGTTTCTCGAGGCCTATCACGGGCTCACCGAGCGAATTCGCACGCATGAGGGACCGTTTCATCTGACCGTCGTTGGGGGCGGGGCTGGTGGCGTTGAGCTGATTCTCGGACTGAGCTTCCGTCTTCGGGAAGCGGCCAAAGAACTGGGCCGCGAGCCTGGGTCATTCAGCTTCACGCTGATTGAGGCCAACAACGTGCTGTTGCCCCGTTACAACGCGGCGGCACGGGCAAAGATGGTGCGCGCCCTGAAGACACGCAACATCGACCTTCGCCTCGGCGCAGCTGTCACAAGCATTACTGCGACGCGCGTCGAACTCGCGGGCGACAAGTCTGTACCCAGCGACCAGACAATATTGGTGACCTCCGCTGGTCCACCCAAATGGCTGGCCGAAACAAGCCTCGCACGCGACGATCACGGGTTTGTCCGGGTGGACGACCATTTGCGCTCCCCGTCACACCCGCAGGTGTTTGCGGTCGGAGATGCTGCGTCAATGGACAGTCACAACCTGCCAAAGGCGGGCGTCTACGCAGTTCGGCAGGGGCCCTATCTGGCAGAAAACCTGCGACGCGTTGCGACGGGGCAAGCGCTGAGAATATTCAAACCGCAGGGCCAAACCCTCGCGCTGATCACCACCGGCGAACACTATGCGATTGCCGCGCGTGGGCCTTTTGCTTTTGAAGGCCATTGGGTCTGGCGCTGGAAGGACTGGATCGACCGGCGGTGGATGAAGAAGTATCAGGAGCTGCCCGACATGAATGCGGGCAAAGGCGCAACAAACGACGTGCTGGAGGACATGCGCTGCGGTGGCTGTGGCGCCAAGGTCCCCGCTCCCGTCCTGCGCCGTGCATTAAGCCGGCTTCCAATCCAGACAATTGAAGGTCTCGATCAGGGCCTCGACGCGCCCGACGACGCTGCCGTCATGACGCCTCCGGCGGGAAAATCCCTGATCCAGACAGTGGATCAGTTTCGGGCCTTTATCGACGACCCCTTCCTGTTTGGACGGATCGCGGCGAATCATTGTCTGGGCGACATCTTTGCTATGGGTGCCGACCCCCACACAGCTCTGGCGGCCGTCATGTTGCCCCATGGTGATGACGACAAAATGGGTGGCGATCTTTATCAGCTGCTCGCCGGGGCGACCGAAACCCTTGCCGAAGCCGGCGCTGTGCTTGCCGGAGGTCACACCGGCGAAGGTGCAGAAATGGCCTTCGGCCTGACCATCAACGGCTATGCAGCACCTGAGACCATCATCCGAAAAGGCGGTCTCCGTCCCGGCGACGCCTTGATCCTGACCAAACCGATTGGAACCGGCGTTCTATTTGCTGCAGATATGCGCGCCGAAGCACGTGGTGACTGGATCGATGCTGCACTGACATCCATGCAAACCTCGCTAAAACCATGTGTGCAAGTCATGCGTGACCACAGCGCAACGGCCGGAACCGATGTCACCGGGTTCGGGCTTGCCGGTCATCTTCTGGAAATGCTTGAGGCGTCCTCGACCTCTGCCGAAATTGATCTGGACGCAATACCCGTTCTCGCTGGCGCTATCGAACTGTCCCGTCAAGGTGTTGAAAGCACGCTACGTCCCGGCAATGAAGGCTCAGCCGGTCATGCTTTCGCACCAACAAATCATCCGGTCCATCCGTTGCTGTTCGACCCGCAGACGTCTGGGGGACTGCTGTTCAGCGTTCCCGAACATCGCGCAGAAGTATGCCTTGCTGACCTGCACGCGGGTGCCGCGCCAGCTGCCGCAATCATCGGAAAGGTCCAAAAACGCAAAAGTTCCGAATGCCAGATCAGCTACCGCAACTAGCCGTGGATTGTGCGATGCCGCTGATGGGTTGGCACCATGGCCGTAGGCGCAAGCGCCTTGAAGCCCGGATGCTCGGTCTCCATCGCCCAGTCCCGGATCACCACCAGAACCTTGCCCAGCGTGGTCTCCCCCCACAGCCAGTTGCCTATCTCCAAATCACTAACCCGCGAATCGGGGCGCGCGATAGCAGCCTCCATATAGTAGTAACGCATGTCATCAGCCATATGCTTGAAGGCAAGATGCGGCGGCTTGTCCGCAATTGGGGATCCCGAATCCTCGCGCGCAACGGTGACCTTGGCGATATACGCCGCGATTTCCTCGGGTGTCATACCCGAGATACCGAAATTCGTCCGGCCTTTGCGATTCTGCTTGGATTCCTCATACCAGGGACGTAGCAGCGCGATTTCCTGTTCGAGAGCCTGACGGATCAAGTCTTCATCACTGAGGTCTTCGACAGGTGCCGCAAAATTAACCGGGCAGGCCCAGCCCTCCGGATCAGGTTCGGCACCCGGGGCGTCATCGGGGAAGTCCTCAAGAACAGGACCGGATTCGCGCGCCAGAAGCTCAAGACACTCACGCAGAACGCGACGCTGAAAATCCGGCTCGTTGGGCGCACCCAATGGGCGGCCCAGTTCAAAGGGCACCGCGAGTGTGCGCGGTGGTTTGATTTCTTCGGCATGTTTGCGGATCAACGCGATCTGCGTTGTCGGAATGCCTTCTTCTTCGAGATAGTGTGCAAGCCCGCCCACGGCGCGCGTGCATTGGGGTCAGACAGGGACGAGCGCAACAGCGTCGACATTGTCTGCC
This sequence comes from uncultured Alphaproteobacteria bacterium, assembly GCA_943787745.1. Taxonomy (GTDB): domain Bacteria; phylum Pseudomonadota; class Alphaproteobacteria; order UBA6615; family UBA6615; genus JABJAG01. Next base: position 300,686 of record CALSNJ010000001.1, on the reverse strand, counting down.
TTGAGAACCTTTGCAAGATCACGGGCGATCGGCTCCATCACCGTCGGCGGTGTGGCCCCCATGAAGGAAAAATGACGGCCGGCAACCGAGCCGATCACGCCTTCTTCGGCGAACTCGCGCAGCCGGTCGATCGGAAAGGATGTGTTCACGTCCTGATAGAAACCGCTGCGATCAAAATTGGTCGACACATGGCTCATAGTGAGTTCATCCATGTCGTATGTCATCAGGGATGATCCGATAATCACCCGCACCCGGCGTAAACGGCGGGTCTTCGCGCCGATGCAGGCCGGCCGTGGAAATCAATGCCACCCGGCACTCATCCAGCGGTTTTGGTGTCACCCAGGGCGTGTCACCGTATTCCGGTAACTCCTGATTGATCAGCGCATCGCGCAAATGTTCAGGCATTTCACGGACGTGAACCATTTCGTCTCCTCAATCCATCAGACGTCTTACTTTGAACAAAGCCTAACAGTCGACCGGGATCGCGACAACGGAAGGCAGCGAAAAGCACCTATTCCGCCACTGCAGGTCCGGGGACGCGCATTCGCCCACTGAAACACCAGCCGATCGCAGATTGACCCACCCCACAGCGAAATCTCGGCTCTGGTCATCAAACGACATGCGTGCTTCAATTCCTCAAGCGCCGCCACAAAACGAGCGGTCCAAGCCATTCAGAGCGCAGACTGGCTTTCAGTCAGCTTCAATTTTCCGGGAGGAAACAAATATGAAAAACACGATCAAACCAGCCCTGCTCGCAGGCAGCGCCGCCCTCGCGCTGACCCTCGCGGCGGCGCCCGCCAACGCGGACGGCCACAAGTTCGGCAGCACCATCACCACCTATGAGGGTGCCGTTGCTGCAACATCGTTGGCCGAACAGTGGATCAAGGGCGAGCTGCCAAATCCAAAAGTCACCTATGACGGCCCGACGATCAATTATCGTTATGCGTCCTATCTGCCCGGCGTTGCCGGCATCGAGAAGCTGAACACGCAAGCTCTCGAGCAGTTGGAGCGCGAGTCCAATGGCAAGATCAAGGTACAGAAGTTCCATTCACAGTCGCTGCATCCGCAGCGCGAAGGCTTCACCGCCGCACGTGACGGGATTGCCGATTACACCGCCTGCTTCATGATCTATGAGCCGACAAGCTTCAACATGCTGCACGGCATGACACTGCCGTTCCTGTTTGACGATTCAGCATCAGCAACCATGACGGACGTCGCGCTTTACCCGAAATACTTCAAGGACGAATACGAGAACCTTGGTGTCTATCTCGGCCGTGGCATGGTGACGCCGCCCTACAACGTCATCGGCAACGACAAATACGAAACCCTGGCTGATCTCAAGGGCTCGAAAATCCGTGCTGGTGGCCGGATGCAGTCGGAATCCCTGAAAGCACTGGGTGCTGTCGCAATCAATATCCCGTCGGGCGAAGCCTATACCTCGCTACAGCGCGGACTGGTGGACGGCGTGGCCATGAATGATCCGGTCTTCCCGATCTTCAAGCTGCAGGAAGTCTCCAAATACCACAATGATGTCAGCCTGTTCTCCGTGAACCTCGAATACTGCGTCAATCCGGAGTTCTTCGATGGGCTGCCCGACGATCTGAAGACCGTCTATTACAACTGGGCCCAGAAGACGAACCTCGCACTGGCACAACTTTTCTATGAGCGTCAGTCACGTCGCGTGCGTGACGCCGTCTTCAAGAAAGCTGGCCTGGAGATGATCAAGCCGAGCCCGGAAGAGCGTGCCAAGTGGGAAAAGATCATCGCCCCGGTGACCGAGGAATGGATCGAAAGCAACGAGAAGGCCGGTCGCCCGGCCAAGGCAATGCTCGCCGATCTCATGGCAAACCGTGACAAGTTCGCAAAAATGAACTGGAACGATCAGTTCCAGATGGTGATCGACAGCCCCGTAAAAGGCGTGATCGACTACTAGTCACGTTGATCTGAAGTCACAGCACCGGGCGGCTCATATCTGAGGACAGAGCCGCCCGGAACCGTGAAATGACGACTGGGGGAACAGTTCATCATGACTTTCATCATCGAAAAACTGCTCGCGCTGGCCGATCGCGGCAGCGACTTTCTGCACACATTTGCGACATGCGTTTGCATTCCGCTATTGGCCGCCATCGTCACAGCCGACGTGATCATGCGCTATTTGTTCAATGCGCCTTTCGACTGGTCGATTGAATTCAATGAAACCCTGCTGACGCTGATCCTGTTTGGCAGCCTGCCTTTCACCACCAAGGTGAACGGCCATATCCGCATGGAATTGCTCTACCGACATTTTCAGGGTGGTTTGAAAAGAATCGCAACGGCGCTGTGGGCTGCCTCAGGCCTGTTCTTCTCTGTCTTGCTTGCCGTTCGCACCGCGAATGAAATTCCATTCCTGATCAAGATCAACAAGAACACCGAATATCTCGGCATCCCCGTCTGGACCCTTCGCGGGTTCGTCTCACTCTGCGCGGTTCTGATGGCGCTCTACTTCCTTCACCTGCTGTTCTTCGGCATCCGCAAGACCGGTGACGAGGAAACCTGGGAAGAACAGATCGCCGAGGGGGAGAAATAGAGATGATGGAATTTATTGATCCCACAACCCTCGCAATTGCCGGCATTGTCCTCATGCTGGCGCTCATTGCGATGGGTGTTCCGATCGCCTTCGCCATGGCGGTGGTTGGCGCCGCAGGCTACTGGGTGCTCGTTGGCTATAAGCCCGCCCTCACACAAATTTATATGAATGCTGTTCAGAAAGGCAGTGAACTGGTGTTCATTGCCTTGCCCTTGTTCATTCTGATGGGGCAACTCGTCTACCAGTCAAAGCTGGCCGTGGATTTGTATGACTGCGTCCAGAAGTGGTTCGGGCGCCTGCCCGGCGGACTGGCGATCACATCCGTAGCCGGTTGCGCAGGCTTCGGTGCCGTCACCGGGTCGAGTGTGGCCGCCGTGGCCACGATTGGCCCGATGGCGATGCCGGAAATGCGGCGTTACAAATATGACCCGCAACTCGCCACGGGCGCGATTGCCTCAGCAGGCACACTGGCCATGCTGATCCCGCCGAGCGTGATTCTTGTGGCCTACGGCATCTGGACGGAAACCTCGATCGGTCACCTGTTCATTGCCGGCGTGGTTCCCGGGATTGTTCTGGCAACCATGTACGCGCTCTATATCTGGGGCCGCTGTCTGATCAATCCGGAGATGGGGCCCATCGGCCCCAAATACAGCTGGGGTGAACGTTTTGCTTCAACCTGGAAACTGATCCCGGTTCTGACCATTTTCCTTGTTGTTCTGGGCGGCATCTATGCTGGCATCTTCACACCAACCGAAGCCGCCGGGATCGGCGTCAGCGGTGTTGTGGTGGTGATGACGGTGATGGGCCGGTTCAAATGGCCCGCGGTCAAGAGCGCGCTGAAAGACACCGGGCGCACCAGCGCCATGATCTTTGCCATCATTGTCGGCGGCCACATCATCGGGGCTTTTCTCAACGTCACAGGTGTGACGGATGGGCTGATCAGCTGGATCGCAGAACTTGGCGTCAATCGTTACGTCGTACTCGCGATCTTCGTTCTGATGTATTTGATCCTCGGTGCGATCCTCGATGTCTGGGGCATGCTGATCCTGACCCTGCCATTCGTATTTCCTGTGATTCTGGCACTTGGATTCGATCCGGTCTGGTTCGGCATCTTCATCGTCGTCATGGTCGAGATTGCCCTGATCACACCGCCCATCGGGATCAACGTCTACGTGATGCACAACCTCGCACCGGATGTTGAACTCGTCGATATCTTCAAGGGCGTGATGCCATTCGTGGTGGTTTCCCTGATCTTCGTCGTGTTGTTGACGGCATTTCCACAGATGGCGTTGTTCCTGGTCGATTTGTCGTTCACGAACTAGAGACCCGCACGCGCTATCGCGCTATTCGATACGCCGCCACAGCCTCTTGTTGTGGCGGCGTTTTCGTATCCTCAAACCACCAATGAAAGGCACTGACATGATCCTCGAAATCCGAAACTACACGCTCAATCCCGGCAAACCGGCCGAATACTGGAAGCACTATCAGGACGGAGGCTTCGCAGCCCAGGACCCGCGCATGCACGAACATCTCGTCGGATACTTTCAGTCCGATGTCGGAGCTTTGAACCAGATCGTGCATATCTGGAAGTTCGACGATGTCGCCCAGCGTGACGAAATCCGCAAAGCGAATTACGCGCGCCCTGAGTGGGATGCTCATCTGGCGAAGATTCGCCCACTTATGGTGTCACAGGAAACGACTCTGCTGGTCCCCTCACCCGTGCCGGGCATGTGCCCACTCGTCGAGCAAAGCTAGGCCGCGCGCATATCCGCAGCCGTGGTGCCAGTTGAGGTGTTCTCGGCGTATTTGCGCCAATTCTCGATCAGCACATCGAGCGAAGCCGAACCTACCGAAACCGACGGCCGACGGCCCATCAGCTGCAGCCAAGCCTTGAGCAGTACGCATTCATCCGGGATTTGAAAATCACGGTAATGGGTTAACACACCCAGACGCTGCATATGAGGCAGGAAGGTCAGGTCGACCAAAGAGATGTCATCTCCCATCCAGTAAGACCCATCACCGAGTTTGCCCAGACCCTCGTGCTCCATCATGAGAAGCGCATTCGTCAAACGTTCGCGTTGAAACGCCTGCGCATCGGCGTCCTGCGCGAGCATGAGTTTGTAGACATGCGGGGTGAAGCGCACATTGGCGAAATCGATCCAGATTCGGGCCTGTGCCCGACGATATGGATCGCTGGGCAACAACGGACGCTCAGGAAACACCTCTTCAAGGTATTCATTGATCACGGCTGACTCAAAAATCACAGCCCCGTTGTGACGCAACACCGGGACTTTGCCGTAAGGCGAAATCTCCAGAAACCAGTCCGGTTTGTCATTCAGGTCAATGGCGGTGAGATCAAACTCGATCCCCTTTTCGATCAACGCCATCCGGGTGCGCTGCGCAAACGGACAGGTTGATGAGCTAATGATTTCGACGTCGGCCATGATTGTAAGTCCTTCGTTCCAGTACTTGCGGTCTAATACTTGCCCAGCGCCTTGAGCACACGCTCGGGGCTGACCGGCTGATCCAGAACACTCGCCCCGAATGGGCTGAGCGCATCATTGATCGCATTGAGGATCGCGCCGGGTGCTCCCGCCGTACCCGCCTCGCCGGCACCTTTCGCGCCAAGCTCGGATTCCTTGGTCAGGGTTTCCACATGCGCAATCTCGATATCCGGCATCTCGCCTGCCATCGGCACGAGATAGTCGGCCATGTTGGCGTTCAGGAAGTTGCCGTCCAGGTCGTAACGGCATTCTTCATAAAGAACACCGCCGATGCCCTGAACAATGGAGCCACGCACCTGCTCATCGACGAGCAGCGGATTGATGACCTTGCCGCAATCTTCAACGCAATAGAATTTGAGCAATTGAACAGAGCCGGTTTCCGGATCAACTTCGACCGTGACCGCCTGAAAGCTGTTGGTCATGGCAACCGGGTACTTTTTGGGAATGTAGTGGCGGGTCGCCATCATCTCCGACTGGAAGTCCTGCGGCAGGGTATCAGGCCGGAAATAAGCCACCCGCGCCACTTCCTCCAGCGGCATGCGTTCTTCACCCGTTGCCCGGTCGACAACAACGCCAAGACGAATATCCAGCGTCGTGGCCTCTGCCTGCAACAGGATCGCGGCCACATCGAGCACATTGTGGCGCAGGGCCTTTGCGGCCTGCAGCGCTGCTTCGCCCGCGATTCCCGCACCACCTGAGCCACCAGCACCCCAGCCGACCGGCACGTTATCCGTGTCACCGGAGATCACCTTCACCTTGTCCGGTGAGGTCCCGAAGGCGCTTGCCGTCACCTGCTGGATGACGGCCTCACTGCCCTGACCCTGTTCAGTGATGCTGGTCTGGACAATGACGGCGCCTGACGCATCCATCCGCGCAGCCGCGCCATCCTGAGAGGAAATTCGTGCGCCACCCAACCCGTAAGTGTGTGGCCCCGGGTTGGTCATCTCGACCAAAGTGGCAAACCCGATGCCCCGGTAAATGCCTTCTTCCCGCAGGGTTTTCTGCTCGGCGCGGAACGCATCGTAGTCAAACATACCCAGGAGCTTGTCGAGAGAGGCCTCATGGGACAGCCCTTCAAGCTTCAATCCCGTAATGAACTCACAGGGGTAGCTATCGTCTTTCATGAGGTTACGACGACGGATATCCACCGGATCCATCCCGAGTTTGCGAGCACCCTCTTCCATAAGGGTTTCGGTGATCGCAACCGCAACCGGATGGCCGACTGCGCGGTACTGGCTCATCGGGGTCTTGTTCTGGAACACGACCTGCGAGCGTGCCTTGTAATTCTTGTGCGTGTAGGGCGCGCCCACATAATTGATGACCTGCAATGCTTCCAGCGCACTGGTGCGCGGATACATGGAATAAGCACCAACGCCCGTCAGGTCATCCATCTCGATTCCGAGCAATTCACCGTCTTGCGCAAAGGCGGCGCGCACATGTGCGCGGTGATCGCGGGCATGCAGGTCAGTGAGGAAGGATTCAATCCGGTCCGCAATGAACTTCACAGGCCGCTTCATGATTTTCGAAATGGCCGCTGTCGACATCTCATCAGGATAGGTGTGCCCCTTGACGCCATAAGCGCCGCCCACATCGCCGCACATGATCCGCACATTCTGGTTCGGGATATCAAGGTGACGGGCAAACAGGTCCTGCATCATGTGCGGGGCCTGGTGCGAGTGATAGGCCGTCAGGCGATTCTCTGAGGAATGATAGTCCGCGATGATCGCCCGGGATTCAGGACACACACCCGTGTGCCGACCGAAATTGAGAGTCTGTTCGACCACGACCGCAGCATCCGTGAATGCCTTTTCGGTGTCGCCGATATCATGATTCATTTCGAACAGCAGATTGTCACCAAGGTCGGGATGCATCACATAGGAGTCTTCATTCAGAACCACTTCGGGATCAGCGAGTACCGTGAGCTCCTCGAATTCCACCTCAAGAAGCTCAAGAGCATCCTCCGCCTCAGCCCGACTGTGCGCGACAATCGCGGCAACCGGTTCGCCCTGCCAGCAGGCCCGGTCTACGGCCATGGCGTGCTGCGGGGCGGATTTCATGCCTTTGAAATGAGCGAGTGTTCCGACCCAGGGTGTGCAAACCTCGGCAATATCTTTGCCTGTGAAAACCCGGAGCACACCTGGACTGGCCAGCGTGGCCTCATCATTGATCGAAACAATTCGCGCATGGGCATAGGGCGAGCGATAGTAAGCGACGTGCACCATGCGCGGCAGCGTCAGGTCATCGACATACTTGCCTTGCCCCGCAACCAGGCGTGCTGCATTGGCACGCGGAACTGATTTCCCGATGAAGCTGTTCTCGCGGTCAAGAACGCTTTCTTCTTTGCTGTGGTCTGCGACACTCATGGTTTCCGCCCTGTGTTCTTTGTTGACGGGCAGCGTAGAGACTTCGGAGAGACGAATCAAAGGTATGCGGCATGTCGCCGCTCACGAGTCCGTTGCACATCTTTCATGATATATCGGGTCCCGAACGGCCTGATCGGAAAGCGAACATGGACCACGGTGAAAAACGTTATCTCTGGACCGCGTTGGGTCGCGGCCTGAAGGGCTCCTGTCCGCGCTGCGGGCGGGCATCCCTGTTCCGTGCCTATCTGAAACAGGTCGATTCCTGCCCGGAATGCCACGAAGACTGGTCGGTCATCCGCTCTGACGACGCCGCGCCCTGGCTCACGATCCTGATCGTTGGCCACCTGATGGCGCCGATCATGATTTCCATGTCGAAAAGTGGGCGATTCTCACCGCTGGAAATGAGCGCGATTCTCATCCCTGTGCTGATCGGCCTGTCGCTGCTGATCCTGCCCCGCGCCAAGGCGGTCTTTATGGCCGCAATCTGGGCCTTGCGGGCACAGAGTTCCTGACCCACATTGTCATTGCGAGCTGAAGGCGACGCAATCCAGAGGTACCACGCGCGGAACTGGATTGCTTCGTCGGCCATTGGCCTCCTCGCAATGACGGAAATATCTCTCCGTATTCCTGATATCAGACCCGGGCAGGGGCGGGTTTAAAACCTGTCCCTACAACTTAAAATCGGTTCTCAGAACTTGCCCAATGCCTTCATGATCCGCTCCGGCGTGATCGGCTGATGAACGAGGCTCACATCAAACGGTGAAAGCGCGTCATTGATCGCGTTCATCACCACCGCCGGCGCGCCCGCTGTACCCGCTTCGCCAGCGCCCTTCGCGCCGAGCTCGGAATCCGCCGTCGGGGTTTCCACATGCCCGATGTCGATATCAGGCATCTCTCCGGCCATGGGCACCAGATAGTCCGCCATATTGGCATTCACCATATTGCCTTGATCATCGTAGCGGCACTCTTCCATCAGCGCGCCACCCAAACCCTGGATCACGCCGCCACGCACCTGCTCGTCGACGAGCTGCGGGTTGATGACGGTTCCGCAATCCTCGACGACCCAGTGCTTGAGAATCTTCACGAACCCGATCTCGGGATCGACCTCGACATAACAAGCCTGAATGCCATTGGTGAATGCGATGTTGTATTCGCGCGGCACAAAATGACGCGTCGCCATCAGCTCGGGCTGAAACCCCTTCGGGATCAGGTCAGAACGGAAATAGGAAATCCGCGCCAGTTCGTCCAAGCCCATGCGCTCGTTTTCCGTGCCCAGGTCGACAATCATGCCTTTCTGGATATCGAGGGTAGCCGGGTCAGCCTGAAGCAGCTGGCCCGCGATCTCCTTGATGTTCTGGCGCAGAACCTTGGAAACCTGCAGCACCGCTTCACCGCCGATACCGGCGCCGCGTGACCCCCAGGTCCCGCCACCGGTGGGCACGTGATCGGTGTCACCGGTCACAACCTTCACCTTGTCGGGCGATGTGCCGAAGGCTGACGCGGCGATCTGCGCAACGATCGCATCGGTTCCCTGCCCCTGTTCGGTGATCGAGGTGTGTACGACCAGCGACCCGCTTGAATCGAGCCGCGCCTGTGCACCGTCCTGAGACGAAATCCGCGCGCCACCAATGCCGTACATGGCAGCGCCCGGATTGGTCAGTTCGATCATCGCAGCAAAGCCGATGCCGCGATAGATACCCTTCTCACGCAATGAATCACGCTCGGATCTCATGCCGTCATAATCAATTGCCGCCATCAATTTTTCGAGCGAGGCGTGATGAGACAGGCCCTCAAAGGCAATACCGCTGGCACCCTTGGTCGGGTAGGCGTCATCTGCAATCAGATTGCGGCGGCGAATTTCGACAGGGTCAATCTTCAGCTCACGCGCCCCCTTATCGAGCAACCCTTCGGTCACCGCAAAGGCAACCGGATGTCCCACGGCCCGGTACTGGCACATGACGTTCTTGTTCTGAAACACCACCTTCGCCTTGGCCCGGTAGTTTTTGTGCTTGTAGGGGCCACCGGTGAAATTCAGGACCTGATTGGCCTCCATCGCACTGGTGCGCGGATACATGGAGTACGGCCCGACCCCCGTCAGATCGTCAATTTCGATGGCCGTGATATCGCCATCCGCGTTGAAGGCCATTTTGCCGTGCACCCGATGGGCGCGGGCGTGAATATCGGTCAGAAATGACTCCAGACGGTCGGCGGCAAACTTGACCGGACGTCCCAGCATCCGGGACAGCCCGGCGGCGGCCATTTCATCGGCATAGACATGCACCTTGATGCCGAAGGATCCGCCGACATCCTTGCAGATCACGCGGACATCACCCTCGGGCACGTTCAGGTGCTTTGCGAAGATATGCTGCATCATGTGCGGCGCCTGATTGGACATATGCACAGTCAGCTTTTCATCGGCCTCGTCGTAATCCGCCAGGATCACCCGCGGCTCGAGCGTCACACCCGTGTGGCGGTCAAAGTGGAAGGTCTCTTCGACGATATGATGGGCATCCGCAAAGGCGGCATCCACGTCCCCCGCATCCACGCCGTTCTCAAACGCAACGTTGTCGCCGAGTTCGGGGTGGATCACATGGGTGTCGGGGTCGCCCGCCGTTTCTTCATCTGTCACCGCCGGCAGGACATCGTATTCGACTTCGATCATGGCCGCGGCGTCTTCAGCTTCGGCCCGGCTCTGGGCCACCACAGCGGCAACAGCCTCACCCTGCCAGGCCACCTGATTGACGGCGATGGCGTGCTGGGGCGCGGATTTGAGACCCTTGAAATGGGTCAGAACACCAACCCAGGGCTCACAATATTCGGCCATCTCCTTGCCCGTCACGACACGCACCACGCCGGGCATGCCTGTTGCGGCACTCGTATCGATGCTTTTGATCATCGCACTGGCATGGGGGGATCGCAGGAACACCGCGTGCAGCATCCGGGGCAGCGTCAGGTCGTCAACGAACTGGCCCTTGCCGCGCACAAGCTTGCGCACATTGGGACGCGGCACGACCTTGCCGATGTAGCTGTTGGGGCGTCCAAGAACGCTGGAATCTGGATTGTTTGCCTGATCGGTCATCGTCTCTCTCCAAAAGAACAAGTCCGCATCTGACGCGCGGTTTTGGTTGGCCTATTTATTCCACATTCGGGGCCCGAAGGCGATTGCGAACCGGATGTCGATCCGCATCTTTCATCCCCAGCGTGTCTTCGGCAATCAAAATGCGCTGCACATTCGGCGTGCCCTCCCCAACAGCCAGCATATTCACGTAGGCGGTGATCTTCTTGATCGGATATTCATCGGCCAATGCATAACCGGCAAAAATCTCTGCTGCCGAACTCGCAGCATGCTTGGCCGCATTCACCGCGGCGTATTTGGCCAGCGAGGCCGCCCGGTTTGAAGCTTCCCCGCGATCCATCAACCAGGCCATGCGATGCACAAGCAAACGCGCAGCCGCGATATTGGTCGTCATATCGGCGATCAGATGCTGCACCATCTGGTATTCCCCAATGGGGCTCCCGCCGACGACCCGGTCATTGGCATATTCGACAGCCTGGTCCAGACAGGCCTGCGCCAGACCGACAGAACGGGACGAGACCGTCAGGCGTCCGTATTCCAGCGCGTTCATGGCGATCTTGAAACCTTCGCCCTCTTCCCCGAGGCGATTTTTGAGAGGCACCACAAAGTCATCGAGAAAGACAGCGTTGGAACAAAGCGCGTTCGATAACCCGGTCATAGGGATCGGGTTCGCGGTAAATCCGTCATAAGATTTCGGTTCGACAATGAATGCGCTCACCCCGCGATGACCCGCCGCCGGGTCGGTCTTGGCAAACAAAATTCCGGTGTCGGCCGCGTTCGCAAAGGTGATCCATTGCTTGGATCCGTTCAGCCGGTAGACATCCCCATCCCGCACGGCGGTGGTTTTCATGGAACCCGCTGCGTCCGAGCCACCCCCGGATTCGGACAAGGCAAACATACCGATCTTCCGGCCCGTGATCAGTTCCGGGACGAACCGTGCCACCTGATCCTCGCGGCCCCAGTTGAAGATCGTGAAGGGACAGGTCATCGCCTGCATGTTCATGGCGTAGCCAAATTCCGGGGCCAGTCGGGAAATCGTCTCCGAGATCACCGAGACCGCCATGAACCCGGCATCGCTGCCGCCAAGGCTCTCCGGAAACGCCGCGCCGAAGAACCCGGCATCACCCATTTTTTCGATGATGGAATGCGGAAAGGTGCCGCGATCCTCATACGCGCCCATCGCAGGCAGGATTTCGGTCTTGGCAAACCGTTCGACAGAGTCCGAAAGCGCTACGATATCTTCGGGAAGAGAGAAATCCATAAGCGTGCGTCTCCTTTATTCCTGCCGCCAACCAATCTAACATCGGATGATCCGCAAAACGACGCCGGCAGGACATCTTGAGCGACTCTCTCACAACCATCGAAGACTTGGCAGCCCGTATCCCCGATGGTGCGAAGCTGGCTCTGGCACCCGACTATTCGGGCTGCTCCATGGCCACCATACGGGCACTGATCGCACGCGGTGTGCGCGATCTGCACGTGGTCGGCGTGCCGTCGGTCGGCTTCCAGGGCGATATGCTGATCGGGGCTGGCTGCGTTGCAACCCTCGAAACGGCCGCTGTAACCCTCGATGAATACGGGCCCGCGCCGCGCTTTACTGCGGCGATCAAGGCCGGAAATTTGCGCATCATTGACGGCACCTGCCCGGCCATCCATTCCGGGCTGCAAGCGGCCGAAAAGGGCATCCCCTTCATGCCCGTGCGCGGCATTGTCGGCTCGGACCTGCTGACCCATCGCGACGACTGGACCACGGGCACCGACCCATTTGGCGAGGAAGACGGCCCGATCGTCATGGTGAAGGCCATCCGTCCGGACTTCACGCTCATTCATGCGCCGCTGGCCGACCGTCACGGCAATGCCTGGATCGGGGTGCGCCGGGAGATGATGCTGATGGCCCATGCCTCCCGTGAGACACTGGTGACAGCCGACGAAATTTACGACGGCGATCTGCTCGCCGATGAAAAACTCGCACCCGGCACGATCCCCGGGCTGTATGTCAGCGCGGTGGCTGAAGCCAAAAACGGCGCCTGGCCTGTTGGCCTCTTCGGGCGGTATGGCGGTGACGACGCGCATCTGCGCGACTATCTGGAACGCGCCCGCACCGAAGAAGGCTTTGCCAGCTATCTCGACGAATTCGTCCATGCCCCTCATGCCCACAAGGCCGCAGAATGAGCCAGAGTTTTCTCCCCGAAGAGTTGCTGATCATCACCGTTGCAGAGATGCTGTCCGGGCTACGCCATGTCGCCGTCGGCGCCCAGTCCCCGATTCCGGGCACCGCCGCGCTTCTGGCACGCGCGCAATCGGGCGGCACGTTGCGCGTCTCGATGCTCGGCAGCGAGACCAACTCTCCCTTCACCGATGGAGGCCGTGAATTGTTCGACTGCGCGGCCCAGGGGCGGATCGACGCATTCTTTCTGGGCGGCGGGCAGATCGACGGACAGGCAAATATCAACCTCGTCGGCATCGGTGACTACCCCGACACCAAAGTCCGGTTCCCGGGCTCCTTCGGCTCGGCCTATCTCTATTTCCTGGTGCCCCGGGTGATCCTGTTTCGTGAGGAACACACCGCGCGGGTGCTGGTGCCGAAGGTCGACTTCATCAGCGCACCCGGCGTGAGCGAGGAGAACACCTATCGCACCGGCGGACCCCACGCGCTGGTCACCGGACGTTGTGTCTTTGATTTCGACGACGCGGCAAAACGCTTCAAGCTCAAGAGCGTTCATCCCGGACACACCGCAGAAGAGGTGCGCGAACATACCGGCTTCGACTACGACACCCCCGATCATGTTCCCGAGACACCCGCACCCGATGCCCAGACCCTGACTTTGCTACGCGGTGAAGTCGCCGACGCGGTCACCGAACGCTACCCGAGCTTCGCTGCGAAGGTTTTCGGCGCGGCAAACGCGGCCTGAGACAATTCTCCGCGACTAAAAGGCCTTACCCCGCGCTGAAACAGGCCACAGGGTTTCGACCTTGCCGTTCCGGACCCCGACATACCAATCGTGGATATTCGCGGTCGGGTCACAGTGGCCGGGGACCAACAGAAGCTTATCGCCGACGTTCAGGGCGCCAGCCGGGTCGGTGACCACGCCATGCTCATCTGAACAACTGATGTACTCCACATCGTCGCGGCCGATGGACAACGGGCAGGCCGCTGTCGACGGACTGGACTTTCAGGCCGGCGTCGACGACCGCCCTGTCGGCTTTCACATGGCTCATGACCTGGGTGAGAATGAAGCAGGCATAGTCCCATTCACCCGCATCAAACCGATGGCCGTCCTGATCCTTGATCCGCCCGTAATCGGCATCCATGAAGGCATAGGAGCCGCACTGCAGCTCGGTGTAGACGCCCGAATTGCTCTCAAAATTATAGGAGCCCGTGCCGCCACCGGTCACGATGTCCGGCGCCAGCCCGGCCGCGCCCAGAGCGCTTACGATCTCTTTGACCTGCGCGATGGCGGCGTCGAGTTTTTCCTTGCGTGCCGCATAGCTGTCGATGTGCTGGGCCGAACCCAGATAGGCTTGAATCCCGCTGAACTTCAGCCCTGAGGCGGCATCGATATCCTTTGCTAGGGAGATCACCTCTGCAGGTGTCGTCACACCGCAACGGTTCTGGCCGCAATCGATCTCAACCAGAACTTCGAGCTGCGTGCCGTGCCGGCTGACGGCCGCGGACAAATCGGCGACGTTGATGGCGTCATCGACACAGACAATGACCCGTGCGCCCAGTTTGGGCAGTTGGGCCAGACGGTCGATTTTCACCGGATCGCAGACCTGGTTGGACACCAGCACGTCCTTGATGCCGCCGCGCACAAAAACTTCAGCCTCCGAAGATTTCTGGCAGCAGACACCGACCGCGCCGCCGATGCGTTCCTGCAACTTCGCAATGTCGACCGACTTGTGCATCTTTCCGTGTACGCGCAGATGCATGCCGTGCGCCTTGGCGTAGTCCCCCATCTTCATGATGTTGCGTTCCAGCGCATCGAGATCGAGCACAAGGCAGGGAGTCTGGATGTCGGCTTCATCCATACCGGGCAACGCCGGGACATCAAAACCAACTTCGAGACCGTCAAGGTTCACTGGGGCGTTCATCCGGATTTTCCGTTCATCTGGTGCGAGGCATGGACGGATGTCGCCAAGAAAACTAGCATCGACGCTGCGAAATTTTTTCGCATCTGGTAATCCCCCCATTCGTTCCCCATGATCTGATCGAAACCCTACCGCAGGCAAACAAACATGTCCTCAAACCAATCCCCCTTTGGCGCACTGGCCGGCCTCAAGGTCGTGGATCTCGCGCGCGTGCTGGGCGGGCCATACTGCACGCAGATCCTCGCTGATCACGGCGCCCATGTGATCAAGGTCGAGCCGCCACAAGGTGATGAAGTACGTGACTGGGGGCCGCCGTTCCACGAAGGCGATGCGTCCTATTTTGTGGGTGTGAACCGGAACAAGCGATCCATCGGCATCGACCTTTCCAAGCAGGAAGGACGCGACGTCTTGATGCGCATGCTTGAAGACGCCGATGTGCTGATCGACAACTACAAGACCGGCACCCTGGAAAAATGGGGCATCGGCTACAAAGACACATTGGCGGAGAAATTTCCGCGCCTGATCCATTGCCGCATTTCGGGCTATGGCGAGGACGGACCGCTTGGCGGCTTTCCCGGATATGACGCCATCGTACAGGCCATGGCGGGCTGGTTTTCGGTCAATGGCGGCGCCGAGAAAGAACCCACACGGGTGGGTATTGCGGCCGTCGATATGGGCACGGGCCTGTATTCCTGCGTCGCGATCCTGATGGGATTGTTCGAACGCGCGAACTCAGGGCGCGGGCAATTCATCGATATGACGCTTTATGACTGCGCGATCTCGATGATGCATCCGCATATTCCGAACTACTATCTTTCAGGCGGCGAGGTGCCGGGTATTCTGGGCAATCAGCATGGCAACATCTCGCCCTATGACAAATTCCCGACCAAGACCGTCGAAGTGTTCATCGGTGCGGGCAACAATCGTGCTTATGGACGTCTGTGCAACGAACTCGGCCGCCCGGAACTGATCGAAGACCCACGGTTCCTGACCAACTCCACCCGGGTCGCAAACAAGGCCGCGTTGCGTGAAGAACTCCTCTCCGCATTTGCGGATGTGGATGGCGAGGAACTGTCCCTGAAACTGCTCGCCGCCGGCATTCCCTGCGGGCCCGTTCTGGACACCGGCCAGGTGATGAACGCGCCCCACACCAAGCACCGCAAGATGGATGCGAAGCTCGACTGGTACGAAGGCGCGGGCACACCGATCAAGTTCAGCCGCACTCCGAGCGAATTGCGGTCCACACCGCCGGCCTTTGGGGCACAGGCCGATGATATTCTGGCCGAGCACGGGTACGGTGAAGACGACATCAAGGCACTTGCCGATACTGGTGCGCTCGTTCGCGAACGCCGCAAACTTTAAGCTCGACTCTGGAAAGAAACACATCATGCGCTTCTCCCAACGCCGCAAAAATTTCCGCGCCATCCTGAACAGTGCTCGCTGCGTACATCCCGGCTCTGTCGCCGACCCGATGACCGCACGCGTAACCCAGGAAGCCGGCTTTGAAGTTGGCATTTTCGCCGGCTCGGTCGCTTCGATGGCAGTACTGGCCGCGCCTGACCTGATTGTTTTGACCCTGTCGGAATTTGCCGATCAGGCCCGCCGTATCGGCCGGGCCTGTGACCTGCCGCTGCTGGTGGATGCCGATCACGGATATGGCAATGCCCTGAATGTGCGACGCACTGTCGAGGAACTGGAAATGGCGGGTGTCGCCGCACTGTCCATTGAGGACACCGTCCTGCCGAACCTCTACGGGTCCGGGGGCAAGGCCAGCCTGATTTCACTCGAGGAAGGTATCGGCAAGATGAAAGCTGCCCTCGATGCGCGCATCGACCCGGATCTGGCCATTGCCGGACGGTCAAGCGCGGCAGGAATCGCTGGCGTGGACGAAGCGATCCGGCGGGCGACCGCCTATCAGGAGGTCGGCGTGGATGCGTTGTTCCTCGTGGGCGTGAAGACACGCGAAGATCTGGAAACCATCGCCAAGGAACTGACCACACCGATCATTCTCGGCAGCGCATCACGTGAAATGATGGATCGTGACTGGCTCGCGTCACTTGGTGTGCGGGTGTGCCTGCAGGGACACAAGGTTCACGCAGCAGCACTGGAAGGTTTCATGCGCGCCCAGACGGCGCTCGCAAACGGCACCCATCCCGACGACCTCGAGAACGTCGCGTCCGGCGACACGATGAAGCGGTTCATGCGGGACGCGGACTATAGCGACTGGACGAACGCGTTTCTTGAAGGCGATTAAGTCCGGGCGGCCACGAATTCCCGCAACCCGTCAAACATCTCCGTATCGTTGATGATGCGCGGCACCTTGTGCTGACCGCCCAGCTGTCCACGGGACTTCATCCAGGCCGCGAAGGTGCCCGGTGGCACCGCGATCGCATCGGGCATTCGCATTCCGAAATCGCCCGATCGATGGGCTTCGTAGTCTTCGTTGGTTTTTGAAAGCGCGGTGTCCACGGTCTTTGCAAAATGTGTCATCCGCGCTTCGGACGGTGGCGCATTCGCAAACTCCACCACGTACAAATGGCCGCCCCGGCTGTCTTCATTGTCAGCATGTATAGCGCCGACCGACCAGTCCGTGATTTCGGCACCAATAGCCGCAGCTCCGTCACGGATAGCGGCCTCAAGCTCACTCGCGATCAGGTGCTCCCCGAAGGCAGACAGCATGTAGCTGGTCCGGCCCGTGATCTTCACACGCAAAGGATCAAGGCTGACAAACTCCACCGTGTCCCCCACGACATAGGACCAAAGACCGGCGCAGGTTGTGAGAACAATCGCGTAGTTGATGCCGGTCTGGACCGTCCCGACCCAGCGACGGGTCGGTCGATCAGCATCCAGTTCCTCGACCGGTACGAATTCATAGAACAAGCCATTGTCGAGCATCAGACGCAGCCCGTCTTCCGGGCCGGCATCCGCCATCCCGATAAAACCCTCGCTTGCCGGATAGACTTCGCGCAGTTCTGCCGGCGTGCCCGCAATAAGGCTTTCAAAACGATGGCGGTAGGGTTTGAAATCAACCCCACCGTGGATCAGCAATTCCAGATTTGGAAAATACTTCGCCAGTTCCGGTCGGGCATCACCGTGCGCCTGAGCGATCTGGTCAAAGAACAGGAGCAGCCAGGACGGGGTCCCACCGAGAAGACGAATATCCTCTCCCTCGATGGCGGCCACCAGGCGTGTCATCTTTTCTTCCCAGTCGGTGATCTGTGTCAGATCGTCCGGCGGAAAGGTACGTCCGCGGAACCACCAGGGCAGGTTTGCCGACATGATTCCCGACAGGTCTCCGCTGCGGATACCCTTGGCTTCCTGAACAAGATCCGTGCTGCCTCCCAGCATGAAGGACTTGCCCCCGAGAACCCGGCTCTCGGGCCTGTTGCTTAGATGATGGCAAATCAGGTCCAGTCCGGCGACGGTGTTCGACGACACCATCTCATGGGTGCAGGGAATATATTTTGTGCGCCCGGTCGTGGTGCCCGAGGTGACAGCGAAGAATGGAACCGCACCGGGCCAGCTGACGCCCCGCAGATCAGGGAAAGATTTCTTCCAGTATTTTTCGTTGAAATCCTCGTAGCGGCGCAAAGGCACGCGCTTCTGATACTCGGTGACGCTGCGGATATTGCTGAAATCATGGTCCCGTCCAAATTCCGTACGCGCTGCCCGACCGACCAGTCCGAGCAACTGGCGCTGCTGGACATCGGCGGGGTCCATACGCGCGAGCTTCCGCAGGCGACGGCGCGCATACAGACGGGCAATAGACGTGGCATTCAGCATTTACGGGCGTAACTCAATCTTGTGGCGGAACTGACGTTTCACCGTCTCAACCAGCAACGGCACCTGAACATACTCACCACGCAACCATAAATCGAACTGGTCGATGAAATTCGCGCTGTTGATCCAACCATCCTGCCCGCCCAACAGCGCAAACCAGTTCGCATCAGGATCGGACATATCAGAGATATGGCGCGACTGTGAACCAAACCGCGTGAGATGCCGTTTATCGGTATCGCCATGTGCGGTCTTCATCACCGTCGTTGAACTGCCGCTGATCGGCACATTGCCAAAAACGTATTTGTCGCCGACCACAGGGATAAAGCTCAACGGATGTCGCAACCCCAAACGGTGCATGTCACCCCAGACACCAAATTCCTGCATACCTTGGGACGCTGCATCGAGAGCCGGCGTCAGGGCAGAGGCAACCCGTGCGGGTTCAGCTGCCGCGATGGCCTCACCGAGCTGTTCATCGAAGCGGCCGCCAATCTCCATGAGCGCACGTTCTTCCTCGCTCCAGAAGTTCGCCGCAAAGGCAAAGCCCGTCAGCTCAAAAGCAAGCGCACCCTGAGAGTCTGCATCGTAATGGCCATCCCAATCCTGCAGAGTTTTGGCAACCGCATCCTGATCAAGGGTAAGTGTCACACCCGATCGCTGAAGCTGACCGAGCAACAGGTCTCGAAGGGCAACGGCAGATGGCAGGTAAACATCGCGTTGCAATGCTTCGAGGTCAGCCACCCCGATTTTGCCATCACCCGAGAGAAGCTCCCGCAACCGGGAGATCCTGTCGTCATTGGAGAAGTGCCAACCCACCGCAACCTCCGCGTTGGCGGGCTTGTTGTTGGCCGATGCCACATAGCCTTCGGGCGGATCAAACGCAGCGGGCAAGTCTGCCGCGGTGACCGGGTTGGCCCAGGCATCCATGCCATTGGGTGAAACCAGCACATCCGAAGGTGGCGTAGTCGGGCGTGCGGGAAGTTTGACAGCCATCACCTGACCGATATGCCCCGCAGCATCGGCGAACACCATATTCTGGCCGGGAACATGAAACCCGTCGAGCGCACGCCGGAACTCAGCAAAGTCATCAGCCTGACTGACACGCAGCATGGAGGTGATTTCATCACTGGGCTGATGCCCCATCCAGCGCAGGGCGATTTCCACCCCTTCCCCGGCAGACGGCACCAGAGGTGCATCAGAGATCACGGGACCATAGGGGGTCTCGCGAATGGTCATCTCGGTGTCGAACCACCACCGCACACCAATTTCCTCGGTGCGGTGGGTGAAATCGCTCTCGGGCAGATCGCTGACATCCACCAGATCGGTCGAAAGCGCCCGCATATTGGTGCCCCCCCATGCGATCTGTTCGTTGCGTCCGAGCGCGATAAAGGGAACGCCGGGAATCATCATGCCCACCGCATGATAGGATGGCGACTTGTAGCCCGCGAGAACCCAGAGGTTGGGCAAAAACACCCCCAGATGCGGATCGCTGGCAATCATGGCCGAACCCGTACCGGTGCGTTCACCCGACACCGCGACCGCGTTGGAGCCCGCCTTGGCAAATCCGAGCAAAAGCTCGTGAAAAACAGATTCCTGATCCCGGGCTTCGGCTCCAATACTGGGGATCGAGTCTCCCCCGATATCGGTGATCCGCGCCCACAGCTCGGGCCAATCCGGGCGGTCACGAAGATCCAGCATCCCGAACCAGATCAGCCAGTTCACATCCGTGGACCCCAGACGGCCAATGGCAATCACATCTTCGGCGGTCCAGGTTTCACGTTTGATGCCGAGCACCCTGTGCTCATGAGGAAGGGTTTCAACATTCGCGATATAGTGGTTCACCCCCGACACAAACGAATCCAGCCAGTCCCGCGTGTCAGCCGGCATCATTTCCAGAGTGGCTTCCGCCCCGCGTCCGAAATTCAGGACACGCAGGGACTTGTCGAGGTCACCGGCAAGCGGACCGCCCAATTCCGAGATTCGTCCACGAACAAGGTGTCGGGCCAACTCCATCTGCCCGAGCCGCAGATGTGCGTGCACCATGCCAAGCGTGACCGCCAAATCAGAGTCGGTCTGCGCCTCGACAAACGGCACCTGCTGATCGTTCCAGTAAATCTCGACCGGCGCCGAAACTGGCGCGCCATCAATCGGAAAGGCGGCAAGCCGCTCGGTGGTGGTCAAAGGCTCGGGCAAGGGAGTGAGAACTGCACAACCAGCGAGAACAGTCCCCATGGCTGTGCCTGCCAGCAAACGGGCTAACCGCATGAACAGAACTCCAAAATCTTGAGGGGAAGATGAAATACCCGTGCGTCAGGAAGGGTCAGAAACATTACGCTGGACGGGAAATGGGAAGTGACGTCATGAATTTCCAGTGTTCTGGGACAGACAGAGTCTCGAACGCCAGCCTATAATGCCGTGGTCACACGGAATCCTTACGCGCCTTCGGAGTCGCCAGATCATGCCGACCCTGGAAACGATCCCGGTCGAAACATTCGTACTGATCGCACTCGCCTTTTTCGGCGGCGGTCTGAGCAAGGGTATTGTGGGGATTGGATTGCCTCTGGTCTCACTGCCTTTCCTGGCCGTACTGATGCCACCGCTCCAGGCGATCGCGATGCTTGCGATCCCGGTCATCTCCACCAACATCTTTCAGGTTTTTCACGGCGGATTGTTTTTCGTCGTTCTACGCCGCTACTGGACCATGATCGTGGCTGTCGCGGTCACAGCAGTTCTGGCATCCAGCCTCATCGTCGCCGTCAACAACGAGATTCTGCTCACGATCATCGGGGGCGTCATCACCGCCGTCGGCCTGATGCGCCTTGTCCGCCTGCCCGTTGGCATTCCCGATCGCCACGAAAGATGGCTAAACCCGATCGTGGGCATCACATCCGGTGTGATTGGCAGCGTCTCCAACCTGTTTGGGCCGCCCGTGTTCACCTATCTCTCTATGCGCGGCACGAACAAAGACACCTTCATCGTTGTGATTGCGATGGTGTTTCTCGTTGGCGCGGTGCCTTTGCATGGCAATCTGATCCTGCAGGGTGTGACCACTTCCGATATCCTGATTCTTTCCGCATTGGCCTCTCTCCCGGTGATTGCCGGTATGGCCGTCGGCACATGGCTCCGGTCACGATTTTCGCAGGCTGTTTTCGAACACCTCCTGATCGCGGTCATCGTGATTGCGGGACTGAACCTGATCCGACGGGGTTTGATGTAGCGCCCGATAGTCATCAAACTTTTGGCCGATGCACACGGCAAAAGATACGCTAGACTAACGGCAATCCGCGATCAGGGATAAAGCCCTGACGCCATCCAGTCATGATGAAGCACGCCTCTTTAAGGTCGCTTCCCGAGAAATCAGGGAGAAACAGTATGGTCAAAAATGCACTCAAATCCGCCGCGCTTGCGGGTGCCGCCGTCGCGGCACTCACGATGAGCGCCGGTTCTGCCATGTCGCAGGAAATCACCCTGCGCATGCACACCTTCATTCCGCCGGTCGCAAACCCCGGCAAGACTTTCCTCGCCCCCTGGGCCAAGAAAATCGAAGCGGATTCCAATGGTCGCCTGAAAATCCAGCCGTTCTGGGCCATGCAGCTCGGCGGCAAGGCACCTCAGTTGCTTGATCAGGTTCGCGACGGTGTTGTCGATATCGTGTGGACCCTGCCCGGCTTCTCCCCGGGTCGCATGCCCGAAGTTGAGCCCTTCGAGCTTCCCTTCGTGCATCGAGACGCATTGTCCACCGCGCTGGCCCTTCAGGATTACCAGGACAAGCATCTCGGAAAAGCATTGGCGCCTTACAAGCCGCTGCTGCTGCACTCCCATCAGGGCTTCCTGTTCCAGACCAAGGATCCGGTCCGCAAGATGGAAGACCTAAAAGGCATGAAAATTCGTGCCGCATCGCGCGCGGGTGTCTGGCTTCTTGAATCGCTTGGCGCAACCGGCGTTGGCTTGCCGCTCCCGCAGATCCCTGCAGCCTTGTCGAAAGGCGTTATCAACGGTGTGACCCTGCCCTATGAGATCGCACCCGCCGTCAAAACACCGGAACTGGTAAACTATTTCTCCAGTCTGGCCGGACCGCAGCCGCGTCTGGGCACAAACGTCTTCACCTTCCTGATGAACAAGGACAGCTACGACAAGCTGCCCGCAGACCTGCAGAAGGTGATCGACGACAATTCCGGTCGCAATATTGCACGGGCCGCCGGGCAGAACTGGGTTGATGTCGAGGTTCCGGGTCGCAAGGCTGTCGAAGCCAAGGCCAAAAACCAGTTCTATGTGATCCCCGAAGCCGAAGTGAACCGGATGCGTGCAGCCTCGGAGCCTGTCTTCACACGCTGGTACAACGAAGTCTCCAAGTCGGGCCTCGACGGACCGGCCATGGTTCGTGACGCACGCGAGATGATCGCGAAATACGCCGGCAACTCCTGAGGACGGCATGGACCTGACACTTGAGACAGGTCCGGCAACCCCATGAGTGAAATGTCCACAGAACACACCCGGCCCACCGATCCGGTGGGCCGGGTTCTCTATCAGGTCTCCAAATGGCTCGCGATTTTTGGAGGCGTTGTGCTGAGCGCAATGGCCATCCTGACATCGGTCAGTGTTTTCGGGCGTTCGGTTCTGCAGCAACCTGTGCCAGGCGACTTCGAACTGGTTGCCATTGGAACCGGAATTTCCGTTTTCGCTTTTCTTCCGTGGTGCCAGATCGTGCGCGGCAATGTGCTGGTCGACTTCTTTATGTCCACGGCCCCTGTCCGGGCGCGCATTTTCGGCGATGTGGTTGGTGGCATCCTGTACCTGGCAATCGCCGCACTTCTGACCTGGCGCATGATTTTCGGCGGGCTCGACATGTACTATTACAACGAGCTCTCCATGACCATCAATTTTCCGCGCTGGACGACCTTTCCGATTTCCATCGCGATGCTTGGATTCCTGACCATCGTGATTGCCTATACGATCGGACGCAGCATCGCGGAAATGCGCGCAGGACGTTACCTGGATAAACCGGACACACCTGCATGAGCGGTCTCGAAATCGGACTGACCGGGTTTGGTGTCATGCTGGTGCTGCTCGCGCTGCGCATCCCGATCGGCGTGGCAATGCTGACTGTCGGCATGGCCGGCTATGTCACTATCGCCGGAGAGAATGCCCTCTTCAGCTACCTCAAAACAGAAACCTATTGGCGGTTCACCGCAGAAACCCTCTCCGTGGTCCCTCTTTTCCTGCTGATGGGCCAGTTCGCTGCCAAGGCGGGCCTCAGTCAGGCCCTGTTCGCAGCGGCCTATACATGGTTGGGACATCATCGCGGCGGTATTGCCATGGCGGCAATCGGTGGTTGCGCGGGCTTCGGCGCGATCAGTGGATCTTCACTGGCCACATCCGCCACGATGGGGCAGGTCGCGCTGCCCGAACTCAAACGCTTCAACTATTCAGGGGCACTGGCCACCGGATCACTCGCAGCCGGCGGCACCCTGGGTATTCTCATCCCGCCATCGGTCGTTCTGATCATCTACGCGGTGATGGTCGAAGCCAATGTTGCGACATTGTTTCAGGCCGCCTTCATCCCCGGCATACTGGCCGCGCTCGGTTATATTGCCGTGATCGCCATCGTCGTGCGGGTCAATCCCGAGGCGGGTCCTGCGGGAGAGCGGGCCACGCGCGCCCAAAAATGGGCCGCGCTGCTGGAAATCTGGCCGGTCCTTATCATTTTCGTTCTCGTGATGGGCGGGATTTATTTCGGGATATTCACCCCGACCGAAGGTGCGGGCGTCGGGGCCTTCGGCACATTTCTGATCGCGATCACCCGCGGCGGGATGCGTGTGAACGGGTTTATTGAAGCCTTGTTGGGGACCGCCCAGACCACCGCCATGATTTTCCTGATCCTGCTCGGTGCGGCGATCTTCAATGCGTTTCTGGGGTTTTCCCAATTGCCCATCACAGCAGCAGACTTTTTCGGGAACTCCGGCTTGTCCCCCTACACGATCCTGTTCGGGATGATCGCGCTCTTTATTGTTCTCGGGTTCGTCATGGATTCCCTGTCGATGATCTTCCTGACAATCCCGATCTTCTGGCCGATCATCGCCGCGCTGGACTTCGGGATGTCGCCTGACGAAGCCAAGTTGTGGTTCGGCATCATCGCGCTGATCGTTGTGGAGATGGGCCTGATCACCCCGCCGGTCGGATTGAATGTCTTCATCATCAATTCGATGGCCAAGGACGTGCCGATGATCGAGACCTTCAAGGGCGTTATTCCCTTCTTTGCCTCGGACATCATCCGGGTTGGGGTCCTGATCGCATTCCCGACGATTACACTGATCCTGCCGCGATTGCTGGCCTGATAGCGCCGTCCGGAACGCGAACACCATACTCTTGAGAATGGTGTATAAAAGTACCAGATGATATCCGGAGCCACGCATCACAAATGCGGCCCGACCACTGGAGATACAGACATGACCATTGTTGCAGACGTCCGCCCCGACCTGATGCCCTACTACAAAGATGATTGCGATCCGAAGAATCTCGCACCTTTGTGGGAAGTCCTCCACACCTTCGCGCGAAAGACCCCGAAGAGCGACTGTCAGCCCTATATCTGGCACTATAACGAGATCCGCGACACGCTGATGAAGTCCGCCGACCTGATCACAGCTGAGCAGGCCGAGCGCCGTGTGCTGATCCTTGAAAACCCGGGTATGCGCGGGCGCTATCGCGTCACAACGTCCCTGTTTGCCGGTCTGCAGCTCATCATGCCGGGTGAAATCGCCCCGGCCCATCGCCACACTCAGGCCGCCCTGCGCTTCATTGTGGAGGGGTCAGGTGCCTACACGGCTGTTGATGGTGAGAAGACCATCATGGAAGAGGGTGACTTCGTCATCACCCCATCCTGGACATGGCACGACCATGGCAACGAAACCGACACCCCGATGGTCTGGCTCGACGGACTGGACGTACCCCTGGTCGAAACCCTCGATACGACTTTTGCCGAACCCTATCCTGAGCCCACCCATCCGACGTCCCGCCCCGCCGGCGATACCCTCGCGCGCTACGGCATGGGCCTCGCCCCTGTGGATCACCAGCCGCAGACCGCGAACTCACCGATCTTCAACTATCCCTATAGCCGGACCCGGGAAGCCCTGGAAACTATGCGCAAGGCCGAGGAATGGGACCCATGCCACGGCCTGAAACTGCGCTATGTGAACCCCGACAACGGCCAGTCGGCCATGCCGACGCTGGGCACCTTCATGCAGCTTCTGCCCAAGGGTTTCGAGACCGCGACCTATCAGAGCACGGATGCGACCGTCTTCAGTGTCGTCGAAGGTTCAGGCAAGTCGATCATCGGCGACGAGACCTTCGAATGGTCCAAGCGCGATCACTTCGTGGTGCCCTGCTGGGCGCCCCAGAAGCACATCGCCAATGAGGACGCCGTCCTGTTCAGCTTCTCCGACCGCCCGGTCCAGCAGACTCTCGGCCTGTGGCGCGAGAACCGCGGTAACGCCTAAACGGCTACAGCTTTGCGTTCCGCAGCCGGAGCGCGTTGCCGATCACCGAGACCGAGCTCAGGCTCATGGCTGCTGCGGCGATCATTGGGTTGAGCAGGATGCCCAGGAACGGGAACAGGATGCCCGCGGCCAACGGCACACCTGCGGCATTGTAGAAAAATGCAAAGAACAGGTTCTGGCGGATGTTGCGCATGGTGGCTGTTGAGAGATGCCGTGCGCGCACAAGCGCGGTCAGATCGCCCTTGATCAGGGTGATCCCGGCGCTCTCCATGGCCACATCCGTGCCGGTCCCCATTGCAATGCCGACATCAGCACGCGCGAGCGCGGGCGCATCATTGATCCCATCTCCCGCCATGGCGACCCGACGCCCCCGCTCCTGATAACGACGGACAATCGTTTCCTTGTCCTCGGGCAGAACATCGGCTTCCACGCGATCGATGCCAAGCTTTCCAGCAACAGCTTCAGCCGTGGTCCGATTGTCGCCGGTGACCATGACGATCTCCATGCCTTCGTCACGCAGGGCCGCGAGCGCTTCGGGGGTGGTCTCCTTGATTGGGTCAGACACCGCCAGCACACCGGCCAGTTCTCCGGCAACCGACACAAAAACGGCGGTCGCACCTTCACGGCGCAAGTCCTCGACCTGCGCCTGCAGCAGGTCAGTGCCGACCTCGAGTTCGGACATCAGCGCTAGATTCCCAAGGCCAACGGTCTTGCCGTTGATCTTGCCGACAACGCCCTTGCCGGTTCTGGACTCAAAGCCCGAAACCTCGCCGAGCGGCAAATCACGCTCAGGCGCGGCCGCCAGGATTGCCGCACCCAAAGGATGCTCGCTGCCTGTCTCCAGACTGCCCGCCACCCCCAACACCGTATCCTCATCAAAACCGTCCACCAGAATGACGTTTGTCAGGCTGGGCCGGCCCGCCGTCAGGGTGCCGGTCTTGTCGACGATCAGCAGATCAACCTTCGCCAGGGCTTCCAGAGCGGCCGCGTCACGGACCAGCACACCCGCACTCGCCCCACGTCCCGTGGCCACCATCACGGACATGGGTGTGGCGAGGCCAAGCGCGCAGGGGCAGGCAATGATCAACACGGAGACCGCCGCCACCACCGCAAATGCCAGCGCGGGGGGCGGACCCCAGATCGCCCAGACCGCAAATGCCAGAACGGCGACGGCCACCACGATGGGCACGAACCATTCCGCGACACGGTCCACGAGACGCTGGATGGGCGCACGGGACCGCTGGGCCTGCGCCACCATATCGACGATCCGCGCCAGCATGGTGTCCGCACCGACTTTGTCCGCACGCATCACGAAACTTCCCGTCCCGTTAACGGTCCCGCCAATGACGGTCTCACCTTCTGATTTCGAGACCGGCATGGGCTCGCCCGTGATCATCGATTCATCCACCGCGCTCGCACCATCGCTCACCGTGCCATCGACCGGCACCCGGTCCCCAGGGCGCACACGCAGCAGGTCACCAGCCACGATATCTTCGAGGGAGACCTCGGTCGCATCTCCGTTAGCACCGATGCGAAGTGCGGTATCGGGAGACAAATCGAGGAGCGCACGAAGCGCGTCACCGGTGCGGTCCCGCGCACGCAACTCCAGCATCTGCCCGAGCAGCACCAGCACGATGATAACACCCGCAGATTCAAAATAGAGCGCGACCGCGCCATTGGGGCCCTTGAACGCATCGGGCACCATGTCTGGCAAAACGACAGCCACGAAGCTGTAGAGATAGGCTGCCCCGGTTCCCAATGCGATCAGCGTGAACATGTTGGGACTACGATTGCCGATCGACTGCCAGCCGCGCTGGAAGAACGGCCAACCCGCCCACAGCACCACGGGCGTTGTCAAAACCAACTGGGTCCAACCAAACCCGGCCCCCAACCATGCGTGAAATGACAGAAATGGCAGCATGTCGCCCATGGCCATCAAAAGCAGCGGCACGGCAAAAACGCAGCCCACCCAGAATCGCCGCGTGAAATCGATCAACTCGTGATTGGGCTCCTTCTCTGCCGAAAAGGTCATCGGCTCGAGCGCCATGCCACATTTCGGGCAGGCACCCGGCCCCTCCTGCACAATTTCCGGGTGCATGGGGCAGGTGTATTGAGCACCCGCTGGCGCGCTGTCGGCAATTTCCTGCTGAGCCTTGCCCGACAACCAGTCATCCGGTCGCTCGGCAAATCGCTCCCGACACCGCCCCCCGCAGAAGTGATAGGTTTCCCCGGCATGTTCATGGTGATGTTGTGTTGTCTGCGGGTCTACATCCATCCCGCATACGGGATCCGTCACAGTCATCGTCGCCATATCAGGCCCCCGGCCCATCTGCGAATTCATTGAGGATCGGGCAGTCCGGGCGATCATCGCCATGACATTTCTCAGCCAGATGACCGAGTGTCGCACGCATGCTTTCCAGCTCCCGGATTTTGCCATCGATCTCGGCAATACGCCGAAGTGCGATATCCTTGACATCACCGCTTTTCCGCGTTGTGTCCCCATACAAGGCCACCAGCGCCCGACACTCCTCGACCGGAAAGCCCAGACTGCGCGCCCGCGCGACAAATCGCAGCGTGTGAATCTCCCGCTCGGAATAGTCGCGATAGCCATTGTCGAGCCGGCGCGCTGGTGCCACGAGCCCGATCTCTTCGTAATAACGGATTGTTTTGGGTGGCAGTTCCGTGCGCTTTGCAGCCTGACTGATATTCATCATCTGTATCCTTGTGTCAGGACACAGATAGACCCTCCAGTAACTGGAAGGTCAAGGCGTACTCACGATTTGTGGGCGCGAACCGGAACGGACATTCTCCCAACACCCTCGACCCAGGCATGCATGGTGTCGCCGGGTACCACCGGCCCAACCCCTTCAGGGGTCCCGGTCATAATGATGTCGCCGGGATACAGCGTCATAAACGCTGAAGCGTATTCGATCAGTCGGGCACAATCGAAAATCATGTTCCGGGTGTTGGACTTCTGGCGCGTTTCTTCGTTCACCAGAATTTCGAGATCAAGATTATCCGGATTGGCGATTTCATCCGCCGTCACCAGCCACGGACCGAGTACCGAGTAGGAGTCGACACCCTTTCTCAGACTGCGGTCCTCGGTGCCACGAACAGTCATATCAAGGCCAATTGCATAGGCCGCCACATGATCCATGGCGTCGGCACGTGAAATGTCAGACCCACCCTGCCCAATCACCATCGCAAGCTCGACCTCATGGTCATTTCGCCGGTCGGTAAAACGTAGCGCGACGCCTTCCGATGGCCCCACGAGCGAGCTGTTGGCCTTCATGAACAGGCCATAGGTGTCGATGGTCTTGATTTCGCGCCCGAGGTTGATCTCGCTATCGGCGACCGCTTCTTCATGGTGTTTGTGATAATTGACCGGCGCGCCAATGATCTTGCCCGGATTGGCCACAGGACTCATGAGGGCAACAGACTCAATGGAAACCGGCCGGGACTCATCCGCAGCTGTTTCCAGCGCGGGGCGCATCGCATCCAGATTGGCAATCAGATGATCACCCAACGGCACCGGCCAGTTTAGTGCGGGCAAATGCACAAGGGCCGCGGTGGCGTCAAAGACCTGATCCCCGCGGATCAATCCGACTTTGTCATCGTCAAATCTGCAAAGGCGCATGGCCTGTTCTCCCCGATAGACCGTTCGGTCGTCCCAAATGAATGATATCCGGCGTCGAAGCCCGCGCGACCTTGGTCAGCCGGTTAACTGCCCGCCGGAGACAGCGCGGCAGCCGAAAAGAGCACACCGAAGGCCTGACACCAGACGACCACGCTACCAACCGGTCCTACATCCGCACCGGCAGGAATCGCGTAGTTCTGGTTCCCGATATTTCCCTTGAGTGGGCCAAGATCGATGTAATTATCTGCTGTAACATCTGATGATTCTTTGGGTCCGGGGTGCCTGACCAGATAAACATGAAGATCCGGGCCATTGGTGACCTTCAGGTTCTCAAAACGCAGAACGTTTTCACCATTTGCCAGCCGATACAGAATGGCATCACCACTTCCCTTATGGACACGGTCGGCATCCCGGAACACCCCGGTGCGCAAAACGACCGGCTCCCCCGATCTGGCCAGGGGTTCTTTGACCTCAGCCATGACCTTGTCCGGCATACTGCGGGCAGCAGCCATTACGTCTGCGGCCATTTCCCGTTTCTTGTCATTGGGCATGGCGGACAATGCTTGAGACGTCGGCACGCCCGGGAATTGTTCATCTTTACCCAGCATCGGTTTTGTATCGCCGGTCACAGTAGACAGCGCCTGCGGTGTCGACACACCCGGGAACTTTTCGTCCACGACTTCGTCAATAAACAACGGAGAAACCAGAATCCACGCCGCTGCAGCAACAACGATGACGACAATCGCGCCGACGCCCAGAAGAAGCTTACGTATCATAAATTTTGCCTTTCACGCTCTCATTGCGCACCGGATTCGCATAGCTTGGATGACATACCATCTTGCCGAACAAACAGTATATCCCCGCACCAACCGGCCTGCCGAAGCTCACAGAGCACCCGGTCACCTCAATTGGCAGTCGGCTGGAGACGAACAAGGCGGCCGTCACCTTCATCGGTTAGCAAATAGAGAAATCCATCCGGCCCCTGACGCACATCACGAACACGTCCGAACTGATCTTCGAGCAGGCGTTCTTCGGAAACCACGCGCGTCCCATCCAACACGACACGGGCAAGATACTGAAACTTGAGTGAGCCAACAAACAGATTGCCTTCCCAGCCCGGGAATGCCGTGCCAGTGTAAAAAGCCATACCCGACGGCGCGATAGACGGTGTCCAGTGATGCAGGGGCGGCTCCAGACCCGGTGCACTTGTGCCCTCGCCAATCGCAAAACCGGCATAGCTGCGCCCGAAGGTCACAAGGGGCCAGCCATAGTTGGCACCAGACTTCACGAGATTGATTTCATCACCACCTTGCGGGCCGTGCTCATTGACCCAGACCTCCCCGCGGACCGGGTGGACCGCCATCCCCTGAGGGTTCCGGTGTCCAAAAGAATATGTCGACGGAGGCACATCCGCCTGCCCAACAAACGGGTTGTCCGCGGGAATCGATCCATCGTCATTCAGACGAACCACGGTTCCGTTGTGGTTGGTGAGGTCCTGTGCTTTGTCAGCCTGACCGCGTTCTCCGACACTGACATAGAGCTTTCCATCCGGGCCGAAGGCCAGTCGTGACCCGAAATGCCGACCCCCCGATGACCCATTGTCGGCAACGAAGATTGTGGTCACATCACGCAACGCATCTCCCGAAAGCTTTGCGCGCGCGACGGCGGTCTTTGCGCCACCCGCCCCTGGCTTGGAATAGCTCAGATAGAGCCATCCATTGGAGCGGTAATCCGGATGCAGAACCACATCCAGCAATCCACCCTGACCACGCGCAAACACTTCGGGCACACCTGTAATCGGCTTTGAGACGCTGCCGTCGGCCGCGATCCTGCGGAGACTGCCATCCCGCTCGGTAACCAACATCTGTCCATCGGGAAGAAACGCCAACCCCCAAGGATGGTCCAGACCGTCTGCAACGATCACAGCCTCAAAATCAGCGGCCTGGGATTTTTGAACTTCCGCTTGTCTAGCCCCCAAGTTCTGGGCCATTCCTGATTAGAGTTTCTGGAACAGGAGGGCGCATGTTGAGGGCCTGATGTGGGCGGATGTGATTGTACTGTCTGAGCCACTGGTTGATGACGACCTGAGCCTGCTTTGTTGTGGTGAACCATTCGGCGTTGAGCACCTCGCGGCGCAGAGTTCCGTTAAATCGTTCGTTGTATCCATTCTCCCAGGGTGACCCGGGATAGATCCGGATAGGCTTGATCCCGACCCTTGCCAACCAGTCCTGCATCGCTTCCGCGACGAACTCGGGGCCATTGTCGGAACGGATATATTCTGGAGTGCCGTGGCGCATGAGTAGCGGGTAGAGCGCCTCAAGGACATCCTCAGCTCCCATCCTGGTGCGAACCGCGACCGCTAGAGCCTGACGGGTGTACTCGTCGAGAACTGTCAGCATCTTGTAACTCCGACCGCTGTCGAGCTTGTCGTGTACAAAGTCGATGCTCCAGACGTGGTTCGGATGGGTTGGCCGCAGCCGTATGATCGAAGCATCCTTGTGGTAGAGCCGTCGGCGCTTCTTGTGCCGTTGCGGCAGTTGAAGGCCTTCTTCGCGCCAGATCCGCTCAACCTTCTTGTGGTTCACCTTCCAACCTTCGATGCGCAGCAGTTCGGCTATCTTGCGATAGCCGTAGCGCCCGTATTGCTTGGCCAGCCGGATCAGGGCCAATCGCAGAGCATCATCATCTCGCCGGGCCGGTCGGTATTGCAGAGAACTGCGCGCCAGTCCGATCACCCGGCATGTCCGTCTCTCTGACGTCGCGAGCTTCTGACGCGTATGGATCACGGCCTGACGGACCTGCTCTGTCGTCAGGCCCTGGGCTTTAGGTGGGTCAAGCTTTCCTTGAGGATCAGCTTATCGAGTTCGAGTTCCGCGACGATCTTCTTCAGCCGCACATTCTCTTTCTCAAGAGCGCGAAGTTCCGACAGTTGAGACTTCCCCATCCCGCCAAACCGCTTGCGCCAGTTGTAGTAAGTGGCATCACTAATACCCACGCCACGACAGGCCGACGGCACGTCACTGCCAGTCGACAGCTTCACCTCAATCTCACGCAGCAGCTTGAGTATGTCCTCATCCGAATAACGTTTCCGAGCCATCACATCCCCCTTCAGTCTCTAAAAATAGTGGCCCAGTTTTAGGGGGGAAGGACAATACGAGCAATCAAACTGATCGTGGCGCCGGATTCTTCGGGGGCCGCAAGAAACGAGATGTCTTTCCGGCGGGCTTCCTCGAAGGTGTAACCATAAAGCCTTTCTGCGCCCGGATTCCAGACAACCAGCTCACCTTCGGCCGAGAATACAATCGCAGAGTCTTCAATATGCAAAAACGCCGCCGCAAGCGGCGCAAATGGATCACCCGGTGCGGAGCTCTCGTTCATACTCTCTACAATGGGCTCGGTTTGTGCTGGGGACATAGCAAAACTCCATTCGCAGACTAGCTGCCAAAAACCCGGTGTCATGGCGCGAGACATTACACAGGCCAGAGTGCTTCTTTGAGATTAACAGACCCTTAAAACTTCGCCCGTTCTTCAACTCACGATAGAAAGACGGCGAGATGTTGGACCCAAAGCTGCAGCACGGCCATCAGCGACGGTGTCGTCAGACACATTCAATCGGTCTAGAGTGGATCCAAACAGGGGAGAACTGCGATGATCAATGTAACCGGATTTCGATATTGCCGCCTTGGCACCGCCAATCTTGAGGATACAGTCACCTTCGCTCAGGACATCATTGGCCTGGAAGTCGTGGGGCGCGAAAACGGGTTCGTTTACACCCGTGGCGATGACCGAGATCACAATATTTGCTATTTTCAGGGCGACCCGGCCGATCAGACCATGGGTCTCGAGCTTGATACTTTCGAGGAACTCGATGGTGCGGAAAGCGCCCTGAAGGCGCTCGGCCTTGCGGTGCACCGCGGCACTGAGGAAGAGGCCGCAGCCCGACGCTGCATGGGCTACATCAACTTCAAGGACCCCAGCGGCAACTCGATCGATCTCACGGTCCGTCCGTTTGCGTCCGGTCGGCGCTATTTCCCGTCCCGGGACGCTGGCATCGACGAGTTCAGTCATATCGGCCTTTGCGTGACCAACCCGCGCGAGGCGGAAAAGTTCTGGTCGACAGTTTTCAACTTCAAGACCAGCGACTGGATCGGCTGGTCCGCGCTGATGACCTTTGACGCCGTCCATCATCGATTTGCGTTGTTCCCATCGGCACGCCCGGGAATCCAGCATATCAATTTCCAGGTCAAGGAAACCGACGATATCATGAAGTCGGATTACTTCCTGAAAGACCACCAGGTTCGCATTCAGGCGGGCCCCGGCCGACACTCGCTCTCAGGCGCCCGGTTCCTCTATTTCTATGGGCCCGACAACATGATCTACGAATATTCCTGCGGCGTCCGCATGGTGGATGAGACATGGCGCGCGCGTCAGTTCCCTGTTGCAGACGCCTCATTTTGCGCATGGGGTTGCAGCCCGGATTTGAGCGTCGTTCTCGAAGGTTCAAGCGCTGCAGATTGAGCAGACAGGGTCATTCAATGATTGAGATTGTCGGTATTCGATACTGTCGACTGGGAACAGCCGATCTCCCATCCACCATTGAATACGCCCGGAACACAATCGGTCTGGAAGAAGTTGCCCGTGAAAACGGTGCCGTCTATCTGCGCGGCGACCATCGGGATCACAACATCTGCTATTTTCAGGGTGACCCGTCAGATCACACACTTGGCCTTGAGGTTCGTACTTTCGATGCGCTGGATGCCGCCGCGCAAAGCTTGTCTGATTCCGGCATAATCGTGCACCGCGGCACCGATGCAGAAGCCGCCGCACGACACGTGATGGGCTTCATCAACTTCGCAGATCCCACCGGCAATTCCATCGATCTGGTGGTGCGCCCCTTTCATTCGGGGCGTCGGTATTTCCCCGCGCGCGACGCCGGCATCACAGAGTTCAGCCATGTCGGCCTGAAGACAAGCGATGCCCCACGTGACGAAAAGTTCTGGTCCGGCCTGTTCAACATCCGCGCCAATGACCGTATTGGTGATGCCGCGCTGATGTCATTTGATGAGGTGCACCACCGCATTGCGCTCTTCCCGACCGACCACGCCGGGATCCAGCACATCAATTTTCAGGTGGAGAGCATCGACGACATCATGCGGTCCTACTATTTCCTGATGGAACGGCAGGTTCAGATTCGGTTCGGCCCGGGGCGACATCCGACATCCGGCGCAATGTTCCTCTACTATGAGGGGCCCGATGGCATGACCTATGAGTATTCCTCGGGCGTGCGCAACGTGGACGCCGACTGGCGCCCGCGACAGCTTCCGTTCAAGAACGAGTCTTTCTGCATGTGGGGCGCCGTCCCCAACATTCCCGAATTTTCAAACGACTGATCTGGACCTCCCATGAGTGACGACGACACACCACGCGGCCCCACATCAGCGGGTCTGAAATCCTACGAGAACCCCGATTTTCTGCACAGCCGCGAAGCCCGAGGATTACGCATCCTCTCTGAGTATCTCGAGCCGCTCAGCCGGTTTGAACACCATGAAATCGACGACACCGTCGTCTTTATGGGGTCGGCACGCCTGAATTCTGCCGAAGACGCGGCGGCCATGATAAAGGCAGCAGAAGCCGGTGACGGTGATCTCGAAGCCGCGCGACGCGCCGAACGCATGTCCGTTTATTATGAAGCTGCCCGCACATTGGCATTCAAGATGACCGAGTGGTCAAAAGGGCTGCAAGAAGGCAACCGCCGATTTGTCGTCTGCACCGGCGGCGGTCCGGGCATCATGGAAGCCGCCAACCGGGGTGCTTCTGAGGCCAAAGGCATCAATATCGGGCTTACGATTTCGATACCAACCGAAGAGTTCGACAACCCCTACATCACCCGTGAACTCGACCTGATGTTCCATTATTTCTTCATGCGGAAATTCTGGTTCACCTATCCAGCGAAGGCCGTGGTCCTGTTTCCCGGTGGATTTGGAACCCTCGATGAGCTGTTTGAAATCCTGACCCTGATCCAGACCCAGAAGATCAAGAAACGCGTGCCGATCATTCTGTTCGGGCATGAATTCTGGGATCGGGTTATCGACATGGATGCGCTGGTCGAATTCGGAACCATCAGCCCCGGCGATCTCGACCTATTCTACAGAACAGATTCCGTGGAGGACGCGTTTGCCTATATCACCAGCGAATTGACCGCCCACGGCCTCGACACACCCGGGGTCAATCTCTAATCCGCGAATGACCGGATATACGCAATCACAGCCGCAATCTGTTCTTCGGAAAGCGGCATCTGTGGCATGACCGGATGCGGTTCACTTAACCAGACGCGCAGATGATCATTCGAACGCCCTGAGCGGCCGAGCATTGGGAAAGACGGCGCCCCATCGATGGCCGTACCACGCTGGTTTTCTGTCACCACATGGCAACCCGAACACAGGTCACGGGCGAGATCGAGGCCCTGCAGGCGCTGCCTGTCATCCTGCGCCAGAGCCAGCTCAGGAAACAAAACTCCCGCGATTATCAAAGAGCCAAAGAGAATATGTCCAATGTTCTTCATGCGTGTCATGTTAGCCAAGACGCGCTTCTTGCGCGTTGCTTTAGATCAATCTGCAACCATATGAGATGGACGCACACCGACAATTGGTATTCCCGAACATGACCATACACATCGAATTCTGCAAAATTTGAAACTACGAGCCGCGTGCGCTCCGTGCGAGAGACCTGCTTGTAGAAAAAGGTGAAACCGTTGAGATCGCTCCGGGCCGAACCGGTTCGTTCGAGATCACTCGTGGGGGTGCGGTGCTTTATTCAAAGCTCGAAACCCATCGGTTCCCCGAAGACAACGAAGTGCGCGCTTTGGCGCGTGGCGACTGACACCGGCATCGGTTAGAACCGCAACGACATGAATGAAAACCCATACTACCCACCCGGCGAACCCAAACGCCTGATCGTCGGCATCTCCGGGGCCACCGGAATCACATATGGAATTCGCTTGCTCGAAGTGTTGCAAGACACGGATGTCGAAACCCATCTTGTGGTCAGCCGCCCGGGTTTGATGACACTCAACTACGAAACCAATCTGTCCCGCGACGACCTCTATGCGCTGGCCGACCATGTCTACAACCCCAGCGATGTGGGAGCCGCCATATCTTCTGGTTCCATGCTGACACTGGGCATGGTGGTGGCGCCCTGTGCCGTGAAATCCGCTGCAGAGATCGCCTACGGCGCCACGCAGACCCTCCTTACACGTGCAGCTGATGTCACCCTTAAGGAACGCCGACGACTGGTGTTGATGGTCCGTGAAAGCCCTCTTCACACCGGCCATCTGCGCACCCTGACTCAGGCATCTGAGATCGGTGCCATCGTGATGCCACCCATGCCGGCCTTCTACCCAAAACCTGAATCGATCGAAGACATGGTGGACCACACGATCGGCCGGGTGCTGGACCTCTATGCCATCGATCACAGCCTGTCGAAGCGCTGGACGGGCACGCCCGAATAGCTGGGTTTTCTGATGTTTGGGTGTGATCTGGCGCAATCCAGAGACCGTATAGACGTCTGAAAAGCACCGGGGACGGTTCACGTCATGATTCAGTTTCGCGCAGGCGCAATCGCCGCCGCTTTCTTCTGTATGGCCTTCACGCAGGGTGCGATCGCCTCCGGGAACACACCCGGCCTCCTGAAATTTGAAGTTGCACTGGACGACAAGCCCATCGGCGAACACACCCTGACCTTCAATCGCACACCCGATGCGGCGCTTGAAATCGGGATCGCCATTGATCTCGCGGTCAAATTCGGACCGTTCACGGTTTTTGATTACACCCACCGCAATGCGAGTATTTGGCGCGACGGCGTTCTCCAGCGCATGCGCAGCACAACTGACGACAATGGTGAACGCCATGACGTTGCCATTGATCTCACAATCGAGCAGCTGCAGGTGGTGACAGACAGCGTTGAAAGCTACACCGCAGCACGCAATCTCATGCCCACGACCTACTGGATGGTCTCCACGGTCACGCAAAACCGCCTGATCAACTCCCAGACCGGCGAAATGCTGGAGGTCTCTGTCCAGGAAGTCGGGCGCGAAACCGTCCCCGGACCCGATGGTCCGATTGCCGCAACCCGCTACCGGATGGACGGCGATCTCGAAATCGAACTCTGGTATGACGATGCCGGTATTCTGGTGAGTCTGGCCTTTGACGCCCGGGGCTCAGATGTCACCTATCGCCTGATCGAGCGAAACGGCCTGCTGCCGGTGGCAGCAGTCATGCCGAACCTGACAGCGCGAAACTAACGGCACAGAACAACATCATGACCGCACGGCCCGAACGCGCGCTGACGACAGGTCAGCTGATTGCCTATGGCCTGCCGGGCCTGCCACTGGCAGTGCTGCTGCTGCCGCTCTTCGTCATCATCCCCACGTTCTACGCCGATGACCTGGGTCTGGGATTGGCAACCGTCGGCGGCATCCTGTTTTTTGCACGCATCTGGGATGTGGTCACCGACCCGCTGGTCGGCGTGCTTTCGGACCGAACCACCTCGCGTTTCGGTCGCCGTCGGCCCTGGCTTGTGCTCGGAACCCCGGTCGCCGTAATTGGCGCCTGGGCGCTGTTCCTGCCGCCCGAGCAGGTCTCCGCGAGCTATCTCCTTGTGGCGACAATCGCGCTTTATCTCGGCGGCACCATGATCATGCTGCCCTATACGGCGTGGGCGGCTGAACTCTCTCCGCATTCCCATGAACGCAGCGGCATCGCCGCCGCGCGCGAAGTCGCCATTGTTGTCGGCACGCTTATCGCGATCGCCCTGCCCGCTGGGGTTGGCCTGTCGCGCGCCGGGATCGTGAGCGGCACGGCCTGGGCCTTGCTTTTGCTAATCCCGCTAACCGTCGCGCTGGCTGTCATACGGCTTCCCGATCCACCGGTTCGTCAGAAACAGTCCGGGGGTGGATGGCAGGCCTATGCCACACTCTTCCAAAATCGTCCGTTCCGACTGCTCGTTTCCGCGTATTTCATCAACGGCATCGCCTACGGCCTGCCCGCCACGCTGTTCCTGCTCTATGCCGAACACATTCTGGGGCGCGCCGACTGGACGTGGATCCTGCTGATCATCTATTTCGCGAGCGCCATTCTTGGCTTGCCGGTCTGGCTCGCGATCAGCCGCCGTATCGGCAAACGCAAAACATGGATCATCGCCATGGCCATGGCCGCCGCCGGCTTCTGGCCGACGGTGCTTCTCGGCAATGGTGATCTGGGATGGTTCATTGCGATCTGCGTGTTTACCGGGTTGCCGCTCGGTGCAGAGCTGGTGATGCCGCCCTCCATGCAGGCCGATGTGGTCGATATGGATGCCCAGGCACGTGGCGCGGAGACCGGGCGCGCGGGAACCCTGTTCGGGCTTTGGGGCGTGGCCACAAAAGTGCCCTTGGCGGTCGGCGTCGGGATCGCCTTTCCGCTCCTCCAGTTTTCAGGATTTGAGGCGGGCACAGAAACCAACAGCGCCGATTCCCTGCTGGTCCTCGCCGCGCTTTACGGCCTGCTGCCGGTGGTCTTCAAGCTGGTCGCGATTGCGATCATCTGGCGATACCCGCGTGACGGGGACGCAACCATCTGACGAAAAATCCGTGGTGCGCCCGGCAGGATTCGAACCTGCGACCTCGGGATTAGGAATCCCGCGCTCTATCCTACTGAGCTACGAGCGCGCACACGAAGCAACTGCTTCTAATTAGCGCCCAGTTGCTCCGAGCGCCAGCGTGCACGTCATATACGGGAAAAGATGAAACCTTCTCAGATGCCGATAAACGGCTGCACCATCCGGGCGAACGCGCCGCGGAACCGCAGCGGCGCGTCGGTGACGGCCAGACAGATGCAATCCTGCCCGGGCTCTGCCATCGGCTGATGCTCGAGATCAGAATCCGCGATTTCGACGTCCCCGGCACCAAATCGCGTGCCGCCATCCACAAAACTGCCCTGCAGCACCATGGTCAGCTCAAGCCCGTTATGGCCGTGTTCAGGCACGGGACGCCCTGCCGGGATTCGGATCAGACGTGCCGTCGGGGCACCACGGCCCGTCACAAGTGGGACGTGATAAGCCCCATGTCCCAGACGACGCCATTTCAGGCTGTTGAGGTCACCCCCGGCGTAGTCGCGCAGAGGCTGCGGCAGAACCGGCTTGGCGACCCCCACCGTGGTGACGGGCGTGACAGCAGGTTCATCAGGTTGTGCGGCCACACGCGCCATCGTGGCCTCGAAGGCACCGGCATCCATTTCGACCGGTGCCGCATCGGAAACAAGGGCACCACCGACAGCTTCAGCCGCGCGAACCTTGCCTCGGCAATCGGTACAAAGGGCCGTATGGGTCGCCACGAGAACGGACCAGGCTTCCGGAAGTTCGCCGGAGGCGTAGGACACAAGAAGTTCGTCGTCTGGATGATGCTGGATGCTCATGATCAATAACTCACTCTTCATCTTCAAGCGTTGTCCGGATACGCCCGAAGCCAAGCCGGATACGTGATTTGACGGTGCCCAGGGGAATCCCCAGGGTTTCTGAAATTTCGGTATGGGTCTGGTCATCAAAGAAGGACAGCTTCAGGACCTCACGCTGCTCTTCAGGCAACTCGGCAAGTGCCTCGCGAATCCGAACGGCGTCCTGTTTCTGCTCTACGACCGTGTCAGCGCTCACCGGCTGATCGGGCACAAGCGCAGGATCATTGGGGTCGAGCTCGGGATGATTGCGGCGTCGAAATGCATCGATCCGCAAGTTACGAGCAATAGTGAAAATCCAGGTGGAAGCAGCCGCACGGCTGGGGTCATATCTGTCGGCTTTCCGCCAAACCGTTGCCAGCGCTTCCTGAGCGAGCTCCTCAGCGTGCGTGTTGTCAGAACCGAGGCGCAGCATGTAAGACTTCACGCGCGGTGCAAAATGGGCAAACAGTGCGGAAAACGCCGCGCGATCCTGTTCTGCCACAGCACAAAGGACCGCACTCCAGTCCGGCTGTTTATCGTTCTGGGAGGACGGCTCTTCGTTCTGCAATACTTCCAACCGCTTACGGTGATATGGACGCCCGGCACGCGACGAATCCCGGCGCGCCGGGGTCACAGATACACGGGGTATGGCCAACGTAGAAATCATTTGTGATTGCTACGCACCTACAAGCAACACGGATCACCACTTTTGTTCAAGTCCTCAATTATTTTCAGTCCAACCGAATACGGCCTGCGTGATCCATCCTGCGCAATAAGACGTACCAATTCCGTACTTCCTCCCTTATTGAAGCATTGACCCACATGACCCAAAGCGCGCTCCACATAGCGATTGTCGGAACCGGAATTTCCGGGCTTTCCGCAGCCTGGTTGTTGTCCCGTAACCACACGGTGACTGTATTCGAACGCGCGCATTGGACCGGCGGCCATTCCAACACTGTGGACGTCGCACTCGACGGGCAAAAAACCCCCGTAGACACGGGATTTATTGTCTACAATGAGGATAACTACCCCAATCTCGTTGCGCTATTTGACCATTTCGGTGTCGATACCCAGCCCGGCGATATGTCGTTTGCCGTGTCTCTCGATAACGGACGCCGGGAGTATTCAAGCGACTTCCCCAACGGCCTGTTCGGTCAGCGAAGCAATCTTTTCCGCCCCTCCTTCTGGTCCATGCTGCGCGACATTCGGCGTTTTTATCGCGATGCGCCGCGCGATCTTGCTGCAGGTGCACTTCTCGGCCTGACCCTCGGTCAGTATCTCGAGCGCGAGCACTACAGTCCCGACTTTGTGCGAGATCACCTTCTCCCGATGGGCGCCGCCATATGGTCGGCGCAGGCCGAAGATATGGCGAAATATCCGGCGGAATCCTTTGTCCGGTTCTTTGAAAGCCACAACCTGCTCGAACTGCAAGCACGACCACATTGGCGCACCGTGACCGGGGGCAGCCGCGCCTATGTCGAGAAACTGACCGAATCATTTCGGGACAATATTCACCGGGAAACCGCGATCACCGGAATTCGGCGCGACGCTCGGGGCGTCACACTCGAAGACGAACAGGGTGCGCTCCGCAGGTTTGATCACGTTGTGATCGCCACACACGCCAATGATGCGCTTGAAATGCTCTCAGACCCCTCGCCCGATGAACGCAGCCTGCTTGGCGCGATTGATTACACGCACAACAAGGCATATCTGCACCACGATCCCGACCTGATGCCCAAGCGGAAGTCCGTCTGGGCAAGCTGGAATTACCTCGCGGACACTTCAACAGATAACAATGCGCCCGAAGTGAGCTATTGGCTCAACCGGCTCCAAAACCTGTCGACCACCGAAGATGTGTTCCTGACCCTCAACCCCCTGAAACCGCCTCGCGCCGAAACCTGCGTAGCGACGTTCGATTACGAGCATCCGCTCTTCGACACGGCAGCCCTGAGCGCTCAACCTGAACTCTGGTCGCTACAGGGTGTCCGCAACACATGGTTCTGCGGGAGTTATTTTGGCTATGGGTTTCACGAGGATGCCTTGCAGGCAGGTCTGGCCGTCGGTGAAGCGCTTGGCGGCGAATTGCGTCCCTGGTCATTGCCCGACCCGTCCAGCCGCCTTTCCATCCCGTCTTTGACCACAGACGAACCCATGCTGGCAGCCCAGTGACCCTTCACTCAGCGGCATATGTCGGACGCGTCGTCCACGCCCGCAAACGCCCGCGCGCGCATCGCCTGAAGTACAGCGTCTTTTATCTTTTGTTCGATTTGGAAGAGCTCGCCTCTCTCGGTCAAAAACTCAGGCTGTTTGGATACAATCGCCGGGGCGTCTTTTCCTTTCATGAGCGCGACCATGGCCCCCGCGATGGAACGAGCCTGCGCGACTGGGTGGACACCCAACTCGCCGATGCCGGGATCACGATCCCCGGCGGACGGGTGAAGCTACTCTGCCTGCCCCGCATTCTGGGCTATGTGTTCAACCCGATTTCGGTTTTCTACTGCTATGATCGCGAGGGTTATTTTAAGGCCGCGCTGTATGAGGTTTCCAACACGTTCCGGGAAACCCACACCTATTTGCTGCCCGTAGACGGCGAAAACACCGAGATGGTGCATCACGAGTTTGACAAAGAGCTTTATGTTTCGCCCTTCATCCCGATGAATTGTCGTTACACCATCGCACTGCGCAGTCCCGACGCACATGCCAGCATCGCAATCCGTGAGAGTGACTCGGACGGAGACCTTCTGGCCGCAACATTCCATGGTACGCAAACAGCGCTCACAGACAGATTTCTGGCCGGAACTTTTGCCCGTTTTCCACTGCTGACAATGAAAGTTATGGTTGGAATCCACTGGGACGCCCTTAAACTCTGGGTCAAAGGTACACCTGTATTTCGTCACCCGCCCAAACCGGCGCACCCTGTATCGATAATAAGAAACCCCGGAACGCTGCCCGATGTCCGAGTTCGCACAGACTGATACGTCATCCCGAAAATTGGCCACTTCAGAGACAATCTCGCACCGCGCGGTGCGCACTCTGGTGAACCGACTGACCGCCAGTCTCGAACATGGAGAACTGGCCATCGAACTCCCCGGCGGCACAATTGTGGAAGCTGCCGGCTCGCAACCGGGACCCGATGGGCATGTTCTCGTCAAACACACCCGCGCGGCCCGTCGGGCGATGCTCGGCGGATCTCTCGGGCTGGCTGATTCCTATGTCGACGGGGATTGGGACTCTGACGACCTGACCTCCGTCATCGAGCTTTGCGCTCTCAACGTGGATCTGGACGACTTTGATCGCGGGATCACACCCATGAGCGTCTTTCGCGCTCTGACGCGCTTTCGCCACAAGCGACGGGCCAACTCCCGGGCAGGCAGCCGTCGAAATATCGCCGCCCATTATGATTTGGGAAACAGCTTCTATGCGCAGTGGCTCGATCCGAGCATGACCTATTCTTCAGCATGTTTTGAAGGTTCGGACGAAAGCCTGACCGCTGCACAAGGCAATAAATTCGACAGTCTGGCACGCATGCTCGACCTGCAACCTGGAGACCATGTCCTTGAGATCGGATGCGGCTGGGGGGCGTTTGCGATTCATATCGCCTCCCGATACGGCTGTCGCGTTACGGCCCTGACCGTTTCACCGTCTCAGGCT
The DNA here is from genome assembly GCA_943787745.1 of uncultured Alphaproteobacteria bacterium. Classification (GTDB taxonomy): domain Bacteria; phylum Pseudomonadota; class Alphaproteobacteria; order UBA6615; family UBA6615; genus JABJAG01. Next base: position 257,064 of record CALSNJ010000001.1, on the reverse strand, counting down.
GAATGGGCACGCGAGAAAGTTGCAGAAGCCGGCCTTTCCGATCGTATTGAAATCCGGTTGCAGGACTATCGCGATGTGACCGGCCAATTCGACAAAATCGCATCCATCGAGATGTTCGAAGCGGTCGGCGAAGAGTACTGGCCGGTCTTTTTCCAAAGCCTGTCCAATCGCTTGCGTCCGGGTGGGCTCGCAGGCCTGCAGGTCATCACGATTGAGCATGACCGTTTTGACGCCTACCGGCGCAACCCGGATTTCATCCAGATGCGGGTTTTCCCCGGCGGGATGCTGCCCTCGGTCGAGGCGTTTACACAGTCTGCACGCAAGGTGGGCCTCAAGCTCGATGATGCAAAAATGTTCGGTGGCGACTACGCCGAAACACTCAAGCGTTGGCGCGAATCCTTCGAAGCTGCCTGGCCGGGTATCGTCCCATTGGGTTTTGATGAACGCTTCCGACGGCTATGGCGATACTATCTCTGCTACTGCGAGGCCGGGTTCCGCGCACAGACGATCTCCGTCGGCCAGTTCCGACTGTCACCGGCCTGATCGCGCATACCTCTATTGGTCATGCGGTACAGTGCGTCGGGTAATTGCAAAGTAAGCCCAGTACGGCAAAATCCGCATGAACTTCATGATATAGGCGAACCGACGCGGGAAGGTGATCTCGAACCGGTTGCTCTCCAACCCCTTCACAATCCGGGTCGCGGCGGTATCAACATCGATCAGGAAGGGCATCGGAAACGGGTTTCTATCCGTCAGCGGCGTTCTGACAAACCCCGGTGTAATACAGGACAGCACAACATTCTGTTCCATGAGTTCGGGTCGCAGGGCTTCACACATATTGATAAGCCCGGCCTTGGATGCTCCGTATCCGCTTGAGGTTGGCAATCCACGATACCCGGCTAGCGACGCCACGACCCCAATCCGGCCAGCCTGTCGCTCGACAAACCGCTCAATGACCGGAGCAAGACAGTTCACCGTCCCCATCAGGTTGATCTCGACAAGCTTCCGCACGGGCGCAACTGAAAATCTCTTGCCATCAATCGGTTCGTGGGTCCCCGCATTCAGGATCACGAGGTCAATGGCACCTTGCTGTTCTTCAATGGCTTCAAAAGCCTGCGTACAGGCCTCAGCATCGGTAACATCCAGTTCGAAGGGAACAATGCTTCCTGTCAGAGCCTCACTTGCGCGGGACAACTCCGACAGTTTGTCAGCCTGCCGCGCGCTGACCGCAACGGTCCAGCCCTCCGCGGCCAGACGCAGGGCAACCGCAGATCCAATGCCCTGGCTCGCGCCTGTGATCCAGGCAAGTTTCTGTTTTGGTGCCACAACGGTCATCGCGTTATCCCGGTAAAACTGCGGTTTCAGGGGTTTTTACGCGGAACAGAGCTGAAAAGATCAATTTCTGTCAGGTCGGTGATCCGCGCCCGGTTTATGTCCGTAACAACAACAACTCCGGAACAGTATGTCCGCCGGGGTGACCGTAGTCGGCCTTAACTCGAGATTCGTTCTCTCCCCAAGGCCAACACGCGAAAGGGCCGGATCAGAACTGTTCCCCGATAGACTGATCCGGCCCGATTTCGCCTCAAACTACGAACGCACCGATTTATACCAGTCGAGGATTTCCTCACCCGTCCACACGAATGTGTCGTCCCGGTTGCAGACATGCTCGAGAATACGGCGGATTTCGCGCGCGCGATGGGGGACGCCCATAATGTAGGGATGCAGCGTAAAGCACATGATGCGGGTCGAGCCCGGTTCCGCGGTGGCGTCTTCAATCAACTGATCGAACTCCCGAATCGCCCGATCACCATATTCCTGCGCGCGATGCCCCTGAATCAGTTGCATGGCCAGATCATTGAGTTCCTGTGTATAGGGCAGCCCCACGATAGATCCGTTCTTCGTGCGCAGATCGATGGGCTGATCATCCATCACCCAATCAGCGACATATTCAAAACCCGCGTCATCAAGCCAGTCGACCGTGTCATGGGTTTCAGCCAACGCCGGCCCCAGCCAGCCCTTGGGTGGCTTGCCGGAGTATTCCTTCAGCTTGGCAAAAACCCGGTGGATCATATCTTCCTGATCTTCAACAGCAGGAAGTGCCCGCTGAATCCAGCCATGACCGCACAAATCCCAACCAGCCTTCAGTGATGCGTCGACAATCTGTGGATAGACATCACATACGGTGCCATTGAGGACCAGTGTCGCCTTTGCGCCAAAGTCATCAAAAATTCGCTTGAGTCGCCAGAAGCCAACGCGCTGACCATATTCGTGCCAGGCCCAGTTGGGGATGTCCGGCACAGACTTATCGACACCGCCTGGCGGATTGACGACTGTGCGCGGCATCGGAGCATCGATCACCCAGTTTTCAACATTGATGCACGGCCAGACAATAACCTTGCGCCCCTCAGGCAGTGGCAATGGCTTGCGGCCATGGATCGGGCTGTAGTCGATACGGTCAGTTGGCCAGTCCAGACTCATGGTTTGTTCCTCTCCAGTCAGCGGTATATCCGCAATGTCGGGTGGCTCAACTAGTCCGCGCGAATACGCGTCAGTTCGTAGCCCACTCCGTCACAATCAGGGTACACGTCGGTTTTCTCTGTCGACACGCGAATGGCAAGCACCTGCTCAAACCCCAACGCATAATCAGCGATCTGCTCGACGAGAGTTTCCTGCAAATTGATATGGCGCGCACCGGCCAGCGCCAGCACGCCGGTGCGAATCTGGTCGTAGTCAAAGACCTCTGCAAAGGCATCCGTCTCCGGGGCCGTGTCTGCACGCATATAAAGCGCGATATTGATGCGCAAAGGCTGGGTGCGCCCCTGCTCATGCGCATGGACCCCCATGTGGATATCAACCATTAGGTTCCGAAAGAAAATCTTTCGCACATCCGATGAACGTTCGAGCAAACGCTGTTCAACCGGATCAGTTATGGCCATATCTGCCACAAGCGCATTCATGAGGGTTCATCCTGATTCGCGGAATGGTCGAGGAACATAACGTCCCGTTCGCTGCGCACCAAATGCTGTCCCCCATCAACGAGGATCGTTTCGCCTGTGATTGCTTCTGCACCAACCAGATATTGGACTGCCCCCGCCACATCCTCGGGAGAAGAGCCCCGCGCGAGCGGCGTACGTGCGTGAACCGCATCGAACTGTGATTGCGTTTGATCACCACTCTGCAAGGTCAGCCCCGGCGCAACCCCACAGACCCGGACCCTCGGCCCAAGTGCCATCGCCAGCATATCGGTCATTCCGGCAAGACCATACTTGGAGAGCGAATAACTCAGAAAATCAGGATTTGTATTGGCAAGTTTCTGATCGAGGATATTTACGATCACCCCGTTCGCCTCCTCGGGCAGCTGCGCTGCAAAGTGGCGAGACAGTAGTGCCGGCGCGCGCAGATTCACTGCCATGACCTGATCAAACAGGGATGCCGAAACATTATCAATCCGGTCTTCAACAAACATCGAGGCGTTGTTAATCAGACAGGTCAGGCCTTTCGTTGCAGCTGATGCGTCTTCAATCAGCGCAACACAGGCCGCAGAATCAGAAAGATCGGCATGCAACGCCGTTGCAACGCCACCGGCATCCGCAATCTCCTGAACTGCAGAGGCCGCCGCGTCGTTTGAATCGCGATGGTGCACAATCACATGCCAGCCATCCGCGGCCAGCCTCAACGCAATGCTGCGGCCAATCCGTTGTGCGGCACCCGTAACGAGTGCTCCTTTCATACAGAGCACTCCCGGGGGTCAGTCACCAGTGCCCTGAATCGGAATGTGATAGTAGATCGTTGCAATTTCGGTACCGGGATTGCTGTCGCCCAGGCTGGCATTCGAGATATGGCCAACCGCCAGAGAGATGCGGGAGCGATCATCGAACCGATAACCGAATTCAAGCTGCGATCGAAATTCAATCATGTGCCCGAGATCTTTGCCATTGCCATCTCCATAGGCGCCGGCCCCGAAACTGGGGGTCAAAACCCAGCGACGCCCGAAATAGATATCGGTGAGCACGCCGACGACGCCATAAATGGCCTCATCTGATGTGGCTTCAATACCTGCCCAGGGCTTGAGGAAGCCGAGCATCTTGTATCCGGAACGATACTCGGCACGGAAGTCGAATGCGTCCTTGTCATCGTTGAAATCGTACCAGCCGCCGCCGATGACGAAAAAGTCCGGATCATCCGCCAGAGCGGGTGCAGTGAACGTCATTCCGATTACCGCAGCACATGCTGCAATTTTGGTCCAATTACGCACCTTTTCCCCCTTTGTTCGGCATCTGCCGATTCTCTTTCAATCCATCATAAGGGATCAAGGTGACAACGAAAACCATTCTTCGGTGGACTATTCGAGCCCCTTAAGTCGCTCCACAGCATCTAGAAGGGCTGCGCGTGTCCCGGGCTCCAACGCTGAATGACCCGCCTCGGGAACAATCGTAAATTCCGCCTCCGGCCAGGCCCGAGCCAAACGATCCGCCGTTTCAATGGGACAAACCATGTCATAGCGGCCATGAACAATGGTTCCGGGGATTTCACGCAAACGCGCCGCCCCTGAGATCAGTTGCTCAGGTTTCAAAAAGGCGCCATTCGCAAGGTAATGGGCCTCGATACGAGCCAGCGCGAGTGTCCCTTCGGATGCCGAAATCGAGCGTACAGCATCCGGATTGGGCTTCAGGGTCGAACAACGCGCTTCGTAGGTTGCCCAGGCCCGGGCCGCCACCATATGAACCTGCGGGTCCGGATCGTTGAGGCGCGTGGAATAGGCGACCAGCAAATCATCGCGTTCTTCAGGAGGAATCGCGTTCGCAAAATCTCGCCAGGCATCAGGGAAAAACCGCCCCATCCCGTAGAGAAACCAGTCAACCTCGCGCGGCGAACAGGTGAAAATTCCACGCAAGATCAATCCAAGGCAACGTTCGGGGAACGTCTGTGCGTAAGTCAGACCAAGTGTGGAGCCCCAGGATCCTCCAAAAAGATGCCAGCGCTCGACAGACAAATGAGTCCGCAGTATTTCAAGATCGCTCACCAGATCTGCTGTGGTGTTTGCCGAAATACTGGCCTGCGGCGTTGAACGTCCAGCACCACGCTGATCGAACAGAATGATCCGGAAGTAGTCCGGGTCGAAAAAACGACGATGAACAGGCATCGTGCCGGCGCCGGGACCGCCATGCAGAAACACAATCGGCACACCATCAGAACGGCCGGATTCCTCCCAATACATTTCATGTCCGTTATCGAGTGAAATCCGACCACGATCCCGCAGCTCGATATCGGCAAACAGAGCCGTACGCAATGCCTGAACTCCTTACAAACCAAGCCGCATGTGGACGCGACGTGTCCGGCTTGTCAACCGACGTCGCCATGATGTTGCCATCTCTCATTGCAACCTTCAGAACACAGAACCGTTATACTGGCCAATATGATGATGCTCCTTCGTACAACCCTGATTCTGCTGATCGTCCTCGGTGGCCTTGGGTCGGTCCAAGCAGGCCTGCCCGATGCATTGCGCGATCAGCTGGAACCCGGTCAGACCGCAAAGGTGACCGCGGTTGTCGACGGGGACACCGTTGTCCTTGAGACCGGTCGACAGGTCCGCCTTGTGGGTATTCAGGCCCCAAAACTACCTCTGGGACGCGCCGGGTTCGAAAAATGGCCACTTGCCGATGAAGCAAAGCAAACCCTTGAAAGTCTGGTGCTCGGCCGTTCGGTCACCCTTGCTTTCGGCGGTCAGCACGTCGATCGCCACAACCGCCTGCTCGCCCATCTTTTCACCGAAGACGGAACGTGGATCCAAAGGGAGATGCTGAAAGAGGGTCTCGCACGGGTCTATAGCTTTCCCGACAACAGAGCCCTTGTGGACAAAATGCTTCTCCATGAAAATTCTTCGCGTGTGCAGAAAAACGGCATCTGGCGCGTTCCTTACTATCTGGTTCTCGACACCCGGGCTGCGGAATCCCAGATTGATCGGTTTGCCTTGGTAGAAGGTCGCGTACGCAACGTCGCGCAGGTCAGGGGGCGAGTATTTCTGAATTTCGGCCCCGACTGGAAAACAGATTTCACAGTTTCCATCGCCGGCAAGCACCTCAAGCGATTCCAAACTGACGGCATCACACCGCAAGACTATAAAGGCCGACGCATACGCGTGCGCGGTTGGCTCAAGTCACGCAACGGCCCCATGATTGATGTTACACATCCCGAGCAAATCGAGGTTTTATCGCCATGACCCATCTTCCAAGCTCCAGGTACCGGCGCCTTCCAGCGGTGCTCAGTGCATTTGCACTTCTTCTCACGGCCTGCTCGGTCAATCCGGCGACGGGTGAACGTGACTTCACAGCCTTCATGTCTCCCGAGAAAGAGGTCGAGGTCGGGCGGGAACAACACCCAAAAATCATCGAGCAATTTGGTGGGGTTTACGACGACCCGAAGGTCACCGCCTACGTCAATCGTGTGGGACAAAGCCTGGCGAGAGTCTCCGAGCTGCCGGACCTTCAGTTCACCTTTACGGTCCTCAACGATGACATCGTAAACGCCTTCGCGCTGCCTGGCGGCTTTGTCTATATTTCGCGTGGATTGCTTGGTCTGGCCAACACAGAAGCCGAACTCGCCGGCGTTCTTGGCCATGAAATCGGTCATGTGACCGGGCGTCATTCTGCGCAGCGCTACAGCACTTCGGTCTTGGCACAGGGATTGTCTGTGGGCGCTGGCATTCTGGGCTCGGTCTTCCTCGGGACATCAGAAATCGGGCAAGCCGTGGGGCAAGGCTCATCTGTCTATCTGCAGTCTTTCTCGCGTGAACACGAGTTCGAAGCCGATACGCTGGGCGTGCGTTATCTCGCGCGCGCGGGGTATTCGACTGATGCCATGGCGTCCTTTCTGGCTTCGCTGCAGGCCTATAGTGCACTCGAGGCAAAGGTCAGTGGCCTCCCGGACCCCGCGTCGCGATACAACATCATGTCGACCCATCCGCGCACCCAGGACCGCGTCGTCGCCGCGACACGCGCCGCCAACATCCAGAAAGTCCCGAATCCCCAAATTGGAAACCGTGATTATCTAAACGCTATCAACGGCATCGTTTTTGGGGATTCACCTGAAGAAGGATTGATCCGCGGGCAGGTTTTTGTTCACCAGCCTCTCGACTTTCTGTTTGAGGTTCCAAGGGATTTCAGACTGTTCAACGGAACGCAGCAGGTCGTCGCCAAGGGACCAAATGATGCCAATATTATTTTCAGCGGCGCCCAGGCACCTGCCGGGAGAAGCATGTCGGCCTATCTCACAAATGTCTGGGCCAAGAACACCAGCCTCAGCAACGTTCAGCGGATCGATGTGAATGGCATGGAGGGGGCCACCGGGGGAGCGGTCATCCGAAATCGCAGCGGCACGTTCAACGCCCAACTCGTGGCGATCCGGCACAGCGCGAACAAGGTCTATCGTTTTGTGTTTCTCTCACCTGCCGCACAAACAGCTGCGCTGACCGAAGACTTCCGCCGGACCACGTTCAGCTTCCGGAAACTGAACCGGGCGGATCGCAATCGGTACAAGCCGTGGCGGGTTGCCACGAAAGTGGTCGGGCGTCGGGACACTGTCAGCAGCTTGTCCCGCAACATGCCAATGCCCGGCCCAAAAGAAGAGTGGTTTCGCATTCTCAACGGTCTGCAGCCGGGTAGCCAGCCATTCCCGGGCCAGACTGTCAAAGTGATCGTCGAATAAGAGAGACGTCAGGCTTCGAGGGTTTTTACCAACGCGCCTGTACTCTCAACACATGTCGCCAGAAGCGCGCCCCCGCGACCCGCACCGGCATCCACCGATACTGTGAACGGGGTTTCGGTAACGCCGCGCATCTGCCGGTCATACCCGGCGACGATCCGTGCATACTCACCGTAAGGGCCTTCCATTGTTTCCAGTTGATCCGGAGGCCACCAGAAACTGTCTTTTTGCGCTTCCAACGGGCGCTGGGGATCAATCCCGGCATTGACAAAGAGCAACTGTGGCTGCCCGTCTGGGGACAGGTTCACCGCCGCACGCCGCAACGCCGACATGAGTTGCGTGTGTCCGGAACGGCCGTGAATTTGATCCCGAAGGCTCGCCGTCCACCGTGCACACATAGCCGCACCAGCACGCGCCGCAACACGGCCGGCGGAAACATCCCCCCCATAACTTTTGAGCGTGGCCCCCACACCCTGTTCCATCATCCAGTCGAAAACCTCACCGGAATTGAGAGCCAGCTGAAGTTGCAGCAATTTTTGCCACATCTCTTCCTGCGCACCGCGCAAGACAACAACGTCAGCGGCAAACATGCCATGTGCCGAAATAACCGCGCGACGAAATGCCAGCACTTCATCCACGGCATCGGTCACATCGGGGCCATGGCCGAGGATGTTTCCCAGATAGACGAGACGGTCACCGGGCTGAAACTGTCTGGAGATTGCCTCGTGCAAAGCGCGCAATCTTTCCGCTTCTCCGTGAACAGATGAAATCGCCCAAACCCGCTGCGCGCCGCGCAGCAGAGCGAGTTTCTCGCCATTAGCAATCATCTGAGACAATCAAAGCTCCTTGTCCGCGCAGGATGAATTAGCGTTTCGCGTCGGAGCAAGCTGCGAAGTCAGGACCACGGCAAAGAAAAAGGCCAGTTCCGCTGGGGACTGGCCTTTTCGTTCGTCCCGCTCGAGCGGACTATGATGAAAGGATGTTCTCCAGTTTCTCGACAGCCTCTTCGGGCGAGGTGCTTTCGACCGCGGCCAGTTCACGCGAGAACCGGTCAAGTGCTGCCTGGTACATCTGGCGCTCAGAGTAGGACTGGTCTGGCTGATCTTCATTTCGATGAAGGTCGCGAACAACCTCGGCAATCTGGACCGGATCGCCGGAGTTGATCTTGGCCTCATACTCCTGCGCGCGTCGGCTCCACATTGTCCGCTTCACACGCACACGCCCCTTGAGTGCCTTCAGCGCATTGTCGATCACCTTTCGGCTCGCCAATTTCCGGAGCCCGGATTCCTTCACTTTGGTGATCGGCACCTTGAGGGTCATCCGCTCGCGTTCGAAACTGATCACAAAGAGCTTCAATTTCTCACCAGCGATCTCGAAATTCTGCACACCGGTCACCTGACCAACGCCATGGGTCGGATAAACCACGAAATCGCCTTCTGAAAACTCGAGCTTTTCCCGCTTTGCAGGCGCCCGCTTGGCCGGTGCTTTCGCCTCGGCCTTCGCAGCTGGCTTTGCCGCGCTGGATTTGGGTGCTGCTGCTTTTGCTGCCTTGGGGGCTGCAGGTTTCTTCGCGGCCGCCTTGGGGGCTGCAGGTTTCTTCGCGGCCGCCTTGGGGGCTGCAGGTTTCTTCGCGGCCGCCTTCGGGGCCGCTTTCTTTGCGGCTGCCGCCTTCGCAGCAGGTTTCTTTGCCGCGGTCTTTGTCTTGCTATCCGGTTTTTTCTTCGCCGTTGCTGCTTTCGCCATATTCAAATCCGTCAAAAAGTGTCTCGCATCTACCGGACCCGTCGAAGAACCTGCAGTTTCACCAGAAAACAGGCCCTCTACGTCCATCAATTGCGCATATTACAAAACGAGGGACGGCCGAAGCCGTCCCTACCGATACTCTAGTATAACAGAAAATCAGGCGTTTTGGTAGGTCCCCGACACAACGGAGACTCAGCAACTAGTCGCCGCTGCCTGGATTCGCACTAAAGAACTTGTCGAACTTGCCGTCTTCACCCTTGAAGCTGTCTGCTTCGGGCGCTTCGTCCTTCTTGGAGGTGATGTTCGGCCATTTCTCTGAATAATCCCGGTTCAGCTCCAGCCACTTCTCGGCCTCGGGCTCAACATCAGGAATAATTGCCTCAGCGGGGCATTCCGGCTCACAGACGCCACAATCGATGCACTCGTCAGGATGAATGACCAGCATGTTCTCACCCTCGTAGAAACAATCAACCGGGCAGACTTCAACACAGTCGGTGTACTTGCACTTGATGCAGGCTTCGGTAACGACGTACGGCATATTCTTTAATCCTTTTGGCCTTCTTCTTGGAGATCGACTTACGAAGCTGAGCTTACGCGGTCAAGCACCCGTTTGCGGGCATCCCCACTGTCCCGATCCGTAACGTAAAGGAGGCCCGCGACCCTTCGCAACAGGTTTGCCTCAAGATCGTCCAACTTCCCATCGGCAAAAACAACCTCCCAAAGCATCTCGATCATCTGAATGCGTTCTTCTTCATCGAACGCATCCTTGATCTTGCTCGTAAACCCGAACAACTCAACGGAATCCGCAGACACCTTGTTCGCGGCCCCGACAAGCCGGTCGGCATCCTCAACGCTGAGTGAAAACCGCTCGCGCAGGAGTCGCTCAATGACGGCGTGCTCATCCTGCCCAAAGTCATCATCCATCCGGGCGGCTTCAACAAGAAGTGCCGCCGATGCGAGTTGCAGATCATCAACAGCGCGCTCACGCGGACCATCAGACGATTCGGTATCTCCGCCGAATATTTCCTTCAATCGATCAAACATGAAACCTATCTACACGACGAGGACGCGCACAAACAACCACGGAGGTGTGATCAAAAAAAACCACGCCTAGTTGTCGAGCAAGCGGTCGATGGCCCGACGTTCACGTTTGGTCGGACGGCCCGCACCCGCCTCCCGCAGACCACTGACCGGGACCCGTTTTTCACGGGGCGGCATGGGGGGCGAAATATCTTCGTATAGGCTTTGTGCTTCGGGCGCCGGACCACGTCGTTCGCCAAGCACCGCAATTCGGATAACCCGGATCCAGGGCCCCTGCGCAAAGGTGAGGACATCCCCGACCCGCACCGGCTGATTGGACTTTCGCACTGGTTCCTTGTTCACCCGCACCTGACCATTCCGGCACATTGCCGTGGCGAGGCTACGGGTTTTGCAAAAGCGTGCGTACCAGAGCCACTTGTCGAGACGCAGAGTTTCAATCGGCGCACTCTCCGGCGTCAACGCATGCGCTCCTTGAGCTCCTGCAGTTTGGCAAAAGGCGAGTCCGGGTCAAAAACAGGTTCGGACTTCTTGGGCTTCGTCTTGCCTCGGACGGGCTTCGCACCCGCCTGTCTTGGCCCGTCTTTTGCGCGGGGCGGCTTGCGTTTGGCCCGTGGGCGGCGCGTAACCTTGATCCCGTCTTCCGCCTCACGCACGTCATAACCCTGACTGCGCAACATGCGGGCAAAAACATCGGCGGGCGCATCGATCCGGGAAAGAATGTCCGGATTAACCGCGAACTCACCTTCCTTCGTCCCGCGCCGGAGCACAGCCAGCATACGCTCGAGTTCATCCGCCCGGATGGCAATGGGACCTGCCGGGCAAAACCCTAACGACAGATACCAGTTGGTATCGACAAGTTCCGAACATGGCATCGCCGTCGCACCACCATCGGGAAGTGGCTGATCATTTCCATGGCAAATGCGGAACAACATTGCCTTGAGCGCCATGACTCGCCCCTTCAGCATCGCGGGCAGATAAGCCGTCGCAACGCCAATTCGCACGCCGGCTTTGGCAATGGCCTTCTTGTCATCCTCCCCCAAATGCGCGCTCGGATCATCGCCGCGCGCCCGAAGAGCACACCCCAGGCCTTCACCAAGACGAAACGCCAATCCGCGTGCCGCGCCGGAAAACTCCCCCTGCGCAAGCACAAAGAGCGGCGCCAGTTCGGTGCCCAGATGTGCATCCAGCCACCCTTGCAGACGCTTGCGCACTTCTTCGCGCAACGGCGCATCAAGCAATTCGCTGGGCAGAACCTCAACCGCCGGGTGAAGGATATCCGCCCCCGCTGCAATCCGCGCAACCGGCGCGCCCTGCCACTTGATCTGGGCTGCGGCATGGTCAAGCACAAACGCAGCGTCATCCGACCCTGCCAGCGCCGCTATCCGTGCTCCAATGGATTCGCGTACAGCGTTGTTGGCCGCCGCCATCAGACGTGCACTCGCGGCAACGTCTTCATCGGTTGGTACAAATCTAAAACCATCAAGTCTTCCCACTTCTTCGCTTTCAACCGTAACCTTGCCATCTTCGGCGACGCCCGCAAGCAATTCCTTGTTCTCGCGCAGACGACGTGTCAGCACCGCCGCTTTCCGGTCCACAAAACGCTGAGTCAGTCGATCATGCAAGGCATCAGAAAGCTTGTCCTCAAGCGCTCGCGTCCGGGACTGCCATCCCTCGTGATCATCCAGCCAATTTCGGCGATGCGTTATGTAAGACCACGTGCGAACACCCGAAATACGCGCCATCAACGTGTCTATATCGCCATCGGTGCGATCAAACTGTCCAATGGATCGCTCGATCCATTCCGCTGGAATGACGGCCTTTGAGTTGGTCAGAAACCGATAGATGCGCCCGACTAGACGATGGTGGTTGCCTGACAGGTCGCCACTGAAGTCAGGAATCTGACAAACCTCCCAAAGCAGGCGAACCAGTTCGGGGTTCGATGCTGTGTCTTGTATATCGGCATGAGCGCTGGCCGCCAGCAGCGCATTGTAGTCATCCGCAGCACGGGCTCGGCGCAGTTCCGGAGCAGGAGGGCGGGTGTCCAGACTGCGCCGCAGCGCATCTGTCGAATTGAAATCGAGTGCGCTTGAGCGCCAATACAGTCCGCGAATGGCCTCGAATTCATGATTTTGGATCGCCTCGACGAGCTCGGGCTCAAAAGGGTCCAGTTCGGCTGTCGGACCAAAAGTTCCGTCCTGCATATAGCGGCCAGCACGGCCGGAAATTTGTGCGATCTCGGCGGCGGATAGACGACGAAAACCCTGGCCGTCATATTTGGTCAGTGACGAGAACCCGACATGGGCGATGTTCATATTGAGGCCCATTCCGATCGCATCCGTTGCAACCAGATATTCAACTTCGCCGGCCTCATACATAGCCACTTGCGCGTTTCGCGTGCGGGGACTGAGCGCCCCCAGTACGACTGCTGCGCCGCCACGCTGGCGGCGAAGCAGTTCTGCCACCGCGTATACGTTGGCCGCCGAGAACGCCACGATCGCCGTTCGGGGTGCCAGCCGTGTCAGTTTCTTGAAACCGCTATAGCTCAATCTGGAGAAACGCTCGCGGCGCTCAAACACCGCATCCGGGACCAATCGACGAATGATCGGGGCCATGGTTTCAGCGCCCAGAAACATGGTTTCCTGTGTTCCGCGGGCGTGGAGCAAGCGATCGGTGAAGACATGTCCGCGTTCGGGATCTGCACAAAGCTGAACTTCATCAATCGCAAGAAACGCAACTGTGCGGTCCCGCGGCATCGCCTCGACCGTACAAAGGAAATAGCGTGGATTCGCTGGTACGATGCGCTCCTCACCTGTGATCAGCGCGACAGCACCCGCCCCCTTGAGGGCGACAACACGGTCATAGTTTTCCCGTGCCAGCAAGCGCAGCGGAAACCCGATCATCCCGCTTTCATGACCCAACATCCGGTCAATTGCGAGATAGGTTTTCCCCGTGTTGGTAGGTCCCAGGACAGCTTTGACGGGAGGCTTCTGATGAAACGACATACCCCAGCATCCCTACTCCCGCAGGGGATTGCAACCACCACCCCGTGGATGAATTAGATTGAAAATGGGGTTGCTGTCCACGCCCCCCGATGGCTTAGTCGCGGTATCATTGCAGTGGACGAGATGGAGCCGGAACTTGAGCGTGGACGATACGAATAACGACCCATCTGCCGTCATCTATTACATGCCCGATGGCTACAGCATGGCCGGGCGGAGATTGATGGGTCGACAATCTGCCGGCGCCAGTTTTCTCGCTGGTTATGCGCGCTACGCTGGAGAACGTGATCTTGTTTGCATGGCGCCGGATCGAAAGGCTGCAGAGACTTTTGCAGAATCGGTCCGCGCTTCGGCGCTCGAAAACAACCGGCCCATAACAAGTGCACGCTGGATCCCTCTCGACAATCCCGAACGCATCGCTCAAACCGGGTGCCTCTACTACCCCAGCCCCACCATCAGCGATCAGGCCTGGCTACGCCGTCGACACGATCAGCGGGCATGGAGCATTTGTGGAATTACTCACACCACAGCCAGCGACACGGTCATGGATGCCATCGGAACTTTCGCAACAGCTCCATTGCAGAGCTGGGACGCGGTGATCTGCACATCCATTGCGGTCCGCGACATGGTCCAGACCGTTCTGGAAAATTGGCAGGAATATCTCCAGTCCCGGATCGGATATGATGGCCCGCCACCAGCCCGTCTGCAGTTGCCCGTGATACCTCTGGGTGTTGACCCCGACACTTTTACGCATGACGAACACGCACGCGGCGACTTCCGGCGGGATCAGGGCATCGATGCTGATGCTGTTGCCGCCCTGTTTCTGGGACGTCTTTCAGCCACGGCCAAAGCACACCCTCTTCCGATGTTCCGGGGCCTTCAGATTGCCCAGGAACGAACCGGTCGCAAGGTCCATCTCATAATGGCGGGCTGGTTCGAGAGCGACACCGAGCGCGACCAGATCGAACGCCTCGCCAAAACGCTCTGCCCGGACGTGCGCATGCATTTTGTTGATGGCAGAGACCCCACAATCCGCAAGAAGTGTTGGTCGGCAGCCGATATTTTCACATCGCTCTCCGACAATATTCAGGAGACTTTCGGCCTGACGCCGGTGGAAGCCATGGCCGCCGGGTTGCCGGTCGTGATCACGGACTGGAACGGCTACCGAGACACGCTTGACGACGGCGTGCAGGGAATTGCAATCCCGACCGTCGCCCCGCCATCCGGCAGCGGCGATGACATCGCGGCACGATATCGCAGCACGCGCTACAGCTATGGCGGCTATATCGGCCGCACAGCCCAATTTACCTATGTCGATGCAACGAAAGTGGGCGAAGCCTATACCCGTCTGATTGGCGATGATGCCCTTCGCAAGAAAATGGGCGCAGCTGGCCGAAAACATGCTGTCGAGAAGTATGACTGGTCGATCATTATTCCGGAATACGAGGCCCTGTGGCGCGAACTTGCCGAACGCCGGGTCAAGGACAGCGAGACGGCGCCACGCCAAGGCGGTCAGTCCAACGACCCATTGCGCGATGATCCATTCCGAACATTTGCCGGCTATCCGACATCCACAATTACCGACGACCATGTCATCGAACGATGGGGCACAGATGCCGAGCTCGAGGCCCTCATTCGCTTCGACATCAATAGCGCGGTTGCGGGCCTGGTTCCTGACGCACCGAAAATGCGGGAACTGCTGAACAATTTGCCCAAGCCGGGCACAACGACAACGGTTGGCACCTTGCTGGACAGCTCCGATGCACCGCGGACCCCCGCGCTGCGCGCGATACTCTGGCTCGCCAAGCTGGGAATTATCAGCCTTAGAGAAAGCGCGGACTAGAGGCGGTCACCCGCGCGGCAAAACCGCGCGCATGTCGATCGAGGTTGCGCCAAGGATACGGCCCTGCCCACGCTCCTGGATGAATATCGCACAATAGGCAGGATCGGCGCCGTCGAGTTCCTGCAACGAAATCACGAGGTCTACGGGCTCGCCATTCCAGCGCGACACCGGTCGCATCAAGCGGACCACATGATGATTTACAATCGTCTTGCCCCGGTTTTCGCCGCGTGTCACTTCAGTGACATGCTTGTCATCAAATCGCACAATCATGATATCGGCTTCACCGCGATATCGGGCATCTGTTTCCGGGACACGGATTCTGACCAGGCCCTCAGATAAGCGCTCGAGCCCGACGGAGACATGGCCGTCCTGCTGACTGCGGGCTGCGAGTATATTTGCAATGACTTCCTTGGGTTTGTTGCCCGAGGCCTGCCACTTTCCGTCCACCACGATCTGGGGCGTGTAAACATAAGGCAGGCCGCGCTGGTCCAAATACCTTTGCTGACGCTGGGAGTTGACCTCACGGGCAAACGGATCCGCCCAGCCGTAATAGTCCCAGTAATCAACATGGAAACTCAGCGCGAGAATATCTTCGCGTTCCGCCAACTCGCCAAGCAACTCGTCAGCACGTGGACAGGCCGGGCAACCCTGTGAGGTGAACAACTCCACCACGGTAACCGGATCCTGCGCACCGGCAGGGGGCACAACACCAAAGGAGAACGTCACAAGAATCAGCGCCGCGCCGAAAATACGGCGCAACGCGATATGCGATTGCTTGAAATGATTGGTGGCGGACAACATGCGCAAGACTATGGGCATGCTGTCCGTCACGTACCAATCAATTGACAGTGAGACCCGACTAGGCCGCAGCCAGCATGTTGCGGAGCACATACTGGAGAATACCGCCATTCTGATAGTAGTCGATCTCATCGAGGGTATCGATCCGGCAGAGCAGTTCGATATCCTTCTTCGATCCATCGTCATAGGTAATGGTGCACCCCAGATTGGACCGCGGTGCAAGGCCATCCTCAATACCGACAATGTCGAAGATTTCCGTGCCGGTCAGCTCCAGCGTCTTGCGATCCATGCCTTCAAGGAACTGCAGCGGCAGAACGCCCATTCCAACGAGATTGGAACGGTGAATACGCTCGAAACTCTCAACGATCACCGCACGCGCACCCAAAAGACGGGTGCCCTTGGCGGCCCAGTCACGTGAGGATCCGGTGCCATATTCCTTGCCACCCAGAATCACCAGAGGCACCTCCTCTGCGGCATACCGCATGGCGGCCTCATAGATCGACATCTGCTCACCAGACGGATGATGGATCGTGACACCACCTTCTGTGCCCGGTGCCATTTCATTGCGAATCCGCACATTGGCGAAGGTGCCGCGCATCATGACTTCGTGATTGCCACGACGTGAGCCATAGGAGTTGAAGTCCAGCGGACGGACCTGATGTTCCTTCAGGTAGTCGCCTGCCGGGCCGTCTTCCTTGATCGAACCGGCCGGTGAAATGTGATCGGTTGTGACGCTGTCCGCCAACATAGCAAGCACCCGAGCGCCTGAGATATTCGTCGGCGCGATGGGCTCGGGCGGCATATCCTCAAAGAAGCTGGGATGGCGGACATAGGTCGAACCGTCGTTCCACTTGTAGGTCTGACCCGTCGTAACAGGGATGTTCTGCCACATCTCGTCACCAGCAAACACGTTGCCATAGCGACTTTCGAACATCTCGCGCGACAGCGATGATTCGATAAGGTCGTTGATTTCCTTATTGGTCGGCCAGACATCTTTCAGGAAGACATCATTGCCGTCCCGGTCCTGCCCGATCGGATCTTCATAGATATCATTGAGCATGCTGCCTGAAAGGGCATAAGCCACGACCAATGGCGGTGAGGCCAGATAGTTGGACTTGATGTCCGGGCTGATACGTCCCTCAAAGTTCCGGTTGCCCGAAAGGACCGCACAGACATTGAGATCATTGGTGTGGATCGCCTCGGAAATCTCTGTGGGCAACGGACCCGAGTTGCCGATGCAGGTCGTGCAACCATAACCGACAAGGTTGAAGCCCATGGCGTCCAAATCTTCCTGAAGACCTGCCTTCTCAAGATACTCGGTCACAACCTGTGAGCCTGGTGCAAGTGAGGTCTTCACCCATGGCTTGACGGTCATGCCCAGCGCGCGCGCCTTGCGGGCGACGAGGCCGGCACCGATCAACACGGACGGGTTGGAGGTGTTGGTGCAGCTCGTGATGGCCGCGATCACAACATCACCATCGGCGAGCGGGGCATCATCAGCCTTCTGCGGAGCCGCAGACACGCCGAGAAGATCCCGGAAAGCCGAAGCCGCATCCGAAAGTGCGATCCGGTCCTGCGGACGCTTCGGGCCGGCCAGTGACGGCACGACCTGCGTGAGGTCGAGTTCGAGCGTATCTGTGAACACCGGATCCGGGGTGTTCGCGTCACGCCACATGCCCTGCTCCTTGGCATAGGCTTCGACGAGTGCGATCCGGTCTTCGGCGCGACCCGTGAAGCGCAGGTAACGAAGCGTCTCGGAATCAACCGGGAAGATACCGCAGGTTGCGCCATATTCCGGGGCCATATTCGCAATCGTTGCCTGATCGGCAAGGGTCAGATGGTCCAGTCCGTCGCCATAGAATTCAACGAACTTGCCGACAACACCCTTGGCGCGCAGCATCTGGGTGACCGTCAGCACGAGATCCGTCGCGGTCATACCCTCACGCAGCTGACCGGTCAGTTTGAAACCGACAACTTCGGGCAGCATCATCGAGATCGGCTGGCCAAGCATGGCGGCTTCGGCCTCAATGCCACCGACACCCCAGCCCAGAACACCAAGGCCATTGACCATGGTGGTGTGGCTGTCCGTGCCGACAAGCGTATCGGGATAGGCGATGGTCTTTCCATCAACTTCCGACGTCCAGACAGTCTGGGCGAGATACTCAAGGTTCACCTGATGGCAGATGCCGGTTCCCGGCGGGACAACACGGAAGTTGTCGAATGCGGTCTGACCCCAGCGCAGGAATTCATAGCGTTCGCCATTGCGCTCATACTCGAGTTCCACGTTCTTTTCGAACGCATTCTCGGTTCCGAAGTGATCAACCATGACCGAGTGATCAATGACGAGGTCAACGGGCGAGAGAGGATTAATCAGCTGCGGATCGGCATCAAAGCCATTTACCGCATCACGCATGGCAGCCAGATCGACGACGGCCGGAACCCCGGTGAAGTCCTGCAGCAGGATGCGCGCGGGACGATAGGCGATCTCACGATCCGAACGACGGTCCTGAACCCATTGGGCCAGCGCCTTAATGTCATCGGTGGAGACGCTGCGCCCGTCTTCATGGCGCAACAGGTTCTCCAAAAGCACCTTCATCGAATAAGGCAGGCGCGAAATATCGCCGATCTGATCGCTGGCAGCCTTGAGGCTGAAATAGTCATAGCTCTGCCCGCCGACTTCAAGAGTCCGCCGGGTTTTCAGGGTGTCCTGGCCAATCATGCTCATCGACACATCTCCTTCCCCGATCACGGGGGTAAAATTGTTGCTCAAAGGCTGATGCGAGGGTGGTGACCCGACCGGCATCAAATGCGCCCGGGTTATAGGACAAACGCCCCGGGACTCCAAGGCGCGAACGCGCACAAATCCTAAGACGTGATGTCCCGGGTCACATGTTCGGAGATGTGATCCGCCAAAGCATGAACCGCCCCACCGGCATCAGCACGCGGCGGAATCAATCCAATATCCACGACCGGCAGCCGCGGAAAGCCTTCATCTGGCGTCAGTTCACGAAATCCGGGAGGCATACTGCTCTTGGGCAGCAGGGTGACCGCCAGTCCGGCCTCCACAGCCGTAACAAGCCCGGCAAGACTCTCACTGGAGTAGGCAATTCTGAAAGCCCGTCCCGCCTCATCAAGCATATCACCGGCCCATTTGCGGAAAATACAGCCCGTTTCAAACACGGCAAGGGGCACCGGATCGCGCTCATGCACGACGTGACGACCTGATGTCGCCCAGATGACCGGCTCGCGCCGCACCAACCGACATTGCTGGCTGACCATGGCGATTGTGACCAGGCCAATATCAATTTCGCCAGCTTCATGCGCTTTCGAGATCTTGCCACTGGTTTCGCAACGCAATTCGACCTCAACATGGGGATAGGTCTCTGCAAACTCCGAAAGCGCTTCCGGCAGAAAACCGCTCATATAGTCGTCGGGCACCCCCAACCGCACGGCACCGGCAATATCCGGGCGCGCAATCGCCGTCAGAGCTTCATCATGCAAACGCAGGATGCGCCGCGCGTAATCGGTCAGCGCTGTACCCTCGCGCGTTAGTTCTGAACGCCGCCCGATCCGCTGGAAAAGATCCTTCCCCACGGTCTCCTCCAAACGCTTGATCTGCATGCTGACTGCCGACTGGGTGCGGTGCACCTGTTCGGCGGCACGGGAAAAGCTGCCCTCATCAACAACAGCCAGCAGGGTACGCAAATGGGCGAGATCTAGGGTTTCGTTCATGCAGCCAATATATCAAATATTTTGATCTATACAATAAATACTATTCGTTAGATTTATGTGGTGTGTTGCGTCATTTCTATTGTCCATGGGCAAGACGCAAAGGACACAGAAGATGGCCCGCATCACACGTCAATCAATCCTCAGGTTTCGAAACGCACTCCGTCCGACACAACGCGCAAAACCAGCATGTGTCCCGACCAGGCGTTTCATCGAAGCCCGTGAGCGAACCAATGGAAGGATCGGAACATGTTTGTAGAACACAGAATATCGCCACGACGCGTGCGCCCGGTGCCAACCTCGTCGCTCGCGCGCTCCAACCCCGCCCTGCGGCTGCTCGCGCTTGCCCATGACGTATGGCTGGCACGCCGCGCGACAGCAAAATGGCGCCGCGAACTCCAGATCCTCGACAGTCGTATACTGCGTGATATCGGCGTCAATCAGCTGATAATCGCGGAGATATGTGATGCCGCAGAGAACCGCGCTGCAGCTGCGCAACAGCGGAAATGGCGGGAAATGCGAGAATCCACATTTCCGCCGCATTGCGAACCAGATGTCGCCAAAGTGGCTCCCAATATTAGAGGCTGACCGGGAACGTCCCCCATCAACGTTCCTGGACAGCCTCCGAAGCTTTGATCTGATCCCCTTGGATCAAAGTTGATCAAGGCCCTTAAAGACCGTCGACACCCCCCAGTCGGCGGTCTTTTCCTTTACCCTGCCTTGTGCTTTGGGTATGGGTGACCGGATGTCATTCTCTTTCGGTCGCGCTTGCTCTAGTTTCGCCCCGCAATGACCTTGAAGACGCAAAGCAGAACGCCGTGCAGGGACTGACCACCCACAATCTCTCGTGCATCCGCGGGGAACGAGCCGTGTTCGCGGGACTGGACCTCGCGGTCAATCCCGGCCGCGCCATCCTGTTGTCCGGCGCCAATGGCAGTGGCAAGTCGAGCCTGCTGCGCGTGCTTGCCGGATTGTTGCCTGCCGCCGGGGGACATATCGAATGGGAAGGCACCGACATTGCCCAAGACCCCGATGCCCATCGGGCGCGGGTTGCCTATATCGGGCATTCGGATCCGCTCAAGCCATCCATGACCGCCACGGAAAACCTGCGATTCTGGGCGCAGCTCTATGGCTTGGACCCGTCCGTCGAACCCGCGCTCTACCAGTTTTCGATCGAGCACCTCGCAGATGTTCCGGCGCGTTACTTTTCGGCCGGACAGAAACGCCGTCTCAACCTGGCACGCCTGGCTGCAGGTCAGAATTCCCCCTCCGGGCCGACCCTCTGGCTCCTCGATGAGCCGGCGACGGGTCTCGATCCGGGCGCCGTTTCAATGCTGGCCAACACAATTCTGGCGCACCTCTCCAACGAAGGCACAGCCATTATCTCAACCCATGGCGGGCGTCTCGACGAGTTGCTCGCAGATCATGCCGATCATGTGACCTTGCAGACGTCGCAGAGCGAGTTCGCGCGATGATCGGGCTTGGGCTTCTTATTCGCCGAGAACTCGGCCTCGCCCTGCGTGGCGGCACTGATGCCGTCATGGCTGTGGTGTTCTTTGTGCTCGCAGCTGTGTTGTTCCCCTTCGGCGTGGGTACCGACCCAGCCATGTTGCCGCGGATCGGCGGCGGCATCATCTGGGTGGTGGCATTGCTCGCCGCGATGCTTTCGCTCGAACGTATGTTCGCCAGCGACCATGAGGATGGCAGTCTCGACCTGCTTTACCTTTCTCCCGTGGGACTGGGGACGCTCGCGCTTGCCAAGGCGGTCGCCCACTGGCTTACCACCGGCGTGTTGCTGCTGATCGCGGCGCCGATCCTGGCCTTGCTTTACAATGTTCCCGCCAACGCATTTGGCGCTTTGGTGGCCTCGATGCTGCTGGGCACCCCGATCCTCAGTCTGGTCGGCGGCATTGGCGCCGCACTCACACTTGGGGCACGTCGCGGTGGCGTCCTGCTCGCTCTTCTGATTCTGCCGCTCTACATCCCGGTGTTGATTTTCGGCGCCGGCGCCATTGATGGCGCAATTGCCGGACGGCCCATTGCGCCCCAACTCATGGTCCTGGGTGGTTTCCTGCTGGCTGCACTGGCGCTCGCACCCTGGGCAACAGCGGCTGCACTTCGCCAGGCAATCGAGTAACATCACCCGAACAAATCACGGACACGAACCCTTGTTTCATCGCTTCGCAAATCCAGCCCGGTTTTCACGCATCGCCGCACGAGTGCTGCCGTGGTCGACCGCGGCGACAATCATATTGTTCGTTGTCGGCCTGTATTTTGCGCTTTTCGCCTCGCCGGCCGACTACCAGCAGGGTGACACGGTGCGGATCATGTATGTCCATGTCCCGTCCGCCTGGATCGCGATGGGCTGCTACACCTTTATCGCCCTGATGAGCGCCATCGCACTGATCTGGAAACATCCGCTGGCCGATATCGCAGCACGTGCAGCTGCACCTCTGGGTGCGGGATTCACCCTGATTGTGCTGATCACCGGAAGCCTGTGGGGCAAACCCACCTGGGGCACCTGGTGGGTCTGGGACGCCCGATTGACGTCAGTGCTGGTGCTGTTTTTCCTCTATCTGGGTCATATCGCCCTCACCAACGCCTTCGACAATCCGCAACGCGGCGCCCGCGCGGCCGCCGTTCTGGCACTGGTCGGGTTCGTAAATATTCCGATCATCAAGTTCTCAGTCGATTGGTGGAACACCCTGCACCAGCCTGCCAGCGTGACACGGCTGGACGCACCGGCCATCGATCCCGCCATGCTGACCCCGCTGCTGCTGATGGCGCTGGCCTTTCTGCTCTACTTCATCACCATGCTTCTGGTCCGCATGCGGTCCGACCTGAACGCCGCAAGAGCCCGTGCACTGCGACTTTCAGCCGCGGAGTAAGCACACCGACGCGACCTTTCGCACGTTGCAGGAAGGCTTCCAAACTCCTATTTACGGCCCAGAACAAAGAACCCTGCTGAAGGATTACGAACCGTGAAATCCCTGATTTTATCTGCCGCTGTTTCCCTGACCGCCCTGACCATGCCCGTCCTTGCGCTGGCAGATGATGATGTTGCCGCCGGTGAAAAAGTCTTCAAGCGCTGCGTTGCCTGCCACACTGTCGATGAAGGTGGCCGGAACAAGGTTGGTCCGAACCTTTGGAATATTTTCGGGAGCACCGCGGGACAACGTGACATCGGCTACAAATACTCAGACGCCATGAAAGCATCGGGCATCGTATGGACTGAGGATACAATGTCAGATTATCTCGAAAATCCGCGCAAAGCTGTGCCGAAAACCCGCATGGCATTCCCCGGCCTGAAAAAGGAAGAACAGCGCGAAGCCGTGATTGAGTACCTAGAAAGCGTCACCCAGTAGAACATCAAGCTGCAGAGACGGCGCCACATCAATGTGGCGTGATGCTCTCTGGGCTAATCACGCGCCGCACGGTAAAAGGGATAGTGTTTTCGTCGCGTCTTGCCGCGCGTCTTACAGGGACGGTTCCGGAAACGTGGAAGACATCACGAAGTTTCTAGATATGGGCGGCTATGCCGCCTTCGTGTGGCCTGCGCTGGGCGTGGCCGCATTTATCCTCACCGCGATGGCTGTCGCCAGCATGCGTGGGTTGCGGGCGAGCGAGATCGCCCTTCACAAGGCCGAAGCCCAGGCGCCCCATCGTCGATCACGCGCCGGTCACCGGGAGCCCGAGGCATGAAACGCAAACACAGACGTCTGATGGTGGTACTCACCTCGCTTGGCCTGCTGGGTGCTGCCGCCGCACTGGTCCTAACCGCCGTTGAAGACAGTCTTGTCTTCTTTTATACGCCGTCCGATCTCGCCGAACGCGGCACGCCGCCCGACACCCTGTTCCGTCTTGGCGGTCTCGTCGAGGAAGGCAGTGTCCGCAAAGAAGGCAGCACGACCCATTTCCGGGTGACCGACCTGAACCAGGTCATTCCGGCCAGCTACACCGGCGTCCTTCCGGATCTGTTCCGCGAGGGGCAAGGCGTGGTCGCCGAGGGCACACTAAACGCGGATGGCAGCTTCATTGCGCGCGAAGTTCTCGCCAAACATGACGAGACCTATATGCCGAAGGAAGTCGCCGAGGCACTGCGCGAAAGCGGCCAATGGCGTGACGGGGCAACCCAGCAATGATTGCTGAAATCGGCCAGTTCACCCTGATCCTCGCGCTGGTGCTCGCCGTCGTACAGGCCACCCTGCCTCTTTGGGGCGCGGCCCGCGGCGACACGGCGCTGATGGCACTGGCCGGTCGCACCGCCATCGGGCAGGCCGCAGCCTTGCTCATTGCCTTTGCCGCCCTGACCCATGGTTTTGTAACCTCGGATTTCTCGCTCGCCGTCGTCTTCCAGAACAGCCATTCCCTCAAACCAATGCTCTACAAGGTCAGTGGTGTATGGGGGAACCATGAAGGCTCGATGCTCCTCTGGGTACTCGTGCTCGCCATGTTCAGCGCCGCCGTTGCCCTGTTTGGACGCAATTTGCCACCAAGCCTAAAAGCCCGTGTTTTGGCAGTTCAGGCCATGATTGGAATCGGGTTTCTGGCCTTCGTGATCTTCACGTCGAACCCCTTTGCGCGCCTGTCTCCCGCCCCGCTAGACGGGACCGGGCTGAACCCGTTGTTGCAGGATCCCGGTCTCGCCTTCCATCCGCCGCTTCTCTATCTGGGCTATGTCGGTTTCTCGATGGCATTTTCATTTGCTGTGGCGGCCCTCATTGAGGGCAAGGTCGATGCCGCCTGGGCCCGCTGGGTTCGCCCCTGGACGCTGGCCGCCTGGACCTTCCTGACAGCCGGAATCGCGCTGGGCAGCTGGTGGGCCTATTACGAACTCGGCTGGGGCGGCTGGTGGTTCTGGGACCCGGTTGAGAATGCGAGCTTCATCCCATGGCTCTTCGGCACTGCGCTGCTCCATTCCGCCATTGTCGTGGAAAAGCGTGACGCATTGAAAAGCTGGACCATCCTGCTTGCCATCGTGACCTTCTCCATGAGCCTGCTTGGCACCTTCCTCGTGCGATCAGGTGTATTGACCTCAGTCCACGCCTTCGCCACCGATCCCGAGCGCGGCGTGTTCATCCTCGCGATCCTCGTCCTGACAATCGGTAGCGCGCTGACCTTGTTTGCCATTCGTGCGCCGGGCATGAAGGGCGGCGGACTGTTTTCTCCCGTCAGTCGTGAAGGCGCGCTTGTCGCCAACAACATGCTTCTGGCAGTTGCCGCCGGGACGGTGCTGCTCGGCACACTCTATCCCCTGATCCTTGAAGCCCTGTCGGGGGGATCGGCCAAAGTGTCCGTCGGACCGCCATTCTTCAACGCGACCTTTGGCCCAATCATGGTGCCGCTTGTAATCATGATGGCCGCCGGGCCCATGATGGCCTGGAAACGCGGAAACCTGCGGATAGCAGCTCCCAAACTTATCCCCGCCGCCATCGCGACCGTTCTCGCAATTGTCGCAACATTTGTTCTTGTCCCGGATGGTCCAGGTCTCGCACCCTTCGCCATGGGTCTGGCTGCCTGGCTTGCGGCAGGAACGCTGGCCGAATGGGCCGGACGGATCAAGCTCTTCACAATTCCGGTTGCCGAGAGCTGGCGGCGCCTCAGGGGTCAGCCGCGTGCAGCCAGCGGTATGACGCTGGCCCATCTTGGGCTCGCCATCATGATTGTCGGGATCACCGGATCCTCAGCGTGGCGCACAGAATTGATCACCACGCTTGTCCCTGGGGAAAGCGCAGAAGGTGCCGGCTACACGGTCACTCTGACCGAAGTCACACGTGGCAGCGGCCCCAACTACAATTATGAGCGTGGCTTGCTGAAAATCAGCGATGAAGGCCGCACGGTCACAACCTTGACCACTGAGCGGCGTTTCTTCCCGATCGCCAGCCAAACCACGACAGAAGCCGGGATCTACACAACCATTCTGGCCGATCTCTACGGTGTGATCGGTGAGCCCGGCCGCACACCGGAAACCGCCAATGCCTGGACCGTGCGCTTCTTTGTGAACCCGCTCGTCCCCTGGATATGGCTCGGCGCGATGGTCATGGTCTTTGGTGGAAGCCTGTCGCTGACAGACCGGCGACACCGGGTCGGGGTTCCGCGACGCGGTCGAGTTGCAAAGGCAGCACGACCACAGCCAGCGGCAGCTGAGTAGCTTCGATGCGGCGGCTGATTGTTATCCTGCCGGTGGCGATCTTCGCCGGTCTCGTGGGAATCATGATCGCCCTGCTGACAGATTCAGAACGGAATGACGATCTGACACGGCTTCCGTCTCCATTGGTCGGGAAGCCTGCCCCGACAATGAATTTGCCCGCCATCAACGATACGGTCCCCGGTGGTTTCGCCACGTCGGACCTCAAAGGCAAAGTATCGATCGTCAATGTCTTTGCCTCGTGGTGCGTGCCATGCCTGGCCGAACACCCGCTGATCACAGAGCTGGCCGCACAGGGAATCCCCGTCTTCGGAATCAACCATCGCGACCAGCCCGAGGCCGCGACCAACTGGCTGCGTCGCCATGGCAACCCGTATATCGCGGTGGGGGCCGATGCGGATGCGCGCGCCTCGCTCGACTGGGGGGTGACGGGCGTGCCTGAAACCTTCATCATCGATGCCAACGGCGTGATCACCTACAAACATGTGGGCCCGATCACGCAGGACGCACTGGATAAGAAAATCCTGCCAAGTTTGCGCAAAGCGGAAGGCAGATGAACAAGCTTCTCTCACTCCTGATTCTGGCCGCAATCGCCATGGCCGTTCCGGTCGGCCCGTCTTGGGCCGTGCTGCCGGACGAAGTGCTTGACGATCCCGTTCTGGAGGCCCGCGCACGCGACATCTCAACCGAGTTGCGCTGTGTGGTCTGCCAGAACCAGTCGATTGATGATTCCGATGCAGAAATCGCACGGGACCTGCGCTTGCTGGTTCGCGAACGACTGGTGGCCGGAGACAACGACGAGCAAGTGGTAGAATTCATCGTTGCGCGTTACGGCGATTTCGTTCTGTTGCGCCCGCCGTGGCAACCCAACACCTATATGCTGTGGCTTGCCCCGCCCTTGATGGCTTTCCTGATTGCCACTCTGGCCGTGATGTTTTTCCGCAACTACCAGATTCGAAAAGCCGCCGGGCTGGGACCTGCTCCGCTTTCGCCCGACGACCGGGCCGAACTCGATGCGCTCGTAGAACGTATTGCCGCCTCAACGCCGCCCCCGTCGGAAAACAGAAGTCAGTTCCGCGCCGAACTCGCCGATGGATTCCAGCCACCGGCCGAAAATTCGGAAGGTGACCTGCCCGATTTGGCGACCAACGGGACCGATAGAGACGAAAGCGAACGACCACGATGATGTTGTGGTTCGTTCTTGTTGCACTCACTGGCATCACACTGATCTGGATCGGCTGGCCGTTGCTGCGTCCGAAATCCGTACCCGATGGACGCGATGCTTATGACGCGGCGGTTTATCTGGACCAGCTCGAAGAACTTGAAAAAGACCTGGCCCGTGGATTGGTGGATGCCAGTCAGGCCGAAGCAGCAAGGACAGAGATCGAACGCCGCTTGCTCGCAGCTTCTCGTGGTACGGATGCCGCCACAGCGCCCCGGGTAAGACGCCACCTGACCATGGCCATCCTGCTCCTGCTGGCGGTGCCACTGGTTAGCCTGCCGCTCTACATGAATCAGGGTTCACCCGACCTCCCCAATATGCCCTTCGCAGAACGCACGCCGGTTGCTCCCGAAGTGAATGGCATGGTTGCTCAGGCTCGTGCACGGCTCGAAGAGGCCGAACGCCGCGCCAATGCGGCGCCCGATGATCCGGATGTATGGTTTGACCTTGGGCGTTTCCAGCTTGTCTCCCGCGACATCAACGGCGCTGTGGAAGCCCTCGGACGGGCACGGGGTCTCGCACCGGACCGGGCCGATATCGCCTCAGCCTACGGCGAAGCCGTGACACGACAGGCCGATGGCGCGGTCACCGCCGAAGCCCGACAGGCGTTCAATTTCGCTCTCGCCGGCAACCCGAGTGACCCCCGCTCGCGATATTTTCTCGCGCTGGCCGAATATCAGGAGGGACGTGAAGAAAACGCTCTTCGCGCCTGGTCGGCTCTGGCCAGCACCGCGCCGCCAGATGCGCCCTGGTACCCGGCTGTAGAAGCACGGATTCTCGAAACGGCAAGCGATCTCGGCGAAGATCCGGCAAAATGGTTGCCGCGCCGCAACGCCGAGGTCGCAGCAGGACCATTCGCGGGCCGCGGGCCGACAGGCGACGACATAGCAGCAGCGCAGGAGATGTCTCCCGAGGATCGACACAATATGATCCGGGGAATGGTCGAAAACCTCGCCGCGCGTCTCGAGGACAAACCTGATGATGTCGAGGGCTGGCGCCAACTTGCCCGATCACGAACGGTCCTGGGTGACCACACGGCTGCAGCGAGTGCCTATGACCGCGCTCTCGCGCTCCAGCCCGATGATCGCGAGACTCTGTTACGTGGCGCACTCGCCTCCGCAGAAGCCGAAGACAATGAAACCGCACTTGCGCGGTTCATCCGGCTACGCAAACTTGTGCCGCCTGATAGCGAAGTCCATCGCATGGTGAGCGAAGCCATTGATCGACTACAAGCTGTTGGCGGTACAAACGACACAAGCCAATAGATGGATGATCTCCTCAGCCTGCTGCGCCTGCTCGCGAGCGCCGCTGTTGCAGGCGGTATTGTCTACGGGGTCTATCGCGGTCTGCGCTGGCGTTTTCCAAGGCTCGGGCCGCGACGCGCCAAACTGATCGTCGGACTCGGCACCGTGATTCTCGCTTCAACGGCCTTCAGTTTATTGCGTACCGGTGGTGTGGACTGCGTTCAGCATGAGAATACGGTGCTGCTGCGGGGCGAACGGATCATCAATCTTCGCCAGGATGAAGCACGACCGGCACGTCCGATGACAGAACCACGCACCGCGCGGGTTCTTGAATCCTGCGCCTTTATCGCCAGGCACTGCCCGATCGACCCTGACGATAAAACCCGTACTGCAGCCGAAGAAATATGCCTGGCCACCACCCCGGAACAGTCAATCGACTGACGCACGAATTCCGGCGTTTCGCGCAAAGGCTCGCCAAAACCGACACGATATGCGACACTCTGACGCAGACAGAGATGTGCACCGGTGTGGGTCGGTGCCAGCATGTTACCGAACCACAACGGTGGACCTTCCAATGAAAGGAAAGCCGATGAACGTGGACGCAATTCTTCGAAGCAAAGGCAACGCCGTTGAGACCGCACGACCGAACTGGTCCGTGGCTGAGGTCTGTGAACGATTGGATGATCTTGGCGTGGGCGCACTTGTGGTCAGCGCTGACGGATCACGTGTCGATGGCATCGTCTCCGAACGTGATGTCATTCGCCAGATTGCCCAGGGTGGCGCACCAACCCTTGAACGCCCGGTTGCCGAAATCATGATTCGCGCAGTTGTGACCTGTCAGAAATCCGACAACATCGCGCATCTGATGGAAACCATGACCGAACGCCGTATTCGCCACCTTCCTGTACTGGAAGATGACGAAATGATCGGCATTGTTTCCATCGGGGACGTGGTGAAACATCGAATTCGCGAGACCGAACTCGAGGCAAACGCATTGCGCGAGTACATCTCGAGCTGAGCCACAGGTGAGGACAGGTCTCCGAGGCTTAAAGCCTCGGGCCTGACTGCGAGCTATTTGCCGGTGAACTGCGGCGGACGCTTTTCCATGAACGCTGTGCGGCCCTCTTTGTAGTCTTCGCTGGCAAAACATGCAGCGACCTGTTCTGCGCAAAGCTTCAGGTCTCGATCCGCGTGGGCCTTCAGGTTTTCCGTGACCGCAGTCTTGACCGCACGGATGGTCAGGGGTGCGTTGCCCGAAATGCGTTTCACGTAGTCGTCGCAAATACTTTCAAGCTCTGCCCGCGGAACGACCCGGTTCACCAGCCCCATGGTCTGTGCTTCTGCAGCATCAAACTGACGTGCGGTGTAAAATATTTCCATGGCAAAGGAGGGGCCAACGATCTGCATCAGGCGTTCAATGCCCGCAGCCGCATATCCAAGACCGAGCTTGGCCGCCGGAACGGCAAACCGTGAATCATCCGACGCAATCCGGATATCGCAGCACAACGCGATCGCCAGTCCGCCACCAATGGCATAGCCACCAATTTTTGCGATTGTCGGGATCGGTGCGATCGTCAGAGTATCCTGAAAGGATTTCACGGCTGCTCCGTATTCATCAACTGCGGCCTGGGAGTCACGCTCCTTGCCAAACTTCGAGATGTCGGCCCCCGCAACAAAGGCCTTTTCCCCAGCGCCTGTCAGGACGATCACCCTAATATCGCCGGCATCACAAAATTCGCGGATCGCAGCTTCACCACCACGCCACATATCCAGCGACATCGCGTTGTGGCGCTCGGGATTGTTGAAGGTGATGTACCCGACAGCGCCTTCGCGCTTGCTGATAATGCGGTCCGTGGTCATGAAGTTCTCCTGGGATTTTCTCGAAACATGATTTGCGACATCGGTATCAATGATCGCCTTCAGAATCTACTCCCGAAGATGTTTCGGGCGGTATGACCTCGGCAACTTCAAGAAGTTGATCAATGCGAACACGCTGCACCCGGCGGCCTTTGATGTCCTGGACCGTGAAACGAAACCCTTCCTCTTCCACAATATCTCCCATTTCGGGAATACGCTGCAGTTTGGACATCAAGAAACCAGAGATCGTATTGGCCTCGAAGGTGTCGGCGACCGTGAAACCGGTTTCCCGCTCAATATCGGCAAGGGATGCAAGCCCATGTGCAACCCAGTGGTCCTCATGCTTATCGACAGGAAACACCTGTTCAGCGATATCGGTTTCATCGGCGATTTCACCCACGATCTCCTCCAGAAGATCTTCCAGCGTCACCAGCCCCACAAAGGTTCCATACTCATCGACAACACAGGCCATATGCGCGCGTTTCTCACGCATCTGATCAAACAGACGCGATACTTTGAGCGTTTCGGGCACCACCAAAGGCTCACGTATAAAGCTCTCGAGCTTTGACCAGGGCGCGCCCTCACCGTTCAACAGGGCGTGTGTCAGATCGACCATCAGAACCATGCCGACCAAGTTGTCATCATCCCCATCGACCACCGGGTAACGGGAATGACCATTGTCCCGCATGATGGAAAGATTCTTCTCCGGCGCGGCATCCAACCGCAGCACATCGGTTTCAATGCGCGGAATCATGACGCGGGCGACAGATCTCTCATCAAACTTGAAGACATTGTGGATCATCTCCGCTGTGTCGGAGTGAAGGTGGCCATGGTCAACCGAGACATCCACGAGGCCGCGAATTTCCGTGTCGGTCAGAATGTCCGCGTGAGATGCCTGTTCAACCCCCATCCAGCGAAGGATTGTGGCAGACGCCTTGTTCAGAACCCAGGTCAGAGGGAAGAACACCACATAGGTGATCTGCAACGGCAATGCGATCGCGAGCGACATCGCTTCCGGTTTCCGGATCGCAAGCGTTTTGGGAACCTGTTCACCCACCACGATATGCAAGGACGAAAACACCAGAAAACCGACAATAAACGCGACGGTGTGGAGCGTATTCTCGCTCAGCGCGAGTGGTTCAAGGACCGGTGTTAACAACGCGGCGACAGTCGGCTCACCTACCCACCCCAAGCCGAGAGACGCCATCGTAATACCCAGCTGACAGGCAGCCAGATAAGGCTCGAGGTTCTTCTGTATCCGGACGGTCCGCTGGGCTGCCTTACTGCCTGCTTCTGCCGCACTCTCTATGCGAAACCCTTTGGCTTTCACCAGCGCAAACTCGGCCGCAACAAAAAAGGCGTTTGCAGCAAGCAATATGAACGCCAGCATTAGGCTGGGGAGTGCGCTTTCCATAATCTGATCGCTTTCTTGATAGTGGCACACAGCCACAATGTCAGGTCATCACTCGCTTACCACGAGTTCCAATAACCAAGGCTAACAATCCACTACACGAGTAGAACGGCTCGCCGAGCATAGCAGGGTTCCAACAATTGAAGGTCACACGCAACACGCGGCTCAAACCGCACCCCACTTCTATTGCCGACCAGACGCCTGACTTGTATTGAAAGCCATGTCTGTAAGAGCAGAAATCCAGACAGCGGCAATAAGGAAGGAAATTTGAGCTTGAAAGACAACGGGTCCACGACAGGACGAACCGGCATTCAGGTGATCGCCCGTGCGGCCGCAATTCTTCGTGCGCTGCGGGAAAACACATCCGGAATGAGTCTTGCCCAGATCGCGGAACGCGTGGACTTGCCGCGTTCAACCGTGCAACGCATCGTGTTTGCGCTGGAAGCCGAGAGACTGGTCATCGGATCTCGCGGCCGGGGCAATATTCGACTGGGTCCTGAGATCGTCGCCTTGTCCGAAGCCACGCGCTACAGCGTTGTCGAATTGTGCCGTGCCGTACTGAACGACCTGTCTGAAACGGTCAACGAAACCGTGGACTTGTCGGTTCTACGTGGCAACAACATGATCTTTCTTGATCAGGTACCCGGACGACATCGACTCCGAACTGTCTCTGCCATCGGGGAGGTCTTCCCATTGACCACAACCGCAAACGGTCGCGCCGTACTTGCAATGCTGCCAAGAGAGAAAGCCCGCGAACTTACAGAACGAGAATGGGAAACCCGCGAGCCAGGTGAAACATGGTCGCTTTTTTCAAAACGACTGGACGCTTGTGCGGAAAGTGGCCTGGCCTATGACGAAGACGACCACATGCCGGGCGTGTCAGCGATTGGCATCGCGTTCACCGATCATAGCGACGAACTGCACGCCATCTCCGTGCCGATACCTACGAGCCGGTTTCCAGAAAAACAGGAGCTGGTCGAAGCACATTTGAAGGCCGCACTCGAACGCATCGAGGAAATTTTTTCGAAGCCCGATGCCTGAGCCAATCCGACATTATAGCTTTAGCAAAGCCTTGGCGTTGTCGTAGCAGATTTTCTGGCGTTCATCATCAGTCAGCGGGGCGGCTTCGATCCACTCACCGGCTTCGAGGGGCCGCTCAAATGGGTAGTCCACAGAGAACATGACCCGGTCGAGGCCAACTGTATCAATCGAACAACGCAGCGGAGCGTCCGCACAGACACCCGACGTCGTGAACCATACATTCCGCTTAAAATAGTCGGACGGGTTCAGCTCGAGTGTCATCTCTCCACGGTTGGAGATCTCCCAGCGGCTGTCAAAGCGCCACAGCAGGAATGGAATCGTCTCCCCCATATGGCCAAGGATGAGTTTTGCGCCGGGAAAACGGTCAAACACCCCCGAGAACACAAGACGCAAAGCATGGGTCGCCGTCTCGACAGTCCAGGACCAAACCGGCCCAAACAGTTCGGGATGCCCGCTATACATATGGACCTGCTCGGGCGGGTTGTTCGGATGGATATAAATAGGCGCGCCCAGGTCTGCCGCCCGCTCCCAGACAGGTGAATAGCGGTCATCATCAAGATAACTGCCATTGGTCTGACCATTGATCATGACGCCGGACATGTTCAGATCGCGCATGCAGCGCTCAAGCTCGTCGGCGGCTTCTGTGGGGTCCTGAAGCGCAATATGCCCCAATCCACCATACCGGTCCGGTTGTGCGGCCATCTTCTCGGCGAGAAAGTCGTTCACCTCACGTGCTTTTCGCACCGCAGTGTCGGTCCGTTTCTCGGCCTGAACCCCCGGACCCGCAAGCGACAGAACGGACTTTTCAATGCCTATCACATCCATCGATTCCAACCGCCGCGCGCCAAAATCCTGAAGTACATCAAGTGCCTTGCCAAAAAGCTGTGGGCTGATGTTGATCGAGGTCGTGTTGAAATAGTCGATGAAGCTCTCTTCCATGAAGTGCTCTTCAAGCGCGATCTTCGGTGTCTTGGTCAAATCAGCCATGTTGCCTCACCCCTTTTTCTTCGTGTTTTTAATGGAAGCCTAATCGAGGATTTTTTCGAGACGCTGCAGATGATTGGTGACGCGCGCGCGCACTTCATCGGCCTCTTCCGGCGTCCATTTCTGAAAGCCCTCGCCGGACTTCATACCGAGCTTGCCCTCGGCGACCAGTTTCTCGAGATAGGGTGACGGACCGTTTCGGTCTTCAAGGTCGAACAGGACATTCTCATGAATATCGAGCGACAGATCGGTGCCAACGAGATCGGCATTTTCGAGCGGACCCAGTACAGCCAGCCGTCGCCCGAAGCTCGCCTTGATAACCGTATCGACGGATTTGGCATCGCAGATGCCGCGCTCAACGAGGCTGACAGCTTCACGCCAAAGCGCATGCTGGAGCCGGTTCCCGATAAAACCGGGGACATCCTTCTCAACCAGAACCGGCGTCTTTCCCGCATCCTCGAGCAGATTCATCATCGACATGGCGACATCGGGATCAGACCACTCGGTCTTGACGACCTCGACCAGGGGAATTTGATGCGGCGGGTTCCACCAATGGGTTCCCACAGCACGTTCGCGGTGTTTGAGAACCGACATAATACTGGATATCTGGATGACCGACGTGTTGGACGCCAGAACACAGCTTTCCGAAACATGAGATTCGATCTCCTGGAAAATCGCGCGCTTGAGCTCCACTTTTTCCGGGGCGGCTTCGAAGACAAACTCCACACCTTCAAGCGCTTCCCCGAGAGAGTCATGAGTGGTGATGCGCGACAGCGAATCCTGGACTTGATCCGGCGTTGCCCCCAGCCCTTCCATGCTCGCCTGCACACGCGCATGCAATGAAGCACGCATATCGGCGTCGGGATCAGAGAGCGTCACATGATGTCCGGCACGCGCCATGATAAGGGCGATGCCATGCCCCATGAGACCGGCACCGATCATCGCGATCTTTTTTGAATCCGTCATGACTTATCCTGACGTGTAGCCGCCATCGGCGTAGAGCGTATGGCCGGTATAGAAGTCCGATGCTTTGGAGGCGAGGAACAACAAGGGTCCCGCCAGATCTTCCGGCTCACCCAAGCGCCCAATGGGAACGCGGGTCAGGAATCCGTCGCGCACCTTCTTGGCTTCGGGTGTGTCCTCAAACATCCATTCGGTCAGGGGAGAACGGAACACGGTGGGCGCAATGGCATTCACCGTAATCCCCGTCGGTCCAAGCTCACACCCCAGCGCCCGGGTAATACCGTCCACAGCAGCCTTCGAGGCGCAGTAAGCGGTGTAACCGGCCGGATGCCCCAGAATGCCGCGCGCCGACGACACAAGAACGATCTTGCCGCCCGTTCCCTGCACCTTCATTTGCGCGGTTGCCGCACGCGCCAGCAACCAGGACTGGGTCACATTGGCATCCATCACACCCGTGAAAGTTTCCGGCGACATCTCGTCGATCTTGTCGGTTTTGTTCATGCCGCTGGCAACCACCAGGATGTCGAGCGAACCGAACTCTTCGACCGCTGCATCGACCATCGCCTTGCAATCATCTTCGGTATTGGGGCGGGCGTTGAGCGCCTTCACATCGGTCCCGCTGCATTCCTCGGCAATCGCGGCCAGGGCCTCAGCATTGCCAGCTGCCAACACCAGCTTGCAGCCAGCCGCTGCCAATGTACGCGCCGCAACAGCGCCAAAAGCACCGGAAACGCCGGTAATCAGGGCAACCTTGCCGCTGACGTTAAACATGGAGAGTGGGTCGGACATGCTCATGGCCGTCCTCCTTCGGGATAAGGCATCACCACCAGCATTTTGCAGAGGTGGTTCGACCGATTTTCAATTTTACGGACTTCGCCAGCCGGGATCGTGCAGCTGTCCATTGCGCCCAGAACGGTATCGCGACCATCGATCGTGACAGTCATTTCACCTTCGAGAACGACATAGACCTTCTCGAAAGGCGTTGAGTCGGGGCCCGCGCCACCACCGGGCAGGAACTGCGAGAGTCCCACCCATTGGTTTTCCGGGCCACCGTCCTCAAACCCCTGAATGCGCAAGGCCTTAACATCCCAATGATTGGGCGATTCATAGGCCTTGGCATCGGCGTAACGGTTGACCAGCATTAGAACGTCTCGCCCGCTTCGATCCGGTAGCCCTGATCCTTATCGACCATGGCGACCAGCCGGATGATGCAGCCATCGCCACGGTCCCAGTTCCACGGGAAGAAGGCGAAGGTCACGCGCTTACCGGTTACGGCATCGAGATCACCACCAACGTTTTCAATACCCAGGATACCGGCATTGAAGATCTTGTTGTGGACAGGCTCCCACTCCGGGAAAGCCTCATCCCAGGCGATACCGCCCGACCATTCCTTGTACTCGTCTGCCAGATGCGGCAGCAGCGGACCATTGCGGTGCGGACCAATCGCGGTCGCCAGCGGGTGATCATTGGCCTGGGTGTCATGACCCACAACCTTCACACCTTTCTCGATCATCCAGTCGGCCGCGGATGGCACGAGGCCCGGGCAATAAGGGAAGTAGTCCCCGTCTTCGTAGACCTTGTGCCAGCCGGTGTTGATGATCAGCACATCGTTTTTGCGGATGGCATGGCCACAGGCTTTCTCAAGGTCGTCACCGGTGATCTGCTCCCACTTTTTCTTGGGAATCGAAACCACAAGTCCGGACCCGAAGAAGTGCGGCAGCGGCACCTCGTCAATGAAGGGGGTGCCCTGAACCACATGGGCCGGCGCATCAATATGAGTGGTGACATGCATGGTCGTATCGATGCGCTGGCTGAGCACACCTGATTTGGCCATGTAGTGGATGCGCTCGATCTGCACATCCCGGAAATAGGGCCAGTTGGGGCACTGATAACCGAAGCGATGTGAGAGGTTGTAGAACTCAACCCCCATGTCGTTGTTGAGATTTTCCTGAAAATCTATGCCGCGAACATTGATCATTTTTCCCACCTTTAGGTTTTCTGATTTTTTCGAAAAGACGCTGAAACGTGCCACAGCACTGACCCGGGCACCCTTCCAAATTCCCAATAACGATACGTTTGCACCATTATGCAGTCAATTCGTTTTCAGCCACAAACACCGCATCTCAATACTATTGAACCACAATGCAGTACTTATAATAACGACCTCTGCAAACTTCCTGAGCATCCGCTGCCCAATCGCGCGGCACAATTTCGCCCGGCTGGCCTTCGGCACCCAGAGTTCCAGCGATTTCCAATGGCATGGAAATTGCTGAATTTCCCGTGATAGCCAACTTTGTTTCAGTCGCGATCGGGCGACGGAAACACGCCGAGTCCGGGAAGCAGATATTGAACACCCTTGCCCCTTCCAGACACGCAACTGCCAGGTCCGTGGCAACCAATGGCATCAACATGCATATGGTCTCCGCCGGCGATGGACCACCGCTGACCTTCATCCATGGATTGGGCTGGGACCACGAAATGTGGTTGCCCGCGCTCAACCGATATGCGGGCCGGTACCGCACGTTCGCCGGGGACAGCCGCGGGCACGGCCTGTCCGATAAACCGGACGGCCCTTACACCATGACGCATTTTGCGGATGATTGGGCGGGTGCATTGAAAGCGGTCTCAGCCTTACCCGGCTGCATTGTCGGCCTGTCTCAGGGCGGAATGGTGGCGCAGGCACTGGCCATCGCGGCGCCCGAGCTCGTCTCGTGCCTGGTGCTTGTCAGCACCACGTGCCGCGCGTCACCGGACACGTCTGCAAATATGTCTGATCGTCTTGAAAGCATGCGCAAGAGCGGTGCGCGCGCAGGTGCCGAAATTGCTGCAACATCGATCTTTTCCGAAGGGTTCCGCACCGCAAATCCGGACTATATCGATACCTTCATCCAAGCCCGTACCGCGCAACCCCAAGAACCACTGATCTCGGCGATGGCCGCACTCAGTGACTTTGACTATCGCAGCGGCCTCGAAAAACTCGATCTCCCCACCCTCGTGATCGCCGGCCTCGAAGACACCCTGACACCGCCCAATGCTGTGCGCGAAGTTGCAACACATATCCCGGGCGCAGAGCTGGTCGAGATGCCCGGGGCCGGACACATCATCCCGGCCGAACAACCCGAAGCGTTCTACGAAACAATCGATACTTTCCTGTCGCAACACTATGCGGCCACAAATTGACATGCTCAGGAGCCAGACACATGTTTGAAACCATCATCAAAGGCGGCCGCGTCATTGATCCCGCCACAGGTACCGACGGTGTCGCCGACATCGCGGTCAATCGCGGTAAAATCGTTGCCATCGACAAGAACCTGTCTGCCAAACAAGGCAAGAAAATCGTCGATGCCAAAGGTCATCTCGTCCTGCCCGGCCTGATCGACACACACGGGCATATCTTCGAACATGTCAGCGGTGAATTTGGCCTCAACCCCGACGCTGTGGGTGTTTATTCCGGTGTCACATCGGTTTGCGATCAGGGCGGACCCAGCCCATTGACGGTTGGCGGGTTTGACAAATTTATCGCCGAGCCGGCCAAAACCGATGTCCGATGCTTCCTGTCGTCCTATCTGGCGGGCGGGCTCTACGGACACAAATATGTCGACCTGTATGGACCGGTCGGAATTGATGTTGGGGCCATCGAGCAGAGTTATGCCGAGAACCCGGACCTGATCTGCGGCCTCAAAATCCATGCCGAACCCGGCGGCTACTCCCGTTGGGGCATGAAATCCCTGAAAAAAGCCAAGAAGGCATCAAAAGCCACCGGGCTACCGCTGTACATCCATCTTGGAACACTCTGGCCGGAAAAGAACGGCAAGGCTGTCGATATCAAAAAACTCGTCAGCGAGATCGTGCCGGTACTCAGTGAGGGTGACATTCTGGCCCATCCGTTTACACGTCACGACGGCGGCTTCGTCTCAAAGGGCAAGGTCCACCCGGTCCTGCTGGAAGCCGTCAATCGGGGCATGAAGCTCGATGTCGGTCGGGGTTCGCATTTCAGCTACGAGAACGCTGTTGCGGTAATGGAGGCCGGTATCATTCCCGACACACTCGGTGCCGATTTGCACGGTTACAATGCGCGCGCAGAATCCGCTTACAACGTGAATGGTCAGTTCCGACCCGATGAGGAACCCGATGTGGTGGACGATACCGTCCCCTTCTCCCCGACTTTCAGCCTTGTTCATTGCATGGCCGAAATGATGGCCATCGGTATCCCGCTCGAACATGTTGTCGCCATGGTAACGTCCAACGCCGCTGCCATGATGGGCAAATCAGACACGATGGGCAGCCTCCAGACCGGCCGCACCGCCGATATCTCTGTTCTGAAAATGACGTCCGGTCGCTACACTTTCGCAGACGGCGCTGGCGTTAAGTTCAAGGGAACGCGCCGGTTCACACCCGTCGTGACGATGCGCAAGGGCAAACTGTATCAGCCCGTGTCCGACCTTCTGCCCGAATGGATTCGACAAGCCGCCTAGGACGAACCCATCGCCAATTCGCGCAACACAACCCGGTCGGCGAGACCGGTCCGGTTGGGGGCCCTTGCCGAAATCCCCGACCGGACGGCCCGCGGCTATCGTGTCGATCTTGGGAAAACCAGTCGCAAGATTATCGTATACCGGGACGACGACACCGTGCGCGGTTTTGCAGATGCCTGTCCGCATATGGGTGTGCCTCTGCCCTGGAATGCCGACGATTATATGAGTCCGGACGGCAAGTACCTGCGTTGCGCCAACCATGGTGCCCTGTTCGATCTGGACGGAAAATGTGTCTTCGGACCCTGCAAAGGGGAAGCCCTTCCCCCGATTCAGCTTGAGGTCCGCGGTCGTTATGTGTGGCTCCTCACATAAACCACCTTTTCTGATTAGTCTTCCTGGCCATCAGAGCAACGCCCAACCGTCACAGACCCAACAACACCAAATCTTCCGTGATCTTGCCGTCGACGGCCCTAAACCCTTACCCTCATTTCCACAAAACGAGGCACAATCAAAACATCCACGCCCCGGGGGGAACAAACATGATCTACGAAGTCCGCACCTACCGTCTGAAGCCACGCATGGTTCCGAGTTTTCTGGAT
Organism: uncultured Alphaproteobacteria bacterium; assembly: GCA_943787745.1. GTDB lineage: Bacteria > Pseudomonadota > Alphaproteobacteria > UBA6615 > UBA6615 > JABJAG01. The sequence continues at coordinate 217,266 of CALSNJ010000001.1, read as the reverse complement.
GCGTTCGGAGAGGCTTACGAGAACGGCCGCAAACAATTGTCACCGCTGGCCGCTTTTTTCACGTCCGAGGTCGGGCCGCTCAACGAGGTCATGCACATCTGGGGCTACAAGGACATCGGAGAGCGCGACGCCATCCGCGCTGAAGCGGTCGCGAGCGGTGTCTGGCCGCCCGCCGTCACCGATATGATCCATGACATGAACAGCGAGATCTTTCGGCCCTTCCCGTTCATGACCGAGTTCCTGAGCGGGGAACACGGACCGCTGTTCGAGTACCGCTATTACACGGTCAACAACGGCACGATGCCCGGCATCATCAAGGGCTGGGAAGACGCCATTGAGGCGCGCAAGGAACTCTCCCCCTGCGCCATGGCGATGCACACCGATGTCGGTAACCTCAACAAATACGTCCACATCTGGCCCTACAAGAGCTTCGAACATCGCCAGCAGGTGCGTGAGGACGGCTTGGCGAAGGGTGTCTGGCCGCCGAAGGGGTCACCCAAGGGCGCGATTGTCACCCAGGACAACAAACTGCTGTTTGCGGCACCATTCTCGCCGCTGCGCTAGGTCAATGCGAAAGACAAGCGGACTCCACTCATTTGCAATCTGCAGAAAATCGTATCACGAACGGCCTGAGCTGCATCATCGTGAAATAGAGATCATAAAAAAGGGGCCTCCCAAGGAGGCCCCTTTCTCATTCTCATGCGGAAACTCTAGAACAGGAAATCGTCCTCGTGCAGTTGGAACTCCTGAACACCGATGAGGGTCAGGCTATCATTTCCATCCAGATTGATAACGGTATTCGAACCAACATCGTTCGACGAAGCAAGGAGATCGGCGAGATTGTTAAGACCGAAATCACTGACATCAATCTTATCGTCAGTACCAATACCAGCCGTAAAATCAGTAATGGTGTCATCACCGGAACCGTCCCTGAACACGAAGAGGTCATCGCCCCCCAGACCTGTGAGGCTGTCATCCCCGGCGCCGCCAACCAAGACGTCACTTCCCGCGCCACCCGTTAAAGTCTGGTCCACGCCTTCTTCGCCAGAGCGCCATGCATAATTGACCTTGGTGGTGTCAACATGGTCGCGAACATAGGCCGATATCGCGCTATTCGAACCACCCGGATTGTTGTAGCCCGCGCCGCCGCTGTCCAACTGGAAATCATCATCACGTACCGACCATGGCGCACCCCAAGCATCGTACCAACCGGTACCCGTTACGGTTCCCGGATCGGTCGAATCGGTGATGGAGATAGTGTAGTCGGCGGCTTGCCCCCCAAAGACCAAAGCTGCAGCTTCCTTGGCGGAATAGACCTCCGGGTTACTCGTCCAAATTGGTCCGTCCGAAACCCTGTACGAGCCAACATACTCGAAGGTTGAGGTTACCCCGTCTATCAGATCAATCGAGATATTCGCCGCGTCCACACCGCCATTCCCGTCTGACACCGAGTAGCTAAAGCCACCACTGGCGCCCGGAGTTCCAGATGCATCAAAGGTCAAACTGACGAGATCAGCCACGCTCATCACCTGACCATTCACAACCGTACTGCCGTTGAGCAGAACCAGCCCAACGCCCGTGGGCACTCCTGTCACCGTCACAGCAAGAGTGTCGCCATCAACATCGGTCGGAGCGTGGATGTTAAGTGAAACCTCACCCGCATCATCGGCGATGATCGCTGTTTTATCCGCTTCTGCCTCAGGTGCATCGTTTTCACCGATCACGGTAACGCTGGCTGTTGCGGTATCAAAGCCACCGTTCCCGTCAGAGACAGTGAATTCGAAGGTATCAACCAGTTGCTCTCCCGCCGCCAGATGGTCGAGGGCGCCAGACGGATCGTAGACCACATCCCCGCCGACGATCACAACACTGGCACCGTTCGCGCTGGTTGCAGATACGCTGTCCAGAACGGCTGTTCCATCATCAACATCGGTCACCCCGGAAAGGAACTCCGAGCTCACAAAGGTAAACGGCTCATCCTCCGAAACCCCTTCGCGGATAATTCCCGCAAATCCGAGCTCCAGTTTCGCACCGACATAATATCCGCCGGTCGCATCGTAGGAACCGACGCGGAAGTCGATCAGGAACTCACCACTCTGGGCAAGCGTCAGATCAACCTGCTGCACACCGGTCGAACCAGTGAATGGTGTCTGGTAATCGAAGATCGTCTGGACAATGGCTCCGGTGTCCGCATCGCGAATGTAACCATTGCCTCTCGCATAATCGCCACCAGACGACAGCTGGTAGACAAAGCGAACCGTATCACCTGCCTGGCCATCGAAGGGATCGCTTGTGATCGTTGGGCCTTCACCTGTCCCATAACGGCTAGGGACTTGCCCTCCAAACTCCAAGACGGCGACGGCATCGTCTCCACCGAGCAAATTACCACTGCGATCGATATTTGCATTCCCGAACCCACTGGTCATGTTCGATAGGGAGGTATCCACATTCCACCCGCCGAAGTCGGGCGCAAGATCAAAACCACCATTTCCGAGTTGGTTCACCTCAAGTGTCACATCCTGTGCAACCGGCGCGTCATTCGTGCCATTGATCGTGATCTCCAAAGTCGATGACGACGTCAACGGGTTGCCCGCCTGATTGTCGCTCATCGTGTAGTTGAATGATTCCGTCAGGCTGTCGCCTACATTCAAGGCATCAACAGCAGCGTTGCTGTCGTCGATTGCATAGGAATACGTACCATCGGCATTCAGCGTCAATGTGCCGTAGCTGCCTGTGATGACGCCGGCAGTTGTGACCGTGAAACCACTGCTCGCACTGTCAACGTCAGTGTCATTAGCCAGCACATCGCCTGTGATGGCAACTGAAGCAATGCTCTCATTGCCCTCTGAACCAGAGTTGCTGTCAGCGACCGCAACAGGGCCATCGTTTTCGCCGATCACCTTGATGCTGGCTGTCGCGGTATCGAAGCCACCATTCCCATCGGAAACGGTAAACTCGAAGGTATCAATCAGTTCTTCGCCTGCTGCCAGATGATCGAGCGCACCGGAGGGGTCGTAAACCACATCCCCGGCAACGATCACGACACTCGCACCGTTGGCGCTTGTCGCAGAAACGCTGTGAAGCACCGGGGCGCCGCCGTCGATATCGGTCACACCCGACAGGAACTCCTCGCCGGCGAAGGTGAATGGCGTGTCCTCCGACAGGCCATCACGGATAATTCCCGCAAACCCAAGCTCCAGCTTTGCTCCGACATAATAGCCGAAGGTTGCGTCATAGGATCCAACACGGAAGTCGATGATGAACTCGCCGCTCTGCGCAAGCGTCAAGTCAACCTGCTGGACACCTGTCGAACCGCTGAAAGGTGTCTGGTAATCGAAAATGGTCTGGACGATGGCACCAGTGTCCGCATCGCGAATGTAACCATTGCCTCTCGCATAATCGCCACTCGACGAAAGCTCGTATACGAAGCGAACGGTATCGCCTGCCTGACCATCGAATGCATCACTCGTGATCGTGGGACCAAAACCCGTGCCCCCAGGTGTCGGAACCTGAGCCCCGAATTCCAACACGGCGACCGCATCATCACCTGATATTGCCGTCCCGCTGCGATCGACGACCGCAGTGCTGTAGTAAAAGCTGGAACCATTCGGAAGAGTGGCGTTCGTCAAAGAAAGATCCACATTCCAACCGTCGAAGTCGGGCAGTGAATCGAACCCTCCATTGCCGAGTTGGTTCACCTCAAGCGTCACATCCTGTGCAACCGGCGCGTCATTCGTGCCGGTTACCTTGACCGTGACAGTCTGCGTGTCGGTTGCACCCTTGTCGTCGGTGACGACAATCGTGAAAGTCTCATCATGGGTCTCGCCAACAGCAAGTGCCTGCACGTTCGCATCAGCATTTCGCAGCCCGTAAGTCCATGTTCCGTTGGAATCGACTGACATATCGCCATAAGTGCCGGCGCCACTGCCAGCAACAGACCAGGTCGCCGTTGCGCCATTGTCCACATCGGTGGAGTCCAGATCGCCGCTAACGGATTGCGTTGCGTCTTCCTGAACATTGTATCCGTCACGGGTGATCTGCACGTTATCGAGTGCCGGCCCCCACGCGCCGGATGGCACAAGACTGTCGAAAGACAAAAGCGTTGAGTCGTCGACAGCAACAAAAGTGAAGCTCTGGGTCACCCAGCCCATATTCGTGGCGGATGTACCCGCATTGTCGAAGCTATAGGTCTGGGACGTTCCGTCAGCCGATACATCCAATGTTTTAATGGTTTGCTGACCCGGATTCCCGGCAAGGTCAAAGGTTACCGTGTAGGTGGCACCCGCTTCCGTTGCGATCGACTGCTGGATACCACCCGGATTAAAAGCGTTCAGATCCAAGCTGACCGAGCCATCTGAAGCTTCCCAGCCTCCAACTCTGTCCACGCCATTGCCAGTTACGGTCCAGCCGCTCAAATCCGTCTCAAAGCTACTGTTTGTGATGCTGGCAGTCGCGCTCGACGCAATCACAGGTGCATCATTGGTGCCGTTCACCGTGATCGTAACGGTCTGCGTATCCGTCGCGCCCTGGTCATCGGTCACAACAACCGTGAACTCCTCGTCATGGCTCTCGCCTGCTGCGAGCGCCTGAACATTGTCGGCGTTGTTATCAAGCGTGTAGGTCCACGTGCCCGTGATCCCATCAACAGCCAGTGAGCCATAAGTGCCCGCACTGTTGGCAACAGACCATTCCGCCGTCGCGCCGTTGTCCACATCCGTGGAGTCCAGATCGCCCGTGAACGTCAGCGTCGTGTCTTCCTGAACATCGCCCGCAACATCACCACCATCCGTGATGATCGGCGCGTCATTCGTGCCCGTCACCGTCACGGTGACAGTCTGCGTGTCCGTCGCGCCCTGGTCATCGGTCACAACAACCGTGAACTCCTCGTCATGGCTCTCGCCTGCTGCGAGCGCCTGAACGTTGGTCGCGTTGTTATCAAGCGTGTAGGTCCAAGTGCCCGTCGATCCATCAACAGCCAGTGAGCCATAAGTGCCCGCACTGTTGGCAACAGACCATTCCGCCGTCGCACCGTTGTCCACATCCGTGGAGTCCAGATCGCCCGTGAACGTCAGCGTCACGTCTTCCTGAACGTCGCCCGCAATATCACCACCGTCCGTGATCATCGGTGCGTCGTTCACGCCGGTCACTTCAATCGTGACCGTCGATGTGGATTCCACGCCCGCAAGATCGGAGATCGTGTAGCTGAATGTATCGAGCGCCGTCTCGCCAACCGCAAGCGCCTGAAGGAAGGCTGCCGACGTCGCATCGTAGCTATAGGTGCCATCCGGATTAACCGTGACGCCCGCGCCAAACTGGCTGGTCGCATCAAAGCCCGTGACCGTCAGAACATCGAGATGATCGGGATCGGTGTCATTGTTAAGAAGGCCATCTGCAACATCGCTGACCACGAGAACCGTGTCCTCGTCGGTCGCACCCGTATCGGCATTGGCCGTCGGGCCCGTGTTGATCAGCTCAACCGAATAGCCTTCCCAATCGGTCAGATCGAGCGTGGCAAACGAAGTGAAGTTATAGGTCGCACCATTGTCGGTGTTCGGGTTGCTGTTGAGCGCCAAAAACGCATCAAAACCGGCAAGGTCTGCCTGCACACCCGCATCTGCTGCTTCACCATAGGTAAGCGCAAACACAAGCGCGTCCGTGCCCGTACCGCCATCATAGGCGTCCGTGGCACCCAGGTTTTCCTGCATGTACCAGTAACCGGTGTCATCACCCTGCTGACCAAACACCAGGTCATCGCCCGCGCCGCCATCAAGGTAATCGTTGAAGGTGACACCTTCGCCATCACCAGAGCCACTGCCATGATGATCATGGCTGCCAGAACCCGAGCCGGAACCCTTGCCCTTCTTGCCTCTGCCGCCACCAGAACCACTGCCGTGGCCAGAGCGCCCGCCAGAACCCGAACCACTACCGCGACCGCCATGGCTTCCCGAGCCTGAACCCATGCCATCGCCATACAGCGAATCATTGCCTTCGCCGCCCAGCAGCGTGTCATCTCCAGCACCGCCAACGATCAGATCGTCGCCCGCACCGCCATCCAGATAATCATTGAAGCTGGCCTCACCACTCCCTGAACCGCGACCCGAGCCGCTGCCCGAACCGTCGCCAAAGAGCTTGTCGTTGCCTTCACCACCAAACAGCGTGTCAGCGCCAGATCCGCCAGTCAGCGTATCGTCGCCCAATCCACCCTGCAGTTCATCTTCGCCCTGGCCGCCCTTCAGGCGATCATTGCCCGCGCCGCCATCGAGATAATCATTGTCTTTGCCGCCATCGAGATAATCATCTCCGGCCTCGCCATAAAGAGTGTCTTCGCCCTTGCCGCCCTTGACCTTGTCGGATCCGCCGCCCGCGTGAACAACATCGTCACCATGGCGCGCATCAATCTTATCAACGCCACCCGTACCCTGAATGTTGTCGTCCGACTTCGTGCCCTTGATTTTCTTGCTTTTGGCCATGATTGCTCTCCCCGAAAAAGCTCTTATTTTGACGAATAATAAACTTTTCGTTAACACGAAAAAATATTCTGCGGAAGAGACAGGCACGAAATTTTAGCAAATAAAACAATATGTTATCAACCACCGATAGAAATCAGGGCCCTGCCATACATGTATTAGTTTTAATTAATATACTATTGTATGCACCGATGGTATGAAAACTGTCAGGATACTGCAGCTGATCTGGCACGCGACCCACTCGCTCCCTGATAATCTTCATCAATGAGGACGACATGACCGATAAGAAAACCTTCCGCCAGCTCGCCAATGAGAGCTCACCTCTCGTCATCCCCGGGGCCCATGACGCGCTAACCGCGCGGATCATCGAGCAGACCGGCTTTGATGCCTTCATGATCGGTGGCTTTCAGATCGTCGGCGCGCGTTACGGCGTTCCTGATATCGGTCTGCTGGGGCTCGGCGAGATTTCGGCCGGCGTCCGCGACATCCTCGCGGTCACCGACCTGCCCTGTCTGGTCGATGTCGACACAGGATATGGCGACGTCAAAAACGCCGTCTACACATTGAACCACTACGAGAAGATCGGTGCACAGGCGATCTTCATCGAGGACCAGCTCGCACCGAAACGCTGCGGCCACATGGCAGGCAAGCACATCGTTCCGGTCGAGGAAATGGAAGAAAAACTACGCGCCTGCGCCGGTGAGCGACTCAACCCCGACACCTTTATCATCGCGCGGACAGATGCGATTGCGACTGATGGCATCGACGAAGCGCTGCGGCGCGGCGAGCGCTATATGAAAGCAGGTGCCGACGCGCTGTTCGTGGAAGCACCCACGTCGATCGAGGACATGCAGCGCATCTGCAAGGAGCTGCCCGTACCCCAACTCGCCAACATGATCGAAGGCGGCGTCACCCCGCTGCTGCCGCCCGCAGAGTTGGGCGAGATCGGCTACAGCATCGCCAGCTACGGCATCACGACCCTGATGCTCACCGCCCGCACAATCCGCGACACGCTGGCCGACATCAAAAGCGGCGAGTTCAAGCTCGCCAACACGGGGCTGAGCTTCCCGGAATATCTCGATATCGTCGACATGCCCCGCTGGTCCGCCATCGAGGACCGCTACAAGGACTGAAAGCAAGCGGCATGAAACAAGAATTTCTGATGATCTCGGGGGTCACCAAGGCGAACCGACATCAGGTCACGGCTGACGTCGGCGCTGCCATTTCAGGCACCGACGGTTGGGTCATCGATCACACGATGTTTTCGAACATCGCCATCACCATTCAATTTTCAGTGCCATCGCAAAATCTTGAAGAACTTCGAAACCGCATCATCGCTGCGGGCGTCAAACTGGATGACGACAGCATCACCAAGATTCAGACATTGGTTGGGAAGCACGCACCCAAGCCAATCGATGTCACTGCATCCTTGAACATCACGTTCATACACAACGAACCAGATCTGCGAAGAGAGATTCCGGCAGTCCCAGGTTAACAAGCATCGAAATATCGACAGAAGGAAATCGACCATGGCATTCCCGCAAGACATCAGCCCGGTAAATTCTGAACTGACTGATACCGTGACCCGCTCGTCCGAGCTGGACTGGATCGAGACCACCCCGGGCACGGGCTACATGAAGATTTTGTGGTTCAGTGCGGAGACCGGCCGTTGGGCGGTACTTTTCCGTTGGAAAAAAGGCCACGTCGCCCGGCGGCACAAGCACCTGACGGCTGCGCAGGCCTTTATTCTCTCCGGCAAGCTACAGGTCCGCGACACCATATTCGAGGCTGGCGACTTCCTTTATGAGACCAACGGCATGATACACGACGAGACCACCGCGCTCGAAGACACCGAGTATCTGTTCACCTGCGACGGGCCCATACTCTATTTCGACGATGACGGGTTCACCGACTATCTCGGCTGGGAGCAACTGCAACGCATGCAGGAGGCCGCTCAGGCACAGCCGAACAGTTAGGCGTCTTTCCCTCTCGCAATTGCTTCAACGATCAGACTTTGAGCAACCTCGGCATTCATCCAGTCACCGATCTGCACCCATTTCCCAGGTTCCAGATCCTTGTAGTGTTCAAAGAAGTGCTGGATTTGCTGCAAGGTGATGTCCGGCAGATCGTCGAAATTGTGGATGGCCTCATATCGCTTGGTCAGATGTGCCGAAGGCACAGCGATGATCTTCTCGTCCTTGCCGGAATCATCTTCCATCAGGAGCGCGCCGATGGGACGCACGTTGATGACACATCCCGGTATGAGCTGACGGGTGTTACAGACCAGCACGTCAATCGGATCACCATCCTCTGACAATGTGTGCGGCACGAAGCCGTAATTGCCCGGATAGGTCATCGGCGTATAGAGAAACCGGTCGACCACCAGGGTCCCGGACTTCTTGTCCAATTCGTACTTGATTGGCTGCCCGCCGACCGGGACTTCGATGATGACGTTGACATCTTCGGGCGGGTTTTCCCCGATGGAGAGCTCTTCGATGCGCATGATAGTTAAAATTCCAAGCCGTATATGGTTGTGCGGGGCGGACAGGTTCTGCCGTGAAGTTTGGATTAGTACGTCATACGCACCAAGGGGCGCGACAGGTCATTTGGCGACCCCTGAAAGCTGCCCCAAAGCCATTCATGCCCGTCCACCGGCCACCATAAACACATCGTATCTGGTGGATTTTCCTCTGATCTGATGGGACGCCGGACCGATACCTTCCATCGGATCGGCCCGCAGGGGCCACTTCAAGACCACCCGCTTTCTGGCAGCAGACAACGCGGCCTGCATAAGTTCGACAGAATCCTCATCCGTACCGACTATCTCGCGGATCAGGCGCATTTCATGCTTCACAAGAGCAGATTTTTTGCGCGCCGGGTGCATCGGATCGACCAGTACCACTTCAGGCGAAAGCCCCGGCAAAAGGTCCTTGGCATCCCCATGGAGCAAAGTCATGCGGCGAATGACACCTGCCACATCACCACCCGTTTTGCGGGCACGTTCCATACCTTCTGCCAATAGTCTGTGCATCTCGGGAGAACGTTCAATCAGAGTGACCTCTGCGCCCAGCGAGGCCAACAAGAAGGCGTCCCGGCCGAGGCCGGCCGTTGCATCCACCACCATGGGGGTGTTTCCACTCTTCATCCCGACAGCCCTGGGCAAAGCCTGACCACGCCCGCCGCCAAACCGAAACCGGTGCCCCACCGCTCCGCCGGTGAAATCACAGACCAGCTTGCCTGCTTCAGCTGTTTTGGCTTTGTCTGACATCCTGTTCCTTAAACGCGGCATTCAGTTTCGAACGCGCCCCCAATATAGCCTGATCCTCGACACTCTTTCTGCAGACCTCCGCAACCCAGCCGGTCTCCTCGTGCATTGGTCCAAAACCAGCGCCATGTGGCAGTCTACGTACACCGGTGCAGATCACCCGTCATAGAATCCCGCCAGCAATCGGAAAGACAATGCCAAGCCTCATTTCCGATCCCGCCATACGCCGACGGACCATCGTGCTCATCGCTTCCCTGATGTTCATGCTGATCGGGACGGGCAGCATCTATTTCATTGTCATCGCACTCAAACCCATCGCCGCCGAATTTAACTGGCCCCGCGCCGTGCCTTCGATCGCCTATGCACTGCAATATGCCGGGGCCGGTATTGGCGGCATCTTTATGGGCTGGTGTCTTGACCGACGCGGCATGGGAATCCCCGCGGTGGTCGGCGCCACCATGATCGGCCTCGGCGGCATTCTCACCAGCTACACCTCAAGCCCGTTTGAGCTCTACCTCATCTATGGCGGGATGCTTGGCTTCTTCGGCCGATCGACCCTCTTCGCGCCGCTGACCGCCAATATCAGCCGCTGGTTTGAGCACAACCGGAGCTTCGCCGTCGGCGTTGTCGGCTCGGGCCAGGGTCTTGCCGGAATGATCTGGCCGCAGGTTTTTCACCATCTCATTGCCACGGTCGGCTGGCGGCAGACGGCGTTGGTTTACGGCCTGTTTGCCTTGGCGACGATGTTGCCGCTGGCCCTGATCCTCCGCCAGACACCCCCTGCACCAGCGGCGCGGCGCGCCGACCCACGCAACGAAATTGTGCCGCCCGCACCCAAACGCGCGCACATGTCAGCGCGCGCTGTGCAGGTGACGCTGTCGACAGCCGCCATCGGCTGCTGTGTCGGTATGTCTCTGCCGCTGGCACATATTGTCAGCCATGTGAGCGATCTCGGCTACGATCCGGCACGCGGCGCGGAAACCCTGTCCCTGATGCTCGCCTGCTCGGCACTCGCCAGTTTCTTCGGCGTCGGATTTCTTGGCGGACGCTTCGGTGGCCTGCGCGCGATCTTTGTTTTTTCTTCGGGACAGGCGCTGCTGCTCACAGCTCTTGCCTTTGTTGAAAGCTTGCCGGGGCTTTATATCGCCGCCGCTCTGTTCGGGCTCGGCTATGGCGGCATCCTGCCCTGCTATCCGGTGATCGTCCGCGAATTGCTACCCGCAGCCGAGGCCGGCCGACGCACCGGACTGGTGCTGCTCTGCGCCGGCGCCGGTATGGCGCTGGGTTCCTGGCTCGGCGGCGCGGTGTTCGACGCGACGGGCGCCTACCGCACCGCGTTTCTGATCGGGGTCGTTTTCAACCTCGGCAATCTCGCCATAATCGCCAGCCTGATCGTACGCACACCTAGATTTCAGCGCGCTTATGCGTGAGGGCGCGCCGCCCCGACAGACCTAAGGCGCTATCCGAGCTGCTCCACCGTCAATGGGGGAATCTCATACGCATTCGCACAACGCGTATGAGATTCCTTGACGGGCTTAGGTCAGGTCAAAACGGTCCGCGTTCATTACTTTCGTCCAGGCAGTGACGAAATCCTTCACAAATCGGTCTGCGCTGTCGTCCTGTGCATAGACCTCGGCATAAGCCCGCAGGATCGAGTTCGAGCCGAACACGAGGTCGACGCGCGTTGCCGTCCATTTTACCGTGCCGGTCTTGCGGTCGCGAAGCTCGTACAGACCCCCATCGACTGGCCTCCACTCATAATCCATGTCCGTGAGGTTCACGAAGAAGTCGTTCGTGAGCGCACCTGGCCGTTCGGTAAACACCCCATGGCTGCTGCCGCCGTAATTGGCACCAAGCACCCGCATGCCGCCCACAAGAACGGTCATCTCCGGTGCGGTCAGCCCCATGAGCTGAGTGCGGTCGAGCATGAGCTCTTCGGCCTCGGGCACATAGTCGGCCTTGAGCCAGTTGCGGTAGCCATCATGGACCGGCTCCAGCGGCTCAAAAGACTCCGCATCGGTCATCGCGTCGGTCGAATCACCGCGCCCCGGCAAGAACGGGACCGAAATGTCGAGCCCAGCCGCTTTGGCAGCCTGCTCGATCCCGGTATTGCCCGCGAGCACGATCACATCGGCAACACTCGCACCTGCGGCCGCCGCAATCGGCTCGAGGACGGCGAGCACCTTTGCCAGACGCTCAGGCTCATTGCCTTCCCAATCCTTCTGCGGCGCAAGTCGAATACGCGCGCCATTGGCGCCGCCGCGGAAATCGGAACCGCGAAAGGTCCGCGCGCTGTCCCACGCCGTGGCCACCAGGTCTGAGAGCGACAGACCGCTGGCAGCAATCTTCGCTTTCACGGTCGCGACATCGTAATCCGTCGGGCCGACGGGCACTGGGTCCTGCCAGATCAGTTCTTCTTCTGGCACGTCCGGGCCGATGTAGCGCGCCTTCGGGCCCATGTCGCGATGCGTCAGCTTGAACCACGCGCGTGCGAATGCGTCACGGAAGACCTCGGGGTCATTCATGAACCGCAGCGATATTTTGCGATAAACCGGATCCAGTTTCATCGCCATATCAGCATCGGTCATGATCGGCATACAACGGACCGACGGGTCCTCGACATCAACAGGCATATCCTCTTCTGCGATATCGACAGGCTCCCACTGCCATGCTCCGGCCGGGCTCTTCTTCAGTTCCCACTCATGGTTGAAGAGCATCTCAAAATAGCCATTGTCGAACTGGGTCGGGTGGGTCGTCCAGGCCCCTTCGATACCGCTGGAGACGGTATCGCGACCCTTGCCCTTGCCGTTCGGGTTACGCCAGCCGAATCCCTGCTCCTCAAGGGGAGCAGCTTCAGGGTTCGGACCAAGCGCGCTCGCGTCCCCATTGCCATGGGTCTTGCCCACGGTGTGACCACCCGCGGTCAGCGCAACGGTCTCCTCGTCGTTCATCGCCATGCGGGCAAAGGTTTCGCGGATTTCAGCTGCCGTCTTCAACGGGTCGGGATTGCCGCCAACACCCTCCGGGTTAACGTAGATCAGGCCCATCTGCACCGCGGCCAGCGGATTTTCGAGCGACTGTGCGTCGTCGTCGGATTCGTAACGGCTTCGCCCGAGCCACTCTTTCTCGGAACCCCAGTAGATGTCCTTCTCGGGATGCCAGATATCGGTCCGGCCAAATGCAAAACCGAAGGTCTCCAGACCCATGGATTCATACGCGATGTTCCCGGCAAGGATGATCAGGTCTGCCCAACTGACCTTGTTGCCGTACTTCTTTTTGATTGGCCAGAGCAACCGGCGCGCCTTGTCGAGGGAGACGTTGTCCGGCCAGGAGTTCAGCGGGGCAAAACGCTGGTTGCCCGTACCGCCGCCGCCGCGCCCATCGGCAAGACGGTAGGAGCCCGCCGCGTGCCAGGCCATGCGGATCATCAGCCCGCCATAATGCCCCCAGTCGGCAGGCCACCAGTCCTGACTGTCGGTCATCAGCGCGAACAGGTCTGCCTTGAGCGCATCAACATCAAGTGCCACGACCTCCTTGCGGTAGTCGAAATCCGCCCCCATCGGGTCGGTCTTGCTGTCATGCTGATGAAGAATATCGAGATTGAGGGCCTCCGGCCACCAGCCTGAGATCTCTCTGGCCATCGTCGTGCTGCCACCATGCATCACCGGGCATTTGCCCGCGCTCTCCGTATCGTGTCCGTCCATCATCGTCTCCTGAGTTACGGTTTATCTCTCGTTCGTCCGGTGTCCGCGTCCTGCACAGACCCGAACGCGGGTTGCTGTCGGGAAAGCTTTGTCGGCCTGTTCAGCGACCCCGGCCATTATTAGAATGATTCTAAATTATGACTGTAACGCTTGAAAATCAAACCTTGGTGATCACACTACAGCAGTTCATCTATTCAGAGCGATGCTGAGGACGGTTTCGAATGGGTTCGAAAACAACAAAACCCTTGATTTTCCAGAGGTTGATTCAGGCCATAAAGACGGCGACCGGTCTGACAGAAATGGTGGTGAACGAGATCTCGAGCGAACCCGCCACTCTGCACAAACACTGTTTGCCGGTCAGGGAAGGCCCGCGCTGATCAAGCTGGCGCGATCACGCGCTAAGCGATTCCGATCGAGACAATTCTGGGTCAGTGCACAGTTCTCGATGGTAAACTCGGGCCGGGCGGCGAGCAGGCTCTAGACATGTTTCCGGGCGTTTTCCAAATCGCCCAGGTCGACATGTTCGGGCTTCAGGCCGACCGCGTGGCCATACGCGGCGACGGATTCTTCCAACTGCAGATGCGCCATATGCCAGTAAAGCGGCCCCGATGGGTGGTTGTTTCGGGATTCACAATCGTCCTGCGAACAAGATTGAGGTTCTCGAGAGTCCGGACCTCGTCGTCCTGCATCTGACGACTGGATCCCACCATATCGGAGCGAGGATTGCGGCGAGGTGACGTTCCATGGCCGCCATCTTAACCGGGCTCGACGGTATATCTATATTTTACTGGAGACACTGCGAAAAATGGTGGTGCCTGGAGGCAGGAGCGAACTCGTCTCCGTGAGACACCCTGTTAAACAGGGCTACTTCCAAGTTGCAGAGGAAATCGAACGATATTCGTTAATCGGGACTGACAGTGCATGGTCCCCTCTGCTGTGACCAACAATCAAATAGGCCATGATGCTCGCATGTCTTGACCTTCCTGTAAGAGGAAGCTCTATAAACTGGGTCCGCCCGACGCGATCACGCTCGGCCGCTGTGACGGTATCAGGACACAAAGATGACGATCCAAGCTTCCAAATTCTCCAGACTTCTTATCAGAACAGCCCTTGCTGCCGCGTTGCTGTTGACCGGCGGGATTTATGATTTGTCGCAAAGTACGTCGCTGGCACAGATGAAGGACAATGGCCCGGGCAGCGGGCACAGACATGGACATGGACATGGACATGGTGCAGATGGCACCGGGCATGACGAAGTGAATATGCCGGGCCTGCGCGGCCAGAACGCAACACCCGAGGAAAGTGCAGAACTGGCTGTGCTGTTCCGGAATTTCGAAACCATCACGCGCGAAGTGACCGAATTGGCCAACGGCATCCGCACGGTCACCCGGTCTTCAGACGCGGACGTGATGACCAACCTCGTCAGCCACGTGGTCGGAATGATTGGCCGGGTTGAGAACGGTGATGACCCGAAAATCATGATTCAAAGCCCGACACTGGACATCTTTTTCATGCGCGGCGAAACCATTCAATCCGAAATTGATGTGACCGAAGAAGGAATTGTCGTGGTCCAGACCTCGGACGACCCGGAAATCGTCACCGCGCTCCAGACCCATGCTGCGGAGGTTTCGGACATGGCAGACCGTGGCATGCAGGCAGTTCACGAGATGATGATGGAACGCGCCGGCATGTCCCCAAGGCGTTAAGCCTTCCAGCATCCCGGACGCGACCACCAGGCATTCAGATTTTCGGAGACCGTGAGAAAATGGTGGAGCCGAGCGGAATCGAAGCACGAACCTCGGTCCAACACATCCCCAATATTTCTCTAAATATTACAGCGAGTTACGATGACAGATCCCAACGGAGAACTCTCCCACCAAAGCTGAGAAGAAGCGAAGAACCGTAGGTTGCCAAATCTTACCGTGAACCAATGCCCAACATTTCACGTAACAGGTGCAAAAGACGGGGATTTAAAATGCAATATTCTTCAGCCAAACGCCCAGGTCCATTGGCGGATGCCAACACAGTTCGCGTAAGCAATGAACGCGCGCCAATGCCCGTTTTCATGGGCCATCACGAGGTATCCGAGAAATGGCATGGAGGTGTTTATGCCATTGGCAATTTTGACGGACTGCACATTGGTCACCAAAAGCTGATCGAAAAGACGGTTCAGGTCGCTACCGAGACGTCTTGTCGTCCTGCAATACTGACATTTGACCCTCATCCACGGGAACTGTTCGATGCCTCTGCGGTGAATTTCCGGCTTGGTACTTCTCTACAGAAGACGCGAGACCTCGCAAATTTGGGAACAGGGTTTTGTGTCAGTCAGCACTTTGATTTGGATTTTGCCGCGCTGACACCAGTTGAGTTTGTAGATGAAGTTCTGAGAAAATCTCTATCAGCGTCACACGTGGTCGTCGGCACAGATTTTAAATTTGGTTGCCGTCAGGCAGGCAACACGGAGATGTTGCAGGAGTTGTGTGCCCAAAGAGGTATCGGCATCTCGGCGATTGAACAGATCCGGTTCGGGGGCGAGGTAGTATCCTCATCGTTGATCCGGAATCTTCTTGGTAAAGGTGAGATGTTAGCTGCCGCAAGGCTGCTCGGAAGACCCTGGACTGTTCTGGAAAACCCTTGTTCTCTGGACGGAGAAACTTCCTTTGACCTCTCTGGCTATACGGACCTTAAAGAGGGAGCGTACCAGGTTCGTATCGATGGCATCACTTGCCGCGCAACTCTGGCCAAGATGGAAGCGGACAAACAAATATTGGCGCTGCCCAAGGACATTCCGCCCATAAGTTCCAACAAAGTGATTGTGGAATTTGTGTCCTGAGTAATAGGAAAGTCGAAACCATGCCCCGCGTATTCTTCGACGGCGCCTGCCCACTCTGCGCGCGTGAGATCGAATTCTACCAAAAACAAGAAGGTGCATCCGGCATCGCCTGGGTCGATGGGGCCGCCGCGTTCGCATACTTGTGGTCCGCGCTGCCACGCTTCCAACTCGCGGGCAAACTCGCCCGGACCGCGCCGGCGCTCTGGGTCCTCGAACATCTCTACAATCTATTCCTTCCCCTTCGCCCCTACCTGCAGCGCTGGGTCACGCGCCGGCATGGGGCAAATTGCGGGGCGCCCTGAACCACGACCGGACCAAAAAAACGAAAGCAACTGCGATGACCTTGTCACGTTGCCCTATCGGCAAACCTCGGCAGACCATGACCATGTTGGCGTATATTTTTTGCGTCGCCCTGCCGCTTTTCATGGTGAGCGGCGCGGAGGCAGTGAGCGACACGATGCTGATCGACGATTTTTCAGACGAGAGATTGGTCTCTGCGCTGGGTACAGAATGGCGCGGGGTGAGCGACCGCGTCATGGGTGGCGTTTCGGACGTGCGTGTCGAACACGACGTATCCGACGGGCAGGCCTTAATTCGCCTGCGCGGCGATGTTCGCCTGGAGAACAACGGCGGGTTTGTCCAGGCCGCTCTCGACCTGAACGCGTCCGGGGATGTGCTCGACGCATCCGCGTATCGCGGCCTTCGCATTGTGGTTCGCGGCAATGGCCAACAATATTCACTACACCTGCGAACTCCGGACGCAACGCGACCCTGGCAGTCCTACCGGGCGCATTTCACTGCCGGCGCGCGCTGGCAAACGATCGACCTGCCATTCGATGCATTCGCACCACACCGGCTCGATTCACCCCTCGATACGCAGCGCCTTAAACGGCTCGGACTGGTGGCAATCGGGCGGGCGTTCTCGGCTGACCTAAAGGTTTCGAGCATTCGCCTTTACGAGTAGCTCTGTCGGAGATGCGCGCTCGCGTAAGAAGTTCGGTCGATCACGCGCGAAGTCACGAATCTGCCCAACGGCATTCGTACGGTTACCACCTGATTTCCCCAAAAGTATTGGCTGGGAATTCGGCCTCCAGAGACGAAGTACCATATCCGGCAGAATGTCTCGGAAACGTCCAAGACATTCTAAGTCAGACGCGCCAAAGCCCCCGGAACTGCGGGGGTTTCGTCGAATTTCATCTAAGTCATTGGAGACGTTGATAAAAATGGTGGAGCCGAGGGGAATCGAACCCCTGACCTCTACGTTGCGAACGTAGCGCTCTCCCAACTGAGCTACGGCCCCACCGATGCCGAAAACGGCAGGCGCAGGCCTTGAGTCACCTGCGCGGCGCGGCGGAATATGTGAGCGGCCATGCACCTGTGTCAAGTCGTGGAGGAGCGGGAAATCCATCCGGCGATTTCGTCGCATCCGGGCACTGTTGCGTTACTGGACAGCCGCCCGGTCGCTGGCTAGTCTCGCGCGCAACAAATTGAACCATTTCCGGCGCTTGCGTCGCATCAATCACCAAAGAGCTTGCCCATGTTCGCCGTCTGGCAACTCATCGATACAATCATCGCGCTTTATATGTGGGCGTTGATTATCTCGGTCGTCCTGAGCTGGCTCGTCCAGTTCAACGTGATCAATACCTCAAACAGGTTCGTCTACACGATCGGAGATTTTCTCTATCGGATCACCGAACCCGTCCTGGGGCGTATCCGCTCGGTCATTCCGTCCGTTGGAGGAATTGATCTCTCGCCAATGATCCTGATCCTGGTCCTCGTTTTCCTGCGCAACCTGCTGCCCAACATTCTGGGCCTTCGCTAAGCAATTGAGTGATACCCCGGTTTGGTCCCGCCAGCCCGGCGGGATCCTTCTGCGCGTCCTGGTAACGCCACGCGCCAGCCGGAATGCCCTTCAGGGCCTGATCGACCTGCCCGACGGACCCGCCCTCAAAATCGCCGTGACCGCCCCTCCCGAGGACGTAAAGGCGAACATCGCCGTCCTCAAACTGCTCGCCAAGGCGCTGCATCTGCCCCCGACATCCCTGTCGGTGGCATCGGGCACAACCGCACGATCAAAATCGATTTTGATTCCCGGCGATGCCGCGACTCTGGCGCCCATGCTAGAGGCGTTGCGCAAGAGCAATGTGTAAAGGGCAGGCACGCCTCGTGCCCGTCACGGAGAGCAAGATCATGAGCAATGACAAGATCATCGACGGCAAGGCCTTCGCCGAAGCCCTGCGCGAACGTATCGGCACAGAAACGGCTGCCCTCAAAGATGCGCACGGCCTCGTTCCCGGACTGGCTGTCGTTCTGGTAGGTGAAGACCCGGCCAGTCAGGTCTATGTCCGCAACAAGGGCAAGGCAGCCGCGGCAGCCGGAATCACCGCCAGCGATCACCGTCTCGATGCCAGCACCACTCAGGACGAATTGCTCGCACTGGTCGACAAGCTCAACAACGACCCGACCGTCCACGGCATCCTCGTTCAGCTGCCGGTGCCCGACCAGATCGATCCAAACGCGGTGATTGATGCAATCGCACCAGCCAAGGATGTCGACGGGTTCCATGTGATCAACACCGGTCGCCTTGCCACGGGACAGATGGATGGCCCCGATGCCGCCATGGTTCCGTGTACGCCGCTGGGCTGCAAGATGATGCTCGAAGACCGGCTTGGTGATTTGTCCGGCCTCAATGCGGTCGTGCTTGGACGCTCGAACATCGTCGGCAAACCAATGGCCGCACTGCTGACCCAGGCGAGCTGCACCGTGACCATCGCGCACTCGCGCACAAAGAATCTCGCCGAGGTTTGTCGCGGTGCTGACATTCTTGTGGCCGCCGTGGGCCGCCCACAAATGGTTCAGGGAGACTGGATCAAGCCGGGTGCAGCCGTCATCGATGTGGGCATCAACCGTATTGACGCGCCGACCACGGAAGACCCCGACAAGACCCGACTGGTCGGGGACGTCGACTTTGACTCTGCGGTCGAAGTTGCCGGTGCCATCACACCCGTGCCGGGTGGCGTTGGCCCAATGACCATTGCCTGTCTGCTGGCCAATACGGTCACAGCCGCCTGCCGTCAGAACGGCATTACGCCACCAAAGTTCTAAGCCTCAGGCAGCTCAGGTATTTCCGGTATTTCGGGTGCCTCAGGTGTTTCAGACGATTCCGGTGTGGCACCGGATTCCGGCAGCCGGTAGCGCACCACGCCCTTGACCCGGGCGGGGTCGTCGACGGGCTTTCCCTTGCGCAAAAGCTCGATCTGCCCGGCGCGGGCCAGATGCACCGCCTGCTGCTTGACCGCCGGCAGATATTTGCGCCAGAGATCGTGGGGATCCTTGGGATTGCGCTTTGCTTCAGCAACCGCACGGGCCACCTCTTCGGGAGAAATCGAGCCGCCGGGCTTGCCAAAAGCGAGCTGTGAAAGAATCGCGTCTGCGATGGGATCTTTTGTGTCAGTCATATCGGTTCACTAACACGTCCGTAACGGGTGGACGACTCCCCTGTGAAGACCAGATAATCAGAGTCTATCGGGGAGAGATCATGATTGACAGTCTGAACGCCCTGTTTGCATCGACCGTGCTGTTTGTCGTCGGGCATTTTGCCCTGTCGAGCCAGCCGGTTCGCATGGCGCTGGTCGGCAAGCTGGGGGAGACCCGGTTTCTGACCGCCTATTCCGCATTGATGGTCATCATCTTCGTCTGGATGATTCTGGCCTATATCAACGCGCCGATCGATATCGTCTGGCGCACACCGCCTGCCCTGTTGTGGTTGCCAGCCGTGACCATGCCCATTGCGGTTTTCCTGATCGTCTGCGGTTTGAGTACGCCATCCCCCACGCTGGCGGGAACCAAGCTCGACGAGCCCGGACCTGACCTGACCCGCGGGATCATGCGGGTCACCCGGCACCCCTTCCTGAACGGCATGTCGCTCTGGGCGTTGGTCCATCTGATCGTCAATGGAGACAGCCGGTCCGTCATCCTGTTCGCCGGCATGCTCATCCTGTCAGCCGGCGGCATGTGGCATATCGACAAGCGGCGGGAGTTTCACTACGGCGCGGATTGGGGGCCGGTGATGCTGACCACAAGCGCCGTGCCGTTCGGCGCGCTTCTCACCAGGCGGACGACGATGGACTGGGCCGGGATCGGCTGGTGGCGCGTGCTGCTCAGCATCGCGATCTATCTGGCGCTCGTGGCGGCCCACCCCTTCGTCATGGGTGCACCCGCCTGGCCCGGCCTGGGTTAAAGCCTAATCCCGCAGCGCCTTGGCCAGACGCAGACGCAGCGCCTGCAGCTTGATGAAGCCTTCCGCGTCGCGCTGGTCATAGACCTGGTCGTCTTCGAAGGTGACGTGGTCGAGTGAATAGAGGCTTTCGCTCGACTTGCGGCCAACGACGGTGACATTGCCCTTGTAGAGCTTGATGCGGACTGTACCCGAAACGCGTTCCTGGCTTTTGTCGATCAGCGCCTGAATCATCTCGCGCTCCGGTGCAAACCAGAACCCGTTGTAAACAAGCTTGGCATAGCGCGGCATCATCTCGTCCTTGAGATGCATTGCTTCGCGATCCAGCGTGATCGATTCCATGCCGCGATGGGCTGCCAGCAGGATGGTGCCGCCCGGGGTTTCATAGACACCGCGCGACTTCATGCCGACAAAACGGTTCTCGACCAGGTCGAGACGACCAATGCCATTGGCCCCGCCCAGTTCATTCAGGCGGGTAAGCAGCATGGCCGGGGAGAGTTTCTCACCATCGATGGCAACCGGGTCTCCCCGCTCAAAATCCATCTCAATATAGGTCGGCTTGTCGGGCGCATCTTCGGGGGAAACCGATCGGGAATAAATGTACTCCTCAGGCTCGACCCACGGATCCTCGAGGACTTTTCCCTCGGCCGAAATATGCAACAGGTTGGCGTCCACCGAGAACGGCGCATCCCCGCGCTTGTCCTTGGCAATCGGAATCTGATGCTTCTCGGCAAAATCAATCAACTTGGTGCGCGAGGTCAGATCCCACTCGCGCCAGGGTGCGATGACAGTAATGTCAGGATCAAGCGCGTAGTAACCGAGCTCAAACCGAACCTGATCATTGCCCTTACCCGTGGCCCCATGAGAGACGGCATCGGCACCGGTCTCATGTGCAATCTCGATCTGTCGTTTGGCAATTAACGGCCGTGCGATCGACGTACCGAGCAGGTAGACGCCTTCATAGACTGCGTTGGCACGGAACATCGGGAAGACATAGTCGCGCACGAATTCTTCGCGCAAATCCTCGATATAGATTTCCTTAACCCCGAACATTTCGGCTTTCGCCCGTGCCGGTTCCAGTTCCTCACCCTGCCCGAGATCAGCCGTAAAGGTCACAACCTCACAGTCATAGGTTTCCACGAGCCATTTCAGGATGACCGATGTATCGAGGCCACCTGAATAGGCAAGCACCGCTTTTTTCACGTCGCGCGTTTTCACGTCACCCGAAGTCATGTCACAAGTTCCGTCCGTTCTGGAAAATCGCGGCGGAGTATAGTCGTGCAGGCCCGCGGAGCAAGCAGGCAACCCAAGGTTCTGACTATGACGAGAGCGTCATCCAGGGCAACACAATCGTGACGCCGGCCAGAGCTGCCCAGACCATGGCCAGACCTGTAAAGGCAATCGGCAACCCGATGACCAAAGCCAGAAGCGAGAGCACGGTGCGAACCGCGCGGCTTGTCTTGTTGACTTGCTGTACAGGCAGGGAAGGAAGACGCGACCGGAAACGCGACGGCAGGCCCATCAACGCCAGAACGCCGCCAAAAATGGCGATCGCAAGTCCCAGAATAAAATCATCAATCATGTCGGCTCGGTCCCCCAGAAGGGTTGATCTTCGAACCTTGAGCGAGTTTTCCTCACTCCCCACCCGCGACGGTAGTACGCGTGGCATCTTCTGACAAGCGGGGCGGTGCGCCCACACGAAAGCTTGAAGTCTACTCCGCAGCTGCCCGCCGCGGGCGCTCGCTATCCGATTTCAGCTGCCCGCACGCGGCCATGATATCCTCTCCACGCGGTGTCCGAACCGGCGAAGGGTAACCTGCATTGCGGACAATCTCGGCAAAGGCCTCTATCCGCGCATTGGTTGAACGATCATAGGGCGCACCCGGCCACGGATTGAACGGGATCAGATTCACCTTGGCAGGAATGCCGGCAATGATACGGACAAGCTCGCGGGCGTCCGCATCACTGTCATTCACATCCTTGAGCATCACGTACTCAAAGGTGATCCGGCGGGAATTCTTGAGGCCGGGATAGTTGCGGCAGGCCTCCAGCAGCTCGGCAATCGGATACTTCCGATTGATCGGAACGATCTCGTCACGCAATTCATCATGCACCGCATGCAGCGAGACGGCCAGGTTCACACCCAGCTCCTCGCCACAGCGCTCGATCAGCGGCACAACCCCTGCCGTGGAAAGCGTGATCCGGCGCCGCGAGATCGCAATCCCGGCATCATCCATGACGATCTTGAGGGCCTTGGCCACGTTCTCAAAATTATAGAGCGGTTCCCCCATGCCCATCATGACGATGTTGGACAATTCACGCTCGTAGATCGTGCGGCGTTCCGCCGTCGGCCATTCACCCAAATGATCGCGTGCGAGCATGATCTGGCCAACGATCTCGGTCGGCCCCAGATTGCGCACCAGACGCTGTGTCCCTGTATGACAGAAACGACAGTTCAGGGTGCATCCCACCTGACTGGAGACGCACAGCGTGCCACGATCACTTTCAGGGATGTGGACGCATTCCACTTCATTGCCATCGCCAAGATCGAGGAGCCATTTGTGGGTTCCGTCTTCGGATGCCAGATCACGCGCAATCCCCGGACGGGCGATCATGAACCGTTCGGCCAACCGCGCCTGCAAAGGCTTGGCGATATTCGTCATCTCGGAAAAATCGCTTACACCGCGGCCGTAGACCCACTTGAAAATCTGGTCGGCCCGGAAGCGAGGTTCGCCCATCTCGGACAAGACCGCGAATATATCATCACGATCCATGCCGATCAGATTGACCGGGGCGTCGGCATCCGCAACGGGAGCGGCAAATATCTCAGGGTTTATGGGCATCGGGCATCACATAGTCGCGCAGCACCGGAAAGGCAACAAAGACCGTGAGATAGATCAATGCCCAAACCCACAGCAATGGGTAGCCTGAAGGATAACAAAGGAGACCTCTGATGAACCATAAACACCGCAAAACACTTCACGCACTCTTCGCCCATCCCGTAAGCGCCAATATTTCACCAAAGGCCGTTGAAGCTGTGTACGGTGAATTGGGTGGCGAGATTGAACAACGCCATGGTGGCCGCATCGGCGTGCGTCTGAACGGGCACTTTGCCGAGTTCGCACATCCGCAGCACAGCATGTCACCCGATCAGGTCCGACAGGCAAAGAAATTTGTCGAGGAGGCCGGCATTGATCCCGAGAAGGATTACCCGCTGCACGGCGCAGCAGAGTAATATTGTCTAGCTACGCCCGCAGGCCTTGCCGATGGCCGAATAAGCCGCGCTGGTGCCCTTAAGGGAGTAGGAATCCGTCGTTGGATTGTTACGGCCTGACACACCTTTTACGCTCATGCGTGAACCCTTGCGCAATGCTGCCACCAGAGCCTTGTCATCGGCTGGCTTGTACGTCCAGGCGCTCTCATCACGGGTGAATAGGTTCCAGGAGTCTCCACCGACCCGCACTTCGGCCTCGGAGCCGTCCTTGAACGGATAACCGATATCGACCTGCACCACGTCGAATTCCTTCTGGTCCGGCCTGTGCCACACGAGGAAAAAAATCTCCCCGCGCCGCGAGCGCAAACTCGCTTCCTTCGGCTTGGAAACCATGTAGCAGAAACGGCTCCCGGCGGCGCCCCTGGTATAGGCGTCCCAATCCCCAAAGCGGCCAATCAGCTCGGCATCCTGTGCATGCGAAGGTTGGGGAATTGCTGCCGCAACACCAAGGACGAGAGCAAACAACCAGAGAAAGAGATTTCGTGCGCGTATCATACCGGAATTCCTAACAATCCAATCCGAGTCATGCCAAGCCGGTCCGTGTTCAAGGTCTTGTTATTGTTCGTCCTTTTTAGGACGAATTCTGACCGCGAAAAACCGGACCGCCATGCACATGTTCCGGAAGAGCTTCAACCGGTCCACCCGGCGACAAAGGGCGCACGGGGAACCGTCCCAGGGTGAGCGTCCGGTCGTACATGACGATCGCGGCTGCGACGCCGACATTGACGCAGAAACGTGTCGGAATCTTGACGACATGGGCACAACGGTCGGCAAGCTCAGGAGACAGGGAGCCGCGCTCCGGTCCGAGAACGTAGGCGGCCTGTCGCGGGTGCCGAAAACTTGGCAAATCGACAGCATCATCGGTCAGTTCCACGCCAACCAGCTCACAGCCACGCGGCAGGGTGAAATCATCTAGACCGTTATACTCATGCAATGGCAAATGCTCGGGCGCGTCCGAGGTATCTGATCGACCGCCCTCCCGCTTGGAATAGACGGCACCAATCGTGAAGACAAAGCTCGCACCGAACGCATGCGCTGTCCGCATGATTGCGCCCACATTCATCGGCTTTGAAATACCTTCGACGCCGACACCATAATAGCCGCGCATCCTGTTCTCAGACATGTAAAGACTGCTCCGTTTTCCGTGCTTCAGCCTAACTTGCATGGCCTCTGTGAGCGAGGCAAGGTGAGCCAAATGGATGACCTGATAAATCCCCACGAACATATGTCACCAAGCGACGGTGAGACAGCAAACCCGATTCTGGTCGAGGTGGTTCGGGGCACCATGGTCGAAAGCCGCCATCGTGGCGCCATCGCAGTGGTCGCCCCGGACGGCACTGTCGTGCGGTCCATCGGAGACGTTACGCGCGAAATGTACCCGCGCTCATCAATCAAGCCGGTCCAGGCGCTGCCCCTGATCGAAACAGGTGCTGCGGACGCATTCGGCTTCGGCAATGTTGAAATCGCCCTCGCCTGTGCCTCCCATCTTGGTGAAGCCCGCCATGTCACAGCCGTGCGTGCCGCACTCGAAAAAGCCAATGGGACACCCGAAATGCTTGAATGCGGGGCGCAACCACCCGCGAGCAGAGCAGCCGAACACGAAATCATCCGGGCCGGAGAGCCACCACATGCGCTCCACAACAATTGTTCGGGCAAACACACCGGAATGATCGCCACTGCCCTGCACAAGGGCGAAAACCCCGCCGGCTACACCGCGATCACACACCCTGTGCAACAGCGTATTCTCGGCGTTTTCGAGTCCATGACCGGTTGCGACCTGAGTCGGGCACCCCGCGGGATCGACGGTTGTTCGGTGCCTGTCTGGGCGATGCCACTGGGAAATCTCGCGCTCGCCATGGCACGGATGGCGGATCCCTCGGACCAGCCCGAGATACGCCAGAACGCCGCCGCGCGGATTCGGGCAGCGATGGCGGCCGAGCCATTCTACGTTCACGGCAGCAACACCTTCGCGACCGACGTGATGAACATCGCGGGACCCGATGTCCTGGTAAAGGGCGGAGCGGAAGGCGTTTTCATCGCAATCCTGCCTGCGCTCGGTCTCGGGGTTGCCATTAAAATCGATGATGGCGCGGAGCGCGCTGCCGAACTGGCGATGATCCATACCCTTGAACAAATCGGCGCGCTGACCGATGACCAATGCACAGCACTTAAAGACCGGCTTGACCCGATACAGACCAACTGGTCGGGTCGTGAGGTGGGGTCGTTACAACCGGGCACAGCCCTGAATTTCTGAAGAAACGGAGACCTGTTTGATGCGCGCTATCGTTTGTGAAGCCTGGGGTGACCCCGAGACGCTCAAACTCGGAGAGCTTCCCGCGCCCGAGATGGGGCCCGGACAAGTCCGCATTCGGATGCGCGCGGCAGGAGTGAACTTCGCCGACACCGTGCTCGTACGCGGAAACTATCAGGAAAAGCCCGCTTTCCCCTTCGCACCGGGACTGGAAGGCGCGGGAGAAATTCTCGAAGTTGCTGATGATGTGACCGCATTCGCACCGGGCGATAAAGTCATGGCTGTTGTTTCGTCGGGCGGTTTCGCGGAAGAAGCCGTTTGCAACGCCTCAACGGTATTTGCCCTCCCAAAGGGAATGGACTTTCCCACGGCGGCTGCATTTCCCGTGGCTTACGGCACCTCGCATCTCGCGCTGGTGCATCGTGCAAATCTGAAACCCGGTGAGACTGTTCTTGTACTCGGCGCGGGCGGCGGCGTTGGATTGACCGCAATCGAATGCGCCAAAGCCATCGGTGCCACCGTGATCGCGGCGGCCTCGACAAGTGAGAAACTCGCGCTCGCGGCCCAACGCGGCGCGGATCATCTAATCAACTACACCGAGGCCGATCTGCGCGCCGAACTCCGCAAGCTGACAGACGGTAAAGGCGTTGATGTCGTCTATGACCCGGTTGGCGGTGAGCTGGCCGAGGCTGCCATGCGCTCCATGGCTTGGTGCGGACGCTTGCTGGTCATCGGGTTTGCCAGCGGGGACGTTCCAACGTTTCCGGCCAATTATCTGCTGGTGAAGAACATCTCGATTGTCGGCGTCTATTGGGGTGCCTATCGAACCAAGGAGCCGGAAATATTCCGCGCCGGGTTTGCCGAACTCGCCACCTGGTGGGAAGCCGGTAAACTCAAGCCGCATGTGTCAAAGATATTCCCGCTGGCTGAGGTACCGCAGGCCCTCGCAATGCTGGAAAGCCGTCAGTCGACCGGCCGTCTGGTCATCGATATCGACGGATAAGAGCAGGACAAAGCCCATGCCAGACAGCACCTCCCGGGACCGACTGGTTCAATCCCAGTACGAAGCCTACCCCTATCCCGAGCGCGACCCCGCCGACGAAAGCAAACGGTTGATCACCGGCTCGCCAAGCCAGTTCAATGAAGTAAACCACTATATATTCGGGGGGCAGCGCGACCTGTCAAAACCCTTCCGGGCACTGGTCGCGGGTGGCGGCACTGGTGACGCTGCAATCATGCTGGCACAGCAAATGAGGGATCTGGGTATTCCCGGAGAAGTCTCGCATCTCGACCTCAGCGGGCCCAGTCAGACCATCGCCCGCAAGCGGGCCGAGATTCGCGGACTCACAAACATTCAATTCATCTCAGGCTCATTGCTCGAATGCGGAGATCACGCGCCGGGCCCCTGGGACTACATCGATTGCTGCGGTGTGCTGCACCATCTCGAGGACCCCGATGCGGGCCTCGCCGCTCTGGCAAATCAACTCGCACCCGATGGTGGGCTCGGAATCATGGTCTATGGTGAGTACGGCCGGATCGGCGTCTATCACATGCAAGATATGTTGCGGTTGGTCGCAGCCAGCGACGAGATGCCAGACGACCAGCGCGTCGATATGGCCAAGCGTCTGGCCAATGCCGTGCCATCGACAGCCTGGCTAAACCGGAACGGGTCTCTGCGAGATCATATCGGAGGCGGCGATCCAGGAGTCTACGATCTGTTTCTCCATTCACGCGATCGCGCCTACACGGTGCCTCAGGTTGTGGACTGGGTGAAGGGCGCTGACCTCAAACTTATCACTTTCATCGAACCCTTCCGCTACGATCCGGACTGGCTGGTGCGCGACCCGCGGGTACTCAAGCGCCTCGAAGGTCTCGACCCGATCGCACGGGCCAGTTTTGCCGAATTGTTCACCGGCAATATCAAGAAACATATCTTTTATGCGGTACGCAGCAGTAACGACGTAACCCCGCCAAACACAGACTCACCTGATGCGATCCCGGTTCTGCTGAACCAGAGCGCCGAAGAGGCAGGACAGCAAATGCCCGCCGGGGGAACAATCACGGTTTCCATCGACGGCATGAAGGTCAACATGATGGTTCCCGCTCTCGCCCGCATGATCATCGGCTTGTGTGACGGAAACCGCACGCTTGCCGAGATTCACAAGGCGGTACAGGAGAAGCGCTCGGAAATCGACTACGACACCTTCAAGGGCCAGTTCGATGCGCTGTATCGTGTGATGAACGGCATCAACAAACTGATGCTGCGCCTGCCGACGGCCTAGCGCGATGTGTCAGGCGACCTACGCCCGATCGCGAGCACCATCCCTGCCGTGGTGACCATCAGCCCGGCCGATGCAGTCAGCGTCGGAACTTCACCCAGCAGCACGATACCCAGCAACACGGCCAACGCGGGTGCACCGGCAAGGAACACCGCCATGGTCGTCGCCCGGATCGACTTGGTCGCCCGGGTGATCAGCATCACCACGATGAAGCTGGCAACAACGCCTTGGTAGACTGTCTGCAGGGCAACTTCTGACCATGGCGGGAAGGGCGCATCTCCAAAGAGAGCGGGGACGATCGCCGAAGGCAGAAACAACAGCCAGATCGGAATGTAGACCGCCGTGCTGATGGTCGGCGCCGCGATCACCGCCTGCAGGATGCTGACATTCCAGCGCCGCAGCGCGGTCATATATATCGCAAAACACGCCCCGGCCCCGATCAGAAGCAAATCTCCGAACCACTGATCGGCGGGCGCATGAACCGTAAAACTGTCCCCGCCCAGCATCAGCGCGCCGACCACGATCAGTACGATGCCCCCGGCCTGAACCCGGGTCGGACGCTCACGTAGCCAGAGATAACCGACAATGGTCGCAAAGATCGGCATGGTCCCATTGGTCAGTACCCCGGCATGAATAACCGGCGCCAATGACATGCCGCCAAATGACGCCAGCGCAAAGGGTGCCCCCACACCAAAGGACAGCACCGCACCTTTCCACAGCGGCAACCCCGCCAGACCGCGGGTCAACAACAACGGCAAGACAATGATCGCGCCCACGCCGACCCGCAGCGCGGCAACGTCATAGGGGGTGAGCGCGTTCAGCACACCGAACCGGGACGCCACGATCCAGCCGCCCCAGATGAAAGGCACCACCAGGCCACAGGCCAGACCAACCGCAAATCCTGGCCGTAATTCGCTCACGATTTAGAGGCTCCCGCTTGTGGCGAAGCACTCCCCGACAACAATCCCGGCCCGAGTGCGACAAGAATTCCTGCTGTCACCACACACACACCAATAATGCTGATGATCGAGGGAATCTCGCCAAGAGCGGGAATTGCAATCAGAAGCGCCAGCGCCGGCGCACCCGACATCATCGCCGCCTGGCGCATCCCGCCGAGCATGCGCGCAGCATGGGCGATCAGAATGGAAGCGACAAATGCCGCAACAATACCTTGATAGACCGCTTGCAGTGCGATCTCCGGCCAGGGTGTCCCAGCCAGATTGCTCGGCAGCACGAAGAACCAGATCGGCACATAGAGCGCGAGGTTAAAGCCATTGACCACAATCAAAGACTGAAACGCCGTCAGGCCCCATCCGCGCACCGATGTCAGGAAGGTTGCATTGCACGCTGCTGCCCCGAGAAACAGCAGATGCCCCCGCCACTGTCCGGGTTCCCCGAAAGACAAGGCATCCCATCCCGTCGCCGCGACGCCGGCGACAATCATCAGGACCCCTGCGATCCGCCAGCCGCCCAGCTTCACACCAAACACGGCCCAGGCGAGCAAGGCGGCAAACACCGGCATGGCACCGTTGATCACAATTCCGCCATGGGCCACGGGCGCATAAGACATCCCGCCAAACACAAACAGGGTGAAAGGCGCACCAGACGTCGTCGCGATCACGGCCGCTTTCCAAAGCGGAATCGGCGGCCAGCGAACCAAAAAGAAGAACGGAATGGTGCAGATGCCCGCCACGCCAAACCGCAACGCCGCCATATCGAACACGGTCAGTGTCGAGGTCGCGCCAAAGCGCGAAACCACCAGAAAGCCCGAAAACAGGACCAGCACGCCAAGGCTGGCAAGAACACCGAGGACTGCGTCACGGTTCATAGGCTGGATCCGTCAAAGGAAAGGGCCCCGCGTAAATGCACGAGGCCCTTCAAACTAGCGAACGCGTCAGACACGCGTCGACCTGTCGAAATACTACTGGGTTACGATCGTGGCTTCGCTCTTCTCACGAACCTCATCAACCGTGACGTCAGGTGCCAGCTCCTTGATGTGAACGCCACCTTCACCGATCGTGAAGACGCCCAGCTCGGTGATGATGTCATCAACAACACCGGCACCCGTCAGCGGCAAGTCGCAGGACTTGAGCAGCTTGGCCGAACCGTCTTTGGCATTGTGGTCCATCAGAATGATCACGCGTTTGACGCCCGCGACCAAATCCATGGCACCACCCATGCCCTTGACCATCTTGCCCGGAATCATCCAGTTCGCAAGATCGCCGTTCTCGGCGACCTGAAGCGCGCCGAGGATCGACATGTTGATATGTCCGCCGCGGATCATCGCAAAAGACTGAGCGCTGTCGAAATAAACCGATTCCGGCAGTTCTGTAATGGTTTGCTTACCGGCGTTGATAAGATCGGCATCGACCTCATTGTCGCGCGGGAACGCCCCCATACCCAGCATGCCGTTCTCCGACTGGAAGGTTACGTTCATGTCGTCAGGGATAAAATTCGCCACTTTGGTCGGCATTCCAATGCCGAGATTCACATAAAAGCCGTCTTCGAGTTCAAGTGCTGCACGGGCGCACATTTCATCGCGGGACCAAGCCATATTTCGTCTCCTTATTTCTGCTCTAGCTCAAGTCGCTCAGTCTTCGGTGACCGTGCGGAACTCGATGCGTTTCTCAAAATCCTGACCCTGGAAGATCCGGTCGGTGTAGATGCTCGGCAGGTGGATGCCATCGGGATCCAGCTGGCCCGGCTCGACCAGTTCCTCAACCTCGACAACACAAATCTTGCCGGCTGTGGCCATCGGGGCGTTGAAGTTGCGAGCCGTCTTGCGGAACACAACATTGCCCGCCGTATCGCCTTTCCAGGCCTTCACGATAGCCAGGTCGCCAGTCAGGCCCCGTTCCATCAGATAGGTCACACCGTCGAACTCACGGGTTTCCTTGCCTTCAGCAATCAGGGTGCCAACACCCGTCTTGGTAAAGAAGGCCGGGATACCGGCGCCACCAGCACGACAGCGTTCGGCCAGTGTGCCCTGCGGGTTGAACTCAAGCTCAAGTTCGCCCGCGAGGTACTGCGCTTCGAACGTCTTGTTCTCGCCCACATAGGAAGAAATCATCTTCTTGACCTGACGGGTCTGCAGCAGCAGCCCGAGGCCGAAATCATCGACACCAGCATTGTTCGACGCGACCGTGAGGTCTTTGACGCCAGAATCGCGGATCGCGAGGATCATATGCTCGGGAATCCCGCAGAGACCGAAGCCACCTGCCAGAATTGTCATGCCGTCGAATAGGACGCCATCGAGCGCGGACTTTGCGTCCGCATAAACCTTTTTGCTCATCTCTCAGCCCTGAATTGTTCGTTTCTCTTAGCTCGTACGCCCACCAATTGCGTGCGCACCTGTTCCCCCTGTCGGAACAGCGCCGATAAACACCAACGCGCGACCCGGAGTCAAACCTGACAGGAGCCGCGAGTATGCCCAAAGCAGTCCCCGGTTCCTAGTCCGCTTCACGCCTATCTGCTGTGCTGAAATACGAAAGCCTCGCGCCCGCACCCGTCTATCGCAGACATTCATGGCTGGTCTATGCTCAACGACCATGTCCAACCGTTTCGCCCCCCTGTCCCCGGCTGTCCTCGCCATCATCCTCATGCTGGGTGCTGTGGCCCTGTTTTCCGCGGGTCACGGATTGGTGCGATATGCGAGTACAGAGCTTCATCCCTTCCAGATTTCTTTCCTGCGGTCATTCTTCGGGCTGCTTTTTGTCCTGCCGCTGATCCTCAAGGGTCCCGACTATTCCGACCTGAAAATCAAACTGCCCAAGCTGCATCTCATTCGGGGTGTGACGTCTTCCATCGCAACACTGGCGTGGTTCACCGCCGTTGCCACCATGCCGCTCGGGGAAGCCGTCGCCCTGAATTTCACCGCACCTTTGTTTGCCACCATTCTGGCAGCGATTTTTCTGCATGAAGTGGTGCGCGCCAAACGCTGGGCCGCCACGCTGGTCGGATTTATGGGAGTCCTGATCGTGATCCGTCCCGGGGTCGAAACCATCCAGCTCGGCGCGCTGCTTTCGCTCGGCAGCGCGATGATGATTTCTGTGAACGTGTTGCTCATCCGGGTGATGGCGCAGGTCGACAGCGCTCGTGCCATCGTCACATCGTTCAACCTGTTTTTGACGATCTTCACCCTGATCCCCGCGATTTTTGTCTGGCAGAATCCCAGCCTGAGCATGATCGCGGTCACCTTCGGAATTGGTGCTCTGACCACGCTCGCCCATCTGATGCTGACGAGCTCCATGCGGATCGCAGAGGCTTCCGCCGTAATCCCCCTGGATTTTGTGCGTCTGCCGATCTCTGCCCTGATTGGCTTTATCTGGTTCATGGAGGTGCCTGACGGCTGGACAATCATCGGTGCTTTGATCATTGGTGTGTCTGCCGTCTACATCGCGCGCAACGAAGCCATGGCTGGCAAAATCAGGAAATCCCCATGACCGCCACCCCTCCCGAGAATCGCCGTGTGCTGGGTCTGCCCCTGCAGGTCTGGGGCGGACTCTCCATGGCGGCCGGCGTGGCCTGTCTGGCGGGAAACCATTCCATTGTGCGGCTCGTCTCCGACGAAGTCGGCGCCTTCGAGACATCTGCGCTGCGCTTCATCTGGGCACTGCCCATGATGTTGCCCTGGATATTGCGCGGCAAGGGTCAGGTGCTTCGCACCAAGCGGCATGGGCTGCATTTTGTCTCGGCGTCGCTGACCGCTCTGACCACTGCATTGCTGTTTCTCGGCCTTGCCCATTTGCCCGTCGCGCTGGCGACAACGCTGAACTTTACAGCCCCGCTCTTCACCACGATCATGGCGGTCATCCTGCTCAAGGAGCGGGTCGAAATCGCACGCTGGGCAGCAACCGTGATCGGCTTCCTGGGCGTGCTTGTGATCCTCCGCCCGGGCTTTGTTGTCTTCGACCCGGCAATCCTGTTGCCAATCTCTTCAGCCGCAACGCTCGCCCTTTGGTACTTCACCCTGAAACGACTGGGTCGAACCGAATCGACAGCGACCATCACGGTCTACCAGACCATTTGGGCTTCGCTGCTGCTGTTTCTTCTGGCTCTGCCGGAATGGCAGATGCCCAGCGGGAACGCTCTTTGGCTGTCGATCGCGATGGCCGCAATGGGAACGGCCGCAATCTTTCTGATGGCGCGCGCCTTTGATCTGGCGGATGCCTCACTGGTCGCCCCGTTTGACTATGCCCGCCTGCCTTTCGTTGCGTTGTTCGGCTATCTGCTGTTTGGCCAAATTCCCGGCCTGTTCACAATCATTGGCGCAGCGATCATCGTTGGATCTGCCTTCTACATCGCGCGCCGGGAAGCACGCGCAGCCCGACCCAGACAGCTTGACTCGCAAGGCGGCAAAACGGGTTAATAGACCTCTTGGGGGGAGAGATATGGATTACGGAATTTTCAACCTGATGAACCGGCGTCACCCGTCTCAGACGGTACCGCAGGTCATCTCGGAAACAGTCGAACAGGTTCAGGCTGCTGAGAGCGCCGGGTTTGGCATCTCGTGGTTCACCGAGCATCACTTCTCGAACTATTCGCTGTCGCCATCGCCCCTGATGATGATCGGCCATGTCGCACCCCAAACCCTGCGCATTCGTCTGGGCTCCGCGGTGGTCCTGCCCGCGCTTTACCAGCCCGCGCGTCTTCTGGGAGAGATATCTTTCGCCGATTGTCTGTCCGAAGGGCGCCTCGTGCTGGGACTGGGGTCGGGTTATCAGGCCTATGAACTGGCACGGTTTGGCGTGGAATTGTCGGAAGCCAGCGCGATCACCAATGAATGGATCGATTTCCTGTCCAAGGGATTGGGGCAGGAATCCTTTGAGTATCATGGCGATTATATAGATTTGCCCCAAACCTGGTTCACCGCCCGGTCCGTGCAGGAGCCGCGCCCAGAAATCTGGATCGCTGGCAACAGCCCCGGCTCCCAAAGGCGCGCGGTGACCGGCGACCACCCTCTCTTCGTCTCCGGCTTTGGCCGCGACGTTGAAACGCTGGCTGAAATCCGGGCCGAAGCCGAGGAAACCTGGAAGCATGCGGGCAAAAGCCCGGACGACCTTCAATTCGGCACGCTGCGGTATTGCTTCGTCACCGACGACAAGGCCGAAGCCCTCGCCTTCGCCGAGAATGCCCGCTACCAGATTCGTCTGTCCCGCTATCTGCGTCAGGGCCAGACCGCACTCGACAAACCATGGTTGCCCGAAGAAGCCTTCGAAGACGAAATGTCACCTGAGGACATTCTGGCCTGGAACCCGATTGGTGATGCTGAGACCGTCGCTGAAAAACTGGTCGAGGAGATCGAGCGCGTTCGGCCGGTTCATTCCGCGCTTTACATGACCATCGGGGACACGCCCCATGAAGCGGCGATGCGGTCGATCGAAAAATTTGGAAACGACGTGGTTCCCCTGATCGAGAAAAGCGTCGGTCCCCTGACAGTAGCAGGCACACCTTCGCCCGCCTACGTGGCGGCATAGCCAGAATGCAGGTCTCGGCAAACGGCATTAACTTCGTCTGCCAGATCGACGGCCCTGAAAGTGCGCCGTGGCTGACATTCTCGAACTCCCTGAACACCAACTTCTCACTATGGGACGAGCAGGTGGCGCTGCTGTCCGACCGCTATCGGGTTCTGCGCTACAACACACGCGGCCATGACGGCACGGGCACGCCACCGGGGCCCTGGTCACTCGAAGACCTTGCCAGCGATATCATTGCGCTGTGGGACGAACTCGGGATCGCCAAAAGTCACTTTGTTGGATTGTCCATCGGCGGCATGACCGGACAGGCGCTCGCGCTGGGTTGGCCCGACCGGATCAGCGCCTATGTGCTGGCCGATACCCGTGCCGACTTTACCGGGGAATTTGCCCAAACCGTCCCAGCCCTGATCGACAAGGTGGTTGCCGAGGGTCTTGATCCGCTGGTGGCCGTGATGCCGCTGCGCTGGTTTGCCGAAGAGGTCCGCGCAGCACGCCCCGAACTTGTGGAACGCGCGCGCCAGCTTATCGCGACCAACACGGTCGAAGGCTATGTCGCATGCGCCGGAGCGATGACCCGGCTCGACTACATGGACCGGCTCCACAAAATCGAGCACCGCACCCTGCTGATCTGCGGTGCACAGGATATAGGCACCCCGCCGGACGGCATGCGTGAAATGGCCAAACGCATTCCCAATGCGACCTATGTTGAAATCGACCCCGCCGGACATCTTTCAAACATCGAAAACCCCGTGGCGTTCAACGCGGCGCTGATCCCGTTCCTCGATTCTTTTCAAGCGCCGTGAACGCACTCGCCGTCAAACCTCGACCGACACTCCAGCCACCCGCATTGGTGGCCCATGCAGATTGGTCGATCGATCCCAAAAAACGCTCCATGGCCCGGGCTGTGCGAACCTCCAACGGCGGATATATCGCACTGGCTCCCGAGCCCGTGAGCAATCTGGAGGATTTGTTTGCACGCCTGAACGCAGCATCCGGGGTCGGCGAAACCGCTTTTGTCGGCTTCGACTTTCCGCTCGGCGTGCCACGCGCCTATGCCAAGGCCGCCCGCATCGATCGGTTCATGACCGCCCTGCCCAAGTTCGGACGCGGCACCTGGAAAGATTTCTATGCGCCCGCCAATGGGCAGGAAGACATTTCTCCACGCCGACCATTCTACCCCAACCGCCCGGGTGGCACGCGTCGTGCGCATCTGATTGACGGGCTGAAACTCAACGGACCGGACGAACTCTTCCGGCTTTGTGACCATCCGACAAATCTGCGGGCAGCCGCAAACCCGATGTTCTGGACCATGGGCGCACAGCAGGTTGGGAAAGCGGCCATCTCGGGATGGCGTGACCTGATCGCCCCGGCCATACGCCGTGACCCCGCCTTTCATGTCTGGCCCTTCGAAGGGCGCCTGACCGAGTTGCTGACCCGCCCGGGCATCACCGTGGCCGAGGTCTATCCCGGTGAAATTTACGGACATCTGAAATTGCAGATCGCGGCCTCCAACAAGTCCAAGCTCAACAGCGCACACCGCAAGGAAGACGCGCCACGCCTGCTCGAATGGGCGATACAGAACAACGTGCAACTTTCGGCCGCACTGGCCAGCGATATTCGAGACGGGTTCGGCGAAGGCGCGGATGGCGAAGACAGGTTCGATGCCACAGTCGGCCTGTTGGGGATGCTGAACGTGATCTTCGGGCATCGCACATCAGGGGAACCTGCCGACGCTGTCGTCCGCCAAATCGAAGGATGGATTTTGGGTCTGGATGCAAAAATGCTTCAGCACCCGTCAGACTAACGCCCGACCATCGGGCAGACGAACAAGGTTTAAAAGCAAGAGGAGAGTGACATGGACGTAAACGGTAAAGCCGCCATCATCACCGGCGGCGGATCAGGCATTGGCGCTGAAGTCGCCCGTCATTGCACAGCGGCCGGCATGAAAGTCGCGCTTCTCGATGTAAATATGGACGGCGCGAATGCCGTCGCCGCAGAAATCGGCGGCGTGGCCGTGGAGTGCGACGTCACCAGCGCCGACAGCGCGGAAGCCGCCATCGCCAGCGCCCGCGAAGCCAACGGTGTCGCCAGCCTGCTCGTGAACTGCGCAGGCATTGCCACGCCGGGCCGCATTGTCGGACGCAACGGTCCTTTACCGCTCGAAATCTTCAGCTCGGTCATTCAGGTGAACCTGATCGGCACCTTCAACATGATCCGCCTGTTCGGCGCAGACCTTTACGGGACCGACCCCATGGAAGACGGCGAACGCGGTCTGATCGTCAACACGGCCTCGGTCGCCGCCACTGAAGGCCAAATCGGACAAGCCGCCTATGCCTCATCAAAAGGCGGGATTGTCTCGCTCACACTCGTCGCAGCACGCGAGTTCGCCTCGCAGGGCATCCGGGTCAACACCATCGCGCCGGGCCTGATCGACACCCCGATGATGGCCGGACTTCCCGAAGAAGCCCGAGCAAGCCTCGGCGAGCAGCCCGAGTTCCCCAAGCGCCTGGGCCGTCCGGACGAATACGCCAAGCTAGTCATGCATATGTGCGACAACGTGCTGATCAACGGGACCGTGCTGCGCCTTGATGGTGCATTGCGAATGGCCGCGCGGTAGTCACGACGACGGGGCGCTTACCCCGCCAACCCGTCCATGAACGCCGCCAGTTCCATATCAAGCTCGGTCAGGCCACCGGCATCATGGGTGGAGAGGGTCACATCGACCTTATTCCAGACATTGAACCATTCGGGATGATGATCCATCGCCTCGGCCTTGAGGGCCGCGCGGGTCATAAAGGCGAAGGCTTCGCTGAAATTGGCAAACTGGAAGGCCCTGGCGATGGCGTCACGGCCCTCCACCAATTCCCAACCATTGAGCTTCGCAATCGCTGCATCGCGGTCAGATATACTTAGTTTCTCGGCCATAGCGTGACTCCAAGTGTGTCGAATGTGATCATCATGACATGTGATGCCGCTTGGCGTCGCGATCAAGCCGCACTATATGATGGCCCCATGGCAGCGACCGCAATGTACGAAACCGCACCCACCCTTGCCGATATCGAGGCAATCGCCGGTGAGGCCTTCGCGACAATCCCGAAAAGTCTGTCCGCCCATGTAGCGGATGTGGTGATTCACGTGAGTGATTTTCCCGATGACGAGACCATGGATGAAATGGACATCGAAAGTCCGTTCGATATCCTCGGACTCTATGTCGGCGTCAGTCTCGACCAGAAATCACTGGGCGATGTGGCCTCGGATGTCGACCGGATTTATCTGTATCGTCGCCCGATGCTCGACTATTGGGTGGAATCCGGTGAAAGCCTTTACGGTCTTGTCCGCCATGTTCTCATCCACGAGATCGGGCACCATTTCGGTTTTTCCGATGATGACATGGACAGCATCGAAGCCAGCGCAAACTAGGCCAGAGCGGCGCGTAAGTTCAACACAACTCCAAATTCCGTCATGCCCGGGCTTGCCCCGGGCATCTTCACGCAGACCGAGGCGAGATAGCCGGATCAAGTCCGGCCATGACGAAATCGGTCAGGCCAGCGCCGCGCCAACAAGCTCCCGCACAACCGGTCGCACGTCTTCTGTAAACCACGGGTTCTTTCGTTCCCACGCATTCGTGCGCCAGCTCGGGTGTGGAAGTGGCACCGCCTTGGGTGCGTAATTACGCCAGTCCGCAACGGCCGCCGTCATGGTCTTGTAGCCGGGCAGATAGTGGTGGATTGCGTAGCTGCCGACATAAAGCGTGAGTTCAATGTTCGGCAGGGCTGCCAAAATTCGGTCATGCCAGAGCGGCGCACATTCCGGTCGTGGAGGGGCATCGCCACCCTTGGGCAACCGCCCGGGATAGCAGAACCCCATGGGCACAATCGCCAGTTTGTCAGGGTCGTAAAAAATATCCCGATCCACACCGAGCCAGTCCCGCAGCCGGTCGCCAGACGGATCATTGAAGGACAAATCGGTTTCATGTGCCCTGGTGCCCGGGGCCTGACTGATGATCAGAACGCGCGCGCCCGATCCCGCACGGACCAACGGCAAGGGCCCCAGCGGCAGATGCGGTACGCAGGCCGTGCACGCGCGCGCCTCACACAGAATCTTCTCAAGCTTGCCGGGCTTGCTCACTGCACCGCGCGGGCTTTTAGCTCCGCAACGAACCCGGTGACCACTTCGGTTGCCGGCCCGTAGCGACCTTCGTCGAAAGAACTGGCACCGAGGGATTCTTCCAGATTGAGCTCAATGGTCGATGCGCCATGGGCGCGTGCTTCCTGAACGAAGCCAGCGGCCGGATAGACGTTCCCCGACGTACCTATGGAGATAAACAGGCCACAATCCGAGAGCGCCCGCAGGATCGCATCCATCTGCAGCGGCATCTCGCCAAACCAGACCACATGGGGTCGCAGGGTCCCGACGGCCTGACAGTTTGCACAGGTCATGTTCTTGTCCAGATCACCGAGACCATCGATGAGATCGCCACAATCATTGCAGCGCGTCTTTGCCAGTTCGCCATGCATATGGATGAGATTCTTCGATCCGCCACGCGCATGCAGATCGTCGATGTTCTGGGTAACCAGAAGCACACCGCCCGGCCAGAAGCCCTCCAGTTCCCCCAACGCACGATGGGCATCATTGGGCTCCACACCGGCATCCTTCATCTGCGCCCGACGCACACTGTAAAAACCCAGCACCGCATCAGGATCACGCGCAAACGCTTCCGGTGTGGCGACATCCTCAATCTTGTGCTTGGCCCAGATGCCGTCGGGATCCCGAAAAGTCGCCAGTCCGGATTCCTTCGAAATCCCCGCACCTGTCAGAATAACGATGGGGTCGGATGGCGAAATGTGATCGAGAACGTTCATGAAAAGCCCAGTTCGGCCAGGGTCCGTTGGAAAGGACCAGCCTAGCGAGCAACCCCAGCCTGGATCAATGCCCGTCGGCTGGCAGATAGACCCCGAGGGGGTAATCCATCTCGGGAATATAAACCGAGCCGGACCGCCCAAGCACCGAAGAATAGAGCACAAAGCGCTCCACCGGAAACGCCGGGGCCACGAAACCGGCATGCTCGGCAACAAACGGCGCCACGCGGGCCAGGCTGGTATCCCGGCACCGGCCGAGAGTTACATGGGGGTGGAAGCGCCGGGTTTCAGGTGGCAGCCCGGCACGCTGACAGGCAACCTCTATCCGTGATTGCAAATGCGCCAATTCATCATTTCGTGCAACGCCAGCCCAAAGAGCACGAACCTGTCCGCGAGACTCAAAATGACCCACGCCCGAGAGCTGCACATCGAACGGGTCTGCTGTAATTCGCGCCAATGCGTCATGAACATCATCTGCCGCATCCTCATCTATTTCCCCGACGAAACGGAGGGTGAGATGCATATTCTCCGGTAGTGTCCAGCGCGCGCCGGGAACTTGCCCACGCAAACCTGTCAGCCGCAAGCGAAGCTGATCTGGGATCGGAATCGCGACAAAAAGCCGGATCAACCCTTCGCCTCCTCCGGTTCACAAAACACCGTCAACACGCCGGTATAGGTATAGAGCCGGTCATGGGATATCTCGCCATTCCCGAAAAAACCCACAACAGGGATATCGCCAAAGGTCTCGGCAATCATGGTGAGTTCCTGTGAACCGGGACCGAACTGATGGGGCCCACGTGCCACACAGCTGTGATAGACCGCGCCACGAGGCCTCTCGCCCGCCCGACGTTTCACGTCATCCAGCATGCGTTGCATGTCCTCAATCGCACTTGCCGCATCCCGCCGGACGAACCGCAATCGATCGCCAACCCGCAAACCTTCGGCGACGGCGATCCATCCCTGGTCCACATCAAAGCCAACCAGATTACGCACCAGATAATCGGCCTGATCCGAGCCAGAGACGGGAATTGCAGCATGCACATATCCGGCAAGCTGACGGAGGTCACGGGCAAGCAATGCACCGACATCCGCCTTGAGCACCTCCAGCGCATCCTCACCATCCAGTTCGGTCACGATTCCCTCGTGCATTCCGGTGATCGTGTGAACCAGACCAATGGGAGAACATCCCTGAGTCAGACCTGTTGAAAGCGGCACCTGGTCGGTCAACAAAACTCCGGCAAGACCTGAAGGTGCATCGGGCGCGCCAACCAGCGGCGCCGGGCTCGCTCCACTCGTCAGTCCACCCACCAGATACGCGCCTGTGGTTTTTGCCAGTTCCGGCATGGCCTCAAGCGCAGCAGCCTGTCGCGGATCGGCATGAACAATGCCCAGATGGGCGCGGCTCGCCACCTGCAACTCGTTGTTGCCGGGCTCACCAGGGAACGCAGCTATATCCGAGTCAGGTACATCGAGAACCATGAGTGCGATTGCAGGCGTATCGAAATATTCGATCCCTGTGGCACAAATCGCCGGCGCGACAGCACCGCGCCAGATATCTATTCCGGTGCGCGTGCGCAGAACTTCAACGATATCAGAAATGTCACCGCCCAGCGGGTCGGTCACATAGACAAGACCAAAGCCCTGCGATGGCCCATCGAGTTGGGAGAGGCACACCTCCAAGAGGTCCGGCCAACCCGTCCAGGACGTGACCGGGCCTTCAGTCGTGACGCCCGCATGGGCGAATGGAAATATCGTCATTCTGATTGTGTCTTCTGTTCCGGCAACGCCGCGCCAGTCTGGCCAAGAGCGATCATGACATATGGTGTTATGCGGTCGACGATTCGCGCGACCCCTTCAGCATTCGGATGTATCCCATCCCGCTGGTTCAGGCGGGTGTCGCCAGCCACCCCTTCCAGAAAAAAGGGATAGAACGTGACATCATGTTTTTCCGCGAGACGTGGGAACACGGCATTGAAAGCACTTCCGTACTCGCGCCCAAGATTGGGGGGCGCCAGCATGCCCGTAAACAGGATCTTCGTTTTGCGCTCCGACAATGCACGAAGCATCGCATCCAGATTGGCTTCGGTTTCGTCGGGATTGACACCGCGCAACCCATCATTTGCACCCAGCTCGAGGATCACAAGATCAACATTCGCAGGCATGGACCAACCCAGCCGCGCACGACCCCCAGCCGTTGTGTCCCCTGAAACGCCGGAGTTTATGACCTGAGCGTCGATACCCTTATCCTGAAGTGCACGCTCGAGCTGTACCGGAAAAGAATCTTCATTGTCGAGCCCATATCCGGCTGACAGACTGTCCCCAAAAGCAAGGATAACCGGGCGCTCAGCGGCTGTTGCAGGAGCCGCAAGAACCCACAAAAACCCCATCACCAACAGGCCGGTGCCGATCACACGTAAAATTGTTTCGTTGATGATCCGCAACTGACGGCCATATGTACAAACTGTATGTGACCTCTTCTGGTGAAAGCGAGCCATCATGAACAACCTGTCTGGCGCGGGGGAAAACGACACCCCGGGCAATTCCGCGCATGCGCAACCTATGATCGCGCTCGCCGGGGCTGAGCTTCATTTGGCGAGTGCAGGCGGCAACGTCAATATCCTGCGTGGAATCAACCTGACCGTCGAACGCGGCGAAACGGTGGGCGTGGTGGGTCCATCCGGGTCGGGCAAGTCCACCATGATGATGGTGATCGCCGGTCTGGAGCGACCGACCGGCGGTCGCGTAACGATTGCCGGGGAAGATTTATCGAAGTTCAACGAGGACGATCTCGCGCGATTTCGCCGTACGCGTGTCGGGATCGTGTTTCAGGCCTTTCACCTGATCCCCACCATGAACGCGCTCGAAAATGTGGCCGTCCCTCTGGAATTCGCAGGCGCCGATGACGCGTTCGAACGCGCGCGGGCCAGCCTCGAGACTGTCGGTCTCGGCCACCGGCTCGACCATTATCCCTCGCAACTTTCTGGTGGCGAACAACAGCGTGTGGCATTGGCCCGCGCCTTTGCGCCCGGACCTGACTTGCTGCTGGCCGACGAGCCGACAGGCAACCTTGATGGAGAAACCGGCACAACAATTATTGAAACCCTGTTCGATTTGTCAGATCAGCACGGCACGACCCTGCTCTTGATCACCCATGATCCGGCGATCGCGGCACGTTGCGACCGCACCGTTCATTTGCGCGACGGACTGATCGTCAAAGCCGAAGCCGCCTCGTGACGCATACCGATATTTCCTGGCCGCTGGCGGCACGACTGGCACGGCGGGAGCTGCGCGGCGGTGCGCAGGGCTTCCGCATTTTCGTGGCCTGTCTGGCGCTCGGTGTCGCTGCCATCGCCGCGGTTGGCTCGACCCGCGCCATGCTGGAAGACAGTATTAGCTCCGACGCCCGGGAAATTCTCGGCGGCGACCTTCTGGTTGATATCGTTCACCGTCCCGCCTCTCCCGAAGAGCGCGCTGCAATGGATTCGGCGGGCATCGTAGCCGCCAGCGCCGAGATGCGGGCGATGGCACGGGCGGAAAACGAACAGGCGGCACGCACGCTCGTTGAGCTGAAAACCGTTGAGGGGACCTATCCGCTTTACGGCACACTTGAAACCAATCCCCCGCTGCCGCGCGATACGCTCCTCGCCCAACGGGACGGTATCTGGGGTGTGGCGGCGGCACCCGAACTGCTGTCAAAACTCGGCGTTGATATTGGAGACAAACTGCGAATCGGCGAAACCCGTTTCGAAATTCGCGCAGCCATCACCCACGAACCTGACCGCATTGGCGGGTCGGGAATATTTTCTCTGGGCCCCCGCGCGATGATCTCGGCCGCCGCCTTACCAGATACGGCGCTCGTCCAGCCAGGCAGCCTGATTCACTACAATTATCGCCTCCGCCTGCCAGAAAACCTACTTTCTGCGGGTGTCATCGAAACACTGAATGAGACTTTCCCGGACGCCGGGTGGCGCATTCGAACCCTGGATGAATCCTCGCCACGCCTGACCCGTCTGATCAGTCGCGTGACGATGTTCCTGTCTTTTGTGGGTCTCACGGCGCTGCTGGTCGGCGGGGTCGGGGTCGCCAATGCTGTCCGCGCCTGGCTGGATGGAAAAATTTCGACCATCGCAACGCTAAAATGCATCGGCGCACCGCGCGCATTGGTCTTTCGGATCTATCTGCTGCAGGTGCTCTCACTGGCGACGATCGGAATTCTCGCCGGCCTCGTCTTGGGGGCCGCACTGCCAATGGTCGCTTCAGACCTGCTGGCTCAGGTCGTTCCCATCCGCATCTCATCAGGATTGTTCCTCGAAC
Organism: uncultured Alphaproteobacteria bacterium; assembly: GCA_943787745.1. Classification (GTDB taxonomy): domain Bacteria; phylum Pseudomonadota; class Alphaproteobacteria; order UBA6615; family UBA6615; genus JABJAG01. Next base: position 173,307 of record CALSNJ010000001.1, on the reverse strand, counting down.
CCCTGATCGTGGCAGCCGTCTTCGGACTGCTGACCGCCCTGACTTTTTCGGTCTGGGCCATCGCACGCGCTGGCGATATTCCTGCGGGAAGTCTCTTCCGTTCGCTTGTGTCACCAACCAAAGGATGGCCACGCGCGCCCTATATTACGCTCACAGTTCTGCTCGGCGGCGCGCTGGCCGCATTGGCAATTGCCACGGCGTCCGACGCCTATTTCGCGATCTGGTTCGTGATCGGATCGCTGGCCGCCATGACCACCTTCCGACTGGCGGCAGCCGGGATTACAAAGGGTGCTGCACGACTGAAAGACATTCGCCGGCCGGCTTTGCGGCTGGCCGTCGCTGGCCTGCACCGCCCCGGCGCCCCGACGGCGTCAGTGGTGCTTTCTCTCGGCCTTGGCCTGTCGATGCTGGTGACAGTGGCCACAATCGAAGGAAACCTTTCACGCCAGATCGCAGAGGAATTGCCCGCCGACGCACCCGCATTCTTCTTTGTGGACATTCAGCCCGACCAGATCGACCCCTTCCGGGATCTTGTCGCCGGGGTACCCGGTTTTGATCACAGCGAACAGGTCCCGATGCTGCGCGGGCGCATCACGGCCATTGATGGCGTCGCTGCGTCGGAAGCAGAAGTGGCGCCGGATGCCCGCTGGGTGTTGCGCGGAGATCGCGGCATCACATGGGCCCGTGAAGCGCCGTCACACAATGAAATTGTCAGCGGTGAATGGTGGGCCGCCGACTACACCGGAGATATGTTGGTCAGCCTCGACCATCGGATTGCGGGGGGACTGGGGCTGGAGATCGGCGACACGATCACCGTGAACATACTCGGACGTGAATTCACCGCCACTGTCGCCAACACCCGACAGATCAACTGGCAGCGATTGGCAATCAATTTCGTGATGGTCTTCTCACCCGGGGTCCTCGAATCCGCGCCCCGGATGCACATTGCCGTGGTGCATGCCGAACCATCTGCCGAAGATCCACTCGAACGCGCCGTGACAGACCTGTTTGCAAACGTCACTTCGATCCGGGTCCGCGGTGCGCTTGAAACCGTTAGTGCCTTGATCGGCAATGTCGGCCTTGCTGTCCGCCTGACTGCTCTGATCACGCTGGTGGCGGGGACGCTCGTTCTGGCCGGGGCGATCGCTGCCGGACATCGACGACGCATCTACGACAGCGTTGTCCTGAAGGTTCTCGGTGCAACCCGGCGAGACATCGTAACAGCCTATATTCTGGAGTACGGGCTGCTTGGCCTCGTCACGGCGGCCATCGCAGCCTTGGTCGGCAGCATCACAGCTTGGGCAGTTGTCACCTATCTGTTACGCCTGTCATGGAGTTTCGAACCCATGGCCGTCATCGTCACGACGCTGATTGCCACCCTGATCACCGTTGGGGCCGGGCTTATCGGGACCTGGCGCGCCATGGGCCAGAAAGCTGCGCCCTGGCTGCGCAACGAATAGAGAACAAGGGAATCTGTCGTGACCAACGAGAACCGCGAAGACGAACATTCTGTTGAAGCCCGTCCGCCGCTACACCCACCCAAGGTTCACACAATGGGGCTTGGCCACATCCCCCTGACATTCCTGGTCACGGCGTCGGTATCCTTCATCTATGCCGTCGCCTTCCACCTTGGCACAGCACCGCCGGTCGCGAGCATGGCGATGCTGGTCATGCTCTATGCACTCTCCGCGATCGTTCCCAGCCCGCATAGCCTGAACCCGACCGGTGATGCGGGGCCCGTCAAACTCACCACTGGCACCCGTTTCACGATCGTGCGCGTCTCAATTGCCTGCATGCTCGGCGGGGTCGCACTCATGCCCCCCAACAGCGCACCCGAAGCCCTGCTCTGGTCGCTTGCTGCTTTTGGGCTGGCGGCCGCGCTTCTGGAAGCCACGGACAACTGGCTTGCCCGGATCACAGGCTCTGTCAGCGGGTTCAGTGAACGTCTGAGCACCATGACCGGCTCGTTCTTCGCGCTGGCATTGGCACTGCTGCCCATGAAGCTCGAACTTGTCGGGCCCTGGGTTCTCGCGGCAGGAATTTTCGGTTTCGCCGATGCAGCAATCGCCCCCCGCGGGCCGAAGGGTGAAATTCCACATTGGCAAATCTGGAGCCGACTGGCGCTGCGCGTCGCTCTGCTCGCGATTCTTGTGCCCTGGGCACCCCCATGGGCCCGCGAAATTCTTGCCGGACTGGCCATTCTGATCGCGTTGACACATGTATCAATGGCTCTGATCACCCGGATTCAGGCTGCAAAGAGCCAAAACCGTCCGATGACTGACGCCTGAAGGGTAGAATTCACGGAAATTCCATCTGTGGGACGGTTGATTCACGTTCCCAGCCCCCCCATATTCGGGACACAGATTTGACGTTTTAGCAGGGGAGCCCCGAAAGGGCCGAAACACCATGGCGAACGAATTCAACCGCGGCACCGTTATTCAGGGCCGCACACAAGCCGACGCACAGATTGATGAGGGCCTGCGGTCCTACATGCTGCGCGTCTACAACTACATGACAACCGGCCTCGCACTGACCGGCATCGTGGCCTACATGGTCTCAAGCACACCCGCACTTCTGCAGCTTTTCTATGCGCAGAACGCAGTCGGGCAGGTTCAGCCGACGATGCTCGCCTGGATCGCGATGCTTTCGCCGTTGGCCTTCATCATGGTTCTGAGCTTTGGAATCCAACGCATGAAGGCCTCCACCGCGCAGTTGGTGTTCTGGCTGTTCGCGGGCGTGATGGGGCTTTCTCTGAGCCACATCTTCCTGACCTTCACCGGCGCAAGTATCGCCCGCGTGTTCTTTATTACGGCGGCAACCTTCGCCGCGATGAGCCTTTATGGTTACACCACCAAGCGTGACCTGTCGGGTTTGGGCTCATTCCTGTTCATGGGCCTGATCGGCATCATCATTGCGAGCATCGTGAATATGTTCATCGGTTCGACGGTGATGCAATTCGCTATTTCGGTGATCGGTGTTCTGGTCTTCGTTGGTCTTACGGCTTACGACACCCAGAAGATCAAGGAGATGTATAACGAGCTCGACGGTTCGGAAGTGGCCGGCAAGAAGGCCATCATGGGCGCGCTGCGTCTCTATCTGGACTTCATCAACCTCTTCATGATGCTGCTGCATCTCTTCGGCAATCGCGAATAGGCGAACCGGCAGACAACAATTCAAACGCCCGGGCCTGTCCCGGGCGTTTTCTTTTGGTCGGGTGCAGGTCAATATCCCCTGCAGGAATTGATTGAATGGAGCCACCGATGTCCGGACTGAAAAACAAGATCGTCGTCCTCACAGGCGCAAGCCGGGGTATCGGCGCCGCCGCCGCACGTGAAATGGCCCCTGATGGCCCGCACTTCATCCTGTGCGCACGAACCCCGGAAGCCTGTGCCGACACCAAATCAGCCGTCGAAGAGCTGGGGGCCACGGCGGAATGCCACGGCTTCGATGTCTCGGACGCCGCTGCCGCGAAGGCCTTTGTCGACGGCGTGGTCGCCGCACATGGCCGGATCGATGTCCTGATCAACAATGCCGGCATGAACGTTGTCGGGCCGGTCGACGAAGTCACCCCGGATCGGTTCCAGGCCGTCCTCATGGGCAATGTAATGGGCCCTTACAACCTGATTTCGGCCGTTCTCCCTTCGATGCTCGAACATGATTCAGGATCCATCATCAACATCACCAGCGCGCGTGCCTTTATGCCGGACCGCTTCTATGCGGCGTATTGCGCCTCGAAAGCGGCCCTGCTGTCGATGACCCAATGCCTGCATTTCGATCTGGCCGAAACCGGTGTCAAAATTTTTGCACTGTCCCCCGGATTTACCCAGACAGACATGGTTGCCGAGATCTACGCCAGCCCGGCATTCCGCGCCCAGGCCCTCAGCCCCAATCAGGGTCAGAAGCCCGAACGTCCGGCAAAAATGCTGGCCTGGCTCGCCCGTGAAGCGCCGGCAGACCTCGCGGGCAAGCATTGTGAAATTCAGTTCAATGACCTCACCCTGCGCGCCGGACTTGAAGATTTCTAGCGCGGTTCACGCGATGTTCAGGAGTTGTCGATAGGCTTCACGTCCTGAAAATCTGTCCACCGTGCAAGAAGCAAATGATGTGATGACCAGCCGGCTTTCCTTTGCAGAAATGCTCGACCACCATCCCGGTCAATCCGCAACGACAATTGCAGAGAAGGCTCTCAATCAGGCCTGCGCGCTTGTTGGAGCGGATGCCGGGGTGCTCTATCTGCGACGCCAAGACGCAGAGGATGACAGCCTTGTGCATGCGGCAACCCATCCTGGACCGAAGCCAGCCGAGCATCGAATTTCTCTGGACCTGCCCGCGATGGCCACGATTGCCGTCCGGACCGGCGCGACCCTGAAATTTGATGATGCGACGACACCGGACGCGATCGCAACTCTGAACCGGGATGTGGATATTCCGCCCGGCTTTGAACCCGGCGCCACTGCGGCCTTTCCATTGACCAATCACGCCAAAAACATCATCGGCGTCCTCGTTCTCTCAACCGACACCATCTCAGGTCGAAATTTTTCCACAGCCCCTCTGGACCTATTTGTTCGGTTTTGCCGGTTGGCGGGCGCGGCTGTGGAACATGCCGATCTTCTCGAACAGATCAGCCAGACCCAACTGGATACGAGTGCCCGCACTGAACGTTTGCGAACGCAGGTTGAACGCCTTGCCTTCATTGAGGATATCGAAGGCGTGCGCGGCGATGATGCGTTTCGCCTTGCGATTTCCATGCTCGCACGTGCTGCCGAAATCTATGATGAAGGCACCGGGAACCATGTGTTCCGGGTCAACGAATACAGTCATTTTCTCGGACAGACTTTGGGCAAGGACGCCAAATATTGTCACCAGCTCCGCTACTCGGCCCAACTCCACGATGTTGGAAAAATGGGCGTCGCCCCTTCTGTCTTGCGAAAGACAAGCGCGCTGGATTCTGCCGAGCGCCGCGAAATGGACAACCACACGGTTTATGGTCATCGCATTCTCAGCCAGTCACCGCGGCTGGCCATGGCCGCCGAAATCGCCCTGAACCACCACGAAAAATGGGATGGCAGCGGCTATCCGGCCGGCAAGCGCGGCGATGATATTCCGCTCTCCGCCCGGATCGTCCAGATCGCTGATATCTATGACGCGCTACGCTCCCGGCGGCCTTACAAACCATCCTTCGATCACGCACATGCCCGGGACATCATTCTGCATGGTGATGACCGTATCGATTCCGGCGGCCATTTTGATCCGATGGTTGTGGAAGCTTTCGGTGATACCCATGCGTCCTTCGACAAGATCTGGCGGAACCTGCAAGACAGTTGAAGAACCAGATCGGCCTGACATCGAACAACGTGCAGACCCAACTTTGTGCTGTTGTCTACTTGCCACCACGCTTCTTTATTTCGCGATAAAGCGCCTCGGGCGTCACCCCAATTTCCTGTGCGACATACTTCCAGCCACCCTTCGGCGGCAATGCACCGTTCCAGTCAATCCAGCCAGACAAGCGTTCCGCGACAGTCTTCCTCACCAGCAATTCACTTCGATGTCGCGCGTTCTGCAACTCAACAGCCAGATAAGCGGCCCAGTGCTCATATAATTCCGGCGTACGATGGAGCCTGTCTTTGACGCGCTTGCGCGGAATCGAGAACACTTCCGCGGGCTCAACACAGATGCAGTCGCAATGGTACTGCGCAGCATACATCGAAGCCTCGGCAATTATCCCTGACCCGGACAAATGGTGCAGCAACAAGGTGGCCCCATCGAATTGTGGACGCACCAGATCCACAGCACCGCGACGCAACAGGTGAATTGAACGGACAGGTGTTTCCCGATGAAAAAGGGTTTGGCCCCGATCCAGATGATGGTGTCGGCCAGATTCTGCCAACAGTTCATGAAACAGTTGATCCAACATGATTATGATCATGTCTTACAGGCACGATCACTGGCAAGAAGCAGGCCTATTTTCTGATCAGGAGCCAATCATGAACACGCGCTTAGGTTTTGTAATTCTTGCAATTCTGGTTTTCTTCACCCTTCCCGCACAGTCGGAAACAGGGGCCCATTCACAATACAGCGGCCAGGAAAATCGGGACATTAAGAGCCTGTCGCCTGCTGATATCGACAAATTGCAGCGCTGTTCGGTTTGGGGGCTTGCAAAGGCGGCCGAGTTGAACGGCGTGCCTGGACCGGCGCATCTTCTGGAGCTGAAAGATGAGATTCCTCTGAGCCAGGACCAGGTCGGGGCAATCACTAAAATTTATGAATCGATGCGGGCACAGGCAATTGAACAGGGTGAAGCACACATCCGGCTGGAACGGGAGCTTGAGCAGGGATTCAGAAACCAGACCATCACCGAACAAACCCTGAAACGAAAATTAGGCGAGATATCCACTTCGCGGGGTCAGCTGCGCTACACACATCTTGTAACCCATCTCAAAACGCCTGAGTTGCTGTCCACGGAACAAATCGCGCGATACAATGCTCTCCGCGGCTATTCCGACAACCCATGTGCTCTTCCGCCTGAAGGCCATGACCTTGCAAGATGGCGCGCCCACAACAACTGTCCGTGAAATTCACCCTCACACCGACCAGGTGATGTGATCAATCAGTCGGGGACAGATTTTTGCCGACGCGTTTTTTCATCTCGCGGGGCTTACGGTAAACCGCCGAGGACCTCAGAACGGCTTCACCATCGGCGTAACAGGTCGCCTCGACGAAATTCATGGTGCGGGTGGATTTGACCAGCTTGGCATCACACTCGACCCAGGCCCCGGGATAGATTGGTGCGAGAAAATCTGCGTCCAGGTGAATGGTCGGGGTCAGTGCAACGACGCCCAATTCGTAAAGCGCCGACTGGGCCATCGCAACATCGACGAAACTCGTCATCCAGCCGCCATGGACAACATCGCGCGGGTTGAGGTGACGTTCGTCGACCCGAAAGCCAAAGACGGCCTTCTTTGCTCCGCACTTCACAAAGAGCGGGCCGTTATGAGACGTGAAGGGACTGGTGAAGGAAAAGGGCTCGAAGCCACGTGGCGCCTTGATTTTCTGCTTCAGCCGAAACTCCAGATGATCGAGGCGATCCGCGCCCCAGAAGGTTTCGCCGTCGAGCACCATGAAGGGTGCCCCGAACATGCCATCTGCAATGGCGCGTTCGTAAGCCGCATCGAGGTCTTTCTGCGCGCGATTGTCCGTTTCGGCGGCTTTGATCTCCTTAAGCGAAAGCGGCACGCCGCGGGCTTTGCAGGCACTGGCCAGCTGACTGGCGGTGCGCACTTCCTGGCCCGTGCCGAAGTAACGATGGTCCACGGCCCGCGCAAATTCCCGTGCCAGTTCAGGGGTCTTTCGGTTGAGCCGCCAGAAGACCAGCCGGTGCAAGCTTGCGCCATAGGGCGGCACCTTTGGCGGAAAAGGGGAGGCCACGGGCAGTTCGTTCATTTCGCACAGACGCGGGAAATCCTTGATGTTGTGCGCGAACTTCGCCGGCTGTTCGCGCGGGGAAATCGACTTGTGGTGTGCCAGGACCGCAGGCAGGGACACGCAGTTCCACTCGACCTCTCGCCCATAGCGTTTCGCAATACGGTCGATCCGGTTCATCGCCACATAAGAATAGGCGGAGACGAAGTCGAAATAGAATTTGATCGGCGTTGCCATAAAGTTCCCCACAAACTGATGTTGTTGTTTTTCGGGCGACGCGTACGCCGCCATACTCAGTAATCCACTCGGATATTTCGTTGGCGGCTACCGAGATCCGGACCGCACGTTGTGTCATTCGTTATGCGTTTAACCGTCAGCCATCGCGCAATTCGCGAACCAAAGGCTCACGTCGCTCGAGCCACCAGCCATACTGCATCGGCCAGTCGCCAAACCTCGGGTCAGCCCCCAATTCATATGCAGCATGGCGCGCCCAGTAAGGATCGAACAGGGCTTCACGACCAATGGCGACCAGATCGGCCAGCCTGTCTCCGATGATCTGTTCTGCCTGCGCGGCATGCAATACCAATCCAACCACCATGGTGGTGATGTCAGCCTCCGTGCCGATCCGCGACGAATAGGCCGTCCGGAACCCGAGGGGTAGCTTTCCCTGCGCTGCTGTCGCGGTTCCCGAAATGCCGCTCGACGAACAATCGACCACGTCGACACCACGCATCTTGAGCTCTCCCGCCAACGCCACGGAATCATCAAGCTGCCAGCCCTCGGTCACCCCGTCTGAATCGACCGAGGAAATTCGCACGAAAAGCGGTTTGTTCTCTGGCCAGACCGCGCGAACCTTTTCTGCAATCGCCAGCGAGAAGCGCATCCGCCCCGCGCGGTCCCCGCCATAGGCATCGTTGCGCTGGTTGGAGGTCGGCGAAAGAAACGAATGGGCGAGATAGCCATGTGCGGAATGTATTTCCAGCACTTCAAACCCGGCGTCATGGGCGTGCCCGGCAGCCGTGGCAAACTTTTCCTGAATGCCCTGGATCTCTTCGACAGTCAGCTCATTGGGCATCAGCCAGCCATCCTTCACCGGTTCAGCGCTCGGCGCCACGATATCCCAGGGCATCTCACCACGTGCCGCATCTCCAGCATCCATGGGACCATTGCCATGCCACGGACGCTGCATGCTCGCCTTGCGGCCTGCATGCGCTATCTGGATCGCAGGCAATGCACCCTGTCGGGAAAGAAAAGACGTCACCGGCTTAAGGGCGGCAGCATGGTCGGCCGACCAGATACCAAGATCACCATGGGTAATCCGGCCACGTGGTTCGACGGCAGCTGCTTCAGTAAAAATTGCCGCCGCACCACCAAGCGCAAACTGTCCGAGATGGGCCAAATGCCACTCATCCGCGATGCCCTCTTCGGCCGAATATGTACACATCGGCGAGATGACGATCCGATTTTTGAAGGTCGCCCCGCGCAGTGTCAGGGGCGAAAACAACGCACTCTTCTGATGATTTTCCTCGGCCACGTTCATACCCCCTGAGTTGAAGGGAAATTCTAACGCAGAGCGACAAGGTGGGCCTAGTCGTACCGGGTTATTTGTCTGACTTATTGAGAACCTTTAGCAACTTCAGAAGCGTCGCATCGCGTTCTTCAGTGAGTTGCCCCATGGAACGCCCGCGTGCTTCCGCATCGATACCGTCAATGATCTTCTGTTTCACGTCATCTGTCAGCTTGGGGTCCCCCAACGCTTCCCACCGGCGCTCCTGACTGGGACCAAGAATTTCCAGATAGCGCGCGATGCCGCCTTCCCCTCCGCCCAGATGGAAGGTCATGTGTGGCCCCATGAAGGCCCAGCGCAAACCGGGACCACCGGTGATCGCCTTGTCGATATCCTCGACCGTGGCATAACCCTCTGCCACCAGATACACAGCTTCCCGATACAGGGCGGCCTGCAAGCGGTTCACAAGGTGCCCCGGTATTTCCGCCCGCAATCGGATCGGGGTTTTGCCGACAGCTTCATAGAAGGCCATTGCCTGATCGATGGCCCAGGTCTCGGTTTGCTTTCCGCCCCCAACTTCCACCACCGGCATCAAATGCGGCGGGTTGAAGGGATGGCCGAGTACGATCCGCCCTGGATTCTTGGATTTGTGTTGAAATTCCGAGACTGGCAGAGCCGTTGAGCTGGAGGAAATCACCACTTCAGGCCCGAGATCGCGGTCCAGCTCCGCCATGAGGCTGGCTTTCAATCCGGCATCTTCGGGTGCGCTTTCCTGAACGAACTCCACACCCGAAAGCGCATCTCCAATCCGGTCAAAACACCGCAGATTGTCCAGAGAAGCACCTTCAGACAGGCCAAGCTCCTGCATCAGGGGCCAACTGCGGGCAACCGACGCCGCTACGGATTCTGCGTATTCATCCAACGGATCCCAGCACTGGACCTTCAGCCCCCGGGACAGAAAGTACAATGCCCAGGACGACCCGATCGTTCCCGCACCTAAGATGCCAACCGTTGAAACCGTTGCCATGCCCGCACTCCTGACCTAGCCACCAACCGGCGTGCCCGCGATTCCGCTGCGCAGATCCTTGGCGGTGAAAAAATGGCAATCCTCATCCGGAGAAATCGCAACCGAATGGACGACATTGGCGGGAATATAAATAAGCTGTCCGGGACCAACTTCGGATTCCTGACCATCAACGGTCGCAAGCAGATTTCCAGTGAGAATATAAATCCACTGCTCATTGGGGTGGGTATGGGGGAGCGAACTCTGCCCTGCTGGCAAGGTCATGACACCCACCTGGGTGAGTTCACCCTCAACCACGGGGCCAAATGTCTCGGCATAACCCGGTCCTGCAGGAAGACCCTGCAAGGACTCCACATCGAAGACATAGGCGCCATCGCCAGCCTTGTAAGCACCTTCGGTCTTGGTTTGTGTATCCGCCATTTCTACATCCTCCTGCTGATTCAAATCGCCCCGGACAAGGCCGGGTTTTCATCCGAAGGGTACAGCAAGAGATCGTTTTTCGCGACACCAAAGCGAAACGGCGGAGCTCGAAAGCCCCGCCGTTCTCACATTAGAATTTTGAGTCCTGGTCAGGCTGTTGCCTGGGCCTGCGAGGATTCGTTGACGGCCCTGATCTCCGCAAGGAAGCTCTCAACGCTTGAGCGCAAACGCGTTGCCTCGCCCGTCAGCACGGAACCTGAATCGAGGACAGCCTGCGCGGCACTGTCTGTTTTCCCCGCGCCTTCCGTCACACCGGCGATAACCTGACTAACTTCTTTGGCACCACGGGCCGTGTGCTGCACGGTGTCAGAGATTTCATTGGTTGAATTCGTTTGCTGCTGAACAGCTTCCGCGATCCGACCATTGATCTCCTTGACCTTCTCAATTGTAGAGGTCACACCCGAGATTGATCTAACCGCATCAGAAGCCGCCGACTGGATAGCAGAGATCTGCTGGCCAACCTCATCCGTCGCCGCTGCAGTTTGATTGGCGAGGTTTTTGACCTCATTGGCCACGACGGCAAAACCACGACCAGACTCGCCCGCACGGGCGGCCTCAATCGTCGCATTCAGCGCAAGCAGGTTTGTCTGCTCTGCGATATCCGCAATCATCTTGACGACCTCACCAACGCGCTGGGCAACTTCATCAAGACTGCGCATGGCTTCATCGGTCCGGTTCACATCAAGTACAGCTTGATCGGATACCTGAGTGGCATCCTGCACCTGCCGGGCAATTTCGCTAATCGAACCCGAAAGTTCTTCAGCGGTCACCGCCAGGCTTGCAACATTCGTGGAGGCCTCATCCGCGGCCGCACTCACCGCGCTCGCCTGACTGTTCGTCTCGCGCGAAACCAAACTCATGCTTTGCGCGGTTTCGTCCAGAACGGTTGTGGATGAGTCGAAGTTGGTCAGCACTTCACGAACCTGCTCATCAAACAGCTTGATCAGGTCCTCACGTCGGTCATTCTGTTGGGCCACAGCCTTGCGTGAGCGTTGTTGCTCAAGTTCCAGTTTTTGACGATCGAGTATGCGCTGTCGCCAGACCTTCATGGCCCTTGCGAGGGTGCCCAGTTCGTCGCGTCGGTGTTCATCGCCAAGATCAACGTCGGTACGTCCCTCACTGAGTTCCGACATAACAGCTGTCAGACGTGCAATCGGCGTGCTGACAAGCCGACGCGAAAGCACGACCAGGACCCCAACGGCCACCATCATAACGGCCAACGCTATCAGGCCCTTGTTGAGCAAACTCGCCATAACGGCATCATTAATCGACCGGAGGCTCCAGGCGATTGCCAAAGTTCCGACCCGGTTTCCCTCTTTGTCAAAGCCTGCAGGCACCGCGACAACCACATGCGAGGTGTTCCGTGAGGTAAACTCACCGCCTTCGATTTCCAGGCTTTGCGTCAGGGCCGCAGCGAGGTCGACCGGCGCCTCATGGTCCGAGTCAAAGGCGGTCACCTCGGCTCCGGTTTTGTTCCAGGTTCGGATACTCGCAATCGACGATGTCGGGTCTTCTGTGAACCGGGAATAGGCTTTGGCCACAATGTCAGGTTTGTTCCAACGCACCCCACCCGCCACATTGGCGGCAAGCACTTCCGTGATCGCGGTAAAGGAACGCTCCTCGTTCGCAATCAGTGCCTCACGAGCACTCCAGGTGCTGGTTGCGACCAGCACGACCAGTCCCGTGACCATAACAAGACCGGCAAACACCGAAAGTTTTGTTCCAACCGAACTTGCGCGCGCCGGCGTTTCGGAAGGTGCTGCGTCTCGCATTTCGACTGGTGTTGAATCAAGCATGCAAATTCTCCCGAGTTTATCAGGTTCCGTTAAGACCGATAAACGAATAGCTGAAGGAAACCGGCCGGATCACAGCGGATCCGGCCGTTACCAAACTAGAGAAGTGCGTCGAGATTGACGCCAATTGTAACTGCACCAATCACCTGGCCAGATGCCGGATCAACCACCGGCATCGAGAGCTGCGACTGAAGCGTCTGGGTCGATTCATCTTCCTCGACATCACTGACATGGACCGCATCCGGGCCAACAAGGAAGGTCTGCTTCCACTTAGCTTCATCGCCCTGCCAGTAGTCAGAGGTGACATCGCTCTGGGCGACATTGAGGCCCTTGGCGTCCATCACGAAGACTTCCGTAACGACACCACCGCTCTTTTCTTTCATGTCCGAAAGCCATTTCGAGACCGGACGGCCAAGCACATCATCGATCATCGGCTTACTGGCTGCACCGGTCTGGGCACGCCACTGCTTGTCCATGGTCACAATCTCCGCTTCGCTCAGCGCAGCAGTCTTGGCATTCTGCGCCTTGATGGCAGCAATCAGGTCGGCGTTGGAAATCCACTGGGTAACGGTTTCGGCGCCATAGGAGCGCATCGGCTCTTCGTGTTCGCCAGCTGCATTGACGCCGGAGATGGACATGACTGTCAGGGCCGCGGCAACGGCAATTTTTTTCGTCAGGGACATGGTTTGGGTTCCATTCTTATTTGAAGCATAGCTCGGGACGCGGGGCATCACGCCGTCGCTCCTGTGTTGTAAATATCAGGTCTTAACGAGCGATAAATCGGCGTGAATTTGTGTGAACACCGAACGCCGGTCCAACAGGTGGAAACCCGCAGATGGATTCAGAATTGATTGAATTTCGCGGCATTTTTCTATGAAAAACAAACCCTTATGCGTTCCATTTTCCGATAAAGGATATCGCGTTTTTTACCCAATACCATTGGTGAGAAAAGCTCCCGCCAAATAATATCGCCTCCGAATTCTGTTTACAGGAGGCCTGCATGAAGGTGCTTGCACTGACATCCCAGAAGGGCGGATCTGGGAAAACCACTCTCGCCGGACATCTCGCCGTCGCCGCAGAAATGAGTGGTGCCGGGCCGGTTGCCGTCATCGACACCGACCCGCAGGGCAGCCTGACCGACTGGTGGAATGAGCGACAGGCCTCCACACCCTCGTTTCTGAGTGCCTCGATCACGACCCTCTCACATGATCTGGAGCGCGCCCACGATCTCGGGTTCCAATTGGTGGTTATCGACACCCCACCCGCCATCACCGATATGATCGAACATGTGATTGCCTTGTCCGACCTGATCGCCATTCCGACCCGGCCCAGCCCCCATGATCTGCGCGCGGCCGGAACAACCATTTCCATGGTTGAGGCCGCCGACAAACCACTCGTCTTCATAATCAACGCAGCCAACCCGCGTGCACGCATCACCGGCGAGGCTGCCGTCGTGCTCTCCCAACACGGCACGGTGGCACCCGTGACCATCCATCAACGCACCGACTTCGCCTCAAGCATGATCGATGGCCGTACGGTCATGGAGCTGCCACGATCAGAGCGTTCCTGTGACGAGATCACGCGGCTTTGGGAATACGTGCAAAGCCGGTTTCAAAGACATGCCAGCCCAACGGTCATGCCTGACAGCTTCACGCGGCTCGCCGGCAAGACAACGCATCAGCCACCACACTGGACCGACGCCCGATGACCGAAGGTTTGCTGGCCAGAAAAGGTGAAGCCAACCCCGCGACAACACATCATGGCGGTGAATCGCGGTTTCAGGCTCAGCGCGTCGTGGTTCTTCCGCCAATAGCGCTTCACCGCATACCGGTCGGGGAGTCCGGTCAACGCATACTGCCCCGTCGCGCAGCCAATATGGCCAAGCCACTTCGTGCGCCGGTCAATCGGCGAAAGTTTACGTTCCGGATCGAACCGGACCGTCACGCCACGTTCTGCGCGGCGGCGGACAAGCTCGGCATCAGCCGGCAAGAGTTCCTTACCCGTGCGCTGGATGCCTATCTTGAAACCCTGCGCGATCAAAACTCAGGGCCCCCATCCTCGTCAGACCTTCCCGCACCGTTTGAACCGTCGCAAGCTCCCGACCACGCCTCGACGTTACAACTTCCCTTCTAGGGGTCTCCGCCACTTCGTTTATCATGACCGATATTCATAAAAATCATCAGACCTCAGCACGTCCCGCGCCCGCGGCCTCACTAGCAGGTATTTCAATTGCGCGACGTATCCCGGCAGAGAAATCTGACCCGGTCCCGCGTCCGCTCTCCATTGTCCTGCCCACGCCAAACAATGACGATGAACCTTCAGGCGCGCCTGCATTCGGAAAAAAACCAACACCTCCCCTATATCCCGCGTTCACAACATATGCCTCCGAACCTGAGACCATTGCGCCAGCCGCCGTCATCGATGTGTGGGAGCACCTGGCCGCAGATCGCTTGCGTCCGATTCTCGCCGACCTGGACCCCCTGATTATCGCCCGGCAATGGCCAAACAGTTTGTTGTTGCGGGTGAAGGAGGTTGCTCGACGACCCGCTCTGGAAGTTGCGCACATGTTCGCACCAACTGTCGGCGGCCCAACAGTACCGATCCCGATCGATGCCATGACGGTCGATTGGATCGTGGCACTCGGTCGCGAAGTGGCCATGACGGCAAGTCCGGTGCATGAAACAGATGCGGTTCCGACCGCGCAAGGCGCCATCCATTGTGGCGTGATCGCGCTACCTTTTGGCCCCGACACACATGTCGACCACGTTCTTTGCCACCTCTACCGGGTGGATGAAACAATGCTTGAAAGCGAATGCATTTCCGACGCACGCATTCCGCCGCGGGATCGAACCGGCATCAAACGTCTATTTGGTCGATAGCTGTGACCCGCGTGTTTGGCTACTTGGCAAAGACCTTTTTGAGTAATTCGGTTGAACGCGCAGCAGGGTTTTCGCGGATCGCTTTCTCTTCCTTGGCCAGATAGAGGAAAATTCCCTGAAGACCACGCTCGAGAACATGACCCGAAAGATCGGACTTTACATCCGGCACAAACGGCACGTTCTTGTACTGGCTCACGGCCGCATCATAGGACCTCACCGCCCCGACCTCGGACAGGCTCTTGTCCACGATCGGCTTCATGCGCTCCTTGAGATCGGGCGTCATGGTGCGCTGAAAGTACTGGGTGGCCGCATCATCAGGACCGTTGAAAATTTCACGGACATCGTCCATCGACATCTTGTCGACAGCACTCAGAAACACGGCCTGGGCCTCCGGTGCTGCCGCTTCCGCAGCACGGTTCAGCTTCAGCTCAAGATCATCCATCATCCCCGATAGACCGATCTTGGACAGCGTGCTTTGAACAGTCGCAAGGCTGTCGGGCAGCGGCACATGAATGCTGGGATCGGCGTTGTAACCATCAACAGCGCCAACCTGTCCAACCACCTTTTTCGCCCCGACCTTGAGCGCTTCGCGAAGTCCCGACCCTATTTCACCGTCGGTCAGGCTCTGGGTGGCACCTGAACCGCCGCTTCCCGATCCCGGCAACTGACGCATCAAATCCTTGCCGCGCTTGAGAAAATCAGACTGGGCAAAGGCCGCATGCGATCCCGCCACGATAAGTAGCGAAGCAGCTGACATCACAATCGTGTTCCGCCATTTATTCGTTTTCTGCACCGGGCACCTCCATGTTGAACCGGTATCATGGCACACGAACAGACGGTTTTGTACGTCGCAGAGACAACCGGGATCGCCAATGTCGCCACAAGTGCTAGACTGCACGTTTCTCGCACCAGAACGCTCCGGCCATGAACCGAATTGCCCTACTCATCCTTGCGACCCTGACCGGTTTTGGCTCTGCCTACGCGGTCTGGCTCGACATTGCGGCCCAAGATACGGCTTTGGTCGTGTTGTTGCTCCGAACCGTCGTCGCAATCGTCGTCATCGGCGCGACACTGATCACCTGGGAAGCCTTGTTCAAAACCCCATCCGCACGAGTCCTGCGCCTCAAACGCACGGCGCTGGTGGTGCTTTTCATCGGCGTGGTGGGACTGGGCGTCAACGCTTTCATCGGTGGCACAACAAAAACACCCGACGGGCCGGTGTTCGTGCTGTCCCTGCTGCTCATCCTGCAGGCCTTCCTGACCATCGGACATGCCGGACGGTCCGAGTGAAGCGCCCGCGAGCAGCTTTGCAGCACAGACCATAACCAGAGATGACGTCGAACCTTCAGGGCATCTTCTGGATGATGGCCACAGGTATCCTGTTTGTGGCCGTGACCGGGATCGTCCGGCACCTTGGGACCGATATGAGCCCGGTGCAGGCTGCCTTCATCCGCTACCTCTTCGGTCTGATTCTCCTGATACCTGTCTTCATCAGGATGGGGGAACTCCTCCGCCCGCCGAAAGTACTCGGGCTGCATGCGGCACGCGGTATCATTCATGGAATCGGCGTGATGCTCTGGTTCTACGCCATGGCTCGAATTCCCATTGCCGAAGTTACCGCGCTGGGTTTTACCGCACCGATCTTCACCACCGTCGGCGCCGCGCTGTTTCTCGGCGAGCGCCTGCATTTCTATCGGATCGGCGCCGTCCTGATGGGGTTTGGTGGCGCGATTGTCGTGCTGCAGCCGGGGTTTCAGGCCATCAATATCGGATCGGTCGCCCAGTTGACGGCTGCGCCGCTCTTTGCCTGCTCGTTCCTGATCGCCAAACGCCTCACCAATGTCGAATCCAGCACAGCTATTGTCGCCTATCTGTCGGTCTTCGTGACACTGACACTGCTGGTACCCGCACTGATCGTCTGGCGGACACCCACGCTGGTCGAACTCGCCTGGTTGTTTGCGACCGCAGCCTGCGCGACGGCCGGTCATTACACCCTGACGCAGGCCTTTCGCGCCGCAGACATCACCGTCACGCAGCCCATTCAGTTCCTTCAACTGGTCTGGGCCACGATCCTGGGTCTGCTGCTGTTCGACGAACAACCGGAGGTCTGGACCTGGGTCGGCGGCGGCATGATCGTGGCCAGCGTGACATTTATCGCCCATCGGGAAAGCCGGCGACGCAAAGCGGCTCCAGCGACTTCGGACTAGCGAAAAACCACAGCAGCAGCAGCCAACACGAGCATCGCGACGGCACCTAGCCCCACAAAGAACAGCACAACCGCCAATAGAAACCCGCTCATCACAGGTCGTTCTGCTTCCTGAATATGATCTTCCATGGTTCATATCCCCCAACCGAAGGTTTCGTGTACCCTCAATATCCTACACACTCGTATACCGCCAACAGTTCTCTGCGCACAGGAAGGTTCTGTAAAGACGCGGACCAATGTATGGTTAACAAAATTATCTACCTCTGCGGAGACTCCGTTGAATTTTGTGTTCGAAGTCGGTTTTTTTGCTGCAGCATTTGTCCCGACCTTTCTCGTCAGTCGCATTTTCTTTCGTCTGTCCAAGCGCTGGGAGGGCCATTGGCAACGTCTTGCACTGGCCAATCTGGCCGCAGGCATTGTGTGCATGGCCATATTCCTCATTTCAGGTATGTGGTTCGCAGACGGACTCGATTTTCCCTGGCTCTTCGGGCTGGTGAACTTCGCCCTTGCACAGGCGATCTGGCTCGCTGTGGACCTCTACTCCGACTGGATCAACAATCGGCTGACGAACCATGACAGTCAGGCCTGAACACACGACCGTGAAATTCGATCAGGAGAAAACCCATGGGCAGTGAAGGCTCGGGCGTGGGAAACGCCGATATCGATATCGGCGCATTCTGGGGTGCCGTCGGGCAGCGCGCGATCGCAGCAACAATTGTCACGGCACGCGGCAGCGCCGGGCCGGCGGGCTTTCTCGGTCTTTCTGCGACCCATGTCTGCGCCAGTCCGCCCACCATGCTCGTCTCGATCGACGCAAAAACATCCGCGCTCGGCGCTATTCGCGATTCCGCGCATTTTGCGATCAACTACCTGCCGAAAGGTACCGAAGACGTGGTCGATATGTTCTCAGGGAAGACCGACGTCAAAGGTCCCGCCCGGTTCCAGACGGAACGCTGGGGCTATCTTGCAACAGGTGCCCCAACATTCAACGACGCCGTTGGGGTCATGGATTGCAAGCTGGAAGAAACCATCGAACGCCACGGCACGATCATCGCGCTCGGCCGTGTCGTTGCCATTGCAGGCAACAAGGATGCCGACCCGCTCGTCTATTTCCGGGGCGGCTATCTCGACTGACTATTGCGCCGCCTGATCTGAGGCTGTCGCAAAGAAGCGATTCTCGGGACGCGGCAAACCAAGGTTTTCGCGCAAGGTCTTGCCTTCGTATTCCCGGCGCAGCAATCCGCGCCTTTGAAGCTCGGGTGTCACCCGGTCTACGAACAAATCCAGCCCTTCCGGCAGAAACGGGAACATGATTGTGAAGCCATCGCTGGCCTCCGCGTCAATCCACTCTTCCATCTGGTCTGCAATGGTCTCGGCCGTGCCGACCAGCGCCAAACCCGAATAGCCCCCCATGCGCTGGGCCAGCTGACGGACGGTCAGGCTGTCCTGTTCCGCCATGCGAACGGCCCGGTCGCGTCCGCTTTTGGACGCATTGGTTTCCGGGATCTCAGGCAACGGTCCATCGAGGTCAAATTTTGAGGCGTCCGTACCCAGTGCAATGGACAGTGATGCAATGGCGCTGTCGAGATGCACCTTGGAATCGAGCATCGCCCGCTTTTCGCGCGCCTCCTCCACAGTGTCACCGACCACCACCAGGCAGGCGGGTAGAATTTTCAGATGATCGGGATTGCGGCCAAGCACCTTCATCCGTCCTTTCACATCCGCGTAGAATTCTTTCCCGTCCTCGAGCGTGCGCTGCGCGGCGAAAATCGCCTCGGCGGTTTCGGCAGCCAACTGGCGCCCGGCGTCCGATCCGCCGGCCTGGACAATGACCGGCCAGCCCTGCGCCGGCCGGGCCACGTGCAGCGGACCCCGCACGGAAAAGAACTCACCCTTGTGATCGAGAGTGTGGAGTTTTTCAGGATCAAAAAAGACGCCGGTGTCCACATCACGAACGAACGCATCATCAGCCCAGCTGTCCCAAAGACCGGTCACCACATCATAGAACTCACGTGCGCGACGGTACCGGTCCGCATGGTCGAGATGATCCTCCAGCCCGAAATTCTTTGCCGCATCGGGATTGGATGTGGTGACGATGTTCCAGCCCGCCCGCCCTTCGGAAATGTGATCGAGCGAGGCAAACCGGCGCGCAACATGAAACGGCTCGTCAAAGGACGTCGAACCGGTTGCGATCAAGCCCAGGTTTTCCGTTGCCATGGAAAGCGCCGACAATAGCGTGAATGGCTCAAAGGAAGTGGCCGTTGCGCTGCGTTTGAGCGCATCCATCGGCATGTTCAGCATCGCCAGATGGTCGGCCATGAAAAACGCGTCAAAACGCGCCTCCTCAAGCCGCTGGGCAAATTTCACAATCGCCCGGAAGTTGAAATTGGCATCCGGCATCCCGCCCGGGTAACGCCAGGCGCCGGTGTGGATGCTGATCGGGCGCATGAACGCCGCGAGGTGAAGCTGCCGAGTGGCGACCATGGTCTGTTCCCTATTCTGCAACACACATACTGCCAGACAGGCGTCACCCGCGTGAGGTCAAAACGGGCACGACTGCTTCAACCCAGCAGGCCTTAACAAAGCGGCCCGAAATCCGGCGGTGAGACACGACGTCGTGACGCCGCCTCATAGGTCGAGGCAATCCGCACCAGACTGTCTTCCGTTCCCGGTTCGGACCGGAAGACCAGCGAGAACGGCAGGCCCGGCCCATCGATCATCGTCGGTTCATGAGACGGCGCGGAAACGTATTTCGTGCCATCAGCATTTAGTTTGTAGACCGGGTCGTAGGCCGTCGTGACATACCCTGCCGGCACCAGAATCTCGGTCAGTCCGGCATTCGGGCCGTAGAGACTCTCATTCCGGAGATTGTTGGGCGTGTCGTATTGCAGCGGTCCACCGATGATTCCCGGCGGCCATGGTGTGTGCAGCCGCACGAAGCCGTCCAGCTTGTTTTCGATCAGCACCATCATATCGACCCGCCGGAGCAACTCACGGAGCATGATGCGCTCATTCACACCCTGACGGCCATCGAGCGCGTTGCGCGGATCAGAGGTTTCTTCCCAGTTCTTGAAGCCGCTGCGCTGGTCGTCGCCCCAGAACTTCGACCGCGCATTGAGTTCGGCCCAGTTGTCGAGCGCCTCATGAAAGCCCGCTGCCTTCCAGTCTTCGGCCCGGCGCATCAGATACTGGCTGATATGAAACCGGAATGTGTTGGCAAGCTGCTGCGGCTGGATCGTCCCGATATCGAGATTGGCTGGCGCTTCAATCCGGCCTTCGGACAGGGCCACGCAGTAATCGATGGAATCCATCGTGCCGGTGCCGAAGGTCTTGCCCGGGAAAAATTCGGTCGGCTTAATCGCGGCCTCGAACTCCTTGAACAACGGCGTGCCATCCGGCCCCAGTCGAAACAGAATATCGGGCATAAAGACCGGGATCAGCCGGGTCAGCGCGGTCCGGAAATCCGTCCCCATCTGTTCGAGATCCGGATCGGGCGTCCAGAGGGGGTCCCCGGATTCCACCAGCGTGGCGCCCAGCGTAGCCCCGAGCACCTCCTTGATCTCGACCGTGGCCGCATCGACGATCGGCTTCTCAGTCATGGAATCCTTCGGATAGACCATGGACTCGCGAACGACACCAAGACGCACGCCCTTCAGGGCACCGGGCGCACCATTGTCAGACAGATGCGACGCATAAGGTGTGTCGAGCACCGAGGAGCGTGGCACGGTCGTATAGGGATCACGCGGGTCGTAGTAGCCCATTTCGGGATCCTTCAGCGCATCGAGAATTTTTGCGCAGTCGGGCAGGGACTTTCCATGCACACCCGACCGGTCACAATAGATGTCTGCCCCAATGGCGCCGCCATCAAATCCGATCATCGATTTATGCGGCAGAATGAGGGCCACGGAGTTGTGGTTGGACGGGCCGCGACATGACGCCCGGGTTTCTTCACCGAGACTTGCCATCACCATGTTGGTGCTGACCGACAACGCCGAGCCGGAGCTCGACCCCAGCGAAGCCGCACGAGTCGTGTCATAGGGGTTGGACGGATTGCCGCCCCAGGTCGCGCGCTGATAGCCGAGCGTGGAAGGCAACACCTTGTCAGGATGGTTCCGCCCGCCGGGGTCGCCAGCGCGGCCGTTATATTCGGTGTTCACGGCCTTGGCGAGAATGATCGCCCCCTTCGCACGCAACTGTTCAACCAGCACATGATCGCGGGCCGGGAAATCGTTGTCATAGGCGGCATCGGCGCCACCGGTCGAGCGCATGTCTTTGGTGTCAAAGGGATCCTTGAAGGAGAAGGTCACGCCATACATGGGCAGGGCCTCAAGGTCGGGATCGCTGCCGAATTCGGCGTCGAGTTCGGCGGCGCGCTCAAGCGCATCGGGAAACTGGCGGAACATCTCACAGACCGGCGGCGCTCCGTCGGGAAGCGGCCCCTCGGAAGGATGGCGGTCGTAATCGCCCCAGCAGGTGACCGACCGTTCGCCGCGAATGTTGAGAGTGGACAGCGCGTTGACCTGACCGGCCCTGGGAATGCCCGCAATCATGCCGAATTGCTGCTGCACATCGGGTTTGGAGGCGGTGGCTTCCATGCGGCCGTATTCGAGCGGCGGCCCCTTGTACTTGTCGAGATCGGGCAACACGTCGGACACCGGAATTGTCTCGGTCGGGAATTTCAAAGCGGCCCCGGCGCGGACCACGCCGGTGGCTTCGGGCACCGGAAGTCCGTCCTCGGTCACCAGCATGCTGGCCACGCCGTTATAGGCCCGGGCGCGGTCGATATAGCCCTGCACGACTTCGACGAGGGTTGTTTCACCCGCGCGAATGGCGTTGTGAAGGTCGTCAATGGACGCCTCGACAACTTCAAACTTTCCGGATTTTTCCGACATGACATTTCCCTGTTTTTCTTCGCGCCGATGATGTCGATAGATCGTCAAAAAATCCAGAGCCAGAGAGACCTATCGTGGAAATTCCATAGTCAGCGGCACGATCCCACCGGACGGGCCAAGGCAATCACCCTCCGGCAGCAGGTCTCTTCTTTTGTCCGTCACCCGGTCTGCAATGCAGCGAGCCAACCTTTGGGTGAAGGGAACAGACCAGACGAACGTGCCATGAGAATCCATGCGCGGTGACAGACGCCACACAATACCGGGTTTCACACCGACTTGCGAAGACATGACACGTTTGAACGCGCCCGGGGACTAGACCTTGGACAGGGCCTGATCGATATCCGCGATGATGTCGTCGGCGTGCTCGATGCCAATGGACAGGCGCACATAGCCCGGGGTGACGCCGGCCTGAAGAAGCTCTTCTGCATCCAGCTGGCTATGGGTGGTCGAAGCCGGATGAATGGCCAGCGAACGTGCATCCCCAATATTGGCAACATGGTAGAGAAGCTCGAGGGAATCGATGAACTTCTTGCCCGCTTCGAGGCCGCCCTTCACTTCCATACCCACCAGGCCACTGTAGCCACCACTGAGATGTGCATCAGCACGCTTGCGCGCTTCGCCGTCCATCAGGCCCGGATATATCACCCGTTCAACTTTGTCATGACCATTGAGAAACTCAGAAACTTTGGTCGCATTTTCGCAATGTCGCTCCATGCGCAACGGCAATGTCTCCAGCCCCTGAATAAACTGGAAGGCATTCTGGGGTGACATGGCGGCGCCGATGTCACGCAACAGGGTGACACGTGCCTTGATGATATAGGCAATAGGCCCAAGGGGTTTGACCGCCTCGGTCCAGACCGCGCCGTGATAGCTCGGGTCTGGTTCATTGAGCATCGGGAACCGGTCGGCGTGAGCTTCCCAGTCAAAGTTGCCGCCATCGATCAGCATGCCGCCGATCGAAGTGCCGTGCCCGCCGATATATTTGGTGGTCGAGTACATGACAATGGCGGCACCATGATCGAACGGACGGCACAGCAGCGGCGCTGCCGTGTTGTCCATGATCAGTGGAACGCCCAGTTCACGACCGATCGCCGCGACTTCGGCGATCGGGAACACCTGCAGCTTCGGGTTCGGCAGCGTCTCGGCATAGTAAGCGCGCGTCTTGTCATCGGTGGCCGCACGAAAGCCCTCCGGATCGGCCGGGTCCACGAAACGTGCCTCGATGCCCATGTCACGCATGGTGTTCTTGAACAGGTTCCAGGTACCACCATAAATATCGGTTGAGCAGACGAAGTTGTCACCGGCCCGCGCGATATTCAAGATCGAGAACATGGAGGCCGACTGCCCCGAGGACAGACCCAGTGCGGCAACGCCGCCCTCGATCGCCGCGAGACGTTGTTCGAGAACATCCACCGTGGGGTTCATGATCCGGGTGTAGATATTGCCGAGTTCCGCCAGCGCAAAAAGGTTGCCCGCATGTTCGGTGTCGCGGAACTGATAACTGGTGGTCTGATGGATCGGCACCGCCACGGACCCGGTTGTGGGGTCGGCGCGGTGTCCAGCGTGGAGCGCAAGCGTCTCGGGGTGCGTGGTTGGCATTTGAGGACTCCTGATTGTCGTGCAGGTGAAACGGCATGGCAAACACCGACACCTATTTCACATATTATTGTGTGTAAATACGTTATATCCCGCAGAATATTTGTATTTGGGGAAAAGTCCAGCCCGTAAAGCTTCCGACCGGCCCTGTCCTACCAATCAAATCCGGGGCCCGACCGGGCCATTCCGTCATAAAGATCCAGACACCGGTTCATCCAGTCATGCACCGGGTCGCCGGCTTCGACCAACGCAAAGGGGCTCATCTTGCGGGCCCAGATAAACGTGCCCATCACCAGGTAGTCCGCATAAAGCGCGGTCTCGCCACCCAGAAAAGGCTGACCCCCCAACATCTGACGCAGAGGTTCGAGCCGTGTCCGAAACTCGACGCGGCGTTCTTCACGCCCCTCGGCGAGTTCGGCGATGGATTTCCCGAAGCGCTTCTTGCGGCTTTCGGCAAACCAGTCCTGATCTTCGGGCACAAGATGGCTGTGAATGTCCTGCAGGATCATGGGCATCACGAACAGATGCATGCGCCCGCGCCACCAGTGACTGACAAACTGCGTCAGGGCTTGCCCTGCAGAGCCACCGAAAAGAGATGGCCGGTCCGGATAAGTCGCCTCCAGATACGCGGCGATCACCCCGCTATCGCAAACCCAGGTTTCGCCGTCACGGATGACGGGAAGCGTGGGAAAAGACCCGTCACCTATGGCAGGAATGCCGGTGAAGGGTGTCGGGACCGTTTCAAAATTGAGACCCTTATGGGCCAGCGCCGGACGAATTCGCCAACAATGGCTGGAGAAACGGCGGTCGTCTGCCCCGACGAGATCATAGAGAGCAATCGCTGCCATAGAACGAGATCAGGCCGGCTCGACAGGCAACGCACAACCAACCACGCTGTCACGTGTGATCAGGGCGGCGAGCTCCTCTTCGCTCATGCCCTCGGTCCCTTGCGGGCGCATGGGCATGATCACGTAGCGCAGGTCGGCATTGCTGTCGTGAACGGCGATATCAACCGCGTCTGGAATATCCACGCCAAACTCCCGCAACACCTTGCGTGGCTCTCGCACGGCCCGCGACCGATAGGCCTTGCTGACATAGAACGCCGGCGGCTCTCCCAGCAGCGAGCGCGGGTAGCAGGAGCATAGCGTGCAGACAACCATGTTGTGCCGCTCGGGCGTGTTCTCAATTGTGACCAACGCCGCTTCGGTGGCCTCGATCCCCAATTCTGCAGCGGCCGATTTTGTGTCGGCCAGCATACGTGCCTTGTAGTCCGGATCGACCCAGGCCCGGGCGATCATGCGAGCCGCCTGATGCGGGCTGCCGCGCTCGTTGAATTCCATCCGCGCCCGGATTTCATCTGCGGTCATGACACCGCCTTCAATCAGCAGGCTCTTGAGAGCCAGGAAACGCGCCTCTCCCTCGGTCAGCTCAAGGTCATCGTCTTCGCGAGTCGGCGCGTGATCATCATGATCGTGGTCATGGTCGCTCATCAGGTTGTCTCCCCGGCAGGTGCCAGCCAATGGTCATAAATTTCAATCTCGAGGACATCGCCCGGCGCACCATCATAGTCCGGCCAGATATCGTCCTGCTTCAACTGCACGCGATACAGCGGGATCGGCGGTAACCCCCAACGCCCATAGGCCTTGTCCTCGGGATTTTCGAACATCCCGCAAAACCGCTCAATGGTGCCGACCTTGTGACGGATATAGGTCGGCGTGCGGACATGCCCGGGCTTGCCAATATCCAGGATTCGCACCCGGTCCCCGACCGCATAGCTTGGTTCCGCCTCAGACATGGTCACGGGTCCCGGATTCAAGAATTTCCCGCGTGCGCGCCTCGATTGTATCAGCGTCAATGACGCCTTTCTCGATCAGCAAGCGCACCATGCCGTCCAGACGGCGGCCATAGAATGTCGAATTGGCATAATAATCTGCTGGCATTTCCTCGACCGTACGTCGGAATTCATCGGTGACGACAACGCCCTTCACCTGAAGCAGGTTGAAGGCCGCGATCATTTGCTTCTCCCAAAAGAGCTGGTCACGGTCCTCCTGTGGGACCGGACCGGCGGAATCTCCGCCAATATCAGTTGTGAGTTTATCCACCATGGTTCCTCCGTCACAGGCGTTCGAGCCGTCAAAGCCTTCGGTAAAGTTTCACTGCAGAATACAGCGCAGACACTGTCGCCACAAAAAAGCCGACAATCAAGAACGGCGGAGACACATCCCATGCGAACTGACGGGCCAAGTCGTAGCCCACATAGATCGCAAAGGTCAGCGCCAGACCAAACATGAAAGCGCGCCCGCGAATTGCGATCATGAGAAAAATCACGGCGATGACGGCCTCAAGCGCGATAGAGAAAAATTGCAGAGTGTCCAACATTGGCAAAGAATAGCCGACTTCACCGATATATGCGCGCGCCGAGATGACACAATGACAATCGCAAAGCCCCCAGAACCGGAAACCGAACGCGCAACGCCAGCCCACTATTCCAATTTGGACGCAGTGCTCGAATCAGCATGGGCCTTGCTTAAGGACGGCGCGAAAAACAGACATGCGGCAGCCCACACACCGACCCTGACCACGATCGGCCTGGATGGCGCGCCGCGCATACGTACATTCGTGTTGCAGGGTTTTGAACAACACCCTTGCGCACTCCGGCTTCACACGGACCAACGTTCGACCAAGATATCCGAACTGCGCGCGCACGCTGGCGCGGCGCTGCACATCTACGACCCCGAAAAGAAGGTACAGCTGCAGATCGACTGCCGTGCCGAACTCCACATCGGCGATGCGGTGGTGGCAAACGCCTGGGCAGATACCAAGCCCATGAGCCGGATAGTGTATCAGGTCACTGAAGCGCCCGGCACACCCATCGATGACCCGTTGCAGGCGATCCGCGACCCCGACGAGACCGATGGTGGGGCCGCAAACTTCATGGTCGTAACCCTACAGATCGAGGCGCTCGAATGGCTGTTCCTCGATGCACGCGGACACCGCCGCGCACGTTTTATTCGCGACGGAGAAACATGGACGGGCAGCTGGCTGGTTCCGTAAGAACGGATTCTAGCTCTTGTTCTCCGAAAGGATTTTCTGAACTTCCGAGAAGGATGCATTGACGCGCTGGTTGATGACCTCAAGCGCCTCAGAGTTTGTCTTCGTCACGATCTCGGAGATCTCATTCATGTCGGCAAGTGCTTTTTCATAAGCGGCCTTGGCGCGCTCAACCTGACTTGTAACCTTGTCCGTCGGCTCTCCCGCTTCGGCAGCTTCCTTGATGGCGGCCTCAGAGGTCTTGAAGCCCTCCTGAAGCATGGCGGCCTGCTTTTCGGCAAACGCCTGCATACCCGTCATGAATGTCTGATTGGCCTGGGTCACGGCCGCGATATTCTGCTCATAGACCTTCACCCATTGATCCGGGTCGACACCGGGAATCTTGAGTTGCGACAGATTTTTCTGGAATTCACTGAACTGCTTGAAGGGGTCTTCGTTGGCCATGATCGGCTCTCCAGATAGAGGGATAAGTCATACATAAAGCCTAGCACGGCCCCGTCATTCCGTTTACCGAAAACAAAAAAGCGGCGCCGCCAGAAAAGCCTACACTCTGATCTGCATACTCGGATCGTAGTCATCCAGCGTTTCGTACAAGGTGTCAGCCGGGCCAACGATCAGGGGGTCGGGCTCCAGAGCAACGCTGCGATCTGCTCCCGGGTAGTCAATACTCGACAGAAAATGCCGCATACAGTTTAACCGGGCGCGCTTCTTGTCATCGGAGCGGATCACCGTCCACGCCGCGTCCGCCGTGTGCGTGTTGAAGAACATGGCCTCCTTGGCTTCGGAGTAATCGTCCCAGAGGTCAAGAGATTCAAGATCGACCGGGCTCAGTTTCCAGCTTTTGAGAGGGTCGCTGCCACGCGAGCGGAATCGTCGCAATTGTTCTTCCCTGCTGACCGAGAACCAGAATTTGAAGAGCAGGATTCCACTTCGCACCAGCATCCGCTCAAACTCCGGGACCTGACGCATGAACTCCATATATTCAGCAGGCGTACAAAATCCCATGACCTTTTCGACGCCCGCCCGGTTGTACCAGGAGCGGTCGAAGAAAACCATTTCACCCTTGGTCGGCAACTGCCGGGTGTAGCGCTGAAAGTACCACTGACCACGCTCTTCTTCGGTGGGCTTTTCCAAGGCAACAACGCGCGACCCGCGCGGGTTCAGGTGCTCGGTAAACCGCTTGATCGTCCCACCTTTGCCAGCCGCGTCACGTCCTTCGAAGACACAAAGAATACGCTGACCTGTGTCCTTGACCCAGTTCTGCACTTTCAAAAGCTCAATCTGCAGTTCCTGTTTCCGCACCTCGTATTCGGCGCGCCGCATACGCTTCTCGTAGGGATAGTTGTCGGGCAACGGAGCGGCACGTCCTCTTTTCTCCTGCTTTTCATGCAAAAGCAAAGCGCTGCTTTTGGGCGCCCCGTCCAGCGCCTTCGCCCGAGGCACGGCTGCGGTCGGCTTAACTGCGGTGGCTTTTGCGGCCTTACCGTTTCCAGACCCTGGTTTTTCCGCCTGAGAAACCTTCTCCGAAACTCCATTCATTTTCATGACCTATCATCCCTATGAACTGTGCGAACGGTTGCCGGTGCGCGCGCCGCCTTCTACGCATCAAAATTCTTTGTACGCTCCCTTCAGGACCGCTTTTTATCTCTCGCCAGAATTTTCTTCTTTTGCCTTTTCAGCTTCCTGATTTTCTTTTTCAGCTTCTTTATTTTTTCTTTCTGCTTCATATTTTTCGCCTCAATAGCGATTTTTTCTTCGACTATTTTCGCTTTGGAACGGCTGACAGGCGCTGCCTTTGGGAGGGGCAACAGCACCCCGTGACCGTTTCTGGCCGCCTTGTCGGGCGCGCGGTTTTGGCCCCAGTGAACTCGCAGCAGCAACGATCCGCGCAGCGCCCTGCCGGCTGATCCCCGGAACGGTCGCCAGTTCGGTCGGGTCCGCCGCAGCAATCTGGGCGATGGTCAGGAAATTTCCCTTCACCAATGCGGTTGCCAATGTGGGGCCAACCCCATCAATTTTGGTCAAATCTGGCATTCCCAGAGTTCCTTCTATTGTTCCAAGGGCCCCGACATACCCGCAGCCAAACTCAGGCGTTTTCCCAAATTCGCTGTTGGGAATGTGAAAATTTTGACCGTTAAAAGACTAGAGAAACCGCAAGTTTTTGCCTTGATCTCGATCAATTCGAGACTTCGCCAGTGAGCCGTCTTGGCCCCCTCCGCGCTTTTATGGGTCGACGGCCAAACACCCCTTCAGCGCCTCAGATCACCAGGGTGATCACCAGGACGAAGTACAAAGACAAACTCGCCACGTCCTGGATAATCGTGCAGACCGGGCCACTCCCAAGCGCGGGGTCCGACCCAAGACGTTGAAACGACCATGGCAGAACAAACCCCACCACGGCCGAAATGGCACCGCCGCCCAGAACGGCCAGCCCCACAGCCAAAGACAAGGCGACGTTATCAAAGAAAATGAACACCGAGACAAAGGTGATCGTACCGAGTGTCAGACCGATGGCCAGACCGATAACCAGTTCGTCCTGAAGCAGCCTTCCAAGCGAGATGTTATCGGTGGAAAGTCCGCGCACCGCGACCGATACAGCCTGACTACCGATGGCCCCGGCGATATAGACAAGCGCTGGAACAAAAAACGCTACGGCCACATTTTCAGACAATGTTTGCTCGAACCCCGTCATCAGCGCGGTAATGATCGAGGACGCAACCAAGCCGAAGACCAGCCAAGGCAGGCGACGGCGGAATCGGTTGAACAAGGATGCATCCAGGGCAACATGCGGCCCCTCTTCATGGGTCACGATTCCGGCGAACCGTTGCAAATCTTCCATGTGCTCGGCCCGAAGTATCTTGAACAGAGCTTCGGGCGGAACTGCGCCGATCAGTCGTTGATCCTTGTCCACAACGGGAAGGGCAATCATGTTCAGACGCATGGCCAGAACGGCGATCTGTTCCTGATCGTCACCCGCCTGAACAGCCTCATGCTCGGGCTCCATGATGTCGCCTATCGCGCCCCTCACATTGGCAAAGAGTTCGTTGATCCGGACGATCCCTTCCAGACATCCCTCGTCATCCGTGACGAATATGGTGTCCGCGCATTCGAACCTGTTGCCATGAAGAGACCGAATCACCGAATCGATCGGCGTGCTCGTAGAGGCCCGCGGTATGCGCGTGACCATATAGGTGCCGGCGGTTTCTCTGGGAAAGATCTCGTCCGACAATTCTGGCGATACCGTCAAGGCCGCTCCTCCTTAAGTGATCGGGTGTCGTGATGCGGCGACCCGTCATGCCTGATCCGTCACACGTTGTGAGTCCGTGTGACACGTCGGAGCAATCCTATTCTCATTTTCAGTTGATATCTTCCGCGCCGGCCCACTACAGAGGACGAAGCCACATCACGTCTTTCACGACAAAATTTTCATGCTGTTCACTTCAATGGTGCTGAACAAAAAACGCCCGGCAAAAGCCGGGCGTTCATTGGGTCATCCAGAGAGAAATCAGACGTTCTCTCGGTTCCATGATTGCTCTGAACGGCTCTTGTAGATTTTGTCGCCGAGACGGCAAAGGTAATCGAACATAATACTTGCTCCTGATCGGGTTGATTTGCCCCTCTCTACGCAGCCCGAGACGTCCTGGACGTGCGCCCAACGCATCGCTCCACTGAGAACACTGCATAGGATGAATCCTGATCCGGGCACGATCCCGGCCCGTAACGACAAAGCAACTCAAGGAGACTTCAATGCTATCGATTTACCGCACCATCATGGATTCTGAACGCAACCCCCTGCGCCTGCTGCCTCCGCAACAACGCTTTCAGATCATGGTCGTGTTGAGCCTGATGTGGACAACCATCTTCTCGACAATGGCCGGTGCCTGGCTCTGGTACGGCGAGCTCGTCGCCCTGCACATTCTTTTCGCGCTTGGTTTCGCACTTACAGGGGCGACCTTCTTCACTTCAACCCGGACAGCGTCCTACCGCGACCATCCAAAGAGTGACGGAACGGCTCGATATGACGATGTTTGGGGTGCGGTTTAACGCAACCCCATCATGCCCAAAGTATTTTATGATGGCACGTGCCCAGTGTGTTCTCGCGAGATTGGCTTCTACCAACGACGCGGCGGCGACACCAATATCGAGTGGGTCGATATCGACACAGCGCCTGACGCTGATTTTCCAGTCGGCCTGACCCGCGAGGACGCATTGGCACGTTTCCATTTCGTGGACAGAACAGGCCGTTTGCATGATGGCGCCGCGGCTTTCGCGCAGCTGTGGTCAGAGATGCCCCGGTTCCGCTGGCTCGGACGCATCGCACAGTTCGGGCCGATCCTGTTCGCTCTCGAACGCGTCTATCTGGTCTTTCTGAGGCTGCGCACGCAGCGGCTGCCGTGACCGGCACAGCTTAACGCCGTCAGGCGGATAAACCCCGCTTGCTCGGCACCAACGAATATTTTGAAAGAAAATGGTGCCGCCTGCGTGACTCGAACACGCGACCCCCGCATTACGAATGCGATGCTCTACCAACTGAGCTAAGGCGGCACCGGTGTGCGGGGCCTTACCTATGTAAGGCGGGCCCTGCGGTCAAGCGAATTGCGTGGTTATCCCGTCAGTTCGCTGGCTTCTCAAAGGTCATGTAAATCGTATCTGCTGTGCCTTCACGGGCCAGCGTGTCGCGCCAGACAGAATCAAGTGCGGGATCATCAAGCCCCGGCAGCGGATCGCGGCCACCCGGGCGGCGTTCGCGCAGCCAGCGCAGGGTATTTGCGACCCCGAAACGATGAACAAAACGGGTCTCGACCGGAATCAACCCTGCCGCACGACCGCAGCGTGAGAGCGAATCTGCACAAAAATACCAGCGGTGCACACTGCGATAGAAGAACGGCGGATAATCCTCGGGCAGCAGCGACATCAGAATATCACTGCGGTTCGGCGTGGAGATTGTCAGCCTGCCACCCGGTGCCAAAAGATCAGAAATCTGGGACAGAAACGCACCGGGTTCGGCGACATGCTCAATCACTTGAAATGAAAAAGCGTGCTCGACACTGCCCTGGCAATCGTCAAGCGCACCAGACGTGAAATCATAGGTGTGATATCCGCGCTGCCGGAGAGATCCCTGATATGGCTTGCCCGGCTCCACCGCGATCACGGACCGCGCCAGACCCGAGACGAAATCCAGGAAACTGCCCGCCGCGCAGCCGATATCGGCGATCACCTTGCCACGCAAGGTCATCGGATTGACGACATTCAGGCGCTCGAGTTGCAACGGGTCATGTTCGGCATGAAAACCGTTGGTGTCGACAGATTCGCCCAACAATTCGCGGTAGGCTGCATCCGTGTAGACCGCATCATCGTGACAGGACGACTCATCAAGCCGTTGCACGCCACAGCCGACACATTCCGCAACAACCGCATCTGCCCGGATATTGCCAAAGGCGCCATCTCGCACAGGACCTTCGTAAACCGGGATCCAGGCAAGATCGCCACAAACGGAACAACTCGGAAACTGTTCGGGATCAAGTGACGCGGCACCAACGTCCATCGCCTGAGCAACACTCATTGGTACGCCAAGCGCTTCTGAACAACGATTTCATTTTCCGCCAGATGATTGGCAATCCTGACGCCGGCATGACCATCGCCGAACATCTCCGAGCGACCGTAGCGCCCGTGCTCCATCTGCGCGCGGACCGTGCGTTCGATTTCCTTGCCGTCATATCCGGCGTGGCGCACATTCTCGGCGTGCTCGCGGCCGGTCTGGCGCGTTCCCACATTGACCGCCGGGACACCAAGATATGCACCTTCCCGCAACGCAGAACTGGAATTGCCAACGAGCGCAGCCGAATTGTTGATCAGTCGTGCGTAATCTTCAGCCGGGAAGTTGCGATAGAAATGGACATTGGCCTCGGGATTGTCCTCGCGATACATGCGCAGACCTTTGGACACATCGTCCGAGCCGGCATCGACATTTGGCCACAACCAGACGGTCTGCATGCCCAACCGGTCCACCGCATCGAGCGTTGCGCTTACCTGCTCAAAACCTGACCCATACTCCGTGGTCACGGGATGCTGCAGGACCACAATATAGGGCCGTGACGGGTCCAGCTGTGCACCGGTGCCTTGATCCTCACTGAACAAATCGGGTGTGAGCGACAAATCCGATTCCACCAGAAGATCAATCGCCGGGCATCCTGTCAGATGTACCGTGTCGGGCGCTTCACCCATTCGCACCACATAGTCATGGGCGCGTTCGGTCGCCGGGAAATGAATATGCGCCAGCTTGGTAATGGCATGGCGCACGCTTTCATCGATGGAGCCTGTCACCTCACCGCCTTGGGTATGCGCCAGCGGAATGTTCATGTAGCTCGCCGCGATGGCCGTCGCCATGGTCTCAAACCGGTCGGCCACCGTCAGAACAATATCGGGCTGCAGATTCTCAAACTGTGACGACAGTTCAATGATCCCCATGCCTGTCGACTTCGCCATGGTGGTCGGGTTTTCACCCTCCACGATGGAGTATACGACCGAGGATGGCTCAAAACCATCTGCGCGGATCAGATCCACAACATTGCCATAGCGGTAGAGCAGCGCAGAAGCCCCTACCACAAGCTGGAGTTCCAGGCGGTTGTGACGCTGAATGGCGCGCATCACGGACTTGATCCGGGCGTAGTTGGCGCGACTGTTCACGACCACGCAGACCTTTCGAATGGCCGGACTGCCATTGAGCTTCCGGACACCTTTTTGGATTTTGCGGTCAGACAATTGACCCTCCTTGGTACTGCGGGATGTTTATGACGACGTTCAACTCGCAACCTGAATTTCTCTGGAATCCCCGTGGCCTGCTGCGATGCCCGCGAGCATGGCCGTGCAATCAGCCAACATGCGCTCGACCTCTTCGTCGAACACATCCCGGAACACATCAAGAAGCCGCGCGCGATCCTGCGGTTCGGCAACACGATTAAGGAAGTAACCACCCACAGGGACCATGGCCCGCATCGAACCCTCTATCGGCACAAGGATGCCGTCATAGGTGAGGTCGCGGGTTTCAACGAACCGCGCAAGTGCCCCATCCAAATCATGGAGGCTTTTTGCCTGGGGCAGCACTTCGGCACAAAACTGGCGCAAGTCAGCGGCAAACCTGTTCCACCGGTCAAGGACATCAGGCAGGTTCTGCCCCTGCAGATAAGAGCCGGGCGTCTGATAAAGACATGACTTCTTCAAGGCGCTCAGGACCTTCTCCTTGTTCAAAACATTGCGTGGCATTTCCAAATCGGCTGGCCGGATTGGCGTCGCCCCCTGGATCGCCACGCCATCACTGCAATTGACAGCGGAGATCTCAGCCTGCGAAATCATGCTTTCAAAAACCCAGCGGCTCCATAGGAAATAAGGGTTCGACCAGGCCTGCCCACCAAAGTTTGCGGGAACCGGAAGCGGCAAGTTGGCATGCCCGGAAGTGTGACCGTCACGTGTGTAGTAAACCGTATCGCGGGCATGGTGCTGTCCCCGATCCACCGAGCCACAATCGCAACCGAACATGTACATGTTCCGGAACCCCAGAATCGTAGCCGCCGAAACCGCTGTATTCGCAGAGAACGGCCCGGTCGCAAGAAGCGGGTTAAAGCCTTTTCCGAACATCCGTGTCGAACTCAGCATTTCGCGATGGAACAGGAAGGTATCCCCGAACAAATCAACAACCGCAGGCTTCACGGTCACCGACCCAATAAGGCTGATGTCAAATCGGTCCGCTCCCGCACCATGGCGCTCAAAAATATGCTCCATACGCTTGCGGGTTTGTTCGTTGTTTTCCTTCTCGATCTGGAAATCAGGCTTGATCCCGGCAGCGAGCAAACTCTGCAAGGCAGAACCCGCACAGAAGATCACAGCATGATCCTGCCATTCGCGAATGGTATCGAGGGCACCATCCAACGAAGGTCCAGAGCCGATGATGAAAGCTGGCATGTCATGTGTCTTTTGCGGCGCCCCATCAATCATCCAGAACTCCTCGCCGGTGACATTGGCGATCGTGTTCTCAATCATCAGTTTTTCGTCAGCATAATATCCCTGAAGGATCGTCTTCATGCCGGCCAGTTCCTGAAAGTCCCGCGCGATGGCGCGGCTCACATCGGTCTGGAAATGCAGAAACGAGTATGCCCCGTCCACGCAGTAGGCCCCGAAATGGGTGATCAATTCTTCCAGCTCGGTCTTCACAACCCGCGGGTCGGAATCCACGATCACATCCACCGTTGTCCCCTGCGCCTGACAATCCTGAATCAGGGAGGCCCAATCCAATGCGTGCAGGCTGTGGACGACGAACTCGGAAATCGATTCGATCAGCACCAGATGGCGGGGGCCGACTTTTTTCACAAGATCGCGGATGTGCTGACCCAGCCCTATCCCGATCACAACGAGGAGGCCGGATTCATCCGTCGGCGGAAATGCAAGAAGGTCATCTCCAACTTCGTCAGAAAGGCGCATGGAAAGCGTTTTCCCAGCCTCATCCTTCATTGACTCCGGCTCGGGTCGATTGACCACCACACGGTTTGGCTGGCGAAGCCACGACAAAACCTGCTCCTGCGCGAACTCTGCAGCCGGGCGGTTGTAGAGACGCCCCCCACCAAGATCGATATCAACCGCGATGCCGGATGAATCCATCACGGCTTTGGTTAGCGTGTCTGTTGTCTTTCCAGCCAGAGACGCCAGCGCCGGCACGGCTGTTTGGAGGAAGACAATATTCTTCTGGAAAAGGGACATACCGCTCATGAACGTCTTTCGCATTCTCAGAACACCCAATCGGGTGTGGTTAATGAGATGACGTCATTGAACGCTTATTTGGTTAAGGAAGACTTTCCATGCGCACCCGAAAATGCGTCAAACGGCTTCCTGGATTTCACCGAGACCCCAGGCATCACAAAGACGCCGATAGGTTGACCAGCCACCCGCTTTCTCCAACTCGCACTGAAGATTTTGCGCAACGACCGGATCGAGATCGCGCTGCCAAACGCCGACCCGGTCATTGAAAAGAGGTCGTGACAGGCTTTCCAGTGTGGTGCTGCGCTTCCCGGTTGTGCGCAGGACAAGATCAAATTCGTCCTGCTGGCCCTCGAAAGTGGCAAGCGCAGAGCTCCATGTCAGATCGAGGAACTCCGAGAGCGGACGCATAACCAACTCGGGCCTGTTCACCAGATCGGCATAAAGCACAGTCCGAAATTTCTCCGGACCAATCTCGCGGCCCACCGCTTCACCACCGGACATCCAATCGCTCCAGGATCTGGCGAAAACCTCTGGGGCGTCGCCTTTGCCGCAATTCAGCAGGGAGACATAAACATCAAGCGGGTCTCGCAGAATGTGCACGAAGCGCGCACTCGGCCAATGGTCAAAAATCCGGTCAACATGGAGAATATTGTCCGGTGTTTTCTCGGCCCAGCGCGACTTTTTCTGTGTTGTGAGATGCAACTGCATGAGGCGATCGAGAAATGCTTCACCAGTCTCAGCCTCGGCAGTGACCGCCCGGATATCGGCTTCATCCAGACCAAAAAATGCGGCAAGGCGCGAAACACTATCGTGCAAAGCCTCACCATGACGACCAAGCTGGCGTTTCGGATCAATCGCGAACCAGTGTGTCTCCAGCCCCGATGCCACATCTGGATGCTGCCCGAGCAAAGCGCGCAGGAGCGATGTTCCGGACTTGAAGTATCCGCCGACAAAAATTGGGCTGGTGCAAATCAAACTCACGCCACTCTCCTCGAGCTGACATCCGCCATTCGCGGAATGTCCTTCAGGAGTCCCGCGTATTGATTCTCCGTGACACGACACACCCGCAACGGATCTTGCCCTGCCACGTTCCAATCCGACATCAGGGTTAAGGCGACACGGAAATCAAAAGTTTCACAAAGCCGTTCGGTGTCCTGCGGAATTGCATCGCCGCGTCCATAAGGAAACGAAATCCAGCCAGGCCGTTCACCCAGAATCCCATGCAACGCATCCCGATTCGTTGAAACCTCTGCGTCCATTTCCTCCAGCAGCAAAGTCCCCAGCGGACGATGGGTGTGCCCGTGACAGGCAATCATATGGCCGTCATTGTGCAGGCTCCGCATCTGATCGGGATTCATATAGAGCTCGTCACACAGAACGGTCTCAGAGACACCGCGTTCTGCGAGAAGTTCGTCCACGACCATCTCGGTATCATCATAGCCAAGCGAGAAATTCGCGAGATACTTCACACACGCATCCTCTTCGCTATCGTGCACATAGACACCGCACGCCTTCGCACGAAACGCAGGTTGCACCGCAAGCAACGCGGCTTCGGGTGGAACCAGAGAAAGAAACCGAGACCGGAACGCCTCAGGCGGAGTGATCGAGCGCAGATATTGCAGCTTATTGACGAGCAGGGCGCGCTGCTCCGTAAGCGGTCGGCTCGACACAAAGAAAGCACCCTTGATACCGAGGGGATCGAGCGCTTGCTGCGCCGCGCGCCAATGGTCCTGCAGGCCGTCATCAAAGGTGATCAGAATTTGCGGGCCATCATGCCCACCGCCCCCGGTCAGAAATTTTTCTGCCTCGCTCGGCGTCACGAATGTCCCGTGCTCACCGAGCCGGGCAAGATCGTTCCGAAAGCGCTGCATGGAAACCGGATGAATACCGGGGTAGCGCACTTCTCCGGGATCACGAACATAGTGATAGGTAACAATCAGCAGGGACGGGCAATAACCGGACATTGTGAGCAGGCGCCGAAGCAATCATCAGGGAATCTCAAACATCCCCATAAGACCCGCACACGGTTAAGAAAGAGTTATCCGATACGTGTCCGTTGCCAAGCTTGCGGCCTCTAACTGTCGCGCGCCGGAGACGATTCATCAACGTCGGCGGGTACCAGCGAAACCAATGTGCGATGGATTCGCGGCGGCTGGTTCCACTCCAAAGTTCCAAACGACCCACAGTTCCCGCACACCGCCGACCAGTCATCCGCAACAGTGCCACAATCCTTGCAGACCCACTGGGGATCAGCGTCGGCCGCGGCTGCGCGTTCGAGCCATTGATCCACCGTGGTGGCATCCTCAGAATCTTCTTCTGCCAAACGTGCACGGAGCTGATAAACACGCACGGTCGGGCGGGCGGCCTCCAGAGCCTCCAGCTGCGCGCGGGCCTCACCCCAAAGTTTGGCATCCAACGCCGCTTCCGCCAATGCAAGCCGACTATCAGGATGCTCGCGGGCAGGCCGGGTCATGTGTTCGACCGCCTTGTAGCGATCAAGCGGTTCCTTGCTCTCAACCCCGAAATCCAGATATGCCGCCATCAACGCCGGGTGTGGCGTACGTCCCCACGCCCGCTCCAGAACCTTGCGCGCACGCCGCGTGCGACCATCCTCGGCCACCATCCGGGCGACAAGTTCGGCGGCCGGCACCAGATCAGGATCAAGGTCATTGGCCTTGCGGGCCTGGACATACGCATCGGCCACCTGCCCCGCCGCGCGAGCCGCTCGGGCGCGTTCAGTCAGCAGGGCCGCCTGCTGCGCGTTGCCTGACTTGCCGGGGACACGCTTGGCTTTCTGTGATTCTTCAACAAGCCGCTGCGCCTCGCGCCAGTCTCCGGCACGGCTATGCAGGGAGATCATCGTATCGAGCACCCATGGCGTACGCGGCTTGAGCGCATAGGCGCGACGTGCATAAGAAAGCGCGCGGGAATCATCATTCTCGCGGAGCGCATCTGCTATCAGTCCCCGCAACCCGAGAAATTCTGTCTCCGGGGTCTTGAGCATTTTCTCAAATGTCTCGCGCGCCGTAACATCATCGCCTGCAATCTGCGCCGTTTGCGCTTCCAAAAGCAGGGTCATGGGTGCGTGTTCGAGCAGATTGCCCGCGCGGCGCGCCTGCTTGCGTGCGGTGTCGGCGTCACCTGCAGCGATGGCGACCAGCCCGTCGGACAACGCCTTCAGCCCGGCGTCCTGACGGTTTAACCGCCGATGGTTTGACCACGCCTGCGGGCGGCGGCGGAACCAGCGCCAGCCCGCATATAGCCCCGCAACGACGACAGCGAACAGAAAAACACAAAGCGCGAGGATCCCGATCGAAGTGTCGATCCGGTATCCCTGCCATTCGATCAAAACCTTCCCGGGTCGGTCGGCCAGCCAGACAGCAATCGCAATGACGATGGCGACCTCAAGAATATAAATGATGGTCCGCATGATCAGGACCCACCCGCAGTGCGCAGACGCGCCAATGCCTGCGCCTCAATGGTTTCAAGAGCCGCGCCAATTTCGACATAGGATTTCGCACGGACAACCCAGGACCGGGCAGCTTCAGCAGCACCGCCCTCAAGCAAATCGAGGATGGCAACGGCGCCAGCCACATCGCCTTCGCGCAGGCGGAACTCAACCCGGGAGAGACGCCCGTCGATACTATCGGGCGGAAGATCCGTTCCGACGCGACGCACTCGCACCACACGGCGGGCGCGATCGAGGATCTGGTCAACAATCGTGCTCTCGGCGTCTTCGGGCGCATTGTCGAGGATTGCGACAGCGGTCGCATCAAAGGAAAACACAAGTTCCTCCAGTGACGCCACACCGGCATCAGCATCCAGAGAGAGGCGCTTCACAACAGCTTCGAGTTCAACATCATCGCGCGAGATACTTTCCAGGGTCGTGAGTGCATCACGATAGGGTTCGCCGCGATCGATATCCCGTCGCAGCTGACTCGCAGCCAGGGTCAGGGAAATCGCATCAATGGCCGCTGCTTCCTGCCGTGCACCCTCGCTCTGCAACCCGGCCAACCGTTCGTCCAGAGTGACAAACTTGCGGCCGAGGTCTGCGATCGCATCCGCGCCCACCTGACTATTTTCGGCAGCCATCTGCTCTATCTTCAGGATTCTTGCATCCATGTCGCTGAGACGCTGGGTCAGCAACGGGTCGACAGCGGAACCATTCACTTCACCAGACTGCGCGACCTGAGCTCGCAACTTTGCAATTTCGACCTTGATGGGATCGAGGGCGATATTCAGGTCAGGGTTCGAAAGCGTCTCGATCTCGCCACGCAACATCAAGACTTGTTTGGATAGAGCCTCCCGGTCCGCCTTCCCGGGATCACCGGTCGTGTCCGCCAATCGTGCAATCCGCCCCTCCAAAGCCGATATCCGCGCATTCTCACCATGGCCCGCACCGGGTCCTTCGGTGCTCCACCACAACCAGCCTGCAGCACCGATCGAAACGAGAAGTGCCAACACGGCTATGCCGGAAGTCTTGCCACTCTTAACCGGAGCCGGGGCTTTTGTTTCGGGGGCTTTCTTTTCGGTTTTTGAACCGGTTTCAGAACGCTCTTTTGGTTCGCTATCGCGACTGTCCGGTAATTTGATTGCTGTTGCCTCAATGATCGGTTCGCCTGCTGCAGGCATCTGAATGTTGTTCTCGCTGGCAACACGACGAATTTCGGCCATACGGCCTGCCGGAATCGTGTCTCGCTGTTTCCAGCCCTGAACCGTGCTGACAGGAACACCCAGTTTCGTCGCCATCGGGCGGATCCCGCCAAAAGCCGCGATTATCCCGGTTGCTGCTTGATCCATCTCATCAGCCATCGCGACCTCCACTTCCGTCATTCATTGCGTACGCACACGTACATACGCATGTCAGGAAGCCGTGATCAAGGGTGCGCGTCGATAACTTCGAGGATGCCGGGGTGATCAGGCGTGTACGATACTCGTACGTCCAGAAAGTCTTCGGAATTCAGCCCGCCGGCAACTGCGGGTGAAAGACAAAACGCGGTGATGTTTCCCAGATATTCGGCCAGCCCGGCCTGCCCCACCAGATCCGTAAAGATACGTGCTGTGCGGGGAGAGAACAGAACTACTGCGTCGAATTCCTGCCTTTGAAGGCCATTTTTAGCTATTACGGGCAGAATATCCGCTGTTTTGGCCTGATATAGCGTCATTTTCTCGATTTCGAACCCATAAGAACCCAGAATTCCCGAAAGATCGCCGGCCGTTACCGACCCGGCGACGTGCAGGAGTTTGCCGGCCACTGGGTCAAGGCTTTGCCCAACCAATGCCGCAAGCGTCCCGACATCTCCCTCGGCGCTCTCGACATGGGTAAAACCTTCCTTGCGCGCGGCCTCCGCGCTTGCCGCCCCGACCGTAAACATCCGCATATCTCGCGCTGGAGTGGCTTGGGCAAACGCGCGAACTCCATTGGCACTGGTGATCAGAATCGCCTGAAATTCTTGAGCATTGAGGTTTTCCGGGGCGGAGCTGGGGACAATCTCCATCAAAGGACAAACGATTGCGTCATGGCCCCGGGCCCGCAGCAATTCGGCTGTCTGATCCGCATCTGGTTGCGGGCGGGTGACGAGAATGCGCATCTCAGTCGAGGGCAGCGAAGAAATCCGGCCCGATGGCCTCCCGCAGCGCCAGGCCCACTGCGCGCCCAAGCGCAACAGGATCATCCCGATCACCTGTCATCTGGCATCGCTGTAGTCCCGAACCATCCGGCCATGCCACCAATCCGTCGAGGTTCAAGCCATCCCCAACAATCCGCGCGAGCCCACCTATGGGCGTCCGGCAGGTGCCATCGAGGGCATCGAGCATCGCGCGCTCTGCATGCAGGCATGTCAGAGTCGCCCCATCATTGAGCGGCGCCAGCGCAAGGGCCGCGCTTTCATTGTCATCCCGACGCGCAATAGCGATGACACCCTGCCCGGCAGCCGGCAACATTTCATCTGTTCCCAATACCGCGTCGGCCGCCTCAGCCCGGCCCAACCTGTTGAGACCTGCCAATGCAAGAAGCGTCGCATCAGCCTCACCTTCAGCAAGCTTGCGCAGACGCGTTTCCACGTTCCCTCGAAACAGCACCACATTGAGGTCCGGACGCTGCGCCAGAAGCTGAGCCTGGCGGCGTTGGGAGGCAGATCCTATTTTGGCGCCACGCGGTATATCGCTGATCGATGTCGCGCCAATCAGGGCATCACGTGGGTCCTCTCTCTCCAGAGCAGCGCCGATCACGGTGCCTTCGGCAAGCCATGTTTCCATGTCCTTGGCTGAATGCACGGCAATATCAACTTCACGGTCCAACAGGGCCCGGTCGATTTCCTTGGTGAAGAGCCCCTTCCCGCCAGCATCGGCCAGCGAGCGATCCGTGATCGCGTCCCCGGTGGTGCGGATGGGAACAATTTCCGCCTCAGGCGAATCAGGAAACGCGTCGGCCAGAAGCCCGCGCACCATGCGT
The DNA here is from genome assembly GCA_943787745.1 of uncultured Alphaproteobacteria bacterium. Classification (GTDB taxonomy): domain Bacteria; phylum Pseudomonadota; class Alphaproteobacteria; order UBA6615; family UBA6615; genus JABJAG01. The sequence continues at coordinate 131,255 of CALSNJ010000001.1, read as the reverse complement.
GCCTGGGTCAGGGCAAGCGGGCTTCCACGCGTGCCAATGCGAAGCGGTTGATCATTCATGCCTCACCTCATAACCGTCTGCGGCGCGAAGGCAAATCCGTTTTTCACAAACATACCCACACGCGTTGCGACCTATCGTCCAATTTGGGCTATATCAACGTCATGAACGTACTTGGAATTGAAACGAGCTGTGACGAAACAGCCGCCGCCATTGTGTCTGACATTGGTGATGGCGGCGGCACGATTTTATCAAACGTCGTGCTCAGCCAACTCGATGATCACCGGCCTTTCGGAGGCGTGGTGCCCGAGATCGCAGCCCGTGCGCATCTCGACCAGCTCGATTCCATCATCGCCCGTGCACTCGACGATGCCGGAATGACCCTTGAGGCCATAGACGGCATTGCCGCCACAGCGGGCCCTGGATTGATCGGCGGCGTCCATGTCGGCAGCATGACCGCCAAGGCGATTGCATCCGCGCGCCGCCTGCCATTCATCGCAGTCAATCATCTCGAAGCACATGCTTTGACAGCACGGCTGACCGACGACGTCGAATTCCCCTATCTGCTGCTGTTGGTCTCCGGCGGGCACTGCCAGTTGCTTGCCGTCGAGGGGCTTGGCCAATACACCCTGCTCGGCACCACGATCGACGACGCAATCGGAGAGGCCTTCGACAAAACCGCAAAACTTCTCGGGCTTGGATTCCCCGGCGGGCCTGCGGTCCAGGATGCCGCTGCAACGGGTGATGCAGCACGATTCAAATTGCCGCGCCCCCTCAAAGGCCGACCGGGTTGTGACTTTTCATTTTCCGGCCTGAAAACGGCTGTTCGCCAGACCGCTCTCAAGCTCGAGGGCACGGCAAGCGCTCAGGACATTGCAGATCTTGCGGCCTCTTTTCAGACCGCCGTTTGCGACACCGTGGCGGATCGATGCCGGCATGCCTTCGCAATGTTTGCCGATTCTCATGGTGGCACCCCGCCTGCGCTGGTTGCCGCCGGCGGCGTGGCAGCCAACATCGCGCTCCGGGAAACCCTCGAAAAAACATGCGCGCCACATGGCATCAAACTCGTCGTGCCACCGCCCGCATTGTGCACCGACAACGCAGCCATGGTCGCCTGGGCCGGTCTGGAACGCCTCAAGGCGGGCATCACCTCCCCGCTTGATTTTCGTCCTCGCCCGCGCTGGCCGCTGGCCGAACTGCGCGCGGCAGAATAAGCTGACGCAACACCCAAGCCGCAGCGGATCGACATGGCCCAAACTGACAACCCGGCAACCAAGATCGAGATTCAACCTCTCTTCGCGACACCGGTTGCCTTTGCCCCATTGCCAAAATCCGAAGCCATCAATGCAACGCTTCGTGAGACGATCCTTGCGCGTTCTGAAAACCACCCCTCCACAGCACATTCCAATCTTGGCGGCTGGCAGTCCTCATGGGACCTGCCCGAGTGGGGCGGCGACGAAACCCGATACCTCCTCGCCTTTGTTCGACAGCTCGCCGACAAGTTCACGGCCGACCGAACTGGTCAGCCTGCGCCACAGACCTGGCGCCTGAACGCCTGGGCGAACATCAATCGCGCCGGGCACGGCAACGAGTTCCACACCCATCCCGGCTGTATGTGGTCGGCTGTGTATTACGTAGACGATGGCGGCGCTGGTGAAGATCCGTCTCTGGGAGGAGAGTTTGAAATTCAGGATCCGCGCGGCGTGGCTCCTGCCATGTACCGGCCCGAGATCGTACCGGCCGTCCCCGACGGGCCTTCAATGGGCGCAAGCGAGGTCATCCGCCCTGCCGCTGGCACCGTGATCATGTTTCCGTCCTGGCTGTCTCACGCGGTGCGCCCCTATACGGGAACCGGCACCCGTATTTCCATCGCAATCAATCTGAGCTGACCATGGCCAAGCCGATACAGAGGATCACGGTTATCGGTGCAGGCGCATGGGGCACAGCACTCGCATCCGTTGCCCGTCGCGCGGGTCGTGACGTCACGATCCACGCCCACGAATCCGAAACCGCAGCAGCGATCAACGGGCACCATGAGAACACTGTATTTCTGCCAGACATCCCGCTTGATCGCGAGATTCGCGCGACACCTGACCTGCAGGACGCTGCGTCCGGCGCAGACGCAATTATGATGGTGACGCCCGCGCAGTTTCTGGGACACACGCTCCGCCAACTTGCGGCCAACAATCATGCCTCTGTCCCCCTGGTGATCTGCGCCAAGGGAATCGAACTCAAGACCGGGCTGTTGATGAATGAGGTCGCGGAAGCTGCCGCACCACAAGCCACCCTCGCGGTTCTCTCAGGGCCGACCTTTGCGGCCGAAGTCGCCCGCGGATTGCCCACCGCCGTCACACTCGCCTGTGCAGACAGCGCGCTGGCAACACAACTTGCCGATGCGCTGGGCACCCCATCCTTCCGGCCCTACACAGCCAGCGACGTCGTCGGGGCCGAAGTCGGTGGCGCCATCAAAAATGTCATTGCGATTGCCTGCGGCGTCGTCGACGGACGCGGTCTGGGGCAGAACGCCCGCGCGGCCGTGATCGCGCGGGGACTTGCGGAAATTACCCGGTTCGCAAGCGCGCTCGACGCAGATCCACGCACCCTGATGGGATTGTCGGGACTTGGTGATCTGACGCTGACCTGCACCTCCACCGCGTCACGGAATTATTCACTCGGTGCCACCCTGGGCAGTGGCACGTCCTTCAAAGATGCCATGGCAGGCCGCAAGACAGTGGCCGAGGGCGCCACCACGGCCCCTGCTGTCCTGACCCGCGCCGCCGCACTTGGTGTGGACATGCCGATCTGTGCTGCCGTCAACGCAATCCTGCATGCTGGTGCCGGTATCGATGAAACCATCGCCGAAATTCTCGCGCGACCTCTTCGCCCCGAAGGCTGAGTGGGCGGGGCGCATTGGAATTCCCAAACCACGCCGGTTAATGTGAGCGGCACAAAAAATCAGGGGAAATGGCACGTGGCGTATTGGCTGTTCAAAACCGAACCGGGCGCCTGGTCCTGGGATGACCAGGTCAGGAAGGGCACCGAACACTGGGACGGGGTTCGCAACTATCAGGCCAACAACAATATGAAGGCCATGAAAAGGGGCGACAAAGGCTTCTTCTATCACTCGGTCAACGAAAAGCAGGTGGTCGGCATCGTCGAGGTCGTCCGCGAGCATTATCCCGATCACACAGACGAGTCCGGGCGCTTCGGCATGGTCGACATCAAGACCGTCAAACCCGTCAAGACGCCGGTCACCCTGGCAGATTGCAAGTCGAACCCGAAGCTGGAAAACATGGTCCTGGTCAACAATTCACGCCTGTCCGTCCAGCCGGTCACTGCCGCCGAGTGGAAGGAAGTGTGCCGCATGGCCGGTGTGAAGGCTTAGTGTTCAACCCTCTCCCATCGGGAGAGGGTGGCGAGCGCAGCGAGACGGGTGAGGGGTTACGTGGTTCTGAGGTTCTGAAGGTTCTGAGGTTCTGGAACCACGAGGCAATACAAAACACCGAAGGTGTACTTATGGAAATTCTTAGCGTCCTGCAGTCTGGTTCAACCGATGACAGACCGTAACCCCTCACCCCAAACCCCTCTCCCTGTGGGAGAGGGGCCGTCAGACAAGCCCGTCATGCGCGGCAATCGCCGTGTGCTGTGCCATGTCGATGATGTTGGCGAAGCTGGCAAGGGCTTCGTCCTGAAACACATCTTCAAGGACAAGCCGGACGCCACCATGCCTGTGTTTTTGGTGCCCGATGGCACAGATATCCACTGCTACATGAACATGTGCCCGCATCAGGGGATCACCCTGGAACCGCGACCCGATACCTTCCTCGATGTCGGACGCGAGCTGATCCAGTGCTCCACTCACGGCGCGAAATTTCGCAAGGAAGACGGCTACTGCACCAAGGGGCCATGCATCGGCAAATCCCTGACCAAACTACCCGTGATGGTCGATGACGACGGCATGGTGCTGTTTGGTGCCTGAGTTATTGTAACGCCATATCGCGCTCAACAGATCGTATGAGTTGTACGGGCCGACTGATTTCCCGATAATGCCGCGCAACAAATCCGGCCCTCGCAACAGGGACCGGAAAACGTGATCAAAGGGGAGCGCACACGCCATGTATCAAGAAACTTTTCCAGTACCCGAAACATGGGCCAAGCGCGCCTGGGCTGACAAATCCAAATATCAGGAAATGTATGACCACTCGATCAAGGACCCCGACGGGTTCTGGGACGAACACGGCAAGCGTATCGACTGGATCAAGCCCTACACCAAAGTCCGCGACGTTTCGTTCGACGCGGCCGATCTGCATGTGAAATGGTACTACGACGGCGTGCTGAATGCCTCGGTCAACTGCCTCGATCGACACCTCCCGATGCGCGCCGATCAGGTGGCCATCATTTGGGAAGGCGACGACCCCAAGGACGATGCGAAGATCACCTATCGCGACCTCCATGAGCGGGTCTGCAAGTTCGCCAACGGTCTCAAGTCCTTGGGCGTCAAAAAAGGTGATCGGGTCACCATCTACCTTCCGATGATTCCCGAGATCGCCGTCGCCATGCTCGCCTGTGCCCGCATTGGCGCGGTCCATTCGGTGGTGTTCGGCGGCTTTTCACCGGATTCCATTGCCGGCCGCATCCACGACTGCGAATCCTCGCTGGTCATTACTTCGGATGAAGGCCTGCGCGGCGGACGGACGATCCCGCTCAAGGACAATGTCGATCAGGCGATCGAGAAACTCACAGTCGAACACATCGACAACGTCGTGGTGGTCAACCGCACCGGTGCCGACATCAACTGGGTCGAGGGCCGGGACGTCTGGTACCACGAGCTGGTTGACGCGCAGTCCGCCGACTGCCCGCCCGAGCCGATGGACGCCGAAGACCCGCTGTTCATCCTCTACACCTCCGGTTCGACCGGAAAGCCCAAGGGCGTACTGCACACGACCGGCGGCTACATGGTCTACGCGTCGATGACCCACCAATATGTCTTCGACTATCACGACGGTGACATCTACTGGTGCACCGCCGATTGCGGCTGGATCACCGGTCACAGCTATATCGTCTACGGCCCGCTGGCCAATGGCGCGACGACCCTGATCTTCGAAGGGCTGCCGAACTACCCGGACGCCTCGCGCCACTGGGAAGTCTGCGATAAGCATCAGGTCAATATTTATTACACCGCCCCGACCGCGATCCGCGCGCTGATGCGCGAAGGTGACGAACCGGTGAAGAAGACCTCGCGCAAGTCGATCCGCCTGCTCGGCACGGTCGGCGAGCCGATCAATCCCGAAGCCTGGCATTGGTATCATCAGGTGGTGGGCGAGAACCGCTGCCCGATCGTCGACACCTGGTGGCAGACCGAGACCGGCGGCATCCTGCTGACCCCGCTGCCCGGTGCCACCATGTTGAAACCGGGCTCGGCGACCCTGCCGTTCTTTGGCGTCAAGCCGATCATCCTCGATGCCGAAGGCAATGAGCTGGAAGGTGCCTGCGAAGGCATCCTGTGCATCGACGGCGGCTGGCCCGGCCAGATGCGCACGGTCTATGGCGACCACCAGCGTTTCGTGGACACCTATTTCACGGCCTATCCGGGCCTGTTCTTCACCGGCGATGGCTGCCGGCGCGACGAGGACGGCTACTACTGGATCACCGGCCGGGTCGACGATGTCATCAACGTCTCGGGCCACCGCATGGGCACCGCCGAGGTCGAAAGCGCGCTCGTCGAACATGATGATGTGGCCGAGGCCGCTGTCGTCGGCTACCCCCATGACATCAAGGGGCAGGGCATCTATGCCTATGTCACCCTGAAGGCCGGCGTGGACGCCACCGCCGAGTTGCACGACGAATTGATCAAATTCGTGCGCAAGGAAATCGGACCCATCGCCACCCCGGACCTGCTGCAATGGGCCCCGGGCCTGCCGAAAACCCGGTCGGGCAAGATCATGCGCCGCATCCTGCGCAAGATCGCCGCCAACGAACACGATCAGCTCGGCGACACATCAACCCTTGCCGACCCGGCTGTCGTTGACGACCTCGTCGACAATCGCCAGAACCGCTAGCACCACATTTAACAGGTGTACGTCTCATGCAAGTCGCAATGGTTGAATTCGCAGTTGGTCCGGACCGGGTCGATGCCTGCGTCGAAGCCCTCAAGGGCATCACCGGCACACTCGTGGCCGCACAGCCACAGTTCCATGGCGCCACGGTGCATGTGGAAAAAGCCACCGGCACGGTGATCAATTACATGCTCTGGGACACCCATGAGGACTTCATCAACTTCCGCGATTCCAACGCCGAGAAGATCGGCGAAGTTCTCGGAGAGTTTGGCCCCAAGGGCCGGATGATTGATATCGTTGCGGAGATTCCGAAGACGTAGTTTTTAACTGGTGTGCACCGCCGGCGCCTCGAAATGCGCGAGCACCGCAAGCAACGCGCGAGCATCCGCCAGTGCGTCATGGGTCTGACCTTTCTGAGGCAGCCCCAAATGCGCCGGGAGTTCCGAACTCATCAGATCACGACCCGTCATCGCGCGGATCCCGGGGTTGATATCGCACCAGTCGTGATTGGCGAACGGGTTGTCGATCGACTTTTCCACGCATTCTTCCACGACCACCAGATCATCCCGCCCATGGGTCAGGATGGGCAGCGCGCCGGTGAACTGCGAAAACCGCTCCAATGCGTCGGTGACCGGAACGCCCGCTCGGGCGATGTCAGCATCGGTGATACCCGTCAGATTGGTGAAATAGTCTGACAGGACCGGGTTGAGAGTGGGGCGAACCAGAACCATCAGGGCGTCGACTTCGTGCCAGCCGCCGGCCCGGGTGACTTTCACAGCGCCGATCTGCACGATCTCGCGGAACTCACCGGGACCGCCCCAGTCGCGCGCCATCGCCCCGTCCCAGGATGTGTATTCCAGATCCGCGAGAACGAAGTCACCGTCGGGAAGGTTGATCATGCCGGGTGCAAAAACACGTCAGAAATCGACGCAACGCCCGTCACGTTCCCAATCCCCAAAGCGCGTGGGCTCGGGCCCCTTGGGTCCACCAAGCTCGGGCTTCTTTTCCGGATTCTCAGGTTTGGTTTCCGGCAAAGCGTCTGCCGCATTTTGGGCGGGTTTGGGTGCTGGTATCGGTGCGCGGGTGGGCGCGTGATCGGGCACCCGTTCGCGATAAACCGGTGTCGCACTGCTTGTATTGTCGGTTTTGTCAGCCATCTCTTTGATATGGACGATCAGACCGGGTTTGCCAAGAGACTGATCGTCGCGACCGAATTTCAGGACCAGAGACGAGACCCAGAGAAAAGACATGGCCAGTTACTTCAAGACCGCACTGCTGCTGGCAGCCCTCACCGCATTGTTCATGGGCGCGGGATTCCTGATGGCGGGCCAGACCGGCATGCTGATCGCACTTGTGATCGCCGCGGGCATGAACCTGTTTGCCTGGTGGAACTCGGGCGCAACGGTGCTGCGCTACTACAAGGCAAAGGAAGTCGATCCCAGCCACAGCCTGCACCGCATCGTTGCCGAGCTTGCCAAACGCGGCAGTATGCCGATGCCCAAGGTCTATCTGATCGACAACCCGCAACCCAACGCCTTTGCAACGGGTCGCGGCCCCAAGAACGCTTCGGTGGCCGCCACAACCGGCCTGCTACAGCTCATGAACGAGCGCGAAGTCGCCGGGGTCATGGCCCATGAACTCGCCCATGTGAAACACCGTGACACCCTGATCATGACCGTGACCGCCACGGTGGCGGGCGCGCTTTCGATGCTTGCAAATTTCGCGCTGTTCTTCGGTGGCGGCCGGAACAATCAGATGGGCATCATCGGCATGCTGGCCATGATGATTCTGGCCCCCATGGCCGCGATGCTGGTGCAAATGGCGATCAGCCGGACACGGGAGTACGAAGCCGACCGGGGCGGTGCGGAGATCTGCGGCAACCCGGACTGGCTGGCCGACGCACTTGAAAAACTCGAGGCTGGATCCCGGCAAATCGACAATGACGCCGCTGAAAACAACCCGGCCACCGCCCACATGTTCATCATCAACCCATTGCACGCCCATAAACGGGACAAAATGTTCTCAACTCATCCCAACACAGCGAACCGGGTCGCCCGATTGCGGGAAATGTCCGGAACGCCCGGCAAGTCGTCTGTTGTGACCCCCGCCGGACCGCAAGGCCCTTGGTCACCGCGGGCGCGCACCCGTTCAGAGAGAAGAACCGGCCGGGGAAGCGTCCCCGGTGCCGGATCACGTCGCGGTCCCCGGTCGCGCTGAAAAGGCCAAAATGGGCATAAAAACACCAATTTTGGCGCAAAATGTGGATAGACTGTTAACAGATTGTCCACATCTAGTAGGTCCTACATTATTTTGTGGTCTTGCCCCAATGATCCCACATGATCTAGGCTCCGTTTCAGAATTGAGGGTGCCGACCGGTGCCCTCCAAGGGGCAGACGAAAAGATGGGACATCAACATGTCGTGGACTGACGAACGGGTAGCAATGCTTCGTGAATTGTGGGCCAAAGGTCTGAGCGCGAGCCAGATTGCCGTCCAGTTGGGTGGAGTCACCCGTAACGCCGTGATCGGCAAGGCGCACCGTCTGGGCCTGGAAAGCCGCCCATCCCCGATCCGGGGTAACGGCACCGGGTCGCGTCGGCGCAATCGTGCCATTGACCGGGCCGCCGAAGCCAAGGCGCTGCGCGGCACGATGGCCGATGAGGAAATCGGTGGTGAAAAGATCGTGCCCGACGGCGACCAACGCATTGCTGAATCCGTTCTCCCGCCAATGGCGCGACGCGGCGGTGATGTCAAAGCGTGCCTGTGGCCGACCGGGGATCCGGGCAAGGACAATTTCAGCTTCTGTGAAGACGATACCGTGCCAGGCCGGCCGTATTGCTCCAAGCATTGTGCCGTTGCCTATATCCGGAAAGACAGCAAGAGCGCTGCCGCCTGATCGTCATATTGCATGACGCAAAAGAACGGGCGGGTTTCAAACCCGCCCTTTTCTTTGCACCCACCTTTGTCGTCCTCACAGAATATGGTCTAAAGCGCCATGGCTGACCCTCGCGCGATTTCCTGTGACATCCTCGACGCTGTGCTTGATCGCGGCGCGCCTCTTGATATCACCCTGGGTGAACACAAGGGGCTGGCCGCACTCGACCCGAGAGACCGGGCACAAGTACGCCGCATTATCGGGGCCACCCTACGTCGCCTCGGAGAGATCGACGCCATCATCAAGGCACGGCTCGACCGCCCAATATCCAGCCGCCACACACGCATCCGCAACATATTGCGGATCGGTGTCGCCGAGCTCGTCTTCCTCGAAACACCACCCCATGCCGCGGTGGACGCCGCTGTGCGGGTGGCGACCCAGCATCGCAAAGGTGCTTTGAAGGGCCTGGTGAACGCGATCCTCCGACGGCTCGATCGTGACCAGAAGACCGACACACCCATCACCGACCCCGCCAACCCCGGTGAAGCCAACACGCCGAACTGGTTGTTCCACCGCTGGAACGCGAACTTCGGACTGGAAACCGCCGAGGCGATCGCGGCCGCCCATCTCCACGAAGCTCCCCTCGATATCTCGCTTTCGGTCAAAGCAGACCCTGCAGAATGGGCCGCAAAGCTCGAGGCCGAAATTCTACCAGGCGGCACCTTGCGTCGATCCGGCGGGGGGCGAATTTCCGACCTTCCGGGCTTTAACGAAGGCACATGGTGGATCCAGGATGCGGCCGCAGCCTTGCCCGTCCGCATGCTTGGCGATGTGACTGGCCAGTCCGTGATTGATCTTTGCGCCGCCCCGGGGGGCAAGGCCCTGCAACTCGCCGATGCCGGCGCGCAGGTGACCGCTGTCGACATTTCAAACGCCCGACTGGGACAATTGCAGGAAAACCTCGGGCGAACCGGTTTCAACATCGACATGGTGAATGCCGACGGCACCCAATGGCGGCCCGACACCCCGGCTGACGCGGTCCTCCTCGACGCACCGTGTTCTGCGACCGGCACCATCCGCCGGCATCCCGATATTCCCCGACGCCGTCGTTCAAAGGATATCGAGGCGGTCACGGGCCTTCAGCAGCGCTTGCTGGCCGCCGCGGTCGACATGGTCCGCCCCGGTGGCGTGATCATCTACGCGGTATGCTCCCTCGAGCCCGAGGAAGGCCCCGACCAGATCGCAGCACTTTGCAAAGCTGGTGCGCCCGTGCGCATCGACCCGATTGACCCGGCCACACGTCCCGAACTAGAAGGCCTCGCCCCATCGGCAATTGCCCCGGATGGCATGCTGCGCACCCTGCCATGCCACTGGCACGAACGGGGCGGGATGGACGGCTTTTTCGCCGCCCGTTTGGTGCGCACATGATCTTCCCATTCACCCCGCAGCTTTTCTTGCGGCGCAACGCGTAAATCAGGTACCAGAAACCATGGCTTCGTCCCAAGGGGCACAGACGCCCGTCCGTATTGCACCATCTATCCTGGCCGCCGATTTTTCAAAGCTCGGCGAAGAGGTTCGCGCTGTCGCCGAGGCGGGCGCTGACTGGATTCATATTGATGTGATGGATGGTCACTTCGTCCCCAACATCACCATCGGACCTGCCGTCGCAAAAGCGCTGCGTCCGCATTGTGATTTGCCGTTTGATGTCCATCTGATGATCAGCCCGGTTGACCCGATGATCGAGGGTTTTGTCGAAGCTGGTGCCGACATCATCTCGCTGCATCCCGAAGCTGGCCCCCATTTGCATCGTTCGCTGCAAACCATTCGTGGGTTCGGCAAGAAGGCCGGTGTTGTGTTGAACCCCGCCACACCGGTGAGCGTCGTCGACAACGTGATGGACATGGTCGATCTGATTCTGGTGATGAGCGTGAATCCGGGTTTTGGCGGACAGGCGTTCATCGAAAGTCAGCTTGAAAAAATCTCTGCCCTGCGTGCCCGTATCGACAACCACGTTGCAGGTGGTGGCCAGCATATCGACCTCGAAGTTGATGGCGGCATCGACCGGGTGACGGCACCGCGTGCCATTGCCGCAGGTGCAAATGTCCTCGTCGCGGGCACCGCCACCTTCAAAGGCGGGCCCGAAGCCTATGCCGATAATATCGCGGCCATGCGGGCCGGATGATGCGAGACGCGCCATGAGCGGCAACCAATGAGCGGAAACGTCTTTCAGGAATTCCGTTACGGCGTCGGAAAGCTGCTCTACGCCACACCGATCTATCGCTACACGCTCGTCGGCCGTGCGCCGACAGAACTTGCCGTCGTACCGCCCGACGCCTGGCCGGGGAATGCCGAACGTGGCAGCGCCATTTCTGCCGGAGAACTTTCCTTCCTGGGAGAAACGGTGCGCGGCGGCAAGCATGCCTGGCACCCTGTTGGGATGAGCGATGCGTGGCTTGCAGAATTGCACGGTTTTGACTGGCTGCGTGACCTGCGTGCTGTTGGTGGTGATGCCGCAAGGCGCCGCGCACGTGATCTGGTCGGCGACTGGATCGAGCGGCAGACAAGCTGGCAGGAAATCGCCTGGCGACCCGATGTGCTGGCAACCCGGCTTTACGCATGGCTGGGCCAACACGATTTTTTCTGCGCCTCTGCGGATGATGTCTATCGCCGCAGATACATCGCCACCATCGCAAGACAGACCAAGCATCTCTCGCGTGTCTTGCCGGGCGGCGTCGAGGGGGCAGGCCTGATCCGAGCGTCCAAGGGCCTGATCGCGGCGGGCGCGGCGCTGGGCGACAATGATGGTGCAATCCGTCAGGGCCTGAGAGTTCTCGAACGCGCCGTCGACCGACAAATCCGTCCCGATGGCGGCCATATTTCCCGCAACCCACAGATTCAGGAAACGGTTCTGCGCGATCTTGTGGATGTGCGCAGTGCCCTGCTGGCATCGGAAACCGATATCCCGTCCTTCCTGCTGGCAGCCATTGATCGCGCCGCACCCTTCCTGCGCATGCTGCGTCACAACGACGGTGGACTGGCGTTGTTCAATGGCAGCGGTGAGGGTGAAGACTGGCTGATCGACATGTTGTTGTCTCAGGCCGACGCACGGGGCCGCGCGCCTGCGCGCGCACCCCATTCAGGATTCGAACGCCTCGTGGCCAACCGGACGGTTGTTCTGGTGGATACGGGCACCCCGCCACAAGCCGGGCTCGACACCACAGCCCATGCCGGTGCTCTCAGTCTGGAGGTCTCCATTGGCAAGGAACGACTGATCACCAATTGCGGGGCCCGCCCGGGCAATCGCGACCCCTGGGCCTCGGTCCAGCGATCCACCGCCGCGCATTCGACGATGGTCGTCGACGATACGAACTCGGCGGAGATTCTGCCTGATGGGACCTTTGGCAGGCGCCCCCAGGATGTCACCAGCCAGCGCAGCGAAGACGACGGCAACCACTGGATCAATACGCACCATGACGGATATGTGCCGGTTTTCGGCCTCAGCCATGAACGCCGGATCTATCTGGCCGCTGGCGGCGATGACATTCGCGGCGAGGACGCGCTCAACAGGATCGAGGATTCGGGCAACAACACCCGTCCCGCGCGCGGCTTTGCGCTTCGCTTCCATCTGCACCCGACCGTTCAGGCCTCGCTGGTTCAGAATGGCTCGGCCGTCCTGCTTCGTCTTCCAAGTGGTATCGGCTGGCGCCTGATCGCCGAAGGCGGCACGCTTTCGCTTGCCGAGAGTGTGTACCTGGGAACCGCAGATGACGTCCGCCGCACTGAACAGGTTGTTGTATCGGGCACCCTTGAAGCCGGCGCGACCGCCGCACGGGTCAAATGGGCCTTGAAAAAGGTCCCCAAGAAAACCTGAGGCGTGCAAATATCCAGCCTCCTAACCTTTCCTTAACCATCCTCGCCGACCATCACCGGGTCAGACCGTTCTGCGGTCATTTATCCATGTGAGGCAGTGTGTCGAAGGTTCTTGTTACAGGTGCTGGTGGTTTCATCGGCTCCCATCTGGTGGAGAAACTCGCCGCAGACGGCGCAGACGTCCGCGCGTTTGTTGAATATGATTCCCGCGGATCCTGGGGCTGGCTCGACGACGCCGCTCCTGAAACCCTGGACACTATCGAGATCATCGCCGGAGATATCCGTGACTCCCATGCCGTGCGTCAGGCCATGGCGGGATGTGAAACCGTGCTGCATCTCGCCGCGTTGATCGGAATTCCGTATTCCTATCTTGCGCCGGAAAGCTATGTCGACACCAACGTCACAGGCACGCTGAATGTGGTTCAGGCTGCGACCGACCTTGGCGTGTCGCGCGTTGTCCACACCTCCACCAGCGAGGTCTATGGCACCGCGCAATATGTTCCCATCGACGAAGCCCATCCGTTAAACCCGCAATCACCCTATGCCGCCACGAAGGTCGGCGCAGATCAGATCGCTCTCAGCTACGGGCGCTCCTTCGGGACACCGGTGACCGTGGTGCGCCCCTTCAACACCTATGGCCCACGCCAATCCGCACGCGCGGTGATCCCGACAATCATCACACAACTGGCTGCTCATGACCCCCAGAACGGACCCGCCAAAATCCGTCTGGGCGCCATCGCACCAACACGGGATTTCACCTATGTCAGCGACACTGTCGCCGGGTTCCTGGCCGCTGCCGAGAGCAACGGGGCAGTTGGTGATGTGGTGAATATCGGGACAAACTTTGAAATCTCGGTCGGAGATACCGCCCAGACCATCGCCGACCTCATGGGTGTGGAACTCATCATCGAAACCGAGGACACACGCCTGCGCCCCGACGCTTCGGAAGTTGAACGCCTTTGGTGTGACAACCGAAAGGCAGCTGAACTGATTGGCTGGCAGCCTGCCCATGCCGGATTGACCGGATTCCGGCGCGGGCTGGAGGCAACGATCGACTGGTTCGCCGCCCCGGCCAACCGGGCCGGGTACAAGGCCCATCTCTATAATGTCTGACCAGACCCTAGGTTCCCTCGTCGAGACAGCACCCCCAAAAGGCCAAAACATTCTTGAGCGGATTTCCACGGTGTTGTCACCGCACGATGGCCCACACCCCCTCCACGCACCGGAGATCGATGGGAATGCCTGGGACTATGTAAAGGATTGCCTCGACACCGGCTGGGTTTCCTCGGTCGGAAAATGGGTGGATCGTTTCGAGGATATGATCACCCAAACCACGGGTGCCCGACATGCCATCGCCACTGTGAACGGCACGGCTGCGTTACATGCAGCTCTCTACGCCGCCGGCGTGCGCCCGGGGGACGAGGTGCTGGTCCCATCCTTCACCTTTGTCGCCACCGCAAACGCCATCCACTATTGCGGGGCGACCCCGCATTTTGTTGAGTGCGAGGCCCAAAGCCTTGGCCTCGATCCAGCTGCACTCGATCAGTATCTCGACATGACTCTCACATGCCGGGACGGCCAATTCGTCAACCGGCACACCGATGCACCCGTGCGCGCCATTGTTCCTGTGCATTGCTACGGCCACCCGGTGAATATGGAACTGCTGCGCGGGATCGTGGCGCGCTACAATCTGACCCTGATCGAGGATGCTGCAGAATCTCTGGGGAGTTTCATCGGAGATTGCCACACCGGACGTTTCGGGCGCGCCGGTGTTCTCAGCTTCAACGGCAACAAAACCATCACCACCGGTGGCGGCGGCGCCATCATCACCGATGACGAATTGTTCGCCCGGCGGCTGCGACACCTGACGACAACAGCACGTGCGGGAGACGGCACAGAACTCATCCATGATGCGGTCGGCTTCAACTATAGAATGCCCAATCTGAATGCCGCGCTGGGCTGCGCACAACTCGAAACTCTGGACTCAAAACTGAAGTCCAAACAAATCCTTGCCGCACGCTACGCTGATGCTCTTGAAGGCCTGGAGGGTGTCTCAACAGTCACACATCCCAAATGGGGCAGGAGCAACTATTGGCTGAACGCCGTGCTGTTCGAGACCCAACAGGCGCGCAACGCAGCATTCTCGGAATTGAACGAGGCCGGATATCAGTGCCGGGCAGTCTGGACACCCCTGCACCACATGCCGATGTATTGTGACAATCCCCGCATGGGTTTGTCGGTCACCGAAGACCTCTCAGCCAGAGGTTTGCTGTTGCCATCAGGCGCCGGATTGCCCCTTTCAGAGGCATCATCGTCAACGGATCGTTAAAGTTTTCAGCGCATTCTATGGATTGAAAATCCATGGACGCAGCTCTCTCACATATTCCCGCCCTGCGCGAAGCCGAAACCCCGGCAGCTCCCGCTCTCAAGCCTGTGGCGTCGCCGCAATCGCTGCTCGCCCAGAGTCTGATCGGCCCAGACACGTCCATCCATACCCTGATCGAGCGCTTCACAACCCAGCGTGTGCAGATCGGACTGGTGATAGATCCCCAACGGAAACTTTTGGGCACCGTGACAGATGGTGACCTTCGGCGCGGGTTGCTACGCGGCATCCAGACCGACGCCCCGGTACGCCTGATCATGAACACCGCGCCACGCACAATTCGCTTCGGCGAGCCGCGCGGTGACGTCCTGACATTCATGCGTCATCAGAAGATAAAACATATCCCGGTGATTGATTTTGCCGGCCGCGCGGTCGACCTGATCACGCTGGATGCGCTTCTCACCCCAGAAAGTCAGCCATATCCGATTGTCCTGATGGCCGGCGGCGAAGGCAGACGACTTCGCCCCCTGACAGAACACACACCCAAGCCGATGCTCGATGTTGGCGGACGCCCCATTCTTGAGACCATCATTCGGCGCTTTGCGGCTGCCGGGTTCTCGGAGTTTCACATTTCAGTCAACTATCGCGCGGATGTCATCCGGAACCATTTCGGCAATGGTGACGCACTGGGCGTGGATGTCTCCTATATCGAGGAAGACATGCCGCTCGGCACCGCCGGGCCCATCGCACGGCTTGCAAAGCAGCACGACACCCCACTGCTTGTCATGAACGGGGACATTCTTTCCAAACTCGATCCGGTTCAGATGATTGATTTCCACCGTGACAATGACGCGACCGCCACGATGGCTGTTCGCAGCTATGAGGTGCAGGTGCCTTACGGGGTTGTTGAAGTGGACAATAACGAAATCCGGAGCCTGCGCGAAAAACCCGTCACACGGCACTTCATCAATGCAGGCATCTATGTCCTCAGCCCGTCAGCGCTGGATTTCGTGCCGCGCGATCAGGCCTATGACATGCCCCAATTGTTTGACGATTGTCGGGCCGCAGGTCTGCGCACAAGCGCCTATCCGGTGGAGGAATACTGGGTGGATATCGGTCAGATCGACGATTACCGACGGGCCAACGCGGATTTCGCGTCGATCTTCTAAAGCTGCCAGCGGCGAATATTTTCACCCAGAGTGATATTGCGCCAGATTCCCTTGATGTCCGCCAACAAGCCGCCTTCGGCGATCAATGCTTCAAGAGAGACCGCATCCAGTTCATCATATTCACGATGCTTCACAGCACCCACAACGGCCGCATAACCATTCAGGTCGCTGAGGGACGTCAGCAAATCAATATCGAAAAGCGACTTGGCTTCCTCGGGTGAAGCCTGAGGGTCGTGCACATCCACCTCGTGCCCCTGATCACGCAAGGTGGTCACGATATCGACGACACGCGAGTTCCGGAGATCGGGAACGTTCTCCTTGAAGGTCAGCCCCAGAACAAGAACGCGCCCTTTTTCGCCACCCAGCGCATCATGAATTTCATGGGCAATATAGGGGCCCATGGCATCGTTGATGCGACGACCGGCCAGCACGATTTCGGGATGCAGCCCTGTCGATTGCGCGGCGTGTGCCAGATAGAACGGGTCAACGCCGATACAGTGTCCGCCGACAAGGCCGGGGCGAAAGGGCAGGAAATTCCATTTGGTGTTCGCGGCATCAAGCACGTCGTGCACATCAAGGTCCATGCCGTTGAGAATCATCGCGACTTCGTTGACGAAGGCGATGTTGATATCGCGTTGGGCGTTCTCAATTACCTTGGCGGCCTCAGCGGTACGAATATCGCGCGCGCGGTAGATATCGCCTCCATTCAGAGAACCATAGATCTCAGCCAGCTTCTCGGTGACTGCGGGCGTCTGGCCGGCAACAATTTTTGTAATACGGTCAACCGTATGTTCACGATCACCCGGGTTGATCCGTTCCGGAGAATACCCGAGGAAAAATTCTTCTCCACAGACCAGACCCGAACCGGTGGCCAGAATGGGACCGCATTCATCTTCGGTGACGCCCGGATAGACTGTTGATTCGTAGACAACGATCGCGCCCTTTGCGATATGGCGGGCCACTGTTTCGCTCGCCGCGCGAATGGCAGAAAGATCCGGGCGATTGCGCGCATCGACCGGGGTGGGAACGGTGACGATGAAAACATCCGCACCATCCATCGCGGACTCGTCATCGGTGATCGTAATTGTCGAAGCGCTCAGTTTCTCCGGACTGATCTCACCGGTTCGGTCTTTCCCCGCACGAAGCTCTGTCACCCGTCCGGCATCCACATCGAAACCAATAATTTCAAAATGGTGCGCCAGGTGCACAGCCAGCGGCAAGCCGACATAGCCAAGGCCAATAACGGCAATTTTCGGTGATGCAGACATGACGGACAACTCCCGGATCAGCCGCAGACAACACGGCAAGTCCGGCTATTAGCGCGCCCGGAAGATCATGCCAAGCATCATCGTGAACACACCTATAAGGGAAATTGAAACAATTGAGCTTGCATCATGCCTTCGAATCCCTAAACACCAAGTATGCATATGAGAGAAACCAGTCCACGCTCTTGCACTCTTGCAAAGGCAGGACGTGAGGCCAGTTGTTTTCCGAAAATGAACCTGAAGTATAATTACATACAAAAGATTAGTGTATAATGGACCGTCTCGACAGACTTGAAGCCCAGAGCGTTTACATCCTGCGTGAGGCCTATGCTGCCGCCAGCCCCTTGGCCGCACTCTGGTCAATCGGCAAGGATTCCAACGTCGTCATCTGGTTGGCACGTAAGGCATTTTTCGGCCGCGTCCCATTTCCTGTTGTCCAACTCGACACAGGCATGGAACTGGACGAGGTCTATGCCTATCGCGATCAGTACACAAAAGAATGGGATCTCGATCTGGTCGTCATAGATTGCCCCCCTGAAAGCGAGATGGACCCCGACCTGCCGCCAATGACACGTTCAGCCGCACGCAAAAGCGCCGGCCTGGCAAAACTTCTGGATGGGGACGCCTATAAGGGCATCATTGTCGGCATCCGCCGCGACGAGGAAGCCACCCGCGCCAAGGAACGCGTATTCAGCCCCCGCGCCCTGAGCGGCGCCTGGGAATTTCGTGATCAACCGCCCGAGTTCTGGGACCAGTACACAACCGATACCCCCGAAGGCGCGCATCTGCGTATCCACCCCCTGCTGCATTGGACCGAGGTTGATATCTGGCACTACTCACAACGTGAGAACATTCCGATCAACCCGCTCTATTTTGCGCAGGAAGGAAAACGCTATCGTTCGCTTGGTGAGAAAAACATCACGGCCCCGATCGACAGCAACGCAGCCACCATCGACGAGATCATCACCGAACTGGAAACCACCCGGTCCCCCGAACGCGCAGGGCGCCTCATGGACACCGAGGCGGAAGACTCCTTCGAACGCCTGCGCACCTCGGGGTACATGTAATGCCCAACGACACAGCAATACAGATGAATGAACTGCGCGCCGGCACCACATCCGGTGACCTGATGCGCGTTGTTATCGTTGGTCATGTCGATCACGGGAAGTCCACCCTCGTAGGCCGCATGTTCCACGACACCGGCCAATTGCCCGATGGAAAGCTCGAAGCCATCCAGGAAATGTGCCGGCGCCGGGGCATGCCCTTCGAGTGGGCTTTCCTGATGGACAGTCTGAAAGCCGAACGCGATCAGGGCGTGACCATCGACACTTCGCAAATCTGGTTTCGCCACAACGCTCGCCAATACGTCATCATTGATGCGCCGGGGCATCGTGAGTTCATTCGCAACATGGTGACCGGCGCCTCGAACGCCGATGCCGCAATGCTGATGATCGATGCCGATCAGGGCGTTCGTCGTCAGTCGCGCCACCACAGTTATCTTCTGCAACTGCTCGGCGTGCGCGAAGTCGCTGTGGCGGTCAACAAGATGGATCTCGTCGACTACGATGAAGCGCGGTTCCGTCAAATTGAGACCGAGTACAAATCTTACCTGGAAGGCATTGGCATTCAGGCCCGCCGGGTCATCCCGATTTCGGCGCGCGAAGGCGACAATGTCGCCACCGCATCGGATCGAATGAGCTGGTATGACGGCCCGAGCGTGATCGAAACCATGGCCGAGTTCGAACTTCCGGAATCCCCGGTTGACCGTCCACTTCGATTGCCGCTGCAGGATGTCTACAAGTTCGACGACCGCCGAATTCTTGCCGGACGAATTGAATCCGGTCGACTGCATGTTGGTGACGAACTGGTCTTCTCGCCCAGCAATCGAACTGCGCGGATCGCCTCCATCGAGAGCTGGAACACCGGCGAACCCGCCACCACCGCAAGTGCCGAACAATCTGTCGGCATCACCCTTGATGAGCAGATTTTCGTCGAGCGTGGCGAAGTCGCGAGCCACGTCTCGGACGCCCCGATTGAGACAGACGTCTTCCATCTGCGCCTGTTCTGGCTGGCAGACACCCCACTTGAGGTCGGCAAGACCTATGGATTGAAGATCGGACCGCGGCATCTGAATGCAACGATCGAACGGATCGAACGTGTGATCGATGTGGAAGCTCTGTCTGATCATGAAGCCACGAAAGTGTCGCGGGACGAAATCGCCGAAGTCGTTGTGCGAACGAACCAACTGGTCGCGATTGACAACCATGACAATCTGCCAAGAACAGGCCGGGTCATTGTCTATGACCGGCACATCACGCTGGCCGGCGGCATCGTGTCCATGGGCAGCTATCCAGATCAGCGGGAACAGATCACCATCCGCTCGTCCAACCTGACCGAGGTCGATCACGGCGTGGACAATACCCGCCGCGCCGCCCGCAACCGGCATCAACCCGGTGTGCTTTGGTTCACCGGTCTTTCGGGTGCGGGTAAATCTACACTCGCCATGGCGCTCGAACATCGCCTCTTCGACGAGGGCTACCAGGTCTATGTGCTCGACGGTGATAACGTGCGGACCGGGTTGAACGCCAATCTGGGATTCTCTCCCGAAGACCGGGCCGAAAACATTCGCCGGGTCGGCGAAGTCGCCGCGCTTCTCTCTGATGCCGGCCTGATCGTGATCACGGCCTTCATTTCGCCCTATCGTGCCGACCGGGATCGTGCTCGTGAGGCTGGCGGGGATTCCTTCCGGGAAATCTACATCAAGGCAGACGTTGCGACCTGCGAGTCCCGGGACCCGAAGGGTTTGTACAAACGCGCCCGGGCCGGCGAGATTCAGGAGTTCACCGGTATTTCGGCTCCCTATGAGGAACCGACGGACCCCGAACTGATCGTCGACACCAGCGATAAGGATATTGAATCCTGCCTTGATGAACTGGTTGCCTATGTGAAAGCCAATTTCGCCGTCACGGCGAAGTAACCGACACACTGATCCGACTAATCCATTGAATCACTTGACGTTCATCGTTTGAACGCACTACGTTCATAAAGTGAACGGAGTGATATGAGCAACGCGGAACGCATTTCAACGCCGGGCAAGGCCGATGATGCCGAGATCACTCTGGGCATCCTCAACGCTGTGCATGAGAACGAGCGGATCACCCAACGTTCCGTCGCGCAGGAACTCGGCATCGCGCTGGGGCTTGCCAATGCCTATCTCAAACGCTGTGCCAAGAAGGGACTGATCAAAGTCAGTCAGGCACCCGCCAATCGTTACGCCTACTACCTCACACCTCAGGGGTTTGCGGAGAAGAGCCGTCTGACCGCTGAATATCTCTCGGATTCATTTCGATTTTTCCGCAGCGCCCGCAACCAATGTACCGAAGCCCTGCTGACCGCCAGCCAACGCGGGTGGACCAGAATCGCGCTGTATGGCGCCAGCGAACTCGCCGAAGTTGCCTCGCTCTGCGAAGCAGCCGATGTTTCAATCGTGGCAATTGTCGACCCAGACTACGGCCATGACAGTTTTGCCCAGTTCCCTGTGGTCGGATCCATCGAAGCGGTTGGTGAAATCGACGCGCTGTTGCTGACAACCCTCGCCGACCCCCAGGCCGCGTATGACTCGCTGATCAAAAGCTTTCCGGCACAGCGTGTGTTCGTACCCTCGCTTCTCCGAATCAGCGAGGCACAATCATGACCGTGGCCAACAAACGCTGGTTCGTGGTCCGGACCCATCCCAATGGCGAGTTCAAGGCGCTTGCGCATATCATGCGCCAGGGTTTCGACGGCTACCTGCCCCGTTATCTCAAGCGTCGACGCCACGCGCGAAAAACCGACACGGTCCAGACGCCGTTGTTTCCGGGCTACCTGTTTGTCGGGATGGACCCGGAACGAGCCCGCTGGCGGGCATTGAATTCCACGGTCGGTGTCAGCGAACTGATTTGCCATAGCGGATTGCCCGCACCAGTACCCGATGACGTTATCAATGACATTCGCCGCCACGAGGATGAAAGCGGCTATGTCGTCCTTGGGGAACGTGCGGGACTCCAGAAGGGTGACAAGGTGCGCATCACCGACGGGGCCATGAGCGACCAAGTCGGCATATTCGATGCTCCTTCAGACCAGCATCGTGTGTTCCTGTTGCTTGAACTTCTGGGCCGTCAGGTGCGCGTAAAGATGCCGCTTACAGCGCTGGCACCCGCCAGCTAGACACGCGTCACCTCAAGCTGTTTCTGCAAAAGGAACTGCCGACGTAACGCGATTCTGTCTTTCAAGAAGCCAGGCCGCAAGTTCCAACTCAAACGGTTCATCAATGTTCACGACCTGACGCTCGACCACGACGGCAGCGCTGTCTTCGTTCAGAATCGGTGCGCCTGCGAGGAACGGATCGCGACGCAGAGCATAGCAAAGCCCGTTTCGATGATAGAGAGGCGGGACTTCCTGACGCCTCGCAAACCGGGCGCCATCCTCGACCAGAAACCCAACCCGGCCATCCGATCCCACTGTCAGCGTCTTGTGCGGCGTATAATGCGCGGGTGTGGGGCTGACAGTCACCGCCGCGCAATGATCATCCGTGAAAAGGGCCTCCATCGTCGCGGCAAGATCCGTTGATTGCCGCAGCGGACTGGTGGGCTCAAGCAGGATAGAAACATCGAAACGACGATCATAATGCGCTTCTGCCGCAGTCCAGGCATGACGCCACATGTCGTCCGAAGACGCAGTGTCGCTGGCCAGATGTTCCGGGCGCAGGAACGGTGCATCGCCGCCCTGCCGCATAACCTCGGCCGCGATCTCGGGATCATCGGTCGAAACAATGACCTGATCGACCCAGGGCAATGACGCTGCCAGTTGCGTCGCGCGCCCGACAAGCGTCAGGCCACCGAGCCGCTTCATATTCTTTCCAGGAATTCCCTTGGAGCCTCCGCGGGCCGGAACAACTGCAAGTACGCCTCGTTCATGGCCACCCTCGCGCCACGTCATCACATCTTCTCCGCCAGAATCGAGAACGCGACAGGAAACGCCGTGTGTGAGCGGACTTTATTCTCATCGCAGACTGCATCCCATGCCATCAGCTCCGACATGTGGGTGTCATAGAACCATGCCGACATTTCAGCCCGCTTGTCGTCTGGCAGGTACTCCAAGGCTTGCGCCCAGCAATAGGCAATCGCCTCAAAGGGTCCGCCGGTCAGCGCGGGTGGCGCGGGCTGCAACCCGGCATTCTCCAGCGCACGAGCCATGCCAAATGGTGTCCAGCGCAGATAGTCATCCGGGATCTGGTGGAGTTCGCGCAACAGGGGTTCAAAGACATAAACCTTCCCACCCGGTTTCACGAGCCGGGCAAACTCGGCAAACAGACTCGCCTGATCCGCAACGTGGTGCACAAGGTTGGGGACCAACACGAGATCAGCGCCGGCTGTTTCCAGGCCCGTCCGATCGATATCCCCACGATGGGTCGTCGGCACAAACAGAAAGCGCGGATCCTCGACCATCACGCTGTTGTAAGCACCCCTGTCATCGGCACTGGCCGGACTGCAATCGAGCGAGACAAAATCGTGGTCCTGAAAAAACGGTGCGATCAACGAACATCCGCCATAGAGAAGGCCGCGTTCCATCGAAACGACCCGCGCCCCGGCCGGGGTCTGAGCCGCCAGATGGCGCACATCCTTGAGCAGCAACTCGAAATGCGGCCACTTGGTTGCGGTCTGGAAAACCTTCTCAGAGAGAACCGCAAAATGGTCCTCGAGCGCTTCAGGGGAGAAACGGAACTCGGGTCGGGATTCAGCAAGGCTCATCATCGGGTTCCTTCAGCCATCCACGCGCAGGTCATCCCACGCAATCAGGCGGTCCGAGGTAACATCGCGTGCCAGCGTCCGACCAATTACGGCGTCGGCATCTCCAACAGGGATTCCCGTCGCAGGTTTTTTGGCCACAAGCATCTCTTCGGTAATCAGGGTCCCCGCGCAGAGGTTTTGCTTCGATGCCAGACTGCGGCCGAACATGGACCGCATATCGGACAGTTCCTCGGCCACCGAGATCCTTGTCAGCGGGATGCGCATCCATTTCGGCAACCGCGTCGCGCAGATCAGCCACCATGCGAAATTGTTCCACCGTCAGTGACGACGGGACATCGGGACCAAACATCCGATCTGAAAGCGTGATGTGCAGCTCTACGATCGCGGCTCCTCTGGAAACGGCCGCCATCGCCGGCCATGGCAGTCCCGGAGTGATCGGACAGCCCCGCAGGGCAATCGTAGCGGGCGCGCATTTCATCGATCACATTCAAACCAATATCGCGAAGCGGTGTGGGATATCGGCTGACACATTGCAGAACGGCAACCGGTGCGCCGGACGCCTGATGCGCGCAACCGCGGCATCGATATCGAGCCCAGGGACTCATGCCGCTTGAAAGAATGACCGGCTTCCCATCCGCACAGATCGCATCCACCAGCGCTGCCGTCAGAACTTCGCCGGATGCGATCTTCCATGCCGGAACGCCAAGGCCGCGGAGCAAGTCCACGGCCTCCAGCGAAAAGGCTGAACTCAGAAAATGCAGACCGCGATCACGTGCATGATCGGCAAGGCCCCAGCCATTGCCGCACTGAACTCCATACGCCGCCAGTAATCGAGCCGCGTTTCATCTTGCGACTGAACTTGACCCGGAACGGCTCGTCGCGTGTCGATTCGGCATCGGCAATATGGGTCTGGAACTTCACCGCATCGGCACCGGCATCCGCGGCGGCATCCACAAAAGCGTGGGCGGTGCCCAGAGACCCATCATGGGCCTGCGCCACTTCTGCAATCAGATACGCCGGGGCGTCTCCCCCAATGGGGCGGCCAGAGATTTCAAATGTACTCGGCAAAGCGATCACCCTGTGCGCCAAAGAGCAGAAAACCGGCATGTGCCAACTACAAACACGTGCGGATTCTCATTCAACAGGGTGTTGGTTAACGAAGTCCTACCGTCGCGGGTCCGATTCCGAGATTCTGACGCGTTCAAGATCATAGATTTCGACACGCGGGCCCAGATAACGAAGCCCGGAATAGTCGTGCACCATACGATTCTGGACCAGAATCGTTGTCCGCATATCTGGCGGGGTCACATCGCTTCGACGCGTGGTTGGGTCATAGGTCTCAACAGGGCGGCCGAGCTGCGCGAGTTCTTCGTGAAACCTTGTGCGCGGCAGATCATGACGTTGTGCGACCAGGATGTACCGAAACCCGGAATCCCGAAGCTGAGCCAGAAGTGCGGCGCCCGCCGCGCCTTCCAGCGCATCCGGCGCAAACCGGTTGAGATGCACCACATGAAATCCGCCTGCACGGCCCCCCGAAAGGGCCAAGCGATCAACGGCATCCAGACTTGCCGGAGCCAACACCGCCTGCACCTTCAACCCGCTGGTCGCCGCAGGCAGTTTGACGGGGTTCATAGCGAGAACAATCCCGTCATCGGCTGTCGCTCGTTCAGCAACCCAATCAATCGCGCGCTCACGCGAATCCGGTGCGTTGAGCAAGCCGTTGAACGTGGTCACGTTCCACCCCGCGTACATCAACGCGAGCATGACAACGGCAAAGACACGGATCACAAAGACACGGCGGAAAGAGCCCGACCCGAGAATGGCGGCCCCACCACCTGCAAGAAGCGTCAGTACAGGAATGGCCGGCAGGATGTAACGATCTTCGAGCGGCATGAAGAGATACAGAAAAACCGTATACCCGAAAAATGCGAGCACGAGCACGCCGACATGCCAGCGGAAACCGACCAGCGCCAGCAGTCCCCCGACGGCGCCCGACACCAGTAGCACCGGTTCGGCATGCCAGAGCGTCATCATGTAAAAGCTGAGCATCTCCATATAGCCGCCGAGCGACTTGATCTGGTCCACAGGCAGAACCGGCGCGTTGCTCCCCACAAGCCGCTCGATCGCCGGAACATGAAGGGCGCCCGCAATCAATATGCCACCCCCCGCGGCCAGCAATCCCCAAATCAGATAACGGTTAAAAAACCGCGCCCTGTGGCGAATGAGATGGAGCAACCCGAATGCGCCGTAACCGAGAACCGCGATGTAGCCAACAGCAAACCCCATGGCTGCGGCCAAGCCGCACCAGATCGCGCGACGAACGCTCGGCGTTTCATAGTAACGCCAGGCAAGCCAGACAATCAGCCAGGTAAAAAAAACAGTCGCAGACCAGTGGCGGGCAAAATGGCCCAACAGAACATGGAACCAGCTCACTGAAAGCAAAGCCGCTGCAAACAGCCCGGCTATGGGAGAGGCAAACATCGCCGCCCCCAATCGATAGATAATCCAGACAGTCGCGACAGAGAGCACTGCCCCCAACAGCCGCGCCACCAGAAAAAACATGTCCAGATGGGTCAGCAATACCGTCGTGAATTCCGACATCGGCGGAAAGCCATATCCGGCAAACAGCAGACCGGCAACCGGTGCAAACACCGCGAGATAGGCATAGGGAAGGCCTACGGGATAATAAAGCTGTTCAGCCAGAGCCGGATCGAGCGTCGGGATAAAGCTTGCGGTCTGCGCCATTCGCAAAGCACCGCCGATCAGAATTTCTTCGTCAGAAACCAAAGGGTGCGGCAGCCCATAGTCAATCCCGACCAATCGAAAAGCAGCAGCAGCGATCAGAATCGCGATCAGAACAACGACAGCCTGCCCACGCGAGATCAACGGACAGGCCCGCTCATGACCCCGGATTGCCCGGCTTGGTCCCCACAGCCGACCAGGACATCTCGTTCACCCATTCCAGGGAGATATCCTGCAACCCGGCGGATTGCATCAGAGATTCCACTTCATCCCGACGATAGTAATGCGCAATTCGCGGGATCATCTGGTCGAAAACAATGGCCTTGAGATGTCGGAAACTCAGTGCGCGCAACAGGTCATGATACTCGAGCCGACCCCAGCCGAGACGCAGCAAGGTCCAGAGCATCGCAGTCGGGAAGAACGACAGGAAGAACACAACCGAGAGCGGCAAGCGGGCAAACAGGAGCCGACGCAAGGGATTGAACCAACGCACGATCCACTCGTTGTTCTCATAGCCGTAGACCCACATCATCACCCGACCACCGGGCTTAACCGCCCGCGCCATCCGGCGAAGTGCGAGTTCAGGGTCTTCCAGGTGATGGATTACGCCGACAGAGAAAGCGATATCAAACCGGTTTTCATCTGAGATATCGTAGGCGCTCTCATGATCCACCTGGACCGGGCTTTCCGCGAGATTGACGCGGGCGCCAGCTAGCGAGCGTTCATCAACATCGATCGCGCGTCCCGATGTGGCTCCGGCCTTGACCGCCCAATAGCTGTTGCGGCCCATACCGCAACCCACATCCAGAAACGCGGCGCCCTGCCATGCACCCTGCGGCAAGGCAGATGTCCAGCGTTGAAACTGAACTTCATGCACCGGAAGTATTTCGGAGAATATTCCCCAAGAATAACCGAACCGTTCTGGAGAGCCGGATTTGATATCGGGACTATCGGCCATGGCACCTGTTTCGCGAGTTCCTCCGCGTATGCTGGAGGCAACCGACCAAGTCAACAATCAATACTCCGACGTGACAAGAACAGCGTTCAGATGTATGCCATCGGACAATCAACACATCGGAATTGCAGGGAGACCAATCCGGTCCACTTGCATGCGGTGCGATGGTAACTGCAGACGAATGAGAGTGCATTCATGACCAACGCGGCACATTCCGAGATCGAGCTTTCGGTCGTCATCCCGCTTTACAATGAAGAGGGGAATCTGCGCCCGCTCCACGAAGCTCTGGCGGCAGCGCTACCCAAAACGGGGCGGCGATTCGAAATCATCCTGGTCAATGATGGCAGCCGAGACGATACGGAGGAAATTCTGGCCGAAATCGCGGCGGCTGACCCGACCGTTCACCCGATCAACCTACGCCGAAATTTTGGACAGACAGCCGCGATCATGGCTGGCCTTGACCATGCACGAGGAGACGTGATTGTGCCGCTCGACGGCGACCTCCAGAACGACCCCGAAGACATACCCGCTCTCCTGACGAAGCTCGAAGAAGGCTATGACGTGGTTTCCGGCTGGCGGAAAGATCGTCAGGACGACAAGGGGCGCTCCATCCTGAGTCGCGTCGCGAACCGGATCATCTCATTGATCAGCGGCGTTCATCTGCATGATTACGGCTGCACCCTGAAGGCCTATCGCCGCGAAGTGATCGAAGGTGTGCGGCTCTACGGTGAAATGCATCGCTTCGTTCCGATTTATGCCACATGGCAGGGCGGACGGGTCACCGAAATTCCGGTCAATCACCGGCCACGCACTGTCGGCAAATCCAACTACGGGTTCAACCGTATCTTCAAGGTGATGTTCGACCTGATGGTCGTCCAGTTCCTGATGCGCTACGACACCAAGCCGATCTATGTCTTTGGTCTGGTCGGCACACTCTCGATCGTGATTTCATTTCTGGGCGGCCTTGCCGCGCTCTACCTGCGATTCTTCGAAGGCACATCGTTGATCCAGACTCCGTTACCACTGCTTTCGGCCCTGACGTTTCTGACCGGGGTCATCTGCATCCTGATGGGCCTGATGGCTGAGCTTCTGGTTCGGGTCTATTACGAAAGCCAGGGCAAGACGACCTATCTGGTCAAGCAAGTGCGCAAGGTGCCGACAGCGGACACGACGGACGCCACATAAATGTGCGGGATCGCCGGATTCATCGGACCGGGCGACCAAAGCGACATCGCGCGCATGGCCCGGGCGATCGCCCATCGCGGCCCCGATGATGAAAGCTTTTTCAGCGACCCAGCAGCTAACCTCCGTTTTGGATTTCGACGCCTGTCCGTGCTCGACCATGACGGCGGCAAACAGCCAATGCAGACCGGTGATGGTACGCTGACCATTGTCTTCAATGGCGAGATCTACAATCACCGTGAACTCCGGATGCTTTTGGAGAGCAAGGGTCATCAATTCAAAAGCGACCATTCGGATACGGAAGTGCTTTTGCATGGCTACCGGGAATGGGGAGACGGCCTGCCCGAGCACCTGAACGGGATGTTCGCCTTTGCCATCTACGACAAGCCACGCCAGCGCCTGTTCATGGCGCGTGACCGCTTCGGCGAGAAGCCGGTCTTTATTCACCATGAGAATGGGCTGTTCGCCTTCTCATCCGAACTGGAATCCCTCCTCGCACATGACGGGGTCACACCCGCATGGGACCGGTCGTCGCTGCAGAAATACTTTGCCTATGGCTATTTTCCTGCGCCGCACACCCCTTACAAGAGCGTCAGGAAGCTCAAAGCCGGGCATCGGCTTACATTCGACCTGACAAGCGGAGCTGCCTCTCAGTCACCCTACTGGGCATTTCGTCTGCAGCCCGATGACAGCTTGCGCGACGAGCGCGCTCTGGCCGCCGAGCTAAGGGACCACCTGAAGACCGCCGTGCACCGGCGGCTTGAAGCCGATGTGCCACTGGGATTCCTGCTGAGTGGAGGAATTGATTCGAGCGCGATTGTCGCACTGGCGGCACAGGAACTCGGGGCCGACAACCTACAGACTTTCAACATTGCGTTTGCCGAAAGCTCTTTCGATGAGTCCAACCATGCCGCAAAAATTGCAAACGCCTTTGGTACAAAACATCACGTCCACACCTGTGACCTTCCGGGCATGCGGGACGGCATCACCAGATTGCTCAACAGAATGGCAGAACCGCTGGGCGACAGTTCCATCCTGCCCACTCATCAGGTTTGTGCCTTTGCCCGTCAAAACGTGACCGTTGCTCTGACCGGCGATGGTGGCGATGAACTGTTTGCTGGTTACGACCCTTTCCGGGCACTCGCTCTGGCCCAGAACTATCAGCGACTTGTCCCCGGCGGGGTGCACCGCTGGATCACGGCATTGGTTGGCAAAATTCCGCTTTCGGACCGCAACATGAGCCTCGACTTCAAGTTACGCCGCACACTGCGTGGCCTGAACCACCCGCCGCCCATGTGGAACCCTGTCTGGATGGCGCCACTCGCGGTCGATGAAATCGCAGAACTGTTCGAGGGCCCTGTCGATCCCGAAGAACTTTATGCGGACGCCATCTCGATCTGGAATGGTTGCGAGAGCGAAAACCTGGTCGACCGAACCTCTGAGTTCTTCACCCGGCTTTACCTACAGGATGACATCCTCACAAAGTCAGACCGGGCGAGCATGCTCGAATCTCTCGAACTGCGGGCGCCGTTTCTCGACAATGATCTTGTGGCCTTTGCCCAACGGCTTCCGGCGCGGTTCAAGTACCGGAACGGCACCACCAAATACCTTCTGCGCAAAGCCGTGGCCAACGATCTGCCCAAAGATATCGTGGCACGCCCCAAGAAGGGCTTCGGCATCCCGCTCTCGGCATGGCTGCGCGAACTCCCCGCACCAGAAATTTCTCCCAACAACCTGCCCTTCAATGAAACCTGGCTGGCCAACCGCTGGGCAGAGCATCATGACCGGGAGAACGACTGGCGCCACGCGCTTTGGTGCTGGATGACATTGCGGGAGTCTGCCGTCAGCGCGATGCGACAAAGTTGAACACCCACCCTCTTTCGAATTAGATTGAGCCTGCAATTCATGGGTTGTCCGACCACCATCCGGGAAACCGGCCAGAACGAAAGCCAGAAACCTTGACGCACCCCAAGCCACAAGTCGCGTTGGTCCGCGGTCCAATCGTCTCTACGGTGAATGCGTTCAACAACGAGGCCACACCGGCCATCGGCTACGCCTATATTTCCGCCTATATCGAACGCCGCGGCTATGCCGTGGAGCTGGTCGATGCGATCGGCGAAGGGCTCGACAGATTCACACCACTGGAGAACTTCCCCGGCTATCACACACAGGGCCTGACATTCGAACAGATATTCGAACGCATTCCGGCAAACACAGGCGTGATCGGCATCTCTGCGATGTTTTCGGGCGAATGGCCTGTCACACGAGACCTGATCACCGAGATGCGTACGCGCTTCCCCGCCGCGTTTATTGTGGCGGGTGGCGAACATATTACGGCCCTGACCGAATACAGCCTGCGCGATTGCCCCGCACTTGATCTCTGCGTGCGTGGCGAGGGCGAACACACCTTCTTCGAAGTCCTCGAAGCCCACACCACGGGAACGCCCTTTTCCGAAGTGGCCGGTGTGGCCTACCTCGATGCGGATGGAAGCTTCGTCGACACCGGCAACAAGGCGCGCATCCGGGAGATCGATGCTATTCCCTGGCCCAACTGGCCGGAAGGGTATCTTGAGCGCTTCTGGGATGCCGGAAAATCCTATGGCGTCGCGACAGAGCGGGATATGCCGATCATGGCATCACGCGGCTGCCCCTATCAGTGCACCTTCTGTTCAAACGCTCATATGTGGACCACACGTTATATCCTGCGTGACATCGATGATCTGGTTGGTGAGATCAAAAGCTACCAGAAGCGCTACGGCATCACGGCTCTGCAGTTCTATGATCTGACGGCCATCACAAAGAAAAAATGGACTGTCGATTTCTGTAACCGCCTGATCGACGAAGGCCTCGATCTGCACTGGTCTTTGCCGTCAGGTACCCGCAGTGAGGCGCTGGACGAGGATACGCTCGGGCTTTTGAAAAAAACCGGGTGTAACTAGCTGGTTTATGCTCCCGAAAGCGGTTCCCCGGAAACGCTGAAGCTGATCAAGAAACGGATCGACAAACCAAAATTCACTGAATCCGTGATCGAAGCAAAACGACAGGGTCTGACGCTGCGCACCAACATGATTATCGGGTTTCCCCATGAAACCCGAAAACATGTTTTCGAGACGATCCGTTACGGCCTGTATCTTGCCGCACGCGGTGTCGACGAAGTCACAATCAATATTTTTTCACCCTATCCGGGGACGGAGATATTCAATGCGCTTGTCGAAGACGGCAAGGTATCCCTCAGCGATGAATACTTTCTCTCACTGACATCCCTGAACAGCGACTACACATCCCTGAACCCACTCACCGTCAACCCCGTGATGGGGCCGCGTGAACTCGCCACCTATCGGCTGGGCTTCATGTTGTTGAACTATATCGTTGGGTACATCCTGCGGCCGGGCCGGATTGTCCGAACGTTGCGGAACATCTTCACAGAGCGTGGGACCGCTACGGTTCTCGAACATCGTTTGCGCGATGTGGTTCAGCGCAGGCGACGCGGCTCAGCGGACGAACAGAATGACGACAAAGCTGCCGAACGCGAAGCCGCATAATCCGGGTTAGTCAGACGACAACCCGACCAGCAGAATCCCGATCGAGATCAAAAGAATTCCGCCCCAGCGCATCAGGCCAATCGATTCGCCCAGCACCAGATTTGCCGCAAAGATGATGGCAATAAACTGCGCAGCCGCAAGTGATTGCGCCACGTTGAG
This sequence comes from uncultured Alphaproteobacteria bacterium, assembly GCA_943787745.1. Taxonomy (GTDB): domain Bacteria; phylum Pseudomonadota; class Alphaproteobacteria; order UBA6615; family UBA6615; genus JABJAG01. The sequence goes on along the minus strand of CALSNJ010000001.1, from coordinate 99,333 downwards.
CGGCGTCGTCCTCAGAATGAAAAAGTAGAACGCGAAAGCCGCGCCGAATGCGGCGAGCGACCCGGCAACATAGATATTAAGCGCGGGGTGAATGAAGGAAAGCTTCGCACCGGTTTCGCCAGAGCCGACCTTCAGCAAAAGATTCGCCGAGACCATGCCGCTTATCATGCCGGCAAAAAGCAGAACCTTGATCATGTCGCTTCATCCTTTTTGCTGGCAACGCCAACCACCTGCAATCCACGCATCCGCATACCTGGCGTGCGTGCCAGCACGTCATCTACCCAGACACTGAAGCGCGTCAATGCGCGAATGCCCGGCAGAAACCGGAACAGCCGGTTGAAGACAAGCACATCGCTGTTCATGAACAGGCAGAAGCCCGCATAGCCATAGGTCCGCCAATGGTCGAGCGTCAGCCCGGCATCATCGAGCGGCTGCCTGGTTTCGATATAGCGCAAGGGCCGTTCTGTCTCATGGTCGAGGGCAGGAGACAGCCTGTAGATGAGAGCGCGCAATCCCCGCCAGAGCAAAAAATCACTGACCGGTTCCCGCCAGTAGAAACGCCCACCGGGTTTCAGGATACGAGCGATCTCGCGAAACAGTCCATCGCGGTCATTTACATGGTGGATACCGCCCAGCATCACCACAGAGTCGACGCTTTCATCCGCCAACGGCACCTTGGTGGCATCCCCCTGAACAAGGGCCCAGGTGTCGCGTACGCCTTCATGGATCGCTGCGTTCAGCATCTCTTCAGAGATATCCACGCCAATGCCTTCTCGAATGCGGTCGGAAAGCAGGCGTAGTGCCTCGCCACGCCCGCAGCAAAGCTCGGCTGTAACCCCCAGATCACGTGATCCGATTGCCTCATACAGCGCCCGATCCAGATAGTCCGTATAGACCTCCGTGTGGGGGTAATCGAGATGCTCAACATAGGCTGCTGCAATCCGGTCGTAATGATCACGCTGGCGTTCGGCATCCGAACTCAGGAAGGATTCCGCAAACAACGGGACGCCCAGATCATTCAGGCGATAACTCCGGGCTGAGCTCTCAGCACGCAGAACGTCGCCGTCCCGCACCAGCCGCGCTCCCGTTTCCGGACACCGCAGGCGGTCGAAGGAACTATTATCGGTCATGCCGGTATCTGTTTTCGGATCGCTCACAAGGACCTAGATAAGCGCTTCGCCATGACGCGGCAACCGGCCACGTACAATTCCCGCAGAACCCTGTGAATTGCGGCGCACGGGGTTTCATGCGATATGCCTATCTCTCGAGAACGACCCACAACGTTCCGAAGCAGCACCACTATGGAATTTTCCAGCTACACCTTCGTCCTATTCTTCCTCCCGGCCACGCTGCTGGGGGCAGCGATTCTGATGCGCTGGGGCACCCAAAGCGCGCGCATGTTGTTTCTGGCAGCCGCCTCAATTTTTTTCTATGCATGGTGGGACTGGCGTTTCGTCGGCGTGTTGGCGCTTTCACTGATCGTCAACTATGTGATCGGCCTGTCCCTCGCACGCAGGGCGCACAAGCCCGTTCTGATACTGGGCATCGGCTTTAACCTGCTGCTGCTGGGTTACTTCAAATATGTCGATTTTTTCATCACGAACGTGAACGCCGTCCTCGGCGCCGATATCGGCGTTTTATCGATCGTCCTGCCGCTCGGTATTTCCTTTTTCACATTCCAGCAGATCGCCTATCTGGTCGATGTCTATCGGCGGGAAGCTGTCGAGCACTCCTTCGGTCACTACCTGCTATTTGTGAGTTTCTTCCCGCAGCTCATCGCCGGGCCAATCGTGCATCACAAGGAGATGATGCCGCAATTCGTGGCCGGTCGGGCAGGGCGAATCCTGCCCGCGACCTTCGCACAGGGCCTGGCCATATTCATCATCGGCCTTTTCAAGAAGGTGATGATCGCCGACTCGATTTCACAATTCTCCGACCCGGTCTTCGATGCCGCAGCAGGCGGCGTGGCGATCCCCCTACTGGAAGCATGGGGCGGGGTCACCGCGTACTCGTTCCAGATCTATTTCGATTTCTCCGCCTACTCGGATATGGCCATCGGGCTTGGGCTGATGTTCGGATTGCGCCTGCCAATCAATTTCAACTCACCCTATCGGGCCACCAGTATTGTCGACTTCTGGCGACGCTGGCACATCACCCTCTCGCGATTCCTGCGCGACTATCTCTACATTCCACTCGGCGGAAACCGTCACGGCCCGGTCCGGCGCTACATGAGTCTGGCAATCGTAATGTTGCTCGGCGGACTCTGGCACGGCGCGGCCTGGACCTTCGTGATCTGGGGTGCTCTGCATGGTGCTGCTCTGGTGATCACCCATTTCTGGCGTCATCGCGTTCTGGGACGGGCAACCCATGAAGAACCCCGAACCGCTGCCGGACGGGCCTGCGGCATTGCGCTGACATTGTTGTTTGTGACCATTGCTTGGGTTTTCTTCCGGTCCCCGGACATCGACACGGCCTTCAACCTGCTCTCCGGCATGATTGGACTGAACGGAATCGTCCTGCCCCATACCTATCTCGGTTATCTCGGTGGGCTGGGACCGCAAGCTCTCGAAGCCGGCATACGCTTCGAAGAGGCTTATCTGTTCCTGGGTCTGCGTCAGGTTCTTTGGGTGCTGGGCTTGCTGGTGCTGGTCTGGATGATGCCCAACACCCTGCAATGGGCTGCCTATCGCCCCCCCGCCGGCACTCCGACACCGCGCGCCCTCAACTGGGCGAGTGTCCTGCGATGGCGTCCCAGCGCAGTCTGGGCCGTGGGTCTGTCGGCTGCGAGCATCACGTGCCTTCTGTTCATGTCCCGTGGCGGGACCTTCCTCTACTTCCAGTTCTGAGGGTCGTCTGATGCATGCCCGCTACCGCCGCTTTATCCTGATTGTTCTACTGCCGATTCTGCTTCTGTTGCCTGCCGGCGCGGCAAACTGGAAATTCCTCAAAGCCGCCGGGGAACTCACCTCCATAGAAGACATCGCGGCGATCCAGCAACGCAAGGGCGGGCTCTACGGCACGGCCCTGCACCCCAATGTCTACCCCTACAAACTGGAACTCTTCGCGGCACGAAGCCCGGAGATCGTCGCGATTGGCTCTTCGCGCGTCCTTCAATTCCGACAGAGCCAGTTCAATCGATCTTTCGCCAATCTTGGACGCACGATCAATTACCCGGCCGAAGCCGTGAAACTGGTGCAGGACATGCTTGCCATCGGGACCCCGAAAATCGTCCTGTTCGGGATTGATCACTACTGGCTGAACCCGGCCTATACGACAGCGCCGGATTTCCGGACCCATGAGTTGCGCGGAGGCAGTCTCACACCGGACGCCATGATGACGCCCTTCCGCTGGCTTCTTGAGGGTCGGGTGACACCAGAAACCTACCGTTCGTTTCTTGCTGGCAACATCCCCGTCGCACCGAACGGAGAACCCCTGATCGGCATTCAGGCCATCGAAGACGGGGCCGGGTTCGGCCCTGATGGCGCCTGGTATTACGACCACTATATTTATGGTCGACGCGCTGCCGAAGATCCCGGTTTTCAGGATACGCTGCGCCGAGTCACCACGGGCACCAGCCAGTTTCGCCATGGTCGTGAAATCGATGCGGACCGGGTCGAGAAATTGAAAACCGCAATCGGGTTGCTTCGACAGGCCGGCGCGCACGTGATCACCTTTGTGCCGCCCATGTCCGAAAGGGTGCGGCGTAAAATGGACTCGCTTGGCGCGGCTTACGGCTATGCCGAACAAGCCCGGAAGGCAATCGCGGCCCTGAACACACCGCATGCAGATTTTCTGGACGGTCGCCCATCGGGCGTTGAGGATTGTGAGTTCGTGGATGGGTTCCACGTGGGGGATGTCGGGATCGCGCGCCTTCTCCTGGCACTGGCCCGGAACCCTGAATCACAACTGACGGATGTCCTCAATCAGGAGCATTTGCGTGCTGTTATCGAACACGAGGCTGGCCACGCCACATCAGATCGCAGGTTTCGCCGCAACGGCGAGACTGAAATCGATTTTCTGCGCCTCGGCTGTCCCAAATAAACACCTTGACCGGTCACGACCCAAGTCAGGTTAATCCTTCTTATTCAACATCTTCGTGTGTTCTTGACAGTCGTGTTCAACACATGAACAATGCGCCGCAATCTCAAGCGGAGCGCTCGCGGTGTCGATTCACCCTGAGTGCGGTAGCATGTCTGACGAATGACCCTCTTGTGGATCGCAAGAACGCCAGACCAGCTTGATTCCACCCCGCAGAACACCGGTTTCCATGACATCATCCTTCGACCCCGATTATCTTGACGAGAACGCGCCGGATCTCAACGGCATGTCCGTTATGATCACAGGCGGCACCGGGTCTTTTGGCCAGGCCTTCATCCGCACGGTGCTCACGCGCTACAAGCCACGCAAACTGATCGTGTTCTCACGCGATGAGCTCAAGCAGTATGAGATGCAGCAGAATCCCGACTTTCAGGGGCACGAATGCATGCGCTATTTCATCGGCGATGTACGCGATGTTGACCGGCTGGAAATGGCAATGCGGGATGTCGACTACGTCATCCACGCGGCCGCGCTGAAGCACGTCCCGGCCGCCGAATACAATCCTTTCGAATGCATCAGGACCAACGTTCACGGCGCCGAAAACGTCGTCACAGCGTCCATTCGCACAAACGTTAAACGCATCGTCGCACTTTCGACCGACAAAGCGGCCAACCCGGTCAATCTTTATGGTGCCAGCAAACTGGCCGCCGACAAGATTTTCGTAGCGGGCAACAATTTGAGCGGCGGCCGGCCGACCTACGCAGTGGTGCGCTACGGCAATGTCGCTGGATCACGTGGCAGTGTCGTGCCGTTCTTCCGGCGGCTCGTGGACACTGGCGCAACAGAAGTCCCGATCACAGATGACCGGATGACCCGCTTCTGGATCACCATCACTCAGGGTGTTGAGTTTGTTCTCTCCTGCCTTGGAAACATGGAGGGCGGCGAAGTCTTCGTTCCCAAGATTCCGAGCATGAAGGTGACCGATGTGGCGGGTGCCATCGCACCCGAACTTCCGCAAGTCACCGTAGGCATACGGCCCGGCGAAAAGTTACACGAGATCATGGTCACCGAAGACGATGCTCGATCGACCGTCGAACTGCCTGACCGCTATGTCATTTTACCCTCTGACAATACGGCGTTGCGTGAACGTTACATCGCCCGAAACGCCACCGCCCTGGAAGAGGGTTTCTCCTACGCCAGCAACACCAACAGCCACTGGCTCGACCAGCAGGGTTTTCGCGACATGCTCGCGAAGGCCGAGGCATAGAAGGTTCCCAAGGTCATGAAAAGCTGCTCCCGATGTGTCATGCCGGAAACGGCCGAAACGCTTGGATTTGATGATGCCGGCGTCTGCTCCGTCTGTGATCAGGTCGAGTTCAAACAGACCGGAATCGACTGGACGACAAAACGCATCGAGCTCAATGACATCATCGAGAGCGCGCGCGGGAAGTATGACTATGACTGCATCGTGCCGTTCTCGGGCGGCAAGGATTCGACCTATACCCTCTGGTATCTGGTGCGTGAACTCGGACTCAAACCTTTGGTCGTCCGATTCAATCACGGCTTCATGCGTCCGACTCTGATCGAGAACAACCTTCGGACCTTCCGGACTCTGGGTGTTGATGTGCTCGACTTCACACCGAACTGGCAGGTGGTCCGCAAGCTCATGTTCGAGGCCCTGCGGCGGCGTGGTGATTTTTGCTGGCACTGCCACACCGGGATCTTCTCCTATCCTATGTGGGTGGCGCTGGAGAAAAAGGTTCCGCTGGTGATTTGGGGTGAACCCTCGGCGGAGTACTCCTCCTTCTATAGCTATGACGAGGAAGAAGAAGTCGACGAACGCCGCTTCAACACGGTCGTGAATCTCGGCATCAATGCCGAAGATATGCTCGGCATGCTCGACAATACGATCTCCGACTTTCCGGTCACGGCGCGTGACCTGAAACCATACACATACCCGCCCGCGGCCGACCTCCGACGCGAACGCGTGCGTTCGGTCTGTCTGGGCTCCTTCATCCCCTGGGATGTGCGCAAACAGGTCGACCTGATCAAGGACGAACTCGGCTGGCAGGGTGATGAGGTCGAGGGCGTACCGCCCGAATACGACTATGAGAAAATCGAATGTTTCATGCAGGGCGTGCGGGACTACATCAAGTATCTCAAGCGCGGATTTGGTCGGACCGCTCATCTGGCTTCCATCGATATCCGCAACGGCCGCATGACCCGCGAGGAGGGTGAGCGGCTGGTCAACGAATATGATGGCAAACGTCCGGCATCCCTGGATTTGTTTCTCGACTATCTGGGCATCGATGAACGTGAATTCATGGAATTGGTCGGAGAGCATGTGGTCGATCCACATGAGCCGTTGGACTACGATTGGGCGCAGGCGCACAAGATGGATCAAAAGCCTTGGGACTATGACAAGTGGACACGCATCGGTGTTGCACCCGGTTCACAAAAGTAGAGCTGAGCCACAATCTGGCCAGCGCGTAGCTGGTTTCAATGTGCGCACCACACCCTAATACATGACCGTTACCGTCGTTGATTACGGGGCCGGCAACATCCGCTCGGTCCTGAACGCGCTCGCATATACAGGCGCGGACGCGGTGGCCAGCGCCATCCCGGAGAGCGTGGCGAGCGCGGAACGCATTGTCCTTCCCGGCGTCGGCGCAGCGGGCAGCGCGCTCGACGTGCTGCGCGATCGCGGCCTGTCCGAGGCCCTCGAATCCAGCGCGCGACGCGCGGCACGCCCATTCTCGGAATTTGTCTGGGCATGCAGCTGCTGGCCGACGAACTCGATGAGTTCGGCATTCATCCGCGGGCTGGGCTGGATCGGCGGCCGGGTTGGCCCGATCTCCGAGCACGTCGGAACAGATGTACGCATCCCGCATATCGGCTGGGCGAGAATTGATCCGGTGGATGGCGAAGCCGCGAGCTTCTTTGGCCGAAACGAGAAATCGAACCATTTCTATTTCTGTCACACCAACTGCCTGCAAACCTCGGCACCGGCTGTGGCGGCGACCGTCGACCTCACCACACCGGTCGTGGCGGCCGTGCTGAAGGAGAATGTTTTCGCCGTCCAGTTCCACCCGGAAAAAAGCCAGCTGAACGGCATTCGCCTGATCGAGGCGTTTCTGGACTGGCACGCCCTGAGCGCACGCGATGCCGACAAATCGAATCATCCCCAGCCTGTTGTTGCGCGGCGGGCGGCTCGTGAAAGGTGAAGTGTTCACCGCACATCGCGACGCGGGCAATCCGGCAACGACCGCGCGCGCGCACAACGCCCAGGGTGCAGATGAAATTATCGCACTCGACATTGATGCCAGCCGCGAAGGTCGCGGACCCGATCTTGAGGCCGTAACGCGCATCGCCGCCGAGGCACAGATCCCGCTCACCATTGGCGGCGGCATCACGTCTCCCGAAGTTGCACGGGCATTGTCTGTCGGCCGGGGCCGACAAGGTCTGCCTGACAACCGCCGGCACTCGATACGCCTGACCTCCTCATCGACGTCGCGCGCCTCTGCGGACGCCAGGCCGTTGTGCTGGGTATTGATGTGATGACAGACGACGATGGAACCCGCCACGTCTTCGATCACCGCACGCGGTCCGTGCATGAGCGATCTGAGTTGGCGCGCCTGGATGACAAGGGGTGTGGAACTGGGAGCTGGCGAAATCCGGTTGATGGCTGTGGACCGCGAGGGTCGCCGAACCGGGTTTGACCTGGAGCTACATGCCGAAGCGCGCGCCGCCATCAACACACCCATTATCCTGGAGGGCGGTGCCGGCACTCTGGAAGACCTCACCACAGCCATGGCCGCCGGGGTTGATTCACTCGCGCTCGGCACCATGCTCGTCTTCTCGGACAACAATATCGTCAAACTCAAGCGGGTCCTGGCCGGGGCCGGCCAGCCGATGCGGCCCTGACATAACAAAGATGACGACACTGGAAACCCCACAGCTGATCCTGACCGAGCTCACCGCGGAACACCGCTGGTGGTCCCTATCTTGAGTGGATGAACGATGCCGGACTCATGCAGTTCCTGGAATCGCGATTCCGCAGTTACACCGAATCTGACCTCATAGATTTTGTCGAAGCCACGAATGCCGATCCCGACAATCTTATGCTCGGTATGTTCCTCCGGGATGGCGGAACTCATGTCGGCAATATCAAGATCGGCCCCATCGACCGACATCACGCACGCGGAGATATCGGCCTGCTGATCGGTGACCGCGCACAATGGGGCAAGGGGCTCGCCCGGGAATCCATCGACGCGCTGGCAAGCCATGCGCTCGGCGAACTTGGCCTGCACAAGGTCACTGCGGGCTGCTATGGCGCAAACCTTGGCGCGCAAAAGGCCTTTCTCGCGGCCGGATTCACAGAAGAAGGCCGCCGACCCAGCCATTTTCGCTACGAAGATGGCTGGCAGGATCATGTCCTGCTCTGCAGGTTCGCTGATGACAGCTGACCAGCACACAATCGCCGTGATCGGACTGGGTTCGATCGGGCGGCGACATGCGACCAACTTCAGTGCACTCGGTTGCCGGGTTCTCGGGTTTGATCCCGATCCTCAGTCCCGGGAAACAGCTGAGAATCTGGAAATCGAAACCTGTGACAAGCGCAGCACCGCACTGAATGCCGCAACGGCCGCCGTCATCTGCTCCCCGAGTGGCGCGCATCTGGACGATCTGGAGGCCAGCCTGGAAGCCGGCTGTCATGCGCTTGTCGAAAAACCGCTTGGCCACGAACTTTCACGCGCGCAGGCGCTCGTCGCACGAGCCACGCAGGATGAACGCTCCGTTTCCATGGGCTTCAATCTGCGCTTTCATCCCTGTGTCGAACAGGCGCGCGCGGCTCTGACCAAGGGGGACATCGGGGACCCTGTCTGGTTTCGCGCCCTCGCGGCCAGCCACCTGCCCGATTGGCGCCCCGGGCATGATCATCGACAGGGTTATGCCAACGACCCGGTTGCGGGCGGCGTGATCATGGATTTTACCCACGAGATCGATCTGGCCATTCACCTTCTCGGCCACGGACAACTCAAGACCGCCGCCACACGCGTGACCGGCATACTGGGTCTTGAGACCGAAGACATCGCGGATCTGATTGTGGTTCACGACAACGCAACACATTCAAACATTCACGTCGATTTTCTGACACGTCCCGCCCAACGCATGTTCGAAATTGCCGGCACAAACGGCTTCATTCGCGCCGACCTGATAACCCGACACTATCAGCGCTGGGGCGCCGATGGCGCCCTGCAGAAAAACCAGACCCACCCCGGCGGGTTCAACGAAGACTACGTGAATGAAGCACAACATTTTCTGGAATGCCTCGACGGCGCGACTCCCCGGTGTCCGGCCTCGGAAGGTCTGAGTTCCCTCGCCATCGCACTGGCCGCACGCAACATGGCTGAAACACGCACATCATCATGACGAACACCGTCGCCATCATCCAGGCCCGCATGGGGTCCTCACGTCTCCCGGGCAAGGTTCTGATGCCGCTGGGTGATCGCGTTGTGCTCGCGCGCGTGACCGATGCCGCGCGCACAATCCCGGGTGTCGACGATGTCTGGGTGGCCACATCTGACCTGTCGGGAGATGACGCCGTCGCAACCTGGTGTGCCGAGAACACTGTTGATTGCTTCCGCGGTTCTGAGACGGACGTTCTGGCGCGATTTGCCGGTGCGGCGGCGCAGGCCGACGCCGGGATCGTTTTGCGAATTACCGCAGATTGCCCGTTCCTCGATCCCGCGGTTGCAGGACAGGTCCTGACCCTCCTGCGCCGGACAGGTGCGGGCTACGCCAACAATTTCGACCCGCGCACCTGGCCCGATGGACTCGACTGCGAAGCGATGCGCCGGGATGTTCTCGACGCCGCCGCCCGCGAAGCCACGCGGGACTACGATCGTGAACACGTGACACCCTATATTCGTGCCCGGCGCGACAGGTTCCGGATCGAAAGTCTGGTCTGCCCGATTCCAGGACTTGGCACAGAGCGCTGGACGCTCGACACAGAAACCGACCTCGATCACCTGAGTGCCATTGCGGACAAACTGGTCGACCTTCCGACCCCGGGGTTTCTCGACGTGCTGGAGGTTGCAGACAAGATCGATGGCACGGCCCATCCAACGGCTGGGGCCAGCCATCAGGCCGGTGTTGGAGATTCCTCAAACGAAGGGCGCTACGCCACGTCCCAGGCGCTGCTCGAACGGGCGGAAAAGACAATCCCGCTCGGCTCGCAGACGTTCAGCAAAAGCCGCATCCAGTATCCCGAGAACAACGCCCCGCTGTTTCTCAGCCACGGCGAAGGCGGACGGGTCTGGGATGTGGACGGGAACGAGTATGTCGATCTTGTCTCGGGACTTTTGCCCATCGTTCTGGGTTATCGTGATCCGGACGTGGACGCCGCACTCCGCCGCCAACTCAGCGCCGGCATCACATTCAGCCTCGCGACAGAACTTGAGGCTGAACTGGCAGAACGGCTGGTACGCCAGGTGCCCTGTGCGGAGATGGTGAGGTTCGGGAAGAACGGCAGCGACGCCACATCGGCGGCCGTACGACTGGCCCGCGCAGCAACCGGGCGCGACCGACTTTTGATGTGCGGCTATCACGGCTGGCAGGACTGGTATATCGGCGCGACGGCCCGACATCTTGGTGTTCCGAACGCGGTCCGAGAACTGTCCACGATGATCCCCTTCAACGATCTCGGGATCGTCGAAGATCATTTCCGCAAAGACAGCGACAATATCGCAGCACTGATCCTCGAGCCTGCAAGCGCCGAAGAACCGCAGCCAGGTTATCTCGAGGGACTACGGGAGCTTTGCACCCGGCATGGTGTGATCCTGATTTTCGACGAGGTCATCACCGGCTGTCGATGGTCACCCGGCGGCGCCCAGGCGCATTACGGCGTGACACCGGACCTGTCATCCTTTGGCAAGGCCATGGGCAACGGCATGCCGATTTCGGCCATCGTCGGGCGCGCCGACATCATGACACTCATGGAAGACATTTTCTTCTCCGCAACCTTCGGCGGCGAAGCTCTCTCTCTGGCTGCCGCGATTGCGACCCTCGACAAGATCGAAGCCCACGCCGTGACCGATAAACTATGGGCCTATGGCGGGGACCTCAAACAGGCCGCCGAAGCCAGAATCGAACGGGCGGGGCTTGCCGGTGTCATTCGCCTGCGCGGTGCGGCACCCTGGGCCATTCTCGCATTCGCAGATCGCGGGGACACAACCGGCGCGGCCATCAAGACACTCTTTCTGCAAGAGATGCTGAACGCGGGCGTTCTGGTCAATGCCAGCCACAATGTCAGCTATGCCCATAATGCGGCGGACCGTGACCTTGTTCTGTCAGCCTATGATCGGGCACTCACAAGCGTAAGCGATGCCCTGTCAAAGGGTGACCTGCTCGCGCGCATTGCAGGCAAACCCATTGAACCCGTCTTCTCTGTTCGGAAATCTGCATGACCGACAACACCCCATTCCTTCCTTATGGACGACAGAGTATCGACGACGATGACATCGCCGCCGTCAGCGCGGTGCTGCGCAGCGATTTCCTCACCACGGGTCCGGAAGTCGCCGCCTTCGAGGATGCCGCCGCCCAACACACCGGCGCCCGCCACGCCATCGCCTGCAACAGCGGAACTGCCGCATTGCACCTCGCCGTGATGGGTCTCGGCCTTGGCCCGGGTGACGCCGCGATCGTGCCTGCCGTGACCTTTGTGGCAACAGCCAATGTTGTCGTGCACACCGGGGCAACGGTGATCTTTGCCGATGTCGATCCAGACACAGGGCTGATGACGCCCGAGACACTGTCGGATGCCCTGGCGCGCGCAGGAAAACTCCATGTCCGGGCGGCGATGCCCGTTCATTTGGCCGGACGGGTCTGCGACATGGTCGGATTGAATGCCATCGCGCAGGATCACGGATTGCAGATCATTGAGGATGCCTGCCACGCGCTTGGCGGCACCTATGCCGGTACCGATGGTGCCGAGCAGAACGTGGGAGATTGCGCGCTTGGCGATGCCGCAACCTTCTCGCTGCATCCGGTAAAAATCGCCGCCATGGGCGAGGGTGGCTTTGTGACCACCAATGACGACGCAATCGCCACAACGGCGCGTCGGATGCGAGACCACGGCATCGTCCGAAATACCGAAGGGTTTACCCAGAACGATCTCGCCATGACCGAGGGAGAGACCAACCCCTGGTACTATGAAATGCCGTCACCCGGCTTCAACTACCGGGTGCCCGATCTGGCCTGTGCGCTGGGACGCACCCAACTCGGCAAGCTCGACCGATTCGTTGCGCAACGGCATCAACTGATGCAGCACTACAAGGACCGGCTCGCACCACTCACGCCCATCGTGAAATTTCCCGCGGCCGACGCCACACCGGGGACAGCCTGGCATCTGTGCCCGGTCCTGATCGATTTCGCAGAGATCGGAAAACCCCGCGGCAAGATCATGGCGGCGCTGCGCGCGGAAGGCATCGGCACACAGGTTCACTACATCCCGGTGCATCGCCAGCCCTACTATCGAGCGCTCTCACCCGATCTGGGATTGCCGGGTGCCGAAAGCTATTACGCGCGAACACTCAGCCTGCCCCTGTTCTATGAGATGACAATCGGTGATGTGGATCGGGTGGTCGACACTATCGCAAAGGTTTGCAACCTCACATGACACGGCGGGCAATTGTGCGTGCCGACGCGGCCCGGGCCATTGGTTCGGGACATATCCGCCGTTGCCTGACGCTGGCCCAGCGCCTGCAGGATGCGGGGTGGGATATTGCATTCGCCACAATCGAGAGCAGCGAGGAACTCGTCGAAGACCTCGCAGAGCAATCGGTTAAAATTGTCTCGGGCGACCCGGCACACGAGGCCGAAGAGCTTCGCGCGCTTTTTCCCGGAGGTGTCAACCTTCTGATCGTGGATCATTACCAGAGGGATGCTGCTCTTGAATCGGCGTGTCGGGGCTGGGCGCAATACATCATGGTGATTGATGATCTGGTCGATCGCCCGCATGACGCGGACCTGCTGGTGGACATGACTCTGGGGCGCGACGCAGACGCGTATCGCGACCTGCTTCCGGAGAACACTCTTTGTCTGACCGGCACAGACTACGCCTTGCTGCGGCCGGAATTTGCAGAGCGGCGACCTCAAGCACTGGCCCGGCGCGCGCAAACCCTGTCGGTTGACGAAATTCTGATCAGCGTCGGCGCAACAGATCAGTCCGGCATCATGGCTGTACTTCTGGACGGTCTGGCGCAGTCGGGATTTACCGGGCGTGTCAGCGTCATCGGCGAGTTTTCTGATATGGATAATGACTATCCCTTCGACATGCAGATGACCCGGCAGGCTCATAATATGCCAGCGCGAATGATTGCAGCAGATTTGGCGATTGGCGCCTGCGGCGTGACGTCATGGGAGCGCTGCTGTCTGGGCCTCCCGACGGTTGCCGTCATCACGGCAGACAACCAGCGCGACATCGCGTCAGCACTGTCACAGATCGGCGCGGTCGAACTGGTCCGGGAGACCACGGCACAATCTGTTTCCCGCGCGGTACAGCGACTTCGTGACGATTCCGAAGCGTGGCAACAGATGAGCAAGATCGCAGCAGATGTTTGTGATGGCGCGGGAGCAGAACGGGTGATCAACACCCTGCTCCCGATCATCGAGGCCGGCGAAGCTTCGCGGTCTCAGGTCTGACGTCGCACCCAATGAAAGTTCTTGTCCTGTCTCCCTATCCGGAAAGCCTGAACCAGATTCTGGCGTCATCTGGTGATGATTCTGTCGTCTGTGAAATGCCGATCACCGAGACAAGCCCGGAGCCAAGTGCGTTCGGTCTTGCTGTGAGCTATGGCTACCGACACCTGATTCGCGGCGACGTTCTCGACGCGTGGCAAAACCGGCTGATCAATCTCCACGTGTCCATGCTGCCCTGGAACCGGGGCGCTGACCCAAACTTCTGGGCAGCCCATAACGGCACACCCGGCGGCGTCTCGATCCATTACATCGACGCGGGCATCGACACCGGCGACCTTATCGCGCAACAGGAAATCCCGTTCCAGGAGGGCGACACACTCGCCTCCAGCTATGACCGACTACAGCGACGCATGATCGAACTGTTTCGGGATACATGGCCGTCGATTCGAGCGGGCACGGCGCCCCGGATCAAACAACAAGGTGAAGGTTCCCACCATCGCGCCCGGGACAAGGACGACCTGATGGCGAAATTGCCGCTGGGCTGGGAGACACCGGTCGCCGAGGTCGCGCGCCTTGCACATCAGGACATCGAGAGATGAGCAACACCCTGCACAGTTTTGAAATCGACGGTCGAAAAATCGGGCCAGACGCACCGCCCTATGTGATTGCGGAAATGTCGGGCAATCACAACGGCGATATCACACGCGCGTTCGCGATCATGGATGCGGCCAAAGCGGCCGGCGCCGATGCCCTGAAGATGCAGACATACACCGCAGATACGATCACCATTGATCACGACGGGGACGAGTTTCGCATCGATGGTGGCCTGTGGGCCGGCAAGACACTTTATGGACTCTATGGTGAAGCCCACACGCCGTGGGCATGGCATGAGAAGCTTTTCGACCATGGCCGGAAGATCGGCCTGACGGTGTTCAGTGCCCCCTTTGATTCAACGGCAGTTGATCTGCTCGAATCCCTGGACGCGCCCGCCTACAAGATCGCTTCCTTTGAAGCTATCGACCTGCCTTTGATCGCGCGTGTGGCCCAGACCGGGAAACCGATGATCATTTCGACGGGTATGGCCAACCAGGACGAAATTGGTGAAGCCGTTGCCGCCGCCCGCGCGGCCGGCGCAGAGAATTTGGCCCTGCTTCACTGTGTGAGCGGATATCCCGCCCCTGTTGCCGACAGCAATTTGCGGGTCATCCCCGACCTCGCGGACAGGTTTGATGTGCTCCCGGGATTGTCGGATCACACGCCCGGGACCGCTGTTTCCGTCGCGGCGATCGCGCTGGGCGCGCGGATTATCGAGAAGCACGTCACATTGCGCCGGTCTGATGGTGGCCCGGATGCCGCCTTCTCACTGGAACCCGAAGAGCTGGCCGAACTCTGTACGGCGACCCGCGCCGCCTTCGAGGCACTTGGCTCTGTGGACTACACACTCAAATCGAGCGAGAAAGACAACACGATCTTCCGGCGCTCACTTTATGTGGTCGCTGACATCAAGGCTGGCGAGACTTTCTCCACGGAGAACCTGCGCTCAATCCGGCCCGGCTTTGGACTGGAGCCGAAACATCTTCCTTCAATTCTCGGACAGGTCGCCACCCGCGACATCTCCCGAGGTAGCGCATTATCCCTGGATATGGTGAAGACGACATTATGAGCAAGCTCGCGATCCTTGGTGGCGCACCCACCGTTGCCGACCCGCTTCCAATTTTCAACACGATCGGCGACGACGAAAAGAAAGCCGTCCTCGACGTGCTGGACAATGGCCTTCTCTCGGGATTCTACGGATCACCCGGCAAGGAGTTTCTGGGTGGCCCGGCCGTTCGGGCGCTCGAAGACGAATGGTGCGAACTCTTTGAATGCCGCCATGCTGTGTCGGTCAATTCGGCAACCTCCGGGCTGGTCGCGGCCATGGGTGCCATCGGTATCGCGCCGGGAGACGAGGTCATCGTCCCGGCCTGGACCATGTCTGCAACGGCGGTGGCCCCGATCGCCTATGGTGGCGTCCCGGTCTTTGTCGATGTGGAAGATGCCACCTACTGCCTTGATCCCGAAAAGGTCGCCGCGGCGATCACACCGCAGACCCGCGCCATTATCGCCGTAAACCTGTTTGGGCACCCGGCCGAACTGATCGCCCTGCGTGCGCTGGCGGATTCAAAGGGCCTCTATCTTGTCGAAGACAATGCGCAGGGGCCGCTGGCGCGCGAGCACGGTCGCTATGCGGGCACCATCGGGCATATCGGCGTGTTCAGCCTGAATGTGCACAAGCATCTCCAGTGCGGCGAAGGCGGGATCTGCACCACAGAAGACGATGACCTTGCCGCCCGGCTTCAGATGATCCGGAACCACGGCGAAAACGTGGCCGGTGTCGAAGGCGAAATCAATCTGGCCAATACCTTTGGCTACAATCTGCGCATGACCGAAACCACGGCCGCCATCGCCCGGGCCCAGATCGCGCGGGCGGATTCGATCATCAATGGTCGGATCGAAATTGCGCGCGCGCTCAGCAAGGGCATTGCCGGCACCACCGGCATCGCCATTCCCCATGAACGCAAAGACTGCGATCACGCATTCTATCTCTGGACCCTCCGTCTCGACGCCGAAACCCTCGGAGTCTCGCGCCGCACGATGCAGCGCGCCCTGGCCGCAGAAGGGTTTCCGTCCTTCGAGGGCTATGTTGCGCCGCTATACCGGTTGCCAATGTTCCGTGAACGTCAGGCCATTGGCAAAAACGGATTCCCCTTCGGCAACAGCGGGCCGGACTATGCGGAAGGTCTGTGCCCCGTCACCGAGCGCCTGCATGACACCGAAGCGCTGGTCTACGAAGTCTGCGCCTGGGACCCCACATCCGGTCAGCAACAGCAGATGGTCGATGCCGTCCACAAGGTTGTCGAACACCGAACCGCCCTGCGTGATGCCGAGGCCACGGGCGCACTCCATGCCGACTGACTCGGGTGCCAGAATCGTGGCCAGCATCGAGGCGCGGATGGGATCTTCGCGCCTGCCCGGGAAGGTCCTGATGGACACCCATGGCCGCCCGGCGCTGGCATGGCTGGTCGAGCGCTTGCGCGCGGTCCCGCAACTCGACGACATCATTCTCGCCACTACGACCTCTCCCGGCGATGCCGAACTGGCGGCCTGGGCCGAAGCGAATGGCGTTGCCTGTCATCGCGGCAGTGAAGAGGATGTTCTGGGACGCGTGGTCGGCGCACAACAGCAGGCCGGCGGTGACATCGTTGTCGAGGTCACCGGTGATTGCACCCTGATCTGCCCGGATGTGATTTCGCTCGGGATCGAAACCTTCCTCGCCAATGACTGTGATGTCGTATCCAACTGCGGGAAGGTGCAGACATTTCCGCTCGGTGCCGACGTACAGGTCTTCCCGCGAAAGCTGCTCGAAGACGTGGCCGCCAATATCAATGACCCCGCGGTGCGGGAACACGTCTCCCTGCATTTCTATGAATCCCCGGACTACAACGTGATCAACCTGATCGCCCCGCAAGCCTGGCGCATTCCCGGGGCACGTCTTCAACTCGACTATGTCGAGGATCATCAGTTCATCGAAACCGTACTGGCGGAACTTGTGCCGCGGCACGGTGCGGTCTTCGGACTCGACGTCCTCGCAAAGCTGCTGAATGCGCGCCCGGACATTCTGACGATCAATGCCGATTGCGAGGAGAAGGCGCCCCGATGACGCTCGCCACAGCGCTCTTCGGGTGTGGGAACGTCGGCGTCGGCTATGGTGCAGACCCGGTCATGGCCCGGTACTATCCCTACGCCTCACACAATCAGGTACTGGCCGATCACCCCGGCTTTGACTGGGTGGCGGCAATCGACACCAACGCCGAAGCAGCCGCCGCCGTTGCTTCTCAACATGGCCTGCAAGCCCACGGGACGGGCACCGAGTTTCCAGGCGCCGAGACCATCGAAGTTGCCATTCTCGCCACACCCCCGGGCAGCCGGAAAGCAATCATTGATGCACTTCCGGCCCTGCGCGCAGTGATTGTCGAAAAGCCGCTCGGTGCCACGCCGGAAGAGGCGCAGTCCTTTCTGGACACCTGCCAGAGCCGGGGCATTGTCGTGCAGGTGAATTTTCCGCGCCGCGCCGACCAAAGCCATCGCGCCCTCGCCGCGGGTGGCCTCGAAGACTCCGTGGGAGATGTGCAGGGCGCCTTCCTTGTCTATGGCAACGGCCTTTCCAACAACGCGACCCATATGGTTGATCTGACACGAATGCTGCTTGGCGAAATCGCGGCCGTGCAGGTGCCCGCCGGATTGAATGGCTATCGCGAAGGCCCTCTGGACGACGATATCAATGTGCCCTTTGTCCTGCGTCTTCAGTCCGGGATCGCGGTGATGGGACAACCACTGGCCTTTGAAAATTATCGGGAGAACGCCCTCGATATCTGGGGCACCACCGGACGCATGGCAATCCTTCAGGAAGGTTTGCGCATCGCGCGGTATCCGCGCAGCGACAATCGTGCCATGTCAGGAGAGCATGAAATCACCAGCGATGCGGGTGACTTCGAAACAAGCAGCATCGGTTCCGCGTTTCGGGACATTTACGACGACCTTGCAGATGCCATCACGTCCGGGCGCGCACCTGTCAGCACCGGAGAATCAGCGCTCGCGACGGCGCAGGTGATTGCCGCGATCCGGCAATCAGCAAGCAGCGGCGCAGTGATCAGCCTGTGAACGAAGACTTGCTGATCTATGTTGAAGACCCCGGTGCCGCCAACTGGGTGGTTCCGCTGATCCCGGCGCTCACCCGTCAGGGGCCATCTTTCGCCCTGTTCTGCGAATCCGGCCTCGCCACCTATTTTGAGGCACGCGGTGTCAAAGCCACAATTCTGGATCCCAGTGCCACAGCGCGTGACCTGATCAACACCCGCAGACCGCAGCTTGTCGTGGTCGGCACATCGGAAAACCTCGCCAGCCGCGGTCTCGCTCTGATCGATGCCGCCAAACAGGCAGGCATCCCCAGCGCGAGTTTCGTCGACCAGGAGGCCAACGCCGAACATCGCTACCGTGGCCGGAGTTCGGACCCGCTCGCACACGCACCGGACTGGCTGTTTGTCCCCGATAAGAACACGCGGCAGGCCTTTGCCGCGCTCGGGTTCCGGGACTCCCATATTATTGTATCGGGAAACCCGCATCTTGATCGTGTCCGTGATGTCGCCCAATCACTTGCGCAAGAAGGCCGGGACAAGGTCCGCAGCCTTGTTGCACCCGAGGCGCCGCAAGACGCGCCCATCGTCGTGTTCATCGCGGAAATCGGATACGTGGTGAATCCGGAAGCAGAAAACTGGGAGAAGAATCTGAACTTCCATGGCCGGGACGGCACCGCGCCACGATGCGCGCGCATCCTCGAAGAAGTTCTCGATGCACTTCGCGGGATCGACCCGGCACCATGGTTCATCCTGCGCCTGCACCCGAAAAATCAGGCCGAAGAATTCGAAGCTTATACAAACGAGATTGACCAGCTCAGTGCCGGCGGCGATCCGTTGGGATTGCTCTGGGCCGCCGACCTCGTGGTCGGCATGTCGAGCGCGCCCCTTGAAGAAGCCCACACCATGGGCCGCCCCGTGCTTTCTGTTCTGCCTCACCCCATCGAACGGGACTGGCTGCCATCACTGGCATCGGGAGACATTGCGCTGGCGGAAAACCGGCAAACACTGCGCAACACCCTGCCGCCCATGGTGACGCGCACAACAGAGACGAAAACACCCCACGCCGGCGCAGAATCAGCGCTCGACCGCATCTGTGACGCGTTGACCAAAATGGCACAGGCCGCATGACCTCGACGCCGACAATCACAACGACACGAACCACCTTGCGCCCGTTCTCGGATGACCATCTGACAACACAATATGTCGGCTGGCTGAACGATCCTGAAACCGTCCGTTTCAGCGAGCTACGCCACCGCAAACATAGCCTTGAGGATTGCCGCAGCCATATCGAGGGACTGCGCGCCGGCGGACATTATTTCTGGGCCATCGAACTGCGCGCAACACCCCACACCCATATTGGCAACATCACCGCCTATCTCGACACCGCCAATCGCACCGCGGAAACCTCCATCCTCATCGGGCATGCGCCCAGCCGTGGGCAGGGGTTGGGACGCGAAGCCTGGTGCGCCGTTGTTGACCATCTGCTGCAGGTCGGGGCGTTACGCATGATTCATGCCGGCACCATGTCGACCAATACCGGAATGCTTCGTGCATTCGAGGAAAGTGGCATGACGATAGAGGGGCGCTCTGTCGGGCGTTTCCTGCTGGACAGCAAGCCTGTCGATCTGATTCTGGCCGCAAGGCACGCAACTCCAACCCCATCCGACGACCAATGAAATACTGCAAGGTGTGCATCGAGCCCGACACGCGCCCTGATGCGTCATTTGACGAAGCAGGTATCTGCCTGCCGTGTCGATACGCCCGGGAGACGGCGGAGATCGACTGGGACGCGCGGTTCCGCGAACTCGAGGAGATTGCAGCCTGGGCGAAGTCGACGAATGTCTCAGGCTATGACTGCATCATCCCCGTCAGCGGCGGCAAGGACAGTCACCGTCAGGCGGTTTACTGCCGCGACAGGCTCGGACTGAACCCCCTGCTGGTCTCCTGCGCCTATCCGCCCGAGGAACAGACCGACCGGGGTGCGGCCAATATGGCCAACCTGATCGAGCTGGGCTTCGACTGCATTTATGTCAGCCCCGGCCCCGAAACCTGGCGTCAGGCCATGCGGGTCGGGTTTACGAAGTTCGGCAATATCTACAAATCTACCGAGCTGCCGCTTTACGCGGCGATCCCGAAAGTTGCCATCGCCTATCATATTCCGCTGGTCGTCTATGGCGAGAACCCGGCGATTTCCTGGGGCGGTGCCGGTGGCTCCCTCGACGGGGATGCCAACCGCCTGAAATATTCAAACACGCTTTCGGGCGGCGATATGTCCTGGCTCCTCGACGAAGAATTCCAGGAAGAGGATCTCTACTGGTACACCTACCCGTCAGACGAGGATATCGACCGGGCAAAGCTGCGCCTGATCTATCTCGGCTACTACATGGATGACTTCAATGACTTCGTGAACGGCCCGGAAGCCGTGGCCAACGGCTTGCAATGCCGCGACGGTGAAGACGCTGATCCCGAACAAACCGGAAACCTCGAAGTCTTTGACGCGCTTGATTGTGACTTCCTGTCGGCCAACCAGATGATCAAGCGGATGAAGTTCGGCTTCGGCAAGGTCTCCGAACAATGCTCCATGGCCGTGCGATGGGGTCGGATGGAGCGCGCCAAGGCGGTCGAACTGACAACGAATTATGACGGACGCTGCGCCCCGCGCTTCATCCGCGCCTTCTGTGATTTCACCGGGTTGAGCGAAGACAAGTTCTGGGAAGTCGCCGAGCAATATCGCAACCCCGATATCTGGGAACGCGATGGCAATGAGTGGAAGCTGAAACACCCACCCGAATGACCGCACAAATCTGCATCATCGATTACGGCATGGGCAATATCGGCTCCGTGCGCAACGCCTTTGCCGCGCTCGGGGTGTCCGCCCAGGTGTCGTCCGCCCGCGAGGATATGGCGGCCGCACAGGCCATTGTTCTGCCTGGCGTTGGCGCCTTTGGTGAAGCCATGTCCAACCTCACCGCCCTCGACCTCATCGGTCCCTTGCACGAACAGGTCGTCGAACAGGGAAAACCATTTCTGGGATTTTGCCTGGGCATGCAACTGATTGCGCAATCCTCCACCGAACGCGGCGAGCACACCGGGCTGGGATGGATACCGGGCACGGTGGTTCCGGTTCCGACCGGCGATGGTCTCGATGTGCCTCATGTCGGGTGGAGTGATCTCCAGTTCGACGCGGGCGATCCGGCCTTCTCCCGCATCACTGCGGAATCCTGTTTCTATTTCGACCACTCCTTCACGCTTCGCACCAATCCGGACCTGGTGATCGCGACCGCAGATTACGGAACCCCCCTGACCGCCATGGTGCGCCACAAAAACATCATCGCGACCCAGTTTCACCCGGAGAAAAGCCAGCGCGCCGGACTCAAACTCCTGCGTAACTTCACCAACATCTTTGCCGCCCGTGAGGTGGCCTAGACCATGGCGACCAAACGTCGACTGATCGCCTGCCTCATGCTGCGGCACGGCATCGTGGTGCAATCCATCGGATTCAATCGCTACCTCCCGGTGGGCCGCGCGGATATCGCCGCACGGTTTCTCGACGACTGGGGGGTCGACGAGATCGCCCTGATTGATATGACAGCCAGTATCGAAGACCGGCTGATCGACCTGGACATCGTCAGGGACGTCGCGGCCGCCTGCCAGGTCCCTTTGACCGTGGGCGGCGGAATCAAAACCGTCGAGGATGTCCGCACCCTGATCCGTGCGGGCGCCGACAAGGTCTCCCTCAATCGCAGTGCCTGGCAGACACCGGAATTGCTGGGTGAGGTGGCCGAACAGTTCGGGGTTCAATGCCTGGTCGCTTCCATCGATGTGAAGCGCAATGCTGACGGTGAGCCGACGGTTTTTGCCGAAAATGGCCGCACCGATACCGGCCACGATCCGGTGACGTTCGCCCAGGCTTGCGAGCACGCAGGCGCGGGCGAAATCCTACTCAACGCCATCGACCGGGACGGGGCACGGACCGGGTACGACTTGGAACTTGTAAACAGGGTTTGCGCAGCGGTTCGCATCCCGGTCATCGCACTGGGCGGGGCGGGCACGCCCGACCATTTTGCCGAATTGCTGACCCAGACGGGAGCCTCGGCGGCCGCAGCCGCCAACATGCTGCACTACACCGAGCACAGTGTGGCCGCGATCAAATCCGCCCTGCGCCAGCGTGACCTCGACATCCGCCTCGACAGCGAGGCCGACTACCGACACCTTTCCTTCCTGCCCGAAGGCCGGACCGGACGCCGGCCTGAGAGCGAACTTGCCGCCGAAATCTTCGAGTACATCCCCAAAGAGATCATATGAAGTATTGCCGCCGCTGCCTGTACCCGGAGAACCATCCGCTACACCTGACATTCGACGATGCCGGGATATGCAGCGGCTGTCGCATCCATGAGGAAAAAGACTCCCTCGACTGGGCCGAACGGGAAGCGCGCCTGACGACGCTCTTCTCCGCGTATCGCGGCAAGGCACCGGGCAAGTTCGACTGCATCATTCCGGTGAGCGGGGCCCGGGATTCCCATTTCATTGTCGACACGGTGAAGCGCCGGTTCGGGATGAACCCGCTTCTCTTGAGCTACAACCGGCACCACAACACGCCGCGGGGCATCCGCAATCTTGCTTATCTGCGCACCTGGTTCGACGGCGACTACATGCAACATGTTGTGGCCCCACAGCGGGTGAAGGCGATCACCCGTGAAACCATTCATCGTATGGGCTCAATGTACTGGCACGTTCTCGCCGGTCAGAGTGTGTTCCCGGTCCAGATCGCGGTCCGTTTCAAGATACCGCTGATCATCTGGGGGGCCCATCAGGGTCTCGATCAGGTCGGCATGTTTTCCCACACCGACGAAGTGGAGATGACGCGCAAATATCGATGCGATCATGATCTGATGGGGGTGGAAGCCGAAGACCTTGTCGGCGGCACGCAAGGCCTCAGGGAATCCGATCTGGTTCCTTACATGTACCCCCATGACCGGGAGATTTCGCGGATCGGAGTGCGCGGCATCTACCTCAACAATTTCATTCGCTGGGACACCAAGCAGCAGCATACGGACATGCTCGAACGCTACGGCTACGAGACCGGGACGGTGCCCCGCAGCTTCGACACCTGCAACGACGTCGATTGTCAGCACCACAGCGGCCTGCACGATTGGGTGAAATTCGCCAAATGGGGTTATGGGCGCGCGAGCGACCATGCCAGCCGCGAAATCCGCCTGCGCCGGATGACCCGCGAACAGGGCATCGACATGGTCGCGAAATATCAGGATACGCCGCCTGCGGACAAACAGACCTTCCTTGACTGGGTGGGACTCAACGCGCGCGAATTCGACGGGGAGATTGATCGCTTCCGTGACCCCCGTATCTGGGAGCGCGCGAAGGGCAGCTGGCAGTTGCGGGATTCGATCCTCAACCACCGGGAAGATTCCGGGGTCGACGCGGCACGCCTTCCCATAAAGGAAGACTGGTCGGAGTTCCCGGTGACGGCAACAAAAGACCCAGACGCCGATGAAAGCGCTTATGTGCTGATGGCGCGTGGCTATTCAAATGACCACCGGGTACGCCCGGAATGGCCCGCCCCACGATCATGAACGCCCTGAAAACCCGTCTGCGCGCATCCGCACGGAACGTCTACACCCGGCTGCAGGCCTGTCTGCCGGCGGCACGCGCCCGGGAAGCAGCTGTCATGGCACAACGCGCCACCGTGATGCCGGTGCTCGATGCGCTGTCCCGACGTGCCGATCTGGGCCCCGAGAATCCGCCTCTCTACGAACGCGTATTGATCGACGGCATGTGGGACAATCCGAACTACTGGACCCGCTACGCTTTCACCCGGGCCGGGCTCGGACTCTGGCGCGGCACCGAAACAGGGCTGCTCGGCCGGTTCAATCGCAAACGCGTGCAGGACAGCTTCAACCGCTTCGGCATAAACGACGTTGTCGATTTCCCCGGTGAACGGGGCTCAATTTCAAGATGCCGGGCAACCGCCCGAACCCTGCTGAAGAACGTCCGGACCCCGGACGACATCATGCAGCTCGAATTGCCCGAGGACTTTCCGGCAGAAATTTTCTACGACGGCTTGCTCACCCGGCAGCGGCGCGGAACGGCCAATCCGGACGATCCCATGCTGGTCGACTATCTGGCTGAAACTCTGGCCAATATCGATGCCGCACGTCGCATCATCGATCAGGGCCGGTTTGATCTGGTGCTGCTGAGCCACGCGCTGAATTACGATTTCTCCGCGCTGGCCTGGTGCGCCATGCGGTCGAGTATTCCTGTTGTTATTCTCTATGGTGATTTCGGGTCGGTCCGGTTCATCCGAATCGAGAAACCCGGTGACATTTTTTATTACGTCAACAGCCCCACCCGTCAGGAAATCGAAAGTGCCCCTGCCGCCACCCGGGCGGAACGACGGGCTGCAGGAAAAACCTATCTGGACCAGCGTCTCTCGGGGGACAGCAATGATGTCGGGGCGATCTTCGCATTCCGGGACCGCGCTGGTTCCATCGACCGAGAAGGGATCGCTTCGCGCTTCGGCTGGGACCCGGAAGCGCCGATTGTCTGCGTCTATGGCACCAACTGGTTCGACTTTCCCCACTCGGTTGAAATGACGAACTTCCGGGATTTTCAGGACTGGATCGAAGCGACCCTCGTGGTTGCCCATGAGACTCCTGAAATCAATTGGCTGTTCAAGGCCCACCCCTGCGATGACTGGTATCCGTCTTCGCGCGGACCCACCCTGGCGGATCTGGTCACGGCAAAACCCGCCAACAACATCGCGGTCGTCCCGAAAGACTGGAACGGTCTGGAACTGATGCGGGCCATCAATGCGGGGATCACCTATTTCGGCACAGTCGGGATCGAGCTCCCCTCTATCGGCACACCGGTGATGGTCGCCGATAGCGGTTGGTACGGGAGCAACGGCTTTGTGCTCCAGCCGGGCGACCGGGACGACTACCTCTCCGCCCTGCGCACCCGTTGGTGGGAGGATACAGACGGCGAAGTAATCGCCGAAAATGCTCGTGAGTTCGCAGGCTGGTATTTCGCCGGCCCGGACTGGCATGGCGATTATTTGTTCCCGGATGATTCCGATCAGGAAGCCATCTATGCGGACCTGCCGGCCTTCCTCGAACGGTTCGCGCCTCAGGTCGACAGGGAAACCCGGCTGATTCGCGACTGGATCGGCTCGGGGCACCGGTTCTATCAAGTCTACAAGATGGCCCACGCTGCTGATGATGTGGGCACCAAAGAGCATGAGAGCGCGGAAGGAGCGCGGAGATGAGCCTGATCGACACAGCACGCCAAACCGTTGGCGACACCTTGCGACGTCACAGCATCCACAAGCATCGCTCGCGCATTGGCTGGCAGGACGCGCCGCGTTACACGGCCTATCTGAAACGTGCGCGCGCCGCATATGCCGAAGACTTACCAAGCCTTCCCACAAACCTTGCGGATGCCGTCTCCACCTTCGGCAAGGATGGCGTGACCCGGTTCGTGACCCCGGCCACCACCACCATCGCTGATGCCATGTTTGCCCGGATCAAGCACCGCGAAGCCGACGGCGAAACCCTTTGGGCCGACGATGATCAGGAACGCG
Source organism: uncultured Alphaproteobacteria bacterium (assembly GCA_943787745.1). Classification (GTDB taxonomy): domain Bacteria; phylum Pseudomonadota; class Alphaproteobacteria; order UBA6615; family UBA6615; genus JABJAG01. Next base: position 73,320 of record CALSNJ010000001.1, on the reverse strand, counting down.
GGCAGCACAATTACAATGGCAATCTCTGGGCGGATTTTCCGGAGATCGAGAACCTGTTCCGCGGGGATCTCGGCACCTTCCTTCAGAATCACTTCCAGGCGCATTTCAAAATTCTCTATGGAACCCTGTATCGCTCTGTCGGAAGTGCGGCCCCGCGGGTTGGCTCGCAGCGCTGGCACAGCGATTCCGGGCCGGGTATCTGCGTCAATGTCATGTTCTATCTGCACGAAACCAAGGACGTGGATGGCGCGCTGGAAGCACTGCCATGGGATGCCTCACAGACGATCTATGATGACGAGCCAACCCAACTGCGTTCCCGCATGAGTGCACAGCCCGGGTCCGACCGACGTACGGTCATGGCCGATTACTATGACGATGCTATCTCACAGGGCTATCCGTCACGGGTCATCGAGGGGTCCGGTGCCGCCGGACTGATCGTCCCATTCCTGAACAACACGCTGCATCGCGGCGGCTATCCCGCACCGGGCCATGAACGCACCGCGATCGTGTTCCATTGCTACCCGTCACATCTGCCCACCGATTTCGCGCGCTACAGCCGCGACGGTATCGCCAAGACAGTTCCCTACCCCAAAAACCCAGCGGACGAATTTTGATATGAGCCTTGCCGGACATCTTTATCGCTCGGTCTTCCAGTCGACCGCACCCCAATGCCCACCCCGGCCTTGGAGAACAATCCTGCGCCTGCCGATCATCTTTGACCTTGTCTCTCTGGGGCTTCAGCTGCGCGATCTCGGAAGGCTTTCCCGGCTCACGAAGGATTACGTGGTCGAGGATGATTATCACCGCAGCGTTCATGACTACAACGCTGGCGTCACCATCAACAAACGCATCACCGTGACCCGGCGCGCCGAAGAAATTTATGAAATCCTGGCCCAGCCACCCCGCGACCTGACCAAAGAACAATTGCTAATCGTCGGTCCTCGCAATGTTGCCGAACTCTACCTTGGCTGGCTTCACGGCTACCGGTGGCGCAACATTCAGGCCATCGACCTCTACTCCATGAACCCGAAAATCCGCCCCATGAATATGGAAGCGATGGATTTTGAGGATGAAAGCTTCGACGCCCTGACCATGTCGGCGACCCTCGCCTATGCCGAGGATTTCGAGCGGGCCATCGGCGAAGTTTCCCGGGTCCTCAAACCCGGCGGACGCTTTGTTTTCGGACACCCCTATGACCCCGGCTCACCGGAATGGCCGGGAAACCTCGTCCGGGCATCCGAGATCAAGGGCATGTTGGAGCGCTGTGGTTTCGAAATCTATTTTCACACGGCCGTCGACAAGGTGAACTCCGCAGGCGACGTCCAGACCACGCACCGATTCGGTGCCGTACGAACCCGTGGCCTCGACCCGGTTCGAGACCCACTGGAATTCTGACCGCAACACAATGACCGCCTCTCCTCCCAAGACTCCGTTACGTACGACCGGCTCGTTCGGCGCTCTGGCGCGCATGACCCGGGAAGGCTGGACGCTGTTGTCCCGGCGCGAAAGAATTTCGGCGGTGACCATCGGTGTGGCGTCCCTGGGCGCTTCGACCGCTGAACTCGCAGCCCTTTCGACCACGGTGCCCTTCGTTGGATTGTTGATCGATCCCGCCGCCTTGTCGCGCTACCCCGGCGTTGAACGGCTTCTGTCATCATTGGGTTTACCCGGAGGGCGCGAGGCTTTTCTTGCGATCGGCATCGGTGTGGTGATCTGCCTGATCCTCGCCTTCTGTCTGCGCATGGGTGTCCATTTCCTGGTCGAGCGTTTCTCCATGCGCTTCACGAACCGATTGATGCGCGACACGCTGCGGGGTTGTCTGGGTGCACCCTATGCCTGGCTTCGCGGACAGAATGGGCCACAGCTCGCGCAGCGACTGGTCACCGATGCCGCAACGGTTGGGCAGGCGCTCTATCCCGTTGTTCTGGAAATTCTCTACGGCGCCTTTGTACTCAGCCTTGGAATCATTGCGATTGTCGTCATATCGCCCTGGCAGGCAATCGTCGTCATTGGCGTGCTTGCGGTCCTGGCCGCAGGCGTACTGTCGGTCCTCAACCCTCTCGCCGCCCGTTTCGCTTCCACTCAGCGCGACATGGTGATTACCGGGAACCAGCTTGCCGTTGAGACCTTTACCGGACGCAAGCTCGTCAAAGCATCACGCGCCGAGCGGTTCTTTACAAACCGCTACGTGCAGATCTTTGTGCGCGGCAACGCCGCGCGCATGAAGCTCAACATCGTCAACAAGGCCATCCCGAGTGGCGTGCTGCTGGTCGGACAAGTCGGCATGCTCGCGCTCGCTCTGGCTCTGGTCCTCTCGGACCTTCCCGTCGAGATCGTGGTCGGGCAGCTGACCTTTGTATTGCTTGTCATGGCCCGGGTGCTCCCGGCGGTCTCCTCCACGACCGGGTCCATCAACAAGCTCATCAAGACCGAGCCATCGTTTCGCGGCTTCATGGCCTTGCGCGCGGAGATCGGCCCCTGGATGGGAACACCACAGTTCCCCGAAGACAAACCGGCTCCCGAATGGACGAAAATCGAATTGGAACGCGTGGCTTTCTCTTACCCCGGTGCCGACGTCGCGCAGGTTGATGACGTCAGCCTGACAATTACCCGTGGGCAGGCTTACGGGCTGGCGGGGCCTTCGGGTGCGGGCAAAAGCACGATGATTGACCTGCTGCTTGGACTGCTGGAGCCAGAGCGGGGCCATGTCACTGTGGATGGAGTTGTGCTCGAAGGTGCGCTCCGGGATTCGTGGCTTTCGGCCATTGGCTATGTCCCGCAGGAACCCTACGTGATGGACGACAGTCTGCGTCGCAACATCGCCTTTGGTACCGCAGATGAAGATATAGACGACGACCAAATCTGGCAGGCTCTGGAACAGGCCCAACTCTCTGCGGTCATCGCCGACTGGCCCGACGGCCTCGACACGCGTCTTGGTGATGGGGGCAGCCGGTTGTCCGGCGGCCAGCGCCAACGCGTTGCCATCGCGCGGGCGCTCTATCGCGGGGCCACCTTCCTTGTGCTTGATGAAGCGACCAACGCTCTGGATGCTGTGACCGAACAATCAATCAACACAACGGTCCACGACCTGCCGGGCATCACGGCGCTGGTTGTGGCCCATCGCATTCCCGCCTTGCGCGCCTGCGATCAGATCCTTCTGCTTGAAGATGGAAAACTCGTGACGTCAGGTTCTTATGAGGACTTGATTGCACAAAGCCCCCTCTTTCGCCATCTCGCCCAGGAAACAGATCCTGACGATGCGCCAGAAACCCCTGCCACTCAAAATGCCGGAGGCACCGCATGACAACGCGTTTCGCACCTGAATTCGAAATCGCGGGCCGTCCCATCGGGGGCGGTGCCCCATGCCTGATCATCGCCGAGGCCGGGGTCGGCCATTTCGGAGACATGGTCCTCGCCCGCGAGTTGGTCGATCTGGCAGCGGAATCCGGTGCGGATGTCTTCAAGACCCAGTTCTTCGACGTCGACGCCCTGATCGCCAAACGTGCCCCCGATTGGCGGGACCGGCTGCGTCCCCGGAACCTCACGCTGGACGAAGCCCATGAGGTGAAGGCGCGGTGTGACGAGAAGGGCATCCTGTTCATGTCCACCGCCCATGATGAAACCCGGCTGTCATGGCTGACCGAACTGGACGTACCCGCGATCAAGGTTGGGTCCGGTGAGCGTTCGAACCCGCTCTTCCTGACCAAACTCGCCGAACTCGGAAAACCGATGATCGTCTCCACGGGCATGTATGGCGAGACCGATATTCATGAAGCGCTGACCGCGTGCACCGCAGGTGGCTGTGACGAGGTCGCACTGCTCCATTGCGTGACCAGCTATCCGACACCGCCCGAAGACGTGAACCTTTCTGCGATGGACCGGATGGCCGAACTCTTTGAAGGCCCCGTGGGATACTCGGACCACACTGCCGACGGCCTTGCCGTACTGGCCGCTGTCGCCCGCGGCGCGGAAATCGTCGAGAAACACATCACTATCCTGCGTGACGTTCCCAACGCACAGGACTGGAAGGTCTCGGCCGGTCCGGAGAATTTCGCCGATCTGGTCGCAGATATCCGCCGCACCGAAACCATGATCGGCCACGGCCGCAAGGAGCCCGCGCCCTGCGAGCTGCCGGGCATGGAATGGGCCCTCAAGTCACTCGTGGCCACACGCGACCTTCCCGCCGGACATGTTGTCGGCGCCGACGATGTGATCGCCAAGCGACCCGGAGAAGCGATCCTGGCCAACCGGTACAGCGACGTGATCGGCAAGACATTGAAAACAGCGATCGATGCCGATGACCCGTTCCAGCCTGAAGGCCTCGAATAGCACCACGTCATGACGAAACGTATCTGCATACCTCTTACGACCCGCGGCAATTACGCGAAGATGAAGACCACCATGCGCGCTTTGTCAGAACGCGATGATGTGGAATTGCGCGTTGCCCTTGGTGGTCCCTTACTGGACGCGACCTATGGCGACCACGGTGAGCTTCTCGCACAGGACGGCTTCAAGGTTGATGACCAGCTGGACTATCTCGACCCGGATACGGACCTGTCCGGCATGACCCGGTCCTCCGGAAATTGTCTGCTGGCGATGCAGGATGTGCTCGCACGTCAGAAACCGGATTGGGTGGTGATTGTCGCGGATCGATATGAAGCCCTCGCACTGGCGCAAGCCGCACTTTGCATGAATGTCAGGATTGCCCATCTTGAGGGTGGAGAGGTGTCCGGCTCCATTGACGAGCGCATCCGGCATGCAATTTCAAAACTCGCACATCTCCATTTTCCCGCGAACCCGGACGCAGCGGCGCGCCTCGAGAAAATGGGTGAGCCCAAAGACGCAATCCTCACCGTCGGGACACCCAGTCTGGACCTGATCGCCGCGCTCGATCTCGACGACACGAAACCGGCTGGAGCATTTGTGGGCGCGAACGGGATCGGAGCCAAAATCGACCTCACCGCCCCCTTTCTGACCGTATCCTTTCATCCGGTTGTGACCGAATACGGGGCAGCCCAAGAACAGTACGCGCAGCTCGCCGAGGTCGTGCGACAGGTCGGTTTGCCCACGGTCTGGATTTTGCCCAATCTCGATGCCGGCGCGCATGATGCCGAAGCCATCGTCGACGCCCTGATCAGCGACCCTGACGCGCCACCGGTGACGCGACTGGGCAGTGTACCAATTGAGCACTACGCCACATTACTGGCCAACGCAGCGGCGCTGGTGGGAAACACATCAAGCGGCCTGCGCGAAGGGGCCTTTCTTGGTACCCCCGTTGTGAACATTGGCAGTCGCCAGACCGGGCGGGCGCGTGGACGGAATGTGAAAGATGTCGGCCACGGCGTCATATCGATACTGAGTGCCGCACGCGAGCAAATCGATCACGGTCGATATCCGCGCGATACGCTGTACGGAGATGGAAATTCCGGCCAGAAGATCGCCGCCGCACTGGCAGAAGTTTGGCCGTCGCTCGACAAGACGATCGTCTATTAAAATGAGCATTCTCGCACTCATACCGGCCCGCGGCGGCTCCAAAGGGGTTCCGGGTAAAAACCTGAAGGAAATTGGTGGGCGCTCCCTGATTGCACGTGCCGTGGATGCGGCCCGCCAGTCTGGCGTATGTGATCATATTCTCGTCTCGACCGAAGATGCCGCCATTGCCGAAGAGGCAAAGCGGGCGGGCGCCGAAGTGCCGTTCCTGCGACCCGCAGAGCTGGCCGAGGATGAAACGGCCATGGCGCCGGTGATCGCCCATGCGATCGAAACCTATGAAGAGCACATCGGACGAAAGATCGAGACGCTCGTATTTCTCGAAGCCACGGTTCCTTTCCGTCGCCCGGAGCATATCGCGGCCGCCGTTGCGCGGTATCGTGAGGGAGATGTGGGTTCGGTGGTCACGGTTTGCCCTCTGGAACGCAAACCGGAAAATATTCTGGAAAAGCTCGCGGATCGGACCGTCGAACGGTATATCCGTGACCCACAGAACATCTTCGCGCGTCGTCAGGATATGGAGCATATCTGCCGCGTCTCGAGCGGGGCCTATGTGGTGGGGCGCGACAACTGGTTCATCGACCAACAACTTGTCGTTGCACCTGTGGGGTTTGTCGAAATGGACGCCCACGAATCAGTCAATATCGACAGCGAGATCGATCTGATGCTCGCCGAACTCATCGCCGCGCGGTATGGCATTTAGCCAGACTGCGCAAACATACGAACGAACACAAACGACACGTGAGCAAGGAAACTCGAACATGCGCGTATTGATCCTGGGTGGAGACGGCTATCTCGGCTGGCCCACCGCCATGCACTTTTCCGCACGCGGCGACGAGGTTCTCGTCGTCGACAATTTTGCCAAACGCCGCTGGGAACTGGAAGAGGGCATTGACCCCTTGCTCCCGGTCTCCAACCTGCACTCCCGGGTCAAAGCCTGGCGGGAGATCAGCGGCAAGGATATCGAGCTGCGGGTCGGCGATCTCCTCAATCACCGCTTTGTCTACAAGGTGTTTGAGGATTTCCAGCCTGAAGCCGTCATCCATTACGGCGAACAGCCCTCCGCGCCCTATTCCATGCAAAGCCGCGAGACCGCGGTCTATTCCCAGCACAACAATGTCATCGGGAACCTGAACGTGTTGTTCGCGATGCAGAGTGCGGCACCAGATTCCCATCTGATCAAGCTGGGGACCATGGGCGAATACGGCACGCCGAATATCGATATTGAAGAAGGCTGGCTCGAGGTCGAGCACAATGGCCGTAAGGACCGCATGCTCTACCCAAAGAAGCCGGGCAGCTTCTATCACCTGAGCAAGGTGCACGACAGCGCCAACATCGAGTTCACCTGTCGTATCTGGGGCTTGCGCGCGACCGACCTCAATCAGGGTGTGGTCTATGGCATTTCCACCGACGAGACGGACATGGCGCCCGAACTGCGCACGTCGTTCCATTATGACCATGTCTTCGGCACGGTCCTGAACCGCTTCCTGGTCCAGGCTGCCACTGACGAGCCGCTGACCGTTTACGGTAACGGCAGTCAAACCCGTGGCTTCCTGAATATCCGGGACACCATCCAGTGCGTTGAGCTTGCCGCCGACACCCCGGCAGATCGCGGTGACTTCCGGATCTTCAACCAGTTCACCGAGCAGTTCTCGGTCAAGCAGCTGGCTGACATGGTGCAGGCCACCGCCAAGCGTGCCGGTGTGGATGCTCGCATCGAGAACACGCCCAACCCACGCGTCGAGCAGGAAGACCATTACTACAATGCCAAGCACACAGGTTTGCTCGAACTGGGCCTGAAACCACATCTTCTTGATGATGCCGCCCTCGACGGCATGTTCGCCGAGGTACAGGCTAATTGTGACCGGGTGAATGCAGATCTGCTGCCGCCGACCATCGCCTGGGCGCGCAACGAGAAATAGCCCGAACCGGTTTTCGGGACACCCGAAATGCCCAAGGCCCTCGTCTTTATCGACCACGACATGATCGTGCGCCATTTCGTGCACAGCGATGCCTTCGCTGCGCTCGGAGAGGCGTTCGACGTCACCTATGTCTTCAATGACGACATTTCGACCGAGAAGAAGTGGCTCACTCTCGATATCGACAGTCTTGGTCTGGGCCGGGTCTTGCGAACCCATATTCCGCGCATCCGCATGGGCAGTTGGTACAAGCTCTATGCGATATCCGTGTTGCACCTGCAGCGGGGCACGCCCAACTATGCCGGGCGGCGCGAACGGATGACGGATATCAATGGCTGGAAGCGAACCCAGTATTACGATCTGCTTTCGCGGGAGCCGATCTATTCCTGGGTACGTCGAAAATTCCTGAAAGAACTCGGGCTCTACAAGCCGCTTATCGACCTCATCAAAGAGGAACAACCCGACATTCTGATCCAGCCGACCCAGCTCAACGGCTATTACATCAACGAATTGCTGCTCGCCTCAGAACAGCTCGACCTCCCGTTCCTGATCCTGATGAACTCCTGGGACAACCCCAGCCAGAAGGCTGCCGCAACGGGCATGCCCACCTGCCTGGCCGTCTGGGGGGACCAGACCCGCGACCACGCCATCGAATATATGGGGCTGCCACCCGAGCGTGTGGAAATCATCGGCGCGGCCCAGTTCGATCTTTACCGCAAGCCCGTCACGGAAACCGACGCCGCGTTGCGCGCGAGATTCGGCGTGCCCGAGGGATTGCCCATCGTTCTCTATGGCGGTGTCAGCAAATCGATCAACGAGACCCGACATCTTCAGCTTCTGGAAGATGCGATCGAGGCTGGTGACATCGAGCCTTGCCACATCCTTTACCGGCCGCATCCATGGCGCGGCGGCCTGATCGAAGGGGAACGGGATTTCTTTGAAGCGGGGTTCCGCCACATCACCATGGACCCGCATATGGAGGCGTACTACCGCCGCATCGCGGCCACCGGTGATGACACCTTTGACATGGCCGATTACGACATCACCCGCCAGCTTCTTCACATGGTCGCCGGAACGGTTTCCAGCCTTTCCACCATCCAGCTGGAAACCACACTCAACGGCAAACCAACCATCTCATTCATGCCCACCCCGGACATGGAATCGAAATACGGGCACTCTGCCGCGATCAGCGCACGGCTCGCACATTTCCAAGGGCTATGGGATTGTCCCGGCGTCGAAAAATGCGAAAGCGACGAGGACCTGCCCCGCGCGGTGAACCAGCTTTTGATACAGGCCGCGGACCCCGTATGGCGCGCGCGCATCCGCAACTATGCCAATAACTTCTCCTCGCTCGAAGGACCAACTTATGCCGAAAAGCTGCGCGACCTGGCCCTGCGCCTGAGCGAAAAGGGCACCGCGTGAGCAACGTCAACAAGGCAGACCGGCCGATCTTTATCGGCGGACTGATGAAATCCGGGACGTCGTTGTTGCGCGTTCTTTTGGGACAGCACCACGAATTATATGCCGGGTTTGAAACCCATTGGTTCGACGACGACATCCGGACCAACTGGCACCAGCCGGATTCCCGGCGCATGGGATTCTTGCGGGATTTCTTTGAGATCGACGCGGACGCCTATGCCCGGCACTGCGCCACCAAGAACGCCAATCCGGCACGTGAGTTCATTGATATCGTCCTGTGCGAGGCGGCCACGAAGTCCGGAAAGCCGCGATGGGCCGAAAAAACACCCGCCAATATCCGTCAATGGCCACTGATCCAGGAACTTTGGCCAGACGCCAAGCTGATCCATGTAACCCGGGAGTACCGGGATTGCTTTGCCAGCTGGAAAGCCCGTCGTGGTGACAGCCTCAATGATTTTCTCGACAGCGCGCGAAACGCCTATGACGCGATCGAGCCGCTGTACTCGGAACATCGAGCGAGAATTATATGGAAGTCGACTATACCGATCTGGTCAGCAACACCGAAGGTGCCATGCGGCGCGTGCTGGCATTCTGCGAACTCGACTGGGACGCAAATTGCGCAGAAATCGACACCGCCGCCACATCCCGTGAACGCGACACGGTCAGGCAGGTCACCGGGCGGGACAGCAAGACATCGATCTCACTTGAGAAACCAATCTTCGAATCATCCATCCACCAGTGGCGTGACCTGATCACCCCCGAGGAAGCCGCAACGGTTCGCACTGAGCTTGACCCTTTCTATGCGCGTCTGGGTGCGCGCTGGGGAGACACATGAGCGATACGCACGCACGATCGCCGCGTCACGATCATCACATGGCACTATGTGCGCGACGAGGCGCCGGCCGACCTGCACGCGCGCAGTGTGACCGAGTTTGACCACCAGCTCGAACACATCGCCTGCAACTTCACACCCGTCACGCTGGACGCCGTTATCGCGGCCACCCAGGACGGCAATACGCGCCCTTCCGGCCAATGCCTGCCTGCTGACATTCGACGATGGGTATCGTGACCATTTCGAAATCGTGTTTCCACGACTTGCGGAGCGGGGCTGGCAGGGGGTCTTCTTCCCCGTCGCCCGGGCCGCCCGGGACCACGAGGTCCTTGATGTAAACAAGATCCAGTTTGCGATCGCCGCGGCGGGGCTGGAGACAATATCCAACGAGACCCGCACCGCGATCGACGACGCCCGCGCAGATCACGACCTGCCCGATTCCCAAACCCTCTATCGCGAGCTGGCTGTCGCCGGATTGCACAATCCGCCCGAAGCCATGTTCGTCAAACGCGCCCTGCAGACACGCCTGCCGCCGCAACGCTGCGCGCCCGAATCTGCGAGCGAATTGTTCGCCCGCCATGTGTCATCGGACGAGCAGGATTTCGCCAAACAGCTCTATGCCAATGTCGAGGAATTGCGAGACATGCATGCCGGCGGCATGGCGCTCGGAGGGCCATGGTGAACGCCACAATCGCATGAACGAACTCGAACCCGGACTGCGCGCGACCGCGAGTTCCAGGGGTCCCGGGAGTTTCTGGAGTCCCTTGGGCTCCCGACCGGAGATGGCTGGAGCTTTTGCTACCCCTATGGGGCCTTCGATGACGCCGCCACATCTGCGGCCGCGCAACAGGCTGGTTGCACCGCCGCGTTCACGCTGGAGCCGCGCGATCGCCGATCTTACGCGCGACACGCCGCTGGCGCTGCCGCGGATCGACACCAACGACATTCCGGTGACCTCATGACCGGCCCGGACCTCGACCCGCACTATCGGCGCTGGAACCAGGATGACATCGTCGACCGCTTCGCCGGGAAAGGCGCGGCGGATTTCTTCGACAGCGAAACCCGCTTGCTCAAACCGATCGCACCCGCAATTCAGAAGCGTCATCGATATCGGCTGTGCCAGCGGGCGTTTTGTAGAATTGCTCGCCACTTTGGGCGCCACGCCGCGCTACACCGGTCTCGATCTCAGCGAGGCCAGCGTGGCGCGCGCCCGGGCGCTTTATCCCGCACATGATTTTCATTGCGTGAACGCGCTGACATTTGAACCTGAAAACACAGCCGACCTGGTCAACGCGACCGGGGTCATGCAGCACGAACCGCGCTTTGACGCCCTGCTCGATCGCATGATTTCCTGGTCTCGCCGCCATGTCCTGTTCGACATCAAACTCGCTGCCATGTCCGACCACCTGGCAGATATCGAACGCGCTTATATCGCCAGCGACCCGCCGATGTACTTTGTGGTTCTTTCAGCAGACCGGTTCCTGCGAGAGATCGCGGAACGCCGCGACATCCGTCGGGCCGAGATTTTCGGCTACGAAACACCCCGGAACGCCAACGCTGTCCTGCCCCCGGAAATCGGTCCGCTGGTTTCCGCCGGTGTCCTGCTCGAGACCGGTACCCCGCCCGCTGGTGGGCCCGAGATCATTTCCAGCCTCCCTCCTTTCCTATCGAACAATTCGGAATGACCTGTCGTGCCTGATTTTCAACGTGTCCTCGTGACCGGCGGTGCCGGATTGATCGGATCTTCTCTGGTGGAACACCTTGTCGACCAAGGGTGCGACGTGGTGGTGGTCGATGATTTCTCGCGCGGCCGGGCCGAAAACCTTGCCGCCGTCAGCGATCATATTGAGGTTCGCGAGGGAGACCTCGAGGACCCCGGCTTCACATCTCAGGCTCTCGGAGACCCGGTCGATGCGGTCTACCATCTGGCGAGCCGGGCTTTCGGCGTGGCCTATTCTCAGGGCCGCCATGTCTCAATCCTTCACCACAATGAAGCGATCACCCACAACCTCCTGACATCCCTCGCCAAGCAGCCTCCGCAATGGCTGATGGTCACGAGTTCCTCCTGCGTGTATCCCGATGACGGCCCGGACATCATTCCCGAAATGCCGCTGTTCACGCGTGAACCCGAGGCCGTCAACTGGGGCTATGGCTGGGCCAAACGTCTGCTCGAACTGAAGTCCGAGCTTTTTGCCCGCGAGACCGACACGTCCCTCACCATCGCGCGACCCTTCAACATTTTCGGTGAACGCTATCGCTGGGCCGGCAATTTCAGTCAGGCCATTCCGATGCTGGTCAAACGGGTCATGGATGGCGAAGACCCGGTCATTGTCTGGGGTTCAGGCGGCCAGCGACGGTCCTATATCCATGCCCGGGATTGCGCCCGCATGATGCACGCCCTCGTGGCCGCCGGATGTGACGACGGCGCGGTCAATCTCGGAACCGAGAAAACCGTCTCCATGCTCGACCTTGTCGCGCGGATCGCGCAGGCGGCAGCGCGCGACCCGAAAATCGAAACCGACCCGAGCAAGCCCGAAGGGCGCTTCACCAAAAGCGCCGAGATGACCCGCTTCGAAGGCCTGGTCCCGGATTTTGACGCTTGATGTTTCGCTCGATGACGGCCTCGCCCGGATGGTCGACTGGTATCACGCGACCGACTTCGCCGCCCCCACCGGACTGGACGACTGAGTCCGCAGCGCGACATGGACATCGTCATACTCTTTCCCGGTCGCGGACGGTTTGACCGCCTGCAGGTCGGCCGACGGAACCACACCGCAGCGAATTCTTCTACGGCATGAACGCGCTGGCCGACGACAGACATGTCGCGAGTTTCGCCGACAACCGGCGCGATCCCGACGGGACAGTGGCCAGAGCTGCATCTGAAATGGGAAATCCTGCGCAACCGGCTCATGCGCTATGGCACCAGCGCCGAACGGGTGCGCGCCGTGCTCCCGGAACTCACCAGCAATGACATGGCGATCAGCTTCACCGACGGCTTTCAGTATTTCTCTTGGCCAGCATGCCCGTGCTCTGGGCGCGACAGCCCGTCTGGTGGGCGGGTTCCACGGCATCTCGACCTTCACCCAGCGCACGCCGCCCGCGTTCCGGGCAGTGGCCGAAGCGCGCACCCGCGCCGGACTTCACGGTCTCGATCACGCCTTCTTCTTCGGTGACACCGATCGGCAATATGCCATCGACACCTATGATCTGGACCCGGCGCGGACCAGCCTGTTCCGGTTCGGAATCGATACCGCCTTCTGGACCCCCGCGCCAGCAGCAGATGATGGTCGTGACGGGGTTGTTTCGCCGCCGGAGTCCGACCCGTCCCGAGACTACGCCACGTTATTGGCCGCTCACTCGAAGCCCCGCTGCGCATCCTGAGCGGACTGTCGCTCGACATTCCCGCCGGACGAAAGCAGTCGAGCAGATTTCGGGCAGCTTCCACGACATGGCAATCACCGACGCCGTGCTGCGGGATATCTACCGGCGCTGCCGCGTGGTGGTTGTCCCCTTGAAAGATGTTCTGCAACCCACGGGCTACAGCGTGACCTTGCAGGCCATGGCCTGCGGCAAACCCGTAATCCTGTCGGACATCCGGGGCCTCTGGGACAGGGATGCCTTTGTCTCCGGTGAGAATTGCATCCTGGTGCCGCCCGGAGACACCAACGCCCTTGAAACGGCCATCGCCGCCCTGCTGAATGACGACGCGTTGCGCCAGAAAATGGGCGCGGCCGCAAGAGAGACCGCCGAGCGGGTCTTTGCCCTCGCGCGGATGGAAACATCCATGCGCGAACTTGTGGCGACAGTCCAAAAGGCCGACTGAGCCACCGCGATGCTCTTCCACGCGCCGGAATTTATTCTGCTGTTCCTGCCGCTCGCGGTGATCGGCTATCACGCGGTCCGTGAGTTCGGCGGCATGCGTGCCGCTCTGGGTCTGCTCGTCCTGGCCTCTCTGGTGTTCTACGGGTGGTGGGACCCACGCTTTATCGGACTTCTTCTGGGTTCGGCCGCGGTCAATTTTATTCTCGGGCGCAACCTCTCGGCGCGCCACCGTCAGGGCAAGCCATCCCGGTCGCTTCTGATTTTCGGCATCGCCATCAATCTCGGCCTGCTGGGTTATTTCAAGTATGCCGATTTCTTTATCGGCAACATCAACCTCGCCGCCGGGCTCGATCTCACCACCCTGCACATCGCCCTGCCGCTGGCGATTTCATTCTTCACGTTCCAGCAAATCGCTTTTCTGGTGGACGCCCATAGCGGAGCTGCGGAAGACCCGGACCTGTTATCCTATCTGCTGTTCGTGACGTTTTTCCCGCAGCTCATTGCCGGGCCGATTGTGCATCACAAGGAGATGATGCCGCAGTTCGCACAGACCACCCGCGACACACATATCTGGGACGACCTCGCTGTCGGTTTCACGATCTTCACCATCGGCCTGTTCAAGAAGACCGTGATCGCCGACCGTATGGGCTTCTGGTCGGATCGCGTTTTTGAATCAGCAGCCCTCGGCGCACCTGTGCCGCTGATTGAAGCCTGGTCCGGCGCTCTGGCATTCACCTTCCAGATCTATTTTGATTTTTCCGGGTATACCGATATGGCCATCGGGCTGGCATTGATGTTTGGCATTCGCCTGCCCGTCAACTTTGCCTCTCCCTACAAAGCCACAAGCATCATTGATTTCTGGCGACGCTGGCACATCACCCTTTCACGCTTTCTGCGCGACTATCTCTACATTCCCTTGGGCGGCAACCGGAACGGTCCGTCTCGCCGCTATACCAATCTCCTGATCGTTATGCTGCTTGGCGGCCTTTGGCATGGCGCGGCATGGACCTTTGTTCTCTGGGGCGCCCTGCATGGTTTGTATTTGGTGGTGAATCATCTTTGGCGCCGTTTGACCGGCACCCACACCACACCATCCCGGGCCGCGCGATGGGCCGGGCGCTGCGTCACCCTTTTGGCTATCATTGTTGCGTGGGTCGTGTTCCGGGCCGATTCGCTCGACACCGCGCAGTCGATCTATGCCGGGATGATCGGATTGAACGGGCTCGTGTTGCCGACACACTATTTCAACGCCCTGGGTTCTGCCGGACCGATGCTCGAGAATTTCGGTGTCGTGTTTGGTCAGACCCCGCTGTTTGGCGGCGGCTTTCAACTGCTCTGGTATGGGATTGTTTTGGCCGCCGTCTGGTTCCTGCACAACAGCCAGTCCCTGCTCCACAAGTTCCGTCCGGTCCTGTCTGACACAATTTCCGAAACCTCCGGCAAGCTCAAGATCCTGACAAATATGTGGCGTCCCAATCTGATCACCGGCGTTGCAACCGGGGTCGCCGCCGCAATACTCGTTCTGCGCCAGCTGCAGGGCACCCCCGGGGAATTCATCTATTTCCAGTTCTAGAACATTCGTCACAGCCTTCACGGTCGTCCTTGCCGTCACCGTTGGTGCCGCTCTGGCGGCGAGCGAGACGCTGGTGCGCCGTCACATCCTGCCAACCGATTCCTTTGATCAGGCCAGGATCGTGTTCCGGACGCCCGGACCGAAGGTGGCGGCGTTCGGAGATTCGCGCGTGAATGACGGAGTTATGAGAACCGTCGATATCGCAAACTTCGCAATGCCGGGAGATTCCTTGGCGACCGTCCTGGGCAAGCTCGAAGCCTGGCTCGCGAAAAACCCCGACGGCAAGGCCATTGTCGGCGTGCCGCCCCAGCAGTTCTCCCAGGCGCGTATCCATGCAAATCAGGAAAAGCTGCTCACCGACTTTCTGTCTGACGAGGATCCATGGCTGCATACATTGCGCCCAAATTACCGTCGATACTTGATCAGCTATATCCGCACAGTGATCGATGATCCGGGATTGCTCGTGCGTGTCCCGCGAGAGACGTCGCAAACAGCAGATACACCCATGACCTTTGCCGACCTGAGCGCAGATCAGCGTCGCACCCAGGCCGAAATTCGCAGCCAGCATCACACGCCGGTTCCCGGTTTTCAGAACACCACACTCGCATCTGCTCTCCGCGACCGTCTGCAGGCGCTTTCGGACGCAGGCGCCGAACTATGTCTCGTCACCATGCCTGTCAGCAAAGCCTATCAAGCCGCAGTTGTGTCCGAACCAAGCTTTGCCGGCGCCCGCACACTCGTCTCCGCGATCGCCGGCGAACTGGGGGTTCCCCATGCTGACCTGTGGTCTGACTATCCGGACGACGCGTTTGCAAATGCCGATCATCTGTCTCCGGGAGGTGCCATCCAAGCCACCCGTGACCTTCTTCAAACTTGCTTCGGCATGACCTCAATGACGACCACACAAAGCATGTCACGCCCATGAAGATTGCCATCAATCATCGTGTTCAAAGCGGCCCCTGGGGGGGTGGGAACCGGTTCGTCGCCAATCTGACAGCAGCGCTGGAGGCTCGTGGTGATACCGTGACCACCGAATTGCGCGGCAACGACACAGACATCGTGCTGATGATTGATCCGCGCTGGCGCAATCCCGCCGTGTCATTTGGTCCCGGTGCCATGCTCCGTCATGTCGCCTTCCGAGACCCCAAAACCCTCGTCATCCATCGGATCAACGAATGCGACGAACGCAAAGGGACCCGTGGGATGAACCGTCGCCTCAAGCGCGCCAACTATGCCGCTGACCACACAGTCTTTGTGGCAGAGTGGATGCGCCGTGATATTTCTGTCTGGCACGACAAGAACGCGGAAAATTCGAGTGTGATTCTCAACGGCGCAGATCCCGTGGTCTTTCATGCAGAAGGGCATACCCCGTGGTCGGGTGAGGGCCCGTTGCGTCTGGTCACACACCATTGGGGTGGAAACTGGATGAAGGGCTTCGACACCTATCAGCGGATTGACGAACTTCTGGCACAGCCGGAATGGCGCGCGCGGATATCATTCACCTATATCGGCAATTTGCCGCCGGGATTTAAGTTCAAGAACGCCAACTATGTTTCACCCCTTGATGGGGCTGCACTGGCAGACGCTCTGAGAAGCCACCACGCCTATGTCACCGGGTCGATCAACGAACCGGGAAGCAACCACCAGAATGAAGGCGCGCTATGCGGGCTCCCGGTTCTCTATCTCGAAAGTGGCGCCCTGCCGGAATACTGCAAAGGTTTCGGTGTCGGCTTTGGCCCGGACACTTTTGATGATGCCCTTGAAGAAATGCTGCGTGACTATCCGACCTACGCAGCCCGTATGACCAATTATCCGCACATCGCGGCGCGGACGACGAATCAGTATATTGCCCTGTTCGAGACGCTTATCGACCAGCGCTCGAAACTCGTCGGTGCTCGCAAACCGTTCCGTCACCCGATGACATTTCTCGCCAACCAGCTTCCGCTCTGAGAGAGGCCCATGCGCAAAGATTATTTGACTGACGACGGCCATATCGAAGACGACGAAACAGATTTCGTCGAGCGCTATTGGACGGCCAAGTGGGATGAAATGGGTGGACCATCCGACACGGTGGCGAACATTCCGCGAAAAGACGAATACAAGGTGATGGCCCCTTATCTCAAGGACCTGCCTCGCGGCGCGCGTATGCTCGACGGGGGCTGCGGACTGGGCGACTGGACCATTCATTTTTCGGAACAGGGGTGGCCCACGCTGGGCCTGGATATCAGCCGAAAAACCGTCGGGGCGCTGAACACAAGGTTTCCCGAGCATGATTTCCAGATCGGCGACATTCGCGCAACCGGATTGCCTGATGAGTCCTTCGATGCCTACTTCTCGTGGGGCACATTCGAACATTTCGAAGCCGGCCTTTCGCCCTGTATTGATGAAGCTTACCGAGTTCTGAAACCCGGCGGGTTGTTGTTTACCTCTGTACCTTTCGACAATTTGCGCCACGCCCTGCGTGCGGCAAGTGACTGGCGCAAATCAGCCCTCCCAGACAAAGATGGCGCGCGCTTCTATCAGTGGCGCCTGACCCGCGGAGAGTTTCGGGATCTGGTCGCGCTGAGCGGTTTTGAGGTTCTCGATATCAAGGCAATCGGCAAACGCCAGGGCGTCCTGCGCTCGCTTCAGCACGAGTTCGGCATGCCCTATCAGTGGTTCCTATCCAAGGCCATGAGCGCGGCAATCGCGCCTGTCATTCCCTCCGGACTGGTCGCGCATATGCTGCTCGCCGTCGCACGAAAGCCGAAGGTTTGAGTGAACTGAATGGAGATGTGCGCCTGCGGCCCGCAGACCGCATGCGCTATCTATGGCAAAACGCCATACGCGGCCTGCGTGACCTGACCCCAACGCAATTTGCGACCCACCAGCACTGGCGCGCCGACGCGGCCGCGCTTGCAGCTCTGAAGTCTGCATCGCCATCACCCGGCCGCGCGCTTTCCGAAGCCTTTATGGTGGCAGAACTTCCAAAGATGATTCCACCCGGGAAGATTAATATCCTCGAAGTTGGGTGCGGCAGCGGCCGGGCACGCGAAATTCTCGCACAGGCGGGTTATCACGGGACCTATACCGGCGTGGATGTCTTCGACCGGTTCGACCGGGAACGCGATACACCCTTTGATTCGAGCTTTGAATTGATAGACGCACACGACCTTGAACCGGGTGCGCGTTTCGATTTGATCTTCTCCAACTCGGCGCTTGAGCATATCCCGGACGACGCCAAGCTGATCACCCATCTCCGAACCACGCTGCGCCCCGGCGGAATCCAGTTACACATCATCCCTTCAGGCGCCGCCCTTTATGCCTATCTCTGGCACGGCTACCGCCAATACGCGCGCGGCGCTGTCGCAAAACGCTTCAAATCCAGCAACACCTCTGTTTTCGCATTGGGCGGATTGTTCAGCCTTCTGCTGCACGTGATCTTCATCACCATCCCGGAAATGCTGCTGCGTCTGCCAGCACGAAAGAAGCTCGCGCCGCTCTACCGCCCCCTGATGCGCGCCGCCATCCTTGCAGACAGGTTCGCGCCGTTTGGTGCGGTGATGTACGGCATCTGCGAACGCAGACCGGGCCCCGACGCGTGAGCCTTCGCGATCGTTTGCGCGGTGTTGCCGCACTGCCATGGCGAACCATGGATGCACTTGGCCTTCCTGTCCCCGGTCAGTCACCGGTGTCCTTTGTGGTGGAACGACGAGATTGGTCGATCCGATGGGACGGCATCCAAATTTGCCGTCGTGTGAATGAAATTTCACCCGGGACAGCAAGTCTGACGACCCGCCCGGAACGCGTGGTCAACGGTGTGGCCCATTTCGGCAGCCAGTTCATGTGGGAAGTCTGGCACGAGCACATCTCTCCCAAGACCGCCGTCGCAATCAGCTACTTCCACGGCAAGCCCGAGGACGGGCCGGATATGGCCCGACATGTGGATGCCTTCCGGGGGGCCATGGACAAAATCGACCGGGTGATTGTCGCAAACACTGAGGTCGAATCCCGCCTGCGCAGCTGGGGCGTTCCCGATGAACGGCTGGTGCGTATCCCGATCGGCGTAGACACGACCTTGTTTACGCCGCCTTCGCCTGAAACACGACAGGCAGCGCGGCGCCAGTTCGGTATCCCAGACGACCGGCTGGCCATCGGATCTTTCCAGAAAGACGGAAATGGCTGGGGTGAAGGCAATGACCCGAAAATGGTCAAGGGCCCCGATCTGTTTCTCGAGGCGGTCGAAAAACTCGCCCGGGATTTTCCTGTCTTTGTTCTGCTGACCGGTCCGGCGCGTGGTTATGTCAAAACCGGTCTTGACGAAATGGGCGTGCCCTACGCCCATCACTTCCTCGACGACTACCTTCAGATTGTCTCGGCCTATCACGCACTCGACCTCTATCTGATGACCAGCCGGGAGGAAGGCGGACCCAAAGCGATTCTTGAATGCGCGGCAACCGGCGTGCCGCTTGTCTCCAGTCGTGTTGGTATGGCCCCCGATGTGATCACAGACGGCGCGACCGGTTTTCTGGTAGAGGTCGGCGACACCGTCGCCACAGTTCAAAAATCCGCCGCGCTCCTCGAAAGTTCTGCACTGCGTGAGCGCGTCACCTCGGCAGCCCATGACTCCATTGAAGCCTATGACTGGCGCCATGTCGGCGAACAGCACTATCACAATGTCTACAAGCCACTGATCGAGCGAACATGAAACGCATCGCACTTGGGCTGGCCGCCCTTCTTTCCATCCTTTACCGGATCATCCCGTTCGCCATTCGCCGGCGGATCGTGATGGGCTTTGCCGTTCTTGAATCCCGGATCGGCGCGCCCAGTGACTCGCTAAGACGTCTTTACACCATCGAAGATTCACTCGAGCTAGTGATCAACGAACGCGCCATGGCATTCGGCGAAGGCGAGCACCCCAAACATCACCTGACCGACTATCATGGTTTCTTCGCGACACATGTAGCACCGGGCAATCGGGTCCTCGATATTGGTTGTGGCTATGGTGCGGTCGCCCGTTCCATCGCACAATCTGTCCCGGAGGCGGAAGTCACGGGAATCGATATCGAACCTGATAATGTGGCGCAGGCCCGAAAGGCCGCCAATCCATCCAATCTGACTTTTGTCGAAGGTGACGCCACCGAGGCCTTCCCGGATGGCGCTTGGGATGTGGTGGTTCTCTCCAACGTCCTCGAGCATATCGATGAACGCGTCGGCTTTCTGGCCAAGATTCGTGAACGTCTCTCGCCCCAGACAATTCTGATCCGGGTTCCACTGTTCGAACGCAGTTGGCACATGCCGATGCGCCGCGAGGTGGGGGCAAACTTCCTCTCCGATCCCGATCACCGTATCGAGCACACACGCGAGGCCTTTGAGGATGAGGTGACACGCGCCGGCTTCAAGATCGTCGAATTGCGCACGCCCTGGGGGGAAATCTGGGCACGCTGCGTCGCGGCCTAGACCGAAACCATCTCCAAAATGTCTGGAACACAACGCCGCGACCCCCTGATGAAGGCCATCGCCCGATCGGGATATCGCACGCTCACGGACCTGCGAGCCCGCCTATGCGCACGCGCGGGCAAACCCGGCGATGAACCTGCGGTCTTCTATGGCGGTGCCCGCAGCGGTGATCAGGGAGGGCCACTGGTCAAGGTCCAGCGCCTGCAAACGGCCTTTCCGCAAACCCGCGCAGCATTCAACACGGTCTACAGCCTGAGCAATGCGCCCTATCTTTCTCGCGCGGCGCTGGAAAACCTGAAGTCCCGCGGTCTCGGGATCGTGCACAACCAGAACGGTGTGTTCTATCCGGGGTGGTTCGATGGAGACTGGCAAGCCCAGAACGCGCGCATGTCGGCAGCCTATGAACTGGCCGACCATGTCTTCTGGCAAAGCTCGTTCTGCCGGAGCTGTGCCGATCAGTTTCTGGGCCACCGGGACGCGCCCGGCGAGGTCCTGTTCAACGCCGTCGATATCGGACATTTCTTGCCTGCAACGGATGTGCGGAAACGCGAACGCCCGTTCACGTTCTTGCTGACCGGGAAAATCCAGGCGCACCTCTCGTACCGTCTGGAGGACAGTATCGCAGGACTCGCAGCAGCACGGATGTCAGGCCTTGATGCCGCCCTTACAATTGCCGGGGTTCTGGACGCAGGCGCACGCGCGGCGGCAGACCTTGCCGCGCAACGCCACGATGTCTCGGGCCATATCACATTCGTGGGGCCCTACTTACAAGCTGATGCGCCGGGAATTTACCGAGACGCCGACGGCTACGTGATGACCAAGCACGCAGACCCATGCCCCAACACCGTGATCGAAGCGATGGCCTGCGGCCTGCCCGTCGTCTATGTCGCAAGTGGCGGTGTCCCCGAACTGGTGGGAGCCGACGCAGGCGCCGGGGTGCCGGCACATGATGACTGGGACGCAATTGTTCCGCCCCGACCCGGAGGCGCTGGGAGCTGCGATGGTCGCCGTCGCTGAAAACGCGGATGCCATGGGAGAGGCGGCGCGAAAACGGGCCGAAACCGCCTTCGACCTCAACCAGTGGATCGGACGTCATGCGACGATCTTCAAGCAGCTTCTGGAGCGCAACTAATCTCCGCACCCGCCATCAGTGTTGTCCTGCCCTGCTACAACGCGCACGCTTTTCTCGAGCGCGCGCTGGAAAGCCTGCGCGCCCAGACCTTTCAGGATTTCGAGATCATCATCGTCGACGACGGCTCCACCGATCGCCAGACCATTGAGTTGCTCGATGCCATGCCGGACGAGATCCGGATGATCCGTCAGGAAAACCGCGGTCTCGCGGGTGCCCGCAACCGCGGTTTCAGCGAAGCACGCGCGAAACTGATCCTGCCTTTGGACTGCGACGACTGGCTCGCGCCGGAATTTCTGGCGGTCGCACACAAGGCCGTGACGCAGGCACCCGTGCCGTCCTTTGCCTTTGCGGACCTTGCGCTGGAAGGCGAGGCCGACGGGATACTGCAAAAACCCTTCAATCTGTTCGAACAGCTTTTCTTCAACCAGCTGCCCTATTGCATGCTCATGCCCCGCACCGCCTGGGAGACCATCGGCGGCTACGATGAAGACATGCGGCTGGGGTATGAAGACTGGGAGTTCAACATCCGCCTCGGGCTGAACGGCTTTAACGGCATCGCGCTCGGCAAACCCTATTTCCATTACTGGGTCAGCTCGGGCGGCATGCTGGCGAGCATTTCGCGTGCGCGCCATATCTCCCTCTGGCGCCACATTCGCACCAAGCACGCTGCGGCCTATCGCCCGCGAAGTCTCTGGGGGTTGTGGCGTAAATGGCGCAGGCAGCCATCCGTGCGTCCCCTGTTTCCCTATCTCGTCTGGGATATGGCCTACCGGATCCTCCCCGACCCGGTTCTGCTTGGCATTTTCCGGATCCTGCGTCCGCTGTCCCACTCCGCACGCGAAAACCGCCGCGCGGCCAGGGCCTAGGAACCATGTGCGGCATCGCCGGAATCTATGATCTGAGCCGCACCCTGGCCGTCGACTATCTGGAGCACCACACCGAAGCCATGGCTGACAGTTTGCGGCATCGGGGGCCGGATGATGATGGCGCCTGGATCGACGCAGACTCCGGAATCGGGCTCGGCCATCGCCGGCTTGCCGTGATCGCCCCCACGCCCGAGGGGCGGCAACCCGCCACATCGGCATGCGCGCGCTATGTTCTGGTCTTCAATGGCGAGATCTACAACTTTCGCGACATCGCGCGGCAGCTCAGCGCCGAAGGCCACAACATAAACTCTGCTTCCGACACCGTCGTACTGCTCGCGGCGATCGCAAAATGGGGTGTGGAAAAAACCGTCAAGACGGCGATCGGCATGTTTGCCTTTGCGGTCTTTGATCGCGAAAGCCGGAACCTGACCCTTGTACGAGACCGGCTCGGCATCAAACCTCTGTATTGGGGAAATCAGGGCGAGCGCTATGTCTTCGGGTCCGAGATCAAGGCGCTCCACGCTTCAGGACTGATCGAGCCCACACGGGACCCGGACGCTCTCGCGGCATTCCTGCGGTTTGCATACATCCCCGCACCTTCGACGATATTCCGAGAGATCAAGAAACTTGCGCCCGGCACCATCATGACGATTGCGGCCAACGGCAAAACCGAGACCAGAACCTATTGGTCCGCCAGCCAGGTCGCACAATCCGGACAGGCCGAGCCGCTCTCACTCGAAGACCCGGATGTCCAAAGCGCATTCGAGAACCTCCTGCAGCAAGTGGTAACGGATCGCATGATTTCGGACGTCCCGCTGGGGGCCTGGTTGTCAGGCGGAATCGACTCTGCAACCGTCGTATCCCTTATGCAGCATGCAAGCACCCAGAAAGTGCGCACCTTCTCCATGGGCTTTCCCGCCTTTGGGTATGACGAATCCCAAGACGCGCGACGCATCGCAGAACACCTTGGAACCGACCACACAGATATGCAGGTCACCCCCCGGGATGCATTGAGTATTATCAGTTCGCTCCCCGATTTCTACGACGAACCGTTTGCAGACTCCTCCCAAATCCCGACTTTCATTCTGTCCCGCCTGACACGGGAACACGTCACCGTCGCACTTTCTGGAGACGGCGGAGATGAAGTTTTCGGCGGCTATAACCGTTATATTGCGCTGCCCAAAATCGCACGCCGCGCGAGGCGCCTGCCGCCGGCCCTGCGCCGGACCGTGGCAAACGCGATGCAGGCCCTTTCACCCCAGAGTTGGGACCGAATCGCCCGGACCATTCCCCGGCGCATGCCGCCACAATTCGGCGACAAGATTTGGAAAGCGGCCGCCGCAATCGCCGCTACAGATGCCGAGCAGGCTTACCTGTCCACCGTCTCTCAATGGCAGGACCCACGTGAGGTCGTGCGCGGCACGCGGCACAACCCTGCGCCCTTCGGGCTCGATCCCGAACTTACGGACTCCGTGGGGCAACTCCAGTTGGCGGACACTGTCAGTTATCTGCCCGATGACATTCTGACCAAGGTTGACCGGGCCAGCATGGCCCATGGGCTAGAGGTGCGCGTACCGCTGCTCGATCATCGGCTCGTCGAATTCGCATGGCGCCTGCCACGCAGCGAACTCATTGCCGGCGGCCGGACCAAGCTGCCCTTGCGGAAAATCCTGGCAAAACATGTTCCCGACAGCCTGATTGATCGTCCCAAATCCGGGTTCGCGATTCCGATTTCCGACTGGTTGCGTGGCCCCTTGCGGGACTGGGCCGAGGACCTTCTCACCGAAGAGGCACTTGGCAGTTCAGGGTTGCTCGAGCCCGGCCCGATCCGTGCGGCCTGGGATAATCATTTGTCGGGCCGTCAGAACCTACAGAGTCAGCTTTGGGCCGTGTTGATGTATCAGCTTTGGGATCGCGCCTATTCTCGCACCATCAAATAGGACCGATCCGGCTTGCTGTCTCAGCCACCATTGGGCACAAGACCGGGGATGACCAAGGTTACGCCACAGAACAATCGAGAAGCCTATGTGCTCTATGCACTGGGCTTCCTGTTTTTGCCCGTTGCGGCACTGGCAACACTGCAAATCTGGGTGCTTGCTGTGATCGGCGTTGCCTTGATCATAGCGTTGCGCATTCCGCATCAGAACTTCTGGCCGCTGTCCAACCGTCTGCTGCTTGTACTTATGGCACTTTTTGCAGGCTGGGCCGCACTGAGTCTCGTCTGGACAATCAACCCGGACCGGGGCGTCAAAACAGCCATCCGTCTGGCTCTTGTCGGCACCAGTCTGATTTTTCTGATCGACGCCGCAACCCGGCTCGATCACGCACAACGTCTGAGCTTCGGACGGTGGTTGGTGCGAGGAACCATCATTGGGCTGACCGTGATTGGCCTGTTCATCGCGTTGAGCGGCACCCTCTCAGACTGGCTGGGAACATCGGCGCGGGCGGGCCATGAACTCGACAGTCTCAATCGGACAGCCAGTGTCATTGCGATGCTTGTCTGGCCGGTGGCCCTTGTTGTCGCCCAACTCTACGGTCGGTACGCAGCGGCAGCCGTGATCGTCATGAGCGCCC
Organism: uncultured Alphaproteobacteria bacterium; assembly: GCA_943787745.1. GTDB lineage: Bacteria > Pseudomonadota > Alphaproteobacteria > UBA6615 > UBA6615 > JABJAG01. The sequence continues at coordinate 48,254 of CALSNJ010000001.1, read as the reverse complement.
TCGCGCTATATTTTCTGGCCCCTTCGGCACCTTTGGTCGCGTTCCTCGTGGGGGCCTGCGCATTTGGTATGGGCTGGATTTCGCAACGCTGGGGCAAACGTCTTCTGTTTGTTGGCTTTACGGCAGCCGTGATCGCCATACCGTTCTTCGATCTCCTTGTGCCCGTAATCAATGACTGGTTGATCGCAAACATTCCGGGCCCGAACTCCGAAGTACATCGGTTCGTGATCTGGGAATTCGCCTCTCAACGAATCTTTGAACAGCCCCTTTTCGGCTGGGGCCTGGAAGCCGCACGAACCATTCCGGGCGGGCATGACCAGATTTTCCTGTTTCAATTCGGAGACAACCCAACAATGGGACAAGCGATGCCATTGCATCCCCATAACGCACTTGTCCAGATTTGGCTGGAGCTTGGTCTAATCGGGCTTCTGCTTATCGCTGCCGTATTCTCTCTGATCGTGGTGTCGATCCCGGAATCAGCAAACAATCGTGCAGCGCCAGCCACGATGATCGCCGCAACAGCCTGCGCGTTCACCATCGCCGAACTGGGTTTTGGTATCTGGCAAGGCTGGTGGATGGCCACACTGGGATTGACAGCCATGATTGTAATTGCAGCCGTTCCGCTGGGAACAGACAGGGGCACCAATAGCCCCCTGACAAGCGACTGATCCCGCAATGCCCCTGAAAATCTGCCAGCTCAGCACGGTGGATTTCACCCTCTATCATTTCCTGCGCCCGTTGATGCATGCCCAGATCGCCGAAGGGCATGAGGTCGTCGGCGTGTGTGCAGACGGTGATCTAGTCGGGGCGGTGCGCGAAGAGGGGATACGCGTGGAGACAGCACCACTCGTTCGGTCGTTAAACCCCATTCGCAATCTGCGTGCCGGAAACGCCCTGCAAAAATTGTTCGCGCGCGAGGAATTTGACCTCGTACATGTGCACACACCCGCCGCCGCCTTTGTGGGAAGGCTGGCGGCCGCCCGCGCTGGTATTCCGCGGATTGTCTATACGGCGCATGGCTTTTACTTTCATGAGAATATGCCCGCACCCAAACGCCAGGCGCATGTCATGGCTGAGTGGCTTGCCGGTCGCGCCACCCACACATTGTTCACCCAGTCGGAAGAGGATGCCGAGACCGCACGGCGTTTGCACCTGTGCAAAACCGGAGATATTTCGGCAATCGGCAATGGCAGCGACCCCGATGTCTTCAAGCCTGCCGGGAGCCACGAACCCCGGGCACGCTTGCGTGCAGATATCGGCACGCCCGAGGATCGCATCGTTATCCTGATGACAGGCCGTCTGGTCGCCGAAAAAGGATACGGCGAACTGCTTGAAGCGATGCGCCATGTGGATGCTGAACTCTGGGCCGTCGGTACGCGACTCAGCAGCGACCATGCGTCGGGGATATCAGACATGATCGAGGCTGTGGCGCACGAACCGGACCTTGCGGGTCGCATTCGTTTTCTCGGATACCGACAGGATATGCCGGACCTGATGCGCGCGGCAGATATATTCACGCTTCCTTCACACCGCGAAGGTATGCCGCGCTCCATCATTGAGGCCATGTTGACCGGTTTGCCGGTGGTGGCGACCAATATTCGCGGCAGTCGCGAGGAAGTCGTCGATGGAAAAACCGGCTTGCTGGTGCCGCTATACGACCCTGTCAGTCTTGCCGGCGCCCTCCAGTCTCTGGTCTCCGATAAAGGCCTGCGCACACGCCTCGGGCAAGCCGGACTGGACCGGGCACGCGCGCTCTATGATGAAGATATGGTCATCGCACGCCAGCTCGATCACCTGGGTCTAAGGGCCCCCTGATCCAGATTTGATCCCGCTTAACAGGCCCGGCAACTTGCCGGGCCTTTGTTTTTGCCGCTACAAGCGATCATCACCGACCCTCAGGCGATACCATCGTGATCTGGACCCTTGTCATACTTGCTGCAGGAACAGCACTCGCCACCATCGCGATGGTGTGGGTCGTGCGGGGTCAGCTGTTGCGCCACAACATTCTCGACACACCCAACGCGCGAAGCTCCCACGATGTCCCGACACCACGCGGTGGCGGGATCGGGGTGATGAGCGTGCTGCTGCCGGTCTGGATCGTGATCGCCTTCGCAGTGCCGTCCGAACCAGGCATCACCGCACGCTGGGTGATCCCATTGGCGGCCATCGCTCTGGCGGCGATTTCCTGGATTGATGATCTGCGCACACTGGGCGCATTGCCGCGCCTCGGCGTGCAGGTGCTGGCTGCAATCGCAGGTGTCCTGATGTTGCAGGGGCCAGTATTTCAGGGGCTTCTGCCTTTCTGGCTCGATGCCACGATCACGGTCATTGGCTGGATCTGGTTTGTGAACCTGTTCAATTTCATGGACGGCATCGACGGCATCAGTGGCGTCGAGGCGATCGGCATTGGGGGCGGCGTCGCCCTGATCGGATTCCTTGCGTTCAACAGCCAGACAGCCTGCCATGGCACGGATTGGTCATTGCGGCCGCGGCCGCAGGGTTTTTGGTGTGGAACTGGCATCCGGCAAAAATATTTCTCGGCGACATCGGCAGCATCCCACTGGGGTACCTGCTCGGATGGCTGCTCCTGTCACTGGCGGCATCAGGGTATCTGCCCGCTGCGATCATCCTGCCACTCTATTATCTGGTGGACGCCACGCTCACGCTCCTGCGGCGCCTGCAACGCGGGGAAAAAATCTGGCGGGCCCATCGTGAGCACTATTACCAAAAAGCCGTTCAAAACGGCCGCAGCCACGCACAAGTCAGCACCGCAGTGGCCCTGACGAATATTGGCCTCGTCGTGCTTGCCGTCCTGACCACAATGGCCAACCCGGGATCACTGCTGCCCTGGATCGCTGTTCTCGGCGCGCTTTTCCTCGTGATCTTGCTTCTGGTTTGGATGAAACGCACATCTCTTCACGCAAACACGTGAGATTGAGACGTTCCGGGGCTTTGTCTGGGTCTGCTTAGTGGTATAAGCGGGCAATCCAATGGGACGACCGCGAATGCGCGCAAAACTACCTCTGGGCCGGGCGAAAATCGCATACGGACACGACATCTTCATGGCGTCGATGTCTCTGCCGCTTTCCCTGTGGCTGCGTATGGGCTCGTCTATTGATACCGTCCCCACGGAATTTGTGATCCAGAGCACCGCATTGTTCGCTGTTGTCGCGGCTTGCGTGTTTTGGCCGATGGGGCTTTATCGGGGAATCTGGCGCTACGCGTCGATGAACGATCTGATTCAGATCACCAAGGCTGTCAGCCTTGCCGTCCTTATTTTTGTACCGATATTGTTCGTCACATCCCGTGCGGAATTCCTGCCGCGCTCACTCCCGATCATCAATTGGTTTGTGCTGATGGCCCTGCTGGGCGGGCCACGGTTCATCTACCGGCTGATCAAGGATCGGCATTTCTCCCTCACGGCAGATCCAACCGGCAAACCCGGGATTCCCGTCCTGCTTGTGGGTGCAGGTGATGAGGCTGAGGCTTTCATTCGCGATCTTCACCGCCAGCCCGGTGCAGCTTACCGCGTGGTTGGCATTCTCGATGAGAAGGGCAGACGGGTCGGTCAGCATATTCGTAACGTCCCGGTTCTGGGGAAACCCGAGGACCTGACCAGCGTGATGCGTCGACTCGCGCTTCGTGCCGAACGTCCGCAACGGATGATTGTGACCCGGCACGGCCTCGACCCAGCCTTTATGCGAAGCCTTCTTGATCTCGCCGAAACCCACGGCATGTCGATGGCGCGCCTCCCGCGTCTGACCGAACTGCACTCCGGGATCGGGGACGCGATCGAGGTTAAACCCGTCGCCGTCGAAGACCTGCTTGGCCGACCCCAGGCCGTCTTGGATCGTCCGGCAATGGAAGAACTTGTGAAGGGGAGCCGGGTTCTGATCACAGGCGCTGGCGGCACCATTGGCAGCGAACTGGTTCGCCAGATCACCGCCTTGGCACCTTCGCGGCTTGATCTCGTCGATAACTCCGAATTCAATCTTTACTCCATCGACCTGGAGATTGGCGAGAAAACCGACGGCCCGGAACATGTCCCGCACCTGGCCGATGTCCGCGACGAAACGGCCATGCGCAGCGTATTCGCAGATGCCCGGCCCGAGCTTGTTTTCCATGCGGCCGCTCTCAAGCATGTGCCCATCGTCGAGACACATGTCGCCGAGGGTGTGCTGACCAATGTCGGGGGCTCACGGATCGTTGCAGATTTGTGCCGCGAGACCGGGGCCCGAAAAATGGTCCTTATCTCCACTGACAAAGCCGTCAATCCAACCAGCGCGATGGGCGCCACCAAACGCGTCGCAGAGAGTTACTGTCAGGCACTGGACCGGGCGCGCGGAGAGGGCGACTGCCAGTTCATCACCGTGCGCTTTGGCAATGTGCTCGGCTCAACCGGTTCGGTGGTTCCGCTGTTTGAGCGACAACTCGCCTCAGGTGGCCCGCTTACCGTGACCCATCGCGACATCACGCGTTATTTCATGACCACCCGGGAAGCTGTGGAACTCGTTCTGCAGGCATCGACACTTGGTGCCGGAGAGCCCGGAGGTATCTTTGTTCTCGATATGGGTGAACCTGTCCGGATCGTCGATCTGGCCGAGCAGATGATCCGTCTCGCCGGTAAACGACCCTACGAGGATGTCGAGATCGAGTTTGTTGGGCTGCGTTCGGGTGAGAAGCTCTATGAAGAGTTGTTCCACGATTCAGAAAGCCTGGCCCCCACCGACAATGCCTCGATTCAGCTTGCGACACCGCGCGTTGCAGACCGCGAAGTTCTTGAGCACGCGATCGACGAGTTGTGGCAAGCCGCGCGAGATGGCAACAATGCCGCCTGCCGTGACCAGCTGGGTCAGCTTGTTCCCGAATTCCAGTCCGACCCATCAACATCACAACCCATTGCCGCAAAATAGGTTCCGTCCCTGGCCCGGAAAGAACCCCACAACAATTTTTATGAAGGACGACCCCACCGGTGCCCAACAATTCTGACGCGCAGATCACGCGCGCTATCATCTCCGTCTCCGACAAAACCGGCCTGACGGATCTCGGCCAGGCTCTGGCCCGCCACAGCATTGAAATCCTGTCGACAGGCGGCTCTGCGCGCGCCCTCGCCAATGCCGATGTCCCGGTCATTGAAGTTGCAGACCACACCGGTTTCCCCGAGATTATGGATGGCCGGGTCAAGACGCTTCATCCAAAAATCCATGGCGGCATTCTGGCCCGCCGCGATCACGCCGAAGATCAGGCTGCCATGGAAACCCATGAAATCGGCCCGATCGATCTGATCGTCATCAACCTCTATCCGTTCGAAGCCACGGTCGCATCCGGCGCTGGCTACGACGACTGCGTGGAAAATATCGATATCGGCGGGCCGGCCATGATCCGCGCCGCCGCCAAGAACCATGCCCATGTGGCCGTTGTCACCGATCCCTCGGACTATGACGAAATCGTCGCAGCGCTGGATGCCAATGCCGGTAAACTTCCCGCCGATCTGCGCCGACGACTGGCCGCCAAGGCCTACGCCCGCACCGCAGCTTATGACGGTGCGATCACGGCCTGGTTGTCCGGCGAATTGGGGGAGGATTTTCCCGAGACCCACGTCACATCAGGCAAACGCGCCGCCGTCCTGCGGTATGGTGAAAACCCGCACCAGACCGCCGCGCTTTATATCGGCGGCGCCCCGCGCCCCGGTGTCGCGCAAGCTGAGCAGGTTCAGGGCAAGGAGCTCAGCTACAACAATCTGGGTGATGCCGACGCCGCCTTCGAGCTGGCCGCCGAATTCGACACACCCGCCATAGCGATTATAAAACACGCCAACCCCTGCGGCGTTGCCACGGCCGATGATCTGGTTGCCGCCTACCGCGCCGCACGAAAATGCGATCCGGTCAGCGCTTTCGGTGGGATTGTCGCTTCAAACCGACCTCTCACAGGCCCCCTCGCAGAAGCCATTACCGAAATCTTCACCGAGGTGGTGATTGCACCAGACGCGGACGCCGACGCCCGGGCTGTGTTTTCGGCCAAAGAAAACCTGCGCCTCCTGTTGACCGGCGATATGCCCGACCCGCGCTCAACCGGCCGCTACATCAAGCCGCTGGCCGGCGGGTTTTTGCTGCAGGACCGCGATGCCGGTCACATCACAGCTGCCGATCTCAAGATCGTTACCAAGCGTCAGCCCAGCGAACAGGAAATCGCCGACATGTTGCTGGCCTTCACCATCGGCAAGCATGTGAAGTCCAACACCATTGTCTACGCCAAGAACGGCGCGACGGTTGGCATTGGCGCTGGACAGATGAGTCGCGTGGACGCAGCCCGGATCGCCGCACTCAAATCCAGCGAAGCCGCCGAAGCCGCAGGCGAGCCCGAGCCACTAACGGTCGGTTCCGTTGCCGCCTCGGACGCCTTTTTCCCCTTCGCGGACGGCCTCCTGACCACAATTGAAGCCGGCGCCACAGCTGTTATTCAACCTGGCGGCTCGGTTCGGGATGACGAGGTCATTGCGGCTGCCGACGAAGCCGGTATTGCCATGGTCTTCACAGGCATGCGTCACTTCCGCCACTAAACCCGACTGGAGGACACACATGATCATCACCACGACAGGTCATATTGAAGGCCGCAGCGTCGCAGAATATCTGGGCGTCTGCGCCGGAGAAGCCATTGTCGGCGCCAACATCGTGCGCGACATGTTCGCCTCGGTCCGCGACGTTGTCGGTGGCCGGTCGGGCAGCTACGAAAAAGTACTGGTGTCGGCACGGGAGGGCGCTCTCGAGCATATCGAGGCGGACGCGGCCGAAAGGGGCGCAGATGCCATTATCGGCCTTTCACTGGACTACGAAGTCGTCGGGGATAGTGGTTCAATGCTGATGGTGGTGGCCTCGGGCACCGCTGTCCGTCTCTCTTAAGGTTCAGCCCTCTGACGGGACATCCCGCACGGTGCGCCACAGCAGAAACCCGCCCAGGATCAGGAATGGCAGAACCGTCGCCATACCCCAGCGCTGGCTGCCGGTCGCCGTCGTTACGACCGCCACGGCCCACGGCCCCATGAACGCGGTTGCCTTACCCGATAGCGCATACAGCCCAAACATTTCGCTTTCCGTACCCGGCGGAATAATCCGCGCCATGAGCGAGCGGCTGGCGGCCTGAACGGGTCCAAAGAAAACACCAAGCCCAGACCCCAGAACGATAAAAGCGATCTTGGATTCGACCAGCAATAGGGGAATCCCAAGCGCAGTGATCCCCGCAATCCCGATCAGAATCGTGCGCTTGGCTCCTATCCGGTCATCAACCCAGCCGAATGCAAATGCGCCGGCCCCGGCGGTTATATTCAGGATCAGCCCAAAAATAATAACTTCGGCCACCGGCATCCCAAAGGTACCCGCAGCAAATACGCCCCCAAACGCAAACAGCGTGTTGAGGCCATCCGTGAACAGCATACGCGCCAGCAGGTAACGCCAAAGCTGCGGATACTGGCGCAAATTCCGCAGCGTGCTCCAGAGCTCGACGAGACCCGTTCGCACGGCGGCCCTCATGGGAAGCCCACGGCCTCGTGGGTCGGGAGTCCAGAGAAACAACGGCAGGCAGAAAACCAGCAACCAGACCGCGACCACCGGTCCGGCCATGCGCACATTCTCCAGTTTGTCCGGCGCACCATCCAGACCGAAGGGAGGCGGGTCCGCCTGCACAAATATGAACAGCACCAGCAACAATCCGCCGACACCACCAAAATACCCAAGGCCCCAGGCCCAGCCGGATATACGACCCAGCCAGCTCGCGGGCACGAGGCTCGGCAGAAGTGCGTTGTAAAACACCATCGACAGTTCGAACGCCACAACGGTGACCGCAACCAGAACCAGCAAGAGCATCGCATCCGATGCTTCGGGCTTCACGAACCAGAGCGACAAAGATCCCGCCGCCATGACGACGGTGAAAAGCCCAAGCCATGGTTTGCGGGCTCGCCCCTGATCGGCGATCGCCCCCAGAATAGGACTGAGCAGGGCTATCGTGAGCGCTGCGATACCGGTCATCACCGCCCAGAGAGAGGCCGCGCGCGCCGGATCATCCATCACTGCCTGGGTAAAATAGGCAGGAATCACAAAGGTTAGCACCACCGCGGGGAACGGCGAATTCGCCCAGTCAAAACCGCACCAGGACCACACGGCACGCCGATCCATGCGCCGGGCAGGTTGTTCTGTCCGGGACTCATTCAACATGGGCAGCCTCACGCGCAGCGCGACGTCGCCAGTTGGCGATCGCTATCCCGCAGATCACAAGCGCAAACCCGATAAGCATTTCGACGGTGACATCCTCACCCAGCAAGATCGCACCCCAGAACAACGCCATCAAAGGATTCACCGGCAACGCGATGGACACCAGCGTCGGTGTCGTATGACGCAAGGCCCAGAGCCATAGTGTGTAGGATATCACGGCCGCCCCAATCCCAAGATAGGCCATGGCCGCCCAGCCAATCGGAGAGAGGTCCGGTTTAAATGTCGGCGCTTCTGTCGCAAGCGCGAACAGAAACAGCAGGAACGACCCGGGCACAACGCCCGCCACCACAGTGACGAGTGGCGAATGGCGTTGCAGGGCCCGGCTCGACCAGACCCCAAATACAGCCGTAATCAATGCACCAATCAGGATCAGGCCATCACCGATCCAGGCGTCGGGTGGCGCGCCTGCGCCCTGACCCAGCGCAACAACAACACCCAGCGTCGCAACGACGATCCCGATGAATTTCTGACGGGTTGGTCTCTCGATTCCGAAAGCCGCTGCAATCAACAACGTCATGAAGGGGGCAGTCGTATAGGCCAAGGCCCCGCGCGAGGCGGTTGTGTAAACCAGGGCATTGGAAAAGATGAGCTGCAGGCCGCCAAAAAACACGGCACCCATTGCCCCCATAACCAGAAGCTCTCGGGGTGAGGGCCAGCGCCGAATGACCACCACCGCGATACTCGTGAGAACCACTGCCGCCACGAAATTGCGCAGAAATGCGATGGTGACGGGTTCGGTTTCCGTCACCAGAAACCGCATCGCCACAAATGCAGACCCGCCAAGCGCGGTCGACAGACACGCCGCCAGCGCAGCGAGAACCGCGAGGTTTCCAGCCGAAGTCGAAGAATTTTGGCTCACGCGAGACCCGATCCAGACCGCCGGCGAAGACAACCGACCCCAATTCTTAACCCAGAGACCGGTTTCACACCATGGAAAGGCCGGGGACTACTGCGCGAGCAATCCGCGCAGCTGCCCGTTTGCCACCGTGAGCATCGCCAGATCAACCGTCTCGCTTTCTCGCAGTTCATCGAGCAGTTGCAGAGTGCGTTCCACCGCACCGTTGCGTGACTCGATCCATGTGGAAATCACGCCCTCGGCGGCTTTGGAACCAAGCTTGCCGCCCCCGGCCACATCCAGCACCCGATTGGTGAGAGCAGATTGATGCCCATAGCTGTCATCAATGATGGATTCCACAGCAAGACGCTCCCAATCCGATGCAGGCTCTACCAAACGCGCCGCGTTGCGCAGCCAGTCGATGCCCAGTCGCGATCCAAGGTCGAAATAGACCCGCCCGGTGTCGAGAACCGGCACGCTTGAGTCGCGCGAAATCTGAGTGACGTCACCGCCCGCAGCCAGCACCTGAAGGCTTGCAACCTTGCGGGCAAGCGCCTTGGGCACTTTCAAATCAACGAGGCGCTGAGTTTCATTTTCAATTCCAATTCGGTCTACTTTGGCCACAATTTCCGGCAGATTATCAACCAGTTCGCGGATACCCGGCGCATAGCGATCGATCGTGCTCGCGATATCGAGCGGCCGTCGGGCGTTGTTCAGAAACCAGATGGTCATGCGTTCGACCAGCATCTCCAGTTCATGAGCCATATCCATCTGGACCGCCGCATCGATCTTGTGGTCCAGCGCCTCGATATCCCGCCAGACCGGGCGCAAGTCAAAAGCATCCCGGGCGATCACATAGGCCCGGGCGATGTCGGCAGGCGCCGCGCCGGATCGCTCCTGAAGGTCCTGCACGAAGGTGGCACCAACCCGGTTGACCAGTGAGTTGGTCAGATAGGTCGCAACGATCTCCCGTCGCAGACGGTGACGCGAGACCTGTTCGGCAAATTGTTCGCGCAGGGGCTTGGGGAAGTACCGCGCAAGATCCCGCATCAGGTAGGGGTCATCGGGGACTTCCGTTGGCAGAAGGTCACCATAAAGGGCAATCTTGGCGTGTGAGAACAGCACCGCGTATTCGGGGCGGGTCAGGCCAAGATCATCATCCTGAAGATCAGCCATTTCCTCATCATCCGGCAGGCGTTCGATGGCCCGATCGAGCAGTCCCCGGCGTTCCAGCGCACGCATCACGCGCCACTGAGCCTCAAGCTGCTCGGAGGCGCGACGTTCGGCCTGAGAAATGGTCTGGGTTTGGAGATAATTATCATTGAGAACCAGCCGTGAAACTTCATCGGTCATTTTCACGAGCAGCGCATCACGCTGCTTGAGGTTCATCTCCCCGCCCGAGACGACATCATCGAGCGCAATCTTGATATTCACTTCATGGTCCGAACAATCCACACCGGCGGAGTTGTCGATGAAGTCCGTATTCAGACGGCCCCCACTGCGAGCGTATTCAATGCGACCAAGCTGCGTCAGGCCCAGATTTGCACCTTCGCCGATCACCTTGCAGTTCAAGGTTTCCGCATCAACCCGCACAGGATCGTTGGATCGGTCATCGGCATCGGCGTGAGATTCATCAGATGACTTGATGTAGGTGCCAATCCCCCCGAACCACAGCAGATCAATCTCGGCAACAAGAATCGCCTGGATCAATTCGTTCGGAGTCATGCTGTCGCGGCCAATACCGAGTGCGGATTTGATCTCGGGGGTCAGCTTGATCGACTTTGCCTTGCGATCAAAAATTCCGCCGCCCCTGGAAATCAGTTTGGCGTCGTAATCCGTCCAGCTCGACCTTGGCAAGGCAAACAGCCGCTTGCGCTCGGCAAAGCTCTTGGCCGGGTCCGGGTCGGGATCCAGAAAGATGTGCAGGTGATTGAAGGCTGCAATCAGTTTGATGTGCTTGGACAACAGCATCCCGTTGCCAAACACATCACCGGACATATCCCCCACGCCAACCACAGTGAAATCTTCCTTCTGGGTGTCATGACCAAATTCGCGGAAGTGGCGTTTGACGGATTCCCAGGCGCCTTTGGCGGTGATGCCCATCTTCTTGTGGTCGTAACCCGCCGACCCACCGGACGCGAAGGCGTCTCCGAGCCAGAACCCGTAATCCTGACTGATGCCGTTGGCGATATCCGAGAATGTCGCCGTTCCCTTATCGGCCGCAACGACCAGATAGGGATCGTCGCCATCGCACCGCACAACATCAACAGGCGGGATCAACTTCCCGTCGACAAGATTGTCGGTGATATCAAGCAGCCCGCGGATGAGCGTGGAATAGCAGGCAATGACTTCTTCCTGGGTCGCCTGTCGATCGGCTTGCGGATCCCCGGTTGGAGCGGGCAGCGCCTTACAGACGAAGCCGCCTTTTGCGCCCACCGGTACGATCACCGCATTCTTGACCGTCTGCGCCTTCTGCAGTCCCAGAATTTCGGTCCGGAAATCTTCGCGACGATCCGACCAGCGGATGCCGCCACGTGCTACGTCTCCACCACGCAGATGGCACCCTTCCATGCGAGGACTGTAGACAAAGACTTCTTTCTTGGGGCGTGGATCGGGCAACTCGTCAATGGTCTGGCTGTCGATCTTGAACGAGGCATAGGGCTTCAATTCGCCATCTTCCTCAGTCATGAAGAAGTTGGTGCGCAGAGTGGATTCCACCGCATTGGCAAACCGTCGGATAATCCGATCCTCATCCAGATTGACCACCGCATCCAACGCTTCGGTAATCTGCTTGCGTAATTTCACAACCCGACGCTTTCCGGCGGGCGTTCCCGCCTCCGCGGGATCGAAGCGCGCGAAGAACAGCGCCACAATGTATCCCGCAAGCACGGGATTGTTGGCGAGGGTCTCTTCCATATAGGCCTGAGAGAACTGGATCCGGCTTTGCAGCAGGAATTTGCAATAGGCGCGCAGCACCAGAATTTCACGCCATTCCAGTCCGGCACCAAGCACCAGCTTGTTGAAGCCATCATCGGCCACGCGGCCCTCAAAAACCCGGCGGAAGCATTCGTGGAACGGCTCACGCACATCTTTCAAGTCGATCTGTGCGCCGGAATGGGATTCCATTGCAAAGTCATGAACCCAGATTTCGCCTTTGTGGTCACCGTAGAGATACTCAACCTCGAACGGCTCCTCGCCGATCACTTTCACACCCATATTCTCGAGCATGGGGATAACATCCGAGAGCGGCAGCGGATCCCCCGCACTGTAGAGCTTGAGATGCACCGCATTGTCCGGCTGGTCTTCGGGACGATAGAGATTGAGCTCCAGACCATCGGTCACGCGTGCTGCATCAATCCGTTCAATGTCGAGCACAGCCTCGGCCGGTTCGTAACGATCTCGGTAGGATGCCGAAAACGCCTGTCCGTATCGCTGGAACATGACCAGACCGGATTCTTCGCCGCGCGTTTCGATCACCGCATCGCGCAAACGGTCTTCCCAGGAGCGGGCGGCCTCACGCAATTCCGTTTCAATACGCTTGACGTCGTATGCCGGAATACCGTCGGGGCCGGTTTTGATGACGAACAGAATTTGCGCAAGAACGGATTCGGTGCCGAATTCGGGATAGAAGGCGGCAAGGCTGCCGCCAAATGCATCCTCAAGAATGCCTGCCAACTTCAATCGCAAATTGGTGTCGTACCGGTCCCGCGGCACAAAAACGAGGGCTGTCAGATAGCGTTTGAACGGGTCTTCACGCAAGAATAACGCGGTCCGCTGACGCTCCTGCAAATGCAGAATTCCCAACGCGTTTTCCAGCAACTTGCCTTCGTCAATCTGCAGCAGTTCATCGCGCGGGTAATTTTCCAGAATATGCGCCAGCGCCTTTGCATCATGGCTCGACGGCGGGAACTCAGCATGCGCGAGCGCGGCCTCTATCTTGCTGCGCAACATCGGAATGTTCATGGGCGAACGGCTATAGGCCGCCGATGTGAACAAACCGACAATCATATGTTCGCCGGTGACCTTGCCCTCATTGTCAAAGGTCTTCACGCCGATCACATCCATATGCACCCGACGATGTACGCTGGCGCGTTGATTGGCCTTGGTCACCATCATCAGTCGAGACTGGCGGATGAAGGATCGCACATCCTCGGGCAGAGGTTTGTCATCAGCCCAGTTTTCAAAAATGGCGCGATCGGCGTCACGCAAAACCCCGAGACCGCCGGGTTTGGTTTTCAGGCGTTGTTTGTCACCCGTCCCGGCATGGCTGTATTCGCGATAGCCGAGAAAGGTGAAATGGTCGTCGTTCAGCCATTCAAGAAACGCGCGGGTTTGTTCCAACTCACTTTTCGCAATTTTCTTCGGCGGCTGAGCATTGAGCTCTGTAATCAGGGCGGCGACATTCTGCTTCATCGCGGGCCAGTCCTCGACCGAGGCGCGCACATCTTCGAGCACCTGTTCGATCCGCCCTGTCATCCGCGCCAATACGGCCGGGTCACTTTGCTGACTGACTTCGATATGCATGAAGCTTTCATGCTTCCCGTCACCCTTCGATGCCGGATGGCAATCAGTGATGACCCCCTTCGAATTGCGGGCAACCGACAGGATGGGGTGGATCACAATGTGAACGATCAAACCCTGATAGTTGAGCTCTGCCGTCAGAGAATCGACCAGGAACGGCATGTCATCCGTAACCACTTCGATCACAGTATGAGAAGACTGCCAGCCATGGGCGTCCTGACGCGGATTGAAGACACGGATCAGCGGCTGACCCGGCTGGCGCTTTTGTGCAAAATCCCAGAAGGAGGCAGCTGACCCATAAAGTTCGGCCGCGCTCGCCGATGCAATATCTGCCGGCGGGACATTGGCATAGAGCGACTTGATGAAGTCAGAACAGGCTTTTCCCGCCTGCTTGCCCCGGTGTTTGGTTGCAAGCTGAGCTGATTTTTCGACGATCGTGTTCGTACGAGACTTTGTGCGCGGCGCCATTGATGCGTTCCTCTGTATGTCACGGCGATCTTTGCTGTCCTGCAGATGTTGCAAGACCGTGCCGCCGCGCAGGCTAAATCTATGCCTGCCTTTGATAAAACATGGTTAACACCCGAAAGCATTCCTTAACCATGTTTTTCCATACTCACTGCGAACACCAACAACGGCCGGGTTGTACCACCCGGCGAACCGGGGTCGCATATGAGCGCGCAGGACATTCACACCGATCACCATCACGCTCCGGATCCGATCCGGCGCATCCCGGCACCCGTCCGGGACAGCTTCACGCCGGAACAGGTCTCAGCGGTTTCAAGCGCTGTGGGTTCATCCGGCCGCCATCCGGTCGACCTGCGACTGACATTGCCACTGCCCGGTCGCCCGGTTTTCTTCTCTGTTGTGGCCGGCCGGGAGCGGCGTTCAGAGGGCCGCTTGGCTGTCGAGCGACGCCAACACCCGTTGCACACCTTCGGCAATATCGTGTTCATGCTTTCAAGCCTGACCGGACTCTACGCGATTGCGCTGGTCGCCGTCCTGATGATGGGCTCCGTCCTCGAGTTCTGACTTGCCCTGCCGGGGCTTGCCATAACCGTATGGTTGTTTAACCCTGAGTGGTCGCGTTGACGCGGACATCCTTGGGGGAGGAACCATTATGCGCCTTGTCACATTTTCATTAGCCGACAGCGCGGATGCCCGCCTCGGTGCCTTAATCAACAATGATCAGCAGATCGTTGATCTTCGCACCGCTGCCGACCTGACGGGGTCCGGGAACAAAAATTTCACCAGCATGCTCGCCCTGATCGATGCCGGACCCGCGGCACTCGACTCAGCACGCGATATCAGCGCACGCACGCAGACGGAGGGCATGGCGGAAGCGATCATCGAACACGATAACGCGCGGCTGCACGCGCCTTTGCCCAACCCCCGACGCCTGCGCGATTGCACCTGTTTCCTGCAACATCTCCGCAATGCCCGCAAAGTCCGCTACACCCGCCTTGCCGCGCGCGAAACTGACCCGGAGGCGGCGCTGGAGAGGTTTCGCGCTTCGGGTGCTCTGGATGTCCCGCCGGAATGGGGGGCCGCCCCGGTTTACCTCAACAGCAATCATCTCAGTCTGATCGGCCAAGGAGATGACGTGATCTGGCCCCACGAAGCCCGCCGCATGGACTATGAGCTGGAATGGGCCGTCATCACCGGCTCAGGAGGCAGCAACATCAAGGCCGAAAACGCAGCCAAGCACTTCTTCGGGTTCACAATTTTCAACGACGTTAGCGCCCGCGATATTCAGGCCATCGAGATTCGCACAGGTGCCGGCATGGGTGGGCCCGGCAAGGATTTCGATGCCGGCAATGCCATGGGGCCCTGTATCGTCACCGCAGATGAACTGGACGACCCTTACAATCAGGAGATGGTAGCCCGCATCAACGGCGAAGAATGGAGCCGGGGCAACACATCCATGATGGATCACCGGTTCGAAGGGGTGCTGGCCCATCTCAGCCACAACCAATCCATCCATCCCGGCGAGATCTTTGGTTCAGGCACCGTACCGACCGGCTGCGGGCTGGAACACAACCGCTATCTTTCAGACGGCGATACGATTGAGCTGGACGTGGAAGGGATCGGCGTCCTGCAAAACAGAATCGTGAAACCAGCCGACTGGCGAGATCGCCAGTCACCAGACAAGAACTAGGGGAGAGACAGATGCCACGCGATATTCGACGTGTAATCACGGGTCACGACACAGAAGGAAATGCTGTTGTCATGATCGATGAAACCATGACCCCTGACTTGGGGCACGTACTCACCCCACAGGGACAGGAAAACGTACGTCTGTCCGATGTCTGGCTCTCGCAGGCCGTACCCGAAGACAACACCGGCAATGACGACACCGTTGAAACCAAGGTGACACTGGAGCCACCGGCCGGGGGCGCGGTGTTCCGGGTGCTCGAATTGCCGCCGGACTCCGAGCGTAACTTCGATCAGATGAAGGAATATTTCGAGAAGATGGGGGCGGGCGACCGGCTCGACGGGCAGAAACACCCGGGGATGCACAAGACCAAGTCTGTCGACTATCTGGTCATCATCTCCGGTGAAGTCTGGCTGATTCTCGATGATGAGGAAGTCTGCCTGAAGGCCGGAGACGTCTGTGTTCAACGGGGCACATTGCATGCCTGGTCCAACCGCACCAACGAACCTTGCTTGCTCGCCGCTATTCTCGTGGACGCCAAACCCCTCGAATAACGGGGATTAGCGTCAATACCGGACAGATTTTGTTCCCAATCACCGGTTGAGACACGGGCACGGCTGGGTCACAATCAGCCAACGCGATCTTGCACATTCTTAAAGACGGAGCCGAACCATGGGCCTTAATTTCATGGAACACATTCTGATCCTCACCGACGATCCCGACGGGACACGTGACTGGTGGGTGGAAAATCTCGGTTTCCGTTCCGGTGACCACCCGGAGTTCGGGTTCCCGGTTCACTGGCTCTATATCGGCGATCAGGATGTCGTGCATATCGGCAAGGCCAATCACTCAGATCACCAGAACGAGTATCTGCGCCCCGGCGACGAAACGGCCGCCGCCAAGGCTGAGGCCAACACCGGATCAGGCCGGATCGATCACGTCTGCTTCAACTGCTCGGGTATTGTCGAGTTCGCCGACCGCCTGGAAAAGAATGGCATCAAGTACAACGAGCGACAGGCGCATGACCAGTCGCTCTACCAATTGTTCTTTATGGAGCCGATCAACGGCATCAAGGTTGAGCTGAATTTCTCGGCCGAAGAAGCAGAAAAGGCCGGAAGGTCAGCAAGCCGTACAGCCGCAGATGCTGCAGATTGAGTGAGATAACCCTTCCTGGTTGTTTCACTATCCGAGAATTTTTCTCTTTTACTGTTTCCTGCGACATTCTGACTCGTTAGGGTTTATGGGTAATAAAAACCAAAAACTCTAAAGGGATGGTTCGTCACATGTTTAATCTCAAGAAAATCCCGCTTCTTGCGGGTACGGCGCTGGCCGTTCTTGGCCTGACCGCGGTCGCGCCAGCGACCGTTTCGGCCGCTGATTTCCCCAGCAAACCCGTCCAGCTGCAGGTGCCGTTTGCACCGGGTGGCGGCGCTGACCGGACGTTCCGGCTGTTTGCACCTTATCTTGCCGAGGAACTCGGTGTTCCCGTAAAGGTGACCAACGTCGCCGGCGGTGGCGGTTGGGTGTCGTGGAGCCAGGTCGTCAATGACTGGAACCCGCGACGCGACGACCACAAGCTGGCCGTCGTCAACATTCCGCATATCTTCTCGTTCCTGAACCCGGACATGAAGCGTTCGGAGAAACTGGAATCCTTCAACTTCCTCGCATGGCACTCCTATGACCCCGGCCTGTGGCTGGTGCGTGCCGACGATGAACGTTTCAAGGACCTGGATGACGTCCTCGAATATGCTCAGAAACAAGCCATCATTGTGGCACCGGGCAGCTTCGGCAGCGATGACCATATCGGTGTGGCGTTTGCACAGCAGGCCGTTCCGGGCTTCAAGGCGAAGTTCGTGACCAGCCGTGGCGACAACTCCAAGATCCAGTTGGCACTCGGTGGCCATGTCGATCTGATCGCGGGCAATGTCGGCTTCTTCATCAATTCCATTGAAGAAGGACAGCTGCGCCCCATCGCGGTCCTGCATCCGGAACGCTGGCCGTTGCTGCCGGACGTGCCCACCTTCGAAGAGATCACCGGCAAGCGCAACATCACCTATGCTGGCCGTACAATCGCCACAGCGAATGGTCTTGAGGAAGAAAAGCGTCAGGTCTATCTCGACGCGATCAAGCGCGCCATGGCCAATCCTGAGTACATCGCCAAGGAAAAAGCCAACAAAAACCACCTGCAGTTCGCCGAGGGCGACGACATGTGGAAGCTCCTGCGCGAAGGCCAGACGGTCGCCGAACAGGCTGCATACTGGAAGCAGGAAGGCGTTCAGTAAGCACACGGGTATCGGAAACACTGTTTCCACACGCACGCCCTGCCGGTCTCTCCGGCAGGGCGTGTCATCCCGATTTAGTAAGTTCAAGAGACATCCTGGGGGGAGATCTCATGACCAGACTGATGGCAGAACGGATTGTTGCCGTAGCCCTGATTCTTGCCGGTGGATTTATGTACACCCAATCCACAGGCTGGCCGCAGCGCGCTGGCGCGTTTCCACAATTTGCTGAAGTCGGGATTATGGTCCTGGCGCTGGGCATGTTCGTTCGCACCTTCACAGCGCGCGACAAGGAACGCCTCAAAGGGATGGTGAAGGTCGACTTCTCCTACACCTCCTGGAAGCCCCTCTACATCATGCTATTGGGCGTTCTGTACGCGATCGGCGTGTTCCAGATCGGGTTCTATGTCACCTCCTTCGTCTTCTATTTCATTGCGACCTACATGACCGGCCTGCGTGATCACAAAATGATCGTGATCACCGCCGTGATCCTGTTCCCGTTGCTCTATGTATTTTTCACCATAGCTCTCGGCGCATTTTTGCCCGAAGGCCTGTTGTTCTAGCGCCGCGGAGAGATCGATCATGGAAAGCATTGAATATCTCGGCAACGTTCTGACACTGGTCAATCTGGCTGCGATGTTTGTTGGCATCATTGTCGGACTGATCATCGGCGCCATCCCGGGCCTTGGGCCACCGATGGCGATCGCGTTGATGATTCCGATTTCCTTCGAATGGCCCGCCGATACAGCGCTGATTTTGATGGTCTCGACCTATGCGGCCGGAATTTATGGCGGCTCATTTACCGCGATTCTTCTGCGTGCCCCCGGCACATCGGCGTCTGCCGCATCGGCCATCGAAGGTTATGAGATGACCAAGCGCGGCCGTGCGACCGAGGCCATCCGGATGTCCACCTTTGCCTCGGTCATGGGTGGCCTGATCAGCGGATTTGCGCTGCTCTATCTGGCCCCGCCGCTGGCCAAGATTTCTCTTCTGTTTGGTCCGTCAGAGTTTTTCGTCGTCGCCTTACTTGGCCTGACAGCGATTGCTGCGGTGTCATTCGGAGCGGTCCTGAAAGGCCTTATAGCCGGACTGTTTGGCCTGCTTGTCAGCACCGTCGGCGTGGATGCCGCATCTGCATTCCCGCGCTTTACCTACGGTATGACCGGTTTGCTTTCAGGCGTCGGCATTCTTCCTGCCGTGATCGGATTGTTTGCGTTCGCACAGGCCCTGACCCTTTGTGAAGGCAGTCCGAAATCGAATATTTCCGGCACCACCAAGCTCAGCTGGAACATCATGCCACGCTGGTCTGAGATCATGCATTGCCGCTGGTCTCTGGTTCGCGGCTGGGTGACCGGCCTGATCATGGGCATCGTGCCTGCCGCCGGCGCCAGTGTGGCCCAGTGGATTGCCTATGCCTGGGAGATCCAGCGCGGCAAGCCCGGCGACAAGTTCGGCGAAGGTGAAGTCAAAGGCCTCGCGGCCACCGAAGGATCGAACAACGGTGTCACGGGAACCTCTCTGATTCCGATGTTTGTGCTGGGTATTCCCGGCGGCATCTCGGCAGCTGTTATTCTGGGCGCCCTGATGATCCATGGCCTTCAGCCCGGTGATCGACTGTTCCGGGATTCACCGGATGTCATCTTCACGGTGATCTGGGGATTCATCCTGGCCAATTTCTTCATGGGCGGTATCGCCGCCGTGATGGCACGGACCATGGCCTATGTGACCCTGTTCCCCCGTGGCCTGCTGGCGCCGATCATCATGATCTTCTGCGTTGTGGGCACCTTTGCGGCGAGTGGCAACCCATGGGATGTCTGGATCATGGTGTTCTTCGGCATCGTTGGTTATCTGGCCCAGAAGTACAATTTCTCGCCCGCCGGTATCCTGCTGGGTATCATCCTTGGACCCATTGCCGAAGAAGGGTTGCGAAACGTTCTGATCGTCTCTGATGACAGCCCGTTCAGCTTCATCTTCAGCCGGTGGATCTCCGTCACCATCATCATCATGATCGCCATCGCGCTTTACTACGCCTTCAAGCCAAAGGCCTGGGACAAAGCCGTGGAGGAAGGCGAGGCTATTCTGGCCGCTGGTGAAGAGAAGAAGGACGCCTAGGGCCCGATGCAGGTACTGACTGTGGGACGTCTAAAACCCTGGCGCGAACCAGGAACCGCTGATGCGTGAGTATGGCATCGGTCAGTCCGTGCCGCGCGTCGAAGACCAGCGGCTCCTGACCGGCAAGGGGAACTACACCGACGACCGGAAGGTCCCGGGCGCCGCCTATATGGCGGTGCTGCGCTCTCCCCATGCCGCCGCCGGAATCTCCGGCATCGACACCGCGGACGCCGCAACCATGCCCGGGGTGATTGCAGTTCTGACCGCTGCAGGACCTCAATCGCCGATGGCATCGGTGGGCTGTCCGTAGCCGTCAAGCGCAAGCAGCGCGACGGCTCGCCCATGGTCGAACCGCCTTATCCATTGCTCGCCGATGGAGAGGTACATCTGGTCGGCCAGGCCGTCGCCGCCGTGATCGCCGAAACCTACGCCCAGGCCGTTGATGCGACGGAGGCAATCGGAGTCGATTACGAAATCGCGCCCGTTGTCACCGACACCGGCCGCGCCCGCGATGCCACTTCCGCACAGGTCTGGGACAGCGTCCCCGGCAATGAGAGCTTTGTGTTTTGCCTCGGTGACAAGGACGCAACCGACGCCGCCTTCGCCACCGCACCGCATGTAACCGAGCTTGATTTCACCATCAGCCGGGTGTCCACCAACACCATGGAAGTCCGTGCCGCGATCGGTTTCTACGATCCGCTCGAAGAACGCTACACCCTCTATGCCGGGGTTCAGTCCCCTCACCGGATGCGTTCGGACCTTTGCAAGAACGTCTTCGGAATTCCCGAAGGCAAATTGCGGGTCATCTCTCCCGATATGGGCGGCGGTTTCGGGATGCGCGGCAGCACTTTTGCCGAGCATGGGCTCGTGCTCTGGGCCGCCAAACGGACCGGACGCCCTGTCCGCTTCACCGCCACCCGCAGCGAGGCGCTCGCGAGCGACTATCATGCCCGCGACAATGTCACGACGGCGGCACTGGCACTGGATGCCAACGGCAAATTCCTCGCCTTTCGGGTGTCGACCGATGCCGCGCTCGGCGGGTACATGAGCAATGCCGGGCCGCACTCACCGACGAACAATCTCGGCGGTCTGTCAGGCGTCTATACGACCCCGCATGTTTTTGCCGAAGCACGCGGCGTGTTTACCCACACAAGCCCGACGGCAACCTATCGCGGCGCGGGACGTCCCGAGGCCTCCTACGCCATTGAGCGGACCATCGATGTCGCGGCTCAGGAGCTCGGGATCGACCCTGTGGAACTTCGCCGCCGTAACATGATTGCGCCGGACGCCATGCCCTATGAGACCGGCTTTGTCTTTACCTATGACAGCGGCGAGTTCGAGGTGTGCCTCGACCGTGCCGTGGCCGCCGCCGACCGGGATGGTTTCGAAGCGCGCCGTACCGAAGCCAGTTCCCGGGGTAAACTCCGCGGCATGGGCATCGCCAGCGTCATCGAAATCGCCGGCGGGCCGCTGCCCATCCCCAACGAAGAAAGTGCTGCGATCCGTTTTGACACCGATGGTGGTGTTTCGGTGCTGATGGGCACGCACTCCCACGGACAGGGCCACGAGACGGCCTTCGCACAGATTGCATCCGAGAAACTCGGCGTGCCATTTGAATCGATCCGCGTCCAGTATGGCGACACCGATCTCGTACATCACGGCAAGGGTACGTTTGGTTCGCGCTCTATCAGTGTCGGCGGCGCGGCGTTGTTGCGCGCATCCGAAAAAGTAGTGGAGCGCGCGCGGAAAATATCCGCGCATCTGCTCGAAGCTGCAGAAGACGATATTGTGTTTGAAGACGGGACATTCACGGTGCGAGGTACCGACCGGGAAATCACGCTCGATCGAAGTGGCCAAAGCGTCCTATCAGGCGGCCAAAATGCCCCGCGAACTGGAAATCGGCCTGTCAGAAAGCGCCATTATCCTGCCGCCGGGACCGACCTACCCCAATGGCTGCCACGTGAGCGAGGTCGAGATCGACCCGGAGACCGGCGTCGTCGAGATGATCAGGTACACCGTCGTCGATGATGTGGGCGTGGCGCTGAACCCGATGATGGTGAAGGGTCAGGTTCATGGCGGCGTGGTGCAGGGTGCCGGACAGGTGCTCCTCGAACAGGTGGTCTATGACCCAGAAAGCGGTCAGCTGCTGACCGGCTCTTTCATGGATTACGCGATGCCGCGCGCCGACAATTTCCCGTCCTTCGATGTGATCGAGCACAATGTGCCTTCGAAGAACAATCCCATGGGCCTGAAGGGTGCCGGCGAAGCCGGTACGGTGGGCGCACTGCCCGCTGTCATGAACGCGATCTGCGACGCGCTCGGCCCCCTCGGGGTACGCCATATCGACATGCCTGCCACCCCGGAACGGGTCTGGCAGACCATACAAACAGCAACCCAAGACACGGTATAGTCGGTCAACAACGACCGAAAATTTCCCAGCGAGGAGAATGAAAGAATGGCCAGTCAAGAAATTCACAATATGACATTGCTGTCCCAGGACACGCTTGTCGGCTTTGGTGGCATGGGTGAAGGCATGGCCATGCAGGTCGCGCCCGACGGTCGCCGGATCATGTGGCTCGCCCATGAATCCGCACCAAAAAACTTCACCGGCGTTGACGTCAGCGACCCACGCAACCCGAAAGTCATCTGCCAGACCGATCTTCCGGTGATGGAAATGCGCTCGAATTCTCTCGAGGTGACCGGCGACATCATGGCCGTTGCCTACCAGACACCGGGCGTGAACATGGAAAAGGTGGGCGTCGAGCTGTTCGATCTCTCCAATCCCGAGGATCCGAAATCGATTTCCTTCTTCGACTGCTCCGGCCCGCATTCGCGCGGTGTCCATCAGCTTTGGTTTGCCGATGGTGAGTATGTCCATTTCGCGGGCGGTTCGGACGACTTCGTCCCGACCAACCCGAAGGATGACCAGTTCTATCGCTGCATCGATGTCCGCAACCCCACCAAGCCCGAGGAAGTCGGCCGCTGGTGGTATCCTGGCACCCGAGAAGGTGACAACGTGCCGCCGCCCCCGCGCCACCCGGATATTGATTCCGGCTTCCGCGCCCACAACACGAACGTCTACCCGCAGCGTCCCGACCGCATGTATCTCGGCTATCTCGACGGCGGTACCTTCATCATGGACATCTCCGATAAGTCCGACCCGAAGGTCCTCGGCGAATGGAACCCGCATCCCCCCTATCCGGGGTTTGCCCATACAGTGCTGCCGCTGTTCAGCAAGGACATCCTCATCGTCACCGATGAAAGCGTCAAAGACGATGCCCTCGACTGGCCGAAACTGGCCTGGGTGGTCGACGCCCGCAAGGAGGACAATATGGTCCCGATTGCGACCTTGCCGATGCCGCCGCTCGACGATTTCCGCAACCGTGGCGGTCGCTTTGGTGCCCACAACTTGCATGAAAACCGTCCGGGGCCGTCCTTCCAGTCCGATGATTTGATCTTCGGTACGTTCTTCAATGGTGGTCTGCGGGTCTTTGATCTGAAGGATCCGCTGCAGCCCAAGGAGGTCGCGTACTTCGTACCGCCCAAGCCGGACAATTCACCGGTCGCCACGGCACAGATCAACGACGTCTATGTGGATGAAAACCGGATCGTCTATTGCGTCGACCGGCATGCCGGTGGGCTCTACTGCCTCGAACTCAACATCTGACCCGTTACCCGCGCAGCCCCGAAAGGGCGCTGCGCACAAACGGGTGCCGCGGGGCGGCGACATCGCGCCAGTATTCAGCAATGTCGTCGCCCAGTGCGGCCAGAAATTCCTCGGCCGAAGCGGCCGAGATCGGCGTCTCCGAAGACAACACCGTCCGAGGAGTTCCTCCGGGGCCGCGCTCGCTCAAACCGGATCGCCAGCGGACCGTCTGCGCACCAAAGCAGGACCGGTACCGCGTGCTGAACCCCCTCCACATTCGAACGGATGCATTCGACAAGGGCCGGTAGGCGCCGTAGCACCAGGCACGATGTGAGACGCATCGGGTCCAGACCCGCGACGGCGCCAGAGCAATCCGGCCGGGCATCCACCTGCGCTGACACCGCATCGAAATATCGCCCCATCCAGCGCCGCAGCCGAATGTCGAACACCGGGCACAGGCTGAGATGCAGAGGCTTTGAGGAAATCGATGCAGTCGCCCGGATCAGCCACGCTCGCCGGATCAGGTGGACGGAACAGCGGATAGGCTTCGCCAGTCAGCCGCAGCGCACGCCCCGGCAACACCGACAATCGTGTTGCTGCCATCATAGGAAATTGTCACGCGATCAGTCATTAGTTGACAACAAAACGCTTTTTCGCGCATCGCGCAAACCGCAATATGACGGCGCACCGCAGAACGCGGTAAACAGGGGGGAAGAATCCATGCAGAAACTGATCATCAATCGTGTTCCCAGGAGCCATCAACCTGCCGCTCTGGGCCGGAGCCGCTCACGGCATGTTTGCGCGCGCGACGGGATCCGAGACCGAGACTGGTGATGACCCCCAATTCGGTCGAACAGCTGACCGGCCTGGCCGCGGGCAAGTTCGACATTGCGATGACCGCGATCGACAACATCATTCGCCTATCGCGAAAAACAGGGCGAAGTCCCGGCTGAGGGTGACACGGATTTCTTTGCCTTCATGGGATCTGACGATGCCTTCCTGAGACTTGTCGTCCAGCCCGATATCCAGAGCTTCGAAGATTTACGCGGCAAGATCCTGACCGTGGATGCCATGACCACCGGATTCGCGTTCGTGCTGCGCCGCATGTTGGCCCTGAACGGCATCGATGAAGAAAAGGAAATCGAATGGATGTCGACCGGCGGTGTGCTGCAACGCTGGCAGGCCATGATGGAGCACCCCGAGCAAAAGGGGACCTTGCAGGTCACGCCGTTCGAGGTTCTGGGGGCGTCCAAGGGGCACCATATCCTCGCGCGGGCCAGCGACGTGCTCGACAGCTATCAGGGCCTGGTGGGCGGTGCACGTATCGCCTGGGCCAAAGAGAATGCCGAGACACTCGCCGGGTTTATCGCCGCCTATCTGGAAGCGGTAAACTGGTGCTTCGAGGATGGAAATCGGGAGGAATCACTCGACCTGATCACCGCCAACATGCCCCAGATGTCCCGCGAGGTCGCCAACGCGGCCTGTGAGGTATTCCTTGACCCGAAAACCGGGTTTCAGCGCGAGGGAAACTTCGACATGCCCGGCATCGCGACGGTCCTCGATTTGCGCGCCGAGTTCGGCCCCGCCCCCGATGACCTGCACGGGGCCGAACACTACATCGACACGACATATCTGGAGATGGCGAAGGGCCGCTAGATCAGCAGTAACAACGCGCCGACCACCGCGATATTGGAAAACAGTATCGAGAGATGCATGTGGCGACGCAGGGGGTCGTCCATGAGCCAGAAGCGGTGAAAAATTGCGCTCGCGAGCACCGTAAAAACGACCAGGATGATCGCCCCGATATCTGTATGCCAGTCGGCGGCCACCATCGCGCCGCCAACGGCCTGCAACGCAAACCCGGCCCAAAGCGTAACGTAAGGCATGGGTACGTTCATCGCGGCCATACGATCAGCATGTTGTTTGACCTTGGTCGTCGCATTGATCAACAAGGTGCCGACAAAAAGGGTCGCGATCATCAACTGCGCGATGATCTCCAGTGTGGTGTGGTTTTCGTAGAACATCAGATCAGCCGTGCTTGCGGTTCGAGGCCGAGTGCCACACGACCATAGGTCGTGCCTGCGATGTCCCAATTCAGCGCCAGATGCCCACTCATGGCATGAATATCACGAAATTTCCGCTGGGCGACATTGTCGAGAAAGATACCCTGCCCGCCCATAGCCGTGAACAGCCGGTCCACCGCCTGGCGGCACAGGCGAACCACATAAGCATGATCACGGCGATTGCGTGACCGCTCAGCAAGCGTCAGCTCACGCCCTTCATTCATTGCCGCCATCGCCGACTGCGTGTCACGCATCATCAGAAGGCGAGCGCTGTCGATCTCCGCGGCGGATTCCGCAATATGCAGTTGCAGGCTTTGATAATCACCAATAGTGACCCCGCGCGACGCCCGGGTTTTCATTTCCTCGGTCACCAACTCCAGGAGGCTTTCGGCAATCCCCAAAGATGGCGCCACCAGCAGAAATGGCACGCAGGGCGAATGCGGCAACCGGTACAACGCCGGGGCATCGGTCTGGCCACGCACCACACCACCGCCAGCAGCCAGGCGAAGCGGCAACGTTCTGTGAGCAGCAACAAAGGCGTTCTCGGCGGAGACCGTTTTGCTGCCCGTTCCTGCCAGGCCCATAACTTGCCAATCGTCGGCGATGGAGACCTCCGCACGGGGAACGAGACAATAATTGGGCTCCTTCTGGCCTGCTTCACCGCTGGGAAGCAGGGTGACCAGGATCAGCCAGTCCGCATGATCGCAACCGCTCGCCCAACCCCACTCACCGGTCAGGGCCCAGCCACCATCGACGGCTTCCGTGGTGCCCGATGGTGTAAATCCCGCCGAGACAACTGCATCAGGGTTGTCCCCCCAGACATCGTCCGCAGCCTGAGGGTTGAACATGCCAACAAGTATCTGATGATCCGTGTAGACGCCCGTCACCCACCCGGTCGAAGCGCAACCACGTGACAACATCGCGACCACATCACAGGCTTCGTTCAGCGTCGCTTCATGCCCGCCAAAGCGCGCGGGCTGACAAATACGATGCAGACCAGCAGCTTTCAATTCATCGATATTCGCGTCTGGCACCCGTCGCGAGGTTTCGGTTTCCAACCCGCGCGCGACCAGTGATGGCACAATCGCCTCTGCCCGGGCCATGAGGTCGGGCAATACAGAAAAATTACTCGCAGTGGCTTCGATCATTTTGGAACTCCCCACCCCGAGTGAACGGGGCGCAAGGCGCGGGGTCAAGTCCATTGGTCCCGGCGCGTTGTTGGACTAGAGTCTGAATCCGAAACGGGAGGATCGAAATGGACGGTGCAACACCGCAGACGAGTCAGGATGACGACGCCTTCGTGGCACGTGCGCGCTATTACAGCCCAGCAAATATCTTCAAGGTCGAACGCCCGAGCATTCCACAACATATCTTTGCTGACGAGTTGGCCCAGGCCACTGCGGACAATGCACCAACGGGTTGGATCGCATTGGATATCGGCAAGACGATCGGCCTCAACGAACCCGCTACAACGCCTTTGATGCTCGCGCGATATGCGCGGATCAATGCCGGAGAGACCTTGTCTGGCACCTTCCGCGCCAGCGGCGAATTCTACTATGTGATTGCGGGCACCGGATCCGCGACCAAAGGCAATGAAACACTGCACTGGCAGACCGGAGATGTCTTCTCATTGCCAGGAGGCGGGGAAACACATCTCACCACCGAAGCTGATGATGCCGTTCTCATCCTGTTCACCAACGAACCTGAACTGGCCTTTCACAGCCTTGCCACGCCCAAACCCGAAGATGCACCAACACAAGCGGTCCGCTATCCGCTTGCCGATATCCGCACACAGATGGACAAGGTCCGGGACATCCAGAAAGCCGACCCGAATGTCGCGGGACTGGCACTGCACCTGACCAGCGAACGGGAGGGCAATGCCGATGCAGCTCATCCGACCATAAAGCTGGCAATGAACTCTCTCGATGCGCACAACGTCCAGCGACCCCATCGGCACAATTCCGTGGCACTCACCCTGCCGATCCAATCAAAAGATGTGTACTCGGTGATAGAGGGCAATCGCCTCGACTGGCAACAATATGCATTGATGATCACGCCGCCGGCCGAACTTCATGAACATCACAACGAAGGTGACGACATGATGCTCAGCCTTGTTGTTCAGGATGGCGGGCTTTATTTCCGTTGCCGCACCATTGGTTTCAGTTTCGACTAACCCAGCCCAGCAGGAAAACAGATTATGTCCATTTCCATGTACGCCATTTCCGTTCCCACCTATCAGCAAATGCTCACCAGCCTGGATACGATCCTTGGTCGTGCCGCAGAATTTGCCAGCGGAGCCGGCCTTGATGAAACCGAATTGATGCAACGACGGTTCGCGCCCGACATGCTCTCTCTTGCAGAACAAATTCGTCAGGCCTGCGTCCATGCGGCCAATGCTGCAGCCCGTCTGGCCGGTGTTGATGCACCTGAGGTCGATATGGAGCCGGACACCGATATCGCGAGTGCACAGGCAAGGATCGCGGGAACACTTTCATTTCTTGGAAGCTTGCACGCCGATCAATTTGACGGCGACCCCAATCGTGACGTTCTGGTCAAGACGCGTCTGGCAGATCTGACATACGGTGCACTTGAACATCTGGTGCATTTCGCCAACCCGCAGGTTTTCTTTCACATCACGACGGCTTACGACCTGCTGCGTGCGGAGGGTGTTCAGATCGGCAAGATCGACTTCATGGGCAAACCCATGCAGGACAAGATTGCCGTCCAGAAATAGACAGCGCTATCAACGCCCGCGCAGGACTCTGTCATACATCGCGAAGATGATTTCCCAGTCGCGCATGGCTGCATGCTTGTTATAAACGTCCCGGTCCGGAATGGCATATCCGTGGGCGACACCCGCATGCACCGTGTCGGAATAGATCGCGGGTTGGCCGTTGAAGGCCGCACGCACCCCCGCAATGACATCGCGCGGCGTGTAGTGATCCTCCGCGCCGAACCCCGCATAAAATTCTCCTCGGATGTTGCCGGCGTCCCGGTGGGGTGAATCTGAACCTTCGACCACCAGGCGGGTCGGATGCAGGCTGGCATTCGCGCGGAACAGACCCGGATAAGCTGCCGCAACACGCAGCACATGGCGCCCGCCCATGCAGTAGCCAATAGAGCCCGCAACATCACTGCGAAGCGTTTCTTCCTCCGCAAGACGCGCCATCAGCGCGCCCGCATCAGCGACGGCCATCTCATCAGACAGGTGAAGCCGAAATTCCTGAATGCGCTGCTGATCGGCTTCCGGCAAATCCTTGAGCGAGGCTGTACTTCCATCGGGACGACGATAGTCAAAATGCATATCGCCCATGCGGTAGTACATATTTGGCACCGCAACGGCATACCCGACGGTGGCGATATGACGGGCGAGGTCAAACAGCTGTTCACGAATACCCCAGACATCCATGAAAAGGACGACTGGTGCGAAAGGTCCCCCGGATTCCGGCTGGACAAGGAAGGTGCTCATTTCACCATCCGGTGTGGTTACTTTCAGTGTTTCTTCGCGCATATCATTTTCTCCGTCTGGCCCGGACAGAGCCATTCATTCTCATCAATCTTGCCACCAAAATCCCAAAAACCGTAGTGCCTCACCTACATATTGGAATAATTCCAAAAAGCACTTGAAATTGATCCGGGCGCCCTATATTAGAATTATTCTAATAAACAACCGGGCACACACCGCCCACGGAGCAACACGATGATCGGCAAGAAAACCCCCAACGTGACCCTGAAGACCCGCGTACGCGATGATTCCATCGGCGGCGACAACCCCTATCGCTGGGAGATGGTAAAAACCAACGACCTGTTCGCCGGGAAACGTGTGATCCTGTTTTCGCTACCGGGCGCATTTACGCCCACCTGCTCGACCTATCAGCTTCCCGATTTTGAAAAAATGCATGGCGAATTTCAGCAGAACGGTATCGATGCAATTTACTGCATCTCCGTAAACGACGCTTTTGTCATGAACGCCTGGGGCCGTCAGCAGGGCCTCAAGAACGTCGAAGTCATTCCCGATGGCTCGGGCGAATTCACCCGCAAGATGGGCATGCTGGTGGCCAAGGACAATCTGGGTTTCGGCATGCGCTCCTGGCGCTATGCCGCCGTCATCAATGATGGCGTTGTCGAGCAGTGGTTCGAGGAGCCCGGCTTTGAAGACAATTGCGAGGCCGACCCCTACGGCATGTCTTCACCGCAGAATATTCTGGAGAAGATCGCCGCCTGACGCGGCGCAACAGATCCCAAAGATAAAGGCCCGGCTGCATGCAGCCGGGCCTTCGTCTATTGGAGCGGGAAACGAGATTCGAACTCGCGACCCTCACGTTGGCAACGTGATGCTCTACCACTGAGCTATT
Organism: uncultured Alphaproteobacteria bacterium; assembly: GCA_943787745.1. Lineage (GTDB taxonomy): Bacteria > Pseudomonadota > Alphaproteobacteria > UBA6615 > UBA6615 > JABJAG01. The sequence goes on along the minus strand of CALSNJ010000001.1, from coordinate 18,027 downwards.
CCCGCGTCGTGAACGGGACATAACCGCAACCGGCACATGATTTCAAGGGGTCATGTGACAATTCCGTCGTATTGGCAAAAGCGCTATACCCCGTACATGGAAAAAGCACACCAAATCGAGGCCCCTTTGCTCGCTCGACTGGCCGATCTTGGCATCGAGATCGCGATGCACCGCCACCCCGCGCTGCACACGGTGGAGGAATCCCGGGCCCTGCGCGGGGCCATGCCGGGGAGCCACATCAAGAATCTTTTTTTGCGCGACAAAAAGCGCAGCCAATGGCTGGTCACAGTGCCGGAAGATGCCTCGGTCGATCTCAAGGCTTTACGCCATATTCTCGGTGCGCGCGGCAATCTGAGCTTTGGCAGCGCTGAACTTCTCGAGACGTCCCTCGGTGTCAAACCCGGCTCAGTGACGCCCTTCGCTGTACTAAATGACGTGGAAGCTGTCGTCACAATGGTGCTGGCCCGCAGCGTTCTGGAGCAGAACCCGATCAACGCCCATCCGCTGCACAACGAGGCCACAGCCGCGATCGGGCGGGACGAACTGGTGCGATTTCTCGATGCATGCGGTCATCCGCCACAGCTGATTGATCTGCCCTGACACCAGTTATGCGGCATCCGCCGGGATACGGGACTTGATACACTGGGCCGAAGGCTCCATCTTCTGGCCAACAACCAATAAATTTGCACGAAGAGAGTGGACGCCATGGACCCCATCGTCACAGACGCCAATGCACCTGTACCGGCCGCCGGTGGCGCAGCGGTGATCAAGGATTCCGACCAGAACAGTTTTATGGCCGATGTGATCGAAGCGTCCCGCGAGGTTCCGATCATTGTGGACTTCTGGGCGACCTGGTGCGGCCCGTGCAAAACTCTTACGCCCATCATCGAAAAAGTCGTCCAGAACGCCGGCGGAGCGGTCCGTCTGGTCAAGATCGACGTGGACAAAGCCCCGGATATTTCCGCACAGCTCCAGATCCAGTCGATCCCGACAGTCTACGCGTTCAAAGACGGCCAACCGGTAGATGGTTTTCAGGGCGCTTTGCCCGAAAGTCAGGTGCAGGCATGGGTCGATGCGCTCATTCAGAAACACGGCGGTGCAGCCGAAGCCGGACCATCACCCCTTGATGAAGCGCTCGATGCAGCAGATGCGGCCCTCGCCGCCGACGATATCGCCAATGCCGGTGCGCTATACGCACAGGTGCTCAACCATGAGCCAGACAACATCCGGGCCCTGACCGGCATGATTCGCGCCTATCTGAAAGCCGGGAAAACCGACAAAGCGCGCGAGATCGCAAACCAGGCCAGTCCCGAAGCCCTCAAGTCCGATGAACTCACAGGTGCCATCTCGGCCCTCGAATTGGCAGAAGCCGGCAGCGCGATGGCCGGAGAAATCGACGCGCTGCGCGCCAAAGTCGAGGCCGACCCGGCCGACAACCAGGCCCGCTTCGATTTTGCTGTTGCGGCCTTCGCCACAAACGATGCCGAGGCGGCCATCGATTCTCTGGTGGAAATCATTCGCCGCAAGCGCGACTGGAACGAAGATGCCGCGCGCACAGAGCTCCTGAAGATCTTCGAAGCACTTGGCCCGACCGATCCCCTCACGGCCTCGGGTCGGCGCAAATTATCTTCCGTGCTGTTTTCATGACCGGAGACGCACCCGCAATTGCCCTGCCAGACGAGCTGCCGTTATTCCCGCTCAATGGTGTGCTGCTGCTGCCGCGCGGGACCTTGCCCCTGAACGTCTTTGAACCGCGCTATCTGGCCCTGGTCGATGCCGCGCTTGCCGGCAATCGCATGATGGGAATCGTCCAGCCCGCCGCCGACGGTGTGGCCGGGCTCAGCGCTCCCGACGGCACAAATCTCTATCGAACGGGCTGTATCGGTCGCATCAGGGTTTTCGAGGAAACCGATGACGGACGTTACATGATTGAGCTGCGCGGGCTGTGCCGCTTCGATATTACTGACGAACTGGAGCAACGCGACGGCTATCGCAGAATCACTCCGGATTACAGCCGATTTGTAGATGATCTCAAGCCTGTCCCGGATACACCTGTCGAACGCGAGCGATTGCTCACGAGTCTGAAGGGATATTTCGAGCTCCAGAACATAGCAGCTGACTGGGACTCGCTCGTCAAAACGCCCGACGAGCGTTTGATCACAACACTCGCCATGGTCTGTCCGTTTGATCCGGCGGAAAAACAAGTGCTGTTGGAAAGCGAAAATCTCGCCCAGCAATGCAAACTGCTGATTGGATTCATCGAAGCCGCATTGCGTGCCGACAATGACAACGGCACCACCGCTTTGAACTGAGGACGCGCCATGACTTCGCCCGCCGCCACAACCGTTGATCCCCAGCTGCTGGAAATTCTGGTGTGCCCGCTGACCAAGGGCCCTCTCGTCTATGACGCGGACGCGCAGGAACTGATCAGCAAGCAAGCCGGTCTGGCCTATCCCATCCGCGACGGAATTCCGATCATGCTGGCCGAGGAAGCCCGCGAGCTCGATGCGGATTCAGCGTGAGCGAACATAACGTGCATGCAACCGAACTGCGTTACAGCAAGGACAGCAAAAGCCTGACCGTTGCCTTTGACGACGGCACACGCTTCGTGTTGCCCGCCGAGTACCTGCGTGTCTACAGCCCTTCCGCCGAAGTCCGGGGCCATGGCGCCGACGAGCGCAAAATCCTTGCCGGACGGCGCCATATCGGGATCATGAAAATCGAACCCGTCGGGAATTACGCCGTGCAAATCCATTTCGACGACTTGCACGACACGGGCCTGTTCAGCTGGGCGTATCTGCATGAGATGGGCGTGAAACACGCTGATTGGTGGGCGCGTTACCTTGAGGATCTCAAAGATCGAAACCTCTCACGCGATCCCTAAAGCGCTTCGCCACGCACCAGCCTTGGCAGATCCCCGACAACGCCCATGGCGTGACGCATAAAGAAGCGGCGGGCCGGTGGTGTCGCATTGACCACGCCAAGACCGAGATCGCGCACAGCGCGGATTGGCGCGATATCATTTGAAAACAACCGCGTCAGACCATCGGTGGTGACGGTCAGCATCATGTTGTCGACCCGACGCCATCGCTCATAGTTCGAGAGAATGTCGGGATCTCCGATGTCCCGGCCCAATCGACGTGCATCCACCACCACTTCCGCCAGAGCTGCCACATCACGGATACCCATATTCAGGCCTTGGCCCGCGATCGGGTGAATGGCGTGCGCAGCATCTCCCACCAGCGCCAGGCGTTGATCGGTGTAACGGAGCGCGTGGCTCAGACCGAGCGGATGGACAAAACGCGGGCTGGCAAGCGCGATCTCGCCAAGGAACCCACCGACACATCGGCCAAGCGCCTTGGTAAATCCGGCATCGTCCAAATCACGAATGGCCGGGACCAGATCATTCGACTCGCTCCACACAACGGAGGATTGATGTCGTAGTCCTTTCACCGGGCTCGGCAGATCCGTCATCGGCAACAGCGCGAAGGGCCCTCCGGGGAGAAACCGTTCATGGGCGATATTCTGATGCGGATGTTCATGTGCAATCGAGCAGACAAAGCTCGACTGATTGTAACGCCACTCGGTTGTCTTGATTCCGGCATCTTGCCGGGTCGCTGACCCCCGACCATCGCAAGCAAATATAACCCGGGCGCGCAATTCCGCGCCGTCTGCCAACCGAACTGTGACGCCGGTCTCTCCACGATCAATTTCGGCAATTCTGGCGGGGGCCATGACTGTCAGGTCGGGGCGCTTGGCGGCGTGGCTGAACAAGGCACGCCGGATCAAGCGGTTCTCGATAATGTGACCGAGCGGGACATCGCCGGTCTCCCGATGATCAAAATGCAGGAACATCAGCGAATCACCATCGCTGACCCGGATTGTCTCAATCGGGCAAGCGTGGACCCCGATGGAATCCCATAACCCAATCCCCCGGAGCACACTGGCGCTGCCCGCTGCAATGGCCGTTGTCCGCCCGTCATGCCCCGCCTCGAGCATGCCGGCTGGATCTGCGCGGTCGACAACCACGACCTCGATGCCAGCGGATGCCAGCGCATGGGCGAGCGTCATACCGGCCATGCCGGCTCCAATGACAATGGCCTCGAAGGTCTGGGTTTGAGCGGGTGTTTTATGCATAACCAGAAGATCGCGCGACAAACCCTGCATGTCCATGCGGCACAAAAGCACAAATATTGTGCACAAATATTGTGCACTTTGATTTTAGTGCTTACTGAATGTGCACATTAAATATGCAAAATTCCTGCCGCCCCCAAAACTATTAAATATAAACAATAACTTAAGTCCCAACGCTGGATGGCACGAGTCTTGAATTGGACTCGTTGCAAACCCGCACCCGAATCGTCGGATGCGGCCACTGGCTCGCGCAAAAGGGGGCATACATGAAGCTGGTCATGGCGGTCATCAAGCCGTTCAAACTAGATGAGGTGCGTGAGGCACTTACTGAACTTGGTGTTCAGGGTCTCACAGCAACCGAGGTTAAAGGATACGGACGCCAAAAAGGGCAGACCGAAATCTATCGCGGCGCAGAATACGCCGTGAGTTTTCTGCCCAAGGTGAAGGTCGAGGTCGTCGTTGACGACGCACAGACCGATTCCGTTGTCGAAATCATCGCCAAGGCGGCCAACACCGGCCGTATCGGCGACGGCAAGATTTTCGTCGTGGACGTGCAAAGCGCAATGCGGATTCGCACCGGCGAAACCGGCGCCGAAGCGCTCTAGGCAAAGGGAGTTATTCGAAAAATGTTTCGTCATACCAAAAAAGCAGTCGCGGGCCTGTTCGCTGCGGCGGCTGTTATGTTTGCGGCCGTTCCCGCCATGGCGGCGGTCGACCCGGAAACCGCCTACGTCTTCAACACCTTCTCGTTCCTGTTTAATGGCGCGCTGGTGATGTGGATGGCAGCTGGCTTTGCCATGCTGGAATCCGGACTGGTCCGCTCCAAGAACACAGCAACAATCTGCCTCAAGAACATCGCGCTCTACTCAATTGCGGGCATCATGTTCTATCTGGTGGGCTACAGCCTGATGTACACCGACGTCAGCGGCTACATCGGCTCCTTCGCGCTGTTCTACAACCCGAGCGATGCTGAACTGACCCTGCTGGGTGCAGAAGAAGCCACAGCGAGATGGTCGATGCGGTCGTCGGCGGCGGATATTCCGTTGCCTCTGACTGGTTCTTCCAGATGGTCTTCGTGGCCACGGCGGCCTCAATCGTGTCGGGAACACTGGCAGAGCGCATCAAGCTCTGGCCGTTCCTGATCTTCGTGATCGTCCTGACCGCCATCATCTACCCGATCCAGGGCTCCTGGACATGGGGCGGCGGCTGGCTCGCAGAAATGGGCTTCTCCGACTTCGCGGGCTCGACCATTGTCCACTCGGTTGGCGGCTGGGCCGCGGTGACCGGGGCTTTGATCCTCGGCGCACGTAAGGGCAAGTATGGTCCCGACGGTCGCGTGAACCCGATGCCGGGCGCCAATCTGCCGCTCGCCACCTTGGGCACGTTCATCCTGTGGCTCGGCTGGTTCGGCTTCAACGGCGGTTCTCAGCTGGCGCTGGGTTCGGCTCTCGATGCCACGGCCATGGCCATTGTCTTCACCAACACCAATCTCGCAGCTGCGGGCGGTGTCGTGGCGGCCATGCTGATGACCCAGATCATGTACAAGAAGGTCGACCTGACCATGGCGCTCAACGGCGCCCTGGCCGGTCTGGTCTCGATCACAGCGGGTCCGGACCTGACCAACCACTTCATGTCGATCATCATCGGCGGAATTGGTGGCATCCTGGTCGTGATCGCGATCCCGCTGCTCGACAAGCTCAAGATCGACGACGTGGTTGGCGCCATCTCGGTCCATCTTGTGGCGGGCATCTGGGGCACGCTTGCGGTTGGCATCTTCGGTGCCGGCATGCTGGGTGTACAGATCATCGGCATCGTGTCGATCGCGGCCTTCGTGATCATCACAAGCTCGATCGTCTGGCTGGTGCTCAAATACACGATGGGCATCCGGGTCAGCGAAGAGGACGAGGATATCGGTCTCGACATGGTCGAGCTCGGCCTCGAAGCCTATCCGGAGTTCGGACGCGGTTCGCAGCGTTCCTAAACGAACTTTACTTCAACCTTCCCTATAAACTGGGCCCGGCGTTTATCGCCGGGCCCTTTTTCTTTGAACAATGACAATCACACCTCTAATCTCACGACATTATCGAACCTATTGATTTCACTGGATATATCAGTTTTCTTTCTCCTCATGTGATGCTTGAGGCCAGCAGATTCATGCCTGATTCACTTGGTCTGCAAGCATTTTTCTTGAGTGATTTATTAGCTTGTGGATACAACTGCATGACTCTGATAGTGTTTTTCTGATTTCGCGCCGCGATTTGGCGAAAACGGCGACCCTGGCATGCACAACGATATACTCGACTCGCTCACTGATTATCCCTTCGACCGGCTCCGGGCATTGCTCGGAACCACCGAACCGCCTGCCGGCATGACGCCCATCCATATGCAGATCGGCGAACCTAAACATGCTGCGCCAGAGTTCATCGGACCCCTGCTCACGCAGGATATGTCCGAATGGGGCCGGTATCCGCCCCCCAACGGACCTGAAGAGCTGCGACGCGCCATCGCAGACTGGCTTGAGACGCGATACGATCTGGACAGCGGTACCATCGATCCCGGTCAGCACATCGCCATTGTCGCAGGGACGCGTGAAGCCCTGTTCATGGCCGCGCTGCTGTCTGTCCCAACAAACAAGAACGGCAACACACCTGCCGTGCTGATGCCCAACCCGTTCTATCAGGTCTATGTTGGCGGCGGCGCGCTGGCCCGGGCGGACGTGGTTTACATGCCCGCCGGTGCCAATACCGGTTTCCAGCCAGATTTTGATCAGGTCGCCGAAGCAGATCTCTCCCGCGCAGCGCTGGCCTATATCAACACACCGGCCAACCCCCAGGGGTCTGTCGCGACCATGGCCCAACTTAAGAATGCCATCGGGCTTGCGCGCAAACATGACTTCGTACTCGCCGTCGACGAGTGCTACTCGGAAATCTACACCGGCGAGAAACCGCCGGGGCTGCTTGATGCCTGCCGCGAGATCGGCGGCGAAAACCCTTTTGCCAACACACTCGTCTTTCACAGCCTGAGCAAACGCTCGAACGTGCCCGGGCTTCGATCGGGTTTTGTCGCCGGCGATCCGGCACTGATCCGTCTGTTGCTGCGCCTGCGCCAGTATGGCGGCGCGCAAGTGCCCCTGCCAGTGATGAATGCATCAACGGCCTTGTGGCGCGACGAAGCCCATGTCGAGGCCAGCCGCGAGCTTTATCGTGCCAAATTCGACCTCGCCCTGGACATGCTCGACGGCAAGTTCAGCGCGTTCCGACCCGGCGGAGGGTTTTATCTCTGGCTCGATGTCACGGACAGCGAGGCGGCCGCCTACAAGCTCTGGACCGAGGCCGGGCTGCGCGTTCTGCCCGGTGCTTATCTCGCACAGAACAACGATGACGGCTCCAATCCCGGCGCGCGCTATATCCGCATGGCGCTGGTACACGATCTCGACACCACGTGTGACGCCATCACGCGACTCCTCAATACACTCGATTCCTGACCCGAATAACGCGACGCAGACGAAAGACGAACCCGATGGCTGCAAGAACACAATCTGGACACCTGCGCGGCATGGCCCGCGGATTGGCCCAGCGCCTGACTTTCCTGCCGGATCCGGTACGCGAATTCCTGCACCGGCGCGCCTTCGAAATTACAGGGCTCGGCCTGCTCTCGATTGCGACAGCTCTCACGCTGGCCCTGATCAGCTACAACAGCCTTGATGCATCTCTGAACAACGCCACCGGACAAACGGCAACGAACCTGCTGGGACCGACCGGGGCCACGCTGGCCGATCTGTCACTTCAGGCATTCGGGATCGTCGCGATCCTGCCGGCACTTGTCTTCCTCGCCTGGGGCACCCGACTGGTCCGCCACCTGCCGATCCATCGCACAGGCCTGCGGGTACTTTGTCTGCTGCTCGCCATGTGTCTGGCTGCTTTTGCGCTGCAGCACGCACCCGTACCGTCGGGATGGCCCATTCGCGCCGGCCTTGGCGGCACCTTCGGGGCCCTGACTTTCAATCCGACCGCAGGTTGGGTCGCAGGGTTTGGCATCGCGCCATCCATTCTGGCCATCACCATTGCGCCCTTCGCGGCGATCTTCCTGTTCGTGGCGTTTGGCCTGACCCGCACCGAATGGCGCGGCATGGGTCGCGGTGTGGCAGGCGGCATCCGTGTCGGCGCGCAGGGTGCAGGCTGGTCCGCACGCCAGGGTGCAGATGCGACCCGTCGTGGCGCCAGTGGTGTTCGCCGCCTGATTTCTGAACGCGGCGCTGTTCGGGAAGAGCCTCGGCTGGAGCCCACATCCGCCCCGGCCCGCCGCCCTATCGCGAATGAGCAGATTGACGACGTGGAGGACGAATTCGAAGAGCCACAGTCACGCCGGGTCGCGCCGCGTGCGCCCAAGCCCAAACCCGGCAAGCGCGCCGAAGAGGCCAAGCAGCGCAAACTCGACTTACCAAAGCCGGGGGGCGAATATGAGTTCCCGCCTCTCGACCTGCTGGAAGAGGCCGACGAGGCTGCACGGGTTATTGGTCGCGCCAAGGATGACAACCTCGAAGCCAATGCGCGCCTGCTGGAATCCGTTCTGCAGGATTTCGGCGTCAACGGCGAGATCGTCCAGGTCCGTCCCGGTCCTGTTGTGACCCTTTATGAACTCGAGCCCGCACCTGGCACCAAGACCAGTCGTGTCATCGGTCTGGCCGACGACATCGCCCGATCGATGAGCGCGGTGTCTGTCCGCATTGCCGTCGTGCCCGGTCAGAACGTGATCGGCATCGAGTTGCCCAACGCCTCACGCGAAACCGTCTATCTGCGCGAACTGCTTTCGTCGCGGAACTTCGAGAAAAGCTCTGCAGGGCTGGCACTCGCACTGGGCAAGGATATCGGGGGGCAACCCGTCACTGTCGATCTTGCCCGCATGCCGCATCTGCTGATCGCCGGCACCACCGGTTCGGGCAAATCCGTCGGTGTGAACTCGATGATCGCCTCGCTGCTCTACCGCCTGCGCCCCGAGGAATGCCGCTTCATCATGATTGATCCCAAGATGCTGGAACTGTCGGTTTATGACGGCATTCCGCATCTGCTCTCCCCCGTCGTGACGGACCCCAAGAAAGCCGTCGTCGCCCTGAAATGGGTCGTGCGGGAAATGGAAGATCGCTACCGCTCCATGTCGAAGCTCGGCGTCCGCAACCTCGCCGGTTACAACCAGCGCGTCGAGGAGGCCCGCAAGAAGGGTGAGATACTCTCTCGCAAGGTCCAGACAGGGTTCGACGAGGAAACCGGCAAACCGGTCTTCGAAGAACAACCTCTCGACATGAACCCGTTGCCATTCATCGTGGTGGTGGTCGACGAGATGGCCGACCTCATGCTGGTCGCAGGCAAGGACGTGGAGGCTGCCATCCAGCGCCTCGCCCAAATGGCGCGTGCCGCCGGCATCCATCTGATCCTCGCCACCCAGCGTCCTTCGGTCGATGTCATAACCGGTACAATCAAGGCCAACCTGCCCACACGTATCAGTTTCCAGGTCACCACCAAGATCGACAGTCGGACCATTCTCGGCGAGCAAGGCGGTGAGCAACTTCTCGGCATGGGCGACATGCTTTACATGGCCGGCGGCGGGCGCATCACCCGTGTCCATGGGCCGTTCCTGGCTGATACGGAGGTCGAGGATCTCGTCGCCTTCCTGAAAGCCCAGGGCGAACCTGACTATCTCGAGGAGGTCACCGAAGACGAGGGCGCTGCCGACGGCATTCCCGGGTTCGAGCCGACAGAGAGCAGCGGCGACGACCTTTACGATCAGGCCATTGCGCTGGTGGCCCGGGAGCAGAAGGCATCCACAAGCTTTATCCAGCGCCATCTCCAGATCGGCTACAACCGGGCGGCTCGGATTATCGAACAGATGGAAAAAGAGGGTGTTGTCGGACAGGCCAACCATGTCGGCAAGCGCGAGGTTCTCGTCAGCGACCACAGCTAGCGGTTAAACCGCCACAAAATCGCCACTCGCGGTTTGGTCTTCGACAACCTATCTTGAGGGCATGTTCAATCTGAAAACATGGGCGCTGTCCGGCGCTTTGATAGTCGCGGTCGCGTTTGGCCCCACCACCGTCATGGCCGACGCCATACCCGCGACGCTTTCCAAGGCTGACCAGGCCGATATCGCGCGGATCGAGACCTATCTCAACAGCCTCACCACCATGGAAAGCCGGTTTTTGCAGTTTTCCGAGCAAGGGGTCGCCGAAGGGCGAATCTTTCTCGACCGGCCCCAGCATCTGCGAATCGAGTATTCACCCCCGATTCCAGTGCTGATGGTCGCCAGCGACATTATTCTGATGTTCCATGACACCGAGCTGCAGCAAACGACCTTTTTGCCGGTCAGCGAGACCCCGGCCGGGTTCCTGCTCGACGACACGATCGTCCTTGGTGGTGACCTGACCGTGACCGAATTCGAACGCGGCGCCAGCACGTTCCGCGTGACCGTGGCCGAAACAGATTCACCGGCTTCCGGGTCGGTCTCGCTCACATTCGAAGACAATCCATTGCGTCTGGCCAAGTGGCGCGTGATCGATGCGCAGGGCGCGCGGGTCGAGGTTGCCCTGATGGAACCCCGGTTTGGCGTGACCTTCAAGAACCCGGACGAATTGTTCTCGACCGTTGATCCCAACACCGTTATTTCTGTGGATTGATCTGTTCCTTTCTGACGAGTCTTCGATGTCCCGCAACGACACCATCCGTCCGCTGATCGGCGTGAATGCCGAACTGAAGGACTATAACGGCTTCGATATGCTCGCGACCGGCTACAAATACGTCGCCTCGGTTATTGAGGCCTGCGGCGCCATTGCTGTGCTGGTGCCCACTATGGGCGATGCCGAACACGGCGGTGACTATCCCGTTGATGATGTGATCGACCGGCTTGACGGTATGGTCCTGACCGGCGGGCGCAGCAATGTGGAGCCCCATCACTATGATGGTGAGCCGTTCCGTCAGGAAACCATGCGGGATCCGTTGCGGGATTCCACCACCTTGCCGCTGGCGCGCAAATCGATCGAGCGCGGTTTGCCGATCTTCGGAATCTGCCGCGGCATCCAGGAAATCAACGTGGCAATGGGCGGGTCCCTGCACCCCTATCTCTGGGAGGTTGAGGGGTTCAACGATCACCGCATGCCCCAGACCGACACCATGGCGAACCGCTTCGCCCCTCGCCACCCGGTGACATTGTCAGATGGCGGCCTGTTTGCAAGCATCGCCGAAGCAGCCGGAATCGAGGGTCGTGAAGTGATTGTGAACTCGCTCCACGGCCAGGGACTCAACAAGGTGGCGGACGGCGCGGTTGTCGAAGCCTTGAGCGATGACGGCGTCGTCGAAGGCATTTCGATACCCGACGCGCCCGGCTTTGTGATCGGCGTGCAATGGCATGCCGAATTCCGAACCGAATCTCACACCTTCAACCGCGCCTTGTTTGAAGCCTTCGGGAATGCCGCGCGGCGGCGCGCAGCAGCGCGCCTTGGCATTGGGCTGGGTGCCGACGTTGCCTGAAGCCAGCCGGCGCTCTACAAAGACGGCTGTAACAAACATTTTCACATAAGAGGTCAGGGATGGATTACGTCATTCCGGCACCCGAAGAGGTGTCCGTCGCCGTCGTGGGCGAAAGCAAACGTTTCCCGGTCCGCCGTATTTTCTGCGTCGGCCGAAATTATGTCGCTCATATCCGGGAGATGGGTGGCGACGAGCGCGATCCGCCCTTCTATTTCTGCAAGCCGACAGACGCCATTGTGCCGACCGGCGGCACCATCGATTACCCACCGCAGACGAGCAATTTCCACTACGAGATGGAACTGGTTGCCGCGATCGGGAAAGGTGGCGCGAATATCAGCGAAGCCGATGCACTTGATCACGTCTATGGATACGCGACCGGCCTCGACATGACCCGTCGCGATGTCCAGATCGCTCATCGCGAAAAGGGCCGTCCCTGGGATATGGGCAAAGGCTTCGACCAGTCGGCACCCTGCGGTGACATCCACCCGGTTTCCGAAGTGGGCCATTTCCCCGAAGGCAATATCTGGCTCAAGGTGAACGGTGAAACCAAGCAGGATTCCGATCTCAAGCTGATGATCTGGAACCTGCAGGAAACCATCGCCAATCTCTCGGGCCTGGTCACACTCGCCCCGGGCGACCTGATCTACACGGGCACGCCGGACGGCGTCGGCCCGGTGGTCTCCGGTGACAAGATGCACGGCCATATTGACGGGCTGAGCGATATCGAAATCACCGTCCGTTAGGACCGAACCGTGCGGATCGCGACCTGGAATATCAATTCGGTGCGGCTGCGAGCGCCGCTCTTTGCACAGCTTGAGAAACAAGCCGCACCGGACATCGTCTGCCTGCAGGAAACCAAGGTTGTCGATGAGCTGTTCCCCCATGACGCCCTGAGCGACCTCTACCCCCATCGCCATATGCGCGGGATGAAGGGCTATAACGGGGTCGCGATCCTCTCGAAAGTTCCCTTCACGGCAAAGGGCGGCAATGACTGGTGCGGACGCGAAGACACCCGCCACATCTCGGTGAAAATTGCCGGCGGCGTGGAGATCCACAATTTCTATGTCCCCGCCGGCGGCGACGAGCCGGATCCCAAGAAAAACGACAAATTCGCGCACAAGCTCGCATTCCTCAATGAAGTCACCGACTGGTTTCAGAAAACCGCCACACCGCGGGCCAAACGAATCATGGTTGGTGATCTGAATATTGCGCCACTGGAATCAGACGTCTGGTCCCACAAGCAACTGCTCAAGGTCGTGAGCCACACACCTGTCGAGATCGAACATCTCGATCGCCTGCAGGCCGCCCATGACTGGGTGGACGCGGTGCGCCATTTCGCACCCGAGCCCGAAAAACTCTACAGCTGGTGGAGCTATCGCTCGAAAGACTGGCGTGAAGGCAACCGCGGCCGACGCCTTGACCACGTTTGGGTCACACCGTCTCTCAAGAGCAAATTGCGCGGATTCGAAATCATCAAGGACGCGCGCGACTGGACCAAAGCGTCCGACCACGTGCCGGTCATCGTGGACCTCGATATCTAGTCGGCCACCCGATACATGAAATAGCGCTCGGCGGGGACACCCTCGGGCAAGGGCAACTCGTCCCAGGCATCTGCCGGGAAACGATTGTTGGCGACCAGAATGCCGCCCGGGCGCAACATGGGCACAATCAACGGCACAATGATGGCCGCGAGTTTTGCATCTTCATCAGTGCCCGTTCCGAGATCGGAGTGAATCAGAGCCACGCTCCGACCAAAACGCGCACCAGCAATGGCGAGCTGCTCCTCGGCCTCGCCCAGAAAAATGTGATCGCGATCCGGTGTGCTTTTGGGGTTGGAGTTTACAACCCGGTCAAACACGAACACCTCGCGGTCAGGCATCGTCTCTCGAAGATGATCAAAAGTGCGCCCGTTGCCCAGACCAAGATCAAGCACCGGCCCGGGTATATCGGCAAGCCGGCGCACGGCATCGTTCAGGCAGTCGCGCTGGGCCTGCATGCGGCGGATAAAACTGTCGAGACGGCTCATATGAATTGCCCGACGCGCTAGGCGTTCTTCGCCAGGGCTTCGCGCAATTGTTGGGTTGTGTGCTCAAGACGCGAGGCCAGCTCCCGCATGATCTCCACTGACATCTCGGGAAACTCTGCCACCAATCGGAAAAACAAATCCTTGGTGATACGCAACGTGATGGTCTGTGTGGTTGCCTTCACTGTGGCGGTACGGGGCACATCACACAGGATGGCGATTTCGCCGACAAAGTCATTGCGCCCCAGAGTCGCCACTTCGATCTCACCTTCGCCGGTTTCAACCAGAACGGCAGCAGCCCCTTCGACAATGATATAGGCCGCATCCCCGACATCGCCCTGCCGAAACAACACCTGATCAGCTTCATAGGTGATTCGCTCCGAGGTGAACGCCAGCAGCTTGAGCTTGGAGGGCTCCAGTTTGGCAAAAAGCGGAATGTTCCGCAGCAGCTCGACTTCTTCGTTCAGGCTCACGTCATTAGTCTCCTGGCAGCCTTTTCCGGCCACCTGTCACGTCACCACCTCGCGCTATGCTGTTTCCAGCAAGCCGCGCAGGGCGGTTCCATCCTTGTCCAATTCCTCAAAGGTGCCCTGTTCGGCAAGGCGCCCATCATCAAGTACGATGACCCGTTCAAACTTCGCGGCCATCGCAACGCGATTTACAATCCAGATCACGCCCTTGTTTTCGCGTGCCTGTCTAGCCCCCAAGTTCTGGGCCATTCCTGATTAGAGTTTCTGGAACAGGAGGGCGCATGTTGAGGGCCTGATGTGGGCGGATGTGATTGTACTGTCTGAGCCACTGGTTGATGACGACCTGAGCCTGCTTTGTTGTGGTGAACCATTCGGCGTTGAGCACCTCGCGGCGCAGAGTTCCGTTAAATCGTGGTTAACCCGGACGCCTGATCCAGCTAGGGTACATACAAGAATATGATCCGGGTTGAGGGGCGCGGATTTGCAGGGAGTATTTTGACACTCATGGCCTTGGCGATGACCAAAGGCGCGCAGCAGCCAGATTTGGCATGGGATGCCCTCACGCGCGAGCTCGACCTCTGGCAAGAGGACGGGCGCACAGCCACACTTTGGTGGCGCGATGACGATGCGGCCGACCACACTGACGCGCTTGAACAGCTGCTCGAACTGCGCAACACACTTGATGTGCCGCTGGCGCTCGCGGTGATCCCGGCCACGGCCACCGTCGCCCTTCGGGATCTATTGTCAAACGCCCCGTCCGTCTCCGTGCTTCAGCACGGATATTCTCACAAGAATTTTGCAGATGCGGACGGTCGCAAGATCGAGCTCGATGACAGCCGGCCTGCGGCCTATGTGATTGGCGATCTCGCGACCGGTGCGCAGGCGCTCGAACGCTTCGACGGGCATGTTCCCGTACTGGTGCCGCCATGGAACCGGATCGCCCCGCACTTGATCCCGTTTCTGCCCGAACTGGGCTTTCGCGGCCTGAGCACGCTTGGCCCGCGCAACCGCCCGAACCCGATCGCGGGGTTGCGCGCAAACAATGTCCATTTGGATATCGTCGACTGGCGCGGCAAACAGACCGGCAGGCCCAGGGCATTTCTTGGCACCGACCATATTCTCAAAGATGCCATCGAGCATCTTTCCGCACGTCGTCTGGGACATGTGGATGCTGAGGAGGCGACCGGCCTTATGACGCACCATCTGGTGATGGAAAGGGATTCGAAAGAGTTTGTGCGCGAGTTTGTTGCCCACACAACGCAACACCGTGCCGCACGCTGGCTGAACACAGACGAGATTTTCCCCGCCCCATGAGCACGCACCGTTATCATCGACGCGATCTGAACGCGGACCTGCTTCGGGTCGCACTTGGAATCGCGGCCTGCGTGACCCCGATGTTCTTTATCGAGGCCGGCGCCACAGCTGCATATATCCTCGGGGTTTTTGCCGCCTTTTTCGGGCTGTTTGGTCTGCGGACCCTGATGCAGATGAGAACCACCGTGACTCTTGATGAATCGGGAATCACCACAAAAGGGTGGAGCCGCGCACATATCCCCTGGAACAGTCTCGACACGCTGAAACTTTCTTACTTCTCAACCCGCCGAGACCGGGAAGCAGGCTGGATGCAACTCACGCTTCGCAGCGCCGAACACCGGATCGCGATCCATTCCACCCTGGAAGGGTTTGAGGATCTTTGCCGTCTCGCGTTTCAGGCGGCCCGGAAGAATGATGTTGAACTCTCGGACGCAACGGCGCGCAATTTCGCCGTGATTGGCCTGGGCGATGTCGGACTCTCGACACCCACCGATGCAACTCCCGCTGCACTGAGCGGATGGGGCAACCCCGCGGACTGGCGACGATGAATGACCTTCTGACTGTTCGCGACCTGAAGGTCGATTTCACAATCCACGGCGAGGAGGTACGCGCCGTCGACGGGGTGTCGTTCCGCATCAAACCCGGAGGTACCACCGCGCTGGTCGGCGAATCCGGTTCCGGGAAATCCGTCTGCAGTCAGGCCATCATGGGCATCCTCCCCAATATCGGCACCATCGCCGGCGGTGAAATTCTGTTCACCGACCCCAATGGCGATGGCATGCCGGTTGACCTCGCAAAGCTCGATCGTGACGGCCCGAAGATGCGGTCAATCCGCGGCGGACGGGTCTCGATGATTTTTCAGGAGCCGATGACCTCGTTGTCACCGCTCCACACAGTCGGCGATCAGATCAGCGAAGCCCTGCACCTGCACCGCAATGTCGACAAACAGACCGGTGTTGAGCTTTCGACCGAGATGTTGCGACTGGTCGGGTTTCCTGACCCGGCGCGGGCGATGAAGACCTATCCGTTTGAATTGTCGGGCGGCCTGCGACAGCGCGCCATGATCGCCATGGCGCTTGTGTGCCGGCCAGCCTTGCTGATCGCCGACGAGCCCACCACCGCACTGGACGTCACCATTCAGGCGCAGATCCTGAAACTGATCAAGGATCTGCAATCCGAACTTCAGATGGCTGTGTTGATGATCACCCATGACCTTGGCGTTGTCGCCAATGTTGCTGAAGAAGTGGTGGTGATGTTCCGCGGCAATGTGATGGAGAGCGGCAGCCTGGAAGATATCTACCGCAACCCACAGCACCCCTACCTGAAAGCGTTGCTCAACGTTGTACCGCGATTTGACCTGAAAGAGGGTGAACGGCTGGTGCTGTCCTTCCCCCCTAAAACTGGGCCACTATTTTTAGAGACTGAAGGGGGATGTGATGGCTCGGAAACGTTATTCGGATGAGGACATACTCAAGCTGCTGCGTGAGATTGAGGTGAAGCTGTCGACTGGCAGTGACGTGCCGTCGGCCTGTCGTGGCGTGGGTATTAGTGATGCCACTTACTACAACTGGCGCAAGCGGTTTGGCGGGATGGGGAAGTCTCAACTGTCGGAACTTCGCGCTCTTGAGAAAGAGAATGTGCGGCTGAAGAAGATCGTCGCGGAACTCGAACTCGATAAGCTGATCCTCAAGGAAAGCTTGACCCACCTAAAGCCCAGGGCCTGACGACAGAGCAGGTCCGTCAGGCCGTGATCCATACGCGTCAGAAGCTCGCGACGTCAGAGAGACGGACATGCCGGGTGATCGGACTGGCGCGCAGTTCTCTGCAATACCGACCGGCCCGGCGAGATGATGATGCTCTGCGATTGGCCCTGATCCGGCTGGCCAAGCAATACGGGCGCTACGGCTATCGCAAGATAGCCGAACTGCTGCGCATCGAAGGTTGGAAGGTGAACCACAAGAAGGTTGAGCGGATCTGGCGCGAAGAAGGCCTTCAACTGCCGCAACGGCACAAGAAGCGCCGACGGCTCTACCACAAGGATGCTTCGATCATACGGCTGCGGCCAACCCATCCGAACCACGTCTGGAGCATCGACTTTGTACACGACAAGCTCGACAGCGGTCGGAGTTACAAGATGCTGACAGTTCTCGACGAGTACACCCGTCAGGCTCTAGCGGTCGCGGTTCGCACCAGGATGGGAGCTGAGGATGTCCTTGAGGCGCTCTACCCGCTACTCATGCGCCACGGCACTCCAGAATATATCCGTTCCGACAATGGCCCCGAGTTCGTCGCGGAAGCGATGCAGGACTGGTTGGCAAGGGTCGGTATCAAGCCTATCCGGATCTATCCCGGGTCACCCTGGGAGAATGGATACAACGAACGATTTAACGGAACTCTGCGCCGCGAGGTGCTCAACGCCGAATGGTTCACCACAACAAAGCAGGCTCAGGTCGTCATCAACCAGTGGCTCAGACAGTACAATCACATCCGCCCACATCAGGCCCTCAACATGCGCCCTCCTGTTCCAGAAACTCTAATCAGGAATGGCCCAGAACTTGGGGGCTAGACA